>NZ_CP108257.1:0-270042 GCF_045041165.1 Streptomyces sp. NBC_00057 | reverse complement strand
TATGCAGCGGCAAGCCGCTGCATAGAGTGCGAATTGCGCAGGCGCAATTCGAATTCCCGCGTAAACGCGGGAATGAATTCCGTAAACGGAATTCTAAAAGAGCGTCAATTCGCGCAAGCGCGAATTGTGGGGAGCCTCGCAAGCGAGACTCCTTGGGCTGGCTACGAGGGGACGGTGCATCAGGTGCGGCACTGTGTAGCTCCTGGGGTTTCAGGCTACCACCCCCGCAATGAAGGTGACGGGCCATCGGCCTGACGGAGTGTGCCGGCCTCACGCAGTGACGGGCTCCGCTGCGCTCCACCCGAACCCCTCCCCCGCTCTCGAAACCGTCCGCTCACGTTCACCAATGCCCTGCCAGCATACAGGACAACCGACCGCTTCGGGGTAAGATTCGGCCATGCATCACTCTGGGGGTGAAAGTTGGTGCGTGGGTGATGCATCACGTGTCATGGCTGTGTACCGTATGGGACCAGACACCACATCCTCCGGGCCACACCATCGCGCCGGGACTTCCTTTCTTATTACGCGCGACATTCCGCGAAAAGGAGAACACGGGAAATGGCCGTGAAGTTGCGTGACCACCAGATCGAGGCCGTTGCCGCCATTGTGCGCGGCTTCGATATCCCGCCGGGCGGCATTCCCTTCAATGGCCTGCGTGGGCAGATCCACGCCGCGTGCGGGACGGGAAAGACCATCATTGCGGCGGCGTCGGCAAAGCGCATTGTTCCCAAGGGCCGGACTTTGGTTCTGGTGCCGACGCTGGACCTTCTGACCCAGACGGTGCAGGCGTGGCGCGCGGCTGGGCACATGGGGCCGGCGGTCGCCGTGTGCAGCCTCCAGGACGACCCGGAGCTGTGGAGCCTCAAGGTCCGCTCCACCACGAACCCCGTGCAGCTGGCTCTGTGGCACGGCTCCGGGCCCGTGACCATCTACGCGACGTACGCCAGCCTCGGTGTCCTCGCGGAGGCGTTCGAAGGCGTCTATGGCCAGCAGCTGGCCCCGGTAGACCTCGCCGTGGTCGATGAGGCCCACAGGACAAGTGGCTCGATGGGCAAGGCGTGGGCGGACATCCACGACCAGACCGTCATCCCGGCGCACCGCCGGCTGTACCTGACGGCGACGCCGCGGATCTGGCAGGAGCGGCCGAACTGGGAGGTCGCCGAAGGGGTGCGGGAGGCGCTGTCGAAGGAGATGGCGGCCAGCATGGACGACGAACGAGTCTTCGGGCCCGTTCTCTACAAGCTCAGCTTGGCGTCGGCTGTCTCCCGCGGCTTGCTTGCGCGCTACCAGATCATCGTGCTGGAGCTCCAGGACCCGGTGGTCACCCCGGAGCGGCTGATGGGCGAGGAGCGACGTAGCGAGGAAGTACGCGGGCAGCGGCTCGGCGCCCTCCAGGCCGCGCTCCTGCACACCATGAGCCAGCACAGCCTCCAGACCTGCATCACCTTCCACCACCGGACGATAGAGGCGCAGGCGTACGCGGAGGGCTTGGAGCGTGTGGCGGCGAAGCTGCACGCTGACCAGCCGGAACGGTACCCGTCGAAGATCTGGGCGGACTGGCTGTGTGGCGAGCACGTCCCCGAGCGCCGGCGGGACGTCCTGGGCGAGTTCGGCTCCACCGCGCGGCGTGCCGTGCTCTCGAACTGCCGCGTCCTCGGGGAGGGCGTGGACATCAGGGCCGTGGACTCCGTTGCCCTGCTGGACCCGAAGGGTGCGCCGCACGACATCGTGCAGGCCATCGGGCGCGCTTTGCGGCAGAAGCCGGGACAAGGGAAACTCGCCTCTCTGATCGTGCCGGTTTTCCTCCAGCCTGGAGAAAAGCCCGAGGATATGTTCACCTCCGGATCGTACCGGCCTTTGGTAAAGGTTCTTGAAGGTCTTCGGGCTCACGATGAAGAGGCCATCGAATTGCTGGCCATTCCGCAGGAGCCGCAGAAGGACGTCGCGCAGCCGTCCGAGTACATCGGTCCGCCGCCCGAGGAAGGCGAGGAAGAATCCCGCCTGCTGCTGCGTTTTGCGGCTCCGCGTGACCCGGTGATGGTCGCAGACTGGGTTTCCTTCAACGTGATCGACACGGAGAAGCAGGACTGGGCGCGCGGCTGGGCGGCCCTCAAGCGGTTCACCGAACGTGAGCTTCATGCCCGGGTCCCGTACGGGCACAAAGAGGGTGCGTACCCCCTTGGGCAGTGGGTGGCAGAACAGCGACGGGCCTACGGGGCCAGGCAGATGACCGGGCTTCGGGCGAAGCGGCTGGAGAAGCTGGGCATGGTCTGGTCGCTGGCGGATGAGCGGTTTCAGGAGAACCTGGAGGCCGCGAAGGCGTACTTCGAGGAGCACTGGACGCTGTGCGCGCCCCGGACAGCGACCGCTTTGGACAGGCCACTCGGGCAATGGCTGTCCAACCTCCGCCGCCCCGGCGCGCTGGACGAACACCCCGAGTGGGAGGCGGCGCTGCGGGAGGTCGATGAGGACTGGAACCCGCAGTGGCCGGCGGACTGGCAGCGCCACTACGCCGCACTGCGGGAAATGTTCGTAGAGGAGAGCGCCCTCACCTACGTGGAGCCAGGGGTCACCGTGCACGGGATGGACATCGGCCGTTGGTACCACAAGCAGCGTGAATACGCGGTCTGGCATGGGCTGATCCCTGGGCAGCGCGAGCGCCTGGAACGGCTCGGCATGGAGCCGTCGCCCCCTGAGACGCCCACGAAGCCCAAGGCGGCCTCTGGAGCGTTCGAGCGGGGCGTGGCGGCCCTGGCGCAGTACAAGGCGCGTACGGGCTCTGTGACGGTCCCCAGGGCCCATGTGGAGCGGCTGGAGGACGGGAGCGAGGTGAAGCTGGGGGTGTTCCTGTCGAACAGCAAGAGCCGCCGCGCCAAGCTCACCGCCGACAAGCTCCAGGCGCTGGCCGCCCTCGGGCTGGAGTGGGCGGCCTGACGGGAACAACGACGGCGCCCGCCCCGGGGATGTGCCCGGGGCGGGCGCCGTATTCGTTTCTACGGCCACGGGACGGCGGGAGATCTCTCTGCTGATGGGCGTACGTCACCAAGATCACCTGTAGCCGTGGTTTGTCTGCTGGTGCACTCCCCTGTCAACTTTCAGTACCACTTCAAGTTGCACTTGAAGTGGTACTGAAAGTTGACTATGTTGGGACTGCACCGACCGCACAGGGACAAGCCCTGCGGCATCGCCTCGGAAGGATCCGCGAAATGGCCGTGACCACGCTCCCGATGCCCGTATCTGAGGCACTGTCGACCAACGCCCCCCACAACCTGGGGACGCTCGCCGCCGCGGCGACGGACCGAGGCTGGGACGCCGTGGCCGAACGGAACGAGGAGCGCGACGCGTGGACGCTGGTCGTATCGGTGCCGTCCGACTCCCGTACGGGCCGGTACACGTGGTGCATGGGTAAATGGGCGACGGCCGGCCGCGGCTACCGGGAGACCGTGGCTTGGTACCGGTCCGCCACGGATGCCGCGCCCGGTGCGGTGGACGTTGCCCCGGTGGTCGATGCCGAGATGTCTGCACTCGCCCTACTGAATGACGCGTCCCACAAGATCACGGACGCGGTTGCCGACGCTCGTAAAGCCGTGGAAGAGGTGAAGGGGTGCCACGCCGAGGCGTGCGCGGCGGGGGAAGCGGCCGAGGCCGCGCGCACGACGTACGAGGCGGAGGAATGGGCCGAGGCGGCCGAGGAAACGGCCGAACGCGCGCCCGAGTGCGTCAAGCGCGCCAAGTCCGCACTGCGTCGGGTTCAGGCGCAGCGTCGCACGATTCAGGCCGCGGTGCGCGCGGTCGAGGAGCTCGGCCTGGACGAAGGATTCCGGCGTACCGCTGTCGAGGCTGAGGACACCGTGCGTGAGCTTCTCGGCGAGGCTGAGGAGGCGGCCGAGGAGGCGCAGAACTGGGCCGAGGCGGCGCGCGGGACGGCCGATCGTGTCTGCCCCATGTGTGGGTGCTTCGTCCGTCGTACGGCGTGCGGCGCGCACGCCCGGGGCGGTGTCGAGTGCGGTGCGTGTGCCGTCGGTCAGTGCGGGTGCCGTGAGGTCATGCTTGCGACGCTCGACCGTGCGGGATCGACCGTGGCGCGTGTGGTCGACGCCGAGGCGGTCCGCGTCGGCTATCTGCTGGACTCCGACGATGCCGCGCGGGTGGTCGCGGGACAGCTCATGTTGGCCGGTGACTGGGACGCGGCCGAGGAGGCGCTCGCCGAGGCGGAGGGACCGGCCGAGGCGGAGGGACCGGCCGAGGCGGAGGAGCGACGGGCCTCGGTGCGTGCTGCTGAGACTGCGATCGAGGCGCAGCGCGCGGCCGAGCGTCCGGCCGAGCGTGAAGCGGCGCGGCGTGCGGCGGAGTGTGCCGAGGCGGCGGAGGCGGCGGAGGAGCACTCCGGACGGGCGGCGGAGGCGTACGAAATCACGCGCGACTTGATGATGTACACGCGTAGTGCGTGGGCGGCGCGGCCGGTCGAGATGCTGCCGCCGGCGGAGGCGGCGGAGGCGCGCGCGTTGCTACGGCGTATCGACCGCCGGTCGCGTGTGGCGCACGACGTCGACTGTGCGGCGCGGTGGGAGTGGTACGACGGTTCCCCGGTGACCGACCCGCAGCGCTCCCGCGATTGTGCCAACCGTGCGCGGGTGTTGGCGGTCGGGTGTGAACGGGACGCGCGGCGGGTTGCCGAACTGTTCGCATGGGCCGAGTGCGCGGAGCGTGCCGAGGCGGAGGCGGCGGAGCGTGCCAAGGCACCGGTCGACGTTCCCCGCGACGCTGCACCGGTAGTCGCGGGGCCGCGGGTTGTGCCGGTTGCTGAGTGCGTCGCACGGGCGGAAGCGGAGGCGGCGCGGCTGGACGTGATCGCGCGGGAGCGGCACGCATGGATGGTTGATATGCAAGCGCTGGTTCTGGACGTGCGCGAGGGCAACGTGCCGGATGTCGATGTCGCGGACGCGCGGAAGTGGTCGGACCACGCGGCGTCGGCTGCAGCGTCGGCCGCAAAGGATGCCGATCGGGCGCGCTGGGAGGCGGAGCGCTGGGTGCGGGAGGCGGAGCGTGCGGCAGCGGACATGGAAGCGATGCGTGCGCGGACGGCGCGGCTGTTCTCCGGGGAGGGGGATGGCCGGTCCCGTTGGGTGTCGACGGACGGCCGTACGGTCGTCGCGCTTGCTCTGCCCGCTGAGGCGGACACCGTGACGGAGACGGACGCGCAGTTTGCTGATGTGCTGGCGGGCGCGGTTGCTGCGAAGGATGCCGGGCGGCCGCTGAAGTCGACCGACATCCCCACCAAGGGCAAGCACGGGCGCGGCCCCGGGGCGGACTTTAAGCAGGCTGTTACCCGTTCCTTGCGCCCGCTGGTACAGCCGTGGAAAGCCCCCCGCATCCCGACGAAGGGTAAGCCGCTGGACGGGGCGGCACTCGCCACCCTGGACGCCGACGAAGTGTGCGCTGAGGTAGAGGCGGCGCCGGGGGTGTGGCTCCCGCGTGCGGCTGTCTACGTGGCCGAGACGGCTGCGGCCAACGGGTGGACTGTCGCAATGGAGCAGCATGGTTCCAACACCGTCATCGTGCGCGTGGCCGGCGTGCTCGCCCGGACGGCCGGGCCAGTGGCCGGTGAAATCGTCGCGGTGTGGACGGATGGCATGTACGACGCGCACCGGTCGGGCGCGTATGTGGGCGGCCGATGGCTGGACAGTCCGGCGGAGCTGTCGCGGGTGCTGACCACGGTCAGTCAGGCCGCGGAAGCCGTGGCGATCGTGACGGCTGGTATGCCCACGGGGACCAGTGCGCTGGCGTCTGCAGTCGCGTCCGACCCGGGCAGCGTCGAGACGTGGGAGAGCGACGGCGGCACGGTTCCGGGCGTCGCCGCTCCGCGGGTGGCAGAACGTGTTTCCGACGCGCCCGTAGTGCCGACACCCGTGGAGGACGACGCAGCTGGAGCTGACGTGCCCCGGTACCGGTTCGGGCGATGTGACGACCGGGGACGCTGCCCGGTGGCGGTCGATGGCGAGTTGGTCGGGCACGTTTACCGAATTCGCGGCACGTGGCATGCCATTGGCCTTTCCGAGGAGCGCGCGACCAGTCACACCAGCCGTGCGGCAGCAGCGGCCCGGCTCGTAGCGTTGATCGACATGCGGGCCGCCGCTGAAGCCGACATGGAGCGCAATATGCGGCGGCGCATAGAGGCGCCCCAGGGATGGCGCTTCACCACGTGGGACGCAGTCGGTCCGGGCGACATCGTCCGAACCCCGGTCCGATGCCAACCCGTACGGGGAGCGTCTTCGGACGGCGGTCCGTTGTATCCGGAATCATGGGGCGCCCCGGTGACCTTGACCGGCGTCGACTATCTGCCCAACGGGGCCGTTGTGGCGCGTGGACAGGAGGAAAGCGCGCCCGCATGGTCCGGAATGGGTGTCCTCCTGTCCACCCCAGAGTTCGCTGAAGTTGGCCTCCTGGTGCCGGAGGCGACCCCGGCGGAAGCGACCCCGGCGGAAGCGACCCGGGAGCGGGCACCGCCGGGGGGTGAGCCGGCGCCCCGGCCGGGGGAAGGGGAAAGGTGCTCTTCCCCTTTGAGGGAAGAGGTGTCGGCGGCTGCGTCACGCTGACCCACCCCCCTGACCTGCAGAAAGGCGCTCCAGCAGATCCACCGTTGGCAACCCGTTGCGCAACCCGCTAAGCAACCAGTCAAGCAACCCGTTACGCAACCTGTTAGGCAACCTGCGGATCCGCTGGGACCTTTCGACTAGCTAGTAGCAATGACGGATCTGCCGCGCGGCGGAAGATCCAGCAGCATGGCGTGGAAGAGCGGCGCGTTCAGGAGGTGCGGGCGCAGGTCGCCCAGTGTCTGCCAGCCCCATGATTCGTACAGTGCCCGGACCTTGGGGTGGTCCTGGAGGACCAGGAGTGTGGCGCGTTGCTCGGGCCGGGCCGCGAGCAGTTCGTCGTGGAGTCGGCGTGCGATGCCGGTCTTGCGCCAGGGGGTGCGGACCATCAGTTCGCTGAGTGCGTAGGTGCGTGTGCCGGTCTCGGTGAGGGTGTCGGCTGGTACGCGGGTGAGCAGTCCGCCCCACCAGCGGGCGCCGGGGGGAAGCGGCGCTCCGTAGGCGTAGCCGACGGGCTTTCCGTGGTCGTATCCGACGACGCAGTTCCAGCCGGGCCGGGCCATCCAGCTGTCGAGTCCTTCGGCGAACCGGTCGATGGCGCAGAACGGGTCGTTCTGCGCCTCCTTCGCGTAGACCTCGGCGTACACGTCAAGCAGGAGCGTGCGTAGGTGGGCGACGTGGTGGTGGGTGTAGTGGCGGAGTTCTATGTCGGCGGTCACTTCGGGTGGTTCTCCTATGCGGCGGCGAGGGTGCGGTGGACGGTGGCGAGTCGGCCGGTGATGCTCTGGCTGCTGACGCGTGTGGTGTCGATGGCTGACGCGGTGGTTCGGGCACCTGCCGTGTTGCCTTGGGCGAGTTGGAGTTCGGCGAGCTGGACGCTGTAGTACGCGCGGCTGCGGCGCAGGCCGGGGTCGAGGAGCGTGAGGGCCTGGGCGGTGACGGTCTCGGCGTCGGCGAGGTGTCCCATCGCCTGGTGGGTGATGGCGGCGAGTCCGCTGATCTCTGCGGCGGTGAGGAAGTTGAGCCATCGCGGTGCGGGTTCGGTGGGGTTGATGCGGTCGTGTGCGGTCTGGGCGGCGAGCAAGGCGCGGGCGGCGGCCGGGCGGTCGCCGGCGCGGGCGTGGCCGATGGCCAGGCGGGATTGGAGCAGGGCGGCGTAGCGGGGGTCTTGGCGGGCTTCGCGGCTGGTGAGGGCGGTCTGGCTGATGCGCAGGGCTTCGCGGTGGTGGCCGCCGCGGCGGGCGTGGACCGCAAGGTCGGACCAGGCGCGGGCCTGGGCCCGGTGGTTGGCTCCGAGGATGGCTCTCTGCAGCGCGGTGGTGCGCCACAGGTGTGCCGCGTCCAGGTTCCCGGCGTCGTCGGCGGCCCATCCGGCGGAGCTGCACAGTGATGCGATGGCGGTGTGGAGTGCCTGCTCGACGCGGGGCCCGTAGGTGCAGTGGTCGGCTGCGGTGGACAGGCGGTCGAGGTAGGCGGTTGCGACGGTCAGGAGGGGTTGGCCTCCGATGGCGCTGAAGTGTGCGTCGAGGCGGTCGATCCGCTCGCGGGCGCGTGCGACGTCGGTCATCGACAGGCGGCCGCTGACGGGGGTTTCGTCGATGTTGAGGGCGAGTGCGACCGCTGCGGCGGCGGGCGCGGTGATGAAGCGGCGGCGGCGCACGGGCGCCTCCTTCGTCGGTGCGGGAGGCCGTGGCGGGGCGGGCAGATTCGCGCTGTGTTTCCCTCTCGGGATGAAGCCGAGCGCCTGCGCCGGACGGTCGAAGAGCTGTTCCAGGGCGTGAAGGTAGCGGGTCCAGGGCCATTGGACTTCGCCGCTGATCCAGCGCCTGACGTGGCGGTCGGTGCACTTGCGGGGGTGGGTCTCTCCGAAGATCTGTGCGGTGATCCGGTTGATCTCCTTGGCCAGGCTCTGGTGCGTGAAGCCGTACTTGGCCATCACGGCTTCGAGTTGAGTGTTTCGCTGTCTGTCCATCGGTTCCCCCGTAGGTGCCGGTCGCGGCGCAGACGGTAGTCCTGCCTCTTTTCTTCCGTTGGTAAAACTGTCCGGTCCCCTGTTCGGTACTTGCCCGGAATCTGGCCTGAGCCCACCCGAACGTGTCGCGGTTGTCTGGGAGTACGCCGACAAACCGTCCCTGGGGAGGCCCCATGCCGAACTCGTCCGGCCACCGCCGCACTGCCCGGCCCTTACCGGCCAGGGTGCGCAGGAAGATCGCGGCTCTCCGGGCCCCGGCAGTGGCAGTGGGCGGGGCCCCCGTCGCGCCGGTGACCGCGGTGGCGCTGTATGCCGTGGTCCCGGTGCCGGGCATGGAGCACCTGGTGACGGCGCCCCTGGCTGCGCACGCGGAGGCGCAGGGCTGGGTCGTTCCGGCCGGCTGCGCGGTGACCGACAGCGGGCCGCTCGACCAGGACACGGAGCTGCGGCCGGGCTGGGCACGGGTCCGCGCAGCGGTGGACGGCGGCCGGGTCGCCGGGGTCGTCGTCCCCGCATTCGCGCACATCGCCTACCGCTGGCACGACTGGAACGCACAGCGGTCCTGGCTGCTGGGCCGGGGGCTGTTCGTCATCGCCACCGATCCGACCGACTTGGTCACGGGCCTGGAACCGGAGGAGTCACAGTCATGAGCGCGGTGTTGTACGACCCCGAGGCTCTCCTGGACCAGGAAATGCCGCTCGACCGCGCGCCCATTACGGCGCTGGTCGATGCGATGCTGGCACGGAAGGACGCGAGCGGTCTGCGGGCGGGCGACTGCGCGCAGATCGCTCTGCTCCTCACCGGGCACGCCCGAATCGTCGCCGCCGAAGTCAGCCGGCACTTCGAGGCCCTGCCCAAGGACAGTGAGCTGCGGCCGGTGACCGACCAGGTCCTTCAGGAAGCGAAGCGCCGCCTGTCGGTGACCTCCCAGACCACCCTCGCGCACGCGCAGCAACGGGCCCGGCTGGTGAAGGCGCTGTACCGGGCGCTGGACCAACTCCTCAAGCCGCAGCCGGCTCCATCCCTCTGACGTCTGTAGCTCGCCCCTCATGAACGCGGGCGGCCGTCAGTCCAGCCATCCGATGTCACGGACTTCCAGGCCGTCGGAGTGGGCCACGCAGGAGATCCAGCACCGGGTCCCGAACTCGTCGACGACTTCCTCGCCGCCGGGCGCCGGCCACCGGTCGGGATGCTTCGCGACTTCGACGAGCAGGTCCTGCACCGCAGCCCGCGCCGCGGCGGACGGCAGACCGGCCATGACGTCCGCAGCGAGCCACTCCAGCCGTACGTACCGCATCCTGCACCCCCGTTGATCGGCAGGGACAGCACGCTACGGCGGAGCGGTCTGGTCCTGCCGTGTCCTGTGGATAACTCGGTGGTACGCCTCGGTGTCATCGGACGGCGGCGATGACACCGAGGCATGCCACCAGGACCGCTGCGGCGCCCGTGGCGACCATCAACGGTGTGGCGAGGACCGGATGCCGGTGCACGACGTAGGCGAGGCCGCCCACGACCAGGAGCGCGACGAGGACCAGGAGGAGCAGGACCAGCAGGCCGAGCGAGGACATGGAGACACCTTTCATTAGGCACACGGGTGCCGTGCGCAGAGTGGAGCGTGGAGTCCGCCCGCCCCTTGCGTCCCGGGGTGGACGTTGGACAGCGCGTCGCCGGGATCCGATGACGGCGAACAGCACGATGGAGGACTCGGGGGTTAGCGGCGCAAGTCCCGTCGGACGCTCTGCAGACTCCCCGACACAGGCGGCCCATTCAACAGATTCAGAGACTGGCGCCAGCTCCCGCGAATCCTTGAATGAACCGCTCGTGACCGCTACAAGGTGCAGCCACTCTAGGGGCACATTCGGGTGACCCCGATGCCCTTTGACCTGGGCTTTTATGGTTTCCTCCGTTTCATCCACGGACAGGACCTGGAAACGGGCAGGTCGGTCCCCACCCGTCGGCCGAGCTTTTCCCCGAGCGAGCGCTGCCGACTGAAGCGTTCATTTCGGGCGCGGGGCGACGCTCGGCCTTGCCGCCCCGGAGAGCCCGGAGCGTTGGTGCCGGCTCTCAGCCCGGCCCTCGCCGCGGTTCAGCACGGCGTACAGCGTGGGTCGGCTTTTGGGCAACCTCCTGACCTGCGCATTCGGGGGTTTGGGTCAGCGATCGGGTCAGGGGCGCTGAGCAGAGTTCACGGCATCACCTGAACGGGGAGCTGTCGTGACTGGACCACGAATCTTTGAGTCGCTGGATGCCGAATGGGCGCTGGCCTGCGCCGAGTCCGGGCGCGCCGAAATGGTGCTCGGCTGGCTGCAGGAGGGCGGGGTCGTCCTCAGCAGCGAGCGTGCGGCAGGTCTTCAGGAAGCGCTGGCCGAACTGGAGCGCCGGGACCGGGCGCAGGGGCGTGCGCACAGTGACCGGTGGATGCGAGTGCTCCTGGAGCGGGCGGCCGGCGAGGGCGCAGGGGCGCAGGTGGCCGCGCGGGTGGTGGTCCAGGCGATGCTGCCGGGTGCGGTGCGGATGACTCAGCGACTGCTGCGGGCCGGCCGGGATTTCGACGAGACAGGGCAGGTCGTCGTCGCGTGCCTGTATCAGGTGGTGCGGCGGTATCCGCTCGGCCGGAAGGGCGGGGTCGCGGCGAACCTTCTCCTGGAGACGCTGCATCTGGCGAGCCGTGAGCTGCAGGCGGACACGGAGACGGACGCGCTGCCGTGGCACCCCGTACTCGAATCCGCGGCCGTACCCGGCGAGCCGGCGGCGGACGATCCGGCGGAGACTGCCTGGCAGACGGCCCTCGGCCAGCAGGCCGTCGAGGCCGGGCTCATCTCGGCCGGTGAGATTCCGGACGGCGCGCGGGGCGAGTTGGTCGAGCTGCTGGTGTGGGCCGTGGCCGCCGGACTGCTCGATGCAGTGCGGGCGCGGGTGATCGCGGACGAGTCGCGGGCCGGGGCGCGGGAGAGCGCGCAGCGGGCCGGTGTGTCCGCTATTGCGTGGCGGCAGCGTCGGAGCCGGACCGTGCGGCAGTTGCGGGCGGTCGCTGACCAGTGGGTGCAGGCCGCGTGATGACGATTTCTCAGATTTCTCGGCTGCGGCTGTCACGTCTGGGGCGTGGGGGCTCCTTGGTCCGGGTGTGTGGCGGAACGGCTGCCGCACCTGGGCTTGGAAGGGGTGAGCAGGACGTGGCGGATCCGGTGCTCGCGACAGGGGACGGTGCAGACTTCGCGCTGCTGATGCAGGCACGTCGGCGGTTGCGTGATCTGGTGGTGCAGCTGGAGATGGCGCCGTTCGCGGACCGGACTGCGGCGTCCATGCGCGCCTATCTCGATGAGGATGCGGGACCGGCGCAGGCGGCGTTTGCCCGCTGGGCGGCGTTGCCGAAGGCGGCGCGGGACACGTTGGCTGCCCGGATGCGGCAGGAGCAGCCGTGAAGCGCCGCAAGGAGCGTACGGAGGATGCGCTGCCGGCCGAGGCGGGCGGTTGGTCGCTGGGTTCCCTGGGCGCTGCGGCGAACACGGTGACGGTGATCCGCCGTACGGCTTGGGTCCTGTTGGTGGCGGGGCCGGTGCTGGCGGGGTGGGCGCTGGTGTCCCGGCCTGCGGTCGCACCGGCTGCAGCCCCGGTCCGTCAGGAGCAGCCTGCGGCCGGGCAGTCTGCGGGGCCGGGCGGGTTCGCCGAGCTGTTCGTGAGCGCGTATCTCGCGGCCGGGGAGGGCACGGAGGAGTCCTTGGCGCCGTTTCTGCCGAATGCCCGTGAGGTGAGTCTGACGGCGGATCCGGGTGTGCAGCGGGCGCAGGAGCTCGCGGCGGTGCGGGTGCGGCTCGTGTCCTCCGGCTACTGGTCGGTGACCGTGGCTGCCCGGGTGGCCCCGGTCGGTACCGCGGACGGGAAGAAGGAGCCGGGGCCGGGCGAGGTCAAGGCCGGGCCGGTGCTGCGGTATTTCCAGGTCCCGGTCAGGACCGGTGCGGGGGGTGCCCTGGCGGCTGCGGCTCTGCCGGCCGAAGTGGGCGCGCCGCTGTCCGGTGAGGCTCCGTCGCTGGCGTACGGGCAGTCGGTCCCGGTCCGCAGTACCGATCCGGCTGCGCAGACGCTCACGGGATTCTTCGCCGCCTATCTCGCCGGCAGCGGTGAGCTCGACCGCTATCTGTCCCCCGGTACGGCCCTGGCGGCGGTGTCGCCCGCGCCGTACACGCAGGTCGAGGTGGCCCGGCTCGCCGAGGTCGGCACGAACGACCCGGGCAGCGTCGGTCCGAAGTCGGACGGGGCGCGCAGGCAGCTCCTCGTCGACATCACCGCGTCCGATACCGGCGGTCAGAAGCGGCCGCTGGCGTACGCGATCACGATCACCGGGCGGGGCGGGCGCTGGGAGATCGCATCCGTGGAAGGCGCCCCCGTGCTGAGCCAGGAGCCGGCCGGGGCCGAGAAGAAGGAGACCGCGCAGTGATGGACATGACGGTACTGGCCGGGGCAATCGACGACGTCGACCAGCTCACCCAGAAGATCACAACTCTGCTGGTCGGCTCGGTGATGGGGCTCATGGTGGTCGCGTCAGTGGCAGCCGCCTGGGCCAAGACGAAGTCGGTGCTGGCCGGCGGTGTGGCATTGATCGGTGCAGTGGCGCTGTGGTTCGCGGTGATGAATGCCACGGTGTTCCGCGACAGCGTGGGTGAGGACATCGCGCCGGGCGGCTCCGCCAAGAGCGCGGGCGCCAATCACGCAGTGGTCCAGGTCATCGAGCCGGCGGACGGTGAGCGGCGATGACCGGCATTCTCGCCGTCGTTGTGATGGCAGTTCTGGTGTTCTTCTCGGTGTCGTATGTATGGGCCAAGATCCGTTCGCTGTTCTCTTCGGTCGCGGTGGTCATCGGCGCAGCGCTGTTCCTGTACGTGATCTTGTCCGCCGTGTTCCACGACGGCGTCGGTATCGAGGTCGGCTTCGGTGGTTCCGCGAAGAGCGCGGGCACGGTTCACGTGGCGGTCCAGGGGATCGACTCGCTGGCAGGTGTGCGGTGGTGAGCGGTGCTGCGGCGTCGTCGCCGGAGGTGCTGGTCGGCCGGTGTTACACCCGGGCGCGCCGTCACCCTTTGATGATCGGGAAGTGGCCTGGTGGGCGGGGGCGGATCTGGGGTGGTCCGTATACGGTGCCGCAGATCGTGGTCCTGGCTGTCTCGCTCGCGGGTCTGGTGCTGACGCGGGGGGTGTGGGCGCATTTCGGGCTGTTCAACTACGTGATCGCGCTCGGTGGGCCCTACGGGCTGTCGCTGCTGGTGCGTCACGTTCAGGTCGACGGCCGTAATCCGCTGGCGGTGGCCGCGAGTTCCGTCTCGCTGGTGACGCGTCCGTCGGGAGGGCGGCTGGGCGGTCGTCCGCTCAAGGCGCTGGGCAGTCACCGGCCGCTGATCGGGGTGTGCAGCGTCACCTGGGCCGCACCGCAGCCCCGAGCAGGGGGCGGGAGCAAGGGCCAACCCGTACTCCGCCCGGTCCGGTCACAGGTTGCGCTCTCCAATGTGATGGCCGTCGGCCGCAGCACCACGGCAAGCGCTTCTGTGCCCGAGAGCCCTGTGGCCGTCGGCCAGGAGGACGTCGGCGCAATCCGTGGAGCGGGTGGCCGGCCGGCGCCGGTCGCGGCGGCGTTGCTCGCCGCCCGGCGTCGCGACATCCGGTCCAGCGCGAGTGATGCGCCGGTGGCGCAGCGAGGGGAGTGATCCGCGATGCGGATGCCGATCCGGCATGTGGCCGGGAACGTGATGTGGACCGTGCACGGTCAGGTCTGGGCCGTCTACCGGGTGGCGGGGGCGGATGCCGCTCATACCTCGCGGCGGGCGAAGGAGCAGCGGCTGGGGCAGCTGGAGGCGCTGGTCAAGGCGCTCAGGGGTGAGTCGATGCTGCTGAGTCTGTGCCCGGCCGTCGACCCGGCAAGCGTGGTCGCGAAGATGACCGAGGGGATCGACCTGGTGGCTTCTCCCCGGTACCGGCAGGCCACCGGTGTGCTGCGGGGGCAGCTGGAGCAGCTGGAGCTGACGGGGCGTACGGACTGGCTCGCGGTTCCGCTGCCCATGACGCGCGGGGAGTCGGCGCGGGAGGTCTTCGCGGCGGCGCGTGCGGACGTTGCCCTGCAGCTGGGGCTGCTGCCGCGGCCGGTGTCGGCGCGCGAGGAGGACGAGCGCCTGGCCCAGGCGCAGCGTTTGTCGTCGGTGTGGCCGTCGGCCATTGCTCTGCGTCCGGCGACGACGGCTGAGGTTCTGTGGATCTACGGGCACAGTGCCCGTCGTGGCGTGCTCGAACCGGTGCTGCCGGTCGGGGCAGGTCCTCGGATGCGGGGGCGGGGGCGGGGTGCGGCGGCGCTCGGTCAGGTGGTGCTCGCCGAGGGCGGCAACCTGCTCGGCGAGCAGGTTTCGAGCGGCGGTGAAGGCGGCTTTGGCCGGGCGGGGAAGCGCGCGGGGCGGCGGAAGGCGGGGCGGCCGAATCCCTTTGCGCGGCGCTGGCTGGAGGTGACCACGGAGTGGGGGCCCTCGTATCAGGTGATGCTCGCCCTTTCCGAGATGCCCGAGGCGTTCGCGTTCCCGGGGTCTGAGTATCTGTCATCCCTGGACGCGTTCTCCTTCCCGGTGGACTGGGTGGTGCGCCTGAGTGTCTCCTCCGGCACCGAGGCGGAGGCGAAGACGAGGCGTCAGGCGCGCGAGCTCGCCAACCAGTACAACGAGTACGACGGTGAGACCGCGGGTGTCCCGGCCAGCGTCGACAAGGCGGTGGGAAGCCTGGACGAGTACCGCGAGCGGCTGACCGCCTCGCAGACGGAGGTCGAGGTCCGTGCCATGACCGCCCTGTGCGTATGGGGCGGCACCCCCGAGGAGGCCGAGCGCCGGGCCGGGGAGCTCACCGGGCACTTCGCCGGCAACGAGTACACCTTCACCCGCCCGCGCGGCGAGCAGGAGAACCTCTGGCACGGGATGCTGCCCGGTACCCGCACCCCACAGGTCATGGCCCAGTACGCGCAGTACCTGGTGGCGCGGGACTTCGCGATGGCCGGCCCGTTCACGGGCAGCGGACTCGGCGATGCCACGGGGCCCTTGTTCGGTCTGCATCTGGCCGGCGGCGGAGTCCGGCCGGTGCTGACGGACTGGACGCGCGGCCCACGGGAGAACACCTCGGCGACCGCAGCGTTCATCGGGGAGCTCGGTGCAGGCAAGACAACCGCGATGAAGTCGGCCGTGTACTCCGTGCTTGCCGCAGGGCGACGGATGCAGGGCGGCACACGGCGCGGCCGGGCCGTGATCGTGGACCGGACACCGCGCCAAGAATGGCTCCGCTACGCGCAGGCGTGCCCGGGTGAGACCGAGTGCATCACCATCGACGACCAGGCCGCCGTCTCCCTCGATCCGCTGCGCACGTTCACCGGGCGGGAAGCGCAGCGGTTCACCGAGAGCTTCTTGACGCTGCTGCTGGGGCTGGCTCCGATGAGTGATGAGGGCATCGCTCTGTCCGAGGCGGTCGAGGCGGTGCTGGCCGAGCCTCATCCCTCGATGCGGGTCCTGGTCGAGGAGCTCACCAACCGCGGTGCGTCCGGTGATACGCATTCGGCGATGGCTGCCCGCCGACTGTCTGCGGTGAGGCGTAAGGACCTGGCCCGCGCGGTGTTCGACGAATCCCTGCCCGTGGTCCGCGGCTCGTCGGCCGACACCCTGGTCTTCTCGGTGTCCTCGCTCGCACTGCCCACCAAGAGCGAACTGCGCGGCGGCGGGGACCGGCTGGACAAGATGGAGTTCGAGAAGATCTTCGGGCGTGCGGTGATGTACCTGATCGCCGCTCTGTCCCGGAAGGTCGCCTACGCGGACCTGGACGAGTTCGCCCTGGTGGTGTGGGACGAATGCTGGTGGCTGACCTCCAGCCCGGAGGGCCTGGCGCTGGCGCTGGAGCTGGTCAAGGACGGGCGCAAGCACAACGCGGGAGCGCTCTTCGGCGCCCACGACGCAGACGACATCGGCCCCGACGCCGACGAGAACGGGCAGATCCTGCGCGGCCTGATCCCCCGCAAGTTCGTGTTCCGGCACACGGATATCAACCTCGCCCGCCGGGCCCTGCGCTTCCTCGGCTGCAACCCCGACGACGAAGACCTCCTCACCCTGGTCACTACCGGGCTGTCCCCCAACAGCCCCGAGCTCAGCGACGAGGAACGCGCCGCGCGGGCCGGCGAGTGCCTGCACCGCGATCTGACCGGGCGGATCGGCGCCATGCAGGTCACGCTGCCCGCCGACGAACAGGCCGTCGCTCACATCCACTCCCAGCCCATGCAGAGCGCAGCAGCATGACCAAGCGGGCCGCCGTACCGGCGGGAACACCGATACCGCGCACCCGGGCCCGGGGCATGCGCGTGCTGCAGGGAGTGAAGCGGTGGCTGCGTCCCGGGCGGTCCATGGCCGTGGGCCTGGCGCTGCTGGCACTGTCGTGCCTGACATCGCTGGTGCTGGCGACCGTGACGGCCAGCGCGGCCCCGACACCGTCGCCGACGCCTTCGGTGGGCCCGACACTGCCCGGCCCGGACAACCCCCTCGACCCGACCCCGATGGTGCCCGATCCGGGAACCTCGGGCAGGCCGGACGACTCCCCGCTGATCCGCAACGGGATCAAGGAGGCCGAGAAGAAGGAGAAGGCCGCCCGCGCCGAGTTCGACAAGCTCGTGGCGAAGTACAAGAAGGACCGGGCCGCGCAGGGCGGGGTGCTGTCCGCGTTCGAGGTGACCGACCGGGACGGGAATCCCGTCAGCTCGTACCGCATCTACTCCGACACCGGGGACTGGAACGACTGGGACCTGAGCGTGGAGGGGTTCCTCGTCGACATGATGTTCCTGGGGAACAAGTGGGCCGTCAGCTTCGCCTGCTTCCTCCTGACCTGGAGTCTGGCGTTCTCCCTGGCCGGGCTGATGCTCAAGCCGGCTCTGCAGGTGTCGACGTCGCTGTACGGCGGGGTCGTCGTGCAGATGGGCCTGCCGGCGCTGTTCCTCACCTTCACGATGGTCGTCGCGTCGTGGCATCTGCTGTTCGGGAACCGGGCCCGCGGCTGGGGCGAGATGGCGGCAGCCCTGGTCATCTCCGCGCTCGCGCTCGGCGCCCTCGCCTCGCCCCCGCAGCTCCTGCTCAGCACCGACACCGGGGTGGTGGGCACCGTGCGGGCCCTGGCCGTCGAGACCGCCGCCCTGGTCCTGGACAAAGAGGCCATCGACACGAACCGGCCGACCACCGACAACGAGTGGGAGAAGAAGCCCTCCGGGTCGACCGTGGGCACGCAGGTCCGTTCCTCGCCGAGCGCGCTGGCCCGGCCCATCACCGATGCCCTCGTGGACGCGTTCGTCGCCCGGCCAGCCATGCTCCTGTCCTACGGGCGGACCTTCGACGGCAGCTGCGGGAAGAAGTTCCGCGATTCACGGATCCAGCAGGCCGTGTTCGACCAGCTCGTCGACTCCAAGATGGAGAAAGGCAAGTCCTTCCTCAAGGACCTGCCGGGCTTCGGGATCGCACTGCCCGACAACGTCAAGAACTGGATCGTCGACACCGCTGTCGATGGCACCGCCTCCCAGATGCTGGAACAGGTCCACGCGTCCGGCCCCATCAAAGCGTTCGAGAAGGCATGCGTGCCGAACGCCGGCACGCTGAAGAAGGCGTCGATGGACAAGGTCGGCGGCGCGCTCTTCATGCTCCTGGCCGCATTCCTCACCTGCGCGTTCGTCATCGTCCTGGACGGTGCGTTCCTCTTCGCCCAGCTGCAGATCGCCATCGAGGCGATGATCGCGAAGGTGGCCCTCGCGGCGGGGATCCTGCCCGGCCCCGGCCGGGCCTGGCTGTGGGACCGGGCCGCGGCCATCGCCCGCGGCCTCGCCCTGATGCTCGCCTCCATCGCCTCCCTGTCCGTCTTCATCGTCGTCGTCAACGCCGTACTGAACACACCGGAAAGCGACCTGCCGGGCGGTGTCACCGTCCGGTTCGTCCTCCTGGACTGCGTCTGCGTCGCCGCGTTCATCTACCGCAAGAAACTCGCCCGCTCCACCCGCGGAGCGGTGGCACGCGCCCGTCACCGCCTCGGCAACTCCCCGCTGGGCGGAGCCGCTTCACCCGCCCCCGCCAGCCCGCCGCGGCGCGGCGGGCTCGGCAAGGGCCTGCTGCTCGGCGGGCTCATGCTCGGCGCAGCCGTCGCCACCGGAGGCACCAGTGCCGCACTCGGCAGCGCCGGACGGATCGGCACCACCCGGCTCGCCACGCGCCTCGGCGGCCGGCTCGCCCACAGCGGCGGCCGTGCCGTGGCCGGGCTGACGAAACTCACCGGCCGCACCATCGAAGCGGGCGCCAAAGGCACCGCGAAGGCCGGGGTGTTCGGCCTCAAGGCCACCGTCGGACTGCCGGTGTACGGGCCGCGCGCCGCCCGCAGAGTCGGCGCCGCCGCGACCGCACTGCCCGGCCAGGCAGCCAGCAGGGTCAGCAGCGCCGTCCAGAACCTCCAGCAGGGCGCCCAGGCTCTCAACCGGAGCTACGTCCAGCCCGCCCAACAGTTCGCCGGGGAGTACCGGCACAACGTGCGCTCCCTCGGCCGGATCGTCCGCGGCCGCCCCGGCCTCGGCCCCTACACCCCGCCAACCGCACCCGTAGCCCGGCGCACACCGGTACGGACACCCCGCCCGGCCCCCAGCACCTCTCCGGCCCGTACTTCGCCCCCCGCACCGGTCGCGCCCGCGGTCCGACGCCGCCTGGCACCCCCGCGGGTGGTTCAACCGCCCTCCAGCCCAGCCCAGGCGATGCTCCAGCAACGCCTCCACCGTGCCCGGCAGCCCCGCACCACCAACACTGCCCCGCCTGCCGCCCCCGGCCCGGCCACGCCCCCACATCCCGCTCCAGCACCTCGTACCCCGCGCCCGCATTCCTCGGGCGGGCCGGGTCGGCCATGAACAGCTCCCGCAAAGCAGTCCTGGCCGGATCGGGGCTCCTGGTCCCGGCGGCGCTTGTGATCGGGGTGCTGATTCTGTTCGTCGCCGCTGTCGCGAACGGCGCGGCCGGGCACGAGGAAGACACCACGGCCCCGACCGGAACCGGTACTGCCCCGGGCGCAGTGGCTGGCATCAGCCCGGTGATGCTGTCCGCCTACACCCGTGCCGCCTCGAACGTCCGCACGCTGCGCCCGAAGTGCAAGGGCATGCGGTGGTCCGTCATCGCCGGAATCGGCAAGGTCGAGTCCAACCACGCCGCCGGGCGGAACATCGCAGCCAACGGCAACATCAGCCCGCACATCCTCGGCGTCCGGCTCAACGGCTCCGGAGCCGGCGGGAACACCAGCTCCTTCTCCGACACCGACCGCGGCCGCCTCGACAGCGACACCGCATACGACCGGGCAGTCGGCCCCATGCAGTTCCTGCCCTCCACCTGGAACGGACCCAGCGGCCAGGACGGAAACGGAGACGGCGCGAAAGACCCGCACAACGCGTTCGACGCAGCGCTCGGGACCGCCGTCTACCTGTGCGGCACGGGCAGCACCGACCTGTCCAGGTCCGCCGACCTCCGCAAGGCGGTCTACCGCTACAACCACTCCGAGACGTACGTGGACGACGTCACTGGCCACATCACCGAATACGACCGCCTCCCCGCCGCGGGAGACAGCACGGGTACGGCGACCGGCCGGGCCGGCGCCGTCGTCAACGCCGCCCTGGCGCAGCGGGGTACCCCCTACGTCTGGGGCGGCGGCAGCACCACAGGCCCCACCAAGGGCGGGTACGACTGCTCCGGCCTCATGCTCTACGCCTTCTACCAAGGCGCAGGGATCACGCTCCCCCGCACCTCCCAGCAGATGCGGCACTCCGGAACCCGAGTCCCCCGCTCCGACATCCAGCCCGGCGACCTCATCGTCATCAACAACGACGGAAACTGGGGCCACGTCGGCCTCTACGCCGGAAACGGCACCATGATCCACGCACCCCGGCCCGGCAAAACCGTGGAAACCACACCCACGGCCGGCTACTGGACCCGGTACGACTGGGACGTACGCCGAGTGCTGTGACGCCCTCGGACCAGTTCCGCGGGCCCATTTCACTGGCAGCTGTACGTCGCGGCTTGCTTCTCCCACATGGCGGCGTATTTGGATCCGTCTGTCGCAAGCAGTGATGCGTGGGTGCCTTGTTCGAGGAGTCGGCCGTCGTCCAGGACGACGATGGGGTCGGCGCTGCGGGTGGAGCCGAGGCGGTGGGTGATGAGGATGACGGTGCGGCCGGAGCTGAGGGCTCGGATGCGGTCGTACATCGCTTCTTCCGCGTGTGGGTCGAGGGCCGAGGTGGGTTCGTCGCAGAAGTCATCTCATTTGGTTGGGTCGGTAGGCTGTCGGCTATGGCGGGGATTGTTGAGCGGCTGGCGCCGGATGAGTTGTGGGAGTTGTTTCAGCGGGTGGTGCCGGAGGCGCCGTCGCGGCCGCAGGGTGGCGGGCGGCGCCGGCATGGTGATCGGGAGGTGCTGGCCGCGATCGTGTTCGTGGCCACGTCGGGTTGCACGTGGCAGCAACTGCCGTCGGGGTCGTTCGGGCCGTCGGGGGCGACGGCTCACCGACGTTTCTCGGAGTGGACCAAGGCCAGGGTGTGGGCCAAGCTGCACCGTTTGGTCCTCGACGAACTCGGCTTCCGCGGTGAGCTGGACTGGTCGCGGTGCGCGATCGACTCGGTGAACATGCGAGCCATGAAAAGGGGGACCTGACAGGTCCGAATCCTGTGGATCGCGGCAAGTACGGGTCGAAGATCCATTTGATCAACGAGCGCACCGGTCTGCCTCTCTCGGTCGGCATTTCCGGGGCGAACATGCATGACAGCCAGGGACTGGAGCCACTCGTACGGGGCATCCCGCCCATCCGCTCCCGTCGCGGCCCGAGGCGGCGAAAGCCCGGCAAGCTGCACGGAGACAAGGGCTACGACTACCGCCACCTGCGGCAATGGCTCCGCAGTCGCGGCATCACCCATCGCATCGCCCGCAAAGGGATCGAGTCCTCCGCCCGTCTGGGCCGCCATCGCTGGGTCGTGGAACGGTCGATGTCCTGGCTCGCGGGATGCCGACGCCTCCACCGCCGCTACGAACGCAAGGCCGAACACTTCCTTGCCTTCACCGCCATCGCCTGCACCCTCATCTGCTACCGCCGCCTCACCAAATGAGATGACTTCTAATACTCCAGCTGTAGATCGTGATCTTGCTGGTCGGGGCCGGTGCGGATACGGGTGCGGGGGCCACCGTTGATCATCGTGAGTTGTGTGGACTGACGATGAGACGGTGGCCGCAGGTCACAGCATAGATCCAGGCCGTTGGCGGGATGCGTTCGAGGTGGCCATGGGCCGTATCGCGGGCCGCTTCGCCCGGGTCGAACCCCGGCTGCGGGCCGGGCGTTTGATGCTGGGGCTGCTGTCGGACCTGCCCCGCAAGAACTGCTGGACGATCGCGGAGTGGGCGGGGGAAAAGTCCCCGCACGGCATGCAGCATCTGCTGTGCAGGGCGTCGTGGGACGCCGATGCGGTGCGTGACGATGTACGCGAGTACGTCGTGGAGCATCTCCACGACGAGGAGGCGATCCTGGTCGTGGACGAGACCGGCGACGTGAAGAAGGGCACCCGCACCGTAGGGGTCCAGCGCCAGTACACCGGAACCGCCGGCCGGATCGAGAACTCCCAGGTCGCCGTCTATCTCGTCTACGCCGGGGCACGGGGACACGCGGCCGTGGACCGGGAGCTGTACGTCCCACGCTCATGGACCTCGGACCCGGACCGCTGTCGGGCGGCCGGGCTGGCCGAGGACACCGCCTTCGCGACCAAGCCGGAGCTGGCCCGCACGATGATCGAACGGTTCCTGGACGCCGGGCACCATATCGACTGGGTGACGGGCGATGAAGTTTACGGCGGCAACCCGAAACTGCGGGCGGCCCTGGAAGAACGCGGTCTGGGCTATGTCCTCGCGGTTGCCTGCTCGGCCGAAGTGGCCACCGGTGCGGGAAGGTTCCGCGCCGACGGGCTGGCCGGCAAGCTCCCGAAGCGGGCCTGGCAGAAGCTGTCCGCCGGCCCCGGCGCGAAGGGGCACCGTTACTACGACTGGGCCGTCATCGACCTCACCGACCCGACGCCGGGCCACCGTCAGCTGCTGATCCGGCGCAACCGCACCACCGGCGAGCTCGCCTACTACCGCTGCCATTCCACCGGTCCGGCTCCGTTGCGCACCCTGGTCAGGACGGCGGGATCCAGGTGGCGGGTGGAGGAAACCTTCCAGGCCGGGAAGGGGTTGGCCGGACTCGATGAACACCAGGTCCGCCGCTACCCGTCCTGGAGCCGCTGGGTCACCCTCGCCATGCTCGCTCACGCCTTCCTCGCCGTCGTCCGCGCAGACGAGCATGCACGGCGCACTGGTTCGGACGACCTGGCCCCGCTGACCTGCAACGAGATCCAGCACCTGTTCCTCACCATCGTCGTCCGGCCACTGAACGACCTCGCTCACCGGATCGGCTGGTCCGACTGGCGACGCCGCCATCAGGCACGATCACAGGCCAGCCATTACCGTCGACAAGCCGCATCCCATAACCGATCTCGGCATGGCGCTCCGCCGGAGTGCACTCGATCATGTGGAGCATGAAGCGCCGGAAGCGTGCTCTCGCGTCACGGCAACGAGCGTGTGAGCCAGACCACTTCACCGTTGTCTTCCGTGGAAACGTGATCCCGCTCGAACCCGAGCTTCTCAAGGACACGGAGCGACGGTGTGTTCCACGCACCGACGGTCGACCAGAGCCGTTTCCGCCCGGTCGCGATAGCGGCATCGAGCACCGCGCTGGCCGCCTCGGTGGCGTAGCCACGCCCATGCGCGCGCTGGAACAGCTCATACGCGATTTCAGGCTCCTCTACGGTGGAGCGGCCGATGATCAGCCCGCAGTAGCCGATGAAGTCGCCTTCGTCACGGCGCTGGATGGGCAACAGGGCGATCCCCGTAGTCGCCGTCGCAGTGAGCAGCTCCGCGATGGACGTCCGGATGTGCTCAACCGTGGGGGTCCCCTTGCCGCGTTCGGAGAGGAGGGCGCAGAACTCAGCGGCGTCCGACTCGGCCCACGGCCGCAGTATCAGCCGCTCGGTCTCAAGGTGGAACGGCATCGTCTCGTACGTAGTCATGCCCCCACTTTGCCCACGGATCATCACGAACTACAGCTGGAGTACTAAACAAACGTTGTGGAGACCCGTGAACAGAGCCAGGTAGTCCCTTCCTCGTGACCAGCACGTCAGAAACCGGTCCCGGTTCCCTTCCCCAGGGCCCGCCTGCCTTTTTGTGCGGCCACGGCCTGGTCATCGGCCGCCGAAAATTCACTCGGGACGATCCGTTCCGCAGGTAACAGCCTCGGAGAATCAACGGTACTCAAGTGCGTCGCGGGGGCGGGACCGGTGCCGAGACGTCGGCGCATCGTGCTCATCCCGACAGTCTGCACGGGAAATCAGGAGCCTGGTTCCTGCTCAGCCGACAACGCATGCGCGCAGACAAGACCAACCAGATCTCTTCCCATTCGCCTGTCACGTTTCGGGCCAGTGGGCTCCTTGCGCAGGTAAGAGACGGCAATGGGCCGTCCCGTGCGGGAGGTGCGTATGGCAGGGCACACCACTGAGTTCCGGAATGAAGCAGGGCGCAGTCGACTGGACGCGGATGTCGAGACGCTGGTCAGTTTGTGCGGGTGGCTGGTCGCGGTGGTGTTCGTGGTCGGGTTCATCCGCGGGTGGTGGTGGGGCGGGGATCTGCACAACCTTCCCTGGGGACTGGGAGACCCGGCTGCGGAGGCGGTCGAGGAGCGGCGGGGGTGGCCGATGGTGCCGGTCCTGGCGGCGGTGCTCGGGGCGGTGTGTGCGCGCTGGGCGTGGCTGGCGCTGGCTGACCTGGTGTGCGGGATAGATCCCCGGATCCGGCGCCGGGGGTGGCGGCTCTGATGGGGTGGCTCCCGGCCGTCGGCCGGTTCGATGCGAGTTGGTTGATCGGCACGCTCTGGGGTGCCCGGTGGTGGGTGATGGGCGCAGCCGCTGCTGCGGTGTGCGTCGGGGTGTGGGCACGGCGGTGGTGGCTGCGGCGGGCTCGGACCATGTTGCGGGATCGGTCTGTGGTTGCCCTGGTTCCGGCTGCGGACTTTGACCCGTCGCTGGAGGAGATCGAGCGGCACGCGGCGCGGCTCGCGAGGGTTCCGGCGGTCGTGGGGTGGGCGCCGGAGCGGGCGGTGGGGGTGCGGGTCCGGCTTTCCAGTGACGACGGCCGGCTGTCGTACCGGCTGGAGGGCCCCGCACGGGCGGCGGCGCTGCTGAGACTTCGGGCCTTTCCCGATGTGGACGTCGTGGATCCCGGGGTCAATCGCGACGAGGTGCCCCGGATCCGGTTCGACGGCGTGGCCCCGCTCGACACGGAAGATCACGATGAAGATGAGGACGCGTGACAGTTCGGCTGGAGAAGGCGCTGCGCGGCGAGGGCGCCGGCGTGGATGACCGTACGGACACAGAGGGTGGGGGCCGGTTGTATGTGGCGCGGGCGGAGTTGGTTCTGGCCCGGCCCGATCACCGTCAGCTGACGGCCGCTGGTCTGGATCCGGATCCTCTGCAGCTGATGGCCGCCGCGTGCGCTCACGCGGACAGTGAGCGCGGTGAGCACGTTGAGCTTGTGGTGGACCTGGTGCCGGTGGCCGGGCGGCGGGTGGCTCGGTGGCGGCGACGGCTGGTAAGGCGTGCGCAGCAGCGGGGCCCGTCGGCGTTTGGAGAGCAGTTGGACGGCGGGGAGCAGGCGGGGGCGGGTGGGTCACTGTGGTCTCAGGTGTTCGCGGGCCTGGATGGTGGTGGTTCGCGTGGCCGTCAGGGCCAGAGGTCGGGGCGGGTTCCCCGGTCGTCGGATCTGGCCGACGGGGTGGGCAAGTTCCTGCCGGGCGTGGATGCCCAGGTGTTCGCGGTGCAGGTGATGGTGCGGACGGTTGCCGCTCATCCGGCGCAGGCACAGGGGTTGCTGCATCAGGTGATGGCAGTGATGGATGCGTGGTCGGGGGAGAACTGGTGGCGCCCGGTGGGGCCGCGGGTGGGTACGTGGCGTCCGTACAGCAGTGTGTGGTGGCGCCGTCGGGGCTTCGAGCGGCGGTTTGCGTCGGGTGAGTTCGCGCCTTCGCGTCGTCAGTGGGTGACCTCGCGGGAGATCGCCGCGTTACTCAAGCCGCCGTCGGTGCGCTGCACGCCGTCGAACGTGGTGCGGACCGGGGGTGTGGTGCCGGCGGCGCCGTCGCGGCTGCCGGAGTGGACCGGGCAGCAGGGTGTGGTGCCGCTGGGGATGGTGACCGGTGCGGACGGGCGGGTGCGGCTGGGTGCTGTCCCGCAGAAGGATGTGTTGTTCGGCGCGAGCTTCGGGCGGTCGGGTTTCGGGAAGTCGGAGCTCGCCTTGCTGCAGGCGTTGACGCTGGCGTATGCGGGGTTCGGGGTGTGGTTCCTGGATCCGCACGGTGCGGCGGTCCAGCGGGCGTTGCCGTATCTGACGCACCCTGCGGTCGCCGGCCGGGTGCAGCTGATCGATCTGAGCGTGAAGGATCCGGCGGCGCGGATCGCGTCGTGGAACCCGTTGTCGATGGAGGGGCGGGACGCCACGCAGGTCCAGGACGTGGTGGGCGCCGTTGTCGGCGGCCTTTCCTCGGCTCAGGGGTGGGGCGATAGGGCGCCGCGGGCGCGGGCGATCCTGTCCCACGCGGTGCAGGTCCTGGCTCATCTGGCGCTGCTGATGTGCGAGCGGGGGCGGCCCGACCTGCAGCCCACACTGTTCTCGATCACGCGGCTGCTGACGGATGAGCTGTGGCGGGTGCAGGTGCTGGAGCAGCTGCCGCGGCGGCTGTCCCGGTTCTGGCGCGAGACGTTCCCGAAGTACGAGGGGAATGCGGTACCGGTCGTGACGCAGATGCTGGAGCAGTTGGAGACGTCCGATTCGCTGCGGGCGTTCCTCGGACAGCCCCGGTCCAGCTACGACGTGCGGCAGGCGATGGATCAGAACAAGGTGGTGCTGCTGCGCTGCTCGGGGACCGGTGGCGGTGACCAGATCATCACGAGCCTGCTGCTGTTCGATCTGTTCCTGGCCGGGCTGTCGCGCGAGGGTGTGCCTCCCGAGGAGCTGGAGACGATGTTCGCTTTCGCGGACGAGCTGACCGCGATCGACGGCGCCTCACGCGGATACGTCGCGGCGATCCTGGAACAGCTGCGGAAGTACGAGGTGCGGCTGATGGGGCTCACACAGATGGTGATGCGGCTGTCCGAGGAGACGCGGCAGGCCCTGATGCAGAACCAGTCCCTGCTGTCCGCCAGCGGGGCGGACAGCGGTGAAGCAGCCTTTGTCACCAAGCGTCTGGCCGGCGTCGCTCCGGCGGTGCTGGAACAGCTCGCGAAGTACCAGTACGTGATGTCGACGATGCTGCACGGGGAGAGAACTTCTCCGTTCCGGGTGCGGGGTGTCGCGGTCCATCAGGTGCTGGCCGACTACCACCGCCCCGACCTCCTGCCCGGCCTGGTCGACGCGATCGACCGCAACCTGAGGCGCCGGCCGGTCGGTGAGATCCTCCGCGTACTCGACGGGGACGACGACCGGTTCCCGGGCCTGGACGACATGCTGCTCACCCATCTCACCGGCCGCATCCCTGCCGGGCCGGCCGAGACCGCCGGACGAAGTGAGGTCGCCTGATGTCCCTCGCCGCTACCGAGGCTCGTACTGCCGGACTGTCTCGCTTCGGGCAGCAGCTGCTGCCGCTCCTCTACCAGCACCGGCTCATCGCCACCGGCCAGCTCCACCGGCTCCTGACTCCGCACACCCGGCGCCCGGTGTATCTGCTGCGCCAGCTCGGCTACCTGCGCGCGATGGGTCTCGCGGAGTCCACCGACCGGCGCACCGGTCGGATGGGACGCTGCGAACAGCTCTGGTACATCACCCCGTTGGGCTGCGAGATCGTGGAGGCCAGCGACGAGGTGACCGCCCGCTCGTACCGCATCAGCCCCAGGGCGGCCGCCTCCCAGCTCCAGGAGCACACCCTCGCCGTCGTCGACACCGGTATCGCGTTCGCCGAGTGGGCCGGCCGTCTCGGTGATGAGTGCGGTCCGCTGGACTGGGAGCCGGAGCTCGCGCACCGTGTCCGCGACGGTGACAGCCGGCTCGGCGACGACGCGTTCCTCGTCCCGGACGCGGTGCTGCGCTACACCCGCACGACCAGGGACGGGCGGCGCCAGCTGTTGACGTTCTTCCTCGAAATCGACCGGTCGACGATGCAGGTGGCCCGGCTGGGCCGGAAGCTGGGTACGTACGCCCGTTACGCCTCCTACACACCGCAGCCGTCGGGACGCCGTCAGCAGGCGAGTACGCGCGAGGCATGGCGCGAGCGGTATCCCGCGTTCCCACGCCTCCTGATCGTCCTCTCAGGAGCACCTGAACGGGTTCTTCAGCGCCGTACCGAGGACCTTCGGGCACTGGCCTCCGCCAACCCCCGCATCGCGCACGGGAGCCAGCTGCGCGCCGGTATCACCACCGCCGAACTCCTCGACAGACACGGGCCTTTCGCGCCCATCGTCACGCCGGTACTGGGTGATGCCGACCCGACCGACGTGTTGCTGGCACCGCATGCCGAGCCGGGAGTGAGCAAGTGAACCGGAATGCCTCACCAATGCCGACGGTTCGACAAAACCGGTTCTCGCATTCGCACCGTTCTGCGTTCAACTTTCACTTCGGATGGCGTGCGGGGCGCGGAATCCCTGACGTCGGGATCCCGTCACGCGGGATTGTGCCGATTTACGGCGCATGCCATACACCTGAACTGGGAGAACAGGCTGGGCTGTTGGCCGGAATTTGCGTAATGTATGGGACCAGACCGCACGGTCGGCTTCCGGACCACGTCGCGCGCATGCTGCCACTCGCAGCGCGCGCCGCAGGTCGGGGCACCGTGGCATATGCATGGGGAGGCACAGTGGCGCAGTCAGTTCGATCGGGACACTCAGACGTTCGCAAACGAAATCGTGCGTGTTCGGCAACCCTGCTCGCCGTCGCCTGCGCGCTCGTGACCGCCACGGGATGCAGTTCCGGCAAAGCAGATGACCCGAAAGAAGCCCCCTCGGCGTCTGCTTCAGAGAAGCAGACGCCGAGCACGCCGGTAGACGCCACCGAAACCTCTAAGAACGAAGTCATCGCCACGTACAAGAAGTACTGGCAGGAAATGGAGCGCTCGTACGCTCACAGCAGTACTGAGGGGACCGACCTCAACAAGTACGCGGCCGGCGTGGCACTTGTCCGGGTCCAGCAGGACACAAAAGACATGAAGAAGGCCGGTCAGGTCTTCACGGGCGGCGTGACGGTGGGCAGCCCGACAGTGACCCGCCTCGATGACACTCGCAAAGTGCCCAGCGCCACCGTCTCCAGCTGCCTCGATGTCTCACGCTGGACCGTGGTCGACGAGAAGACGAAGAAGCCTGCGCCGATGCCCAGCAACCGGCTGACGAAGTACGTCAATATCAGCACCGTCGAGCGCTGGCCCGACGGCTGGAAGGTCATCAAGGACGAGCCTCAGGCGGCCAAACCATGCTGACCTCACGTCGCTTTCTCCTGCCCGCTGTTCTGGTGCCGACGTTCCTCGCGGGGGCAGGCACGGCGCTCGCCTCGGATGGCCCGAGTACGGGCGTGGGCGGGTGCAGGAACCAGTTCGTATGCGTCAGCGCGGAAGACCCCGGAAAGCCGGGTCGCAGGCATGGAACGCGGCCGGCGGGCTCCAAGACCGGCGGACAGACCAAGGGGAAGCCCAAGCCGCCCGAGTGCACACCCCCGAAGAAGCTGGACCCACAGCCTCCAGCGGCCAGCGCACTGTGGGAGGGGCATGACCCCGCCGACGGTGGGGCCGTGTACGTACGCAGCTGCCAGCACTACATGGCCGGCGGCGGGTCGACAATGATGCCCGAGGCAGTCTACGGAGGGCCTGGCGGCCCGCCCGCCCCTGCAGTCGATCCTGCCGTCGTGGCCCAGCAGGCCGTGGACAAGATGCTGCTGAAAGGCCCGCGGATCGGCATCACTCCGAAGCCTGGTGGCAAGGGAGTGGTCGGTATGCCGGTCTATATGTGGACGGGCAAGGGCGCCGAGACGTACGGGCCGAACTCTGCCTCCGCCACGGCTGGAGCTGTGACCGTCACGGCTACCGCGAAGGTCAGCAAGATCGTGTGGACGATGGGAGACGGCGCGACGGTCACCTGTACGACTGCAGGCACGCCGTACAGGGCGGAGTACGGCAAGAAGCCGTCTCCGGACTGCGGCCACCGCTACACCCAGCCCTCCTCCGTCCAGGAGTCCGGGAAGTACCACGTCACTGCGACGTCGACCTGGACGATCGACTGGACCGGCGGCGGCGAGACCGGCCAGCTCACTGAGATCCGTGACAGCGCTGTGGACATCACGGTCGCTGAGGTCCAGGTCCTCAACTAACACCGTTCTCTTCTCTGCAGAATTCCGAGAGGCAACACCGCATGGAGTCCCCCGTCGCCGTGCCGCCGGCGCCCCGCGCCGCCGCCCCGGCCCGCCCTGACATCCCCATCACCACGACGGCACCGGTCAAGCGGGAGCGCCGCTGGTCGGTGGCCGCGCTCTGCATCGTTCTGGCGGCTGTCGCCGGGCTCGGCGCGGCTGCGGCGGTCACGTCGGCCAGCGACCGTACCCGGGTTCTTGCCGTCGCCCGTGATGTCCCGGCCGGGCAGGCGCTGACGGATGACGATCTCACCGTGGCGGAGGTGTCGGCCGATGCGCATCTGACTCCGGTTCCCGCCTCCGATCGGGGCAGCATGGTCGGGAAGCGGCCTGCCGTGGATCTGCGTAAGGGTGGGCTGCTGACGGCCTCCCAGCTGTCCGCGGGGACCGCTCTGGGCGACGACAAGCAGCAGGTGGGTGTGCAGGTCAAGCGGGGCCAGGCCCCGGCCGGCGCTCTGGCCCCCGGTGACAAGGTGCTCGCCGTGACCACCCCGGCCCAGGGGGAGGAGTCCGACGCCAAGGGCGCCGAGGCGCCGCCGTCGTCGATCAACGGTGTCGTGGTCTCCGTGTCCCGCCCGGACGCCTCGGGCACGATCGTGGTCAACCTAGCCGTCTCCCCCACGGACGGGCCGCTGCTCGCGACCCGGGCCTCGACAGGCCGGATCGCTCTGGTCCGCGAACCGCGGAGCAACTGACATGCCCGTGACCGCACTTGTCTCCGCGAAGTCCTGCGGCGTCACCGCCTCCGCGCTCGCCCTGACCCTGGCCTCGAAGCGTCCCTCGCTGCTCGCCGAGTGCGACCCGGCCGGCGGCACCATCCGTGCCGGGCTCCTGGACGGGCGCGCCACCGCGGGATTCGGCCTCTACCACCTCGCCTCCGCCGAACGCACCGGACCCGACGCGCTCGCGAACGCGTTCGCCAATCACCTGTGGCCGCTGGACGAGGCCGGGCACCGCAAACTGTTGCCCGGCCTGACCGATCCCGCCCAGGCGGCGGCACTCGGCCGGACCTGGCCGGCCCTGTCGGATGTCCTGCACGTCCTGGCCGCCGAAGCCGGATACGACGTGTTCATCGACGCCGGGCGCCTCGCGCTGGAGTCCGGGCACCTTCACACCGTGCTGACTCCGGCTCCGCTACTCCACCAGGCCGACCAGGTCCTGCTCGTGGTCCGCAGCACCGAACAGTCCCTCACCCTGGCCCGGCACGTCATCGACCCGCTGCGCACCGAGCTGCAGGAACGGGGCTCGGGCGCCGACGCCCTGGGCCTGCTGCTCATCGAGGGCGGCACCTACCGGGCCCACCAGGTCAGCGACGCCCTCAAGGGGGTACCGGTGCTGGGCGCCCTGCCCTGGGACACGGACACCGCCCACTACCTCACCCTTGGGGGCCGGCCGCCCCGCGGCTACTCCCGCAGCCCCCTGCTCCGCCACGCGCGCACCGCCACCGAGCAGATAGAGGCAGCCACCTCGCGTCGCCGGATCCAGCAGGAGTACCCGGCCCGGCCCGCCAACCCGCAGCTGGCCGGGGTGCTGCAGCGCCTGGCCGAGCAGCGCGGAGGAACCCGTGGCTGATACCCACCAGCGACCCGGCACCAACGGGCATCCGGAGCCGATGGGCCGCCAGGAGCTCGCTTCGCTGCTGTCCGGGCATCTCGGGCAGCGCCGCACGCCCACGCCCGCCCAGTCACCGCAAGCACCTGCCGCTCCCCCGGCGGTGAGTCCGGCCGCTGTGCCACGTCTGGCCGGACTGCCGGGCGAACTCCCGGTGAGCTGGGAGGTGATCGAGGCTCTCCAGAGCGAGGTATCCAAGGCGCTCAGCGAACAGGACCCCGACAAACACCTGGAGGAACCCGACCGCCGGGCCCTGGCGCGGGCCCTGGTCACCACCGCGGTCGCGGACTGGTCGACCAAGCACGCCCACGGCAACACCCCGCTGACCGCCGAGCAGGAAGGCGCGATCGGCACCGCGGTCTTCGATTCCATGTACCGCGGCGGCAGGCTGCAGTCCCTCCTCGACGAGGACGGCGTCGAAGACGTCATGGTCGACGGGCTGCGCGCCCATGTCGAGTACCACGACCGGCCGCGCCGCACCATCGAGAAGGTCGCAGACAGCCATGAAGAGCTGATCACGTGGGTCAACCGCATGGCGAGGCTGTCGGGTCACGGTGAGCGGGCCCTGACGCAGGCCACCCCCATGGTCGGCTTCCGCATGCCCGACGGCTCCCGTGTGACCGCCTCGCTGCTCACCACGCGGCCGTCGGTCGTCATCCGAAAGCACCGCATCCGCCAGCACGGCATCACCGAGCTGGTCCAGTGGGGCTCCATCAACCCCCTGCTGGAGGCGTTCCTCACCTCCTGTGTCCACGCCAAGATGAACATCCTGGTCGTCGGCGACATGGGCGCTGGGAAGACATCGCTGCTGCGTGCGCTGGGCCGGGAGATCCCTGCCGCCGAGCGGCTGGTCACGCTGGAATCCGACCGGGAGCTCTACCTGGACGAACCGGGCCCCAAGCCCGGCCCCATCACCTACGCGTTCGAAGCGCGGCAGTCCAACGGTGAGCGCCACGGCGACAAGCTGGCCGGGGAAGTGACGATCAGCGACATGTTCGCTACGGCTCTGCGGTACAACGCCACCCGGGTCATCGTCGGTGAGGTCCGCAGTACGGAGATCGTGCCGATGCTGCAGGCGATGTCCGCCGGCGGCTCCGGATCCATGTGCACCCTTCACGTCCGTCGGCCGCACGCCGTCATCAGCCGCCTGGTCCAGCTGTGCACCGAGGCCGGCATGGCGACCGAAGCCGCCCACCACCTCATCGCCTCGTCCATCGACGTCGTCGTCTACCTCACCTACCTGGACGAGACGGCGCTCGGCGGCAAAAAGCACCGGTACGTGTCGCACATCTACGAGATCCACGACGTCGTCGGCGAGGGCGGACGGCCCACCACGAGCGAGCTGTTCGCCCCGCACGGCGCCGAGGTCCGGGCGGTGTACAAGAACATGCCGACCTTCATCGGCGAACTCGAGCGCACCGGGAAGTTCGCCCGGCAGTGGCTGACCGAAAACCCGCACAGCTGGTGGGGACCGGCCCTGCAGACAGTGAGCGCACGATGACCCACACCCGCACCGACCGCCCGACGAACACGGCACCCGCCGGGGGGCCGGTATGACCACGTCCCAACTGGCCCTGGTCGCGGCGTGCTGCGCCGTTCTCGCCGTGCTGGCCGTTGTTGCTGCCGTCCGTGAGTTCCGCGGACGAGTGCCTGACCCGGTCAAACCCAACTCCCGCCTGGCCGACCGTATCCAGCGCGCCCGGTCCGACCTGCCGGAGAAGTGGCAAAACCGCTGGCGGCACCTGGTCCTCACGGCCGCCATCGTCACCCTGGTGGTGTGGGCGTGGACGGGGTGGCCCGTGCACGGGCTCCTCGCCGGAGCCGCAGTCCTGGGATTCCCGTTCATCCTGAATCCGGGCACCGCGGCCGTGCACCGCATCGAGCGCCTCGAAGCGCTGGGCCAGTGGCTCAATCATTTGGCCGGTGTCCACACCGCCGGGATCAGCCTGCCGCAGACCATCCGTGCGTCGGCGAAGAACGCCCCAGCGCCAATCGCGGCGAACGTACGGGCCCTGTCGGAGCGGCTGCGCTCCGGCATGGAGGCACACACCGCGTTCGCCCACTTCGCGGACGAGCTCGCCGACGGCGTCTCCGACCACGTCGTGCTGCTCTTCCAGAGTCACGCCGTCTACAAGGGGCCCGGTCTCTCCGACGCGCTGGAAGCCCTGGCGGTCACGATCCATCAGCAGGCCGCCGACGCCCGCGACATCGAGGCCGACCGCGCGAAGGTCCGCAAGTCCTCGCGCATGGTCTCGGTGGTCATCTCGCTCGTCGTCGTCGGCTGCATGCTCAATGAGGGCTGGTCGGGCTGGTATCAGTCACCGGCCGGGCAACTCGTGCTGGCCGTGCTAGGCGCCATGTTCGCCTGGACGCTGTCGTGGCTGCGCCGCATCGCACGCACCAAGCCCGACCCCCGCCTCCTGGCCCCGCTGCCCACCGCCGGCCTGCCGACCACATCCGCAGTCGCAGCACCGCGGCGGCCGGACCTGTCCGCCGATGTCCACACCAGCGGAGGTGTCCGGTGATCCCCCTGCAGGCCGTCCTGCCCGCAGCCGCCGCCGGCGCCCTGATCGGCCTCGCCGTACGGGCCGCATGGCCGGCCAAGCCCGACCTTGCCTCTGCGCTGGACCGGCTCGATGTCAGCAAGACCCAAGCGGCCCTGCCGTCCGCAGCACCAGCCGTCACCAATTCGCTGAGCGAGCGCGTCGGGAACCAATTGCTCGACGGTGGATTCGGCGGCCGGATCCCCCTGCCGCTCAAGGACCTGAACCTGCTGCGGATCAGCCCGGCGGAACACCTAGGCAAACGCGTGCTGTTCTCTCTGTACGGACTACTGCTCCCGCAGCTGATGCAAGCGCTCCTTGCGCTGGCCGGGGCGGCGTTCCCGTTCACGCTCCCCGCCATCGTGTCGCTCGCCCTGGCCGCGCTGTTCTGGTTCCTGCCCGGCCGGGAAGTCGCCCGCAACGCCGCAGCCGCCCGCCTCGTCGTCCGGCACGCCGCAGCCTCCTACCTGGAGCGCGTCGCGCTGGCGAGGATCGCGAACTCGGGCGCCGCCCAGTCCCTGACCGAAACCGCGGAAGTCGGCGACGGCTGGATCTTCGTCAGAATGCGGCAGGTCTTCCACCAGGCCGACCTCGCCGGCGTCACCGTGTGGGACGCACTCAAGCAACTCGGCGAAGAACTCGACATCCCCGAACTCACCCGCCCCGCCGACACCCTGGCCCTCGCCGGTGACGGCGCCGCCGTCTACGCAACCCTGCAGGCCCAGGCGAGGCAGCTGCGAATCGCGATGCTGTCGGACGCAAAAGCACAGGCCAACGAGGCGTCAGCGGCAATGGTCCTGCCCGTGACCTTCGGCGTCGTCCTCATGCTCGTCTTCGTCATGATCCCTCTCACCTTCACCATTCTCGTCAGCTGATCCGGAGGAAAAGAACGATGAACATCGAAGCGCTCACCCTGCTGCTCAAGGCCCACTGGGGACGGCTGAAGACGGCCAGAGACGAGGGCCAGGGCACCACCGAGGTCGCCGTGATCACCGCCGTCGTCATCGTCGTGGCCGCCGGGGTCGCCCTGGCCATCAAGACGAAGGTGGCCGAGAAGGTCGGCATCATCAGCGGCGGCTGACCGAGCACTGCATCCGCCCGCCATCACGTCGATGAAGAGGAAGCGTCAGTGATTCGAGTCCCGCGTTCCCGTACCGCCAGTCTGGCCACATATTCGTCGGTCATCCTGCTGACGGCCGTCTTGGGAAGCGGATGCGGCACCCAGAGCGCCCCTCCGCCCTCGGCAGGGAAGGGAACGACCGCCCCTGGCGAAGGCAAAGCGAGCGCGCCCGCGCCCCGCGTGCTGCTCACCAGTCAGTTGGAAGCGGTCCTGCCGAACCAGTTCAGCATTCCGGCGGACCTGGACGAGTCCCGCACCCGCAAGGCGTGGGACAACTCCGATGCCACGTACTGCCAGTCCGAGGGCTGGCCGGACGAGTGGTGCGGTGAGGCGCTCGCCGTGGGGCTGGCGGCGTTCACGAACCTTGAGGATCAGGAATTGGCGATCCGGCTCATCTCCTTCTCCAACAGCACGACAGCTGCCCGCTTGTTCCATGGCGAAGGCGCGGTCGACGAAGTGGGCGAGAACCCCCCTGGTGACGAGATCGACGGCTTCGAGATCGAGCAGCCGAACGGCGCGCCGACCTGGACCGGCAAGGGAATCAACGTGCGGCAGGGCGCCGTCATCGCGAAGATCGAGTACACGTGGAAGGCTGGCACGGCCATCCCGTCCGACCGGCTTCGGTCTCTCACCGACATGGTCGTCCAGCGTATTCAGCAGGCGCAGGCCGGCAAGCCGCCCACGGCCTCAGCCCGATGAACCACGGACGCGAGGGTCGAAGAGGGGGAGCAGCGGTGAACCGCACGAAAGAGCGCCTAGCTGCACGCTTTCGCCAGGGGCGGCGCGACGACCGCGGGTTCGCCAGCGTCGAATTCGCGGTGCTGGCCCTGGTGGTGCTGGCGCTGGTCTTCACCACCATCCAGGTCGGCCTGTACTTCCATGCCCGCAAGGCCGCCCAGTCCGCAGCACGCCACGGAGTTGAGGCAGGGCGTGCCTTCGGCTCCAGCGAGGGTGACGGCGTCGCCGAGGCGCAGGCCTTCCTCGCCCAGTTCGGGGGCAGCGTCCGCGGCGCGAGCGTCTCTTCGTCGGGCAGCTCCGCCGAAGAGATTCGCATCACCGTGCGCGGCAGCGTCGCCACCCTCGTCCCCGGCCTGGAGCTCCACGTCACCCAGTACGCCGACGCCCCCATCGAACGCTGGACCACCCCATGACCGCCCGCACACAGCGCCGACGACGGACACGCGGCCCTTACCGCGACCGGGGCAGTTACGCGGTGGAAACTGCGGTCCTCGCCCCGGTGATGATCGCGTTGCTGCTCCTGATGGTGGCGTTCGGCCGGGTGATCGACGCCGACGGCGCCGTGGACTCCGCCGCTCGCGCCGCCGCCCGCGCTGCCTCCCTGGAACGCGACGCCGGCAGCGCCCAGAGCAAAGCGCAGAACGCGGCTGCGCGAAGCCTGGAGGGGGAGGGCATCACGTGCCGGACCTCCAGCGTGACGGTGGACACCGCGGGCTACTCGCTCGATATCGGAGCAGAGGCAAACGTCACCGCGACGATCGCGTGCACCGCGGACCTGTCCGACATCGGTCTGCCTGGCCTCCCCGGCAGCAAGACGCTCCGCGCATCGTGGACCAGCCCCATCGACACCTACCGGGGGCGCCAATGATCCGCCGACTCCGCAAGCGGATGGCCGCGCGGTACGCGGCGCTGAAGAGCCGTGACCGCGGCTTCATGTCGGTCTTCTTCGCCCTGACGACGATCGCGATCCTGATGGTGATGGGACTGCTGGTCGACGGAGGCGGCGCCTTGAACGCCGGCAACCGCGCCACCTCGCTCGCCCAGGAAGCCGCCCGCACCGCCGGCCAGCAACTCGACCCCGCGCAGGCGATCGAAGGCACCGCCATCACGATCGACCCGGACGCCGCCGTAGGCGCCGCCCAGGACTACCTCGCCGCCGCCAACGTCCAGGGCGACGTCCGGATCAGCGACAACGGACAGACCCTCAACGTCACCGTCCACGACACCTACACCACCTACTTCGCCCAGTTCATCGGCATGGCAACGATCAGCGTCACCGGCACTGCCAAGGCCCATCTGCAGACCCAAGCTGGAGGCTGATCCCCCATGGCCCACCGCATCCCCGCCCCACTGCGCGCCGTCGGCACCCTGCTGCGGGCGCTGCTCGGCCTGGCCCTCCTGACGGCCCTGGTCGGCGGCGTGCCCTATCTGCTGCTCAAGGTGGGCCACCAGCCGGCCGAACTCTCCGGCAGCCTGGACCTGCTGACCCAGCAGGATGACGGATCACTGTTCCTCGTGGTCCTGACCTGTATCGGCTGGGTGGCGTGGGCGGCGTTCACGTTCTCCGTCCTGGTGGAGCTCGTGGCCGTGCTGCGCCGCCGGTCCGCTCCCCGAATCAGGGGCCTCGGCGGCATGCAGTCCCTCGCCAGCTTCCTGATCGGTGGCATCGTGCTGCTCGCCCCGACCGCCGCCTCCGCAGCCACGGTCACTCCCGCAGTCGCCGCGACCGCGACGCACACCGCCGGGCAGGACACCGGCAGCGCATCGGCGAAGCACGAGAAAACGCGGACGGACGGGGCCGGGCTGCGGCACACCGTCACCTCTGCCACGGAGTCACCGTGGGAGCTCGCCCAGACGTATCTCGGCAGCGGGCTCCGGTGGAAGGACATCGCGGCTCTCAACCCCGATATCCCCGAACTCGCCGCCGGCGACCAGTACCTGCCCAAGGGCGCGATCATCACGCTGCCCGCCGATGCCCGACCCCCAGCTGCAACCAACACCGCTTCCGCTTCTGTCTCTTCCGCCGCCAAGGCAGGCACCACAACCAGCGCGCAGAGCGCACAGGACGAGGCTGCCGGCTCTCAGACGTCGTACACCGTCCAGTCGGGCGACGACCTGACAAAGATCGCTAAGAAAAAGCTCGGTGACGGGGACCGGTGGCCCGAACTGTACGAGGCGAACAAAGGCGAGAAGCAACCGTACGGGCAAGTCTTCGACGATCCCGACCTGATCTATCCAGGCCAGGTAATCGCCCTGCCGGGCAGCGGCCAGGCCGCCGGATCCGACATGGACACGGACTCCCGCCCCGGCTCCGATTCCGGGGAGAAGACCCCCGCCCCCGACGAACACGAGGCCACCACTCCGCCCGAGGCGGGCACTCCCCCGCCGGCGCAATCGACTCCGGATACCGAGTCACCGTCAGCCACCGCCCCCCACCCCGGTCATAGCCGCACGGCGTCGCCCTCCCCCACCGTGACGCCCGCACCCGGCACGGAGACGCTGGCACCGGGCAAACCGACGCCGTCGGCCACCGTCGCCGCAGAGGACCAGCAGACGACGACCGGGATGCGGGCCGGCATGGTCGGCCTGGGAGCCACCGGCGTCCTGGCCGCGGGACTCGTGGGAACCCTGGCCTCCCGGCGCATCCTGCAGCAGCGCCGCCGCCGTCGCGGACGCCGGATCCCCATGCCCTCCGGCCAGGCCGCCCTCACGGAAACCGCGCTGCGCAGCGCGGACGCCGGCGAGGAACTGACCGTGCTGGACCGTGCGCTGCGGACCGCAGCCGCAGCCCTCGCCGAAGAGAACCGGCCGCTTCCCACGCTGGCCGCGGTACAGCTCGGCACCGAAGGGGTCCGGCTGCACCTGGACGCACCCTCCCCAGCGGTCGCCCCGTTCACCACTGATCCGTCGCAGAGCACGGTCTGGTGGTGCCCGGCAGACTCCGGCGAGCTGCTGCCCCTGCCGGAAAGCCGGGAAGTCGACCCGCCCTATCCGGGGCTGATCGCGCTGGGCGAGGACGACCAGGGCGCGATCGTGCTCGTCGACCTGGAGCACATCGGCGCGCTCCACCTCACCGGCGGCCTGCGCAATGAGGTCCTGCGGACCCTCGCGCTGACGCTGGCGCTCTCACCGCTCGCCGAACAGCTCGACATCGCGGTCGCTGGCGAGGACACCGCCCCCGGACTGGCCATGCTGGACAGCGACCGGGTCACCCCGTACCCGGACCTGACCGACGCGGTACAGGCCCTGCAAGCCCATCACGCGGAGCAGCAGCAGGCCCTGGACGGGCTCGGCAACGGGGACGGCCCGCCGCCGATTCTTCCTACGGAGGAGGTGGGCGGCCTGTGGCCGCTGGTCGTCGTGGCGGACCTGGATTCCTGCCCGGCTCCCGAGGGGACGCAGGAATTCCTGTGGGATGTGCTGGGTCAGCAGCCACGGTCAGCGGTGGCCGTGGTCACCAGCAGCACCGCCGTACCGGAGGATGCGGGCGAAGCGTGGTCGGTGGACACCGATCTGCCGTACATCACCGTTCCGGGCACCGCGGTCTGCGTCGCGCTGTCGGTGTGCTCCGATGCCGAGTACGCCGACATCCTGGATGTCGCACTCACCGCGGACGCACCCGGTGACGTGCCCGCACCCGCACAAGAGCTGGCCGCCGCTGCGGAAGTCATGGAGAGCCATAGCTCCCCCTCCGTCTTTCCCCCGGAACTGGAGACGCCTCTCGCACGCGACGATGCCGGGGCTGTCCGCAAGCCGGGGCTGATGGCAGCACTCGCTGACCTGGACGACGACCCCGACAACGCGGAGCACTCGACAGCCCCGCCCGCCGACGAGGAGGGCGCGGCCGGACCGGAGCCGCTGCCCACCGCATCGTCATCGCCCGGAACGCCCGTACTGCCAGCACTGTCCAGCCCCGCCCCCCAGGTCAGCTCAAGGATCCCCGCACCCACCGACCCTGAAGTCGTCACACCCGCTCGCGACACGGCCCTCCCGCTTCCCGAGCAGCCCTGCGAGTCCACCCCTGCCCCGGACCGCCCGCTGGTGCAGGTCCTCGGGACCGTCGATCTTCTCGGGGCCCGAGGCACCATCAAGTCCAACCGCAGGACGCTCGCGCTGGAGATGACGGCCTGGCTGGTGCTTCACCCCGGGGCGAACCATCACCAGCTCGACGAGGTCCTCGCACCCGGCGGACTCGTCACCCGCGACACGCGGAACACCCGCCTCGGAGACGTCCGCAGGTGGCTGGGCGCCGACGCCCAGGGCAACAAGCACCTGCCCCACGTGAGCACCCAGCCCGACAAGCTCTACCGGCTGGCCGGAGTGGACTACGACTGGGACCGGTTCCAGCAGCTGGCCCACTCCAGCCGTGCGGCCGACGGCCCGGCCGGGGAGCAGCTGCTGCGCCAGGCGCTGGAACTCGTGCACGGGCGGCCTTTCTCCGGCATCCCCTCCCGCCGGTACGCGTGGGCGGAATCCCTGGCCCAGGAGATGACTTCCGAGATCGTGGACGCGGCCGACGACCTCGCGGAGCGGTACCTCGCCCGCGGCGACGCACGCAACGCCCTCTGGGCAGCCACCCGCGGCCTGACCGTCGCGCGGGAGATGGAGTGTCTGTGGCGCCACAAGTTCCGGGCGCTGTCTCTACTCGGTGAAGAAGCCGCGCTCGAATCCTCGATCCGGCAGCTCGACGAACTCCTCCTGGAGCTGGGCTCCTCCATGGACGAGGAGACCGAGCAGGTCCTCCGCCTGCTGTAGCAGGCGTTCCGCAGGGGTACCGGGCAGGCGTCGAAGGCCCTGCACTCCCAGGGTGAAGTGCAGGGCCTCGGACGTACTGGCTGGTGCGGGTACGGTGCAGGGCCAGCAGACTGACCCAAATACTGACCCAGTTGGAAAATTGCAGGTCAGCACGTTTTCCAGTTAGAGCATCCCCTGTATCGTCCGTCCGGCGGACCGCCGCCGGTCATGAACCACGCCCCCTGTTCCGGCTACGCCCGGGGCAGGGGGCGGTTTCGTGCGTCCGGGATCAGCTCAGGGCGTCGATGGCCTTCACGATCAGGGCGCGGGCCTCGGCGCCGTACACGGCCATGCCGCGCAGCTGCTCGAAGGCATTGAGGTACAGCGCGATCTCGCTGGGCTGTGTGATGTTCACCTGGGCCGACAGCAGCTCCACGGATGCAAGGGTGTCGTCGTAGACGTGGAACGTCTCTTGTGGCCAGAGCGCTCGTTCCCGCGTGGTCAGCGGGATGATGCCCAGCGAGACCGCGGGGAGAGCCCCCACGGACAGGAGGTGTCCAAGCTGGGCGGCCATGGAGTCCGATTCGCCGAGCTGGAAGTACAGGGCTGATTCCTCAATGAGCAGCAGGCACCGGTGTCCCGGCTCTCGGATGACCTGCGATCGCTCCACTCTGGCGGCGGCTGCCTCTGCTCCATCGTCCGGGATGCCGAGCAGTCGGGCGTTCGTACTGAGCAGCGCGCTGGCGTACCCCTCGGTCTGCACGAGTCCGGGCACGAGGGTTGGCGAGTAGACGCGGAAGACCCGGGTGGACCGGTACAGCTGCACGTAGCTGTCCTGGAGTTGCCGGAGCCCGGTGCGGACCCTGCGCCGCCACTCGGTGTAGAGCGTCTCGGCGTGCCGCGAGGCGGCGATCAGATCGTCCGCTCTGGCTGGGGCCTGGCAGGTCTCGCACCAGTCGCGGATGTCCCGGGCCGAGGGGGGTGTCTTGGCATTCTCGATCCGGGACGTCTTCGCATGGTGCCAGCCGCACCCAGCGGCCAGCTGGGTCACGGTCAGGCCGGCGTCCTGCCGGAGCTCGCGGAGCTGCCGGGCCACGCCTTCGCGGGCGGAGGACGACGGTGAAATGGGCATGCGCCGTCAGAGGGTCACGGTTCAAGCGACGCCGACAGGGAGCAGCCGAGGCAGCTGAGCGCGGCGACCAGCAGGCCGGGACCATCCCCGCGGGTGCGGGGAGCAGCGGCTGAGGGCCTGGCACGTCGCGAAGCCGCTGGGACCATCACCGCGGGTGCGGGGAGCAGCAGACCATGTCGCGGTACTCGTCGGCCATGTCGGGACCATCCCCGCGGGTGCGGGGAGCAGGGTGTGAGTACTGCTGCTTGAGGCGCTTTCCGGGGACCATCCCCGCGGGTGCGGGGAGCAGTCCGACACCGTGTGAGCGATACCGGCGTCCAAGGGACCATCCCCGCGGGTGCGGGGAGCAGCCGCCTGAAGCACGGGGAGGCGTCCGATGCCGGGGACCATCCCCGCGGGTGCGGGGAGCAGTACAGGCCCTTGTCCAACATGAACATGTCCATGGGACCATCCCCGCGGGTGCGGGGAGCAGTCGACGTCACGGCCGCCGCGCTCCTGGTCCTGGGGACCATCCCCGCGGGTGCGGGGAGCAGGCTGCGGCCATGTAGTCGCCGCGCTTGCGCTGCGGACCATCCCCGCGGGTGCGGGGAGCAGCTGGCAAGCCTCTTGGGCGCCCTCATGCTCCTGGGACCATCCCCGCGGGTGCGGGGAGCAGTCGTACTCGATGTCTGCCGCAGTCGGGCGGCCGGGACCATCCCCGCGGGTGCGGGGAGCAGCACTCTAGTTCGGGAAGCTATCCAGTCGCAGAAGGACCATCCCCGCGGGTGCGGGGAGCAGGGCAACGTGGCCGCCCTCGGCACCGTCACCGCGGGACCATCCCCGCGGGTGCGGGGAGCAGACCAGCGCGCCCGGGTAGTGCTCCGCCATCTCGGGACCATCCCCGCGGGTGCGGGGAGCAGCTGTGGTGGATGAGCCGCACCGGATCTGCCGAGGGACCATCCCCGCGGGTGCGGGGAGCAGTCCTACGCGTCGGACCCGAAGCAGTCGCCGATGGGACCATCCCCGCGGGTGCGGGGAGCAGCCCTTCGTGACGGTGTGGTGCACGATGCTGCCAGGACCATCCCCGCGGGTGCGGGGAGCAGTCCGATCAGTGGTTGACGGTGGTGTCGGACCGGGGACCATCCCCGCGGGTGCGGGGAGCAGGCGCTCAGCACGTCCGGCGAGTCCGGCGTGGTGGGACCATCCCCGCGGGTGCGGGGAGCAGAAGAGGTCCGGGAAGAGTGCTGGTCAGGGAGGGGGACCATCCCCGCGGGTGCGGGGAGCAGTCACCCCGTAGTGCTGCGAGGAGCGTCGCCCGGGGACCATCCCCGCGGGTGCGGGGAGCAGGCCTCGTCGAGAAGAACCACGTCGTAGCCGAAGGGACCATCCCCGCGGGTGCGGGGAGCAGTGGGGGATCCCCGTCGACGACTTCAAACTGCGGGGACCATCCCCGCGGGTGCGGGGAGCAGGACACCGGGAAGGTCGGTGGCAGCTTCCGCGAGGGACCATCCCCGCGGGTGCGGGGAGCAGATCTCCTGCAGATTGAAGTACTCCCGGTCCGCGGGACCATCCCCGCGGGTGCGGGGAGCAGCCGCCTTCGCACGGGAGAGCATCCCGCGTGCGGGGACCATCCCCGCGGGTGCGGGGAGCAGCGCCTGCCGCAGGTGCTCGAACAGCTCACGGCGGGACCATCCCCGCGGGTGCGGGGAGCAGTGACCTCAGTGACAATGCGCTTCGCCTCGCGGGGGACCATCCCCGCGGGTGCGGGGAGCAGCAGCTGACCAAGGCCACCACCGCCGACTCCACGGGACCATCCCCGCGGGCGCGGGTGCGGGGAGCAGCTCAGCCGGTTGTCCAACGGGTTGCTCAACAGGGGACCATCCCCGCGGGTGCGGGGAGCAGCCGGCGGCCCGCTTCAGGAGGACGTCGCGCTCGGGACCATCCCCGCGGGTGCGGGGAGCAGAGCTACCGCTGTTCCCTGGGCGCTGAAACGAAGGGACCATCCCCGCGGGTGCGGGGAGCAGCTGTGCCACCGACCCGACGCACCTGGCCGTACGGGACCATCCCCGCGGGTGCGGGGAGCAGCGGAACTCGACCATGGGGCGCAGGTCACCGGAGGGACCATCCCCGCGGGTGCGGGGAGCAGAGCTCGTCGTCGTCCACGAAGTGCCCGCCCATGGGACCATCCCCGCGGGTGCGGGGAGCAGCCGGATCCACCCCACCGAGCACCCCGTAGGAGGGGACCATCCCCGCGGGTGCGGGGAGCAGTTGAACTTCCCGTAGCCGGCCGCCGCCGGAGAGGGACCATCCCCGCGGGTGCGGGGAGCAGCGGTACCGGGATTGTGACGGGGATGCCTGGTCGGGACCATCCCCGCGGGTGCGGGGAGCAGAGCCCAATGACCTTCGTGCGCCGCTTGATCGTGGGACCATCCCCGCGGGTGCGGGGAGCAGGACCTTCTTCTCTACAGGAGCGGCCATGGTCAGGGACCATCCCCGCGGGTGCGGGGAGCAGGCTGCGGCCGGTCGTGCTGCGCGCGGGGTGGAGGGACCATCCCCGCGGGTGCGGGGAGCAGCCGCCGGTACGTGGGGCATCACCGCCGGTGCCGGGACCATCCCCGCGGGTGCGGGGAGCAGCCGAACTTGTTCCGGGGGAAGTGCCGCAGCGTGGGACCATCCCCGCGGGTGCGGGGAGCAGGCCTCCTCCTCATCGGGGCGCCAGTACTGCGGGGGACCATCCCCGCGGGTGCGGGGAGCAGGTCGCCCCCAAACGCCCTCTCCTCCCGGCCGAGGGACCATCCCCGCGGGTGCGGGGAGCAGCACCCCCTCGACGAGGCGGCGGAGGGGTGGGCGGGACCATCCCCGCGGGTGCGGGGAGCAGGTAGCAGTCGCCCGCATGACCGGACGGGCCAGGGGACCATCCCCGCGGGTGCGGGGAGCAGCCCGCTGGGCTCGCCGGGTGCTGTGGTGGAGGGGGACCATCCCCGCGGGTGCGGGGAGCAGTCTGGGGGGCGGTGCTGGCACCGATCTACTACGGGACCATCCCCGCGGGTGCGGGGAGCAGGGGGGTGTTGAACTGGTACGCGTCGGCGTCCAGGGACCATCCCCGCGGGTGCGGGGAGCAGCGAGAATCCCTCGGCCTCCTGCAACGACTGTTCTTGAGTTAGCTCGGGAATGGTTGACGAGTTCCCGTCCGATCTGATTGATCGGGCGGGTTCTCGGCGTTTGAGGGGTCTGTTCGAGGTGGTGTCCGAATGAGGCCGGTGCCAGAGGCGGTTGTCTGGTGGTCGTCTGCCTGAAGTCTCGGGTGGTTCGGGTGTTTGAGGGGGCTCTGGGGCTGTGGGCGGGCGTGCGTGATCCGGCCCTGTGGTGCTGGGTCTCAGGTGGTCTCGCGGATCCCGGGCTCCATGGGCGGGGAGAGCCCGGTGGCGTCGGGCGGCCGTGCCGCAGGTCCGATGAGCGTGGCGACTTCATGAAGGGCGTCGGTTGCTTGGGCGCCGGTGGTCTGTTGCCAGCTGAAGAGGATGTGCAGGTTGATGCTGCAGATCATCAGCGCGAGCAGGATGGTCTGTGCGACTCGTCCGTGAGCGAGCCGCTTCGTGGGGTCGGAGATGTCGATGCCGTGGCTCTTGGCCCTACCGTTGAGACCTTCGATGTTCGCCCGCTCGGGCCGGTAGACGTCCTGCCAGGTGGGGTGGAGGTAGTGCCGGTCCTGGCGGAACTTGTCGAGCTTGCCGAGGTCGCCGGGCCGGACGGTGATCGTGGGCTTCTGGCAGATCCGCGGAAGCTCGCTCTTGGGCAGGGGCCGCAGTCGTTCGCCTTGGGGGATTGGGACGTTGGGTTTGGCCGCGCTGTGTGCGGCGGTGGCCCGCTTGTCGGTGAGGTCCACCACGGCCGGCCGTGGTGCCGGGACGCGGTGGACCTGGTTGAAGCGGGGACACGACACAGCGGGAGAAGGCCCGCTGGCCGGGCACTGGAGCCTGACCGCGCCCCGCTCGTCCGCGGACTCCTTGAGCCTGAGGAAGTACGGCTCGCGGGCGGTGATCAGATCGCGGAGCTCGCGGCTGTCGTCGATGCCGCGTACGGCTTTGTCGTCGAGTCCAGTGGTCGCGTGGGCCAGCGCGTCCGGCATGGCGGGGCAGGCGAGCGATCCGTCGACGAGGAGGGCGCCTTGGTGGGTGCCCTGGACGCCCCGGTGTTGCTGCTTGTAGTCGAGAACCAGCTGGTAGCCCATGGTACGGACCGGCTGGGCGAAGTGCTCGGTGATCTGGTCGGTGTAGGCGCGGTCAGCCGCCAGCAGCCCAGTCGGGAAGCCGAACGGGGCAAGCTGGGTGAGGGAGTGGACCGCGTTCGGGCCGATACGTTTGCCCGGGGTGTCCAGGACGAGGCCGAGCGCGAGCTGCGGATGACGGCTGACACGCTCACCAGCCTGCCGATGGCCGCCGGGGTGACGTCGGCTGGCAGCGACCAGGAGGCTGGCGGAGTGTCCGAAGATTCCTTCCTCGGAGCCTCCGCAGTAGTGCCAGCCAGCGGTGAGCTCGACGGAGGCCAGGCCCCGTCGTTCGCGGGCCGGCTGGTGCCAGGCGGGAATCGGAGTGGTGTCGGCGGCGATGTCGCCCCGCCAGCCCTTGAACAGGCCCCGGCGATGTGCGAGGCGGACGGTGATCAGCACCAGACGGTCGCTGACCTCCTGCAGCAGGTCCCGGCGGCGTTTGCGCTCGGCGTCCGTGTCCTCCCAGGCGGCTGCCACGTCTCTGGCCTCATCCGCGGGCAGCCGACGGCGCCGGTCGCAGCGGTGCGGGTCGAGGACTGTGGTCAGCCGGTCGAAGGAACGGTAGACACGGCGGGAGAACGCGATCCTGGCGTGCTCGTCGCCACAACTGCCCTTCGGGACACCGAGCCAGGACCGCGCAGGGGCCCGGATCTCATCGAGCAACACCCGGCAGACATCCGCGAGGCTGGCGCTCTGGTGGTAATGCAACGCCAGCAACAACCCCACCAGCACGGTGGAGCCGGGCCGCTGTGACGTCGTCCACGGGCGGCACCAGGTGCTGCCAGCGGGCCAGGGACGCGGCGGAAGCGAGTCCGGCCGCCTGGGCGATGAGGTGGTGATCGATATGTGCGCGCATCAGCTCGACGATCCACGTCGCCCGCAGCCGGCCCACCGACACCACGGGCAGATCCCGCGGCGGCTGATGGATCAGGGACCAGGAGCCGATCAGGTTCTTCGCGTACTCGACAGTCCGCCGGGGCCGGAACAAGTAGCCGCCACCCGCTCTTTCCGCCAGCTCACCCAGAACCGTGTCCCAAGCGGCCCGGGTAACAAGCGGGACCAGCCGCTCGACGCCCTGGTGCATCAGCGGCCCGTCCCGGCTCGGACGTCGCAGATCGAGACCACGACTGGCCGCGACCTCCTTCGGTGTCAGCCCCAGCCCGGCACCCAGGCTCAGCAGGGCGAGCGCATCGGTCCTCTGCTGCCCGGGCAGATGAGTGGCCCAGTGCCGCAAGCCCGCCAACTCGGCTGCGGAGTAGGGCTGGTGCGGACTGACCTCGGCATGCATCCGCGCCGGGGCAGCCTCGCCGCGCTCGCTCCAGGCCAGGGCATCGCGCACCCGCAGCAGCCATGTCCGGTACGTCCGCACGGACGACGCTTCGATGTCCCCGGCGCGCGAGAGAACGAACGCGTCGATCACCTCGTTGCGCAACCACGCGTCCGCAGACCGCTCGGTCCCCGCTGCCTCGGCCCACAACGCCAGCCGGCCTATGACGTGCAGCAGCCTCTCCACGTCATAGGGGACCGCCATCACGGCCGCGGTGACCACCGATCTGACCAGCGGCGCAACCTCCTCCCAGAGCGGCGGCGCGGCCCGCGGCCGATACCTGGTGATCTTCGCGGATGTCACGGGATCAAGAACCACGGTCCATGCATACCGGCTGGACAAGCAGCCATTCCACAGCTGATCAACTTCAACAGACAAGGTGGTGTGCGCATGGTCGGCGGACACGCCCGCGCACGCTCCCCTCGGGAACTGACCGACAATCCGGAAGCCTGGCCCGAACAGCCCAGCCCCGAGCCCGGAGCCGAGGCGGTCCGCCAGATCGCCCGAGCCCTCACCCGGGCGCTGGCCGATCAGGGACTGAGCCTGCGGGCGACGGCGACCGGCTCCGGAGTCAACCGGCAGGCCATCGCGGATCTGCTCGCCGGCCGGTCTTGGCCCGACGTGGCCACCGTCGCCCGCCTGACCGCGTTCACCGGAGGGCCGCTGTGGCCGCGAAATGTCACTACCGATCGAACTGGGACGCATTGAGCCTCGATTCGCACCCGGAACCGCACAACGGCGACCGGGCATGACGACTTCGTGACTCCGCGCTTCGAGCGAGAAAAGCATCTACTACGCTCGAAAACGCGGGAGCCACCGTTCACATGGGCGCTCACGCACATCCGGCACCGCCGAGCTGAACCCTCGGCGGTGCCACCCTCCTCGGCCGCCAACTGGCGGCCGATTTCTCACCTCATGCCGACTCCTTCCTGGCGGTGTCCGCTGTCGGTGGGCACGATCGCGAAATACGCTGTCGGCCCTTCGGCCACTCGGCCCTCCTTCGCCAGCCGCTTCAGCCGGGAACGGGTCGTCTCCACCCGCCGCGCGTTCGTGATGTCCTCGCCGATCGCCGCGCAGATGTCCTGCACCTTCATGGCCCGCCCAGCACCCGCCAGCAGCACCAGCATCCGCTCGCGCGCCACCTCCCAGCCCACGGGATCCGCAGGCGGAGCAGACGCGTCCGAGCCCGCACCATCACCCGAAGCGGAGGAAGAGGCCGAGTCACGGGGCGAGGTTCCAGGAGTCGGCACCCACACGGGCTTTTCCGCCTCGTCTCCCGCATCCCCAGCGATGCCGCCGGCCAGAAGCGATGACGCCGTCTCCCGCGTGATGGTCAGCCGTGCCAGCCGCTCCTCCGCTGCTGTGATCTTCTCCCGCAACGCGGACAACTCCCCGCGCACGACTGCTTCTTCCTCGTCCAGACGCTGAAACAGCGACGTCATCTCGTCCCTGCCAATCCCCGCAGCCAACAACTGGCTTCATGACTCCTGAAGCTCCAGGCAAAGGTAGGGGGGACCACAGCAAGATCGCAGAAGGTGACCGCCAATGCCCCCAACCGACAACTCACGCCCGCCTTGCGCTCACCTCTCACGACATACGGACAACTTCGTGTTCGTGTCGTAGCCGCGAACGCAAAGCGCTACTGAAGCCCATCTCCCATCAGGAAACGGGCTCTTCGCGGCCCCGCTGAGGACCCCTGTAGCCTCGTGGCATGGCATTCACCAGCAGTCCGCACTCGTTCCTCTAAAGCGGCGGTAGGCACAGCGGCGTGACCGCCGGACCCGATAAGCGGTCCCACGGCGCCGCTGTCCTTGGCGTACCCGCTGTCGACTGCACTGTTCGCCCAAACCGCTCCACCACATCCCCCGCATGAGCGGGCATTCGACGTGGCGGCGGGAGCCCGGGAATGAACACATCGTTCCCCGGCACGGCCTGATGCCGTCGCAGTCGACCCACGGACGCCGACGACTCCGATCGTCCACCGCCGAACCCGCAGCCGACCCGCTGCCGAGGAACAACCATGCCAAAAACGGCTGCCCAGCACCGCGACCCACGGTGCAAACTTCTCGACGTCCTGCTCTGCCCAGTGTGCCGCGACCGCCTCGAACCCTCCGGACGCACCCTGCGATGCCCGCATCAGCACGCCTTCGACATCGCCCGCCACGGATACGTCAGTCTCCTGGCCGGGAACATGCGCGCCGCGAGCGCCGACACGGCAGCCATGGTCCAGGCCCGTGCCACGTTCCTTCATGCCGGCCATTACGCACCACTGGCATGCGCCCTGGCCGACCTCGCTGTCCGGTGGTGCAGGCCCGGCGGCACTGTCCTGGACGCCGGAGCCGGCACCGGCTACTACCTCGCCACCGTCCTGGACACACTCCCCGGAGCGGTCGGCCTGGGACTGGACGCCTCCAAATTCGCCCTCCGACGCGCAGCACGAGCTCACATCCGCGCGGGCGCCGCAGTGTGGGACCTCTGGCAGCCCTTCCCCGCCCGGACCGGATCCGTCGACGTCCTGCTGAACGTCTTCGCTCCCCGCAACGGCCCCGAATTCCGTCGCGTCCTGCGACCTGGCGGAGCACTCCTGGTCGTCACCCCCACATCCCGGCACCTCTCCGAACTACGCCACCCGCTCGGCCTGTTGTCGGTCGACGCAGCCAAAGAAGAACGTCTGCACCGCACGCTGAACGCCCACTTCCGACCAGAACACACCGAACTGCTGGAGTACCCCATCACGCTGACCACTCAGGAGACGCACGACATCGTGTCCATGGGGCCCACCGCCCGCCACATCAACCCTGACGAACTACAACAACGCATCGCTCGCCTCGACGCCCTCCTGCAAGTAACCGCCTCCTTCATCGTGTCGGTCTACCGACCACGATGAACGATGCCGTCGGCAGGAAAGAGCACCAGGAGTATCCGAAACCTCCTGCCGACGGCTCCGCAGCCCTCTGGGAAACGATCTCCAGCAATCTGGGAAGCGATCTCCGAAGGGCTCGGACGTAGCTGCTCAGAACTACTCGTGAACACCCCTGCAACGAGTTGCGGGACCATCCCCGCGGGTGCGGGGAGCAGGCTGAGCTGGGTGATCGTGTTCGGCGCGGTCTTGGGACCATCCCCGCGGGTGCGGGGAGCAGTCCGCGAAGGTCGCGCCGGTCAAGGCGGTGGCGGGACCATCCCCGCGGGTGCGGGGAGCAGTGCCTCCTGGCCATCGACCTTGAGGCCGACGCGGGACCATCCCCGCGGGTGCGGGGAGCAGGTCACCGGCAACACCCCAATGCGGGGTGGCTGAGGACCATCCCCGCGGGTGCGGGGAGCAGATGGTCGACCTGTGGCTGTTCGGAGGCGGCCTGGGACCATCCCCGCGGGTGCGGGGAGCAGGCCTCCACCAGCGCCGTCACGGCGGCCAGGCCGGGACCATCCCCGCGGGTGCGGGGAGCAGGTGAACAGCGGGAGCGGGCCGAGCGTGAACAAGGGACCATCCCCGCGGGTGCGGGGAGCAGACTTCGCGACCTGCGGTTTTAGCGCAGGTGCGAGCCATTCTGAAGCACTTTCATAGATTCCGACAAGTCAACCAAACTGCCCATTCCCGGCGTTCATGTCCTTCCGAAGCGGCGCCGCTTGGAGGCCTTGCTCCAGCCCGTCTTCGGGCCACCGCCACCGCCCCTTGGCGCCCCTGCAGCCTTCGGGCGACTGATCAGCGTCAGTCCCTCGTGGTCAATCGGGTGCCAGCTGTGGTCGTGGGTCCGGAAGGTGAAGCCCTGCTCGTTGTTCGTCGTATGGGCGAGCAAGGCCCGGCCCTGGCCCGCGTACTGCTGTACCTCGTCCCACAGCACGTCGCGGATTCTCGCCGACGGGTTGCCGATGAAGACGCCTGCGGAGATCTCTAGCAGCCAGCGAGTGAGGAAGCCTCTCAGGCCGGCAGGGCAGTTGGTGAGGACGATCACGGTCACCAGAGCATCGCCTCGTCCTCGCCGCTGTCCGTGTCCCCGTCCCTCTCCCCATAGTTGCGGCCCGCTGGAACCTTACGGCCGCCGTCGCTCTGGAGCGTGACGACATCCTGGTCGCCGGAGACCGCGGAGCCTGCATCGTCCTGTAGCAGGAGGCGCTTGATGTCGTCCACGCAGCGGTCTAGCAGGGACGTTTCGTTGATGCGGTCGCGCAGGGCTCTGCGGGTGCGGGAGGCTACGTCTTCTTCGTCCTCCGCGGCGACGTCGAAGGCCAGGGGGATGCCGATTTCGGTCTTGTAGAGGTCGGCGATGTCGAGGACGAAGGACAGTTCGTGGCCGGAGTGGACGAAGCCCAGTGCCGGGCTGCAGCCGAGGGATGCCACGACAGCATGGGCGATGCCATACATGCACTGGGCGGCGGCGGTGATGGCCTGGTTGACCGGGTCGCCGGCTGCAAAGTCACCCGGGGTGTACTTGCGGCCGCGCCATGGGATGCCGGTGCGGGCCGCCTGGGCGCGGTAGCAGTCCTTGACACGGCGGCCTTCGCGGCCGAGGAGTCCCTGACGGGTGAGTCCGGCCGGGTCCTCGTCGGGGAAGCGCAGCCGGTACATGGCTCGGGCGACGGCCAGACGGCTGCGGACGTTCGCCCACTGGACCGCCTGGGCCTCGGCGAGCGCGGAGGAGCGGGTCAGGGCGCGCCCGCCTGCGTAGTAGCGCACGCCTTGCTCGCCCACCCAGGCGACGGCGGCGCCGGTCTCGCCGAGGACGCTCATCGCCTGGTGCGTGATGCGGGTGCCGGGGCCCAGGAGCAGGGTGCCGATGGTCGCCGACGGAATGTGGGTGGTGCCGTCGGCGTCCTCGGCGGTGATGGCGTTGGCGTCTCGGTGCACCGTGCAGCGTTCCAGGTAGATGAAGGACAGCCGTTCACCGGTGCGGGTGAGGTGGCGCGGGGTGAGGGCGGTGCGTTGGGAGACTGTTGTCACCGTTTCACCCCGTGCCGGTGAGGGGTGCCAGGGTGAGGAGGCCGCAGCCGTATGCCTTCGCCTTGCCGATTCCCTGTGTGAGGGTGTGGCGCAGCGCGGCGGGGTCGGTTACTTCGAGGCGGCCGTCGAAGGTGACTGTCACGATGGTGACGGGCTTCCTGCGGGTGCCGTCGTCGCTGCGGGACTTGTCGAAGGACAGGCCGCGCTTGTCACGGACGGTCAGTTCGTACCGGTCTCCGGGGTGCTGGTGCTTCTTAAACGTCGTTCCTTCGGGCAGCAGGCGTTTGTTGTCCGGCTTCTCGAGGATGCGGAAGCCTCCGCGCTCCTGGCGGTCGAGAAGCCAGGCCATCTGATGTACGGGATTCAGATGGGCGGTGCGCTTCGTCGGCTCGTCCGGCTTGCGGCGGATGTAATGGACGGGGTTGGCGGTCAGCCGGAACGCCCATTTCTCCCCCGCGGCCAGACGGTCGAGGAACGGGGCGTACGACCTGGTCTGCCAGCCCGGGGTTTCCGGGTCAGCGGCCGCCGCGGGCCATCCGGCCTGCTCGACGAAGTGGGTCAGGTCGGGCCGGGCGGGGCTGACGATGTACAGCAGCACCTCGGCCCGCGCGTTCTGGTCCAGGCGCCACAGCACCCGTGGTCCCTCGGGGCTGCCCGAGTCCGTGGGGAGCAGACCAGGAAACGACGCCATGACTGCCGCGTGGAGTACCTGAGGGGAGGAGAGCAGGCGGCGGGCGCCGGGGCGTGCGGTGTTGAGACGGAAGCGGGTCAGGAACATCAGGCGCTTTCCTTCAGGGCCTCGAACGGATCATGCCGGGGTGCGGCAGCTGGGTTGGGGATGTCCACCGTCCTGTTGACCACGGTGCGCAGGGCGTGTCGGCGGTGTTCGGCGGCGAAGCTGAGAGGCTGGTCGCGCTGGAAGTCCGCGTCGTGATCGTCCTCGTCGGCCTCGCGCAGGACGACGAGGGTCACCGTGGCCTCGCGGCGGTGTTGTCGGCGGTACCAGGAGGCCGCTTGCCATGGCTCGTCCGTCAGTGCCTGGTCGAGTGAGATTCCGTCATAGAGCCCGAGTTCCACCGGGTGGGCCGGTGGGCAGGAGCGGCGGCCCAGGAACGGCGGGTACACCGGTTTGCGCAGGGCGGCGTGCAGAGCGGCGAGGAGTGCGCCGTCGCCCTCAAGGGCCGCGACGAAGACTGCGTCGGCGAGGTAGAAGCGCTCGGACAGTGGCATGGAGGTACCGGTGACGCTGTGGTGTGCGGTCTGGAAGTCCCGTACGCGGGTGCCCGGCTGGTCGATGCGTACGCCGAACCGGAGTGCGCCCAGGCTCACCAGTGCCTCGTCGTCGCCGCGTTCGGTGCCGGAGGCTGCGGCGAGCATGCCGATCACGCCGCTCTTGGTCGGCGCGGACTCGGTGGTGCGGCGGGTGAAACGGGCGGAGGCCCCCCAGGATTGCAAGGGGCCTGCCAGCCGCAGGGTGAGCACGCTCATGCGGGCTTCTCCAGGCGCTCGGCGACGGCCTGGCCGATCGAGGTGACGAGCTCGGTGATGTTCGCCGATTCGGTTCCGATGCCGGCGAGCTTCTGTGTGTTCGGGCCGACACGGAGCACCCACGTGAGTGTGGAGTCCTCGTCCCCGTACGCCCGCTCGATGTCGGGGATGTACTCCGCCAGGCGCGCGGATGCCTCGGCCACATGGCCGCCCTGGTCACCGCGGACGGGCTCTTCGAACGCGGCGACGAAGCTGATGGGGCGGGTGGTGCGGAGCTTGACGATCACGGCGTCAGGCAGTGTGTGGTGGCCGAAGGTGTTGATCTTTCCGGTTGGCAGCGACTCGGTGAAGCCGCGGACGAAGGCTTCGATGGCGCGGCGCACCGGGGTGGTGCGTGACTCGTCCTCGCGCAGTCCCTCGCCGAGGTTGGCGGCAAGCTGATGGACGCCGAGGGCCGCGTAGCGGTAGAGGGTTGCTGAGTTGAAGTCGACAGTGCCGATCATTCCGGCGCCCGGTTCCGCATCGTTGTTGCGGTCGTCGACGGCCGTGTAGTAGTCGGACTCGTTCTCGACGCGGTGGACGCTGATGGCATGGGCGACCTGGACAGCGGCATCGACGTTGATGTCGGCGGAGTCGGCGACCATACGGCCGAACAGTGCGATATCCACGGAGTGGCGCGTGTCTGCGATCTGCTTGGCCCGGGCCTTGTTGTCCTTGTCCTTCAAGAACGCCTTGATGTCGGCGGCGCCCTCGACGGCGAGATGGGCGAGTCCGTCGAGCTGGCGGGCGCTGAGGAACATGAGGTACTTGGACTGGGGCGCCACCTCCGCCGCATCGTCCTCGCCGGCTCCCTCCTTCGCAGAGCTCTTGCGCTTGGGTGCCTCGATCTTCAAGCCCGTGGCGACGATGACCTCGGCTGCCAGCTTCAGCGCGTCGGCCTCCGCCAGTGAGGGGTCGACGTCGCAGATGTGGTCGGCCAGGACCTCGACGACCTTCTTGGTGCGCACGCCCAGCTCGCTCGGGTCGAGGAGGTTCTCGGCCTTGAAGTAGTCCCGGGTGGCCTTCTTCCACGCCTGGCTGGAGACACGGGCCCGCAGCACTCCGCCGTACACCGCGGTCTTCGGAGCACCGGTGTCGTCCCGGTTCAGGTTGCTGGGCGGGACGGTCTGCAGGGCGTGCACGTCGAGGTAGAAGCGGTTCACGAGGCGTCCTTGTCGGTGTGGGTCGTGTCAGCGGTGTCGGTGTTCGTGGCCGTGCCGCCGGGCGTCTGTCGCCCGGCGTTCTGGTCCTCTTCGTGCCAGGCGTGGAACGACCGGCCCCATTCCCTGCGTACGTCGTCCGGACCGCCGGGCTGTTGCCAGCGGTAGAGCTGTCCGGCGAGCAGCGCGTAGTCGAGTGGGAACTGGTCGCGGCGCAGCAGTAGGACGATGTCTCGCAGGCGCTGGGCGAGGGCGGTCAGATCCGGAGCTGTGCCGGCTCGGACCAGGCGTTTGCGCAGGGGTTCGTCGATCTCGCCCGGCTTCATCATGCGGCGCACGGCGGCGCCTACTCCGCGCGGCTTTCCGCGGCTGCCGCTCTGGTGCATCTTGGCTTCGCGGCGTGACTGCTGGTGCAGGGCCCACAAGGTGAGGGCCACGTGCAGGGCGTCTTCGGCGCAGACCAGTTCCCTTTCGCTCAGCGCCTGGGCGCCGTTGTGCGGTTCGTGCAGTGGTGTGACGTCGACGAGATTCCACAGGTCGGGGAGCTGTCCGGCTTCACGGCCCGCACCTCTGCGGAGCCTGGCGAGGGCTGCCACGGCCTTCGCTTCGTCAGCCAGGTATCCGCGCTGGAGCGCGGTGATGCGTTCGCCGGCGAGCTGTTCGACACGCTGGCGGACGGTGGGCGGAGCGGTGGCGGTAGTCATGCGTGCACCTTCGTGGCGGTCTCGGTCACCGGGGCGCTGCCCGCCCCCGGCGGCTGGTCGGGAAGATTCGGGTGGCCCAGGCACCTGTCCAAGCGGGATCGGAACCACTTGCCCGCGAGAGCGGAGTTGAGCCATTCGGTCCCGTTCTTGACCGAGATGGTCCGGCCTTGCCATGCGGCGTCTCCGGCCTCGGTGATGACCTGATCGCCGAGCCTGCACACGATCCGGTGCACCCGCCGCTGCCATTCGGCACGCTGCTCGTACGGATCCCCCTGTCCGTCCAGGCCAGCCAGCCACGTGCGGTACGGAGCGTCGAGCGCGGCGAAACCGAGATCGCGTGCCGCGGCACCGGGTCCTTCGGTCTCGGTATTGGCGGCGCGGGCGAGGTCCGTTGCGAGGTCGCCGAGTGCTTTGACGGCGTCGTCGGCGTCGGTGACGGCACCGACGGCCTGTTCGGCGAACTCGCGGTTGTGCTGATGAAGCAGGACCACCGCGATGGAGATGTGGTCGTCGACGACTTCGTCGATCACGGACTGCTGCGTACCGTACTGGACGCCGACGATCCGGGCCCGGACGAGGAAGCCCGGCTCCAGCTCGCCGTCCGTCACCAGACGCGCGATCCATTCGAGGACCCTGGGCCGCAGATGGTTCGCGGCTTCCGCACTCTGGGACGCCTCAGCCCGGTCGGCAATCAGAGAGGCGATCCCCCGCCACGCGGAACGGGCCGGGTCGTGTTCGCGGGGCATGTAGACCAGGGGTTCGCCATGCTTCTTCTCCTGCGCCGTACTGCGCCGCCAGGCGGTCATCGGTTCGAAGCCGTGCTTGTTGCGCGCGAGGAGCGGGTCGCCGTACCCGAGGACCACGCCGTGTACGCCGTCGGCGTCGGCGTGCAGGAGCAGGCGCCGCGACTGCCACGTGTACAGGTCACGTACGCCCGTGGGTGGACGCTTCGGACTTTCGCCCGGCCCGCACGCCTCGCGCCGCCAGGCAGGAAGGTCATCGTGGCCGTCGGAACTCAGGCCGGGGGTGTCGGCAGGAGCCACGAGGTTGAGCAAGAGCGTTTCCCGCAGTGTGTGCCCCTCCGCGAAGACTCCTCCGAGGTTGCCGGCCCAGCCGACTCCGAGCGGATACACCTTGCCGCCCTTGACCCGGTCGTCGCCCGCGACGCCGGTCTTGATGCCGGAGGTGTCGTAGGCGTGTGTGTGGACGACCCAGCGGGCGGCCTCGGCGAACGTGAGCCGGTCGACTGTGGGCATCCTCGAGCTGAAGAAGGGCTCGCCGTTGGGGACATCGGCCACGATGCGGTTGAGCGGGAAGACCTCGTTCTTCGCCGTGTGCAGCCCGGCGACCTGGAAGAACGGTGCATGGGCATCGAGCAGATCGAACCGGCCGCGGTGTTCGTCGAGATAGGCGGACAGGGACGCGAAGCAGTTTTCATCCGCCCACAGATCTGCCCAGTGCTCGGCGTCTCGCGGTCCGTCGAGCGCGTCATGCGCCAGGGCGAGCAGCAGGCGTACCAGGGCGAATTCCTGGGTGGGCAGGTCCCCGACGAGCCGGCGCAGGGTGCCGGCCTGCTCGAACACCTCCCGCAGCGACAACTCGTCCTGAGTACCATCCAGCCTCAGCACCGGAATCCAGGGCTGTGTGGTCAGGTCGAACGACAGCACACCCGCTGTCTCTTCGCTTGTTTCAGGCACTGGTCACCTCAAGACCGTCGCTCTCGCTGTAGCGGAGTGAAAACCCTGCCAGACGGGTCTGACAGTCCTCGTCGAGCGCAAGAATCAGCTGGCCGGAGAGCCAGTGACTGTCCTTCACCTGCCAGGCGGGAACGTAGAGCTCCTCCAGCTCCTCGATCGCGCGGTCCATGACTTCGGCGTACGAGAACTGGATTGGCAGCCTCAGTCCGCAGCTTGCCGCGGCCCGTGCCGTTCTCGGCGGCGGCACCTGGTCCCGGGGCAGTTCCAGTCCCGCGAGCCGGTTGCCGTGGCGGTCCTGTGCCAGCCATGGCACCGTTGTCAGCGATCCGTCGGCGCGCTGCTGCACGACGACGACTTCCAGGCTTTCCCTGCTGTCGCGGACCTGGGCCCGCCCGGTCCGGGTGTCGTCCGCGTCGCCCACCCCCGCCGCCACCCACCCGAACAGCGGCCTGCCGTCCCTTCCGGTCTCCTCCAGCCGGAACACGGCCGCCCGTTCGGCCTGGTCGGCGCGGTGCCGCTCGTACCGTTCGAAGGCCTCGGCCATCGCCGGTGCCCAGCTCTCCGGGCCTGCGGAACCATCGGCGTAAGCCGTCTGCACGAGCGGACTGATGTCCCCGGGCAGCCGTACCGGGCGGCTCGACCCTTCCTCAAAGTGGGGCAGGAGCGCGGCCGCGGACCGCAGGAGCGCGTACGCCCCGTACACGGCGACGGAGCCCCGCACCGGCGCCGGAACGTCGGCCTTCCAGTCGACACCGGTGACCAGACAGCGCGCCCGGCGCAGCCGCTTGGGACGTTCGTGCTGCTCGTCGCCCCGCTGGTGCCGGTGGAGACGGCCCAAGCGCTGGAGCAGCAGGTCGACTGGGCAGAGGTCGGTGACGAGTAGGTCGAAGTCGACGTCGAGGGACTGCTCGGCTACTTGGCTGGCGACGACGATGTGCGGCCCTGTGGGGCGGTCTTTCGCTTTGCCGGGTGGTCCGAAGCGTTTCAGGAGATCTGCGTCCTTCGCTGCCCGGTCGACGTCGATGAAGCACGAGTGGGCGACCGTCACGTGCTCGTCGCCGAACCTGGCCCTGAGCGCTTGCGCGGTCTCCAGCACCCGCCTCACTGTGTTGCGTACGACCAGCGCGCAGCCGCCGCCGTCCAGTTCGTCGGTGAGCCGGTCGACGAGGACGTCCAGGTCGTCGTCGATCCGCTCCAGAACGACGTCCGTGCCCCGGGCGGAGGCCTCGGGACTTCTCAGGACCGGCTTCCAGCCAGGTTCCACGGCGGTCAGTAGCGGATAGGCGCGGGCCTTGCCCACCGCCTCGAACTCGGCGGCACTGCGGGCTGCCGCGGCTTTGCCGCCCGCATACGCCTCGACGAGCTCGCGGCGCCTGCCGGCGGGCAGGGTTGCGGACAGCACCACCACAGGCACCCGGTACGCGCCGAGCCACGACAGCACACGGTCGAGATAGACGCTCATGTACGTGTCGTAGGCATGCGCCTCGTCGATGACGACGACCTTGCCGGCGACCGCGAGGTGACGCATCGCCAGGTGGCGGCTCTTGAGCCCGGCGAACAGCAACTGGTCGACGGTTCCTGCGACGAACGAGGACAGCATGGCCTTCTTGCGGCCGCGCAGCCAGGCGTGCGCGACGAGCTCGGCGGGAGCGGACCGTGTCGTGTCCGAGGGGCGCCACCGCGCCTCCTCGGGCGCGTCCACGTCGACAGCGACAATCCGATGGCCGCTCTCGCGCATCAGCTCGGCGAAGTCCTCGTTCAACGCGGCCTTCGAGTGGGCGAGCAGGACGGAGTACCGGGCGTCTTCGGCTCCGGGCAGCCGCTTGAGCCAGTCCAAGAGGCGGGGGAACATCGCGTTGCCGGTGGCCATGGTCGGCAGCGCGAAGAACACACCGCCCGCACCCGAGCGGGCAGCGAAGATCTCGGCGACCGCGAGAGCGGCCTCGGTCTTCCCCTCCCCCATCGGTGCCTCGATCACCATCAGCCCCGGCTCGTCCATCGCCCGGGCCAGTTCGACGGCGGCTTCCTGTACCGGCCGGACCTTCGCGCCTGCTGGCAGCCCGAAGCGGGACGCGAAGAGTTCCTGAGCGTCGCCTGCGGGCTCCTCCGGGCACCAGGGCGCCGGAAGGTCCAGCCCGCGCCAGGCCGCGGCCACCCGCTCCTCGCTGCTGCGGGCGACGTCCTGCGGGAAGTACGGGAAGAGATCGGCGTTGCTGGCGACCCAGTCGGCGACGATCACCAGTGCCGTGAGCAGCACCTGCACCGGCTGCGGCAGTTTCACCGACCGCCACTCCTCCAGCCGGTCCCGTACGCCGTACTCGTCGGCGCACGCATCGAGCAGCTCGTCCTGCACACGCCGCCACTCGGCTCGGCTCGGTCCCGGGGTGCGCAGCAGGTGCCCGTGCTTGTGCAGGGCGGCGATCTGCCCGTGCTCCGGAGGCACCCCGTGGTGCCCTCCCACGACGACCGTGAACTGCCCGGTCTGCTTCACCGTCCAACCGTGCCGCTCCTGCAGCCACTCCCCCAGCAACGCCTGCCCGGCCAGCCCGTGCGGCGCAATCCTGCGATCCGGTCCGATGGCTCGCGCCGAGCGCATCTCCAGCCCCTGCGCATGCATAACGTTCGCAAGCTGGTCGACCTGACAGGCGAACGCGGGCGTCGCCTTCCCGATGTCGTGCACCCCCGCCAGCCACACGGCTAGCCGCCGCGCGTCCTGCTCACCGCCGGGCAGCGCCGAGGCAATCAACCTCCGTACGCTCGCGGGCAGCCACGCGTCCCACAACAGGCCGGCCACAGCGGCGCTGTCCTCCATGTGCCGCCACAGCGGCAGCCACCCATCGGAATCCCTGTCGTGCTTCGCCCACACCGTCAGAACCGGCCCGTCAAGCCTGCTCCGCAGGCCCGAGCGGGGTTCTCTCTCGCCCGTCATGAAAGATGAATACAGGCAATTAGTGCTGCAGGATGCCTATATGGCGAAGATTCAAGAAATCATCTTCCGATCCCGGCATAGCCCCGCGAAGGCAGGCGAGCAGGCTCTAGGATGATCGCTTTGCACTGCCATCGCCTGAAGCTGAGCGGAAAAGAAATCGAGGACGTTATGCACGTTTTGCCGGAATCGGTGAAAGTGTGGGAAAACTACGCGCCCCCGCGATAAAGCCGCAGGTCACGCAGTCTGCTCCCCGCACCCGCGGGGATGGTCCCGTGGATGACGCGTACATCGGGGCTGTCGACCTCTGCTCCCCGCACCCGCGGGGATGGTCCCCTGCATGCCCAACAGGGGAAGGGGGCCCTACGCTGCTCCCCGCACCCGCGGGGATGGTCCCTCGCCTGCAGCTCAAGGACACTGAGCTGGTTGCTGCTCCCCGCACCCGCGGGGATGGTCCCTGCCCGCGCGAGCGGGTTGGTCGTCCGGCTCTCTGCTCCCCGCACCCGCGGGGATGGTCCCGGCCCGTGGTCGTGGTGGCCGACGCGGCAGAGCTGCTCCCCGCACCCGCGGGGATGGTCCCGGGCTGCTGATCGAAACCGACCCCGACCACGGCTGCTCCCCGCACCCGCGGGGATGGTCCCCGCCCGCAGAACAGAGCGCCCGGCCCCGGAAGCTGCTCCCCGCACCCGCGGGGATGGTCCCGGGACGCGGCATCCGGAGCAGGCGTCCGGGGCACCGGAGGACTGCTCCCCGCACCCGCGGGGATGGTCCCGCCGATCTGGACGCGATCGACGCGCGGGCCAACTGCTCCCCGCACCCGCGGGGATGGTCCCCAGCCCCCGCACTGGTCGCACTGCAAGGTGTTCTGCTCCCCGCACCCGCGGGGATGGTCCCCGTAGGCACTAACTCGCTGCCCGGATCCGCGGCTGCTCCCCGCACCCGCGGGGATGGTCCCGCCTCGATGCCGCGCTCCGGGTCGCCCTCGGCCTGCTCCCCGCACCCGCGGGGATGGTCCCTGCGCCTTGCCGGCGGCCTTCTGGGCTTCCTCCTGCTCCCCGCACCCGCGGGGATGGTCCCGCGCGCGTTGCCCACTGCTGGATCTTCCGGTACTGCTCCCCGCACCCGCGGGGATGGTCCCGACGTCTTCCGGGAGACATACGAACCGGCCTTCTGCTCCCCGCACCCGCGGGGATGGTCCCCCGGTGGGGAACATCCCGCGGTCGGAGAATTCCTGCTCCCCGCACCCGCGGGGATGGTCCCACGGACTTCCGCCCCTCGAAGCGGGACGGCGTCTGCTCCCCGCACCCGCGGGGATGGTCCCTTCGACATCACTTGCCTGCCTTCCGGGCCGGGCTGCTCCCCGCACCCGCGGGGATGGTCCCACGGGCAACGGGCCCGAGATTGGGGGCCAGTGCTGCTCCCCGCACCCGTGGGGATGGTCCCTAGTTGGGTGCTGCCGGGACTGATTTAGCCACCTGCTCCCCGCACCCGCGGGGATGGTCCCGGGGCGCGTATCTACGTGGACGGAAGCAGCACCTGCTCCCCGCACCCGCGGGGATGGTCCCGGCGCGCAGAGGAGCCCCCCATGTTGGACGATCTGCTCCCCGCACCCGCGGGGATGGTCCCTCCAGCGACGACCACCCGGTGCCGCTCAGGTTCTGCTCCCCGCACCCGCGGGGATGGTCCCATCCACCGCCGGGTCTGGGTGACCCGCTCGGCCTGCTCCCCGCACCCGCGGGGATGGTCCCCGTCCGTTAACGATGCCGCGGGTATGCGGCTTCTGCTCCCCGCACCCGCGGGGATGGTCCCCGTTCCTGGGCCGAGCGGCCCGCCCGGGCAGGCTGCTCCCCGCACCCGCGGGGATGGTCCCATGGCCGTCCCGCACTGCTGGTGCCTCAGCGTCTGCTCCCCGCACCCGCGGGGATGGTCCCGCTCCGCATAACCCCTGGTCAAAGGATCGTGCCTGCTCCCCGCACCCGCGGGGATGGTCCCCCGGCCTGCGAATGCTCCTGGGGTGAAGCCCTCTGCTCCCCGCACCCGCGGGGATGGTCCCTACGTCGCCTCCATGTCGAACCCGAAGGTGGTCTGCTCCCCGCACCCGCGGGGATGGTCCCGAGCAGCAGGGCCCGTCAGTCCTTGTACGCGACTGCTCCCCGCACCCGCGGGGATGGTCCCAACGGGAGCAGCGCCCCGTGAACAACGACGCCCTGCTCCCCGCACCCGCGGGGATGGTCCCGCGCGCCTGCGCACCACCGGCGCCACCGTCGACTGCTCCCCGCACCCGCGGGGATGGTCCCCGCACCACCGACGACGTGACGATCTACGTGACCTGCTCCCCGCACCCGCGGGGATGGTCCCTCGCCGCGCAGGAACTGCTCGTCACGGGCACACTGCTCCCCGCACCCGCGGGGATGGTCCCATGGACTTCTGAAGCGACACCCCGGAGGCAGTCTGCTCCCCGCACCCGCGGGGATGGTCCCGTGGGGCGCCTGGTCCCCTCGTTGACCAGTGACTGCTCCCCGCACCCGCGGAGATGGTCCCTCCAGCGCCGACCAGCCGGTGCCGGTCAGGTTCTGCTCCCCGCACCCGCGGGGATGGTCCCTCAGAGATGGCCCGGCCCAGAACCAGCGGCATCTGCTCCCCGCACCCGCGGGGATGGTCCCAGCGTTGCTGTGCCTGGTCCACCACGCCATGCCTGCTCCCCGCACCCGCGGGGATGGTCCCGGTGTGGCACTGTCCTCGCACCCGGCGGACTCGTCACCCGCGACACCCGAAACACCCGCCTCGGAGACGTCCGCAGGTGGCTGGGCGCCGACGCCCAGGGCAACAAGCACCTCCCCCACGTGAGCACCCAGCCCGACAAGCTCTACCGGCTGGCCGGAGTGGACTACGACTGGGACCGGTTCCAGCAGCTGGCCCACTCCAGCCGAGCCGCCGACGGCCCGGCCTGCTGCGCCAGGCACTGGAACTCGTACACGGACGGCCTTTCTCCGGCATCCCCTCCCGCCGGTACGCGTGGGCGGAATCCCTGGCCCAGGAGATGACCTCCGCGATCGTGGACGCGGCCGACGACCTCGCGGACCGGTACCTCGCCCGCGGCGACGCACGCAACGCCCTCTGGGCAGCCACCCGCGGCCTGACCGTCGCGCGGGAGATGGAGTACCTGTGGCGCCACAAGTTCCGGGCGCTGTCTCTACTCGGTGAAGAAGCCGCGCTCGAATCCTCGATCCGGCAGCTCGACGAACTCCTCCTGGAGCTGGGCTCCTCCATGGACGAGGAGACGGAGCAGGTCCTCCGTCTGCTGTAACAGGCTGGGCCGGCCGATCCCCACTGCGCGGGGACGGTCAAGGAGTACCGCGCCCGCGCCCGAGGCCGTAGGGGTCCCGATGGACGTCGCAGGCCCTGCACCTCCGGTGAAGTGCAGGGCCTGCGACGTATGGGCCGGTGCAAGTGCATTGCAAGGGACAGCAGACTGACCCGAATGCTGACCCACTTGGAAAATTGCAGGTCAGCGCGTGCTGGCATACAGCTGTGCTCGGCAGGGGTTGGGGTGTCCGGCCGGGGCTGTGCTCATGTCACGTCACGCTGTTTCCTTGCGCTTGGACTTGGCGGCCTGGCGCTCCTCGGACGCTTTGGCGAGCCATCCGGGGTCGGCCTTGTTGATGAGGTCGCGAAGGTGCTGAACGTTGATGCCTGACTCCCGGGCAACGGCGGAGACGTGGCCGTACGTGGTCGATTTCATGGCTTCAAAGACGGCGGCTTCGTACAGCTCGGTCCTGTAGCCGTCGGCAACTTTCTCCGCTTTCTCGACTCGCTTCCGCAGTGCTGCAAAATCCGGTTTGCTCATGGGGCGAGGGTGACACACCCACCACCACACTTCAAGTTCCACTGAAAGTTTGGCCGCTGTGAAGAGGAGACCGCCCGCCACCCTGACGCGGCACCTGCTGCCCCTGAATGGATCAGCACCGGTCCGGTCACCCGTCCAGGAGACCGGCCTCCCGCTGGACGGCCATCTCTGCCAGCGCCCGCCCTGAGCGGCCCGCCACGCCCGCAGTGCCGGCCACGAGCGCCCGGCACAACGACAGACCGTCACACAGCACAACCGGAGACGCAGCTACGTTCCACCCCCGCCGCCCAGGTCCTCGCCCGCCGAAGGCTCCTGCAGCAGGGTGGAAAACCCGCTCACCAACCCAGCCACCGCGCCGACCGCAAGGCCACCAGGAACGTGGAAATTTCCACCCCCGGCCGCGCCTGCCGCAGCGACATCGTTCCCGTTTTCCACCCGGCCGCTCCCACACAGAACGACCAGTCCCCCACTGTTGGCCGGGCCCGCAGACAGCACCGCCCACCCTCTCGACGAGCAGCGACAGCAGCGCGGAAGACACAAGCGGAGTATGACCCAAACGCTGACCCACGCTGGAAAATCGCAGGTCACAGCGTTCCACCCCTGAGTCGACGCCGGGCCTCACCCCAGCGCTCCCCGACCGCACGCCCGCTGCCCCAGTGCCGCAAAGCAGTGGTCCCGGATGCGCACGCGGGGCCGGGACAGCAGAAGAGGGTGGGGGTGGAATCCGTGGATTCCACCCCCACCCCTGTGCAGCGCTCCGGGCAGCTCGCCCGCATTCCACAGCAGTGGAACGTCACACGCCGGCGGCCCGCTTGATCGGCCCGAGGTACTTCCGCACCGTGCCCTCCTGGTAGCCGCAGCGCTCCGCCAGGACCGGAGCAAGAGCCTTCGCCGAACGCTTCTGCTCCTCCGGTGACAACTGTCGGTAGTGGAATTCCACCCGTGCCGGGCCCGTCAGGTGAGAGCCGTCCTGCTGCTCGACCTCCTGCTCGGCCTTGCTCTCACGGACGTACGGGGCCGGCTCCCTGGCGTCGGGCTCGTCCTCATCACGGGGCTTCGGGACTCGCACCTGGACGACGCTGCGGCCGCTGCTCTCACCACCGGACGCGTGTACGGCATGCCGATCTGTCGGCCGCTTTTGATCCTGCTGGTCGGCGGCGAACCATGGTGGCGTACCGAGCCGCTCCTCCGGGTCGTCGTCGGGGCTCTCCTCACCCTCGTGATCGGGGGCCGTCTTGCCGGTCTGGTCCGCTTCCGCCGGTGCCGGATCGGCCTCGGGGTCGTAGTCGCCGTTGTATTGAGCCTGGCGTTGCGGAGCAGGCGCAGTCCCATCGTCGTCCTGGTCCTGCTCCTGGAACTGGACGACGTAGCTCCGCAGTTCGTCTGCGGTAACGGGCTGCCCGGTGGCTCCCATGATGCCGTCGCGCTGGTACACGTACTCGGCAAGGGCCGCGGCATCGGGGTGCGAGCCCCGTTCCGCCGCGTACGTGAGCCAGGCGTTGTAGAAGTAGTCGACCCATGTCTCTTCGTCGAGTGCGTCCTGGGGAGCGTCGGGGCCGGGCCCGTCTTCCGGCACGGGCGCTCCGTGCTGCTTCAGCACTCGCAGCAGGGGCTCCAGTTGCTGGTCGGACAACGGGTCTCCGGCTGCCGTGGCGATGCCGTATCGGTCCTGGAGCCAGAGAGCGAACTGCTCGCTCGTCGGCTCGGAGGCATAGGTGGCGAGCCAGGTCTGGTAGGCGTCCGCGAGGCGCCCGCCGGCCCTGACATCGTCCGGTGCCGGTTCGGACTGCCGTACAGCGGCTGCCGAAGGCACCTGGGATGACGGTTGCGGTTCTCCGGCACGCTGCTGTGCGAGTTCCGTCTCCTGCGCGGCAGGGGCCTCAAGGACAGGGCTCTGCCTCTGCATCGGGACCTGAGCGGCCTGGGCCAGGGCGGGGGCCGGGGGCAGCAGGGCCGGTTCGATGCCTGCGGCGGCGAGGCCGGCCCCGGCGGTCTCGGCCAGCGGAACGCCGTACTTCGCCAGGCGCAGCGGCATCAGGGACTCGACGGGTGCCTTGCGGCGCCAGTTGCGGCCGAAGCGGGCCTGGAGGCGGGCCTGGTAGATGAGCCGGTCCTGTTCGAGCTTGATGACCTGCTCGTACGACCGGAGCTCCCAGAGCTTCATCCGCCGCCACAGCCGGAACGTCGGCACGGGGGAGAGCAGCCAGCGGGTGAGCCGCACGCCCTCCATGTGCTTGTCGGCCGTGATGTCGGCGATTCGGCCCACGGCGTGCCGGGCGGCCTCGACGGAGACCACGAACAGCACCGGGATGACCGCGTGCATGCCGACGCCGAGCGGGTCGGGCCAGGCCGCGGCGCCGTTGAAGGCGATCGTCGCGGCGGTCAGCAGCCAGGCCGTCTGGCGCAGCAGCGGGAACGGGATGCGCATCCAGGTCAGCAGCAGGTCCAGGGCGAGCAGGACACAGATGCCGGCGTCGATGCCGATCGGGAAGACCAGCGAGAAGTTCCCGAAGCCCTTCTGCAGGGCGAGCTCGCGCACCGCCGCGTACGAACCCGCGAAACCGATCGCGGCGATGAGCACCGCGCCCGTGATCACCACGCCGATGAGGATTCGGTGCGTTCGGGTGAGGAGGACTGGTGGCCTGTTCTGGGTCATGCCTCGCCCCTCCGTCATCTGCATCATCTTGCTTCACACTCTCACGATGGGTCACCAGCGCTACCTGCTCGGCGACATACATCGCGGATCGTCAGCGAATAGTGATCACTTGGTGGTGCTGAACCTGTGCGGTCGGCTGGCACACGAACCTGCGAGCGGTGGCCGGCACCTCGGCGAGGGCGCTGGGTTCGACCGCGTAAAACTCGGGAGCTGGGTGTCACCCGTCTCTCTGGCTCTGCAGGGCAGACTTTTACGCGGTAAAAACCGGCGCACGCTCCTCGACCGGAGACTGCCACGGCCCAGGGCTGCCCTGGGTAGCCAAGGCGAGCGTTTGTCCGTGCTAAGCCTTCCGGAGTCAGGCGGCCTGCCTCGTTATAAGGAGGTGGTGCTGGGCTCAGCGAGAGCGGCCGCCCGCTGACTTTTACCGCGTAAAAACGGGAGCCCGAAGCCGCCGGGCGCTGTGACTCGCAAGGCAGACTTTTACGCGGTAAAAGCCGGTGACGCGTTCAGAGGCTGCCGAGTAGGCCCTGGGCGACGCTCTGCACGACGTCGGGTGAGCAACGTTCCAGGATGACGGCAGTGATGGCCTCGGGGTTCGTCCAGTCGACCTGAGAATCGTGCGTTGTTGACGGCTCGACGCGAGGTTCTGGCACGCTGTGCTGATGCGCCGCTGGAGAGGCTGCGTCCGGAGTGCTCTCAGGCGACAGCAGCGTTGTAGTAGGGCCCGCTCCGGCGGGGGAGTTGTGAAGTTCCTTCTTCTTGGCTGCAGCGGCCCGGCCCCTGACTGGTTTCGGCTTGCGCAACTGCTCCGCTTTCCGTTCTGCCATCTTGGCGTCCACGAAGGCGGTCTGTTCCTCAGCGCTGCCGAGACTCCCCGCTTTGCGTGCGATAGCAATGGGGACCTTCTTCTCGGCGACGCGCTGCTGGATCGGTTCCGGCAGCTTGAGGAGGGCTCGTCGCGTGGAGATCCAGGAGCCATTGACTGCGCCACCGAGGACCGTCACAACCGCAGCAGCACTGCCGTGAAACCCCACCAGGGCTTCGATGGCCTCGGCTTCCTCGATCGGTGTGAGGTCCTTGCGGAAATGGTTCGCAGACAAAGCCGCGGCGAGAAGGTCCTCCCGAGTGCCAGCCGAAGAGTCGTCCACCGTGATCCGCAGGTCGATGCCAGCCCTCTGCGCTCCTCTCAGCCGACAGTGGCCGTCGATGACGACGTACTCCCTGTCGGCCGGAATGACGTCCTTGTGCTCAGGGTGTGCGACCAGGAATGCGAGGCGGGTCATGACGGTGGCTGTCTGGATCTGCCCGACTTCCCGGAGGTTCCGGGCGAGGCTGTCCAGGTAGGCCTCGTCAAAGTCGCGCCTGGGGTTGGCCGGGTTCTCGGCGACGAGGTCGGTCGGAACGGACGACGGCGGAGCGCCGACTACGGAGTCAATGATCTGCCCCCGAGTGCTGCGGGGTGCTCGGGCGGAGCCGAAGGCTGCGCTGGGGCCGCTGCGTTCAGCGGCACTCTTTCGACGGTCGGGGCTCAAGAGATCTCCTTGACGATGTGGCGCATGACGCGGGACTGGACACAGGACGGGTCGTAGGCCAGAAGCGGCCGTCGGGCGCGAGCTGCTTCGCGCTGCTCCTTGCGGCGGGGGATGACTCCTATGACGCGGGGCTCTCCAAGGGCGCGCCATTCGTTGAGGGAGCTGGTGACGACGTGTCCGTCCCGGGCGTCGTAGAGGTTGACCACGAGGCCCAGGTACGCGGCCGTGATGCGCCAGTCAGTCATGCCGTCGTCGATCTGCTCGACGAGCATGTTGTAGGCGTCGGCTGATGAGTCCTCTGCCTGCACCACGATGAGGATGCCGGATTCTCCCTCGCGCTCGCCGTCCCGCTGGCGGCTGTAGTAGATCGCGGCGTCCATCGCCATACCCAGGCTCGGCGGGCAGTCGATGATGATGACGTCGTAGAGCGGCTCAAGGGGTTCAAGGGCATGCTCAAGCGTGGCTTGCCGGTTGCGGGCCGTCGAGATCATCACGTCCAGCAGGAAGGCGTCTTGGCAGGAGGGCAGCAGGTCCAGTCGACCGCCGAAGCGCTCGTCGTCCACGGGGACGATCAGGTCGTGGATGTCGCCGGAAGTCTGCCGCGACATGAACTTCGCGAGGCTGGGGCCGCTCGCGGGGAGCTGTGGCACACCGAGCTGCTTCGACAAGTGGCCCTGCGGGTCGTAGTCCACCATCAGAACTCGGAGCTGCGGGGCCTCGTAGGAATCCACTGTCTCGACCAGGTCGAGAGCCCCTGCTTCGGGTGCCGGTTCTTTATCCGTCAGAAGCATGGCGAGGCGGGCGAGTTCGGCATCCTCTGCGAAGGCTCCGCCGAGGCCGGCCGTGACCGCGGTCTTCCCTACTCCGCCCTTCTGGTTGCAAACGACGAAGCGGCGAGTGGTGCGTTCCAGAGGCTGGTGGCGGGGGGAGGGGTGCGTGGTGAGCCAAAGAGACACAGCCTGGGCAAGTCCCTGAACGTACGGAATCCCCCGGGCGCTGCACTCTGCCTTGAACTGCGAAGTCATTGCGTCGGTCAGCCAGGTCGCGAATGGTGGCGCTCCAGCGGTGTCGACTTGGGCGACTTCCCCCCGAGGGGCGTCCTTCCACTCAGTCATCGCGTCGGCCACAGCGTCCTGGATATCCATGCGGAGCTCTGCTGCACGGATCTTGAGGTGGGCTTTCAGAGATGCTGGCAGCTTGAAGGTAACCTTCTGCCTGTCATCTTGTTGATTTGAGGGCAACATGAGGCGAGCTTACTTACCTCCACCCCATCCAGGGAAACTGACGCGCGGCTGTGCGGCGCTCTGACGGCCCGCCAGGGGCTCCAAAGTCGCGCCATACCGGCGACTTGGAGATCGGCCGCCTATGCCGCCTTTCTGTGCGTCGCATTTCAGGCTGAGTATGCGATTTAACCAGTTCGCCCTCATCCGGCTGGTGAAGTCGGCCCGGGGCGCGGTTTCGGTCTTTCGACCGGTCCGCTTCCCCGGAGCCGCTTCCAGAACCGGGCGGACCTTGACCGATCTCGCCGAACTTTGACCAGGCGTGCTGTAGCGGACTGCGGCTCGCGGGGCCGGCCGGAGGGCTTCACCGGGTGCTCGCAATGGGTGGAGGCGGAGTGCGGCTGGGCCCCGTCCCGCCTGAAGAGCTACACCCTGGCTGGCACTCGGTGGACGACCTCCACGGTGTTCTCCCAGGCGTCGTAGGCGCAGCGGACGAACGGGCTGAACAGGTCGCCCGTCAGGATGCTGCGCATGGCGCACATGATGTGCCACGCCTCCCGGCGGCCTTCGACCGCGTCGAGTTCACCGAGGTCCGTTTGCAGGGCGAGGCCAAAGTAGTCGGAAGACGACCAGCCGACGGGCCTGTCAGGTCCCCTGCTCTCACGCTCTCCTCGGAGCGCTGCTCGCGGGACGGCAGCGAAGTCGCCTTCCCTGAGGAGATCGACGGTTTTGCTGGTCAGGGAAAACGCTGCCAGGTACCGCACGGGCCGGTCCTTCTTCGGGCCGAATCGCTCGCGCATCAGGTCGGCGAGCTCGTCCCGGTACTGAATCAGAGTGCTTGGGTCCACCAGCAAAGCTGCGCTCGCGCGGCTGGAAGCACCGACTCGCCGTGAAGCCCTGAAACGCACAAAAGCCCGCAATCCCTGCGATGTTCGCGGGGAGCACGGGCCTTGGCCGTGTTCGGTCGGGGTGTCAGGCCGCCCAGGTTGCGGGCACCGTCCCGTGATCGGGGTTGGGAATGGTGGCGGCCGCCGCCGGGGCGGCCGGGTGCCGCATGGCGGTGATCGGGACGGCACCGGGCTCGCTGGCCGGACTGGTGAAGAGGCGGTGTTCTAACCCTGCACTATTCAGTCGGGCCAGCAGGCGCCACTCGATGTCGCGCACTTGGACCGCAGGCGCGCGTCGGTACGCACGATGCCCCGGGCTGCCTGAGCCTCACGCGCCCACGCGCCCGGCACGTCCCGGGGGCGAGGGCCGGGGCGACGGCGGACTGAGGGCTGCGGCCGGGGGCACAGGTCGCGGTCGACGAGGTTACGAACCCTCCGTGAACGCGGTGGCGTGGTCGACGGCCCACTGGCGAAACGTTCGCGGCGCCGTCCCGAGGATGTCGGCCACCGCAGTGGTGATGTACGCGGGCTGTCCGACCGCCGCGCTCCACGCGGCGAGCAGCATGTCGACGACCGAACTGGGCACCGTACCCTCCCACAGGCTTCGGAACTCGTCCGGCGTCATCTCCTCGAATGCGATCCGGCGCCCCAGGGCGTCACCGATGACGTCGTGTAGGGAGCGCCCCAGAACGCAGAAAACGGCCCCCTCCGCCAGACCGAGGTCCGGAGGGAGGGGGCCGCTTGATGTCTGGTCAGGTGCGCAGCAGGCTGTGATCCTCGGGGGTGAGGACGCCGGGGGCGTGACCGCAGCGGCGGAAGATACGACGGATCATCGGGCGGTCTCCTGCTCGGGGTTGGCGGTGCGGGTACCGGCGGGCGTCTTGAGCACGCGCGGCAGATGGACGTGCAGGTGCTCGACTTCGACCTCGCGGCCGCGTTCCCGAAGTGCTCGGGCAAGGAGTTCCGTGAGACCGCTTGCACGGTGGCGACCGCCTGTTCTCTCGCCTACTCCGAGCTGTTGTCGGCTCGCTGCGCTGAGTGCCGAACCGGTCCATACGCCCGCGCTCAGACAGAGGTGAGGCTCAGGCCCACCGGCGGGGCTCCCATCCTGCGCTCCTGATCGGGGATCATGGGCGGCATGGAACACGTTGCGCCGGTGAGCGTCCTTGCTCTCCGTCCTGTCCTTCCGCATCCTCAGGCGATCATGAAGGGGGCGGGCATACGTCCTTTGATCGACGACCATGACGTGCTGGAGGAGATACATCCGGACGGTGATTCAAGCTGCTATCACCAGATGTGGCTCGGTTCATCGGAGACGTGGCCGCTGTGGGCCGCTCGCGAGCCTCGCCGTGTCGAACTGTCGAACAACGACTGCGTCACCGATTGCTGTGGAGGAGTGTTCGTCACCATCCAGCGTCGTGGCGATCACGTCGAGTGGGTGAGCTGGGAGAACACCAACGACATCCGGGTCCCTGTCCCACCGGAGGTCCGCTTCGACGCCTCACAGTACGACGCCGAACTGGCTCGGGTCGTAGCTGACCACAGCTGGGAGGAGCCCGTAGACACGGCGGCCCGTCTACTGGCCCACCGGATCGCTGCAACCGGCTGGTACAAGCGGTGGGACTGCCAGCCGTTCGTGCACGGCATCCGTGTGCAAGAGCGGGGGGAGTCCGCTGAAGTAGTCATGCCCTTCGTCACCAGCCAGTTCGACGAAGGCGGTACGTACCGCTGGCACGTCATGTCCGTGACTGCGCAGGAGCCCGTCGAGGAGCAGGTACGGCGGTTCGTTGAACAGATCACAGCTACCGACCCCAGCGAGAGTGCAAAGGGTCCCTGACAGCGCCCCGGGAGCCTCGCGCATCAAGTGGCGCTGGTGGGCAGAGTCCGGACGAGGCTGTGCTGACCTCTGATGTCGGTGCGCCGGTCCAGCTCGGTGCGTAGTTCGTGGATGACCTGGGCATAGACGGCGACGCGCTCGCGAAGCCGGCCGTTGTCCTCCCGCAGTGCGCGGGCGATGGCTTCGGCGTCTACTACGCGGGCGTGCAGATGCTGGAATGCGGGCGGGATGCCGTTTACCTCGGACTTTCGGCGGGTGAATTCTTCTTTCAGGTCAACGTGCTTGTGGGTGAGGACCCAGCGCTTGACGCCTGCCTCGGCGGCAAGTTGCAGCGTGGTGAGCGCCCCAGTGGACCGGGTTGGACGGCCGTCGAGGAGCCGCTGGATCGCTGCGGTGATGGCGTCGCGTTCGGCGTCGCGGTCAGTGGCCATCGTGGGGTTCTCCGGTGTGGTCGTGGGCGGTGACGATGCGTTCGAGGCGGTCGAGTTCGTGCTGTTCGCGGGCGTGTCGGAAGGCGGGGGCCAGCGGGTCGTCGACGAGCGGCCGTAGTCGCTCGATCTGGACGAGGACGTGTTCGATGTCGCGATCGGTCCGCGCGATGTTGACGCAGTTCGGACGGCAGTCGTCGAGGTCGGGGGTGCGGCGGGTGCCGTCCTCCTCGCTGCGGAGGCGGCAGGCTGCCCTCTTGGGGTCCAGGACGCAGGTCATGCCCTTGCCGGGGAAGATCTGCAAGTCGGGGTTGGTGAGCATGGCGTTGGCGTGTCGCTTGGTACGCAGGACTCGGCCGGCGAAGCGTGTGGCGGCCTGGACGCGGTGCCGGTAGGTCTCGGCTGCTGGGCCGCTGACCTGCTCGCCTTCACGTAGGCGCTCGTGTGCGTCGGCGAGGGTGTCCAGTCGGGCCAGCCAGTCCTCGAACGCGAGGTCGTCGGGGAAGCCCGAGGCGTAGCTTCCGGCGTAGCCGAGGGTCATCTGGACGCGGAGATGGCCGTATTGGATGGCGGCGGCAACCAGGCCCCGCGGGCGGCGGACGATGAACCAGGCCAGATTGTGGACGCTGTTGAGAACTGACCGCTGACCGCTGTGGCTCGTGTCCCCATATATAGGGCAGCGTGGTCATAGCCAAGGAGAGGGAACAGGAGGCTTGTCAACTCTCTCCTCCATGTCGTGGGCATGTGTGCGACGTGCAGAACAAGGGCGTGTCCGCGACTAGCATCGGCGTGTTCGCCGACACCTGGAGTTTGCCGATATGTCGTTGCCGCGCCTCGGAGTCGTCATCCTCGGGTGCCTCAAAGACCCCGCCGCCGTCCCGATGACGCTCTAACCTCGATCCCACGGAGCATGGTCGGCCCGACAGGGACGACATTCGGCTCCGACGATGTGCCCGACACACGGGGCGTGTTCCCGGGGGAACCCGGTCGGCTCGTCGTGCGGGCAGGCGAGGGGGTCGGGGATGGGTCGTCGGCAATTGGTGTACGTGGTGCCCGGGATCGGCGGGAGTGTGCTGGAGGAGCCGCCATCGGGGAAGGGGCCGGGCCGGCGGGTGTGGGACGCGGGGCTGGGGGACATCGCCGCGTCGTTCCTGCGTCCGGGCAGGCTCGATCCGGACATCGGTTTGCGGCCGGTCGGGCTGATCACGTCGAAGCGACTGGTGGGCTGGACGCCGGTACACGGCTACGAACGGCTGATCAATCAGGTGGGGGCCGGTGCCGTCGTGGACCGAGGGCATCCCGACGCCCGTAACCTCGCCGCCGACGTGGTGTTGTTCCCCTACGACTTCCGGATGGGCGCCGCCGAAGCCGCACACCGCCTGGCCGCCGATGCCCACGACCGCCTCAAGGACTACGACGAGAAGGAACGCGCGGGCCGCGTCGTGGTGGTGGCGCACTCGATGGGCGGGCTCGTCGCCCGCTACTGGCTCGGCCCGCTGGAGGGCTGGCGGGTCTGCCGCTCCCTGGTCACCTTGGGCACCCCCCACCGCGGCGCACCCAAGGCACTCGACTGGATGGTCAACGGCATCCCCCTGCGGCACGCCATCGGGGGCCGGGAAGGCGCCCTCACCCGTTGGCCCGCCATCGCGGAACTCCTTCCCCAATACCCGGCGGTGTGGGACAACAGGACCCAACGCCCGCTGTATCCGGGCGAATTGCCGATGGAATGGCTGCGCTCGCGGGTCGAGACCGGCGCGCGGGTGCACGCCGACATCAAGCAGGCGTGGGACGTGCTGCCACGCACGACCGAGATGGTGCCGCGGCTGGGATGGAGCCACGCCACCGACGGCGTCGCCCACTGGGACGGAAAGAGCCTACGGATGACGGGCGAACAACCGACCTGGCTGGGCCTGGCCGGCCGCCAGGACGAACTCGGCGACGGCACCGTCCCGGCATGCTCGGCCGTGCCCTGGGAAATGAGCGGCCACAACACCCTGGCCATGCGCGTCGCCGAGAAACACGGCCCCATGTCCGCCGCCCCCTGGGTCGCCCCCGCCCTCACCCACTACGAGGAACGGCCCACACTGGACGCCGTCCGCGGCGACCGACACCGCACCACCCTGGGCCTGGACATCGACGACGTCCATGCCGAGCACACCCCCCTGCCCGTGCACGTCGCCCTTCGCGGCGAGGACGCCCCCGCCGGGCCCCCGGCCGGAGTCGAGGTGTGGGCGACCTTGCGCCCCGCCGACTCCCCGCCCGGCGGACCGGGTGTCGAGGTGGCCCTCGCGGCGGACTCGACCTCGGGAACGTACGTCTGCGAACTCATCGGACAACCCCCAGGGGTGTACGAGATCACCGTGGAGGCCGAGGCCGTCCCCGGCGCCGGCGACCTGACGGCGACCGACCTGGTCACGGTGGTGTCTCCGTGAGCATCTGGCCGACGTGGAGCCTGACCGGCGACGACGCCGCACTCGCACGGTACGTCGTGCCCGACGAGGTCGCCGGCCTCGTCCGCGATCTGCCACCCGCAGCGCTCGTGGACAGCAGGATCACCCAACTCCGGGCCGTCTACGAGGCGTTGGCCGCACACGGGATCGTCTACGACCACGAGGAACCCACCGACGACGCCGGCCGGCAGGCCATCCGTGAACCCGGCGAGGTCCTGTGGGCCCCTGGCCGCGGCACCTGCCTCGACCTCGCGCTGGTCATGGCGGGCGCCTGCCTCAAGGCGGGCCTGCACCCGGTGATCGTGTTGGTCGACTCCACGAGCGGCGGGGCCTCGCACGCCCTCCTCGGCGTGTGGGTCCGCGACGTGGACGGGGAGGAAGGCGGATCTTCGGGCGTGTGGCACACCCCGCCCCCCGCATGGGACCGGCTCGCCAGCGAGTCGGGCTCCGGCCGCAGGCCACCGCTCGTACTCGTCGACCCCGTCGGGATCGCCAAGGGCCTTGCCACCACGAGTACACGCGGCCTGAACGCGGACTTCGACGAGGCGACCCGCTCCGCCGCCCGCTATCTCACCCCGCCCCCATCCGACGGAACCGCCGCTGCCTGGACGTGGCGCGTCGGAGTGGACATCAAGCACCTGTGGCGCGCGGGCGCCACCCACCCCACCACCGACCGCCCGGCCGGGGACCCGCTGCGGGAGCCGTACATCACCCTGGACACCGTCCCCGAACGCGCCCGCACTCCCATGCAGCTCCTGCGCGCCGACTACGGCGTCGTGCCCTTCCAGGCCCGCGACGAACTCACCGTCCTCACCGACTGGTGCCACTCCGTCGCCGCCGGCGAACTCACCGGCGTCGCGGTGGTCCACGGCTCCGGCGGCGCCGGCAAAACCCGCCTGGCCCTCGAACTCGCCCACCGCATGCACACCAGGCACGACTGGTACACCGGCTACCTGAAGAACGACGACCCTTTGGACTGGCTGGGGACCGTCGTCACACCCACCCTGATCGTCGTCGACTACGCCGACGCCGCCTCCGAGCGCACGCGCGAACTCCTGCGCGTCCTGAGCCTGCGCCGCGGCACCCCCGCCGCCGTCCTGATGACCGCCCGCTCCGTCGACGGCGACTGGTTGAACAAGTTGCGTTCCTCCTGGACCCACAGGGGGCAACTCTGCAACGAACTCCGGTTACGCCTAGCGCCCGAACACCCCGCTCGGCAACGGCTGTTCCGCAGTGCCTTGGGCGCCTACGCCACCGACCGGGTCACAGCCGCGGCAGACCTGGAAGCTTCGATCGACGCGCTCGTCCCGGACCAGTGGTCCACCCTCGACTACGTACTGCTCGGCCTGCTCGCCGCCCGGCGGCAGGGCCCCCTGCCCTCGACGCGCGGTGAGCTGTACGACGAGGTTCTCGTCCATGAACACCGCTACTGGGCACAGACCTACGAAGACTTGACAACCACGGGCAAAGCCCCATCGGCAGTGTTGGCCAGGGCAGCCGCGAGCTTGACCCTGCGCGCGCCCACCACCGATGCCCAAGCCCACGCGGCGCTCTCGGCAGTCGACGAACTGTCGGTGGACAGCCGATGGCGGGAGGCCGTACGCACCACCCTCACCGCGTGCCTGCGGCCGGGCCCCGGCGAGCCTTTGGTGGTACGCCCCGACCCCATCGCCGACCATCTCACTCTCGCCCGCCTCGCCGACGATCCCGACCTGTTGGCGCGCATCCTCGACAACCTCGAACCCGACGCGCTGCTCCAGACCCTGCACCACCTCAACCGCGCGGCAGCCGCAGACCCCGACACCGCCGAGTCGCGCCTCCTGGCCTGGATCAACGCGGACCCGGATCGCTGGCCCGCAGTCCTGCGCGTTGCCGCCACGCAGGGCGGTGCCGTTCTCGGCGTCCTGGAGGCATCGGTCCGGCAGTCCACCGGACCGGCCTGGCTCGACGACCTCGCCGAGGCCCTGCCCGACGCCCACACCGGCCTGGTCCACCTCGCGCACGCGGTCGAGGCGCGCCGCCTCCAGGACTTACGCAGCGACCAGGCGACACCACCTGCGACGCTCGCCGCACAACTCACACGCTTCAGCCGGCGACAGGCGGACATCGGCGAGCACGGCGCGGCCCTCGACTCGATCACCGAGGCCGTCGACCACTACGTCATCCTCGCCCAGGTCGCCCCCGCCGCGTTCCTTCACCACCTCGCCGGAGCCCTCAACAACCTCTCCAACCAGCAATCCGAGACCGGGGACCGCGACGCGGCACTGACCTCCATCACCGAAGCCGTCCACCACCACCGCGCCCTCGCCCAGACCAACCCCGCAGCCTTCCTCCCCAACCTCGCCACATCCCTCAACAACCTCTCGGTCCGGCAATCCGACATTGGGAACCGCGACGCAGCACTAGCCTCCATCAGCGAAGCCGTCCAACTCCGACGCACCCTCGCCCAGACCAACCCCGCAGTGTTCCTCCCCGACCTCGCCGGAGCCCTCAACAACCTCTCCAACCAGCAATCCGAGACCGGGGACCGCGACGCGGCACTGACCTCCATCACCGAAGCCGTCCACCACCACCGCGCCCTCGCCCAGACCAACCCCGCAGCCTTCCTCCCCAACCTCGCCGGATCCCTCCACAACCTCTCCAACCGGCAGTCCGAGACCGGGGACCGCGACGCGGCACTGACCTCCATCACCGAAGCCGTCGCCCACTACCGCGCCCTCGCCCAGACCAACCCCGCAGTGTTCCTCCGCAACCTCGCCGGAGCCCTCAACAACCTCTCGGTCCAGCAATCCGAGACCGGGGACCGCGACGCGGCACTGACCTCCATCACCGAAGCCGTCCAACTCCGACGCACCCTCGCCCAGAGCAACCCCGCAGTGTTCCTCCCGGACCTCGCCGGAGCCCTCAACAACCTCTCAGGCCGGCAGTCCGAGACCGGGGACCGCGACGCGGCACTGACCTCCATCACCGAAGCCGTCGCCCACTACCGCGCCCTCGCCCAGAGCAACCCCGCAGTGTTCCTCCCCGACCTCGCCGGAGCCCTCAACAACCTCTCGGTCCAGCAATCCGAGACCGGGGACCGCGACGCGGCACTGACCTCCATCACCGAAGCCGTCGCCCACTACCGCGCCCTCGCCCAGACCAACCCCGCAGCCTTCCTCCCCAACCTCGCCACATCCCTCAACAACCTCTCCATCCGGCAATCCGAGACCGGGGACCGCGACGCGGCACTGACCTCCATCACCGAAGCCGTCCAACTCCGACGCACCCTCGCCCAGAGCAACCCCGCAGCCTTCCTCCCCGACCTCGCCGGAGCCCTCAACAACCTCTCCAACCGGCAGTCCGAGACCGGGGACCGCGACGCGGCACTGACCTCCATCACCGAAGCCGTCCACCACCACCGCGCCCTCGCCCAGACCAACCCCGCAGCCTTCCTCCCCAACCTCGCCACATCCCTCAACAACCTCTCTATCCGGCAATCCGACATTGGGGACCGCGACGCGGCACTGACCTCCATCACCGAAGCCGTCGCCCACTACCGCGCCCTCGCCCAGACCAACCCCGCAGCCTTCCTCCCCAACCTCGCCGGAGCCCTCGGCAACCTCTCCAACCAACAATCCGAGACCGGGGACCGCGACGCGGCACTGACCTCCATCACCGAAGCCGTCGCCCACTACCGCGCCCTCGCCCAGACCAACCCCGCAGCCTTCCTCCACCACCTCGGCATGTCCCTCAACAACCTCTCCAACCAACAATCCGAGACCGGGGACCGCGACGCGGCACTGACCTCCATCACCGAAGCCGTCGCCCACTACCGCGCCCTCGCCCAGACCAACCCCGCAGTGTTCCTCCCCCACCTCGCCGGATTCCTCAACAACCTCTCCAACCAGCAATTTGAGACCGGGGACCGCGACGCGGCACTGACCTCCATCACCGAAGCCGTCGCCCACTACCGCGCCCTCGCCCAGACCAACCCCGCCGCATTCCTCCACCACCTCGCCGGATTCCTCAACAACCTCTCCAACCAGCAATTTGAGACCGGGGACCGCGACGCGGCACTGACCTCCATCACCGAAGCCGTCGCCCACTACCGCGCCCTCGCCCAGACCAACCCCGCAGCCTTCCTCCACCACCTCGCCATGTCCCTCAACAACCTCTCGGTCCAGCAATCCGAGACCGGGGACCACGACGCGGCACTGACCTCCATCACCGAAGCCATCCAACTCCGACGCACTCTCACCCGGGCCAACCCCGCCGCATTCCTCCCCGACCTCGCCATGTCCCTCAACAACCTCTCCAAGCAACGGACAGAGGGTTCAACAGACACCACCTGGCTTGGCGCGCTGGACGATCTAGAGGCAACTCCGGTCGCGGCAGCCGAGTTGCGCACCAACTACGCCCGATATCTGATGAACGCCAACCGGCCGAGTGAAGGAATCAGTCAATTGGTCCGAGCCGCCGAAGATGCTCACCGGGGCCCAAGCCATCGCTTGGGTGTGACACGACGTGCCATCCGCGACACGGTGTTCCTCTCCGCGATTCGAGACGCGCGGCTGCCGGCCTGGGCCCTACACGTCCCGGACGACGAAGAAATCCGTGTCATGGAAACCTGGGTCGAGATCGAGGATTGGGCAGAGGTCGAGGCGTTCGTGAATCGACACTCCGTCTGGCTCCAGACGGCATCCAACCGCACGGATATCGACGCCACGCGCTTCTTGTATCCGGAACTTCCAGCCTTCGACCGCTTGGGCGCGCTGATGGACGCCATCACGCAACGTGGCGTCGATGCCGTCCTGGCCGAGGGACGCAGCGATGAGGCACGTCGAGTCCTCGTCGACGCGTGGGTGGTCACAGCAACGTGGGAGGACTCGATCCGCTTCCTTGCCGAACACGCGAGCGACCTACGTTCGCCCGAGGTCCGAGAGCTGCTCGCCACATCCGACATGGTCGACGGCCGCCGGTACCTGGCCATCCTCGACCTCAGCGGACACATGACGGCCGACGACGTGCTCACGCTCATCACCGACCCGACGGCCGCAACGGGTCACGCCCTGGACGCCGTGGAACACGCCGACCTGCCCTTGATGATGTCCGTGTTGGCAGCCTGCCCTCCCACCCTGGAAACCGGAGACGCGAACGCCGCCATCCTCACCGCCGTCCTGGCCCTCGCCGCCGGAGCCGCAGACGAAGCCCGCGCCTGCGCAACGCAGGCGGCCGAGAACGCGAACGACCTACAACGCCGAGCCCACGCGATCCGCCTTCGCGCACTGCATCGTGGCCGACCCGACCTCGAAGGCGCGGCGGAACTCGCCCAAATCGTCGACCCATGACCATCAATTGTTGAACGGCCTTCCGCCGGACGCCCGCACTTGGTGCTCGTCAAGCACGTCCAAGCGCCGCCGCCGTTCCAGGCCACCCTGGACAGCCGAATCGTCGTGGAACAGGCCAACGGCTTCCTCGCACCCCGCCGCGACATCGGCGTCGACGAGGCCTTCCGACTCCTGCGCGCGCACTCGCGCGAGCACGGCGTCCCGCTCACCGACATCGCCCGACAGGTTCTGGACGGCACCACCGACCCCACGCTCCTGGGCCCCCGTGCCTGAGACCCCGCCGGGCGGTGTAACCGCCTTCAGACAACGGGGTCGAGCATGACGTCGGTGCCGCAACGCGCGATGGCCCGATACCTGCGTGCCCAACAGACCCGAGCCGGCCCCCGTCTGCCGCCGTTGCCGCTCACGGAGTGCGCCGACGCCCTGGGCCTGGACGGCCTGGCCTTCCTCGCCGCCCCCGGCGGCCCGCCCCCGAGCTCCTGCAATCCTGCGGCGCCCGCACCGCACCGCTGGAGGATCTTCAGCTCATCCAGGGCCAAGGACCCACCACCGACGCCGCACGCGGCACACTTCCTCGGCTCCGATTTGCCCACCGTCCCCACGGAGCGCTGGCCCGGCCTCCTCCCCGCGGTCCTGGACCTGGGCGTACACGCGATTTCGCGTTCCCCCTGCGCATGGGCGTCATCGTCCCGGGCGTCCTCACCGGCCACCGCACCACCCCCGGCTCGATGCCCCTCGACCGTCTCACCGACGCGTTCGTCCTGGCGGGCTCACTGTCCTCACTCCTGATCGGCGCGGCAGCTCATCCCGACACGCCCACCGCTCTGCTCGCGGAAGGCCAGGAACTGCACTTCGCCGACGTCCACCAGGCCACCAAAATGTTCAGCGCACAACTCGCGATCACCCCCGCCCAGGCCCTGGTCCGCCTCCGCGCCCACGCGTTCGGCCACGACACCCCCTGTTGGACACGGCCCGCGACGTATTGCGCCGCCGACTCCACATGGACACCGAGGACGGCATGGCCGACGCCCTGCCGATCAACCAAGTCGTCACCAGACTTGCCTGGGATCTCGGGGTCCGTGTGAACCTGCGGGGCACGGTGGTCATCACCGGCGCTGACCGTACGACAGGGGACCGTTGCGGGTCTCTCTTCGAAGCATTTAGCGATTCTGCGAAGGCAACTTGGGCACCGAATCAGGGGCCAGTCAGAGGATCGGCGGACGGCCGAGCCGGGTCATGCGCCACACCGTCCTCCACTTCATCGGCTGGCGCGGTCCGCAGGGTTTCCGCACGCCCTCCAGGAATCCGCTCCACCAGGCCTTCAGGCCGGTCAGGGTCCGGATAAGCGCCATGGTGAGAAGGATCCACACGCCGAGATACACCGGGACCAATAGAGCTGGAAGCCTCCGGCGCGCAAGCCAAACCCGATTCCGAGCCGTGAATCGGTAGTAGCCCGCGTGCCGGGCCGGAGAGGTTTTCGGGTGCTGGAGGACGAGGTCGGGTTCGTACAGGATCGTCCAGCCTGCATCGAGCGCACGCCAGGCCAAATCAGACTCTTCGTGACCAAAAAAGAACTCTGAAGCCCACAAACCGATCGCGCTGAGCATGGGCATCGAGAAGGCATGTCCGCCACCGAGGAACGCGGTGACCTGACCGCGGCGCATCGGATCGTCAGCGCGCAGCCGGGGCACCCAGCGTCGCTCGGTACGTCCGTGCTCATCGGCGACCCGGAACCCGATGATCCCCAGTCGAGGGTCTGCCGCGAACAACTGCTGGACCTTACGGAACACATCGGCTGTGATGAGTAGGCCGTCATCGTCGAGTTCGATGACGACGTCGGCTTCTCCTGACTCGCGCAGCATCTCCAGACCGACGTTGCGGCCGCCCGGGCAACCTAGGTTTCCATCAAGCGGGATCTTGGTCACGTTCGCCGCTACATCCACCTCAGTGAGGGGCGTCGCGTTGCCGATCAACACGACTCGCGCCGCTGGCACGTCCTGCTTCTCGATCGAGGCGAGAAGAGCCCCCAGCTCGCTCGGGCGAGTGCCCATCGTGACGATGACGACTCCGAGACGCGGCAATGACATAGCAGCAAGCTCCAGTAGTCGACGAAGGTGCTGATGCTAGCCGCGAACGAAATCCCCTTCGCACGTCGCATACATGTCTGTGACGAGAAATACCTGGTCACGTGCAGTAAACACATGTCAGAGGCGAGAAAACATGAAGAGAGCGACCTCGCATGGCGTGCTCTGGACGACGGCTGGAAGATCCTTTATGAGCCCGACCTTGTTCTTCAGCACCCCAAGACCTCCCCGGCCCGGCATGCTGCCTACTACCGCTTCACCGCTCGAAATCGAGTCTGGCTGGCCCGGCGGCGACTGCCTCTCCCCTTGATCCCGCTCTATCTGGGCGTGTGGACCGCGCTCACCCTGGCCCGCATCCGGTCCCTCAGCGGGCTGAAAGCGTGGTGCGGCGGCTTCGTGGAGGGGCTGCGCAATCCGTGCGGTCCCCGCAAGGCGATGAAGTGGCGCACGGTGTGGCGGATGACGCGCCTGGGGCGCCCCCCGCTGATCTGAACGTCCCCAGTCGCGTACGACTCCCTCGTGCACCGCCGCGTACCACTCTGCATGCTTAGTCCTGTGCCCGAGCGAAGCCGATCAGCGCCGGGGGCGCCGGTCGGCAAGCTGGGTGACATTCGTCTGGGCCTTCAGGTCCTCCTCGAGCTTGGCCGCGCGGAGTGCCGGAACTGGATCTGGGCGACGGCGACGGCAAGTTGAGAGGTCAGCTCGCGGTTGCGGCGGCGGAGCTTTGCGTTGCGTGCGACGAGTCTGTCGTGTGCGGTCGGTCCGCTTCGAGGGGCGGCGGGGGCGGCCCGGTGATCAGCGATCTCTCGGGCGATGTCGGGGTATCGGCGGCGGAAGGTGGTGTTGGTCAGGTCAAGGCGGCGGGCCAGCATGAGGACACTGGGCTGCTTGTTGGTCTCGCGGCAGGTGTCCAGTACCTCCTGGAGGTGCTTGCGGACCAGGGCCTCGGGCAGGTCGGGGACGTTGCGAGTCATGCCGGAACAGCCTCCTGCCCGTTCGCCGTCAGGAACTCGACGATCTCGGCCCGTCGACTCTCAAGGAGCTGTCGAAGACGGGGCGGCAGCGTCGGCCGCGAGGCGATGCGCCCGTCGATGCGGACGATCTCGCGTTGCCAGGCGGCGACGTTCTCGGCGGTCAGTGCGACGTTGCGGCAGGCCAACGGCAGGCAGCCGCCGTGCGAGGGAAGTCCTTCGCTGTTGCCGCGGCGGGCTTTCTCGCAGAGGGCCTTGGCCGGATCGTTGACGCAGGTGATGTACTCGCCGGGATAGATCGCCGGGTCGTGACGCTTCATGATCCTTTTGAGTCGGTGTCTGTCCAGCGCGACCTGGCCCTGGAACTGCGCGTGCTCGCCGAAGTCCGTGAGCCGGCGGGCAGCCTCTTCGGCAGACGGGCCGGTCAGTCCCGCGTGCTGGTGGGAGTCGATCATTTCCATGTAGACCTCGCCCCGGGCGATGTCCTGCTCGCTTTCGACCTCGGCCCGGAAACCGGAATCGCTGGTCCCCGCATATCCTTCGAACATTTGGATTGATTGATGCCGATATTGCAGGGCCCCAGCTTCCGCCGCCTGCTGTGGAAGCGCGGCATCAAGCCGATGATCGCCCGACGCGGTGTCGCCCACGGCTCTGGACTGGGCAAGGTCCGTTGGGTGGTCGAGCGCGCCTTCGCGTGGCTGCACCAGTTCAAACGACTGCGCATCCGCTACGAACGGCGCGCCGACCTCCATCTGGGCCTGCTCGAACTGGCCTGCAGCCTCATTTGCATACGCCGCCTGCGCACATCATGTTGAGGCGATCAGTCAGGTCAGGGCGATCGGGTTGGTGAGTGCGGCGACGTGCCCGTTGGGATGGCGGACCTCGATGCGGACGAACGCCGAGTCCTCCGCCGTCGTGTGCCACTGCACCGCACCTGCTCCGTCGCTGGGAAGCGACACGCGGTGGACCTTCCCTCTATCGGTGTGGAAGCTGACGGTCGCCGCCGGCACACCAAGTACTGCTGCCTGCACTTCGACCCGCCCACCATGAGTTGCGAGCTGTTCGCCCACCCCGGCGATGCGACCATCAACGCTGGCGGTGAACGACACTTCCACCTCCGCCGACTCGGCGATCCAGCTGCGGCCTGAGCGGAGCCCGGCGAGGATCGCCTGGGTACTCAGCTCCTCGCAGAAGACCACGGTGTGCGGGATGCCGATCTGCCCCTCCAGGTGTGTGTCGCTGTTGCCCATCGCCGGCCGCCAAGAGCCCGTCTGGATATCGGCTGCGAGGCTCCGTCCCCACTCGGCCAGGGCGGCCTCGTTGTCGGCATTCCAGGGTCGGTCCGAAGTCCACAGCCCGTTCCACACCTCCACCACGTCGAAGCCCCGGAAGGGGAACATGAAGTCGCCCGACGGATAGGGTGCGTGGGGATGTGCGGCCACGCACAGGCCTCCCACTTGATGGACCTGATCCAGACACCGATCGATCAGTCCGTCCCTGACCTGGTGGTTCCAGTCGACGACCTGACCGGGGCTGGTGCCGAGCGCAAGCCAGTGCCCGGTCTTCGTGGTCACTTCCTCACCCAGCACTATCAAGAAGTCATCGGCAGCCAGATGCGCCCATACATCGGGTGCCGCGGCAGAGTTGTGCTCTGTCGTCGCGATGAAGTCGAGCCCAGCAACCCGTGCCCGCAGTGCCAACTCTTCGGGAGCGAGTTCTCCGTCCGAGTGGACGGAGTGGACATGGCAGTCCCCGCGGTACCAGCCCGCCCCGCGTCCCAGCGCCCGTACCGGCGGGAAGCTCAAACTCAACAAGGTTCTCCTCCATCAAAGGCCTGTCGAGCAAACGTCCAGGCAGAGCAACCGGTTCCGTGACACCACCGGGCGCCGCCCCCGCCGAGACATCAAGATCAAATTCTCATTCTGAAACGATCAGTTAGTCGCCTGGACAGCTTCGAGGTATTCCGTCCAGCTGTTCTGGGCGTACTGGGCCCAGACGTGGGCGGTGTTGGGATGCATGCCGAAGAGGTCGCTGACGACGATGGGCGGCAGATCAGTGATCGCTTCCATCATGGCCGTGTTGCGGGCGTGGATGCCTGGTAGGCCATGCTTCCTCATGTAGTCCTGGACGGTTTCGGCGCGTCGAGGACGGCTTGGTGGACGGCCCGGGAAGAGAAAGCCAGGTGTGCCGTCGTGTGGCTGCTGAAGCACGGAGGTGCGGCAGTTAGGGCTGGCGATCTGCTTCTCGATGAGGACGGCGAGTCGGGGCGGCAGGAGGACGGGGTGCTTGTCGATCGTGAGGTAGGCGTCGTCGCCGTCCCGGTGGAAGCGGTCGGTCGTGAGCTCGACGATGCGCGTGGTGGGTAGGGCATAGAGGCTGGTCAGAGAGCCGATGATGCGGGCCTCAAGCGGGAGGCTGTCATCGTTGAGACAGCGGCGAAGCTGTTGGCTGAGTTCCTCGCTGTGCAGGAATCGGCCGGGCAGTCCGTACCTCTTCCGCGGGATCGTGACCTTGCCCGTCAGGCGGCGGGCGACGGCCCAGCGGATGAACGCCGAGACTCCGCGGACCTGGGTGGAATTACTGGTCATCCAGAGGTCCATGACCTCCTGGCTGAGATCGGCAAGGGCGATCGAGTTGCCGTCGAGCCAACCCATGAACTTGATCGCGGCCCGGACGTTCATCCGGTCGGTCGAGGCGGCGTTGGCGGTGTAGTGGCCCTTGTCTGCCCGACGTCGGGCGACGCGCAGGACGCCCCACTCAGCGAATGGGCGTATGACCCGTGCGTGGTGCGCAGGCAGGTCCGCGAGGGTGTCCTTGAGCCAGATACGCAGACGGGCGAAGTCCTCCTGCCGCTTGGGCAAGACGCCGGTGGCGACAAGGAGTTCCCGGATGTAGATGGTCCGTGAGTCCTGGGTCAGATCATCGAGCAGGTCGTGGGTGACCTCGTGATGTTGCGCGGCGATGCTTGCCAGCATCCGGGCCGCGTCGCTGCGGCGGATCCAGGAGAGGACGGACCAGGGTTCCTGGGCGGCGCCAAGCTGTTCCGCAAGCGGCTGGAGCTGAGGGCGGACGGTGCCGTCCTCACCACTGAGGAGGTCGCAGACCCGATCCTGGGCAACACAGCGCGCGCAGGATCCGTCGGCGTAGATGTCGCCGGGGTAGCCGCAGCGGCGGCAGGCAAAGTCGATGTCGGCGCCCGAGCACGGACCGCAGATGTTCTTCCCGTCCTCCATCCGTCCGACGAGCGTGCGCAGGACGCTGCACTGAGCGCACGGAGCCGGGTTGCGCCTTCGGCGCTGGTAGCACGTGTGGCAGAGAGCGCCGACAGGCCAGTTGGCCTCCACTGGCTTGGTCTCTCCGCAGTCGGCGCAGGGCAGGGACCGGCTCGGGCGGCAGGACGAGCAGTAGAACTCGCCGCCGCGGCGCTGGAAGCCGTGTCGGCGCCGGCCGCAGACGACACAGGTCTCGACGGGCCCGCGGTAGCAGTCGCGGCAGATCGCGGGCTGGCCCTCGGTCTTGCGGACGCTGATCGGTTTGATCTGCTGGCAGAGGTCGCAGAGCCGGGGCGGGGACTCGTAACAGGTCTGGCAAACCGGGCCGTCATCGGTGAGGGCCTGCGCCGGCCGCAGCCTCCCGCAGCGGACGCACTCGTGTTCCGGCTTGGGAGCACATGCCCGACACAGACCGGTGCCGTCCTTGTCGCGACGGACTGGTTTCCGGTGGTGTCCGCATCCGGCGCATTCCTCGAGGACCATCGGGTCGCTGCCGTAGCAGCGTCGGCAGATCGGGCCCTCTTCGCGATGGGTGACGATGTGTCCGTCCCGGCCGCAGCGGGCGCAGGGACGAAGTTCTGTCCGGGCGAAGCACCAATCGCAGCAGCGACCTTCCGGAGTGTCCCGAAGGAGGTTTCGACCCGTGCGGCGGCAGCGGGCGCAGGCCAGCTGGGTGACGGCCTCGCCATGCCCGGTGGCTTCGAAGTGCTGCAGGAGCCGGACCACCGGAATCGGGGAGTGCGGTGAGGGCTCGGTGAGCGCGTACGGATGCTCGGCGAAGTACTTGTCCAGGGTCCGGGCGGGGCCGGCGGTCCATACCTTGGCCTTCTTCAGGGCCGTCTGAGCCTCCTCGGCCGTCAGCGCGGGCCCTGCCACCTGCTGAAGGTAGGCGATCAGGCGGGCGCGGGCCTGGTCGAGCTCGCGCCGCCGTATCTCCTCTTGGTTCACGGCTTTCCTGGGCGACGGATCACGGTGCGGCGGGGCGTGACCGGCAGCGCGCTGGCGTCCCCGTCGGCGGTCTTGCGGACCTGGACGTTGACGACCTCGGGCTTGATCAGGTCGTTCGGCGTGCACTGGAGGATGTCGCAGAGGGCGACCAGGGTGTCCATGCTCATGCGCTGCGGAGGCTGGGTCACCAGCCGGTAGACCTGTTCGCGCGACAGCGTGACGCCGCGTTCGGCCAGCAGTGGCACCAGGTCGGAGGTCTGGAACATCTGGCGCTCGGCCATCAGCTGCCGGAGCTGCCACTGATAGCCCATCTTCTTGATCACGAGATCACGTCCCAGTCGTCGCCCAGTCGGTTCTTCAGCGATGCTGCCAGCAGCGTGTTGCGGTACTCGTCCGAGACCCCCATGTAGACGGCCGTGGTGGACGCGTGGGAATGGCCGACCTGTTCCTGAACAAACCGGGCGGGATAGCCGAACTCGGTCAGATGCGTGATGTAGCTGTGCCGGAGGCAGTGGAGGTCCAGGTCCTCGTCGAGGCCGGCATCCTTGCGGGCCGTCGCGAACGCGTCGTTGATCGAGCGCGGTGATACTCGTCCGACCCGCTCGGTCACCCAGAGGGCGGGGTGGCGTCCGGGCGAGAAGTGCGGCCGGATCTCCGTCACGTACTCGTCCAGGACGTCGACCGCCCAGTCCATCTCCGGGACCATCAGCACCGTGCGGCGCTTGGGTGGTGCCCCCTTCGATGCTTTGCCGAAGCGGACCATCATGCTGCCGTAGCCGCGGAATTGCGGAGCCTTGCGACTGCGTCGCAGATCGACCAGATCGACCTTGGATGACTCCGTCCGGCGCGTGCCGTAGGCGTAGATCGTCTTGATGACCGCGGCGTCCCGCAGGGCCGTCAGGGCACCCTTGCGGCCCTGGCCCTTGATCCTTCTCGGCCGGGCGTCGGCGGCGTCGAACAGGGCCTGAACCTCGTCATAGGTCAGAGGACGCCGCCGCGGATCGCCCTCGTACTCGACCGTATGCAGGACCGAGTTGCCCTCGTGGAACACCTGCTGCGGGACCTCGTCGAACCGCTCCAGGCAGGCGTCGATCCAGCCGTAGCGGGAATCCAGCAGGTACTCCAGGAACAGCTCGATCGTCACCTCATAGGTGCGAGCCGTCGACAACTGGATCGGCTTCTTGCCGCTCCGAAGGTGAGCGATGAACGCCTCTCCCTCGGCCGGTGTCCACTGCCACGGGTACTGGCCCGTGAACTCCTCCAGCCGCTCGCCGAGGGGTACGACATCACTCCGATTCCGCCGCCAACACTCGAGACCGATCCCGCTCAGCAGCAGTAAGGGCGGGCCCCGCGGTTTCCCGAACTTGGGAATCGGTGCCCACGTACGAGGTGCGCCGTACGGGTCTTCCGTGCGGCGCACTGCCGTGACCGCCCTTGGCGGGATCAGAGTGTGACGAGCGTCGGTCCGGGGTGGGTGACGATCGCTCCGCCGGACGCGATGAGGCGGAGCTTCGGGAAGGCGTGAACGGGCTCCTCGCCCATGACGGTCGGCCACTCATCGGCGGAGAGGCCGTAGGACGGAGGCTCCCACATGCAGGTGCTGGAGTTCGGGATCAGCGACGTGGCCTTGCGGTACTTGGGCTCCCAGACCCAGTCGAAGAACAGAGGCAACAGACCGCCCTTGTTCGGGATCGCATCGGGGGCCTGCTCGTGGGACCGCTTCGCCCGCTCCTCGATGCCCCTGCCGTACGCCTGGCAGCGGGTCCGGGAGCAGAAGCCCCACATGCGGAACCGCCCCGTTCTCAGGTCGGATTCCGAGAAGCTGTACATGGTGGAGCGCCCGCAGAGCCGGTCAACGCGGACCATGGGGGCCTGGCAGCCCTTGGGGTCGGCGTGCCAGTCGTGTTCGTACCGGGGGGCGTCCTCGGCGAGGAACTGCCACATCCGCTCGTTGCTGGCGTTGAGGACTTCGCGGGTTCGTGTCCAGATGCCGAAAGCGGGGTCGTGGCGGCGCGGGTCGCGGAGGGTGACCCAGCCGAGGGCGAGGATGAGGTCGCGGGTCCCGGTCGGCATGCGGCGCTCGGTGTAGACGCGGGCTGCGAGCTGGTCGTAGCGGACGAGCGCTTCGTGGTCGGCCATGCGGATTCCGTTCGTGGGATGTGGCGGCCGGTCGGCGTAGAGCTTGAGGTGGTTGGCCTTGAGTACGGCGGCGGGGCGGCCGGCTCTTTGCCGATGCTGCGGCTGCCCCGCTGAAGTGCGGCCGGTCCGGCCGGCGCGACGGTCTGTCGGTGCTCAGGCGGCTAGCTGGTGCGTGGCCGGGGGTGCGATGTAGCTGGTCGGGTCGGCGCGCAGCGGTGCGAGGGGCTGGCGGTCAGAACGGGGGGCCTTCGTCGAGGACGCTGGTGTGCCGGGTGTCGGTGAGCGAGGCGCGGCGGATCCGCAGTTGCCAGTCGCAGCGGACCGGGGCGCCGGGCGGGGTGTCGAGTTCGTGCAGGAGCACGATCAGTGCGTCTTCGTCGGGCAGTTCGACGCTGGTGTAGGTGCCGCATTCGCAGGGGGCGACGAGGGTGACGAGGTGGGCCATGTCGCCGTCTTCGTCGTGGCCGATCTGGGTGAGGCTGTAGTGCAGCCACCAGCCGCGGCCCCCGTCCGCGCTGCCGAGGAACGCGACGGCGGCCGCTTCCAGTCCGTGGTTGTGGACCGGTGGGTAGCCGTGCCAGAGACCGGCGTGCACAACCGCGTACAGGGTGGTGGGGAACAGCCATGCGGCAACGGCGTCGGCCTGGACGGCGGCGTGACGGGCGGCCTTGTCGCCTGCCCGGTATGGGCCGGGAAAGTTCAGGGAGTGCAGGCGTTGGTGCAGGGCGATGACCGGGGCCGGTAACGAACCGGTGCGCTCGGCTGTGGTGGTTTCGGGCATAAAGCGGTCTCCTCATCTCAAGTGGGTGGGTGCAGGCCGGTCGGCCTGTCCGGTCCTCGCCCACCCGTGTGGGGTGGGCGAGGACCAGGCGGAGCGACCGGAAGGTCAGCGCTGCTGGAGCTGGCGGACGTTGTCGGGGGTGTCGTCGCCGGGTCCGGCCGGGGCCGGGATCGTGGCGTGGATGTGGAGTTCGGGGCGGAACTCCGGCTGGAAGACCGGGGCGGCGTTGTGGTTGTGGACGACCGGGCGCAGGCTCAGGCCGCGCAGGGCGAGGGCGGAGGCGGCGGTCCAGGCGAGGACGGCGATCCCGGTGGCGACGACGCGGCTGTCAGCCGGGGTCGCGGACCAGATCATGGCAACGGATGCGCAGCCCCAGATCGTGAAGGTGATGCGGGCTCCGGTGCTGTAGAAGAAGCCGCCGACCAGTCCGAACAGACCTGCCGCCTGCCAGGCGGCGTAGACGGCGGGGGCGGTGACGGCGAGGCCGGCGCCGGTGTGCTGGGCGATGAACGTACGGACCGGGTTGTCGACCACGGCCCAGAAGCCGCTGGAGGTGGCGGGCGTCGGGGCCGCGTCGGTCAGGTGGCGAGCGACGGCGGAGACGATGTCGGCGGTGGTGTCCAGCAGGATGATGACCGCGCACGCTCCGGTCAGGCCGAGCAGTGCCTTGATCCAGTGGGCCATGCCGTGCCACCCGGCGTGCCGGGCCCGGCGGATGTCCTCCCAGTGGGCGTACAGGGCGCCGCCTTCGTCCCAGGCGGTGTTCCACCACGCGCGCAGCGGGGCGAGCCGCGGCTTCTTCGCCGCTGCGGACGGCAGTTCGGGCTGGGTGTTGGGCTTGTCGTTGTTCTGCATGGTCAGGCAGCTCCTGCTGAGGTGTGGTTGGGCGGGTGGTAGCGGTGGCCGGGCGGCCTGTCCCGCGCCCGACCCGCGTGCGGGTTCGGGTGCGAGGCAGGGGGACCGGACGGGGCGGGTTACAGGCCGCGGGCGTCGGCGAGGCCAGCGGCCTGGTCGAGCATCCGCATCGGGATGCGGCCGCTGGCGAAGCCGTCGTTGAAGGACGGCACGGAGTCGGCGTCGGTGAACTTGCGGCGGATCGCGTCCATCAGGACCTCCAGGCCCCGTGACTCCAGGCTCTGGTCGCCGCGGGCTTCGGCGTGGATCGCGCCGTACAGGCAGCGGGCGCCTTCCGCGTCGACCAGGGCGCCGGTGCACCAGCCGTCGGTGAGCAGCCGGTGGTGCGCGCGCTGCAGGAGCGCCGCCACCGGGGTGGGGTAGGGGGTGGGCGGCTGGAGGGTCGGGGTGAGCGGGACGGTGAGGACGTCGCCCAGGTCGACCGGCTCGGTGTCGATGTGCGCCGTGTTGACCTCGTAGGCGACCTTGGCTTCGTCCAGCCGCACGCTCATCGCCGCGTTGACGAACACCATGCGTTCCTCGAGGGACAGTTCCACCGGTGGCGCGGGGGCCGCAGTGGTCTGGGGGGTCGTGGCGGGGTGGCTTATGGCGGGGGTGGGTGCGGTGGTGGGCATCGGGGCTCCAGGCGGGGTACGCCGAAGGGCGCCGCCGGGGTGGTCTCCGGCGGCGCCCTTCGGCGTCGTGCAGCGGGGAGGGGAGGACCTGCTAGTCGGGGGTGTAGTTCAGTGCGCCGCAGTTCCAGCAGTCCCATTCGTCGGGGACGTCGACCAGGTCGCAGCAGTCGCACCCGTCGCCGTGGACGACGCAGTCCTCGCCGCAGTCCCAGCAGGTGTAGTGCAGGTGTGCCATGCCCTCGTCTCCCCCGTGTGGTTGGTGGGGCCCGAGACGAGCATGCGACAGATTCCGGCGTTTCACAGGGGCGTTGGCGGAACTGGCCGGTGGTTGACGATCAGAGGCTGGAGACCAGTCCGGCCAGCGAGGCGAGGCCGCTGTTGATGAGCGGGGCCAGGCCGGTCGCAGCGAGGGTGAAGCCGAACAGGGCGCAGGCCACGGCGGAGCCGAAGCGAACGTAGCCGCCCTTGAGCAGGACGAACACGATGATGCCCAGCAGCACGGCGGCGGAGATGGACAGGGCCACGAAGGGGTCCTCCTTGATGAGGTCGGGTGGGGCCGGCCGTGCCCGGAGCAGGTCGGCCCCACCGGTGAGGAAGGGAGAGGGTCAGGCGTTGTTGAGGCTCTTGATGGCTTCCAGCGCCTGGCGGGGCGAGGCGATCTGGGGTTCGCGTCTGCTGCCGGACTTCGGTCCGCGCTTGCCGCCACCGCCCTTTCCGCCACCACCGCCGCGACGGCGGGAGCCGCCGTCGTCGTCGCCGTCGCCTTCCTTGGGCTCGGGCCAGAACTCGCCGGGCCGCATGGGCTCGTTCCAGTCGAACCACAGGCCACGCTTTTCGAGCTCGCTGACCTCGTGGTCGGTGAGGCGGTTGACCTCGTCGGGGAACAGGTCGGCGAGGTCGGTGTCGAAGTCCGCGTACAGCGACCGCATGAGGACCGCGCGGCCGTTGTCCAGGACCATGACGGCCACGCCGCCGGTGCTCACCCCGTTCTCGGGGTCGGCCTCGCCTTTCATGGCCCGCTCGATCGCGGAGCCCTCCTGCTGGGAGTAGCGGGCCGGGATGGTCGGCACGTCGTAGGCGTTCTCCATCGTTCCCTCCGCCGCCTTGCGGGTGGCGCCGGGTGAGCCCATGTTGAAGATGGTCGGCCGGGAGTTCTGCCGGAGGTTGTCCTTCATCTCGGTGGAGAACCCGTTGTGCGCGAACGGCGACTGACCGGCCGGGTTGAAGCCGATCCCGTACTTCAGGCCGGTGACCGTGAGGTCGTCGCCGTCCTTCTGGATGAACTCGCCGAAGTCCCCGTCCTGCGCCGCGGTCATGAACTCGTCCGCGTAGACGTTCAGCTGCCGGTAGGGGCAGCGCGGGTCGCCCGGCTTGTAGTCGTGCGGCTGGCCGTCGTGCGGCCAGGGCATCTCCGCCCTGATCTCACACAGCGCCTTCGCCGCGCGCAGCGAGCGGGCCATCCACAGGGCGTTCGATCCCTGCCGGTCGATGTACCGCCCCAGCGTGGACGTCTTCTCGTCCTTGCGGACGGTGGAGAGCCACACGACCTGGCCGTCCAGGGACTGGGCGGCCATGTTGATCGCGAAGAACTGCGTCTTCCCGCTGCGGCTGACACCGAGGATGAGGCCGTGGGCGGCTGCGTTCTTGTCGTGCTGGAACACCATGTTCTTCACCGGCTGGCCGGTGATGGTGAACCCGCACACGTACATGCCCTTCGCGTCCGGCGTCAGCAGCTCGCGGGTGGCGGGGAAGATCGCCGACAGCGGCGGCTTGTCGAACGCGCTGATGAGGAACTCGGTGCCGTCGATGAGGACGAAGACGCACGAGTCGTCCTCGGGGAGCTTCAGGCCGCGGCAGACCTTGGCCAGGTCGATACGCGGGGTCGTGGTGGCATCGGCCATCTTCGCCCGGTAGAACGTCACCCCGCGTACGTCGTCGCGGGTGCGGTGGACCAGCTCGGAGCCCGGGGCGCCGCCCTTGGGCGAGCCGACCTTGTCCGTCCAGCGCTCCTGGTCGGTCGGCTTGGTGCGGCGGCGCTGGTTGGCGTCGGGGGTGATGCGGGCCTCCATCCAGCCCGGCCCTCCCTGGCGGCCGGGCTGGATCGCGACGTCCATCAGGACGACGTCGCTCGCGGGCACGGCGAACGGTGCGGCGACCGCAGTCTCGGACAGGCCGGTGATCGGCCGTCCCGGTTCCGAGGCGCGCAGCAGGATCGTCATGTCGTGCCGCATCCCGGGGTGTCGGGTGGCCTTGACGACGTGCGTGCGGGCGGGCATCCCGGCCTGCTCCCACATCATCCGCACCTCGCGGGTGAGCAGGTCGGCGCCGTCGTCCGGCACCGCCGCGACGGGCTCGGGGGCTTCGGCGGGCGCCAGCTGCGGGGCCGGAGCGGCGAGGGCCGGGCGGTGGCGGCGGCGGGCGTGTCGGGAGAACGGCATCACCAGGTAGCCGGCGGCCGCCCATCCGGCGGCGAGCAGTCCGTCCAGCCAGTACGGGCCCCAGCCGGTGGTGTGTCCGGCGGTGACGTCGATGGCGGCGGCCAGGACCAGCGGGGACCAGCGCAAAATCTTGCGTCCGGCGCCGGGCTCGTCGCTCTTGGCGGCCAGGATCCATCCGCCGATCCCGGCGGCGCCGGCCAGCTGTACGACCTGGTTGACGGGGCTGTCGGGGTAGAGGTTGGGGGCCACGGCCAGCACGGGCGCGGCGAGGGTGTAGGCGAGGCGTTCGAGCGCGACACTGCGCGGCGTGGTCACCGGGTGCTCCTTCGGGAAAGGGTGCGGGCGGCCCCGCAAGGTCTGCGGGGCCGCCCGTGGCGGGGTGGGGGAGGGGTGGGGGTCAGCGGTCGAAGAACCCGGGCCGGGGGGTCTTCTCGCGCCGGTTGGAGCGGATGTCGTCCAGCGCGCCGTACAGCTTGGAGTGGGTGCTCTTGGTTTCGTGGGTGAGGTCGGCGGTCTCCTGCGCGGTGTCGTGCAGGCGGCGGACCTGGATCGCGGCGCCGCCCAGGGCGACCGAGACCAGGTTGGTCACCTCCACGAACTTGCCGTCCAGGCCGGCGTTCTCGATGTCGCGGGCGACGTTCTCGGTGCGGGTGGCGTTGGCCTGCATGCTGCGCTGCAGCGACTCGAGCTCGAGGGTGGCGTCGTCCATGGCCTTGCCGAGCTTGTCCAGCTTGTTCTGTACGGCCTTGTAGCGGTTGTCGCCGTCGGCCGGGGCGGGCGCAGCCCCGGCGGGGCGGGGCACGAGATCACTCATCGGTTCAGGTCCCCTTTTCTGGTTCTAGTCGTGGTGAGCGGCGGCCGACGCGTGCTTCAGACCCGCGTCCTCCTTGGCGGCCATGTCCTGGCCGTAGACGCGGGCGACCTGGGTGGCCGCGAGCATGGCGGCCTCGTTGGCGATGCCGCACTGCTCCGCGCACCGCTCCGCCTGTCCCTTCATCCGGGCCGCGGAGTCGGCGAGGTCGGTGATCAGGTCGGTGACGGCGGTGGAGATGTTGTGGTCGCCGACCAGGTCGGCGGCCATCTCCCGCAGGGCGTCGGCGACCTTGCCGAGCGCCTCCATCAGGGCTTCGGCGCGCTCCTGGTCGGAGGCGGCCTTGATGGCGATGTTCGCCATCTCCATCAGGTACTCGTCGAACGTGATGTCCGTGCGGTGCTGGGCAGCCAAGTTGCCCTGCCCGGACGGCTTGCTGACCGATGCGCTGCTCACGCTGCTCCCTTCCGTGTCCGTGCTGGTGGGTCGGCTGGTGCCGGGACGCTCGGTGTGCTTGTCCGGTGCGGGCGGCAGGCCCTTGGTGCCGGTCGTCACGGCTGCGGGGGCGTCGGGGACGATGTCCGCGTCGACGATGTCGTCCTCGGTGTTACTGGCGGGCTTCGGCGGGCCGCTGGGGTGGTCGGGCCACTCCACCGTCGGGGTGGGCGGTGGCCCGAACCGGCTGTCCGATGACCCGCCCGTCCGGCCGCGCCGACCGGCACCCGCCGTACGACCGGTACGCCCGGCGCCGCGCCTCGTGCGGCGGGTGCGGCCCCGTCGCCCGGCTCGGCCCGAACCACCGGCGCGGCGCCGGAACCGGCGGCGCTTCTTCGAGCCGCCAGACGCCCCGTCAGCGGCCTTGCCGTCCTTGCCGGACTCATCGGCTGCCGGGGTGTCCTTTTCGGCGCTGGAGGCCCCGTCAGAGGCTTCCTTGGCGCTCTTGTCGTCCTTGCTCTCGGTGCCCTTTCCCTTGCCGTCCTTGTCCTTGTCCTTGGTCAGGCTCACCTTCTCCGTGCCGGCCGCCTTGGCGTCCGCGGCGCCCTTCGCGTCGGCGCGGCGCTTGTCGAAGCGCCGCTGGGCTTCCTCGCCGACGGCCTGGCCCAAGGTGGTGCGGCCCGTGTCGGCCGACGCCGCGGCTTCCCGCTTCGCCTTCCGTGCCGCCTCCCGCTCCGCCTTCTTCGCCCGCCGGTCCTGCCATTCCTGCTGCCGGTTGGCGCGGGCCTGGTCGCGGTTCTTGCTCCGGTCGGCGACGCCGGCACTGTGTCCGGCGCTGCGCCGCTCCTGCCGTCCGGCCTGACGGGTCGCGGCCCGTTCAGCGCGGCTGCGGGCCCGCTCCGCACGGGCGTTGGACGCCGGGCCGTGCTGCGCCCGGCCGCCGCTGTCACCCTTCGAGCTGCTGCCCTTGCCGGAGCCGCCAGAGCCGTTGTGGGAGCCCTTTGAGCCCCCGCCGGGCCCGGAGCGCCCGGGGCCGGTGGAACGGTGGCCAGAGGACCGGTCAGGGCCTTTGCCGCCGCCTTTGCCGCCGCCGCCCGCCCCGGACCCCGACCGCCCGGCGGTTCCGCCGGAGTTGGAGCCCTTCGATCCGGGCCCCTTCGATCCGGGCCCCGAGTTGTTGCGGGGTCCGCTGGCGCCGCTGCCGCCCCCGCCGCGCGTGGACCCGCCGCCCCCGCCGGCCTTCGAGCGGCCCTTGTCCGCGCCCAGGCCGGAGCTGGGCGACTTCATGCGGTCGGCATCCGCCTTTCCGCGCGCCGCCGCCTTATCACCCTTCGCCTTCATCATCGCGGTGTGGAGCTTTCCGTTCTGCTCCATCATCGCGACTTCCTGCGCGGTGCGGCCCTCCAGCAGCGCGGCTTTCCGTGCTATTTCAGCTTCACGGAAAGGCGCTTCGCTTTCGTGGCTGTACCGCGCCATTTCCAGCCGGAGTTCCAGCCAGTCACCGAGACGGTCGGCGAGAGATCGAGGCTGGACGTATTCGCCTTCCTCATATTCGCCGTCATCTTCTGCGACTTCCGGCGGAGCAATTCCCTCCGAACGCAAAGCCGTTGCCGGGTCCGGCGCGGCCGGAATTGTCGGCAACTGCATCGTCGTCTCTTCCGGCGACTCCGGGGGCGGGGCGGGAATGTCCTCCGGCGGCGGAATGGTGTCGCCGTAATCCGCGATCGGCGGCGGCACGTACGAGGACTCGCCGCGCCAGGGGCCGCGGACCAGGATCCCGTTCGGGTCATCCACATCGGACACGGAGCGCCTCCTTCCAGGGGGTTGACAGACAGGGGGTCTCGTGTGCACGCGTGTGCACGTGCACGTGTGCACGCATTACGCGAGGCGAAGGCCCCGCCGGAGTCCGACGGGGCCTTCGCTGGTGGGTGTTCAGTTGCGCGGCGGGTGCTTCGCCACAACCTGCTCCGCGTACTGCAGCAGGTCGTTCCAGATCCGCTCGTTGCCCTCCACGCGCTGGTCCAGCGCCGTGATGAACAGGCGGCAGACCAACGCGAATCCGGCGTAGACGCCCGGCTGGTTCGCCTTGACGTCTTTAGCCATTCGGGATCGTGCCAGGCGGAGCCAGAATTCCATCTGCCCAGCCTCGCCGCGAGATTCGCGGGCTTTCCTCGCCTCTTCCTTCAGCCAGTTCTGGCGCTGCTCTGCGGAGCGTTCTGCGCTGCTGAGGGGGCGGTTCACGCCGACTCCCGGTTACCCAGGTCGTAAATCGACGTGGGAACACCATACCCGGAATTCGGGGCCTGTCCACCATGCTGCGGCGGATTCTGCGGAGCGGCCTGAAGCGGCGGGGCGTTCTTCCGCCTCTTTTCCAGTTCCTTTTCCTTCCTCTTCTTGGCGGTATTCGCGACCGCCTCGTCGTGGGCACGGCGCTTGAATGCGCTCTTTTCCAGGCCCTTGGAAACGCCCTCGACGTGCTTGAGGACGTCCTTGAGGGCCCGCTCGACGGGCTGGGCGCGCAGCCAGGCGTCGTAGAACCGGTCGCCCTCGACGTGGGTGTCGCGGCAGTGGACGCGGGTCTCCAGGGCCAGGGCCTCCAGGTTCCGGCCGATGTCCAGCAGGACCCGCTGAACATCGGCCAGGTACCGGGCGGTCGCCTCCGGGTTCTGCGCCACATCGCGCAGAGGTGCGTGATTCGGGTCGTTGCTGCTGTTCACGGCGGGTTTCCTCCTGCTGTACTTGGGGGGCTGTCGACTGTCTTCCGGCAGTCGCAGCGAGGGCCAGCCCACTTCCGATGGGCTGGCCCTCACTGGTGTGTGCCGGACTCGGATCACGTCAGGTGCTTGTCCGCGTCCTCGGGGCGCAGCAGGCCGGCCTTGGAGAGCAGGCGTACCGCGCGGTTGTTGTTGACGGAGAGCTGGTTGCGGACCTGGTAGAGCGTCACGAACCCGTCCTCGCCGCGGGGGAGGTTCTGTACGAGCGGCAGGAGTTCCTCGTCCGTCCGTACAGGCGTACCGGGACGCTCCGCACCCGCCGTACCGCCCATTCCGGTTGCAGGAGAGGACGCGGCGTCCGTACCTGTACGGGCCCCCGGAACACCCTCGCCGCCGGGCTGTGTACGGACGCTGATGGCACCGGTGCGTCCCTGTACGGCCGCACTGGCCGTCCCGGTACGCCTCACAGCCGCCGTACCTGTACGCGCCGCCTTATCGGGGGGGGTGTGTACGCCGCCTGTACGGTCGCTGTACGCCCTGGTCACCACCGCTTCGCTGCCGCAGTCGTGCGGCGGGTGCGAGGCGGGGCGTACAGGGTCCGTACCGTCCCATCCAGTGCCCGAGACGTCGGGGCGAACCGTGTTGTGCGCGGCGTACAGGTCGTGGCTCGCGGCCTCTGTACGGCTGGACGACGCGGTGTCCGTTCCGTCGGTACGCCGGTGCGTACCTGTACGGGCGGCCATTCCGTTTCCGCCGTCCGTACCGGTACGGCCGACCGCAGCGGCCGTACTGCCGTGCCCGTCCGTACCGTCGTCGTGCATGAGCGTGTGGACGCGCCAGATGACGGCCACGAAGATCAGCACTACGAACGTCGTCAGCTGCCACGGAGCTGACTGGCCCTCCTGGACGATGTGGGCCTGCTCGGACAGGTGGTAGGTCACGTTCGCCGACGCCATCAGCAGCAGCGCGTAAGGGATGTCCTTCTTGGCCCGGAACGCGGTGACGCAGTAGACGTCGATGCTGACCGGCAGCAGCGGGGCGACGTACTGGTTGATGCCGACCATGCGGGCCAGCTCGTACTCGCCGGAGGCGGCGAGCCCGACGCCGGCGGCGAGCGCGATCCACGGGGCGGTCTTCCACGCCTTGCGGCTGATGTTCTGCTGCCAGCCGTTCCAGCGGGAGTTGGCCTTCTTCGCCTCCCGGGCCTCATCGAGCAGCCGACGGGCGCGGGACTCATCGGCCTGCGCCCGGTCGGTGATGGCCTTGGCCTTGCGCTCCGCCTCGGTGGTGATGCGGCTCGCCTCCTTCCGGGCGGCCTCCCGCAGCTGCACCGCGACGGTCTTGGCCTCCTCCCGCAGCCGCTCGCGCTGCTTGTCGCACGCCGCCTTGAGCCCGGCGAGCTCATCGGCGAGGGCCTTGCGCTTGGTGGCGGCCTCCGTGTCGAACTGGTCGGTGAGCTCGCGCAGCTTCTCGCGCAGCTCGGTGCGGGCCTGCTCCGCCTCGGTGTGCGCGGCCGCGACCCGGTCGTCGGCCTCGCGGCGCCGGTCGTCGGCGGCCTTGACCGCGTCCGCGTACAGCTGCTCCGCCTCTGCGCGGCGGCCGTCGTACTGTTCGGCTGCCGTCGCCGCGAGCTGGGTGAACCGCTCGCGGGCCTGGTCGACCTCCCGCTGCGCGACGGCGACCAGGTGGTCGGCCTGCTCCTGGGCGCGGGCGAGAATCTGGCCGGCCTCGGTGCGGCGCTGGTCGACCAGGGCGCTGATCTCGGTGAGGTCGGCCTCCGCCAGGCGGCGCAGCTCGGCAACCGCCTTGCCGGTCGCGTCGCGGTCGGTGGCGGCCAGCTCGGTGAGGTCGGTGACCTGCGCGCGGGCCTCCGTCACAAGGGACTCGGCACGGTCGCGGGCCTGGGCCAGGAGCCGGTCGGCCTCGCCGCGCGCCGCCTCCAGGTCGCTCGCCGCCGCCGCGCGCTGCGCGGTGGCCTCCTGGTCGGCGCTGGTGGTGATGCCCGCCGCGCGTGCCTGCGCCTCGGTCATCAGGACGGTGACCTGCTCGTGAGTAGTGGCGACGGCGCGGGCTGCCCGGTCCTCGGCTGCCGTCTGAAGGGCGGCGGCCTGCTCGCGGGCGGTGTCGACGATGTCGGCGGCCCGGTCGCGGGCGTCGGCGACGAGCGGGTCGGCCTCGGGTCGCGGACGGGTGGTGCCTGCCGTCTGTGTGGCGGCATCGACGGTGGTCGGGGCGGTGGGGGTCTGAGGGGTGGGGGTCTTGCGGGTCCGGACGGGCTTGCGCCGGGCCTGGGACTTGGAGCGAGCGGCGGTCGCCACGGTGAGAACTCTCCTTCGAACACGAGGGGATACGGGGGTCTGGGCTATGCCCGGGACAGGGAGGAGGGAAGGCCGGCTTCCCGGCACACGGGCACCGTGGGCTGAGGGGCTGAACGGGGGTGGGCAGCGAAACGGTCGCCGCTCCCGTCAGGCGGGAGCGGCGACCGAGTAGGGCGTGAGCGGGCGGGCGGGTGGTCAGGCGGCCTGCGGAGCCAGGGTGGGTTCGCCGTAGGTGCGGGCGAACGTCGCGGCAGCCGCGAGCAGCCCGAAGACTTCCTCGACCTTGCGGGCGGGGTGCTGGTCCCAGTCGCTGTAGTCGGCGTAGGGCGCGCCGGTCAGGGCCCGGATGAGCAGGCTGAAAATCTCGCGCAATGCCGCCCGGGTGTCGGTGCTGAAGCGGTGGCCGGGGTCAGTTGTCACCGCATGGGCCATCGCGTGACTGATGCTGCGCCCGGCCGTGAAGGTGGGGTTCCAGCCCGCGGTGCGCAGGATGGTGATGGTGGCCTCCGCGTGAGCGGCGATCTGTTCGCCGGTGAGCGGCATGCCGCTGTGGCCCCAGCGCAGCCAGTCGGTGTAGCCCTCGTTCAGTTCCCAGGCGCGCTCGATCAGCGAGGCCGGGGTGCTGGACGGCGTGGAGGCCGCGATCGTGCCGGCGACGAACACCTCGATGTCCCGGACGAACTCCCGTCCGGTCGCCTCGAGGTCCTGGTTGTGGTTCAGTCCGCGGTTGAGCTCGAACATGTTGTTCCTTTCGGTCTGGGTCCTCCGGGCTTTCCGGCTCCCCGTCACCGCTCGAACCGGCCGCCGTGGATCGGGCGGTCGGTTCGAGCGGATCAGACATTCCTGCAGACCGGCTGTCACCAGCCGTTGAGGACCGTTTCGTAGTGCGGGTAGCCGTAGCGGGCGGCGGCCGCGTACTCGCGGGCCCCCTGCGCGCCGCGTGTCCAGATCCCGGCCGCGGCCTCGTGCCCCTGGCCCCGCAGCCGGTCGGCGACCGACTGCTGCACGTCGGCGGTCCGCGCCCAGTCGGCGGCAATGGCCTGCATCTCGCTGTAGGAGTGGAGCGGCGGGGCGGGCGGGGCGATCTCGCCGATGACGAGGTAGCTGTCGATTTCCGCAGTGGACCACCGGGTCGGGTCGCCGTGCTGGTCGCGGAACGAGTCGAGGTTGAGCGTCGTCATGGAGGCTCCTCAGAATCAGTGGTTCCGGAGGTGGTTGAGGTAGGCGTTCTGCAGCCGGGTGAATCGCTCGCGGAGCGGGGCGCCGGTCGGGCAGGGCTGCTTGATCTGGCAGGGCTGGCAGCCCTTGAAGTGGGTGCGCCAGGCGTCGCTGGCGGCCATGTAGCAGGTGTGGAGGCTGTCAGCCACCGGCAGGTTTCCGATCAGGTTGTGCGGGGTGTGTGTCGGTGACGCGGTGGCCGGCGTCCCACGCCCTGGCGGCCGCCGTGGCGGCGGCCGCCAGGAGCGCGAGAGTGAGTGGGTGGGCCAGGCCGCGTGTGGTGATGGCCCGGACCGCGTGGCGCTGTGCGGTCCGGGCGGCTCGTATGTGATGCACGAGTGTTACTTGCCGCCCCCGCACTGGCAGGGCTCGTGCGTCACGGTCTGGTACGGCTTGCCGTCGGCACCCACGTGATTCACCGTCACCAGGCGCGGCGGGTGTCCGCGGCTGCTCATCGGGCCACCACCGTCCGGGCAGGGGCCGCGGACGCCGGGACGGGCGCGAAGCTGGGCGGGCAGTTGCTGGGGTCGCAGTTCCACCGGGTGCACACCGGGCAGGCGTCGTTCATCGACGGCCGGTGCAGGACGAGCACGGGCTGGCGCACGTACTCGGGGGCCATCTCGGCCAGGGTCCGGCGGGCACGGCGGCCGGCGGTCCGGGCGCGGTCGTCGCCGTCGGTCACCAGGTGACGAACGATCCGGTGAAACGAAGTGTCGGTCTCGTCTCGCTCGTAGCCGCTGCCGTTGTGTCCGCTACGGTCGTCCTCGCGGCCGATCTCACGGCCGACTTCGTCGGCCTCTCCGGCGCGCGGTGCGAGGGAGGCCCAAGTCTGGGCGACGCCGGTACTGGCCGGGATGGGCGTGAGGGTCTCACGCGTCATAATGCTCATGCGGATCAGCTCTCCCTTGAGCTTGTGTGGTCCGTGCTGGCCCCCGGCACATATGGCGTCTCTAGCGCCGTGTCGGGGGCCTGCCCCGTTCCGGGGCGGCGCGCAGTGGGGTTGTCCTGTAGCCCCACGCCGACACCAGCCCTGGTCGGGGCTGGGGACGACGTGAAGAACAGGAGCAGGGGCAGGTCAGGCCGCGACCGGCATGCTGTGGTCATCCCGTGCGAAAGCGAATTCGTCGGTGCTGTCGGCGCCGGCCGCGTTGTAGACGGCGATGTCCCAGACCTCGCCCCGGTCAGCAGCGCGCATGGCCATCGCGCCGATCCGCTCCACGGCGTCGCGCCGCAGGCCCTGCTTCGTAACCGGCCCGGCGTCCATCGTGTAGGCGAGCGTGAACCGCTCGCGGGCCGCGGCGTTGAACTCCAGGAGGTGCTGCCAGTCGGCCGCGGAAGCGGCGGCGAGGCGGCCGGGCTGGCGAATCTCGCGATCGATGGCCAGCTCCTGGCCGCGGCGGCCGCCACGGACCAAGTCGTCGCTCGCACGGTCGCCCGTCCCGTCACGGAGCGCGAGCTCCTCGCACGCCGGACGGACCGGGCAGGCGGCGCACAGCTTCTGGGCGGCCGCCTGCTGCGCCGCCCAAATCACGGGCGGGGCGCTGCGGTTGCGGTCGAGCAGGTCGCGGTACTGCTCCCGGTCGCCGCAGCGGGCGCCGGCAGTGACGGCGGCCTGGAGCACGGGGCGGCGAGCAAGGCGGGCGGCCTCGGGGGCAAGCCGGTTGAGCGTCATGACGATTCCTTCCGTGGTGGGCTGGTGTGCGGGCAGCGTGATGAGCCCCCAGGCCAGGGGCGCCTGGGGGCTCATCACGCGTGGGACTGGTTCAGATCTGGAGAAAGGAGAAGGCCGGGGCCGCCGTAAGTCGGGGTCGGCCAGAAGGCGGCGCGGGTCAGGCGGCCGGGGTCCGCTGCGTGTACTGCCTGCCCAGTTCGGCCTGCCGCCGGTCGTGCGCCTCAACGTCCCTCGGCGCCAACGGGACCTGCGGGCCGCGGAACTCGGAGCGCGATCCCGGGGTGCGCTTCGCGCAGCGGTTGTTCGCCGTCTCGACCGCCGTGCCGCCGCGCTTGGCCCACTGCGCCTGGCGGCGGCGGGCCTGGTTCTCGTCGCGGCTGCGTTCCCACCTCTGGTCCGCCTTCTGTGCGCGGGCCTGCTTCGTTCGCTGTTCCTCTCGGGTCTCCTCGGTCCAGGTGTGGCGCTCCTCCAGCTGCCGGCCGGTGCCGCAGAACCTTCCGTTCTGGCAGGCCGCGCAGCTGGAGCGGTGGAGCATCACGGCCTCGAGGGCCCGCTGGTGGGCGGTGTTCAGTTCGTTCTGGAAGAACTGGGCCGACTGGGATTTCGGTGCGCGCGCCATGCGGGACACCGGGACCGGGGCCTCGGCGAGCGGCTTGTAGAACTGCCGGGCGCTACGGCGGCTGGCGGCGATGCTTTCGGCGTCCAGGAGCGCGCGGCCCCACTGTTCAACGGTGATGTCCATCTTGATCAGTTGGGCGCTGGCGGGGCAGCGGCCGGCCCGGGGCCGGGGGGTGTTGTCGCCGTGGTTGTAGCGGCGCGGTCCGGGTGCGGGGTCATCGGCGCGGTGCGGGGAGATCATCGAGCGCTTGATGGGGCGCCAGGCCTCGCAGTCCGGGCACCGCACGGTGTGGACTTCGCCGTCTCGGAGGTTGAGGTTCTGGGGCAGGATCTCGCTCGCCAGGAGGGCGGGCCGGGGGCTGGGACGCATCAGGACTCCCTGGTTGGCAAAGAAGGATCGGGTGCGGGTTGCGTTCTCGGCCTGCCACGGACTTATCAAGAGGGCCGTGTCAGGCAGGCAGCGCAACTGCTGTCGGGTGCGCCCGCAGGAGTCGGCACGGGGACCTCGTGGTTCGTCACCCGGCAACCCGCCACTTGAGGCGGGCCTTCACAAAGCTCTGTGCGGTACTGCGCTTTTCGGTTGTGGGTGATGCAAAGGGACCGAGTGCCCGCAGGGGACACTCGATTACCTTGCACACAAGGTGCACCCATGTGTATAAGGTTGTCAAGGAGGTAACCAAATGACGAGCGACATGGACGTCCTGATGACCCTGCGGCAGCTGGTGTGCTGCACTAGGGATAGCTTGTACAACCTGGTACACAAGGAGGGAGGCAGACCTATGGATGACGGCATCGGTCAACCGGAGTACCGCCGGGTCATGGGAGACCTGCGCAAGCAGATCGGTTCCGGTCAGCTCGCGGTAGGAGGCCCGATCCCCTCAACGGCGAGTCTGGGCCAGCAGTATGGCGTTTCCAGCACCGTGATTCGCAGGGCCGTGGCTGAGCTGCAGGCCGAAGGGCTCCTTCAGGGCCAGCCTGGCAAAGGCGTCTTCGTGAAGGCCCAGCCGGCAGAGGTTGTGAACGAGCAGCAAGTCATCGAGCGTCTGGCATCCGGGCTTGCGAATGTGCAGGCACAGGTCAGTGACCTGCAGTCAGCTTCGCCGGACACGTTGAAGGAAGTCCGCCAGGAACTTGCCGACCTGCGACGCATCGTGGGCGTCCTACAGACCCAGCTGATTGATTTGTACGGAAGAGTGGGTCAGCCGTACCCGCGGGAGTCCGCGCCACTATGGGAAAGCGGACGTCAGGGTGACACGCGTCGGGCCGCTGGCGCCTGACCCAAAGAGGGGGACACCATGTCGGACGCCGCAGTTGTATCGCTTCACGCACACGCCTCCTACCGTCCGGATCTCGGGCAGCTGGCACGCAACCAGCTTGCCGCCGCCCGAGCCGCGAAAAGCCTGTCTCATAGCGAGTTCGCTGCGCTGCTGGGCACTATGCTCGGCTGGCCTGTTGGTGCGGAGGCCGTGGAAGCCTGGGAAACTACGGCTGTACCCCCGGGAGACGTGCTTGTAGCAGCTGAACTATTGGTACGGCAGGGCCCTCCCGCCGCTCTCACTGATGAAGGCGCGCGCGACGCGCTGACACAGATTGTCGGTGACCGGTTCGCGGACTTGGCCGGCGTCTACACGAGCCGGGCAGAGCTCCAGGCGGAATTGCCGGTGACGGAACTGTTCGACACAGCCTCCGATATCCGGGCTTGTGGGCTCTCCCTCAACATGCTGTGCCAGACGATCGCCGATGGGCGGCTCCGCGAGATCATCGAAGAGGGAACGACACTCCGCTGTCTATTCCTTAAGCCTTACGGCCGTTTCATAGCCGAGCGGGAAGCTGAAGAGGGCTATCCCGAGGGACGATTGTCCGCGCTCACGGCTATGAATCTCACAATCATGCAAGAACGGGTTGCAGCACGGCTCTCCCCGGAGGCGTCGGAGCGCCTCCAGATCGGCGTCTACGACTCACCAATCCGTTTCAACATCTTCCTGATCGACCAACTTTGCGTCGCCCAGCCGTATCTCCCCGAGGTTCGCGGCGTGGACTCGCCCACTCTGTTGATTCGGAAACGTCGGCCCTCCGGCGGCCTGTACGCAACTTTCGACCAGGTCTTCTCCTCTCTCTGGGAAGGGCGTGAAGCCGAATGACCCTCACAGACCTGCTCCCCATCGCCCACGAAGCAGTGGATCAAGCCACACAGCTCGTGACAGACATGGCCGTGGGCACAGTGACGGCCAAGGGGGACCGGGACATGGTTTCCGGGATCGATCTCGCCGTTGAGGACAAGCTCCGAGCGTTCCTTCTTCGCGAGACCCCCCACATCGGCTTCCTTGGCGAAGAACGCGGAGGTGCGGGAGCCAACAGCGCGCTGACGTGGGCACTTGACCCCGTCGACGGTACAGCCAACCTGATCCATGGCCTCCCGCTGTGCGGAATCTCGCTCGGGCTGATTGATGGCGATAGGTCAGTACTCGGCGTCATCAATCTGCCGTTCCTCGACGAACGATTCCATGCCGCCGAAGGACACGGCGCATACTGCGGGAAGACCCAGCTTCGGGCCAGCACCACGACCGATCTCACCCAAGCCGTCGTCTCCATCGGCGACTATGCCGTGGGCACGGATGCCACGGGGCGAAACCGGCCGCGGCTCGCGCTCACACGCCTCCTGGCCGAGAGGGTGCAGCGAGTCCGGATGTTCGGATCAGCCGCCATTGATCTCGCCTGGGCCGCCGCTGGGAGAGTCGACGCGACAATCGCCTTCAGTAACCACCCCTGGGACATGAGTGCGGGAGTCGTCATTGCTCGCGAAGCTGGCGCCTCAGTCATGGACACTGCGGGGGAGCCTCACACCATCACCTCGGCCGCTACCGTCTCGGCTGCTCCAGGAATCCGTGAGGACATCTTGCAGATACTGCGCATGACGGAGGAACAGCTTTGACGTCCGGTCATGCATCTCCGCAACCTGCGAGGTTGCCAGTGACTTTCCCATGTGGCGGGCAATTTGCTCAGCGCTTCCTGCCAGGTGGGCTCACCATTCCGGGCAGCTTGGACGTTGCTCAAATTCGTCCGAGGGTTCTGTCCGGTTCTAGGGCTAGGCTGTGGATCATCGGAAACGGCGAAAGCCCCAGGACCATGCCGGGTCCCAGGGCTCTCGAACGGGGCGAAGCCTCGTTTGGGCGACACCTGATGGGAGGTGATCGCGGGATGAAGAGTACCCGCGTCTGCGGAACTGCACGCGTATCTACGCCGTTTCACTCATTCGATCACGCCATCGGGCTCGCTTTTGGGTATGCGCCGACTCCGCTCTCGTGTTCGAGGGGGTCGGCCATGACCTAGCGGCCATCGGCCGCGCGCGCCGATAGGTGGAATGGCATCCACTGCGGCCCCGCGCGGCCCGTCTCGCCGACCATCTGGTCGGCCGCCCAGTCCCCGGTTGGCCCCGGTTCTGGGCTCCAGCTCATCGAGCTGGGTCTTCATCTCAAATGCAACACCCCGCCTTGGCAGGCGGGCACCCGGTCGTCCTTTGGCAAGACGACCACCCCTGCTCTCCAGGAGCCCCTTTGGCAGGGGGCCTCTGTTGAGCACCAGCGTCACCTCGGGTTCGGCGGCTTTGGCAGGCCGTCGGGCTCGGGGCTCCGTCCGTACAGAGCGCTCGGCCGTGGTCGGGTCCCTTGGCAGGGGCCTGGTCGCGGTCGGGACGATCCATATGAAGGTTGGTGTCCCGCCATAGTGCACGAGATTGGTGTCCCTTGTCAGCTTGACCTTGTCCGATTCGGTCCGGTTCGAGCCCCCCATGCTTCCCGTGTGACGGGATTCGCTCGCCCTGTTTGCGCAGTTCACGGCATTAGTCACAAAGATTCCTGGGGTCTGAGTGTCACACCGTCCCCGGTCCGCGACACCTATCTAAAGAGGGGGGCCTATGTCCTCCTGGCGGCGCCGGCCGCCGTGACGATCCGGAGTTCCTTCCCGCCGTACGGGACGGGATCCAAGATTTCTTGCCGCCTGACGGGAGCGATCCGCCGTCTCGCCGGGGGTGTCTGGTCTGGTGCATACAACGGGCGCATGACAGCAGCAATGAGCATGTTCGACCGCGTCGTGGGGCTCCGGTGAATGCCGTGGCGGCGCCAGCCGCCGTGACGGAGCACCAGCTGTCGGAGGTCGTCGACAAGTCCGTCGACGAGTACGCGGCCGGGATGCCGTGTCCCGGTCGGCAGCAGTCGGCGCCGGTGCGGGTGCGTACGCAGCGGGTACGGGTGCCGATGCGGTTGGTGTGGTCGCCGTTCTACGCCGACGTGGCGCTGACGGCGTACGTGAAGGTGAAGGCGCTGGCCTCGCGGCCGGAGGGCTGTCAGGCGAGGACGGGGACGATCGCGTCGTACCTGGGGCTGTCTGTGGCGTCGGTGGAGCGCGGGATGGCGCAGCTGCGTCGTCCGGGACCGGATGGTGTGGTTGAGCTGCGCTCGCGGCGCCGGACGCATTCGGGCGGGACGGGCGAGTCCGCGGTGCGGACGGTGCGGCCGATGAACCCGGCGGAGGCGTTCGTGTGGGTGCCGGTGGCGGCCGCGGAGGACCTCACACCGCGGCAGCTGCGGGCGTACGCGCTCATCGCCTATGCGCAGGCGCGGGGGATCGCGCTGACCGAGGCGGAGCTGGCGTCCGGTCTGCGGCACTACTCGGGCAAGAAGGCCGGCCAGGCGCTGACGGTGACGGCGGCGTCGGCGGTCGTGGACGAGGTGGAGGCGGTCCGGTGGGTGACCGTGCAGCGGCGTGTTGGGGCGCAGGGCCGGAACCTGTACATCGCGCACGACATCGCCCCGGAGGCCCGTCCGGCTGGTGCCTACCCGGTGGCCGGTGGGTCCCCGGAGACTGCTGTGGACAGTGGTTCTGAGGGGGTGTCCAGTTCCCAAGTTGGTGAGGGATCGGGTCCCCCGGTTGATGAGGGATCCCTCGCGTATAAGGAATCATCTAGGATTGACTCACCTGATGACGAGGGCGCGCTTTCCTCACCCGCCGTAGGCGAGGTACCGGTAGGTAAGGGTGCTGGGCCTGTGGAAAACCCGGTCGGCGGCGAGCCGACGCGCACGGCCGCTGGCGGTGGTCTCGCGCTTCGCGCGGATGGAAAGACCCAGTCCTTCTCCTCGAAGCCGAAGACCGAAAAGCGCAGCAGCAGCGGGGGGTCGGCGCGGTCGGCGTACACCGGACCGCAGCTGACCATGAAGCCGGAGATCTACGCGGTGCTGGAGCCGGTGCACTGGCTGCTGGAGCGGGTGAACAACCCGTTCGTGGAGCGGAAGATCGCCCGGGAGGTTGGCCGTCAGCTGGCGGGCGGGATGGACGCTGAGCGGCTGCACCACCGGCTGACCGCCCGGTTCGCCAAGGTGATGGCCTCGGAGATCCGTGACCCGGGTGGGTGGCTGCTCGGGGTGGCGCTGCCGCGTTGGGGCTGCGGGCACCTGGACTGCGAGTCCGGCGTGCGCTGGTCGAACGGCCAGCGGTGCGCGGTGTGCGAGGAAGTCGTCGCCGACAAGTTCGCCGCCCGGCAGCGAGCCCAGCGCATCGCCCAGGGCTTGTGCCCCGTGCACGGCACCCGCCCCGGCCCCTCGGGGCACTGCACCGACTGCGAGCTGGACGACGCGATCGACCGGCCCGCCTCCATCCCGGTGCAGCGCGTACCGGAGGGCCCGCCACACGGTGTCTGCGGCGACTGCGGCGTGCGGATCATGCTGACGGGCCCCGCCCTCGAAGACGGCCTGTGCAAGCCGTGCCGCGAGGAAACCGCAGCCCTGGCAGCCGACAACGCCCCCACACTCTCGATGGCGACGGTAGCGGCCGAGCAGCCGATCTGCTCGGGCCGGGACGGCGACGTCCCGTGCACCCGCGAAGCCCTACCGACCCGCAGAGTGTGCCTGCGTCACCGGGTCCAGGAGCTCGCCGGAGAGGTGGCGTGATGACCGGAACCCCGCAGCTCAGCGGCGTCGACCTCGCCCGCCAGGCCCTGGTCGCCGCCCGGGAGGCGGCGAAGAAGAACGGCGCCGTCCGAAAGAAGCCGAAGCGGCGGACCGGCCCGGTGATACGGCGGGACGGCCGCGAGCCACTCGGGCTCGGCGCGGCGATCGGCATGATGATGACCGAGCGCGGCGTGGCCGCCCCGGCCGCCAGATGGAGTTGCGATCCTCGGCCGCCCCGAAGATCGACCGCCACACGACGGGATCCGGCTGGACACCGGCGGCGAGTGCGAGTTGCGATCCTCGGCCGCCCCGAAGGGCGACTGCCACCCGATCGGTGCCGCGTGGGTCATCCAGATCCCGCTGAAGTTGCGATCCTCGGCCGCCCCGAAAGGCGACCGCCACCCGACGCCATCGCCCAGCAGCGCATCGCCGAGGCTATGTTGCGATCCCCGGCTGCCCCGAAGGGCGACCGCTACCTGCCGTAGATGTACTGGACGAGTCCCGAACAGTCGTTGCGATCCTCGGCCGCCCCGAAGGGCGACCGCCACCAGTCGGGCCGGGCCGGGGTGGCGTCGACTTCCGATGTTGCGATCCTCGGCCGCCCCGAAGGGCGACCGCCACTTTGCCCCCACCCTGACGGACCTGAGCGAACTGGAGGTTGCGATCCTCGGCCGCCCCGAAGGGCGACCGCCACCTGTCCGCTCTCCGAGTCGACCTGGTAGGCGCGGAGGTTGCGATCCTCGGCCGCCCCGAAGGGCGACCGCCACCGGCGGGGTCGCTCCTCGTGCTGCGCTCATACGGCCAGTTGCGATCCTCGGCCGCCCCGAAGGGCGACCGCCGCTCGATGCCGCCCAGCTCCTCACGCTGGAGACCCGGTACGTTGCGATCCTCGGCCGCCCCGAAGGGCGACCGCCACATCGACGTCCGCAACGGCCAGCGGGTCGGCTCGCTGCAGTTGCGATCCTCGGCCGCCCCGAAGGGCGACCGCCACGCGTCGGCCGTCGCCCGCCGCGATTCGTCACGTGACGTTGCGATCCTCGGCCGCCCCGAAGGGCGACCGCCACCACCCGCCGGGTCTTCGGACCCGGCTCCCCCACCCGGTTGCGATCCTCGGCCGCCCCGAAGGGCGACCGCCACTCGCCTTGGCCAGCGCCAAGATGTCCCGATCGCTGCGGTTGCGATCCTCGGCCGCCCCGAAGGGCGACCGCCACCTCAGCGTCAGCTACGGCTCGCGACAGACATACCGAGGGTTGCGATCCTCGGCCGCCCCGAAGGGCGACCGCCACCAGTGCTCGGCCGCGATCCGTACCGGCCGCACCGAGGTTGCGATCCTCGGCCGCCCCGAAGGGCGACCGCCACGCCGGGCGACACGATGTGCAACGAGCACGGCGACCTGCCCTCGATGCGCCAGGTGTGCGTTGCGATCCTCGGCCGCCCCGAAGGGCGACCGCCACGGCGAGAGCGGTAGGCGACGGGGTCTCGCCCGCCCGCAGTTGCGATCCTCGGCCGCCCCGAAGGGCGACCGCCACACGACGAGATGGGCGAGCTTCTGTCCGACTGTGCGGCGTTGCGATCCTCGGCCGCCCCGAAGGGCGACCGCCACTCGGCCTGGGCGACCAGCGGGCCGCGCAGTACATCGAGTTGCGATCCTCGGCCGCCCCGAAGGGCGACCGCCACACGCCCGGCTTCGCGATGGTCAAACCTTCCATCTTGAGTTGCGATCCTCGGCCGCCCCGAAGGGCGACCGCCACCCGCAGGCCCGACGCGCCCGTCGTTCCGTCACGTGACGGTTGCGATCCTCGGCCGCCCCGAAGGGCGACCGCCACCGGCGGGGTCGCTCCTCGTGCTGCGCTCATACGGCCAGTTGCGATCCTCGGCCGCCCCGAAGGGCGACCGCCACCACCGTCGCCCCGGCCGCCGGCACTCAGCCGCTCAGCGTTGCGATCCTCGGCCGCCCCGAAGGGCGACCGCCATGGCGATCGAGGCGGCACAGGCCGGTGCCGCCCCGGTGTTGCGATCCTCGGCCGCCCCGAAGGGCGACCGCCACTCGGCGGCCTCGTCGACGACAAGACGGCGCGCAGGATGTTGCGATCCTCGGCCGCCCCGAAGGGCGACCGCCACATGGACGACGGCCGCCACAACTTCCCCACCCGCGACGTTGCGATCCTCGGCCGCCCCGAAGGGCGACCGCCACCCGATCGGTGCCGCGTGGGTCATCCAGATCCCGCTGAAGTTGCGATCCTCGGCCGCCCCGAAGGGCGACCGCCACCGTGGGCCTTGCCGGTGTGGTGCGGGACCAGCTTCTGTTGCGATCCTCGGCCGCCCCGAAGGGCGACCGCCACCCTCGGACTGGACGGCAGCGACGGCCTGGGCGAACTGTTGCGATCCTCGGCCGCCCCGAAGGGCGACCGCCACGCGGCCCGACCATGTCGAACCCGCTCGCAGCCTCGAAGTTGCGATCCTCGGCCGCCCCGAAGGGCGACCGCCACTACACCGGCTGGTGCCGCATCACCGGCTGGACCGTGGTTGCGATCCTCGGCCGCCCCGAAGGGCGACCGCCACATCGCGTTCCTGTCCCGACGCGTCGTCATCCACAAGGTTGCGATCCTCGGCCGCCCCGAAGGGCGACCGCCACCAGAAGGCGCTGAGCGTTCTTCCCGTCGCCCCGGACGTGTTGCGATCCTCGGCCGCCCCGAAGGGCGACCGCCACAGCGCCTTGACCGCGACGAGCGCGTCGCCCAGGAGGTTGCGATCCTCGGCCGCCCCGAAGGGCGACCGCCACGCGGCAGGTCGAGCGTCCCGAGCGTCGAGAAGTGCGTGTTGCGATCCTCGGCCGCCCCGAAGGGCGACCGCCACTCGACCGCATGGTGTCCACCGATGTGTACGGGGTGGAGTTGCGATCCTCGGCCGCCCCGAAGGGCGACCGCCACGCTGAATGACCTGCGGATTCACTATAGAGGGCGGGTTCATGCTGACAGGAGGGAGTGCCGATATGCGCACAAAGTGGGCATTCTTCTTCGGTGTGATAGGCGTGTCGTGTGTGTGCTTGGGGTTCCGAAGTGCCAAAGCGGCTCGTGGCGGGGCCGTACTCGCGCCTGCGTCAGTCTCACGTGTCCATGGTCGTGTCAGTGGCTCATCTTAGGGTGGCGGTTTCTGATTAAGGTCTGCGGTTCGAACCTCGGGGGATCAATGTCGGAGCGTGAGTTGTTCGCCCACAGCCGTAGTCCGCAGTCGGGGTGCCGGCACCGTCTGGAGGACCATCTGCGTGGCTCAGCGGCCTTGGCCCGAGCCTTCGCCGAGGCTTTCGGTGCTGGTGAGGTGGCTGAGTACCTGGCGCTGGTTCATGACGTTGGGAAGGGGTGCTGCGCCTGGCAGGACCGATTGATCTTTCATGCCGAGCCGATGGGCAAGCCGGTAGGGATTCCTCACAAGGAAGCGGGTACTGTGCTTGCCGTGTGGACGGTGGGGCGCCAGCTTGCTGCTGTGGTGCAAGGGCATCACGGAGGGCTGCCGGACCAGGACAAGATCAAGGATGTGCTGGCCGAGCTCCGGGGGGCTGGGCAGGACGCGGATCGTGCCCGGGAGGCGACAGGGGCCGTGGCCCGGGTGGTGCCAGAGATCTTGCGGGACGACCGGATTCTGCCGCCGGCCTGGCTCGCTGGGCTTGAGTCGCCGCACAGGAGGGCGCTCGCCCTGGATGTTTTCACTCGCATGGTGTTCAGCTGTGTGGTCGACGCGGACTACCTCGATACCGCAGCCCACTTCGCCGGCGGGAAGCCGCGCGTTGCCGTGCGCGCAAACATGGGGGAGTTGCTGAAGCGTTTTGAACGGCGGAGAGCGCGGTTGCTTGCCCGGCGTGCGGCGTCCCCGGTGGATGAACTGCGAGAGCGGGTGTACGAGGAGGCGCTGACGGCGGCTGCGGGCGTGCCGGGGATGTATGTGCTGCATGTGCCGACGGGCGGAGCGAAAACGATCGCGGCGGGTGGGTTCGCGCTGCGGCACGCGGCTGAGCACGGCCTGGGGCGCGTGGTGTTCGCTGTTCCGTACATCAGCATCACGCAGCAGAACGCTGACGTGTACCGGGATCTGCTCGATCCCCCTGAGGGCAGCGAAGACGGGCCTGTTGTGCTGGAGCACCACAGTTCGGTGGAGCTGGACGAGGAGGACGGGGCGGGGGCCTGGGCGCATCTGGCAGCTGAGAACTGGGATGCGCCGGTTGTGGTGACGACGACGGTGCAGCTGTTCCAGTCCTTGTTCGCGCGGAAGCCTTCCGTGATGCGGAAGCTGCACCGATTGGCGGGGTCGGTCATCGTGCTGGACGAGGTCCAGGCGCTCCCCGACCGGTTGCTGATTCCGATCTTGAGCGTGTTGCGTGATCTGGTGGAGCACTTCGGGGCGTCGGTGGTGCTGGTGTCCGCGACGCAGCCGTCGTTCTGGTCTCTGGCGCAGTTGGAAGGGCTTCCGCGTCGCGGCTTGGTGAAGGACGTGACAGGGCTGTTCGAGGCGCTGCGGCGGGTTCGGTATGAGTGGCGTCTGGGGCCGGAGGTGACGTGGGAGTCGATCGCGGGGGAGATCACGTCTGAGGGAGGGGATCGGGTTCTGACGATCGTGAACACGACGCGGGACTCGGCGCGGCTGCACCGCCTTCTGACGGGGGCGGGCGATGGCGGGGTGCGTGTGTCGGCTCCGGTGTGGCACTTGTCGACGAGGATGACCGCTGAGCACCGGCGTGAGGTGATCAGGCATGTGCGGGGTGAGCTTGCGGCAGGGCGTCCGGTGCACGTGGTGTCCACGTCGTTGATTGAGGCGGGTGTGGACGTGGACTTCCCTCGGGTGTACCGGGCGTGGGCGCCGGCAGAGGCGCTGCAGCAGGCGGCGGGCCGCTGTAACCGTGACGGTCGTTTGTTGGAGGGGGGCAGGGTTGTGGTGTTCCGGCCGGTTGACGGCGGTGTCCCGAAAGACTTGTCGTACAAGGCGGCCATGGACGCGAGCGCGGAGTTCTTCGGGCCGGATACGTCGGCTCCGGATGATCTGGATGTCCTGGGCCTCTATTACGAGAAGCGCTGGGCGCTGCAGGGCACCGATGGGCGGTCGATGGGGGAGGGGATCCAGGAGCTGCGCCGGAGGTGGGACTTTCCCGCTGTTGCGGACGAGTTCCAGATGATCGACAACAGGTATGCCCAGTCGGTCGTCGTGATCCGTCCGGAGGAATCGGATGAGGAGCGGGACATCATTGAGTCGGACATCGCTCTGTTGCGTGGCCGCTTCCCGTCGGGGCCTGGACCGTTGCGTCGTCTGCAGCCGCACATGGCAACTTTGCCGAGGCACGAGGTCGCAGCTGCGCTGCGCGCGGGGCTGGCCGAGCCGGTGATCGGTGATCTTGTGGTGTGGCGGGGGTACTATGATCCGGTTCGCGGGCTGGACGCGGATGATCCTGAGGACCGGGGCGGCTACGTATTTTGAGTTGGTGATGCTGCGCTCGGTGCTTGGCGTCGTGTGCGGGGCGGGCCGTAGCGGGCGGCGCACAGTTCCTCCAGGAGCCCAGGAGCCCAGGAGGTTGTTGCGCCAGCATCTTGTGTAGCAGTCCCGCTGCTCTGGCAGCAGCACGACTGTCGGACTGCCGGACAAGAAGCCGATCAGCCCCGCCACGGAGGCGACAGCCCGGAGCAGGCCCCACCGCTGGGCCTGCTCCGGGGTGAGGGGATCGTGGTGTTGATCTTCCGGCTGGCACACCCTGTGTCCGAGTTGGCCTTAGGTTCCGGCTCGGCGGGTAGCACGCCAAAGCCCTTGTGAGCAGTGGTTTTTCTGTTTCGGAGGTGCATTGTCAGTGCCTCCGCCTACAGTGCGGCATCAATAGGGGACAGGCAGTGACCTGATGTCCCGTTGGTTCCGTGTGCCGTCGCCGGACCTGCCCAAGGACAGGTCCGGCGGGGGTGGACTGTCAGGAATGGATACGACGGATGAGAACGACGGTGCCCGCATCCAGCAGGTTAGGGCGCGGTAACGAGGGTTGGGCTTTCCCTGATCTGGTGGTGGAGGTCTGGGGTGAGGCGGCGTGCTTCACACGGCCGGAGCTGAAGGCCGAGCGGGTCAGCTATCAGGTGATGACGCCATCCGCGGCCAGGGGTGTGCTGGAGGCGATCTTCTGGAAGCCCCAGTTCCGTTACGTGGTGCGGAAGATCGAGGTGCTGCGGCCGGTGAGCTGGATGCGGGTGCGCCGCAACGAGGTGAAGTCGTTGATCAGTGCCCAGGAGGTGCGGAAGCTCCAGTCCGACCGGCGCTACCGCTATGACGTCGAGACGGACCGGGACCAGCGCAGCACGCTTGCCCTGAGGGACGTCCGCTACCGGATCCACGCGCAGATTGTGGTGGATCCCGGGGCTCTGGCCGGTTCGGCGAAGTATCCGCCCGCGTCGGAGGAGAAGTACCGCGAGCAGTTGCGCCGCAGGGTGGAGCGGGGTGCCTGCTTCTCGGAGCCGTTCCTCGGCTGCCGGGAGTTCACCGCGTCGTTTGGCAAGCCCGATCCGCGGCAGCCGGTGGTGGAGTTCAGCGAGGAACTCGGCGTGATGCTCCACTCGATCGCGTACGGGCCGCAGGGGGAGCGCTACCGGTGGTTCCGCGCTTCCGTCGTCGACGGGGTCCTGGAGGTGCCGGAGGAACCGTTGCCGGACGACGCGGTCGCGATGCCGCTGGCTGCGTGGCGGGCCGACGCAGCGGAGGGCTGAGCGGTGCTGTTACAGCGATTGACCGAGTACGGGGACCGGATCGCCGGGGAACTGCCCGCTGAGTTCTACCGCGAGAAGCAGATTCACTGGGTGCTGGACATCGCCGCGGACGGTCTGAGCGCGAGGTTACTGAGCCGCAAGGTGTCGGGGCGTCAGCGCGACCAGGCGCTGATCATGCCGGTGCCGTATGTACAGCGGTCGGGGACGAAGGTGCCGCCCTACCTGCTGGTGGACACGGCCGAGTTCGTGCTCGGGGCGCCGAAGGCAGACAAGAACGGCCGTGTCACGGAGAAGGGCCGGGACGAGGCGTCGCGCCGGCATGACGCCTACCGTGATCTTGTCCTGCGCTGGGCGTCGTCTGCGGACGGTGAGACAGCGGCGGGTGCGGCCAGGACGTTCTTCACCGCCGGACCGGTGGCACTCGACCTCCCGAAGAGTGTCGAGGCGAAGGACACGGTCGCCATCATGGTCGGCACCAGCTGGCTGCATCAGCTGGGGTCGGCGCAGCGGTTGTGGGGCGAGGAAGTGCGGGCCCGTAAAGGCGGCACTGCGGAACGTGCGGGCCTGTGCCTGGTGTGCGGTGAGTACCGCGCGCTGCTGGCGACGATTCCGGAGCCCGTGAAGAAGGGGGCGATCCCGACCGCGGGCGGCAGCAACGAAGGCCAGCTCATCAGCATCAACACTGCGGCTCAGGGCCGCGAGGGTCTGATCAAGCTGGTGAACACCCCCGTATGCCACCGGTGCGGTGGCCGCGCCATGGCGGTTCTGAACCACCTTGTCGCCTCGGACCGGCACCGGCGCCGCTTCCGGGACGACGGAGTGCTGTTGTGGTGGACGAAGCAGACTGAACCCGATTCCGCGCTCGCCATGTTCTTCGACGACCAGCCGGAAGCCGCCGACATCGAGCACCTCATCGACTCGATGACCACCACCCCCTGTCCCGCCGCCGCGGAACGGGCGGACACCGACGCCTTCTACGGCCTGTCCCTCGGTCTGAACAACGCCCGCCTCGTCGTCCGCGACTGGATCGACGTCCCCCTGCCCGTGGCGAAGACGAACCTGGCCGCCTGGTACGCCAACCACGGAGTCTGGGACGGATGGACCGGACGGACCCGCTACTTCCCGCTCTGGCAGCTGGCCCTCTCCTGCGGCCGCTGGCAGGGCGAACGCTACGCACCCGACAGCGCCCCCCACGGCCTGGAGGCCGAGCTGCTCCACAGCGCCCTGCACGGCACCCGCCCGCCTGCCCGAGCTCTCCCACTCCTCCTGCAACGCGTCCACGCCGACCAGCGCGTCGATCCGCCGCGCCTGGCACTGCTGCGCCTGCTCCTCAACCGTTCCCCCGACCCCCAGGAGCACCTGATGCCACAGCTCGACAAGGACAGCACCGACCCCGCCTACCTCTGCGGCCGGCTCTTCGCCGTTCTTGAGTCCGTGCAGGACGAGGCACTCCCGGACATCAACACCACCCTGCGAGACAAGTACTTCAGTGCCGCGGTCGCCGCACCCAGCATCACCCTGCGCCGGCTATTCGCCGACTCCGGAGCCCACTTCAAGCGACTGCGCCGGGACAAGCCCGCCGCCCGGCACGCGCTGGAGAAGCGCCTCTTCGAGATCTACAGCAAGGTGAGCGACGACCTTCCCGGCCACCTCACCGACGTCCAGCAGGGCCGCTTCATCATTGGCTACTCCCACCAGCGCCACGAGGACCTGGCACGGAAGCAGGCCGCCAAGGAACGCAGGCTCGCCGCTGTTCCCGCCCAGGCCACACCCGCCCAGGACACCGCTTCCGCCTGACCCGGCAACCCCGCACACCATCACGAACCCGTTCAAGGAGATCTTCCTGTCATGACCGCTGCCCACCTGGACCCCGCACGCAAGCACGACTTCGTCTTCCTCATCGAGGCCGTCGACTCCAACGCCAACGGCGACCCCGACAACGGCGGCCTGCCCCGCACCGACCCGGTCAGCGGCCACGGCCTGATCACCGACGTCGCGATCAAGCGGAAGATCCGCAACACCGTCGCCCTCATCAACTCCCACGAACCCCGCGAGGGCTACGAGATCTACGTCGAAGCCGGCACCGCACTCAACAGCCAGCACGAGCGCGCCTACACCGCCGGAGCGGCGAGCAACCAGAAGTCCGCGCAGGAATGGATGTGCCGCAACTTCTTCGACGTACGCATGTTCGGCGCCGTCATGACGACCGGCAAACGCGACAAGCAGGCCGGACGCGTCCAAGGCCCCCTCCAGATCGGGTTCTCCCGCTCCATCGACCGCATCACCCCCCTCGACATCGGAATCACCCGCGTCACCCCCACCAAAGAAGAAGACGTCAAGGCATGGAACGAACGCGGAGAGGGCCAAGACGCCAAAAACAAGGGCAAGGAGACCGAGATGGGCTCCAAACACGTCGTCCCCTACGCCCTCTACCGCGGCACCGGCCACTTCAGCGCCCCACTCGCCCGCCGCACCGGCGTCACCTCCGACGACCTCGCCCTCTTCTGGCGCGCCTTCGAAATCATGCTGGAACACGACCGCGCCGCCGCCCGCGCCAACCTCGCCCTGCGCGGCCTGTACGTCTTCACCCACGACGACGCCTTCGGACGCGCCCCCTCCCACGAGCTGTTCGAACGGATCACCGTCAAGGCCCGCGACGACGTCAGCGCACGCAGCTTCTCCGACTACGGCACCGTCGAGGTACGTGACGCCAATCTCCCGCCCGGCGTCACCCTCACCACCCTCATCCCGCGCCCTGTCTGATGACGACATCTCTTCCCGCGCACAGTGGAGAGGGAGACCTCCTGCAGGTCTCCCTCTCCGCCCTGGAGCACTACGCCTACTGCCCCCGCCAATGCGGCCTCATCCTCCTGGAAGACGCCTTCACCGACGACGCCGCCACCATCCGCGGGACCCACCTCCACCAGCGTGTCGACACCCCCGGAAACAAAGGGCGACGAACCGTGCGCACCTTGCACGCCCTGCCCGTCTGGCACGACGGCTACGGCCTCACCGGAATCTGCGACACCGTGGAACTGCACAACGACGGTCGCATCCTCCCCGTCGAACACAAATCGGGGCGCTACATCCCCGGCGGACCGGCCGACATCCAAGCAGCCGCACAGGCCCTCTGCCTCGAAGCAATGTTTCAGCAACCCGTGCCCGAGGCCGCGATCTTCTCGGCAACCGACCGCCGACGCCACCTCATCACCATCGACGACGCCCTGCGGGCCCGCGTACTCGACACCACCCACGCCGTACGGGCTCTCCTCGAAAACAGCCACCTGCCCGGCCCCGCAGCCGACAAACGATGCCGCCGCTGCTCCATGGCCACCGACTGCATGCCGAAACTGCTCGCCGGGACACGCCGCTACCGCCAAGCCCTCACCACCCTCTACTCACCCACCGACCCACAGGACACCGACGCGTGACCACCGAACTCCTCAACACCCTGTACGTGCAAACACAGGGAGCCGACCTCCGCCTGGACCAGGACAGCCTGCGCGTCCACCTTCCCGACACTCCCGGACGCCAGATCCTCCCACTGCGCCGCATCGACGCCATCGTCCTCTACGGCCACATCAACCTCTCCACCGAACTGATCAGCCGCTGCGCGCAAGACCGAAGATCCGTAACCTGGATGACGAGGGGAGGGCGCTACCTCGCTCGCCTCGACGGCGCCGTCCACGGAAACGTCCTCCTCCGGCACGCCCAGCACCGGATGCACGAAGACACCGAAGGCCGCCTCTCCATCGCGCGCACCATCACCGCAGGCAAGATCCGCAACAGCCGCTGGATTCTTCTCAGAGCCGCCCGGGACGCCGCCCCCACAGCAAAGTCCCGCATACGCGATGCAGCCGACGCTCTCGCCGAAAGCCTCACCGCCACCAGTACCTGCACATCCCTCGACAGCCTCATGGGCACCGAAGGAAACGCCGCCCGCACACACTTCGCCGCCCTCGCTGGCACCATCCGTCCCACCGAAGGCATCCCCGCCTTCACCCACCGCAACCGCCGACCGCCCACCGACCCTGTCAACGCCCTACTCTCCTACACCTACGGACTGCTGCGCGGACTCGTCCACGGAGCCGCCGAACAGGTCGGCCTCGACCCATACATCGGTTTCCTCCACGGGATCCGACCCGGCAAACCAGCACTCGCCCTCGACCTTATGGAGGAATTCCGTCCCGTCCTCGCAGACCGCTTCGTCCTCACCCTCCTCAACCGCCGCCAGCTCCGGCCCGCCCACTTCGAGACCACTCCCGGTGGAGCCGTCCGCCTCACCGACGATGGCCGCAAGATCGTCATCACCGCCTGGCAAGACTGGAAGGCCCAGACCTGGGAGCATTCCCTCGCAGGACGGGACGTCCCCGCCGGCCTCCTGCCAGTGGTCCAGGCCCGCATCCTCGCGCGCCATCTCCGAGGCGAACTTCCCGCGTACCTCCCCTGGACCGCTGCCTGATGGAACTACTCCTCACCTACGACGTCGACACCACCACACCCGAAGGTCGCCGCAGACTCCGCCGGGTAGCCAAGCTCTGTGAAGGCCACGGCATACGTGTGCAGAAATCCGTGTTCGAAATCGTCACCAACGACAAGACGCTCCTGACGCTCATGTACGACCTCGAAGACCTGATCGATGCCAACACCGACAGCATCCGTATCTATCGCCTGCCCCACGCGGGAACGGAAGACGTCCACACACTTGGCATCGCTGCCCCCCACCCCCACCGAGCAGACCTCATCCTGTAAGGAGAAGGCAGCTTCGGAACCCCAAGCGAGCACACGACACGCGGATCACACCCAAGGGCAATATCCGCATTGGTCCCGTATTGGTGTCCTGTTTCGGGGAGAACAGATCTCAACATTGACCGTTTCCGCTGGTCATCCAGAGTGGCGGTCGCCTTTCGAGGCGACCGAGGATCGCAACTCGGCGAGGGTCATGACAGTCACGAGGGTCATGACAGGTGGCGGTCGCCTTTCGAGGCGACCGAGGATCGCAACCCCCCGTCCCGGCCGCGCAGTCCGTATGCGGCGTGGTGGCGGTCGCCTTTCGAGGCGACCGAGGATCGCAACCAGAAGGAGCTGATCGTCAACGACAGCTCCTCGGGGGTGGCGGTCGCCTTTCGAGGCGACCGAGGATCGCAACTGGACGACCTCCGCGAGCGGGTGCACGAGCCGGGGTGGCGGTCGCCTTTCGAGGCGACCGAGGATCGCAACCACTCGTTGGCGATGACGCGGCGCTGGGCGTCCAGTGGCGGTCGCCTTTCGAGGCGACCGAGGATCGCAACTCGTCCATCTGCGCCCAGGCGGGAAATCCCTCGCGCAGTGGCGGTCGCCTTTCGAGGCGACCGAGGATCGCAACGAGCTGGGGGACGTCGACGACGACGGCGCGGCGTCCGGGTGGCGGTCGCCTTTCGAGGCGACCGAGGATCGCAACACCGTCGCCATGCCCGCGAGGAAAGCCTCCTCGTCCAGTGGCGGTCGCCTTTCGAGGCGACCGAGGATCGCAACGACCGTGCCGATGAGCCCGGCCGGGGCGGCTTCGGCGTGGCGGTCGCCTTTCGAGGCGACCGAGGATCGCAACCCCACCAGCCCGCTCGCCCTGCGCTTCGCGGACCCGGGTGGCGGTCGCCTTTCGAGGCGACCGAGGATCGCAACCACGCCTACGCCTCCCGTGAGGCCCACACGCACCTCGGGTGGCGGTCGCCTTTCGAGGCGACCGAGGATCGCAACCCCACGGCGCCGGGCCGGTAGTCGCCCCGGCACCGCGTGGCGGTCGCCTTTCGAGGCGACCGAGGATCGCAACCCCAGCACGTGCTGGGTCACCTCAACCACCCGTCCGTGTGGCGGTCGCCTTTCGGGGCGGCCGAGGAGCGCAACAGCCCCATCGGCAGGCCCGGTACAGCGGTGGAAGCCGCCGTACCGCCCGCCAGACCCAGCAGTCGATCCAGATCACCAGGCAGGTCAGGGCACGGGTGAACTGGACGCAGACCGCGCGGGTGCGGAGGCTGGAGTTCGTGCTGCGGCCCTTCACCGAGCGTGGCTGGGACGCCGACACCATCACGGCCGAGCTCCACTCGTGGATGCTGACCTGGCGTCCGGCCCGGCCCGCGGAGTACATCCGCGCCCGCCTGGCCCAGCAGGCCACCGCCGAGCACCAGGGGCGACTGTCTGTCGATGAGGTCCGGCACGCTTCCACCTGTCCGTTCCGGGAGAACGCCTCGGGCGGCTACCAGCGCGCCCTCGCGGCCCACCGGCAGGCCGCACAACCGCGCCGGGTGGACCCGACCATCGAGCAGGCGGCGGAGCGGCAGATGTCCGCGGTGCGTGAGCTCAGCCGCCGTGCCTTCCCCGAGACCGAGGCTGTACCTCAGGATGCGCTAGCCCCGATCGAGGACGCCCGCGCCCAGCGCCGCCAAGCCGCGGCGACCGAGGCGGCCGCGCTGCGCCGGGGCGTGCTGAGGGGGCCGGCCAGGTGACCGGTGATGCCGCGTCCGCGTTCCGGGAGTCGGCCTGACCGGTCTGGTCTGGCTAGAGCGTGTGTCTTTTGTGAGTTGATCAACTGATCGGCGACCCCCTGAAGGCTTGCTCTCGGACCGCGAGACGATCGCCTCCCGCCTGTCGGTGACCCATCCGAGCGTTGTTTGACGGCTGTGCCTTCGCCCTCGATGGTCGGACTGCTGTGGCGGCTAGCGTGGATGCACCGCCCAGGTGTGGGTGTACCTCACGCGCCCCGGTTCGAGCGTTCTAGCGGTTTTCCGACGGGCGAGCAATGGAAGGGCCTGACATGTCCAACCACTTCACCGGCCTCAGCCTTGGGCCACCACTCGGCGACCAGCGCCTCGATCTGTGCGACCTATACGCCTTCGGGGCACCCGGCGATCCGAGCAGGACCGTTCTCATCCTCAACGCCAATCCCAACGCAGATGCCATGCACCCCGACGCCGTATACCGCCTGAACATTGACAACGACGGCAATTACCTGACCGACGGCGCCTTCAGCTGGGTCTTCAGCCCGCCGGCATCCGACGGCTCGCAGACCTACAGCGTCTTCATGGCAACCGGTGCGGAGTCCCGCAGGCCCGAGGCGGTCGGCACCAAGATCGTGTCGGACGCCGCCGTCTCCTTCGGCCCCCAGGCCAACGTGGTCAGCAGCGGCGACTACAAGGTGGCCGCCGGTAGCCGCAGTGATGCCTTTTTCTTCGACTTCGACGGAATCAAGAATCTGTTCGACACCAGCGGCAACCGGAATTTCACCGCGCCGCATCTGGGCGGAAAGTCCCCGTGGACCAGCGTCGACTCCAACAGCACGGCCAACGTCTTCTCCATGGCCATCGAACTGCCGACCGCGGAGCTGGCCCCCAAGCCCGAGCTGCACATCTGGGGCCGGTGCAGCGTCCTACGCGACGGCGAACTCGTCCACGCGGACCGGGCCGGGCACCCGTCAATGAGCAGCTTCTTCAACACCGACGACACGAAGGAGGAGTACAACGCCAGCGAGCCGGTCAACGACCGGGCCAGGTGGACGGACCAGTTCGTCCACCTGTTGGGCCATACCGGCGGCTACTCGCGTGAGGAGGCGATCACCGCGCTCGACGAGCACGGCCTCCTGCCGGACGTGCTGCACTTCGACCCGTCCAAGCCTGCCGCGTACCCGAATGGCCGGACATTCGCGGAAGACGTCATCGACATCCGCGTCGCGTTCCTCACCAAGAACGAGGCGCCGCCCACCGGTCTGACGCCGCACACCGACACCCTGGACCGGTTCCCGTACCTCGGCGACCCGCACCCGGCAACCACCTCCTGACGGATCCCGGCGGGACACACCCGAGGCTCCGACGGCCGAGCAGGGACAGGCCGATCGATCAGTAAATCGGACTAGGGAAGGGGGCAGGTGAGCGGGAGGACGCGTTCGGTCAGCTGCCCGGTGAGGTGGGTGTCGGTGACGACGGCTTCGGCGAGCCAGTCCGCTGCGGTCAGCTGGTCCACCAGGTGCTGCAGCTCGCCGGGATCCACCGGGACCCAGGCGGCGAGCGAGTCCAGGGCGATGCCCTGGTCGCCGGGGCCGAGCCGCCCCGAGGCGCTGGTCTGTGTGGCCAGTGTCAGGGCGAGCAGCCGGGCGGCCGCGGGGGCCTTGGCCTTGCGGAGCTTCTTGTCCGAGACGACTATCTGGGCCCAGCCGCTGAGCTTGGGCCGCAGTTTCTTGCCGAACGTGAACGGGCCCGGCTTGTCCTCGTCAGGAACCAGGGAGGGGACGGTGATGGGGGTGGGGTTCTCGGGCTGGGAAACGAGCAGGTCACCAGGGGTACCGGGGAGGCGCAGCCAGCCGCAGTCGGCCAGCTGCGTGACCAGGTCCCCCGGCTCGCTCAGGCCCAGCCCGGTGAGGTCCTGGCCGACGAGGTTGCCCGTGCCGGTGTGCGCGGTGCGCAGGGTCAGCATCAGTATCAGCAGGCGTGCTTTCGGGCCGGGCAGCGGGGTGTGGTCGGCCGCGTGAGCGAGGACGGCCCGTGCGTGCTTCCACTGCGTCGGCGTGGTCAGCAGGCGGGCCACGGCCGGGGCGTTGCTGTCTGGTTCGTTGCTGCTCGTGCCCCGCCCGGCCTATGAACGGCGACACGGCCGGGACGGTGATCGCATGACCACCGGGCGTAGCAGGGTCGACGTCTCGCGCCAAGCCCTGGCAGCCATTCGGAGGCGGGGAAGGAGAGCGGCGCTACCCGCGCGGCCGCGAGCCGCTCCGGGCTGGATGTAAGTAGTGCCCCGTCACCCGACCGAGTGGAATTTGAGCGTGGACTCCTAGCGGCCCGGATCAGGCGGCCAGAATCTCGACTGTGTGCGTGGTGCGACATGCGGCGCGCAACCAAGACGGAGACCACCGCCATGAACAGCGCCTACGACCGTGCCGTGCTCGTCGGACCCGTCGTCCTGGCCCTCACCGAGAGCCTGGACCTGACCACTGAGCAGGCCGTGGCGCTGGCCGTTGTCCTCGCCCAGCAGGAGCCGGCGCAGCCGACCATCCCAGCCCTGCCCGAGGAGACCGACGAGTCTGAGGGCAGTGCACGGCTGACAGACGGGCAGCTCGACTCCGTCGTACGCAGCCTCATGGCCACACACAGGCCGGATTCATACCGGCAGATGCGTGCGACGTTCCGTGCTACCAAGCACCGCGCGGGGGAGGGACGCCTGCGTGCTGCCTGGGCCCGTATCACCGCCAACCCGTAGTGCCGACCCAGCCCCCAGACCTGTCACCCTTTGAGGAAGGTTGACCACTGAGGAAGCAGCCACAGGGGGAGACGGTCGTCGTTGGGCATGGCCAAGAGACCTTGGCGATGGCCAGGCAGACGACTGGTGGCGCGCCGCCGCGGGAGCCGATGTGGTCCGTCAAGGGGCTCGCGATGCGTCAGCCCTGACCGAGTAAACCCGCGCAGCGCCGCCGCCAGGCAGTGGCGACCGAGGCCGCCGTCCTGCGCCGGGCCTGGGCGGAGAAGGCCGGTCACCAGCCCCGCTCGGTTGGATGTGCTGGCGGAGCGGGCTAGCGTTGGGAGGCGGCCTGGGGCTGGCAGATCTTGCAGAGTTTGTACTGGGTGCCGCCGTGAGGCCCAGTGTGGCTGCTGATCCACTGCAACGCTTCCTCAGCGGTCAGCATCACCATGTGGGTAGCCCAGCCCGAGTTCAGCAGGCCCTTGTGTGCGAACTCGCGCAGATTGCGCGCCATGCTGTCCGCCCCGTTCCACCAATCGTCGGGGCCGGGGATCTCGCCGATCGACTCCCGCGTCTGACGGCAGGCACTGCTGTGCAGGGTGTGCTTGCCGGCTGCGTACGGGTAGGTGCCCGGGTCCTGAAGCCGTTTCCTCTGCACGAGGGTCTTCGCCGCGATCGCGTCGAATTCCTCCCTCGCCGCGTTGCACACCTCGCAGTCGGCCGCCGGGCAAGCAGCTCCCCAGACGTCGTCGTCCGGCGACAACGGCTCGTACTCTGCCCGGATCTTCTCAGCGAGGGCCTCCAGGTGCCTCACAAGATCGCTGGCCGTGACCTTGCCATCTGCCGCAAGGCGGACCATGTCGATGACGGCAGGAAGCTCGATCCCCATTCCCCAGCCGGCCTGACCGCGCCGTTTGGGGCTGTACATGTCCTCCCACAGGTACTCGATGTCTTCCAACCGGTGATCACCGATGGTGACATTGACGCGTCCGCTGTACGGCATGGCACCTGCTCTCTCGCACTGCTGCGGCAGCCATAGCGTACTGATGCCGCGGCCAGCCGCGGTCGTCAATTCGCCGAAGCCGCGAGCTGGCTGGCTGGCTGGCATCGACATGGCACGCGACTTCTAGATCAGGATGTTGGCACTTGGGCGGGCGTGCCGTCCAGGGAGTCGAGGAGCTCTCCGAAGGTGAGCTTGTCATCGCCGTACTCGAAGGTCATGGCGGCGGCGAGCGCCGCCCACCGGTCGGTGCTGCGCCCGCAGTGGGCCAGCAGGATCTTCAGGGCGACCTCGGGTTCGTGGCGGACAAGGTGATCAAGCTGCACCAAGGTCGATGAGGGATGGGACGACCGTAGTGGCGCCGTTACGGGAGGCTTGCAGGGAGGCGTGGGCGGCGAGGACGGCGTGCAGACCGTCGTGGAGGGTCGCGTTGCGGTGGCTGTGGCCGAGGAGCATGTCGCGGAAGGCTTCGTGCTCGGCGACGAGGGGTTCTTGTTTGGGGACTGCGTAGCGGGTGACGTCGCCTTCGGTGACTCCGCGGAATGCGGCGAGGGCCTCCCACTGGGTGCGGGTGGAGCCGTTGGCCCAGTAGGTGAGGTCGGCGGTGAGGGTGTCGGCGACGAGGATGCCGTGGTCGCCGGTTACGACGGTGGTCCGTTCCTTGAGCGGGGAGACCCAGTTGACCTGGTGGTGGGTGATGGTGCCGTCGGTCAGCTGGCCGAGGGCTGCGAGGAGGTCTTCGTGGGGCCGGCCGCTGCGGTGGGCGGTGCGGGCGGCGATCGAGGTGTAGCGGGTGTTGGTGATCCATGCGGTCAGGTCGAGGTCGTGGGTGGCAAGGTCGTGGATGACTCCGACGTCGGTGATCCGTACCGGGTAGGGGCCGGTACGGCGGGTGGCGACCGAGAACACGTCCCCGAGCTGGCCGGCTTCCAGCCGCTGGCGTAGCGCGATCAGTGCGGGGTTGAAGCGTTCGATGTATCCGACGGCGGCCGGGACTGCGGCGGTGTGGAATGCCTGGGCGAGCCGCCGGGCTGAGTCGGGGTCACCCGCGAGCGGTTTCTCGATGAGGGTGGGGACGCCGGCTGCGGCGAGGGTAGTGCCCAGCGGTTCGTGCAGCAGCGTGGGGCAGGCGAGTACCGCGTAGTCGAGGCCGATCCGTAGCAGCGCGTCCAGGTCGGCGACAACGGGTATGCCGTCGGCGGCGCGGTAGCGGTCGCCGTGTGGATCGAGCGCGCCGACCAGTTCGGTGCCGTCCAGGGTTCGCAGGACTCGGGCGTGGTGGCGGCCCATCCGGCCCAGTCCGATCAGTCCGACCCTCAGCGCGTTCATGCGGCACGCTCCGCGGCTTGGGCCAGTGTGGTCACGGCCTGGGCGACGTCGTCGATCTGTGTGGTGGTCAGCCCTGGGTGGACCGGCAGGGACAGCACTTGGTTGGCGGCGGCGTCGGTGTGCGGGAGGTCGATGGCGGTGGCGTAGGCGGGTGAGCGGTGGAGCGGGATGGGGTAGTGGACGCTGGTGCCGATCCCTGCCCGCTGCAGATTGTGGGCGAAGGTGTCGCGGTTGCCGAGGCCGGGGCCGATGCGCACGGTGTACTGGTGCCAGACGTGACTGGCTCCCTCCGCTGTGGTGGGCAGGGTCAGCCCCGGCAAGTTGGTGAGGTGTCCGCTGAGGTGGGAGGCGTTTGCTCGCCGGTGTTCGGTCAGGGCCGGGAGCCGGCGGAGCTGGCTGCGGGCGATGGCGGCGCTGACATCGCTCATCCGGGCATTGGTGCCGACGATTCTGTGGTGGTAACGCCGTTCCATGCCCTGGTTGCGCAGCAGTCGCAGCGTGCGGGCCAGGGATGGGTCTGCGGTGGTGATCAAGCCGCCCTCGATCGACTGCATGTTCTTCGTCGGATAGAAGCTGAAGCAGCCCGCGGTTCCGAAGGCGCCTGTCGGTCGTCCGCCGAGTGTGGCGCCGTGGGCCTGCGCGGCGTCCTCTACGAGAGCGAGATGGTGCCGGCGGGCGAGCTTGGTGAGCTCGTCCATCGCGGCGGGGTGTCCGAAGAGGTGGACGGGGATGACTGCGGCGGTGCGGGGCGTGATCGCGGCCCGGACGGCGTCGGGGTCCAGGCAGTAGGTGTCCGGGGCGATGTCGGCGAAGACCGGGGTGGCGCCGGTGAGCCGGACGGCGGCGGCCGTGGCGGCGAAGGTGAAGGAGGGCACGATGACCTCGTCGCCGGGGCCGATGCCCAGGGCGAGGAGGGTGAGCCAGAGTGCGGAAGTCCCGGAGTTGACCGCGATGCAGTGGCGGCCGTCGACCAGTTCGGCGAACTCTCCCTCGAACGCGGCGACTTCGGGGCCCTGGACGAGGTGGCCGGATTCAAGGACGCGGACGGCAGAGGCGATGTCGTCCGCGTCCAGGCGCGGCGCGGCGACCGGGATCGGTGGTGTGTTCACGAAGGGGTCCCTTCCGGTGGGCGCCGCGCCGCGACCGGAAGGGGCGGCGGGGCGTCAGGTCTGGTGTCGGGTGGGGTCGAATCCGTGGTGCAGGTAGAGGGTGGTGTCGTGGGTCAGGGCGCGGGCGCAGGCGTGGAGGCGGCGGGCCATGTGCGGTGGGAGGAGGGTGTCCCACTCGTCAGGTGCCGCCAGCTTCCACGCGGTGATCTCGTCGGTGTCCAGGTGCACCCGCTGCTGGGCTTCTTCCTCGGTGATCAGACCGCCGTCGAAGATGAAGTTGACGAGCGGGGGGCGGCCGTCGGGCTGCTCGGGCACCCAGTCGACGATCAGCAGCCGGCCCGGGGTGAGGTCCATGCCCAGCTCTTCCTTGACTTCGCGCTGGACTGCTTGTCGCGGGTCCTCGCCCAGGTCCAGGCCGCCGCCGGGGACCTCCCAGCCGTCACCGTAGGACGTTTTGACCAGGAGGATCCGGCCGGCGGCGTCGTGGATGCCCGCTCCTGCCCCACCAATGATCTTGGGGAGGGTGGCGTAGTACTCGGCGGGAGGCAGATGCGCGGTGCTCATGGAGCGGGACGCTATCCGTACCGCTCCATGACTCGGAGAGCATCACCTGTCTGGCACAGAACAGTGACAAACTGGTGTGATTCTCACTCCAGTGACACGGGCTGGTGTTCGGCGGCCAGTTCGTCGCCGTCGCGCCGGTAGGTACGCGGGCAGTCGGTGCAGCGCAGCGCCGCGTCCAGGGTGTGGCCGCACCGGCATACCCAGCCGACCTGGCGGGCGGGGTTTCCGATCACCAGGCCGTGGGCGGGGACGTCGCGCATGACGACTGCGCCGAGCGCGACCAGGGCGTGCGGGCCTACGGTGACGCCGGGCGCGATGACGGCCGCAGCGCCGATCGTGGCCCCGGTACCGATGGTGACGGGGTGACGGGTCCAGTCCTCGGGGCCCTTGCGCCGCCCGTCGGGGGTGGTGGCCCGCGGGGCCGGATCCTCCAGGACGAGCGCGCCGGGGCAGATCATCGCCTCGTCGCCCACGTCCGCACCGAATACGTTGGAGTAGTTCCCGATCTTCACACGGTCGCCGATGGTGCTGCCGGCACCGATGAAGGATCCCTTGCCCAAGGTGCAGTCGGCGCCGACCACCGCGCCGTCGGCGACCTGGGACTGGTGCCACAGACGTGTGCCTTCTCCGACGCTCGCTTCGGCGTCGAACCACCCCAGTTCCGGAGGGTCGCAACGGTGTTCCTGATGCACGGGAGCGCTCCTGTCGGTGGCGGGCAGGCGGCTGGCCAGGTCGGCGGGAGTGGCGGCGTCGGAGAGGGCCGGGCCGGGGACGGCAAGGCCGGTGGCCCGTTCGACGGCCACCGCCAGGGTGAGCCGGTCCAGCGAGTCCAGCCCGAGGTCGCGGAAGTCGGTGTCCGGCTCCGGAGCGGTGCCGGGGCGGATGTGCCGGACCGCGCCCAGGACTTGCTCCACAAGGCGCAGGTCGGCGGCGGTCACCGCAGCGCCTCCAGACGGCGGGCGAGCGCGAACAGCGACGGTACGGCCTCGATGACCGGGGCCCGGTCCCACAACCGCCGCATCGCGGCGCCGGCCTTCGAGTCCTCTCCCAGCAGGGCACGCAGCGCCAGGCTGGTGAAGGCGGCGAACTCGGCCTGCTGGGAGAGCGAGAGATGCCCGCCTGTCTGCAACAGGTGCTCCAGCAGTCCCCGGGCAGCTCCCTGGGCGAGGACGTCGTCGATGCCCGGTGCCGGCATCGGCCGCAGTGCCCGGTAGGGGTGGGTGTCGAGACTGCCCGGTGTGGTGATCTCGTCGGCGACGAGCTCGGCCAGGCGCGGGGCCAGCAGCACCCCGCACCGGTAGGTGGCCGTCGCCAGCAGGATGGACGGTTCGCCGGTACGGCCGACCAGCGGCAGGTGGTCCAGGGTGTAGGGGCGCAGCCCCGTACGGGCGTCCTGGAGGGTGGCCGCTGCGAGGCGGGGATCCATGAGCGCGGCGGAGTCGGTGGCGAGCACGGCGACCTCGTCCAGGCCCGGCGGCTGGTCGGGGTCGGCGTCCAGGGTCAGCCGGTTCGTGCCGCCGAGATACAGGGTGCCGTCGGTGCGCGGGACGAGGTGGGTTCCGCATGCGAACGCCGCGTTCGGCGTCCGCACCACGTGTTCCAGTTCCATCGCCGGGGCGTTCAGACGGGCGCTGACCCCGCGGCCGGCCAGGATCGGGGGCACGCCCACTGGGTGGCCCCGGTCCGGCAGCAGCGCCGGGATGCCGCACCCCGCGGCCAGGACCACATCCCGGGCCCGGACCGTTTCCCCGCCTGTGCAGGACACGGTGCCCGCACCGACGGCTGCGGCCGGCTGGGATATCCAGGTGGCGCGGGGGTGCTGCTCGACGGCCCGGGACAGGTCCTCCATCAGGGCGGCACTGTCGACGCGGGCCTCCGTGGGCAGCCACAGGGCACCCGCCGAGGAGGCGGGCGCCCGCAGGCCGGGGATGCTCGACGCCTCGTGCTCCTCGACCTGGTGCCCGGCTGCCCGAGCCGCTTCGGCGATCGGCTCCAGGCTGAACCGCCGCCCGGCCGGGGCGAGCACCCACGTTCCGGCCGGTGCCTCGACCTTCTGGCCGCCCATGGCCCCGATCCGCTCCAGCCACGCCGGGTAGGCATCGTGGGCGGCCAGCCGCTCGGCCTTCTCTATCCCGGCCCGAGCCGCGTCGTGGTGCGGCTCCAGTTCGGAGAACGTGGAGAGCATCGCACCGGCCGCCCGTGTGCCCTGTCCGCGGTGTGCGCCGGTCCGCGGTCCTACCAGGGTCACGTGCACGCCGCGGTGCAGCAGCTCGACGGCCACCGCGAGACCGACGACACCGGTCCCGACCACTGCTACGTCCGTCAGCTCAGGCATCGTTCCGCCTCCCAGCCGCGGCCTTGGCCGCGTTCAGGGTCTGGTGGGCGGGGGCGGCCGGGTCGAAGGTCGCTTTGGCCTGCATGATCCAGCGCCGGGTACCGTCCGCGAGGCCTTGCTGGTGTCCGAGCGCGGTACGGCCGTGAGCGGTACGCCTCTGGTCGACGACCAGCAGCTGCCCGCGTCCCAGGGTGAGCGCGACGGTGGTTTCCGCCAGCGCCGCGGCGAAGCGTTCCAGCACCGCAGTACGGCTGGCATTGCGCGGGTCGCGGATCATCTTCGCTGCCCAGCGGACCCAGACCGGCTGTCCGTCCTCGTTGTCCTCCAGCACGGGGAATGGCATCCGGGGCGCCCCGACACCGCACAGGCCCTCGGCCTGCCCCTCGAAGAACACCGGTTCCCGCAGCGCTGCCCGGTCGGCCTCATCCAGCCGGGCCACCGCAGCTCGCAGGTCCCCCAGCAACGAAGCGCCGCCGCCGGCCGGGTCGGCTCGGAGCACCAGCAGACTCGTGTACTCCGGGACGCATTGCACGTTCGGGGCGTCGATATGCAGGGCCTGCGCGCCCGTTCCGCCGAACGACGCCCTGTCCTTCGCCGAGCTGGTCTCCTCCCCGATCCACAGCCGGCCATCCCCCTGCCGGATGGAGAAGAACGGGCGGCCGAGCGCGGCCAGCACACCGGCGGCGGCCACCTGCAGCTCCTCATCCCCCAGCGTGGCGGGCAGCGCCAGTAACACCCAGCCCGGCAAGGACGGGCTGCCACGGTCCAGTCGCTCGGCCAGTGCTCCCAGCAACACCTCCGCGCCACCACCGGTGAGCACGCTGCGGGCGGCCGCCACGTTCCCCGCGCTCCACCGGTGCTCCTCCATCTGCGTCGTGCAAGCCGCGGCCAGCGAGACCGCGAGCGTCCTCGGCAGCACCACCCGAACCGGATCTTCAACCCGCGTCATCACGCACCCCTTTTGTCTCACGGACCGGGCCCGCTGCCCGGCCCCTCCAGGACAGCGCCGCGACCGGTCAGGGGAACAGAGGGACGTGGGGTGGATGCGGTGGAGCGGGTGCAGGACACCGGTGCGGTGCGGCCCCACCAGGGGGTGTAACTACACCGGCCAAGCCTCATCGCCCCCTGCCAGGGCAGGGGATCCCGGTGCTAACGTCCGATCAGGAGCCGTACCGCAGCGGGGGGATCCCGGTGGACCGTGAGCCAGAACCGAACCCATTACGCGACGAGTTGGCCAGACTCGGCTGGGGCCCCGAGCAGCTGATCGCCCGGGTCAACCAGCACCGGGCCCGGCGCGGCTCGGTTCCGCTGCACTGCAAGACCGGCTACCCCTGGATGCGCGGCGACCGGCCCTCCGCAGACGCGATCGGCGACGTCCTGGCCGTCCTGTCGCAGTACACCGGACGCCCACTGACCCAGAGCTCCCTCAACTGGGACCGGCCACGCCAGCGCCGCAGAAACCGGACCGCCCTGGACAACCCGTACGAAGCCACCGCCGAAGAACTGCTGCGCGAGACCCAGGGAGACACCCCCATGCACCGACGCTCCTTCATCCTGCTGTCCGGAGCCGCCGCCACCGCACCGGCCCTGGACCTGCTCATGGGAGGAGCGCCCGCACTCGCCGCAGCCCAGGACGGAGACAAAGTGTCCCCGAAGCTGGCCGGGACGGTCGAGCACGCCGTCCGGCAAGCGCGGGAACACGACGACAGCGAGGGCAGCGCCTCCACTCTGCTCTGGGCCGGCGGCATCTGGCAGAACGTCGGCAAGCTCATCGCCGAGAGCCGCTACGACACCGCCGAAGGCATACGCCTGCACACCGCCTACATCGAGATGAGCGAGACCTACGGGTGGATGCTCTTCGACGCCGGGCGCCACCCGCAGGCCCAGCGCGTCTACCAGACCGGCCTGCGCGTCGCCCGCGAAGCCGAGCACGCCCCCGGCATCCACCACGCCACCGTCAACCTGCTTGCCTCAGCTGCCTACCAGGAATCCTGGCTCGGCCAGTACCACGAAGCCGCCACCCTGCTGGAAGTCGCAGAGAACCGCAATCCGCAGGCCCTGACCCCGCGCCTGCGCGCCGTGCTGGAGATGCGCCGCATCGCACTCGCCGGCCAGCAAGGCGACACCGAGGCGCTGCACCGCGCCGACGGCCAGGCACGCACCCACCTCGCCGCCGCCCACGACAGCGAAGAACCCTGGTGGACGCTGTGGCTGGACTCGTCCGCCATCGACGCCCAGACCGGCCGGGCCCTCCTCGCCGCCCACCACCCCGACCTCGCCGAGCCCTACCTCGCCGGCCGCACAGTACTCACCGGCCACGGCTACCCCCGCGACCGGATGCTCTTCGCCAGCGAACTCGCCGACGCCCGCCTGCAGACCGGCGACATCAACGGAGCCTGCACCGCCGCCCGCCACGCACTCACCCTGGCCCAGCACGTCGGCTCCCACCGCGTCCACCACCACCTGGACACCGTCACCACCACCCTGCGCCACCACCACGGCAACCACCCCCGCGTCCGCACCCTGCTCACCGATCTGCCCCACGCCGTGTAGGACTCCGTACGCAGAACATGGACAGCGCCTCGACAGCAGGGCGCCCCTGGTGCTGTCAGGCGGAAAACAGGCAGACCCGGTCGGTGGAGATGCCGTACGTGACCGTGCACGTCGCCGACTGATTCGCCGCGCGGTATTCGGCCAGGTCCGACGGCTTTGTGCCATTCGTCAGCAACCCGCCTCCAACATCGCTGACGCCCGGCTACACAAGAAGGCTGGGGTTGGCGTGCTGCCGTCGCCGTGTGGTGATGGCCGGTCGGTGGGGGAGGTCTGGACAGTTGCTGACCATCAATGCGGCGGTGCTGCTCGCGGTCATCGTCTTTTTCCGGCTGCGCCGGCGTACGGAGGCCCGGAGCCGGTTGGACGAGAAGTTCACCGTGGTCATCGTTCTGGCGCTGGGCGTGCTTATCGCTCCGACTCCGGTGGGACGGGGAATCCTGGATTTCCTGGGCCAGCTCGCGAGCGGCGTCACGCAGGCCGGCCGATGAGTCCCCGTGTGCGCAGGGGTCGGGTAGCGACGACCAGGCGCCCGCCGGCGCGGCGGCGTACCCGGAGGCCAAGCAAACGGCGGCAGCGCGCAGACGACCGACTGATCGGTCTCCTCGTGGCCGCGGCCCTGGCCATCGCCCTGGCGGTGACCGTCGTCAACTGGCTGCTGGCCCACTGGTGGATCCTGATCGTCATCGGCGCGCTCGCGGCACTAGCCGGCGGCGGCTGGCTCTACCAGCAGAGAGCCCGGTGGGAAGCGGTCCGCGCGCAGGGCCTGCGGTACGGGCTGTCCCAGCTGGACGGCCTGCACCACTCCCAGTTCGAGGACGCGGTGCGGGACCTGATGCGCCGTGACGGCTGCCGGGACGCCGTCCGGGTGGGTGGCGGCGGCGACCTGGGCGCCGACGTGAAGGCCACCGACCCCTACGGACGGCGCTGGGTGATCCAGTGCAAACACCGCCGCAAAGGTCTCGCCGGCTCCGCGGTGGGCACGCCGGAACTTCAGGTTCTCAACGGCACCGCCCGCCAGGTCCACGGCGCCGACATCGCGGTCATCGTGACGAACGGCCGGGTCACCGCACCGGCCGTGACCTTCGCCAAGCAGCAGCGTCTCCACGTCGTCGACCGCCACACCCTCGGAGTGTGGGCGTCCGGCTCACGTCCCCTGTGGGAGCTGCTCCGGGCCGTCCCGCCGCCTCGCAAGCCGACTGCCCTCTCCTGAGCCTCCCGCGGCCGAGCGGGTTCAGGCGCTGGCCTCCGGCCCGTGGAGCTCCGGCCGCCCGGTTCCCTCGCCGGTCGTGGCCTTGCCTGTCTTGGGGACGGTGTGCGCCTGCGGTGGGTGTGTATCCGACGCCGTGCCCGAGGACACCTGAGGCTCCCTGCTCCCATGACGTGGACGGCAATTACCGCCTGGTTGCGGGGACGCAAGACGGCCTGGGCGCCTGCCCGGGTCTCAACGGAAGGGAAGCAATCAGATGCGATTCCGGATTGAGGACCTGATCACTCTCGCGGTGGACCCCGAAGAGGACGACGGGCAGGGCGGAAACCCCCCGACCGGTGACAGCGACGACGGCCGCCAGTACGTGCGCCCTGCAGGACTGTAGCTACGCCGGGGCGTAACCAGCCCGCATGATGGTGTGCCGACGGGAGCGTTCCCGTCGGCACACCGCTGTCTAGAGTTCCCCGTTACACCAGCGCTGGAATTCGTCGTCGAGCTGGTGCTGGTCGACCTGGCGGTCACCCGCAACCGCTACCCAGGCAGTGACGAGGACGTGGAAGGCCTCGAGTTCGGACGTAGCCAGCGCCTCGCGGAGCACGAAGAACGCCAGGAGCCTGTCCGAGGCTGGCTCCCCGCGATCACAGACCGGGCACAGCACCGCCTCCCGAATGCTGTGCACCTCTTCGGCATGGCCTGCGTCAGCCAGCACCTTGCCGGCGGACGTGCCATCCGGCACAGACTGCAGGTGCGGAGCGGGCCCCCCGGTGCGCGGGCGGCCGTCTTTCCAGGTATGCGGGAACCGGGCCAGAAGCAGCCCCGGTCCTCCGCACCGTGCGCAGTCCGGTGGATCGGCGAGCCGTAAAACGATTCCGCCGTCCTCGTCTCTCACGCCACGCCCTGCCAGGCGTCAGGGCCAAAGGTGCCCTTGATGTCGGAGGCGATCGAGGTCGGGTCTACCAGGAAGCCCAGCTCGTACAGGACAGTCTTCGCGGGTGTCTGGACTCGCATCCGTACCGGGCTCTCGCCCTTGTGCGCGGCGAGGATGCGCTTCAGCTCGGAAACCGTCGGCTCGTTGATTTTGTGAGCGGGGAAGGACAGCGTGACCGGCGGCCGGCCGCCGCTCTCTGCTGAGGACACGTCCAGTACCTGGATCTCCTGCCCGTAGATACTGACCGCGCCGTCACGGTCATTGAGGCGTCCTTGGACGGAGACGACGGTGTCGGCGATCAGAGCGTGCTGGACCAGGGTGTAGGTGGCCGGGAAGAGAAGGATCTCCATCTCGCCGTCACGGTCCGCGAGGTTGATGATCGCCCAGGCATTGCCCTGTTTGGTCATCCGGCGGTCCACGTTGGTGATGAGGCCGGAGAGCTGGACGGTGCCTTCCGTGCGGCCTGAGCCGAGGAGGTCGCTGATCGTGGTGTCCCGGTTGCGGGACAGGATGTGCTCGGTGCCGTCCAGCGGGTGCGCGGAGACGTACAGGCCGAGCATGTCGCGCTCTGCGGCCAGCAACTGCTTGCGGGGCCATTCGCTGTCGTCGATGGGGAAGTCCAGGCCGAAGGCCGGCTCGTCGCTGTCGCTGCCAAGGTCGCCGAACAGATCGTCCTGGCCGATCGCGGCCTGCTTCTTCACCGGGATGATCGCGTCGATGGCGTCTTCGTGTACGGCTGACAGCCCCTTGCGGCTGTGCTGAAGCGAGTCGAAGGCGCCGGCCTTGATCAGTGACTCGACGGCCCGCTTGTTGAGGGCCCCGATGTCAGCCTTGTCGAGGAAGTCGGCGAAGGAGGCGTACTTCCCCTTGGACTTGCGGGAATTCACCAGGGAGTCGATGACGCCCTCGCCGACGTTACGCACCGAGCGGAGCCCGAACCGCACGTCGTTCCCGATGGCGGTGAAGTTGGCGACGGACTCGTTGATGTCCGGCTGGAGCACCTGAACGCCGAGCTTCCGGGCGTCGGCCAGGTAGATCGCTGCCTTGTCCTTGTCGTCCCCCACGGAGGTGAGGAGCGCGGCCATGTACTCGGCCGGGTAGTTCGCCTTCAGGTAGGCGGTCCAGTAGGAGACGAGTCCGTATCCGGCGGTGTGGGACTTGTTGAAGGCGTAGCCCGAGAACGGGAGCATGACGTCCCACAGAGCCTTGGTGGACTCCTCGGAATAGCCGTTCTTGTTCATCATGCCGTCGGAGAACTTGTCCCACTCGGCGGCCAGGACCTCGGGCTTCTTCTTACCCATCGCACGGCGCAGCAGGTCGGCGCCGCCCAGGGTGTACCCGGCGAGCTGCCGGGCGATGGCCATGATCTGCTCTTGGTAGATGAGCAGGTGGAAGGTGTTGCCCAGGATCGGCTCCAGGGCTTCCTTGAGTTCCGGGTGGATCGGCTCGATCTCCTGCCGGCCGGTCTTACGGTGCGCGTAGTTCGTGTGCGCGTTCGCGGCCATGGGGCCGGGCCGGTAGAGGGCGAGGGCTGCCGCGATGTCCTCGAACCGGGAGGGCTCCATCAGCTTCAGCAGGGTCCGCATGCCGCCGCCGTCGAGCTGGAACACACCGAAGGTGTCTCCGCTGGCCAGGAGCTGGAAGGTGGTCGCGTCATCCAGCGGGATCTGCTGGGCGCCGTCTGTCGGCATCGTGTCGGTGGTGATGTTGATGCCGCGGTTTTCGCGGACGTTCTGTAGGGCATGGTCGATCACGCCCAGGTTCCGAAGCCCCAGGAAGTCCATCTTGACCAGCCCCATGTCCTCACAACTGGGGTAGTCAAAGCCGGTGATCTTGACGCCGTCCTTGGCGCGCATGTGGAGCGGAATGCGGTCAGTGAGACGTGTTTTCGACAGGATGACGGCGGCCGCGTGGACACCGGTATTGCGGATCAGGCCCTCGACGCCCTTGGCGCCGTCGACGACCTTCTTGACGTCCGGCTCGTTCTCGTACAGCGCGCGGATCTCGCCGGCTTCCCCGTAGCGGGGGTGGCTGTCGTCGAAGATCCCGCTGATCGGGATGGACTTGCCCATCACATCCGGCGGCAGAGCTTTCGTGATCCGCTCGCCATGACTGAACGGGTAGCCCAGGAGCCGCGACGTGTCCTTGATCGCGTTCTTCGCCTTGAGTTTGCCGAAGGTGTTCACCATGGCGGTGTACTCGTCGCCATATTTGTCGACGACGTAGCGCACCATGCGGTCGCGGTGGCGGTCGTCGAAGTCGAGGTCGACATCCGGCGGGTTGATGCGCTCGGGGTTCAGGAACCGTTCGAAGAGGAGACCGTGCTCCAGCGGGCACAGTTCGGTGATACGGGTGGCGTACGCGACGATCGAGCCGGTTGCCGACCCACGGCCAGGCCCGACGGGGATCTTCTGGTCGCGGGCGTACTGGCAGATATCGGCGACTACGAGGAAGTAGCTGGAGAAGTTCATCGGGCCGATGACCTTCATCTCGGTCTCGAACCGTTCGAGGACCTCGGCCGGGATCGGGTCGCCGTAGCGCATGGCGAGGCCCTTGAGGCACTCCTTGCGAAGCCAGGACTCCTGTGTCTCTCCCTCGGGGACGCCGGGGAAGTTCGGCATCTCGTCGACGTTCTCAAAGACCGATGCGTACGACTCGATGCGCTCCGCGATCAAGAGGGTGTTGTCGCAGGCCTCGGGGATCTCGGAGAACAGCTCCCGCATCTGGGCGGCGGTCTTGAGGTAGTAGCCGGTGCCGTTGAACCGGAACCGGTTCGGGTCGGCCTTGTCCTTGCCTACGCCGATGCACAGCAGGTTGTCGTGCGCGTCCGCGTGCTCTTCGAGAACATAGTGCGCGTCGTTGGTGGCCAGCAGCGGGATGCTGAGTTCCTTCGCCAGACGAAGCAGGCCCCCCCGGACGTTGCGCTCCAGGTCCAGGCCGTGGTCCATCAGTTCCAGGAAGTAGTTCTCTTTCCCGAGGATGTCCTGGTACTGGGCTGCGATGTCGCGGGCCTCGTCGTACTGGTTCAGACGCAGGCGGGTCTGGATGGCGCCTGAGGGGCAGCCAGTCGTCCCGATGATCCCCTCGGAGTGTTCGGAGATCAGTTCCATGTCCATGCGCGGCTTACCGGCCGGGAACTGTCCCGTGTACGACGCTTCCGTCGACAGGTAGAACAGGTTCTGGAGGCCCTTGACGTTCTGGGCCCACATCGTCATGTGGGTGAAACGACCGCCACCGCTGACGTCCTTGGAACCCTCACCATCGTCCGACATCGCCCGGACACCACCGGGGCCCCAGAACTCCTGCTTCCGGTTCCGGCGCGAGGACGGCGCGACATACGCCTCGATCCCGATGATCGGCTTGACGCCTTCGAAGCCCTTGGCCACCTGCTGAAACTCGTACGCACCGAACATGTTGCCGTGATCGCTCATGGCGATGGCAGGCATCCCCTGACGCTCGACCTCGGCGAACATCGGCTTGAGCCGCTGGGCGCCGTCAAGCATCGAGTATTCGGTGTGATTGTGCAGGTGGACGAAGCTGTCGGTCACCGGGCAGGCACCTCCGCAGACAGGTCGAAAGAAGCCTCCACCCTATCCCTCAGAGGGCTCCCAACCGGCTGCTCCCGGAAGCAAGTCACGGGCCGGTTTGGCGGGTTGGGATGCTGTTCAGCAGCGTCTGGGTCGTACGGCGTGAACGTGCAGATCAGGGCGATTGTCAGTGCCCCCCAACAGTCGGCAGCAGATTGGCACCGGTGGGTAATGGAAGGTGGTGGTTCATCGTGCGGTCCGAGTTTCCTCTGCGGCCCGGCGCCGAGGTCCGTTCAGCCGACCGCAGGACGGCAGGGTCCTGCCGAGCTCGCCGGCGAGCGCGAGGCGGATCGTCAGGAGTACGCGCTCATAGTCGGATCCGGTCGACGCGGAGCGAGACAGGTCGATCCGAATCGGCAGGAGCCGCTGCGTCCAAGCCGGTGCGCCCCACTGGGCGGGCCGGTCCTCGGCCGCGGTCAGGGCGGCTTCGATCTTGCGGAGCAGGGTGGACTTCCCCGCCCCGCCCACCCCGTGAAACATGACCACGTTCGTGCGGGGGGACTCGAGGTCCTCGACGTCGAAGCCGGGCGTGGCCACGCGCTGCAGGTGCTCGCCGAGCGCGGCCGCGACCTCCGTCCACTGGTGCTGGCGATCGGTGAACGCCTCCACCGCGTCGACCCCCGCGGGGTCGTTGGAGCTGAACAACGCACGCAAGTCGGCCACGGTCGGTCCCCCCAGAATGATCATCGACGGTATCAACCGTAGGGCCTGGGGCGTGCGGCGTGGCCACCTTCTGCAACGCGGGCGCCGTTCCCGCATCGTCTCGGCCAGAGACAATGGCGCCCCATCGCCTCCCGATACATGAAGGAAATCCCTTGTCAGAGCACGTGAGTCCTGAGGCCGCCAAGCAGCTCGTGCAGGACGTGAGCAACTGGTACGCGGAACAGATCATGAAGGAGCGGGACTCCGCCGGCCCCGAATCCGAGCGCCTGAAGACGCTGAAGGAGGAGCTGGCGGCATGCGCCGCCGATCTGCTGGCGCTCCAGGAGGACGCCAGCCCCGACGAGGTGGCCGAGATCGCGGCCCGCTACGCGGCCCGTTCCCAGCTGGGCGGCCAGTAGCCGGAATTCCGCGGCAGGGCGGGCAGCGGCGCCGTGGTGATCGTGGAGATGAGGGTGCGCGGCTGCAGGCTGGCAGGCATCAGCGGCCAGGCCAGCGCGGCGATCTCGACCAGATCCGACCGGTACTGCGGCAGCTCCCCCTCCAACCGTTTGAGGGTGGCGAGGAGCTGGGCCGCTTCGGCCGGCGTGTACGGGCGGCGCTGCTCGGCCTCGACCACCTGCCCTGCCCGGGGCAGCCCGGCCCACCCGCCGTCCGGGGTGCGCTCGTTGCGGTAGACCGAGGTCAGGTCCCTGCGGACCACGCAGACGCGGTGCACGAACGGGGACCGTTCGGCGGCGTCGACCACGGCGGCGATGAGGTTGAACGTCGCGTCGTGGGCGGCGGCCGCGGTGAACCGCGGCCGGCCGCCCAGGCGGGCCACCTCGGCGCACCGGGTCGCGGTGCCCAGCCTGCTGTCCGCGGCGCGCCCTCCGATCACGATCAGTTCCACACGCCGGCCCGCCCGGTGGTCGCGCCGCGCACTGTTCAGGAAGTGGCTGACGCTGTCCGGGGCGATCTCGATCAGCATGTCCCCTTGGCGCGCCCGTACATACGCCTCGGCCATCTCCTGCCACGCCCGGTAGTCCGGCCTGATGCGCGCGGAGGCGGTCCGCGGCTCCTCCTCGAGGAGTTGGCGGTAGTCGGGGTGCAGCGCCTTGAAGGTGCCGCCCTCGATCCCGGTGGGTCTGCGCTGGCGTAACGCACGGCGCAGCATGCGCGCCATGTAGGACTTTCCCGCCCCCTGCGGGCCCATCACGTACAGGCTGACGGGGTCGTCCTGCGGGGTGATGGCGCTCAGGTACATCGGGATGATCAGCTCGTCGAAGATCCACCGGTGTTCGCTGGCGGACAGGCGGTGGTAGTCGACGCCGGGGGGCACCGTCAGCGGCTGGGCGATCCGGCGCACCGGCTCGGCCAGGGCGAAGGCGCGCTCCAGCCCCCCGGTCACCGCCAGGCGCCGCTCCGGCGTGAGCGCCGACGGGTGCAACCGCTGTTCCGTGCCGGTCAGGTGGCGCCGGAAGCGCCAGGTCTCCGGCGCGGTCCACGGCCGGGCCCACTCCGCCGTCAGCGCCTCAGGTGCGCCTGTGGATCTGCACCAGGATTGTCCGTCCGCGGTGAGCTCGTTGAGGTACAGCACGTGAAGGCCACGGCGCACGACCATGACCTGGTCCGCGAGCCGTTCGGCCTCGACGGCCTCCAGGAAAAGGGGCAGATTGCGCGTGCACTGGTCGAAGTTGCCCCAGGACACGGACCGGCCCACGCCCTGCTCGTCGACCTGCGTCAGGTAGCGGTCCAGCCCGCTGAGCTGCGCCTCGGCCTCCGACGTGCCCAGCGCCACCACCTCGACGCGATAGCCCGCCGCGCGCCAGACGCGGGTCGTCGCGATGGTCTCCGCCAGATCGGCGACGGGGGCTTCCAGGACTGCGTCGAAGCGCTCGCGGCGTACGTATGACTCGACCTCTGCCTGCCATTGCAGGACGTCCGGACGCACCCGCACACCGGCCGTGAGGTCATCGCTGCGCATGAGGTCGTTGTACTGGGGGTGGGCCTTCTTGTAGAGGTCGCGGCCGATCAGTACCGCCCCGCCCCGTCGGCTGAGGACCGCCAGCAGGAGGTCACACAGGTGGGACTTCCCGCTGCCCGCCGGTCCGGCGACGACCACGACCACCGGCTTGCCCTGAGGGACGGCGTGTTCAATCCAGGTCGGCAGGATTTCCGTCACCAGGATCTCGTTGTGCTGGCCCTCGGCCAGGGCCACCGGAACGACGTCCTCGTCTCTCAACACAACTCCTGTGACCGAGGATCCTGGTTGGCGGGTGATGGTTACTTCGGTGCAGGTCACCAGCTGGCGGAGGGAGCTGGTTGGCGGATCTTGAGGACGATAGTTGGCGGGCCAGTGTCCGTTTTGGTCACGGGGTGTGACTGATGGTGGCGACCAGGTGCCTGGCGTGGTCTTCGAGGGCCCTGCAGAGGCCGGCGGAGGGGATGGGTTGTTCTTGCGATTCCCAACGTCGGAGAAGGGTCAAGTGCGGCAGGTCTTGAGACTGCGTTCGATCGTGGGGCCGCATTGGTGGCTGGAAGACTGGTGCGAGGGCGAACTCGCTGCCGGTGACGTAGCTCCAGACAAAAGCGGATGCGCACTCTCGGGTGCGTTCTGTCGGCTTGGGGCCTCTGCCTTGACGGTGGCGTCGGCAGAGCTCGTTCCATGTCCGGTCGTCGATGGACCAGCGGGAGAACTGCATGCGGCGGGCCCGGTAGTCGATCTCCTCCTGGCCGATGACGTGCTCGGCCAGGCGCTTCAGCGTGGCCGGTAGGTCTCGGTCTTTGAGGTCTTGGTAGGGGGTCAGTGGCTTGATCCGCAGTCGGCCCTGGGTGGTCCATGACGTAGGGATGCCGAGGAACGCTGCCGCTTCCAGGAAGTTCATGTCGCTGATCGCTTGGACCAGGTGGACGGGGAGAACCCGCCGGAGTCGACGGTGGCTGGTGAGGGCCTGCTCGGAGTCCTCCATGGTGGCGGCAAGCAACCAGGAGCTGGGAAGGGACTGCGGGATGTGCTCAGGAGCGATCCCGAAATCCGTGAGGGTGTGGGTGGGGGTGAAGACTTTCTGGGTGGTGTTCGCCTTGGAGGCCCGCAGTGTCGGGGCCCCCTGCCGGATCCATTCGGCGGAGAGCCGATGCCGGTAGACCTGGTCGATCCGGCGCCGGAGCGAGGGAGAAGCCTCGTGAGCAAGCATGGGCCAGGTCCTGCCCCAACGGAGATCGTCGCGGGTGGGGAGATTCCGCAGCAATTGGGGCAGAGCGCTGCGCGGTTCAGAAGAATCCTGCGCGAGCAGGTGGTAGGCCGCGAAGAGGAGACCGGCGGTCGCGATCGTGTCACCCGGCGGTGTGCTCCAAGCGGCGGCAGATGGAGAGCCGGTGGTTTCGGCCTCTGGGCCGGGGCCGTGACCATGCGGCTGCTGCGGTGCGAGATGTGCTTCCAGAATCGCCCGGGTTTCGGCGGGGGCGAGTTCGGCCGCGACGGGCCAGCCCGCCTGGATCAGGGAGATGGCGACCTGGAGATCGGCGAACCGCCGGGAGGCGAGCTCTGCGGGCTCGTCACTGTCCAGGAGGTCCAGCAAAACGGTCTGCAGGTCCGCGAGTTCCGGGGTGAGGGCCGCAGCGGCTGGTTCGGCGCCGTCCAGCCGGTGACCGCAGGCTTCACGCTTGCCGGAACCGCCGGGCGAGTTGCGGCACTGCGCGGGGTGAAGCCTCGGCATGTTGGCGGCGGGCAGCAAGGCCAGGGGACTCCCTGATCTGCCGCTCAGCGCGGGCAGTCGGCAGCGCGGGCACTCGCTGCGGAGAAAGGTCCAGTGATCGAGGCAAGCGAAGGTCACAGCCAGCCGCCACTGTCGCTTACAGGGCCCGCCATGGCGGTTTTGGATCGGAGTTCCATCGCCTGCGAGACAAGCCGGGCAGTAGCGTGAGTGGTTCATCAGCAACCAGGGCTGGGCCAGCTTGCGGGGGCGAGGAATGCTTCCCGGGCGGACCATCGCCCGAGCAAGGGCGGGGTAGCGGTCGGCGTAGGGGCGGAGCGTCAGCTCGTTGGCATCGGCGGGGGTCATGCGGGTCGCGTCGGCGAAGGCGTGAAGGCGGTCTGACTCGATCATCAGCAGATGTGCTGCCGGGATCTTGGCATAGCGATCTTCTGGGGTGATCAGTTCGACTCGCCGCGCCAGTTGGTGGGGGGTCAGATCAAGGCGGTGAGTCAGCCGGAGGAGGAAGCCGGGCAGGCTTTCGTCGGGCAGGGGCTCAAGGCTCCTGGGCAGCGGCGCTCGGGCGGCAGACATGGGTCAGCCCGTCCTGTCCTCGGCATTGCCTGGTCCGTGATCGTCGAACACGGTGTTGCGAGGCCGGCGTTTCGCGCTGGAGGGTCGGCGGGCGGCGGGAGCCGTGACCGGGGGAATAGGTTCGTCAGGGGCGTCGGTCATCTCTTCCCGGCGCAGGACGATCTCGTCGAGCAGTTCCTCGTCAAGGACCTCTCTGCCACCGTCCATCGCTTCCTGGGCGCCGTCCTCGATGAGCCGCCCGAGCAGCCCGACGACGCCGCCGGTGCGGCGTATCAGGTACTCCGGCATGGTGCCGTCGGTGAGCATGCCCCGTTTCGCGTTCAGCAGCCGCAGGTGCTGCTCGATCCCGTCGAGGTGGTTGACGAAGGCCTGAATCTGCTTCGGCGTGGTGTAGCAGAACCGGTCGAGTTCGATCAGCTCGAAGCGGTGCTCTGTCTGCGTGATCTCCAGGCCGTGGATGCGGGTCGACTCCAGCGGTGGCATCTCCCACTGCCCGGATCTCTTGTTCCACTTGGACTCACGCAGCAGCCCGATCCCGGGAATGTTGACGGCGGTCAGGATCAAGGTGACGTCCAGACTCATGAAGGCCCGGATCAGGTCGAGGACGTCCTGGTCGTCGGCCCGATGCATCCGCAGCCGGCTGACATCGTCCAGGATCACCGCCTTGACGCCGTGGTCGTGCAGGGAGTCGGCGACTTGCCGTACCAGTTCCGGCAGGGTCGCCGACTTGCGCATCTCGGCGCGGAAGAAGCCCAGGATCGAGGCGCAAAGGCTCTTCGGTGTCGCCGTCACAGGAGTCGAGACGTAGACGACCGGCGCGTGGATGTCACGGGTTCCCGGCAGAGTCCCGGGTTTGAGGTAGCTGTGCATCTGCAGCCAGTGGTCCTCAAAGACGGCCGCGGTCGAGCAGACGGATGCCGTCTTGCCGTAGTTGCCCCAGCCGCTGACCATGACGCCGGCGCGTGTCGGGTCGTCCTGTTTCATCGTGTTGCCGCGTAACCGGCGCCGGATCAGCTTGCCGACCTTGTCGTGCATGGGCGTGTCCTGAAGCGGGAGGTTCGCGTTCGTCAGATGCCGAAAGAGGTCGTAGTCCGCGCGGCGGCCTTCCGGGATCGTCCTCCACTGCTGCAGCGAGATCGCCGGAGCAGGAACAAGCAGGCCGCGGCGGGACCGGTAGCTCTGCCAGCCGACGTAGGTGTCGCGCGGCGGGTGGCCGCCCAGGATCAACTCGGCGATCTTGGAGCGTGGGGGCAGGCCCTCCAGCGGATCACCATGTGAGGGGGCTCGGGTCACGCGTCGTCCTCCCGGACAGTCGTCTCGGTGTCCGCGTCGTCGCGGGGCGGCGGCAGAAACATGGGCCGCCGGTTCAGGGCCTCGTGCAGTGTGGGCGGGGCGAGGGGCCTGGTGCCGGCGAGTGCTTCTTCGCGTCGTCGGCGGCGGTCGGTGTCGACCGCCCGGTCGATCATGCGGGCGTGCTCCGCCCATGCCGCAGGCATCTGGGCCGGAGCCGGCTCATCTGCGGGGGCCGGCTCGGCAGGGCGGTCGGCCGCCGCGGTCTGTGCGCGGACGATCTCGCGGGCCTGGGCGGTGCGCCGTTTCTTCCCGGCCTTCTTCTCGGCCTGGCTTGGCCACTGGTCGACGGGGGTGATCGAGCCGAGGATTTCGAGCAGATGCTCCAAGAGCTCGCTCTCGGAGTGGATCTTGATGTTGTTCGCCTTCACGTGTCCCAGGAGAGCGTCGGCGGTCTTGTCGGAGAAGGCGGGAATCTCGCCCTCGGGTGGCAGCCCCCGCCAGCGCAGGACGTGCCACGTCTCGTGGTCGGCCGGGTCCTGGACGAACACCTGCCGGCGGTCCCTGCGGTCACTGCGGACCACCCACTGACCCGCGTGCTTGCCGCCTCGGGCAGAGAGCTGCCCGAAGCGCGGCTCATCGAGCACCGGGTGGTGATACCAGAGCCCGAGGATCTTCACTCCGCGCCGCGGATGGACCTTCACGTGGTGCTTGCGCAGGACCTTGTAGTAGAAACTCGGTTCAGGAAAGTCCAGGTCGAAGCCGCCCTGTTCCATCGCCGCGGCGAACAGGGTGTTGGGGCTGTGGTCCTCACCGGGCGCCCAACTCGGCGCGTATTCGCCTAGTTTGCGGTTCTGCCAGATCCGGACAATCCAGGTCGCGATGGCGTGCTCGGCCTGCGCGAGTGTCAGGCTCGCGTCGCGCTCCGGGTCGGCTCCGCGGTCCGCGACGTCGCCGCCGGTGAAGCCCAGCAGGTGCTCGAAGAGCATGGTCTGGATAGTGAGGAACTGGCGCTCGACCGCGAACTTGTCGGTCTGCCGCAGCACCCGGGCAGGCAGGATCCGGCAGCCGATCTCCCGTTCGGCCTCCACCAGATCATGGTTCTTGTAGGGGCCGCCGTGGTCGGTGGTGACCGTCTCCGGGGCGAAGAACGGCAGAGCGGCGACCCGGTGCCCGGTGAACTCGGCGATCACATCGGCCGGAACCCCGGCATAGGGCCATTCCATGTCCTCGCCCCAGCCCTCCCGCATCGGAAGCGGAAGCATCACGTCCCGCAGCAGCATCGCGATGTCGACCGAGGTGTCGGACTGCAGCGTGAGGCGGAAGGCCGGCAGCCCGTGCGTATAGAGATCGAGCGCGAGGGTCAGCGTCGCGGTGACCGCGTCGCCGAACACGGTCTCGCGCAGCTTCACCGGCATCGGAGTCGAGTCCAGCACCAGGACCTGGCCCGGCCGATGGACCACTACCCGGCCCGAGACACCGGCCTCCGCGGCAGCCTGAGCAGTCCGCCCGTAGCGAGGCCGGGCGCCACCGGGCCCGAACCATTCCTTCCAGACGTCCGCGAACGTCCAACGGGAAGGGATCTTCTCGGCCGGAAACGCCGGAAACCGCTCGCGTATGTACTGGTGCATCAACCGGTGCCGGGCGGCCAGACTCAGGCGGGCGCGTTCCCCGCACTCAGCCTTGACCGCGAAGATCGCCTCACGGACCTCCTCGGTGACGCTGCGATGGCCACTGCGTCGCCGGGTCCAGCGCCCGTCCGCGCAGGCCAGCAGGAGACTGTCGCCCGCGAGTCCCGACAGACGCTCCAGCGTCCTGAAACTGAGGTGCTGCAGACCGAGCCGGACCGCCTCCGGACGGGGCATCGCCTTCATCTCCGCCGCCTTCGCGTACCGACGCTGGGTCAGCGTTGTGCGGTCCGGGTCGTAGCCCGGCCGGGGCTCACCCGGCAGGGCCCGGGCCGGGTGCCCCTCCCGGAACCCCGTCTCAGCTTCCAGCACATGCGCAGCCCGCAGCCGGGCCCGCTCCAGCTGGTCCTCGGTCAGGTCGGCCAGTGTCCTCGGCTGCCGCGAGACCGGCACCGGCCGCCCCGGCACTTCGGCCGTCGGCAGGAGCCGCAAGTCGGCGTGGTTGATGAGCCAGCGGAAGGAGCGGGTCTCAGCGTTGCCGCCGCCATCCACGAGCACGAGCCGGCCGAGCTGGCCGTGGACCTCCTCAACCGTCCACTCGACGCCGTTGAGCGCGACCCGCCTGCCCGGCGCGACCTGTAGAAACCCCCTCGCCGCCATCACACCCCCCAGATCAGCGAGCTGTCACTCAAGGGACTGCCCAGATCAACGCCGAGCTCGCGCTGCCAGAGCAGCCGGACGATGTTGGCCCGGCCAACGGAAGGCACGCTGGTCGCGTCCGCCAACGCGGAGAACGTCATCACACGCCCCTCCCGGCCGCCGATGATCGTCAGCAGCTGATCCCGCATGCCCAGCAGATCCCTCACCGGCCGACGACGCGACGACAAGTGGTCAAGGACGCTCCAGACGTGCGGGCGCCAGCCCGCGACCACCGAGTACCGCCAGCCGCAAGCCGCCGCCATCTCCCTGGCCGCCGCGAACTTCAGCGCGTCCTCGTCCTTGATCAGTTCCATCGGGCGGACATCCATCAGCCACATCCCGCCACCGATCACCACCAAGTAGTCCGGGATGTGCCAGGACGACCCGCCCCCGTGCTCGAAGTCCAGCCGGAACGGCTGCGACAGCACCTCCGACGCCCCCACGAAGTCCAGCGCGACCAGCAGCCGCATCTCCTCCAGCGACTCGAAGCCGTGCCCTCTGCCCGTGGACGCCATCACCTCCAGGCCGGGACGATGCCGCTGCTTCGCCCGCCAGGTGAACCCCCGCACCGGCCGGGACGACAGCACCGGAACATGAGCCATGTCGCGAACCGGCCAGCAGACCTCGCCGGCACCCACCCGCCACGTCGAACTCCATCGACATATCCAGCCATCCGCGAGATCGAGTTGATCCCGGAATGCGGCATCCCCGCTGTACGCCGCGACAAGTTCGTCGAGGCCACTCGAGTCCGACCGGATCCTTGCCCTGGCGATCTCACTCACTCACCCACAGCATCACCACCCGCATGGCGACAAGGCCCGATCTTCGGAATTGACCACAACTGTGACTTAGCGCTGTAAGTTGGCCCCTGTGGCAACCCGAACGCTCAGCGGCCGGACCGAGGGGCTCGGCCTTCGGGAGTCAGGTGCCGACCAGGCCCCATGCATCGAGCCCGCCGTAGATATGGGCCCTCAGGCAGTGGGGGGCGCTGAAGCCTGAGGCTTCGCCGCGGTAGATGGCGATGAGGGAGTCCTTGCCCCGCCACCAGGTGTCAGCGAGTCCCTGGACTTCGGGTACCGGCTCGAATCCGTCGAGGTTCAGGTGCTCGACGGCACTGCCTTTGATCTTCGTGATGGTCTCGGCCCAGTAGCCCGCGTGGCTGGCCAGCGCCAGGGCTTCCACCCATCCCTCTGTGCTGGCGTGCAACGGCGCCCAGTGGTCAGCGTCGATCCCGAACTCACCTCCTGGCCCGATCATGAACCCGTGGGCCATGGAGACGCGACAGCCGCCGGCCGGGAACCGCCATCCGTTCGCGGCCGAGCCCTCGGGGGCATCGGCTTCCAGAACGCGCGGGCCGCCCTCGTATTCGGGGGCCGGGGGCAGGGCGAGACCACCCCAGAGCTCTTGAAAGGCGACAGCCCGATCGATCTCGGCATCCGGAATCCCTTGCTTGAGCCATGCCTCCCGAAAGAGCTTGAGGTCGCGGTGTGGAACACGCAGCCCGTGTCCCTCGACGAAGTACCGAGCTCGCCGGCTCAAGCCTTCAGGCGCCTGAGGAATCAGCGGCACTCGGGGGTCTGCCGTCACGGTTGCTGCCTCTCGTATGGAGAGGTTGGTACGGCCGGGTGCGGCGGTGCCGACGGCTGCGGAGCGCTGGACCAACGGACGGGGTCGCCGCCGGGGCCGCCGGTGAGCCAGGAACCGTCGCCCAGGGGGACCAGCTCGTACGGGTTGCTCGCCTCGACGGTGAACTCGCCGCTGAGGGTGCCCGTGCGTACGTCGACCAGGTGGTAGCGGAACCACTCCTCCTCGTCCTGACTCTCACCGCCCAGGGTGACGATGGCCGTGTCCTCGGTCAGGTAGCCGCCGCTCCATTCCACGAAGGACTCCTCCGGGTCGTACCCGAAGGCTTCGACGGGGAGGGTGAAGAGCACGTCCCCGCTGGGGTGGTCGTGGAAGGCGACGTCCGCCTGCCCGTGGTCCACGGTCATGAACTGGTGCCCGGACGGAGCCAGGTCGATCAGGCAGCGGTCCTGCCACGGGTACGTGACGAATTCCGGCTCGCTGTCCGCCCCGCCCGTGCTTCGGAGAATGACGGAGCCGTCCTGGCCTTCACCGATGTCGATGTAGATGCTGCCGTCCACGGGATGCAGGTGGTGGAAGGCGCCGTGCCCGACCGTCTCCAGTTCCCGGCGGGCGACAACCACACCGCTGTCGGCGTCGTGCACGATCCACTGGTCCCCGCCCCCGCGTCCCGCCATCGCGTCCGGCCGGTAGACCCACACCGTCCGGCCGTCCAGAGACAGCGCACAGCCAGGCTGGTGGCCATGGCGTACGTCAGAGTGCGGTTCGAAGTCCGAGGCCCACATGAGGTCGCCGGCGCGCGTGAGGCAGACGACTCCGTTCAGCGTCGTGTACACGACCCGCTCCAGATCCTGCCGGACCACCGACGCTACGACCTCGTCGCCATCCCGCGGCTGGAAGACCGCTGCGGGCTCCAGCGTCCCGTAGACGCCGGCGCCCACGACGTAGGCGTGGATCCGCCCGTCGCGGAGACGCGTGATGGCCTTCGGCGGCAGCTCAGAAATCATCCGCTGAGGCTAACGCCCAGCTCAGGAACCTCAAGAGCCGGGGCGGTGTGCGCCCGAGCTGGGTAGGCACGGGCTAGGGCGTGTTCCAGGTTCAGATCACTGTTGGGTCAAATCGCTCCGCCGGAGTGGCTCGGGACGGTAGAAATCCGGGGTGACGCGAGGCGATCTGACGGATGCAGAGTGGGAGTTGTTCGAGCCGCACCTGCCGCTCGGCGTGAGCGGACCGATCCCTGACCTGCGTAAACAGTTGAACGCGGTGATGTGGAGGCTCCGGACCGGGAGCCCGTGGCGCGACATCCCCGAACGCTACGGGTCCTGGTCCACCGTCTACGGCCGCTTCCAGAAGTGGGCCCTTGCGGGCACCTTCGAGACACTGATGGAGCGGATGATCGCCGAGGCGGCCCAGCGAGGACAGGCCGATCTGGACCTGGTCAGCGTCGATTCCACCGTCGCACGCGCGCATCACCACGCGGCCGGCATGGCCGTCGACCCCGAGCTCCTGGAGGAACTGGTGAAAGCCGCCGAGGAGGAAAAGGGGCTCCAGCAAAGGGACAATCCGCCCAGGTGACGGTCGAAGGCGACCCGGTCGAGGAAGCGTTACGTGCCGAACGACGACGGATACGCCGCCGCCACAAGGCCCGCCTGAAAGCTGCCGCGTTGGGGCGCTCGCGGGGCGGGCTGACGGTCAAGACGCACCTGGCCACCGACCGGCGGTGCCGCCCGCTGTCGTTCGTGGTGACGCCGGGACAGGCGGCCGACAGTCCGCGTTTCGCCGCGGTCCTCGACCGAGTCAGGATCCGTGGGCCGGTCGGTCGGCCCCGCACCCGCCCCGGGGCCGTCGCCGCCGACAAGGCGTATTCCTCCCGCGCGAACCGCTCCTACCTGCGTAAACGCCGGATCCAGGCGGTGATCCCGGAGAAGAAGGACCAGGCCGCCCACCGCAAGAAGCGAGGCTCGAAGGGCGGCCGCCCCCTCTCCCACGACGCCGAGCTTTACAAGGAGAGGAACACCGTCGAGCGCGGCATCAACAAGATCAAGGAATGGCGAGGGCTGGCCACCCGCTACGACAAGACTCCTACCAGCTACCTCGCCGGACTCCACCTACGCGGATCGATCATCTGGCTCCGGAGTCTCCGCCCCACATGATCCGAACCTGGAACACGCCCTAGCTGCAACGCTCAAGGGCCAACGAGAGCACTAACTGATCGTTTCAGAATGAGGCCTTGGTCTGGCCTTTCGGCTGAGATGGTGCTCAGTGGTGCGACGGAACCGCCTGCCCTGCCTGCGCGTTGGCTCGACAGGACTTTGGGGGGAGAACGTTGTCGAGTTTGAGCTTCCCGTCGGCGCGGGCGGTCGGACGCGGGGCGGCCTGGTACCGCGGGGACTGCCATGTCCACTCCGTCCACTCGGACGGGGAACTCACCCCTGAAGAGTTGGCCGTTCGGGCGCGCGCCGCCAGGCTCGACTTCATCGCGACGACGGAGCACAACTCAGCCGCGGCCCCCGGTGCATGGGGGCATTTGGCCGCCGATGACTTCTTGATCGTCCTCGGTGAGGAAGTGACCACGAAGACCGGGCACTGGCTCGCGCTCGGCATCAATCCCGGCGAGGTCGTCGACTGGAACTACCAGGTCAGGGACGGATTGGTTGATAAGTTCCTGGACCAGGTCCATCGAGTAGGGGGCCTGTGCGTGGCCGCGCACCCGCATGCGCCCTACCCGTCGGGCAACTTCATGTTCCCCTTCCGGGGCTTCGACGTAGTAGAGGTGTGGAACGGACTGTGGACTTCGGACCGGCCCTGGAATGCTGACAACGAGGCAGCTCTGGCGGAGTGGGGGCGGAGCCTCGCGGCGGACATCCGCACGGGCTCGTGGCGACCGGCGATGGGAAACAGCGACACCCACCTGGAAGGGCAGATCGGCATCCCTCACACCGTGGTCTTCGCCGAGGAGCTGAGCACCGAGGCGGTCCTGGCCGGAATCCGTGCCGGCCGCAGCTGGATCGCCGAGTCGGCGGACGTGGACGTGTCGTTCACCGCCAATGCCGATGGTCGCGTTGTCGGGGTGGGCGAACGGCTCCCGACTCATGGTGGGCAGGTGGAATTGCAGGCAGCAGTACGAGGTGTGCCGGTGGGGACCGTCAGCTTCCACACCGATCGGGGGAAGGTTCACCGGGCGTCTCTCCCTGCTGACGGGGCGGGCGTGGTGCAGTGGGACACGACGGCGGAGCACTCAGCGTTCGTTCGCATTGAGGTCCGCCATTCCAACGGGCACGTCGCCGCACTCACCAATCCGATCATCCTCAACTGACCGCTCGCTTCATCGTGAGGTGCGCAGGCGACGGAGGCAGATGAGGCTGCAGGCCAGTTCGAGCAGGCCCTGATGGAGGTCTGCGCGTCTTTCGTAGCGGATCCGGAGCCGTTTGAACTGGTGCAGCCAAGCGAAGGCCCGTTCCACCACCCAACGCACCTTGCCGAGCCCTGAACCGTGGGCCACGCCGCGTCGGGCGATCATCGGCTTGATGCCGCGCCTCCACAGCAGGCGGCGGTACTTGTCGAAGTCGTAGCCCCGGTCGGCATACAGGTGCCGCGGCCTGCGGCGAGGCCGTCCTCGCAGCCCCCGGATCGGTGGAACCGCGTCGAGCAGCGGCAGCAACTGGGTGACATCGTGGCGGTTGCCGCCGGTGAGCGTGACGGCGAGCGGGGTTCCCTGCCGGTCGACTATCAGGTGATGCTTGGAACCGGGACGAGCGCGGTCGACCGGTGAGGGGCCGACGTGATCCCCTCTTTCAGGGCCCGGACATGCGAGCCGTCAACAGCACAGTGCTCAAGGTCCAGCAGGTCGGCGCGGCGCAAGTCGGCCAGCAAGGCTGCGTGCAGGCGCGGCCAGACGCCAGCCTCGGTCCAGTCCCGAAGGCGGCGCCAGGCCGTCACCCCGGAACAGCCGACCGTTTCGGCCGGGACGTCGCGCCAGGCGACACCGGTCCGCAGCACGAACATGACCCCGGCGAGTGCCGCCCGGTCGGGAACGCGCAGTCGGCCGGGGTAGCGGCGGCGACGCTCAGGAGCGGGCGGCAGGAGCGGAGCCACGCGCTCCCACAGGTCATCCGGAACAAGATCAGCACGCACCCGGACACCCTGCCCATGAAGATCACCGGGCACAAGACTTGCGAGTCAAGTCTTTCTGAAACGATCAGTAAGTCTCAACAACACAGCGTTACGGAAGCAAGATCCGCCAAGTACTGCGCTCGTCCGCCAAGTAAAAATCTCGGTCGCAGACACCCGAAGCCGTCCATTTCCCGCCCGTGCAAAGAATCCGAACGGGTTAAAAAAATGGGCTAAAGATTAGGGTAAATAGTGCTAGAGTGAGGGCACGAAAGGAGATCCACCCATGGCATCCGAGGAAGAGCTGTTCGCGAACATCGACGCCCTGCTGGAGGAGGAACCGCAGCTCCCGCCCCCGGCGGAGCGCGCCCGGCTGCGTCAGGCCGCCGGCATCACCCAGGCCCGCCTCGCGACCGCGCTGAAGTCGACCGTGCAGACGGTTAAGAACTACGAGAACGGCCGCTCCGAGCCGAAGTCGCCGCGCCTGGAGGCGTACCAGCGGCTACTGAACGGATGGGCCGCGAAGTACCCCGCCCACACCGTCCCCGCCGCCCCGGCCCCCGCGCCGCAGCCCGCCCCGGTGCCGCAGACGTTCACCGGCCCGGCCGCCCCCGAGCCGGAGACCACCGCGCCGGTGGAGGTCCCGGCCGCCCCCGAGCGTCCGGCCGCGCGCCCGGTGACGTCGTCCCGCCGCCCGGCGGCGAAGAAGGCCGCCAAGCCCGCGACCGACCCGCGCTTCCCCCACGGCCCGCTCGCCGTGCTGGACGGCGACGGCTCCGCCTACGGCGTCGACGGCATCGTGCTCGACTGTCCGGCCACCACCGTCCCGGAGCTGGTGGAGTGGACCCTCAAGGAGTCCGGCCTCGGCGCCGCGAAGCTCAACCGGTACGGCAAGGACAGCGACCCGCTGATCGTGCTCACCGCGGCCGCCGCTGTGAAGCTCGGGCTGCCCGAGCGCCTGGAGGGCCACGAGCAGCGCCGCTCCCTGCGCCTGCCCGAGGACCACCCCGTGGTCAAGCAGGTCGCCAAGGCGAAGTGGCAGCTCACCCAGCGCGGCTTCGGCCCGTGGGCGCGCATCTACCGCAAGGCGCAGGGCCGCGACCGGCAGTGCGTGCAGCTGGCGATCCTGTCCTGGGACGCCCTCGATGAACGGTCCTGGCCCGGAGTCTCCGAGATGGAGCCGGCCGACATCGCCCGCGTCCTCGGGGTGTACGCGACCCGGGTCATCACCCCGCGCGGCTCCACCGCCGTCTCCGGGCTGGAGCTGATGACCGCGCTGCGCCCGCCGACGAAGGCCGTGCAGGACCCGGAGACCGGGAACTGGGTCTCCGGCTACAACGCAGGCTCGCTCGGCACCGAGCCGATGGACCCGGCGCCGCCGGAGGCCACCCCGGAACACCCCGTCGTCGTGAACTCCGGCTGGGAAGGCGGCTTCTTGAACGAAGAGGCGTACCAGTGGGTGCGAGCGGTGGAGACGCTGTCCGATGAGGAGTGCACGCTGCCCTTCGCGGTCGGCCTGGACCTCAACACCGCGTTCCTCGCCGCCGCGGCCCGCCTGGTCGTCGGCCTCAGCGCCCCGGACCACTTCCACGCCCCGAAGTTCAACCCGAAGATCCCCGGGAGCTGGCTGGCGGACCTGTCCCACATCGAGCTGGACCCGCGCCTGCCCTCGCCGTTCACCCCGGACGGCACCCGTCCGACGGGCCCGGCCTGGTACCAGACGCACACCCTCGCCTACGCCCAGGAGCTCGGGCACGACGTGCACCCGATCGAGGCGTACCTGCGGCGCGAGACCGGCGCGTACCTCGACCCGTGGCACGACCGCCTCAAGAACGCCTACGTCGACACCCTCGCCGACATGGGCGTCACCAAGGACCTGGACGACCGCGCCTTCCTCGCCGCGATGGAGCAGCACAAGCAGAAGGACCCGGCCCTGGCCGCCGTCCTGTCCGCGATCAAGGCCACGGTCAAGGGCGGTGTCGGCAAGCTCCGTGAGCGCCCCCAGGGCAAGTCCTACAAGGAGGGCGAGACGTGGCCGGCCCTTCAGCGGCCGACCTGGCGCCCGGACATCCGGGCCGCCGTCATCAGCAAGGCCCGGGTCAACATGCACCGCAAGCTGAACAACATGGTCAAGATGACGGGGCTGTTCCCGCTCGCCGTGCTGTCCGACTGCGTCGTCTACCCCTCGCCGGGTGAGAGCCCGCTCGACTTCCTCCCGTACGCCGCGTCCGGCAAGCCGCAGCCCGGCGCCTTCCGCCTCGGGCCCACGCCCGGCCTGGCGAAGCTGGAAGGCGTCCAGTCGATGCTGTGGGCGGTCGACCTGATGGAGAAGGGCCTCAACCCGGCCCGCCACATCAAGGGCGGCGACGCCGTCCTGGACGAAGGGGAGTAGGCCATGGGGGAGATCGAGGACGCCATCGAGCGTGCCGACCGGGAGGCGTTCACCCGGGAGCCGCCCAAGACCCTCCAGGGCCGCATCAACTTCCTGATGAAGCAGCTCAAGACGACCAAGGCCGTCGCGGCGGAGCTCGGGGTCAGCCAGCGGTCGGTGGAGCGTTACCGCAAGGGCGAGCGGAAGCACCCGCCCAAGGACATCGCCGCGAAGATCGACGACGCCGTCCGGTCCCGCTGGCAGCCCCAGGTCCGCAAGCGTCGGCGGAAGCAGGCCGCCGCCACCGGGATCACGGTGGAGACGCGGGCCCGGTTCGGCTACACCGCGCCGGTCGGCACGACCGACGACGGACGCTTCCGACGCCTCACCGTCCGTCTCCCCGCGACGTACGCGCAGCGCCTGTTCGACGCCCGCGACGCGGGGGAGAGCGACCAGAAGATGCGTGAAATCATCGCCGAAGGATTTAAGGACGTGTATTTCCAGGACAGTGGTGGCCGCGCTATGGGACTGTCGGAGGTCGAAATCAACAACATCGACTACCTGGATCTCGACTACTGAATTCGGAGCCCTTGTATGGCGAGCATCAATTACCCGTGAGCCGAAGCACGATAGTTGTCACTGAGGCAGGAGGTCTGTCACCTGTGGTCGGGTAGCCGGAGACCATTGCTGATCTCCGGCCCCCTCAGAACCGGACGTGCGACGTTAACCGCATCCGGCTCAAGCAAGCCACGAGGGCTTCGCAGGTCAGCAGGGTTACGTGGTCCGTTTGCCGTCGCCAGCGTGGTGCTGGCGACGGCATTCGGAGTGCACGAGACGAAGGTTGCTCCGCTCGTCCCCGCCGCCGTCTCGCCGGTAGGTGAAGTGATGCTTGTGGAGCATCTTCTTCGAGGCCGCGAACCAGTTGATCCACTCGCGTGGGCTGTCCGGTTCGTACTCGGCTCCGGCGATCAGCGCCTGTTTGCAGAGAGGACAAAGTCCCTGCTGCCGGACCGCCAGGAGAAGACTCGTCTTGTCCATCGGCGGTGGCGCTTTCTTTCGGCGGCGGTTCCGCCAGTACTCGGTCAGAGCGGGGTTGTCCGGGGACGCTCCGCCCTTGACGAGCTGGTGGCGGACGATGCCGGTCCAGGCGAATTTGATGAGGAAGGCGCCACTGTCGCGGTCGCCGAACACCCACCGGTCTCGCCGGGACGGGTGGAACCTGCCGAAGTACCGGTCCACGACCCAGTGCCTCGACTTGTTGCGGTGGCGACGTCTGGCCCATTTGAAGGTCAGCCGCCACATGTAGTGATCCAGCGACGAGAACGTCGTCGTGGATGCCACCCCCCGGTAGTAGGCCGCCCAACCTTGAACGATCGGAATCAGCCTGCGCAACACGGCCTCGGCATTGGCCCCGTGGAGGGCCTTCACCTCGGTCCGTAGTCGCGCCCGGAGCCTCGCGCAAGCCGCTGCGCTTGGTTTAATGATCAGCTTTCCGCCCGTGCGGCGGACGGTGAAGCCGAGGAAGTCGAACCCCTCATCCAGGTGGACGACCTGGGTCTTCTCCTCGTTGAAGCGAAGCCCCCTCGGCTCCAGCCAGTCCTCCAACCGGGCCCTGACCTGGTTCATCTGGGCTTCGTCGTGACAGAGCACGACTGTCCTGTCTCAGATGAGTCCGGGTAGTGCAGGCTCCTGACCTGGGGCGCCCGGATTTATCTGATACGTCTGGGGTGCGATTGTCTCGGACGAGTCCGGGTATTTCGGCGCGAGGCGCCGCCTGGGTTGGGGCCAGGGTCAGTCCCACCAGAGCACGACGAGCAGGTGGCGCTTTGCCGCGTCGAGGTAGAAGTCACGCAGGGCGTTGAAGTGCTTCCGCAGGTACTCGCGCGGGCCGTCGATGATGTGTTCGGCCCCGTGGCTAGGTATCCGGCTTCGCGGTCGTCGGTGGGCAGGGCAGCCAGGAGGGAGGGCATATCGATCTGGTCGAGCAACTCGGAGACACGCACCACTTGAGTGCTGGACAGAGCCGTAGGGGCAGGCCCGAACGGGCCGATGGCGTGCGGGTGCGTATTGAGGAAGCCGAGGTCGAGAGCGGTGTCGCCATCGATGGCCCGACGGAGAGCGTCGAGGCGAACCTCATCGAGTCTGGACACCTCGCCCAGGTGCGCAAGCATGACCGGCGCCCAGTCCAAGTCCAGCATGTCCGATACCGGCGGATCCCAGCGAGGATCACCGTCCGGTGACGCGCTGGCTGACTGGCGGCAGGCGGCAGGCGGCAGGCGGCAGGCGGCAGGCGGCAGGCGGCAGGCGGCAGGCGGCAGGCGGCAGGCGGCAGGCGGCAGGCGGCAGGCGGCAGGCGGCAAGATACTCCGCCGGAATGCGGGCGAGCTGCTGGGTGACGGCCATGATGGCAGTATCTCGGCGATGTCCACCGGATTCTCTGTCGCTCGCTTGGGGCCAAGCACGATCAGCGGGACCACCCACGGTCACCGCCCCCACGGGGATCTGTGACTGCCAGGGTGGGGAATTCGTGACCGTCGACAGCACCTTCGCCGCGTGGAAGGAGCAAGGTGCTCAGTCCTCGCCGACTTGCAGGAGTGCGACAACGAATCCGCCTCCCCGGCCGACGACTACGCCGTCGAAGGTGTGCCTGGTGACCGGATTCCAAGCACGTCCGTCCGCCCAGGGGCCGTCGATGTTGGAGAACCATTCCGACCCCGGCCCCAGAATCGACATCGCCTTCGTCGCAGCCCGCCTTGCGTGGGCGAGGTCGCGCCGCGGGTGTCCGGGGAATACCAGGCTGTCGGTGGAGAGGTTGACCATCAACTCGGTTGCTGTGGCACACGTGACCGGACGGAGTGCCGCCTCGATCTCCTTGATCGTGGTCGGTCCGGTGGCGCCCCTTACCGCCTCGTGAACCCAGTCGGCTTCAGCGGCCTTCGCGAGGTCGTGGACATGGTGCGCGAGGTCACCTCCCGAACTCCAGCACCAGCGCGAGTAGACAGTCTCCTCGCTGGCCAGGGAGGAGACGAGCGCTTCGAGGAGGTCTGCATCGTCCATGGCTGCATCCTCGCAGGACCGGTTCGAGTGAGAGCTTGCGGATGCCCCACGTCAACTTCTGCGGGATCCCCGGGTTCAAGGACGGCGACTCATGGCTGCTTCGATGTCTCGTGCGGTCTCGCCCAGTTCCTTGAAGAACCACGGTTTGCTGGTCCTGCGGAGGATCTTCTCCTGGGGCAGCCGTCGGATGAACTCCGCCCTGAACTCCAAGTACTCGCTGCCTTCGGAGAGCGCGAGGCGGCGCCAGTGAGGGGAGGCGTAGAGCGATATGGCTTCCACGACCTCGGGGTAGACAGCGACGTATCGGCGGGGGTCCCAGACCTGAGCGTAGGAGTCGGCGCCCATGGTTTCGAGTCGTCGGTGCCGGTCGCTGAGGCGGTAGCCGCGTGCGAGGACAGCCGCCCAGAGTGCGGAGCAGTGCTCGTAGCAGGCGTCGAGCACGACGTGTCCATGTCTGCGTAGGAGCCGGTAGTGGCGGCGTTGGGCGTGGACCACGTCGGTGAGTCCGGAGAGATCGATTTGTTGGTGGTAGTAGTCGACGGCTTTGCCGATCCAGAGTTTGTGGCGGAGACAGACGTGATCGTGGAGGTGGGACTTCCAGGGGCACTGTCACGTTGGCTGGCCGGGTGGGATGGTCTTCTGGTTGGTCGTGCCGGGGAGGGATTCGTTCGTGTCGTCCGCGTCGCCGTCGTACAAGGGCCACCGGTACCCGGTGGAGGTTCGCGCACGCGGTATGGCTGTACTTCCGCTTCCCGCTGTCCTTCCGCGAGGTCGAGGAGCTGATGCTCGAGCGCGGCGTCATCGTCTCCTACGAGACCATCCGCCGCTGGTCCGCCAAGTTCGGCCAGGCCTACGCGGACGGACTGCGCCGCCGTCGGCCACGGCCCGGGGACAAGTGGCACCTGGACGAGGTCTTCGTGAAGATCAACGGAGAGCAGAAGTACCTGTGGCGGGCCGTCGACCAGGACGGCAACGTGCTCGACATCCTCCTGCAGAGCCGCCGGGACAAGGCCGCGGCAGGACGCTTCTTCCGCCGCCTGATGAAGAAGACCCGTACGGTGCCGCGGGTGGTCGTCACCGACAAGCTCCGCTCCTACGGCGCGGCGCACCGCGAGGTCATGCCCTCGGTGGAACACCGCTCCCACAAGGGCCTGAACAACCGGGCCGAGAACAGTCATCAGCCCACCCGGCAGCGCGAACGCGCCATGAAGGGATTCCGCTCCGTCGGCGGGGCCCAGCGGTTCCTGTCCGCGTTCAGCGGCATCTCACCCCACTTCCGCCCTCACCGCCACCTGATGAAAGCCTCCGACCACCGAGCCGAGATGACCGTCCGCTTCGCGATCCGGGACCAGATCACCGGCACTGCCGGCCGGCCCACCACGGCCTGACCACAGGCCCGGACCGCAGGCCCCACCAGGCCACGACGCACCGTCAGGCACCTGCAACCCAACAACGTGACAGCACCCTGCGTCGGTCACGGTGACTGTCCAGCGAGTCCACCCGCCGCAGCATGCCCTCGTGCCGGCGTCCACTGTGGGGCACCGGGACAGCACGTGGTCCCGGTCCCCTCGCGGAGACGGGCGCCGTCCCTGGGACGGCCAGCAGACATAGGTCTCTTCGGCCGGCCGGGATCCGGACGAGGATAGCTGCGTCAAGACGGCACTATCTCGTTTCTGCGCTTCCCCTGCGAACGGGGGGTCTTCTCCCCCACCCGTCGCGGCTCGATCGTCCGCGGGTCGACCGCCTCGCCCGGGGCGCCCTCCTTGTAGAGGCCCTCGGGCTCGTTCGGCCTGTCGTGGGGCAGCAGGAAGAACGTGCGGCGCTGGAAGAGGCCGCTGTCGGGGTTGGCCTCGGCGTCCTTGTCGAGCTCCGCGTAGCCGACCATGCGTCCGTCACGGGCGTAGCGGGGCTTCCCGCCGCGGCGGGCGCTCTTGTCGAGCGCCTGACGGACGTAGTCGAGTTCGTCGAGGTCCTCCAGCCACACCACGTTCGCTTCGTGTGCGAGCTGGCTTTTATGCAGCAGCGAGCTCATGGACGCAGCTCCTTGTCGGTGATGTGGTGGTGCTTGCGGATACTCGGTACGTACCGGGCAGTGCGGTGATCTGGAACGTTCCCATAGTAAGACGATGCCCGGATCCTGGGCAGAAAGCCGTAGCGCCTCATGAGCGCCCACCTGCCGGGCCGTCAGGACGGACGATGTCGTCCTTCAGCAACGCCAGGGCGGGGTAGTATTTCTTGCCGCTGGATTTCAGCATCTCGGCGGGGGACGCGAGGCCGACCTCCTGCCGGATGCGGCCGGCGAAGGCCCGGGCGGTGTCGGCCCGGATCCCCTCCGAGCTGCACCAGCCGGTGTACGTCCCGTAGAGAAGACCCTGTTCGACGCGCAGGTCCCCGGTGTCCGGTCCCTGGCGCAGGCAGCACTCCCCCAGAAAGCGTCCGATGTGGTCCTCGGTGGTCTCGTACGCGGCCGTGGCCAGACGTACGGAGGACGGACCGCTCAGCGGATCGCGGGTGGTGAGGTAGCGGATCGCGCCCTGGATGAGCCAGTGCAGGATGCCCGGGCCTTCTTCCTGGACGAGTTCGCCGGCCAGGTTGTCGATCTTCCGGTCGGCTGCGACGACGCGTTCGAAGGGGATGAGTCGGATACGGCGCCAGAACGCGTGCCCGCCCGTTCCGACCTCGGGCTGGTGGTTGCCCAGCAACCAGAGCTTGTGGGTCGGGGTGAAACTGAAGTAGTCCTGCCGCATGCGGCGGGCCTTGATCTTGTCGCCGCCGGTAAGGAGCTTGACCCGGGCCTCGTCGAACTTGTCGTTGGGCTTGAGCTCGCTGCAGACGAAGATGCGGCGACCGTGCAGCTCCGTCAGTTCCGTCGAGTGCTCGGCGAAGTTGCCCTTGTCCATCAGGAAGCCGGGCGGGGCCGCGTCGGCGTAGTCCCCCATGACCTGGATCATGACGTCCAGAAGGACGGACTTGCCGTTGGCGCCCTTGCCCCAGAGGAAAGGCAGGACCTGCGCGCCGACATCGCCGGTGATGGAGTACCCGAGCAGCAGGTGCAGGAAGTCGATCATCTCCTGGCCCTTGGCGTCGTCGCCGAAGGTGTCGTCCAGGAAGGCGTGCCAGCGCGGGGTCGGCATCGCCTGGGGGGCAACCTGCGTAGCTCGCGAGTGGAGGTCCCGCATCGGATCGGGCTTGCGCAGGCGGCCGTTACGCAGATCGACGACACCCGCGGGCGTACACAGGGAATAGGCGTCGCCGTCGAGGACATCGGGGTCGAGGCTGAGTACGGGCGCGGCCTTCGCCTGGTGGAGCAGCGCCTTCATACCGCTCGTGGACATGGTCCGCCGCCGGTGCTGGGCGATCTCACGGTCGCTGAAGATGTTTCGGGGGTCGGTGGGCGACATCTGCTCGGCCATGTCGCCCGCGGCCCACAGTGCGGCCTTCTCCCCGCCCACCCGCTTCCACCGGAACTGATCCCAGCAGTACCAGCCAAGGCCTTCGACATGACGGAACTGGTCGCTGTAGAGCTGGGCGAAGAGCTTCGCGTTACCGCGGTCGGTGAGCATGGGCGGCAGCAGAGCCGGAGGCTCGGTCGCGGCAGGCGCCTGCGCCTGCTGGGGAGGAACCCATGCGGGGACTGCGCCCTCGAGGTCGAGCATCTGCTGAGCGGCGGCAGCTGCATCGAAGCGGCTGCTCTCGGCGCTACTCATGCGAGTCCTTTGGGGTGGAACGGGCGGCTGGCGCCTGCGGAAAGGGCTGCGTCGATGATCGTCTCATTACGGCGGTTCTGGTGGGGACGAGCATAGTGAGCGGCTTCTGCCAGCTCTTGGCGGGCTTCGGCCTGATTCAGGTGTCCTGCTGCGGCTAGCCCTCCCGCCGTGAACGCCGCTCGGTTGAGTTTCTCCGTGAAGCCGGTTCCCTCGGCGTGGGCCGCACATTCACGAACGGTCTCGATGAGCGGCTGCAAGAGCGCCTGAGCGCCGCCGGTTCGAGGGCCCCGGGCATATCCGCGCGACCGCGGAACGGGAACTGGGGATTCCTGTGTGGCATGCCCTGCGACATGCCCCGTACGCGTCAGTTCGGCAGTCAGCCATGCAGGCAGGGGGGCAGGGTCCCGTACTGCCCCCACAGGCGTGTAGACGCCCGCAGAGGTACGGGTGGTGGGGGCCACGATGTATCCACCGTGGGCTCGTACGTCGACCTGCCACGCGAGCGCGGTCCTGGGGCTGGAACCAGTGGACGAGCGGAAGCGGACATCGGGTTCCGGATTGACGTACCAGATGTGCAACCCCCCGGACGGGGTGCGGACGCGCAGAGTGCTCTCGTCCTCAGCCGGGTTCGGTTCCTGACGGTAGGCGGCGAGAAGGGCCAGAGTATCGAAGCCTGAGGCCAGCCCAGCCAGATTGACCTGTTCCGGGATCCGGATGCCCGGCAGGAGCCGGTTGCGGTCAGGGACCTGCGCAGCATGGGCGTCGACGTCCAGGACGACAAGATGAGCCGGCCCACATGACACACCCACGCCGGCACGGGGCTCCCGGCTCCACCAGACATCGATCAGGGCGAGGTCGGTTGTTGCGCTGTGGAAGCCGTGACACCACCGGCCTTGTTCATGGCAGGGACAGCGCGAGGGTTCGTGACTGCGGACACGGCACTGCTGGCAGTTGGCGGCCGGCGTCTTGCGTCCTGGCGCGAGCGGGTGAACAGGCCACTGATGGCCTGCCAGCCACCGGGCCACCTCCACGGGTCCCGGCTGCGGCGCGACTCCGAACGAGGCGCTGTCGGCGGGGCGCTGCACTGTTCGTCGGTCCGTTCCTCTTGTGTGGCCAGGATTGGGTTCCTCAGCTGAGCCTCGGGCGTTTTCCCTGGTCAGGGATGACCGCTCGAGGGACTGAGGGACTGAAGGGACTGACTTTCCCTTATAGCGGGCCGAGCCTAGCGCACCGGCCCGTCCCCCGTGGGAGGCATGAGCACTTATTGCAGAATCGGTCCCTTCGGTCCCTCGCATCAAGATTCCGGATCGGGTGCGGAAGTGACCTGCCCGTCGGACGGAAGCTGAGGGACTGAAAGCCTGCGAGGCGCGAGGGACTCATCGGCCCCTATTCAGTCCCCATGATGTTTCCGCAGGTCAGAGCACCTACCTGCCGGAAAGGAGGGACTGAAGGGACTCATTTCTCTAGTTATGAGCTCACCAGGATATGTAAGGGTCAGTCTTACGTACGCGCGCATACACGCGCCTGCACGCAGGTGGAACAGGGAGTTTCGGTCCCTTCAGTCCCTTCGGTCCCGAGCAGATCGCTCTGACCTGGTCTTTTAGGGAGGGACTGAAGGAGAGAGGGACTGAAAAAGCCCGGTCCCCGCTGGAACTTCACAGCGCAGAGCACGCGTTGCGAGGGGAAACGAGCCGGATAACTGCTCCCCGGCAGGTTCCTGCGTATCCACTGTCGCTAGTCTGCCCGGATGCGTGATGGGGGAAGCAAGGACGACAGCCAGGGCTCGCGCGCTGACGAAGACGGCGGCCCGGCGCCCGGAGGCAGGCTACGCAGTTTGAGGGAGCACCGGCTGGCCGTCTCCGCGGTGGCATTCGTGGTCCTGGGGGGCGGGGTGACGATTCCCCTTGTCCTGACCGGTTCGGATGGCCCCGAGCAGGCCTGCCACCGCCTGGCGGCCTCGACCCGCGCTCTGGTGGATGACCCCCGGGCAGCGACCGAGGCTCTTGACCCTGGGGACGATCTCGCCCGCATCGGATCGGCACGGAAGCTCCTGGCACACAACAGTGTGTGCGGTGACGGTGCACAGGTCCTCGGGCGCATCGTGGACGGTGCCACAGGCTCCCCAGCCCCCGGCAGGCCGCACACCGTGGCCCAAGCGCGGGCAGCCTATGCGGTGGTTGCCGCCGTGCACGACGTCGAGCTCCCCGAGGGCCTAGCGCCGGGTCTGGCCCGCATGGTGGCGGAGTACGTGGTGGACGCGGGAGAGAACAGAGGATGGGGCGGAGACGAGCTCCCCGGGCCGGCCATCCCGCCCGAGAAGGCGCGGCCCGATGCCGAGGGCTGGTCGAAGTTCGGCCGTTTCCTTGCCCCTGATGAGGCGCACTCCGTCTTCGGTTACGCCGACAGCAGCCGTGACGCGGATGCGGACATTGAGTCCCTGGTCGCAGAGCTCAGCAAGGATCCGGAGGCGTTCGCGATTCTCTACGACGCCGAGCGGGCCAATTTCGCGCACTACCTCGAGCGGCTCACCGACGACGGCGCCGACCCGGACTTCCGTCCCCCGTCGCGCCCGGACAGCCTCTCCACCACGACGGCCGGGCCCGACAACGACCTTCAAGACGTCGCCGGCCGCATAGGCACGCTCATGAAACACCGTGCCGGATACGCAAGGGACGGGACCATCCCCGATCTCGCCGCGTTCGACAAAGCCGTACGTCGGCACACCCGCGGCGCTTTTCGTCCCGACGAGAAGCGGCTGGATTCGCGCCCGGTCATGGGCGACATAGCGGACCGTCCGGTGTCAGGGGCGGTGGACGGCGATCTCATGGACGGCCGGCACCAGCTGATCACTGTGCTGGACGCCTGGGCGAAGGACCGCGGTGTGCCTGCGCGGCGGGCCGCCGCGATGAAGCAGTTGATGGATGAGTCCTATGTCCGCGGACTGTGGCTGCGGTTCTGAGTCCGTCCCAGTCCACTTTCAGGCCGATGGCCCGTCAGAAGTGGAATCGGAGGCCGGTGCAGCCTCGCCGGTGCACCTCGTCCTGAGCGAACAGCTTCAGCATCCGCTGTCTGGCCGCGACATCGACCCCTGGAATGCTCTGTGTCCCCACGAGCGCGTAGTTGGCGGCCTCGCCCTCACACTGCGCGGTGGCGGTCATCGACCGGGGCGTACCGTGGTTCTCGTTGGCTGTCAGGCGGTTGCTCCAGTCGCCGTACCAGGAGGCGAAGGCGAGCCTGGAGGGATCCTGCGTGTTCTCTCCGTCCCCGGCGGAGATCAGGTCGCAACGGCCGCTGGGTGCTGCATCGTTGGCCCCCACGGAGACCTGCCAGTTACCGCCGGCAGGCAGTCCCGCTCCGGTCACCCACCCGCAGGGCGTCCCCTCGGCCTGCGCCATCGGCACCCTCTTCGGATCGTCCAACGGGGTGGCCAGCGGCGCTCTCCGCTCCGGAGCCTTCAGGGGCTCCGCGCCGCAGCCGAGCTTGTCCGAAGCCATGCCGGTGAGGGCCACCGCCATCCGATGGGCGGCTCCGGGGACTCCAGTGAGGGTGTTCCGACCCATGTGGATGTCGACTAGGAGCTTGCGCTTCCTGCCGTCGTCGTCCGCAGTCAGGTCCGGGCAGGGCACGAGCAGACGAATGGCTCCGTACTGGTCCACGAACCCGGGCAGCCCGTCCGGCAGCGGGCTCTGCTGGTCGAATCCGTTCTCGGTGAAGACGGACATCAACTCCCGGTCCTGATCATCACGCCGGGTGTACGCGGCCACCGAGACGAACCGCTTTCCGTCCGCGTCCCCGCCCGCGAGGGTGACCTCACAGGTGTAGGAGCCGAGCCCTTCCGTGGTCCTGGACTCCTGGGAGTCCAGGAGGGAATCCTCCGGCGTCAACTGCTTCACGGCGTCCCGGGGAAGCCCTTCGCCGCAGGCGTTCCGGATCAACGCCCACTCCTTCACGTAGGGCTGCGCCACATAGCCGCCCACGCCCAGGACGACAGCTGCCGCCACAGATACCTTCACCCAGCGCCGCATCGTCCCCGCCCCCGTCGCACCGACCACGCTTCGGCCCCCACTGGGGCCGTAGGTACCCTACTGGCCGAGAGGCCGCGCCCTGTCCCCGGGACGGGGAAAGGGCGCGAGCCCCCTTTTATAGGCAACACTCTGGGCGGCGTTGTCACGTTGTCGGGGGGCGGTGCGTCAGGGCGTGGTCGAGGCGGCTGTCGGCTGTCGGTCAGGCCGTGGCGCGCAGGCCGGCGGCGCTGGTGGCGAGTGGTTCTCGCCGGGCACCGTCGAGGAACTGCTGCCCGACCCGCACCTACGCGCCCGCTTCTGCGCAGAGCTTCCCAACGTTCCCCTGGCCTACTTCGAGGAGCGCGCCCCGACACATCCAGGCCCCTCCCCCTCCCGGAGTGCCTACCTGCAGTTGAGCGATGCCTACGAGGCCGAAGCTCTCCAGGCCAAGCGGGAAGGCTGGCGCGTCAATCATCGAACCGCACACCATCTGACCATGCTCACCGAACCGCAGGAGATCAGCACAGCGCTGGAGGAACTGATCGACGGTCTTGTGCACTGACGGGGTCCGGATGCCGGATGCGCGGGCGTACCGGCATCTCGCGGATGGCCCCGGAGCTGCTGGCCAGGACCTCGCGCAGCGCGCAGAGTGCCGCCCGTGAAAAGCCCTCGGCGACGTCGAGTTGGCCACAGCCGAGTGAGTCGACTGGTACAACCACACCCGACTCCACGGTGAGATAGGCCACGTCCCGCCCGCCGAATACGAAGCCGTCCACTACCAGCAGCAGCAAAATCCGCAGGTCACAGCCACAATCTAGAGTCTCCATCAAACCCGGAACGATTCAGTCTTGGCACGGGTGCCATTGCGTGAGTTGCCGCCGTTCTTCCCGGCGGGATCGTGCTTGCCATAGCCGAGGTGATCGGTGATCTCGCCCTCGAGGGCCGACTCCAGGAGCCGCTTGGTCAGCTGCTGGAGCAGCCCGCCCTCGCCGGTCAGCTGAAGGCCCTCGGCCTGAGCCCGGCCCACCAGCTCGTCAATCAGCCGGTCGTCCACAGACTTCGCCGACACCGCCTCAGACGGCTCGACGGTCTCGACCTCGGTCACGTTATTGCTGGTCATCGATGCATCTTCCATGATCGGGAGTTACACCGAACGTAACGTTTTACAGTCCCTATGACGGTCGGCGTCCTTCGCGGCAGGATCGTTCTCTGGGAAGCGCATAACGTGTGTTTAGAGTCCGGTCGCGAAACGGGCCGATCCTTAGGATCGTTCCTGACGAAGAATCGAACGCCTCGAACACGTGCTGGCGCCGGAGGGGCGTCGCGCCTGGTCCACGACAAGCTCACTTCTGAGTCGCCAAGAGGTCAGTTGAGCTCGTCCGACCTGGCCACCGAACTGCGCGGTACGTGCTCGTGCGGCTGGCGCGGCAGCACCCGCTACCCGCTCGACTGGGACACCCACATCACCGAAGTACAGGCCCGCACCGGGTGCTGTCACGTTGTTGGGTTGGAGGTGCCTGACGGTGCGTCGTGGCCTGGTGGGGCCCGCGGTCCGGGCCTGTGGTCAGGCCGTGGTGGGCCGGCCGGCAGCGCCGGTGATCTGGTCCCAGATCGCGAAGCGGACGGTCATCTCGGCTCGGTGGTCGGAGGCTGTCATCAGGTGGCGGTGAGGGCGGAAGTGGGGTGAGATGCCGCTGAACGCGGACAGGAACCGCTGGGCCCCGCCGACGGAGCGGAATCCCTTCATGGCGCGTTCGCGCTGCCGGGTGGGCTGATGACTGTTCTCGGCCCGGTTGTTCAGGCCCTTGTGGGAACGGTGTTCCACCGAGGGCATGACCTCGCGGTGCGCCGCGCCGTAGGAACGGATCTTGTCGGTGACGACCACCCGCGGCACCGTACGGGTCTTCTTCATCAGGCGGCGGAAGAAGCGTCCTGCCGCGGCCTTGTCCCGGCGGCTCTGCAGGAGGATGTCGAACACGTTGCCGTCCTGGTCGACGGCCCGCCACAGGTACTTCTGCTCTCCGTTGATCTCCACGAAGACCTCGTCCAGGTGCCACTTGTCCCCGGGCCGTGGCCGACGGCGGCGCAGTCCGTCCGCGTAGGCCTGGCCGAACTTGGCGGACCAGCGGCGGATGGTCTCGTAGGAGACGATGACACCGCGCTCGAGCATCAGCTCCTCGACCTCGCGGAAGGACAGCGGGAAGCGGAAGTACAGCCATACCGCGTGCGCGATCACCTCCACCGGGTACCGGTGGCCCTTGTACGACGGCGACGCGGACGACACGAACGAATCCCTCCCCGGCACGACCAACCAGAAGATCATCCCACCCGGCCAGCCAACGTGACAGTGCCCCAGGTAGTACTCGGTGCGGGGTTCCTCCTGGGCGCGGGCGACCGCGCCGTCGACCATGGCGACGGCTTCGGCCCGGGAGCGGCTGTCGAAGCTCAGCCAGCTGGTGACCTTGTCGTCGCCGATGATGCTCAGGACGTCGTCTACGTCCGTCGGAGCGAACTCCCGGAGCGCGACCTGTTCGCCAGCGATACGGATCGGGTACGTCAACGGAGGGCTCCTAGCGGGGCAGCGACTTGAGCTGGGTACGGGTGAACGCCTCGATCTGCTCCTGCAGGCTCGACGCGTCCTCGGCGAGCGGGGAGTCGCGCAGAGCGCGGTGCACGCGCTGGGTCGCGTTCACGATCCCGTTGATGCGCTGCTCGGGAGCGAGGTCGAGGACCGGCGCCACGGCCTCGGTGGCGCGGACCAGGAGCCCGGCGTCGAGCAGCCCCGCGACGGTGGCCGCGGTCGGTTCCTCGGGATCGGTGGAGACGGAGCCCTCGTAGGACGCCTGGAACAGCACCGCCGCATCCTGACTGGTGACACCAGCGCCTCAATGATCAAGGAATAGGCGTCAGTCGATTACGCGAGGTCGCCAGTTCTGAACCCCTATATGTCACGTGGGGTTGCAATCAGTAGGGAAAGTTGCGACATGCCACAGCGGTTCGGCGGGGCGGGCATAGGATGAATTCGGGTCCGAGCGGGTCGGCCACGACTCCCCCGCGAGGCCTGGAACGTGCCGAATGGTCGGGGGCGTGGAGCGGGGGCTGCGAAGTGGATGCACAGGTGCGTCTGGTTGACGGTGACGCGGCGGACGTCGCCGCGTTGTGGCAGTGGCTCAACGACGAGCGGGACCTGCGCGGCCGGGTGGTTCGGGCACCTGCCCCGGTCGGCGCGACCGAACTCGGCGGGGTCGCCGATCTTCTCACGGTTGCGGTCGGCGCCGGAGGCGGCGGCACGGTGTTGGCGGCATCGTTGATCGCCTGGGTCCGTACGCGTCGCACGACCGCGACCATGACTGTCGAGGCCCACGGCAGACGCGTCACCCTCAACATCGCGACCGTCGGCGACGTCTCGCCGCTTCTACACGAAATCCTCGCCCAGACCACCGACAACGCCGGTGCCCCCGATGGGAATTGAGTCCACTGCGGGAGTCGACAGTCATGCGATCCTGATCGGTGTCTCTGAGTATTCCGACACCCAGTTTCCCCGAATCCCCGCCGCGCGCAACAACCTCGACGCGATCCTGCACATCCTGACGAATCCGCTGTTGTGCGCCTGGCCCGGACGCATCACCACAATCCCCGACCCCACGTCACGCGACGCGCTGTCCATGACAATCGCCGAAATCGCCGAACGCACCACCGGTGTTCTCCTCGTGTACTACGCCGGCCACGGCGCACTCTCCCCCCGCGGCGACCTGTGCCTCACCGTCGGCACCACCCACTTCGACCGACCCGCCCTCACCGGCGTGCCGTGGGACGACGTCGCCGGGGCTCTGCGCACCAGCCCCGCCCGCACCCGGATCGCGATCCTCGACTGCTGCTTTGCCGGGCAGGCCATTGAGGCCCTGGCCACGACGCGAACGGACACCACCGTCGCCGACATCGCGCATGTCGAGGGCGTCTACACCCTCACCGCCACAACCCGAAACCACACCGCGCACGTCCCACCCCTCGAACAACAGGCCCACGCCCGCACGTCCTTCACCGGTCAACTCGTCGACCTCATCACCGAGGGCATCCCCCACGGCCCCGAAACACTCACCCTCGGCGCCATCTACCCGGTCCTGCGCCACCGCCTGGCCACGAAGGCGCTACCCCTTCCCAACCAACGCGGAACCGACCTCGCAGACCGCTTCGTCCTCACCCGCAACGCCTGGTGTCGGGGTACGGGTTTATCCACCCCACCGCGTGTCGAAGCCGGGCGGCCAGACACGGGGCCCGGTACGGACCGGGCCCAATCCGCCCGGCGCCGTCGTCCACGACGCAAGGTTCTCGTGGCCGCCGCCACCGTCGTCGCGGTACTCGCGGGCGGAATCGCGGCGATCCGGTACATGCCGTCGCCGCCCACGTCGAAAGCGGAGGACGGAGTACACGGTGACTGCTTTCCTAAGGAAGACCCCGTCATGTGTGTCTACACCTCCCACGTCGGCCGGTACGTCAAGGACATCACCGTCAGGAGCAAGGACGAGCTCAAGGGGGACATGCACAGCTGGTGGGGGGACTACGACTCAGACAAGGACAGCCCCCGGAAAGAAGCCGCTGGCAGCGTGAGATGGACGCTGAACCGCGAGCAGACCGGCCCAGACGCCCGGTTGGTGTGCGGTTCTATGCAGCGCGAGGGCGCGGACGTCGCCAGCGGGTGCGTCGATCTCGACAACCCGCCGACGTGAAGGCTGATCATGTCCGGGAAGAGTTCCGCGTACAGGTCGCGGGCGGGCGGCAGGGTCGCCGGCCTTGCCGGTCCGGTACGCGTGTGGCCCTATTCACCATGGTCGGGGCGGGTCTGTGTGCGCTCATGGTCGCCGTGAGCATCGGCACCGCCGTATTCCGGGCCGAACCCGTCGGCCAGTCGGGGTGGCTCTGGTTCGCGACGGCCGGAACACTGCTCGCGTTCGCCTTTCTCGCCATGGCAACGCGTCTGTGGGTCGCGGCGAACAACGAACGCGTCCGCGCGATGTACGCCGACGGCCAGGAGTCCGTGGGCACCGTCATCAAGGTCGTCGAGGACGACGATCGCGACCCGGACACCGGGCCCTACCACGACATCACGATCACCGCCGCGGTGGCCGGGACCGGGAGCATCCGGCGCGTCATTTGCCAGGCCGCAGCGCCACGGATCGGGCAGCCCCTCCGCTTCCGTCACCACACGCTCGATCCCGAGGACCTGGAGGATGCTGTGGGGCTCGTAAAGTCATCGCTGCAGGTGAGCAGCGGTGTCCGTGGTTGTCGGTGGTGGCTGGGACGCTGTCCGGATGATCGTGTCGCTGTTGTACCGTGCTGCTCGCACGATGCTGTCCGTACCGGCTGTCCTGCTGCGCCGGGACACTGCCAAGGACGCCGAGTTGTTGGTGCTGAGGCATGAGAACACTGTCCTGCGCCGTCAGCTCAAGGGCCCGGTCCGCTACGAGTCGGCCGACCGGTTCTGGTTCTCCGCGCTGTCCTCGCTGATACCGCGGCGCCGCTGGGCCGGCGTCTTCCCCGTCACCCCCGGCACCGTGCTGGCCTGGCACCGCAAGCTGATCGCCAAGAAGTGGGACTACTCCGCCCGCCGCAGCCGTACCGGCCGACCCCCGACTGTGGCCGCGCTCAGGAAGCTGGTGCTGCGCCTGGCCGGCGAGAATCCCCGGTGGGGGCACCGAAGGATCCAGGGCGAACTGGCCCGGCTGGGCCATCCGATCGCACCGTCCACGGTCTGGGGGATCCTGAACGCCGCGGGCATCGACCCGGCTCCACGCCGGTCCGGCCCCAGCTGGCGCGAGTTCCTGACCACCCAAGCCCAAGGGATCATCGCGGCCGACTTCTTCCACGTGGACACCATGCTCGGAAAGCGCCTGTACGCCATGGCGTTCCTGGAACACGGCACCCGCCAACTGCACATCACCGGCGTCACCGCCCGCCCCACCCGGGCCTGGGCGACGCAGCAGGCCCGCAATCTCGCCGACCAACTCGACACGCGCATGGAGTCCCTGCGCTTCGTGCTGCGCGACCGCGACGCCAAGTACGACCAGTCCTTCGACGCCGTCTTCGAAGCCGAGGACATGGAGGTGCTGCTCAGCGCGCCACGGGCGCCTCGGATGAACGCGCACTGCGAGCGGGTGCTCGGCACCGTCCGCCGCGAGGCGCTCGACCACCTCTTGCTCATGAATGAGGCCCACGCCCGGCAAGTCCTTGCCGACTTCGAACGGCACTACAACACGCATCGACCTCACCGGGCCCGAGATCAACGGCCCCCTCACGCCTCCGGGCAGCCAGCCACCGTCCACGGCCTCGACGGCCGCAGACTCCTGCGCACCCGCATCCTCGGCGGTGCTATCAACGAGTACCGGTACGCCGCTTGACCTGCGCCGATGACTTTTCGAGCCCCACAGGCTCCGGCCTCTACACCCCGTCCCGCAACCACGGACCGAAGTGGGGGCCCACCACCGTGCTCATCGCGCAGGAACTGTCCGCGCTGACCGTGTGCCGGCCCGGAGTCGAGTACCTCGCCCGGAAGCTGAAGTGCTCGGCCCGCACGGTCAAGTACCACCTCGATATGCTCCGCGAAGCCGGACTCCTCGTGTACCGCACCAAGGGCACCCGCATCACCGGCAGCATCCGCCAGGCGTCCGTGTACGAGCGGGTTATCCCCGTTGAGTTCGACGAGGCCCTCGGCATCCGCACGGTGCAGCGCGACGAGACTGCCCCCGCGTACACCCGTGTCCCGGTCGGCATCGCCGAAGAGGGCCGGAAGCTGATCGGGAAGCTCGCGAAGAAGGCCGCCCGGAAGGTACGCCGCCGCCGATCCCGCACCGCTGTTTCGGGTAGGTCGCGTTGCACCCCAATGGAGGGTGGTACCTCAGCGTCTTCTACTGCCGGTACTTCCACATCTCCCTCTGAGACAAAGCTCGCTAGCGGGAGCCGCAGTCACCCCACCCAAAAGAAGGCCACCCGCGGACCGCAGAAGCTGAACAAGGTCGGCCGCCGCTACCAGCTCGGCCAGGAACTCGTGACGAACGTGCCGTGGCTGCAGCAGGCATCCACCCCCCGTATCTCGTGGATTGCCCGGCACTGCGCCGATGCCGGATGGACCTGGCGGGAAGTCCAGGCCGCTGCCGAGGAACACAGCCCGATCGACGCGGTTCAAGCCCGCCGCCCGTCCGGTCTCCTCGCACACCGCATCAAGGGCGCCCACCTGCTGTATGCCGACCCCACCAGCCGCCGACTGATGGTCACCGCGTGGGAAGACTCCCGCGCCCAGGAGCACTTCCGGCACACCGGATACGACCAGCCCACCCAGGCCGCTGCCAGCCGGACTGCCGACCAAGCCATGGCCGAGATCCGGGCCGTCCTCCAGCAGCCCGCATCCGTGGCCGACTGCACCGAGCACGAGGCGGGCGACCTCGACATCACCACGCTCACCCGCGACGAAGTCCTGGAACACCGGGCGTACGCCGCAGACCCCGAGTACGTCCGGGCCATGCTCGTGTCCCTCGGTGACCGCGACACCCGCCGCCTCCTGACCAACCGCATCGTCGACCAGGCACTCGTCCTCGCCCGCCACGACGACTACGCCCTCACCCCGGCCTTCTGAGGAGGACCCGATGCCCGACGCCGCACCCCAGCAGCCGGCATTCGGCCGGGACCTCGCCCGCCTTGCCCTCGCCCAGTACAAGGCCAGCACCAAGACCACCAAGGCCGCAGGCCCGGCTCGCCGACTTCGTCCTGCCGCACGCGTAGGCAGCCGCCGCGACCCCGCAGGGCTCGGCAGCGTCCTCGCCGACATGACCGGCGAACTCGGCTGGCAGCCCGGCTGCGAAGGCGGAGACATCCTCGCGAGGTGGCCGGAGCTATGCCCGCAGTACGTCGGGAAGGTCGAGCCAGTCCACTACGACCCCGAACGCCGCGTCCTCGAACTCCACCCCTGCTCCCCCGCCTACGCCGCCCAGCTGCGGCTCCTCGGCGGGCAGCTCGCCAAGCAGATCAACGACAAAGTCGGCTCCGAAGTCGTCCGCGCGATCCGGCCCCTGGCCGTGGGCCAGATCAGCGCCGCCGCCACGGACCGGCCAGCCACCGCTCCGCGACCTGCCGCCGCGGCGCCGGTGAAGACCCGTGACACCGCCTCCCCCAGCTACCAGACCGCGCTCTCCGCAATCTGGCCGAAGATCCCAAGCAGTGTCGACGCCCGAGTCGTTGAGGCGATGCAGCGGCAAGCCCAAGCCATGCTCCGTGAACCCGAGACCGCGTTCACCGACGCCGCCGTGGCCCGCCAGGAACTCGAGGAGGCAGCTGCCACCGACAACCCCGACTCGCTGCTGGCGAGCATTCAGGCCGCGACGGCCTACAAGCACCGCGGGGCGGACCAGCCTGTCCGCCGCGTCTTCGACGTCGCATGACCACCGCAACCTGAACGGAGACACACCATGCCCGAACTCCCCCAGCCCACCAGCAGGGCCAGCGCGATCCCCCAACAGCGCCCTCCGAAGCCGCCCTACGCAGGTCTGTTCCAGGAGCCAGCGCTCCCCGACCATGCCTTCGAAGACGACTTCGTCAACGCGGACCAGCCCGAGTTCAAAACCGGGTTTTGAACCACCCGATTCAGCGACCCGCCGAAGCCCACCCGCATCTCCTCCATGCCGCGCATGCCATGCTGTCCCGGTCCGCCAGTACCGGCCATCAGGCCGGGAAGCACACGGAATCTATGGAGCACCACACATGGCACGCATCACTGCGTTGATCAATCGCAAGGGCGGCGTCGGCAAGTCGACGCTGACCGTCAACACCGCCGCCATCACGGCGAACGTCCTCGGCCCCTCGCCCGATGGTGAACCCGACTACGTAGCCGCGGTATCCGCAGACCCCCAGGGGTCCGCCACCTGGTGGTCCGAGCGCGTCGGCGACGATCTGCCCTTCTCGTTCATCCAGACTAAGTCCCGCGCCGACCTCGAGTTCTTCCCCGAACTGAAGAAGTCCCGCAAGGTGAAGCACGCCTTCATCGACACCCCCGGATGGATGGACCTCCCCGAAGACGAGAAGCAGACCGCCGGCGACCCCTTCGGTATCAGTGCCGCAGCCGACGCCATGCGCGCGGTCCTGAGCAACGCCGACGACATCATCGTCCCCGTCGAACCCGAGCCCCTCGGCTTCATGCCCACCCGGGACACCATCGAGGAAGTCGTCAAGCCGCTGGGCCTGCCCTACCTGGTGGTCATCAACAACTGGGACCCGCGAGACGGCGAAGCCGACCTCGAGCAGACGAAGGGCTTCGTCCGATCACAGGGCTGGAAGCTCGCCAACACCGTCATCCGGCACTACAAGGTCCACACCCGCGCAGCACTCGAGGGCACGGTCGTCACCCAGTACAAGAAGAACCGAGTGGCCATGGAAGCCCGCGAGGACTTCTACCAGCTCGCCCTCGAGATTGGTGCCGGCAAGAAGGGCCAGCGCTGATGGCCGCCAAGAAGCCGGGGTGGGCCGCACTCCTCGGGACCGAGACAAGCGCGGGTGCTGACACCACCGCCGCGGAGGGCGGGCAGGAGGAACCCCCTGTCATCGTTCTGATGCACACCATCGTCGGCAACCCCGAGAACCCTCGAGATGAAAGCGACTACTCCGACGCAGACCCGGAGTTCGCCGAGCTAAAAAGCTCGATGAAGGAGATCGGGCAGCTCCAACCCCTCGCCGTCGTCTCGCGCGGCGTCTACGAGCGGACCAAGCCCGGTCACGGCAAAGCGCTGCGCGATGCGGAGTGGGTCGTCGTCACCGGCAACCGCCGCCTGGCAGCCGCCCGCCAGCTTGGGTGGACCCGCATCGACGTGAAGGTGCAGGACCGTCTCGGGGACGGAGACGGCAGCATGATCGACGAAGCCGTCATCATCGAGAACATCCACCGGAAGAACATTGCCCCCATCAGAGAGGCCGAGTTCCTCCAGCGGATGGTCGAGCGGCTGGGCTCGCAGGACAAGGCCGCGGCCCGGATCGGCAAGTCCCAGATGTACGTGTCTCACCGCCTGGCGCTCCTGCAGCTGGCGCCGGACGTTCAGCACGACGTCGACACGGGTGCAGTGAAGCTCAAGGACGTGCGGACCATCACCCGCAAGCCGCACGAGGAACAGCGCGCGGCAGTAGCAGAACTCAAGAAGAAAGCAGCCGTTCCGAAGGCGCCCAGGAAGGCTGCTGCGAAGCCCGTTCAAAACCCGGTTTTGAAGCCTGCTCCTGCACCGGTGGTCGTGCCTGTATCCCAGGGGGTTCAAAACCCGGTTTTGAACGAACCGAAGGTCACGGAGTCTGAGCCGGCGCCCCAAGCTCAACCGGACTCTGCTGAGGTACCCGAGCAACGCGCCGAAGGTGTCGTTGTTCGACTGCCCTCACAGGACCCGGACACGTTGTCGGGTCTGATCATCGCCGAGCTCGATGTGCCGACCAGGCGGAGGCTGACCGAGCTGCTGGTGGACTACAAGATCGAAGAGACGAAGAGGATGCGGGCTGCCGAGGCCGCAGCGTCCGGGCAGAAGTAACTCCCACATGCGGCCCCGTTCTTTCACCCGGTGGTGGGGGAGCGGGGCCGTTGTCGTGTGCGGTCAGTTCCGGTCGAAAAGTCTCGCTGTGCCAGGGTTTTTCAGTCACACGACCGAGTGATAACCGGTCCCAGCCCTTCCGGATGCACAGACCACCGACTTGGTTAGAAGAGCCGCCTCCCCGCACGGGCACCGGCCGCAGGGGCGGAGGTCTCCCCTCGCCGGGATCGCAGCGCCTCCGCCCCCGCACCCCCACCCACCACCGCGTTCACGCAACGTCCCCCACCACCCACACGCCCCGGACTACAATCACCGTCATCTGGCGGGTATGCCCGTGAGGTCTCAAGCCCCCGAGGCTCGGTGGGTCGTTGTCGGCAAAACTCCGCCCCCCGAACCGCGGGGGCTTCCTCATGGCACGCCGCAGCCCACGTACACCGCGTGGCAGAAGCAGCCCCGGTCCTCCGCACCGTGCGCAGTCCGGTGGATCGGCGAGCCGTAGAACGATTCCGCCGTCCTCATCTCTCACGCCACGCCCTTTCTCTCACGCCACGCCCTGCCAGGCATCAGGGCCAAAGGTGCCCTTGATGTCGGAGGCGATCGAGGTCGGGTCCACCAGGAAGCCCAACTCGTACAGGACAGTCTTCGCGGGCGTCTGAACTCGCATCCGTACCGGGCTCTCGCCCTTGTGCGCGGCGAGGATGCGCTTCAGCTCGGAAACCGTCGGCTCGTTGATCTTGTGAGCAGGGAAGGACAGCGTGACCGGCGGCCGGCCGCCGCTCTCTGCTGAGGACACGTCCAGTACCTGGATCTCCTGCCCGTAGATACTGACCGCGCCGTCACGGTCGTTGAGGCGTCCTTGGACGGAGACGACGGTGTCGGCGATCAGAGCATGCTGACCAGGTTGTAGGTGGCCGGGAAGAGAAGGATCTCCATCTCGCCGTCACGGTCCGCGAGGTTGATGATCGCCCAGGCATTGCCCTGTTTGGTCATCCGGCGGTCCACGCTGGTATTGAGGCCGGAGAGCTGGACGGTGCCTTCCGTGCGGCCTGAGCCGAGGAGGTCGCTGATCGTGGTGTCCCGGTTGCGGGACAGGATGTGCTCGGTGCCGTCCAGCGGGTGCGCGGAGACGTACAGGCCGAGCATGTCGCGCTCTGCGGCCAGCAACTGCTTGCGGGGCCACTCGCCGTCGTCGATGGGGAAGTCCAGGCCGAAGGCCGGCTCGTCGCTGTCGCTGCCAAAGTCGCCGAACAGATCGTCGGTGTGGGCATCTGGCCCGGTGATGATCTTCGGGCCCGCTTCGCCTGTGGGCCGCTGTCACGGTGGTGGGGTGTGAGAGCGGGGTTCTGTTCGCTGTCGCGAGCGGGGGATGTGCGGCTACGTGTGGATGTGAAGGCGAGGACTGCAGGTGTGGGGTTGGAAAAGGGTGGTGGTCCGGGGTGGGCTGGCTGATGATCTTTGGCTATGGATATGGCTTGGGCACGTGTGCGTGTGGTGGTTCCCGTTGCTCTGGTGGCGGGGGCTGTTCTGGGGGCTTTGGGCCCTGTGTTGACGCGGCAGAGGTCGGATGGCGGGAGGGAGGCTGTCGGCGGAGCGGCGGGGCATGTTGTGCACTTGGTGGCGAGCGCGGGGTGGTCCTGGGCGGCTTTCGCGTTCGCGATCGGGTTGGTGTGCCGGTCATGGAAGCGGGCGGTGTGGTTGGCACCGGCCTCGCTGGTGGTGGCGGTGGCTGCGTACTACCTGGTGAAGATGGGGCAGGGCGAGTTCCGGGTCTTCGACATGGCGGCAGGGAGCCAGCAGATGGAGTCGTTGCCCATCGACTGGGCCGGCTTCATCGGGAACGCGATGGCGTGGTGGGTGGCGGCCTGCATCTTCGGCCCGCTGCTGGGGTGGGCCGGAACCCTCGCGCGCCAGCCGCATCTGCGCGGACTCGCTTTCCGTCTGATGGTTCCGTTGATCGCGATCGTCGACATGAACCTGCGCCTGCCCGGGAACCCCGAACTCGACGGAGCCGTCGCCACCGGCACCTGGACCGCCGTACGGATCGCGGCCGTCGTCGCCTGTGTACTCCTGACGGCCTGGGCTCTCCACACCAGCATCCGCGCGCGCCGGATCACCCGCCCCTGAACGGGCAGTTCGTATGCACGCGGCCGCAGAACTTGCGATGACAGCGGGCTCCCGGGCCGGCCAGCCGTGCGGGCCAGAGACAGTCCCGGGGTGCTGTCCTCACCATCAACCTGACCGACAAGCTGCTGAACCCGCCAGACGACCCGACCCTCACCGACATCGTCGCCCACCAGACCGGACAGGACGCGGGCGTACGCGACTACGTGCTCAACACCCCCGGCGCGGTCCGTATCGTCACCGACGCCGTACACGAACTCACCGCGCTGCGCACCGCTGCGCACGGCCGCCCGGTCCAACTCCTGGTTAATTGCTGGTACGGACGTCATCGCGCACCCGCCATCGCCGACGCCATCGGTCACCGGGTGCGGGAGGCCGGCGCCGTCCAGGTCACCCACCACCACATCGACCGGCCGCCGGTCCCCCGCCAGCACCCGCGACCCGACTGCCCGTTCTGCCGGATCATCCACGACGGCGCACCCGCCGCCATCGTCCACGAGTGGCACGACGCCCCCGGCGTGCCGCAGCGGCCAATACACCGGGCCGAAGCTGACCGGCACGCCATCGGATCGGCGGGTTCTTCGTGCTGCCCTCACAGGATCACGACCGGTGGCACCACAACCGTGTCGCCTGTCACATCCGCTAGATCCCGTTGGGACTGAAAGCCCCCATCTCGCACCGTTGCCGGAAGATCAAAGTGCCCGTAGGAAGGTTCAGCGCGATAAATCCAACCGTTCAGTCCTGCCGGGGCAACAGCCCAACGGGCAGGGCCAGAAGGGAACCTTTCTTGTTAGGCAAGACTCGAAGAAGAAGCATCCTGTCTCGCATAGCCGTCGGCGCCGCAGCCGTCATGCTGCTGGGCTCCGGCACCATGACGCCCGCAGCAGCGGAGGACGCTCCGAGCGCCACGGATCCGAACTATGCTCCGTCGTCGCGACCCGCTGCGGGACCCGAGCGGAGCATGGGAATCGCGGCGAACACGCAGCGTCCCTCGTCAGGCAAGACGCCGTCGGCCGGACCGAAGTGGAAGCAGGTCGACGGGGGTCTCGGCACGTGGAGCGTGAACACGCGTCACGTCCAGTTGAAGAACTGGGTGTTCGACGAGGACAGTCCGACGGCGAACCTGACGTTCGAGGCGTGGACCACCACTGAGGGCGGCGCTCCTTTGGAGAGGGTGAAGCTGACCGACGCCAACTCGTACGGCGTGATCGTCTCTCCCTATGTGCCGTCCAATACTGCGGTGACCGTGACGGTGGCGCCTGGCCGTCTGAAGCCGAACGTCGACTACGTGTTCCGCACGTCTGCGTATGACGGGTCGCTGTACGAGACGGAGTGGTCGCCTTGGGCGCGGCTGCGTATCGAGCTTCCGGTGGACCTGGCGCTGCCTGCGCCGGACTACGACGCTCAGCGGCCGTCGTTCGTGACGGAGCCGAATAGCGAGCAGACGAGGCCGTTGAGGTCTGGGCCGTCGGCACTGTCCGCGTACGAGCCGCAGAAGCAGTGCGGTGAGGTCGATGCGGACAGCAGCCGGTTGTGCGTGATGAGGACGCCGGACAAGCCGGAGGGCGCGAAGGCGACGGAGTCGGAGAAGTCCGTGGGGATCACGGACGTGGGATGGTGCGGCCCGGGTTCCATGGGCACGTACGCGGACCGGTACAAGGAGTGTGACCAGCGGCCGGTCCGCTACTACCTCGGTCCGGACGACGACCCGACGGCCATCGCCGACTTCGTGTTCACACGTGAGCTGCACCTCGACGGTCCTGCCAGCTTCACGGAGAAGCTGACGATCGAGGGCGTGAGGATTCCGGCCGAGTTCGACGGCGGGATCAGCCTCTCTGCCTTCAACGGGCACATCTGTCAGGGATCATGCACGCCGATCGAGCCGCAGGGCGGCGACTGGACGGCCACGCCACATTGGAAGCCGGGCGAGACGCACTCGGCGTCGCTGACGACGAAGTACACGTGGGACAACTCGGTGGCCAACCAGGCGTACCTGTACAAGCCTGACGTCAAGATCGAGGGCACCGTCCACTCTCCCGGCGTGGGGCAGACGGTCGACTACCAGTGGAGCAAGGACTACCGTCCCGAGCAGGTCTACCTCGACCAGATCCGCTGCGACACGAACACCACGTGGGGCGAGAGCGGCTGTGTGTTCCTCAACTCGGCCCCGACGTATGCGTTCAACGCGAAGAAGTTCCCGCAGGCCGCTGCGCACGCGTGGCTGATCCAGAACGTGCTTCCGCCGACGACGGGTCTGGACAGCGCGGACAAGCCGCTGTACTACATGGGCGACAAGGGTCAGAACGAGACGAACCGTAATCGGATCTGCCCGTCCGGCTGGGCCGCGGCGAACGGTGACGCGAGCGCGCTCGACAGTGCGACGGACGCTCTGAACTGCGACGAGTTCGCCTTCGCGTCCTCCTACAACAGCGGAGGAATGAAGAAGATCGAAGGCGGCCTGAACGAGGCCGTCCCGTCCGGCAGTACCACCGGAGAGCCCGACGGCGCAGCGTGCGTGCAGACCTTCGCGAAGAAGGAGGACGGCCGCGTCCACCTGTACAACATCGACAGCCCGACGGTGCCCGTTCCGACGTTCCAGGAGGTGTGCGGACGCTCCTCGATCTCCGGAATCCACAACCAGGAGACGATGGGCGGCAACTTCACCAGCTTCATGAAGCAGATGCGCATCATGGACAAGGACGCCTACTGGCTCGACACCCGCATGACCGGGCGGTGCGACCACACCGACGCGTTCGGTACGCCGGTCAACCCGGTGATCTGCACAATGACCGCGAAGTAGCCGTCACCGGATAGCAGCCGGCGCGGGCTCCTCCTTGGGAGCCCGCGCCGTTTCGCGTCTCAGAGCTGCGGGACCGGCAGCAGGACGAGCGGAAGCGTTCCGGCTTCCACCGCGGCCCGGTCGATCGTGAGGCCACAGTAGTCGCCTACGCCGGCGAACACGCGGGCCGGGATGTCGCGATGGTGCTCCTCGAAGTACCGCGACGCCTCCTCCTGGGTGTGCACGCCGTCGTAGGCGGTGGGAAAGACGGCCCCGGCAGCATGCAGGGCGGTGTCGAGCTTCGAGTTCCGGCCGGTGCTCTCGGCGAACTCGGCCTGCCAGGTGCGGCCCTCGTCGCCCGGCGCGTGCAGGATCCGGGAGGGGCCCGGTCCGAGATTCAGGGTGAGACAGATGATCTCCTCGCCGACGAGGGGATCCATCTCCGGTACCTCGCGGTAGCCGAGGGACCAGGTGGCGGCCCACGTGTCCTCCAGGACGTACAGCCAGCCGCCGCAGGTGCCGTACATGGCGCGGCTGACGTCCCCCATGTCTGGGGGTATGGCGAGCTCGTGGCGCTCCTTGTACAGGTCCCCGCATTCGAGCTGCTCAGGATCTGCGCCGAGCCGGACGAGGAACTCTTCCGCGTCCACGCCGCGGGCCGTCGTCAGGGAAATGCCGCGGAGCATCCCCGGCATACGGCCTTTCGCGTCCTGGTAGGCGTGCTCGCCGATCCACCGTAGACCTGAACCGTGTTGATCGCTCATACGATCAATGTACAAGCGGTCGCGCACATCAGGTCTTGCGGTGCCGTCCCCGGCCCGGAGCCATCGGCGACCGGCCGGGAACAGGCGGGGAGGCCCTGGAGTTGGCGTTGTCACGTTGTCGGGGGTATAGGCGTCTGGCGGTGCGTCAGGGCGTGGTCGAGGCGGCTGTCGGCTGTCGGTCAGGCCGTGGCGGGCAGGCCGGCGGCGCCGGTGATCTGGTCCCAGATCGTGAAGCGGACGGTCATCTCGAGGCGGTGGTCGGGTGCGGTGCGGTGGTAACGGCCGGGTCGGAAGTGGGGCGAGATGCCGCTGAAGGCGGCCAGGAATCTTGGGGCGCCACCGACGCTGCGGAAGCCCTTCATCGCGCGCTCGCGCTGCCTGGTGGGCTGGTGCGAGTTCTCCGCCCGGTTGTTCAGTCCTTTGTGGGAGCGGTGCTCGACCGAGGGCATCACCTCGCGGTGGGCGGCGCTGTAGGAGCGGAGCTTGTCGGTGACGACCACCCGCGGCACCGTGCCGGTCTCTTTGAGGAGTCTGCGGAAGAAACGCCTGGCCGCGGCCTTGTCGCGGCGGTTCTGGATCAGGATGTCGAGCACGTTGCCGTCGACGTCGACGGCCCGCCACAGGTACTTCACCTCGCCGTTGACCTTGATGAAGACCTCGTCCAGGTGCCATTTATCGCCGGGCCGAGGACGGCGGCGCCGCAGGCTGTTCGTGTAGGCCTGGCCGAACTTCAGGCACCGCCGGCGCACCGTCTCGTAGGACACCATGACGCCGCGCTCGAGCATCAGCTCCTCGACCTCGCGGAAGCTGAGCGGGAACCGGAAGTACAGCCAGACGCAGTGGGAGATGATCTCCACCGGGTACCGGTGCCCCCTATACGACGGCAACGCACTCTCCACAGCAAGACCCTCCCGAGCATGATCACCCAGAAGATCATCCCATGCGGTCAGCCAACGTGACAGCGCCCCGTCCGCTATACCCGCTGCCCACGCCGATCACCGATCCGCACGGGATAACCCGCCTGGACATACGACGACGCGACCGCCTCGGCGGCACTCTCCACGAATACCAACATGCAGCCTGACCTCGGTGGATGAGGTTTTCGGCAGGGGCAGCGCTGGGCATTCGAGCGAGCCGAATATCCCGCGCCTCCTGTCCTATCGCAGTGGGCCAGCGAACAGTGGGGCGCTGCGCCAGTTGGCCGTGTGACGGAGAGCGCAGCAGCGGGCACGCTGTCGACCGCAAAGGTATAGGGGACGTGGGATTCGGTGGATGCTGTGCGAGTCTTCTTATGTGAGGGGCGGCTGGGGCTGCTGGGCAAGGTGGCGTTGCAGCTCGATGTGCCGGAACTGGTAGACAGTTCCGGTCTGCCGCAGCACACCGCGGTGTTCGTGCGCATCCTGGAGAAACGGCATGAGACGCCAGGGAACTTTGCGTCGTATCGCAAGGTGAGTCCTTGATACCGCGAGGTCTACCCAAGCTGTATGGAAAGCACCGAGCATCAGACCAATAACCATCCCCGATCCGACCCAGATTGCCAGTTCGGCCGCTTGCTCACTGAGTCTTTGCTCGGTTTTGATGTGCATGACGATAAGGCCGAGAAGCCCGGAGAAGAGGCCTCCCATCGGCACGAACATAAGGCAGACGCGGCGGTCCCGGGCAAGCAGTGGGGCTGCTCCGACCATGGTGGTCAGGTCGGAAGGCTCAGACCTCACTCCGCGCGAGGTCATGTGTACCAACGCGCTCAGAATGCCGAGGAAGAAGCCGATGACGAACCAAATATTCCCAATATATTGGATATCGTAATCGAAATCGACATTATCCATAAGTGCGTCGATGGCCAAGCCTGTGATAGTCAGGCCAGGTACCCAAAGCAACCCGAGAAGCATTGAGCCGAGATGCCAGCGGACTCGCGCCTTGGGCACCCCCGTACGTACGCGCCTGAAGAATGTCAACAACGCGGCACCAATCCCGAACAATAACCAGCCCATTGCCAATTCCCCCAACTTCTCCTGGGGGAGGGATAGCAAGATACTCAAGAGGAACTGGAGGGCAGCCCAAAGGAGGCTGAACGTGAGGCCGAAGGCAAGCGCGCGGAGCGCCAAGGTCAGGCGTGTGCCTGGGGTGCGCCGTACGGCAGGCAGTAGCAGGGACAGGACGGTGGAGGCGAGTACGAGGGAGACCACTTCTGCCAGGCTGTCGTTCCGCGGCGTACCGTCGAACATGGAAATGAGTGCATCCACGATCCCGAAGAACGCGCCATAGATGATGCGTTGGGTGCGGGCGGAGACAGCGTGGTGCAGTTCCCACCAGGCGAGGTCGGGGGTGCCGTCGCGGTGGTTTTCCAGGTGGTGGGCGAGAAAGGTGAGGGTGTGAAGGGCCTGGGGTGTGGTCCAGGGTGAGGGGTTGGGGTGGTGAGGGCTGTAGGCGGCAGGAATGTAGGCGTTGAGCAGGTGGGTGTCCAGAGCGGTGCGGGTGGGGTAGACGGCGGTGTCGCAGAGTTCGTTCGGGTGTGGGAGGGGTCCCGGTGTGACTTGGGGGCGGGGGTTGTAGATAGTGCGGGCCAGAAACAGTCCGAACGGTGTGCTCAGTGCTTGCCCGGCAGGGGTGTTGGTGCCCAGGTGGGTAATCACCTGGTTCCAGCGGTGGGCGGTGCCGCCTGCGTCGCGACGTAGGTAGTCGGCGGCTGCCTCGGGTGTGAGGGGGAGCAGGTGGATGCCGGCGGCGCCGTTGAGTCGGACCGTGGCGTCGGGCCGGGTCAGGGCTGCGCGGTAGGGGACTGCGCGGCTGGACAGGACCAAGGGCTGTCGGGCGGGCATGGTCCGGTTGAGGGTATCCAGTGCCACGGTGTGCAGGGTGGGGGGTAGTTCGTCGAAGCCGTCGAGCAGCGGGATGATGAGTCCGGTTGCCAGCAGGGCTTGTGCCAGATCGGTCGGGCGGGTGCCTCGTGTGGCGGTGCTGGTGGGTGCTGGGGCACGCAGGTCGGGGTGACTGCGTCGTAGCTGGTCAGTCAGCCAGGCTTCGAGGGAATCGTGGTTGGGGTCCCAGGAGGCGAGGGAGAAGAGGACGGGTACAGGTCCGCCGTCCTGCCGGCGTTCGATCAGGTCCTGGAGCAGCCGGATGAGCAGCACGGTCTTGCCGGAGCCGGGCTCGCCGAGCACGACCAGTCGACGGGTGGGCACACGGTGGGCGAAGACCTCGTGGATCTGCGCGTCGTGTCCCGCCAGTCCGGCCTCGTCCGCAGCCCACCCGGCGGGATCACCAGGCGGGCCACCTGGCCAGCTGCTGGCCAGGCCGGTCAGCCGGGTCCAGGGCTCGGTCAGGGCTGCATCGGCCGTACGCCAAGCGACGGGCATGGGATACGGATCGTTCACGCGCCGGGCCTCGGCCTCTTCGGCCCACTGCCGCTTCACCACCAACGCAAGCTGGTCGGCAACAACACCCAGCTCCACACCGGCATCCTGGCCCGGCCGGGCCAGGATCGTCAGCACAAGAGCCACCAGACCGCTCACCGCGCCGACCACACTGGCCTTCTGATCCGCTTTGTCCCACCCGTCAACGATGACGCTGACGACCAGCCACACCACAGCCGCCGCACACACACCCCACGGCACCACACGCAACCAACGACCCCTGTAGCCCATAACGGACCAGTCTGTCGTGACCACACGTGCCACGGGGCGGGAATGATCAGATTGACTCGATCGAGCCCGTACCTCCGTCAGCCAGCCCTGAGTCAAGTCACGAGAAAGGCTGTCGATGAGACACACGTCATCACTGGTGACGCCGAACCACCCCGGCAGAGATGCACGCTCCGTTCACCCGCCCCTGGTGACTACACGCCCGCCGCAGTGACAACTATCGTGCTTCGGTTCACGGGTAATTGATGCTCGCCATAAAAGGGCTCCGAATTCAGTAGTCGAGATCCAGGTAGTCGATGTCGTTGATTTCGACCTCCGAGAGTCCCATGGCGCGGCCACCGCCGTCCTGGAAATACACGTCCTTAAATCCTTCGGCGATGATTTCACGTGGCTTTGTTCATGAGAACGGACAGCAGATGTTCACGACTTCGGGAGGCACCGCTGTCTGGCACTGTTCGATTGCGGCAGCAGCACTCGCGCTTCAACCTCCGCGGGCGCCGCGCCGGCCATTGCCGCCCTTCCGTGCCATCGAACACGGTTGCGGGAGCTAGGTGCGATCCTGCGTGTATGAACCATCTCGGCGACGCACGCCTGAGCACCTGGACGCTGCGCTTTATGACCCTCCTCGCAGCCGACACCCAGGATCAGCTGGCCTGGCTGGACGAGCGTGAGCTGGAGACGGAGCCCGTCGTTGAAGAGGCGGAGCTCCTCTGCCGCGTCTCCGAAGGACTCGCGGAGCGCGGAGCCTTCGAGCCCAAGGATCTGCGCGATCTTCAGGCCATCGGCCGTCGCCTCGGCGAGATCGATGCCGCCTGCCGTGCCGGCCTCTGGGCCAACGCCCTGGTCACAGATCCGGCGTGGGACGACATACGTCTTCTCGCCCGCCAGTTCCTCCTCACGACGCTGGGCGACTGGCGCCAGCCACTCCCACGCCCCGCGCGCCCGCACACGGGTGACCACTGAGCACGTCCCGCCGCCTGTGCGACTTTGACGCAGTCGGCACCGCACACACGAAAACGCGGGAACGTCGTGGCTACGTTCGGATGGGTGTCGGCAGGTAGGCCGCCGCACACCGCCTGCCAGACCTCGGCAGCCGCCTCTCGGGTCGAAACTCAAGCAGCGTTCGAATTCTCGGTGTGCTCTGGTGCCTCCCGAAGGGCGCTGTCACGTTGGCTGACCGCATGGGATGATCTTCTGGGTGATCATGCTCGGGAGGGTCTTGCTGTGGAGAGTGCGTTGCCGTCGTATAGGGGGCACCGGTACCCGGTGGAGATCATCTCCCACTGCGTCTGGCTGTACTTCCGGTTCCCGCTCAGCTTCCGCGAGGTCGAGGAGCTGATGCTCGAGCGCGGCGTCATGGTGTCCTACGAGACGGTGCGCCGGCTGGTGCCTGAAGTTCGGCCAGGCCTACACGAACAGCCTGCGGCGCCGCCGTCCTCGGCCCGGCGATAAATGGCACCTGGACGAGGTCTTCATCAAGGTCAACGGCGAGGTGAAGTACCTGTGGCGGGCCGTCGACGTCGACGGCAACGTGCTCGACATCCTGATCCAGAACCGCCGCGACAAGGCCGCGGCCAGGCGTTTCTTCCGCAGACTCCTCAAAGAGACCGGCACGGTGCCGCGGGTGGTCGTCACCGACAAGCTCCGCTCCTACAGCGCCGCCCACCGCGAGGTGATGCCCTCGGTCGAGCACCGCTCCCACAAAGGACTGAACAACCGGGCGGAGAACTCGCACCAGCCCACCAGGCAGCGCGAGCGCGCGATGAAGGGCTTCCGCAGCGTCGGTGGCGCCCCAAGATTCCTGGCCGCCTTCAGCGGCATCTCGCCCCACTTCCGACCCGGCCGTTACCACCGCACCGCACCCGACCACCGCCTCGAGATGACCGTCCGCTTCACGATCTGGGACCAGATCACCGGCGCCGCCGGCCTGCCCGCCACGGCCTGACCGACAGCCGACAGCCGCCTCGACCACGCCCTGACGCACCGCCAGACGCCTATACCCCCGACAACGTGACAACGCCGCGTGGATGTCTTCACGCACTCGGTGCTGTGGCGTACTGCGGCGGTCCTCGTTCAGGATCTCGGGTCGGGCCATCAGGTAGTGCCTTTGTCGAGGGCGCGCCACAGGGGGGTGGGGTAGGACTGGGGTGGCTTCACTGTCCCACCACAAGCGACGCAACAGTGGAGCAGCCGAGTCGGACGACCTACGGGGCCGGAGTCTGCGTCGTTGCGCTGGGCAGGAAACGGTAGCCGTGCAGACCACGTGAGCTGCAGGCGATCAGGTCGTGCCCGTTTCCTGTCCAGGCACAGTCAAGTAGGGCGGCCTCCGTGCGGATGAGGGCCAGGATCTCGCTCGATGCGCGCTCCCAGATCTGCAGTGTCCGCGACGCGCTCACGACGGCGATCCAGCTTCCGTCCGGTGAGATAGCCGCTGAAGTCACGCGTCCAGAATGCCCGTTGAGCAAGCCCATATGAGAGCCGGTGGCGCTCTCCCAAATTCTCGTCGTCGCGTCCTCGCTCCCTGTGGCGAGCCATGTGCCGTCCGGTGCGATAGCGATGGCTGTCACCTCGCCGGTGTGGCCGGTCAGTGTGGTCGGACGGCGGGTCGTCATATCCCACAGCCTGACTTTTTTGTCCTGGCCGCCAGTCGCGATCCAGGAACCGTCGGGCGCCGCTGTTGCCGCAGTCACGCGCCCGGTGTGTCCGTGGCGAGTGTGCTCGGCGCCAGGGTTGTCGCCGGGCTCCCAGAACGTCACCGAACCCTTCATATCGCCCATGACCAGCGAGCCATTCGGGGTGACGGCCAGGGCGGTGATGGTGACCTCGTAGCGTGGGAATCGGCCGTGCCTGGTCCCTGCCGCGTCGAAGAGGTCCGCATACGAAGTGGCGTTGGCCAGTGCGGGCCGCCGTCCGTCGTCGCACACGGCGATGAAGGCGCCGTCCGGGGACAGCCCGAGGACGGGCTCGTCGTCGTCGCGGGTGCTGTCACGTTGTTGGGTTGGAGGTGCCTGACGGTGCGTCGTGGCCTGGTGGGGCCCGCGGTCCGGGCCTGTGGTCAGGCCGTGGTGGGCCGGCCGGCAGCGCCGGTGATCTGGTCCCAGATCGCGAAGCGGACGGTCATCTCGGCTCGGTGGTCGGAGGCTGTCATCAGGTGGCGGTGAGGGCGGAAGTGGGGTGAGATGCCGCTGAACGCGGACAGGAACCGCTGGGCCCCGCCGACGGAGCGGAATCCCTTCATGGCGCGTTCGCGCTGCCGGGTGGGCTGATGACTGTTCTCGGCCCGGTTGTTCAGGCCCTTGTGGGAACGGTGTTCCACCGAGGGCATGACCTCGCGGTGCGCCGCGCCGTAGGAACGGATCTTGTCGGTGACGACCACCCGCGGCACCGTACGGGTCTTCTTCACCAGGCGGCGGAAGAAGCGTCCTGCCGCGGCCTTGTCCCGGCGGCTCTGCAGGAGGATGTCGAACACGTTGCCGTCCTGGACGACGGCCCGCCACAGATACTTCAGCTCTCCGTTGATCTCCACGAAGACCTCGTCCAGGTGCCACTTGTCCCCGGGCCGTGGCCGACGGCGGCGCAGTCCGTCCGCGTAGGCCTGGCCGAACTTGGCGGACCAGCGGCGGATGGTCTCGTAGGAGACGATGACACCGCGCTCGAGCATCAGCTCCTCGACCTCGCGGAAGGACAGCGGGAAGCGGAAGTACAGCCATACCGCGTGCGCGATCACCTCCACCGGGTACCGGTGGCCCTTGTACGACGGCGACGCGGACGACACGAACGAATCCCTCCCCGGCACGACCAACCAGAAAATCATCCCACCCGGCCAGTCAACGTGACAGTGCCCTCCGTCGGCCAGCTCTCCCTCACCTACTGGGTGAACCGGCCCCTGCGCCGCCTGTCCGTCCTCACCATCACGTGGCTCGGATAGCCACCCGGTGACAACGCCCTGACCCCGGCATCGCAACTGCCGGGGTCAGGGCGTTTCGCATCGTAGCCACGGCCGTATCCACCGGTTGCCACCCAGGCGACAACGCGTATCAGCGCAATAGTTACCAGGGGACGTGCTGTGCAGGGCGCGGCGGTTGCCGTAATCCAGCAGACGTATGCCCCGCAATCCGGACGGATTGCGGGGCATAGATGAGCAGAAGGCATCCCTACCTCCTCCGGCGTGCTCCCCAACCACACGCAGCAAGGATCGCAACTACGAAGCCAGCCGCTTCGGTCGTCGTAGCTGCACTGGTGACTACGAGCGCAGCTCCTGCCGACAGTACGGCGATCACTGGAATCAACGAGATCAGCTCTCGCTTGAGGGTGTCGTGTTGGGGCATAGCTGTCTTACGCTTGCGTGACAAAGGACTGTTCCTCTCTCGGATATCCCCGAAGGGCACAGCGCCTTGGGCCTCCAGCCGCTCACTGCCAAGTAACGGGCTGGGGGCCCTTTTTGATGGGCGCTCACCAATGAACCCAAATCCTGGCAGCGGATACAACCCCTTGTGGAAAGTTTTTTTGATTCCTTGGTGTCAGGCGTCCCACAGCCGCACTTCCAAGGGCGAGACGGCACCGGAAACCTTCTAGATAAAGAATTTTAGCCCGGCCGACCAACGTAATCGAAAGTCAGCTTGCATTCACGCCTGTGAGTATCGTGCCCAGATGCGGAAACAAGGTGGCCTCTGTCCGTGAAAGAGGCTCCAACGCCTTCGAATGCAAGGTGATCCGGGGTATCAGACACCGACGCCGCGCCCGACGAGGCAACGGCGGCCGTAGTGGGCAGCGGGTGCCGCTGGCTTTCATCCCAGTCGATCCTGTGGGACCAGCGGCAGTAGAGTTCGCATCGCCTGCTCGGGGTCGGGGACGGAGATCGCCAGTCGGCTGAACGGTGCGCTCCGGCGCAGTTCCACACACAGCACCGGCGTGCCGGCCCGTACCAACGTGAAGTCCTGTCCCTCCTGGAGATGCCGGACACCTGCGCACAGCCGTCCGGGAATGCAGGTGCCCCGACCGCGCTCACCGCGCAGCGCACGCCACCAGTCGGGCTCGATATGGAGCCGGCGCAGCGCCGATACCGGAACCCGCACATCGCGGTGGTGTGCCGCCGCCTTCTCCCGCCAGGACAGGTGTACGACAATATCGGTGCCCTCGACTACTACCCGCGCCATGGCCTCTCCCTCATGGCGGTGGAGGCGGAGTGACGTGAAGGCTCGCGATGGTTCGGGCCCGTTCGAGGGCTGCGTCGCGCCATTGGATCTTCCTCAGCGCAACACTCCTGAGCCAGCCATCTCGATTCCTGAAGCGCCCCGGCAGGCAGCCGGGGCGCTTCGTCGGGCTCAGCCATGCACGGCCAGGAGGCAACGATCGGGCATCGAGGCTTTCTCTCCAGCTGCCGACTGCTCCGGGATCGCCGGTCCCACCGCCGTGATGTCCGACGACGGCTCCGATCCCGTCGTCCGCAGGGTCAGCCAGGCCATCAACGCCGGCCACGGCTGCACGGCCCCGTGCGCGAGCGAACCGACCTCAGCCATCACATTCCTGAAAATTCCGCACTGTCGCGCCCTTCCGACGAGGAAACGGGAGACCGCTTTGCCGTGCGCCTGTCCGGGACGGGAGTCTCGCATCGGTAAGGTCAAACGGGCTGGGTACGGTCATTTGTAGCCCGGTGGTCTCCTTGGCCCGGGGATTGACCAGTTCGTGGGCGAGGTGACGTACTCATCGGGCGAGGCCGGCACTCGGACCGGCAGCCCGCAGGATGCTGGGTGTGATGTCCTGCAAGTCCTGCCCCCTACTGCATGCTGCGAGTGCTGTCCCGGGGCGTAGCGGAGTCTGAAGCCTTCGGAGGGCACTGTCACGTTGACTGGCCGGGTGGGATGATCTTCTGGTTGGTCGTGCCGGGGAGGGATTCGTTCGTGTCGTCCGCGTCGCCGTCGTACAAGGGCCACCGGTACCCGGTGGAGGTTCGCGCACGCGGTATGGCTGTACTTCCGCTTCCTGCTGTCCTTCCGCGAGGTTGAGGAGCTGATGCTCGAGCGCGGCGTCATCGTCTCCTACGAGACCATCCGCCGCTGGTCCGCCAAGTTCGGCCAGGCCTACGCGGACGGACTGCGCCGCCGTCGGCCACGGCCCGGGGACAAGTGGCACCTGGACGAGGTCTTCGTGAAGATCAACGGAGAGCTGAAGTATCTGTGGCGGGCCGTCGTCCAGGACGGCAACGTGCTCGACATCCTCCTGCAGAGCCGCCGGGACAAGGCCGCGGCAGGACGCTTCTTCCGCCGCCTGGTGAAGAAGACCCGTACGGTGCCGCGGGTGGTCGTCACCGACAAGCTCCGTTCCTACGGCGCGGCGCACCGCGAGGTCATGCCCTCGGTGGAACACCGCTCCCACAAGGGCCTGAACAACCGGGCCGAGAACAGTCATCAGCCCACCCGGCAGCGCGAACGCGCCATGAAGGGATTCCGCTCCGTCGGCGGGGCCCAGCGGTTCCTGTCCGCGTTCAGCGGCATCTCACCCCACTTCCGCCCTCACCGCCACCTGATGAAAGCCTCCGACCACCGAGCCGAGATGACCGTCCGCTTCGCGATCCGGGACCAGATCACCGGCACTGCCGGCCGGCCCACCACGGCCTGACCACAGGCCCGGACCGCAGGCCCCACCATGCCCCAACGCGCCGTCAGGCACCTGCAACCCAACAACTTGACAGCGCCCTCATGACCACTGCGCCGTCTGCCTTTCCCTCCCGCCTAGCAGCCCACGGCGCTCAGTTACTCAGGTGCGCCAGCAGGGCAGGGTGGTCGGCGAGAGCGTTCTGGAGCAGCTGTTGGGCGAAGGGTGCGTACTGGCCGCTGTCGGCAGCTGTCCAGTCGATCGGGCCGAAGGGCGGCTCGGGGTCGTACTCGATGAACAGCTGGACCATGCGCGCGACCTCGTTGCCGGCGAGGCGGGCGACAAGGTGCAGTGCCATGTCGATGCCGGCCGAGACGCCGGCGGCGGTGATGAAGTGCCCGTCCTCGACCCAGCGCCGGGTGACCGGCGTTGCCCCGAAGCGGGCGAGCAAGTCGCGGTACATCCAGTGCGTGGTGGCCTGGCGGCCCTCCAGGAGCCCTGCCGCCGCGAGCAGTAGCGAGCCGGTGCACACCGATCCGACGATCTGGGACCGCGCCGCGGTCTCGCGTAGGTTCCCCAGCAGATTCTCGTCGGCCATCGCGGCAAGGGTGGGGACGAGGCCGCCGGGCACGATCGTTGCGTGCGGATCCGCTATTTCCTCGAAGGTGTGACTGGGTACCAGGGACAGCGGGGTGTCGCTTCCTATCGGCTCGATCCGCTCGCCGATCACGACGGTGCGGTAGCCGGGAACCAGATCAGCCAGCGCTGCGAAGACCTGCAGCGGGCCGACGATGTCCAGCGGCGTGAGGCCCGGGTACAGCACGAAGGCGATGGTTTTCACCGGGGCCGACGGCGCGGGCGAGGTTTCGGTCATGACAGGACTCCTGAATGTCGGTGGGTGGCCGGTGGCCGGTGGCCGGCCTGACCACCCTCACCCACCGCCGCAACCAGAGACAGGAGCCTCTGGACTCTATGTCCGAATTCCTTGGATACCTGTCCTACAGACGGATTCGGTAGGGTCGTAGGCATGACGACAGCTGTCCGCCACCGTGTGGTGGTCGTGGCCTACGACGACGTGGAACTTGTTGAGGTCGCCTGTGTGACCAGCGCCTTCGACGGGGCGAACCGCCTCGGTGCGAGTCCGCCCTACGACGTCCGCCTGGTCACCCCGGAGGGCCGCCCGGTGCGCTGCTCCTCAGGACTGGTCCTGGGCACGCAGGCGGCGCTGGAGCGTACCCGCGGCCCGGTCGACACGCTGCTGGTCGTCGGCGGGCCGGGCCACGCCGCGGCGGCGCAGAACACCTGGCTGGTCGAGCACGTGCGCCGCCTGGCCGGAATCGGCCGTCGGGTCGCATCGGTGTGCACGGGCGCCAGTGTTTTGGCGGCGACCGGGCTGCTCGACGGCCGGCGCGCCACGACCCACTGGGCGTACGCGCACGACCTCGCGCAGCGTCACCCGGCTGTCCAAGTCGACCCCGCGCCGCTGTACCTCCGCGACGAGCACGTCTGCACGTCGGCCGGGGTCACCGGGGCGCTCGACCTCACCCTCGCGTTCGTCGAGGAGGACCACAACCCGGCCCTCGCCCGGATGCTGGCCCGGATGATGGTGACCTACCTCCAGCGGCCCGGCAACCAGGCCCAGATCAGCATGTTCGTCGACGCACCGGCTCCGGAGCACTGGACCGTGCGACGGACCGTCGAGCACATCACCGGGCACCTCGACGGCGACCTCAGCGCCACCGCGCTCGCCGCGTACGCGGGAGTCAGCGGGCGTCATCTGGCCCGGCTGTTCCTCGACCACCTCGGACAGACACCGGCCCAGTTCGTACGGACCGCCCGAGCCGAGGCGGCCTCACAACTCCTCGTCTCCACAGCACTGCCGCTGGCTTCGATCGCGAGGCGCTGCGGGTTCAGCTCCGCCGAGACAATGAGGCAAGTGTTCCTGGACCACTACGGAACCACACCCAGCCAGCACCGCACAGTCCACAGCGCTCCCCGGGTTGTACCCACCGCGGGGCGGCCGTGATCAATCTCAGCGCTACTTCCTGTACCTCAACTACGACCGACGCCAATTGCATCTATGCGAACTCGCGACGGTATGCGCATCGTCGCCGTCCAGGGCATCGGGCCCGTGCGTCGGGCGGGAACTACCCCTTCCGTCGGCGCCGTGCGTCGCCGGCTGTGGTCTCGTGGTGGTCAGGCGGGCGGAGAAGCTGCTGAAGGGGGTGCCGTGCTCGCGGGCGTGCCGGACATCTCTCACGCGGATCCGTAACGGCGGCCGGGGGTCGGGGCGGCCGTGCGGGTCCTGCGGCGAGCCCGTTACGGCTGGGCGTGCGGATTCTGCGTACTGCGGACCGGCGTGCCGGCAGAAGGCCTACCGCCGCCGGATCGCGGCCCGGACGGCAGCAGACCCGGTCCCGGCGGGGGCAGTCCTTGGTGAAGTAGTGGCCTTCGTCCAGATCGGCGAGCAGGCCGGGGTGGACCGGCTCTCAGCCCAGCAGGTTTCCGGTGTCCGTGGTGGGCACCGGAAAGGTCGAGCGTCATGAAGGGGAAGCCGCAGAAGGGGTCGGCGGCCTGATCGGCCGGAACGCTCACGGCAGGGACGTTCAGGTGACGGCCCGTCGGCCCCGGGAGGGCAGCGCGCTCGCCGAAGCAGTCGGCGGGCCGGCCGTTGCGGCCCCCGCGTATCCCGTCCCGATCAGCGGGTCCTGTGTGCGCCCCCGTTCACGTGCAGCACCTGGCCCGTGATGTGGCGGGCCCCGGGGGAGGCGAGGAAGGCGACCGTGCTCGCGATGTCCGTGGGGGTACCGGCGCGGCCCGTCGCCGTGGCGGCGACGAGGGTGGTGCGGCGGGTGTCCGGGAGGCGGTCGCGGAAGAACTCCGTGTCGGCGATGTAGCCGGGCGAGACGACGTTCGCGGTGATGCCGCGTGGGCCGAGCTCGCGGGCCAGGTCCAGGTTCCAGGTGGCGAGCCCCGCCTTGGCGGCCCCGTAGGAGCCGGCGCCCTGGTCGGCGGCGATCGAGCCGATGTGGACGACCGCGCCGCCGGGGGCGAGCCGGTCGTCCAGCGCCTTCGTGGTCAGTGCGGCACTCACCAGGTTCGCGTCGAGGTTGGCGCGGAAGTCCCGGGCGTATGCGGCCAGGTCCGTGGCTCCGTCGCTGTCGAAGTCGGTGTTCCCGCCCGCGTTGTTCACGAGGACGTCGATCCGGTCCGGCAGCTCCGACAGGAGGGTGGTGAGCGCCCGCGGGTCGGTGTGGTCGCACACCAGCGCGCGTACGCCGGACTCCGCCGCCAGTTCATGGAGCGGACCGGGGCGGCGACCGGTGACGATCACCGTCTCGCCCTGCTCCGCGAAGAGCCGGGCAGTCGCCCGGCCGATGCCCGTTCCGCCACCGGTGACCACGATGGTGCGTGTCATATGCTGACTCCGATACTTTTTCATTGAGGTCTAAATTTAGATCTAAACGTACAGGCGGGAGTGGGACTGTGGCAAAGGAACCCCGGACGGCGAACGGCGAGGACGGTGCGGGGCGCGCTTCCGCGAAGGACATCGCCGCCGCATGGGAACGCGAACGCCCTGGCACTCCGGCCGACTCGATCGGGATCGTCACGCCCATCTGGCAGCTCGCCAAGCTCTTCGGCGACGACCGGCGCCGGGTGCTGGCACGCGCCGGGGTGGACTCCGCGACTCTCGACCTGCTCAGCGTTCTGCGCCGCAGCGGTCCTCCGTACACCCTGAGCACCCGCGAACTTGGGCAGCGTGCCCTGGTCACGGCGGGAGCCATTTCCCAACGGGTGGCCCGCGCCGAGCGGGAGGGGCTGGTGACCCGGCAGCCCGGCACCGGGCGCCCCCGTACTGTCCAGATCGCCCTGACCGCGGCCGGGCACGATCTTGTCGAGGTCACTGTGGACCAAGTGCTCCTGCGCGAGGCCGAGTTGATCGGAGGACTCACCCCCGACCAGCGGAACAGGTTGACGGAACTGCTCCACCTCCTGCTGACGGATGTGCAGCAGCGCATCGGCGACGACCGCATCACCCAGGTGGGCGGCGAGGAGTGACCAGTGCGGGGGCCACGGGGAAAGGCACCCGCACCCGTTCCTCCGTCCAGCCGCACCCGCTGGAGCCTGCCTACGAGGTGCGGAAGAAGACCTTCTTCCGCCGGCTCAGCGGGGTGACCGTTGCCGGCCAACCCGGCAGCGCTCCTGGCCCGGCGAGTGGGACGACCTGTGCGTGCCATGCGTGGATGAGGACGTCCGGGCCGAAGCCGAACGCGTCGCGCGGCGCCACGTTGTGAAGCCACGACGGGATGCCGGGCAGCACGCAAGGGTGGTCGGGGCGCGAAATCATCCGGTGAGAGTCCCAGTCCCACACGTCCACCCCCCCTTCCGGTGGCTTCCACTCCGTAGGCGCTCTCGGACCGCCTTGGTTCGGCCGGTCCGAGCCGCTGGGCGCACGGGCTGAGTATGAGCTCGGGCGGAGATGAGCATCTGGGCCCATGCCGGGGTGTTGTCGGCGCGGTGAGGATCGTTCGTACCGCGCAGGGAAGGAATCCGATGAACCCCAGCACCTACGCCCGCCTGTACGGCCCTCCGCAGCTGGCACCGCGCTCCAGGCGGACCGGCGGTGCTGGCCTGGAGGTGCTGTCACGTTGTTGGGTTGCAGGTGCCTGACGGTGCGTCGTGGCCTGGTGGGGCCCGCGGTCCGGGCCTGTGGTCAGGCCGTGGTGGGCCGGCCGGCAGTGCCGGTGATCTGGTCCCAGATCGCGAAGCGGACGGTCATCTCGGCTCGGTGGTCGGAGGCTTTCATCAGGTGGCGGTGAGGGCGGAAGTGGGGGTGCCGGTAAGAACGCTGTCACCAGCCGCAAACGGCGGTGATCTTGCGGGGATGTCACCCGTGTGGGTGAACGCGGAGCCGTACGGCTGCGGTGGGTGAAGCCTCGCGAGGACGATCGACGATCGTGGCCCGTACTCACCGTCAAGACCTACATCGGTCGGCTGCTGAGCAAGCTGCGTGCACGGGACCGCGCGCAGCTGGTGATCAGCGCCTACGAGTCAGGGCTCGTCAGCGCCGCTCATCAATCGACTGATTGATGAGCAAGATCGATAAGCGGCGGCGCGCGACCGGATCGACGCCGGATCATGCCCATAAAACGGTGTCAGAAAGTCGATGTGCTCAAGAACTTGAGGAGCACCCTTTTCTGTACGATCTGGCAGGTGCAACCACCCCAGGATGACGACGCCGCCGATCTCCTCGCCCCCGTCCCGGCCGTACGGACCGGCGGCCTCGTGGGATACGCACGCGTGTCCACCAAGGGGCAGTTGCTCGACCGGCAGATCCACGCACTCACCGAAGCGGGATGCATCCGGATCTTCGCCGACAAGAAGTCCGGCAAGAACGCCGAACGCGAGGAGCTGTGGAAGGCCCTCGACTTCTTGCGCGAGGGCGACACGCTCGTCGTCCCGTCGCTGGACCGGCTCGGCCGCTCCATCCAGGACCTCATCGCGATCGTGTCCGGCCTGCGTAAACGCGGCATCGGGTTCACCTCGCTGCACGAGGCGCTCGACACGACCACGCCCGGCGGGCGCCTGGTCTTCCACGTGTTCGCGGCCCTGGCGGAGTTCATCCGCGAACTCATTGTGCAGGGCACCAACGAGGGCCTGGATGCCGCCCGCGCCCGCGGCGCCAGGCTCGGCCGCCCGCCGGCGATGACCGAGGAGCAGGTACGTCACGCCCGCGACCTACTCGCCCGCCCGGAGAACACCGTCACCTCGATCGCCAAGCTCCTCGGCGTCTCCCGCAACACCATCTACAACTACGTGCCCGAACTCAAGGGTGGTCGCCTCGCGCTCGCTGAGGCGACCAAGACGGCGGAACTGCCCCGGCCCTCCAGGTCAGAGGACTGACCACCGCCGTTTGCGGCTGGTGACAGCGTTCTTACCGGCACCCCAACAACCAGCAGTTGCTCCGGCTCATGCGTACATCGTTCCCCTCCAGGGGAAACCGCAGGTCAACGGCGCGCGGAACGCCGGGACGGTACCACTAGGGGAACCGTCGTGTTCTGGTTCTCCAGAACAAACGGTGACTATCCCGGCGAGCGCGCACACCGTTCCCCCGGAGGGGAAAACCGCAGGTAGCAGTGCTAGCGAGCAGGACGGGCGCGGCGCTGTATGCAGCAGCTGTGCATGGATGTCGCGCGGGCGGGTCAAGCCTACCCGGTGAAAACCCCCGGATGCGCGTGACGCTCGGGCGGGCCGGGCCCGCGTCGCCGAACTCGGCCGGCGTCGTGCTCCTGGTGGTGCTCGCCGAAGTCGGCCGGTTCACGGTTTTGCCGGTTCGGCGGTTCCGGCGGCGGATCTGGTAGCCGTCACGCGGGCCCGGTGGGCGCGGCTTCGGCAGGCGTGGCGTACTGGCTGTACTCCGAAAAGGAGTGGCGGAAGATGGGCACCGGTCGCACCAACGTCGCGCCCGGCCAGACCGCCCGACCCACTCGAAAGCAGCTCCGCCCCGCGATCGGACCCGCGATCGGACCCGCGCGCGCGTGGTCCCACCACCGCCCACCCGCGCCGAGTGGGACCCGTACACCTGAAGGTGTGAGGTCCCCGCCTCGGATCCGGCGGGCGAAGTTGCCGGCGGAGCGGGTCGCGGCGTTGGACGCGCTCGGCATGCGGTGGACATGACGGCGGGGCAGCCCTGTTCGGCGTGGGCGGGCGCCGCCGCGTGTCGGTGTGTCGGCCTCCTTGTGGCGCGGTGGTCGTCTGGTTCGCCGGCTACCGCCGGGGTCTCATCGGCTCCATGAGGGACGATCCGATCGTTATCGGGTGTCTCCGTTGGCTGGCCGTGGAAGCTTCCACACCCAGACTTTGTGGTCGTCGCCGCCGCTGGCCAGGGCTTCGCCGCCGGGGCTGAACGCCACCGATTCCACCCACTCGGTGCTGGAAAGGGTGACGATGAGTTCCTTGGTCTCGACGTTCCACAACCGGATGGCGTTGTCGCGGCCGCAGCTGGCCAGGGTCTTGCTGTCGCCACTGAACGCCACCGAGTGCACAGGGCTCGAATGGCGTCTGAGGGGGGTGGGATCCTTCTTCAGGTCGGCGACCTCCCACAACAACACATCGTGGTTGCCGCCCGCGGCGGCCAGGTATTTGTTGTCGGGGCTGAACGCCACGCCTTTCAGCCCGTCGTCCTTCTCCCCGGCCTTGGGGCCGCCGGTGAGCTTGACGGGCTGCTTCTTCCGATCGGCGAGGTCCCACAACAGGATGGTGTTGTCGTTGCTGGCGCCGGCCAGGATTCGGCCGTCGCGGTCGAACGCCACCGAAGTCACCGCGTCGGTGTGGCCTTTGAGGGTGTCGATCCGTTTCCGGCTGGCGACGTCCCACAGTTGCACGGTGCGGTCGTAGTCGCCGCTGGCCAGGATTCGGCCGTCGTGGTTGAACGCCACCGACATCACCCAGGTGGTTTCGTCTTTGGCGGGACCCAGTTTGGCGCCGTCCGCTCTCCAGAAATACATGGTTTTGTCCAGGCCGCCGCTGACCAAGGTCTTGCCGTCGCGGCTGAACGCCACGGCATTCACCATTTTGCTGTGGCCTCCTTCGAGGAGGCGGGGATTCTGTCCCCGATCGGCGATGTTCCATAGACGCACGGTTGTATCGACGCTGCCGCTGGCCACGATGCCGTCGCGGCTGAACGCCACCGCCGTCACGTTGTCCGCATGTCCGGCCAGGGAATAGTCATCGGCGTCGGCGCTGCCACCGGTGCCGGGGCTGCCGGTGCCGGGGCTGCGACCGGCGTCGGAGCTGTCATCGGTGAGGCGCAGGGCGACGAGTGCGCTGGCCGCCGCGGCCAGGGTGGCGCCGCCGCCGAGCAGGACGGTGCGGCGGCTCGGTCCACCCGAGGTGGTCGACGTTTCCCCGGTCCCGGCTCCGATATGGATCGGTGTGGGGTGAGGGGCGAGACCGGGCCGCGGTAACGCGCCCGGGGGCTGTCCGGGGAGGTGTTCATCGGGGGGAGTGGGGTGGTGCCGGGGATCCCACAGGCGCCGGGCCTGCTCGAGGCCTTGCTCGTCGACGAGCTGAATGATGTTGATGTTGTGCTGGTCACGGCCGACGGTGGTCTGCTGGAGATTCCCGCCGACGGTGTTGTCGGCCGCGTCCTGCGCGGTCTCGGGGCGCCGCGCGGGGCGCCGACGGAACAGGCGTCGGGGTTCCTTCCGCGGCTCACCCATCCTGGCGCTGGCCGAAGTCGCCCGTGATGTCGTTCCGGCGCGCTTCCTGCTCCGCGGGCCCGGTGGACGTCTGGGTAAACGAGCCGCCGACCGTGTTGTCCTCGGCCGACTGGCTCCGACGCTGCGCGGGTGCCGCCGGGAGCCACCACTGCACCGCGACCCCCACCACGAGCAACACCGCCGCGGAGACCCACCACCGCGTCGACCGGTGATCGGTGAGGAACCCGGTGGCCACGTTCACCACCGCGGCGACCACCACCGCCCCCACCGCGCCCACGAAACGCTGCACGACCGGACTCATCCACGCCCCCCGGAAAGACCGAACACCCCGCCACGAACGTCGCGTCGGGAACCGACCCACGGGCGCGGGCCGACATCACGGGACCCCGGCATCCACCGGCCGCCGACACCGTTCTCGCACGGAAAGACTTCCGCCCACACGGGCCCCGTACCCACCGATCGTAGAACCGCAGCAGGACGAACGCCCGGGTGATCGGACATCCGACACCGGACGACCCGGCCTCCCCTCACCACGATCGGCCGGCCGGAGCGGCGGCGCAACGGCCCTGTCGGTGGGCGCGGTGGTCGAGGGGTATCCGGTCGGGCGGTGGCTGGAGAAGCGGCTGGCGCAGGCCCGCGCGGGCACCCCGCCGGCGGCGCACCTCCGCGTCGATTGCAACGCTTTCGCCTTCAAGTACCCGAGAACCTCACAATTTCGGCGGTGGGTCGGTCCGGCTGGCACGTGATCGGGCGGGCCGAGCCGCCCATTCGACCCGGCTTCGGAGTCGCCCGGTCAGCCGTCGACCGCGCGCCAGTCGCCCGTGATCGCGTACCGGCGCTGCGCCGGCAGTCGGTCGAGGCTTTCGCCGATGTCCTCGGCCGGGACGGCTGGCGGTACCGCGGCGACGTCGTCGGACTCGTAGGCCGGGGCGATCTCCAGGGCTGGCCGTCCCAGCTTCGGCCCTGCTGACACCGCGGGGCAGCAGGCGCCGGCTGGAGGCAGCGCGGCCCGAGCAGCGTGCAGCAGCTGGCCGTGCTGCACCGGCCGGGGCCGGCCTGCTACCCGTGCAGCACCCGTGTGCCGCCTGGCCCAGGCAAATGCTGCGCTGCCTTCACGACACCCACCTGCTGCACTCCGGAGGGTGCTGTCACGTTGTTGGGTTGCAGGTGCCTGACGGTGCGTCGTGGCCTGGTGGGGCCCGCGGTCCGGGCCTGTGGTCAGGCCGTGGTGGGCCGGCCGGCAGCGCCGGTGATCTGGTCCCGGATCGCGAAGCGGACGGTCATCTCGGCTCGGTGGTCGGAGGCTGTCATCAGGTGGCGGTGAGGGCGGAAGTGGGGTGAGATGCCGCTGAACGCGGACAGGAACCGCTGGGCCCCGCCGACGGAGCGGAATCCCTTCATGGCGCGTTCGCGCTGCCGGGTGGGCTGATGACTGTTCTCGGCCCGGTTGTTCAGGCCCTTGTGGGAACGGTGTTCCACCGAGGGCATGACCTCGCGGTGCGCCGCGCCGTAGGAGCGGAGCTTGTCGGTGACGACCACCCGCGGCACCGTACGGGTCTTCTTCATCAGGCGGCGGAAGAAGCGTCCTGCCGCGGCCTTGTCCCGGCGGCTCTGCAGGAGGATGTCGAGCACGTTGCCGTCCTGGTCGACGGCCCGCCACAGGTACTTCTGCTCTCCGTTGATCTTCACGAAGACCTCGTCCAGGTGCCACTTGTCCCCGGGCCGTGGCCGACGGCGGCGCAGTCCGTCCGCGTAGGCCTGGCCGAACTTGGCGGACCAGCGGCGGATGGTCTCGTAGGAGACGATGACACCGCGCTCGAGCATCAGCTCCTCGACCTCGCGGAAGGACAGCGGGAAGCGGAAGTACAGCCATACCGCGTGCGCGAACCTCCACCGGGTACCGGTGGCCCTTGTACGACGGCGACGCGGACGACACGAACGAATCCCTCCCCGGCACGACCAACCAGAAGACCATCCCACCCGGCCAGTCAACGTGACAGTGCCCCCCAAAGGCGTCCCGCTCCTGCGCATCACCCGCACCACCACCGGCCCCGACGGCACCGTGCTCGAGATCAACGACACCCGCATGTCAGCCGACACTTTCGACATCGGCTACACCCTCACCCGGCACCCCAGCGCCCAACACCCATGATGGTGGGCTTGCCCAGGTCAGGTCCGCCGGCGCCACAGGCCGCGGCGGGGCTTGCCCGGCTCCTGGTCGCGGTACTCCGGCTCGGGCTCCGGGGGAACGGAAGCCGGGAGCCTGGATCCGCAGAGCTGCATTCGAGGGAGTGCGGCTCTGCGGATCCAGGTTCAGCGGTCGCCGGTGGCCCGGCAGCCGGCGCACGAACGGGCAGGTCTCATTCGCCGGTCGGCTGGCGTCAGCCTCCGCCCTGGAAGCCCCACAACACGAAGGCCGCCGCGTAGAGCATGAAAGTTGTCAGGTGCGCGCAGACCAGGGCTGCGACGGCGCCGCCCGCTCCCAGGACCAGGCCGCGGACCCGCGTGTCCGGGCGGGACGACGACCGCCAGGAGGCCGCCACCAGGGCCAGCGGAAGGGCGAACGGCATGGCCAGCCATGCCGACCCGTGGACGATCGGAGAGGATCGATAGCCCCACGCACCGCCCAGTACCGCCGCAACGGTGAACAGGGCCGGGGCCAGCCACCACGGCCGAGCCAAGGCCCGGGAGACCGGAGATGTCAGGGAAGGAGTTGCGTTCACGACCCCATTGCACCGCCCGAACTGCAGCGTCCGCATGAGCGCACGTACTCAGACCGCCCGATCCGCCTACCCAGTGCAGTGCCTGTACGGGGCACTGTCACGTTGACTGGCCGGGTGGGTGCTGTCACGTTGTTGGGTTGCAGGTGCCTGACGGCGCGTCGTGGCCTGGTGGGGCCCGCGGTCCGGGCCTGTGGTCAGGCCGTGGTGGGCCTGCCGGCAGCGCCGGTGATCTGGTCCCGGATCGCGAAGCGGACGGTCATCTCGGCTCGGTGGTCGGAGGCTGTCATCAGGTGGCGGTGAGGGCGGAAGTGGGGTGAGATGCCGCTGAACGCGGACAGGAACCGCTGGGCCCCGCCGACGGAACGGAATCCCTTCATCGCGCGTTCACGCTGCCGCGTGGGCTGATGACTGTTCTCGGCCCGGTTGTTCAGGCCCTTGTGAGAACGGTGTTCCACCGAGGGCATGACCTCGCGGTGCGCCGCGCCGTAGGAACGGAGCTTGTCGGTGACGACCACCCGCGGCACCGTACGGGTCTTCTTCACCAGGCGGCGGAAGAAGCGTCCTGCCGCGGCCTTGTCCCGGCGGCTCTGCAGGAGGATGTCGAGCACGTTGCCGTCCTGGTCGACGGCCCGCCACAGGTACTTCTGCTCTCCGTTGATCTCCACGAAGACCTCGTCCAGGTGCCACTTGTCCCCGGGCCGTGGCCGACGGCGGCGCAGTCCGTCCGCGTAGGCCTGGCCGAACTTGGCGGACCAGCGGCGGATGGTCTCGTAGGAGACGATGACACCGCGCTCGAGCATCAGCTCCTCGACCTCGCGGAAGGACAGCGGGAAGCGGAAGTACAGCCATACCGCGTGCGCGATCACCTCCACCGGGTACCGGTGGCCCTTGTACGACGGCGACGCGGACGACACGAACGAATCCCTCCCCGGCACGACCAACCAGAAGATCATCCCACCCGGCCAGCCAACGTGACAGTGCCCTACCACTGCCTCCAGCAGGACCAGCGATTTGACGAGGCACTTGCCTTTCCAGCTCCGCCCGACGAGGTGGGCACAGCGGCCGCCTAACCAGAGGCCGCATCTCGCTGGCAGCGATCAGCAGCATGCCTAGCGGTCAGGCGGCCCGACACAGCACGGAACCTCTCCCGCCCTGCCGCGACGCTCGCGTCCCACAGACCTGAGGCGTCACCACGCAGCGAGAGGGACTGGAGCCGTTGTTCCTCGGCGAGAAAGCTGGCACCTGCCACGTTCTGGTCGAGCATTCCCATCGCGGTGAGCGCCGCATGGCCGCAGGACACCGCGTCGTCAGCGTTTCCCGAGCCGTGAGCCAGCAGGGCATACCGCAGGCAGAGGACAGCGAAGAAGGCATAGGTGTCGGCGACATCTGTGATCCCCTCCTCGTCCGGCTGAAGCTCCGGGAACCGCTCCAGCAGGCGTACGCGCTCGGCGGTGTCGGCGAGCGGCCGGTCGGCATACCAAAGATCGCGTACGGACTCCACATAGAAGTCCAGGTCGGCTTCCCGCCCCGGCGTGCCCGCCCGCAGGCCCACGAACAGTGGCGCCATACGTTCGGCGCAGGCGGCGACATACAGGCGGATCGCCTCGCCGCCCCCGTCACGAAGTGCCTCCGCTACGGCCCCCTCCACCAGCGTCTCCATGCCCCACCCTCATCCCGTTCGAACAGATCGACAGGCTACACAGCGGGCTGAGGGCCGCAGCTTGACGAGTTAGGACCCTGAGGTGTCTGACGGGCACCTGAGAAGAAAGTCGGGCCGCTGCTCCCGCCTGGCGGGACGTACCGCTGATCGGCCTTTTCTTGCAGGTCAGTTCCCCTGTTCCCTTCGGGTACGCCTTGCGGGCGTGAAAACATGGCTTCGGCGCCTGCCCGCCGATGCCGGTAGCTCGTTGGGACGTTGAGCCCGTAGGTCAGTCTGGTGCCGGGGCCGCAGAGGGGCCACGCACTGTTGCCATCGAGCACGACGGTCAGATTCTCGCTCCCCCCGCGGCCCCCTGGGCAGGCGTCATCCCGTACGGATCGAGACCTGGGAGTGGCGCATGACGGACACCGGCGACAGCGGTGGCGTCGAGGAGATCGAGCAGGCCGAAGAGCTCGTGGCGCGGGTCGCCGCGATCGACATCGCCAAGGCGTCCGGGATGGTCTGCGTGCGGGTGCCGCACGAGGACCAGCCCGGCAAGCGCGTGCAGCGGGTCTTCAACACCGTCGCGACCAGCGGCGCGATCCTGGACCTGGCCGACCACCTGATCTGCCAGGGCGTCACCCGTGTGGTGATGGAAGCCACCTCGACGTACTGGAAGCCGTACTTCATCCTGCTCGAATCACGCGGCCTGGAGCGCTGGCTGGTCAACGCCCGGGACGTCAAGAACGTCCCCGGCCGGCCCAAGACCGACCGCCTGGACGCGGTCTGGCTGGCCAAACTCACCGAACGCGGCATGCTCCGGCCCTCCTTCGTGCCCCCGAAACCGGTCCGTGAACTGCGTGACCTGACCCGGGCCCGGGCGGTCATGACGCACGAGCGCACCCGCCACAAGCAGCGCACCGAAAAGCTCCTGGAGGACGCCCAGATCAAGCTGTCCACCGTGATCTCCGACATCTTCGGCGTCTCAGGGCGCGCCATGCTCGAAGCGCTGATCGCCGGTGAGCGCAGCCCGAAAGCCCTCGCGGATCTGGCCCACGGCACGATCAAGGCCAGCCACGCCACCCTGGCCGAATCGTTGACCGGCCGTTTCGAGGAGCATCACGGGTTCATGTGCCGGATGCTGCTGGACACCGTCGACTACCTCACCGTGCAGATCGACAAGCTCACCGCCCGTATCACCGTGCGCCTGGCCGAGCTGTCCACCACCGAGGACGACCAGGGCCCCGGGCAGGGCACCCTGATACCAATCACCGACACCGAACGCCTCGACGAGATCCCCGGCGTAGGCCCGAACACCGCACAGGTGATCCTCGCCGAGATCGGCCTGGACATGACGGTGTTCCCCCACCGCCGGACTCGTCTCGTGGGCGAAGCTCTCCCCGCGCACCCTGCAGTCCGGCAACATGAACACCTCCGGGCCCACCGGCAAGGGCAACCCCTGGCTCCGCGGCGCGCTCGGTGAGGCGGCGATCTCCGCCGCCCGCACCGACACCTTCCTCGGCGCCCGCTACCGCCGGATCGTCAAACGCCGCGGCCACATGAAAGCCCTGGTCGCCGTAGCCCGCTCGATCCTGGTGTCCGTCTGGCACCTCATGAACGACCCGACCGCCCGCTACCGCGACCTCGGAGCCGATTTCCACACCCGCAACCTCGACCCCCACCAAAAGAGCCGCGACCTCGTCCGCCAGCTCAAGGCCCTCGGCCACGACGTCACCCTCACCCCGGCAACCGCCTGACCCCGCCCGCACCGCACCACGAGAGCCCCCCGGCCGTCACCGCCGAAGGGCTATCTCGCCGTACCCATCTGACCGTTGAGTTTTCCGGTCAGGAGCGGTGCCTGATGCGGTCTAGGTCTGCGCCGAAACGTCCTGGTGGACCGGGACGACGGCGGCCGCGCTCAGGCGCGGCGGGCCCGCCAGAGCCATACTGCCGTGCCGACCATCAGGGCGAGGCTTCCCAGGTTGCCCAGGAGGGCCGGGACTTCGCCCGCCGCCCAGCCGCTGATCAGGTTCCAGGTGACGATGACGGTGGTCGGCACGATGACGGTGAGCAGCACGCCGGTGGTCTTCTGGACGGCGGTCCAGTGCACTGAGGTGCAGAGAAGTACCGCGCCGGTGACACGGAACAGGAAGCCGAACACCGGGCCGGGGTCGAACGCCGCGTCGGGGCCGATGGAGAAGATCATCGTGAAAGGCAGCGAGAGGGTGAGCATCAGGAGCGGGACCAGGGGGTGCACCTTGCCGCGCCGGGCGGGTGCGGCCACGTCGCTCCGGGCCGGGGTGCCGGTGGTCCCGTTCCCCGCCTCGGCCAGTGCCATCGCCGCGATCGTGCGGGGGTCCCCCAGCTCCGCGAGTATCTCGCCGATCGCGGCGTCGGGACGCTCGGTGCGCGTCACCTCGATGTGTTCGGCGAGGTCGGCGAGGAGTTCCTGGCGACGGTCGGCGGGGAGTGCGGAGCTCTCGCGTTCGACGGCGGAGAGGTAGTCGCGTACGGGGTCGGCAGAGGTCTTCATGCGGGGTCTCCGGTGGAGGGGTGCGGGGTGGTGAGGAAGGCGTCGACGGCGTTGCGGAAGCCGGGCCAGACGCGGGTGAACTCGTCGAGTGCGGCCCGGCCGCTGTCGGTGAGCGCGTAGTAGCGACGGGGTGGTCCGGAGGCGGACTCCTGCCAGGTGGTGGTGACCAGGTCGTCGCGGCGGAGCCGGGAGAGCAGCGGGTAGACCGTGCCCTGGCTGGTGGCCAGGGCGCCGGAGTCCTCCAGGGCGTGGAGGAGTTCCACGCCGTAGCGGGGGCGGTCCCGCATCAGGGCGAGTACGCAGTACTCCAGGACGCCCTTGCGCAGCTGGGCGGCTGCCCGGGCCTGCTTGGTCGAATCACCTGGTTCCATGCGATGCAAGATACCTGGTGGGGCAAGCGGACAGGAAGGGGGGGTCCCCTTCCAGAGCTACGCGGTGGAGTACGGCAAACGGCGCTGTCACGTTGTTGGGTGTGTGAGTGCCTGATGGTGTGTCGGGTGTGGTGGGGCCGGGTTCCGGCTTCGTGCTCAGGCCGCGGCGGGCAGGTCGGCGATGCCGGTGACCTGGTCCCAGATGGCGAAGCGGGTGGTCATCTCGGTGCGGTATTCGGGGGCGGTCATCAGGTGGCGGCGTGGTCGGAAGTGGGGTGAGATGCCGCTGAACGCGGACAGGAACTGCTGGGCTCCGCCGACGCTACGGAAGCCTTTCATGGCGCGTTCGCGCTGCCGGGTGGGCTGGTGGCTGTTCTCTGCCCGGTTGTTGAGGCCCTTGTGGGAGCGGTGCTCGACGGAGGGCACGACCTCGCGGTGGGCCGCTCCGTAGGAGCGGAGCTTGTCGGTGACGATCACCCTCGGCACCGAGCAGGTTCTCTTGAGCAGTTTGCGGAAGAAGCGCCGGGCCGCGGCCTTGTCCCGGCGGGACTGGACCAGGATGTCGAGCACGTTGCCGTCGGCGTCGACGGCCCGCCACAGGTACTTCTGCTCTCCGTTGATCTTCACGAAGACCTCGTCCAGGTGCCACTTGTCGCCGGGCCGGGGCCGCCTCCGGCGCAGGCCGTTGGCGTAGGCCTGCCCGAACTTCGCACACCAGCGGCGGACCGTCTCGTGGGAGACGACCACGCCGCGCTCGAGCATCAGCTCCTCCACCTCGCGGAACGACAGCGGGAAGCGGTGGTACAGCCACACACAGTGGGCAATGACCTCGACCGGGTACCGGTGCCCCTTGTACGACGGCGATGCGCTGTCCACGGACGACCCCTCCCAGCATGACCAACCAGAAGATCATCCCACCCGGTCAGTCAACGTGACAGTGCCTTCACGCCCGCTACCTGAGCGCCATGGACCAGGCCGATCAGAACGAGGACCCCACCGGTGTAGCTGCCGTCCTCGCCTACGGTGCGCTCCAGACGGTGGAGCAGGCTGTGCCGGAGTTCCGCCACAGCGCCCTGAACCGGCTGGGCCGGACCGACGAGGCTGACGCGGAAGCCCGGCGGGGCCTACAAGACCGAGCGGGGGCGGCGCTGGTTCCGGCACAACCCGAACGGTGCGGACGCCGTCGCCGCTGCGACGAAGGCCGCCGACACCGCCAGGGAGCGCGCTGCCGAGTACCAACTGCGACGCGACTGAAGCAGCTGCGCGAGCAGGCCGCCGCCCGGACCGAGCAGGCCGCAGCCGCGCCGTGGACGGACTGGCTGCCCGAGCTCGCCGCCCGCCGACTGGGCGGCGACGCCGGGGCGGTGATCGCATGACCACCGAGTCGGAGCTGAGCGGCGTCGACCTCGCGCGCCAGGCCCTGCTCGCGGCCCGGGAGGCGGCGAAGAGGAACGGCGCCACCAGCAAGAAGCCGAAGCGGCGCACCACCACCGTCGTACGACGCGACGGCCGTGAGCCGCTGGGACTGGGCAGCGCGATCGGCCGCATGATGACGGAGCGCGGCATGGTCGCCCCGGCCGCCGGCGGAAGCGTCCTCGCCGACTTCGACGCCATCCTCGCTGCGGCCGTGCCCGAACTTGCCAGCCGTGTTCGAGCCGTGGCGTTCGACGCGGAGACCGGCCGTCTGGACGTCGTCCCCGATGCCCCGGCGGTCGGCACGAAGCTGCGCTGGAGCGCGCCGAAGCTGATCGCTGCGGCCAACGAGCGAGTGTCCGGTGCGAACGTCCGCGCCCTGCACGTTCTGGCGCCTGCACCCGTGAAGGCCAGCCCCGCCACGGCGGCCGCCGCCCCTGCCCCGCAGCCGACCGAATCCGTGGCGCCGGTGGAGCGCCGGACTCCGCCGGAGGGCTACCGCCGCGCGATCGAGGCGCACCGCCAGGCCGCAGTGCCGTCCCGGGTCGACCCGGGCATCGCGCAGGCGGTGGAGCGGCAGAATCGGGCGATGCGGGAGCTCAGCCACCGGGCGTTCCCCGAGCCGACTGCGGTGCCGGATGGCGCGCCGGCCCCGATCGACCGGGCCCGTGTCCAGCGTCGCCGCCAAGCTGCGGCGACCGAGGCCGCTGCGCTGCGCCGGGCCCGTGCCGAGCGCACCCAGTTGACTGGATCGAAGGCGACAATGCGCTGTGCCCGCACTGACGTGGTCGGCGAGAAGGAGGCATCCTGATGGGCGACAGTGAGATTCAGCAGCCCGACCTGGCCAGCCCCGATGGTTCGGTGACGTAGCGGCCTGGTGGGTTCCTGCGCTTCGTTCCAAAGGCTTCGCCGCACGAGTGGAGCCGCTGGGCGTCGATGCTCAGATGCGGCTGCACGTGCTGTGCGAAAGCCCGGCGTGGCGCACCCAGCTGCAGTTGATCGGGAAGCCTGTGCTGACGCGGATCAACGAGATCGTGCCAGAGGCGCGGCTGACCGGCCTGCTCGCCCACATGCGTCCCAGGATCCTGGTCCTGGTCGTCGCCACCGACAACTTCGCGGACGAGCAGCTGGTTTCTGACGTTCTGCTGGAGACCTGCTACGACGTCATCGAGGCGTTCGGTCCGGAGCACCAGGTCGCCCTGAAGGTGCTAGGTGAGTCCGCGTTCGACCACCACGTTGGGCGCTGGGCCGCTGCGCATACGTCCGCCACCGCCGGGGTCAGCGCCCCGCTGTACGGCATGGTCCATCTTCCCGACCATGCTGAACACGGCGAAGGCGCCACATGGGTCCGAGACCGATCGGTGATTGCGGAGGGCCCTCAGCTATGCCTCGCCTTCTGCGCTCCGGGTGCGCCCTTGCCCGCAATCACACAGCTGGCTACTGGCGCCGGGATCCCCGTCCGAAGGCTGCGACGAGAAGGACCCGTTGCTGAGCTGAGCCCGGTAAGAACGACGGAGACGGCGGGCGAGGCTGGGACGGTGGCCGATGTCCGGCAGCGCATCGCCCCGCGCTGAAGCCGCGGCCGGCCGGCGCAGTCCCAGCCGGAGTCGCCGATCGGCGCCAAGGGATAGCCGGGCGAGGCCGGCTATCCCTTGGCGGGCGAGCTCCTTGAGGGGTACCGCGAGGCCCACGACCCTCGAAAAGCAGTTCGCCAGTCCGTCCGATGCTGTGGTGGCTCTGCGCGAAGACAGACTGTGCGAACGCGACGATCGCCTGCGTCATGGACCGGATCGAGAAAGGCAAGCCACCCGTCGAGGTTCCGCAGCCCGGGGCCAGCGGCCCGCCGGGCTACGCTCCGGTCGTGGCACCTACTTCCGGCTGGTTTCAGCGGGAGCGCCAGTCGGTGAAGACCTGTTCGGTGTCGGCTTCGACGACGTCCCGCAGGTCTTCGTCGTCGTCCGGGGCGTCCAGGCCGAGTGCGTTGAGGACGTGCCGGTAGTACTGGTAGGCGAAGTGCGGGTCGCCCGCTGCCAGCAGGGACGACAGGAGCGGCTCGTCGCCGGCCGTGGACCGGTCGGCCTCAACCAGCACCTGGACGCGTTCATTGCTGCTGAGGGAAGGGAGCGCGGAGCCGAGCTGGTGCTCCAGCCGGTTCCAGCTGGTCGTCGTCCGTTCCCGGGCCGCCTTCTTCAGGGCTCCACGGACAGCCGCCGCAGCGGGCACGAGATGCGCCGGCAGCTCGGCAGGGTCCGTGAGCGTGGCCGGCTGCGGTTGCGCGGCCGGGGACGTGCTCTTGGGTGTGTCCGGTTCTTCTGCGGGGGCCGCGATCCTTTCCACCCACTCGTTCACCTTGTGCTGCTCAGCTGCGGACAGATGGTCCCCGGCTTCCTTCGCCGCAAGCACTAGCTCCTCAACGAGCTGCTTCTGCTGTTCGGTGGACAGTTCTTCACGGCGTAGACGGCCGGTGATGCTCTGGACCTGCCCTCGCGCTCTGTTGCGCGCTTTGCGTCCCTGGGCCTGAGTCACGAGCTGCGCGTGCCGTTCCTGAGCCTCTGCCTCGCGACGCTCGGCCGCTGCCGCATGGCACTCTTCCCGTTCCCGGGCCGCTGCCGCACGGCGTTCGTCCGCTGCCCGCCGTTTCTGGGCAGCATGACGACGCGCTTCTTCAAGTAGCGTGTCGGCCGCCTGGAGAATGCCCGCCTCCTGCGGCGTGGCCGCCACGTCGCGCAGAAATAACTTTCTGACCTGCGGAGTCAGCGACGAGACATTGAAGATGTGACCGTGCCGGACCGCTTCGTCGAGTTCGGCGAAGAACCGCCGGCGGACCCGGTTCTGCTGGTGGATCCAGTCGTTCGCGTGGTCGATCGCGCGTTGCAGGTGCTCGAGCGCCTGTCCCTCGCAGCGAGGTACCTGGAGCTGTGCCGTGTCCCGCAGCTGACGAACGGCGGCGGTCTCCTTCTTCTGCACGGCGTTGTTGATGAGCCGGGTCAGGGCGCCGATCTGCACCGGGCCTTCTGCCTTCTTGCTGCGCGGCTGTGGCACCGGGGCCTGGCCTCTGGCGGCGCGTGCGGCCTCAAAGCATGTGACGACGGGAGTGATGAGCCGGCCTTGCTCGTCGACGGTGCATTCCGCCAGCTCGAAGTCCCAGTCGGTGCCCACATGCGGGAGCTCGGTGCCGAGCATCATGACTCGCTGGTTGCCGCTGCTGACAAACTTGACGCGGTTGACGTAGCCCCGGCGCACCAGGGTGTGGTGATCGATATGGACGCCGGGACCGAGGATGATGTCGCCTGCCTCTGTGGCGTCCCCGTCGGGCGGCGTGGTGGGGTCCATGTGCAGCAGCAGCGTGTGCCCGTCCAGTTCGATCTCCACGAGGGAGCCGACCGGGGCGTCGTCCTGGTCGATGTAGCGGTAGCGCGGAGTGTGCCCCTGGCCGCGCAGCCACGCCTGGGTGGCCGTCCGTACGTACAGGTGGTCCGCGCTCGCGACGTCTCGGGAGCGGCGCCCGCATTCGGGCAGCAGCCCGTCGGGGTCGGGGAAGTGAGCGAAGTGGCTGACACGGACGTTGCCCCGCCGCGTCAGGAGCTGGCCGCCGCACCCGCCCAGCAGGACCCCGCACCAGAACGTCGTCCCGGAGAACTCCTCGCGGAACTCGTCGAGCTCGTCGGCATCCGTCGGGCAGACCACCGGATCATCGGACTCGGGATCCTCCAGAACGGCCGTCTGGATCTGCCGGTTGTCAACGCCCATCGCCAGCCCCTTCGCCAGCACAGCCCGCCTCTCCCGCCCGCACGAGAGCGTCCTGCGGACGCGAGAAGAGGTAGATCGCTATCAGCTGTTCAGCCTATCGAGCGTCACGGAGAGTCGCGCCGAAATGCGGGAAACGTAGTCAACGCGACGGACCGCCTCCGCCGTTCGCCCTGGCCGCCGGCGTCTGCGCTGCTCAGCTCCTCCCTGGTTGTGGGCGGAATCAGTTGGCGGGCCGGAAGAATGAGCTCAGCCTGGCAGCTGGCCCGAGCTCCTGGTTCAGGCCGTGATGGTGGGGTTGTGAACTGCTGTCGTTCTTGTGTGTATGAGTGCGTTGTAGCGCCTGGAAGTGAGTCCGGTGGTCTGAGGGGTGAGGGTGGGAATGAATGTTTCGGGGTCGAATGGGTGACCTGGGTAGTGGTGGCTCGTTGTGCCGGGTGACGGGCTGGACCGGTGCTGGGGGCGGGGGCATGGTGGTGGGCGGTGTGCGGGAGTTGGCGGCGCCGTTCGTGGCCCCGGGCCCTTCGGGGGTGGCGGTCCGGGACCGCCTCAAGCACCTCGCCCCGCAGGACGAGCACGTGTTGCGGGCCGTTGGTGCCCATCAAGGGGCGCTGGCCTCCCGGGATCTGAAGATCCGGTGTGCGGACGGCCCGAACCACAACGCTGAATCCTGGGCCGCGCGGAAGCGGGAGCTGACGAAGGAGTCGTCATCCAGGATCGCCGGGGCGATCACGAAGGCGACTCATGATCAGTGGGCGCTCGCCCGGCGTTGCCTGGCCGCGCACATCCGGTCTCTCGATGCGGGGATCAAGACGCTCCGGCACCGCCTGTCCCTCCCCGTCGGGGCGAAGGGCACCAAACGTGCCCCGGGTGGCTGCCGGTCCAGGAGTGAGTGGTTCCACAAGTCCCGCCGCCTCAAGGCTCTGGAAGCCCGGCACGCTGCCGCAGTGGCGGACTGGCAGGCCGGTCGGGTACGGGTCGTGCGGGGCGGGAAACGGCTGTTCAACACCCGCCACCACCTCGCAGAGGCCCAGCTCACCGAGGGTGAGTGGCGTCAGCGGTGGGAGGCGGAGCGCTGGTTCCTGGCGGCGGACGGTGAGTCGGGGAAGCGGTACGGGAACGAGACGATCCGCGTCACCCCGGACGGCAAGGTCAGCATCAAGCTGCCCGCCCCGCTCGCCCACCTCGCCAACACCAAACACGGCCGCTACACCCTCACCCCCACCACCGTGGCGTTTGCGCACCGGGGTGTGGAGTGGGCCGACCGTGTTGAAGCGAACCGGGCCGTCGCCTACCGCATCCACTACGACACCACCCGGGGCCGCTGGTACCTGACCGCATCCTGGCAACGCCCCACCGTCCAGACCATTCCTCTGGAAACCGCCCGGGCCAAGGGTGTGATCGGTGTCGACACGAACGCCGACCACTTCGCCGCCTACCACCTCGACCCGCACGGCAACCCGGTAGGCGAACCCCACCGCTTCGCCTACGACCTGACCGGCACCGCAACCCACCGCGACGCCCAACTCCGCCACGCCCTCACCCGCCTCCTGCACTGGGCCACACAGACTGGCGCGGGTGCGATTGCCATCGAAGACCTCGACTTCAGTGCGGAGAAGACGCGGGAGAAGCACGGCCGCAGGAAACGGTTCCGGCAGCTCATCTCCGGCATCCCCACCGGCAAACTCAAAGCCCGGCTCGTCTCCATGGCCGCCGAACACGGTTTGGCGATCATCGCGGTCGATCCGGCCTACACCTCGATGTGGGGCAGTCAGCACTGGCAGAAACCACTGACCACCCCGCACCGGAAGATGTCCCGTCACGATGCCGCCGGTATCGCGATCGGACGACGCGCCCTCGGACACCCGATCCGGCGACGGACGGTACCGCCCCGTGCACACCAGAGCGATGCGCACGGGCATCGGACCGCCCAGGCCGACCGGCATGCCCCTGGGCGTGAGGGACCCCGCCCCCGCATCCCCGGACCACGGACACGATCCGTGCCACCGGACGCGGCGAGAACGCGGGCGACCAGGACACCCAAAACCGTTCGGGATGTCCGCAGCGACCAGGCATGGGTCCAAGACTCACTCCTGCTCACTGAATAGGAACGGTTCGCGCCATCCTTCGTCAAGATCCAGCGGGCCCGTGCGTCTGTCGCAATACTCGTTTCGCCCGCCTCCGGAAAGCAGGGGAGGGCTCGGAGCGAGGGGGGCCGGTGGGCGAAGCGCTGACGGAACACGAGGTGCACCAGGAGCACCAGGAGCTGGTACGTGCTCTGGCCGATCAGCACGCTCTTACCGACGTCCAGGACCACGACGAGGGTGTCCGGGACGAGGCGTTCGACATCCTGATGGAGCGCGCGCAGGCGCTGATGGCGTACGAGAAGCAGATGCCGGCCCTTCTGGCCGAACCACAACGCCTGCGCAGCCAGAAGGTCATCTTCTGGTCCTGGCGGGCCCAGAGTGCGGTGGCGATCGCTCTGATCCTCGTCTTCCGCCTGCTGGGGTACTCGGACTGGTGGTACGCCCTGGTCGTGCCGCACCTGGTGGGCACCTTCTGCGGCTGGCGGCTCGAAGCGACCGTGAAAAACCATCTCGCCCGCCGCACCGCGTCCATCGCTCTGCACGCGGTGGGGGCGCTGCTCGTCCTGGTCGTCCTGGGCGTCCTGTCGCCCTGGTTCATCGTCGCCTTCCTGATCGGCTGGGCCGTCGTGGGCACAGCGGTCGCGGACGGACAGGAGGCGGGGAAGTGAGCGACGCTCTGGACTCCCAGTTCCGGGACACCGACCGGCGGGTCCGCGATACCGACCGGCGAGTAAGCGATCTCGACAGCCGGCTGGACGATCTGGAGGGCAAGCACGAGCGGTTGAAGTCCCGGTTCGGCTACACCGAGGACCTGGACCACGAGCTGCGTTCCCTTCGCGACGACATCTCCGGCCTGGAGACCACGACCGAGGAAGTCGACGGCCGGGTCGACGAGCTCGATGACCGCGTCAAAGCCACGGAGCGGACGGTGAAAAGGATCACCCAGCACGTACGGCTGCTGGAAGGCCAGATCATGGCCGCCGGGAACATCCCTCCCGCGGACCTGGACACCTTCACCAAGGACCAGCGCACCCTGGCCGCCACGATGGAGTCCGGGTGGGACGCCGCCGACGTCCTCCTCACCAGCACCCTCCGCACCCACCACCAGAACCGGGTACAACGCTTCCACGACGCCCAGGCCCGGCACCAGGCGACCCGGGAGGAAGCAGTCGCCCTGGTCGGCACGCTGCTCTCCACCCCCTACAACACCCAGCCCCATGCCAAGGCCGCCACCAAGCTGCGCTCCGTCATCGCGCGCGAGGCGACCGAGCACCAGGGCCTTGCCCGGCAGGCTTCCGAGGCACGCACGTCCACCGCGGCCCTCGCCGCGGACCGGGCGGCCACCGCCGACAAACAGCCGGCCATCGCCGCCGGCCAGCGCGCGGAGCAACGGCTGACCCTGGCGCTACGCAGCAATCTGGCCGACGCCGTCAGCAACCGCCTGCTCCTGCCCGCGTGGTTCGCCACCGTCCTCGGCCCGGCCCCACCAGCACGAGACACCGAACGCTGGCTGGAGTGCGCGACCCGCGTCCTGCTCTACCGCCTCACCTACCACGTCGACGACCAGGTCCTCGCCCTCGGTCCCTGCCCCGACCCCGAAGACGAACACCAACATCAGTGGTGGGAGGAACTGACCACCGAGCTCCGCCCCTGGTAACCGCACTTCCAGCAGACGCCTGCGCCGGGCCGGACGTACCCTGCGAGCCATGACAACTACCTCGATGCGATGCGACCGTATGAGCCAGCCCCTGCACGGCCGACAGGGAGATCCTGGATGGGGTGTGGCAGCTGGCTGACATGCCGAGATCGACGTGCGGGACCCCGCCGCAACGTGGCGCCCACGCCGGGCGCTAGCCGGAGGTGTCAGGCCGCACCGCTCCGGGCCCGGCCCTGCTGGGCGTCTTCGACGTGGCGTCCGAGGAAGAGGGCCGCGTACTCGATCTCCTGCTCGGTGGTGGTGGAGTAGTCGATGCGGCCGGTGCGGTGGCCGGGCTCCCGGTACAGGCAGCGGGCCAAGCCCCGGCACACGAGATGACGACGTCGGTTGGGGGTACTGGTGCCCGCCGGAACGACGATCGCCGTGCCGCCGCCAGGCCGGCTCTCCAGCGCCCCGTTGATGATGCTGCCGTTCTCCGTGGCCACCACGGTGATGGAGTAGCCCAGGCGCTGCTCGAACACGGCGACCAGGTTCCCGAGCGGGTCCGTACGGTCCAGGGGCGGGATCCGGAGATCCCGGACCGTCGCCTGCACCCGCTTCACGAGCCTTCGCCGTGTGTTCCACCGCACCGCCGCCACCTCATCCCGTCTTGTCCACCTTCAGCCCAGGGCGGCGGATCCGGCGACCGGAGCCCGCGGGCGTCAACCCGGGCCATGCAGCGCCACCCGTTCCGGTGATCTCCGGCCCGGTACCCGCCATGGCGGCGCAGCCGTCGCCACACTCACGATCGTGACCGACCTGAACATCCCCGGCGCCGCCCCCGAGGGCTCTCCCGCCGGGGTAGGCCGGACGACAGCCGGCACCGGCCGCGTCCGCTTCTCGCTCGCCCGGTGGGTGCTCGCCCCGCGCACGACCTGGCAGGCACACCGCCTAGCCGCCGACTTCGGCGAAGGTATGGACGCCCGGACCGCGTGGGTGATGGCCCGCCTGGCCCGTCATCCTGATGAACGCGGCTACGCCATGGGCCACCTGGACGACGATCGTCAGGCCGCGGACTGAGCAGAGCTCAGGCGCCGGCCTTCGGCTCACGCAGAGCGGTGCCCTCGCCGGACACGGCCTCACCGGTCTCGTCATCGGTGGACCACAGGGCGCGCGCGAGGAAGTACAGGGCGACCATCCCGGCGTAGATGAACATCCCCCAACCGAAGATCAGCATGAAGACGTTCGCGTCGCCGCGCGGGGCACTGTAGGCGACTTCCTGCATGGGCCGCCGAGACCGTGGGCAGGGATTCGCGCGGCTACGACACAGGCAAGAAAATCAACGGCCGCAAACGGCACTTGGTGGTCGACACCCGCGGCCTGCCCCTGCTGGTCATGGTCACCCCGGCCTCGCTCACCGACCGCGACGCAGCCAAGGAACTCCTCTTCCGCCTCCGCCTGATGCATCCCGAGATCACCATCGTCTGGGCGGACTCCGCCTATGCCGGAAAGCTCGTGACCTGGGCAAAGAAGTATCTCAGCCTCACGATCAAGACTGTGAGCCGTCCCAAGGACGCCTCCGGGTTCATCGTGCTGCCCCGCCGCTGGGTCGTCGAACGGACATGGGCCTGGATGATGCACGCCCGCCGGCACGCGCGGGACTACGAACGGCTCGTCCAGCATTCCGAGACCTTGATCACTTGGGCGGCCATCACCCTCATGACCAGGCGTCTCACCCGAAGCGGACGGACGAGGAAGCAAGGGCCCTGACCAGCCGAACTGTCAGCCCGTCTCCCGGCGAGGGAAGAAGCGCCTCCGCAGTCGATCACCGACTTCACCTACGACAATCACCAGCACAGCACTCGCCGCACACCCCGCGAGGTCCGTCGGCTGGTCGAGAACCTTGGCCAAGAACCAAAAGGCCGCGGTAATAGCCGCCCACCACATAACCCACAAGCTGATCGCGGACCACCAGCGCCGTCTCTTCACGCCATCAAGATACGTCCCTCACGCTCTGATCTGAGCGGCCCGGGGTCAGAATCAGGTGCTCGCCTTCAACAGCACCATCATCGAGACCGGCACCGATTCCTACCGCCTCGCCAGCCCCCGAGCCCAAGCCGACGAAGCTTCCAAGGCGGGCTGAAAGCACATCGGCATTGACCAGAAACCGAGGAACGGGAGGGAGTGCAAGCCGCCCCTTTCGATCCTCGACCTCTCAAGATCCGTCCCAGACCCCCAGACGCTTGAGCCGACGCTGCCGGAGCCGCTCTCCAGCCGCTGTTAGACCGAAGAGGAGTCCCATAACCAGCCCGCCCAGCGCTGCTAGCACGGGACCGTCAGGTTCGTCCTCAGACGACACCATCAGGAAGAAGAGCGCAAAGGGCATGGCCAGGCAAAGGCCGGTGCCGACCGGGTGCCGGGCCACCCATTTCTGGATCCGAGTCGGGCGCCTCTGTCCACCAAGGGCCCGATCCAGGGCCCACAACGCATTACCCAGAGACCGCCACCAGCTCGTCACGGCTGAAGGATACGGCAGCCGGTCGGGCCTACTGGCAGAAGGCTCAGGGCCGAGCAGGTTGAGAAACAGGTACTCAGCTTGGCGTTTAATCTCGCTGCGCTTTGTGTTCCTTGATCGACTCAGCGCGTTTGAGGGTTTTGCCGACGTCGTGGTGCTTGGCGCGGTGTTTGTTCTTCGAGCTGGGCGGTCGTCCGGGGCCTGGGCGGGATGGTTTTGGCGCGGCTGCCGGGCGGGCTGTGGTCGCGCGGACGTTGCGAAACCCCCTCCGCACCCGGGCGGGGGTGAGGCGTCGGGGTGGCGTGGGCCGTTCCCAGGGGCGGCGGAGGTCCTCGGCGAGGGGGCGGGCGAGGCGGAGCTGGGTGTGGGCGGCGATGATCAGCCAGGTCCACACATCAGCGGTGTCGGCGTGGCGGACCTTCGGGCGGGTCCAGCCGAGTGTCTGCTTCATCAGCCGGAAGGTGTGCTCCAGGTCGAAGCGGCGGAGGAACGCCTGCCACCAGCGGTCGACGTCCGTGCCGGTGGCGCCGATGGCCGAGCACCACAGCCACAGGGGTTTCGGGTCGCGGTCGCCCGGCAGGTGCTCGACTTTCAGGCGGAGCAACGTGCCGTGCAGGACAGGCAGTTCTTCCTTCGTGTGTTCCAGCCAGGGGCCGCGGTGGGTGAGCCGGGGGTGCATGCGGTCCCAGGCCATTGCCTCGGCGGTGCCGTAGCGGGTGGTGTCCGTGAACGTGGTCACCTCGGGGGTGTGCCAGGTCTCGGGCCGGGCCAGGGCGAGAACGCCGCCGTGCCGGCGCGGACGCCCGCCCCTGGGCCCGGAACGGGTCGGACCCGGGTCACGGAGCATGACACGGTCCGAACGCAGACGCCCGAGCAGCACGAGCGGCAGGTCCGCCAGGGCGTGGGAGAGGTAGGCGACGTCGTGGCCGGAGTCCATGACGATCAGCGTCTTCGGATCTCCTGGCTTCCACTGCCCTGCGAGGATCAACCGCTCTGCAACGCCGCGGAGTTGGGCTGCCGTGACGGCGGTCGCGTCGTCGGCGGGCCCCAGACGCACAGCGTCTAGCAGCGCGACCCAGGAGGTGCGGCCCGTTTCCAGGGCGGCGACGAAGGAGTACGGCCAGCCCGGCACGAACTGGTCCTTGCTGCGGGCACCGCGTCCGTAGACGTGGCAGAACAGCCGGTCGTCGCTGGTCGGAGCATCAGGGCGGAGCCAGTTGCTCACGTCCACAGCCAGCACGATCCGCCCGTCGGCCGCCTTCGGCAACGGCAGGCCGGCCAGCGTGCGCCGCAACCGCGCCGGCTCTGCCCAGCCCCGGTCCAACGCTGCGTACAGAGCACCATGCCCACGCCGGTGCTCGAGGGCCAGCGACAGCTCCACCAGCGTCTTCACCGGCCCGTCCACGCACAGCACCGCGTCCGTGAGCTCGAAGAGCGCATCCGCCCCGGCGTAAAGGCACTCGTAGAACTCGACCCGAAAGCGGGACAAGACATCCAACGCCTCGCCTGCGGGCCCTGGGAGAGGGAGACTCATACGCAGCGGCCGTTCTCTCGTGCTTCGTGACTCGACATCTCGAAGCGTGGAGAACGGCCGCCTCCGCTGTCCCGGGAAGAACCGCAGATCAGCAGGTTGGGTGACAGGCGAGGATAAACGTCAAGCTCAGTCCTCCCACGATTCGTACTGCGGCGCGTTGACCTCCCGCAGGGCCTGGCGCCGGTCCGTGATCCGGACGTGCGGGCCGCCGTCCGTCATGTGGTGGGCCAGTGCCTCGCGTACCGCGTGCGGGATCTCTTCGAAGGCGGGTTGCCCGTACAGGGCGAGGAGCTCGTCGACGGCGTCACCGCCGCGCTCGGCCGGCGCGTCCCGGCAAGCCTGCAGCGCGGATACCGAATCACGACGCCAGCCGAAGCACGGGAGTGGGGCGCAGCCCGGCCGCATGGGGGCTCGGACTATCGGTTGTGGAAGGTGTGCCGCCCAGAAGTGTCTACGGTCTCGTGGCGCGTGTTCAGGCGCCGGTTTCCGTCTCGCTGATGGCGGCGTTGAGGTTGGGACGGTGGTCTCGCGTGGACCGGCAGGTGGGCCGACGCGCTACGCGGTCGCGGTCAGGTTGAGTTCGTGTCAGCGAGATGACCGGCTTCGACCTGGTCCGGGTGGCGCAGCGGATGGGGTTGGAGAGGTGGGCGCGAAGGTGCGAATCCATCACCCGTTCGAGTTAACAGGGTGCGTGGGGCGGTGGATTCGTTGACAAGTTTGTGGATCTTCGAGGGTTCCGGTGGTGGGTGAGTGACGGGTGCGCGGGGGTGGCGTTGGTTGGCACGGGTGCACTCGGGACTTGGTGAATTCGAAGCCTTCGCGGCTGTTGCCCGATTTCGTTGACCGGCATTGATCAATTAACCACCCTTTTCGTTCGGGTGATTGGTTGATTGATCACCAACAGGTTGGTGGGCACCCACGCCCACGGCGCTACTTTCTGGCACAGCGCGGGTGCGGAAGGTAGTACTGTCCGATTCCCGGTCTTCGCCGGGCAGGCAAAGACCCCGGCTGCTGGTTGGTCGCCTCGCCGGGGTCTCTTGTCGCTCTTCAACATCAGTTCGAAACTCCGAAAGAAGGGATCTCTCGTGTTTCTTCAACGACGTCGAACTCGTCTCCCTGCCTGCGCTTCTTCGATTGCAAGGAAACTGAGCCGCGAACGTATCATCCCTGCCCGGCGGAAGGTTCAAACGTCTCGGTGGGATGTCTTGGCTGTCACGGTGCGCGGAAGCCTGCTCATCATCGTCCTTTCGCTGCCTCTTCTCACCATCCCGGGCTCTTTCGCGTCCCGGGTGCTGCCGTTCCTGGCGCTGTTTCTGACGGCATCTCATGGGTCATCGCTGGTCTACCGGCGAATCCGCAGTCGCTGACCTGACGGGCCGTGTGGCGGGGTGCACTCATCCCGCCGCACGGCCCGGCTCAGAATCTGCACCGCGCCAACCGGCCGGGCGGGCATAGATACCCGCCCCAGCACCCCGAAAGAGTTCACCCGTGTCCATCCGTTCGCACTCCGGTCCCGAGTGGCCGTCCCGGTCCGGACCCGCCGTCGACGCCGGCCGGGCCATCCGCTGCACCGAATCCGTTCGTGACATCGCCGAAGACTTCACCGTGCTCGCCGAAGCACTCATGCACAAGACCTATGGAATCGCCGCGACGACCACCGAACTGCTCGGCATCGTCACGGCGCTCGACCAACTCGCGCACGACGCGATTGGGGCCCTCGTCGTACGCCAGCGGTCCCAGGGCGAACCGCTCAGCGACCTCACCCCTCTGCTGAACCTCACGGAGAACCGGCTGCGCAAGAAGTACGATCCGGAGACCGTCGACCAGTCCCTGGCATCCCGCCGCCGGCCGATGCGCGCGGCCCCCAGCACCCGGCCGACCGATGACGTCCCCAACCCGAAGAATCTGCTGCGCGAGCCCCGCCAGCGCCTGGCCTGCGCGCTCACCCGAATGTGGACCCTGTCCCGCGTCTCCCAGCGTGCACTCGCCGAATGCATGACCGTCGACCCGTCCTACGTCTCACGCCTGCTCTCCGGCGAACGGGACGTCTCTTGGCAGCACGTGAAGATCATCACCGAGACCTGTGGCGGCAACGCCGACCTGATGAGACCCCTGTGGGAAACAGCTGCCGGCGTACATCCCAGTAGCACCGACCCAGCCCGCCACCTACGCACCTACCTGCAGGCCCTCCACTACGCCGCAGGATCCCCTACCGACGCCAGGATCCTCGCCTCCGCCCAGTACACCTTCATCGCCGCCGAGCTGCACCAGGCGTTCGAAGGCCCCGGGGTCCCAGTGTGGCCGGTCGTCGCACAGCTCGTCACCGCTCTTCAGAGCCTGCCCGACATCGCCCGCCCGCTGTGGCGCCAGGCCCACTCCAAAGCCGAAACCAGCACCTTCCCCGCCGAAGCCTTCTGACCACGAACGGCAGGAAAAGGACCATGAAACCCGCCCCGGCCACCGTGCTCACGAACGCCTTCTACGCCTTCTACGACCTGCACCGCCCCGCCTACCACGCCTACGCGGAAGCCCATCTCCCGGCGGAAGAGGCACAGATAGCCGTCTCGCACCTCTTCAACCTCGTGGCTGACAACTGGACCACCGTTATCTCCGAGCGACACCCCTCCGAATGGGCCTGGAAAAGGCACACCCGCACGGTCGCCCGCCGCAGCGGCCGCACACACACCGCCGCCGAGGACGCCTCCTTACTCCACGACCAGCTGCTACTCAACATCGACCAGATTGCCACCGTGACGGGCAGCGAACCCGCGACCGTCACCGCGCTCCTGGCCGCCGCCCACCGGGAAGCCCGAACCGGAACAGCATGCCCGCGGCCCTGGGCGACCATGGCCAGACCCACGACGCCGACAGGACCACGATGGCGCAGCACGCACTGTCTCCGGACAGCAGCAGTCTGACCTGCCAGCTGCTGGCCTGATCGGACCGCGCGGGGTGGTCGAGCGGCAGACCAGGGCGATGCGCCAGCTCAGCCGGAGGGCGTTTCCGGAGCTGGAGGTTGCTGCCGACCCCGATCGCGCCGGCTGCGTCCAGCGTCGTCGTGAAGCCTCCTCCACCGAGGCAGCTGCCTTTCGGCCGGCCCGCGCGGCACATGCCACTCGGCAGGCAGGAACGGCTGCCCGCAAGTCGCCACCGCAAGATTCCTGGGCCACCGCCGTCCTCTGACCGCTACGGTGTCGTCGGCTGGGTTCGGTTCACCACCCGGTGATCAGTTCTTCACCCCAGCCCCCTGTACCCCGGATCAGCGCTCTGGCCCGGGGTACGGCCGTGTCATCACCAGGACTGTCAGCCCGGTCCTGCATCCTGTGCCCATGGCCGACACCTTTGACCACGCCCCACAGGCATGGAACGCCGCGCAGCTCCGCGAAGCGATCAAAGACCTGCCCGATGACGCTCCCATTCGCATCGGTGTCGCCGACGACCCCGGCAACTTCGACTGCTACGCCACCTACGTGCTCGTAGATGCCGAACACGTCGAGAACTGGTGGCCGGCCACCTCCAATACGCCCGAACGCACCGAAACCGAGAAGGCGCTCACCCTGTTCGCTGACTGGACGGCCGACAGGTACGAGCTGCTCGACTAGGGCAATATTTGGATCACTCCCGCTGGCCAAGGTTGTCGTTGATGATGTCCGTGTGACTAACCGCATCAGCGCTCTGATCTCAGCCTTCGCCGTCCTTGCCAGCACGTTGCTGCTCGTCCTTGCCGTTCGCGAGTACCGCTCTGGGGCATCGGCCCTCTGGATTGGGGCTGGAGCTGTGATCTTCCTCAGCGCTTTGCACACACTCATGCGGGACGTACGGCGACTCCACACGGGGGCGACGGCCTGACAAGCGGCGCCGGTTCCGACCGGCCCGGGGTTCCTTGTCGGGTCATACCGCAGCCTGAGTGGTCGCAGGAGAAGGCGAAGTCGGGTACGGGTACGTACCCGTACCCTTGAGGGATGGGAAGGAGTACGACGATGTCCGATGCCAATGTCCGTATCCCCGAAGAGGCCAAGGACCGGCTGGCCGCGATCGCAGCCGCTGAGGGTCTGTCGCTGCGCGCGTATCTGGCGCGCCTGGCCGAGACGATGCTGACCCCGGCCGAGCGTGCCGAGCGTGCCGAGAAGGCCCGGGCCGCGCTGAAGGCGTGGAACGGCTACGCACCCACCCCGGCCGAGCAGGACGACCTGGACAGTGAGCTGGACCGGCGCCTGGCACAGGTGACGAGCCGGTGACCGACGCCATGCACATCGTTCTGGACGACACGGCAATGGCCGCGGCCGGCCAGGGCAACGTCCTCGCCTCCCGCCTCATCCACCGGGCCCACGCCGAATCCGGCTGGTTCCTGTACGCCCCGGCGTGCGCGCTCGTCGAAGCCGACCGCGCCCGGCCCGGCACGGCCGAGCACCTGGCCGCAATGCCGGGCATCACCGTCCTGGACCTGGACCTGGCCGCCGCGCTGGCCATCGCCCGGCAGGAGACCTGGGCGGCGGCCCACAGCCAGTACGCGGCGCAGCCCACCCCCGACCGCCCCGACGGAGCGATCATCGCCACCACCGCTCCGAAGCGGTGGGAGGGCGAGCCGGTCCGCGTACTGGACCTCAACGCCTGAGCAGCGGCCCCCGACGGCCGCCGACCCTGTTCCGGACAGGGTCGGCGGCCTCATCGTGTTGTGCGGAGCTGCCCGCAGGGCCCGGGGGGGGGCTTGGGCCGGGGCGACGGGCATGCACGTCAATTCCTGCTGTGAAGGCCGCTGTTCACCTGCCCGGCAAACGGCCTAGCCCCTACGGTAGGCAATGTGTCCCACACACCTGTACCCGCGCCTGGCGGGCCCGCGTCGCCCCAGCGGCGTCGCCCGGGCGGCGGGCCCCCGCCTCCAGGGCGACGGCAGCAGCTGCGGGCACGCTGGGCCGACCGGCACGCCCTGCCCCGGTTCGGCTTCTGGCTGCTCAGCCGAGGCGCCGTTGTACTCGCGGTGTGCGGTGCCTTGTACGTGCTCAACGGTTTCCTGATCGGCTGGGCAAACGCCTACAACGTTCTGACCGGCATCACCTCGCCCGCAGACGTCCGCCCTCACGGCAGAGCCACTGACGTTCAGTGGCAGAACCCGCTGACATCCTGATGGCAGACGACACCTCTCGCAGCGATTCCTAATGCCGTTTATCAAGCCGCGAGAGGTCACATCCCGGCATGCCGTTGACGTCATCCTCCACCCCCGGGACAACATTCGATCGGGATAAAGGGGTAAATGCAGGGCTAAAGGCTGCCTAGTCAAGGACTGATCCGGTTGACGCCGCTGGCCAGAGGGCTGGTGTCTGTGTCTGTGTGCCCTAGTCGGTCTCAGCAGGCGGGGTGGCGGTTGTCCCAGTCGGCCAGTACGGCACGGACGGTGGCGGCGAGCTCGTGGCGCATTCCACGCCCGGTGGCGACGTTGCGGAGGTACGGCTCGGCACCCTGCAGCAGTGCCGCCTCTGGGCAGCTCAGCACCATCGCGCGGTGGGTTCCCTGGCGGCCGACGTGGCTCCATGCGTCGAAGCAGTTTCCCCTGGCCGTGGGGATGTGTCCGTCGACGTACGTTCTCGTGCCGGGTTTCTGGCAACTCCAGGGGGTGCGGAGCGCGCAGCGTGCGCAGGCGAGGTTCCCCACCATGTCGGGGAATCGGCGCTGCCATTCGAAGTCGAGCTCGTGCACGTCCTGGGCGCGAGGGATGAGACGGAGGCACAAGCAGCAGCTCAGGCGCAACGGGGCTGGCATAGCGGGGCTTCTCCTGTTGTGTGGTGGTGAGTTTCGTCGGCGGTGCGCCCCATCGGCCGCAGTGATGGGGCGATGAAGTAACCGGGCGGACTGCGGGTCGCGTGCGCTCCCCGGCGCAGCCTGCCGTGGTTCAGGAGCGCGGGATCAGCTCGGGCATGGAGGAGGCCGCGGTTCTCGGCCATGTCACAGCGTCGGGGACTCGGTCGTGGCCTGCGTGACCGTGCTCTGCCCTGTGTGCCGCGCGGATGCGGTCCAGGAGGGCGGTGAGAGCTGGAGGCTCAAACGTCGCCCGCGTCTTGTCGGTGAGTTCATGGAGGAGTGCGCTCAGGCCGGCGCATCCGAAGGTGCGGTGGGCGTAGTCGATCGCCGCCAGCACCAGGGCTCTGGCACGCGGTCATGCTGGCGGCGGCGACGGTGCTCAGGGCGTTCCGGGTGAGGTCGTCGCCGTCCAGTACGAGTCGGCCGCAATCGCAGAACTCCAGGCGCGCTTGACCAGGGCGATGGACATCTCCTCGGGGAGGAAGTCCGCAATGGCGTCGACAGCGACGAAGCCGAAGTCGACCGCGAGCTGGAACGCCTGATGACAGGTGGCCGGGTGGGCGGCGAACTCGCCGGTCAGCGGGGCATGGGGGCGGGTGACGACCGGCGGCCGCACAGGGCGGCGGCGAGGACGGCGAGAGGACGGCATGCAGCCATCAACAGCTCCATGCGCGGGCCGGTAACCGCCGTATCGCCCACTTGCAGTACTGCAAAGATCTGCGCCTTTCGTTGAACAGCTTTGGACGGGCCGCCTCCGGCCCGGGAAAGGGGGCTTTGACGTGGCCGTGGGCTGTACCAGGAAAAAGAAGAAGAACCGGAGCTGGCCTGCGCCTGTGTGGGAAGGCAGGTCGGTGGTCGCCGTGGGGAGGGAGGGGGCTGCTGTCGGGGGTCCTTCGCGCAGAAGCCTGGAGGTGGGGCAGCGGGCTGCCGAGGTGGATCGGGTGTGGTTCGACAGGCATCCGGGCGCCTCGGTGCGGGTGCGCGAGGCGCTGCCTGGTGAGCATGACCCCCAAGCGTTCTGGCGGGACGAGCTCGCCCCAGACGAGAAAGGCGTCGTGGTTGTGGTGCAGGCCGCTCCTGGGCGTCGTGCGCGGCTCCCGTTCAAGGTCGTGACCACCTCGGCACCCGGCGCGCGACTCTCCCCGCAGCAGTTGGAGGAGGTCAGGGCCGAGTGGGAGAGCGGCGACCGGACAGCGCTCGTCACCGGCATGGACGGCCGCGGCGTCGACACACTGGCCATGTTCCGACGCGTTGTGACCCGCGAGGCCATGTCCGAGAGCTGACCCACCGGTCCAGTGCCGCTTCGCGGATCAGGGAGGTCGGGGCGGACAGCGTGGTCGGTCGCCGCGCGGGTGCGGGCCGCGACCTTGCGATCCGGGCCGCGCTGGGCCCGGGTCAGCAGGTCTTCCACGGCGGCGGCAATACGAATGCCTGGCGTCGCTTCCCGATCTGTGCGAGGGGGAGGCGTCCTGGCTGGCCAGGTCGTGGATCACTCCGACGTCGGTGATCCGTACCGGGTAGGGGTGCGCGCGTGGTGGTACACGGGGCGGATTCGCCGTCCCCTGGCGTGCCGGTCGATCCGCCCTCTGCGCGCTCGTCCATTCAGGTGGCTACCCGTCAAGGCTCTTGTGTCGTATTTCATTTGTATGGGTCACTTGGGTAATCGAACCGGTGGGCCGCCCATCCCTCTCCGGGGGAGCGCGGAACCGTTCTGTTCGCCGACCGTCCATGCGTGACGGACCTCGGCATCATTTGCTTCGGATGGCCGCGATGGGCGCCCCTGTAGAGGACTTGGATCCAGCCAGTCGCCCCTGCCAGGTAGCGGCAGGGGCTGGTGTGGCAGCCCCCGGCCTCTGCAAGGGAGCGGTGCGCGAGTCATCCGCGCACAAATGAGTACCTCGTCGTCGAGGCCACGAGCGTGGCCTCCCACTCTGCGACCCGCGTGCGGTCATTGCCGCTGTGAGCGAGCCGACACCAGCCATGTGCACACCTCGGCCTTATGCCGAGGGCAGCGCGATGGCTAGCAGCTCTCCATCGCGAGGGCGGCACCGGCTCGTACGGAGCGGCGCCCGCTGCGGGGCGGCAAAGGCGTCCCGGGCCGAACGGCCCGCGACCGACACGGCTCATCACGGCTTCGAGCACCCGGCGCGGCTACGGCCGCTGACGGGCCCGGCAGCGGCCCGGTGGTCCAAGTCATGGCCCTGGGGCCTGACCTGGACCCGGCTCTGAGTCAACTCCAGCGTTCGAAGGTTCAGTTCACACACGGAGGACGACCATGCCAATCAGTCCGAACCAGGGCTCCACCGGTGGCGGTACCACCGTCACCATCACGGGCACCAACCTCACGGGCACCACCGCTGTGCTCTTCGGCACCAAGCCGGCGACCGGCGTCACCAACGTCTCGCCCACCCAGGTCACCGCTGTCTCGCCGTCCGGTGCCGGCGAGGTCGGCGTGACGGTGACCACCCCGGGCGGAACCAGCAACCCGGTCCCGTTCTTCTATGTCGGCGCCCCGTTCAAGTCCGGTCTGAGCGTGAGCTCGGGCCCCACCGCGGGCGGCAACACCATCACCATCAGCGGCACCGGCCTGTCCACCGCCACGGGGGTGTCCTTCGGCGCCAACACCGTGGTGCCGACGGTGGTGTCGGACAGCCAGATCAGTGTCGTCGTGCCCGCGGGTGCGGCAGCCGGGCCGGTGGGCGTCAGTGTGACGACCGCCGGAGGCACCAACAACGGTCTGTCGTACACGTACATCGACGTCCCGACCGTCACCGGGGTCACTCCGGCTTCCGGGCCGACGTCCGGCGGAACGGCGGTGACCATCACGGGCACCAACCTGACCTCGACGAGCCAGGTCACGTTCGCCGGCGTGCCGGCACCGTTCTCGGTCATCAACGCGACGACGGTGTCCGCCGTCACCCCGCCCGGCACCGTCGGCGCGGTCGACGTCACTCTCTCCAACCCTGCGGGCACAGCCACGGACGTCGGCGCCTTCACGTATGTGACAGGCCCCGGCATCTGATCCGCCACGGGGTGCGGCACCGACTGCCGACGCGGAACAGCGCCCGGCGCCGGTACCGCCTCCAGATGCATGATGCCCGCCCGGTCCGGGACATTTTGCGCCCGGCAGGGCGGGCAACCCGCTCGATGCCACTCGCTCATCGCCGCCCGGCCAGGAGGTCCGGGCGGCGCCCCGACCACCACACTCCGAACTCCGCATCCAGTCCACAACGCCCTCATCACATCACCCGACAGGAGAACGGCTGTGGAGAGCTCCGACAGCTCAATCTCTCTCATCAGGCAACCGGCGGTGGCCGCGGCGGCCCCCGCGATCAGCTCCGTCGTCCCAAACCAGGGGCCGGTCGCGGGCGGGAACACGGTCACGCTGACCGGAACCGACTTCACCGGCGCCACCTCGGTCAGTTTCGGTACCGTGGCCGCCGCGTTCATCGCCGTCTCCGCGACGCAGGCCACCGCCATCGCCCCCGCCGCGCCCGCCGGCACCGTCAACGTCACGATCACCACCCCGGGCGGCACCAGCGCCGGGATCCCCTATACGTATGTCGCCGCTCCGGTTCTGAGCAGTGTGGCTCCGGCCCAGGGGCCACTCGCGGGCGGGAACACCGTCACCCTGTCCGGGACCGGCTTCACCGGAACGACCTCCGTTCACTTCGGCGCGAACGCGGCGAGTTCGTTCACCGTCGTCTCGGCGACCCAACTGACTGCGGTCGTCCCCACCACCGGCAGCCCGGGTCCGGTTGCCGTCACGGTCACCACGCCCGGAGGGACCAGCACCCAAGCCGTCTTCTACTACTACCTCGCCGCACCGGTTCTCAGCGACGTCACCCCCGGAGCAGGGCAGGTGGCCGGTGGCAACTCCGTGACGCTGACCGGTGCGAATTTCCTCCAGGCCACCGCGGTTCGCTTCGGCGCGACGGCGGCGGCCACCTACACCATTGTCTCGGCCACGGAGATCGCTGCATTGGCGCCGCCGGGAGTCGCCGGCACGGTCCCGGTCACCGTCACCACGCCAGGCGGCACGAGCAACAGCGTGGCCTACGTCTATCTGGGTACCCCGGTCATCACTGGTCTGGTACCCGGCCAGGGGCCATCGGCAGGCGGAAACACGGTGACCCTCACCGGCGTCGGACTGACGTATGCCACCGCAGCACTGTTCGGTGCCGTGCCCGCCGGCTTCACCGTGGTCTCCGACACCCAGCTGACAACCACGGCACCGCCCGGCGTGGCGGGCGGCGTCACCATCAGAGTCGTCACCCCCGGTGGCACGAGTATCGGCGTTCCTTACACCCGACTCGGCCCACCCAACATCTGAGCGGTCCGGCACGTGGGACTCGCCACTCTTGTCCTCGATTGCCTGCGCCCGACCATGCCCCGGACTCCGACAACGCCACCGCTGCGACCTGTACTCCCTCGGATGCGTGCTCTACGAGATGGTCACCGGCCGCCGGCCTTTCACCGGTACGTCCTGGCACCTGGTCAACCAGCACCTCAACGAACAGCCCGCCGCGCTGCGCACCCTGCGCCCCGAGTCCCCCGTGGAGCTGGAGCGGTTGGTCGGCCGACTCCTGGCCAAGGACCCGGCCCAGCGGCCGGACAGCGCCGAAGAGATCTGCTTGCCCCCGTCGCTGTTCGAGGTCGATTACCTCACGGTCGAACACGCGAAAATCTATGACGGCCGGAGTAGACATTAGGCGGTGGTGTGGTTATGGTTTCTCCCGTAGCCCAGAGAGACAGCAGGGCCCGGCAGAGACGAACTGCCGGGCAGCAGTAACCGCAGTTGCAGTTCGCAGGACGGTGCGGTGGTGGAGTTCCGAAGCCAGGGTTGTTGCAGGACGGCGACGGGACTGACGACCGGACCGGGTGGCCCGCAGTGATCAGGGGCCGCCGCGAGCAGGACCGAAGTTAACGCAGTGGAATTACCCGTAAGTGCAGTTCGCAGTACCCAGCAGTGAAGTCAGTGAGCAGCACCTCGGTGAAGGCGTCGGCTGCGGACGCGCGCACCGGGAAGTTCGGCAGTGGGGTTCTAAGCCAGAGCAGACGCAGGACGGGCGACGGGGCTGGCTGCCGAAGAGTGACGCTTACTCAGGTCACCAGCAGTTCGCATCACCTAGTAGTACAAGCAGTGCGCAGTACCAGCAGTACGCAGTCCCCGTTGGTAAGTGTTGACCAAGAGGGAAGAACGGAGGAGCCGAGCGCCATCAGGATCGCCCGGGCGGAATTCGCTGAGCCCGGGTACCGCAGGACATCGATAGTGAGGTGGTCTCCGGTCAAGCAACCGCGATCCCCGCGTCCCCGACAGCATCTCGGTCGGGTCTGCGGAAACAGAAGGCCGGCGCAGTACCAGGGCCGGCAGATGGTGTAGCAGTTCCTTCGGGGCCCTGGTGCCATATGGCACCAGGGCCCCTCCACGCGTTCCACAGAGAGGTGCAATGACAGCAGACGACTCGTTCGGCCGTCTCGATGACGACGACTACCCCGCCTACACCATGGGCCGGGCCGCCGAAATGCTCGGCACCACCCAGGGCTTCCTCCGCGCCCTCGGCGAAGCCCGCCTCATCACCCCGCTGCGCTCCGCAGGCGGACACCGCCGCTACTCCCGCTACCAGCTGCGCATCGCCGCCCGCGCCCGGGAACTCGTCGACCAGGGCACCCCCATCGAGGCCGCCTGCCGCATCGTCATCCTCGAAGACCAGCTCGAAGAAGCCCAGCGCATCAACGCCGAATACCGCCGCGCCGCCAAATCAGCGGACCCGACGACCGCGGCCTGAGACGGCTGAGACCTGCGACTCCCCCAGGAGCTTCGCGGCTGCCGCCCGCGCATGCTGCCCGGGACGCACAAAGTTCCGGGCAACTTCGTCTTCTATGGCCTCACGTCGGGCCCCCACCGGGGGCATGGTGTGCAGCAGTTCCAGTCGGCGCTGGACGGCTTCGACCGCCCCGGAGCGCCGGCCAGGAACGTGGCGGCGCAATGAGACCAGGGGCGGGCCGAGTTCCCGGGCCTGCTGCGGGTCGCGAAGTTCCTGCCACTGGTGGTGGGCGCGGTCTACGGCGCCTTCTACAGCGGGGTCGTCCGGGGGCTGTTGCCGGGCAAGGCGGGCGTCGGCGGCAGCCATCCACAACTCGCAGCTGCGCGCCGGATCGGCGTCATCGTGGTCATGCAGGTCTCACGCCGCACGGCCGGGCGGGTTACCCGCGGCTGTCTCGGCGGGCGGCCAGGGCCGTATGGGCCTGGCCGATCTCGATGAGGTAGGGGGCGACAAAGCCGTGATAGTCCGCTTTGCGTTGGTCCGGTAGATCCCGCCAGCCGGTGATACGGCCACGGCAGCGGCGCGAGCCGCACCGGCAGCGGGCGGCGAAGTAGTCGACCGAGTAGTTCCGCATCGCATAGTCAAAAGTGATCTCGTCGCCTGCGGCGATAGGTGCGCGGGCGACGAAGTCGTGAGCACCACTGGCATTGAGGCGGATCCCGCAGTTCGGTTCACACGAGTGGTTCACCTTCGAGACGAGCCCGCCGTGCAACACGAAACGTTCCGCACTGACCTGGGAGGCGTGGGAGTGATTGCGGTCCAGTTCACGATCGATGACACCAACCATCACCGTCTCGTCGATCTGGAAAGGCCGGGTGGCGAAAACGCCTTCTCCTTTTTCGTGAGTTCCCCGGAGTTCGAAGCCGTTATCCATCGTCGCCTGCTCTCTGCGGGATCAGCACGCCCGAGGGTGATCAAGCTGCGGGCACGACAAAATCGATGCGCCGCCGAGGGGCTCCTCGACCACGATCTGTTGATCCTTGCATCACACCCGATCGGCCATGGCCGTTTCAAGACTGTCCCGTCTCAAACGGTCTGGCCCCGGCTCAGACCTGTGACTTGCGGCGACCAGATCGGTTGAGACGTGGGGACGCTGGGAATCCCGGTTGATCTGGTCCTGGGCGAGAGGATGCCGGATGCTGTCTCTGTTGATCTGGTCCGGTTCATCGGAAGCTATCTCAACGACTCTTCACTGACGTGATTTCCGAGGCTGATTCTCGACAGTGCCCACCTGTGGGTCCTTGATCACAGGGGCGAGTGTCGGCAGACCGATCGTTTCCGACACTCACGCCGCCGCAGGCGCGTTCTCAGCCGCGCGACGGCGCTTCCAGGGCGGATTCAACCGGTCGTTGCAACACCTCGTCCTCGGAGATGTTGATGGGCAGGCCAGCAGGGTGGATGGCAGCGTTGACCGGGCGTTCGCCGATGAAGTCACCAGGTGCGCCGGCGCTACGGCGGGAAGCGGAACGTCAGTTCTGGCGGGAGATCGCGAAGGGACTGCTCCCGGAGGAGGCGGCAGCTTCGGTCGGCGTATCCCAAGCGGCGGGGGGAAGATGGTTCCGCCACGGTGGCGGCATGCCACCAATGGATCTTGCTCCGCAGTCCGGCCGGTACCTGTCCTTTCACGAGCGGGAAGAGATCGCGATCCTGAAAGCGCAGGGCATCGGGGTCCGGGAGACCGCGCGACGTCTTGGCCGTGATCCTTCGACGGTGTCCCGGGAACTGAGGCGCAACGCCGCGACTCGTGGCGGCTGGCTGGACTACAGGGCTTCGGTCGCCCAGTGGAAGGCCGATCTGGTGGCCCGGCGCCCGAAAACCGCGAAACTGGCGGCCAACGACCGGTTGCGCGACTACGTACAGGAAAGGCTTTCCGGCCAGGTCAGCCGCCCCGACGGGACGATGATGGGGCCAGAGGGGCCGCGGTGGAAGGGAAGGAACAAGCCGCACCGCGGCGACCGCCGGTGGGTCATGGCGTGGAGTCCGGAGCAGATCGCGAACCGGCTGAAGGTCGACTTTCCCGATGATGAGTCCATGCGTATCAGCCACGAGGCGATCTATCAGGCCCTGTTCATCGAAGGCCGGGGAACGCTCAAGCGCGAGCTCGTCGCCTGCCTGCGCACCGGCAGGGCCCTGCGGGTGCCCCGAGCTCGGTCCAAGCGGACGTCGTGGGCCCACGTCACGCCCGAGGTGTTGATCAGTGAACGGTCGGCCGAAGCCGACGACCGGGCCGTTCCGGGACACTGGGAGGGCGATCTTCTGATCGGACTGGAGAGGTCGGCGATCGGCACGCTGGTCGAGCGCACCACCCGGTTCACGGTGCTCGTCCACCTTCCCCGCGAGGACGGCTACGGCACGGTTCCCCGCACCAAGAACGGGCCGCCGCTGGCCGGCTACGGAGCGGTGACGATGAAGAACGCGCTGGCAGCAACGGTCGGCACCCTGCCCGGGCAACTATGGCGGTCGCTGACCTGGGACCGCGGCAAGGAGCTGTCGGCACACGCCCAGTTCACGATCGAGACCGGCATCCCGGTCTACTTCGCCGACCCGCACAGCCCCTGGCAGCGCGGCACCAACGAGAACACGAACGGCCTGTTGCGCCAATACTTCCCGAAGGGAACTGACCTTTCTCGATGGGCGGCTGAGGATATCGAGGCGGTCGCTGCCACGCTCAACAGCCGGCCCCGGAAGAGCCTCGGTTGGAAGACGCCCGCCGAGGCCCTCAACGACCATCTACTATCGATGAAATAAGCCGGTGTTGCATCCACTGGTTGAACCTGGTCAGTACGCGACGGTCAGCATGGCCAGCAACGGGCCCCACAAGCTCAGCGGTGCATAGCAGAAGTAGTACCAGGCAGCCTCCCAGCCGGTGGCCAGGGTCGGGGAGCCGGCCGGTAGGTCGTCGCCTTGGATCGTGGTGCCCCTGATCTCGGAGACGCTGAACAGGAGGGTGAACACGAGCATGAGGATCGTGGCCCCGATGGCGGCCGGTACGGCGGAGCATCTGGCCGCGCTGCCGGGAATCACCGTTCTGGACCTGGACCTGGCCGCCGCCTTGGCTCTCGCCCGGCAGGAGACATGGGCGGCGGCCCACAGCCAGTACGTGGCGCAGCCCACACCCGACCGCCCGGACGGAGCGATCATCGCCACCACTGCCCCGAAGCGGTGGGAGGGTGAGCCGGTCCGCGTACTGGACCTCGCGCCCTGATCGCAGCAGGAGACCGGCTGTGGTCCCGCCTGATCCGGCGGGACCACAGTGCGTCACGGGGCGGCCCGCAGGTGATCACTCCGGACGGTGGCCAGGCCTCGTCACCGCTGACGGGCCGTCGTGGCGGTTCCGGGGCCCTGGGCGAGCGGCTGAGCGGCTGGCAGCAGGACCGGGTCGAGGCGGCGGCGAAGGCGGAGCTGCCCCGGCTGGCGGGCCTGTTGGTGCGGCCGGAGGCGGCGTCGCAGCTGCTGGCCGACCGGCTCACCGTGCGCCCGGAGTCGGCGGCCTGGGCGACGGAGGTCCATGCCGGCACCAGCGGCCCCGGCTTCCGCGCGGAGGTCGAGAGCGAGCTGTAGGCGTACACCCGAACATGCACCGGTCGGTACGAATCAAAGTGCACAACCTTGATCTGACGCCTGTCCGTCCGCAAGGGCAGGTGCCCTCGCGGTACCTTCGCCCATCAGGCACGACCCGCGCCGTCCGTTCCGTCTTCAGTGCGTGGCCTGGTCTGCTGTTTCTCGGGTGATGTCGGCGTAGAGGCGGAAGAGAGTCGGGCGGGCTTCGCCCTGGTCACGTTCGTGCAGGGCCGCCCAGCACTGGGCGATGAGCTCCCGGGCCTGGGTGCCGGGCCAGGGCCGGGGCAGGAGCTGAGGCGGCAGCAACGGGTCGGGCTCTATGGCGCGGGTGAGTTCGGCGGCCAGCTCGACAGCGATGGTGAGGAGTGCGGATGAGGAGAGTTCGGCAGGGCCGGTGAGCCGGGCGAGGCGGGGCTGGGCGAGGCGGGGCTGGGCGATGCGGCTGAGGCGGTGGTAGCGGTCGGCGATCTCCTGCAGGGGCCATAGACGTCGGGCGAGTTCGGCAGGCTCTTGGGTGTCGCCCCTGCGCAGGTCCGTCGTGGTGAGGAGGGTGAGCGCGCCGTGGGTGCCGAGGCGGTGGGCGGCTTCTTCGACGTACGGTTCCCATGTGTTGGCGCAGACGTACAATCCGCCCTGGAGCGGGGCGCCACCGAGGTGGACGAGCGTCTCGCGCAGGGCGTCCCGGGCGGTGCGCGCCGATTCGGGCACCGCGAAGGCGGCCAGGTGCCAGACGCCGTCCCAGGGCGCGAGCCCGGCGTCCTGTTGGAATGCGTGCCGCAGGAAGTCCGCGTTGGGGGCGAGGGCACGCTTGGTGTCCGTGGTCGTATGCAGCTCCGCCTTGCGGCCTCGGCCCTCGTGGGTGAATCGGCCTTCGGACACGAGGCGTTTGATGCACAGCCGTACCTGCTGGTCGCTCATGCCCAGGGTGTTGGCGACGGTGTACAGCTCGTCCGCGTCGACGGTGCCGTCCTCGCGGATCAGCGCGTGGACGAGCATGCGGGTTGGGACCTCGACGTGGTCGGTCTCGGCGCTCACAGTTCTCTCACTCCTTTTGTTCCGACCGGGCGGTGCATGGTGGTCACCGCGCCGAATCCGAGCAGCCCGCGCAGGTAGGGCGTGTGCTCGGTCCGTACGGCCGTGAAGCCGCGCCGCTCGTACAGGGCCCTGGCGCGCGGGTTGGTGTCGATCACGTCCAGTCTGATCTCCCGGCAGTCCTGCTCCGCCGCGACGGCGGCCACTTCCTCGATGAGCAGGCTCCCGACGCCCCGGCCGCGCATGGCCGGGTCCACGGCGATGCCGTCCATGACGAGCTGTCCGGGGGCCGGGTGACGTTCGAACAGGGCGAGGAGCAGGAGTCGGTGCAGTCCTCGCAGGTGTCCGTACGCGCGCAGTACGGCGCAAGCCGATCCTCCGGTGAGGGCCCGCCCGTCGTGCTGGTAGCCGGCGAGGCCGACGAGCTGCCCGTCCAGGAGTGCGCAGACCGCGCGATCGGCGTTCAGGTGGGCGGCGATAAAGGGCACCGCCTTGCCCGGCGGGTTCAGGGCGGGACCGAGTTTGCGGCCGAAGGCGTCCCAGTACAGCTCGGCCGCCCGCCGCTCAGCTCCGGCCGGAACACCCCGTCGTACTGTCACCGGTCCGGCCCCAGGACCTGTCGCGTCCAGTCCCATGCTGTGCTCCCTTTCTCCCTGAAACCTCGACCCGAATCTATCAAACTCTCAGTGATCGTTCTGTCAATGATAGTTTAGGTGTCCACTCAAACCCGAACAGAGGCAGCCATCCCATGTGTCCAAAGACCCAGCCCCGACGGCACGGGCTCCGCGTCGCCGTGTGGTCACTCGTCACGGTCCTGGTCGTGGCCGCCGGTCTCGTCGGTGTGGTGCTGTGGCAGAACTCCTACGACATGGACGAGCAGCGGGTCTCGATCCGCCACGGCGGCCACACCCTCAACGGCGTATTGGCCATCCCCAGGGACGGCCGCAAGCACCACGGCCTGGTCGTGTACGTCCACGGCGACGGCCCCGTCGACGCCACCCACGACGACGGTTACAAGCCCATGTGGGAGGCGAACGCCAAGGCCGGGTACGCCTCCCTGTCCTGGGACAAGCCCGGCGTCGCGGGCGCACCCGGCAACTGGCTCGACCAGTCCATGGACGACCGGGCCGATGAGGCAGCCGCCGCGATCGCCTGGGCCCGCGCCCGCCCGGACATCGACGGCGACCGGATCGGGCTCTGGGGCGCCAGCCAGGCGGGCTGGGTCCTGCCGAAGATCGCCGCCAAGACGCCCGTGAGCTTCGTCATCGCCGTCTCGCCCGCGATCAACTGGCTCCAGCAGGGCCGCTACAACCTCCTCGCCGAGCTGCGCGCCGACGGCGCATCAGCAGCCCGCACCAAGGCGGAGGTCGCCAAGAGCGACACCACCCTCCGGCTGCTGGAACGCCACGCGACCTTCGAGGAGTACGTCAGGGCGACGGGCGGCGACGCGGACGGCATGACCGCCGATCGCTGGGGCTTCATCTCCAAGAACTACACCGCGGACGCCACACAAGACCTCCGCGCCCTGCGCGGCGTACCGGTGCTGCTGACCCTCGCAGGCCATGACATCAACGTGGACACCGCCGACACGGAGCGCACCTACCATAAGGTGCTGGACGCAGGCGGCGCATTGACGGTCAAGCATTACCCGGACGCGACCCATTCACTGCTCAAGCAGTCCATTGAGCAGTCGGACCTCAAGATCGCGCTCACCGCGCTCTTCTCCCCCCACTCGCTCTTCGCGGACGGATTCCTGGACAGCCAACGACAGTTCCTCAAGGAACTCAGCCGAGGCAACCATGCCACTCCCGCAAGCTCGGCCCGCGTGGTGCACGTTCACGTGTACCGCCCGGTGCACTTTGAAGCGAACGTCGGCACTCTTCCCGAAGAATCCGGGGCGATCGGGGTGGCTCAGTGTCGTTGTTCTGGATGAGTCACATCAGGAGGAGACCGATGCCGAAGAAGCGTAAGAAGAACCGGAAGGCGGCCCGAGCGACATCCGCTCCAGTGGTGCCGCAGGTCAAGCGGAGTGTCCCGGTCGTGGAGGCACACGACTGGGATGACGATGACAGCGGCTGGGATGACGACGAGGGTTTCCCCATGACTGCCTTCCGGGAGCAGTTCGCCAGGCCGGCCGACGCTGTAGCGACTGTACGAGCAGGAGGGCAGTGGGAATGGACCGGCTGCATCGACGGCTCACGTATGCGTCACCGCGTACTTCTGTTTGATGACGGGACTGCGGCTGTCGAGCAGGCTGTCTTTCTCGGCCCCATCCAGGAGAGCGCGATCCTCTGTGCCTGGCACGAAACCCCCGAAGAGGAACGACCCGCCCTGGAGAAGAGCATCCTCAGCGCTCTGGCCAGCCTGCATGCAGCGGTACGCCCTCACCTGGAGGCTGAGATCCGCCAAGCCCGTCCCGACAACTACACCGCCCCCGTCCCGGAGGCATTCAGCCATACTCCCGAACCTCACGGACCGGGTCTTCCGCTCTTCGGATGGCGCCTTATGCACCAGGTGAGCCCCGAGTCCGTCTGGGACGACACGCTGGACGTCGCCCTCTGGAACAGTTCCATGGCCATCGGGGACTGGTCGGGCATGTACGACCACATCGACGAGGTTCGGCAAGGCGGCTTCACTGATCTGCTGCGCCGCCACGGCGTACCGGCCGTGCTGTGCGCCAAGTGCGAGAAGCCCATCACCTCCCGCCACCCGCGCTGGCCCGGAATCTGGACCACCCCCAGCGACGATGGCGGCGGCCCTGCGTGTGAGGGGACAGGGACAGGGCCGTTTCCTCCAGCGCCTCGAATCGGCTGGTACACCGACAGCGAATTCGGGGAACCCCATCAACCTCAATAGTTGATGACGCCGACGATTTCGTACAGCTTCCTGCCTCAGCCGCGTGACGGAGGAAGCCGACCGCCGCGCCCGAGCGGAGCGCATGGTGAGGTGTTTTCGGCCTCCGTTGAGGATCCGCCCCAGCCTCCTGGCCGGTTGTCTCACCATCTGGTTGTGAAGGAACCTCCTCGCCCAGATCACTGCGGAGTGCGTCCAGCTGCGCCGCCAGTGGTAGGGCGGGGGTCCGGAAGTGCGGATGGCTGCCGACGTGGGCTGCCACGAATTCCCAGGTGTCCCGGTGGCAAACCAGGGTGGGGTGGCCGATGCGACCTTCCCGGCCCTCACGACCGCCCAGATCCTTCCCTTCCCGGTGAGCGGAGACGGCTCTTCCACCGATTCGCTGGAGCCCTGCTCGCTGGCCTCCAGCGCCGCGCGGGGAACGTCGTGTTCCCTCTCTTCGCAGCCATCAAGACGCCTATAGGTGCCACCCTCAGGGCGATCCGTGACGGTGTGCAATCGGGCCACCGCAGACAGCTTTCGGCCATCCCCTCAAATACGTTGGAACGGTGTGATCACGTGGCATAGCGTTCCGTATGGCTGCTGCGGCACCCCGGGCAGGGGGCCCGGTTTCGGTGACCGCCGCAGCGAAGGGGGAGGACATCTCATGCGACTTCCTGCAACGAAGCAGACCGTGGCCGCCGGAGCGGCGGTGATCGCCCTGGCAGGCACCCTGGCGGGCACTGCCCAGGCAGCGCCTTCGGGTGACCGGCTCGAAGTGACGATCACACCCGTCGCGGCAAATGCCCGAGCTGCTGCCGGTGAACTCAAGTGTCCGGTTCCGTCAGGCAACATCAGCGTGTGGAGCCGCACGCACTCCTGTCAGACCGTCAACGCCACGGTCAACGTGCTGCGCAACGGCAAGCCGGTCGGAGCAGCTTACTTCACGGTCCAGCACGTGATGAGTCTCGACATCAACAAGACCACCTGGTCCGAGACCATCCAGGTGACCAAGGCCAAACTCGTCAACAACGCCTCGGGCATCCGGGCCGCCTTCAGCGTGAACTGCGGGTCGGGCTGCACGGCCACGTCCACGCTGAAGCCGTTCACGCTCGGGTCTGCGGCTTCCGGCCGGGTCGACTACAAGAACCCGGTCAAGCGGTACACCCAGCGCAAGAACATGTCGGCATACCGGTTCTCCTTCACCAAGGCCGGGTACACGCCGGGCAGCCTCGGCTACAACTCGCCTCTCTACCGGTGCGATGACAAGTTCTACAACAAGAAGCCGCAGTTCTCGAAGCCTGCCGGCTGCACTTTCCCGTCTCACCCCGGCGTCGAGACGAATCAGCGGCTCCTGCCCTACATCAGCAAGAACATCGCCAACGTGCAGTCGAAGGGCATCCACCTGGGCTCGCCGAACTACGGCAGGCCGCTGCACCGCATCACCGACGGCAAGAAGATCCTGGACAACCGGGAACAGGTCTGCCCCTCGCGCGCCAAGCCGCCGGCCCACCTGCCCTTCCCCGGTAAGGCGCAGTGCGACGAGTACCCGTTCGCGTCCACGCGCGAGGGCGGGAAGAGCCAGAGCCTGCCCAACCGCGGCACCATGTGGGTTCCCGAGAAGGAGAACCAGCGGCAGGGCGGGTTCCTCGGCACGTTCTACCGTGAGAGCCGGATTCTCGACGGCGACCCGTACTTCGTGTATGTCGGAGTGTAATTCCGCCTGAACCCGCAGTCTGAGTAAATGGGGTGGTCCGAGCGCATCGCGCGGACCACCCCGCTGGCGTATGAGAGCGAAAAAAGGGGGGGCACTCCGTGTCCGTCATCAGCAGCAGTACGCGCCGTTTCCTGGTAGAGACCGGCTACTGGATGGCCTCCGGCGGCGACGAGGACTTCGACCGCTTCGTGGGCGACGCATTCGCCGGTACGGACAGCGCTCTGATCGACGTGTCCAAGGGCGGAGGGCTGATGGCCGTGGCCACCAGCACGCAGTGGAGCGACATCGAGGTCACCGCCACCGTCCACGACTCCGAGCCACCGCGCGAGGCCGAACCATGGGACGCGGTCAGCGACGTCACCATCGTCGTCGACCCGCCCGGCCCCGAGGACGACGAGTCCTGCATCGGCATCATGGCCGGCCCCGTGCCCGAGGAAGAGCCCGACCCGATCTTCCTCCCCTGCCCCAGCGGCCGGCCCGCCCGGTGGCACCTGCGCATCCACGCACGCGTTCCCGACAGCGGCACAGAAGAACATCTGCTCGTGCTCTGGCCCGCACCGGCAAACGCAGACACGGCCGCCCTGCGATGATCACCGTGACCCTCCGCCGCACGGCGTGTACGGCGTTCGGGGCGGCGGCTGCATCGAGCGGGTGAAATCCTTGGAAGCAACCGGGCAGGGCCCCGTTTGGCGACAGGCAGGACGCGGCCTGATCCGACCGCCCGCGTCCACGGGGGTTGACGGCGGGCTGTCCCGACCGGTTCGGCGGTGGGAGACTGCGGGCCGTGTCTGGGTTCGCGAGAGATCCTGCACCTGCGTATCGCGACCGGCACCTGGTCCGGCTTCGATCTCGCGGCCGACGACCCGCAGACCAAGCTGTTCGTCACGATGCTCGCCGGGGTCCGGGAGTTCCAGCGCGACATGATCTCGGAGAACACGAAGGAGGGCGTCGCCGCCGAGGCCGCGGGCAGGACGCTGGGGCGGCCGCCGCGCTCGACGGGGACAAGGCGGCCGACATCGTCGACGCGTACAGGAAGACGTGACGGCCAGTCACGATCCCGGTAGCGCCGTGGTCTCCGTGACCGCCACCCGCAAGATCGGAGGCATCACTGACACCCGGCCCTGGCCGCCGCCAAACCCCTTCTCCTGCTCAACACCCGACCGGTGCGCGGGCCGCTGACCGTACCCCCTGTGTCCACCGTCAAGCCGGTGGCGCGCCGACGGAATACCGAGCACGTCCTTTCGGTGGCGGACAGGGTGCTGAATGCCTACGCCCCCCGTCATCGTTGATGGGGGGCGTAGGCGGACTTGGGAGTGCGCGGGATCAGCCGAGTCGGAAGTGCTGGTTGTGGCCCTCTACACAGTCGTACTGGATCAGCGTGGCGCCATTCCGGGTGCTTGCGTTCGTGACGGACAGGCACTTGCCACTGTGTCGGGCTTCGATGGAGAAGTAGCCGCTGTCCTTCTGGACGAGCCGCCATTCCTGGTTGGTGCCGCCCTGGCATTCGAACTGGACCGCCTTGGCACCGTTCTGGATGCTTGCGCCCTCAACGGACAGGCACTTGTCGCTGTTCACGGCGCTGACCGTGTAGTAGCCGGCGCTGGTGGCTACCAACTTCCACTGCTGGTTGGTTCCGTCCACACAGTCGTACTGGATCACCCTGGCGTTGTTCTGGGTGCTCGCATTCTCGACCGAGGCGCACTTCTGGCTGTGGCGGGCCACAATCTCTGCGGTGAACGTTGCAGCGGAGGCGGTGGGGGTCTGCACACTGACGAGCAGTGCGGCAGACGCCAGGGTGGTGAGACCAGCGGCCCAGCGGCGGTGCTTCATGAAGTCTCCAGGGGAGTAGTGCGGACTCAGGCCACAGGCACTAACTGCGATAAACGCGACAAGTTAGGCACTTATTGATTAAAAAACCCAAATAGGTGAATAGGTGGGCAGAGGGGTGGTGGTTTCAGCCTGCGCCAGGACCCGGGTGCGGCAGGTCGTTTTCGTTGCACTCTGGCCTCATGCGCTCAGCCCGGTCGCCGTGTCGGCCGTCGCCGTCCGGGGTCGACGGGTCACCGCGTACGGCAGGCACGCTGCGAGGGCCGTGGTCCGCGAAACTCGCCGCCCACGGCGCTTGACGACAGGCGTTCACGGTCGGCGTACACCGGCCGCCGGCGAGCCGGTTGCGTTCACGCGCCGGTCTTGGACCCGCGCTGCGCGAGCTTCGGCAGCAAGGCCGGACAGTCGCTCGTGAGTGGCGACTGCGGCGTGCGGTTCAGGGATGCGTCTCGGCCGTCGGCCGTCGACGCTGGAAGCATGAGGGCTACATGGTCCGGCGTCATCCAGGTTGGGATGGTCGCGCTGCCCGTCCAGCTGTTCGCCGCCACCGAAGAGCACCCGGTGCGGCTCCACGAGATTCATACCGCCGATTCCAGCCGGGTCGAGCACCGGCGCTTCTGCCGGGTCGAGGGCCGGGAAATCCCGTACGAGGAAGTCGGGCGGGGCTTCGCGATGCCCGATGGCAATGTGGTGCCGCTGACGGATGAGGATCTGGCCCACCTTCCGCTGCCGACCAAGCGTGTCATCGAGGTACTCGGCTTCGTCCCGGGCCAGGACATTGACCCCATCAGCTACGGCAAGCCGTACTTCGCGGGGCCCAACGGTCCTGGGGCCGACCGACCGTACGTCCTGCTCGTCGAAGCCCTCGCCCGAACCGGATTCGTGGGCGTTTCCAAGATCGCCATCAGGAGCCGGGAGCGCCTGGCGCTGCTGCGTCCACGGCATGGAGTGCTCGTTGTCCAGACCCTGCTCTGGGCCGACGAGCTGCGTGACCCCGGTGATCTCGCTCCGTCCTCGCCCGTCACAGACCGGGAGCTCGAACTCGCTGAGACGTTGATCGGATCACTGCCCGGCATCGAGGAGAGCGAGCTGCAGAATGGGTACGGGCACGCCCTGGAGCAGCTGGTCACGGCGAAACTCAGCGGCGGCGAGCTGGTCGAGCCCGTGGGGCCGGCGGCGCCGGTGGATCTGTTGGCGGCGCTGGAGGAGAGCGTCCGGGCGGCCCGTGCGGGGCGAGGGGATTGAGCACGTAGCGGCCCGGGAGTCAGTCCGGCGCCGCAGCGCCCTCGGACCCAACGCGGCGGATATCTGCATACAGCCTCGCCGTCACCCCAGGCTCGCCAGGGACACGGCGAACCCGGCCACCACCCGACGTTGCCCAGCGCCGACCGAGCCCGGTCTGGCTGGAGATCAACACCCTGCCCGGCCTCTCCCACACCGGGAACCTCGCCACCATGGCCGCCGCGGCGGGCATCGACTACGACCAGCTCATCCGCATGATCCTCGCCACCGCCACGACCAACGGGGGGTACCGGCCGTGACCGAGCTGACCGCCCGCGACGTCGAGGACGCCGCCGCCAACCTCCAACCGCCGCCCGCACCCCGGCCCTCTCCGCGCTCTCCCTCGACCAGGCCGCGGGCTGGCCGGTCGTGTGCAAGGCCGAGAGCCTCCAGCGCACCGGCTCCTTCAAGTTCCGCGGCGCCTACCACCACGCCTCATCCCTCCCCACGACGGAACGCGCCCGCGGTCTGATCGGAGCCTCCTCCGGGAACCACGCCCAGGCCCTTGCCCTGACCGGCAGGCTCCTCGAAGTGCCGGCCACCGTCGTCATCCCCGCTGACGCCCCGACCCCGAAGGTCGAAGGCATCCGCGCGCTGGGCGGCAGGGTCGTCACCTACCGCCGGGACTCCGAGAACCGGGACACCCTCGTGGCCCAGATCGCCGCCCGTGACGGCCTGGCCGTCGTCCCCTCGGCGAACTCCCGGCACATCATGGCCGGAGCCGGGACCGCCGCCCTGGAACTCCTCACCGACCACCCCGAAATCGAGACCCTCGTCGTCCCCGTCGGCGGCGGCGGCCTCGCCGCCGGGACCGCCACGATCGCCAAGCACCTCCACCCCGGCATCAAGGTCATCGGCGTCGAACCGCAAGAGGGCGCCGACACCCTGCTGTCCCTGCGCTGCGGCCAGCGCATCGCCCTGCCCGAGGTCCCCGCCACCATCGCCGACGGCCTGGGACACACCAGCCCTTCGCCGCTGACCTGGGCCGTCAACTCCAAGCTCCTCGACGCCATCGTGACCGTGACCGACCAGGACATCACCACCGCCATGGCGTTCGCCTTCCGACACCTGAAGGTCGTCGCCGAACCCAGTGGCGCCTGCGCCCTGGCCGCTGTCCTCAGCGGCTGTATCCCCCACGAGTCGGGGATGATCGGGATAGTGATCTCTGGCGGCGGCGTGGACTGGGTCAATCCCCTTTCGCCTACCTATTGGACACTGGCCGCGTGAGCGCCCGTCCGGGCATAGTCCAGGATGGCGCTCGAAGAATCGACGGATACCCGGGTGAGGATGGTAAAGACATGGGCGGCAGGCCGCTGCTGAACCGCAGGCTGGACGGGCTCGGGACGACGATCTTCGCGGAGATGTCGGCACTGGCGACAGCGACGGGCGCGATCAACCTGGGCCAGGGCTTCCCGGACACGGACGGCCCGGAGTCAGTACGCGAGGCCGCCGTACGAGCGCTGCGCGACGGCCGCGGCAACCAGTACCCGCCGGGCCCGGGCATCCCGGAGCTGCGTCAGGCGATCGCCGACCACCAGCGCCGCTTCTACGACCTGAGCTTCGACCCGGACACGGAGGTCCTGGTCACCGCAGGGGCGACGGAGGCGATCGCCGCGACCATGCTCGCCCTCCTCGAACCAGGAGACGAGGTCATCGCCTTCGAGCCCTTCTACGACTCCTACGCTGCCTGCATCGCCATGGCGGGAGCGAAGCGCGTACCGCTCACCCTGCGCGCCCGTCCTTCCGCCCGGACCTGGACGAGCTGCGGTCCAAGATCACCCCGCAGACCCGCCTCCTTCTCCTCAACACGCCTCACAACCCGACCGGGATGGTCCTCACCGCCGAAGAGCAGAGCGCCATCGCCGCGCTCTCCATCGAGCACGACCTGCTGGTCGTCACCGACGAGGTGTACGAGCACCTTGTCTATGAGGGCACGCACCGCCCCATCGCGGCCCTGCCCGGCATGCGTGAGCGCACCGTCTCCATTTCGTCCGCCGGCAAGACCTTCTCGTTCACCGGATGGAAGGTTGGCTGGGTCACGGCGAACGGCCCGCTCGTCTCAGCGGTCCGGACGGCCAAGCAGTACCTGACGTACGTCAGCGCGGGCCCCTTCCAGTACGCGATCGCCGAAGCGCTGCGCCTGCCGGACTCGTACTTTGACAGCTTCCGCACCAACCTCCGTCGCAAGCGCAATCTGCTCGGCGACGGCCTGCGCGCGGCCGGGTTCGAGGTCTACCAACCCCAGGGCACTTACTTCATCACCACCGACATCACCTCCTTCGGTGAGAAGGACGCCTACGCCTTCTGCCGCGCTCTCCCCGAACGCTGCGGCGTCGTCGCCATCCCCAACTCCGTTTTCTACGACGACCTCGACGCCGGCCGCAGCCAGGTCCGCTTCACCTTCTGCAAGAGGGACGACGTCCTCCAGGAGGCAGCCAGTCGGCTGCGGCGCCTGGCGTCTTGAACCCGCGTCTCCTTCATCCCGAATGAAGTACGGACCCCAGCCTGACCAGGGGCTTTACGTGTATCCCGGCCCGGCGCGGTCCCGAGCCGCCTGCGCCATTCGACACCGGTCCCCACGAGAGGAGGGACCGGTGGCGAATGGCGCGGCGTCGTTTTCCGGACGCGCCGGGGCGGGCGGCGCGGAGGAGTCCGGGGGCGAAGGGCCGGGTGCCGGGGAGCTGTTGACCATGGCGATCAGGACGACGATCCCGGCGATGGTGAGGACACAGCCCGCGATGATCAGGGTGCGCTGAGTAGGCCGAGCTCCTCCGCAGTAATGTCTCCGCGTCGGCGAGGCCACGCTGCGCGAGCTGTTGGACGCCTGACCGACCGAACGCCCGGCCCGGCGCGTATGCCGTACCCGGCTCCTACACCGGTCACAGGCCGAGCGGACTCTCCCCTCCACTGCCCCGGACAAGGCGTCGCCGCATATCCCGGCGCACCGGCGCACATCCAGGGGCGGACAGGCCCGCTGTCTCACAGGCCTGTCACAACTTAACGGCACACCGAACCACTTCCGGATCGGACGCGTAATCACCAGTGACACATTTATGCCGCACCTCCTGAGGAAATTCATGACGCGCAGATGGCCGCTCATCACCACGATCACCGTATTGACCATCGCGCTGACCTTCGTCGTCGTCCAACTGGTGCGCGGCCAGGACTCCGGGAAGGAACAGGCCGGGGCGAAACCGGGTGGGGCGAAACCGGCCGCGTCGAGCCCCGGCGTGCCGGGAGGGCTGGAATCCGCGTCGTCGACGCCCAAGAAGCACGCCGACAAGGGCAAGAGCCAGGCGCCCTCCGGGGTTCTCCCCAGCCCGGGGACCACTTTCCCCAGCACGGGGACCACGAGGCACACCTCACCGACGGGGCAGACGACCGCCCAGGCCAAGATCCCGGAACACGCCGCGGACAAAACCCGTACGACGACTCCGGCGCCCGTCGTCATCAAGCCGGTCGCGAAGCTGCACGCCGCCACGTCCTGGAAGTCCGACCGGCTGCAGCTGGGCATGCAGGCCGACGGCAACCTCGTGCTCTACGACCGGCAGGAAAAGCGGGTTCTCTGGGCTGCCGGCACCTCCGGCGAGGGCAACATGGCGGCCTTCCAGGATGACGGCAATCTCGTCATCTACACCGCAGCCGGTCGAGCGATATGGGCCTCGAACCCCGCCGGCTTCACCAACGCCACCCTGGTCATCCAGCCCGACGGCAACGTCGTCATCATGGCCGGTGGGAAGCAGGTGTGGGCCACGAACACGCACATCTGACGCCGACAGCAGGCCCGTCCCGGGCGCCCCGCAGCCGCCACCACGCCTCTTCTTCCCCAACGCAGGGAACGTGACGCCATGTCCGACAACGGTCGGATCGACTTTGCCGCGCCGGCTCACCAGGCCCGCCGTACGGAGGGCGAGATGGCGGGCGTCCAGGAGGACCTGACGAAAGTCCAGGCCACCGGCTACGGCACGACGGTCTGGTCGCGGCGACGGTCTCCGGCGACGGCCGGATAGTCGCGCTGCGCATCGATCCCTCGGTGATCGACCCTGACGATCCGGAGATCCTCGCCGACTTGATCACCGTGGCGGTCGACAGCGCGAACCAGGCCGTGCAGGAGCAGCGGGCGGCAAGTCTGGCCGTCGTCACCGACAGCTTCAACGGCCTCCTCTCGGGACTGCGTCCGACGGGACCGGGACATCCCGGACCTCGCACCCCGGGCGGGGGCGGCTTCGCCGCGAACTGATCCGCCGACCCCGCGCGCCCCGGCCGTACTCCCTGAACGGGATCTGCCGGTCGCGGTGCGCGGGCTCGTGTCCTGACGGAAGCCCCTGTGTCCGCCCCGGCGCCAAGGTCACAGCACAGATGAAGAGCCTCGATGTCCCGCATCATCTTCCATCGCCCCCCCCAGGGTCGTCCCGCCACAGCTCCCGACGGAACCGGTGGTGCTCTCGGCGCCGCCGTAGCCGGTCGGCAAGGACTCGGGCGCGAACTGGATCTACATGCTCATGCCCCTGCTGTCCAGCATCAGCATGGCTGATGTCCGGCGGCAGAAAGCTACTGATTCTGCTGGGCATCGCCTTCGTGGTGCTGTCGATCGGCGTCACCGTTGCCGTCCGGATGCAGATGCGTGGCCAGGCACGTAAGAAGAAGATGCGAGCCCGGGACCTCTACCTGGAGCATCTGGTCGAAGTGCGGGGCGTCGCCCGGCAGGTCGCCGAGAACCAGCGACTGGTCGCGGCGTGGTCCTTCCTGGTGAACGGCCGGAGAAGGACGGCGGACGCCGGCGACCGCGTCGTGAACACTCGGGAACGGTTGGCGGACGATGCGCCCGCGCCGCCGGAACGTCGCAACTCCCCATGTTCCACTGCCCCGGACAAGGCGTCGCCGCATATCCCGGCGCACCGGCGCACATCCAGGGGCGGACAGGTCCGCTGTCTCACAGGCCTGTCACAACTTAACGGCACACCGAACCACTTCCGGATCGGACGCGTAATCACCAGTGACACATGCCGCACCTCCTGAGGAAATTCATGCCGCGCAGATGGCCGCTCATCACCACGATCACCGTATTGACCATCGCGCTGGCCTTCGTCGTCGTCCAACTGGTGCGCGGCCAGGACTCCGGGAAGGAACAGGCCGGGGCGAAACCGGGTGGCGACGCCGAGTCGCTGCAGGGCCTCGGCTGGTGGCCCCTGCACCAGTCCGGCACCGCGAAGGCCGGCGAGCACGACGCCGTGGTCAGGGGCGGCACGCAGTGGACCGACGGCCCCGAGGGCGGCGCCGTGCAACCAGCGGATACGCGGACTCCAACACCCGGCTCGACACCGTGGGCAAGGACTACTCGGTCGCCGCGCGGGTGCGCCTCAACCCCCAGGGCATGACCGGCATCCACACCGCCCTGTCCCGGATCAGCACGTTCTTCCTCCAGTACTCCGGCCCGGACGGGAACTTCGCCTTCAGTTTCAGCGGTGCCCGTACGGTCGCGAAGACGCCCGAGAAGCCGCAGCCCGGCCGCTGGTACCACCTGACCGGCACGTACAGTCAGAAGGACCACCGGATGCAGGTCTACGTGGACGGCCGGCTCGCGGGAACCAGGGTGGCCTCCAGCAGCGTGAAACCCACTGGCACTGTGGTGATCGGACGCGGCAAGTTCGATGGGAAGGCGGCCGACTACTGGAACGGTGACATCGCCGACGTACATGCCTGCAACCGGGAGTTGACGTCCCGTGAGGTGGGCTCGCTTTCCTCTCGCGAACCGGGCTGACCGGCGCTGACGGGGCGAGTTCACCGCCGCCGCAGGCTGACGGGCGCCGCACGGGCGCACGGCGGCTCGCGGCGGCGCCTGCCGGTTGTCCCGCAGCCGGCGGAGCCCGTCTTCCCCACAGACGACCGGAGAGGAAGGGCGCTTGTCGAACAGCGCTTCGACCGAAGACCTCATACCTGGCCCCCGCGCCGCGGAACCCCACCCCGACGAGTTCCTCAGAGCGCTCTACCACTTCCACGGCAGCGCGTTGCTGCAGTTCGCCGCACGGCGGCTGGAGGGCGACTGGCACCGCGCCGAGGACGTCCTCCAGGAAGTCGCGATACGCGCCTGGCGGCACGCCGAGGAACTCGACCCGACCACGGATTCGGTGCGGCCCTGGCTGTTCACCGCGCTGCGCAATCTGGTCATCGACGGCCACCGGGCCCGCCAGGCCAGACCACCGGAGACCGGCGACCCCGAACTCGCCCACCTGCCGGTGTCCGACGGCGTGGACCACATGCTCACCTCCCAGGTGCTCACCGACGCGTTGCGGGACCTGCGGCCGGCACAGCGCGAGGTCCTGCTGCACGTGCACTACCTGGGACTCAGCGTCAACCAGACGGCCGAGGTCCTCGGTGTGCCGCCGGGCACGGTCAAGTCCCGGACGTTCTACGCCGCCCGCGCCCTGCGCGAGGCGCTGCACAGCCGCGGGCTGTACGCGGGCGGCCTGGACCGCGAGGCCGGATGACACTTATGCCAGACGTCCCGCGTGCCGGTTGATCTCCAGGCCGAGCGGCCCGGTGTCGAGCGATCCGTCCGCACCGGCACGCCAGCGCCACCCCGTGGGTGCCTCGCCGACCACCAGCAGCGCGTCCCCACGCCGCAGACCAGCCAGTGCCCCCTCCCGTCGCGGGAGCTGCGAGGCGTCCACGACGAACAAGTGCGGCGCCTCGCCCTGGACGGCGATCCGGCTGCTGCCCTCGATCAGCCGGAAGATCTGGGTGACGTCGGGCGAGCCGGGCTCCGGCGCTCCCGTGCCCGCCGACGCCGCCACCGTGGCGAACGCCTCCTCCAGACTGGCCGCGTCGTGCAGACGCGAGGTCCGCAGCTCGTCGCCGGAAAGGAACCGGCCGTCGGCCAGGGATCCCACCAGGGTGACCTCGGCGAGCGCCCCCACCGGGCCGGCGAGCGCCTCGGTGACGATGGCCCGCACCAGGCTGCGCACCTCCTTGTCCGGACCCGTCACCGAGACGGGCCCCGCCGCCCGGGAGAGGTCGACCAGCACGCGGTCGGGTCCGTCCAGGCCCACCGTCACCGTCAGCGCGTACGGCAGGGCCGGTTCGCCCTCCGGGCCGGGGCGGTGCAGATTGTCGGGCGAGATCGTCCAGCGCTCGCCGTCCGCCTCGACGCTCCAGGGCGCGGGGGCGGCCTCCTCGGCCCCGGCCAGCAGCAGTGCGAGCCGCTCCTCGGAGTAGACGACGGCGTACAGGTCGGGCAGCGACCGGCCGGAGCGCAGGCATTCGCCCGTCAGCCGGCGCAGGCCCGCGTTGACCACGTCCAGCGCCTCCCGGCCCACGACGGCCGCCGAGGCGGCGACGGGCTTCGGCGGGCGGGGGCGTCGCCCGGGCTTCGGCGGGCGGGGCCGTCGCTCGGTGACGATCAGCGCGGCCACCGCCCCGATCAGCGCCAGCCCCAGCACCACGGCCAGGACGTACCAGATCATCTTCTGACTCCTTGTCGGGACGCCCCGGCGACGGAGCCGGGAGGGTCGAGAACGGGGGCGGCACAGTCGCTGCGCCGTGCCCCCGATGGCCACTACGGCGCCCGTCGGCGGATGGTTCACCGGTGCGCCGGGTGAACCATCCGCCGACGGGCGCCGTAGGTCCCGTCAGTGGCACGGCAGCCGCCGAGTGCGGCTGCCGAGGCCCCCACACCGTGCCGGGGAGGCGCTGGCGAGAGCGAGTCCGGCCAGGGAGTGGGCGATGTCGGTGTAGTACGCGTAGTCGCCGCTCCGGGTGAGTTCGTCAAGCCGGGCGATGTCATTTCGGACTGCGGCAGCGTCCCCGCGCACGGTGTGGTGCAGGGCGAGGGCGAGTTCCAGCAGCAGTGCGGCCGCGGTGATTCCGGCGGTGGTGATCTCTGTCCGCAGCAGGGCGGCGCGGTCGTCGACGGCCGGACCCGGTGCGCCGGCATCGCGGGCGAGGGCGGCGATCTGGGCGGTCAGGGTGGTGGCGCGCTGGTCGAGTCCGGCCAGGAGCTGCTCGGCGAGGGTGATCTCCCGGTCCGCGCGGTCGGGGTTGGCGAAGGCGTACGTGAGAGCGAGGTGGGCCTGGGCGATGGCCTGCTCGCCGATGTTGCCGTGCTGCTCGGCTTCGGTGCGGGCGGTGGCGTAGGCGGTGGCGGCCTGGGTCATGTCGCCGTGGGCGAAGTGGATGTCGCCGAGGACCCGCTGGCCGCGGCCCGGCCAGCCGAGGGGTGGCAGCTCACCCAGCGCGGCTTCGGCCCCTGGGCGCGGATCTACCGCAAGGCCCAGGGCCGCGAGCGGCAGTGCGTGCAGCTGGCGATCCTGTCGTGGGACGCCCTCGACGAGCGGTCCTGGCCCGGCGTCTCCGAGATGGAGCCGGCCGACATCGCCCGCGTCCTCGGTGTCTACGCCCAGCGGGTCATCACCCCGCGCGGCTCCACCGCCGTCTCCGGCCTCGAGCTGATGACCGCCCTGCGCCCGCCGACGAAGGCCGTGCAGGACCCAGAGACCGGGAACTGGGTCTCCGGCTACAACGCAGGCTCGCTCGGCACCGAGCCGATGGACCCGGCACCGCCGGAGGCCACCCCGGAACACCCCGTCGTCGTCAACAGCGGCTGGACCGGCGGATTCCTGAACGAAGAGGCATACCAGTGGGTGCGGGCGGTGGAGACGCTGTCCGATGAGGAGTGCACCCTGCCCTTCGCGGTCGGCCTGGACCTCAACACCGCGTTCCTCGCCGCCGCGGCCCGCCTGGTCGTCGGCCTCAGCGCCCCGGACCACTTCCACGCCCCGAAGTTCAACCCGAAGATCCCCGGGAGCTGGCTGGCGGACCTGTCCCACATCGAGCTGGACCCGCGCCTGCCCAGCCCGTTCACTCCGGACGGCACCCGTCCGACCGGCCCGGCCTGGTACCAGACGCACACCCTGGCCTACGCCCAGGAGCTCGGCCACGACGTGCACCCGATCGAGGCGTACCTGCGCCGCGAGACCGGCGCGTACCTGGACCCGTGGCACGACCGCCTCAAGAACGCCTACGTCGACACCCTCGCCGACCTCGGCGTCACCCGGGACCTGGACGACCGCCAGTTCCTCGCCGCGATGGAGCAGCACAAGCAGATCGATTCGGCCCTGGCCGCCGTCCTGTCCGCCATCAAAGCCACCGTCAAGGGCGGTGTCGGCAAGCTCCGCGAGCGCCCCCAGGGCAAGCACTACAAGGAGGGCGAGACGTGGCCGGCCCTCCAGCGGCCGACCTGGCGCCCGGACATCCGGGCCGCCGTCATCAGCAAGGCCCGGGTCAACATGCACCGCAAGCTCAACAACATGGTCAAGATGACGGGCCTGTACCCGCTCGCCGTGCTGTCCGACTGCGTCGTCTACCCCTCGCCGGGTGAGAGCCCGCTCGACTTCCTCCCGTACGCCGCGTCCGGCAAGCCGCAGCCCGGCGCCTTCCGCCTCGGGCCCACGCCCGGCCTGGCGAAGCTGGAGGGCGTCCAGTCGATGCTGTGGGCGGTCGACCTCATGGAGAAGGGCCTCAACCCGGCCCGCCACATCAAGGGCGGCGACGTGTAGGTTCTCAAATCCCGTGTCATTTTCTCAGCCGCCGTGTCATCTGGATGGCATTTATGACATCTCCGTGAGACAGCGCAGGTCAGAGATGTCCTGTCGCATTCAAGCTGGCCGATTCTTACTCGATCTCATTCGGGTTGGCGGATTCTTGCCGCCCGGGCCCTGAGCGACGGATCCGCGCGACGCCCTCGTCCAGGTCAACGCCAAGTGGCGTCCCCTCTCCGATCCGGACGTTCTTGCGGAACCTCTCCTGCTCCATCGCTTGCTTCACCGCCTGCGCGGCTGGAGAGAACCCCTCTACCAGCGCAGAAGTACGCCCCTTCGTCTTGCGGTAATAGATCCACCCACGGCGCTCTGCCCACAGCAAAGCGCGATCCACCAAAATCAGGCAGACACCGGCGGCGACGCCGACTGTCACCACAATCACAGTGCTTCTCATACCGCTGAAACACAGCAACCCCCTACCGCGTTCCAAGCTCCAGCAGTACGGCGAACGCAACTTCCGTGAAAGCCACGTCGTTTGAGAATGCCGAGGGCCATCGCTCTCAAGCGACGTGGCAACCCGGCAGGTCAGCAGCTCGCCGTCTGTCAGATGCACCGCGACAGGACAAGAGACTCGCCGCTTCGGGCGGATCCGCCCGAAGCGGCGAGGAAATGACACGGAGCTGAGACTCCAGCGGATGACACGGCGTGAGACGCCCGAGGAACACCCAGGTCAGAGGCCCGGCAGATGACACGGGCCGCGAGAACCTACACGACGCCGTCCTCGACGAAGGCGAATAGGCCGTACCCCGACACGCCCACACCGGAAAAATCACCGAAGGAGCCGCACCCGTTGAACACCAATGACACCGCCACCGCCGTTCCGCAGTGGCCGGTCCCCTCTACCCCGCCCGTCCACGACCCGGCTCTCTTCGCGCAGGCAATGCGGGACATGCGCCTGACCTGGCGTGCCCGCGGTGTCCTCGCCGAACTCGCCACCGGCTACCTCCCTGGACAGGAACCCACGATCAGCGAGCTGGTCTCCCTCACCCGCAATGAGCGCGGGGCCGCCGAGGGCCGCGACGCCTACCACAAGGCGGTCGGCGAGCTGCGCACTGTCGGCTACCTCACGCCCGACGCCACTACAGCCTCGGGTGTAGGCGAGCGCCTGGTCGTGGACCTCGCCCCGGCCACCGGCGCCCAGCTGATCCGCAACCGCTACGGCCACAGCGCGCTCACGGACGGGAGCTGACCGGTGGGGGAGATCGAGGACGCGATTGAGCGGGCCGACCGGGAGGCATTCACCCGGGAGCCGCCCAAGACCCTCTAGGGCCGCATCAACTTCCTGATGAAGCAGCTCAAGACGACCAAGGCCGTCGCGGCGGAGCTCGGGGTCAGCCAGCGGTCGGTGGAGCGTTACCGCAAGGGCGAGCGCAAACACCCGCCGAAGGACATCGCAGCGAAGATCGACGGCGCCGTCCGGTCCCGCTGGCAGCCGCAGGTCCGCAAGCGCCAGCGGAAACAGGCCGCCGCCACCGGCGGGATCACGGTGGAGACGAGGGCCCGGTTCGGCTACACCGCGCCGGTCGGCACGACCGACGACGGCCGCTTCCGCCGCCTCACTGTCCACCTCCCCGCGACGTACGCGCAGCGCCTGTTCGACGCCCGCGACACGGGTGCCAGCGACCAGCAGATGCGCGACATCATCGCCGAAGGATTCAAAGACGTGTATTTCCAGGACGGCGGAGGCCGCGCCATGGGAATCTCAGACGTCGCCATTAACGACATCGACTATTTGGACCTGGATTGGGGAAATGCATGACCACGGAATTTCCTGCAATCGACCTGTGACTGAGCGCTTCACCTGGCGAGTGAGTGCTTGAGTTGGCGGGGCTGAGCGCGGAGGTGGCGGGCCGGGTCGCTGGCCATGCGTTTCGCGCGGCCTGTCAGGAGATCCACGTTAGGTGAGGCTGACGATCCCGTAGGGGTTCAATCTCGCAGGCACGCCCTTCCCGACCTGAGACGATCAGCAGGACCGAACGAATGAACGCAGAGGTGGGGAACATGATCGTTCTGGTACTGCTCGGCGTCTTGGCGCTTACTGTCGGCGGGTGCGTATGTGTGGTGTGGGCGGAGCGTGGCGGGCCCCGCTGGGTCCGTGCCGTGGCGGCCATGACGCTCGCCGCAGGCGAGGTGGTGCGCCGCTCTGAGAGGAACCGGCGCCCGGGCCTGAACGGGACCACCAGCGACGACGGCTAGGAGCGAACGACCCGCACGAGCGGCTGAGCACGAGCCATGGCACTGAAGCATGATCCGCCAACTCCGACGCTCGACCCCGCCACAGCTCTACCAGGCCGCCGCGCCCCGTCCCGGCCTTGGCGGTTGGGGACGGCTCGGGGGAGGCTGGAGAGGGGGCAGGAGGCCGTTATGCGCGTCCAGGACATCCGGATCGGCGAGACCTACCAGGTCAAGGTCCCCCAGCGACTGCCGCCGGCCCTCCGCCACCGTATCCCCCGCACCCATGCCGATTTCGCCGCCGACATGCGACTGAACCTGCGCCGCGGCGACCGCTTCGACCTCACCGTCACCGGTACCGATCCCGAGGGCGCCACCGTCGACGGCTACGAGGCCACCACCACCAACCGGGTCACCCTGCGTCTCACCGCCGACCAGATCGAACTTCTGGACCTCCCCGCCGGCCCCGAGTACGAGATCGACGGCTTCGTCACCGACACCGACGGCAACGAGGTCACCCTCCCCGCCGCCATCACCTACACCGTCCTGCCCGCCGTCTGGCTGCATCCCCTCGAAGAACCCGTCCCCCTCGCCCCCAGCACCGCCCGGTTCTACCGCGCCCGGGTACAGGCACAGGCCACCGGGATGACGGTCCAGGACGTTGCTCGCGCCGCTGAGGACGCGCAGGAATACCAGCGCGACATCGCCGGGCAGGCACTGGACAGCTACCGAGCCGAGGAATGGCTCCGCACCGCCGAAGTGGAACACCAGGAATGGCTCCGGATCTCAGCACTCATGACAGACGAGGCAATGAAGACGTACGCCCCGCAGAGCGACCCGCAAGGAATGACACCCCACTCCTGAGAAGCACGCTCCCGTGCCCCTGACCGTCGCGGCTGAGATCGCTTCGCGCGCCAGTGCGGCAGGTCAGATGCGCGGCCGCGTCCAGTGAGACAGACAGGAATCGTAGGTGTGCGCCGGCCGCCCCCGCGCGCTTTGAAATCTGTGAGTCTCACAGCCCATTTCCCCAGGTATTGCGTCCTGAACGCGCAAAGGAGTTGCTGGTCGTCGCGGATCAGGAACAGCCGGCCCTGGAAGAAGTCGGTGGAGCCCCGGTGGGTCTCCAGGGCGCAGGCGTCCAGGAACTCCCTGTTGACACGGGGGCTCGTACGGGCCACCGGCGATCAGGTTGTACGGAGCGTTCCTCGCCCCCTGCCGGAGGAACCACACCGCTTGCCGGGGTGAGCGGGCGGGCCGCCGTGCCGGGGCTGGGCGCTTTGCGGCGGGGCTCGGGAGGCTGTCTGACTTGCTTTTCAGACGGACGGGTTGTCCTGGTAGGTGAAGGAGTTCCAGGAGGTGCTGCCGCCGGCGGTGGTGACCGAGATGGTGATGTTCTGGCCTGGGGATTGTTGTGGGGCGACGGCGGTGATCTGGGTGTCGGAGATGACGGAGAAGTCGGCGGGGACGTTCTCGAAGGTGACTTGTTGCGTGGTGGCGAGGTCGGTGCCCGTGAGAGTGACGGGGGTACCGCCGCTGGTCGACGCGGTGTTGGGGGTGACGTTGGTGATGGTCGGCTGGGGCCAGTAGGTGTAATCGGGGCCGGCGGCGGTTCCGCCGGGGGTGGTCACGGTGACCGGGACGGTGCCCGGGTTCTGGACGGGGTCGACGGTGACGGTGAGCTGGGTGTCCGTGGCGGACTGGATGGTGGCGGGGTTGGGGCCGAAGGAGGCGGAGATCGCGCCGGCGAGGTTGAAGCCGGTGATGACGGCGGTGTTGCCGCTGTCGGAGGGGCCTTCGGTGGGGCTGACGTCGTTGATCTGGGGGGCTGGGAAGTAGATGAAGTCTCCCAGGAAGCCGGTGCCGCCGGGGGTGGTGACCGTCCCGGGGACCGCCCCGGACCCGGCTGGGTTGACGACGGTGATCGAGGTCGCGGTGTTGGTGAGGATGGTGGCGCTGGCGGTGCCGAAGTGGACGGCGGTGGCGTTGGCGAGGTTGTGGCCGTTGATGGTCACGATGGTGCCGCCCGCGGTGCTTCCCTCGTTGGGGATCAGGGTCAGGGGGATGACGCTGAGTGTGCCCGCGTCGGTGTTGGTCACGTAGAGGCGGGAGTCGTCCGGGGTGACGGCGACGCCGGTGGGGCCTGCCCCGACGCGCAGGTTCCCGGCGAGCGTGTTGGTGGCGGTGGCGATCACACTGACGGTGTTGGAGCCGTAGTTCGCCACGTAGACATGGGCACCGTTCTGGCTGATGGTCACAAAACGCGGCTGGTCGCCCACCACGATGCTGCCAGTAATGGCGTTTGTCGCGAGGTCGACCACGGTGACGGTGTCGCTGCCGTTGTTGCTGACGTAGCCGTGGGCGCCGTCCGGGGTGATCCCCACAACAGCGGGTCCGTTGAGCCCGCTGATGGTGGTGGTGACGGTGTTGGTGGCGGTGTCGATCACGCTGATGGTGTTGCTGGCGAGGTTGCCCACGTAGACGTGGGCTCCGTCCGGAGTGACCGTCACACCGGTCGGCCCATTTCCCACCGCGATGGTCGCGATGACGGTGTTGGTGGCGGTGTCGATCACACTGACCGTGCTCGCGTTCTGGTTCGCCACATAGACGCGGGCCCCGTCCGGGGTGACCGACACGCCCGTGGCTCCCGCCCCCACTGCGACGCTTGCGGTGACGGTGTTCGTCGCGGTGTCGATCACGCTGAGCAGCGCAGCGTCGGCCACGCTCACGTAGACGTGGGCCCCGTCAGGTGCGATCGCCACGAGCGTGGGCCCCGCGCCTGTGGGGATGGTTGCGGTAACGGTGTTGGTGGCGGTGTCGATCACGCTGACCGTGTTCGACGACCTGTTGGCCACATAGGCGCGTGTCCCGCCGGGCGTGAGAGCCACCCCCAGGGGATTGCCGCCAACCGGAATCGCGGTGGCGAAGAAAGCGGTCAGCGAGAAACGCGTCTCACTGTGCGGAATTGAGCGGACATCGGTCAGGACGGACATGGCATACCCCTTGTTCGCGTAGCGGGATGCCGCCCATGTCTCGTGCAGGCGCGAGCCGCATCGCCGCGTGAATCGGACGATAGAGACCAACTCGCCTTTGGGCCGGAGACGATGAGTCAATTCAGAATTACCCTGATAGCCAAGGATTTCAACACATACTCCCAAAGTGTGATGATCGGTCAAATGGTTCGGGAGTCATCAGCCATCAGGTGCACATGCAGGCGCCTGAGGCGGTGGTGGTGTCGTCAGGGACGAGTGGATCACGCGGTTGGCCAGGACCCGGTCGTAGACATCGCTGCCGCAGGCGCTGTGGCTGCGCGTGCTGCTCACCACTGTGAGCCTGTGAGGTGCAGCGTGACAACGCGTATCCACCGCCGTATCCACGCACGTATCCGGCGATAGCCAAGGGCCCGGATCACACGATCCGGTGAACCACTGAACTGCGGATACCGCTGGCTACTCCCTGCGGGCGACACGGTGTCAGTCCCGGTTCCTACCATCCGTTCCGTGACCACTTCACCGCGTCGCCTCCAACGGCGCGCCTGCCGAAGGGCGGCCCCTGTATGAGTCTCAAGAGCGGAGTCGACAACCCCCGCAGCCCGCTGCGCCGGTTCCTGGACCGCGAACTGTCCGCCGGTGCCAAGCCGCTGCGGGAGTCCTTCCGGTCCCAGCACCGCGCCGATCGCGTCCTGCTGCCCTTACCCGGTGTCGGCACCGAGGTCGGCACCGCCGGGACAGCGATCGACACCCGGCTGCGCCTCGCCTTCACCACGGCCGCACCCGTGGACCTGGCCGCCGCCCTCGGCATCGAACAGACCGGCCGCGACTACCAAAGCACGGGCCTGCGGATGCACGCCGTCGGCAACGAGCTCGCCGCCCGGCTGACGCACACCGTCCACGCCCTGGACCTCGCCAACCGCGCCACCCCCATCGACCGCACCCACGATGAGGAAGAGGACTTGGCCCGCCTCCTCATCGCTGCGGCCTGGTACCAGGTCCTAACCCGCAATCCCGTCGGGTTCGAACACACCCCGCTGTATCTTGCCGCGCGCGAGAACCCCGGCTCCTTCACCCTCGACCGTCTCCTCCAGCTCCCGCACCGCGACCTGGTGGCCGACGTCGTAGCCCAGCTCCACCAGGCCGCGGACGGCCCCCTGGTCTCCCTGCGCGCCCGCACCCGGCCCGAGGGCTGCACGCCCGGCCCCACGTTCCCCAGCACGCGGATCACCGCCGACGCCGACCTCGTGGTCGACGGACTCCTCATCGACTTCAAGAGCGACAAGGACTCGCGCCGCTTCCCCAAAGCGAGCGCCTGGCAGCTGCTCGGCTACCTGCTGCTCGACACCGCCGACCGCTACCGGATCGACACCGTCGGCTTGTACCTCTCCCGCTCCGCCGTCCTGGCCACCTGGCCGGTGGAGGAGTACCTCGACCTGCTCGGCACCTGCCGCCGCGACCTGCCCACGCTGCGCTCCGTCTTCGCCGAACTTCTCGCCGGATACCGTGCCGACGCAGAGCCGTACACCCCGGAAGACGAAGACCGCGTCCGGCGACTGCTCCAGAAGCTGGGCCCGGTCATCGAGGCCGGCCACTGCCCCACCTGCGCCCAGCCGCTGCCCGAGTCCACCCGTCGTCCACGCAAGTTCTGCACCGCCCGGTGCCGCGGCCGCGACCAGGCCATGCGCCGCAGGGGTCTCCTTCCCGGCGGCCCCATCCCAACGTTGCCGCGTCCGCGAAGAAAGGAGCGCCTGGAGCCCGGTGAGGGCTGGCAGGTTGTGAGCCTCACACCCCGTTTGCGCAGGTAGACGCGGTGAGCTACGAGGGTGTGAGGTTGTGAGGCGGGGCTCGCGGCCGTGCTTCCGTTGTCCCGTGACGGGTGATCTTGACCGTTTGCCAGGAGATATTGACCGGTGGACTTATCGGTACGGTCAGCTTCATGGAAGACCTGCCCGAGAGCGTGGACCGCGACATCCTGGATCACCGGATCATTCTTGCGATCAAGGCGATCCGGGACGCATCCGGCTGCACGGTTCACGAAGCGCTCGACGTCTTCGCGCGGCGGTATGAGGAGCTCCGCTGTGATCGGCCGGGTGACTTCCAGCTGAGCCGCGAGGAGTACGGCCGAGACATTTACACCTGACCCGCCAACCCCCTCCCGACCGGTCAAACTTGCCTGGCAAACGGTCAAGATCACTTGTCAGAGGACATCCGTACGCCCTGGCCCGGTCTCCCGGCCCGGAGGACGATGGGGTCATGGGCGAGCACGACCAGGACCAGGACGACGTCGCCGAACCGGCGCGGCCACTCCTGACGACCGTGCAGGCCCGCGAGGTGACGACCGCGCTGCGCGAGGCGATGGACGACGTCCGGCGCTCCGTGGCGGTGCTCGCCGCCCGGGTCCGGGACGCGCACGCCGCCCGCGTCTGGATACCGCTCGGCTACCCGAGCTGGGAGGCGTACTGCGACGCGGAGTTCGGCATCAGCCGCGCGCAGGCGTACCGGCTGCTCGACGTCGCCCGCGCCCTGGGCGCCATCCACGGCGCCGTCACCGCCGCCACCGATCCGTCTCGCACGCGAGACAGCGACCCGGCCGCCGCGGCCGCCGCGGCCGCACTCGACTACGGCCTGTCCCAGCGCGCCCTGATCGCCGTCTCCGGCCGTACGGGCGACGTCGCGGAGCTGATCACCCACCGACTCGCCACGCTCGCCCACAGCGGCCTCCAGGCCCTCGATGGGCCGACAGTGCGCGCGGTGGTCCGCCAGGCCGTCCGCGACGTCCGCACCGCACCGCCCCCACCGCCCGCTGATCCGCCGGCGGATCCCACGCTCGCCGCGCTGCGCCGGACCGTCGACGACCTCGCTGCCAGCACGCACGCGATCGGCGAGCTGATGCTCGAAGTCGCCCCGGCCTACCTGTCCGACACCGAGGCCGCCGACGTCCTGGCGCCGCTGTGCGAAGAGATCGGCGAACCACTGGACCACGGCCTGGCGGCCCGCCGCTACGCCCTGTCCGGTGACCGCCGCGCCCTGCACGGCACCGTCCTGTGACCACTGCCGCCAGCCGTCGCTGAGACGGGCCTGCTGCGGGCAACGAGGCCGCAGTCACCCCCAGCCGACCGTAGGGTCAGGGCAGTTGATGGGGAGGAAGCACCGGATGATCCATGATCTCAACGAACTGGGCCGCACCGGTCGTGTGCTGAACGAGGCTCTTGCACTGCTTGAGAGCGAGCGGAAGCGCCTGGAGCAACAGCACGGGGGACCGTCACCGAGCGGGGACGGCACCGCCGGCAGTCCCATGCAGACGCTGTACGGGACCGTGCTGCTGGCCGCGAGCACACGCAAGCACCTCAAGTGGGTCGCTCTGGCCGCCGGATACACCTCGCTCGGTCTGGGCGAACGGGCCGACCACGCGATGGAAATGGCGTGCCTCAAACCGGTGGACATCCCATCCGCGGCAAACCGCATGGCGCGTCCGCTCGGTGAAGCCACCGTGCGGGCGCTGGAGATGCTCCGCGATCTCAACGACTTCTTCGGCTGGGACATCAAACTCGCGATTGACGCGGCCCTCGCCGCTCCGCACGCTACGTTTCCGCCGCCACGCGACTAGGGCGTGTTCCAGGTTCGGATCATGTGGGGCGGAGACTCCGGAGCCAGATGATCGATCCGCGTAGGTGGAGTCCGGCGAGGTAGCTGGTAGGAGTCTTGTCGTAGCGGGTGGCCAGCCCTCGCCATTCCTTGATCTTGTTGATGCCGCGCTCGACGGTGTTCCTCTCCTTGTAGAGCTCGGCGTCGTGGGAGAGGGGGCGGCCGCCTTTCGAGCCTCGCTTCTTGCGGTGGGCGGCCTGGTCCTTCTTCTCCGGGATCACCGCCTGGATCCGGCGTTTACGCAGGTAGGAGCGGTTCGCGCGGGAGGAGTACGCCTTGTCGGCGGCGACGGCCCCGGGGCGGGTGCGGGGCCGACCGACCGGCCCACGGATCCTGACTCGGTCGAGGACCGCGGCGAAACGCGGACTGTCGGCCGCCTGTCCCGGCGTCACCACGAACGACAGCGGGCGGCACCGCCGGTCGGTGGCCAGGTGCGTCTTGACCGTCAGCCCGCCCCGCGAGCGCCCCAACGCGGCAGCTTTCAGGCGGGCCTTGTGGCGGCGGCGTATCCGTCGTCGTTCGGCACGTAACGCTTCCTCGACCGGGTCGCCTTCGACCGTCACCTGGGCGGATTGTCCCTTTGCTGGAGCCCCTTTTCCTCCTCGGCGGCTTTCACCAGTTCCTCCAGGAGCTCGGGGTCGACGGCCATGCCGGCCGCGTGGTGATGCGCGCGTGCGACGGTGGAATCGACGCTGACCAGGTCCAGATCGGCCTGTCCTCGCTGGGCCGCCTCGGCGATCATCCGCTCCATCAGTGTCTCGAAGGTGCCCGCAAGGGCCCACTTCTGGAAGCGGCCGTAGACGGTGGACCAGGACCCGTAGCGTTCGGGGATGTCGCGCCACGGGCTCCCGGTCCGGAGCCTCCACATCACCGCGTTCAACTGTTTACGCAGGTCAGGGATCGGTCCGCTCACGCCGAGCGGCAGGTGCGGCTCGAACAACTCCCACTCTGCATCCGTCAGATCGCCTCGCGTCACCCCGGATGTCTACCGTCCCGAGCCACTCCGGCGGAGCGATTTGACCCAACAGTGATCTGAACCTGGAACACGCCCTAGATGGGAGTCTTTGCTTCCGTGTCCGGGATGGTTCTCGGTTGGGTGTCCGGTCTTGGGTGCTGTGGGCCGGACCGATTCGGTTTTTTCTATGGGGTGTTGAGCGGTCATGGCTGGGCGTTGGTGTTGGACAAGCAGTGAGGATTGGCGGGTCACTGGGTGAGGATCACCTGGTCAGGGGGGTGAGGGCTCCAAGAGAGTAGGGTCTTTCGAAGCCGGACAACAACGGCATCCTCGCCCGGCTCCGCGCCCGCGCCGTGACCGGTGGGCGCCCAACCGAGCTGCGCCGGATGGCCCGAGATGAGTATGGCGATGCCCGCGCCGGACATGGTTTGTGTGGGCATCGCCATTGTTCAGTCAGGCAGCCCACTCCAGCCCGAGGTTGGCGAGGGCGGTGAGCTGGTCTTCGGTGAGGCGGTCGCGGCGGGTTTTCTGGTTGCTGAGAAATACGCCGAGGCGTACGGATGTCCCGTCGGGCATCTTTTCGACGTGCTGCCGCCCGACGACGGTCTTCCCCTCTCGCGCGATGTACTGCCGAAGGGCCGTGATGCCGCGCGTGAAGGCGTCGGAGCCCTTCGCTGCCCCTGTCTTCGCACTGGTTCGCGCTGGGGCCTTCTGGGGCCGTGCAGCCGGTTTCACGTCGAGTTCGTTCAGGCGGTGTTGCTGTTCGGTGTTGAGGCGTGCCCAGTCGCGGGCTTGCCGGGCGGTCCAGCGTCCGATGTCGTCGCCTCGGTAGGTGACGCCGGGCGTGATTTCTTCCAGCATTCCGCCGGCCGTGAGGAGGGTGGTGAGCCCGGCCCAGTGGCGTTGCCAGTCGACGGTCCACCCCAACTGTCCGGGGTTCCAGTCCGGGTCGATCGCGGCGAGTTGCTCGGCACGCCGCGCTGCGCGTTCGGGGTCCTTCCCCAGTCCTCCGGGCCGGCGGAGGTTGGTGAGCCATTGCCCGACGGGTTTGTCCAGGGCGGTCGCGTGGCGGGGCGCGGCCAATGTGCCCGCTTCGGCGTAGTAGGCGCGGGCGGCGGCGAGGTTCTCGGCGAACTGTGTGTCGGCGGTGTCCCAGATCATGCCGAGCTCGTCCAGCTCATCTGCCCGGGTGCTGGACATGGTCCCGGCCCGGTAGGCCCTTCTCTGGTCGGACAGCCACCTGCCCAACGGGTAGGTGCCCTCGGCGTGTTCGTAGGGCACGTCCAGCGAGCCCTCCCGCTCGAAGTACCGCCGGGCGGCGTCGTACCCGCGGGCCCAGTCCTGACGCTCGGTGTCGAGGACCTGGAACTTGACCCACTTCGCGATCATCACCGGATCCCTGGGGGCCGCGAACCGGAGCAGCAGCCGCGACTCCTCCTCACCGTCTTCCGGCTCCGGACCGATACTCTGCGACGGATCAACGACCTGCTTCTGGGGCTCCTGCGGAGTAGCAAGCATTTCCACCGCACGCTCATCATGCGCCCGAAGCCCCTCAAGAACCTTCACCAAAGGGCGATACGAAGAGGAAGTGAACATGTCTTCCGGATGCTCACCCCGCGCCAAAAACACCGGCACGATCAGCGTCGCGATCTTGCCCTGACCGGGTTTCTGACGCAGTGCCCGGCCAATGGCCTGCACGATATCCACCGCTGACCCTTTCGGGTCCAACAGTGCCACGGAATCCACCGCCCGGATATCAACTCCCTCGCCCAGCACACGGCAGTTCGAGAGCACCGCACGCCCCGCCCTGCGCCCGAAGTCCCCCAGTACCTGGCGCCGGTGGTCCGCCTCATGCTCACCGCACAACCAGTCCGCCCACACACGCTCCGGGTACCGCTCCGGGTCGGACGCGTGCAGCCGCTGCGCGACCCTGGGCAGCCCCTTCGCGAACGCCGCCGCCTCTATCGTCCGATGGTGGAACGTGATCGTGGTCTGCAGCTGGTGCACCGCCATCGTCTCCAGCAACGCGGCCTGCAACGCCCCCATCCGCTCACCCCGCAGCTGCTCCTCGCGTTTCTCCTGGCCGGCCAGGCGGGCGGGGGTGACCACCGGGTCGGTCAGTTCCACCACCACGATCTGATACCGCGCCAAAAGCCCGCGGGACACCGCGGACGCCAGCGACAGCTCGTACACGACAGGCCCGTAGATTTTGGGATCGTCCATGGAACAGGCCAGTTCCTGCGGTAGCGGGTTCCGCGCGTTCTCGAAGCCGGCCTGGCGCTCCGCCCAACGGGGCCGGGGCGGCCGCTCCTTCCAGATCCTGGGGGTGGCGGTCATGTAGAGCCGGCGCATCGCGGGGATGACGTCCTGGTCGTGGATGGCCGCCCACGCCTTCCCCATCGCCCCGCTGGTTCGGTGCGCTTCGTCCACGACCACGAGGTCGAAGACGTCCATGGGAAGTCCGTACGCGCCCTCATGGGCCTCTGCGAGCACTGGCAGGGAGGCGTAGGTGGCGTAGACCGTCACGGGTCCTCGGCCGTGCCACAGCGCCAGCTGCGGAGGACTGGTCGTGGACCGCATATCGAGATTCCACAAGTGCGGGTCGTCATCCAGTGAACACACCGCCACAGCCGGGCCCGTATGCCCGGCCAAGCGCCACTCTCGCACCGTCTGGGTCAGCAGATCCAAAGTCGGCAGCAGCACGAGAACCCGCCCGTTGCGCGCGAGCCGCAACGCGGAATGCGCGGCAATGAACGTCTTTCCCGTACCGCACGCCGCCACCACCGTGGCCCGTAGCCCATTACGCGGAATTCGCTTTCCTGGCGGAATATCAAGACCACGCACCACGGCATCCACCGCTTCAATCTGATGAGGACGCAGAGGGATTTGCTTCGTATTCGGCATATCCGTACTCCAGAATTCACGAGAGCGGCCAGTCATACCTGACAGAGGGGGTAGCGGTTCCCTCGGGATGCTACACACTGCATCCTGTGATGCATCATCGTGGTGATGCGCGGACTCACTCTAGCGCAACAAGGTCTGTCGGGAGGCTTTTTCGGGTAGATTCGTCTGTGTACTGATCGTTTTTCAGGAAGTGATGGGCTGTTACGGGCAGGATCGGGCGAAGCGGTGTCTGGTTTCGTTCCGTCAGGTGGGGTCGGCCTCTCGTCTGAGGGGTGATGTGGTGTCACCAGGCTGGGGGTGTGCTGTTGTTCGGGATGCTACACAGGCCAGCAGTGATGCACCCGTATCCTGTAGCCAGCCGTTCCGGCGCAGCCGGAACAAGGGCGTGGGAGCGAAGCGGACATGCCTGCTTTTCGAATTGGAGCGCAGCGGAAATTCGCAATTCCCGTGCAGCGGGAATTGACGGCCCGCAACGCGGGCCGTTTCACTGGCTGTTGAAGCGAAGCGGAAACAGCCCGATCCGCAACGCGGATCGTTTCGCTTTCATATCGCGCAGCGATATGGTAC
>NZ_CP108256.1:7047500-9128849 GCF_045041165.1 Streptomyces sp. NBC_00057 | reverse complement strand
GTACCATATCGCTGCGCGATATGAAAGCGAAACGATCCGCGTTGCGGATCGGGCTGTTTCCGCTTCGCTTCAACAGCCAGTGAAACGGCCCGCGTTGCGGGCCGTCAATTCCCGCTGCACGGGAATTGCGAATTTCCGCTGCGCTCCAATTCGAAAAGCAGGCATGTCCGCTTCGCTCCCACGCCCTTGTTCCGGCTGCGCCGGAACGGCTGGCTACAGGATACGGGTGCATCACTGCTGGCCTGTGTAGCATCCCGAACAACAGCACACCCCCAGCCTGGTGACACCACATCACCCCTCAGACGAGAGGCCGACCCCACCTGACGGAACGAAACCAGACACCGCTTCGCCCGATCCTGCCCGTAACAGCCCATCACTTCCTGAAAAACGATCAGTACACAGACGAATCTACCCGAAAAAGCCTCCCGACAGACCTTGTTGCGCTAGAGTGAGTCCGCGCATCACCACGATGATGCATCACAGGATGCAGTGTGTAGCATCCCGAGGGAACCGCTACCCCCTCTGTCAGGTATGACTGGCCGCTCTCGTGAATTCTGGAGTACGGATATGCCGAATACGAAGCAAATCCCTCTGCGTCCTCATCAGATTGAAGCGGTGGATGCCGTGGTGCGTGGTCTTGATATTCCGCCAGGAAAGCGAATTCCGCGTAATGGGCTACGGGCCACGGTGGTGGCGGCGTGCGGTACGGGAAAGACGTTCATTGCCGCGCATTCCGCGTTGCGGCTCGCGCGCAACGGGCGGGTTCTCGTGCTGCTGCCGACTTTGGATCTGCTGACCCAGACGGTGCGAGAGTGGCGCTTGGCCGGGCATACGGGCCCGGCTGTGGCGGTGTGTTCACTGGATGACGACCCGCACTTGTGGAATCTCGATATGCGGTCCACGACCAGTCCTCCGCAGCTGGCGCTGTGGCACGGCCGAGGACCCGTGACGGTCTACGCCACCTACGCCTCCCTGCCAGTGCTCGCAGAGACCCATGAGGGCGCGTACGGACTTCCCATGGACGTCTTCGACCTCGTGGTCGTGGACGAAGCGCACCGAACCAGCGGGGCGATGGGGAAGGCGTGGGCGGCCATCCACGACCAGGACGTCATCCCCGCGATGCGCCGGCTCTACATGACCGCCACCCCCAGGATCTGGAAGGAGCGGCCGCCCCGGCCCCGTTGGGCGGAGCGCCAGGCCGGCTTCGAGAACGCGCGGAACCCGCTACCGCAGGAACTGGCCTGTTCCATGGACGATCCCAAAATCTACGGGCCTGTCGTGTACGAGCTGTCGCTGGCGTCCGCGGTGTCCCGCGGGCTTTTGGCGCGGTATCAGATCGTGGTGGTGGAACTGACCGACCCGGTGGTCACCCCCGCCCGCCTGGCCGGCCAGGAGAAACGCGAGGAGCAGCTGCGGGGTGAGCGGATGGGGGCGTTGCAGGCCGCGTTGCTGGAGACGATGGCGGTGCACCAGCTGCAGACCACGATCACGTTCCACCATCGGACGATAGAGGCGGCGGCGTTCGCGAAGGGGCTGCCCAGGGTCGCGCAGCGGCTGCACGCGTCCGACCCGGAGCGGTACCCGGAGCGTGTGTGGGCGGACTGGTTGTGCGGTGAGCATGAGGCGGACCACCGGCGCCAGGTACTGGGGGACTTCGGGCGCAGGGCGGGGCGTGCGGTGCTCTCGAACTGCCGTGTGCTGGGCGAGGGAGTTGATATCCGGGCGGTGGATTCCGTGGCACTGTTGGACCCGAAAGGGTCAGCGGTGGATATCGTGCAGGCCATTGGCCGGGCACTGCGTCAGAAACCCGGTCAGGGCAAGATCGCGACGCTGATCGTGCCGGTGTTTTTGGCGCGGGGTGAGCATCCGGAAGACATGTTCACTTCCTCTTCGTATCGCCCTTTGGTGAAGGTTCTTGAGGGGCTTCGGGCGCATGATGAGCGTGCGGTGGAAATGCTTGCTACTCCGCAGGAGCCCCAGAAGCAGGTCGTTGATCCGTCGCAGAGTATCGGTCCGGAGCCGGAAGACGGTGAGGAGGAGTCGCGGCTGCTGCTCCGGTTCGCGGCCCCCAGGGATCCGGTGATGATCGCGAAGTGGGTCAAGTTCCAGGTCCTCGACACCGAGCGTCAGGACTGGGCCCGCGGGTACGACGCCGCCCGGCGGTACTTCGAGCGGGAGGGCTCGCTGGACGTGCCCTACGAACACGCCGAGGGCACCTACCCGTTGGGCAGGTGGCTGTCCGACCAGAGAAGGGCCTACCGGGCCGGGACCATGTCCAGCACCCGGGCAGATGAGCTGGACGAGCTCGGCATGATCTGGGACACCGCCGACACACAGTTCGCCGAGAACCTCGCCGCCGCCCGCGCCTACTACGCCGAAGCGGGCACATTGGCCGCGCCACGCCACGCGACCGCCCTGGACAAACCCGTCGGGCAATGGCTCACCAACCTCCGCCGGCCCGGAGGACTGGGGAAGGACCCCGAACGCGCAGCGCGGCGTGCCGAGCAACTCGCCGCGATCGACCCGGACTGGAACCCCGGACAGTTGGGGTGGACCGTCGACTGGCAACGCCACTGGGCCGGGCTCACCACCCTCCTCACGGCCGGCGGAAAGCTGGAAGAAATCACGCCCGGCGTCACCTACCGAGGCGACGACATCGGACGCTGGACCGCCCGGCAAGCCCGCGACTGGGCACGCCTCAACACCGAACAGCAACACCGCCTGAACGAACTCGACGTGAAACCGGCTGCACGGCCCCAGAAGGCCCCAGCGCGAACCAGTGCGAAGACAGGGGCAGCGAAGGGCTCCGACGCCTTCACGCGCGGCATCACGGCCCTTCGGCAGTACATCGCGCGAGAGGGGAAGACCGTCGTCGGGCGGCAGCACGTCGAAAAGATGCCCGACGGGACATCCGTACGCCTCGGCGTATTTCTCAGCAACCAGAAAACCCGCCGCGACCGCCTCACCGAAGACCAGCTCACCGCCCTCGCCAACCTCGGGCTGGAGTGGGCTGCCTGACTGAACAATGGCGATGCCCACACAAACCATGTCCGGCGCGGGCATCGCCATACTCATCTCGGGCCATCCGGCGCAGCTCGGTTGGGCGCCCACCGGTCACGGCGCGGGCGCGGAGCCGGGCGAGGATGCCGTTGTTGTCCGGCTTCGAAAGACCCTACTCTCTTGGAGCCCTCACCCCCCTGACCAGGTGATCCTCACCCAGTGACCCGCCAATCCTCACTGCTTGTCCAACACCAACGCCCAGCCATGACCGCTCAACACCCCATAGAAAAAACCGAATCGGTCCGGCCCACAGCACCCAAGACCGGACACCCAACCGAGAACCATCCCGGACACGGAAGCAAAGACTCCCATCTAGCGGACCGGCCGATCGGCGACGGTCAGTGGGTGAAGCCCCAGTCGAGCATCTTGGCGGCGTCGGCGAAGACCTCCTGGTCGGCGCCGACGATCGCACCGACCAGGGTGCGGTTGTCCCGTTTGGCGGCGAAGACGAGCGAGTAGCCGGCCTCGGCGCCGCTGCCCGTCTTGACGCCGAGGGCGCCGTCGTAGGTGCTCAGCAGGTCGTTGGTGGTGTTCCAGGTGTAGTACCGGGTACGGCCGTTGGCAGCCGCGGCCTCCGTCTTGAACTGCTTGAGCTTCACGATGTCGGCGAAGACCGGCTTCAGCATCGCGCGCTGGCCGAGCTTGGCGAGGTCGCGCGCGGTGCTGCGGTTGTCGCCGTGCGAGATGCCGTCGAAGGAGTCGAAGTGCGTACCGGTCAGGCGCAACTGCTGGGCCTGCGCGTTCATCTGGTTCTCGAAGTCGGCGATCCGCGCCTCCTGCGTGTCCCCGTTGCCGAAGCTGTCGGCGAGGGCCATCGCGGCGTCGCCGCCGGAGGGGATCAGCATGGCGTGCAGCAGCTGGCGGGCGGTCAGCTTGTCGCCCGTCTGGAGGTCGGCGGTGCTGGCCCCGTTCTCGGTGACGTAGTCCCGGTACTCCTGCTTCACCGTGATCTGCCGGTCCAGCCACTCCGGATGCTGGAGCACCACGAGCGCTGTCATGATCTTGGTGGTGCTGGCCATCGAGACGCTCTCGCCGGCCTTGGTCCCGGCCCACATCGCCCGCTCCTGGCTGCCGTCGCGGGCGTCGAGCAGGAAGGCGTTGTCGGTGGCGACGTCGGGCGCGGCCTGGTCTCTGGTGGCGGGCGCGCCCTGGCTCTGGTCGTCCGCGAAGTGCGTGACGGTGGAGGTCGCCGCTTCGGCGAGGCCTCCGGCGGTGATCGGCAGGACGGCGCCGACCAGCGCGACGGTCGCGATGCGGGCTCCGGTGCGGTGGGTGCGGTTGGGACGGGCGTGCGAACCCATGGGCCTCCCCTTCTCCCGGCGCGGGGGCGCCGGCTCGTGACGAAAATCGGTGCGTAGCGCACCTACTTGCGCACGAATATCCGTTGTCGAGATCGACATGTCATAGCCGGGTAACAGGAATCACAGCCATGGAGATGCCGTGCAGCCCCCTTGTGGACCTATGACCTCGGTCGCGCACTGTGGTCCAACGATCTCAACACGTTACGGGTGCGGGGATGCGCCGCGCCGCCCCGATTCGGAACGGGGCGGCGCGGATTGGCGGCAGACCCGGTTCCAGGCAGGCGTCGGCTTCACCTGGATTGCGTACTTCGCGGCCGCTCGCACTAACGTGCCGCCGTACAGCGTCAGTAGCCGCGACCATCGTGCCGGTCTTCCTGAAGCCGGGCGAGGACCCGACCGGCATGGTCGCCAGCGCGAGCTTCAAGCCGCTCGTGGCCGTGCTCCAGTGGCTGCGCTCGCACGATGAGCGCATGGTCGAGCAGCTCGTCTACCGCGCCCTGCGTGGAGGAGGCTTTATCGGATGGTGGCGACTGCTGTCAGTCGTATGCCGATACCGGTCAGCCGAGTGCAGAAGGACTGGGATACCTGAGACCAGGGCGGCAACTCGTGCCGCCCTGATGCTCGTGGGAAGGGGCCGCGATGCCCGGAAGACGTGGCGAGGATCCCGTACACGGTCCGGTGGCCGTGTTCCCGCCGGCGTCGGGGCGGGCGGCGGCAGTGCCCCGGCTGCTGGACCTCGACAGCCGCGGTGAGTTAAGTGCGGCGCATGTGCGCCTGGTGGCACAGGCGTTGGGTAAGTCGGAGCGGACAGTGTGGCGGTGGCTGGCCGTTGCCCGGGAGGATCATCGCCTCGCACGGGTGGAGTCGTCCCATTTCACGATCACGACGGAAGTCCGGCGGCTGCTGGCACTGTGGGGCGGTAACGCCTCCCGGGTCCACACCGAGCTGATGCAGCGGGCAGCCGACGATCCGGACGCGCCCGCAGTACCGTCGCTCTCCACGTTGCACCGGGCGATCCGCCGGGACCTGACCCGCGGTGAGCGGGCCGGGCTCAAGAGCGGGGAAGCGGCGCGACGCGCGCATGACGTCTTCGGGCAGCGTCCGGCGACGCACCGCAACGCGGCGTGGGAGGGCGACCACAAGCATGTGCCCATCGAGGTGGATGTGGAGGGTGAGCTGGCCACGCCGTGGGTGACCTGGTTCATCGACTGCGCCACCAAAGCGATCACCGGAGTCGCGGTCACCGCGCACGCTCCGAGCCGAGACGCGGTGCTGGCGTCCCTGCGGATCGCGATCACCCGCAGCGAGCCGTTCGGTCCGGTGGGCGGGCTGCCCGGTCAGATCCGGATGGACCGCGGCAAGGAGTTCCTGTGCGCTACGGTCACCGCGGCAATGGGTGCGCTCGCCGTTCCCGTGACCGATCTGCCTGCCTATACCCCGCACTTGAAGGGCACCATCGAGGCGTTGAACGACGCGGTGGAGGAGATGTTCCTCGTCTCCCTCCCCCGCTACACCGGCCGTCAGAAACTCACCGGTGGCCGGCTCGCCGACCCCGACGCCCCGCCTCTGACGTATGAGGCGTTCGTGGGGCTGCTGCTGGACTGGGTGACCTGGTGGAACACCCGCCACCACCCGTCCGCGTTGAACGGCAAGACGCCAGTCGAGGCGTGGCAGGCCGACGCGACACCGCTCACGGATGTGTCCCCAGGGCAGCTGGCGACGTTCGCCCTGGAGGACGATGGCCGTACGTACACGATCAGCACCAGCGGAGTGCGGTGGCGCCGCCGGGACTACCTCGCCCCCTGGATGAACGGCCGTACCGGCACCAAGGTCTCGGTACGGCACCTGCCCCATCACGACGACACCATCGAAGTCTTCGATGCCACGACCGGCCGCCACCTCGGATCGGCGTTCCTGGCCGCTGCGGCGAGCCGGGAGCAGATCCGCTCCGTCCAGGCAGCACGGACCGCGGCCGCCCGCCGGCTCAAGGCCGATCTGAAGGCCGCGGAGAAACTGCGCCGCCAGCGCTTCGAAGCCTCCACCACCGCCGCCCCGCCCAGGCCTCTCACCTCCCCGACCTCCGCGCAGGCCGAAGAGGAACTGGGCGCAGCAGCGCAGACGGACCGCCGCGCGCTGGCCCGCCCTGGTCTCGTTCCGCACGGCCCCGCGCCCGATACCTGGGCCCGCCCGAGGCCCCCGCGCACACCTACTCCTGATGAGGACCAAGGCTGATGATCGCTGATCTGGACTACGGGCTGCTGCCCGACGAGAGCGAAGACCACTTCCTGGGCCTGGAGCAGGCGCAGCTGGTCGGCACCGACACACTGCTGACCACGCGGGACAACATCGAGGCCGTCATCGAGGCGAAAGCCATGATGTGCGTCTACGGGCCGGCCGGATCCGGCAAGACGATGTCGGTGAACTCAGCACTGCGGCATCTCGCCCCGGACATCACCCATCGCCTGGAGCTGCGGGCCGGACCGACTCCCCGGGACATCCGCCACGGTCTCTTCCAGGCGCTGGGGCTGCCGGGTGAGCCGCCGGCCCGCCCGATCGAGTTCGACACCCTCCTCAAGGAGGCGCTCGCCGAGGAGTTCCGGGTCCTGGTCTGTGACGAGGCGCAGTGGATGAAGAAGACCGGGTTCGAGTTCTGGCGCCATCTGTGGGACGACAAACGCACCAACATCGCGGTGATCTTCGCCGGGGGCGACGGCTGCTACAAGGTCCTGCGCCGTGAGCCGATGCTGGCCTCCCGGATCTTCATCTGGCAGGAGTTCACCCGGATGTCCAAGGACGAAGTGAGGGAGACAATTCCCGCCTTCCACCCCGTCTGGGCGGACGTGGACACCGTGTTGATCGACGCGATCGACAAGCAGGCCGCCCACGGCAGCTTCCGCAACTGGGCCAACATCACCACCCACATCCTCGCCGGCATGAAGAAACTGAACCTCAAACAGGTCGACGAAGACCTCGTGCGCTGGGTCTACAGCAAGATCGGCGGCATGTAGTGACAGCCGGCGGTCCACCACCGGTCACCGTCATCCACGACAAGGACGACCACCCCGCCTGGACGACCGCCGCGCATGCCGCACACGAACCCGCCCTGGGACGTCTGACCGTCGACCCCAGCCCCGCCAACGGAGCGCCCGCCGCCCTCGCCCACGACCTCCTCTATGCCCTGGGCAAACGACTCCCCCAAGGCGGAGAAAAGTACGGGACGTGGGCCGATTCCCAGCGCCCCGCCTGGGATGCCGTCGCCACCTGGGTGCTCACCCACCACATTGGGCACCTCATCGTCTGCCGCACCGACCGCCTCACGCACGCCCGCCAGAGACAACTACTCGCCCTGCGGGAACGGTGCGGTATCCGCCTCACCCTCCTGTGGCACCGGCAGGTCACCCCTGCCCTGAGAACGCTCCTCGAAGAAACCCCGCACCACATCATCGAGACCCTCCCCCAGGCCCGTATCGCCCTGGACCGGACGGAACACTCACCGACCGGTACCCCAAGCGCCGGACAGCAGCGGCCCACCGAACCTGCCCCTCGGCGCCAGGACGGCGGGCAGTGGATCACCTCCCCGGCACCGTCGGACGGCGTGGTGACAAACCGCCCGAAACGCGCCCGGTGCCAGGGCGCACCCAAGCTCGCCCCCACAACGAGCAGCGCACCGTCCGCGCGAGGGCGTGACCACACACCAGCAGACGTTCTCGCCGCACGGCTGACCACGGTGGCACACCCCCTGCACGCCACAGCCCTGGCCATCCACGCGGTCACCGGGGCAGACATCAACCAGCTCGCGCTCATCCGCGGCATCGACATCAACGAAACAGCGACCACCGTCAAAATCCACGACAGCACAGCCCACCGCCGATGCCGGCTCTACCCACTCCCCACCTGGACACGCCGCCTCGCACGCGCCGCCGGCATTCACGGACAGCTCAAGGACCGCGCCCCGGACAGCCCGCTCTTCCCGCTCATCACGGTCCAGGACGGCGAACAACTCCGCCTCACCGCAACAGGAATCCGCTACCACCTGAAGCCCACACCGTAGAAAGCGACACCGGCCGCCCCGTTGTCCTGTCCCAGATAACTGTGGGCAGGGTGAGGCTCTGACCTGCGGTGCCTACGGTTGTGCGGGACGAGTTGGCGGTTGGTGTCCCGCTCAACCGTAGGCAGCGTGGTTGTTCACCCGCGGAGCCAGGCCAGCAGGCGCCGTGGAGTCGGTCGCGAGGTGCTGGCTGCCATGACTTGGGGAGCCGGCTTGGCTCTCCTGGCTTGTTGGGCGAGTCGGTACTCGTCGGCTTCACGGATGAGTTTCTGAGAGCGGATCTGGTGTAACTCGAAGTGCATGCCGCTCCCTCCTACTGCTGGAGCTCCATGACGTCGGCGACCACGCAGCTGACGTTGTCGGGGCCGCCGGAGCCGTTGGCGAGGGCGATGAGCTCGCGGACCGCCTGCTCGGGCTCACGGATCTCGGAGAGCACCCGGTGGATCTCGTCCGTCGGCACGGCGGTCGACAGGCCGTCGGAGCAGAGCAGGTATCGGTCTTCCAGCTGGGCGTCGTGCAGGCGCATGTCGGGGGTGCCATCGGCCCCGTGGCCCAAGGTCCGAATCAACAGGGACCGCTGGGGGTGGGAGACGGCCTCCTCCGGGCTGATACGTCCTTCGTCGACCATCGACTGCACCATGGTGTGATCGTGGGTGATCTGGAACAGTTCTCCGTCGCGCAGGAGGTAGACGCGGGAGTCGCCGATGTGGACGAGGGCCAGCTGTGAGCCGGTCCAGAGCATCGCGGTGAGTGTGGTGCCGGCCTCTCCGGGTGATGAGCCGGGTCCAGTAACGCCGTTGACGGCCTGTTTGGCCTGTTCGATGGCGTCTTCGAGGACGTTGAGGAGATCGCCTGCCGGGATGCCGTCGGTTTCGAGGCGCTTGAGCGCGTCGACGGCGGCGGCGCTTGCGGGGGCTCCTTGGCTGCCGAAGCCGTCGGCGACGGCGAGCAGGCGGGAGCTGGCATAGGCGGTGTCCTGGTTGCTCTCACGGACCAGGCCCGTGTCGGAAAGAGCGGCGTAACGGATTCCCAGGGGCTTGGCGGTCGGAGACATGGCGGGGTCCTTCCAGGACAGATGGTCGATGAGGAAAGAAGCGAGGTCCCGCCGCGCGGCGATGTCGGCCTCAACCTGGGCCCAGAACGCACGAACCTCCCGGGCTGCCGGGCCTGCCTCCAACGTGCAGACGTGCTGGATGCGGGCCAGGGGCATCCCCAGGCGCCGGAGCCAGGCGACCAGCCGGGCTTGATCCAGCTGTTCCGGTGCGTAGAGGCGATAGCCGCTCACCGGGTCGACACGAGCGGGGGTCAGCAGCCCGAGCTCGTCGTAAAGACGCAGCGCCTTCGGCGACAGCCGGGACGCCGTCGCGAACGTCCCGATGGTCAGCAACCCCATGCCCGCTCTCCTCCTCATGCCGAGCACGTCACCCGGCCTCACCGATGCTGTGGCCTCCCCCAAGGTGAAGGTCAACCAGGAGTCCTGTTCGGCTCGGTCAGATGGTCTCCCACTCGCTCGGGGGCTGAGTGATCAGTCGAGGACGCCGATCTGTCGATGGGCCTCGATGTCTCAACTGGCCGTGGACGCGGGTTGTGTCTCTCGGAGGGTTCAGGAGGGCCTCGATCTGTCTTGCTGTGGCCTCGGTGGTCATGCTGAGCCATGTGCGGCTGGTGCCTCGGAGGGGCGCCTGTACCGGGAAGCGGCGGTGGAATTCGGCGATGGCCTGTGTGACGACGTGGAGGTCGTCGCTGTGCCTACACATGACCGAGACAGAGCCGTACACGCCTACAGAAAAGCGGGACTGCCTACACCTCACAGAGACAGGACACCCGTCCCCAACTCTCAGCACCCACCCCCTGCCAGCACAGCCCTGACCAGCAACAACACACCTATGCTGTACCGACCGGCAACAAACCGACCCGCATCATCACCAAAAACGTCAGCACGAAATCGGCAACTGTGTCACCACCCGAACTACTCACCGCGACCATCTGAACAGCACAAACACCGCAGCTACCGCACTGACATCACAATGCCGAACCACCACCGCCAAAAAATCGCAGATCATCAGGCGGCCCTCACGCAGTGGGTCAGACGGGAAGGCGCAGACCGGCCGGTGCCGCGCGGGCACGCCGAGGAGATCGCGGTCGACGGCGAGACGGAGCCGGTGGTCGTGAAGCTCGGAGTCTGGGTCTCCAACACCAAGAGCCGGCGCGACAAACTCACCCCCGAGCAGCGGAACGCACTACGGGAACTGGGCATCGACTGGATCTGACGGCCGTTGGCGAAATCCCCCTTTGACGATGGTCCGAGGCTGGGTCAGGGGCGCGCAGGCGGGGTGGTGAGGTACGGGGCGAGTTGGGCTTCAAGGTCGGCAATGCGTTTGTCCATGAAGCGGTTGTTCTGGCGTGCGCTGGTCAGGCGCTCTTGAACCTGCTGGTTGTCCTGGGTGAGCTGTCGTATGTGGTGCTTCAGCGTGGTGTTCTCCGTGACGATGCGCTGAAGTGAGCCTTCGGGGAGATCGTGTTCGAGGTCGCGGATCTTGCCGAGAAGTTCTGCGATGTGGGTGCGCTGGGTGCGGATTTCGCGCTGGGCTTGGGCGAGTGCGTCTTCGGCGTTGAGTGCACGTTCCTTCCAGGCGGGCTGTACGCGGCTGCCGCTGTTGGAGACTCCGGGGTGGTGTCTGCTTGTGCCGGTGGCCTGCTCGATCAGGGCTCTGGCCTGCTGGTTTTGATAAAGGAAGGTACGTGAGACGCGGGCGGTACGGGCAACGGCTGCGACGGTGACAGGCCTATGGTCGCGCGCCATGGCCGCCAAGGCGGTCCGGAGGCGTTCGAGCATCTCCTGAGTGGTTTGGCGGCGGGCTCGGACGGCGGCGTCGGTGCGGGAAGTACTCATGGCTGCCCTGCGGCGTCGTCGGGGGCCTGTAGTGCTGCGAGGTCTCGGGCGCGGAAAGCGGTGCTCCAGGTTCGGTGGAAGTAGTCCTGAGGGCGCCGCAGGTCGAGGATGAGGGCCTCGTCGAGAATGCCGAGAGCAGCCAAGGCCTGTTCGAGTCCTTTGATGGCCTTGGCTGTGGGTTCGAAGACGGTGTGGAGGTAGTCGGCGGTGGCGTCGTCGGGGGCGTTTTCCGCGATGGAGCGCCACTGTTCGGCTTTGCGTCGCCAGTAGAGGAGGTCTGCGCCGGAGAGGACGAAGTTGTCGCAGTTCTCGCAGTCGAGTTTCCAGGGGCAGGATTCGCCGTCGACGACGGGTTGGTAGGTGCAGAATCCCCCGTCGGCGGGGGTGCTGCGGCGGGAGAGGTCCAGGGCCAGTCCGAGGGCTGTCTCGCGGTCCATGGGCGCGGTGTCGCCGGAGAGGAGTTCGCCTGGGTTGGGTGCGCCGGGCCCGGCCACCCAGACGGTGTTCAGGACGTCTTCGAGGTCGCTGTTGGTGATCTTCACGTAGTGCTCGGCCATGCGTTCGGAGAGCTGGCCGAGGTAACGGCGGATGTGGGTGAGCGTGGCGCCGGCGCGCAGCAGGTTGGTGGCCAGGGTGTGGCGGGCCTGGTGGGCGACGTACGCGCCGCCGAGGTCGAGGTCGGCGATCCAGGTCCTGAAGCGCTGGTTGAAGTGTCCGTAGGAGATCGGCTGCCGGCCGTTGGGGTTGCGGATGCGGGAGGGGAACAGGGCCAGGCCAGGGCGTTCGGCGACTGATGGGGTGCGGCCGTAGCGCCTTTCGAAGAGCTGGAGTGTCATGGTGCGGCGGGCGTCGAGGCGGTGATAGATGGGCTCGGGGATGCGGATGCCCTCGTTGTAGTTGCCGACCTTGGTCTGGTCGTGCCACAGCATGGCCAGGCCGCGGTAGCGGCCGATGCAGTCCAGGCGCAGTCCCACGACCTCACTGCAGCGGCGCCCGGTGGCGACGATGGTCTCCCAGATGTCCCGCAGTCCGCGGTCGTTGAGGTCGAGTTCCTCCAGGCGGCGCAGGTTGGTCTCGTCGGTCAGCGCGCGGGCGACGTCGTCGCTGAAGGGGTTGCGGGAGCGCTGTTTGAGGCCGGTCCCCCCGAAGGGGATGGCGGTCAGGAAGCCGGTGTCGATGCCGAGGCGCTCGGCGTGGCCGGCGGTGATGGCGCTGTAGAGCAGCTTGCGTGCCCCGTTGAAGACGAATTGGCAGCTCAGGTCGGTGACGGTGGGAGACCGTCCGTCGACCAGGACCATGCCCAGGGACGGCAGGCCATGGCGGGCGCGGTGGCGCTGGTCGGCGACGAACCGCTCGGCGTGTTCACGGCGCAGCACGGTGGGGTCGTGGCCTGCGTCGGGGGCGTCGGCTTGGAGGAAGACGCCCAGTTCGACGGCGGCGCGGCGCATCTGGTCGAAGGGTCCTCGGGTGCGGGGGCACTGTGGGGAACGGAGCCACTCGGCGAGGTGGTCCCAGAGCAGGTCGCGCAGCCACCGCTGGGGGACGGTGGTGATGTCGTAGTGGCTCTGGGCGTTCTTGAAACGTCGTCCGAAGTGATCGGTCTCCAGGAAGCCGGCGTCCTTGGTGTCGGAGGGGCTGTAGTAGACGCAGCGCAGACCGTTGACGATCTCCCAGATGATCTTGCGGACTTCGGAGTCCATCTGTTTGCGCGTCAGGTCTTTGTAGCCTTCGTCGTGCAGGTCCATCAGGGACGTGATGCCGCCTCGCCAGCAGTATCTGACGAGATTCCTGATGCCGTTGGTGGTCCACTCGGAGTGCTGTGCGGACTGGGCGTGGGCGTGCAGGCCCCACTGGATCTCGGCCCGCAGCAGCGGAGGAAGGCAGTGGAGGTTGACCAGTCCTGGCTGCGTGACCGGCTCCGCAGTGGCACACCAGGTGCGGAATGCCTTCTCGTCGCCATAGGTCACCGGGAGCGGCCGGCCGTCCCTGAGGGGGCCGCGGGAGTTGCGCGACCGGGCCGCTCCCGGGCGGTTGTCGATCTTGTACCGGTTCAGGTGCTGCAGACACAGCCCCAGGGAGGTGCAGGCCAGGAACGGGCACCGCGCCCGGCACAGGCCAAAGCCGGGAAGCGGGTGCTGTGTACGGGCCCAGGACTCGAACCAGTCTTGGTCCATGTCGGCGGCCTCGCCGTACTGCCACCTGGTCTGGTGCTGCTGGCACAGCCGGGTGGTGGGACTGATCGCCGGGCGGTCGGGACAGATCAGGCACCGGCCGTAGTCCACTCCCCGCGCGGCGGGCAGAGCGGTGGCCGCGTCCATGAAGGCGCGCTTGCTCTCGCCCGTCCGCTCGGCCTGCTCCCACTCCAGGTTGTGCGTGTTACACAGGTTGTGACTGACCCGGCGGATGCGAAGGCAGCCGTCAACGGCACACTGCCAGGCGTAGACCGGATGCTGAGGCGGAATGAAGATCAGGGCGTCGCGGAAGAGCGGGTCGAATGCGGGAGCAGCGATGAGAGCTGTGAGCAGTTCGAGCCGGTCACGGCCGATGCGGGTGGTGTCCGTGCGGCCGGGCAGCAGAGTCAGAGGAATCACGGCCGTGTCCCCCACACCTGCTGAAGCGCCGCGGTGAAGACCGGGTCATGGACGTCCATGTGGCCGTAGACCTGCTCAACGGTCGACGCCGAGGCCCAGCCGCCGGCATCCCGCGCGATCACCGCGTTGCCCCGTGCGGCGTCCAGCACCGCAGTGGCGAAGCTGTGCCGGAAAGCGTGCGGGACCACCCGGCCGATCTCCAGACGGGCTGCGGCCCGGCGCAGCATGCCGCGGGCCGCGGCCGTGGTCCATGGTTGGCCCCGGGTGGGGCCGTGCAGGCTGACCAGGAGCATGCCGTGAGCGGTCTGGGCGGGGTACTGGGTGGTGATGTACTCGAAGTAGGTGTGAATCATCGCCGGACTCACCCGGCGCACCGTCCCGCCGCACACAGTGCCGTCCTGCGACGTCCAGGGTGCCTTGGTCTTGACCCGGGCCCGGTTGGCGTTGTCCTCACGGTGACAGATGTGCACATGCGGCCCCCGGCACTGACCACACGCGGCCTGCTCCCGCAGGTGCAGGTCGACCAGACGCAGCCCGCACAACTCACCGATCCGGAAACCGCCGTCGGCCAGCCACGTGACCACCATCCGGTCCCGCGCGCACGACACCGCCTCCGACAAGAGCTCCCGGGCGCCCTCGGGGAGCATCTTCGGGTGCCGACGCATCCGCTCCGCCGGTGCCAGAGGGTTCGCGGGCATGCTGTGCAGGACGTGCCCGAGCATCGCCCGCCGCCGGTCAGCCCGCGTCGGCAACCGGGTCACGCGCAGCGCCTCCGCCAGTGCGGGGTTCAAGCCGTGGGTGCCCAGGCGGAGGTAGAAGCCTTTCAGGCAGGCCGCCGCGGTTTTCAACGCGCTGTGCCCGTAGGGGCGCTTCCCCGGCCGCCACGGCAACCCGAACGGCCCCGGATAATCCGCTCCGAGGGCCGCCATGTAGTGCAGCAGATCCTCAAGCGACACCGACCCCGTGTCCAGGCCCGCGAACCGCAGCCACCGCAGATGATCCACCAGCACGTACGCGTACGTACGGTCCGTGCCCGCCGCGCAGGTACGCAGGAACCTGTCCGCCTCCCCCACCACCGAACAGTCCGTGTCCACGACCGTGTAACAGACCCGCCCGCCGGCGCGGACGATCTCCTGCACCCGCAACTCGCCCACCAGCAACCGGCCACCCACCAGCGCCCGCCCCCTCCGAACCGGGAACCGCCCCGGTGGCGGCACCCCAAGCTCCGAGTCCACACCCCTCCCCCGCCCCCACGGACCACTCCACGCGAACGTCCCACACACCCCAGCGACAGTTGGTAAAGTCCGTCACCCTCACACGCCAGAACGCCGCAGGGGCGCCTTCGCTGCCGAAGTCAGCGAGGACAGGCGTGACCCTCCGCCCGGTGCCCCATCCACACCGCCACATCGCATACCCGCAGCGCACTCACCGCCTCCGGCACCCCCGCGACCTGGCGCAGCGCGAGCAACTGGCGGTGCAGGGCGCGGTCGTCCTCGCGCAGCGCGGCATACAGGGCAAGCCAGAACGAAGGACGCGGGCGGCCCAGAGCGCAGCGCACCACCTTGTCGTAGACAGGCAGCAGCCGCGGACGCTTACGGGCCAGGAGCTTCCCCGCGATCACCCAGCCGACATCGGGCTGATCTTCGAGCAGTTGCCAGGCCTGGTCCGCCGGCGAGCCGTCGGCCAAGACCGATATATCGGCATCAGTCATGTCGATGTCCCTGGGAATGGCGTGCAGCAGACCGGACAGCTGCGCGCCGAGTGGGCCCTCCAAGATGTCCAGCGCGACAGGCGCCGGAACGGTCACCGACAGCGTCTGCACCGCGATCAGGTCCTCCGCCATGATCCGGTCGGCGACCTCCGGCCGATCTCCCCCACCCGCCAAATGCTCGAACCGGCTACCGGTGAACGCCGCCGCTCCGGGCGGCAGACCGATACCGAAGTAACGCCGCAGATCCACGACGGCCTGAGGATCGGCGATGAAGGCGCGCAGCCGTTCCGCGAACGGCTTCGGAAGATCAACCGGGGACATCATCGGCTCCGGTTCCTGGACGGCATCGGGCGGGCGGTGAACTGCTCAGTGGCCATGACTATCCGATTCGCCTGCAGTGGTCAGCTTTATCAACTCGGCCCCCTCACACGCTTTTTCACCGCAGGCGGAAGTCGCCGACAGCGCGCCAGGCGCGGAGCGTGGATGATATTTCTTGCTGGGTGGAAACAGGAGATGCCGGGGTGGATAGCGTCAAGGCCGAGCAGGACGAAGGCTGGGAGATTCTGGGACCGGATCGTCCTCTGGCGTCCTCTGCAGCGCGGTTGCCTTCTCCCCTGCCCACCACCGCGCCCCTGCTGCTCAACACGCACGAACTCGCTTGGGAAGCGGTTGAGCATCTGGTGGCGGCGCTGGCTCTCGAGGTTGAGCAGGCGAAGGAAGCCCGGCTGTACGGGCGGCCTGGCCAGGATCAGCAGGGCATCGATGTCGTAGCGTTCTTTGACGGCAAGCCTACGTCGGTGTACCAAGCTAAGCGCTACACAACCTTCACCACTGCTGACCTGCGCAAAGCGGTATCCTCCTACGCCGGTGGACGCCGCCCCTTCGGAGCGCACCGCCTTGTCGTGGTGACCACCGCCAGCGTCGCCGACACCAAGATCGATGAGGAGCTCGTAGTCCTGCGGAAGCGGCACAGCGACCTGGTAATCGATCTGTGGGGACGACAGCAGCTGTCAGATATCTTGCACAAAGTGCCGCATCTTGTGCGCCGCTACTTCGGTCCAGCGACCATGGAAGTGTTCTGCCGTCCTCTGACCGCCGAGGACCTGCCTGCCGCGAGTGGTGCCGCAAAGCATTCATTTGCGGTTGCCGGAGGCCAGGCGCCGCGCGGTTCTGACTGGTCATCGGTAGAGGCGTGTGATCCTCTGAAACTGCGAGTGCACTCCATTTCTGCTTCACCGGGGAGGCAGCCACGCCAGTCGACGCCGGAGTTGACGCCGTACATGATGCGCGCACACGACGTGGAGCTGCGTGACGCGTTGGAACCCGCAGTAGCTGGCCACGCCTCAGTGTTCGCTGTGCTGACAGGCGAGTCGACGACGGGAAAGACACGGACGGTGTATGAGGCGCTGTTGCGGATGGCCCCGCAATGGTCGGTGGCGCGGCCAAACAGGGCACAGGACTTGGTGGAACTGTTGTCGGGGCCGCCGCTGCCTGTGCGAACGGTGCTTTGGCTGGATGAGGCGCAGCGCTTCTTGGACGGGGAGATGGGCTCCCGGGCTGCCGTGCTGCTGGAGGAGACTCTCAGCCAAGGTCCGGGGCTGCTGGCGGTGGGCACCTTATGGGCCGAGTACTGGGACACCTACGCCACTTCGTCAGGATCGCCTGGAGCCTATGCCCAAGTCCGGCACCTGCTCAGCAGCCCACACACCAAGCGGATCCGAGTACCCGATCACCTCACCGCCCGGGAGCAGCAGACATTGCGGGATCTGGCACGAGAGGCCGAAGATTCTGATCGCGTGGTGTACGCGCTGGACGCGGGCAGCGATGATGGCCGCGTGCTGCAGCGCCTGACGCTCGGCCCGGAGCTGGTGGACGCCTATACAAGCGGAAATCTGTTCCGGCCGACGGAGTTCGCAGTGCTCACGGCGGCAATCGATGCTCGGCGTCTCGGCCATCATGAGCCACTGCCGCTGGCGCTGATCACCGCAGCCGCCGACGGCTACCTCACCGACAGGCAGCGGCCAGGGGATCCTAACTGGGCGAGTACCGCGCTGCGCGCGGTCTGCGCTGGCGAGCGCCAGGATGGTACCCGCACTGACGTCAACCGTGCGCTGACAGCCATGTACGAGGTCCGGACGCGCTCCGGGAGCCCGCTAGCCGACTATGAACCCGACGAATACCTCGACCAGCACGCCCGGCTTCATCGCCAGGGATGTCTGGGCCCTGCCGCGCTGTGGGAAGCCTTCACCGATCACGTCGGCGATCCGCAGGATCTCACCCGCCTGGCCGAGGCTGCACGGACCCGGGGGCTGTACCGGATGGCAGCTGGCCTGTATCGCCGGGCCGTACAGGCGGGCAGCGTCCAGGCCGCCCGCCGTCTGGGGGACGGAGCGGTTGCCGTGCCTGTCGGCGGGCAGCGTGTCGTTGACTGGGTGGCCCGTCATGCGCCGCTGGACAACCCTCGCGTCCTGGCAGTCCTGCTCCGGGAGCTGCCGATCTCTGCGCGCGGCACTCTGTTAAGCCGCAGCCTCGTCAGCCAGACCGCTCTGCACGATCCGAAAGGCCTCGCCGCACTACTGCATCAGCTCCACCAGATACCTGAGGAAGCAGCACGACCCGTCCTCCACGGTCTGGCTCACAGAGCCGCCGAGGGAGTGCCGACCACACATGCCGATGCCGTAGCCTCCCTGCTGCGCACCCTGCGCAACGCCGGCGAGACTGATGCCATACGCAAACTGGCGAGTCGCGCTGCCGCACACGAGCCGCTGGACGATCCTCGGACGCTCGCGGGCCTGTTGAAGGCCCTCCGCAGAGCAGAAGCTCCCTGGGCAGCCCGCGTCTTGCTCGAGCGCACCGATATGTCGTGCCTTGACCTCACCGAAGCAGGAGCAGTGGCCTCCCTGCTGAACGAACTACTACTCGCCCCGGCACCACCCGAGGTCATCGCTGCGCTGCTGCAAAACCTACCGGCCAGCTATCCCGGCCCCGTCACCAGTCTCCTCAAAGCGCTGCAAACTGCCGACTCACAGGCCGCTCGGGCTCTGGCTGAGCGCACAGCGGCCGACAGCACGATCAAGGACCCCAAAGCGGTCGCGGACACGTTGCGCCAGCTGAAGGAAGCCGGGCAGAAAACAGCGATTAGAGTTCTGCTGTCATTGAACCCTGCCCAACAGGCCGCCCTGGCGTCGCCGACTGACGCGCTCCGCCTGCTGCCCGTCTTGAAGCAGGTCCGGGCCTTCGGCCCCCTCGAGATCCTCGCGCGCCGCATAGCTGAAGCGCTACCTCTCACCGATCCGGCGATCGTCGCTGCTGCCCTGCGCGCCTTCAGGGAGAACACCCGCCATCACACCGCCGCCGAAATCCTGCTCAACCGCCGCCCCGGCGACAGCGTGCAGCTCGGTGATCCGAAAGCGCTGAGCACCCTGCTGCGCGAGCTGGAACACCTCTTGGCACACGAGACCGTCGGTGCCCTCCTGCGGCGCGACCCGATCAGCCAGGTGGATCTCACCGACCCGGTCGGCTTGTATGACCTCGTCCACGAACTACGTCGCCTCAACGCTCACTGCACCGCTCGCGACCTGGCACTGCGAGCCGCAGCCCACTTCCCCCTGAATGACCCAGCAGCAGTGGCGCAACTGCTGACGCAACTTCAGCAAGCTGCCGTTCCTGAGGCCATCGACCGCCTCATGAGCCGTAACATCGCCGTCCACGGGAATCCCCGTCAAGCCCGTAGCCTGGCCCAGTTACTGCGCGTACTGCAGGCCCTGAACCACTCTGCCGTCAACCAGCACATCACCAACTTGCTGCGCGCGTGCTCAGCCGCTCCTATTGTGCCCAACGAGCGCGACGCAGAGCTGGTGTACCAACTACACACGGCTCACGGCTTGCCCGAAAGCGACGACCTCCTACACCGAATAGCAAACGCAGGGCTGTTCACGACTTTCCTTCGTCTTGCTCCACCCAGCACTCGAGCCAGCTACCGCTACGGACGGAACCCTGACGGGCGACCCACCGGCACCTGGTCCTGGCCAGAGGCAGTATCCGAGCAGCTCTGACAAAGAAGCTGCGTCCGTCTTAACGACCGCACCCCAAATCGGCGCCGACGCCTCTGAGCGACGTCGACATCCCGCAGGCACCCCCACCCACACTACGCACATATACCAGTGCGAAAGCCCAGTTCAACCGCAAGGCAGACACTTCAACGACTGCGAGACGCCGGCAGGACGGTGGCGAGCAAGGAGTGCAGGATGGCTACTGAAATGCCCTTGGAGGAAATCCGTCTCAGTGCGCTTGTTAGCCGGCGGAGTCAACTACCCCTCAGCCCGCCCCTTTCTGCCCCCGAGGCGTTGCCCTTCGGCGAGCTGTCCCCGCCTGTGTTCGAGCGCGTGGTCGGCGAGGTCATGTGGCTTGTCGACGGGATGAACGACATCCGTGGCTACGGCCGATCCGGACAGGACCAGGGCGGACTCGACCTCATCGGCAGGCGGAAAGGTCAGACACACGTCTACCAGGTGCGCAGGATCGTGTCCCTGTCGGCGCCTGCACTCCGTGCGGCCGTCACCGACTTCACCGGTCCACCCCGCACTACGACTTCTGATGAGGGATGGTCCGAGCGGCGGTTCGACGCTGTGCATTTTGTTCTGGCAACGGGGTGCTTCGTCGATGACACTGCTGTGGAAGACGAGCTTGTCGCCCTGCAGGAGAAGTACCAGGGCGACATAGAGATTGATCTGTACGACGCACGCGCCCTGTCCCGGTTCCTGCGGGAACGCCCGCACATTGTCGCTGGCGTCTTCGGTCCAGAGTGGGCCAAGGCATTCTGCGGGGTGGAGACGCCTCCGGTTCCGTCCCTGCCGCATGGCTACGCGCTGTTGAACGATCCGCTCGAGCACCTGGGCCTGGCGGACGCCCTACACCGCGCTCAGCAACTCGCGGAGACGGAGCCAGGGCCGGCTGCCGAGCTCTTCGGAGAATTGGCGCATGAACTTGAACAGGCCTCGTTCACCGGGCATGCCGGCCAGCTGCGTACTCGGCAGCGCGACCTGCTGGCATCCGCAGGGCAGGACAGCGCAGCATTCACCGTCGCGGCTAGGTTGATGCTCGACCGCTACGAGGCCGGCGATCGCATGTTCATGAATGAGCGCCTGGAGCGGCTGACTTCCGACGCTGGCGACACGGCACCCGACATCTACGTGATCTTGAAGGCGCTGGCGGACTGGTTCGAGCACGGATATGACCTCGCGCCGGTGACCACCGCGCTTGTGGCTGTGGTGCAGGCAGGCGATCCCTTGGCACCCCGCTTGGTGCTGGCGGTAATCGAGCAGATCGTTGTCGACGAAGACCCCGACGATCATCCGGCGGGCCTGTCTGATCTAGCTTCCGAGGTTGTTACCTCTCAGACAGGGCTTTTGCGGATTCGGTTGGAGTGCTGTCTGGCGGACCTGGCCGTACGAGCCGGACAGAGCCCGGAAGACGCCTTTGCCGACCTCGACCGGCGCGCTCTGGGCGGTCGCATACCGGAACGGTTCGCGGTCTTGGTGCACATGCGCCGCGGACGCGCCCTGGCCCTTGCAGACCTCGGAAGCGAAGCCATCGAGGTCTACCGACGCGCTGTACTGGCCGCTACCCGAGAGGGCCTGGGAGGCGACGCCCGGCACGCCCTGCGGTCCATCGCCTTTCTGTCCGACCAGTACAACGTCGGATTCAGAGAATCGTCCCAGGCCATGCTCTCGGCCCGCACGGTCGGCGTTAAGGGCGCGCGACTCATCGACCTCTCCTTCAACCCGGCCGTCAGCGCGCTGGAAGCCCTGGTCGACAACAGACTGCCGGACGCCTCACGGGCCTCGCACCAGTGGCTGTGGCAGGACCGGATCTCCGGCGCACTGACGGACGAGATCCTCGCCCACCAACGCTACGGCGAAGTCTTCAACCGCGCCGGAGAAACGAAACACGCCGTGCGTCACTTCGTCCTTGCCGGCCGCAGGAAGGACGCGCGCTCCGCCGCCGAATCGGTCCCCGAGTTTCTCGATGTATGTGACCTCTTGGAGGTGCGTGCACGGTGGGTATGCAGCGCAGCCGCGACGGTGATCGGCCAGCAGGCGGATCTCATTCCTGATAATGCTGTCGCAGGCATCGCTGCCCGCCTGACGGACATCGTCATCACGGGCCTGCAGTCGGGGCTGGCAGGCATCCATCCGGTCATGCAGGCTCTCGGAGCGCTTGGAGCGCTCGATGAGCGACTGCCAGCGGCGTCAGCGCAACAGGTGCTGCCCCTGTTGGTTGAATGTATTCCCAGAGAGCCGAACACCTCCCGGTACATCGATGAACAGATGCTGGCTTTCCTCAGTGCCTGCATCAAGGCCGAACTGCCCGTAGCGGACCAGGCCATCCAAGCCTTGCTGGATGCATGGAAGCTCGACGTAAAAGGCGCTGAGGGTCTGCTTGCCAGCCTCCATGCCCACCTTCCGGCGGCCGTGCCAGTTGTACGCGAACGGGCGCAGCAGGGACACCGCGGGGCCACGGCCCTCCTGGCCGGCTGGCGGGTGGACGACCCGTCTGTCGCTGAGACCGCGCGAGAACTGGCCGACACCGTGCTGGCCGAACCGGTCGGGACCGTCCGCCCCTTCTATGACATGGGAACCACCGCGCGGCAGTGCGCGGCGTTCCTCATAGCGTGCGACGACCAGAGCACCGTGGGCACAGGTGAGCCGACCAGACTCTTGCATGAACGCGTCGCAGCACACCTGCTGTTGTGGGCCGAAGACCGCAACGACACAGCCGACCGACGCTCCGAGGCCGTTCACGCGCTGTCCATCCTCGCTGAAACCCTGCCGACGCCTGTGCGAGACGACATGTTCGAACGGCTCATGGGTCTGTACTCAAATCCTGGAGAGCACCCGGCCGACGCCTTCGACCGACGCACCCAGCACCCCCTGAGCCGCTTCAAGATCAATACTGGAGGAGACTGGCGTCTGCCCGCAGAGATCCTGCACGCGACCGCCGTCTTCGCCACTACAGCTGAGCAAGCCATACGCGTCGAACAGCGCCTGCTCCCACTGCTGACCCATCCCGAACAAAAACGAGGCCACGGCTGGCTGCAAGCACGGACCGTGCTCGCACTCGACCGCCTAGCCCCCGCGCCGACGTCTCTGACGGCCACCCACCCCACACAGTTCGTGCGGCAGACTGCCGTGATCTGCTGGGGCCGCGCCGATCACCGGGATCCGTCTTTGGCACGCGTCTTCGCCAAGGACTCCGACACCAGCGTCCGCCACAACCTGGCCCGCATTCTCGCTGAACTCCCCCCAGGCGAACGCCTCAAGTACGAAGCCATCACCGAACGACTCCGCACCGACAACAGCGCACGCGTCCGCCAAGCCACCGCGCGTATCCCATGAACACGACACTGGCCGCCACAGAGTTGGGCACGCCAAAACACACCTGTCCAGTCACACAGTGCCCATCGCGCTGGCTGGTCTCTGCCCAGCTCTGAAGGCTGAGGGCAACGACGGCAGGGGGCGCGTCGTCGGCACCTGCCAGTCTCACCTCAATCTATGCGTCGCGAACATGTCCGCGACGCATCGAAGCAGCTCAGGGACATCCCGATCACTTCTAGAGTCGGTAAAACGGACGAAGCCCACGGAACCGCAGGTGATCTTGGCAGGCCGTGGGCCGCGATCCACGACAACGCCCGCATCCCTGCCGAGTTCAGGTTGTACCTGACCGCGACCCCGCGGATCCTGGCCGCGCCGCGCCCCCAGAAGGGCGTCGGCGGCGAGGAGCTGGAGATCGCCTCCATGCTCAGTGATCTGGCAGGCCCGTACGGCGAATGGATTTTCGAGCTCGGGCTCGCGGAGAGCATCGAGCGGGGTATTTTGGCAGGTTTTGAGATTGATGTTCTAGAAGTTCGGGATCCGGACCCGGTCCTCGGACTGTCCGAGGAAGCGCTGAGGGGGCGTCGGCTCGCGCTACTCCAGGCCGCGCTCCTGGAGCATGCCACGCGCCACAACCTCAAGACCGTGATGACCTTCCACCAGCGGGTGGAGGAGGCCGCCGCGTTCGCTACGAGGCTGCCGGAGACGGCGGCCGAGCTGTATGCGGCCGAGGCGTCCGACGCCGCGATCGCCAACGCGGAGCGCCTGCCCGCCTCGACGATCGACGCTGAGTTCTACGAGCTGGAACCTGGCCGCCATGTCCCGCCGGACCGGGTGTGGTCGGCATGGCTGTGCGGCGACCACCTCGTCTCCGAACGGCGCGAGACCCTGAAGCAGTTCGCCAACGGTGTGGACGCTGACGGCCGGCGGGTCCACCGCGCCTTCCTCGCAAGCGTTCGCGTCCTCGGCGAAGGCGTCGACATCGTGGGCGAGCGGGGCGTGGAGGCCGTGTGCTTCGCCGACACCCGCGGCTCGCAGGTGGAGATCGTGCAGAACATCGGCCGCGCGCTCCGCCCGAACCCGGACGGCACCACCAAGGTCGCGCGCATCATCGTGCCGGTCTTCCTTCAGCCGGGCGAGGACCCGAAGGACATGGTCGCCTCCGCCTCGTTCGCGCCCCTTGTGGCCGTGCTCCAAGGCCTACGCAGTCACTCGGAGCGCATGGTCGACCAGCTCGCGTCGCAGGCGCTGTCGCGCCAGCCGCGGGCCAAGCTGCACCACCTGGTCCGCGACGAGGACGGGCGGATCGTCCGGGCCGGCAGCGCAGCCGCAAGCGAGGGACAGGAACACAAGGACGGGACTGATGCGGCAGCCGAGTCGGCGCTGCTGCACTTCTCCTCCCCCCGCGACGCGGCCACCATCGCGGCGTTCCTACGCATCCGGGTGTACCGGCCCGAATCACTGGTGTGGCTGGAGGGCTACCAAGCCCTTATCCGCTGGCGGGCCGACAACGGCATCGAGGGCCTGTATGCCGTGCCCTATGACGCCGAGACGACGGTGAGCGCCACGAAGGCATTCCCACTGGGGCGCTGGGTCCACCAGCAGCGCAAAGCGCTGCGGGCCGGAGAGCTAGACGACCACCGCAAGAAGCTGCTGGACGCGGACGACGCCGGCATGGTGTGGGAACCCGGGGAGGAAGCCTGGGAGAACAAACTCGCCGTACTGCGCTCCTACCGGCACGCCCACGGCCACCTCGCCCCCAGGCGCGACGCCGTATGGGGCAACGCCGACAGCGAGCTGGCCCCGGTCGGGGAGCACATGGCCAATCTCCGCCGCAAGCACGGCCTCGGAAGGAACCCCGAACGCGCCACGGCCCGAGCAGTACAGCTGACCGCGGTTGACCCCGACTGGAACTGCCCCTGGCCACTGGACTGGCAACGCCACTACCGCGTCCTCGCCGACCTTGCTACCGACGAACCCGACAGCGTCCTGCCCGACATCCAGCCCGGCGTTCTCTTCGAGGGCGACGACCTCGGACGATGGCTCGCGCGGCAAAAGGAAGCGAGCACCTGGGCGCAGCTGTCCACCGAGCAGCAAGAGCGGCTGTCCCAGCTGGGCGTGACGCCCGCTGCGGCCCCAACCAAGAAGAGCGCAGCTAGTGGCCCGGCCAAGGCGTCTGCGTCCTTCACGCGGGGCGTAGCCGCCCTGGCGCAGTACATCGCGCGGGAGGGCAAAACCAGCGTCCCGCGCGGGCACAGCGAAGAGATCACGGTCGACAGCGAGGCCGAACCGGTCTCTTTCCGACTGGGCGTATTTATGAGCAACACCAAGGCGAGGAGGGACAAGCTGACCGACCCGCAGCGCACCGCCCTCGCCGAACTCGGCGTGGAATGGGCGGCATGAGTTTTCGGGATGAGGGACACGAAGCGCAGCTCGCGGCACCTGAGGTCAATGTCGAGCCCGACGGGCGCCTGACCGTTCCCGCGGAACACGTCACCGCGCTCCTGCGGTCCATCGCCCGCTCCTGGCAAGTCGGCGCGCACGACGGCATCCCCGTACTGGCCACGGAAAACGGACCAGGAATCAGCCTTGAGCCCGTGACCGTCCGCTGCCTCGCCGACGTCCTCGACAACATCGCCAACCAACTCGACGTCCAGTACATCCACATCACCACCCACACGTCACATACCGAATAGCAGCACCGGCAGGACGATCAACTGGCGGGCGCGGGTCGCAGCCGACGAGTAAGAACTCTCGCTTTCGTGCCAGCGCCCGACCTGCACATCTATCGCCCGGTGACAGCAGGCACGCACACCATCTCTCCCTTCCAAGACAGCGAACCCCATCCCGAAACCGCCGCTGCCCAGAGACAACACACCACTGCCGACTGTCTCTCACCACCACTGTCCCGAAACCGAGAGATCGCACGGAGGAGCTGCCCGCGTCGTCGATCGGCGCCGGGCTGTACGAGTTGGAGGAGGGCCGTCATGTGCCTGCGGACCGGGTGTGGGCGGACTGGCTGTGCGGGGAGCATCCCATCGCGCACCGGCGTGCGGTGATCCACCGGTTCGCCAACGGGATCGACGCCCGGAACCGGCGGGTGCACCGGGCGTTCCTGTCCTCGGTACGGGCGCTCGGGGTCGGGGTCGACATCACCGGACTACGCGGAGTCGAAGCGGTGTGCATCGTCGGCTCGCGCAGTTCCCAGGTCGACGTCGTCCAGAACATCGGACGCGCTCTGCGGCCCAACCCCGACGGCACAGTGAAGACGGCGCGGATCATCATCCCGGTCTTCCTGCAGCCCGGGGAGGACCCGAAGGACATGGTCGCCTCGGCCAGCTACCAGCCCCTGGTCGACATCCTCCAAGCCCTGCGCTCGCACTCCGAACGCATGGTCGACCAGCTCGCCTCCCACGCCCTGACCCGCGGTGCCGAACGCCGGCGCATCCACGTCCGCCCCTCCCCCGCGGCCGCGGCCGGCCCGGAGAACGGGGACGTGCCTGAGGAGACCAGCCAGGCGCAGCAGGAGGTCGGCCGGGTCGCCTCGGTCGTGGTCAACTTCGCCTCCCCCCGCGACGCGGCTGACATCGCCGCCCTGACCCGTTGCCGTGTCATCCGGCCCGAATCCCTGGTCTGGCTGGAGGGCTACCGGGCCCTGCTCCGCTGGCGTACCGAGAACGGGATCGTCGGCCTGTACGCCGTGCCGTACGACACCGAGACCCCCGTCGGCGTGACGAAGGGCTACCCCCTGGGCCGGTGGGTCCACCAGCAGCGCAAGGCGCTGCGCGCAGGTGAACTCGGCCCCCACCGCAAGACGCTGCTCGACGAGGCCGGGATGGTGTGGGAGCCCGGCGACGAAGCGTGGGAGAACAAAGTCGCCGCACTCCGCTCCTACCACCGGTCCACCGGACACCTCGCCCCCCGCCAGGACGCGATGTGGGGCGAGAGCGAGGCCGAGGGCCTGGTGCCCATCGGGCAGCAGATGGCCAACCTCCGGCGGAAGGGCCAGAAGAACGGGCTGGGCCAGGACCCGGAACGGGCAGCAGAGCGCGCGGCTCAGCTGGCTGCGATCGACCCGGACTGGGACTGTCCCTGGCCGCTGGACTGGCAGCGGCACTACAAGGTGCTCGCCGACCTTGTCGACGCCGACGGCCACCTGCCCCACATCGACCCCGGCGTCGTCTTCGACGGCGACGACATCGGACGATGGCTCACGCGGCAAAAGCAGCCTGGCAACTGGGCGCAGCTCTCCACCGAACAGCAGGAACGACTGACCAAGCTGGGCGTACAGCCCACTGAGGCCCCCTCTCCCAGCCCAACGGCCACGCATGCGACGACGGGCCCGAGCAAGGCACAGCAGGCGTTCCGCCGCGGCCTGACGGCCCTCGCGCAGTGGGTGGAGCGGGAAGGCGTAGGCCAACCGGTACCCCGGAAGGCGGTGGAGACCTCGCCCGACGGAAGCGAGACCAAGCTCGGCATCTGGTACAGCAACACCAAGTCCAGGCGAGACAAACTCACCGCCGAACAACTCGACGCACTACGGAAGCTCGGGGTGGAGTGGGCCGTGTAGCGTCCGGTGCTGGTTTCCATAGCAAGTCGCTTCCGCATCGGCAGACAACACCCTCGGAGAGCAGGTGCACATGAGAGAAGTGCGCAAGAGAATCATGGCCCTATCCGGAATGCTGGCGGCTGTCGTCCAGGACGGCTTCAAGTTCCCGGCAGGAGTGGGCCCTCGGTGATACCTCAGATCCAGAGGGCGCGTTCGGGTGGACAGTGGCTCGGGACAAGGGCTGCCCTCCGCGTTCCCGTCGTACTGATAACTCTCGTCGCCGGCGCGGTGGGAACCGCCTCCTGTGGCCAGGACAGCCCCGGCGTGGCATCGCCACAAGCGCCGAGGACAGTGGCACCTCGTCCCAAGCCGTCCGCAACACAGACCCTGCCGCATGCCTCCGATCTGCCCAAGCATGCGGTGACCAGGGCCACGCTTAGCCCGGGCAGGACGATGGCCACGGGATACACCGGGAACGATTTCCTCACCGGACTGGCGAAGGACTGGAAGGTCCGCCTCGAAAAGCCCGTCGAGCAGGAGATGCCCGACGGGAAAATGAGGACGTACGTTCACGGGCGCGGCAAGAACGGGATGACCGTGTCGGCCGGCTACGCCGATCACAAGAACATGTCCTCCCTGCTGTGCGCCGCGGGTACGAAGGCACCAGGCGATTTCGAGTTCCTGGCTTCCTGCACAGGTCTCGACGTCGCCGGAATCGACCATGACAAGGCGTCCTCGTGGCTCGACCGGGCGAAGAAGGAGACCGACTCCCTGTACGAGAAGCAGGTGACCAAGACGGGAATCGAACGGGAGTACGTTGTCAGCGGAGTGTTGGTCTCGGGCCCCGTGAGGATGGTTCTGCACCGCACATACGAGAGGTACTCACTGAGGATCCTCGGAGGCGCAGCGGTGTAGAGGCATCAGCAGGATTCCAGGGTCAAGGCCCCTCGTCGACCTCGGATTGGAGTGGGCAGCGCAGGACCCGGAGCGCGCGGCGCAGCTCACCGCTATCGACCCGGACTGGAACTGCCCCTGGCCGCTGGACTGGCAGCGCCACCACCGCGTCCTCGCCGACCTGGCCGATGCCGATGGCCAGCTGCCCGGCATCACACCCGGCGTCCTCATGGCCGGAGACGACATCGGACTGTAACTGGAGCAGCAGAAGCGGCCGGGCACCTGGGCGCGGCTCCTGTCCGAGCAGCAGGAGCGGCTGACCGTGCTGGGCATCAAGCCCGCCCAGTCGCCGTCTCCTGGCCCTGCGGGCGGCCTTGCGACAAAGAGCCCGAACAAGGCGCAGCAGGCGTTCCAGTGCGGGCCGACGGCACTCGCGCAGTGGGTGCACGCACAACCATGGCATGCACCTCAGCACTTTGCTCGTTGCCCTGTTGCGTACCCAAAGACGCCCACGCAGCACTGACAATCGGCGGGTCGAACCGGGGCGCTCTGCCCTCGGTCCGTCACCGTCCCTGTCTCCCGTTCTGCGTCTATAGCCCAGGTTTGCCCATCGTGTGCCCTGTACGGCGGATCTCGATCGTGGGTGGCCGCGTCTGTGGGAGGTATGGCAGCTCAGATAGCCATAGGGGTCAAGCGCCGGGGAGAGAGTCGTGGGGGAGATCAGTGACGGAATTGAGCGAGCGCTGCTGACACGCCCGGTACCTACAGGCGCCTCGGCATTGCGTTTCCTTATGAGGTCCGAGAAGGGCTCCACGAGGAAGGTGGCACGCCTTCTGGGCGTTTCACAGCGCACCGTGCAGCGGTGGGTGACAAAGAAGTCCGGAGCACGTCGTCCGCCGGGTCCGCAGCATGTCCAGGCGATCGAGGAAGCGGTCCTGGCTCGGTGGCAGCCCCGGATACGGGCCCGTCGGCGTGCCCAGGCCGAGGCGGAAGGCTTCGTCTTCCATACCAGGGCGCGATTCGGGTTTGCCGCGCCGGCAGGGTCTTCGGACGATCCGCGGGTGCGATGGATCACCCAGGACCTGCCGGGAGAGGTAGCCCGGGAACTGTTCGCCGCTCGGGATGCCGGCGCGGGCGAGCAGCAGCAGACGGTCATTCTCGCCCGTGCGCTGGGGCACTCCTACTTTCGCGAATGGGGCCGCCGGGCCCACGGTCTGCATATCGCTTTCAGCGACATCGAGTTCGCCAACTTCTCGATCGGCTGAGCCTGCCTCGTCGCGTGACCGCGTCAGGGTGTTCAGCGTCGCGAGGACCTGACGCGACTGGTCGGCATCGCTTCGTACCTCTCGGCTTCCTGCCGCTCGCCCCAGTCCCACTCCACGCGGCCGGCCGGGCCTTGGCGGCGGGCTGCGGGCGGCTGGGGCGGGCGCAGTCTGGTCGTCTCCGCCATGCGCAGCAGGTGTCCGCGGTCGCCTGGCGCGGCGAGCAGTTCCTGGTCCTCGCCGGATCCGAGCCGGGTGAAGCAGGCCGCGGCCCGTAGGAAGACGCCCGCCCAGTCGGGTACGGGGTAGGCGGCGCAGCCGTCGGTGTAGCGGGCGCGGTCGTGCAGGGCGAGCGTGGCCGCGGCGTCGTCGTAGTCGCGGGGGCGGGCGGTGGCGAGTTGCTGGAGGGATGCGCCGGTGAACAGTGCGGCAGCGACGGCCGCAGCCAGGCGAGGATGCGCGGTCGCCGCGTGCAGCCGGTGGGCGACTCGCTGGGCGGTGTGCGTGGTGAGAGGCACGGGCGGTGGGCGGTGCCGCCAGGCAATCGGCGGCGGCATGCACGGGACGGAGCAGGGGCGCGGGCTGTCGTAGGAGACGAGGCGTTCCAGTGCGGGCAAGGTGAGCCATCGGCTGGCCGGCCCGGCGGGCTCGTCTGCAGGCGGGGGTTCGGCGATAGGTGTGCCGTAGTAGTGGCGGCGGGCTGCCTCGAAGTCGGCGGTGACGGAGTAGTCGGCCGTCCGCAGGGCCTGGTGCAGAGCAGCGGGAAGGTGAGGGCGGTGGCAGACCAGAGTCAGCTGGATACCGGTGAGGGCCTGTAGCTGCAGGAGGCGCATCACACGGCGGGCGGTGAGGCGGTGGGCGCGCAGGACGGTCAGCCGGGTGACGGGCAGGGCGGCCGTCCAGGAAGTGGCTGCTTCCCAGGCGGGCTGACGGCCGCCGGGAAAGCGGCCCGGGAGCAGAGGCGGTTTTCCCAAGGCGGCGAGAAGGTCGTGCGCGAGGCCGGTCTCGCTAGTGGTGCCTGGGCCGGGGTGCAGGGTGATCCGGCCGGACGGCAGGTGGTGGGCGGCCAGGGCGGTGTGGGTGTGAATCACGTCGTCGCCTGGATCGAGGACCACAGTGACGGACGGCGGTGGCACGGTGAGCGGCATGGCGGTGGGGTGGTCAGGCGAGGCGGCTGAAGGCCCAGCGCAGCAGTTCCTGGTCCACGCGGGGACGGCCGGTGCGTGCCAGGGCGGTGCGGGTATGGGCAGTCAGCTGGGCCCAGGCGCGGAAGTTGCCGTGTGCGGCGTGGCTGTCGGCGAAGGTGATGTCCTTGGGATCGGCGTCGGCCCAGATCGGATGGAATAGCGGGATGGCCTCGAGGACCTCGCTGGGAGTGAGGCGGGTGAAGTGCTGCCAGATGAAGATGCGGGAGGAGAGCATCGGTTCGCGGCGCAGCACGGTGTGGCAGCCCTCGCCGCCGACGAAGATGATCGCGAGCTGGGTTGAGGGTTCGTCCCACAGGTAGCGGAAGTATTCGAACGCCTCCCCGTTGAGCCACTGGGCCTCGTCGACAAGGAAGGTGCGGGGGCGTTCAGCCAGAGCGGTCTTCAGCAGGCGGTCGAACTCGCTGGGGTGGCGCGGTGGCTCGCCGGCCAGGTCGAGCGCGGTGAACAGCTCGTAGCGCACCGCGCGGGCGGTGGGCCGGGCCCGGAAAGTGATCTTGCGGACGTCCTCGTGCGGTTCGAGTTCCCGCAGGCAGGTGTTGACGGCGAGGGTCTTGCCGAAACCGGCGCCGCCGTGGATGCACATCATCGCGCGGGCGGCGACGGTGTCGGCGATGTTCTCCCGGGCGGTGAGCAGGGCGCGGGTGGTGACCACGGACGCATCAGGCAGGTCGACGTACTGGTAGGTGGCCGCGGTCACGAGGCATCTCCGTCTTCGTCGGTGGTGAGACGTGCGGCCCGCCCGCCCAGGCCATCGGGGGCGGGAGTGGAATCACGGCCGGGCAGGACCGGTGCGGGCCGGCCTGGCGTGGTCAGCGCGGCCAGGGAAGCAGGAGTGCGCCACCCGGCCGGAGGCGCAGCGGGCGGGATGAGGTCCGGCATCGCGAGATCCGACAGGTCGGTATCACTGGCTTGGGCGAGCTCGGCCTCAGCCTGCACAGCGGTCAGCGCGCCGAGCCGCTGCGGAGCCTCGGGCTGGGTGGCGGCGGCGTAGCGCTCGCGCTGGGAAGCCTCCAGGTCCTTCTTCAGGCGGCGGGTGCGGGCGGCCCGCACCCGCCGTACCGCTCTGACCTGTTCCTCGGTGGCCTGGTCGGCCAGGTCCGCAGGACCGAGGTAGCGGCCGGTGGCCGCGTGGTAGACCTCGATGCAGTGGTCGTGGTGAGGCATGAAGCGGATGCGGACGTGGATCCCGGCCTGGCCGGTCATCCACGCCCCGACGTAGTCGCGTTTACGGAAGCGGACTCCGCGGGTGGTCAGCGTGCGGGTACCGGCGTCCTCCAGGGTGAACGTCCACAGATCCGCCGCCGACACGTCCTGCAGCGGGGTGGGGTCGTCCTGCCACGCCTCAAGCGGAGTCCTACCCCGCAACGGCGCGGGGCGGTGCTCGGTGTTCCACCACCGTGTCCAGGCCAGCAGCCGGGCGGTGAAATCCTCGAAGCCGAGCAGCATCTCGTCCTTCGGGCGGGAAGGCCGTTTGCCGGGGCGGGGCTGGCGGGCGTAGCCGGGCAGCGCGGCCAGGAACATGCCCTCCACAGCACGGTTCAGGCCCTCCACAGTGCCCTTGAGGTGAGGGGTGTAGGCGGGCAGGTCCTCCACCGTCACATCCAGGAGATCGAACGCGGCCGTCACCGTCCTGGACAAGAAGTCCTTGCCCCGGTCCACCCGCACCGTCTCCGGCAGACCGCCGAACGGGCCGTAAGGGTCCTCACGCAGGACCGCGGAGCGCAGCGCCGCGAGCACCGACTCCCGCGACGGATGCACCGGCGTGACCACGACACCGGTAATCGCGTTCGTCGCGCAGTCGGTGAACCACGTGATCCACGGCCTGCGCGCGGTCCCCTCGACATCGACCAGCACAGGGGCCTGCACATGGTCGCTCTCCCACACCTGGTTCCGCCAGCCCCGCGGCCGGGCCAGGAACACATCATGCTTACGCGCCGCCCGCTCCCCACCCACAAGCCCCGCCCGCTCACCCGGCGACAGATCACGCCGAATCGCCCGGTGCAGCGTCGTCAGTGACGGCGCTGCACCGGGCGGGGACTGGCGAGCCGCCCGGACCGTCAATTCCCGGTGGACCGCCCGTACGTTCCCCTTCCACAACGCCAGCAGACCGCGCACCTCCGGGGTGATCGTGAACCTCACACCGACACGGCCACGGTCCGCCGGAGCGGCAGCCGCGGCCTCATCGCCCTCAGCAGCGACGGCCAGCCACCGCCACACCGTGCGCTCCGACACCCCCAGCGCTACCGCAGCCACCCGGACATGACCTGCAGTCAGCTCACCCCCCACCCGCAGCGCGAGCAGCCGCCGAACCGCCGGACCACGCAATGCCACCCGCGACGCCACAGGCAATCCGCCGCCCGCATCAACAACACCACCGTCCTCCATGCCAGCCCACGATGCCGCCACGCAGCCGCTCAAGGATCAGAAGTACCGTTCCCATGACAGCGGAGCACAGGGGGATGTACCGCTCCGTGTCAGCAGCATGACCCCCATGTACCACCCCATGTCAGTGACCCGATCCCCCAAACCGGGCCACCAACAGCACAAACCCCCCACATCTGACGTGCCGTCACTGACACCATTCCAGTGACACGAAACCGGCACATCGCACCGGGCACCTGGGCGCAGCTGTCGACCGAACAGCAGGAACGGCTGACAGCGCTGGGCATACGGGGCACTCAGGCCCCGTCTCCTGCCCCGGCGGCGGCCGGCGCGGCCAAGGGGCAGGGCAAGGCACAGCAAGCGTTCCAGCGGGGCCTGTCGGCTCTCGCCCAGTGGATCGAGCGGGAAGGCGCGGACCGACCCGTACCCCGGAAGGCGGTGGAGGTCCTGCCCGACGGAACCGAGACCAAGCTCGGCATCTGGTACAGCAACACCAAATCGAGACGGGACAAGCTCACCCCGGAACAGCGGGCAGCGCTGCGGGACCTGGGCATCGACTGGTTCTGACGGTCGTTGGCAGGCCCCTCTCGTTTGGCAATGGATCAGAAGCTTGGGTCAGGGGCGCGGCGGCGAGGTGGTGAGGTACGGAGCGAGTTGGGCTTCGAGGTCGGCGATGCGTTTGTCCATGAAGCGGTTGTTCTGGCGGGCGCTGGTCAGTCGTTCTTGCAGCGGGTCTGTACGGTGACTGGCTCTGTCCCGTAATCGGTGGTGACCGTACGTCACTGTGTGTCAGGCTGGGGCGTGCTTGAGGTCAATGCCCTTGTGGGTGTGGTGTTTTCGGGTCTGTCTGCCCTGGTCATCGAGGGTGTGGCGGATGAGGGTGAGCTGGTCCGGGTGGTGGCGCGTACCCGCGATGATCCGGTGCCGTGTCCGGTGTGCGGGACGCCGACCGGGCGGGTGCACGGCTTTCACGGCCGGACGGTGGCGGACGTGGCGGTGGACGGCAGGCGGGTGGTGGTGTCGGTGAGGGTGCGGCGCCTGGTGTGCCCGGTGCTGGGCTGTCCGCGGCAGACGTTTCGTGAGCAGGTGCCCGGCCTGCTGGGGCGCTACCAGCGCCGGACGAACCGGCTCACCGACCAACTCGGCAGCGTAGTCAGGGAGTTAGCGGGCCGGGCGGGCGCCCGCCTCTCCCGGGCTCTGGCCACCGCGGTGTCGCGCTCGACCGCCCTGCGGATGCTCATGCGACTGCCGCTGCCTCCGCGCCGGGTACCGCGGGTGCTGGGCGTGGACGACTTCGCGCTCAAGCGCCGCCACCGGTACGCCACCATCGTGATCAACGCCGAGACCGGCGAGCGGATCGACGTACTCCCCGACCGCAGCGCGGACACCCTTGAGGCGTGGCTGCGCGAACATCCCGGCGCTGAGATCGTCTGCCGGGACGGCTCAGGCGCCTACGGCGAGGCCATACGCCGGGCCCTGCCCGCCGCGGTGCAGGTCAGCGACCGGTGGCACCTGTGGCACAACCTCTGCGACAAGGCCCTGGCCGAGGTCCGCTCCCACAGCTCCTGCTGGGCCACCGTCAACCCACCCCGCCCCGAGGGAGCACGCGGGCAGACCACCCGCGAACGCTGGCACCAGGTCCACGACCTCCTTGGCAAGGGCGTCGGCCTGCTCGAATGCGCCCGCCGCCTGAACCTCGCCCTCAACACCGTCAAGCGCTACGCCCGCACCCAGGAGCCCAACGCCCTGCGCCGGGCCCCGCAGTACCGGCCCACCCTCGTCGACCCCTACCGCGACCACCTGCGCGCCCGCCGGGCCGCGGACCCCGCCGTCCCCGTGCTTCAGCTCTTCCGCGAGATCAAGGAACTGGGCTACACCGGCAGCCTCAATCTGCTCTACCGCTACATCACCCAGGGCCGGGCCGAGGGCGACCGGCCCGTCATCACCCCGCGCCGCCTCGCCCGCCTTCTCCTCACCCACCCCGACAACCTGCGGGACAAGGACGCCGAACTCCTGTGTGAACTCACCGCCGCCTGCCCCGAGATGACCGAACTCGCGCGTCTCGTCAAGGAGTTCGCTGAACTCCTCACCCCCGCCACCGGCAACGACACCAAGCTCACCGAGTGGATCACAGCCGTCCGCGCCTGCAACCTGCCCCACCTGCACACCTTCGCGAACGGCCTCGAACTCGACCGCGCCGCGGTCAACGCCGGCCTCACTCACCCCCACCACAACGGCCGCACCGAGGGCGTCAACACACGCACCAAGAGGATCACGAGACAGATGCACGGCCGAGCCGGATTCCCCTGCTCCGCCACCGCATCCTCCTCCAATGACCACCACATAGCGCTACCACCGATTACGGGACAGAGCCCGGTGACTGGTGTAACTCCCGAGTTGGAAACAACAGTTGATGGCTGACGTGATGAGTGATGCCAAGGCCGGGGAGGCCGCCGTGGATGCCGTTGATGACCATGCGCTGGAAGGCAGCGCTCAACGCCTTCGACGGCCGGCTCACCGCCGGATGCCGATAGCAATCAACCAACCGAGTTCTACCGCTCGCTACCCAGACCCATCTGTGGTGTTTTCGGGCGCCAGCCGCTCTTTTATTTCTCGGCTTCTGCATTCGGTCCTGCGAACCCGAGCATGGTGTCGTCGGCGTAACGCGAATATCGCAGTCGCCGGTAGCCAGGCAGGGCGATTGCAAAGCCCCGGGGATCTTGTGAGTGCGCAGGTCACAGTAGCGAGACGATGATGGATGGATGCGCAACCACACGCAACGAAGCTTCTCCGTTGCGGAGGTGACCTTCCCAAGTCCCCTTCGCGCAACGGAGTCATCCCCGGCCCTTCCAGTGCCCGCCCCGTACCGAACTGCGGATCGTCCTGCCCGAGCTCTTCCGGCACCTCCCGACCTGAAGATTGCCGTGCCACGGAGGGAGATCGACTTCAGGCAGGGCTCCATCGTCTACGGCGTCGAGTAAATACCCGTCATCTGGTGACGGGCCCCGCACAGAGAAACAGGGAAGAACCATGATGCGTGTTGAGGTCGACGTTCCCAGGTGTGTTGCCTCGGGCCAGTGCGTGATGGTCGCCCCGACGTCTTCGACCAGCGGGACGAGGACGGCATGGTCGAACTCCTCGATGACACTCCGCCCTCCGAACTCCACGACGCCGTACGCGAGTCGGCCACGATATGCCCCGCGGCTGCGATCCGGCTCGGGGAGTCGTCGTGACCGCCGCACCGATCGAGTCGTGTGTGCGGTTCAGCGTCCGCGCCGCCTCATATAGAGATCGAAGGCCCGGTAAACCATCGGTCGCAGCGGCAGGTCCCACTCGCCGATGTACCGCATCGCCTGGCCGCCGGTGCCGACTTTGAACTGGACAAGGCCGACGTGCGGGTCGTCGGCGTCGAGGGTGGGGGTGATGCCACGCAGATCGTAGACGTCGCAGCCGGCCGCGAGCGAGTCGCGGATCATCGCCCACTGGCAGGCGTTGGAGCCGCGCACCTCGCGCTTCGCGGTGGAGGAGGCGCCATAGGCGTACACGGCGTGGGTGCCGACGCGGACCAGGAGAGTAGCGGCGGCCAAGTCGCCCTGATGGCGGGCCAGGTAGAGCTTGATCCGCTCGGGGTCCTCGGCACTCAGCGCCGCGAACATGGTCTCGAAGTAGCGCAGCGGCCGGGGTGTGAAGTGGTCGCGCTCGGCGGTGTGGACGTAGAGGTCGTGAAACGCCTTGAGGTCCTCCGGGCCCCTGTCGCTGACCGTGACCTCGACGCCCTCCTTAGCCGCCTTCTTGATGTTGCGACGCCACTGCTGGTTCATGCCCCTGAGCAGCTCGTCCTCGGTCCTGCCTACCATCGGGATCTCGTACTTGAACTGTGGATGCCCGACCCCGAACCCGTCCTCCGGGCTCTGCGGCAGCCAGCCGGCGTCCCGGAACCAGCTGGCCACGCGGGCACCGACCGGGTCGGCCCAGTGGCCGGAGATGTCGGTGAGCCGTTTGCTGCCCGGGTCGGCGATGCCCTCCTTGACCTGGGCGGCGCTCCAGGTGTGTGTGCGCACCGGCGGGCCGAGCCGGATCGCGAACGCGCCGTGGGCCTTGAGATAGATCGCCAGCGGATCGAGCCAAGCACCGATCTCGCCGCTCCAGTCGATGACCGGGCCCTCGGGTAGATACGCCAGCGTGAAGCGGTCGAGCCGCGGCACCGGGCGGTGCAGTACGAGCCCAGCACCAACCAGGCGCCGACCCTCGAACCAGCCGAGGGACTCGCTGCGCCACTCGGTCTTGACGCGGCCCCACGCCGGGGTCTGCAGAAAGCTGACCGACCGCTGGGCCCGCACGAACGCCATATGCTCGGCGGCGCTGATCGGCCTGACGACCGGATTCCGGGCTGCAGGTCGCATTGGTTCGCTGGAGGGGTTGAAGGACATGCCACCAGTCAATGCAGCAGGGTGTTGCCCGGGCGTATGCGATTCTCGATACGCCGACGATATGTCACCACCCGGCGGCTCACTATCTGGTTCTGGCCGCCACCAGCCGGTGGCTGCCGGGATGTCCTCGGCCCGACCATGGGTCTGGACCTCCGGCGGGTACTTGCACATCAGTGCATGTCGGTTGTCGTCAGGGGGCGTGGTGCCGGCGCCGGAGTGGGCGCTTCGCTGCCGAGTGCATCTCCAGGTGTTTCGGGAGCGCCCGGCGGTACAGCGGCAGGGCCGCGGTGCTCGTGATGACGGCGACCATGACGAGAACGGAGAACACCGGCTTGGTGATCAGGCCCTGCGCCAAGCCGATGTTGATGAAGATGATGATCATCATGCCGCGGGCGTTCATACTTCCTCCCACAGCGAATGCCTCGCGCCAACTGAAGCGGAGTGTCTTCATGGCCAGGGTGCTGCCGAAGTATTTGCCCGCGAGTCCCGCCAGGAGCGCGGCGACGCCGAACAGCAGGGTGTCGGCCGAGATGCTCCGCAGGTCGGTGGTGAGGCCGGACAGGGCGAAGAAGACGGGCAGCAGTAGCGTGGAGACGGTATCCATCATCCGGCTGTGCAGCGCTTGGCGGAACTGCGGGTCACGGGGCATGGCCAGGCCGGCGATGAAGCCGCCGAAGACCGAGTAGATCCCGATCAGGTCGGTGAGGTATCCGCAGACGATCGGGACGATGACGACGACGTACATCACGCCGGGGCTCAGCGTGCCCTGTCGGCCGACGTGCCGCGCCAGCGGCCGCAGCAGCCGGGACACTCCGAGCAGCATCACGGCGGTGAACAGGATGCTGTAGCCGATCATGGGCAGAGCGTCGGCGGCCCCGGAACCGGTGTGCACGGCCGTCAGCGTGGCCAGGAAGCACCAGGCCGCCGCGTCGTCGATCGAGGCGGCGACCAGGGACAGCCGCCCCAGGCGGGAGTTCTGCGGTGAGGGTTCCGGCCTGCACGTGAAAACTCACGTCGCGCAGGACATCCGGCGTCGCTTTCCCGTGCTCGCGATCGGTCCGCAGATGCTCCAGAGACGCCAGTGAGACCTCCTCCGCGGTGGGATAGCGGAAGAGCGAGGCCATCAGCGTCATCATCACGAAGGCCATCCGGCCCCAGACGGCAAGGTTCACGCCGATCTTGCGGATCCTATTGGCACGATCCGCGTATTCGGCCATCTCCTCGTCCGGACGGCCGAAGAGCTTAAAGAGCATCGCCCCCTGTACGTTGAACCGCTCCTGCAGCCGTCCGCCGAGGCCGGCGTTCTCGTCCATCTGCCGTTGGGTGCGCCGCTGTATCACCCGCCCCACGTGAACCCAGGGCACGATGAATATCGGAACCAGCGCCAGCGTGATGACGCCGACAAGCCACGACAGGTAGAACAGCTCGGCCAGCACCACCACGACCATGACCGCACTGGTGGCCGCCATCAGCAAGCCGCTGAACTGCTGCTGTGCCATGATCAGTTCGGTGTGCAGCCGGCCGACCAGCACCCCCGTCTGGGTGCGGGTGAAGAACGCGAGCGGCAGCCGCCGGACGTGGTCGAGCGCCTGAACCCGGAGGTCGTAGCTGACCACCTGCCCGATCCGCCCGGAGATGTAGGCGGACACCAGCGACAACCCCGCGCCCAGCACGGCAAGGCCGACGGCCAGGCAGGCCGTCAAGATCACGACCCCGCGATCGTTCTTGACGATGCCGTTGTCGACGAGCTCCCTCAGCAGCAAGGGAGTTGCGGCGACGGTCAGCGCCTCCATCGTGGCGACTACGACGAAGAGCGCCACCATGCGGATGTGCGGGCGGAAGTAGGCGAGCACTCGGCGCACCGTCCCCGGGTGGATCGTGGTCCGCCAGGGATCGGGATCGTCATCGCTCTTCCTCACCCCCTGGTAGCGCAACACCATTTCCACGCAGGTGCCCCTCTCACACGGCTCACGAAGTCAGCGAATCTCAATCGTGCTGAACCAAGTCGATGTCCACGAGTGAGTCCAACTGAAGACTTCGGGCACTTGGACGCATCTGTCGGTGTCCGTGCCGCACGGCTGCCGCGGCGCGGGGGACCACCGCGATCACCCTCTCGCCCCGGGGCTCGTCGGCTTGCCGCCGTGACGTGATCCCGCTTTTGCCGACGGTGAGCCTCGAGGTGGCCGCGTCAAGTGACGGTCTGCGAGCCGCCACGAGCGAGGCCCCGGGGCTGTTGATCGAGATGTCTGATGTCTCCATCATGCTGCCCGGGGGGCCTCGTTGGTCATCTGTCCTGCCGTACTCGACCCTCTGCCGGGCGGCGCCCTCGCCGAGTGCGACCGGGTCGCAGTCTCACGCGCGGACTGCTCCCCCACGCGCCGCCGGCACGGGGTGCAGGTGCGGGCAGTCACCGGGCGGCCGGCTTTCACCTTCATGCCGGGCAGCCCGGAACAAGCCCTGGTCCTGATCCCGAGGGTCATGCAGCCCACCACCGAAGTGGTCGGCCCCGACTGCAGTGAGGCACCGCCGCGAACAGGGCCCCGATGATCGCCGTACCGCAGGGGTCGGACCGGTCCGGCAACGCGGACCGGCCGGTGGAGCTGGGTGTGGAGAAGGCTGTGTACGGGGGGCGTCCCGACCCCCGTGGTACATCTCAGCGACCGTCGTGGGGTATTCCGCCCGCACGCTGTCGGGCCGGGCTCACGACCTGACCGCGCCCGCACTCACCGGATCATCCGCATCTGTGAGGGCCAGGCCGTTTCCGTCCTGGCCGATCCCGCCGACCCAGGGCGCCGGCCCCTGGCTGAGCGCGGGCGTCACCGGGGCCCCCGGCGGGCCCGGGCACCGGTCGAGCGCGGCGCCGCCCGCCTGACGTCCTGGCGGGTCGTCCGCAGATACCGTGGCAGTCCCACCGCAGGACGTCAATCGCCGAAGCGGTCTCCAGCCCGCAGCGGCAGCGCCGAAGAAGCTCAACTGGAGCTCTTTCAGGCCGACCACGGCTCGGGGGACGGGCCGTGAGGGACCACACTCCTCCCGCGCCCGCCCGGGCCGGGCTGATGCCGGCTCAGCAGACCCTCAATCGTGCGCTCGCAGCGGCGCGCGGTGCCGGTTCGCCTGGCCTCACGGTGTCACACTGACCAGGATTCCTCGTCCTGCGTGGAAGCGCTCGAATACGCGCATGGGCAGCGATGCGGAGTCCGCATTGTGGGAGTAGCCCGACGGATTATGGAACCGCACCGTCCCGCCATGGACCTCATGAACCAGCACAAGATGCCCTCCCCGCCGCGGTTTATAGGTGCTTGGGTCGCGAATCTCAGGAGACACTGAAGCGATCAGGGCTTGCCCGGGGCGCACCGCTCGGGCGGATGCTTGAATCGGTGTGTTCTCGACCAGTTGGCATTTGAATCCGAAGTGTGAGCTGACCCAAGCCATGAATGGCCGGTATATCAGTCCTTGGACCTTGCCCTGGGGTTCCGCCACGTAGCAACCCCAGTCGAGGGCCAGCGCAAGGAGTTCACGCATCAGCAGTCGGGTGTCCGTCCAGCCGTGGAGCAGGGACTGCAGACATGCCAAGCCGCAGACTTTGCGGGACCAGAACAGGTACTCCTCGCGCGAGTGGTACCCGTCGGAGGTCCAGTCGTGCAGTTGCGATGGATCGGTGCGCCTCAGGAAGACGTCGATCCTGGATGGGGCGGCACGCCGCATGACGACCTCGTCGTTCCGGTCCAGGCTTCCCCACTGTGAGACGTAAGGGAGGCTTCCATCATGTGATGGGAAAGTCGAAATAGACATCTGAGTAAGGCTCGCTTTCCAGCGTGTAGTGCCACCACTCGCAGGCGTAGCGAGCAAATCCGCAGTCCTCCATTACGGAGCAAAGGTGCTCGCGGTTTTCCGCTTCGATGGGTCTTATTCCTGCTGCTCCATGATGTGAGATCGAGTCCATGAGGTCGTGGTCACCACCCATGCAAGCATTTTCTCCGGTGGCAAGGGTGTAGAGCGTCAAGTCGACGGAACTGCCGCGGCTGTGGCCTGACTTGGCAGCCACGTATCCCTTGTCGAAAAGCTCGGACCTGTCGATATTGGGGTAGTGCCGCTGCTTTGTCCGGCCGTCCTCCGACTGTTCGGACCAGCGCATGAAGCAGTCGACGGCGCGTTGCGGACGGTATCCGTCCCAGACAAGCAAGCCGAAGCCGCGGGACGCGGCTTTTTCCTGCGCTCGCCCCAGGGCTGCGCACAAGGCTCTGGTGCCGACTATCCGATTCACCAGGTATCCGTCTACCGGCTTTCCGGTGAAGTTGTCCCCGGTGGCGTACTTGGCATCCCAACGGATGCCGGGCACCAGCTCGTCCAGGTACCCGAAGTCGCCGTTCATCGCTTTTTCCGGTGCAGTGTCATTGACACGAGCCGGTCGATGACGTCGGAAAGCGGCATTCCTGCGGCGCCCATCATCCGGGGATAGCGGCTGTAGGAGGTCATGCCGGGAAAGGTGTTGACTTCGTTGAGTACCACCTGGCCGTCGTCCTGGAGGAACACGTCCACGCGGGCAAGCCCCTGGCAGCCCAGTGTGCGGTAGATGGTCTTGGCGCTCTCTTGGACGAGCCGACGCGATTCTTCGGAGATGTCGGCGGGAACGATGAACGTCGAGTTCTCCGAACCACTCTCGGGTGACTCCTCCTGGTGGATCCTGAAGAATCCGTGGGAGAGGGCTACGCGGTCCACCTCGCCCGCGATCGGGGTGGATGGGTCCCCCAGGATCGCGCAGCCGACCTCGCTCCCGGCCACGGCCTCTTCGATCAGGACCTTCGAGTCGTACTGCCGTGCGGCCTCCAGCGCACTCGGCAAGTCCTCTGCTCCGGCGACTTTGCTGACGCCGAAGGATGAGCCCGAACGGGCCGGCTTCACGAAGACGGGATAAGGAAGCTGTTCGGCGTCGACCTTCTCGTCTCCCGCGACCACCCGGAAATTTGGCGTGGCGATGCCCGCGCTCTTGGCGACGGCGTAGGTCAGGGATTTGTCCATGCAGATGGCAGAGCTCTGGATATCGCAGCCGGCATAGGGGACGCCAGAGAGCTCCAACAGGCCCTGGATCGCCCCGTCTTCGCCGAGTGTGCCGTGCAGGACGGGCAGCACGAGGTCCAGACGGATCACTTCGAATCGGTCCTGTTCCAGGACGAGCAGTCCGTGGACGCTTCGGTCGGGTGACAGCATGACCGGCCGAGCGTCGGTGTTCTCCCAGTCTGTGCCAGGGGAGTCACAGAGCTGCCAGGCACCGGACTGCGTGATGCCGATCCAGTACGGCTCGTATTTACCGGTGTCGAGGTTCTTTGCGACCTCTTGGGCGGACTTGACGGAGACGGGGTGTTCTTCGGAAGAGCCCCCGAAGATGACGCCGATCTTCAACCTGTCCATGTTTTCCCGCTTTCAAAGTTGAGGCAGTTGATGAGGCTGTTTCTGATGGTGTCGCTCAGCGCGTGGTCGGTGTAATAGGCCGTGTGCGGGCTGATGAGCACATTCGGCAGATCCTGTAGTCGCAACAGCTGGCGGTTCTCTATGGGCTTGTTCCGGCAGTCGGTGTAGAAGATTCCTTCTTCGCCGTCGAGGACGTCCAGCGCCGCGCCGCCCAATCTGCCGCTCTCCAATGCCGATAGAAGGGCTTCGGTATCGATGAGTGGCCCGCGTCCGGTGTTGACGATGAACGCGCCGTGTTTCATCTGGTCGATACGTCGGCGATCGACGAGATGGCGGGTTTCTGCGGTGAGCGGGGTGTGGAGCGTGACAATGTCGCTGTGCTGAAGCAGCTCGTCGATCGGCGTGTAATCGGCGGGGGTCTTGGGGCGATTGTCGTAGGCCAGCACGCGGCAGCCGAAGCCTCGCAATCGGTCGATGACTGCTGTGCCGATACGCCCCGTGCCGACCACTCCGACAGTCAGGTCGCGCAGCTCTTTGCCGCGTATCTCACTCAGCCGGTAGTCATGAGCATCGGTGCGGCGGACGGTGGCCTTCGCGTGGCGCACGGCCATCAGCATCAGCATGAGCGTGTAGTCGGCAACGCTGTCGGGAGAATACGCCACGTTTCCGACGGAGATACCGACGCTGTCCGCGTAGCTCACGTCGATGTGGTTGCATCCGACGCTTCGTGTGGAGAGATACTCCACACCGGCGCGGCTCAGTGCGCTGAGTGTGGCACGGGTGACGTGCGTCTTGTGGCCGATGCTGATGCATCGGTTCCCGACTGCCAGGTCGATATTGGCTTCAGATACCGCTTCCTTTGTGATGGTTGGCGCCATGCCAAAGCGAGGCGCCATTTCTCGGAATAGAAGGGCCTCGTCCTGCTCGCACCCATAGACTGTGATTCCCGTTGCCGAGACAGCCCGTGAGGGCGACGCTGGCGCTCGGGTGCGGCACGCCGCTGCTCGTGTTGGTCCGCTGGAACTCATGCCTGCCAGTCAAGAGAGCGTGGTGTTGCCAGCGCGTATGCATTTTTTGATACGCCGACGATACGTTGCCGGCCAACACCCTGCGCGAGCATGGATGCGGCTGGTCGGCCGCGCTGGCTTCGCCCGTGGGATCGACCGGAGCTCTGCGGGCGACACGCAACGTGTTGTGCATTCGCCTCGCCGGCACCTCTACGGGCTGGGGACTCGTCCTTGAAGATCAGGACGAGCATCGTCCTGCGCCTGTAGCGGCCGGCAACATACATATCGTCGACGTATCGAAAACTGCATACGCGCCGGCAACACCACGCTCTCTTGACTGGAAGGCATGAGTTCCAGCGAATCAGCCTCTGCCATCCTCTACTTCGCCAGCCCGCCCCCGATCGCCAGCACAGCGACCGGACGGTTGTTGATGTGCTTCGCCGATCCTTGCGTGGTCCGGGCATGATCCCGCTCAGCCTCGGTGAGATCGCCACAGTTGTCGGCGGGACGGTCGAGGGCGACGGCGCCGTGACAGTGACCGCGCCGGCCGTGCTCGACGGCCGGCAGGCCGAGCCGGGCGGCCTCTTCGTGGCCTTCGCCGGCGAACACGTCGACGGCCACGACTACGCCATCCAGGCCGGCCGGGCCGGCGCGGTGGCCGTGCTCGGCTCCCGGCCCACGGCGCTACCGACCGTCGTGGTCGAGGACGCCAAGGCCGCGTTGCAGGCGCTCGCCACCCACGTCGTGGCACGGCTGCGCGACGGGCTGACTGTCGTCGGGGTGACCGGATCCCGCGGCAAGACCAGCACCAAGGACCTGCTGGCGGCCGTGCTGTCGAGCGCCGCGCCGACGATCGCCACGATCGGCTCGCTCAACAACGACCTCGGCGTGCCGCTCACCATGCTGCGTTCCAACGCGGCCACCCGGTTCCTCGTCCTTGAGATGGGAGTCCGCCGCATCGGCGACATCTCCAAACTCACCGGCCTGGTCGCGCCCGACGTCGGTGTCGTCCTCAACGTCGGCCAGGCCCACCTCAGCCATCTCGGGTCGCGCGAGGCAACCGCCCAGGCCAAGGGTGAGCTGGTGCAGGGTCTGGCGCCCGGCGGCACCGCGGTCCTGAGCGCCGACGATCCCCGGGTGGTCGCGATGCGCTCGCTCACCGACTGCCCGGTGCTGACGTTCGGCCAGGCGGAACACGCCGACGTTCGCGTACTCGACGTAGTCCTTGACCGGCTCGCCCGGCCGTCCTTCACACTGCGGACCGCCGCCACCTCGGCTCGCGTCGGGCTGCCGCTCGTGGGCACTCACCAGACGCTCAACGCGTCGGCTGCCGCGGCGGCAGGGCTGGCGGCCGGCGTTCCCCTCGATGGGGCCGCGGCAGCGCTGCCCACGGTCTCGCTGTCGAAGTGGCGCTTGGAACTACGTGACCTCGTCGGCGGCGCAACGCTGCTCAACGACTCCTTCAACGCCGACCCCGACTCGACCCGCGCCGCCCTGGACGCGCTGGCGGCAATCGAGGGCGGGCGCCGCATCGCCGTCCTCGGCGAAATGCTCGAACTCGGCGACGACAACGAGGCCGAGCACCGCGCCATCGGGGAGTACGCCGCCTCCCGGGCCGACGTGGTGGTCGCGGTCGGCACCCGGCCGCTCGCCGACGGTGCCGGAGAGCGGGCGGTGGCGCTGGCCGACAACGCCGCGGCCGTCGAGTGGCTGCGCGGTCGGCTCACTGCCGGCGATGTGGTGCTCGTCAAGGCCTCCCGCGGGGCGCGCCTCGACAAGGTCGCCGCCGCGCTCGCGTCCGGACCCCACGATGTGCTGGTAGGTCGACCGATGGACGACAGGTAGGAGCGGCTGTGGCTTTTCGGGTACGTGCCATCACGGTGAGCGATCACGCCTCGTCCAACGCGACCCAACCTGCGGTGGCGGCTGCCCGGGTTCAAGACATCGCTGGCGTACCTGCCCGAAGGGCCGGTGATCGACTGGGCCTCGGATGATCTGGCCGGCTGGCTCGACCCATTGGTGGACCACCTGAAGCACTCTGGCACCTTCGCCCTACGCATCGGGTCGACGGCGGTGGCCCGCATCTGGAGTGCTGCGAGCTGCGGGCCGGGTCGGAGAACACGCCTGGTACAGCTACGGCGCCTCCGCCACGGCCGAACGGGAGGTATGTGGGTCGAACGCCGTGCAGCGGAAGATGATCACTGATGCTCTGGCTGCCGGATGTACGGTCCACGACCTGCGCGGCATCACCGGCGCCGTGGACGACAACTTCCTGCACCTGGGCCTGATCCAGTTCAAGGTCGGCACCGGCGGCGAAGCCTTGGAGTATCTCGGCGAATGGGATCTGCCGCTGAATCGCCTGCTTTGTAAGGCATTCGACGTCTCCATATCCCATCGAGGCTGAGGCGGCCTGTCGGTGGCGGAACTCGGCGGGCGAGACGCGAAGTGGGCGTGGAAGCAGCGACCGGCGTAGTTCGGGCGTGAGCAGGCAGCGGGTTTCCCCTGTGAGATTCGGACGTTCTTCAGGCCTGATCGCCATCTGTTTGTGTGTGCGCTGACGCGGCGGGCAGTTGCACCGTGACGCGGAGCCCGCCGGCGGGGCGGGGGGTGAGGGTGAGGGTTCCGTCGTGTGCCTGGGTGATGGTCTTGACGATGGCCAGGCCGAGGCCGACACCTGCGTGGCTGCTGTGTATGCGTTCGGTGCCGCGCTGGAATGGCTCGGTGAGTGTCGAGACCAGCTGTGAGGTGAGCTTCTCGCCAGTGTTCTCGACAGTGAGCACAACAGTGTCGGGGCGGACGCTGGTATGCACCCATACGGTGCCCTGTTCAGGCAGGTTGTGGCCGATCGCGTTGTGCAGGAGGTTCATGACCATCTGCAGCAGGAGCGCCTGTGAGCCGATGGTGGTGCTCATGTCGCCGGAGGTTTCGATGGTGACGCCATGCTTTTCTGCCAAGGGGAGGAGCGTTTCAGTGGCTTCTTCCGCCAGGAGGGACAGGTCGACGTCTTCCCTGGTGAATGACCGCTGGTTGGCGCGGTTGAGCAGGAGCAGTGCTTCAGTGAGGTCGATGGCTCGGGTGTTGACCACGCGGAGGCGCTCGACAAGCTCACAGGTGTCGCGGTTCGGATCGTTGCGGGTCGCGTCGAGAAGCGTCTGCGTGACCGCCAGCGGGGTGCGCAGTTCGTGAGAGGCATTGGCCGCGAATCGCTGCTGTTCGGCGACGTGGGCTTCGAGCTGCGCGAGCATGGTGTCGAAGGAGTCGGCGAGTTCGCGGAACTCATCTCGGCGGCCCGGTAGGCGGATCCGGTGGGAGAGCGGTCCGTTCGCCACCCTGTGTGTGGCGTCGGTGATGCGTATCAGCGGGGCGAGCATCCGGCCGGCCAGAATCCACCCGCCCACGAGACCGAACACCAGCAGGAACCCCAGCGCCAGGATTCCCGCCGGGACGAAGACGACTGGGCCGAAATTGCTTGGCTTGAAGACGCGTAGGAAGTCGGACCAATCGGGGACGGCCAGGCTGTTCGACCTTCCCCGCAGAAGGAACACCCACACGGCGGCGAGCAGCAATGCGCCCGCGATCACGAGGAACCCGGCATAGCTGAGGGTGAACTTGAGGCGGACGCTCAACCCTTGACGCCTATCCACGCACCGCTCCCCGGTCATCGGCGTCCGGTCCTGCGTCGATGCGGTAACCGACCCCGGGCACGGTGGCGATCAGCCAGGGCTTGCCAAGGCGTTTGCGCAGGGCCGAGACCGTGATGCGCACGGCGTTGGTGAACGGATCGGCGTTCTCATCCCACGCTCGCTCCAGCAACTCTTCTGCGCTGACGGCACCGCCTTCGGCAGCGACGAGGACTTCGAGCACAGCGAACTGCTTCCTGGTCAGCGCGATGTAGCGGCCCTCGCGGTAGACCTCGCGGCGGAACGGATCCACACGTAAGCCTGCGATCTCTCGCACAGGTGGTCTGTTGTGGGCTCGCCTGCGGTCGAGTGCTCTGAGCCTGAGCACGAGTTCGCGGAGTTCGAAGGGCTTGGTGAGGTAGTCGTCGGCGCCGATCTCGAACCCGGTGGCCTTGTCGTCGAGCCGGTCGGCAGCGGTCAGCATGAGGATCGGCATGCCGCTGCCGGAGGCGACGATGTGTTTGGCGATCTCGTCACCGGTAGGTCCGGGGATGTCCCGGTCGAGGACGGCGATGTCGTAAGCGTTGGTGCTCAGCAGTTCCAGAGCGGTATCACCGTCACCGGCGGTGTCGGCCGCGATCGCTTCCAGGCGCAGCCCATCGCGGATCGCCTCTGCCATGTAGGGTTCGTCCTCGACGACTAATACACGCATAGTCCGATGTTACGAGCCGGTACGTATCGTCGGTATATCGAAAACTGGATACGGGCTGGCAACATCACGCCCCCTTGACTGGAGGCATGAACGAGCCACACGTTATCCCGCTTCGGCCCCGTGACCGGCTGTTCACCGTACTTGCGGTGGTGCTCGCCGTGCTCCTGCTCCCCGTTGCGTTCGTCCGCGATCCCGGCCGCGCCCGTGAACTGGCCTGCCACTGGGCGTTGGGGATCCGATTTCCTGCCGAGGATCTCACCGGGCTCACCGACGGTGCCAGGGCGGCGTTCACCGCTGCACGCGCTGAGGCGCTCTGGCGTCATGGGCAGCTCGTCGGCCTCACCTCGGGATACCGCGATCCCCTCGTCCAGCAGCGGTTGTTCGACGAGGAGGTGCGCCGCGTCGGCTCACCGGCCGCGGCCCGGATGCTCGTACTGCCACCGGCGGAATCCAGGCACGTCAAGGGCACCGCGCTGGATGTACGCCCGTTCGAAGGCGCGCGCTGGCTTGAGGAACACGGTGCCCGCTACGACCTCTACCGCATCTACGACAACGAGTGGTGGCACTTCGAGTACCGCCCGGACGCCGACGTGCCACCAACGACCCAGGAGATCCGCGATGCCCTGCAAGCTCGTTGACGAGGGGCAGCATGCCGGGCGCCTGGAGGGGCGTCTCCAGGCCGCGAGGCAACGTGCCTTCGTCGGACGAAAGGAAGAGCTCGCTGCCTTCGAGGAGGCGCTGTGCACCGGCGGCCGAGTGCTGTTCATTCATGGCCCCGGCGGTGTCGGCAAGTCGGCGCTGCTGGGACGCTTCGCCCAGCGGGCCGCAGCAGCGGATCGCACCGTACTGATGCTGGACGGGCGGAGTCTCGAGGAGTCCCCCGCAGCCTTCGTGGCCGAGGCCAGGGCGGTGCAGCGCCTGCGCGCAGGCCACCGCACACAGCGCCATCGTCCCCGAACCCACGACGCGCGCGACGGCACCCCACCCCCGGCGCTTCGCAGCCTGTCGGCCTCAGAACAGCTCGCCGGACTCGCGCTGGCCACCTACCTCTCCCCCGGCCACGTGCACGGCATCATCGAGGCAGACCGACTCGGGCGCGTGTGCGCAGCAGACACACCTGGCGCCCTGACTGCCACCCTCGACCGGCTGGTTGCCGCCCGGGTAGCGGACGGGTGGTCGTACGACCCGGGATCCGACGACATCACGTGGGTTCTAGGGCCCGCGTTGGCCAGGCGGTACCAGAGCATGACCGCCGGGAATGACTCTGCGGTCACGTGACGAACTCTCGCAGCATGCGCGTGCAACTCGCCCCCGCCACCAGGTGACCAACCCGCCCCGCCAGCGCTGCCCTCACCCACCAGACCAGCATTCAGGAATCGGGCGTGCGAGCCCCGGGTCCGACCCGTCGAGCCTCGCGACAGCGATCGTGCAGCAGCTCAGAGAGCCATGAGGCGGTGATAGTCCTGGACCTGCTGGGCCAGGTCGTCTTCAGGAATACCGGTCCAAGCGCTCATCTGGGCATAGGGCAGGCCGCTTCCGCGTCCGACCAGCGCGGATCCAGCGGCACGGACCGGGCCGGCCATGAGGTTTCCCCGGTGTGCGGGAGGTGCCGATCAGCTGGTCAGGGCGGGTTGACGGGGTTTCAGGTTCAGTTGTTCGACCGTCACCTGGCCGACGCAATACTTCTCCTCAAACTCGACGGGACTGAGAAGTTGTTGTCTTTCCGTGCTTGAGGACTGCGTTTCCGCTGGTCAGGCATAGGAGCGGCGGTTCTGTGGCAGTGGTGACCTGTCGTGTCGTCGCTCCGGTGGAGGCCAGGGATGCCGTCGGTCGTGGGACTGCTGGAACAGCGTGAGTGCGCCGCTCGCCGCCGTGTGGACGAACTGCGGGAGGAGGCCGATCGGATCCAGGCCGAGCTGGCCATTGCCGAGCGGGATTGGAACGAGTGGGTCATTGCTTGCTCGCGTGTCGGCGAGGTACTGGCCCCAGGCGACGGTGGCGTCGCCGGTCGTGATGTCGCTGTGGACCTGCCGGATGGCGGTGAACAGCCGGCGCCGGCCGGGGCTTCGGAATCGGTGAAGCCGAAGTCGGTAGTGCCGATGTGGCACTCGGGGCTGGCCTGGTCGGCGCTGTCGGTGGACTACCAACGCATCCTGCGAATCCTTGCCGACCGCGACCGAGGTGGCCAAGGTCCGCTTTCCTGCCAGGAGATGGCCGTCTGCTTCGGCCTGGAGGTGGTGCCGGCAAAGGTGGAGGCGCTGCGGTCGAAGGCGAAGCGGATGGTGGCCCGGGGGTGGCTGGTCGAGCCGGTGCCGGGTCGGTTCTCGCTCTCGCAGGGCGTGGCCGGACAAGGCGAGGGATGGTGAACGGCGACCCTCAGACCCGCAGGGTTTCTCCCTGGGGGTCGTAGCAGACGAGCCCGTGCTCGCGTGCCAGGGCGGCCGCATACTCGGAGACCTCCTCCGCTCTGCTGTAGGACATGAGCAGATAGACGATCGGGCCCGAGGCCTCGTCAATGACGGGCGGTGACGCCCAGGGGCTGCCGGCGACATCGTCTGGATACCGCTCGACGAGTGCCTCGACATAGGCCTCGATGCGCGGCGACGGCTCGGCGATCACGTCTTCCGAATCGAAGTAGCGGTCGTAAAGCTCGTCAAAGACAGCGCTGGCTTCGTCGTCACGCGGTCGCTCTCCGTGCCAGACGGCCAGGTCGTAGCTCATGTGCGAATGATCGCAGGTGCCAACCCGGCGTGGGTCACAAGCCCCAGCGCCGGCCCCGTTCACGCTCGCGAAGGGCGTGGCCGGGCAAGGCGGCGGGTCATGAGGAGGGTCATCGACCAGTAGATCATCGCCTCGGCGCTGCTGGTGGATCGCTCGAAGTCGCGCACCAGGCGTCGGGTGCGCATCAGGTGGGCGAAGAATCGCTCGACGATCCACCGCTTGGGCAGCACCACGAAGCCGCGCATGTCGTCGCTGCGTTTGACGATCGCCAGGACTAGGGCCAATGCCGTTCGGTTAGGGGTTCGATCGGCGGCGCAACTCTCGGCGTTTCGGCTGGTGATACGGGTGCAGCCCTTGTAGTGGTTCTCGGGTCCGCCAAGACTCGTGTTCCTCCACAAGGGCTGCAGTGTCCGATTCTGTCATTACGCATGCTCCCGGCGCGTTGGCCGTGGGGCACCTGGGCGAGTTGACCCAGGTTGTTCCGTTCGATCTCGTCGACGAGGCGCTCGCATCCGCGGGTGGTCTGCAGCATCGGGTGCGGCGACTGCCGTCGCGGGTGGTGGTCTACCTCCTCCTCGCCGGCGCGCTGTTCACCGGGCTGGGCTGGGCGCAAATCTGGTCCCGGCTGACCGCCTCGCTACCCGTGCCGCTGCCCGCACCGGCGCCTTCTGTCGGCGTACGGGCTGTAGTGCAGAGGTATGTACGGGCTGATGTACAGAGCTTGAGACTGTGTCAGCTGACGGCGGCGATGCCGCCTTCGATGGCAGTGAGGCGGTTCTTCAGGCGGTAGCTGGCGCCGTTGATGGCGAGGATTTCGCAGTGGTGGAGGAGGCGGTCGATGATGGCGGTGGCCAGAACGTCGTCGCCGAAGACCTGGCCCCACTCGCTGAAACTTTTGTTCGAGGTCAGCAAGGTGGAGCCCTTTTCGTAGCGCTTGGAGAGCATCTGGAAGACGAGGTTCGCCTCGTCACGTTCCAGTGGGAGGTATCCGACCTCATCGACCACGAGGACGTTGGGCCGTAGGTAGGTGCGGAGTTTGCTGGCCAGGCGGCCGATGGAGTCGGCGGCTTTGAGCTGGCGGACCATGTCGTCGAGGGTCGTGAAGTAGATCGTGTAGCCGGCCCGGCAGGCGGCGACCGCCAGGGCGACCGCGAGGTGTGTTTTCCCTACTCCCGGCGGGCCCAACAGAGCAACGTTGGCCCTGGCCTCGACGAACGCGAGGGTGGCCAGATCCTTGACCTTCCTGGGGTCGAGTTCGGGCTGGTAGGAGAAGTCGTACTCCTCGATCGTCTTGTAGTGCGGCAGCCGGGAGACCCGCAGGGCATGGCGGAAGCGGCGCTCTTCACGGACGGCGAGTTCTTCTTCCAGGACGAGGTCGAGGAAGTCGAGGTAGGCCATCTGACCGGCATCGGCCCGCCCGACGTACTCGGCCAGCGACTGGGTCAGATGGGGCAGGCCGAGCTTGGTGGCGGTGGCGCGGATCCGGGCGGTGACCAGCTCGCTCAACGCATGTCCCTGGGGTCGATGGGGGCGGGGGTGAAGGGGTGGGTGCCGGTGATCTGGTCGTAGAGCGCCAGCGGCCGGGTGCCGACGTGGACTTGCGCGGCTCTGGCCCGGGTCAGCAAGGAAACAAGCCCGCCGGGCTCGGCGTCCGTGCGGGCCGGCCTGGCCGCAGGCGTGCCGGGATCGGTGGTGGTGGCGCGGGTATGTCCGTCGGGCAGGCCCTGCCAGTGCGCTTCGTCCACGATGCGGGCGCCGCGGCCGACCGCGCGCGGATGGACGGCCAGCAGCGTGATGCCCTGGGCGTCGGGCACGGTGGAATGCAGTGCGACCGTGGCAGCCGAGGCCCTGACCTCGACCAACTGTCGGTGGCGGACCTTGATGGCGGGCACCGAGTACAAGTTGGCGTCGAAAGCGACCAGGCAGTCCTTGCCGACGTGCCGCAAGAATCGGTCGGCGACGATGTAGGGGCGGGCCGGCAGCGGCCGCAGCGCGGCGTGATCTCGTGTGGCTCGCACGCCGATCACTTCGCCGTGGGTGCGGTGGGTGCGGGCCCGGCGCTGGGGGACCCAGGCCATGAACGCCCCGTCCAGGTCATCCAGCCCGGAGAAGGCCCGGCCGGCCAGTACGTGATCACGGACGATGGTCACCTGGCGTTCGACCCGGCCCTTGCCGGTGGGCCGGTAGGCGGCCAGCACATCGATGTCGAAGTCGTAGTGCCCGGCGAATGCGACGGCCTCCGGATGCAGCGGGACCGCCTCGCCGGGTGCGACATGACGGCGGACCACGGTCTTGGTCCGGTCGTAGACGATCACGCCGGGCACCCCGCCGTAATGCGCGAACGCCCGGCGGTGGCACTCCCAGAACGCCGCCAGGTTCTGGCTGGTGGTGAAACAGCAGAACGGATCCCGGGAGTAGGACAGGACCATGTGGAAGGAGTAGACCTTCGGGATCCCGACATGGGCCAGAATGCCGCCCTCGTCACCCCAGTCGACCTGGGCCTGAGCGCCGGGCACCACCTCGAAACGACGGTGGAGGCGGGCCAGCTCCCGCGGGGTGTATCCGAGCTCCTCCGCGATCCTGGGGCGGGCCTGCTGCACATACATCTTGACGCGCTGGTAGTGGTGCGGGAAGCCGTACTGCTCGACGAGACGCTCATGGATCACCGCGGCTTTCAGCAGCACCTCGGCCCGCAGCCAGGCATCGATCACATGCGCCCATGGCTTGATCACCTGGTTGCCCAGATCCGACCGCGGCGCCGGAGCCGGAGGCTCGGGCGGCCCGTCGCTCTCCAGGTACTTCTTGACCGTGCGCCAGTTCAGGCCGGTCTCCCGGGCGATCTCCGAGATGCTCGCGCCAGCCTCATGCAGAGACCGGAAGCGCCGCAACTCCAGCCACCGCTCCGGTTCCAGCAGCATGCCCCGAGCCTCCCTCATCGCCGCACAACGTCAGCGACAGACTCCACTCACCGCCCCGGCCCCGGCCAGACACGCCGGAGCACCTCTGCAGATCAACCCGTACGCACCTCTGCACCAGAGCCCGTACGCCGACACCTTCATCGATCACGGCTGCGATGCGACGGGTCGGCCCCAAGCCATTGCAAGCACTGTTCGACCTGGTCAAAGGCCCCGCAGCAGTGACCGCGACACAGGTGACACGGTTCGCGGGCAGGCTGGTGGTCGCGATCGACGGCACCCAGATCGCGCTACCGGACACACCCGCGAACCTGTCGGCGTTCCCCAAGGCGAAGGCCGGGCCGAACGGGCCGGCCGGATACCCGATGCTGCGCATGGTCGCGCTGGTGGCCTGCGGGACCCGAACACTCCTGGACGCGGCCTTCGGCACCGATAAGACCGGCGAGCTGACCTACGCCGGTGACCTGGTCACCACCGCGGGCACGACCGGAGCACTCCGGCCCGGGATGCTGCTGCTGGGTGACCGGAACTTCTCGGCCACCGGGTTCGTGGGCACCGTCGCGTCCACGGGCGCGGACTTCCTCATCCGCGCCAAGACCCACAGCACAGCGCTCAAGCTGCCGATCCTGCATCGTCTGCCCGACGGCACGTTCCTGTCCCGCATCGGCGAGGTCACCGTCCGCGTCATCGAGGCCGCCATCACCGTCACCCCCGCCGACGGCGCCGACGAGCGCGCCGTCACCCACAGCACCTACCGGCTCGTCACCAGCCTGCTTGATCCCGACGAGGCACCCGCGACCGGCCTGGTCAGGCTCTACCACGAACGCTGGGAGATCGAGACCAGCTACTGCGAACTGAAATCGACCATCCTCAGTGGCAGAGTCCTCCGCGGCCGCCACCCAGCAGCCGTCACCCAGGAAACCTGGGCACTCCTGGTCGCCTACCAGGTGCTTCGCACCGCGATGAGCGACGCTGTCCTGCACCGGCCCGACATCGACCCCGACCGCGCCGCATTCACCATCGCGCTGAACACGGCACGTGACCAGATCGTCCGTGCCGCCGGCATCATCCCCCACACGCAGATCGACCTCGTCGGCCGGATCGGCACCGCCATCCTCGACGACCTCCTACCCGCCCGCCGTAACCGGACCCGGCCCCGCGTGAAGAAACGAGCGATCAGCTCCAAGTACCGCGCCGTCGGCCGCCACATCGACCACCGAACCCACAAGACCACCGTCCAGATCGCGATCAACACATTGCCAAGCACGCCAGACGGCTAACCGAACGGCGTTGGGACTAGGGCGAGAGCGGTGAGGCAGTGGGTGATGAGGCTGCCGGTGTAGCCGCCGTCGGCCCAGACCAGTTCCAGCCGGTGGTGTGCGTCGGCGACCTGTGCGAGGAGTGTCTGCGCGGCGGTGCGGTCGCCGGTGTCCGCGGGGGTGACCATCACGGCGAGCAGCAGGCCGAGCGTGTCGACTACGGCGTGGCGCTTGCGTCCGTTGATCAGCTTGCCGCCGTCGAAGCCCCGGCTGTCGGAGCCGACGACGGCGTCGGCCTTGACCGACTGGGAGTCGATCACCCCGGCGCTGGGCTCCGGGTCCCGGCCCGCCTTCTCGCGGACCTTCCCGCGCAGCCGGTCATGGAACTCGGTGACCAGGCCATGGTCGCGCCAGCGGCGGAAGAAGGCGTAGACCCGGTCCCACGGCGGGAAGTCCGCGGGCAGGGCCCGCCATTTGGTTCCGTTGTCGACCAGGTAGTGGACCGCGTCCAGTATCGCCCGGTGGCAGTACGCCTCCGGCTGCCCGCCCCGTCCCTGCAGCCAGCCCGGCACCGGTAGCAGCGGACGGATCGCTGCCCACTGGGCGTCCGTCATGTCGGTGGGGTAGCGGCGCTCGTGCGTTCCGTTGTCGGTGGCGTTCCCGAACCGGTGCGCGAGGCAGTCACACGACGGAGTGGCCGGGCTGGACCCGGCCGCAGCCAGGGCGTAGAACTGCGACAACAGGGCCTCCTGGATCGGTAGTTGTCAAGCCAAATGAGACGTTCGCGGTGCTATGAACCTTGTGGTTCGGGTGCCCTGCGTTTCGTCGGGTCGTTGATCCAGACCTGGCCGGGTATCTCGGGTGGCTTCGGTCGGCGGGCGAAGCGTTCGGGGTGGCGCTCGTATGCCTCGGCGAGTGCGACGTCCCGCTGGTCGCGGACCTCCTCTGAAGTGCCGAAGTGGACGGAGGCGGGGGTGTGCAGGCCGATCCCGGAGTGTCTGTGGTCGTGGTTGTAGTAGGTGGTGAAGGCGTCCATCCACTCCCGGGCATGGGCCAGCGAATCGAACCGTTCCGGGTAGTCGGCGTACTTCGTGGTCCTGAACTGGCTTTCCGAGTAGGGATTGTCGTTGCTGACCCTGGGGCGCGAGTGACTCCTGGTGATGCCGAGGTCGAGCAGCAGTTGGGAGACCTTCTTGCTGGTCATCGAGGTGCCGCGGTCCGCGTGCACCGTCTCGGGCACGATGCCGTTGCGCTCGATCGTCTCGCGGATCAACTCCTCCGCCCGCTCAGCCGTTTCGGCCCGCTCGACGGTGTGGCCGACGATGTAGCGGCTGAAGATGTCGATGACGACGTAGGCGTGGTACCAGATGCCCTTGTCCGGGCCGGGCAGCTTGGTGATGTCCCAGGTGAAGACCTGCGACGGCCCGGTCGCCACCAGCTCGGGGATCGTCCTGGCCGGGTGGGTGGCCTGGCGGCGGCGTTCGCCGTTCTGCCCGGCGGCGGACAGGATCCGGTACATCGTGCGCTCCGAGCACCAGTAGTTCCCCGCGTCCAGCTCACGCGCCCAGACCTGCGCGGGCGGCAGGTCGGCGTACTCCGGCCGGTTCAACAGCGCCAGGATCTCTGCCCGTTCGGCCGGTGAGAGGGCCGAGGCGGGCGCGGGTCTCGGGGACGGTGCGGGCTTCGGCCTGGGGTTGATGCGGCGGTAGTGGGTGGCGCGTGCCCGTGCAGCGGCGCGGGGCTCGGGCCAGAGGTTGGCCGGGTCGGTCGGGTGCCCGCCCAATTCCAGCGGCACCAGCATGTCCTCCTCATAGGAGGACATGCTGGTGTCCGCGTATCCGTAGTCGATGATGCCCTGCGCCTTGAGCTTGTTGGTGTACGACGTCGACGGGCGAACCGTCGCGGTCCAGCCGGACACGCAGATCGTGGAGTTGATGGTCGACTGGGTGACGTCCGGGTTGTAGCTGCCGGGGGTGCACTTGGAGTCAGGTAGCGGCAGGTAGGCCTGGGAGCAGGTGGCGGCGTGGGCGGTGCCTGCGGTGGAGCCGATGATGAGGGTGCTGACGGCGAGGGTGAGAGCGGAGCTGGTGGCGGCAATGCGTATGCGGGCGCGCATCGTCTCTCCTGGGTGAAGTGGCTCGGGTGGGCGGCGATTGATGCGCTCTCATGTCACCCCGCCAGTAGCTACGCGGGTAGAACCTGGTGGGTGAAATGTTTGCGCCAACACCGTGATCACCACGCCTGACATGACGTTCCGCGCCTCCGGACACGCGGAAGAGGCTCCGCTCTCTGACGACCTCCCTCCGAAAGTGCGCCCGTGCGCCCACCCCCTCGCGGTGGACGGCAGGCCGACCTCGGGCCGACCCGGAGGCGCCCGTGACCGCCAACGGATACGTGGCACCGAACCGACCGACCAACTCGTCGTCCAACACCTGCAACAAGGTTGCCTGCCACACGCGGGAGCGGCCATCGTGACGGTCCCTTGGCTCTTCCCCGGGATGAAGGCGGGCCAGCCACTCAGTCACGCCCGAGCCATGGTTCGCCTGCGCCGACTGGGACTTCATCCTGGGCTGGCACGGTCACGGGCTTTGCTCCATCTGGCCGCACGCATCGAAGCCCCCTCCTCGCACAGGCTCTCGGCATCACCCCGGGTACGGCAGTCCGCTGGTCGGATCTCGCCGGCCGCACCTACAGCGGATACGTCGCCCGAGTCGTGGAGACGACGCCCGGTAGCCAGAAGACTGAGGTCAGCAGCAGCGCCCGTTCGCCTCGGCGTTGCTGAAGTCGCCAGCCGCGAACGCCTTCGCCGGAATCGTGAAGTACATGGTCCCGGCATCGCCCCAGCCCCATCCGAGCTCTGCGTTCACCGGCGAGGGACCTCGCCTCGGCAAGGTGGAGAAGACTGGTATCTGGGTGACCCTTGTTGCGCTTCTGTACCTCGTACTGTTCCTGCTGGTAGAAGCTTTCACGCCTCTCGATGAGACGCCTTGGCCGAGGCCTTCGCCGGGTGTCAGGTCCCGGTGTCCGCGCAGTTCGAGCGGCAGGCCGTTCACGGGGTCGGTCAGCGCCTGCACCAGCTCCGCGCGGCGCAGGCCGGTGTCGGAAAAGTGGTCCATCTCCAGGACCCAGAACTCCCCCAGCCTCGCCTCGTGCCCGGTGACGACCTGGGGAATGGCGACCGTGTGCAGAAGGCCAAGGCGGCGCAGGAGCCCGCTGGGCAGCCAGGCGGCGGCGCGCCAGGTGGAGTCGTAGGAGATCGGCTGGCGCTCGTCGTCCCACTGCCGCTCGTAGGCCTTCGGCCAGCCAGCAGGCTTCCCCGCCGTTGTCCTCGACGCGCTGGGCAATGGCAGCTCCTCGGCGACGCTGCGCCCGAGCATGGTGTCGCCTGCCAGTGCCACCGTGAGCGCCATGATCCTTTCCCTTCCCCCGCCCTGCACTCAGACGTCGAGGGTCACCCGGCAGGTCCAGCCGCCAGGCCCGCCCCGCAGCTGCAGGTCGTGCAGCGAAACGGCCTTCGGCACCGCACCGACCGCCACGGCGGTGTCGGCATCGGCCATGCGGAAGCGGACGCACAGGCCCCGGCCGTCCCCCGCCGACCGGATCGCCCCCACCTCCACATCGAGCGGGATCTCACCGTCGGCATCCATCCGGTAGACGACCTCCTCCAGGACGGACACCAGCAGAGCCTCGTCGGACTCGGCTGTGACCGCGTATTCGCGTTCCCCGACAACTGTGGCCCTGGACGTGTCGGCGAAGCCTTCCAGCACCCCGCGTACGGCCTCGCCGATGCAGCCCTCGGCCGTCGGTGACCACGCCTCCACCTGTACGTCCGCGGTGTGCGGCACAGCCCAGTGGCCACTCGCGCCGGGCTGCTTTCCCACAGGTTCCCGACCATCCACGGTCGGCGCCTCTCCGCCGTCTCCGGACGCACAGCCTGATGCCGAGTTCCCTGAGCCTCAGGCCATGCCTCCTCCAGAGTCGTCCCGTACACCGCTCCAGGGCAACCTGCACGACGCGCGACCACGCGTTGGCGTGGCCATATTCGCCAGTCTTTCCCCGCCTGTTGACCGCAGGCAATCGAAAGGGGACATACGGTAGTTGTCTCGCCGTCCCCGTAAAGGTGCGCACGCCTGCCGGTCTCGCTCGGTCTCGGCCTTCCGCCGCTGAAGCAGCACGCCACCGGCCGCGACGTGGCCACGGTGGCATGGTGGAGGGCGCCGCCGGTCACACTGCGTGGAGAGGGAGAACTACGGCGTCACAACGGGTCCCGTTCCGAGTCGGCCGGCGCGACATTGGTGATGACCACCGCGGGGCGTAGAGCTTTTGCCAGTCGCACAGCGTCACCTACGGCCCAGAGATGAATGTAGAACAGGCGCGGCTTCTCGCGCAGCCCATGATTGTGCAGTTCTACGAGGTCGATACCACCCCGCCGCAGTACCTTCAGAACGCCTTGAACCTCGTCGGCGATCATGGCAAAGTCGCCGCTGAGCGCTGCCCGGCCGCCACCAAGTGGTTGAAAGTTGAAGGCTGTGGTCGAGCCCAGGCCCGGAGGAAGCACCATGCCGTTGTCTGTAATGGTCTCGCGTCGCATGAATGCGGATTTGTACGTTCCGCCGTCGTTGGAGCCCTTGACGCCCAGCGCGGCATCGATCCCGGCAGTGTCCAGATCCAACGGAGCAGGCTGTGTCGGGGGCGTGGCGGGCGGGCTCGCGGTCAGGTCCATTGCCGTGCGCAGCCCGCGAGCGAGACTCACCGGATCATGTCCATGGCCGTGGAAGTGGGTCCACCAGATGTCGGGGCTGTGCGCGAGCAGGTGTTTATGCAGAGCGGTCTGCTCGATTCCGTGTGCCTGCAGGGCATCGCTCACGTGTTGCAGTTCGCGCTCGGCGAGAGTCAAATCGCCCATGGTCATCACGCTGCCGTCGGAATAGCGGAGAAAGGCAATGTGGGAACCCAGAGCGAGGCCGGGTGAGACGGTCACGTGGTGGGAGACGACATGTAGGTCGCCCCGGGGGAATCGGGTGCGGTACACGGTTTTGCGCAGCAGGCTGCCGGGTCGGCCCAGAACTTTTGCGACCGGCTGCCAGAACGCCTCGGTAGTGGGGACAGGTTGGACTAACTCATGCTGGGGCGCATTGGCCGGCCTTACCGTCCCGGCCTGCGCACCATGTGCTCCCAGCCCGGTCAGCACGGGCGCCAGCACAGCAGCTTTCAGCATGCGTCGCCGTGCCGGCGCCGATGACAGCCTGTTGTATGTGTCGCCCTGGGGGAGTTCGTTCATCAGGTCTGCACCTCCGTGGATAATAAGACCACGGAGGTTTACAGGAAGTGCCTCTACTGAGAAGCATGGCTCGCGTGTTGCTTCAAAAGGGCTATTCCGGGTTCTGGATTCTTCACACCCCGCTGAATCGTGCGGGTAAACAGGTCGGGCCCCATACGATCGCGCCGTGCTGAATGTGACAGCCATACTCAAAGGGCTGGTCATCGGCGTGGACGGAGCCCGCCCGGACATCCTCCTGCAGAGCCGCCGGGACAAGGCCGCGGCAGGACGCTTCTTCCGCCGCCTGATGAAGAAGACCCGTACGGTGCCGCGGGTGGTCGTCACCGACAAGCTCCGTTCCTACGGCGCGGCGCACCGCGAGGTCATGCCCTCGGTGGAACACCGTTCCCACAAGGGCCTGAACAACCGGGCCGAGAACAGTCATCAGCCCACCCGGCAGCGTGAACGCGCCATGAAGGGATTCCGTTCCGTCGGCGGGGCCCAGCGGTTCCTGTCCGCGTTCAGCGGCATCTCGCCCCACTTCCGCCCTCACCGCCACCTGATGACAGCCTCCCACCACCGAGCCGAGATGACCGTCCGCTTCGCGATCTGGGACCAGATCACCGGCACTGCCGGCCGGCCCACCACGGCCTGACCACAGGCCCGGACCGCGGGCCCCACCAGGCCCCAACGCACCGTCAGGCACCTGCAACTCAACAACGTGACAGCACCTGACGCCGCGCTCGAGCATCAGCTCCTCGACCTCGCGGAAGGACAGCGGGAAGCGGAAGTACAGCCATACCGCGTGCGCGATCACCTCCACCGGGTACCGGTGGCCCTTGTACGACGGCGACGCGGACGACACGAACGAATCCCTCCCCGGCACGACCAACCAGAAGATCATCCCACCCGGCCAGTCAACGCGACAGTGCCGCCTGCAGCGCTCGGCGCTCGACCCGCGGGGGGCTGTCGCTTTCCACGCTGACCACGCGCGAGGCGGACATGCTGCGCCTTGTCTCGGAGGGCCTGGACACCGCGGAGATCGCCCGCAAGGCCTCGTACTCGGAACGGACCGTCAAGAACGTCCTGCACGAGATCAACACGCGGCTGCAACTGCGCAACCGGGCCCACGCGGTGGGCTACGCATTACGCAACGGGCTGATCTGACACCTGCGCTGACGTCGTACGGGAAACAGGCACTGCCCGAAAGCACACCGGGCGCCTCCCCCGGGTAGGGCCCCGCCGCCCTGCCGTGCCGCGCACGGCTGGTGCAGGGTGGCGGGGGCGATCCGGATGGGTGCATCGGGATGCCGCACCAGACTGCGAAGGGGACCGTGATGGGAACGGCTGACCGCGGCGGCCGGCACCGGCTGGGGAGAATCGGAACGTCGTTGCTGCTGTTGATCCCGCTGCTCGGAGTGACGGCGGCCTCCGGACAGGGCGGCGCCGAATCCGCCCCGCGGGCGGCCGACGCCACGGACACGCGGGTCGCCTACGCGGGCACCAGGCACCGCAGCCTCGGCATGGTCGCTTCCACCACCTCCAGCACACCACTATTCGGTGACGGCCCCGCCCACAACGACGTCCAGCCGGCCGCCCTCGGGGACCAGATGGTCTTCGCGAGCCGCCGCGACGAGAAGAACCCACAGGTTTACCTGCGCTCCGCGGACGGTTCGGTACTCCGTCTGACCAGCGGCCGGGACGTGGCGCACCCCCGGCTGACGCCGGACGGCCAGGCCGTGGTGTTCGACTCGGCCGAACCCGGCGGCACGGACGGGGGGACGCAGCGCGACCTGTGGCTGGTACGCACCGACGGCACCGGCCTGACGCGGCTCACCGACACACCCTCCGACGAGAAGTACCCGACGGTCTCCCCCGACGGGCAGCGGCTGGCGTACTCCAGCGACAGCAGTCCGCTGATCGGAGCGCAGATCTACGTACGGCCCCTGAACGGCGGCACCGCCACCCGGATCACCTCCCCGGCCAACGGCAGGGCGTCCGAGCCGGTGTGGAACCCGGTGAACGACGACGAGAACCGGGACTGGATCGCGTACACCGCCACGACCACCGAGAACGGGCAGAGCGTGCCCCGGCTGCGGGTGACGAACGCGGCAGGGACCTCTGACGAGCCACTGCTCGGGGGCGCGTACGCACAGTGGCGTGGCCACGGGGCATCGTGGTTGCCCGACGGGGACCAGTTGGTGTTCCTGAGCCCCGAGACCACCTGCACGTGCCGGGGCGACTATGACCACGTGTTCAAGTCGGTGGCGCACTCGGACCAGGAGCCCGGGCTGGTGCTCAACGAGGACCGGGAAGTCCTGTCGCCCACCTGGCGGGGACCGCTCGACGGCGGCGGCGTGGTGGTGGAGCGCACCACGGCGGATGACCCCAATGACGACCCCAACGACGACCTCTCCGGCGCGCACGTGGTGACGCTGCAGGATGCCCGCATGGACGGGTCCGACCCCCGCGACCTGGGTCTGACGATTCTCAACGAGGATCCGGCGGCCGACACCAACACCGATCCCGCCAAGGACCCGCTGTTCCAGCCCGCGGCCAAGCACGACCCGTGGACCGAGCGGCAGACCTACACGCCCGACGGCCGCCGGATCGCCGTCACCCGCTTCGAGGACAGTCCCAACGGCCGGATCGAGCGGATCTGGATGGTGGACGCCGACGGCTCCAACGCGGCGCCCATGCCGCTCGCGGGGCGCGGCGCGAACGACTGGGACACCGACCCGACGTTCTCCCCGGACGGCAAGTTCCTCGCCTTCACCCGGACCTCGCCGGGCGGCGTCGGGGAGGCCGCGGGCCCTAGCCGTATCCTCATCGCGGACGCGGCCACGGGTGCGATCACCGGCCGGATCACTCCGCCGGCCGGGCAGCTCCAAGGCGAGGACGCCCAGCCCACCTGGTCCTCCGACGGCGCCACCCTGGCCTTCACCCGCAACGAGGTGATCGACGGGAACGGCGGTAACAAGCACATCTGGGCCGTGCCCGTGAACGATCTGAGCCGGCAGCGCGATCTGAGCGCCACGATCTGCCCGGGCGACTGCGCGATTATCGACGACAGCCCGGCGTTCTCCCCGGACGGGCTCAGCCTCGCCTTCAACCGCAAGAGCGGTGGCGGCGCCGTCGACAAACGCAACGGCATCCTCCTGACGTCCCTGTCGGGGGACGACTGCAAGGTGCTTGTGCCCACGGCCGCGCGCGACGTCCCCGACGGCTGCCACGCGGAGCTCCCGGACACCTCGGTCACCGGACCGTTCCAGCCGCGGGACGCCGCCTGGACGGCCGACGGCAAGGGCCTGGTGGTCAGCTCCCGCGCCGAAGTCGCCGCCAACAGCCCCGAGAAGCTGCGCCTGTTGGACGTCGAGTCCGGCGACCTCACCCCGCTCACCGCGGAACTCCCGGGCCGACAGAAGGAACCCAGCGTCCAGCAGTCCGTGGACCTCGCGCTCCAGGCGCCCGGCACCGTCCCGGAGGTCACCGTTGGCAAGACCACCACCATCCGCGTCGACGTGGTGAACAACGGCCCCGCCGCCTCCCCGGGCACCAAGCTGACCGCCGCGCCGCCGTCCGGCGTGCAGATCACCAAGCTGACGTATCCCGGAGGCCCCTGCAACGCCGCCTCCCTCCAGTGCGACGTCGGCGTGGTCCAACCCGACACCACCGTGCCGGTGACCGTCACCGTCACAGGTGTCATCCCCGGCGACGCGCCGACCGACTGGTCGGTCACCAGCAGCGTCCTCGATCCGCGGCCCAGCGACAACGCCAGCCGCACCGTGGTGCCGGTCGTCGAGGCCCCGCCCCCGACGACCCCCGCGCCCACGCCCCCCACGCCCACGCCTTCGACGCCCACGCCACCGCCCACGGTGCCCCCGACTCCGGGTGAGCCCGACGCCGGGCCGGGGCTTCGCCTCACGGCCCAGCCGAACCCCGGCTACGTCGGCGGGCGCGTCGTGGTGACGTACACCGTGCGCAACGGCCGCAACGCGCTGGCGACCGGGCTGCGGCTGCACATCAGCCTGCCCAAGGGCATCCCGAACAACGGGCCGCCAGAGGGCTGCGACAAGTCCTGGGTGTGCGCGCTGCCGGACCTGGACCAGGGTGCGAGCACTGTCGTGCGGGTTGTCCTCAGCCCCGACAAGGCGCTGACCGCCCAGGTCACCGGCAAGCTCACCACCATCGGGACGGACGCCGACAAGAGCGACAACACCGCCCGGAAGCGGCTGCGCATCCTCCAGCCGCGCATCGTCGCGGTGCCGGAGGTCGGCAAGCCCGGCTTCGTCACCTCGGTGCGCGGCAAGGACTTCCCGCCGGGCGTGCCGGTGCGGTTCACCTGGAAGCCGGGGATCACCGCGGCAGCAGCGCCGACGGTTCCGCTGCCGGACGGCACCTTCATCGGCCAGCTGCTCATCCTCGCCAAGGACGAGACCGGGCCCCGGATCATCACCGCCAAGGGCCCTGGGTTCTCCCCGGTGACGACCGACTTCCTGGTGGTCAGCGGCAGCGTGCAGCCGCCGGACGAGGTGACCCGCCGGTGATCCACGAGGTCGACGAGGGGCTGCGCCGCCTGCTCGACGAGTCCGGCCTGGAGGCGTCGGGCGTCGAGGTCGTCTCGACGCCCCCACCCGGGACTGGGCCGCGCAGCGCCCCCGACGGTCTGCGTGTTCCTGTGCGACATCCGCGAGGACGCCATCCGGCGCGGGAGTGGCTCCGGGGAGGTGTACGACGAGGATGGCCACCTCGTGGCGCGGCGCTCCCCGCCGCGCTGGTTCGAGCTGACGTACCTGGTCACGGCTTGGGCGAGCCGCCCGCAGGACGAACACCGGCTGCTGTCGCAGGTGCTCGCCACGCTGGTGGCCACCGATACACTGCTCACCGGCACGCTCGCCGAACTCGGCCTGACCGTGGGGCTGGACACCGCCAAAACCGGGTTCGACGCACCGGCAGCCTCCGACGTGTGGTCGGCCATGGGCGGCGAGCTGAAAGCTTCCCTCTCGCTCCGGGTGCGGGCGCCGCTCGCCGGCATCACCAAGGCCGTGGCGGAAATCCGACGGCTCCTGGACACTCTCCTGCCCCACCCCAGACCCGAACTCAACCAGCGTCAGCATGCCCTGAGATGGTCCCACTGGCGCAGACGCCACCAAGCCATCGCCCAACGACGCCACTACCTGAAAAGAGCCGGCTCACCGCGTCCCGGGCGAGTCGGCAGGCTGCGCGGTGGGCGCAGCGTGGATCGGAAACGCTCATTCTTCCTCGGAGGAGTCGGACATTGCCTCCAACGTGGCTAGCGTCTGCGGCGTCAGCTCGGGATCCCCTCGGAACGACCCTGCGCCACCGGGCTTCGCCATCGGGAAATTCTCGTAGAATTCATCTACGGAGTAGCGTCCGCCGTTCTTCCTCAACGCCGCGCGCAATACCTTGCCCGCTCCGGGGAATCGGAGCTCCTCGGAGTTGTGTGCCACGCCGTACAATACGGCGGCGGCACGTTTTGCTTCGCTGTCTTGCTCGAAGAGGCGCGCGTTGCCGGGAGTCGGCGAGTCCGCCTTCATCGTGTCTGCGAGGGCCACTCTCTGTGCAGGGCTCAGGTGCGGCAGGAGGTGGGCGTACTTCTCCCACTCCCGCCCCTGCGTCCCGGGGTAGTCATCCTTTCTGCTCTTGACTACGGTCCCCAGGTCTCCCTTGTATCCCTGGTTCAGGGAAACCGTTCCGAACGGCGTCTCTGGCTTGCTCCCGACAAGGTCGCCCTTCGCTGGCACTCCGCGCTTCGTACTGCGATCGTTGGCGCGCTTCAGGCGGGACGCGCCGACCGTGGGCTCCTCGACGGGCTCTTCGACGGGTTCCTCCGTCCCAGTTCCGGGAGGGGCGAAACGCAACGCCTCCTCGAACGCGAATTCGTAATCCATTTCGTCGTCCGATGCGTCGGTGTCTCTTTCATTCATCAGTTCATCAAAATCATCGTCCCTCATCCGCTGGATCGTGGTGGACTGCGCGAGGGGTTTGCCGGCGATCCGCTGGACCGGGGTGTGGTCCGCCAGCACCCGGCGAGCGTTCGCTTCGGCTTCTCGTTCGAAGGGATCGGAAGGGTCGGAGATCCTCAGGCCGCTGCCGTTGTCGGTGCCAGCGACCGGGCCCTGCCGCTGCTGGATGACGTGGGTGAGCTCGTGAGCCAAGGTGTGTTTGTCACCACCGCTGTCGCCGATGACGATATGACTGCCGGAGGTGTAGGCGCGGGCGCCGATCTCCGCGGCCGAGGCGTGTGCCGCAGAATCGTCATGGATGCGGACGTCGGAGAAATCCGCACCAAAGCGAGCTTCCATTTCCTCGCGCGTCCCGTCGTCCAGGGGGCGGCCCGGGGCGCGCAGGACGCCATGGACGGCGGAGCGTTGCACGGCTGGCTGCTCAACTTGGTCGTGGCCGCATTCGGCGGAGTGCTGGTGTGCCTCCTCGGCCCAGCGGTGTCCGGCCTGGCGGAGCATCTGGACCACGGCGGCGTTTCCCATGGTGGCCTGCAGCGGGAAGAGCCCCGACGGTAAGGGACGTGGTGCGGTTTCGGGGCTCCGGACCGACCAGCGGGCGTCGTCGTTCCCGACCTTCCTGACATTCTCGTGTTCACGCAAGGGAGCCTCTTCCAGCGCAGGAGATTCGACTCTTCCTGCCTACACGCCAAGGGGGCGGCCGGTCCAGGTATTCCAGGGCAACATCGATCGACCACCAGGCAGCGGGCGAGGTACGCACGGGGCAGCAGGACAGACACGCAACGGCCGCCCGCACCGCGCCGTACCGGCCCGCGTCCGCGTCCGCGTCCGCGATCAGCATCGCCCCGGCCGCCCCGCTCTCCCCGACCCCAGCCCGTCACATCCAGCACCTGCCCATCCAGCGGACCACCGACCAGCTCCACGTAGTCACAACCGGCCTGCTCACAGACACCCGGACCATCCCCCTCGACCCCATACACCCGACGCCCGCGCACACCACACCGGGCACCGGATTGGCTCTGTACACGACATCTCTGCCGCGTCAGCTCGCCTTGCGCGGGTGGGTCTATCAGGAATCAGGCTCTGACAAGATTTTCGTAGCCGTTGATCGACTTTGCGGTATCGGCCTCGGCAAGTGCCTTGGTGGGGAAGGCTGGTGGCATGTGATGTCGAGTTGACGGCGCTGCTTCCCCACCTGGCTTCGGTGCTGGTCGAGGCGGTGGAGGCAGGCGAGGGCCTGGTCAGGATCACGGTGCGGACTACCGCCGGGGTCTCGGTGATCTGCCCGGGCTGCGGGCAGGAATCGGCGTGGGAGCACAGCCGGTACGTGCGGCATGTCGCCGACGAGGCGATCGGCGGGAGACCGGTGGTGATCGACGTGTCGGTGCGCCGCTTGTACTGCGAGAACCCGGACTGTTCCAAGACCACGTTCGTCGAGCAGGTCCCCGGGCTGACGGTGCGCTACCAGCGGCGGACCCCCGCCCTGCAGAAGGTGATCGCGTCGGTCGCGACGGCCCTGGCCGGGAGAGCCGGGGCCCGGTTGCTGGTCCATCTGCACCAGACCCTGTCGTGGGCGAGCATGCTGACCTGCCTGTTACGCATCCCCCTGCCCACCTCGGCGGTGCCCGCGGTTCTCGGTGTGGACGACTTCGCACTGCGGCGCGGCCACCGCTACGCCACGATCCTGATCAACGCCGAGACCCGCGAACGCGTGGAGGGGCGCTGTCACGTTGTTGGGTTGCAGGTGCCTGACGGTGCGTTGCGGCCTGGTGGGGCCCGCGGTCCGGGCCTGTGGTCAGGCTGTGGTGGGCCGGCCGGCAGTGCCGGTGATCTGGTCCCAGATCGCGAAGCGGACGGTCATCTCGGCTCGGTGGTGGGAGGCTGTCATCAGGTGGCGGTGAGGGCGGAAGTGGGGTGAGATGCCGCTGAACGCGGACAGGAACCGCTGGGCCCCGCCGACGGAACGGAATCCCTTCATGGCGCGTTCGCGCTGCCGGGTGGGCTGATGACTGTTCTCGGCCCGGTTGTTCAGGCCCTTGTGGGAACGGTGTTCCACCGAGGGCATGACCTCGCGGTGCGCCGCGCCGTAGGAACGGAGCTTGTCGGTGACGACCACCCGCGGCACCGTACGGGTCTTCTTCATCAGGCGGCGGAAGAAGCGTCCTGCCGCGGCCTTGTCCCGGCGGCTCTGCAGGAGGATGTCGAGCACGTTGCCGTCCTGGTCGACGGCCCGCCACAGGTACTTCTGCTCTCCGCTGATCTTCACGAAGACCTCGTCCAGGTGCCACTTGTCCCCGGGCCGTGGCCGACGGCGGCGCAGTCCGTCCGCGTAGGCCTGGCCGAACTTGGCGGACCAGCGGCGGATGGTCTCGTAGAAAACGATGACGCCGCGCTCGAGCATCAGCTCCTCGACCTCGCGGAAGGACAGCGGGAAGCGGAAGTACAGCCATACCGCGTGCGCGATCACCTCCACCGGGTACCGGTGGCCCCTGTACGACGGCGACGCGGACGACACGAACGAATCCCTCCCCGGCACGACCAACCAGAAAATCATCCCACCCGGCCAGTCAACGTGACAGTGCCCCGGCCGCACTTGACGTTGTCCCAGTCCGGCTCGGGGTATCGCCCGTCGTCGCGGAGGTGGATCTTGCCGTCGCTTCCCTTCTGCCCGCCGATAGGTTGGCGGGATGAGCGATGAACAAGATGTAGGCGACGACGCTGGACGGGCCGTGGCGCTGTGGCGGGAGCTGACCGCCTGGCTTGTCGACCGTGCCCCCGTTTCAGCGACCTGTCTTCGGCCTGGTGCTGGCGAAGAGGCGCTGGCCCGGGTGGAGGCGCGCATGGGGTTCGCTTTGGATCCTGGGCTGCGCGCGGTGTGGGCTGTCAACGACGGCATAGTTGATGACGCCGACTCCGGCGCGGGTCTGTTCTTGGATCAGCACGCGTTGCTGCCGGTGGCGACGGCTGCCGACATTCGCGATGACCTGTGCGATTCGTTCGATGAGGACTGGGGCCGGTTGTGGCTTCCGCTGACCACGAACGAGGTGAACGAGCCTTGGATGGGCTCCACCATCGACTGCGGCAGTGGACGGTTGGGCGCCTGGTCTATGGAGGACGCCCCGGGGGAGCCGGGGGGGATGTCCTTCGCCGACCTGCTGGCGGCGGTGGTGGAGGCGGTCAAGGACGGCAGGGGGGCGTTGATGCCCTCCCCGGGCCGTTCGGGGACGGTTCCCGGCCTGGCTGACGGGGCCCTGGTCTGGCAGGACCCGAGGGAGCTCCTCGTGGCGAACTGGGCGCCGCTGCACTAAAGCCCTGCCGGGCATGTGGCGCCCCGATGTCCCAGGGGGTTCGGGGCGCCACACAGCTTTTGTCGAGCGTCGAGCGCCGACTAGGGGATGAGGTCCGGGTCCAGGTCAGTGATCTCGCACTCCACGACCTCCTTGAGGACTGCCTCGTCGCAGCCGATGTCGGCCAGGGGCGCGTACACGTAGTACGGGTCCTTGTCGAGCATGCGGTAGGCCTTGGCGAAAGCGGAGAACGGCCGCATCGCGCCGGAGTTCACCGACAGGGCCATCGACGAGCGCCCGCAGGAGACGTTCTGCCAGTCCGGCTCGGGGTAGCGGCCGTCGTCTCGCAGGTAGATCTTCCCGTCGGCGGCCTTGCCCTCGTAGGTCTGCACGCAGGCTGCCCCGTTGGCCACCTCGTTGGAGGTCGCCCCGGACGGCATCATGGACGCGGGCATGCCGGCGGATTCGTAGGTGGCGTTGAAGGAGTACTCGTCACACGAGGCGACGTCCCTCTTGGGGTGGGCGTACTGCTTGATGGCGCCCTTGGTCAGCCCGTGCGGTTGGAAGCCGTACTGCCCGGAGCGGCCGCAGATCTTGTTGCGGTTCTGGTTGGCTCCCCGGTCCCAGGTGTTGCGCTGGTTGTCCTTGTATTCCGCCTTGTCGGACATGGGCAGATAGTGCAGGGGGTGGAACGGGTTGGTGCCCGGCCCGGTGTTGCCGTCGCCGTTGTTCTTCAGGCCCATCTTTGCGCGGATCAGGTAGATGTGCGCGGCGGCGGCCGGGAACTCGTTGGACTTGATGGTATAGCCGGGTGCGTACTCCTGGAACACGCAGCCGGGCGGCAGGCCGATGTCGGCGAAGTCGCAGCGCGACTTGGACTGGAACAGGTTGTCGCCGGTCACCGCGTGGTCGCTGTCGTCGTCGGTGGAGGCGCCGGAGAAGTTCGGGCCGATGAAGCCGACGGGGAAGTTCCGCGAGCGGATGGAGTCCTTGCGGGACTTGCCGTCCCAGCCGGAGCCGTTGGCGCCGCCGGTCATGTCGTTTTGCACATCGTAGGTGAGGGTGGCCTGCCCGGTGACTTCGTGGGCGTCGTACTCCTTGGCGCCCTTCCACGTCATCGCGCCGTCCCAGGTGAAGTTGGTGTCGGCGGCCGTGCAGCCGAAGTCACACCGAGGATCGAAATCGATCTTGATGTCGTTCGTCATCGCCGGGGTGGGCGGAGGCGAGCTCTTCGGCTGGATCCGCGCCCAGTACTTCATGTCCGGGCTCTTGGTGTCGAGCTTGATCTGCACGTCGATGAAGAAATCGGCCTGCGAAAGGCGCTGCTTCGTCTTCTTGTCGTAGGTGTAGTACTCGTAGTAGGCGGCCATGCACATTTCGGTGCGGGTGAACCAGCCCCACAGCGCCTCGTCGGGGTTCGGTGTGCCGTCGGGGTTGAGCCCCGAGCACGCCGGGATGAGTTCCGTGGTGGCCCGGCTGCCCTTCGGCTGCGGGGTGTCGGAGAGCTGTTCGGTGACGATGGACGGCTTAGTGGCCTTGCCGCCCTTGGCGCGCACGGGTTTGATCTTCGCGCACATCACTGTGCCGTCTGCCTGGTCGGTGCAGTTGTCCTCGTCGGCGCGGCCCAGCTTTGTGGCGCGGGCGTCGTAGCCGGGGATCAGCTGCCACTCACCGGTGGACTTAAACTTGCCGTCGTTGTAGGCCGGCTTGTCCGGCAGCTTGATGTTCACCACGTGGTTGGTGCGGACCTGCCCGCCGGCGAGGAAGCCGTAGGTGCCGGCGGTACCGACGTTGTCGGCCCGGTCCACGGTGGCGACCTCCACGTGGTGGGCGCCGACCCGGTCCGGGGTGGCCGAGAACGATCCGGTGGCGCCGGTCGTGGGCGCGGACTGCCACTCAGCGGCCGCCGCACGCGGTGCGCCAGTGCCGCCGTTGTCCTCGCCGCCTTCGGTGCCGTCCAGCAGAGCGGAGTCGGCGTTTTCGACGAGTTCGGCGTCAAGCCGGTAGCGGATCTCACGGGCACCGGCATCACCGGTGTCGACGTTGAAGGTTCCCGCTACGCCCGTGCCGCCGCCGTTGCCGTCGTCCGGGTAGGTCGTGGAGGAGATGTCCGTCGGCTCGCCGGGGGCGGTGGTATCGACAACGAACTGGGTCCAGGGGGACCAGCTGAGGTTGTAGTGCGTGCCGTCGTAGGCGTTGGTGCGGAACTTGTACGTCTTGCCGTCCTGGAGCTGTCCGGCCGGGACGGTGACGGAGGCCGGCTTGCCCGAGGCGACGAAGGCGGACACGAGTAGGCCCTCGCCGGCCGGGGTGGTGATGGGGGTGTTGGTGGCGGCGTCGTAGACCTGGAAGGTGCCGTTGACGGTGTCGCCGTCCGGGTCGGTGAAGGTGTCACGCAGGGTCGGGGTGGTGGTGTTCACCGCCCACACGCCCGCGTACGACTTGAACGGCGCGCCGGCCTGCCGGTTCGTGCCGTCGGAGGGGCGGTAGTTGTAGGTGACGGACAGCTTGGGCTGGTTGGCCGCGTTGTTCGCGGAGTTGACCCGCTTCCACGCCTTGGTGTCGTCGGTGGCGGCGCGCAGACCCATGTGGCCGCGGGTGGCCTTGGCGGACGCCCAGGACTGGACGAGCGTGTCGACGTCGGCGTTGATCCACCCGTCGGGCTGGGTGGCGGCGCAGTCCGGGTTGCCCTTGGTCTGCGTGGAGGAGTGGTACTCCTGCTTCCAGGTGGGCTGCGAGGACCAGCGCGAGGACGTGGAGGGGGCGCTGGTGTCCCAGATGGTCCAGGACTAGGCGGCGCAGTCGGTGTTGCCGGAGTGGAAGTTCCACAGCGCCAGGTTGGTGTCGACGATGAGCGCGTCCTGGATCGGTGTGGTGTTCCAGGTGATGAACGAGCGTGCGGTGCGCGGGGTGCCGTCGGCGTTCTTGGTGCCGGGGTTGCCGAGGTCGAGTTCGGTGTCGGTGGACCAGTCGACGGTCTCGCCCTGCTGCACGTAGGTGTCGAAGGTGTTCGACAGTGCGGAGGTGGACGGGTCGACGGTGACCGGGTACTGCGTATCGGGGTCGGCCAGGTAGTTGGCATCCGGGGTGACGACCAGGTCGACCTCACCGGCGCCCTTGTCGACGACCTGCATGTCGACGCGGACCCTGTTGGTGTGCTCTCCGGAGGTCTTGTCGACGGCCGCGTCCCACATGACCGGGGCGGGCATCGTGGCCCGCACGGCATTGGTCTTCACGTCGGTGAAGGTGACCGAACCGTCTCGGTTCGCCTTGGCTTTGAGGCCCTTGGCCTTGACCGGGAGGGTGTAGGAGTAGCCGCCGGCACTCGGCCGCTCTGCGATCTCGACGAACTGCTCGAAGCCGGTGCGGGTCGCCTCCACGATGACGTCCGCCCCGGGCACCGCGTTCTTGTAGCGGGCGCGCGTGCCCTCCAGATCGGGCTCCGGAAGACCGCCCTTCCACTGCAGCGTCACGCTCTCGTCGCCCTGGCCGAGGGTGACCAGGTTGCGGGGCGCGGCGTCCTTCGCGGCACGCACGGAGGCGGCTTTGGTGCCGCCCTTGCCGGCCAGGCGCAGGCCCTTGGGGTGGTTCTTCGCGCCCACGGAGCCGTCGGCCGCGCGGGCGAGGGAGACGTCGACCTGCTGCCACTTCCCGCCGCGCCAGACGCGTTCGGGACCGGAGGTGAGCTCCGTGGTCAGGGTGCCGTCGGGGTTGGCGACGGTGTACGTCGTCTCGGTCGTCTCGTCGGTGACGACGACCTTCTTGCCGGTCTTCTTCGCCTCCAGGATCGCCCACGCCTTGGAGCCCTTGGCGTGTGCGGCGGCCCAGGCCATGTCGGAGGCGAGGATCTCGCCCTCGGACGGCTGCTGGGCCTTCGTCGGGGCCGACTTCGGCTCGGGGGTTGCCGCGACGGCCGTACCGCCGGCGACGAAAGCGGCCTCGGCGACCAGCAGCAGGGCTGCTGCCGTCGCCCTACGGGACATCCGTCTGCCCCGTTTCGGCCCGGAGAACTGTGTGTCAGGAGACACGAAGTGATGCCTTCCTCTTGGGAATTCGATCGTCTGTGCGAAGCGCACAGGCGAACGACGGTATGCGCGCCAAGCGGAGGGCAGTAGTCCGGTTCCGGCCGTACGGAGGGCTTCGGATTGTGCAGGCCGTGATGGAGTTGATCTTGCAAAGGAGAGGCGTCTCAAACATCGGATTAGTCACACACAGGCGCAGGGTGAGGGGCGTACGCGGCTACTCGCCAGTCACCGATTCGCGGACATTCCGCGAGCGATCCGCGGATATTTCGCGAGCAAACCGTGGATGTCGGACGAACCGACGTCAAAGCCTCAGGTGGTTTCTAAATTGTCGTGCCGAGTGGTGAATTCTGGCTGGAAATAAGCGTCCGGGCCCTCGACGCCGAGGAGGGATGTGGGCGACCACCCGGTGCAGGCGAAGTCACGCAGCGCTGCACGCCACCTGGCCGTAGCTATACGAGAACAGCGCCGAGAGTCCCGTGGGTTCACGCAAACTGAAGGTCTTTCCACGGGAACCCGAGGATGGCTGTCGTGTTTTCGTTGGTTCGGCCTTCGGGTTCAGGCGAACACGCGGGGTGAGTACCGAGCGGACCGCCCCTTCGGCAACCTCCTTGGGACGGTGCTGGCATCGTACGAGTCATGAGAACAGCAGGAACGACACCGGAACCGGAGTCCTCAACGCGGAGCATCCTCACGTCTCTGGGTGAGGTGGCGTGCCGTTATCAGGCTGATGAGATCCGCCCGGAGGACCTGCCGATGATTGCTGCCGAGGCGCTCGCGGCCGGGCTGGACACCCCGACGTTGCGCGAGCTCGCCGGATTGCCCCGCAACGCGGATGCCCGAGATATCCGCGACGCGTTTGAGCAAGCGCTCTCCGAGGCCGGACTCGAGTTGCCTGATCCGGGCCTGGCAAGGCGCCACGCGCTGCGTCGGCTGGCGGCGAGGCTGATCAACGGGGAAATCACTCTCGCCGACCTGGCGACGGACGACTGGTGGGAGACGGAGGTCGAAACCGTTGAGGAACGATCATTCGTATCGCTGATCCCGCAATGCGGGTGCTGCATCGAGTACACGTTGGGGCTTGACCAGCGGACGTGGGCGGCCGAGCTGCGGATCGCCGCGCTCGCCCTGACATCGTCTCCACCGATCGGCCCCGGTTGCTGACTCTGCCCTGACGGCATGTTCCCCCCATCAAAGGCGTGTACCGGTCGAGCAGACTTCACCGAAATGGCTGTTCAGCGGCCTGGTCCAGCAAGGCCCGTGCGGAGTCCGCGTAGCGGATGGCGGTCTTCTCGTCGATGCCGAAAACGAGGGCGAGGTGAAGGGGGTCGGCGCCGTGGGTCAGGGCTTCTTCGAGCTGGCGGTCGACGCGGAGTCGCTCCAGGGTCGCGGTGAGGTTGCGGGTGGCCCGGGTGGTCCAGAGCTTGCCCGCCGGCCCGAGTTCGACGGCCGTCTTCTGGGTGATCAGCAGGTGTGGGTTGGCGGGGCACTGTCACGTTGACTGGCCGGGAGGATGATTTTCTGGTTGGTCGTGCCGGGGAGGGATTCGTTCGTGTCGTCCGCGTCGCCGTCGTACAAGGGCCACCGGTACCCGGTGGAGGTGATCGCGCACGCGGTATGGCTGTACTTCCGCTTCCCGCTGTCCTTCCGCGAGGTCGAGGAGCTGATGCTCGAGCGCGGCGTCATTGTCTCCTACGAGACCATCCGCCGCTGGTCCGCCAAGTTCGGCCAGGCCTACGCGGACGGACTGCGCCGCCGTCGGCCACGGCCCGGGGACAAGTGGCACCTGGACGAGGTCTTCGTGAAGATCAACGGAGAGCAGAAGTACCTGTGGCGGGCCGTCGACCAGGACAGCAACGTGCTCGACATCCTCCTGCAGAGCCGCCGGGACAAGGACGCGGCAGGACGCTTCTTCCGCCGCCTGATGAAGAAGACCCGTACGGTGCCGCGAGTGGTCGTCACCGACAAGCTCCGTTCCTACGGCGCGGCGCACCGCGAGGTCATGCCCTCGGTGGAGCACCGTTCCCACAAGGGCCTGAACAACCGGGCCGAGAACAGTCATCAGCCCACGCGGCAGCGCGAACGCGCGATGAAGGGATTCCGTTCCGTCGGCGGGGCCCAGCGGTTCCTGTCCGCGTTCAGCGGCATCTCACCCCACTTCCGCCCTCACCGCCACCTGATGACAGCCTCCGACCACCGAGCCGAGATGACCGTCCGCTTCGCGATCTGGGACCAGATCACCGGCGCTGCCGGCCGGCCCACCACGGCCTGACCACAGGCCCGGACCGCAAGCCCACCAGGCCACGACGCACCGTCAGGCACCTGCAACCCAACAACGTGACAGCACCCCTCGCAAGCATCAGGCGCCGGCAGGCCGCCCGCGACCCGGCCCGGCGGCGATGACGCCTCCTGCGCGGGGCGATGGCCGGGCGGGACCGGCAGCCGTCGACCTCGTCCGTGGGCCGACCAATCGCCGCACAGAGGTGACTGGTCTTGTGCTCGGCGACACCGGGCCCGCGCAGATGAACGTAGTTTCTGCCGCTCCTGGGGAAGCTATTTGATCTTCGCGGCGATGGTCCGGACGAACTCAGGGAGCACATCGTCCCGCCAGACGAAAGGTGCTGGGGCTGGCGTGCCCTTGAAAGTCACGGTGGTCTGCCCGCCTACGGTGAACAGCAGCGGGCCTTTGCGACAGTTCCAACTGCCCTCTTGGAGCCCGGTGATGACACAGCGATCCGCACCCCCCGCACCCTGGTTGGTATTGATTCCCAGCGCGGCACGATCGACGTAGCTGACAATCAACATGGGGTCGGCCACGGCCTCGATCCGGAACCAGAACAGGGTAGCGGCGTAGGTCTCGCCCGGAAGGCGCATGCTGTAGAGGCACTGGCCGGACTCGGACCTGTCACTCTCCTTCCACGAGGAGTCCGCAGCAAATTCCTTGATCGACAAGGAGTTGATCGGACGGCTCTCCTGTTTGATGTCCTTGGCGCCAGGGAGGATCGCCTTGATCTCCTCCTGGTCCACGAACGAGCACGCGTCCGGCCACTGATTCGCGGCCAGGATTGCCCCACCCTTGAGTTCAGGAAGGTTGACAGTCGCATCTCGGGGGACGGCCTTGCCTATTGCAACATCACCCTCGGACGGCATGTACGTAGCGACCAGGAGCGTCAGCAGCACGACATTTGACATCAGCAGGGTGAGCACCATGGCTCTGTTCTTCCACATGGCGGCCGATTCTCCCCGAGGAGCGAGCTGATCGTCGACCGCAACCGCTGCGCCGAGGCATCCCGCTGCCGGGAGATCCCGGACACAGCCGCAGAGCAAGACCGGCCGTCGGTTCCCGTGAACCCAAGGGCCAGAGCCGCCGGACAAGGCTGAAGACCAATGAGTTCGTCCCAAAGCCCCTTCAGTTCGCGCGAACTCATGGGCCTTTTGGGGTGTGACCGAGATACGCGCCAAAGGGGCAACGAGATGATCTCGAAGCCCTGATGCGCTCGGACTCACCTGCGACGGCGGGCGGCAGGGTCGCGTTCGGCGACGTGCCGGGCGACCGCGTCGACGCCGGGGCGGGCGTACCGCTCCAGGGAGCGGACGGAGGCGTGGCGGGAGCGGGCCAGCAGCATCGGGGTGGATGTGCCGCCCTCGGCGTCGTGTAGGGTGCGGCCGGGCCGGGCGGCCGATATCCACACCAGACGGCCTCGCTCGTCGGTCAGCGCGAGGACGTGCAGGCCGTGGCGGCGATGCTTGCCGGAGTAATTCGGGCGGTTCGCCTCTCCGGTACGGCGCTGGGTGGGGATGAGGGTGCCGTCGATCAGGACGACCTCGCCGCCCCGCCGGGCGATCTTCTTCAGGGCGCGGTCCAGGCGAGGGGCCTTCGCGGCCAGCAGGTGGATCAGCTCGTCGCGCCAGCGCCGGATGGTGGTGGCGGAGATGTCGTTGCCGCCGGCCATGTCGGCCAGGCGCTGATCGTGCCGCAGCACAGCCAAGACAATCACCGCGATCCTCCCGGGCGGCAGCGCCCGCCACCTCGACCGTATCGCTTTGAGATGGCGTCGCAGCAGGTCGGTGAGGTAGTGCAGGGTGTGCGTGGACAGCGGCAGGCGGCACTGGTAGACCAGGGACACGGTGTCTCCGGCGTGCTCTTCGGTTTTCGTCACACAATTCCAACAGCCGCCGGGGGTACCTTGGTTACGCCCCGATCGCCGTGCGGACCGGTCACGGGCGGGTGGTGAACTTCCCGTCGGGTCGTTTGTGCAGCCAGCCGCGGTCGGCCAGCTTCGTGAGCTTCCCGCGCAACGGCTCCAGCTTGCCCCGTACCCCGGTGTCCAAGCCCAGCACCTCGCCGATCTGCCGGGTGGCGACCGGGCCGGCGGCCTGCCGCACCGCGGTCAGGATGCGCTGGTACTCCGCCGGCAGTGCGGACTCAGCCACCCCCGGCCCACGGTCCGGGGGTGGCCGTACCGCCCGACCTGCCACCTGGACCACCGGCGACCCGGCCTCCGTGCGCTCGTCGGCGAGCTGCTCGCTCATCCGCTGCCACACCCGCTCGGCCACGGCCAGCTCATCGCGCTCAGCTCGTACCTCCGACAGCTGCTTGACCAGCTGCTCTTCGTCCAGCTCCGCACGCCGCGCGGCGATCCGCTCCAACACCTCGAGATCCATCATGGGCCCGAGCGTAGGAGCGGCACCCGCGACGACGGACGGGAATCCACAAACCCACTCCCGCCAGACGATCTACACCCCAGACTGCCGCCCACGACCAGCACGAGCACCCCGAAACGACATCACACCAGCACCCTGACCAGCCACTTCAAGATGGCGCAGCTTCGGTGATGGCCAGCCAGCCAGCGCGGCGGACCATCTCGGGGAGCGGGTCTTCAGCAGGGCGGCGCAGCGGTGCGGGGACAGCGCCGAGAATCAAGTGGGCACCGTCCCCGCCGTCGGCGGCGCTGGTTCGCAGCTCTTCGATGTCGCGGGTGGCCGAGCCGTGGTCGCGGCGGCGGATCTCCCGGGCGAGGGACCAGCACAGCCGGGCGGCCGGAGAGTCGTCCGGCTCCTCAGCGGCGAGTTCTACCAGCGCGCCAATGGGGTTGGTGACGTGGCAGGCCGGGACCACGGCAGGTGGTGTGCCGGGCCGCCAGGCAGCGATGCTGTCCTGGTCTCGGAGAGTGGAGAACCAGTAGGGGGCCTTGGTGCCCAGAGCGGCGGCCAGTTGCTGCCATGTGGGTTTGTACAGCTCCGAGAGTTCCATGTCGCTGAGGACATCCTGCGCCGCCAGTTCGGGTACGTATGGTTCGGAGACCTGTGTGCGAGCCTGGGCGACCACCACAACCGCGTACCTGGAGGCCATGCGGTCTGCATGGTGTCCGTATAAGGCGTCGATGACTGCCCGGGGGCTGGTGTTGCCGTCCTGGAGCGAGTAGGCCACTCCAATACCGCCGACTGCGCTCTCCCATCGCAGGACCGCGTAGCCGTCGACGAATTCGGATTCGTCGAACTCCGCCTTGCCGCCAGCAGGCGCGTGCAGCAGCAACGGCGCATGCCCGGTGTCTGTACGGAGACGAGTACCGCCCCAGGCCTGAGTGCGGCCTCGAACACCGAGAGCACTACTTCGTCGAGGAGCTGACCTTCGCCGACGCGGATTCGATCCTCGCCATGCTGCGTGAGCTGTGCCCGCACATAGTTGATGGCCGCCTGCCGGTCTGGGTCCGCAACCTGTCCTATCGGCTGGTGCTCTTGCAGCGACCCGACGAACCGGCGTTGATGCGAGAGGCTGCCGAGAACCTGTGGCTGCACGGACCGGACTGGGACGACATCGCCACAGACCTGACGGGGCGGGCAGACGCTCTTGGAACGGGCTGATCACGGCTTGAGCCAGAGGCGGATCGAGGCCACGGTGACCGTGCCGTGGAAAACATACGCGCAAAGCGCGTGGCCACGGCTCGGGAGTGCTTCAGTCGGTTGATCGTGCGCTCGACCTCGTTCCGGCGTTTGTACATCTCCTTGTCGAAGTCGGCCGGCCTACCTCCTCGGCTGCCGCGGCGCTGGCGGTTGGCCCGCTGGTCCTTCGGTTCCGGGATGGTGTGCTTGATCTGGCGCCTGCGCAGGTAGCGGCGGTTGCGGCGAGAGCTGTAGGCCTTGTCGCCGCCCAGGTGCTCAGGGCGGGTGCGCGGATGACCACCGCCGGGGCGCTTGACCCGGATGCGTTCGAGGACGGGGACCAGCTGCGGGCTGTCACCCCACTGGCCCGGTGTGACCAGAAAGGCCAGCGGCCGACAGCCACCCTCCCCGGCAAGGTGAATCTTGCAGGTCAGACCGCCCCGAGAACGGCCGAGTCCTTCGTCTGGGCGGTGCTGACGAGGCGTTGATCTTCTCTTCGGAACCCGTGGCGCTCTGCGCGGCGCTCCAGCAGCGTGCTGGTGGGCCTGGCACGAGGTGGAGTCCACGCTCACCATGCTCCAGTCGACCCGCCCCTGAGAGTCGGCGTTGGACTGGACGGCCTGGAGGATCCTCTCCCAGGTGCCGTCCGCTGACCACCGGCGGTGGCGCTCATACACGGTCTTCCAGCTTCCGAACCACTCCGGCAGGTCCCGCCACGGGACACCCGTGCGGATCCGGAACAAGATCCCGTTGATCACCATCCGGAGATCAACCCAACGCCCTCCCCGGTGTCCGGACTTCGGTAGATGCGGCGCAAGTCGCGCCCACTCGTCGTTCGTAGGATCGCCCCGCCCCACAACCGAAACAATGGTCTAATACTGCAACCGCATCTGGAGAATGTGGCCTCGGCGTTTGTAGTGGGAGCGGCGGGCTCGTGCCTGGCTGCGTCGTCGGAAGCGTGACCAGTGCAGATAGTGCTCGTTGCTGTGGCAGTGGCGCGTGACGACGACGTGGCCCATCAACCGGCGGATTTCCGGGACGCTGAGGGGTATGAGGTCCTGCTCGTCGTCGAGAGTGCCCCTTTTGCGGCTTCTGCGGCGCGGACGGCAGTCAGGTAGGCGAGGGCGGCCATGGCCAGGGTGATATGGCGGTACCAGGCCCGGTAGAGCCGCACCTGGTAGTGGTCCAGACCGCACTCTCCCTTCGCGGTCTGGAAGCACTCCTCCACCGCCCACCTCGCAGCAGCCACTTTGACCAGGTCTTTCAGTCGGGAGGCGACCGGGCCGTAGCAGACGTAGTAGGCGATCTCGCTCGGGTCGCTGACGCTGCGTCGAGCCAGTACCCAGTGCCCGAAACCGTTCTCCCAGTACGGGCGGATCGCGACACGCGCCCAGTCGTAAATCCGCTCACCGTGCGCGCCGGCCCCGCCGGAGATCCGTTTCCACCGCTGGCGGGGCAGCGCGGCGACCAGCTGGTCCACCCGCGCGTCCGCCCCGCGCGCGGCGATCACGGTGTCGTTGACCTTCGTGGCCAGCACGTGCGCGACCCGACGTTCCTCCAGCCACACTCGCAGGTGCTTGACCTGCCCGTATGCCTCGTCAGCGGTGACCCACGCGAACGGGACACCCGCGTCGATGGCGCGTTGCAGCATCCACTTGAAGTGCTCGTTCTTGGTCGCGAAGGGAACTCCGTCATCGATCCCGGCCGCGCGGCAGCGCTCACGGTCATCCGTCCAGGAGACAGGGATGTAGAGCTCGCGGTCGATCAACGCCCGCCCCCTGGAGGAGGCGTAGGCCAGGAATGTTCCGATCTGGCTGTTCTCCGTGCGGCCGGCCGTGCCGGTGTACTGACGCTGGACGCCGGCGGACTTGGTGCCCTTCTTCAGGAAGCCGGTGTCGTCGCCGATCAGCACCGCATCCTTGGCACCGATGGTCTCCACGACGAAGTCCCGCACATCGTCGCGGACCGCGTTCTCGTCCCAGCCGGAGTGGTTGAGCAGGCGCTGGACGCCGTCGGGGCGCAACTGCCCGACCTGCTCCGACAGCGTCCACCCGTTCTTTTTCTCAAGCGGCGCGAGCAACCCGTTCAGGTAGTCCGACGCCCGCTCGCGGGGCTCCGACCTGCCGAAACGGTCGGCGAACCGGGCATGGAACCCGGCTATCCCCTCGGACCACGACTCGACCTGCTCAACCGTCAACGATTCATCGCACAGTCGGAACAACGAGCCAATCCGGCACCTGTCACGGCAGATGCGGTTGCAGTACTAACCCGAGGCGGTCACGTGATCCGCCGGACAGAACCTAGGCCGCCCCGAAACGGGGGCGGCCTTCTCGGCCTTCTTGGCGCGGCGACTCACCGTACGTCCTTTGCGGCGCGGTTCCAGGCGGCGTCGCGCAGCAGCCGCAGCCCGTTGAGGCCGACGATGACGGTCGAGCCCTCGTGGCCGAGCACGCCGAGGGGCAGCGGCAGGTGACCCACCAGGTCCCAGATAACCAGGCCGGAGATGAACACTGCGGCGATGACCAGGTTCTGCACCACCAGGCGGCGGGCCGCCCGCGACAGGCTCACGACCGTGGGGACAGTGGCGAGTTCATCGCGGACGATGACGGCGTCGGCGGCTCCTACGACCGCAGCCCGGACGCGGCCGCGTGGACCGCGCACACCCTCCACGGGCGGCGCGATGTCCTCGCCCGCCGGGGATGGTCGCCGCAGTGGGCCGCCGCCCGCTCCACCGCGACCGCTCTGGCCCGGCTCGGTGACCCGCAGCCGCTGCTCGACTTCATCGACCGTGCCCTGGCCGACGACGACACCGCCGAGGCGGCGAACCTGAACTACTGGGCGCTGTGGCTGGGTGCGCTGCCCGTCCCGCAGAGCGACGACACGTTCATGCGCGACCGCGGCCTGGCCGGCTGGGACGCGCTGACCCTGCTGCGCGGCCTCGCCACGGGTCTGGTCGAAGCACCCGGCTTCGTCGACCTGTACGCACACTCCCTGCACGTGCTCCTTGCCGTGGCGCCGTGGCTGCCGCAGGCGGCCGGCCCGCTCGCCTCCCCGCTGCGCGAGCGCACGGCCCAACTACTGGACGGCGTTCACCTTTCAGCACGATCACGCCGGGAACTGGGCAGGGTCCATTACGTTCTCGACAACAACCGCACCTGAGCAATCGGAGGCATGGCATGTCGGACGACACCACCAAGGGCACCGCGGGCTTCATCTTCGAGATGGGCGTGCTCAAGCGCTCCGCCCGCACCGGCTGGTGGTTCACCGGCAACAAGCACCCCGAGTCGGTTGCCGAACACTCCTTCCGCGTCGGAATCATCGGCTCGGTCCTCGCCATGATGGAAGGCGCCGACCCGGCCCGGGTCTCGCTGATGTGCCTGTTCCACGACAGCCAGGAAACCCGCGTCGGCGACATCCCGCACATCGGCCGCCGCTACCTGCGGGCCGCCCCGAACGGCGAGGTGACCGCGGACCAGGTCTCAAACGCTCACCCGGCCATCCGTACCGGGGTGCAGAGCGCGGTCGACGAGTACGAGGCCGGCGAAACCCCCGAGGCGGTCGTCGCCCGCGACGCGGACAAGCTCGAGTGCCTGGTGCAAGCGGTGGAGTACCGGGAACAGGGCTACACCCTCACCCAGAACTGGATCGACACCAGCCTCGCGTCGCTCAAGACACCGTCCGCGAAGGCCCTCGCCGAGGCCGCGCTGTCCATGCCGTCGCTGGAGTGGCAGCAGAACTACCTCCGATAACCCGACCGGCAACCGACCGGTTCAGCCCACCCAGCCCTTCGGGCCTGGCACCACCGTCGGCTCTCCGCCGAGTGTCGCCGGGGCCCGCACCCTCTGGGGTGGCGCGGGCCCCGGCGTGAGGGGCAGCAGACCAGGTCGTCCTGTCACAGACCGCCGACTGCACCTTCTCTGTCTACGGACCCGGTGGCACCCCCGCGACCTGCGAAGAGCAGCGTGACTACGGCCGTCACCCGTCCGGGCGGTCACGGAGCCGCCGGCGAACCGGGCCGCCGTACCGCGTCGTCATCGGGGGCATGCGTATCGACGAGCAGCACATCACCGAGCCGGGCCTCGTGGTCCTGGACGTCACCGCCGCCGACGAGGACACCATCCGTGCGGTGATGGACAGCCTGCAGCAGTGGTGGGCCACCTCCGGGATCACTCTGGTGTGGCGTGCCGCAGGAGAGGCGGGCGTGAGGGCGCGGGTGTACGCGGACAGCCGACGCCGTGCCACCACGGAGTAGATGCGGCCGGCCGATGCCGGGCGGGCCACGATCGTCGGGGCGGCGGCTACGCGCGGTCTCAGCGCATCGATCCTCTTTCGCCGTCGGCCCAGGCGCGGTGTCCAGCGCGGGCCACACCCAGGCCGACGCCGCCCCACAGCCTGGGTGAGCCGCCGCGGGGGGCATACCCAAGGCTGCGTCGGGCGGTCAGCGGCCGACCGGTTCGAGGTAGCGCTCTCGGCGCCGGTGCGGGTCATCGACGCCGATCTCGTACCAGGGCTCACCGCGCTGGAGCCGGTGCAGGGTGTTCCCGCCTTGCCCGCCAGGACGACGTGCAGCGTCGGGAAGCGCTCGCTGCGGGTGTAGCGGCCGGAGCTGGTGATGTTCTTTCAGTCGGCGAACCATCCGTTCTGGGACGGCTCGGCCATGCCGAGGACTTCGAGTTCGTAGCGGTTGTCGAGTTCGAGACCGCAGGTATAGCAGTCGAAGTAGTCGGGGAACTCACCCCTGTTCCTGCGGAGCCTTCCTCTCTTCTTCTTGCGGTAGGAGTGCTTGGGCTGGTTACCCAGGGATGCGCGGACGTCACCGTCTGCACCGCATACAGGGCACTTGACCGGCCGGTAGAGGCATTGGCCGAACTCGCTCCTGTCGACGTCCGGCTCCACGATGTCGGCCTTCGCGATCTCTTCCGAGGTCTATCTGGGCTGCTTGGAAATTTTCGCTGCGGAAGTCTTCGGCCATGGCTTCCAGGAGCCCGTCTGCCCAGTACTCCAACTCCGCCTCATCGACGGCTTCGACTCCCGCTTCCTCGATTACCTGCCCCGCCGTGATCTGGGCGCGTTGCTGCATCTGTTCGAGGTCCAGCCGGCCGTCTGCCCACGCCCCCCAGAAGGTGGGAATGTCTTCCTGGAGGTTCGGTCCGGTTGCCCCAGGCGGCGACGTACTCGACGGTGCCGGCCGTGCCGGCGGCGACGGCACAGGCGAACCGGCGGACATCGCTGTACGCCGATCGCTGTATGCAAATTTGAACGGAGCGCTCCGCTCCGATAGATTCGCATCCACCGGCCGGGCGGCATGACAGTCGCGGCGTGAGAGTGCGGCGCACGCGGTTCACGCGCGGTCGTGACGCCTCCGCGTCCCCTGCCCAGCCGCCATCACAACGGCGCCCGGGACGGCGGCCCGACCCATGCCGGGCGGACCGCCCCGCTCCCACGCGGCGTGCTGCCGCCCCCTCAACCTCAGAAGGAGTCGTCAGTGGACGACAACAGAACCCAGCACCGCGGCGCGATGGCATCGCGACCGAACTTGGTGCTGGCGGCACTGCTTGCCGCGGTGGGCTGCTTCTCGCTGATGCAGACCCTGGTCATTCCCGCGATGTCCGTGCTCGCGCAACGCCTGCACACCGACACCGCCACGGCCGGATGGCTGATCACCGCATTCCTGCTCGGCGGGGCCGTCCTCACCCCCGTACTGAGCCTGCTCGGCGACAAGTACGGCCACCGACGGCTCCTCGTGATCGTCCTGCTCATATTCCTCGCGAGCACCCTCGGGGGCGCCGCCGCCCCGAACATCGGCTTCCTCATCGCGATGCGCGCGGTGCAAGGCGCCTCCATGGCCTCGCTCCCGCTGGCCCTCGCCATCGTCCGCGAAGCGATGCCCCGGGAACGGATCGCCTCCAGTTTCGGCACCACCGCCGCCATGCTCGGCGGCGGCGCGGGCATCGGGCTGGTCCTGGGCGCCCTGATCATCCAGCACACCTCGTGGCGCTGGATGTTCGGCGTCGAAGCGGTGTTCATCGCCCTGGCGACCCTCATGGTCATCGCCTGGGTGCCGGAAAGCCCCGAACGCCACAGCAAGCACGTCGACGTGCCCGGGGCCGTTCTCCTGGCCGGCGGGCTCGTCGCCCTGCTCCTGGCGATCACCGAAGGCACGAAGTGGGGCTGGCTCTCCGCCGGAGTGCTGTCGCTCTTCGCGGCCGCCGTGGCGCTCTTCGCCGTACTCGGCGTGGTGTCGGCCCGCCGGTCCGACCCGATCCTCGACCTCCGGCACATCACCCATCTGCCGATGCTCGTCACCAACCTCGCGGCGCTACTGATCGGTGTCGTGCCGTTCTTCTTCTACGTCCTGGTCCCGCAGCTGCTGCAGCTGCCCAACGGTCTGCCGCCCGCGCTCCGCCCGGCGGCCTCCTACGGAGGCGGCCTGACCATCGTCCAGGCCGCACTGCTGGTGCTGCCGAGTTCGGTCTGCGTCGTCCTGGCCGGGCGGACCGCGCACTGGCTGCGTGGGCGGCTCGGAGCCCGGGCACCCCTGGCCGCATGCATGACGCTGATGACGTCGGGAGCCGTGCTCACCGCGTTCTTCCACGGCTCCCCGACGCAGCTCGCGCTGTGGTTCTGCCTGATCGGCCTCGGTGCGGGCTACGGGTACGCAGCGCTCGCCGACCTGGTCGCGGCCCTCGTGCCGCGCCGCGAGATCGCCGCGGGCAACGGGCTGAACACCGTCATCCGGACGGTCGGCAGCGCCGTGGGCAGCCAGCTCTCCGTCGGCTTCCTGCAGACCTTCACCGTGAACGGCACGCCCGTGCCCGCCGAGAAGGCCTTCACGGTGGGTTTCTGGGTCGCCGCCGCGCTCGGCGCCCTCGGTATCCTGCTCGTCGGGGCCCTGCGCATCCGCCCGCACCACGAGGAGCCCACGCCCGAGCCCACCGTGGCAGCACTGGCAGCACCGGTTCCGGTCCTCAGCAACCCACACTGACCCAGTCAACCCGCCCACGTGGCAGGAACCGCGTCGACTGCCGCACCGAAGGAGCACGAGCATGCGCGCCGACCGCACCGGACCGCCCCGCGGACGCCAGAAGGAAGCCGACCGCAACGACGAGCGGATCCTGCGTGCGGCACGTGAAGTCTTCGCCGAACACGGCTGGGACGCCCCCGTCTCGGAGGTCGCCCGCCGTGCCGGCGTAGGCATGGGCAGTCTCTACCGGCGCTACCCCGCCAAAGAGGACTTGGCCCAGGCGCTGCGTGTGGAGGGCATGAACGACCTGGCCTCCCTGGCCGGCACCGCCGTGGCCGACCACCCCGACCCCTGGGCCGCACTCGTCTCCTTCCTGCGAGCAACGCTGTCCGCCACCGGCACCGGCTCCCTCCTCCCTCTCATAGGGGGCCGCCTGCCCGCCACCGACGAAGTGGACGCCGCGGACGACTGCCTCCGGGCGGCACTCGACGTCCTGGTCGACGCCGCCCACCGGTCCGGCGCACTACGCCCGGACTTCAGCTCGGCCGACCTCCTGCTGCTGCTCGCCCACCTCAACGCCCGCCTGCCCACGACCACCGAGCGCGCGGTCGAACTGCACCTGCGCTACCTGGACCTCGTCCTGAGCGGTCTTCGGAACCCCGCGAACACCGGCATCCAACCGGTCGGCCCGCCCACCTGGGCGGAGCTGAGGGATCTCTGGAACGCCCCGTGACCCCGCTCTGCCCGCACTTCCAACAGGGCTGCCCGGGTGCCGAGAAGGGCTTCCAGCCGCCCGGGCCCTGGGCGGGGGCGCCACCGAATTCCCGTTGAGACTGCAGACGAGACCACCCACGTCGAAGACCCCCGTCTACCTCGGCTTCGCGCTCCTGCTGCTCTCCCTGCTGACGCTGTTCCCGCCCGGCGCCGGATACGCCCTTGCCGGCGTCACCCTCGAAGCAGCCCTCAGAGTGCTGTACGTGAATTTATGTCCGGCTTGTCATCGCTCGATGGGGTGATGTTGGGGCATCATGATCCTGCTGGCCGCGCCCGGCCTGGGAGGGCGTCCGGGCCCCCGGAACCCGATGCTGTGACCCCGACAACCCACCCGCCACAGCCATCGTCCGCTGACGTTGCCGTCACCGTTGCCGTCAAACGACCCGAGGGGCCCCTCATATGCGTAATGGCTATCGAACTCTCCATGAGGCACTGTCACGTTGACTGGCCGGGTGGGATGATCTTCTGGTTGGTCGTGCCGGGGAGGGATTCGTTCGTGTCGTCCGCGTCGCCGTCGTACAAGGGCCACCGGTACCCGGTGGAGGTGATCGCGCACGCGGTATGGCTGTACTTCCGCTTCCCGCTGTCCTTCCGCGAGGTCGAGGAGCTGATGCTCGAGCGCGGCGTCATTGTCTCCTACGAGACCATCCGCCGCTGGTCCGCCAAGTTCGGCCAGGCCTACGCGGACGGACTGCGCCGCCGTCGGCCACGGCCCGGGGACAAGTGGCACCTGGACGAGGTCTTCGTGAAGATCGACGGAGAGCAGAAGTACCTGTGGCGGGCCGTCGACCAGGACAGCAACGTGCTCGACATCCTCCTGCAGAGCCGCCGGGACAAGGCCGCGGCAGGACGCTTCTTCCGCCGCCTGATGAAGAAGACCCGTACGGTGCCGCGGGTGGTCGTCACCGACAAGCTCCGTTCCTACGGCGCGGCGCACCGCGAGGTCATGCCCTCGGTGGAGCACCGTTCCCACAAGGGCCTGAACAACCGGGCCGAGAACAGTCATCAGCCCACGCGGCAGCGTGAACGCGCCATGAAGGGATTCCGTTCCGTCGGCGGGGCCCAGCGGTTCCTGTCCGCGTTCAGCGGCATCTCACCCCACTTCCGCCCTCACCGCCACCTGATGACAGCCTCCGACCACCGAGCCGAGATGACCGTCCGCTTCGCGATCTGGGACCAGATCACCCAAGCTGCCAGCCGGCCCACCACGGCCTGACCACAGGCCCGGACCGCGGGCCCCACCAGGCCACGACGCACCGTCAGGCACCTGCAACCCAACAACGTGACAGCACCCCGCCCGGTCCAACCGCTCCAAAGCCGACCAGGACCCCGCCGAATGGCTCCCCCCGGCCATCGGAGCACTGTGCCGCTACGCCTCGGAATGGACCGCCACCAAGCTCCGCTGGGACCTGACCGTCGACGAACTGGAAAAGGACCGCCTGCTCGACATCGCAGCCGGCTGCGGCGGTGACACCGTCACCTACACCCCCGCACCCTAACCAGACACCACACGACAAGGGCCCTGGCACTCCCGGGGCCCTCCCCCCACGAACGCACGGCGGTACAGGCAGCTCAGCCGGCCTGCTGAGTGGCTGTTCCGGTTGGGGTGGACCTCGCGGGGCTGTACGTCGAGCTGTCGTACATGGAAGCTGTACGCGAGCGTCGGCGGCATCGGCTGCTGGGCTGTGTCACGGCCCGCTTCGAAAACGCCGGAACCGTGCCGTAACCCGATAGTTGGCTGAAGTTGCCCACCCGGTCGGCCCGGTCGGCCCGGTCGGCCCGGTCGGCCCGGTCGGCCCGGTCGGCCCGGTCGGCCCGGTGCTGGCCGAGCAGGAGGACGAATGGGCGGAAGCCCACCGCCCCATGGGCCGCGAGCTGTTGGCCAAGGACCGTTTCAACCCGATCGACGGAGGAACCGACGGTCCCGTCCTCCCTGCCGGACTCACCGCATAGCCTGCTAACGGATCAACGAGTGGTCATCGGCACACCATTCCGGAAGCCGTGACAGATCACGAGTGAGGTGTCATGCGAGGACGACCGGCCCTGGTCTTGGTGCACAGCCCGCTCGTGGGGGCCCTGACCTGGCAGCCCGTCGCGAAAGTGCTGCACGCCCGAGGGCACGTGACGATCGTGCCCTCGTTGGCGAAGGTATTCGGGGGCACCGGACCGTACTACCCGAGGCTTGCCGCAGCCGTCGCCAAGGAGATCGACCGACACAAGAGTGGGAGACAGATCGTGCTGGTGGGGCACAGTGGCGCCGGAGCCCTGCTGCCCGCCATCACCAGCACGACGACAACGACCGTCGTTGGCACGATCTTCGTCGATGCCCTCCTGCCACACCCCGGCCTCAGGTGGTTCGACACAGCCCCGGTAGAACTTCGTGAGCACTTGTGTGAGCTTGCTCTGGACGGAAGGCTGCCGCCCTGGAACGGGTGGTTCCCGCCGGGCACCGTCGAGGCACTGCTGCCCGACCCGCACCTACGCGCCCGCTTCTGCGCAGAGCTTCCCAACGTTCCCCTGGCCTACTTCGAGGAGCCCGCCCCGGCACATCCAGGCCCCACCCCTTCCCGGAGTGCCTACCTTCAGTTGAGCGATGCCTACGAGGCCGAAGCTCTCCAGGCCAAGCGGGAAGGCTGGCGCGTCAGTCATCGAACCGCTCACCATCTGACCATACTCACCGAACCGCAGGAGATCAGCGCAGCGCTGGAGGAATTGATCGACGGCCGTGCACTGACGGGGTCCGGATGAGCGGGCGTACCGGCATCTTGCGGATGGCCTCGGAGCTGCTGGCCAGCACCTCGCGCAGCGGCAGAGTGCCGCCCTTGGAAAGCCCTCGGCGACGTCGAGTTGGCACCCGACTTCGCGGGTGCTCCAGAACTCTCCTGGGTACGGCTACTCATGCGGCGCGCAATGCTGGCGCCTACCGTCACATGCATGTTCAAGAGCCCTGTATGTAGAGCCCGGGTCTCCGGGCGGTCCGTCCTGTATGCCGTCACAGGGCTCGTGATGGTGGCGCTGCTAGTCGCTGCCGTGGTGGCGGGGAACGTCGTGTGGAACGGCGCGCCGTATCCTTCGGCCGACCCCAACGCGGTCGCGCAACGGCTCAAGGCCCGGTCCGACGAGGTGTACGCCGGCTTCGCGCTGCCCGAAAAGTACGCCGCGGACTCGGGCAGGGTCGATACCGGCGCCTGTTACTACCGCGGGCTGAGGAGCATCGCCCACATTGACGAGGCACGAAGCGACGTCCGCAGCTTCGGTCTCGATTGGAGCGTGCCCGACGTCCCCGAAGCCACCGCCCGAGACGCGCAGCGGCGCGTGCGCCAGCGGCTGGAACAGAAGGGTTGGAAACTCACCCACGAAGGCGATCGTGCAGGCGCAACCTTCCTCGAACTGGGCTTCCGATTCGAAAACCCGGAAGGCGGCGACCAGGTCGACGTTCGGTGGAACGACTCGACCACGACTCTGTTCATCAGCGTCTACGCCCCCTGTGGGAAGGTTTCCGACGAGTTCGTGGAGTACGACTGGTCTGAGGCGGGCTGGCACCCGAAAGAGCAATTCGCTGGGCTTTGAAGGGTGCCTGCCGCCATTGAGGAAATTTCATCCTGATTTCGCTGGTCACGGGCCTGGTGTGAGCTTGTAGTGGGGTACTCGTGCTGGCCAGAACATGATCGGCAGAGGGAGATCGTCTGCCACCTCTGCACTTCGCTGTTCGCCAGGACGAGCAGGGCCCGCAGGAGGGTGGTCGCGTGGCGGGTGTTCATACGGACCTTGCTGAGGAATCGCCAGGTCCTCCTCCCCGGCCAGACAGCAGCGCGGCCGGGCCGCCATCACCGATCGGCAACTGCTCGACCCCGGTTCCTTCGTGCGCAGGAAGAAAGCCCTCCCGGCCGAGATAGAAGAGCGACGCTGGCCCGAGAGCATCGAGTACAGGCAGCACCGCACACCAGACGGAGGAATAGTCAAGACCTGTGGATCAAGTCAGTCGCGGTGGTGTCCCTGACGCAGTCGGCGACTGGCGTCGGCTCGGACCCGTCGGGTTCTTCCGGCTTCGGCGAGCAGGGTGAGGACGGCGGGTGAGGGCAGGGTCTCGACGGCCTTGCGCTGGAACCAGTCGGATCCGGTGGTGACTTCCTCCAAGCCCCACGGCTCGCCCAGGGTGATTGACCGCAGCAGGGCCCATTCGCGCAGACGGCGGGCGAGGAACTCCCGCTCCGCGCTGATCTCGGCCATCGCGCGGGCCCAGGCGGTGAACCCCTCGTCGGCCAGCAGCTGCGCCGCATGACGGTCGAGGTGGCGGACGATAGCCGACTGCGCCATCGTCGTGTCCGAGTCGCGCAGGATTCTGGTCACCAGATCGGCTTCGTCTTCGTCACGGACGACGGCCAGCTCGTGCAGGTAGCGGGCGAATCGCTGGTGCTCGTTCTCGGCGGAACGGTCATCGGCGCCGTTGGGGCCGTTCACGCGGCGGCCTCCTCGGAGCGCTCGACGAGATAGCCGCGTTCAAAACGGGCGCCGGCCCGCACCAGCGCCACAAGATGGGGTGCGTTGACCGCGCGCCAGCGGGCCTGCGCGGATTCGATCAGCTTGAAGACCATGGCGAGGGCGGCACCCCGGCTGCCGGCACCCTTGGTGACCTTCGTCCGCAACCGGACCGTGGCGAAGGTCGACTCGATCGGATTTGTGGTGCGCAAATGGACCCAGTGCTCGGCGGGGAAGTCGAAGAAGGCCAGCAACTCGTCCTCGTCGTCCGTGATCCGCTTGACGACCTTGGGGTATTTCGCCTGGTAGGCCCGCTCGAAGGCGCGGACTGCCCTGGCCGCGTGTTCCTTGTCCTCGGCGTTGTAGATCTCCTGGATCGCGCGCTTGGCCGCAGGCTGGGCCGACTTCGGCAGCGCGTCCAAAACGTTGGCCGTTTTGTGAACCCAGCACCTTTGATGGCGGGTGTCGGGGAACACCTCGTTCAGTGCGTTCCAGAAGCCGAGTGCGCCGTCTCCGACGGCCAAAACCGGAGCCCGCATGCCCCGGCGAGCGCAGTCCCGCAGCAGCCCGGCCCATGCCTCGGACGACTCGCGGTATCCGTCGGTCATCGCGATCAGTTCCTTCGTGCCATCGGCCCGCACGCCCATCAGCACCAGGACTGCGGCCTTCGCCTCCTCCAGGCGGATGCGCAGGTGGACGCCGTCCGCCCAGACGTACACGTAGTCGGTGCAGGACAGGTCGCGGTCCATGAACGCCCTGTGGTCGGCCTGCCATTGGACGGTCAGCCGCGTCACGGTGGCGGGCGAGAGGCCGGCCGAGGAGCCGAGGAACTGCTCGAGTGCGGGCACGAAGTCGCCGGAGGACAGGCCGTGCAGGTAGAGCAGCGGCAGCACCTCGCTGATCTTCGGGGACTTCCTTGCCCAGGGCGGCAGGATCGCCGAGGAGAACCGCTTGCGTTCGCCCGTGGCCTCGTCGATGCGCTTGTCGTTCACGCGCGGGACCTTGACCTCGACGACGCCGGCGGAGGTCGTGACCTTCCGCGGCTGGTGATGGCCGTTTCGCACGACCAGGCGGCGACCGCTCTCGTCCCGCTCACCGGCCAGCTCGGCTATGTAAGCGTTGACTTCCGCCTCCAGGGCAGCGGCCAACATCCGTCTCGCGCCCTCTCGGACGATCTCGTCGATCAGGGAGCTGTTTGGCGTGGAACCGTCAGCATTGACTACCGGGCGTGCCTTCCCGACCGGCGCTGCGAACGCCGGCCTACTCGGTGACCTTCCATCGATCACTCGGGAAGGTACGCCCCTCGCGTGCCACCCGAGCCCCGATCCACAGGTCTTGAGCATTGCTCAGCTCTTCGTGGGTCATCTTCCGTGCGGCGTCGTCCAGTATTCCGGCCTGGGTGTGCGACATTGATGCGCAGTCATGACTTAAAAGTGACTGTACCAAACATATTCACGCACGCTTTGCCTCATGGTCTCTCTTCCTGGACAAGCTTTGCGGGCGCACTCGCCCCCAGGCCTACGACTAGGGCTTTCCCACCCCAGCGGAGAAACCTTGAAAACGATCAGATCCCTCCTCGCGGCGATAGGCTGCGCTGTGCTCGCACTGACTGGTGTGTTGATCGCGCCGTCGTCCGCGAGCGCCGACACCGTGACACGGGTGACGGCGCCGCAGTTGCGGTTCACCAGCTACAACATCTGCGGCAACATGTGCGGCGACCCGAACTACTACGACAACCAGCGCCGCATCGACCAGGTGGTCGCCGAGACGTCGGCGGATGTGTGGGGCGCGGACCAGATCTTCCTGTCGGAGGTGTGCCGCTCGCAGTACGACGCGATCCTGGCCAAGCTCGCCCCCAAGGGGTTCAACGGCCTGTACACCGCGACACTGTCGGGCTATCCGACGATCTGCCACGGCAGCGACTACGGAATGGCGGTCTTCGTCAAGGGGCCGGCGCTGGAGACCACCGTCCTGGACCTGACCCAGGGCGGCGAGACGGAGCCGATCAAGAACCCCTGCATCAAGTCCCGGCTGCAGGGCCGGATCACCTGGTCCTGCTCGATCCACCTGTACTGGTCGGCCTCGCCGACGCTGCGCGACGCCGAGGCGCGTGAGCTCGCCGCGCAGGCCAAGGCATGGGAAGACGCGGGCATCCCGGTGGTGCTGGGCGGGGACTTCAACGCCCCGCCCGCCAGCACCATGGCCTCGTATTTCTACGAGCCCGCCCTGGGTGGCGGCGCCAAGGGAACCATGATCGAGGTCGACGAGACCGACCGCGACTACTTCACCCCCGCCTGCGTCTCGGCGGAGGTGTCGCAGTGCCGCTCGGGTCAGGACAGCAAGGACGGCGGCAAGATCGACTACGTCTTCCTCAGCGCCAAGTACTTCGCCAACCCCGAGGCCGACGTGCTGCCGATGGACACCAAGGTCTCCGACCACAAGCTGCTGCGCGGTGCAGCAACCTGGAAGCACAGCGGCCAGACCACCGGCAGTCTGTCCAGCTAGGCAGTCGGCGATGACCTGGATCAGCACGCGGGCAGCCCCACCGGCACCTCCGCCGCTCCTTGCAAGAGCGGCGGCTTCTAGCCGGCGAACCTGCCGACCGCTGCGGGGGATTTCTCTGGTGACGGCCGGGCCGACCTGGTCGGCCGGGACACCGCCGGTGACCTGTAGCTCTACAAGGGCGACGGAGCGAGCCACTGCGCACCCCGCACTCACGCGGGCAGCGGATACACCGCAGGCGAGCTGATCTTCCAGACACGGCGGTTACGACGAGATTGTCGCACCGCTCGAACCCCACGTCTGATCCGCTCCAAGAATGAACGGGAGGCCGCCACCCTCGCGGGAGTGGCGGCCTCGCCGTCCTTGCACCGCGCTGGAACCCCGGACAGCTCGGGTGGACCATCGACCGGCAACGCCACTGGGCCGGGCTCACCACACTCCTCGCGGCCGGCGGAAAGCTGGACGAGATCCTGCCCGGCATCACATACCAGGGCGATGACATCGGGCGCTGGCTGGCGAGGCAGGTGCGGGAATGGGTGCGCCTGAACCCGGAGCAGCAACACCGCCTGGACGAACTCGACGTGAAACCAACTGCACGGCCCCAGAAAGCCCCAGCACGAACCAGTGTGAAGACAGGGGAAGGAAAGGGCGCAGCACGCGGTACAGAAGCCTTCCAACGAGGCGTAGCAGCCCTGAAGCAATACATCGCCCGGGAAGGCCGAACCGTCGTCGGAAGACAGCACACCGAGGAACTCCCCGACGGCACCTCCGTACGCCTGGGCGTATTTCTCAGCAACCAAATGAGCCGCCGCGACCGCCTCACCGAAGACCAACTCAGCACGCTGGCAGCCCTCGGGTTGGGGTGGGCGCAGTGACAGGCGGGGCGGTGAAGCCGGACACGTCATACCGACCGGCAACCAACGGACCTGCATCATCACCAAAAGCGTCAGCCCCAGACCGGCATTCGTGTCACCACTCGAATCACCAACCACAACAAGCTGAACAGAAGAAACCCCATACCTGACGCACTGACATCACGATGCCGAACCACCACCGCCAAAAACCCGCAGATCATCACCACTTCCCCTTCACCGGCTGCCTCCCGGAGACCGGGAAGCCCCCGACCACCACGCCGACGCCGAGCGACACCCCCACGACGACGCCGCCGGTGGACGCCACGCCGTCCGCCTCGGTGACGCCGCCCACGGAGAGCGGCACGCCGTCCTCCGGTTCCTCCGAGCCCGCGGCACCGGGCACGCCCGCCCCGTCGTCGAGCAAGACGCCGGGCAACGGCGGCGACCTCGCCTCGACGGGCAGCAGCGGCACCGTCCCGATGATCATCGGCACCGCCGCGGTACTCGCCGTGGGTACCGGCCTGGTCGTGGCGGCCCGCCGCAGGGCCAAGCGAGCCTGACACCCGGCGGCGTCACCCGCCCCGCCCGTCCGGCAACGGACACGACCGACGGCCCGGCCCGGCCCCTGATGAGGGAGCCGGACCGGGCCGTGGGCGTCCCGCCACAGCTGTTCACGCAGATCGCGTCGGGGGTACGTCCCCGGCTCCGGGCGTACGTCCCGGCTCCGGGCCGGGGGGGTACGGGGGGCGGGGATACAGGGCACCGGAGGCCCCCAGGGGGCCGAGGAGCCGCCGTCGTGCGTGTGCCGGCTGCGGGTGGAGTGTCACCGGGTCGTCAGGGCACCCCCGTTGACGTGCAGCACCTGTCCGGTGATGTGCCGGGCGACCACAGACGCCAGAAAGCCGACCGCCTCCGCGATGTCGGCCGGTGTGCCGGGGCGGTGTGTGAGTGTGTCGGCGATCAGGCGTTCCCGTCGCTCGGCGGGAAGGCGGTCGCGGAAGAACTCCGTGTCGCCGGTGTAGCCGGGCGCGACCACGTTGGCGGTGATGTCACGAGGGCCGAGCTGCCGTGCGAGATCGAGGTTCCAGGCGGCCAGGCCCGCCTTGGACGCACCGTAGGAGCCCGCGCCCTGGTCCGCGGCGATGGAGCCGATGTGCACGACCGCGCCACCGGGTGCGAGACGGCTCTCCAGCGCCTTGGTGGTCAGGGCCGCGCTGACGAGGTTGGCGTCGAGGTTGGCGCGGAAGTCACGGGCGTACGCGGCGAGGTCGTCGACACCGTCCGCGTCGAAGTCGGTGTTGCCGCCCGCGTTGTTGACGAGTACGTCGATCCGCTCGGGCAGCTCCGTGAGCAGCGCGGTGAGCGCCTCCGGGCTGGTGTGGTCGCAGACCAGCCCGCGGCCGCCGATCGCGGCGGCCGTCTCCTTGAGCGGACCGGGTCGCCTGCCGGTGATGATCACGGACTCGCCGCGCTCGGCGAAGTGGCCGGCGAGGGCCCGGCCGATGCCCGTGGAACCGCCGGTGACCAGGATGTTGCGTGCCATGTACTGAGCTCCGTATTGTTGGTGTAGACCTAAATTTAGATCTAAACGTAACACCTGGGAGTGACACCGTGGCAAGAGAACCCCTGGTCCCGGCGTCGGACGGTCCGGCCGGCGGTTCCGGCTTTCCGTCCGCCGAGGACATCGCGGCCGCCTGGGAACGCGAGCGTCCCGGGACGCCCGTCTCCTCCATCGGGATCGTCACCCCGATCTGGCAGCTGGCCAAGCTCTTCGGTGACGACCGGCGCCGGGTCCTGGCCCACGCGGGCGTGGACACGGCCACGCTCGACCTGCTCAGCGTGCTGCGCCGCAGCGGTGACCCGTACACCCTGAGCACCCGCGAACTGGGGCACCGTTCCCTGGTCACCGCGGGCGCGGTCTCCCAGCGGGTGGCCCGTGCCGAGCACGAGGGGCTCGTCGTCCGGCAGCCCGCCCAGGGACGCCCGCGAACCGTGCTGGTCACCCTGACCCCGGCGGGCCACGCACTGGTCGAGGCCACCGTCGACCAGGTGCTCCACCGGGAGGCGGAACTGATCACCGCTCTGACGCCCGAGCAGCAGAGCCAGTTGAACGGGCTGCTGCGGGTGCTCCTCCAGGACGTGCAGCACCGGCTCGGCGACGAACGGGTCACACAGGTGGGCGAGCGGCCCTGAGGACCGTCCCGGCACCAGCGGGAGGCCCCGGCCGGGCGGTGGCGGTCAGCGCGGTCCGACCGTGGGCGCGGGCGGGGCCCAGCGCCGGGTGCGCGAGACGGCGGCGGAGACGCCGAAGTCCTTCTTCAGCTGCTCCGGAATGGCGTAGTGCATGACCCGGCCGCGGGTGAGGGAGGAGAGTTCGAGGACGGTCGTGAGTTGGCCCAGCCGGTCCAGGGCCCAGGCTCCGAGCGGGGACCGGTCCTCGATGGTCTCCAGGACACCGAGCAGCCGGGGCACGGCCTTGACCAGGGTGTCCCAGGCGGAACGCGGCACGTCCAGCCAGTCCGCGCAGGTGTCGCCGATGAGATGGCGGATCAGCGCCGGGACGACCGGGTCGAGGAGCGTCCCGGGGACCACTTCCTCGTAGAGGTCGATCAGCTGCCGGGTGAGGCGGGCGCCCTCCTCGCTGGGCCCCATGTGCCGGGTCATGTACAGGTCCAGGAACTGCCGGGCGGAGTCGAGGTCCTCGGGTACGTGGTCCTGGTCGACGCCCAGCATCGCGCCGACCACGCGCCAGGCGTAGAAGTACGCCTCGGCGCCGTCGACGCTCATGTGGATGCCCAGCCGGTGCAGGCTGTCCAGGACCAGCAGGGAGAAGAACATCTGACCGCCGATGATGTCCTCCTGGCAGATCGGGGTCCCCAGCGTCCCGACGTCCCAGCGGCCCTCCCTGCGCAGATGGTGGCGGATGGAGGCGTGGAGCAGACGGACCTTCTGCACGGCGGGGATGAAGCGGCTGCCCGCCTCGAACGCGTCGGGCCGCATCAGGTGGACGGTGAACTGCCCGGTCTCCGCCATCCGCTTGGAGGGGTACTCCAGCGAGTGCGTGGCCGACAGCAGCTTCGCCACATGCGGGACGACGTAGCAGGCGGGCATCGACGCGAAGGACAGCGCGGTGGAGATGTGCACGTTGTTGTCGATGAAGAACAGCCGCGCCTTCTCCATCTCGCCCCAGTCGACCCACGCGGGCGGCGCACCGGTCGCGTGCAGATACTCCAGCGCGACCTCGGGCAGCCCGTCGGGCAGCGGGCTCCCCGCGGTGGACACGTACCGCATGAGGGTGTTGAACTTCCCCACCTCCCCGCGCTCGAACAGCGTGGCCACGGTGGCGTCGGCGAGCTCGTCGCCCCCCTGTCGCAGTGCGTCCATCGACGACTCGGTGTAGATCATGCTCGGTTCCTCGGCTTCTTCCGGCCCGAGGCGCACGCACCCGGCACATCGCCGGAGCGCTGCCGGGCCGCGGTGCGGTGCGGCGCGGGGTTCTCAGTGGTGGCGGACGGTCGCGGACCGGGCCAGCGCGGTCAGGGCGCGTTCGGCGTGCTCGGGGATGTCCGTCCCGTCCAGGGCGCGGGTGGCTTCCTCGGCCCGCGCCCGGATCATCCGCTCGATCCGCTCGGGCGCCTTCAGGCGGCTCATCACCCCACGTACCGCCTCCAGCCCGTCCGGACCGATGTCCGCTCTGCCCAGCAGGCGGCGCAGCAGGTCGCGTTCCGGCTCACCCGCCAGCCGCCAGGTCTCCGCCAGCAGGGCGGTGGGCCGGTGGGCGCGCACATCGTCCAGGCTCGCCTTGCCGGTGCGGGCGGGGTCGCCGAACAGGCCGAGCAGATCGTCCCGCAGCTGGAACGCCTCGCCCAACGGCACCCCGTAGGCGGAAAGCCCCTCCCGCAGCCTGCCGCTCGCACCGGCCAGGGCGCCGCCGATGAGCAGCGGCTGTTCGACGGTGTACTTCGCGGTCTTGTACCGGATCACCTTCAGCGAGTCGCCGGTGTCCGGGGCGGCGCCGGTACGCAGGATCTCCAGGCACTCCCCGGCTATCAGGTCACGGGCGAGAGCCGCCCACAGCGGACGGGCGCGGGCGAGATAGGCCGCGGGCAGCCCGCTGGTGACGAACAGCTGCCCGGCCAGCGACATCAGCAGATCGCCCACCAGCATCGCCAGCGCCCGGCCCGCGCTCCTCGCGCGGGGCCGGGGCCCGAGAGCCGCGCGCAGGGCGAGGTGCGCGGTGGGTCTGCCGTGCCTGAGCGGACTGTCGTCGATGATGTCGTCGTGCACCACGGCGGCGGCGTGCACCAGCTCCATGGACGCCGCCGCCCGCACCAGCGCGTCGTTGTCCGGCTGACCGGCGGCCCGCCAGCCCCAGTAGCAGAACGCCGCCCGCAGCCGCTTGCCCTCGGCCACCGCCGCCTCCACCTGGTCCGCCACCGGGCGCAGATCGGCGTCGATGGCGAGGAGTTCGTCCGTCTCCCGCGCCACGAAACCGCTCAGCACCCCGTCGACGCGGCCCTTGAAGGCGTCCGCCCCGTACGGGTCAGACATCGTGGTCGGCCGCCCGGCGTGCCGCGGCGTGCCGGGCCAGCACCTCCAGGTACGCGGGCGGCACCGTCGTGTACCGGTCCAGCGTCAGCCGGCCCCGGGCCCGGAGGTCCGACTTCGCGTCGGCCGCGAGCTCGGACGTGTCCGACCGGCCGAGCAGCGACCGGAGCGTGCCCACGGTGGTGCCGAGTGTTTCCACCGCCAGGTCGGCCAGCCCCACCGCCATCAGAACCGTCCGCTCCCCCGGCCCTCCGCCGTGCTCCGCTCGGGTCATGTCCTCTCCCCCTGTAGCCGTTGCGCTCGGGCGGCACGGTCGTTGGCCGCCCTGTGCGAGGGTGCGGCTTCCCGGGCCCCGGTGGCCCGGGAACTCACGAACGGGTGACAGGACGGCAGGGGCGCGGGCGCCCTGCCACGTGTCCCCTCACGTCCCGTCACGTCCCGTCACGTGTCCCTCACGCATCCCCGTTGCATGTCCTGTCACGCGTCCCGTCACCTGCACGCCGTCGCGTGCGCCGGGGCTGGCAGGGGTGTTTGACTGACCCGCATGCCGACAACTCTTGGGGTTTCCACGCCCGATCAGGCCGCGTACATGCTGCGGTCCGCTGCCACCGATGCTGGCCGCGCCTACAAGCGGGAACTGCTCGATCTCCTCGCCATCCAGCCGGGCCAGACCGTCCTCGACGTGGGGTGCGGTCCGGGCACCGACCTTCAGGACCTCGCCGACCGGGTCGGTCCGGGCGGCACGGTGATCGGTGTCGACCGTGACCCGGCGATGCTCGGCCAGGCCCGGGGCCGCGTCGATTCACCGGCCGCGGTGGAATTCCGCGAAGGGGATGCGCATGCTCTGCCGGTCGACCCGGGGACGGTGGACCGGGCCAGGATCGACCGGGTCCTCATGCACGTCGACGATCCCGATGCCGTCCTCGCGCAGCTCCGTCTGGTCACCCGCCCCGGATGCCGGATCGGCCTGGTCGAGCCCGACTGGGACACCCTGGTCGTCGATGCGGAGGACATCACGACGAGCCGTGCCTTCACCCGCTACACCACATCGGAGGCGGTGCGGAACGCCACCGTCGGACGCGGCCTCGCCCGGCGGGCGGAGCGGGGTTCACCGTCGACGCCGTACGGACCACGGCCCCGGTGTTCCGCGACTTCCGGGATGCCGACCACATCCTGGGGCTGGGCCGCAACATGCAGCGCGCCATCGAGGCCGGTCACATCGACGAGACCCGTGGCCGCCGGTGGTTCGACTCCCTGTCCCAGGGGCCGTTCTTCGCCACCTTCACCCTCGTCACGGTCATCGGCTCCCGCTGACCACCGCTCAGCCCTCGCGCCAGGAACGCCGTCGGCCGTGCCGGAAACCGATCAGCCGGACCACACGTCCTGGAGGGGGCAGGAGCAAGCGGAGGGGATGCATGGTGCAGCGGGCGGACAGCGGTACGGCGTCGAGAGCGGGGGCGGCGTTCCGGTGGGCGGGCCGGGCCCGGGGCGGGGACGCGGAGGGGCGCCCGGGGAACCGGTCGGCCTGGGTACGGGGGCGGGTGCTCGCCGCGCTCGCGGTGCTGACGGCCGCGCTGCTGGTGTGCCACGGGGTCGTCGCCGACCTCGCGGGCGGTCCGGGCAGTCTGCTGGAAACGTTCCTCCCCTGGCTCGGGCTGGTGGCCGTGCTGCTGCTCGGCCTGGCCCTGCTGCGACGTTCGGCCGTCGCGCTAGTGGCCCTGCTGCTGCCGGTGACGGCCTGGACGTACCTCTTCGGCGGGCTGTTGCTGCCCGGGGACGGGCCCGGGGCGGACGAGCTGCTCGTGGTGCAGCACAACGTCAGCGACGAGAACACCGACCCGGCGGCCACGGCCCGCGCGCTGGCGGACGCCGAGCCGGATCTCATCGCACTGGAGGAGCTGGTGCCTCCGGCGCTGACGGTCTACGAGAAGACCCTCGCTCCCGACTACCCGTACCACGCGGTCCGGGGCACCGTCGGGCTCTGGTCGAAGCATCCGATGTCCAGCACCCGGCTGTTGGACATCAGACCCCGGGGAATCGCGGAGGGCTGGAGCCGCGGCCTGCGGACCGTCGTCCACACACCGCGCGGCGAGGTCGCGGCGTACGTCGCGCACCTGCCCTCGGTCCGGATCGGAGCGAGCGGCCTCGCGTCCGCCCGTCGTGACGAGAGTGCCGGGCTGCTGGGCGAGGCCGTCGCCGCCGAGAAGGTACGCCGGGTAATCCTGCTGGGCGACCTCAACAGCACGGTCGACGACCATGGGCTGGCCCCGCTGACCTCGCGGATGAACACGGCGCGACGCGGCTTCGCCCTCAGCTTCCCCGCCGCCTTCCCGGTGACCCGGATCGACCAGGTCATGGCCCGTTCGGCGACCGTCGGCCACATCCGTACGCTGCCCGCCACCGGCAGCGACCACCTGCCCGTCGCCGCCCGGATCACACTGGACTGAGGCGGGTACGGTTCCCGCCTCCGCCGCCACGGTACGAAACCGGCTGGCCCGCCTGTCCGGCCGGCTGCCAGACTCGCTCCATGCGGGTGATCATCGAAGACATGGCGGCGCGGCTGGCCGAAGTACCGGGAGTCGTGGGCGTACTGCTCGGCGGCAGCCGGGCGCGTGGGGAGCACCGGCCGGACTCGGACTGGGACCTCGGCGTCTACTACCGGGCCGGACTCGACCTGGACGCGCTGCGCGCGCTGGCCGGACCGGACGTCGAGGTGGCCGGGCCCCATGGCTGGGGGCCGTGGGTGAACGGCGGTGCGTGGCTACAGGCCGACGGTGTCGCGGTGGACTGGATCCTGCGGGACCTGGACCGGGTCGAGCGGGTGTGGGAGGACTGCCGCGAGGGCCGGTACGAGGTCGGTGTGCAGGCCGGGCATCCGCTCGGGTTCTGGTCGCCCTGCTATGCGGGCGAGGTGGCACTCGGACAGGTACTGGCCGATCCCTCGGGCGAGCTGACGGACCTCCGGCTGCGGGCGGCGGCGTATCCGGAGCCGCTGCGGGAGGCGTTGACGGCGGGAGCCTGGGAGGCGGAGTTCCTGGTCGCCGCCGCGGGGAAGGGCGCGGCCCGGGAGGACACGCTGTACGTCTCGCTGTGCCTGTCGCGGGCCGTCGGCGTGCTGGTGCAGGCGCTGTTCGCCGGGGACCGGCGCTGGTGCCTCAACGAGAAGGGGGCGCTGGCCGTCGCCGAGTCGCTCCCGGGCGCCCCGGCGGACTTCGGCCCCCGGGTCCGTGAACTGCTCGGAGCGCCGGGCGTGAGCGCCGGGGCGCTGACGGCGACGGTGGACCGGGCGCGGGCGCTGGTCGAGGAGACCCTCGCGGCGCTGCGGGACTCCGCCTGATGACGGCCCGGCCGGGGAACACCCCCGGGCCGGGCCGTCATCCGCGGTGGCCGTACGTCCGCGTGGCTCGGGGCTCAGGCGCCGAGGGCCTCGGCAGCCATGGCCGTACCCTGGATCCGTGCGGCGATCTTCGCGAACGCCAGGTCGCGTGAGGTGGAGGCGTCGTCCGCGAACGGGGAGAAGCCGCAGTCGTCACAGGTGCCCAGCTGTTCCACCGGAATGTGACGGGCGGCCTGCAACACCCGGTCGCGTACCTCTTCCGGTGACTCCACGGCCGGTGAGTTCGGGTCGGTCACACCGATGAACACCCGTGCCCCCGGCGGGAGATGGTCCGCGACGATGCTCAGCACCCGGTCCGGGTCCGCCTCGCTCGCGAGCTGGAGGTAGAAGTTGCCCGCCCTGAGCTGGTCCGAGGAACAAGACGCCGAAGAAGCGATGGTCCGGCCCTTGGCTCTGTCTATGACGAAGAGAGGCTCGCCATGCACTCGGAACCCAGACGGCCGCGAACCACAGCTCTGCGTGCTGGCGTGCCAGCACGCCATAGGGGAGCTGTCGGTGGGTTACAGGCCGCGGGCCTCGACCGCATCGTCCACGCCTCCTACACCGAAGGACTCGGCCCCCTCGACCTCGCCGCCCGCGCCGAAGTCGCCCTCCAACTCGTAGATGGCGAAACCGGCCTGGCCACCGTAGACCTGCTTGAGCCGCCTCGCTGAGCAAGCTGGCGCGGCCACTTCCTCGCCCATCGGAGTCATGGCCGGGTGTGGTCTTGCTCTAACGCCTCACCGCGGGCTCGTGAACCCTGGCCGCGTGGAGCAGAGGCCCCAGCAGCTCTTCCCGAGGACCGGCCAGAAGCATCACCACGCACCGACGCCTCTCACCATTTCTCGGCGAGTCCGTCGAGGGGGTCTTCGACGTGCGCCCGGTTGATGCGGTCCGCGGACGCGATGGCGTCGGTGATCCAGGCGCGGGCGCGCAGGGTGCTGCCGAGATGGGTGGCGAGGGCCGCGGTGATGTCCTTGAGCCGGGCGTCGCGATTGAAGACGTCGAGGACAAACTCGGCGAGCGGTTCGAAGTCGCCGTCCTGGGCCTCCTGGACGGCGGAGGACATGGTCGAACGTATGCGGTAGATGCCTGCGGCTTCCTTGAGTCCGCGCCAGAACCGGGCGTCATCATGGCCGGGAAGGCCGTTGAGGAGGGCGGCGAGCTGCTGCTCGTCGTCAGTCACGGTCGACTCCTTCACATAGACGTCCCGCCAGTATCGAAGCTGGTGGGCAGGGAGTACAGGGGCAGGCCAGGCAGTTGTAATTCAGGGGCTGACCTGGCAGTGCGGGCATCCAAACCGGGGCCGAAATCGGCCGCCAAGCAACGGGCCTGCCACGTTGTGCGCGGGGCAAGCACCCAGCGTGTGAGCGGGAACCGGACCCGACCGGAACCGATGGCCGTCTCCCCCACCGGACCAGGTCCATCTGCAGAAGCCGGCCCGGGAATACCCGGCCCGCTTGGTGTCGTATCCGCCACGCTCGTGAGTCTGCTGACGCGCCCCGCACCCACCGGCGCACCCAGCGCCGGCCAATGCGGGCGGGGTCGACCGGCTCGCGGGGCGCGGCAACGCGAGGGGCGAGCTGTCGGACGCAGAGTAGAGGTCAGTGAGGCGCGGAAATGTTGTCTGTGGGGGACTTGGTGGGCCGAACTACGTGGGGAGGGCCCGGATAGCCTGACGACGAATCCAGGTGTGCATCTGGATCAATCTCCTGACGGCCTTCCCATCTGGCCTTTTACTCGATCGGAAGAACGACATGAACCTCACCGACCGCCGTGTGGTCATAACCGGGGCCGGACGCGACTTCGGCCGGGCCCTCGCCCATCACTTCGCCGGTCTCGGAGCCGAGGTCTTCCTCGCCGCACGCACGCTGGAAGCTGCCGATCGCACCCGCGTCGAGATCCTCAACCGCGGCCATGACCGGGTGCACGCTTTCGCGTGTGACCTGTCCGACCCTGCCTCGATCCGCGAGTTCGCCAAAGCGGTCGGCCAGCACACCGATGTCATCGACGTTCTCGTCAACAACGGGGCGCGGTGGCTGGAAGGCCCAGATCTCTTGTCGGCCTCCGACGAGGACATAGCCGACACCGTCGCTTCGGGCGGCACCGGCACCATCCTGGTGACGAAGAACCTCCTGCCGCTGCTGCTGGCCTCCGAGTGCCCCGACGTGGTCACGATGGTCTCCGTCTGCGGGGTGCCCGGCATCCAACACCCCCGCGCGCATGAGGCGTACTACGCCACCAAGCACGCCCAGCGGGGCTTCACCGAAGCCCTCTCGCACCGGCTACGCCCGAGGGGCGTACGCGTGATCTCCCTGTTCCCGCCGGACTTCGACAGCAGCCGCGACCCTCTGTCGCCACAGTGGGACGAGACGCCGCGTGGCCCTCAGGACCCCCTCGCCGCGCAGTCCCTGCTCGACTGCATCACCTTCGCGATCCGGCAGCCCCGGGACTGCTACATCAACGCGTTCCACTTCGAGTCCATGAGCTCCACGGGCGACGAGCACTCCGACTGAGAGGCCCCGTCGCCTTCTCTCCCACATGGCCGCCCTGCCGCTGCCCTCCTCCGACGCCCAGCTGCTTGCCGCGGTCATCGCCATCCGGGCCGCGCGGGGCGGCACGGGCAAGGTCACGGCCGCCGATCTGCGATCGCTTCGGCTGGACGATGCGGACCGCGCCGTCGCCGAACTGCGCGGCCTGGGCTGGCAGGTTCGGCGATTCTCGACACGGCTCTGGCCCGTGCGGATGCGGCGGCCCACCTGCGGTTCGAGACGTTCCTGTCCGAGGCCGGGCGGCCCGGGTCCGCGGCCGACGGGCGGCGGGTGACGCCAGCGGGGCCGCTGGCCTGGGAGTACGAATCGTGGACTGATGACCTTGACCGGGCCGTGGTCGCTCTCTCTCGGCAGGACTTCACCTTCGCCGAGAGCCTCATCGGCCGGTGGACCAGCCGTTTCACCCCGCTCACGCTGGATGACCGGGGCCTGTATCTCTTCGCTCGCTCGACCGCTCTCCTCGGCGATCTCCAGCGTGACCAGGGCAGCGTGATCGGGCCTATGTCCGCGCAGCACTCCTACGTCACCGCTAGGTCGCTGTTCGTCCAGCTCGACATCCCCCGCCGGATCGCGCAGCTCGACCTGTCCCTGGCCGTGGTTTGCACGGCCCCCCTGTAGGGGCACAGAGAGCGAAAGACGGTGCCCGCCCGGCGGACACGACGTCGCCGCCGGCGCCCGCCCGGCAGGATGGGCCGTGAAGTTCCGGTGAACTCTCCCGCCCCGCATGCCTCCTCCCGCTTCTTGTCGCCGCATCCTCGGTCCGATCTACCGGAATCGATCGATCTTGTACGTGCGCAGCTATGACGCGATTGGGCCCGTAAGGGGAGGGGATGAGTCAGCGTGACGCGAAGTACTCGATCACGGCGCGATTGATGAGCCATGCCCCTGGTTGGATCGTTCGTGCTCCGGACTCAGCGCCGCTTCCGCGGGCGCGGCGGTGCTAATGTCTCGCGGTATGTGCAGCAGGAATCAATCTTGGTGGCCCGCCTTCGTGTGGGCTTGACTCCTCCTGCCACTTCGCAGCTGGCCAGTCGCCCCGCAAGGCGGCCGGCCACGCTGACCGGGTGACCTTGCGGGCTCCGACGTTCATTCCGCAAGGGAGCACATGATGATCAGGCTGTCGGGGATCACCCCGTCGGGCGAGGCCCATCTGGGCAACTACCTGGGTGCGGTACGACGCTGGGCCCGGGAGCCGGGTCCGGACGACCTCTACTTCGTCAGCAATCTGCACGCCATGACGACCCCCCACGAGCCGGAGCGCCTACGGAGTTTGACACAGCATCAACTCGCGTTCCTGGTCGCCTCCGGCGTCCCCTGGGAGAGCATGTTCGTCCAGTCCGACCTGGTCCGGGAGCACATGGCGCTGTCCTGGCTGCTGGAGTGCACCTGCACCTTCGGGGAGGCCCGGCGCATGGTGCAGTTCAAGGAGAAGTCCGAGGGCAACAGCTCGGTGCGGCTTGGGCTGCTCACCTATCCGGTGCTGATGGCGGCGGACATCCTGCTGCACGGGACGGCGACGGTCCCGGTCGGCAATGACCAGAAGCAGCACGTGGAGCTCGCCCGCACCCTGGCACGGCGGTTCAACACCACGTACGGAGAGGTCTTCGTGATGCCCGAGGCAGTGGTTCCGACGGCTGGCGCCCGGGTTCGCGACCTGGCCAACCCCGCGAAGAAGATGTCGAAGTCGTCGTCGGACCAGGACGGCATCGTCTACGTCCTGGACGACCCGGCCGTTGTGCGCCGCAAGTTCCAGCGGGCGGTGACGGACGGCCTCAACTCTGTGCGGTACGTGCCGCAGGAGCAGCCCGGGGTCGCCAACCTGCTGGAGATCCTGGCGTCCTGTACCGACACGACTCCTGAGGCGGCCGCCGAGGGCATCACGGGGTACCGCGACCTCAAGGAGGCGGTCGCCGAGGCGGTCGCCGCGGAGGCCGCCCCGGTCCGGGAGCGGATGCTGGACCTCCTCGAAGGCGGCGCCGAGCTCCAGAAGATCCGTGCGGCCGGAGCCGAGCGCGCCCGCGAGCGGTCCGCGGCACGCCTCAACCGCGCGCTGGAGCTCGCGGGCGTGGGCTGACCGTCCTGGAGTGGTGGCGATCGCGAGGGGCGGCCGGTGTCTTCCTGGCCGAAGATACCTGGCAAATCCGAAGGCCACTTTGTTCTTCGTGGCCAGCCTGCCGCAGTTCACCCCCGATGACAGGCCGGGTACCGCTGTTCCCGTGGCGTGCTTGCTTGCATCGCCGTGGTCTTCAGCCTGACGGGGCTGGGGCTGACCGCCGTGGCAGCCAACCGCCTTCGACGTGTCCTCAAGTCCCCGCGCATGCGTCGCGCCCAGGATGCCGCCTTGGGCGCGACGCTGGTGGCGCTCGGCGTCCGGGTGGCCGTCGAGTAGACCAGCGGCATGGTCGAAGAAGCCGGGATCCTCATCCGACGAGCTTCCGACCTGCTTCTCGGTCTCCCCGCGGCGAACCGCGCGATCGATACGACGCACCGTCACCAGGCGCTTCTGTACGGCCAAGGCCAATCCAGCCGCTGCAAGGCCGACTCAGCTGCTGGAACTCGGGCTCTGGCTCAAGTTCTGTTTGCGCCGTGAGGCGCTGTTGGTTCGAGTGGAGGTGGAAGGCCGTGCGCCACGAGGCGCTGGTGCGCCGTGAGGCGCGGTGAATCGAGGGAGGTGCAAGACCTCCTCGCCGGGTTGTCGCAGCAGCCTGGGGGGAGCTGAGCGCAGTCCGACCCGGGAGACGCCGGGGAGGGCGGGAAGCAGCGCTGACAAAGCCGGGACTGCTCGGAACTACCAGACGGGCCGGGTCCGGCAAGCGAGATCAGAGGGCATACGAGAGGAATCAGTGGTAAAGCTCCGTAAGCGTGGCACCGGCTCAAATCTGGTGGATATGGGCCGGGTTGCAGTGCACAGTCCGTTCGCTGAACGGACTGACTCCGTAGCCGACTTGGCGTGTCGGTGGGGAGGCCACGGCGAAAGTCTGCGGCGTATCCGTGGCGATGCTGCCGGGGCAAAGCTGGATGCCGGACTGATCGATCGATTCACCGTGAACACGGGAACCGTCCCGCGTCGCTCCCAAGGCCCGGAATCCATCCGGGCCGATGGGATAGATGCGTCGTCTGTCGAAGGCGCGGGATGGGGCGGAGGCCCCGTAGTAGTCCGAGCGGACGAGAGGTCCGCACATGGCGAAGGGGGCCAGCAAGTCGGCAGTAAGGATGCTGGAATGCCGGGAGGTCGTTGGTGAATACCGACGAACTGGAATACGCCTTGCTCAAGGCGGAACGCCGGGTACTGGAAATCCAGACCAAGCTGAACCGTTGGGCCAGTGATGACCCTCATCGCAGGTTCGATGATCTGTACAACCTCGCCGCGGATCCGGGCTTCCTGCTGGTGGCCTGGGACCGGGTGCGGAACAACAAGGGCGCGCGCACGGCGGGAGTGGACGGCGAGACCGCCTACTACATTGAGTCCGTGCGCGGGCTGGAAGGGTTCCTTGCGGAACTGCGGGAAGATCTCAAAGCCCGCACCTTCCGACCCCTACCGGCTCGGCGACGCGCGATTCCCAAAGCTGGCGGCAAGGTCCGCTATCTGGGAATCGCGACCATCCGAGACCGGGTTGCTCAGCCTGGATCCACCGGCTTGATGTCTGTGGACAGTTTCTCGGGGAACGAAGAAGTGCCTTGTGACCTGCGATGATGGGGTTTCTCTAGGACCACATCAGGCACGATCAGCAAGGCACTTCCGAGATGCAATCTTCCCATGCCGCAGCGGCGGTCTCATCCGCGTTCGACGACCCGAACCTGATCGCGCACGGCGGCCTGGAGCCGGTGGTGCGGTTGGCCGAGCGGTGCGGTCTGCCCGCACTGGTCGGGGAATACATCCGTCTGCCGGCCTCGAAGGACGGCACCGGTGCCTTCCCCGCGGCGAAAGTGATGTCGCTGGTGGGCGGCATGGTCGCGGGCGCCGACAGCATCGATGACATGCACCGGCTACGGCACGGCGCGATGGGCCGCCTTTTCTCCGGTGTGCGGGCCCCGTCCACGCTGGGGTCGTTTCTGCGTTCCTTCACGCACGGGCATGTGAAGCAACTGCATGCTGTGGCCCGCCGGTTCCTTCCCGAACTGGCCCGTCACGCGCCGTTGCTGCCCGGCGCGGGCCAGGTCGCCTACGTGGACATCGATGACACCATCCGCCGCACCTACGGCTACGCCAAGCAGGGAGCCGGTTACGGATACAGCAAGGTCAAGGGCCTGAACGCGCTGCTCGGCATCGTCTCCACACCCCTGGCCGCCCCGGTGATCGCCGCCACGAGGCTGCGCAAGGGACCATCGAACTCCGCGCGCGGGGCGGCGGCATTCGTCGCCGAGACCATCCGCACCGCTCGCGCCTGCGGCGCCAGTGGCCTGCTGGTGATGCGGGCGGACTCGGCGTTCTACGGCGCCGACGTCGTCAACTCCTGCCGGGCGCTGGGCGCGCGGTTCTCCATCACCGTGCGGATGAATGCTTCCGTCAAGGCCGCGATCGCCCGCATCGATGAGGGCGCCTGGACGCCGATCAAGTACCCCCAGGCGGTCTGGGACGAGGAGGGCCAGTGCTGGATCTCGGACGCCGAGATAGCCGAGACCGGCTACACCGCCTTCACCTCCAAGCCGAAGAAGCAGCAGGTCACCGCCCGTCTGATCGTGCGCCGCGTCAAACGCCTGAGCGCTGAAGCCGTCCCCGCCGGACAGGGCACGCTGTTTGACACCTGGCGCTACCACGCCGCGTTCACCGACTCCCCGCTCTCCTTGAACAATGCCGAGCGTGATCACCGACGGCACGCTGTCGTCGAGCAGGTGATCGCGGATGTCAAGAACAGCGCCTTCGCCCACGCGCCCTCCGGACATTTCCAGGCCAATGCCGCGTGGCTCGCCCTGGCAGCCCTGGCGCACAACCTGACCCGCGCCGCCGGCGCACTGGCCGGAACGTTCCATGCCAGAGCGACCACCGCCACCATCCGTGACCACCTGATCAACGTGCCCGCCCGCCTGGCCCGCTCGGCCCGCCGCCTCACCCTGCACCTACCCGAACGCTGGCCCTGGAGCACGGACTTCACCCAGCTCTTCAGCATCGTGCACGCGCCACCAGCCCTCTGACACTCCCTGACCGACCTGCCCGAAAGGGCCCGACACCTGCGGAAAAGTGGAAAAGCTGGACAGACCAGCGGCCACCTCACGCCCGAATCCGCAACTCAGCCCCGACACGCCCTGCACGACCCCGAACCAATCACACCACAATCAAGCCGGTGGATCCGGGCTCAGGCGTCCTTGAAGTTGGTGTTGGAGCCGATTTTTGAGGCGGATTTCCTCCCGTGCTCCTACGGGTTCCGTCCGAATCGCCGGGCTCACGATGCGGTGGCCGAGGTGCACCATTTCGCATCCCGCTCGTATGAGTGGGTTGTTGAGGGTGACATCAAAGCCTGCTTCGACGAAATCTCGCACTCCGCTCTTATGAACCGGGTGCGGGAACGTGTCGGAGACAAACGTGTCCTGGATCTGGTGAAGGCATTCCTGAAGGCAGGCATCCTCGGTGAGGACGGCACGCTGGTGGATACCAACGCCGGTACTCCGCAAGGGTCGATTCTTTCCCCGTTGCTGAGCAATGTGGCTCTCTCGGTCTTGGACGAGCACATTGCCCAAGGGCCGGGCGGCCCCGGAGCCAGCCCGTATGGAAGGGCCAAGCGACGCCGTCAAGGTCTGCCCAACTACCGCCTCGTGCGGTATGCGGACGACTGGTGCTTGCTCGTGAGGGCACCGAGGCGCACGCCCAAACCCTGCGGGAAGAAATCGCCGGGGTCCTGTCCACGATGGGCCTGCGCCTGTCGCCGGAGAAGACCTTGATTACCCATGTCGACGAGGGCCTCGTCTTCCTCGGCTGGCGCATCCAGCGTCACCAGAAGCGAGGCACCGGCAAACGATACGTCTACGTCTATCCGGCCAAGAAGGCCCTGGCGGCCGTCATGGCCAAGGTGAAGACAATCTGCCGGCGGAGCATGAACCTGTCGCTCGAAGACCTGCTGCGTCAGCTCAACCGGATGCTGCGGGGCTGGACCGCGTACTTCAAGTACGGGTGCTCGAACGCGACTTTCAGCTATTTGAGGGCCTACCTCTGGAAGGAGATCATCAGATGGCAGGAGCGCAAGCGGTGCGCACGAGCAGGTAGTGAAAGGCTCCGCAGGGGCGGACGCCCTCACCACAGGGGCCTGCCCAAACCGCGCAAACCTCACAGGTCGGGACACTGGGTAGCCCAGTGTCTGACCGGTCACGGACGCAGCGATGAGTTTTCCCGGCCCGGCAAGTCTCACCACCGTTGTCGACAACACAGGAGGAGCACGTGGCTCAGCTGCTGAGAGTCCAGAATTTCAACGTCTCGAGTGACGGAATCGGTGCCGGTGAGGACCAGAGCCTCGAGAGGCCATTCGGTCATGTCGAGCCCGAGAGGCTGTTCGCCTGGGCCGGCGCCACGGCGAGCTGGCCCATGCGCACCGACCCCGGGGGCAGCCGGGGCCTCGACGACTACCTCACGCGGGACTACGCACGCAACATCGGCGCCGAGATCATGGGCCGCAACAAGTTCGGGCCCCAGCGCGGGCCTTGGCAGGACCACGAGTGGCAGGGCTGGTGGGGTGATGAGCCCCCGTTCCGCACCCCGGTGTTCGTCATGACCCACCACAAGCGTCCTTCGTTCACGCTCTCCGACACCACGTTCCACTTCGTCGACGGCGACCCTGCCACGGTCCTCGAGCAGGCCCGGAAGGCGGCGCAGGGCAAGGATGTCCGACTCGGCGGCGGGGTTACCACCATCCGGCGGTTTCTCGACGCCGACCTCGTCGACACCATGCACGTGGCGGTCTCGCCGGTGAAGCTCGGGTCCGGAGTACGACTCTGGGAGTCCCCCGATGAGCTGCTCGACCGGTTCCACCTGGAGGTCGTTCCCAGCCCGAGCGGGGTGACGCACCACCTATTCTGGCGAAAGTGACCGGTCCTCAGGGCTGGCCCCGGCCGGCTGTGCCGCGACGCCGTGACGGCCGTTCGCTGCCGCCGATGTGATGGCCTACGTTCTGCCTGCGGGCAAGTGCAAACCTCCAGCCAGTTGCCCGACCTGCTTCGGCTGGGGCGTGCTGCCAGGCCGCACCTGCGGCGCCTGCCAGAGCTTTCGACGCAACGACGAACCCGCCGAGTGCCACGGCTGCCGCCGACCAGGCGACCGTTCCGTCCCCGACAGCTTCGGAGTTGCTCGTATGTCCACACAGATCACCGCGCTCGCAGTCAGCAAGTCCTTCGACGGCAGGCCGGTTCTCGACTCGGTGACCTGCTCGCTCGCGAAGGGCGAGTGCACCGGGATCGTCGGCGAGAACGGGTCCGGCAAGACCACCCTGCTGCAGCTGCTCGCCAAGCGGGAGCGCCCCGACCAGGGGGAGATCATCCTGCAGGCCGACGGCGGCGTCGGCTACCTCGCCCAGGACGGTGGCCAGCCAGCGGATGTGACAGCCCAGCAGGTCATCGACCGGGCACTGGGCGATCTTCGTGCGATCGAAGCGCGGATACGCCGCCTGGAGGCAGCGATGGCCGACGGTAACGAGTCGGCGCTCGACGCGTACGGCGAGGCCGTCTCGGCCTTCGAGCTGCGCGGCGGCTACGACGCCGATGCCCGGCTGGAACGCGCCCTGCACGGCCTCGGCCTGAGGCAGGTGGGCCGTGCCTCGACCATGGGCAGTCTCTCTGGCGGCGAACAGGTCCGGTTGCGTCTGGCTGCGGTGCTGGCAGCGGCCCCGGAGGTGCTTCTGCTGGACGAGCCGACCAACCATCTGGACGAGGCCGCCCTGGCATGGATGGCTTGAGGAGCACCTGCGCAGCCGGCGGGGCACCACAGTGGTTGTCTCCCACGATCGGGGCTTCCTCGAACACGTCGCTACAAGCCTGCTGGAGGTGGACGGGGACCGACGGAGCGTCGTCCGGTACGGCAACGGCTACGCCGGCTACGTCGCGGAGAAGGCGGCGGCGCGGCGGCGCTGAGCCCAGCACCACGACCGGTGGCGTGCCGAGGTCGACCGGGTGCGCGACTCGGCTTCGGGTACCGCCCGCCCGGGTGGCCCCCGGCCGGGCGATGAAGGACGGCAACAAACTGGCCTACAACCAGGCTGGCGCCCGCGTGCAGCAGTCCCTGGCCAGCTGCATCCGCTACGCCGAGGAACGGCTGCGCCGCCTGCTGGCCGCCCCGGTCCCGGCCCCGCCGGAGCCTCTGAACTTCTCGCCTGTGCTGCGCGCCGAACAGCTGCACGGCGCCGTGCTCGACGCCGTCGGGGTCGCCGTCGCCGGCAGACTCGACCCGATCGATCTGACAGTCCGGGCGGGCGAGCGCCTGCTGATCACGGGCGAGAACGGCGCGGGCAAGAGCACCCTGCTGCGCGTCCTGGCCAGCGACCTGGCCCCCGACCGCGGGCACGTCAACAGGCGCGGCCGGATCGGGTACCTCCCGCAGGACCCGGACCCCGGTTCGGCGGACGAGACCCTTCTGGCCGCCTACGCCCGTGGGCGGCCAGGGGAAGCCGACGACCACGCCGAACGGCTTCTGACCCTCGGGCTGTTCGACCGTGCCCGGCTGGCGGTGCCGGTCACGCGGCTCTCCACCGGCCAGCGGCAGCGGCTCGCCCTGGCGCGGTTGGTCAGCCAGCCTGCGGACATCCTGCTGCTCGACGAGCCCACCAACCACCTGTCTCCAGCCCTTGCCGAGGAACTGGAGACCGCCTTGGCCGGTTTCGCCGGCACGGAACCCTCAGCCTCTGATCGCGGGCACTCAAGCGGCGTGCAGAGCCAGGTGGGTTCCTCTCCAGCGCCGCCGAAGCAACCGGTCGTGGCTGACGAGGACGACTCCGTTCCAGAGAGGAATCGACTCACGATGCCGACCGCTCCAGCCGACCCCACCGTCCTGCACCCGATGCCCGAACAGCAGCGGGTGGTGCTGTTCAAGCCGCTGGTGAACTCCCCGCTGATCGAAGTCGGCGAGTACTCCTACTACGACGACCCGGACGACCCGGCTGCGTTCGAGACGCGCAACGTCCTCTACCACTACGGCCCCGAGAGACTCGTCATCGGTAAATTCTGCGCGCTGGGCACCGGAACACGGTTCATCATGAACGGCGCCAACCACCGTATGGACGGCCCCTCGACCTTCCCCTTCCCTACCATGGGCGGCTCCTGGGCCGACCACTTCGACCTGCTCACCAGCCTGCCCGGCCGGGGCGACACCGTCGTCGGCAACGACGTCTGGTTCGGCCACAGCGCGACGGTCAGCGGGAGCACGACGTCCTGGGCGAGGACGTCGCCCGGCTCTCCCCGCTTCGGCACGCGAACCTCAACGTGCTCGGCCGCTACAGCTTCCGGGTCTCCACCTCGGCCGGCGGCGGACTGCGTCCGCTGCGTGAGCCGGGTGCCGCCGGCGAGGAGGACCTGGACGACTAGGTGACTGGAACTTCGTCAGCGGACGACATCGAGGACCTGCTTCTGCAGGCCGTTGCTGTAGACCTCGTGCTCGACCAGCTTCAGCTTCTGGGTGTCCTTGTCCGTGGTGCTGAACAGGCGCTTGCCCGCGCCGAGCAGGAGCGGGTAGACGAGCAGGTGGTAGCGGTCGATCAGGCCCGCGTCGGACAGGGCGTGGTTGAGGGAGGCGCTGCCGTGGACGATGACCGGACCGCCCTCGGTCTCCTTCAAGGCGGAGACCTCGTCGAGCGAGCGCAGGATGGTGATCTCGCCCCAGTTGGAGACCAGGTCGTCGTCGGTGAGGGTGGTGGAGACGACGTACTTCGGCATGGCCTTGTAGTCGGCAAATTCTTCCATGTCAGGCCATACCGGGCTGAACGCCTCGTAGCTGACCCGACCCATCAGGATCGTGGTGGATTCCTTCTGCTCCCGCCCCTTGATTTCGAACGCCTCGGGGACGAACTCGACGTCCTTGAAGGTCCATCCGGAGTTCCGGTAGCCCGGTTCGCCGCCGGGGCCCTCCGCGACGCCGTCGAGCGAGATGAAGGCGGTGCTGATCAGGGTGCGCATGAGATTTCCTTTGCGTCTCGCGTCTGGTTTCCGGACAGGCGTCCGAAGCGGTTGGTGCAGGTCAGCTGACGATTCCGGTCAGCCATTGCTGCCAGGCAGCCTCGGCTCCGTCGGTGTCAGGCCCGAACAAGTGGTGGAACACCAGCGCGATGCCGGAGCCGTGGTGGAAGGTGTAGATCCCGTCGGCGGCGCGGATCTCCATGCGCTCGTCGTCGGACCAGACCACTTCGCCGTCCAGCGGCGGCAGTCCGGCAGGCCGGGCGTGTGCTTGCACGCCTACGGCGATCGGGCTCAGCAGCGTCAGCCCCCGGGCAAGTGCCTCCATCACCTCCGTCGGTGGCCGGCCGGACGGCGCCAGGGCGAAGACGGGAACGCCGGTGCGTCCGGGGAAGTGCGTCAGGTACTCGCGGAGCGTGTGGAGGTGGAAGGGCCAGCCGCGGCGCAGGGCGTCGTACTCGTCCTGCCAGTCGTCGCCGAGCAGGCCGCTGTGGACGACGCGGAGTACGGTGCTGGCGCCGTCCTGTCCCTCGATCAGGTACTCGAAGGCCATGAACCGGCCGTCCTCGCCCTCGGCAGTGCGGGTGGCGAAGCGTTCGCCGGGCTCGTAGGCGGTGATCTCCGCCTCCTCGCGGTGGCTGCCGGTGCTCATGGCGGCGATGCCGCCCTCGCGCGCCTCCACCTCGTTGCGGCCCATGAACCAGGAGTCGATCCCCGGTCCTGTCGCGATCGCTTCCCAGACCTGTTCCGGGCTCGCCGGCAGAGTCGTCTCCAGCTCGATCTCGAACGGGTGCGTCATGGTGCGGTTTCCTGTCCTGCTTCAGGTTCGGTCTTGAACGTCCCCCCGGATTGCTGCTGCGGGCCGGTCTCGCTCCCCTCGGGGCCGGGCGGCGGGGCGGGGATCTGGTGGAGCGCGACGATCACGCGGTGCTTCCGGCCTCCCGGGGCGGCCTCGTCGTGGTAACGGCTGACGAGGGCCGCCACCGCCCGGGCCAGCTCGTCGGCGAAGGCCGTCCGGTCGGCCGCGGTGGCGAACCGCACCTCGGCGTCGATACCGAAGGTGGCTAGGTGCTTGCGGGCCCGGGAGGCACCGGTCAGCAAGGAGCCGACCTCCTGGACCAGCCTGGCCCCCAGTGCCAGCAGCCAGCGGGCGGAGAGCTGGTCCGGGGAGCGGGACGGGTCCGGACTGACGGCGGCCAGGGCGCTCGGGGAGATCACGTAGGAGGCGGCGGTGGCGCGGTACACCCGCTCGGTGACGTTGCCCTTGCGCCGCTCTTCGGCGAGCTCGACCAGGCCGTGACGCTCCAGCTCCTTCAGGTGGTAGTTGACTTTTTGCCGGGGCAGCCCCAGGCGGCCAGCCAGCATGGCGGCCGAGCCGGGCTGAGCCAGGGCGGCGAGGATCCGGGACCGTATCGGGCCCAGGGACGCCTCGGCCGCGGCGGGTTCTTCGATCACAGCGACTTCCAGCACCACTCCAGCATCCATCCGACAAAATTATTTGTCAAGACAATAACTTTTGTCGGTGTATCCCCATCGGCCGCCCACCCTCCTCGCCCGCCTCGGAGAAGATCGGTCGAGGTGCGCTTTGGCGGCTCCACTTCCGTCGACACGGCCAACCCGGCGCGGTTGAGGCGGCTTCGCCGACACCTGCCTCGTCAGCGGACCCGCAGCTCGCTCGTCGAACTTCTGTCCAAGTCGCACCCGACTCGGCCGCCAGCGGTCGCCGTGCGCGCCCTCACAAACCTCCGCTCGCGTCCTCGACCGCAAAAAGGAGGTGGGAACCGTGAGCCAGCTGACTCTCATGTGCTCCCACCCCGTTCCGAGGACGCCGAGGATCTGAACGGGAGCGCGTCGCTACCCGGAAGGGCCCCTCACGTGACCGATCTGGTCATCCGCCCCCTCGCCCCAGGCGAGGAAGCACCTTTCGAATCCCTGCCCGATCCCGGCCTGGTCGGCTTCGCCGCCGGGGACAGGCGGGCGATGTCCTCGTCGCGGATCTCGTGGCCCTCGGCGCGGAGCTGGGCGACGGCCGCGTCGATGTACCGGGTCGTCCAGAGCACCACCGAATTCAAGACGAGACCCAGTGACCCCAACTGGTCTTATCCGAACTAGCCCCAATACCGGTGATTTAGGTCTTTTTCCGGGAGGTCGGGGCTGGTTTGGTGGGTCCGACGAGGGTGACGACTGGGGTGTCCGGCCGGGGCTGGTTGTTGTGTTCGGTGCGTTTGAGGGCCCAGTTGGACATCTTGCGTTTGATGACACGGGGATTGGAGCGTAACCGCCGTGGTTCCAGGAGCCGTTGACCGATTTCAAGCAGAGTCTGTGCGAGGGCTCGCGTGAGTCGGAAGGGGGGAAAATCCCGCCTGGGCGGTGACCTGGCGGCGGACAACGCGCACGGCGCGGGTGAAGGAGCTCCGGTCCGGATCGTGTCCCTCCTGTCGTGCGGCTTCGTGCATGAGGTCCCGCACGGCATGGTGAACGAGGAGGAACGCGAAGATCTCCTGCTCAGCCCCGGCCGGGTGCTGGGAGCGCAGGACCAGACGTGGCCCGCCCAGGTGGGTCTTGATCTCGTCCAGGGTGGTCTCGATCTCCCAGCGTTCGGCGTAGATCGCGGCAAGTTCCGCCGCCGGCGCGGTGTCCGGGTCGAGGAGGGTGGTGACCAGCCGGTAGACGGTGCCGTCCTTCCCGCGTGGGCCAAGGGTGTACTCGATGACGCGGACCCGGGCCGGGTCGGCCCGCCGGTTCCTGTCACGGGCGGCGACGATCTCCGACAGGTAGGAACCATCGGGCAGCGACGTCACCACAGGCAGCACCGCGTTGCTCCTGACCCGCCAGAGCAGGTCGGCGCCGGTTGCCGCGGCGGCCCGCCACAGGTCGAATCCGAGGAACCCGCGGTCTGCCATCAGCAGCATTCCCCGGGTCAACGACGAGAACAGGCGCCCGGCCAGCACGGTCTCGTGCACCGCCAGCGGACCGACCTCGGCAGCGAAGACCGCATGAGTGCCGCACTCGACCAGAGCCGCAACCCTGGCCTGCGGATACGCACTCCTGCCCTGACCACGACCGGTCCCCGGACGCCCGAAAAACCCGGCATTCGCCTCCGTGTCCGGCAGATCGAACGTCGTCCCGTCCACAGCCACCAACCGCAGCCCCCGAAACCAGGCGCCCCGCGACCCCGGGACGGCCACCGGCCGGCACACCCGGGCGAACAACGCCTTCAGTACCTCCGGCCCCAGCCGCAGCCGCGCCCGCCCAATCGCTCCGCTCGTAGGCACCCGCCACCCCTTTGCCCAGCGGCCCTGGCGCTCCAGACCCTGCGTGAGAAGACGCCCGACCTCCTCATACCCCTGCCCCGAAAACAGGCACATCGCCAGCACGAAATACACCACCACCCGTGCCGGAAGCAGCCGCTGACGCTGCTCAACACGCCCGCACTCCGCCACCACCTCGTCCACCAGATCCGGCGTAAACGCACGCGTCAAAACTCCGAGAGCGATGCGATCCGAAAACCGCTCGCCCCCGACCGACTTCACCTGTCCCGGCCTTGGCACACCCAACACAACGAGCCGACACCCTCAAAGTCACCGGTATTGGAACTAGCCCAGCTCGGCGGCGGGTCCGCCTGCGATCTGAAGTTCACGACGGAAAGTAGTCGTGAAGAAGTTGGGTGGACGCGTTCCGTCGGGCGTGTCGATCGCGTCGTCCCCGTGCGCTTCGCGGTCCTACTGTGAGAACGCGTAGGTCCGGACGGGGTCGAGGTGCAGTTCGTTGGGCCCGAAGCAGTCGGCCGCGAGGGTCGCGACCGGAGCGCCGCAGGGGCAGGCCCGGTTGAGCCCCTCGTCTCCGGTCGGTCCGCAGCACCCAGTGCTGTTTTCCCAGTTGGGCAGGGGCTGGAGGCCGGCGGCGTCGTCGGGGTGCACCAGCACTGTCTGTCGGCTGCCCGCCGAGATGACGAAGCCTTCTTCCCGGCAGACCACAGGGCCGCGCGACTGAGCTGGCTTCGGGTCCTCCTGATCGTCCTGCACGACGTAGGGGGGTCCCCAGGGCTCTGGATCGATCGCGTAGTGGCCCCGCGGAACGGTGGAAGGTGCCCGGCGTGTCTCCTTGTCCCGGTCGCGCTCGTCGTCGGAGACGTCAGGGATGGCGGCAAGCTCGGCCAGCTCCGGCGTGATCGCGGTGCCGCACTTGGAACAGAGGAAGACGGTCATCCCCTCGTTGTAGTGCTCAGGGCTACTGCTTCGCATCCTCGTTTCGCTGCTCGGAGTCGATGCGCGCGACGACGCCACGGAAATCGGGCATGCCCAGGTTGACGGTGATGTGCCGGGCCGCGAGGTCACGCATGGTGGCGAGCTTCTGCTCGGCGGCGGCGAGGCTTGCCTCGATCGCGGCGACCTCGCCGAGCCATCCCTGTTCCTTGGCCTCCTGGAGGCGGTCGAGCAGGTTCGCGTGGATCTCCTCCAGCCTGGGCATTTGCTCGGGATCGGGCCGCAGGACGGGGCATCGGATGCAGGCTTAACCGAACTGATCTTGGAGCGGCTTCTTCGCATCGCGGCCGCTGCCCGTTGACTGAAGGTGACCATAGAGATTCTCGTGCTGATGTGAGGTGCGGCGTGTCGCGTCTTTTTAGGGCAGGAGGAGGATCCGGCCAAGCTGAGACCGGTCTTCGAGTAGCCGGTGTGCTGCGGCTGCCTCGGCGAGCGGGAGGCGGGCGTGCACGGCGGTGTGCAGTTGCCCGGCAGTCGAGTATTCGGTGACCTCGGTCATTTCTCGGCGGGCCTGCTCGGGGTCGGCCGCGCGCCATGCGATGAGGGAGAACCCGGCCACGGATTTCAGGGCGAAGAAGTTGGTGACAGGCAGGCTGGTCAGCTCGCCGCTCGCAGCTCCGTAGATGACGATCCGGCCGAACGGAGCCAGTACGTCGAAGCTCCGCTGCAGGGTCTCGCCGCCGACGGAGTCGAGAACGACGTCCACGCCTCGCGGCGCGGCCTTGCGGACCTGGTCGGGCCAGTCGCTGTCCGTGTAGTCGATGGCGATGTCGGCGCCGCACTTGCGGGCGAAGTCGAGTTTGGCCGGTGAGCCGGCGGTGGCGATGACCGTGCCGGCGCCGAGCAGTTTGGCGAGTTGTACGGCCAGGTGGCCGATGCCGCCGGCCGCGGCGTGGATCAGTACCGTCTCACCCGGCGCAAGCCGGCCGGTACGCAGGGTCCGGAGTGCAACCGGGGCGCCCATGGGCAGCATGCTGGCTGCACCGAGGTCGAGTCCGTCGGGTATCGGGGCGAGCCATTGCGCGTCTGCGACGATGTAGTCGGCGAACGCGTCCTCGGCCAGCCCTGCGACTCGTCGGCCGACCTGCTGTGTGTCAACGCCAAGTCCGACGGCTTCGACGGTGCCCACCACGTCGCCGGTGAGTTTGCCGGGCAGGGGACGCTGGAAGATCGCCCCGCTGGACGGCCCGCGCCGGAACTTGGTGTCGACGAAGTTGGCCCCGATCGCCTCGGCCCGGATGAGTACCTGACCCGGCCCCGGCGTGGGGATTTCGACCTCCTCGATCGTGAGGACGTCCGGATCGCCGTATTCGTAGTAGCGGACTCGTCGCATGATGACTCTCCTGAGGGGCCAACGGGCAAGGGGTGCCACCGCCGGCAGCTAAAATGGACTTCCGGTCAACTTCGGCGACCGTACTGGACCGTCAGTCCAGTTGTCCATGCGGGGTGAGGAATCGATGACAGAAGGCCGCCGCGAACGTGCCGACGCGGCACGAAATCGGCACGCGATCCTGCTGGCGACCGAGGAACTCCTGGCGCGGCACCGGCCCGAGCAGATCTCGATGGAACAAGTCGCCGCCGCAGCCGGCGTCGGCAAGGGCACGGTCTTCCACCGCTTCGGCAACCGCATGGGCCTTATGCGGGCGCTGATGGCAGAACGGGCCCTTGCCCTGCACGAAGCCGTCACGACAGGGCCACCGCCGCTGGGCCCGGGTGCCCCGTCACGAGAGCGCCTCCTCGCCTTCCTCGACGCCGTCGTTGGCGTGGTCGCCCGCAACAAGGGACTCCTGGCCGCGCTCGGCCACGCCGTGACGACAGCACACAAGCCCGAAGAGGATCCGCGCAGCGCGCACCCCGTCTACCAGTTCTGGCACGGCCACATCACCTCGCTGATCAGCCAGGAGCGTTCGGACCTGGACGCCGAACTCCTGGCCCATATCCTGCTCGCCACCCTGCACAGCGACCCGATCCTGCGCCTGCTGGAGCAGGACGATGGCCAGCGCCTCGCCGATTCGCTGCGCACCCTGGTGACCGCCTTGCTCAACGCCTCGGCGGGCGTTGTCACGTTGTCGGGGGTATAGGCGTCTGGCGGTGCGTCAGGGCGTGGTCGAGGCGGCTCTCGGCTGTCGGTCAGGCCGTGGTGGGCCGGCCGGCGGCGCCGGTGATCTGGTCCCAGATCGTGAAGCGGACGGTCATCCCGAGGCGGTGGTCGGGTGCGGTGCGGTGGTAACGGCCGGGTCGGAAGTGGGGCGAGATGCCGCTGAAGGCGGCCAGGAATCTTTGGGCGCCACCGACGCTGCGGAAGCCCTTCATCGCGCGCTCGCGCTGCCTGTGGGCTGGTGCGAGTTCTCCGCCCGGTTGTTCAGTCCTTTGTGGGAGCGGTGCTCGACCGAGGGCATCACCTCGCGGTGGGCGGCGCTGTAGGAGCGGAGCTTGTCGGTGACGACCACCCGCGGCACCGTGCCGGTCTCTTTGAGGAGTCTGCGGAAGAAACGCCTGGCCGCGGCCTTGTCGCGGCGGTTCTGGATCAGGATGTCGAGCACGTTGCCGTCGACGTCGACGGCCCGCCACAGGTACTTCACCTCGCCGTTGACCTTGATGAAGACCTCGTCCAGGTGCCATTTATCGCCGGGCCGAGGACGGCGGCGCCGCAGGCCGTTCGCGTAGGCCTGGCCGAACTTCAGGCACCACCGGCGCACCGTCTCGTAGGACACCATGACGCCGCGCTCGAGCATCAGCTCCTCGACCTCGCGGAAGCTGAGCGGGAACCGGAAGTACAGCCAGACGCAGTGGGAGATGATCTCCACCGGGTACCGGTGCCCCCTATACGACGGCAACGCACTCTCCACAGCAGCAAGACCCTCCCGAGCATGATCAACCAGAAGATCATCCCATGCGGTCAGCCAACGTGACAGCGCCCGCTGAGACCTCCCGAAGGACCTTCAAAGCCGGGACGAGACTGGGAACCGGACCGACCAGCCGGAGCCTGACGGGTCCGTGCGCTGCGAGTAGGGCCTCCCGGACATCATCAGGCGCTGGTCCCCGACCAGCGTGTTCGCACAAGTAGGTGCCGCAGGACCCGCAAGAGAACTCCGAGTCCCGGGAGCTGCTTGCGATCTCTCGGGTTGGTGTCAGTGGTGGTGAGAGACAGTCGCCATCTCTGTGTTGTCACTGGTCAGCGGCGGTTTCGGGGTGGGGTTTCGCTGTCTTGGAAGTGAGAGATGGTGTCGGTGCCTGCTGTCACCGGGCGAGAGATGTGCAGGTCAGGCGCTGGCACGAAGGCGAGAGTTCTCAGTCAGGGCAGACGCAGGCCGGAAGGGGCCACCAGCCGTGCTCGGGCCGCGGCTCGCACTTCGGGCGTCTCCATCGGATCATCGCGCAGTACGGCGATCCGCCCCAGGGTCTCCGGGCTCGCGGGTGGCATTTCCTCGAGCGGGCGGGGAACAGCTGGCGGCTTCTCAGTCCTGGTCCGCGTCGTCCGTTGCGTGGGGAAGCAGGGGGAACAGCCGGGTGATAAGGGCCACTGGTAGAGCGCCGTCGGGCCGGGCCAGGGGGCGTTGTTCGCGGTCTTGGTAGGGCGCGAGCGCCTGTCGGATCACGTCCGCGACCCGGCTCATTTCTTCAGGTGTCAGGTAGGCGACGGCGCTGAAGGCTTCGCCGTGGCGCCAATCGGCCGGCGCCTCATCTCGCTGGGTCAGCCATCGCTGCCAGCTCTCGTCCTCCAGTCCTCGGGCCAAGTCACCGAACTGATCCTCCGCGGGCTCGCCAGCAGTGGGTGTGTGCTGCTTCAGACGCCAGGGGCGGGCGCGCCCCCCGCTGCGGGGGGCTTCTTCGATGTATCCGTGGCATGCGAGCTGCCGTAGGTGAAATGAGCAGAGACCAGAGCTGTAGCCCAGTCGGGAGGCTGCTTCGGTCGCCGTGACGGCGCCGACTTCGGCGAGCAGGTCCAGCAGGTGTGTGCGGACCTCGTGCTCGCGCAGTTCTTCGCCCGTCCTGCGTGTCTGGTCGTTCGGTGTGTTGACATCATCTTCAGTCACTTTGCAAACTCTGCTACTTTGCAAAGCGCTTGGCAAGCAGTGCTTGTTTGAAGGCATCAGGCTGCGGCGCCGTCCGCGGCGTCTGTGGTGTGCACCGAAGGGGAGACAGCTATGTCTGTTCGTCACGAGCGGTCCCATCCCGTCGACCGGCGAGTCCGTCTGCAAGGCCGTCCCGTCGACTCATATCCGGCTCTGTCGCCGGAGGCGGAACGGGGTTCGGTGCGCCGGGTCACGGTGGTGGGTGAGGAGATTCTGAACCGTTCGTGCCAGGACGTGACCGAGTTCGGCTCCCCCGAGTTGTCGGCGCTGATCGACGACATGTTCCTGACGATGTATGTGGCCGACGGTGCCGGCCTGGCTGCCAACCAGGTAGACGTCGACCTGAGGCTGTTCGTATACGACTGCCCGGACGACTACGGGGTCCGGCATGTCGGCCACATCATCAACCCGGTTCTGGACCTGCCCGATCCGGGTAGCCGCCGGCTCGTTGACGACTTCGAGGGCTGCCTGTCCGTGCCCGGTGCGGGCATGGCGGTTCCCCGCACCGATCGTGCCGTCGCTCGCGGGCTCGACAAGGACGGCAACGCCATCATCATCGAAGGAACGGGTTACTTCGCCCGGTGTCTGCAACACGAGACCGATCACCTCTTCGGCCACACGTATCTCGACCGGCTCTCCAGGCGGGATCGCAAAGACGCGCTGCGGCAGATGGCAGACCGCCGTGAGGACGTGTTCGCCCGACGCGTCATCAAGGCCGCCAGCCTGGGGCAGTGAGAGTTCGGTGCACTCACTCGCTCCGGGCTGCGAGTCTCACGATGGCTGCATAAGAGGTCGCGCAGATATGCGCGGTGGTGGACCCCGGCAGTAGTACAGGCACAGGTCCTGGCGATCATGGAGTTGCGATGATGACGCTCTTTGAAATTCCCCACCCCGTACTCAGGCGGCGGACAGCCCTGCTCACGTTGTTCCCCATCCTCCTGTTGGGAATGGGATGTCTGATCAACTCGGCACGAGAAGGAGCCGAACGCCGTAAAGTGCCCAGATGTCTGCCGCGCACGCGCGCCCTTGGCGCTCCGCTGTCGAAGCCCTCCTGACGGATCGCTATTCCTCGCCCGTCGAGGTCGACGCCTGGGAACGCCTGGAACCCCGGGCTGTCGCGCGTGCGACACTCCGTGGCGTGGCGGCTCCCAGGACTGTGGTCGTCAAATGGGTGCGGGGTCATCCGAGCGAGACTCGCACCGAACCCTGGCGACTCCGTTCCGAGCTGGCCACGCTCCGGTTCCTCTCCGACGACCTCGGTCTGACGCTTGCCCCTCGCGTCATCGCTGCCGACCTTTCCGAGGGACTCATGGTTCTGGAAGATCTGGCACCCCGCACTGCCCTGGACCACCTGCTCCGCCGTGACGGCGCTGCAGCCCATTCCGATCGACTGGCCGTCTTCGCCCGTGCCTACGGCGAACTCAACGCCGCCACTGTCGGTTACGCCGACACCTACCGCGCGCGACGGGCGTCTCTCGGGACGAGCAACCCGGAAGCCGATCACGTGGGCTGGTTCGCCCAGCTCCGGGACGAGGCGCACGGACATACCGCGGTTCCCGGCGCCGCCATCACTGGACGAGCTGAGATCGAACTCAACGCTGCTCTGACTGAGTTGAGCGAGCCCGGCCCGTTCTTGGCGCTCAGCAACGGCGATGCGGAGACGAACAACATCTTGCTCCACGAGTCAGGTCCCGCCGACGCCCGCCTCATCGAATTCGAGTCAGCGGGCTACACCCACGCCCTCCTCGACGCTGTCTGCCTTCATGTCCCCGGGCCGGCATGGATGACCGTGGGCGACCCCATGAGCACCGGCCTTGGCGACCACTACCGCGGCGCCCTGGCCAGCGGCGTTCCCCAGGCCGAGGATGACCTGCGGTACGGATTCGGCCTGGCGGCGGCTTGTATCTCCTGGGCGATCGTCCGTCTGCAACGGTTCGCCATCCTCGACGTCCGTGCACCCGGAGACCACAGCAGGCCACAGCTCGTCGAGACGTTGGAGGCCACAGCCCGTACCGCCGAGGCCCACGGCGTCTTCCCTCACCTCACAGGCTGGGCCTGCCGCACAGCCGACCTGCTGCGCCGGCGCTGGCCCGACGCGGACGTGGACTTCACCAATCCCGCTGCTTTCCCGCCCTACACGGCGCGCCGCTGACTGACCAGGACGTCTTCCAGCACGCGGCAATATCCGTGATCGCTGCCCCAGGCTGCCGATGAGGTCGGCCCCGGACCTGTTCTTGTTCAGCGGCGCAATCAAGCGGGGAAGGTGAGCGACCCTGGGGAATTTCACGAATCCTCATCACGGTCACAGGCCCCGGGTCCCACCACAACTCATCGTGAAGGATGAACTGGTTCACCTGTCGCACCGCTGTGCTGCCGCACTCGCACCGCGATGTGATCTTTGCTGTCTGACCAGTCACCCGGGCTCCCCCGTGTTCCACTCCCGCGGCAGATCCTCGCCGCAGAAGACGCAGACGAAGTCCTCCTCCCGCACGATGTTGAGCTCCCGGCAGGAGCGGCATCGGCGGAAGACCACCTCGTGCGTGAACCCGGACGGGCGATGGATCCCGATCCGGTCCAGGGCCTCGGCCACGGCTGGCCATGAGCTGACGTCCGGACAGTAGCCGGTCGACTGGTTGCTGACCTCCTCGACCACCCACCGTCCGGACTCCTCGCGGAAGCTCATCTCGCCGGCGCTCAGCACCTCTCCGCCGCCAGCGCACACCACGTGCTCGCTGCGGCGCGGAGCCAGTCGCAGTACCCCGCCGCCATCGATGACGAACGTGAAGGGCTCGGCCAACTCATTCAAGGTCAGCGCAGAGACCCACTCGCCGAAGTCCGCTGATGAGTGGATGCTCCGACCTTTACTACCCGCCTGGACGAGCGCCTTCAGCTCCGCCGGACCCACATACCGATATCTCTGCCCCCGCGTCTCCACGCACACCAATCTAGCGGCTCATGCAGCCCAGCTGACGACCCGAAGGCTGGCCCCGGCAGCCGGCCCCTTGTCCGGGTGCGCCGCCCGGCCGCGCACGCCGCGTTTCTCCTTGACCTGCCTCGCTAGCGGCCATCGTCAGACTGCGGACAAGGGGTGCCCGTGCACGCTGCTCCTTCGGATCAACGCCCCGGGCCGGGGCAGCGAAGGAGACGAGACGATGAGTCCCGGCATGGCCCGTTGCTGTACGCCTTGTCCGCGGCGAGGCTGTCGGGCTTTTTGCGCGGTCTGCCCGGACCGGTGCGCGGAACGCGGATCTTGTCGAGTACGGGGTCCAGTTGGGTGCAGTCGGCCCGTTGGCCGGGTGTGACGCTTCAGGTTCTCGTGGTGGAACAACTCGAAGCTGACGTCGCGGTCGTGTCCCACGTTCCCTCCCGACCCCAGCGGCCGGGCCGAGGCGCGTACGGAACGGCTGCCGGTCAAGAAGTCGCCGTACGGCCCACTGGGCGCCTCCGAGTACGAAACGACCCCCCGTCGGAGCGGTGCCCGAAGGGCGCTCAGATGGCAGCCTGCGGCCTCGTGTTGTGCGCGCTGGCGGAACGGAGTCAGGAGCGCGAAGCGGGGCCGGCTGTCGGTGGCGGCTGCCACAATCGGCCCGTGATCGAGAACCGCTTTGACTGGCAGCAGTTCTTCCGTCGTTGGCAGGAGGAATGGATCCCGGACGAGGACGATGTGGAGGACCTGGCGGAGGGCGGCCTCACCCTCGCCGACCTTGCCCTCGCCGCCTCGCCCGCGGCCGAGGCGGAGATAACCGCCGCTGAGGAACGCCTGGGCACCCGGCTCCCTCCGTCCTACCGGCAGTTCCTCGGGGCCAGCAACGGCTGGCGGCTCGACAAGGGGTCCATCTACCGGCTGGGCGCGGCTCACGAGATCGACTGGTTCGGGGATCCGCTTGAGCTGACCGCGATCTACCAGGAGGGGTTGACCGAGCACTCGACCGAGCAGGAGGTGCTGCTGGCCGGGATGTGGCGGCGGGCACTGCAGTTGGAGACCGACTCGGACATGTCCTACGCCCTGCTGGACCCGGGCGACACCGACGAGGACGGCGAGTGGGCTCTCTACGTCTACAAGGGGTGGAGCGGCGAACCGCCGGATCGGTACCCGTCGTTCCGCGCTTACATGCAGCGGATGTACCAGGACTTCCACTCCGCCCGGGCGGGCAGTCCCGGCTTCGTGAACGACACCACCCGGGCCCTGGACGCCGACGTGGAGCGCGCGCGGCGGGAGGCCCTGAGCGGGAGGTGGGAGAGTGCCCAGGAGCTGCTCACCGAGGCGGAGCAATACGGACGGCCCTGCGCCCGGAGCATGCTGCGGCAGCTGGAGGTGCTGTCGCGCGGCGGCGGGTACTACGGCTTCGGTGAGCTCGTCGCCGATCCGCGCTACACGGGCGAGCTGGTGCCCGTGATGGCCGCCGCGCACCTGCGGGACAACCGTTCCGGCGTCCTGCCCCGCCGGTTCGTGCTGGGCACCGAGACCGACGACGGCGTCACGGCGGGCGCGGACGCGATCCTCGCCCAGGTGCGCGACGGTTCCTACCGCTATGCGCCGGACGGTGCCTTCGGACGGGCGGTGGCCGAGGCGCGGGAGTCGGCGAGGTGGGGGGACACGGACGCGGCGTGGCGCATGATCCGTGCCGCGCTGCCGTTGTGGTCGCCGCCGGGGCCGGACCTGCTGGCGCCGCTCGGTCTGCTGGCGGACCCTGTACTGGGTCCGGTGGTGACGCGGGAACGCGGCCTGGAGCTGCTGGCCACGCCTCGGGCCGGCCGACCGGGCCCTGTGCCCGATCCGGTGCCGGACCTGGATCCGCCGGGACTGTGCTGGCTGGCGGACACTCCGCGGTGGAACGCCCCGCACGACTCCTACCGGTGCCTGTGGGTGGAGGGCACGGAACCGGAAGCGCTGCCCGGCCTGGTCGGAGAGGACGGGTGCGCGGGCCTGACCGCTCCGCCCGGCCGCCGTGCCGGGCGGTTCCACCACGGCCCTGGGCAGTGGGACGATTCGGCGCCGTGGGAGGACCGGGCCGTGGTGTCGGTGGGCCGGACGGGCTCCGGGTGGGCGTTCGCCTGCGACGCGGCCCCGCGGACGTCGGCGCCCGGGAACTTCTTCGTGTCCCCGGCCGCCGCCGCCTCGCGCGGTGGACGCGCGGTGGTGCTATGGGCGCGCCGCGCTCGCAACGGCCGCCTGACGGTGTTCCACCTGTCGGTCGCCGAGCAGGGCGAGGAGCTGTACGCGTACACGCTGCGCGGCACGGACGTCGAACGCTCGGGGCCGGTGCCCGGGACCCTCGATCCGGAATGGGTCCTGCACGGCGTCGGCGAGGCGGACCGCGAGCGGTGCCTGCTGGCCGCCGTGCAGGACGAGTTCGGTCTGTCCCTGCCCCGGCACGCCCTAGTCGAGGGCGTACTGCCGCAACTGACCACACGGTCCTGGAACCGTGCGCCGCGGGAGGGCGAGGCCTACGGGTACACCACGATCCGCTTCGGGCGGTGACGAAGACGCGCCGCCCGGCACGGGCCGGCCACGCCGGGACCACGGGAACTACCGGGAATAGTGCGGGGTGAGGGAGCCCGGTCAATGTGGCTGTCGCCACGGCAACGAGCCAGGGCTGGTGGGTGAGTGCCGAGTGTCCACGCATAGAGCGAGACCACCCGGCACTGAGCCGACGACAAGCGCGCCCACGACGAGCGCGGTGATTCCGCCGGCCCTTGTGGTAGACGGGTGCAGCGTCGACGATGCTGCTATGTCCATCGCATGCCGGTGGTGGACAACTGCTCCACCCGCTTCGACGACAGCGTCGCGATCCTGCTCCGCTGGTTACCGATCCATACCCCTAGCTTCAGCTCTCGGACCTCCTGGTTCTTGCCACTCCCGCCGCCCCCGCCGCCCCCGTCGCCCCCGTCGCCCCCGTCGCCCCCGACGACGATCCGCTCGACGTGCTTCCTCAGCACCCGAGACGCCCCTTGCGCTCGTAGAACTGCCGCGCGGCCTCGTAGTTCTGCCGGCCCGCCCCCGGTGCCGTCGGTGTGGGGCCCCTTTGCCTGCCGACGAGCCGACCTCTACGCCTCCGCCTCTGCTGCCCAGGCGCAGCCCAGCTCGGCGAGGGCCGCCCGTTGTTCCGCATCCAGCCGGTCACGCCTGGCCCTCTGATTGCTGAGAAACACACCCAGCTTGATCACCGTGCCATCCGGCAGCTCTTCAACATGCGCCCTACCCACGACGACCTTGTCCTCCCGAGCGATGTACTGGGCGAGGGCCTGCACGCCCCGCTGGAACGCTTGCTGCGCCCTGCTCGGGCCCTTCGTCGCGCGCCCCGCCGCGGGGGCGGGTGACGGTACCTGAGCGGGCTGTACGCCCAGCTTCGATAGCCGTTCCTGCTGCTCGCTCGACAGTAGCTTCCAGGTGCCTGGCTGTTTCTGCCGCTGGAGCCACCGTCCGAGGTCGTCGCCGTCGAACTGCACGCCGGGTTGGATGTCGGGCAGGCTGCCGTCGGCCTCGACCAGGTCTGCGAGGACGCGGTGGTGGCGTTGCCAGTCCAAGGGCCAGGGGCAGTTCCAGTCCGGGTCGACTGCGGTCAGCTGCTTCGCGCGCTCTGCCGCCCGCTCCGCGTCCTTGCCCAGGCCGCTGTTCCGGCGGAGGTTGGCCAGGTGTTGCCCGATGGGCATCATTGCCTCGCCCTCGCCCCAGACGGCGTCCTGTCGTGGTGCGAGGTGCCCGGTGGCGCGCCGGTACGACCGCAGCGCGGCGAGCTTGTTCTCCCACGCCTCCTCGCCCGGCTCCCAGACCATCCCGGCCTCCGGCAAGTCGAGCAGGGTCTTGCGCCGTTCCTCCAGCTCACCCGCCCGCAGCGCCTTCCGCTGCTGGTGCACCCACCTGCCCAGCGGGAAGTCCTTCGTGACCCCTACTTCGACCTCCACGTCATACGGGACGGCGTGCAGGCCGGTGATCTCGTTCTCCGCCCGCCACCGGAGCAGGGCCTGGTAGCCCTCCAGCCACACCAGGGACTCCGGCCGGTAGACCCGGGTGCGCAGGAACGCCGCGATGGTCGCCGCGTCCCTGGGAGAGGAGAAGTGGAGCAGCGCCGCTTCGGCGGCGGCCTGGGTGTCGTCCTGCTCCTGGTCCTCGCCGTCAGCCTTGCCGCCGGCCCCGACGATCCGTCCTTCCTCGTCGCGCTGGACGTGGTCCTTGCGCTGTCCGCTGGTGAGGGCGCGGGAGGCGAGCTGCTCGACCAGGTGCTCATCGTGCGAGCGCAGGCCCTGGAGTACGGCTACAAGGGGGCGGAAGCTGGCGCTGGCGACCATGTCGGTCGGGTCTTCGCCGGGCTCCAGGAAGACGGGCACGATGATGCGGGCGATCTTCGTGGTGCCGTCGCGGTTGAGTCGGAGGGCCCGGCCGATGTTCTGCACGATCTCGACCTGGGAGCCGCGGGTGTCGGCGAAGCAGACGGCCTCCACGCCCCGTTCGCCGGTGATGTCGACGCCTTCCCCGAGCACGCGAACGCTCGCGAGGAAGGCGCGGTGCACCCGGCGACCAGCCGCGTCGATGCCGTTGGCGAACTGCGGCAGCACCTCGCGCCGCTCACTGACGAGGTGGTCGCCGCACAGCCACGCCGACCAGACCCGGTCCGGGGGTACGTGGCGGCCGGCCTCCAGCTCGTAGAACTCCGCGTCGATCGACGACTTCGGCAGCCGGTCCGCGGCCGCCAGGTCGTCATCGGAGGCGTCGTTGACGTACAGCTCGGCTGCGGTCTCCGGCAGTTTCTCCGCGAAGGCCGCCGCCTCCTCCACCTTCTGGTGGAACGTCATGACTGATGATCTGTAGTTTTTTGTCGGTGGTGGTTCGGCATGGTGATGTCAGTGTGGTGGGTATCGGGTTTCTGCTGTTCAGCCTGTTGTGGTCGGGGATTTGGGTGGTGAAACGGATGCTGATCGGGGGCTGACGTTCTTGGCGATGCTGCAGGTCGGTTAGTTGCCGGTTGGTATGACGTGGCCGCTGGGCACGTGCAATCTCTCGGTTCCGTGTCAGCGGCGGTGATATCAGCGGTAAGGCCGGGCCTGGATGGGGTAGCGCCGAGGTAAGCCCAAAAGCCGCCAATAGTTGATCTTGAAGGGCGGCTCGATGCCTGGCCGTCACCCATTTGACCGAAGGTCGTTGGTGGTGATGCTGACTGCTGTCTGGGCCTGGGGCGGGACTGTGACCTCGATCGAGCGGACCGCGTATCCGCGGTTCAAGCGGCTGATCACCGCGCACGAGCTGCACTTGTTCTTCGCGCCGACGCGGGAGGAGACAGCGTGGGCCGCTGAGCGGATGGACTCCGATGGCCATCAGCTCGCGCTGTTGCTGGCGCTGAAGTCGTATCAGCACATGGGGCGGTTCCCGAAGCCGGATGAGTATCCGGAGATGGTGGTCGACTTCGTCCGCCGTACGGTCGAGCTGCCAGAGGGCACGTTCCCGCTGTACGAGACGGGCCGCACCACTGAGCGGCAACGTACGGAGGTGCGCCAGCGGGTGGGGACGAAGTACAAGCAGTCCCAGGCCCGGCGGATCGCTGAGGCGGCGATCCGTAAGGAGGCCGCGTCGAAGAACCGGCCCGCCGACCTGATCAATATCGCGTTGGAGAAGGTGGTGGCGGCCGGGCTGGAGCTGCCGGCGTTCTCCACCTTCGACACGATGACCTCCACGATCCGCACCGAGGTGAACACCTCAATCTGTTGTGGCATCCACGACCGGATGAGCGCCATGGAGCGGGCAGGGATGCTGCGGCTGCTGGAAGAGCGCGACAGCGACGGCACGACGCGGTTCAACCGGCTGAAGCAGACCGCCCAGGGACCGAGCTGGTCGCACTTCAAGCGCCTGTTCACGCACCTGGAGTGGTTGGACACGCTCGGAGACACCGCGGTGTGGGTGGACGGCGTCGCGTCGCCGAAGGTCACCGACTTCGCCGGAGAAGCAGATGTGGCGGACGCCTCCGAACTGCGGGACTACGCGGCTATCAAGCGGATCGCGCTGCTGGCCTGCCTCGCTCACAAGGCACGGATGCGGGTGCGCGACGATCTGACCACCATGCTCTGCAAGCGGGTCGCTATAAAGATCAAGAAGGCCAAGGAGGAGCTGGAGGAGATCCGGGTCGCCGAGCGGGAGATCGTCGAGGCCCTGATCGGGAACTACCGCACCGTGCTCAAGAACCTCGACGACGGCGGCCCCGCCCAGGAGGCGTTGGCGAAGGCCGCCGCGATGACCGCCGAGGCCGTGAAGGCCCTGGACGGGCGCTGTCACGTTGGCTGACCGCATGGGATGATCTTCTGGTTGATCATGCTCGGGAGGGTCTTGCTGCTGTGGAGAGTGCGTTGCCGTCGTATAGGGGGCACCGGTACCCGGTGGAGATCATCTCCCACTGCGTCTGGCTGTACTTCCGGTTCCCGCTCAGCTTCCGCGAGGTCGAGGAGCTGATGCTCGAGCGCGGCGTCATGGTGTCCTACGAGACGGTGCGCCGGTGGTGCCTGAAGTTCGGCCAGGCCTACGCGAACGGCCTGCGGCGCCGCCGTCCTCGGCCCGGCGATAAATGGCACCTGGACGAGGTCTTCATCAAGGTCAACGGCGAGGTGAAGTACCTGTGGCGGGCCGTCGACGTCGACGGCAACGTGCTCGACATCCTGATCCAGAACCGCCGCGACAAGGCCGCGGCCAGGCGTTTCTTCCGCAGACTCCTCAAAGAGACCGGCACGGTGCCGCGGGTGGTCGTCACCGACAAGCTCCGCTCCTACAGCGCCGCCCACCGCGAGGTGATGCCCTCGGTCGAGCACCGCTCCCACAAAGGACTGAACAACCGGGCGGAGAACTCGCACCAGCCCACCAGGCAGCGCGAGCGCGCGATGAAGGGCTTCCGCAGCGTCGGTGGCGCCCAGATTCCTGGCCGCCTTCAGCGGCATCTCGCCCCACTTCCGACCCGGCCGTTACCACCGCACCGCACCCGACCACCGCCTCAAAATGACCGTCCGCTTCACGATCTGGGACCAGATCACCGGCGCCGCCGGCCTGCCCGCCACGGCCTGACCGACAGCCGAGAGCCACCTCGACCACGCCCTGACCCACCGCCAGACGCCTATACCCCCGACAACGTGACAACGCCCGTAGTCCTTGTCGGTGGCGATGACTGATCACCTCAAGGACCCGCGTGGAGAAGGGCCCTGATGTGCGCCACCAGAGGCGGCGCACATGATCGAGGGGCGGCCTCCATGAGACCGCCCCTCGATCATGTGCCGGACCGCTGTACTCCAGCCGTCCAGCGGAATCCGCAGCTCAGGCAGTGAAATCCTGCCGGAGCGCTAGGAGATGGTGAACGTCTGGCTGTTGCTGCCGTCGTAGGGCCGCTGCTCGAACTGGCTGCCCTGGGTGGCGCCGGCGGTGAGGTAGAGGCCGCTGTAGCGGTTGGCGAAGTGGACGCGGCCGTTGCCGGCGTCTTCCATGCGCCATTCGTCGTTGGTGTGCGTGCCAGGGGCGTAGGAGTGCTGGATGATCTTCGCTCCGGCGGCCTGGGACGCGTCGCTCACGGCCAGGTCCTTGCCGCTGTTCTCGTTGACGATGCGCACGTAGCCCTCTTCGAGTGCCTTGAACTCGAAGCGCTGGCTAGAAACGTCGCCGATCGGCCGGCGGATGACCGGAGCGTGGTCGGCGAGGCTGCCTTCGCTCACGTCGATCACGTCGTTGGATCCGGCGACGGCCACCGTTCGGTAGCCGGTCGGTACGGGCGCCATCTGGCAGTCGACCCGGATCATGGCGGGTGCGCCGTTGGTCGGTCCGTGCTGGCTGGTGGTTACGGGGGTGATGGTGGTGCGGCCGGCGGCCTTGGCCGTGACCTTGCCGTTCTGATCGACGGTGGCGACATCCGGGTTGCTGCTCGTGTAGGTGACCGAGGGCAGCAGCGGCAGGATCTTGTCGGTGCCGTTCGTGGTGATCTCGTCGGCGGTGACCTGGGCGGCGTCCGTGGAGCTGAGGTTGGCGCGGAGGTTCAGCCCGTTGTCGAGGTTGTTGTCCTTGATGACCGCGCCGGACGAGCCGCGGTAGGAGAACAGGGCGGTGGAGTACGGCGACGCGGTGGTGACCGTACGGACGTCGGTCGTGGCGCCCGGCTCCAGGCAGCTGTTGTCGGCCCGGGCGGTGAAGGCGGTGTTGCGGTCGAGGCGGGAGACGTTGTTGCGCTCGAAGGTGATGCCGCCGACGCTCTTGGCGTTGAGGAGCTGGACGTCGCCGACCTTGAAGTCGTTGTCCTGGATACGGATGTTGCGGTGCACGGGCTTGGCGGCGTCGACGACCTGGTTGGTGGGCTCGACGAAGATCACCGGGCTGGCCGGGCGCAGGAACGTGTTGTTGCTGATCAGGACGTCCTGCACGGGACCGGACTCGTACCACTGGTACGCGTCGGAGGAGATGAAGATGCTGGACATCTGATTGGCGTCGAACACGTTGTTCTTGATGACGACGGGCTTGCGGGTGGTGACCAGGATGCCGCGGGTGGGGATGTTGACGAAGGTGTTGCCGCTGATCTCGACCTTGGGCGTGTACGAGGTGTTCTCCACCACGAAGTTCCCGGCGGTGACCGAGGCGGGGATGGCCTGGTCGAAGGTGACCGTCATGGTGGTCAGCGACTTGTCGTGGTCCAGGCCCGTCGGACCGTCGACCGAGACGACCTCGGCGGTGATACCGGGGACCGGCACCATGGTCCGCTTGTCCACGATCTCCACGTCGTCCCCCGGGTAGAACTGGGGGAACCCGGCCGTCTGCGCATGCTTATAGGCGAGGGTGAGCGTCTTGTCCGTGGGGCGGCCGGTGACCTCGACGTACGTGCCGTGGATGTTGATCGCGTCGTCGTGGGCGCCGTCGAAGATGTTGTTCCTGACGTTCACCGTGCCCTTGACGCCGGACATCTGGACGAAGTCGGCGAAACCGGCCGTGCTGCGCCCGGTGGCGGGGTCGGTGCGGAACTCGTTGCCCTCGATGGTGATGTTCTTGCTCATCTGCCCGAGGAAGCCGAACCCGTGCAGGTAGCGGGCCTTCAGGCCCTGAACAACGACATCCTTCGCCTCGAAGATGACGGCGGAAGCGGTGTCCCGGGTGTCCTCACGCATCTGGTAGACGAGGCCTCGGTCGGCCGGCGCCGTCGCGGTCGAGTAGTCGATGCGCAGCTTGTTGCCGGCAAGACTCGTCATCGAGGCGACATTGGTGAACAGCGGATTGCCGCCGCGCCAGGTGCGGTTCGCCACCGGGTCGTGAACCTGTGTGTAGCGCAGGCCGTTGACGCCGGACCAGTACGGCTGACCGGTCTCCGGGCTCTTCTCCCCGAGCCACGTCACCCGGTTGTTCGCCACGGTGAAGCCGTTGCCGGGCGGGATGTCCAGCACCCGGTACCCACGGCCGTTCGACACGCCCGTCTCACTGACGGCGGCATCGATGACCTTGGGGGCGGTGACGTCGAAGCTGAAATCGCGGACGGAGACGTTCTTGGAGCGGATGGCCGCGAACGTGGTCATCAGCCCGTGGAACTGCAGATGCGAGCCGCCGCCGTCGATCGTGACGTCACGCATGTCCTCGACGAGGATGCCGATCCGCTTGTCCCGGTACCTCTGGTCGGCGCCGACGGTGTTGGAGAGGTACAGCTCCCGCTTCTCCGCCTGCTCCGGGTAGATCTGGTAGGTCCCGCGCGGGAACAGCACCCGCACCGGCCCCTTCACGGTCTTCGCCTGGCGCAGGGCCTTCGCCACGGCTGCGGCGCTGTCGCTGTTGCCAGTCGGGTCGGCACCGAACGTCGTGACATCGACGACTGTCTCGGTGGGCTGGGCCTGTGCGGGCAGCGGCGCGGCGAGCAAGGCGCCCACGGCCGCTGCCAGGAGCGCCATCCACGCCTTGCCGCGAACGCCCTTCCTGGGCGGAAATGATCTGGCGGAGGCTGGTGTTGGTGGCACGTCGCTGTCGGGCGACATGGGACTGGTCTGCACGAAGATCTCCTATGAAGGTGAGAGTCGTGATCATGGAAGGGGCCGGGGCACGCAGCCGATCCGGCCGGACAGCGCGTTCACGGAAGCGGCCGTTGGGGACCGTTCCGTGGGGCTGTGTCCGTCGGCACCTGCCCCGCCCCTCCGCACGGGCCGGGTGCGGTCCGTGCGGAGGCGTGTGGGTGTCACGCCACAGGACGTGGCTGGCGCGAGTGTGGACGGGCCTTGCCCGTCCGGGGCGAGGGACGGGGGCCTTGCCCGTCCGGGGGGAATGCCGTGATCGGGTGTCAGTGGGGGAGTCCGACTGGGCGTTCGCCGCTGCGGCGCTGCTGGATTACGACGGCGACGATGAGGAGGGCGCCCTGGGCGACGTTCTGCCAGAAGGTGTTGATGCCCTGGACGGTGAGACCGTTCTCGAGGCAGCCGAGCAGGGCCACGGCGAGCAGGGTGCCGCCGATGCCTCCCTTGCCACCCTTGAGGGCTGCGCCGCCCAGGGCGGCGGCGGTGATGGCCTTGAGTTCGAGGCCCTCGCTGCCGGAGACGGGCTGGCCGGAGCCGGTGCGGGCGGTCAGCAGGATGCCGGCGATGGCGGCGACGATGCCGATGAGGGCGTAGACGCTGATCAGGTACTTGTTGATGTTGATGCCGGCGAGGCGGGCGGCGGTGTCGTTGCCGCCGATGGCGTACAGATTGCGGCCGATGTCCGTGTACTTGAGCAGCAGGTGGACGGTGACGGCGACGACGATCAGGATCCAGACCATGACCGGCAGACCGGCAATCTTGCCGCGCCCGAGGAAGATGAAGAAGTCGTTGTTGAGGACGTAGCCCTGGGCCCGGCCGTCGGACAGGAGTTGGGCGAGTCCCTTGTACGCGGCGAGGCCGGCGAGGGTGGCGATGGTGGGGTTGACCCGGCCGTAGACGATCACGAGGCCGTTGAGGACGCCGATGAGGACGCCGGCGCCGATGGCGGCTGCCATGCCGAGGAAGGCGTTGGAGCCGGTGGTCGTGAAGACCATGGCACTGATGACGGAGGCGACGCCGACCTGAGAGCCGACGGAGATGTCGAGGCCGCCGCAGATGATGACGACGGTTTGCACGATCGCGAGCAGACCGGTGATGGTCGCCGCCTCGGCGATGACCTGCATGTTCGACAGGCTGAGGTAGTTGTCGTTGAGGATGCCGAACAGGACGAGGACGAGGACGAGAGCGCCGACGAGGCTGATGTTCTGCCCGCTGATGCGGGAGAGCAGCTTGGGCCGGGAGGATCCGGCGCCGTTCGAGGATTCCTTCACGGCCGGGTCGGGGGTGCTGGTGAGGGTCATGAGGAGGCTCCGGAGGAACTGGCGCCGGCGATGTCGTCGGCCATGGCAAGGGCGAGGATGGATTCTTCGGTGGCTTCGTGGTGGGCGAGTTCGCCGGTGATCCGGCCGCCCTGCATCACGACGACGCGGTCGGCGAGGCCGAGGAGTTCGGGGAGCTCGGAGGAGATGACCAGCACGGCCACGCCTTCGGCGGCGAGGTCGGCGATGATCTGGTAGATCTCGGCCTTCGCGCCCACGTCGATGCCGCGGGTCGGCTCGTCCAGGATGAGCACCTTGGGCTTGCGGGCCAGCCAGCGGGCGAGGACGACCTTCTGCTGGTTGCCGCCGGAGAGTTTGCGGACCTCGTGGTCGACGGAGGGGGTGCGCACGCGCAGCCGGTCGGTGAACTCCTGGGCGAGGGCACGTTCGGCGCCCCGCTTGACGAATCGGAAGCGGCGCAGGCGGTCGAGTACGACGAGTGAGGTGTTCTCGCGGATGGTCTGCTGGAGGAACAGGGCCTGGGCCTTGCGTTCCTCGGGGGCGAGTCCGAGACCGGCGCGGATGACGGCGCCGGGCTTGCCCGAGGGCAGCGGGATGCCGTCGAGGGTGACGGATCCGCTGCGGAAGGGCAGGTCACCGGCGAGAGCGAGGGCGAGTTCGGAGCGGCCGGCGCCGATCAGGCCCGCCAGGCCCACCACTTCACCGGCGTGCACCTGCAACGAGATGTCCCGCACGTCGTCGGTGGTGAGGTCCTTCACGTCGAGGACGAGGCGGTCGGTGGCCACACGGCCGCGTACGAACATGCCGGCCAGATCGCGTCCGACCATCAGGCGCACGAGTTCGCCCTCGTTCGTCGTGCTCGCCTGCTGGACTCCGGCGAGGGCGCCGTCGCGCAGGACGGCGATGCGGTCGGCGAGCTGGAAGATCTCCTGCATGCGGTGGGAGACGTAGATGACGGCGATGCCCTGGTCCCGCAGTCGGCGGATCAGGGCGAACAGCGCGTCGACCTCGTGCTCGGACAGCGAGGAGGTCGGTTCGTCGAACGCGATCGCCTTCGGCGTCACCGAACCGGTCAGGGCCCGCATGATCTCGACCAACTGGCGCTGGGCGGGGGTGAGGCGGGAGCCGATCAGGTCGGGATCGAGGACACCTGCGAAGCCGAGCCGCTCCAGGTCGGCCCCGATCCTGCGGCGCAGTTCGGCACGGTCCAGCATCCGGCCGGCCTTGCGGGGCAGGGCACCGGCGTAGACGTTCTCGGCGACGGAGATGTGCGGGATGATCTCCGGTTCCTGCGGGATGATCCGGATGCCCGCCGCCCGCGCTTCGGCCGGAGAGGAGAGCGTGACCTCTTCGCCCCCGATCAGGACGTGCCCCTCGGTCGGCTGGTGGTCCCCGGCGAGGATCTTCAGCAGGGTGGACTTGCCCGCACCGTTCTCGCCCATCAGCGCGGTGACCTGTCCGGCCGGGAAGTCCAGGGTGACGCCGCCGAGCGCCTGCACCGCACCGAAACGCTTGGTGATGCCCGAGACCCCGACGGAGTTGGCGGCCGCATCGGCAACTTGGGGCGGCGGGGGGCCGGGATCGGCGGCCGGACTGGGGTCTGTGCTCATGATGGGGTCACCTCGAGGCGCGTCGTACAGGGCGGAGAAGAGCGGTGCCGGCCCCCACGGGCGGGTGCGGGCCGGAACTGCTGTGGTTCCCGCCGACCGCCTGTCGGCCGTCGGCGGGAGGGGGGTCAGTTGCAGGTGACGCCGCTGGACTTCCAGTTGGCGCGGTCGACCATGGTGGTGGGGGCGAAGGCTTCGGCGGGGAAGTCCTTGCCGTTCTTGAGCTTGTCGTACATGGTCTGGACGGCCAGGGCGCCGACGTCCTTGCCGTTGATGAACAGGGCCGCCTTCATGCCCGACGGCTTGTCCGTCTGCCACTCCTTGCAGGCGAGGTAGGCGCCGAGGCCGACGCCGACGACGTTGGCGGGCTTGATGCCGGCGTTCTGGAGCGCGGTCACACCGCCCATGACGTTCTCGTCGTTGCAGCCCCAGACCACCCAGTTCTTGACGCCGGGGTTGGCGGTGACGGTCGCGGCGATCTTGTCCTGTGCACCGGTGGGCGTGTTGTCGGTGGGCACGTCGATCGTCTTCACACCCGGCACGGCGGCGTCGAAGGTCTTCTTCGCCGCGTTGACCCGGTCGCCGCAGACCGTGACGTCCTGCTTCCAGGCCGAGATGACACGCGTGTCGGCCGCGGAGAAGCCGGACTTCTCGAACTCCGCCGCCGCCCGCTTGCCGACCTCGGTGCCCATCTGCTCACCGCTGAAGCCGATCCGCGGCACCAGGTCCTTGGCATCGCACTTGGTGGGGTCGGGTCCGGTGGTGCAGATCTGGTCGTCGGAAGTCAGCAGGGCGACCTTGCCGTCCATCGTCGTCTGCGCGACCTGCGGCCCCACGGCCGGGTCCGGGACGACGATGATGACGCCGTTCGTCTTCTGCGCGATGGCGGACTGGACCTCGCTGACCGTCTTGTTGGCGTCGTTGCCCAGGTTGACCACCTTCAGGTCGATCCCGAGCTCGTCGGCCTTCTCCTTCGCGCCGGCTGCCTCGCCGACGAAGTACTCCTGGTCGCCCTGCTTCTGCAGGTACGTGATCGAGATCTTGCCGTCGACCTTGGCGGCGGTGCCCTCCTTGACTTCCTCCTTGCCGGAGGAACACGCCGTGCTGAGCCCGAGGGTGAGGAGCAGGCCGATCGAGGCGGCGACGGTACGGCGGTGCGGGGTGCTGAGCATTGCGGCTCCAGAGGGATGAGCGGATGGTTCGTGGGAGCAGATGAAGGCGAGCGGTACCGGCAGCACGGCGTTGTTTTCCGCAGGCGCGGCCGGTACCTCAGGCGGTTCGGACACGGCGTCGCTCCGACCGTTTCCGAGGACCTGGAGGCTCGACGGGTGGCTGCACTGTGCTGCCCTGCTCCGTGGCGACCCTCTGTGGTCCCTGGGCGATGATCCTGCGATCGAGAAAGCCTTCTGTCAAGAGTTTGCATAATTAATGTCCACGGGTACGGTGTGGGCCATGACAGAGCAGACAAGCCGCAGGTTCCATGGCCGCGTGGCGGTGATCACCGGCGCAGCCGCAGGTATTGGAGCGGCGGCGGCAAGGCGTCTCGCCGCGGAAGGCGCGTCAGTGATCGTCGTCGACATCGCCGACGAAGCGGGCCGGGAGACGGTTGCGGCCATTACGCAGTCGGGCGGCCGGGCCGAGTACTGGCACGGGAACGTGGCGTCCGCGTCCATGTGGGCCGACCTGGCCCAGCACGTCGATTCCCGGTACGGGCAGCTGGACGTTCTCCTCAGCAACGCCTACGCGGTGGTCGTCAAACCGGCAGACGAACTGACCGAGGCGGAATGGGACACTCAGCTGGACGTCACGCTGAAGGCATCCTGGCTGGGTGTACGAGCCTTCGCCGGGGCGCTGCGCGACAGCGGCGGCTCCGTGGTCCTCACCTCCTCGGTGCACGCGCTGGTCGGCCTGCCGGGCCACACCGCTTACGCGGCCGCCAAGGGAGCGCTCTGCTCGATGGGCCGTCAGCTTGCGGTCGAGTACGGACCACAGGTCCGGGTCAACACCATCCTGCCCGGGCCGATCATGACGGCCGCCTGGGACCGCGTGGACGACGAGGGACGGTCGGCCAGCGTGGCCGAGACGGTGGCCAAGCGATTCGGCACACCCGACGAGGTCGCGTCCGCAGTCGCGTTCCTCGCCTCCCCCGAGGCCTCGTACGTCACCGGTGCCACCCTCGTGGTGGACGGCGGCTGGTCCGTCGTCAAGGCTTCCTCATAACGCGCACGAAGACCGCCCGGCCGTCGTTCGGGCAGGGAAATCAGAAGGGGAGGCCGTTCGTGAATCCGCCGACACGTAACCTGCACCATCAGATTGTCGACATCATCGGTGAGCGCATCGTCAGCGGTACGCACGAGCCGGGGTCGTCGCTCTACCCGGACCGAATGGAGCAGGAACTCGGCGTCAGCAAGACCGTGCTCCGCGAAGCGCTGCGCGTGCTCGCCTCGAAGGGCCTGATCGAGTCCCGGCAGAAGCGCGGAACGTTCGTCCGGCCCCGCTCCGACTGGAATCTGCTCGACAGCGACCTGCTGCGATGGCAGGGAACGGGCGCGGTGGACGAGAACTTCCTGACGAACCTCGGCGAGGTCCGCTCCATCGTGGAGCCCGCCGCCGCGCGACTCGCCGCCCGCCGCCGGGACGACGCCGATCTCGCGACCCTGACCGAGGCGCTGAAGCTCATGGCGGAAGCCGGCGGCGACACCCAGGCCTCCGTGGAGGCCGACCTGGCGTTCCACCGGGCGCTGCTGAGCGCGGCGCACAACGAGCTGCTGACACGCATGGAAGTGGTGATCGAAGCCGGACTGCGGGTCCGCGACCACCTCGTGCACAGCGGGGAGGGGTGGGGCGACCCCGTACCCGCACACCGGAGCGTGTTGGACGCCGTACGCGACCGCGACCCGGAAGCGGCCGAGCGTGCCGTGCAGCACCTGCTCGACCAGGCAACCGCCGATCTCGACGGCCTGACACACGACGTAAAAGATCCGCACCGAGGGGGCACCGGATGAAGATCACATCCCTGGAGACGTTTCTCGTCGCACCGCGCTGGCTCTTCCTGCGCATAGCCACCGACGAGGGCATCATCGGCTGGGGCGAACCCGTCGTCGAGGGCCGCGCGGAAACAGTCCGCGCCGCCGTCAACGAACTGGCCGATCTCCTGATCGGTGAGGACCCGCTGCGCATCGAGCACCACTGGCAGGTCCTCACCAAGGGCGGCTTCTACCGCGGTGGCCCGGTCCTCTCCAGCGCCGTCGCCGGCATCGACCAGGCCCTGTGGGACATCGCGGGCAAGACGTACGGCGTTCCCGTGCACCAACTGCTCGGCGGCCATGTCCGCGACCGGCTGCGGGTGTACGCGTGGATCGGCGGCGACAGCCCCGAGCACGTCGCCGAACTCGCCCGCGAACAGGTCGAGGCCGGATTCACCGCCGTCAAGATGAACGGCTCGGCCCAGATGCGCGCCATCGACACCCCCGCGCAGACCCAGGCCGTCATCGACCGCGTAGCCGCCGTACGCGACGTACTCGGACCCGACCGCGACGTGGCCATCGACTTCCACGGCCGGATGTCGACGGCCATGTCCCGGCGGCTCCTGCCGCTGCTGGAGCCGCTGCACCCGCTGTTCGTCGAGGAACCCGTTCTCCCCGAACACGCCCGCGATCTCCGCCGGCTCGTCGACTCCACCTCGGTACCGCTCGCGGTCGGTGAACGGCTCTATTCACGCTGGGACTTCCGCGACGTGCTGAATACCGGCATCGCCGTCGCCCAGCCCGACCTGTCGCACGCCGGCGGCATCTCCGAGGTCCGGCGCATCGCCGCCGTCGCCGAGATGCACGACGTGGCCATGGCGCCCCACTGCCCGCTCGGCCCGATCGCCCTCGCCGCCAGCATGCAAATCGGCTTCGCGACACCGAACTTCCTCATCCAGGAGCAGAGCCTGGGCATCCACTACAACCAGGGCAACGACCTCCTCGACTACCTGATCGATCCGGCGCCGTTCCGTTTCACCGACGGTCACGCCGACCGGCCCACCGGACCGGGCCTGGGCATCGACATCGACGAGGACGCCGTCCGCCGCGCCGCCGAGACCGGGCACCGCTGGCGCAACCCCGTCTGGCACCACAGCGACGGATCGTTCGCCGAATGGTGAACCACATCACCCTCACCGCCGGGACCGACCCCGACCACGGCGGCCGGTGGACCTCTCTCGCCGGCGCCGGCCGCGAGTGGCTCTGGCGCCGCCCGGACCCCGCTCGCCACACCGTGCGTCCCGGTGATGGGTTCGTCGACGCCGGTGGTCTGGAGGAGTGCATCCCCACCATCCGGGGCGTCCCCGACCACGGCGACGCCTGGTCACGCCGCTGGCGGCGGGTGGGCGACGCCGACGTGGTGGAATGCGGCGACTTCGTCCTGCACCGGAGCGTCGTGCACCGCGCGGGTGCCGTGCGGGCCCGGTACCGGCTGTCCGCGGACCCCGGATACCGCCTGCTGTGGGCCGCCCACGCACTGCTCGACCTCGGCCCCGGCGCCCGGCTCCACGCACCGGCCGGCACGGCCACCCGGATCTTCCCCGAGGCCGCCCGCCTGCTCGACGAACCGTGGCCCGGCAACGCCCCGTACCTCACCGGCGTATGGCCCGCACCGCTCGGACTGGCACTGGACCGCTTCGGGCCCGCCGACGGCACCGCCGTCGGCGCCGTCCTCACGGACTGCTCGGATGTGACGGTCACCGACGGGCCGGATGCTCTCCGTCTGACCCTCCACACCGACGCCGACGTCCCCCTCTCGGTCGCCCTGTGGCGCAACCTCGGCGGCTACCCGGACACCGCGCCCTACCGCAGCATCGGCGTCGAACCCATGCTCGGATCAGTCTTCGATCTCACGGAGGCGGGAAGGGACGATGCCGCCGTCGTTCCCGCCGACGGCGAACTGCGCTGGGAACTCGAGATCACCATGACCCGCACGACTCCTCAGGAAAGCGCCCCATGAAACTGACCGAACTGCCGTACCGCACCCTCGCCATCGTGCGTGGAAGCGACCGCGTCGCCGCACTGCGCACCGTACTCACCCTCGCGGAGGAGGGCATCACCGCGGCCGAGGTGTCCCTCACGACCACCGACGCCCTCTGGGTGATCGAACAGGCCCGCCGCGAACTCGACCCGCAGGCCCTCCTCGGCGCGGGCACCGTCCTGACCTCCGACGACGCCGCCCGCGCGACCGACGCGGGCGCCGGCTTCCTCGTCACCCCGGGCGTCGTCGAAGACCTCAGCACCGCACTGCCCGTCCTGATGGGCGTCCTGACGCCCACCGAGATCATGACCGCCACCCGACGCGGTGCCCTCGCCGTCAAGCTCTTCCCCGCCTCCATCGGCGGGCCCGCGTACCTGTCCTCGCTGCGTGCCCCGTTCCCCGACGTCCCGTTCGTGCCCGTCGGCGGCGTCGACGCCCCCACAGCCCTCGCCTACCTGTCCGCCGGAGCCGTCGCCGTCGGTGTCGGCTCGCCCCTGATCGGCGACGCCGCCGACGGCGGGGACCTGAACGCCCTGCGCACCCGCGCGGCTCAGTGGCGCACCGCGCTGGCCGAGGCGGTGACCGCATGACCGCCCCTGCCGGGCCCGAGGTGGTCACCGTCGGCGAAGCCATGGCCGCGCTCCGGGCCACCGGCTCGATCAAGCTCGCCGCGCCCATGGAACTGTCGGTCGCCGGAGCCGAGGCCAACGTCGCCATCGGCCTGTCCCGGCTCGGGCACCGCGTCGCCTGGGCCGGGTGTGCGGGCGACGACGAGTTCGGCACGCTCATTCTGCGGACACTGCGCGCCGAACAGGTCGACGTCAGCCATGTCCGTACCGACACCGACGGACGGCCCACCGGCCTGCTGGTACGCGAGGACGGCATCGGCGACCTCGCCACGGTCCGCTACTACCGCACCGGTTCCGCCGGATCGGCGATCCGCCCCGAGGACATCCTCCCCGCCCTCGACCGCGGTGTGCGCGTCCTGCACCTCACCGGCATCACCCCCGCCCTCGGCCCGTCGGCCGCCCAGGCGGTCCAGTCCGCGGCCACCCGCGCCCGGGAACTCGGCGTCACGGTCTGCCTGGACGTCAACTACCGCGCCCGGCTGTGGTCGGCCCAGCAGGCGCGCGACACACTGCTCCCGCTGTCCCGCACGGCGGACATCCTCGTCGCCTCCGCCGACGAACTGCACCTGATCAGCGACGACCCGTCACTTGACGAGGACGACGCCGTCGCGGCACTGCTCGCGCACGGCATACGCGAGGTGGTGATCACCCGCGGCGGCGACGGCGCGAGCGTCGCCACCACCGGCGGAACCGTCACCGCCCCCGCCCGGCGCGTACCCGTCAAGGACGTGATCGGCGCGGGCGACGCGTTCGTCGCCGGCTACCTCTCCGCCCTCCTCGACGGCCTCGGCGTCGAGGACCGGCTGCACCGCGCCGCGACCACCGGAGCCTTCGCCGTCGCCACGCGGGGCGACTGGGAAGGCCTGCCCACCCGTGCCGACCTCGCACTCCTCGACAGCCCCGCCGGAACCACCCTGCGCTGACCCACGAAGGAATCACCATGCACCACGACCACTCCCCGGCCGGCATCTGGGCCCAGGGCGACTACGAACTGGGAGAGGGCGCCCGCTGGGTGGACGGCCGGCTGGTCTTCGTGGACATCCTCACCGGACGCCTCTTCGAAGCCCCCGGCTCGGCCCCCTCCTCCGGCCCGGCGCGGGAACTGCTGCGCCTCGACGTCCCGCTCGGCGCCGTCGCCCCCGTCCAAGGGCGTCCTGGCCACTGGATCGCCGCGGCCGGCACGGGCATCGCCCTGCTCGACCCCGACGGACGTACGGAGTGGCTGGCCCGCCCCGAGGACCACACCCGTGTCCACACCCGGATGAACGACGGCGTGTGCGACCCCCACGGCAGATTCTGGGCGGGCAGCATGGCCTACGACGCCACGCCCGGCGCCGGATCCCTCTACCGCACCGACCCGGACGGCTCCGTCCACCGCGTGCTCGACGGCCTCACCATAGTCAACGGCCCCGCCTTCACCGCGGACGGCAGCACGATGTACGTCGCCGACAGTGCGGCAGGTGTCATCCACCGGTGCACGCTCGACCGGGCGGGAGACGTCCTGGAGAAGGCGGAGTTCGCCCTCCTCACCAACGGGGGCAGCCCCGACGGTATGACCGTGGACACCGACGGCCGTCTGTGGACCGCCATATGGGGCCGCGGCACCGTCCACCGTTACGAACCCGACGGCACGCTCACCGCGACCGTCCGGCTGCCCGTGCCCCAGCCCACATCGGTCTGCCTGCTGCCGACCGGCGGAAGCCTCCTTGTCACCACGGCCCGACACGGGCTCACCGGCGACCACGGCCTGTCCGGGGCCGTCCTGTCCGTACCGACCGACGCCGCCGCGCCCCCCGCCGCCGCGTACACGATGCACTGACCACGTTCGCCTACCGCTTGCGCAACAGCGCGCAGACGAAGTACTCCTCCACGGTCCGCAGCCGCTCCAGCAGTTCCGGCTTGTTCGTCTTGTTGCCTGGGTGGTGAGGGAGACGGTCAGCGACCGCTTGCCGTCCGGGGTGGCTGCGATGAGCGGGCCGGTTGAGCAGTGCGGAGCGCAGGAGCGCGCAGGACGGCGACGACGCCGCGTCGGTGCCAGCGGGCGAAGTGGTAGTAGACCGTCTGCCAGGGCGGATAGTCAGCGGGCAGGGCCCGCCACTTCACGCCGTGTCGCAATGCCGTTGCTTGAGCTACTGAAGTATCGCGGGCGTAAGGGTGATGACCTTCTCCGGAACCCGTCGTGTGCCTCGCCTGACCTGGTCTTTCTTGCGCACGATGTACTGCGAGACCGGATGGCGGGTGTAGCGGTCCGCCTCGCGTAGCCGTCGGAGACCGTTGTCGAGCTTGCGTACGACTTTCGTGGCCATCCGTTTCATAAACTGCCGCAGACGGCGGGCCGACCGGCCTACCTGGAGAACAACACTGCGTCGTGTGTGTTTAAGGACCTTGACGAACGAGATCCGGTCGGGGTCCAGACCTTCGCCGTCGGCCAGCCGCATGATGATCCGGTTTAGACAGTGATGGAGGGTCAGGTGAGCCCAGATCTCCTGCCGCACCAGTTCCGGCGACACCGACCGCAGCACCTCGGCCCTCCCCCGCTGAAAGGTCTTCAGCTGTCGGTAGGCGGATTCGATCTCCCAGCGCTCGTGATACAGGGCTGCCAGCTCCTCGGCGGGCCAGGCCTCGGGGTCGAGCAGGTCGGTCAGCAGCCTGGTTTCTCGCCGCCGTCGACCTGGTAGTCGATCACCCTCACTGTCACCCCGCCCGGATGGGAGCGCCGCTGCCCGGCGAGATTCATCCGGGTCAGATAGGTCCCGTCAGGCAAGACCTCCATGGGCTTCGCGGCGACGAAGGTGCGGGCTCTGATCAGCAAGTGTGCTCCGGCCTGCGTGTAGGCCTTCCACAGTGCGACGCCGGGGAAGGCCCGGTCCATGATCACCAGCATGCCGGCGGCACTGCCGGCCATCTCTGTCGCCAGGGCGGGCTCGCCACACCGCCCTTGAAACTGCCTATCCGCGCGTCGATCGTCGCGTGCGTACCGGTCTCGGTCAGCGTCACCACTCTGGCCTGCGGGCCCGATGGGCCGACCGGCACTGTCCACCTGCCCACCAAAAGCAGCACGTGTCATATCGTTTTCCGGCACATCCAGCAAGAACCCGTCGACGGCGGCAATTCTCATCCCGCGCCAGAACGCCGTCTCGAGTGGGGGCGGAGCGATCGCCCCCGCCACGCGGCGGAACACTCCTTCCAACGGTGCGGCCCCAAGGTGCTGCCGGGCCCTGGTGAACGACGACTTGTTCGGGACCGACTGGTCCATCTCGGCCAGGGCCCCGACCAGGTTCTCCGCGACATCGTCGTAGGAGTCCTGCTGGAACAGCGCCAGAGCAAGCACGAAGTAGACCATGAACCGGCTCGATAGGGGACGGGGCTTGGCGTTTCCCCGACCACACGCGGTCAGCACCTCGTCCACCAGCTCAGGAGCGATCCACTCGGTGAGCAACCCGAGCCGGACCTCATCAGATAACCCGATCCATGGATGCATCTCTGGTCAACGAATCAGCACCCCGGCGGTCACCGTGCCGGGGAGAGGGACTACGTGCACCTATCAAGCAACGGCATTGGCCGGTGTCGACCACGTAGCGGATGACGTCGACGATCTCGCGACGGTGCCACTTCTCCGGCCTGCCGCCCGTTTCGGTCTGGCAGGCCGGGACGGGCAGCAAGGGTTCGGGCAGTGCCCACTCCGAGCCGGACATCGAGGCCTGCCAGATCTGCATTCCGGAGACGGGGCTGCTACGGGAGTAGGCCGAGCGGTCAGGTGATGTCGTCCGGAGCGAGGTCGGGGCGCAGGCGGTGCCAGGAAGGATGGCGCAGCCGGCCCGCCCGGGTCCGGGTCCGGGTCGCGTAGCGGACTTCGCCGACCAGACGGGGCAGCACCCACCGTGCGCCGGCCACCTCGGGCACCTCGTCAAATGGGCACTCGTCGATCGCAGCAACCTGGAGCAGGCCTGCGAGGGTGGTGCGTTCCGTGTCACTCCAGCCTGTCCCGACACTCCCCACATACCTCAGGGCGCCCTCGCTCCACTCCCCCACCAGCAACGCGCCGGGCAACCGGCGAGCCGGCCACGGCCGGGCACCCACCCACCGACGATCACGTCGACAGTACGGACGTTGCCCTTGCCGAAAACGTCATCCATTGAGGTCATGCGGCATGTCGGTACTCGTGGAGAATGCCGCCGAGGCGATCGCGGCGGCGTATGTCGAGGCGGGCGATCTCGTCCGGATCAGTGATCGGCGTGGGCAATGGATACAGCGGGCGGGCATTCGCGATGCCCTGATGCGGCCGATGGGAGGTGTAGAACTGTTCGAACGCGCGCAAGGCGTGGAGCAGATGCCGCTGATTCCAGGTCAACGTGCGGTCCAGCAGCTCGCGCCGGCAGGTCTGCACCCACCTCTCCATAATCGAGTTCATTCTCGGCATCCGGACGCCGCTGAGCACAACCTCGATGCCCGCATCGGCGAGGATCGCGTCGAACAAGGCGGGGAACTTCCCGTCCCGGTCCCGGATCAGGAACCGCGCCCGGCAGCGTGCGTCCTCCAGGTCCATGACGAGATTCTTCGCGGCCTGCGCCACCCAGGCGGCGGTCGGGTGTGCCGTGGCGCCCAGAATCCGGATCCGCCGACTGCCGTGCTCGATCACTGCGAGCACGTACATCCGTGCCCCGGACAAGGTGACCGTCTCGAAGAAATCGCACGCCAGCAGGGCGTCGGCCTGCGAGCGCAGGAAATCCGCCCACGTACTTGAGCTCCGTTGGGGTGACGGATCGATCCCGGCCTCCCGCAGGATCTCCCAGACCGTGGAGGGGGCCACCGTCACGCCCAGCACCAGCAGCTCGCCGTGGAGGCGTCGGTAGCCCCACGTGGGATTTTCCCGTGCCAGGCGCAGCACCAGGGCGCGGATGGAGCGCACGGTGCGGGGCCGACCCGGGCGCTTCGGCTTGGACTCGGCGGCGTGGCGGCGGGCGACCAGGTCGCGGTGCCAACGTAGCACCCTGTCCGGCTGGACCAACAGCCGCAGCCTGCGCAGCACGTCCCGCGGCAGCCGGTGCAGCAGCGCCGCCAGGAACGCCCGGTCGCTCGGGCTGAACCGCACCTTCTCCTTACCGAGTTGGCGCTCCAGCACCGACAGTTGGTGGCGCAGGGCGAGGATCTCCACGTCCTTGTCCCGATCGCTCATCGGTAGCAGGCGCAGCAGGGCGAACGCGTTCGCCATGCCCAAGTAGGCCAGTCGCAGCAGCACGGTTGGTCATCATGCCGCGTTGATCGATAGCCGCGCGACGGCGCAGACTCGACCGACCGCGCTCGACATCCCGTACACCCCGCACACCAGCTCCGACCAGGGCGGATGAGGTTATCGGCAAGCGCAGTGCCCGGAGCGTCGGGCCCCGGCATCACGATCTACGTGCACAAGCGTCCATGCGCCCTGCCCGTCTCGGCCCGGCCGCAGACGTACCCGCAGCGCAGGCCCTGATCTCCCGCCCGCGACTGACGCCGATCGGTCGCGGGCGGGTTCTACTCCCGTACGAGGTCGGCGAGCGGTACACCGAGCATGTCGGCGAGCGGGGCACTTTCTCGGTCAGCCGCTCGCGTGCCGCCCAGGGACGGCGTGTGCGGGCTTCGGCGACGACCGTGACGGTTGGGGGCTCACCTGCGGGCGGCCCGCCGCCGGGTCATCCGCCCCTTCGCCGAGTGGTCCGTGCTCCGTGAGGCACGTCGGGAGGCCGCGCAAGGCCGATACAGCGCCAACTCGGCTTCCGCCAACCGCAACGACGTCCGACCGCGCAGTGACCGCTCCTGTCAGCCTCCGTTTCCGGTGCTGACTGTACCCACGGCATGGCTCAGCACGAAGTCGCGCGCCAGGCGTGCGGCCTGCTCACGGGCCTCGAAGGTGATGCCGTGCCGAGTACGCGGCAGGATCACCAGACGTGCGCCAGGGATCTCCGATGCCATGAGTTCGGCGACCTGAGCGCGGACGATGGGGTCCTCCGCGCCATGCAGCACGAGAGTAGGAGCCGTGATTTCATGCAGCCGGGCAGTGCAGTCGTGGTTCTGAATCGCTGTCATGCGGCGTGCGTCGGCGTCTACGGGACGCCCCCGCAGGGCGCGCTTGGTGTCGGCGACGAGCTGCGGGTCGTTCGCCTGCCCTTCGGGTGTGAGGAGCAGGTCCAGCACGAACTGCGCCCGCGCGTCCGGCCCCATGGCGACGATGCGGTCACCAAAGCTCTCGGTCATGGTCCAGCTCGGGGTGGCGCCTGACAGTATGAGAGACGCGACCCGCTGGGGGTAGTGGATCGCCAGGTGCATGGCGATCGCTCCGCCGTACGACACTCCCATAACATGCGCGCGCTCAAATCCCAGCGCGGCAAGGAAGTCGGCGCAGTCAGCAGCTTGCCGAACGATGTCGTACGGCTCGGGCCCGTTGAGTGTGTCGCCGGTGTCGCGCTGGTCGAAGCTGATGGCCAGGATTCCAGCACCTAACAGGGGGCGGAAGGCATCAAACTGCCCCCTATGGCTCTCCCCGCCATGCAACAGAACCAGCGGTTCACCCTGGCCGGACTCAACGTAGGCAATATCGATGTCGCCGACTTTGACGTGCTGAAACCCCTCAGAACTCACGCGCTCACCTCCACAGGCGTGCGTCCATCGCCTCGGCGAAGACGGGATCGGCACAGGACGGCGGGCTCGCTGCCACCGAGCGGTGGGAACGCTCGATCATCTGGTCACTCACTCTCCGATCGCCTCAAAGCTGAGTAAGCATGGGAACCGGGTATCGCCCAGTCGCTGGTTCACCTCTGCCCCGACCACTACTCCACAAACGAACCATTGGCTCGTTGGCCGGTATAGCCGCACCCGTACGAGGGCGTTGTCAACTTGTTCGGGGCGGGGGTGTTGAGGGCGTGGTGGGGCCGGGTGGAGGCCTGATGGTCAGGCTGCTGCGGGCAGGTCGGCGGTGCCGGTGACCTGGTTCCAAACGGTGAAGCGGGTGATCATCTCAGCGCGGTACTCGGACGCGGCCATCAGATGTCGGCGGGGCCGGAAGTGGGGCGAGATCTGGCTGAAGGCGGCGAGGAACTTCTGGGCGGCGCGGCGTGAGCGGAAGTACTTCCTCGCGCGTTCGCGCTGCCTCGTTGGCTGGCGGGAGTTCTCGGCCCGGTTGTTCAGGCCCTCGTGGGAGCGGTGCTCGACCGAGCGCATCAGCTCGCGGTGCGCGACGCCGCAGGAGCGGAGCTTGTCGGTCACCTGCACCCGCGGGACCCGGCGGTGCTTCTTCATGAGCTTGGCCAGGAACCGCTTCGCGGGGCGTTGTCACGTTGGTGCGGTGTTGATCGATTGAGGGCGCGTCAGGGTGTGTAGGGGTTGGGTGGGGGCCTGGCTTACGCTGCGGTGGGCAGGGCGGTGGCGCCGGTGATCTCGTCCCAGATGGCGAAGCGGGTGGTCATCTCGGTGTGGTATTCGGTGCCGGTCATCAGGTGGCGGCGTGGTCGGAAGTGGGGCGAGATACCGCTGAACGCGGCCAGGAACCGCTGGGCTCCGCCGACGGAGCGGAAGCCCTTCATCGCGCGTTCGCGCTGCCGGGTAGGCTGGTGGGAGTTCTCCGCCCGGTTGTTCAGGCCCTTGTGGGCGCGGTGTTCTACGGAGGGCATGACCTCGCGGTGGGCCGCGCCGTAGGAGCGGAGCTTGTCGGTAACGATCACCCTCGGCACCGAGCAGGTCTTCTTGAGCAGTTTGTGGAAGAACCGCCTGGCCGCGGCCTTGTCCCTTCGGCCCTGGACCAAAATGTCGAGCACGTTGCCATCGGCGTCGACGGCCCGCCACAGGTACTTCAGCTCACCGTTGATCTTCACGAAGACCTCGTCCAGGTGCCACTTGTCACCCGGCTGCACACGCCGGCGGCGCAGGCCGTTAGCGTAGGCCTGCCCGAACTTCGTACACCAGCGGCGGACCGTCTCGTGGGAGACGAGCACGCCGCGCTCAAGCATCAGCTCCTCGACCTCGCGGAACGACAGCGGGAAACGGAAGTACAGCCACACGCAGTGCGCGATGATCTCCACCGGGTACCGGTGCCCCTTGTACGACGGCGGCGCGCTGTCCACGGACGCCCCCTCCCAGCACGACCAACCCGAAGATCATCCCACCCGGTCAGTCAACGTGACAGTGCCATTGGAAGGTCTGCGCGCTCACGACGAAGAGGCAATCGAGCTGCTTGCCATTCCGCAGGAGCCGCAGAAGGACGTGGCGCAGCCGTCCGAATACATCGGTCCGCCGCCCGAGGAAGGCGAGGACGAATCCCGCCTGCTGCTGCGTTTTGCGGCCCCGCGTGACCCGGTGATGGTCGCAAACTGGGTGTCCTTCAACGTGATCGGCACGGAGAAGCAGGACTGGGCGCGCGGCTGGGCGTCGCTCAAGAAGTTCACCGAGCGTGAGCTTCACGCCAGGGTTCCGTACAGGCACAAGGAAGGCGCGTACCCGCTTGGGCAGTGGGTCGCTGAGCAGCGACGGGCCTACGGGGCGGGGCAGATGACCGGCCTGCGCGCGAAGCGGCTGGAGAAACTGGGCATGGTCTGGTCACTGGCCGATGAGCGGTTCCGGGAGAACTTGGAGGCCGCCAAGGCGTACTACGAGCAGCACTGGACGCTGTGCGCGCCCCGGACCGCGACCATGCTGGACAAGCCGGTGGGGCAGTGGCTGTCCAACCTCCGCCGCCCGGCGCACTGGACGGCAAGCCGGAGTGGGAAGCCGCGCTGGAGGCCGTCGACGAGGACTGGAACCCGTCCTGGTCACCGGAGTGGCAGCGGCACTACGCCGTGGTACGCGAGATGCTCGCCGAGGAGACCATCCTCGCGTACATCGAACCCGGGGTCACCGTCCACGGGATGGACATCGGGAAGTGGCTGGCCAGACAACGGAAACCGGAGATCTGGGCCGCCCTGACCTCCGGGCAACGCGAGCGTCTGGAGACCATCGGCGTCGTGCCGATGGCGGCAGAACTGGAAACGCTGGCGAAGCCGTCCACGACACCCGTGGGGGCCTTCGAGAAGGGCGTGGCAGCCCTGGCGCAGTATAAGGCGCGTATGAGCTCTGTGACCGTCCCCAGGGGCCACGAGGAGCGGATCGTGATCGACGGACAGGAACACCTCATGAAACTGGGTGTGTTCCTGAGTAACAGCAAGAGCCGCCGGGCCAAGCTCACCGCGGACAAGCTCCAGCAGCTCGCCGCGCTCGGGCTGGAATGGGCAGCAGCGGCAGAGGAAGAAGCAGTGTGATGGCCGCACGCGAAGAAGAGCAGCGCGTGCAGGCAGCCGTACAACGGCACGTCCGCACCAATGCCTTCGCGGAGGCGGACAAGGTCATCTCGTTCGTGCTGTCCGACCCGCAGGTGCAGCAGGCGAGGGCACAGATCGGGGCGGCGGAGACGGAGCTCGGCATGGAGTTGTGCGCCCGCCTTCAGCCGTTCAAGGACTGCTACGAGCAGGCCGTGCGCGATGGCGACGCGGACCGGCTCACCGGGATCTGTCCGGGCAAGCACGGCCACTGGGGCCGGATCTGTGTCCTGGATGACGGCCACGAGACATCGATGGAGGAACCGCACTGGGGCCACAACAGCGAGGGGCAACCGATCGCATGGGTGAGCAGCGCACCCGACGACTGGTGAGTCCACCAGGCCGTGCCGCCGCACTCGGACTGGAGTCGGCGGCGGCACAAGGCTGATGAGCAGGGCCCGGGGCGCGCTGTGCGGCCCGGGGTCTCTCGCTGCTCCGGGCCAGCGGCATCGCACTGGGGTTCGTGTAGGCCCTGGGATCCGGGGCTGCTCCCCTGCGGGCTACGTGACGGCGGGAAGGGGCTCCGTGAGGCGGTCCAGCCGCGTGCAGAGCGCCCGCACGAGACGGGCACGGTTCTGGACGCAGCGGGCGGTGCGCTCCAGCGCTGCGGGTATGCGTCCGTCGCGGGGCCATAGCGCGGTGGCGCCGGCAGGTTGAGTAGCCGCGGCCAGGGGCGTGGGTGGCGTTCACGAAGCGAGCCGAACGGGTCACGATGTGCCTGGCGAGGCGGCATGATCGGGTGATGCTCGAATTAGGGGAGCGCCGTGATCGGCGTAAGTGGCAGGTTGTGCGCGTTACTTGTGCGGTGTTGGTCGTGGCGGGCGTGGCTTTCGCCGTATGGAGCATCGCCAGTGGGCGTGGGCTTAAGCCCGCTGATGTTGCGACTCTTATTGGTGTGCCGATCGCTGTGACCAGTCTGGTGATCGCTGTCGTGGCGTTGCGTAAGCCGGTCGAGGACAGTGGTGCCGAGCTCGCGCGTAAGCGTGCCGAAAGGCTGGCCAAGCAGGTCGAGGACGGTGAGAGCGAGGTGTGGTGGCAGTTGCTCGGTGGCGACACTCAGCGCATCAATCTCGCCTATGTTTTGCACTCCGCGACCGAACGGGCTGCGGCGGCTCCGCCGGCCGGGCATACGTTCACCGACGGCCCCGCCATCTTGCCTGATGTTCTGGAGTATTACCGCTCCACAAGGCCCCGTCGTCTGGTTGTCACCGGGGCGGCCGGGGCGGGAAAGACTGTCCTGGCCCTGGAACTCATGCTCGCCCTCATCAAGGACCGTGCCGAGGGCGATCCTGTCCCGGTGCGGATCTCACTGGCCCAGTGGGACACCGATCAGCCCCTGGCCACCCTGCTGGTGAAGCGTCTGGTCGATGCCTATAAATGGCCTGCCGGTATGGCTGCTGGACTGGTCGGTCACGGGATGGTGCTGCCGGTCCTGGACGGGCTGGATGAGATGGATCCCCTGCGTGCGGACGGTACCCCCGACCCCGAGGCGCCCCGTGCCCGCGCGGTTCTGGAGGCGCTCAATGCCTACCAGGACGGTCGGGAGGCAGGCCCTCTCGTACTGACCTGCCGCACCGGGCACTACGACGCGCTCGCTCCCGTGTCCCGGCTGATCGACGCCGCCCGCGTCGCCATCGCTCCTATCGACACCCGCCATGCCGTTGCCTACCTTCGCGCCCGGGCCCTGGACACACTTCGTTGGCAGCCCTTGATCGACCACCTCGACACCCAGCCCGCCGGCCCGCTCGCCACCACCTTGTCCACGCCCTGGCGGCTGTGTCTGACCGCCACCGTCTACCACCGCGACGGCAACCCCTCAGAACTCCTCCACCACACCGACGGGCACGACCTCGACCAGCACCTCCTGGCCCGCTACGTCCCCGCCACCATCGCCAACACCCACAACCCCCACCGCTACCGGCCCGAAGACGTCCACCGCTGGCTCCACCACCTCACCGGCCACCTCGCCGGCACCACCACAGGAGCCCCAGCCACCGACATCACCCTCCACCAGCTCTGGACCCTCGCCGGCACCACCCGCGTCCGCATCACCGACCTCATCCTCACCACCCTGGTCCTCGCTCCCGGCTGCTGCCTCGCCACCGCCCTCGCCCTCGACCCCGACTTCTGGGGCTTCGAGAGCGGCAGCCTTCCAGTCACCGTTATCGCCGTGTGCACCGCGTTCGCCGGCGTCATCGCCTTCCGACCGACCCCCAAACCCAACCGTCTCCGCAGTATCCGGGAAACACTCCAGCACGGTTTCATGGCCAGGTTCTGGGCCAAATTCAAGACCTGGTTCATCGTCGGCCTCACGATCGGCCTCACGATCGGCTTCACCGCCGACTCCACGGCTGCCGTGACCAACATCGTGGGCAACATCGGGGCCAGCATCGTCACCGGCATCGTGATCGGCATCGTGATCGGCATCGTCGGCGGATTCACGGGCGGGCTGGCAGGTGGGTTCGCAGACGGATTCAAGGCCAGTTTCTGGGGCTGGTTCGTAGTTGGGCTTGTGGCCAGCATCGGGCTCCTGCTCGTCGAAGAGCCCGTAGACAGGTTCTCCGATCTGATCGGAATCGCGCTCTTCGCGGGGCTTGGGTTCGGGCTTTTCGGCGGGATCGCGGGTGGGTTCATACGTGGGTTCAAAGGGGAGCCCACCACCGCAGCCAGCCCTCGGTCAATCATCCGCAACGACACGGTCTACGGACTCCTGATCGGACCCCTGACCGGACTCCTGATGGGACCCCCGATCGGACTCCTGATCGTGGACGAAGCCGCGGGCGTAACACTCGCTTTCGGGTTCATAGTTTGGATTGTGGTCGGGCTCGTGAGCGGGTTCGCCGGCGCGGCGCGGCGGTACGGGGTGTTCTTGCTGTTCTCACGCGGCAAGCTGCCCTTCCGCCTCGCTGTCTTCCTCGACTGGGCCGTCACCGCCGGACTCCTGCGCTTCAGCGGGCCCGGCTACCAGTTCCGCCACCGCGAACTTCAGCAATGGCTCACCGCCCATCCGCACCCCTGAGCTCTGGCGCCGGGCATTCACACCGACGCAGACCTATGGTCCCAGGCGGTCGAAGCGGCCTGGGACCTACGGCACGTGCCGGCACCGACGAAGCCGTGCTCCAGAACGGGGCGCCCCCTGCGGCCGTCAGGCAGCAGCAGGAGGTCACGGCGCAAGACCGCCGTGACATCGAGAGGCTGGCCGCCGCCCGTTCCGCGCCGGCCAGGAACGGGCCGTGAAAGCGCTGCTCCCCGGGGGGCACGTGGAGCAGCTGGAGCACGGGAGTGCGTGTAGGCACGGGGATCCGGGGCTGCTCCCCCTGCGGGCTACGTGGCGGCCGGGAGGGGTTCTGTGAGGCGGTCCAGCCGCGTGTAGAGGGCCCGTACGAGGCGGGCGCGGTTCTGGGCGCAGTGGGCGGTGCGTTCCAGTGGGGCGGACAGGCGGCCGTCGGCTTCGCGGAGGACGACTTCGGCGAGGGCGCCGCGGCCGTCGCTCTTGGGCAGTGCGGCGGCGTGGCGCTGTCGGTTCTCGTGAACATCAACCTGCCAGACCCACGGGACAGGGCGGCCTGCTTCCCGAAACCCGCCTCTCATCATGCGCAGTGCCGGACATCCGGCCCGGCGCGCGCGGCCCCGCCGACGCGCGAGGGGAGGCCCGACGACGCCGGTCCCCCTCAGCGCACTCTCTTTCGGTGTGCTAAGGACGTCGTTCCTGATGTTGATCGTTTCTGCGGTCGCCCATAAGGGTGAGTTCGCTGCCTGGGCGTTCCCACTACGCAGGAGCCGCCGGTACGACTACGACATGATGAAATCTCTTGTGGCGAGCATGGCCGTTGTCACACTCGCGTTCGGGGCCTTCACGCTCGGCTCGACAGCACACGCAGCGGAGTCCCCCGTCGCCGCAGCGGCGTGTGCTGTCGGCGGTCCCCACACCGACTTCAAGGGCACCGACATCCGCATGCGCAACAAGCCAGGCGGGGACGAGGTCGGGTGGGCCAACCAGGGCGACTGCGCGTACTTGATTCAGAGCGATCCCGGTCCCCGGATCGATTGCCCGGACGGCTCCAACACGATCGCCTGGCATTTGGTGCGGAACGAGCGCACTGGCGTGGTCGGCTACGTTTCCGCCTGCTTTCTCTAACGGCATGCCTCATCAGGGCTGTCTGGCCACCGCCTAGCCACGATTTTTTCGTGCTGGCTGTGGGCCCGTCCGCGATGGACGGGCCCACAGTCATGTCCAGAACCCCAACCCGATGCCAACCGCGCTGACATCACGATGCCGAACGACCACTGACAAAAACCCGCAGATCATCAGTCATACCGACCGGCAACCAACTGACCTGCACCATCGCCAAAAATGTCAGCGCCAGATCGGCATCCTGGGGCGCCTGCCCGGCCGCGCGCGGCCCCCGCCGACGCGCGAGGGGAGACCCGACGGCGCCGGTCTCCCTCAGCGCGCCCACCCGCCCACCGTCCCTTCCCACCTTCTCCGGGCAGAGGACGGCAGGGGGCGCAGAGGGGGATGTCTGGCCCCCGACCACACCTCTACGGTCTGGTGACCTGCGAAAACATCCGACACTCCGGAGAGCGGGCGCAGGAGTTGCCGCAGGAGACAGTGCAGGAGATGTCAGGCCGCCCCGGGGCCGCCTGTGCGGGCGCTGCCGGACCGCGCGGCCGGGTCTTCTCAGCCTCGGGTCCACAGTTGCTGGGGCTGGTCACTGTTACAGGTGGTCACCATCACCTGCTCACTGCCAAAGGACGTGGAGGCGATCTCCAGGCAATGCCCGGTCTCAGTGTTCTTCAGGGTCTGGCCTGCCGCGGTGGTGCTCCCTATGCGCCAGTGGACATTGCCAGTCCCTCCGTACCCGTTGCAGGCGCCGAGCAAGGCTCGGTAGTCGTTGTTGTTGGGCGCTGACAGGCAGTATCCGCTCGCGCGGTTGACCAGCTTGAAGGTGTCGCCGCCCGAGGAGCGGAACGTCCACGTGTAGGCATCGCTGGAACTGCAGGTCCCGAAACCGGGGTAGACAGAACCGTCGCCGCACCCGCTCGTCCGGATCGGCGGACGGCACCGCCTCCCGAGGCTGGGCGCCCGGCTTCGCAGTCGCGGCGGTGATGCCACGGCGTTCGCGGTCCCGCAGCACCCACTCACGCAGGGTCGCCCGGTTGACACCCAGGTCAGCAGCGATGCTCTTGTAGATCGCCCCGGGTGTGGACTCGTACAGGGCCACGGCATCGGCCTTGAACTCGTCCGAGTAGTCCTTCATCGCCATCGGCGGTCTTCTCGCTTCCTCCGGATCAAGAAGATCCAGTATCAGCGTGTCCACCACTCAGGGGGAGGCCCCCTGGTCAGCGAGCATCTGATCCAGCCGCGGCTCCGCGGCGAGCGCGAAGCCCTGCGTGTCCTGCTCGCCACCCGTCACGGAGCTGTACTCGCTTCCACCGCGGCGATCAACCAGCTCAAATCGCTGATCGTGTCCGCACCGGACGATCTCCGCGTCGAGCTGCGGAAACTCAAGCGGCCGGTCCTGATCGCACGCTGTGCTCAGCTACGAGACCGCCCGGCACAGGACATCGAGCACCGCATGACCGTGCGGGCCCTACGATCCACTGCCCAGCGCATCCAGGCCCTGCAGGCCGAAGCGAAAGAGCTCGAGGGCGAGATGCTCCTCCTGGTCCGCGAGGTGGCGCCCGAACTTCTGGACCTGCTCGGCGTCGGGCCGATCACTGCTACTCAGATCCTGGTCAGCTGGTCCCACCCGGGCAGGTTCCGATCAGAGGCCGCCTTCGCCTCCTTCGCTGGCGTCTCGCCGATACCCGCCTCGTCAGGGTTGACCAACCGGCATCGACTCAACCGCAGCGGCGACCGACAGCTCAACCGGGCTCTGCACACCATCTCGCTGATCCGAATGCGACTCGACCCGACCACGAAGGCGTACGTCGCCCACAGAGTCGCCGAGGGCAAGACCTCCCGCGATGCGCAACGCTGCCTCAAGCGAGCAATCTGCCGTCAACTCTTCAAGATCCTCGAACACTCCGACCGAGAGACCGGCACGAACTCCGAGAACCTCGTCCAAGCGGCTTGACGCGATATAGCAGCCTCGGGGCACCTCACCAGGTCGTGGAGAACTGGAACAGCGCGAACACCGTGCTGCACTACGGCAAGGACGGGGCGCTCACCGGCCCGGACAAGAAACACGCCGAGACCTCGATGCTCGCCCTGCACCTGCTTCAGTCCGCGCTCGTATGCGTCAACACGCTGCTGCTTCAGAACGTCCTCGCCGAACCGAAGTGGGCGAAGAAGCTCACGGACGAGGACCGGCGCGGGCTGACCGCCCTGTTCTGGTCGGACATCAACCCTTACGGCACCTTCCGCCTCGATATGGACAAGCGGCTCGACCTGCCCCTGTCCCCCGTGGTGCCCGGACCGCGCCATGCTGCCGACGCTGGCGCCTGCACGGCGACCTGACGCGCCGTAAGGACCGTGGAAGAACATGCCCCGAGCCCGCCAAGGATGGGAGCATTCGCAACATCGTCCCCGGGCGGCTTCCGTTTGCCCAAAGGTGATGCAAGTCGGTTATCAGGTCTTAGAGTTGGTGATGCACCGGCCGGGTGCGCCCTGGTGAGGGGGAGGGGTTAGCGTGTCGCGAGGCTGGAAGACTGCGATCGTGGTGGTTGCATCGGCGGGGATCGTCTCCACACCGTTGTTCTGGCTGCTGGACAAGCCGGACACTGGGCAGCTGGTCGGCGCGTCCGTCCAGGGTGCCACGGGGATTGCCGCCCTGCTCTGGGCGCTGTTCCAGAAGCCGGCCGACCCAGGGCCGGCGGACACGGCCGTCGACACTGGCCGGGCAAAGGCTTCTGGTGGTGCTACTGCCAGAACCGGCGTCAAGCGCCGGGGTGCTGGCAGCGGGTCGGCGCGGGCCGAGCGCACCGGGGATGCCACCGCGACCGGTCCTGGAAGCACTGCCAGCACCGGCGTCGACTACAGCTGACCCGGCCGCCAGGCGGATTCGCGAGAACAAGGGGGCTCGGTTGCCATGCGCTGGTGGAAGCGCCACCCCGGTGCCGACGATGGGGCCGGCCGCCAGAAGGGGCCAGGCATTCCCGTGGCCGTCACGGACACTGGAGACGCCCACGCTACGGACGCCTCGACTGCGGTAACCGGTTTCCGCGCATCGACCCCCGAACCTGCCGCCCTCGGACCAGTCAGCGACACAGGGCACGCGTACGCAACCGCAGGCAGCATCGCCAACACCGGACACCTGCAAATCAACGCCGACTTCTCGGGCACTGCGCACACCGTCGTACAGGCCGGAGTCATAAACCGGCTCACGATCGGCGAGACGGCTGCAGCTCCTCTACCGATGCCGCATCAGCTGCCGCCCCGAGTTGCCGGCTTCCGGGACCGGGCAGATGCCCTGAGCACCCTGAATGCGAAGTTGGAGCGGCGTCGGCTGGCCGACGAGCCTGCGGTCGTGATCGTGAGCGGCATGGGCGGTGTGGGCAAGACCTCGCTCGCCGTCCACTGGATCCACGCGATCGCCGACCAGTTCCCCGACGGCCAGCTCTATGCCAACCTGCGCGGTTTCTCGGACGGGCCCACCGCCACGGCGAGCCAGGTGCTCGAACAGTTCCTGCGTGCGCTGGACGTGCCCGCGGACAAGATCCCCGACGACGAGGACAGCCGTGCCGCTCTCTTCCGGTCGATCACCCATGGCCGGTCTTTTCTGCTGCTCCTCGACAATGCCCTGGACGCTCGCCAGGTCCGGCCGTTGATCCCTTCAGCCAACACTTCGCTCACCGTGATCACGAGCCGGAACAGGCTCGCCGGACTCGCGGTCCAGCTCGGGGCGCTGCGGATTGGCCTGGAACCCTTCGACGGCCACGTGGCGATTCAGATGCTCATCGGTGACCGGGAAGGTTTGCCGGAGACCGACCTGCTGCTGGCCGACAACATCGCCCGCAAGTGCGGCTACCTTCCATTGACACTGCGGATTACTCTCGAACGGCTGGCGACCCGAGGCCTCGGCTCGTTCGGTGACTGCGCCACGGAGATCATCGGAGAGCTGCAGGACGCTCGTGCCGCTCTGGACACGTTCTCCCCACTGGACGACGACTCATCTACGGAGCTGCGTGTGGTTCTCTCCTGGTCCTATGCCGACATCCCCCATGACCTGGCCCGGACGTTCCGGCTGCTTGGACTTCATCCCGGAACTGACTTCAGCGCGGCCGACGCTGCCGCGCTGGCGGCCGTCGAACAGGCCGAGGCCGTGCGCCGCATGGACCGGCTGGTCCAGCTCAGCCTGCTGGAGCCATCGGGTTGGTCGCGCTTCCGATTTCACGACCTGCTGCGGGCGTTCGCAGCGGAGCGCGCTCAGGAGGACGAGCCCGGTGCGGAAATCGGTCTGGCGCGGCGCCGACTGCTGACGCGGTATCTCTCCCGCATCGACGCGGCCGATCGCGTCCTCTCTCCAGGGCGCCGTCACGTGTTGTCGGCCGAGGAGGCCGGTGAACCGTTCACCTCGTACGAGGAGGCCCTCGCTTGGTGCGACTCGGAGCGGCTGAACTCCATGGCGATGGTCCGGGCGGCTGCGGCGAACGGCGAGGACGACCTGTGCTGGCGCATCGCCATGGCGCTGATCACCCCCCTTGTCCTGCGCTCCTACCACGCGGACCGCCGTGAGGTCTGCGAGATCGGGCTGGACGCCGCCCGCCGGGCCGGGGACAGCTGGGGTGAGGCGTGGAGCCTAATGAGCCTCGGGGGCGCGCTGCACGAACTGGGCCTGAACGATGAGGCCGCCGAGAAGGATCGGGAAGCGGCGGCGCTGTGGCGTGCACTGGGAGATGCCGAGGGCGAGGGCAAAAGCCTGAACAACCTGGGCAGTGCGCTGATCGCCCAGGGCCGGCTGGCGGAGGCGGCCCAGGCGATGGAAGACGCGCTGCGCATTCGCCGCTCGCTCGGGAACCAGCGTGAGATTGCCATCTCGCTGTTCCTGCTCGGTGACCTGCACTTGGCGCAGGGCGACCCGGAGGCGGCTGAGCAGAACTACCGGGAGAGCCTGGAGCTGCGAGCCTCGGCCGACCGACAGACCATCGGGTTCGCCCTCACCGGCCTGGCCCAGGTCGCGCTGCTGCGGGGCGATCTGAATTCCGCACAGGCGGCCTTCGGTGAAGCCGCCAACGCCCATGGGGACTCCGGCTACCCGTACGGTCAGGCCATCGCGCTGCGCTCTCGTGCGCGCTGCCTCCGCGATCTGGGGCGTGCGGATGACGCGCACGCCACGATGGTAGACGCCTTGGCTCTGCTGCAGGCCGCCGGCGATCCGGCGGCGGACGAGGTGCAGCGCGAGCTCGGGGAGTTCGGGCGCAGCTCCGGGTGAGGGGTCTGGCAGGTAGATGGCTCTGTCCCGTAATCGGTGGTGACCGTACGTCACTGTGTGTCAGGCTGGGGCGTGCTTGAGGTCAATGCCCTTGTGGGTGTGGTGTTTTCGGGTCTGTCTGCCCTGGTCATCGAGGGTGTGGCGGATGAGGGTGAGCTGGTCCGGGTGGTGGCGCGTACCCGCGATGATCCGGTGCCGTGTCCGGTGTGCGGGACGCCGACCGGGCGGGTGCACGGCTTTCACGGCCGGACGGTGGCGGACGTGGCGGTGGACGGCAGGCGGGTGGTGGTGTCGGTGAGGGTGCGGCGCCTGGTGTGCCCGGTGCTGGGCTGTCCGCGGCAGACGTTTCGTGAGCAGGTGCCCGGCCTGCTGGGGCGCTACCAGCGCCGGACGAACCGGCTCACCGACCAACTCGGCAGCGTAGTCAGGGAGTTAGCGGGCCGGGCGGGCGCCCGCCTCTCCCGGGCTCTGGCCACCGCGGTGTCGCGCTCGACCGCCCTGCGGATGCTCATGCGACTGCCGCTGCCTCCGCGCCGGGTACCGCGGGTGCTGGGCGTGGACGACTTCGCGCTCAAGCGCCGCCACCGGTACGCCACCATCGTGATCAACGCCGAGACCGGCGAGCGGATCGACGTACTCCCCGACCGCAGCGCGGACACCCTTGAGGCGTGGCTGCGCGAACATCCCGGCGCTGAGATCGTCTGCCGGGACGACTCAGGCGCCTACGGCGAGGCCATACGCCGGGCCCTGCCCGCCGCGGTGCAGGTCAGCGACCGGTGGCACCTGTGGCACAACCTCTGCGACAAGGCCCTGGCCGAGGTCCGCTCCCACAGCTCCTGCTGGGCCACCGTCAACCCACCCCGCCCCGAGGGAGCACGCGGGCAGACCACCCGCGAACGCTGGCACCAGGTCCACGACCTCCTTGGCAAGGGCGTCGGCCTGCTCGAATGCGCCCGCCGCCTGAACCTCGCCCTCAACACCGTCAAGCGCTACGCCCGCACCCAGGAGCCCAACGCCCTGCGCCGGGCCCCGCAGTACCGGCCCACCCTCGTCGACCCCTACCGCGACCACCTGCGCGCCCGCCGGGCCGCGGACCCCGCCGTCCCCGTGCTTCAGCTCTTCCGCGAGATCAAGGAACTGGGCTACACCGGCAGCCTCAATCTGCTCTACCGCTACATCACCCAGGGCCGGGCCGAGGGCGACCGGCCCGTCATCACCCCGCGCCGCCTCGCCCGCCTTCTCCTCACCCACCCCGACAACCTGCGGGACAAGGACGCCGAACTCCTGTGTGAACTCACCGCCGCCTGCCCCGAGATGACCGAACTCGCGCGTCTCATAAAGGAGTTCGCTGAACTCCTCACCCCCGCCACCGGCAACGACACCAAGCTCACCGAGTGGATCACAGCCGTCCGCGCCTGCAACCTGCCCCACCTGCACACCTTCGCGAACGGCCTCGAACTCGACCGCGCCGCGGTCAACGCCGGCCTCACTCACCCCCACCACAACGGCCGCACCGAGGGCGTCAACACACGCACCAAGAGGATCACGAGACAGATGCACGGCCGAGCCGGATTTCCCCTGCTCCGCCACCGCATCCTCCTCCAATGACCACCACATAGCGCTACCACCGATTACGGGACAGAGCCAGGTAGATGGTGTCCGCTCAGCGGGGTTCGCCATAACCAGGGCCAACCTCGCTCTGTGACGGGGGGGTGCCCCTATCTCTTTCGGCAAGCCTGGTGGGGGCGGTGTGACCAACGATGAGCGGCAGGGGGGATCTGGAACCGTTCCAGGTGGGCTTGCCGGTCCGGGGCGGCGGCTGATCCTAGAGATTGTTGAAGTCCGGGACAGTGATTGATCCGTCTGCGGCAAGTGGGAACCCCGGGTTGTGAGCGACTTCCCAGGCATGGCCGTCAGGGTCGACGAAGACTCCTGCGTAACCGCCGTAGAACGTGGTAGCCGCAGGACGCGTGACGGTAGCGCCTGCTTGCTCCGCCGTAGCGATGAGCTCGTCGACTTCGGCCGGGGATCGCACGTTGTGAGCGAGCGCGATCCCGCCGAACCCGGCCGACTGATGATCTTCAACGCCGCAGTCGAGCGCGAGCTTGTCGCGATCCCACAGGACCAGCGCGAGACCGCCGGCCTGGAAGAAGACGGTTTCCTGAACCGTCTGCCCCTGCCAGCCCAGGGCCTCATAGAACGACCGGGCACGTCCGAGGTCGGAAACACCCAATGTGATCAGACTGATACGCGGTTCCATTGGTTCATTTAACCGCCCTTCGAGTCCTTGCCCGGGCCCGTTGCGGAACTTCCCGACGTGTGTCAGGCGGCGGCTGCGGGTCGTGATTCGTAGAAGGTTCCGTCGCGGAGCATGGCGAACAGCACGTCGATACGGCGTCGTGCGAGGCAGAGGAGTGCTTGGGTGAGGGTCTTGCCTTGTGCGCGTTTGCGGTCGTAGTAGGTGCGGGAGGCCGGGTCGGCGAGGGAGGCGAACGCGGCGAGGAAGAAGGCGCGTTTGAGCTGCTTGTTTCCGCGTCTGGAGGGTTGTTCGCCGCGGATGGAGGAGCCGGAGATGCGGGAGGCGGGGGCCAGCCCGGCGTAGGCGGCGAGGTGGCCGGAGGTGGCGAAGGTGCTGGCGTCGCCGACGTCGATGAGGATGCGCGTGCCGGTCCTGACGCCTATCCCCGGCATCGACGTCAGGAGCTTCGAAAGAGGGTGGGCCTCCAGAAGGTCGGCGATCTGCCGTTCCAGGGCAGCGCGTTGAGCGAGGTGGGCGCGCAGTTGGGCGGCGAGGCCGGGCACGATGATGGTGGCCGCGCCGGTGCCCGCGACGACGACGGTCTGCTCGTCCAGAGCGGTGAAGATGTCCTCGACCAGGCGCTCTGCCATCCGTGGTGCCTCGGGCCGGATCAGGGTGATCAGGCGGCGGCGTCCGGCTTTGCGGATCAGGGCCGGGGAACCGTATCGCTCCAGGACGGTGAGTACGGCCGGGTGCTGGATGCGTGGGCCCAGGACCCGTTCCAGCGAGGGGTGGATCTGGGTGAGCAGGCCGCGCAGCCGGTTGGCGGTGCGGGTGACCTCGCCGGCGAGGTCGTCGTCGTATCCGGCGAGCATGTCCAGCTCGGCGATGGTCTCGTCGGTGGCGGCCAGGGCGCGCAGGGTGTGGGGCATGGTGCGGGCGGCGTCGGCGATGATGAACGCGTCGCGGGCGTCGGTCTTGGCCTCGCCGGGGTAGAGGTCGGCGATCCGGCGCATGGTCAGCCCGGGCAGGTAGGCAACCAGGCATCCCGCGTCGCGGGCGACGGCCAGCGGCAGGGCGCCGATGTTGGCGGGCTGGTCGACGACCACCAGCACAGTGCCGTACTTCGCGCTCAGCTTGTCGAACAGGGCCCGCAGTTTGGGCTCGCTGTTGGGCAGCCGCTTGTCGAAGACGGTCTTGCCGGCCGGGGTCAGGCCCCGCCCGTGGTGTTCGCCCTTGCCGACGTCCAGGCCGAGGAAGACGGCCACCTCGCTGATCTCGATCACCAACAGCCTCCGCTGACGCGCTCGTGTCCCCGGCCTCACCTACGGCACCAGATGCCGGCATCCACGTTACGAAGGCCTGCCGTACCCGTCTCCGGGTCGGCGGTCGTGCCCCTAATCAGCGGTCTACCGGTGCCTCCGGTGCCCGGTGACACCACCCCCCGGATCATGCGTACGACAGGGGGACTCAGCCTGGATCCACCGGCTTGATGTCTGTGGACAGTTTCTCGGGGAACGAAGAAGTGCCTTGTGACCTGCGATGATGGGGTTTCTCTAGGACCACATCAGGCACGATCAGCAAGGCACTTCCGAGATGCAATCTTCCCATGCCGCAGCGGCGGTCTCATCCGCGTTCGACGACCCGAACCTGATCGCGCACGGCGGCCTGGAGCCGGTGGTGCGGTTGGCCGAGCGGTGCGGTCTGCCCGCACTGGTCGGGGAATACATCCGTCTGCCGGCCTCGAAGGACGGCACCGGTGCCTTCCCCGCGGCGAAAGTGATGTCGCTGGTGGGCGGCATGGTCGCGGGCGCCGACAGCATCGATGACATGCACCGGCTACGGCACGGCGCGATGGGCCGCCTTTTCTCCGGTGTGCGGGCCCCGTCCACGCTGGGGTCGTTTCTGCGTTCCTTCACGCACGGGCATGTGAAGCAACTGCATGCTGTGGCCCGCCGGTTCCTTCCCGAACTGGCCCGTCACGCGCCGTTGCTGCCCGGCGCGGGCCAGGTCGCCTACGTGGACATCGACGACACCATCCGCCGCACCTACGGCTACGCCAAGCAGGGAGCCGGTTACGGATACAGTAAGGTCAAGGGCCTGAACGCGCTGCTCGGCATCGTCTCCACACCCCTGGCCGCCCCGGTGATCGCCGCCACGAGGCTGCGCAAGGGACCATCGAACTCCGCGCGCGGGGCGGCGGCATTCGTCGCCGAGACCATCCGCACCGCCCGCGCCTGCGGCGCCAGTGGCCTGCTGGTGATGCGGGCGGACTCGGCGTTCTACGGCGCCGATGTCGTCAACTCCTGCCGGGCGCTGGGCGCGCGGTTCTCCATCACCGTGCGGATGAATGCTTCCGTCAAGGCCGCCATCGCCCGCATCGATGAGGACGCCTGGACGCCGATCAAGTACCCCCAGGCGGTCTGGGACGAGGAGGGCCAGTGCTGGATCTCCGACGCCGAGATAGCCGAGACCGGCTACACCGCCTTCACCTCCAAGCCGAAGAAGCAGCAGGTCACCGCCCGTCTGATCGTGCGCCGCGTCAAACGCCTGAGCGCTGAAGCCGTCCCCGCCGGACAGGGCACGCTGTTTGACACCTGGCGCTACCACGCCGCGTTCACCGACTCCCCGCTCTCCTTGAACAATGCCGAGCGTGATCACCGACGGCACGCTGTCGTCGAGCAGGTGATCGCGGATGTCAAGAACAGCGCCTTCGCCCACGCGCCCTCCGGACATTTCCAGGCCAATGCCGCATGGCTCGCCCTGGCAGCCCTGGCGCACAACCTGACCCGCGCCGCCGGCGCACTGGCCGGAACGTTCCATGCCAGAGCGACCACCGCCACCATCCGTGACCACCTGATCAACGTGCCCGCCCGCCTGGCCCGCTCGGCCCGCCGCCTCACCCTGCACCTACCCGAACGCTGGCCCTGGAGCACGGACTTCACCCAGCTCTTCAGCATCGTGCACGCGCCACCAGCCCTCTGACACTCCCTGACCGACCTGCCCGAAAGGGCCCGACACCTGCGGAAAAGTGGAAAAGCTGGACAGACCAGCGGCCACCTCACGCCCGAATCCGCAACTCAGCCCCGACACGCCCTGCACGACCCCGAACCAATCACACCACAATCAAGCCGGTGGATCCGGGCTCAGTCATGCCGGGCCCGGAGGCCGGGAGCCCCATTTCGGGGCCACGAAAAAGGTAACGGGGAAGCTGGAGATGCGGTTGGGGCGGCAGCCGCCTTCGCCGAGCTGCTGGCCGACCCGCACACGAGTGCTGGTCCCCCACCGACCCAAAGCCGTTACCACACGAAAGAACCTTGACGTCTGGGAGGCAAGGCTGCGGGATCGTGTGTCGGATAACGACCGCCTATCGACACTCAGGGAATCGATCACGAACCTGTAGATGGACAGTGCCAGCAACTCGTGCCGAAAATCAAAGTCGGTGAACGGTCCCGCCGATAGATTCCGGCACATGCTCATCCGCTACGCGCGGGGCTCGACCGCCGATCAGAACCCCGACCATCAGATCGACGCCCTGCTGCGAGCCGGCGTCGACCATGGCCGCCGGGTACGAGCTGGGTCAGCCGCAGTTCGGGGTCTGGCGGTATGCGTGTAGCCAGGCCCGGAGCCCCAGGATGCGCACCTCTTGGCGCACAGCTTCCGGGGAGACCTGACAGAGCGCAATCAAGCCATCGGCATCCGGGATCAGCCCTTGCACGTCCCGGTTCACCGCTTCGGCGACGAAATGGAGATAATCATCGGGTAATTCGGCCCACTCCTGCGGAATCGCCTCCGGGAATCGCTCGAAGACGTCGGCGGCCTCGAGCAGGTAGTACTCGGGCTGGAAGGGCCTGACGTACGATCCTGGCAGGTAGGTAGGCCGCATGATCGCGTGCCGGAGCCGCTCTGCTGCAAGGCGAGATGGAACCGACCAGTCCAGAAGGGGCGTCCCCGGAACGGCTACGTGTTCATCAATGATTTCTTGAGCGAGCGGCACAGAGCGCGCCAAGATCTCATTGATCGCTTCCCGCTCGACGCGGGCTTGGTTCAGGTTGATGCGGCCGACTTGGAGCTCATTCGGTAGTCTGCTGTACCCCTTGGCCCCGAACGCGAGCGGCTGACCAGGCGCGGGGTCCAGCGGACTCGTTTCGGTGTGCACACAGACTTCCCGCAGTGCGAGATTCAGAATGAAGACAATTCCTCTCGAGTCGTGGGGGGATGACGGCTCGGGCCGGACCCAAGAGTCTTCCAAATAACGAACAGTCACCTGATTCCCCAGCATTAACGCGTCCTCTCGAGTCATTGATTCACGCACTGAGGGCGATCTACAGTTCCCGAAGCGTTGGGTCACGGCCAGGATGGCGGAGGACGTGCCAGTAGTCGATCCTCAGCGCTTGCGGCGGGCAGCCGGGTCGCGCCCGGCGATGTGCCGGGCGACAGCGTCGACGCCGGGGCGGGCGTACCGTTCCACGAAGCAGACGGAGGCGTGGCGGGAGCGGGCCAGCAGCATCGGGGTGGAGGTGCCGCCCTCGGCGTCGTAGGTCAGGGCGCTGTGGCGGAGCCGGTGCAGGGTCCAGCCGTGTGGGGCTCGAAAAGTCGTCGTTGCAGGTCACGCGGCGTATCGATACTCGTTGATGATGCCGCCGAGGACCCTGGTGCGGAGCAGGCTTCGGCCGTCGAAGTCGTGCACGATTGCGGGCTGCTCGGTCGCGCTGGGCGGTAGCTGTTGCCGGGATCAGTGCGGCCGGTGTCCGTTGTAGTGGTCCTGGTAGTCAGTCAGGACCTTTCTGGCGTGGTCAGGAACGTTGAGGTTGCCCGGCACGAGAGGCTGATCGCGAAGGGCAGCTGCCGCCTGGACCTGGACCACTACCTCGAAGCCCTCATCCGCAAGCCCGGCGCCTTCCCCGGTGCCACGGCCCTGGAACAGGCCCGGTCCGCAGGCAAGTTCACCCCGGTCCACGACGCCTGGTGGGCCCCGGCCCGCAAGGTCCACGGTGAGCGGGACGGCACCCGGGCGTTGATCGAGGTCCTGCTGCTGAACCGGCACCTCGCCCACGAGCACGTCGTCGCGGGCCTGGCCACCGCGCTGCGGGCCGGCGCCCTGACCGCCGACGCCGTTGCTCTGGAGGCCCGCAAAGCTGCCCAGACGGAGGACGAGCCAACCATCGGCGACTCCGTTCCGGGGCTGCCCGGCGAGACGTCGGCGACCGTCACGTCGCTGCACGAGTGGCGGCTCGCGCACCTCCCGCCGGACACCAGACCGCTGCCGTCGGTGACCCCTTATGACCAACTGCTCCGACGTCGCCGCACCAGCGGCAGCGACCACCATGAGGTAGAAGCACAGTGACCACCCTGCCCCGCCAGCGAGGCTTGACCGAGCAGGCCGCCGACGCCGCGATCGACACCGCCTGCCGCCTGCTGCGGCTGCCCTCGATTCGCACGAGTTCAACGAGATCGCCGACCAGGCGATCAAGGACCAGATGACCTACCGCGGCTTCCTCGCCGAGCTACTGATGACCGAGTGCGACGACCGGGCCCGACGTCGTTCAGAACGCCGCATCAAGGCTGCGGGATTCCCGCGGGAGAAGTCCCTCCGCTTATCTGGGGTAGCGATGAAGGAGCCTTGCAAAGTCGCTGTTCAGGAAGCTGCGGACGCGTCCGAAAGGCGGCTGAGGTTCACCCTCTGCCCAGTTGGAGATAAGTCGCTGTCCTGTTGGGGTGGGGCATCCGTAGGATCGCGTCATGACTGCCGATGCCCCGCTCACCCGAGAGTCGTTCCGGCGCCTCCATCCGATCAACGCGCCCAGGCCGGTGTCTCAGTTGCCCGATCGTGTCTGGACTGACGAGGACTGGGACCGGATCCGGCGCGGATATCGAGCCCGGGACATGGATGAGAAGTGGAACGTCTTCGCCGAAGCTGATGTCGTTTTCATGCACCGGAGTTGGACCGGTCACGGCGTCTATGAGGCGTCCTTTGCCCCCGTGACTGGTGGTGGGAGGAGGATCGCCTCTGCTGTGGTGGAGGCCGATGGTGAGCGCTATCGGAGCAAGGGCGACGAGTACGACCGTCTGATGATGGAGCGGATCATCAGCGCGATCGTCCTTGGTGAGCCAGCCACCGACCTCCGAGCCGGACTCGTGGAGCTGACTGCTCGGGCTTCGGGGAAGAGTGATCTTCCCTCGGGTGTGGTGGAGCACAGTGCTCTGGGTTTGCGTTCCGGGTCGTGAGCTCTGCAGCCAGGCGAGTGCTGTCACGGTCGCGGGTTATGTGACTGGATCACGCGTTGCAAGCGCAGGATCTCTCCGTGTGCCGCGGCCAGTCGTTGTTCGAGCTCTTGGACGCGCTCTCGGTGGGTGGTGCGCTCACGGCGGAGGGCTTCGGTAAGGGTATGAATCACGGTGCCGTCGTCAGCTGAGGGTGCCTGCGGGGGAGACTGGTTGTCGGTACGTTGCTGGCCGCGCAAGGTCTCGATGCGTTTGCGCAGGTCGGTGTGGGCATAGAGGAAATCCAAGCTGACGCCCGCTGCGCGGGCGACGGCCCGGAAGTTGATCTCCTCGCCCTCCTTGACCAGCCTTCGGATGCCCGCCTCCGCTCGTTGGACGGCCTGCTGGTGCTTGTCCTGTGCGGCCTGCCGCAGAGCGGCGATCCGCCGGTCAGCAGGAGGCACGGTCTCCGGGACCGCGTCGTTCGGCCGCTCGTTCATGAGCGTGATGCCCCTCTGCTGTCCGAGGAGTCGGTGGCGTCCTGGTAGCCGGTGCGACCGAGCACGCCGGCGCCGCGGACGGCAATCGTGCTGTCGGTCGGCTGAACTTCGAGGGCGGCGATTTCGAGCTGCATGCTGCGGATCTCCGCGTTGCGCTGTTCCAGCCAGACGTTGGCCCCGCTCATCGGCTCGCCGTACCGCTCGGTGTGGCGAGCCTGCCGGCGGCGACCAGGGACTGGGTCTCGGCGAGTTGACGCTGGATGTCCGGCAGGAAGGTGCGGTCAGTTGCGAAGTGGTCGCAGCCGTGGCATGCGTTTCCCTTGTCGCAGGACCGCGTGGGCGGTAGCAGGCAGTAACCGTTGGGCAGGATGCGGTCGGTGCGGCGGTCGAGCTGCACGAGGTCGAGCATGTCGCGGCGGTCCATGCCGATATCGCGCCCGTCGCGCCCGACCTTGGCCAGGGCGAGGAACTCGCGCTCGGCAGTGCTCGCAAGGGTCGCCGCGTATCGCATCGTCATCTCCGGGGAGAGGTGGCCGAGGTAGCGCTGGACGACGTGGATGGGGGCACCGGCGTTGATGAGCGTGGTCGCCTTCGTGTGGCGGAGCCGGTGGCTTCGTGAGTAGAGGAGGAGCTCGCCGCGCGAGTCGCGCAGGTCCAAGTGGTGGCTGAAGTCCTTCAAGACGTGGTTGTAGTTGCTGGTCTCCCAGGACTTGGCGCCGTGCCGGTTGCCGATGGTCTTCGGGAACAGGTAGCGGATGGTCTCGGAGGGGCCCAGGCGCCAGCGCTCGCGCACCCATGCCTGCTGTTCCCGGATGATCTCGACCACGTCCCGGCCGACCAGGATGGTGTTCGGCGCCGCGTCGATCTTCGTCTGCTGGTAGCGGAGCCGCGCGACTATCCCGCCCTCCGGGACAGCGGCGGCGTCCAGGGCGGGGATGTCAGACAGCGGCTCGAAGTCCATCATCAGCACTTCGCTGGCCCGGCGTCCGGTCATGGCCTGGATGAGCCAGGCCCGCATGACCGCGGGATGTCCGAGCCCGGCCAGCCCGACCTGGCGGGCGTCGCGGACGACGGTGCGGGTCTGCTCGGCCGGCAGTCCGAGGAGCTCGATGTGGGTGAGCATGCTGCTCAGGTCGGTGTCGTTGATGTAGTTGCGTTCGTCGGCCTCGCGGACCTCGCGCGGACGGGGCCGGTCGGCGGGGCGGAACATGCGGGCATGGCTGTCGGTGAGCGCCAGCCACCGTGCATCGTTCAGGGCTTCGGCGGCCTCGGTGCGGCAGTCGGTCATGACCCGGTAGAACAGGTCGATCGTCTGCAGGTTCTTGTTGATCGTCCTCGGCTGGAGGCTGCCGCCGACCTCGGCCCGGCCCGGTGTCTCGCGCTGCCAGTTGTGCAGGAAGGTGCCGAAGTCCAGCGCGAGAGCGCGCAGGCTCCGCTCGGAGCCGTCCGCCAAGGCGGGGTGGTCGATTTCGCGCTTGGTCACGAACGCGGCGAAGCGTGCCGTGTTCACGCGGTGCTGCATCACTGTCGACCAGGTCAGCTGCCCGGATTCCATCTGCAGCCGCAGGTAGAACTTGGTCCCCTCCCGCAGCCAGGGCGGGGTGATGTCGCCCCAGCGGACGGCGGTGTTGGCGCGTGGTTCGTGTTCGCGCCGCGGGATGCGTGGGTCCAGCCGCAGCGACCAGATGTCGTGGCGCCACCAGTCGACCTCGCTGGCGTACTGCCGCAGTAGCCGTTCCAGCATGCCGCGCAGGGCGTGCTCGGCCCGGAGCCGGTGCCCAGGGGCAGGCATCCGGCCCCGGTCGGCGTGGAATCTGCGGGCCCAGGCGGTCATCCACTCGGCCAGCGACCGGTCGGCGAAGGAGGCGACGTGCGCGTGACGTGCAATGACGTCGGCGGCGGTGGCCGCCCAGCGGTTCCACTCGCTGGCGTGGGCCTGGCGTTCGCCGGTTCGTGCGCAGGTGGCCAGCCACCATCCGACCTCGCGGCGCATGACCAGCGGGAGGGCGGTGATGTCCAGCCGGACCTGCCGCGATCCGCGCATGAACACGCCGGCCAGCCGCGGGTCCCGCCCATCGAAAAGCGGCCCGGCGAAGACCGGGTCCAAGCCGTCGATCAGCGCGGCGCTCTGCGAAAACCGGTCCGGGTCGGTCGAACCGCTGGCAGGAACTGACGGAAGGTGGTGGTCGGTCATGCCGAACTTCCTTCCAGACCACGCCAGTTGGTGGTGAACGACTCCCAGTTCGCCAGGGTCTTCAGCTCGGCGTCCTCGGTGACCCAGCCGTAGAGGGTCAGCGTCGCGCCTTCACCGCGTGTGGGAGGACACCGGTTCGAATCCGGTCAGCCCCATCCCGCCTCCCGCGTGGTAGCTCGGCCACCTACCTCCGAATGCCACGCCCTGGCCGGAACAAGAGCCGATGAACGGTCAGGCGGGCGAGACCGTCACGTTTGCCGCCGTCGCCAAGCAGGCCGGAGTGTCGACCTGGCTCGTCTATGCCCCCGGGGCACTGTCACGTTGACTGACCGGCCTGGGATGATCTTCTGGTTGGTCGTGCTGGGAGGGGGCGTCCGTGGACAGCGCACCGCCGTCGTACAAGGGGCACCGGTACCCGGTGGAGATCATCGCGCACTGCGTGTGGCTGTACTTCCGTTTCCCGCTGTCGTTCCGCGAGGTCGAGGAGCTGATGCTTGAGCGCGGCGTGCTCGTCTCCCACGAGACGGTCCGCCGCTGGTGTACGAAGTTCGGGCAGGCCTACGCTAACGGCCTGGGCCGCCGGCGTGTGCAGCCGGGTGACAAGTGGCACCTGGACGAGGTCTTTCTCAGGATCAACGGTGAGCTGAAGTACCTGTGGCGGGCCGTCGACGCCGATGGCAACGTGCTCGACATTTTGGTCCAGAACCGGCGGGACGCCGCTGCGGCCAGGCGGTTCTTCCGCAAACTACTCAAGAAGACCTGCTCGGTGCCGAGGGTGGTCGTCACCGACAAGCTGCGCTCCTACGGCGCGGCCCACCGCGAGGTCATGCCCTCCGTAGGACACCGCGCCCACAAGGGTCTGAACAACCGGGCCGAGAACAGTCATCAGCCGACGAGGCAGCGCGAACGCGCGATGAAGGGCTTCCGCAGCGTGGGCGGGGCCCAGCGGTTCCTGGCCGCGTTCAGCGGCATCTCACCGCACTTCCGACCACGCCGCCACCTGATGACCGGCACCGAATACCACACCGAGATGACCACCCGCTTCGCCATCTGGGACGAGATCACCGGCGCCACCGCCCTGCCCATCGCAGCGTAAGCCAGGCCCCCACCCAACCCCTACACACCCTGACGCGCCCTCAATCGATCAACACCGCACCAACGTGACAACGCCGTTTGCGGAACTGTCACGCTTCCGGGGTGAGTTCTACTCCTGTCTGCCCCGGCGTGCGGATGCGTTGTTCGAGCTTGCGGACGCCGTGTTGTGTGCGGATGGTCCGGTCCGGTCGCTGGTGGAGCTGTCGCTGGTGGGCGAGCATCGTCGCGGGCACGGTGGGCTCTACGACGCCCTGGCCGCGGGCGAGGTCGATGTCGGCAGGCTGCGGTGGGCCCTGGCTGCGGTGTCTTTGCCGCGGGCGGCGGACGGCCGCCTGGTCCTGGCCGCCGACATCACCTGCTGGCTGCGCCCCAGCGCGCATACCTCACCGCAGCGGATCCTGTGCCACACCTACGGACGGGGCAAGGACCAGCACATCCCTGTTCCCGGCTGGCCGTACTCGGTGATCTGCGCGCTGGAAACGGGCCGCAGTTCGTGGACCGCCCCGCTGGACGCACTGCGTCTGGCCCCAGGGGATGATGCCGCCACTGTCACGGCCGGGCAGATGCGTGAACTCGTCGAGCGGCTGATGGCGTCCGGGCAGTGGAAAGACGGCGATCCGGACGTTCTGATCGTGGTGGACGCCGGATACGACGTGCCGCGGCTGGCCTTCCTGCTGAAGGATCTGCCGGTGCAGGTGCTGGGCCGGATGCGTTCGGACCGCGTCCTGCGCCGCACGGTCCCGCGCCGTATGCCGGGCGCCCGGGGCCGCCCGCCCCGCCACGGTGGCGAGTTCGTCTTCGGCGACCCCGCCACCTGGAACACACCCGACGCGCAGACGGTGACCGGGACCCGTCTCTACGGCACTGCCACCGCACGGGCCTGGGACCGGCTCCACCCGAGGCTGACCCATCGATCCGCCTGGACTGCCCAGCTGGGCGCCCTGCCGGTGATCGAAGGCACCGTGATCCGCCTGCAGGTCGAGCACCTGCCCAGCGGCGCGACACCGAAGCCGGTGTGGCTGTGGTGGTCGGGTACCGATGCCACCACAGCCGACGTCGACCGTCTGTGGCAGGCGTTCCTGCGGCGCTTCGACATCGAGCACACCTTCCGGCTGTTCAAGCAGACCCTGGGCTGGACCTGCCCCAAGATCCGCACCCCCGAAGCAGCCGACCGGTGGACCTGGCTGATCCTCGCTGTGTTCACCCAACTACGTCTGGCCCGCCCGCTGGCAGCCGACCTGCGACGGCCGTGGGAGAGACCGAGCCCGTCCGACAGGCTCACTCCCGCCCGAGTCCGCCGCGATTTCCGGCACCTCCGCCCGAAGGCCGGCTGTCCCGCCGGAGCACCGAAATCCTCCCGCCCCGGCCCAGGCCGGCCGCCCGGCCGCAAGAACACCCGGCCCACCCCACGCTATGACGTGCACACAGTCGACAAACCGGGCCCCGCAAAACGACGGACGAAGAAGCCAACAACCCCACGGGCGTTGTCACGTTGGTGCGGTGTTGATCGATTGAGGGCGCGTCAGGGTGTGTAGGGGTTGGGTGGGGGCCTGGCTTACGCTGCGATGGGCTGGTCGGTGGCGCCGGTGATCTCGTCCCAGATGGCGAAGCGGGTGGTCATCTCGGTGTGGTATTCGGTGCCGGTCATCAGGTGGCGGCGTGGTCGGAAGTGCGGTGAGATGCCGCTGAACGCGGCCAGGAACCGCTGGGCCCCGCCCACGCTGCGGAAGCCCTTCATCGCGCGTTCGCGCTGCCTCGTCGGCTGATGACTGTTCTCGGCCCGGTTGTTCAGACCCTTGTGGGCGCGGTGTCCTACGGAGGGCATGACCTCGCGGTGGGCCGCGCCGTAGGAGCGCAGCTTGTCGGTGACGACCACCCTCGGCACCGAGCAGGTCTTCTTGAGTAGTTTGCGGAAGAACCGCCTGGCCGCAGCGGCGTCCCGCCGGTTCTGGACCAAAATGTCGAGCACGTTGCCATCGGCGTCGACGGCCCGCCACAGGTACTTCAGCTCACCGTTGATCCTGAGAAAGACCTCGTCCAGGTGCCACTTGTCACCCGGCTGCACACGCCGGCGGCCCAGGCCGTTAGCGTAGGCCTGCCCGAACTTCGTACACCAGCGGCGGACCGTCTCGTGGGAGACGAGCACGCCGCGCTCAAGCATCAGCTCCTCGACCTCGCGGAACGACAGCGGGAAACGGAAGTACAGCCACACGCAGTGCGCGATGATCTCCACCGGGTACCGGTGCCCCTTGGACGACGGCGGTGCGCTGTCCACGGACGCCCCCTCCCAGCACGACCAACCAGAAGATCATCCCAGGCCGGTCAGTCAACGTGACAGTGCCCCTCGATGGTCTTGATCGCGGGGAAGTGGGCAGCCCGGGTGCGGCCCTCGCCGCCGTGGCTGTCGCGGGCGGACACCTCGCGTTGCAGGCAGGCGACCAGGTATTCGGTGTGGGTCCAGGACTCGGCGCGGGCGCGTTCGGCCAGACGTTCGGCGGCGTCCAGCAGAGTGGGAGCCTTCATCGCACGGGCAAGGAATGCCAGGTCCGAGGCAGTCTGACGGCCAGTGGGCGCTGTTGTGTCCGCAGTTTTCGCCGTGCCGGGCCGGGAGCCGGCCGCTGAGGTGCGGGGCATCAGGTGTCCGCCTCCTCTTTCCCGCCGCCGCCCTCAATGAGGGTGAACATCCGGTCATAGGTGCCCAGTTCACGCTGTTCGACCTCGACGCCGAGGTTGTCCGGTGCCAGGGCGGCAGTATGGGCGGTGGCCGTTCGGGCGGCCTGCTGATGCCAGACCTCTCCGCGCAGGAGGCGGGCCGCCTCGGCGTGCGGGAAGTGGTGGAGGCAGCGGGGCCGATCGGCCGGGTCGGCCCGGCGGCGCCGGCCCACCCCGTGGGCCGCCCGGAAGCGAGGAGTTGGACATGAGCAATCCATCGGCCCGGGAGGTCGGCGAATGGTACGACCGCTTCGGGGGCCTGTACGGCCTGACCATGGGCGACAGCATGCACCTGGGCATGTGGACCGACGGCGTGCGGACGGAGACGGGGGAGCTGACGGCCGACGAGATGTGGGAGGAACTCACCCGGGCCCAGGACTCCTGGACCGGCACCCTCATCGACGTGGTCGGGCTGCTGCCGGGACAGCGGATGCTGGACGTCGGCTGCGGCACCGGCCGGCCCACCGTGCGGATCGGCACCGAGTCGGGCGCGAGCGTGCTCGGCGTGACGGTCAGCGCCGCGCAGGTCCGGGCCGGCCGCGACCGTGCCTTGAAGGCGGGACTGTCCGACCGCGTCACCTTCGAACAGGCGGACGCCATGGCCCTGCCCCAGGAGTCCGAGACCTTCGACGCCGCGTGGGCCATCGAGTCCTTCGCTCACTTCTCCGACCGCCCCGCCGCGATCCGCGAGGTTCGGCGGGTGCTGCGGGGCGGGGGCCGCTTCGTCCTCGCGGACTGCTACGAAGCCGTGCCCTTCACACCCGAGGAAGTCCAGCTCTTCCAGGCCGCGTTCGCCCTCTCCCGCCTCCCCGCCGGACCCGAGGACTACTCCCGCATGCTCGGCGAGGCCGGCTTCGCCATCCAGGACACGCGCGACATGTCCCGGGCGTTCAAGCCCACCTACGAGCTCATCCCGCGCCTGTTCGCCGCAAGGCGCGCCCAGATCGCGGAGCTGGTGGGCACCGACGCGATGGCGCAGCTCGACACCGTCTACCCGCGCATCCTCGCCCTATGCCGGGACAAGATGGGATACACCATGGTCAACGCCGTAAAGTCCCCCTGACTGCGGCCAGTCCCGCCCCCGACTCCCGATTCCGTCGCCGCCAGGCCAGTCACCAAACCACCCGGCACAGCACCCCATCGCCAGCTGCCACCCCGGACTGGCCGGGCCATCGCCTGTAGGGAGGCGCGGTTCAGCGTGGAACGGGCCGGTCAAACTAGCCTGGCAAACGGTCAAGATTACTTGTCAGAGGACACACAGGCCCTGGCCGATGGCTGCTCGCACAGCTGTCCCGTCTCTGTCGACCTGGCCCCGTCTCAAGTGATCTGGTCTGATTCGCTCGTCATCTCAGATGATCTGACTCACCGCGAGCGGCGGTGTCGGCTACAGCGGGTCTTGCTGTTCGCCCTGTTCGGCCTGTTCGGCCTGTTCGGCCTGTTCGGCGGGGAACAGGATGGGGCTGAGGAGGTAGCGGGTACGTTCCCGCGAGGATTCGTTGGCGAGGAGGGGCGCGATGGCGGCCTGCATCGTGCCGATCAGCGCTACGAGCTCGTCCTTGCTGAGCCAGATCGCGTGCTGCCGATAGCCGACGAGGTCGTCCACGGGATCGCTGCCTTCGCGCTCCAGGTAAGCGCCGAACTCCGCAATCAGGGCGGCCATGGCGGCAGCGAATGCCCGCTCGTGGTGCTGCGGGGTGAGCGCGCGCGCGGTTTCCGTGTCGATGCCCGCGCGTTCCTGCCGTAGCCGGTAGCTGCGTTCGACGGCGCCCCGCACTCGCCGTTCGTCGGCGACGTCGAGGATGCCGCCCGCGGCGAGAAGGCCGACGTGCCGGTAGACGGTCGCCTTTGACACGTCCGGGATCAGAGCGCACAACTGCCCCGTTGTCAGGGCCCGCCCGCCACGCAGTGCGTGGACCACGCGGAGGCGGACAGGATGCGCCAGGAGTTCCAAGGTGTCCATCACTCCACTTTCTCACGCATGCTAACTTTCTCAAATCTAAGAAAGGTGAGGGGATGCGGACTGCAGAGGACACCGCCGTGCTGGTGGTCGAGTGGGCAATCGATGGCCGTTTCAGGGAGATCGCTGCGCTGTTCGCCAAGCCGTTGCGCGCTGCGCTGACCGCCGAGACCCTCCAGGCGGCCTGGCTCGCCGAGACCGCGGGAACCGGTCCGGTCACGGACCTCGGCGAACCGTCGAGCGAGCGCCTGCGGCCGGACCTGATCCGGGTTAGCGTTCCCGTGGTCTGCGAACGGGGACAGTTCACCGCCGTTATGTCGGTCGACTCCGCCGGCCTGCTGAACGGGCTGCGCCTCGCGCCCCCTGCCTGCGAACCATGGGAGGCGCCCTCCTACGCGGATCCGGATGCCTTCGAGGAGCACGACGTCACCGTCGGAGCCGGTGCTCTCGCAGTGGCCGGCACCGTCACCGTTCCGCGCGGTGACGGCCCGTGGCCCGGGGTCGTGCTTCTCAGCGGCGGAGGTCCCTTCGACCGGGACGCGACCAGCGGACCCAACAAGCCCCTGAAGGACCTCGCCTGGGGTCTGGCCAGCCGCGGCGTGGCGGTGCTGCGCCACGACAAGGTGGCCTTCGCACACGCGGCGGAGGTGGCTGCCGCGGACGACTTCACGATGACACGCGAGTACGTCCCCCATGCCGTCGCCGCCGTGCGTCTGCTCCAGGAGGAGCCGTGCGTCGATTCCAGCCGGGTGTTCGTCGCCGGGCACAGCATGGGTGGCAAGGTCGCCCCACGGGTCGCCGAGACCGAGCCGTCTGTCGCGGGCGTCGTGATCCTGGCGGGTGACGCCGAGCCCATGCACCGGGCGGCCGTCCGGGTCGTGGGCCACCTCGCCGCCCTCGACCCCGGCCCGCACTCCGAGGCGGTCCTTGCGGAGATAACCCGGCAGGCCACAACCGTCGAGACTGCCCTGTCACCCCGTACGCCCCGAGATGACCTTCCCTTCGGCCTTCCGGCCTCGTACTGGCTGGACCTGCGCTCCTATGACCCGGTTGCCACCGCCGCCCGCCTGGACAAGCCGCTGCTGATCCTTCAGGGCGGCCGCGACTACCAGGTCACCGTCGAGCACGACTTGTCCCTCTGGCGAGATGGACTGACCGGGCGTCCGGACGTCACCATCCAAATCCACGAAGCCAACGACCACCTCTTCTTCCCAGGGACAGGACCGTCGACGCCCGCCGGGTACATGGCACCCCAGCACGTCGACGCGGCGGTCATCACGGACGTTGCCGCATGGCTGGGCTGCCAGCTTGAGCGCGACCCCAGCAAGCGGGCGGAAACGCCCCAGGCGAACCAGATCACCTGAGACGGACACAGGTATCCACTCTCCCCGGACCAGATCACCTGAGACCTTCAATGCCTCCGCGTCTCACTTGATCTGGCCGATCCAGGTCAGAGCCGGCCTCGAAGACCAGATCCTTTGCGACGGGACAACAGCTATCGCACCTCACAGGGCAGCGCTCCTACCTGGGGAAATGGGCTGTGAGACTCACAGATTTCAAAGCGCGCGGGGGCGGCCGGCGCGCACCTACGGTTCCTGTCTGTCTCACTGGACGCGGCCGCGCATCTGACCTGCCGCACTGGCGCGCGAAGCGATCTCAGCCACGACTGTCAGGGGCACGGGAGCGTGCTTCTCAGGAGTGGGACACCGCCTACTACGGCCGGACGGTCGACGCACTCACCTGCGGGGACGACGAGATGGTGAACCTGCCAATGCGCAGAAGCGAGCTGAACGCGCTGGCGCACCTGCTCGAGTTCGCCGAGGGCGGCAGCCATCTGCCGGTCCGTCTGATCGCCGCCCGTCTGGGCAACGACATCACCCAGCGGAGCTCCAACCCCGCTGGTCTTCCCCAGCAACAACAGGCGAGGTCCTACGCGTACGAGGCCGCGGCCCGGCGCGAGGAGGCCCGCCGACGCCTGGAACACGGCAAGGAGTAGCTGCAACCCGCAACCGCTCATCCAGGACGGCCAGGACCGGGATGAGGCACGAGCTCAATATGCGCACCGGTCTGATCGTCCGATTGTCCGGGGCGCCGCGCGGCGTGTATGCCGCGCGTTCCGGAGAAGAAAGGGGTGAGTGTGTCCGAACATGACGGTGCACAGACGGCGGAAGCGTCGCTCAGGAAGGCCGTGGAGCAGCTGAGCGATGGAGCGGGTGACGGTGCCAAGGTCGTGCAGGAGGCCGTGCAGGCGCTTCATGACGGTGCTGGGCGGGAGTGGACGCCGGAGCAGGAGGCGCAGATCCGGGCCTTGGTGGGGCAGATCCGCAAGGTGCGGGATCTGAACCGGCCGGGCGGGGGCTGGTGGCGTCGGCAGCGGGAGGGGTGGGCCCGGGACCGGCTGGTCGACCTGATGATGGCCGGCGACCCGGAGATGGTGAACGAGGCGGAGCTGCGGCACTGGAAGAGCCACGCGATGGTGGAGGTGCTGCTGGAGTTCGCCGGCAGCGCGATGAAGCAGAACAACACCGCGAGGGTGCTCACCCGGATGGAGACGCTGCAGGCCGCGACGTACGAGGACTACCAGCAGGCCAGGAAGATGCTGGCCGACCGGCAGGCCGTCGGCTGACCCAGCGACGGCACAGAAAGGGGGCCCCGAACCGCGTGCTGGGACGCTGTTGGTTTATCCGGGGCCAGGTGTGACGTCGGCCTTCGAGACCCGGTTGTGGTCTTGAAGGCCGACGTTGCCGTATGGGGTGGGTGCGGGTGTCGATGCGGCCGAAGGGGTCGGGCAAGGTACGGGCGGAGACGGCGGGACCCAAAAGACCGCCGCCATGTGCGATGCGCAGCGTGGCGGCGCAGATTCGGGCAGACCTCGGGCGCTGCCACGACAAGTGGGCGAGACGACACCTTGTCTCATGCGGTGGCATGCTCGGTCTACCGCATATCAGTGATCCAGGGTCCGCAGCCGAGTGATGCCGTCGGCGTTAACCGCCAGCTCACTACCGTCAGCACTGAGCGCAAGAGATTTGACGGAATGGTAACCGAACCACAACGGATCATTTTTCTTGCAGTCATTGAACGTTCCCGTGATGACGTAGTTGTCAATCGCGAAGGCCAAGCGTTCGCCGTCATCGCTGACGTGCCACACTTCGGGCCACGCTTTGATTAACTCTTCGAGGCGAAACTTACAGTGTGGCCTTCTCCCGGTTTTCTTATCGCGCCAAGTGACGGACCCTTGCGAGAGCCAGTCGATGTCCACATAAGGGTTGGAATAGATTTCGGCGAGAAGCTTTTTGTTTGGAAGCGCAGAGGGATCGCTTTTCCATTCTGTGCCATTCCATGGAAATATTTTTGCGTTGAAAGAGGGCGGGTTTCCCGCTTCGTCGACGTTGTCCACGCCATCCATAAACGCCAGGAGTCCATTCGGGAGTGCCACGAAGAGGTCGAATTTCTCGTAATCTTCAGGCAAATCCCATTTACCGACGGATGGGATGGCCTTCTTGCGGCCGAGCTCCTTGCCGGTTTTCGTGTTCCATTGCCGCACCTCTTGCTGCTCATTGACCGTAATGAGAGTGTCGGTTCCTGGCCGACCGAAGGTCATGTACTTGACATCGCCTGTGTTCATGAAGTCGCGCGCGGAACGGTCGGGGGAGCTGTCGGGCACCGCGAGTGCAACGGCCAGGAGCAGAGTGGCCGCGGTGGCTGTGGTGGTTGCCTGGATCGTGCGGCGCCGACCGGTCCGGACGCGGGTGGGGAGTGCGCGGTCCTGAGCCAGCGCTCGGCTCGCGAGCCGGTCCTGCAGGCGGATGTGCCGGAACTGATACGCACCTGCTGACTGCCGTAGCAGTTGCCGGTCCCGGGCGTCGGAAAGAAAGCGGATGAGGTTCCAGGGCAGTTTTCCCCGGGCGGCGAGGGTCAGGCGGAGCAGGAGGAATCTTGGCCATGCCCTGGTCAGCAGAACCAGCAGGGCGAAAACCGCTGCGGGCAGCAGGGTGCTCATGACGACGGCCGTTTCCGAGCTGTAAGCGGCGTTGCTGTGGAACCTTTCGGCGATGAAGCCGGTGGCTGAAGGAGCAGCAGGACCGTATGTGAGTCCGGAGAAGACAATGAACGCGGCCGACCAGCCGAGAATGGTCAGCGGTGCGGCGGAGGCTCCGAGAACCGCTCCGGCTGCCAGGGCTCCGGCCAGTGACGATGTCCGGTCCTGGTGCAGGAGGCCCGCGGGGCTGGCCTTCTTGGAGTGGTCCGACGGCGCATCGAGCCAGGCGTGCGCGGCGAGGGCGAGGCTGATCGCGAGAGCCGCCCCGCATGCTGCCGCCACCGGCATGACGTAGTCGGCGAGATTCGGCTCGGTCCACTTGCCCGAGAACGCGAGGGCGACGGCCCCCGCTGCGCCGACGGGGACGATCAGGATGGCGGTCAGCCTCAGACCGGCGGCGAAGCCCTTTCCGAGCCGCCCCAGGGAACCGTGCCACCTGAGTGACAACCTCCCCGGCGACCCGCCCGGTGCCGCGTACCAGACAATCATGGTCAGAATTGCGCTGCCGAACCCGATCATCATCGCAACGTCAGGTCCGTCGGAGCCGTAGAAATTTGTGCCCGTGAGGGACATCCCACCGATCACGGTGAACGCCGCGAGCAGGCCAACAGCGATTCCCAGTCCGAAGCCGGTGAGGCGGGACGACAGGCGCTGGCTCATTTGCCACCAGACGAGGTCGCGTTCGCGGTACCGGTGAAGGTAGGTCGCCAGGTAGGTCAGGTACGCCTCGGCCTGCTTCGCGCTGCGCTGCCATTCGCCCGTGTTCCGTTGTCCGCCGCTGCCCGGCGCCGGGGCGTACGCGGCGGTGATGATGTGGTCCAGAAGGTGGTCCTCCACCGCGTGCGAGCTGTCGAAGTCGAGGAGTTCATTCGGGTCGCGGTCGCAACTGCTGTACACAGTGCGGGTCAGGGTGAGGGCCAGCGGAGTGGACAGGGCAACCGCCGTTGGGCTGTCGGGGTTCGCCCGCAGATGCGTGTACACCGGCTCCCATACGACACCGGCGGGCCAGCTGACATCGCTCAGGTAGGCGACGGCGTCCGCGGCCGACACCGGTGCCACCTCCACCACCGGAGCAAAACGCAGGACGGGCGAGCCTCCCTCGATGACGTCCTGGTACTCGGCCGAGCGGCAGGTCAGCACGACCCCGGCACCCTCACCGCAGGATTCGTTGATCACACATACGGCGCTGCGGCGCGATGCCTCGGGCATCTCGTCCAGGCCGTCCAGGATCAGCAGCAAGCGCTGTCCACGCAGCAGCAGCCTGGGGATGTCGATCCGTCCGCCGTAGTAGGCGGTGCCCAGTGTGCGCTCGATCCAGTCTCTGAGCGATTCGCTCACAGGGTCCCAACTGGACAACGTGAGCAGTACGGGAACCGGCGCTCCCGGCTCGCGTTCGGCGAGCAACCCCAGGTTGAGCATGGCGGCCAGCACGGTCTTGCCCGAACCGGGTTCGCCCAGCACCACGAGACGGCCAGTGGGCACGCGCCGGTACCCTTGGGCCAGCCGTCGAGCGGCCTGGTCGAAGTCGCCCTCCAGCCGGCCGTTCAGCGACAGTCGCAGTACACGGGCGTCGACGGTGCCTCCGTGCGTCTCCTCGGGCGGCGCGGCCACCGGTCGGCGGGTAGCGGACCAGGACAACGGAATCACGCGCGGAACACGTAGGTTGCGGGCCGTGACCTCTTCCTCCCACTGCTCACGCACCGAGACCGCCAGGTCGTCCGCGAGCTGCGCCGCGTCGGTGGGCGGCGGCAGTGGCGGGAAGAACTGGGCCAGGGACACCGCCAGGGCGGCCAGTGACACAAACAGGCCGAACCAGGCGACCAGTTGCTCGTTATCCAACTTCTGATCGGAGGCCAGCAACACCCAGCCGAGCGCCACCGACACCAGCGCGCACAGCACCAGAAGTCCCAGCCGCACCCACCGCCGCCGCTGGTGTAAGGGAAGTCGAGTCACCGCAACAGGATGCCGGACGAGATCCGCCTCTACGCACGGAACAGCCTGCTCCGCACCAGCGGTGAGCGAGATCCGGACAGGATGAAACCTCGCCGAACTTCCCGGTACCGGCCTCCCCGGGCCGGTCCCTGAATTCCGACGGCACCGAGAAGTTGGCCCGGATCATCCAGTGCCAGGCACGGCGGCGTACGTGAAGTCGATCCGTGCCCGCACTGCTTGTGCGGCCTGCCGGTCCGTCAGCTCCTCGACGAACTACAGCACCAGCACCAGTGCCAGCTGCCCCAACGACCAGGCGGGTTTCCCCGGCACTGGGAACAGGTCCGCGAACTTCTCGTCCGTGAATATCGGCCCCAGCTCGTCCCGGACCCGGATCGCCGGACTCCCCTTCGGGAATGCGGCCCGCGCCACCCACACCGTCTCCGCTCGAACCTCGCCCCGACCCTTCGGCTGCATCGATACCCGCACCCACCCCATACGGCAACGTCGGCCTTCAAGACCACAACCGGGTCTCGAAAGCCGACGTCACACCCGGCCCCGAATAAACCAACAGCGTCCCGCGTGCTGGCTCGGGGCCCCTCCCACGGGCGGGCGGTCACAGCTGGATGTCGATCCGCTCCACGTCGGTGAACTCCACCCCGAGCCCGTGCGCGCGGGAGTTGTTGGCGCGGAAGTACATCTGGGCGAGGCCGTCGGCCGCGATCTGCTGGAGTTGACGCTCGTTGGCTCCCTGCTCGCGGGCGGTGAACAGGCGGTCTGCCCACTCGGGTGGCAGGGCCTGGGTGATGTCGCGGATCCGGGCGTCGTCGGTCGTTCCCGAGGCGGCGGTGAACCCGAAGCGGGCGCGGGTGGAGACGACCAGCCCGCCCGTGGACGCCGCCTTCTTCCTCGCCTTCGCGCGGATCTGCGGCTGCCACCTCTTCTTGACCTCACGTTCTATGCGGTCGCGCAGGTCGCGGCGGGGCCGCTTCAGCTTTCCCGCGACGTAACGTTCCACCGTGCGCTGGGAGATCCCGAGCGCCTGCGCAGCGGCCTTGGTGCCCTTGAGCTGCTTGACCAGGTACTTCATCTGCGCCTGGGCGCTCTGCGGGATGCGGCGGGTGAACGCCCCCTCCAGCGCGCGGTCCAGACTGTCCCCGAGCGAGTCGACCATCGGTTACTCCCCTTCTCCGGCGCTCTGGTCGGTCTTGTGTAGGGTCTCGCCGCCGATGACATGTCGATCTTCTGTGACCTGCTGGTTCTCTGTTGTCTCACCGCGATGTCACCCAAGATCAGTCTCAGATCGATGCCATTTCCTCGGCGGAACGATGAGTCTGCGGCTGAGCCACCGAGCACGAGGACTACATGTGAGCTCAGGTCGCGCACCGATGAGTTTCCCGCGCCGCGCCGGTCTGTACGCGTGAGACCGACTCACGGAAGGCTGGCGCCATGCGGAAACTGATCTACGGCATGAACCTGACCCTGGACGGCTACATCGCCGCGCCCGGCGACGACATCGGCTGGAGCGTGCCGAGCGACGAGCTGTTCCAGTTTTGGTCCGACCAGTTGCAGGCGACCGACCTGTCGCTGTACGGGTGCAAGCTGTGGCAGACGATGAGCTCCTACTGGCCGACCGGCGACCAGCAGCCCAACGCCACCCCGGCGGAGATCGAGTTCGCGCGCCGCTGGCGGGACATGTCGAAGGTGGTGTTCTCCTCGACGATCGACAAGGTCGACTGGAACACCCGCCTGGTCACCGGCGACGCGGTCGCCGAGATCACCCGGCTCAAGGCCGAGGACGGCGGCCCGATGGACATCGGCGGCGCGACGCTCGCCGGGGCGGCCATGCGGGCCGGGCTGATTGACGAGTACGTGCTGGCCACCGCGCCGGTCCTGGTGGGCGGCGGCACGCCGTTCTTCACCGCGCTGGACAACTGGGTGAACCTGAACCTGGTGGAGACGCGGACGCTTCCCTGCGGCGTGATCCTGACCAGGTACGAGACGAGGCGCTGAGCGCCCGTCACGCGACTCGACCGCCTGCCGCTCGCGGGCCGCCGCCAGGGCGGCCTTCATCTCGGGGCGTTCCCTGACCCGGGTGCTGATCTGTTCCTGGAACAGCCGGTGCACGCCGGACGCTTCGAGGGCGTCGATCTGAGACTGGATCTCCTGTGTCCGGCTGGAGACGCGGGCGTACGCGAGGCGGACCTCCATTGCCGTGGCCGGCGCCGCGAGCTTCTGCACCGGCAGGGCCGTCCAAACGGAGCCGGGATGCCGTACGGCCGGGGTGGCGACGTGGAGTTCGGAGCGGAGCGCGGGGACGAGCTGAAAGCGGGCGGTGTGGTACTTGAGTGCGACTCTCAGGGCGGGCCGGGTTGTCAGCCCGTCTGGGCCGTTCGGGCGCGGTCGGAGAGGAGTCGGGTGAGGCTTTCGAGGTCTGCGCTGCTGTAGCTGCGGCTCTCGTTGTCGTTGCCGACGACGCTGGTGAGGACCGTTCCGGTGCGGACCACAGTGCTGCGGGTGGTGTGGGTGACGTAGGCGTCTCCCTGACTCGTCGAGATCGAGAACGCTGCGACCCGGTCCCCGATCTGCGCCATGGTCAGTGAACTCGCACCTTCCTTCCGCGCCTTGGAGGATATCGCGTCGAAGGCCGTCTGTGCCGTGTCCTCGTCCGGGTAGGAGCGAACCAGGAACTGGGTCTCCATGCTGTAGCGCCCCAGATATTCGGCCTCGCCTTCGAAGGTGGAGCCGTCATCCTGCGCGGAGACGTCTGCGGTGGGTGCTGAGCTCTCGGTCCAGCCCGACGGCAGGCTTGTCGCGTCCGGCAGTACGTTGCGGACGGCCTCTGCGTCGGCGAGTGGCATCGCGCGGTCCGCATTGCCGATGCCTGCTGTGTCGTTGCCCGTTTCGTTGCTGTCGGTCCCGGTCTTCTGTTGGCCCTGCCCCGGCTCCGACCCGCCTCTGGCCTGGGAGCCTGGAGAGTCACCGTCCAAGGCTTGGATACTGCCGTAGACCAAGAGCGCCACCAAGGTCGCCAGCGCGACGCAGATCGCACCGAAGGCGGTGCGTCCCGCAGGAGTGTTGTTGAAGGTCACCGGCCCGAGCGAAATGGTGTTGCCGCGCACCCGCGACCCACCGTCGATCACCACACTGTTCTGGATGGTCTGCATGGGCGGCTCCTCGGGCGGCGGCCCGGCAAGAACCGGAGCAAGGGCCGCAGTCAACGCGGCGGAAAAGTCCTGGTCGGCCGCGACCCCGGCGTTGAGCTCGTTGTGCAGCCCTGCGACGGCAGCCGGGTCATCAGGCTGCGCGTCCACAGCTGCCAAGGCCGCCTGTCCCGATGGCGTACCGCTGAGCCGCTGCCGTACGAGGTCGGAGACGGCCTGCCCGACTCCGGTGGCCGCCGCGGTGGCTGCGCCCCCGGCAAACTCTGTTACTACTCGCACGGTCTGTGACGCGAGCTCCGTTGGATCCATCGTTTCCCCCATGAGTCGGCTGTGTACATGCTAAGACCGGAGGTGGCCTCCTCTAAGTCAACTTACTGAGAAGCAAGGCGAGTTAGCTGAATCGAGCCCCTGGAATGCGTTGCCCCAGATCCTCGCGGACACCGAGCGAGCACAGATTCCACGTCTGGCTCGCCAACGACTACGACCCGGCCAGCTACCCCGCCGCCCTGCGCAAGCCGGTCCCGCCGGTGCGCTGGCGAGGGCCGGTCACCGAGATGACCGACCTGGTCCTCTCCCGCATCGATGGGCGGTGGTCTGAGGCGTAGATCGTCCGTCACCGCGAGGCCCGCGCCGCCCCACTACAGGCACGGTTCCGTGTTCTCAACGAGAGACAGATCGCCTTTGCCGGGGCGGGAGACGAAACCGACGGCCGATGTACCCAGCCTGAATTCTGTTCTCGGCTGGGAATCCGTCCCGCCTTCACAGACCGAAGGGCGTGTCAGTGCTCGCCCTTAACCTTCCGCCATGGGAAGCACACAAAGTCAGGATGATGGGCGCTGCTACGCATGGCGGGATCTGCTGCAACGGTGGAGTGACGAGTGGCTCGACCCCGTACTGCACGAACAAGAGCGGGCCGAGCCGTTTCCCGACAAAGTGCGCAAAGCTCGCTGGCTGGGGGCTGCTGGGGCTACCGGCGAGGAACTCAGCGCGCTCGAACAGCGACTGGGCACCGTTCTGCCGGCGAGCTACCGGCAGTTCCTGCTGACCAGCAACGGCTGGCTCAACACAACCCATGGCATCGACCGAATCTTGCCGCTCCAGGAAGTCGGATGGGCCCGGGACCTGGACCCGGAGCTCATCACAGGCTGGACGGGTGGACCCACGGAGACGGCGCCTCGGGTGAGTGACAAGGAGTACTTCGTCTACGGCGAGGCCCAGGACCCCGCCTCGCTCCGCCCCGAATACCTGCCGCACACCCTGACGATCAGCCATACCCCGAACGCCACCGACGTCTACCTGCTCAACCCCTGCGTGGTCACCGCAGACGGAGAGTGGGAAGCCTGGTATCTCGCCCACTGGCTGCCCGGAGCGGTCCGCTACCGGTCCTTCTGGGACCTGATGAATGACGAATACAACAGCTTCCGCGACGAACAGTGAAAGTCATGGGTCATCGACCCTGTGAGGACAGGGCAGGGATCGTGCTGCTGGATCAGCGTGCGATCCCACCGCGTCAGAGGTGGGGGTGATCAAAATCCGCGGTTGACTTCGAGATTCGTCAACACGAGCAGGGCGCGCAGGAGCTGGGTGGAGCGGGCGGGGTCGGTACGGAGCTTGAATCACCGCCGCCCGCCACGACTACGTCCTGGCCCACCTGCGCGCCGCCGGACTCGGCGCTCTCGCGGACCTCGGCTTCCGCGGCCTGGACAACGACGTACGCAATCCTGTGATCGTCACCGGCTTCACCGCCAGCCGCACCCACAAACTCACCCCCGGCCAGAAGACCGCCAACCGTGTCCTCGCCGTCGGACGCGCACCCGTCGAGCACGGCTTCGCCCACCTCAAGAACTGGCGGATCCTCACCAAGCTTCGCGCCGACCCCGTCCGCACCACCTATCTTCTGCGTGCCCTGCTCGTCCTGACGAACCTCGAAATCAACCGCTGACGACGCTCTGGAAGGGGACCCCCCTTCCTGTTCGCTTGCCCCACCAGGTATCTTGCATCGCATGGAACCAGGTGATTCGACCAAGCAGGCCCGGGCAGCCGCCCAGCTGCGCAAGGGTGTCCTGGAGTACTGCGTACTCGCCCTGATGCGGGACCGCCCCCGCTACGGCGTGGAACTCCTCCACGCCCTGGAGGACTCCGGCGCCCTGGCCACCAGCCAGGGCACGGTCTACCCGCTGCTCTCCCGGCTCCGCCGCGACGACCTGGTCACCACCACCTGGCAGGAGTCCGCCTCCGGACCACCCCGTCGCTACTACGCGCTCACCGACAGCGGCCGGGCCGCGCTCGACGAGTTCACCCGCGTCTGGCCCGGCTTCCGCAACGCCGTCGACGCCTTCCTCACCACCCCGCACCCCTCCACCGGAGACCCCGCATGAAGACCTCTGCCGACCCCGTACGCGACTACCTCTCCGCCGTCGAACGCGAGAGCTCCGCGCTCCCCGCCGACCGTCGCCAGGAACTCCTCGCCGACCTCGCCGAACACATCGAGGTGACGCGCACCGAACGCCCCGATGCCGCGATCGGCGAGGTCCTGGCGGAGCTGGGGGACCCCCGCACGATCGCGGCGACGGCGCTGGCCGAGGCGGAAAACGGGGCCGCCGGGGCCCCGGCCCGGGGCGGTGCCGGTGCACCCGCCCGGCGTGGCAAGGTGCACCCCCTGGTCCCGCTCCTGATGCTCACCCTCTCGCTGCCCTTCACGATGATCTTCTCCATCGGCCCCGACGCGGCGTTCGACCCCGGCCCGGTGTTCGGCTTCCTGTTCCGTGTCACCGGCGCGGTACTTCTTTGCACCTCAGTGCACTGGACCGCCGTCCAGAAGACCACCGGCGTGCTGCTCACCGTCATCGTGCCGACCACCGTCATCGTCACCTGGAACCTGATCAGCGGCTGGGCGGCGGGCGAAGTCCCGGCCCTCCTGGGCAACCTGGGAAGCCTCGCCCTGATGGTCGGCACGGCAGTATGGCTCTGGCGGGCCCGCCGCGCCTGAGCGCGGCCGCCGACGTCCCGGTCCACCAGGACGTTTCGGCGCAGACTTAGAAGACTGCTGAAAATCTTGTTGTGTGGGCTGTCCGGCCGCAGGCCGGGCGGCCCTTTTCGCTATGGGGTGGCTGGGGCGAGGTGCCAGGTGGTGCTCCTACTTCTCATCAACTTTCATGCGCTCTACGGACAGTGAGTGATGCCGAAACCCACCGACAAGTGCTCTCGCTTCTAGGTTCTGGCACAGATCTTGGGGAGCGGTCGCGGAGAGTGACCTGTCGTTCGATTGCAGGGGAGGGTCACGAGCCGGGACCCCATCAGCGCTCGCGCATTCCGGTGCGCCGCACTCGATGTCCCGCACCGCACCGGTGCGTGCGCCGCTGACCGACCTCTTGACCAGGTTTCGGCCCGGCTCGCATTCCCCCTTGACCAGGTCCGCCACCCGGCACGTTTCCTTGACACAGCCCGTCCCGGCCGCCGATCAGGTCGCGGTCAAGAGGGTGTGTGATAGAGGCCGCCGTCGTGAAATGCGCACCCGGCGCGGTGCAGTGGGGGCGCACCCGATGCATGCGATGCGGTGCACCGAGCCTCTGCCAACTTGAAGTCACAGGTCAAAGGGCTGGTGTGACGGTCTTCCGGAGTACTCGCGCTGGTCGTGCGCGGCAGTCTGCGGAGTAGATCGTTTGTCAGCGGTCGGCTCGATGGTTCTTGAGGTACGCCTCGCCATCCCAGCCAGGTGCACGGAAACGTGCTCGGGCAGCGAGGTTCGGGGCCGCATGATGTCGGCCTCTCACGGGCGGGCGGGTTCACACCTGGGACCATGAGCGCATGTCCGAGGAGTCGAACCTGATGTCAAGCCTGTGGCCGCGCGTGCCGTCCGGGGCCACCGACTGGCTGCTGGAGCTGTGCGGCGACGGCATCACCGGGTTCATGCCTCCGGCGATGCCTGACGCGGTGTGGGTACTCAACGCCATGTATGAGCACGAGCAGGGGCCGGCCGATGTGTCGTACGACGAGTACCACCAGGCACGTCATACCGACGGAAGCACCCTGCCCCACATCGTCGCGGGCATCGACCTCGACGCCGTGGGCGTCGCCACAGGAGGAGGACTGGGCCGAGCCCAGCACCCGGGCCCCGGCTGGCGACGGCTGCGCTGGGCCGAACTTGCCCGGCGAACCGGCGGCCCGGCCGTGCCCGACGGCTGATGCCCTCCTACCGTTGCTTTCCCTCGGCCAAGAAGAAGGACAGCTGGCCGCTGGGCATTGTCCCGCCGACCGAGGGAAGCCTGGACCGTGAGACCTGGAACCGGCTGATCGTCACCCTCACCCAGTACAGTCCCGCGGGCCCCGACACCCGCTGCCTGGCCTACTACAACCCGCTGACGCTCGGAGCCACCGACTTCGACAACCTCCACGTGCGTGCGGGCCGGCTCGGCGACGCCGAGATCCTGTACGACCAGTCCGAAGCCGACTTCAGCCCGTCCAACCTCTGGGCCGATGACCGCTCCTGGGTCCTGTGCACCGACTACGACCTGTGGGCCACCAAGATTGCCGGGCTCCCAGCCCTCATCAACGCATTGCTGAACGACTCTGAAATCGAGGCGGTTCGGCTGCCCTGGGCGCACTGACGACGAGCCGCTTGGGACCCTTCTCCAGCCCCGAAGCGCGAGGGAGGATCGCGGTGATCGTTCTGGCTGTGCTGCGTCACGACCAGCGCCTGGCCGACATGGCTGGCGGCAACAACGTGTCCGAGTCCACGGTCCGCCGCTGGCGCGACGAGCTGATCACCCTGCTCGCCGCGCAGGCCCCGCGCCTGGACCGCGCCCTGAAGAAGATCGCCAAGCAGGGCGGGGAGGTGGTCCTGATCGACGGCACTCTCGTCCCCACCCAGCGCCGCACCGGAAGAGCCGACCGACGGAACTACTCCGGCAAACACCGCCGCCACGGCCTGCACTTCCTCGCCCTGACCGACGAGAGAGGCCGCCTGATCTGGATATCCGCCGCCCGGCCCGGCAGCACCCACGACAACACCGCTGCCCGCCACGACCACATCCTGGACCACCTGCGCGCCGCCAGCCTCGGCTTCCGCGGCCTGGACAACGACCTGCGCGACCCCGTGATCGTCACCGGCTACACCGCCACCCGCACCCACAAGCTCACCCCCGGCCAGAAGACCGCCAACCGCGTCCTCGCCGTCGGACGGGCACCGTCGAGCATGCCTTCGCCCACCTCAAGAACTGGCGGACCCTCAGCAAACTCCGCACCGACCCCGCTCGTGCCACCCACCTCCTGCGCGCTCTGCTGGTACTGACGAACCTCGAAGTCAACCGCTGACTGTCTTCGATGGGTGGAGAGGTCTCCCTGCAGGAAGGGGAGTCAGCTCCACTGTCGATATGCGCTCTAGCTGGATTCCTCGCTGCTGCGCCGATCCGTAGGTTTCACGTCATGACGCTTTCAACCAGGCACTTACCGCTCGTCAACCGGCGACGTGGTCTGTTCATCTTCCTCGGCGTCGCTTACATCGGCATGTGGGCGGCCATGTCACCACTCCTGGCCAGCGGTTACCAGCGCGGTGACGCACGCGAGGAGACTGGTGCACTGGAGCAGGTGTGCATCGCGGCCGCGATGTTGGCGCCTGCCCTCGCCGCAATCCTCGTCGTCCGCTGGGTCGAGCGCAGCGGCCGGGTGCGGGAAACGCTCGCCCTGCGCTGGACGAAGCCCTGGGGGCGTGCTGCACGGGCGTGCCTGATGGCTTTCGTCGTCCCCGCCGGCCTCACCACGGCTGCTCTTGTCATCGGCACCTTCGCCGGCCGCTACCCGTTCGGTGGAGTGCACTGGAACGGGCTCGGCTCGTGGGCGGCCGCAGCGGTGCTGAACATGCTGGTGTCGCTTCCGCTGTTCTTCGGCGAGGAACTGGGCTGGCAGGGCTACCTTTTTCCGCGCCTCGCACAGGACGGTGACCGCCGGAGCCTGATACGGGCGTACGCAATCACCGGCGCGGCCTTCGCCCTGTGGCACCTGCCCACGCTGCTGATGGGCGGCCAGTACCCAGGTCGGCCCTGGTATGTGTCGGTGCCCGCCATGCTGGTGAGTTGCCTCCTCATCCTGCCAGTCTTCACATGGCTGCGTCTGCGCTCCGGCTCGGTCGTACCCGCCGTCATCGGCCATGCGTTCGTGAGTTCGGTGAGTGTCGATATGGTCGCGGAGTTCGCCGATTCCAAGGCAGCACTGGATCCCCTGCACATGAGCATGGCCGGATGGCCCGGCTGGATCGTCACAGGCGCGTTCGTTGCCTTCCTGGCGCTGACCGGCCGACTCCAGCCATCCTTCTACACGGCCCGAACCGTCCCTCACCCCGCATCGATCCGCAGACTGTAAGTGCGTGTTCTGCGGGGCCGACCACGGGCCGAGCCACCAAGTCCTGGGCAAGGCGGTGCGGGCTGAGAGTCCACGGCCAGGTGCTCATCCACATTGCGTGAACCCGTTGACGTACGCCCCACGCACCGCACCCGTCCAGGGGCGGAGCCACGCAAACGGACGTTGGTGTTCCCATCCTGAACGTCCATGTCGAAAACACGCTGACAAACGATCTACTCCGCAGACTGCCGCGCACGATCAGCGCGAGTACTCCGGAAGACCGTCACACCAGCCCTTTGACCTGTGACTTCAAGTTGGCGGAGGCTCACCGCGAGGCGATGGTGCGCACCCGATGCGCACCATCGCCGTTCCCGATGCGCACTACATGGCGTAGACGCCTCCCGGGTACATGCCGATCGGCGGGCCGTATACCCGCACCGCCTGTTCGACCCCGGCGGCCTGCAGACGCTTGAGTACATCGGCGATGTCCTGCTGGTCCTCGGTGAGGATCTCCTCGGTGAACCGGATGATGGCGTGGGCGATACCCGGGGGCATCGCCGGGCAGACGTCGTCGTCGACGCGCAGGATGTCCAGGATCATCCGGCCAAGCGCCTCCACCACGAAGGACTCACCGCTCAGGTCCCTGTCCTGGTCGTCCACGGCGGTGACCGGGATGATGATGCGTTCGGCGACGTCCAGGAGCAGCCCCCGCATGTCCGGTCCTCCGATGTCTTCCACGACCGCGCAGGCGGTTTCGACGTCGCGGGCCTGCACCGCCCGGATGTAGGCGAACGCGCTGATGATGTCGTCCGGATCCATCGGGGCGAGCGGCGTGACGGTGGTGTTCTTGGGCATGACGGCTCCTCACGTGCGGGCCGCCTTGCTGATCCGCGGCGGCCTCAGAAACGAGTCTCGGAGCACGGGGCTGTGGACAGAGTTCGCGCTCCAGAGCGGGGTGCTGTCCATGACGTCGGTCACGGACAAACCGCTCAGCAGCTACCTAGTCAAGGCGGAAACGGACATCCATCGGCGGTGACCGGCAGATCGCGGTCAAGGGGTGGCTTCGCACGGTGACCATGGCCCGCACGCCTCGTGCGTGCGGGCCGGACCTGTCACCGATCCGGCCGTGTACGGCCGGAGAATCCCGAGGACGCGATGACCACCGCCCCCACCCCGCACACCCTGTCGGCCCCGGCGGACACCGCTGCGACAGCGAGCCCCACGGCGAGTCCTGCGACAAGCCCCGCTCCCAGCCCCGCAGCTTCCGGTCGCCGTCTGACGGTTGCTGCTGATCAGACCTCCGATTCGCCTGCCCTAGCCGGTTGCAACTCCTCTTCTCCCAGTACTGATGTACCTGGAGAAGCGTCCCGGCCTCGGAAGGCCGCTGCGACGAAGGCCGGAGTGGACATCCGCGGCGAAGTCCTGCTCACCCTCGCCCAGCTGCGCCTGGCCACACCCCGCCAGCTCAAGGCGCTGCTGCTGCCGCACCAGCAGGACACCGACCATGTCCGCCGCGCGCTGCGCAACCTGCTCGCCGAATCCCCGGCCCTGGTCGGCCGGACCCACCGCGCCCAGCAGAGCTACTGGTACTGCACCCCGGCGGGACTCGCCGAAGCCGCCGCCTCCGGTGAGCTCGCGCCGACGGCCGGCCGGACTACCGGGAAGCGCACGGCCAGCAAGACGGGTCTTCGGGAGCACGGCCTCGCCCTGGTCGACACCGTCGTCGTCTTCCACCAGGCGGAGGCCGCCGACCACGCCGACTGGCAGGTGGAAGTCGCCCACCCCACTCCGGCCGGCTCCCTGGTGCCCGACGGCGTGGTGCTCCTGGCCGACGGCTCCAGCGCGTTCGTGGAGATCGACCGCACGATGTCCTACGCCCGCCTGGTCGCCAAGCTGGAGCGCTACGACCCCTACCGCAACGCACCGCCGTCCGGGCGCGGGAACGCTGCCCGCGCTCCGCGCAGCCACTGGCAGGAGACCTACGCCGGGCCGTCCCTGGACCGTCCCTTCCCACCGCTGCTGATCGTCTTCGCCCCGGCCCCGCGCCGTGCGGCCCCAGACACGAGGGAGGCCGCCTTTCACGACCGCGCCCGCCGCCTCTCGAACGTGAACTACCGGATGACCGTGGCGACGACGACCTTGCCCCTGCTGACCCGACAGGGGGCCGACCGGCCGGTGTGGCGGGTCGTCGACCACGATGAAGACCGACGGTCGCCGGCCGCGCTGCCCAAGCCGCGGTGAGCACAGCGGGCCCGGCCTCCACCCAGGCCGGGCCCGCCGCCGTCTCCACGCCCTCGTTGTCGGCGGCGACTGGAAAGCTGATCGGAAGAACGGCGATGAGCAGCTGCTGAACGGCCGCGTCTACGGCCACGACCACGACGACCCCAACCCCGGCCCGTTCCCGCACCGGACCTACGCCGAACTGGTCGGCGGTCCGCTGGACGGCCTGCTGCTGGACATCCACGGATGGCGGACCGAGGAAGTCGACGACGGTGTCGCCCTGACCACCGAGCTCTCCCGGTGGCCCGGCGGCCGCGCCCTGTACGACCCGCGCCCCGGTGACCGTTCTCACCGAAGCCAGTCGCCATCTCATCCAATCCAGTCGGGGTAGAGGCCCGAGGGGCATCCGCGCCCGGCCGTCACGCGGGCCGCTATCCGGCCGCCCATTCCCCGGTGCAGGCGAACCGCTCGATCTCGGCCTCGTACGGTGTGGGGTCGAGGCCTCGCGCACGCACCCACGCCGTGTCGAGGTGGGTTTTCCGGTACGGATCAGCGGTGTCGCCGATGATGGTGACGATGCTGCCCTGCGTCCCCGCCTCGCGCATCCGTGCCACGAGGTGGCAGGTCCCCCAGAAGTTGGTGCCGGTCGCCGGTCCGGCTTCGATCCCGGCGGTAGTGCGAAGCCACCGCAGGGCTGCAATGGACGCCGCGTCCGGTACCGGGATCATCAGATCGATCAACGCCGGCAGGAAGCCGGGTTCGATGCGTGGGCGACCGATGCCAGGTATCCGCGAGGGCATCCCCGTGGTGTAGTCGCCACAGCCGCTCGCCCACGCGGGGAAGTAGGCGGAGTTCTCCGGGTCCACCACGGCCAGCCGAGTCGGATGACCGTGTTGCCGCAGGTGGCGCCCGACCGCGGCCGAGGTCGCCCCCGTTCCGGCACCGGTGACGATCCACTTCGGGATGGGGTGTGGCTCCCTGCTCAGTTGAACGAAGATCTCGTCGGCGATCGTCGGCTCACCCCATCCGGCCACCGCTCGCTCCGCGTCAGTGAAGTGGTCCAGGAAGTGGCCACCGAGCCGCTCGGCCAACGCCCTCGCCTCCCCCTGCACCGCGGCCGGCGGCTGCTCACCCACCTGCCACCGGCCGCCCTCCCTGTCGATCCTGGCCAGGACGTCCGCAGAGGTCTTCGCCGGTACGACGGCGGTGAACACCAGACCCAGCAGTCTCGCGAAGTGGGCTCCGGCGACGGCGGCTGCCCCGCTCGTAGCCGCGATTACCGGCGTATCCGCCCTGATAGCGCCGCTGGCGATCGCCTCACAGAACATGGCCCGCACCAGGCGATACTTCATACTGCCGGTGGGATGCGCGGACTCGTCCTTGATATAGATGTCGACGTCCCGGATCGCGGGTAGCGGAAGCGGGCGCAGGGGCGTCGGTGTCAGACTCAGGCCGTCTGACTGTACCCGTCGGATCGCGTCGGCAGCCCACGAGTTGGGATGTTCCATGGCCATGACCGGACCCTACTGGAGGCTCGGCACCAGTCAGGTCGCCATGCCCAACAGTCATCATGGCGACACAAACCTGCCGCTGTGCCAGCTACCGCGCTTCGGCTCTGCCGTATCGCTTGGGCGGCTGGATTGGATGAGACGGCGACTGGCTTCGGTGAGAACGGTCACCCGGCGAATCCCGCACAACGGGGCCCGGCGTCAGCTGCCGCTTCTACTACTCCGGCGACACGCTCTGACGCCCGTCGGCGCCGCTGCCTACGGCCTGCCTTCGGTCAGCTGGGCGGCGGTGTTCTCGATCCACAGCAGCGTCCACTCGACTCCGGCCTGCCACTCGGGTTCCGCGCTGTCGTACCGGCCGTCGGCGTCGGCCCGGATGTTGGCGGCGAGGGCGCGCAGGTCTTTCTGTAGCCCTTGTCGCTTGGCCGTGTCCATGGCCTGGAGCATTTCGTCAGTGATGTCACCGGGTCGGAGTGCGCTCATCGCCCCACCTTGGACGACCGCCCCCGCTCATGGCCATACCGCGAGGTCACCAAGCTGGATGCCGTACGGCGAAGCTCTGGTCAGCCCGTGATCTTCCGTGGCAGACTCGTGGCTTTCCAGGCGCGCACCACGCCGCTGCCTGAGCACCCGCCAGTGCGGAATGCAAAGCCCCCTCCAGCCCCCAACACGCTGAACTTGACAGAGAAGGTGACCCGGAAGGCGAGGACATCCGCGCCGCCTCCATCGGGCAGCTGTCCGTCGTCTACGTGATCAACCGCCTCACCCGGCACCTGCCCGTCCTGGATGTCTGGATCGGATAGTCACCTGGTGACAACGCCTTGCCCCCGGCATTGCAGCGACACAGTTGGCAAATTGCCGGTGCCAACCGGAGGTTGAAGTCAGTACGTTTGTTCCGCGAAGGTCGTAACAACCTGGTCGGAGGGGTGAAGGTGGACGGAGCGCAGGTCGCCTTCCGCTTGGAGAGGGGTGTAACCGGGTTTTGCGACTGGAGTGACCCGCCCGTGCCGAGTACCGATCCCGGGGTATGTCGTGCCGCTTGGCATGCCGCGGCGCGGGCTGCGGGCGGGCAGGTCGAGGACTTCACTGAGCAGGAGTACCCGCAGAACTTCCACAGCGCCACGATCAGCGACCGTGACGGCACGCAGATCGCACTGTTCCACGCTCACTACCCGCTGGTTGCCTTCGTCGAGGGCAGGCGTTACTGGTACACCGAGGAATTCCAGGAACCTCCTGCTTGGGCCACTGTCCTCAGCGACTTCGGTTTCATCGTCCTGTGCGCAGCACGGCTCCTGTCACCACTGGAGGAGTCGGATACCTCTGCTCTGTCCGCGGCCGAGCAGCGTCAGATCAAGCACTGGCGGCCGGAGACCCTTGGCGCGACGCTCTTCAACTCATGGGACTGACGGCCGGCACGTTGCGGACGCAGGCTGCTGCTGTCTACTCGGCAGACCGGAGGGCCGCCAGATGGGACGTGCGGGTGCGGGCCCTTGGGATGTCGGTCGTTGAGGCGGTGGAAGTTTATGGCTGTGGCGGTGAGCTGATGCTGTAACCGCGCCTTGGCCAGGCCGTGATATCGGCATTGCCGCAGGCCAAAGGCTCGAACACCGAGATGGTGCCTTCGACACCGGCCCGGTGCGCGTACTGCTCCTTCCACTCCGGAGTGTTTTCCTGGGCTCGTGCCTGCTGGATCACCTCATACTCCGCTTGCGGACGGAGGGTGATCCGACGGCCCATGTCCCACTTGCTGTGGATCGGGTGCACTGCTCTCGAGTCTTGCAGGGACGGCAGGCAGCCGTCGGGAAGCGTGCCCGAACCACGGCTGAGCACCGTGACCCTGCACCCCGCGACGATCGCCGAGACCGCGGTGACGGCCCTGGTCTCCCGACTTTCTCCCGCAGCCCCGCCACCACCCCCTGGCGCGCTGACGGTCCCGGCGGTCCTCCACCCCCGCCGCTCCCCACACCGCCGTGCCCGGCCTGGCTGCACTCGGCCGGGAGGCTGGTGACACGCCCCTGTCGGTTGTTGGTCACCGTACGAACACCACCGCCGAAGCCGAGCCGCAGTACCTGCTGGCCCGCGCGGACCGGGGCTTCGCCCGGTTCCTCGCCCTGCGGGCCGAGGACCAGGACGACGGCGAGACCCCAGCGGCGAGCGCCGGTGACTCCCGCGACAACGCCCCACGGGGCCTGCCATGCGGCTGTCAGGTGATTGGCGGCGGAGCCAGCGGAGGTGAGGAAAGCCGCGTCGGTTCGTGGGTGGAGGCGGCCTGTCACTGAAAGCAGGACTGCCCCTTAGCTGCGCAAGGTGGCACGCAGGCGCAGGCCAGCAGTTGCGAGACCTTCGAAGGTGGTGACCTGGTAGCTGGGTTCCGGTCCGGGCGGCTCGCTCAAGTGGTAGCGGCGGGCGGTCTGCGCAGTCAGGAGCGTCAGCATCGCCATGGCCAGAGCGGCTCCCTCGCAGCCATGCGGCCCGGTGCCGAAGGAGAGGAAGACCCCGGGTTTCGCCGGCGAGCCCGAATCATCGAGCCAGCGCTCGGGCCGGAACTGGTCCGGCTCGGAGTGTTCCCGTGCGTCGCGGTGGGCGGTGTAGGGGCAGACGAGAACGGTGGACCCGGCGTCGATGGTGTAGTCGGCGAGCTGAGTCTGTCGCGTGGCGCGCCGGGTCAGTAGCCAGCTCGGGGGGTGCAGTCGGAGCACCTCGCGTACCAGTGCCTGGGTGTATTGCAGGCTGTCGAGGTGGGTGCTGGTCGTCGCGGCCGGGTCCGCGGGCAGCAAGGCGGCTTCGGCCGCGACGCGGCCCGCTGCCTGGGGGTACCGGGCCAAATAAAGCAGGATCCATCCGGCTGCCCGGGAAGGTGTCTCGAAGGTGGCGACGGTGATTCCGGGGAGAGTGTCGAGGATGGCCTCTTCCGGCAGTAGGCCGTAGCGGGAGGAGGGCCGGAGCATCTGTCCCAGCATGTCGTCACCGAGTCGGCCCGATGAACGGCGCCGGCGGACGATGGGCCGCAGAGCGTTGGTGAAGGCGACTTGCTGCCGTGTGCGGAACCGCCGTGCCGGTGTGGGGATCCAGCGTGGCCATACCCAGCGCGAGGGGCGTACGAGCACCTCCCGGGCCAGGAAGAGCTGTGAGGCAAAGGGCAGCAGGGTGGGAGCGTCTTCGGAGAAGAGGTAGCGCACGCCGATCTCTGCCAGGGCGTGCCGGACCGGGGGCAGAACCTTGACGTCCTGGCCCGTGGGCCACTGGTCAGCAAATTGAGCGGCCCTGGGCGCAATCTCACCGATCCGGGCTGCAACCGCCTGCGGGCGTAGTCCGCGCATGCGGGCTGCGTGAGCGTGCGCACGCTCCTCGGGCGTCGGTGCTCCGCTCGACCGCTTCAACGGCGGGAAGAGAGGCGAGGATGCCTTGGGGAAGTCCTGCGCGCGGCGCAGGACTGCTTCACACGGTCCGGCCGTAGCGGCTACGTAGACACCCGGCTCCAGCTGCCAGACGTCCCCGCACTCGTCAGCGCCACGGCGCGCCAGCGCCAGCCGGTCGCGGCTCCAGGCCGCGAAGCTGCCTTCGGGCAACCGCGGCGGCTCATTCATTCGGCCCATGAGATCGCCCCTGACTCTCGTACCTGTCCAGGCCGATATCGTCGGCAGCGTGGCCGGGAGCCGGCGGGCGCCCGGCGGGCGCCCGGCGGGCGCCCGCCGACAGTGCGGTCAGACCCGGTCGTCGCCGGCGTACGCATCCCATTCGTGGGCCCCGTACGCACCGTAGTGGCGGGTGAAGGACAGCTTGCCGAGCAGCTTGGCGATCATGATGCACTCCTCTCGCCTGTTTGAGCCCTCCCAGCCGAGGGTTCAGCAAACAAGTTCTCGCCAGCACCAACTACCACGCATCCCATATTTCCACGCATGCCACATATGTCATATTCAGCGCATCAGTCGCACGCGTGGATATGAGGCGCGTGCTTGCGGGCTGGGCCCGCAAGCACGCCAACGTCGCCCCGGTGCTGGAGGTCAGTGCCGCCCCCGGCCGCGAGGTGCGGCGGCGCCGCTCAAGACCGGGGGCACCAACGCCCCGAAGGAGCGGAACGCAGCCTGCGGTACGTGTGATTCGCCTGTGCCGAACGCGGTGAGGTGGCGCTCGGCGTCCAGGGTCTCTTGGTGGTGCGGGGTCAGCCGTATGAGAGGTCGGAGCAGATGCTGCGGTTGGCTGGGCGTGCCTGTGCGGTGACGGTTGAGGGCAGTGAGGCTGCGGGTGCTGGGGAGGTGGTGGTGGGGGTGTTGGCGTAGTCCTGGCCGGTCATGAGGTTGATCTGGTTGCCGGGGATGGGGTGGAGCTGGGCGTGGGGGAAGAGCGCGGAGAGGGTTTGTGCCTGAGGTGTCTTTGTCACGCGATAGCCGTGGTCATGAGGTGTTCTTCCTACGCCATGGCGGCGGCCGCGGTTTCCAGGACAGCGCGCTGGGAACGGCGACCTGGCGCAGATGACGGAGTGTGCTGCCGTCGACGCACAGCCCCCTTGTCGGCGCTTCCACGCACCTCCGCGGTCCCGAGCTGGATGTTCCGAGAAGGGATATCTTTGGGCCGGGGGCCGGACGAGAATCCCGGCCCGATTACGGCGGGCCGGGATTCTGTGTTGTGCGCCTGGCCGGAGGGGCCCGGCCCGATTACGGCGGGCCGGAGTTCTCCAGCATGCGCATCAGGCGGTCGCTGGTTTTAGTAATCGCCGAAGTCGCCGAAGTCGCCGCCCTCGCCCTTCTCGCCGTGGTGGCGCTTGATGACGCGGAAGCTGGCGATGACTCCGTTCTTGACCTTCACGCCGCCATTCATCTCCTCGTGGTGCTTCTTCTCGTGGTGCTCGCCGTTCTCGCAGTTCTCGTCCTCGTCCTCGCCCTTGCCCTCGCCCTTGCCCGGGCAGACGCCGTCGGCAGAGCTGTGCGGGCCGACGGTGGCGATGGGGGCGCCGTTGTCGCACACGGCTCCGCGGAAGACCTCGACCTCGTTGCGGCTGTCGTTGCGGATGTTGAAGCTCTTGGCGCCCAGGCCGCTGACGACGGTGATGCAGCCGTCGGGGCGGCCGGAGAACTCGCGCTCGTTGATGTGGATCCTGCCCTCCTCGTGATGGCGCTTGCCCTCGCGCTCGTTGCCCTCGCGCTCGTTGCCTTCGTTGCCCCGGCGCTCGTTGCCTTCGTTGCCCTTGCCCGTGTTGCCGCCCTCCCCGCCCATGGGGGCCTGGGCGAGGACGGCGGCCGGGGCCACCTGGGCCTGGGCCCGGGGGGCGGGGACGGCGGAGGCGTAGGTGATGCCGGTCGCGGTCAGTGCCGCGGCGGCCGCGACGGCCGTGGCGATCGCGTGGGAACGGGTCATGATCATGTCGCTTGTTCTCCTTCTCGGACTCAGAGACAGTCCCGCTGTGACAGCCGGTGCGTGATTGAACGTACTAACACCCCCTATTGCTGTCATATCGAGCAAATCGGAACCCCCGGCTCCGTGGGGCTGATCGGGTATGTCGAGCCCCTTGACGCCGCTCCGAAAAGGAGCTGAGTAACCGTCAAAACTACGTGGAACATGGGAGGTTGATTGACCATTAGCCCTTGCAGGTGATCTTCTGACGTCTACTCACCCGCTGTGGTGGTGGGTCGCCGGGAAGTGTCGGCAAGTCGCTGCTTGACATGTGGCCTGTCGTAGGTTCCAAGGAGGCCACGTGAACGGTGGCTGTTCGACGAACGTGACCGCGCATAGCAGGGTTCGTCCAGGCCGCGAGACACGCAGACCCGATCTCCACAGGAATTCACTTCATTCGTGAGCAGCCTCGCGTGCGAGTCCATTGACTCTCGTGTGTCCGAGGACAGACTCAACTCGGCTTTGAGGGAAGCCGGAGGGCGCCTGTCTGAGCTTGACTCTGTCGGGGATCTTGGAGTTTCGCGGTGCAGCAGCCTGGTCAACAGGCATGCTCGTGTCGTTCCGATGACCGCTGTAGCTGCCGAGGTGCCCGTTGTCCCTTCGCCCCCGTTCCGGTGAGCAAATCCCGCCTTTGACCACGAGGGTCGCGCGGGCGAGCAACCCGAAGGGCAGGACAGCGATGTGGGTGAGAGACCGGCTGGATGGGCTGTGGTGCGACGAGGACTTCGCCGACTGGTACCCGCGCGACGGGCGTCGGGGCCTCTCGCCCGCTCAACTGGCCACCGTCTGCGTGCTGCAGTTCCTGCTCGGTCTGTCGGACCGGCAGGCCGCCGAGGCGGTGCGTTGCCGCATCGACTTCAAGTACGCCATGGCCATGGAGCTGGACGACCCCGGCTTCCACCACAGCGTGCTGGCCGACTTCCGTGACCGTCTCGCCGAGGGCGAGCGTGCTGACCGCCTCCTCGACCTCGCACTGGCCCGTCTCAAAGCCGCCGGTCCGGTGCGCGAGCGCACCACGCAGCGCACCGACTCCACCCATGTCTTGGCCGCGGTGCGTGACCTGACACGGCTGGAACTGATCACCGAGGCGGTGCGGGCCGCGTTGGAGGAAGTCGCCGGCACTGCCGGGCACCTGCTCGTCGGCCTGGTCGATGAGGAGTGGGGGAAACGCTACGGACGACTGGTCCGCCTGGGCAAGAATCCGACCCGGCCCAAGACCAGGATCCTTGCCACTGGCAACGACGCCGCCCGACTCCTGGAACACCTCTATCGGCACGGGGCAGGCCGGGCATTCGGCCGCCAGGTCCAGGCCCTGCGGCAGATCATGGTCCAGAACTACTACCGCGATGCTGCGGGCCGCCTGCTCTGGCGCGCGGAGGAGGACGGCAAACCCGGGCTTCCGCCATCGTCCCGGGCGATCGTCTCTCCCTACGACACCTCGGCCCGCTACGCACGTCACGGACACATCGTCAGCTGGAGAGGGTTCTCGGCCCATCTGACCGAAACCTGTGCTCCGGACGGCCCCAACGTGATCACGGATGTGGCCACCACCGCAGCCACCACACACGACAGCCAGGTCCTGCCCGGCATCCACACCCGGCTGCGGCGCCGCGGCCTGCTGCCCGCCGAGCACCTGGTCGACAGCGGCTACACCTCCCTGGTCCATCTGGAACAGGCCGCCCGCGAACACCGGGACACCCTCACCGGACCGATGCCGGTCAACCCCACCCGTCAGCACCGCCGAGGCGAGGGCTTCAGCCGTGACGACTTCCACATCGACTTCGACCGCCGGCAGGTCACCTGCCCCCAGGGCCAGGTCAGCCGAGGCTGGCACGGCCCCTACCCGACGTCCTCACCCACCGCGGCACCCCTGATCGTGGCGCGGTTCACCAAGGGCCAGTGCCGACCCTGCCCAGTCCGCGCCCAGTGCACCACCTCCCGCGAAAGCGCCCGCAACGTCGGCTTCCCACCGCGAGAACTCCGCGACCTGCAACTCCGCGTCCGTACCGAGCAGCAGACACCCGAGTGGAAGACCCGGTATGCAGTCCGTTCCGGGGTGGAGGGCACCGTCAACGAGTTCGCCCACGGCCACGACATGCGCCGCTGCCGCTACCGAGGCCAGGACAAAACCCACCTCCAGCACGTCCTGACCGCCATCGCCGTCAACATCGAGCGACTCAGCGGACTGCCGCCGGCCGGAGGAACACCCCCGCCCCGACAGCCCGCCGCCTTCCAGAATTTCCTGGACCAGCACAATATCCACCGGCCGAAGTCCTGCAGAAGCAACCGTGGTTGACACTACTGATTCCAAGATCCCCGACAGAGTCAAGCTCAGAGGTTGGCGCCCTGTGTGATGACGGTGTACCGCTCATTGGCCTCCGCCGACGTCGTGAGCGTCAGCGCAAGTCCCAGCGTTGCCGCAGCGGCGAGGGTCACCCGAAGAATGCGCATGGATGGGTGTCCTTCCCTCTCGACATCACGCCTTGAGCGTGTCCAAGGTGGCGCAGCCGCGGTCCTTGACGCAGATCTTGATGGAAATGGTTTCGCCCTCGTCGATGTCCAGGTTCGCCGTGCCGTAGTCGCCCGGGTCGATGTCGCCGCCGAGCACCGGCCAGCCGTTCGCGGTTGCCCAGTACGTTGCGCGTACGGAGGTGTCGTTGTAGACGGTGAAGTGCTCGCCCTTGGCGAGGAATCCGATGTATGCCCTGATGGAGTCGTTCCCTGACCAATAGCGGGCGGCCGATCCGCTGACCCCTCCGGCGTCGCCGTCGGTGGCGTCCCGCCAGTACGTGTTCTTCCATTCCGCCGCCCACGCCGGTCCCGTCGAGCTTAGCGCGGCCCCCAACGCCAGCGCGCAGACTGCCGTCACCTTTGCGACCCTGTTCCCCCGTACTTTCACGCGTCCTCCTGTGGTGTGTTTGCCGGATGGTGCGAGCCGCCGCCGGCAAGGCCGGTCAGCAGCTCCAACACCAGTGATGGTGGCCGCTGTCGGATAAGCGCCGCCAACCTTTTCTTCCTGCTGCGCCAAGACGATAGGAGACGCCGTATCCCTGGCCAATGTGCACGGTGCTCAAGTCCGGGCGCCGGACCGTGCACGGTGCTCAAGCGGCCAGGTCAGCGGTGATACGGAGGGCATGGACGACGTCGTGGACGCCGGTGCCATGGGTCAGCAGGTCGCGGCCCAGCAGGGCTTCGGCGGTGCGCAGGTGCGTTCGAACGGTGTTGCGGCTGATACCGATCCGGCGGGCGGCGTCCTGGGCGTCGGCGTTCGCGTCGATCCACGTCTGCAGGGTGCGGTGGTGGTGTGCCGGCAGTGGGTGGAGAAGGGCCTGGGCCCAGGCGCTGGCGGGATCGGTTTGCAGCAGGTCGTCCAGGGTGGGGGGCGTGTGCTGCGTCTCGGGTTCGGGGCCAGCCCATGTGCTGGTGAGGGCGAGGGCCAGGTTGACGTCGGCGCGGGAGCGGACGTCGTCGAGGTCTAGGCCGAGGGCCTGCCCTGCGCGTCGGAGGTGGGCGGTGATGGTATTGCGGCTGATGTTGATGAGGCGGGCCACGGCGGATCGGGGCATGGCCATCGTGAGGCGGGTGATGTCGGTGGTGGTCTTCGGGAGGGCATCCAGTGGACGGAGAAATGTACGGGCCCAGGTGAGGGCCGGCTGGCGTGGCAGGCGGTCCGCCAGCGGACTCCGGCCGTCGTGCGGGGCGATGCGGGTGGGAGTGCTGCGGGCGACGGCCAGGGCATGGGTGGCCTGGCTGTAGGCCTCGGCCGTCGCACCTAAGGGGTGCGGGTCGCTGATGCCCAGTGCATAGTGCGGGTTGTCGCGCACCAGGCGACGTAAGGCCTCACCCCGGCCCCGTTCCTGGCGACTTGAACCGTCGACCTCCTCCTCGTCGTCGGCTATGAGACCGATCAGATGTTCCTTGAAAGCGGGGCACTGAACGATGAGGTCCCGACCGTGGTAGCCAGAGGGGTCCTGATAGGCCCGCGTGATCGGGTCGCGGTCGGTCGGAGGGCAGCGCAGCAGATAGACCCGGAGCCGGTCGGCGTCCAGCAGCGGCGGAACGGCACCGGTTGTCATACGGCGGGCCAGAGTCGGCTCACCCGCCAGCAGCGCCGAAAGCACAGCGAACCGCAGCTGGCGCGCCTTGTACTGGTAGCCGCGCAACGTCCGGTCGGCGTCCCAGGCACGGCGCAGGACGGTCATGAGACTACCGGTGTGCGAGATCAAGGCCACCACCCCCGGGCCCGGCACAAAACTGCCGACCGCCACCAGCACCCGGCGCGAACCATGCGCGCCAAGGGCCTCACAGTGCACATACAGGTCATCCACCCGGGTAGCCGCCGCGGCCGTCCCACCACCGCACAACTGCCCGAGCAGCGGAGCCAGCGGGCCCAGAACCCTTTCCCCCGGAAAGCCCTCAGTGGACAACTCCACCGTGCCCGACGCATCCGCCACCAGCGCCACGTCTACGCCGGTCTGCCGGTACAGCCACTCGAGAACCTTCCGCACGTCCGGCTCAGCCCCACTCGACGCCTGACGCCTCATCTCACGCAGCAGCCCGTCCAACCGAGCGGCCTGCCACTGCGCCCCCGTGTCCCCCACGACCCCGTACCCCCTGTGCCGAAAATCCGCCGTCTGCTCTCACGATGACACGCGGCCGGATGCGGTGGTGACCGTGCGGTCGCCGACACAATCGGCACCGGCTTCTCCGGCGGATCTCCGGGACGCCGAGGGGTATGAGGTCCTGCTCGTCGCCGGGAGTGCCCCTTTTGCGGCTTCTGCGGCGCGGATGGCGGTCAGGTAGGCGAGGGCGGCCATGGCCAGGGTGATATGGCGGTACCAGGCCCGGTAGAGCCGCACCTGGTAGTGGTCCAGACCGCACTCTCCCTTCGCGGTCTGGAAGCACTCCTCCACCGCCCACCTCGCAGCAGCCACTTTGACCAGGTCTTTCAGTCGGGAGGCGACCGGGCCGTAGCAGACGTAGTAGGCGATCTCGCTCGGGTCGCTGACGCTGCGTCGAGCCAGTACCCAGTGCCCGAAACCGTTCTCCCAGTACGGGCGGATCGCGACACGCGCCCAGTCGTAAATCCGCTCACCGTGCGCGCCGGCCCCGCCGGAGATCCGTTTCCACCGCTGTCGGGGCAGCGCGGCGACCAGCTGGTCCACCCGCGCGTCCGCCCCGCGCGCGGCGATCACGGTGTCGTTGACCTTCGTGGCCAGCACGTGCGCGACCCGACGTTCCTCCAGCCACACTCGCAGGTGCTTGACCTGCCCGTAATCCTCGTCAGCGGTGACCCACGCGAACGGGACACCCGCGTCGATGGCGCGTTGCAGCATCCACTTGAAGTGCTCGTTCTTGGTCGCGAAGGGAACTCCGTCATCGATCCCGGCCGCGCGGCAGCGCTCACGGTCATCCGTCCAGGAGACAGGGATGTAGAGCTCGCGGTCGATCAACGCCCGCCCCCTGGAGGAGGCGTAGGCCAGGAATGTTCCGATCTGGCTGTTCTCCGTGCGGCCGGCCGTGCCGGTGTACTGACGCTGGACGCCGGCGGACTTGGTGCCCTTCTTCAGGAAGCCGGTGTCGTCGCCGATCAGCACCGCATCCTTGGCACCGATGGTCTCCACGACGAAGTCCCGCACATCGTCGCGGACCGCGTTCTCGTCCCAGCCGGAGTGGTTGAGCAGCCGCTGGACGCCGTCGGGGCGCAACTGCCCGACCTGCTCCGACAGCGTCCACCCGTTCTTTTTCTCAAGCGGCGCGAGCAACCCGTTCAGGTAGTCCGACGCCCGCTCGCGGGGCTCCGACCTGCCGAAACGATGGGCGAACCGGGCATGGAACCCGGCTATCCCCTCGGACCACGACTCGACCTGCTCAACCGTCAACGATTCATCGCACAGTCGGAACAACGAGCCAATCCGGCACCTGTCACGGCAGATGCGGTTGCAGTATTAACGAGCGGCGAACCAGGTGACAAGTAACCCGCCAGTAGCTTTCGGATCGAAGGCGCCCTGCTCACTCGTCGGTGTCGTCGGACGCTTCGGCTTCGGCGAGGAGGCGGTAGACGGTGGCGACTGAGGGGTGCTCGCCCTTGTTCTTGCCCGAGGGGATGACGAGCTTGCGGGCGATCTGCGGGACAGTGACGCCCTGGGTGCGCAGGGCACGGGCGTAGTCGGCCATATCGTCGTCGACGACCTTGGGGCGCCCTCCGTGACGGCCGCGCTCGCGGGCGGACGCCTGGCCTTCCAGGGACTTTTCCCGGATGTACTCGCGCTCGGACTCGGCCATGCCGGCGAAGAACGGCGCCGTGCCCGGACGGGTCGTAGACCCCCGAGGGGGCCGGTGAGGAGTTCGAGCTCGATGTCGTGGTGACGCAGGTCCTCCGCGATGGCCAGGAGCTCGGCGGCGCCGCGGCCCAGCCGCTTCATCTCACGCACCGTGAAAATCACCCGCTGATGAGGGACGGCCTTCTTGATGGTGCGGGCGAAGTCCATCGCCTTGACGAACTCCGGCCGGACCTTGATCCGGGTGCTGATCTTCTCCGAGAAGACCGGATCGCACCCGGCGTCGGCGAGGGCGGCGAGCTGGCTCTGGAGCTCTTGCTGGGCAGTACCGCACCTCGCGTACCCCACTCTCGTGGGCTTCGTCGCGGCCTCCGGCACTGCGGCATCGACGGCCAGGCCCCTCTCCCACGCGCGGCCGGGGCCGCGGTCGGAGGGGTCTTCACCTCCAGCTCGGCGCGGAGCTAAAGCACCAGCATGAAGCGCGGGGTGTGGTACTTCGGGGCGACCTTGCCGCCGCGGGTGCGGCAGGTGCTTCCGGCGGGCACTTCACAGGCGGGGCAGTCGAACTGTTCGACGATGGCGGCCGGTTCGGCGAGCTCTGGCATGTCGCAGAACCTATCGCGAAGGGCTTTGTACGAAAGCTGTTTTGCGAGAGGTTATGAGAACGAAGATCGGGGGCAAACCGGACACGGTTCGCCGGGGTCCGCGATCTCTCAGAACTACTCATTTCCGCGAACACGAAGCGTGACGGTTTCCGCCTGGACCAGGTCATTCGCGCCGATCGCAGGGATCTGTCATCGCTCAGTTTCCGCAGCCGCTGACAAAGGGTCACGATCGTCATCTGACATGGCCCGCCTGATTCCTTTCATCTTGACGCATGCCGATATCGGCATATGATTGCCCCATGGCACGAGCAGCGACGACGTCGGACGTCTTCAACGCGATCGCCGAGCCGCAGCGCCGGGAGATCCTGGTACTGCTGCGGGCGGGTGAGCGGTCGGTGACCGAGTTGGCCCAGGAGTTGGGGATGACCCAGCCGGGGGCGTCCAAACACCTGCGGGTGCTCCGGGAGGTCGGGCTGGTGCGCGACCGCAAGGCAGGCAAGCAGCGCCTGTACGGCCTTGACGCCAGCGGGCTGCGGCCCGTCCACGAGTGGACCGGCGGTTTCGAGCAGTTCTGGAACGAGAGCTTCGACCGACTGGACGCCTACGTGCAGGACCTGAAGCAGACAAGGAAAGTGGAGTAGCTGATGAGCACGACAGAACAAGGAACGCCGGCGCAGTCGGCGACAGCCGACCGCGAGATCGTCATCTCCCGGATCATCGACGCCCCACGGGAGCTGGTGTTCGAGGCGTTCACCGACGTCCGACACCTGTCGCGATGGTGGGGACCGGAAGGGTTCACCACCACCACGCGGGCGTTCGAGTTCCGCGTCGACGGAGAGTGGGACTTCGTGATGCACGGACCGGACGGGACGGACTACCAGGAGTGGATCACCTGGACCGAGCTCGCCCCACCGGAACGGATCGCGATGCTCCACGGTGAGACCCGCGATGACCCGAACGCCTTCGAGTCGGTCCTGACGTTCGAGCCCGACGGCACGGCGACCCGGATCGAGATGCACACGGTGTTCCCCACCAAGGAGCAGCGCGACGAGGCGGTCGAGAAGTACCACGCGATCGAGGGCGGCCGGCAGACCCTGAGCAACCTGGCTACGTACGTCACCGAGATCGTTCGGAAGGGAGCGGAGGGCTGATGGCCGGGAAGGTGTTCTTCAGCGTGTCGATGTCGCTGGACGGGTTCATCGCGCCCGAGTCCTCCGAGGACTTGATGGGGCAGCAGTGGATGGAACTGCAGCAGTGGATCTTCCCGCTGCGGTTCTTCCGGGAGAACCTGAAGCTCGGCGAGGGCGGCGAGGAAGGGCGCGACAACGACATCGCGCGGGAGACGTTCGAGCGCACCGGCGCGAGCGTGATGGGTAAGCGCATGTTCGACGCCGGCGAGAAGATGTGGCCGGAGGAGGCGCCGTTCCACACGCCGGTGTTCGTCGTGACGCACGAGAAGCGTGACCCCTGGGAGCGGCCCGGCGGAACCACCTTCCACTTCGTCAACGACGGCATCGAGACCGCGCTCGACCAGGCCCGCGAGGCCGCCGGCGCCCGCGACGTCCGCATCGCGGGCGGCGGCGCGACGATCTTGGAGTACGTGAACGCGGGCCTGATCGACGAGTTCTCGATCGCGCTGTCACCCGTGCTGTTTGGCTCCGGAATCCGCCTGTTCGAGGGCGTGGACGCGGGCCGCGTGGCCCTGGAGCCGGTCCGCGCGGAGCCCTCCCCAAGGGTGACGCACCTGACCTACACCGTCCGGGGGCGGTAACTGTCCCGAACTCAGCGCTCTCCCGCCGAGGTCAGCTGCCCGCGGACGGCCCGGCCCGGCCCGGCGGCGACGACGACGGATGACGATACGTGCTCACCTATGGGGGCGGGGAGCTGGCCATGTACGCCGACACGGTGTCCGAACCGCTGTCCGCAGTGATCCCCGGCTACGACGAACCTCCCAGCAACGAGAACGACGACGAAGCAGCGTTCGTGGCTTGCTACGAGGCGGCGGTCGAGCTGGCCAACCTGGTGCAGACCGGGCTGGTGATCGACGCCACCGAGAACGACGGCTGGTCACCGGAGCAGGTCACCGCCAGGCCCTGACGGGGCCGTACGCTCCAGGCGTCCGGACGGGGAGAGTCACGGCCTTCGTCCGGGCATCACTACCAGGTCCGCCGCCCGGCCGGACTGTTTCGGATATCTGCCTGCGCTGTACACCGGCGCCTCTACCGTCCAGCCCGAATGCTGATCACGGGGGTGGCGGAATGGGCTGGTGTGGGGCGGGATCTGGGTCTGGACGGGGTGGTGGACCACTTCACCCTGTCCGGCGACGAGGCGGGCTGGTTACGGAACAAGACCGGCGCCACGAGGCTGGGCTTCGCCGTCCAGCTGAAGTTTCTGACCTGGCGCGGCCGGTTTCCCGAGATGCGTCTGGAGCTGCCGCCCGATGCGGTCGAGCATGTCGCCAAGCAGGTGGGCGTCGCCGCGTCCGAGCTGGGGTTCTATGACTTCACCTCCCGCGTCGCGAAGCGGCACCGCAGCGAGCCGCGGGATCTGACCGGCTGGCACGAGTGCTCGAAGACCGACCTGGTCAAGCTCGTCTCGCACCTGGTGGACGTGATCTGGCACGACGAACGCCGCGAGGAACAGGTGCGGGCCGAGCTGCTGCGGCAGATGCGGGTGGATCTGATCTACGGCGAGGTACGGCTAAATATGGGCCGCCGTCTTCAGCTCGCCCAGCCCGTCCCGCAGGAGCCAGACCCCGAGCCGACCGCCACATAGCCCGACCCTAGAACCTCAGAGGACCCCGGCCACGGCCGGGGTCCTCTGACATGCGCGCATGCAGGGCGCCTTCGATCCGAAAGCTACTGGCAGGTTACTTGTCACCTCGTTCGCCGCTCGTTAACGGCACCCCCTGACGCAGGGGGGCGGCTCTGCTGCTGTGGGAGCGCTTCAGTTGGCGGGTTTCGCCAATTACCGCGCCAAGGACGTGCCTGGGTGCCCGCCAGCAACTCGTTGACGTCGAAATTCGCGAGCCAATCGCTCACGGTCCAGGCAGGATGCCCTCTGTGAACCATGTCCTGTGCGGGCTCGCTGCCAATGTGACCCTGCCGTCCGAGCTGGTTAACCGGCTGATCGCGGTCGCGGACGCCGACATCGCCGTGGAACTCGCCGGTCGAGGGGACCTCAGCCGTGAGCAGGCGGTCTCGTTGGTCTCGCGCGTTGAGGAAAGCGCTGTGCGGCTAGCGTACGAGGGCCGGCTGACCGCCGCCGACATCGATCCTGCGGCACAGCCGCACGCCGCACTCGCCTTGCTCCACGAGCGTGCCGGTAGCCCGGAGTGGGCACGCCTCCTCGCGGCAGATCCTGTCGTTGAGCGCCGGGAGAAGCTGGCTGCCTGCTCCGGTCTCCCGTCCGATGTGGTGAAGACGCTTGCCGCAGACTCGGACGTACGGGTTGTCGCGGAGCTCGCGTTGTGGACGACACCGGAAGTGGCCGCCAGGCTTGCGGGGCATCCACACGCTGAGGTCCGCCGCGCGGTGGCGGCCAACGAGGCGACGCCGCCGGCCGTACTGGCGGCGCTGATCACCGGCAGGGGACTGCCTCCCGCGCAGCGGTGCCTGGTCTGCGACCGCGAAGAGACGCCGTTCGTGCACGATCCGCAATGCCCACGCCCCGACTGCGATCTGCTGCCGGGCGCCTCCTGTGACGGCCCCCACGAGTCCACCATGCACGACATACAGGAGGCGGCACTGCGGAACCCGGCCACACCCACCGAAGCCGTCGTCGGCTTCGCCGACCATCCTTCAATGCTCTTGCGCTGGGCGCTCGCCGCCCGCTCCGATCTGCCCCCGGAGGTGTACAGACGGCTCGCCGCAGACCCCACTCCCGGTGTTCGAGCCGACCTCGCCGAAAATCCCGCGATCGACGACGCCCTGATCCGCGTGCTGGCCAGCGACCGTGACCATAACGTGCGGCGCAGGCTCGCACACAACCCACACGTGCCGCTCGACCTGCTCACCCACCTCGCCGGCACTACCAAGATTGGCACCACCCTGCTGCCGCGGATCGCCTCCGCATCCCCCGCCGAGGTGGAGGCACTGGCCCAGTCGCCGAAACCGGCCGCACGGATGCTCGTGGCCCAACGACGCGATCTGCCGCCCGAGATCTGCGACGCGCTGGCCAATGACCCCGACGCGAAAGTGGCCAAGTTCATCGCTCCGCACCCGGGTCGGTCCGAAGCACAGTTGCGCGCCATGGTCGACCGACACGGCGTCCGGGTCCTCGCCAAGGTGGCGGCCAACCCGGACGCGACCCCGGCGCTGCTGGAGGACCTGACCCGGAACGAACCATCGGTGCAGAAGGCGTTCCGTGAGATCGCCCGGCATCGCAATGCGACGGCCTCGGCGCTGCTCGCCTGCCTGGCGGACAAACAGGCGAGGCCCATAGCCGCCGGCCACCCAGCACTCCCGCCGCCCGTCATCGTAGAGCTCCTCACCGACGCGGACTGGCAGGTAGTGGAAGCGGCAGCCGCCAACCCGTCGCTGCCACCTGCCGTGATATCGGATCTGATGCGCCGGCTGTAACACCTTCGTTTCGGGGCTACGAAGCACTCGCTGAGACTGAACAGAAGAACTTGACAGGGAAACTCGTCGAAGCCCTCGCCCGAACCGGATTCGTGGGCGTTTCCAAGATCGCCATCAGGAACCGGGAGCGCTTGGCGCTGCTGCGTCCACGGCATGGAGTACTCGTTGTCCAGACCCTGCTCTGGGCCGACGAGCTGCGCGACCCCGGTGATCTCGCTCCGTCCCCGCCCGTCACAGACCGGGAGCTCGAACTCGCTGAGACATTGATCAGATCACTGCCCGGCATCGAGGAGAGCGAGCTGCAGGATGAATACGGGCACGCCCTGGAGCAGCTGGTCACGGCAAAACTCAGCGACGGCGAGCTGATCGAGCCCGTGGAGCCGGCGGCGCCGGTGGATCTGATGGCGGCACTGGAGGAGAGCGTCCAGGCGGCCCGTGCGCGGCGAGGGCATTGAGCACGTAGCGGCCCGGGAGTCACTCCGGCGCCGCAGCGCCCTCGGACCCAGGGCGGCGGATATCTGCATACAGCCTCGCCGTCACCCCAGGCTCGCCAGGGACACGGCGAACCCGGCCACCGCCCGACGTTGCCCAGCGCCGACCGAGCGCATCGATCCGGGCCGCGGCGGACCGCACCCGCGCGCTCCCCTTGATCCACCGGGCGGGGCCGCAACCGGCGGCCTGCCGGCCCTCGGCTGCGCGCGGGCCGGTTCGGAGGCATCGCGGACGGCGATGGCCCGGGAACGGCTGTTCCCGGGCCATCGGCGGTCTTGTTTCAGGAATGGTTCGGTCGGTGTGCGGTCTCAGCCTGTGCTGCGGCTACGGCGGGCAGCGGTGCGGACGAGAAGGCCGCCTCCCAGGAGAGCAGCGGCGACGAGGAGACAGAGGCCGATCGTCGTGCCGGTGCGGGCCAGGGCGCCGTTGTTCCCGGGCGGGTCGTTGTCGGGCTGGTGGTTCCCTCCGCCGCCGGTGCTGCCGGGGTCGCCAGTCGGGCTGGGTGAGGGGTTCGGTGTGGACTTGGCCGTCGCCGAGGAGGGTGCGGTCGTGATCGGTTTCGTTCCGGGAAGTGAGTCGGCCGGTACGAACGACGCGGTCACGGTGTTGGTGGTGTCCTTCGTGATTTTGCTGGTCGAGCAGAAGAAGTGCGTGCTCTTGCCGACCGCGAGGTCGAAGGCGCCGGCGGCTTTCACACAGGAGGCTTCCTGCTGGTCATTGAGGGTGGCACCGGTGATGGCGACCGGTCCGGTGTTGGTGACGGTGATCCGCCAGTACGCGGTGCCGCCCCAGGGGACGGTGGTACTCGATGCCCAGGGGCCGGCCCCGTCCTTGCCGCAGGCGGCCTTGTCGGTGGAGGTGCAGACCTCCTTGACGACCTCTGCCTTCGGCAGGCAGCCCTCGCTGGGGGCGACGTGGAAGCTCACCCTGTTCGAGGCCACCGGGGCGAGGCTTCCGGTGACCAGGGTGGCCTGGTTGTGCACCGAGGTGACCGCGCAGTCGCTGACCGGCTCGGTCCGGAAGCACATCTGCGGCGCGTCCCCGTCCCAGCTCACGATCACCTGCGGCTGGTTCGTCTCCGTGAACGACGACGTGGTCTCCAGTGCCACGCGGGTGGTCACCGTGATCGGTCCCACCGTCGTCGGGATCGAGGAGATGTCCGCGGTCCGGGACGCCGGGTCGAAGGGGAAGGTTCCCAGCGTCTTGCCGGAAGAGTCCTTCACCGCCACGGACGAGTCCGCGAACCTCACGGTCTTCGGATCGATGCCGCCCAGCGACACCTTGCTGTAGGACTTCACGTGCCCGTCCTGCCCGTCGCAGTAGGACTGGGACGGGTCGACCTTCATCTTCGCCGCCACTCGCAGGCAGGGGGTGCTCCCGGTGACCGGGTCGATCGAGAACAGGTAACCCATGTGACCGAGGGCGTAGCTGCACTGCTCGTCGTAGGCGAAGCCGTAGAGCATGTTGTTGCCGTTGCCGATGCTCGGGAAGTTGGCCGCTCCGGGGCCGATGTTGCCGAAGCCGGCACACGGCGACCGGGTGGTCCAGTCGTAGCAGTAAGCGGTGCCGCCCTGCGCCCAGGACGGGAACAGCGACTGCGTATGTCCGTTGGGAGCCTGGAAGGTCAGCGGGGCCGCGGCGAGTGCGCGGCCGTTCATGCTGAGGAGCGTCTGCAGTCCCGGCGGGTCCGCGATTGCGCTTCCCTGGATGTCCCAGCACGCCACGTCCACGGAGGATGAGTCCGTCACGCAGACACCGGTCTTCTTGCCGTCCGCGTCGTGATGGGGGTAGATGCCGAGCGCCGCCGGGCCACTCCTGGGTGACGTCCAGCCCTCACAGACCGCACCGCGGGCGGAATCGAAGCATCCCACGGCTCCGCCTGCGGTCACGAAGACGCGGTCGTCGACGACGGTCAGTCCACCCCGCATCACGGTCGGCAGACCGATGTCGAACGTCCCGCACGCGGCGCCCGCACCCGGATCGAAGCACAGCACCGCACCCGTGCCGGAGGCGGCGTAGATCTTGCCGTTCGGGGCCTGGACGACACCGATGACCGCGTTCGCGGTCGTCAGGGCGGTGAACCCACAGCTCTGCTGCGCCTGGAGGTCCAGACAGCCCACACCGATCGGGGAAGGACTCCGGCCGAGGTACGCCGGGTAGTAGAGCTTGGACCCGCTCTGCACATAGGTGGGCGAGAAGTTGGTGCGGAGGTCGCCCTTGAGGGCCTCGGCGACGGAGGAGTTCATCGCCTGCGGCCAGGTCCGTGCCTCCCCGGTCGGAGAGGTGCACCCCTTGGAGGTCCGTACCTCTGTGCATACCACCGCGGCACCGTCGGCCGAGTGTGCCTCGTGGTAGATGTTCCAGATCTGCGGCGTCTCGACGCCGTTGACCGTGGCGGTGTGGAGGATCGGGACCCACCCGTCACCGCCGGTCTGCTGGGTCACCGGGTTGAACGGCGGCGGCAGAACGGCGGCCTGCGCGGTGGCCGGCGAGGGTGCCTGGGGGTTCACCGCGCGTACCGCGTTGGTCGCCCTCCCTGCGTCCTCGGTCCCGAAGGAGCTCCCGCCGTCGGTCGACCACTGCGCGGTGAACCCCGGAGGCACTTTCAGCGATCCCGGAACGAACGTCTGGGTCTGAGGCGTGCTGCCCGGACCGCCCTGGATCACGTCCGTGATCGAGGTGCTCGTCGGGCTCCCGTCCGGATTGGTGTACGAGACCGTCCACTGGATCGCGTCGCCGGGGTTGGCGGTGGTCGTGCTCCCGGTCACCACGTCCTTGCCCGTCTTCACCAGCCGCTCACCGGCCGGCTTCGTTCCGGCCGGTACTCCCGTGGACGGAGCCGGGCCGGAGACGGGAGCCTTGCTCGAGGCGTCGGGTGCCGGCAAGGCGAACGACGAGGTGGCACCCGTCACGGCTAAGGCCGCCAAGGCCGAACTGAGGGCCAGTAACCCGTGCTTCCTGCCGACGGGCAGCCGTGGCCCGGCAAGAGCACCGGCACCACGGCGCATCACCGACGCGATCACGGCGCCGACGGCCCACAGCCAGGCCACCGCAGCAGCCGTAGGACCGGAGGCATGGCCCGCGGCCTCCTGTCTGCTGCGGGGCCGTGCCCGGGCGGAGCCGGCTCTGAGCCCATGACGGGCTATGCGTGATTTGGGACAGCGTTTCATTGGGAATCCTTTCGACCTGTGGGGTCGGCCGACTCAGGGCGCGCCCCGGACTGCGGGAAGGGCCCACCCGAGACACCCGGCCACCAGGAGCAGGAGATATCTGCCGGTGGACACGCGCCGGGCCAAGTCGTCATGGACAGTCGGCACTTCGTGCTGTGGGCACGCTACTGGAGCATCCGCCCGCAGTTGGGTCCTTCCGTTCAAAGGTCACCCCGTCGGATCGGAGCCTGTCCAGATTCTCGAGGTGGTGGGCGACGTCGCGAATCTGCTCGGCGCCCGCCGCCACGGAGCAGGACGCCGGTGGGATGCGGGCCACGTCGACGGGGAGCGTCCACGAAAACGACCCGCACTCCAGGCCGGTGATCCACTGGAACTGCCAGCCCGGGACGGTCTTGCGGTCGCCGGTCGCAGCGGGGCGCGTAGTGGTGCCCACGGCCCGGCGAGCACTCCGCGCTCGGCCGGGGATACTTCGAGGCGTCCACACCGAACATCAACGGCCCGTCAGGGAGTTGGCTCGCCGGCAGGGATCGCACTCGCTCTTCGTCGACCGCTCCGCGGGCCAGAGCGTCGTACAGGGCACCGTGTCCGCGTCGAAAGTTCGACTGCTGTGACAGCTCGATGAGCGAGGCGACCGGGCCGTCGGCGCAGAGCACCGCGTCGGCCAGATCGAACAGCGTGGCACCGTACCGGGCGCAGGGCGGGAGATCGACCGATCAGCAGGAAGGGCGGACCGCGGCCGGCTACTCGCGCCGCGCGAGGTCCTCGGGTGTGGGCTGGTACCGGGTCACGTGCGGGTGGCCGCTGTAGTCGACGGCTGACCGCAGGATCCGCACTCGATGCAGCGTCAACCCAGCGTGATCCATCGGATGCCGAGCCGCTCGATCAGGGCGGTCTCCGTCGTGTCGAGCGCCGCGCGACCGGTGACCTTGCGCAGGAAGGTCGGCCTGTCCCAGCCGAGTTCACGCGCCACGTCTACCTGGTCCGGCCCGAGCAGCAGTTCCAGCACCGCCGCCCCTGCCTCCGGAGTCAGCCACGGCTCGCGTCCCAGTGCGTCCGCCAAGTCCAGGCCGTGAACCGCGACCTCTACCACCCGGGTGAGCAGGAACTCCGAGAGCAGCATCGCGTCGCCGTGACGAGTACGCACGACTCGGTCTTCCGGTTCGTCCCGGCACATCTGATCCACTTGCTGCCACGTCGCGGCGAAGTCCTCGGCGAGTGCGGCACCGTTGGCATGCCCGGCCGCGTGGTCCTGGGCCAGGCCGATGCGGGCAGCGTTGGTCTGCGGGCTGAACCGATCGTCGGGCCGGTAGTACTCCACTGCGCTGACCTCGGCCTTGTCCGGAGCGCTGCCGTCCAGCATCTGCGGCAACCACGCGATCACCACCCGGACGTGACCCAACAACTCCCGCACGGACCAGGGTTCACACCGCGTCGGACGATCCCACTCGGTCTCGGACAGCCCGGCAACCGCACGGGAGAGTTCCCCGGCTTCGAGACGGAAAGATTCCAACACATGACCTTGACCCATGCCGATCAAGCTATCAGCGGCCACGACCCCACATCCGAGGGGGTGATTTGCATCACGTCGACGAGGCTGGAATGCAACCCTGCCGGCCATGAGCGTCGCGAATTGCCCCTCGGCGAGGATGCCTGCTCTATGGCGACACGGACTCCACCGCACACGGCCTCTGCGGATACAAGGCACTCCTTCATCACCGACTCGCTCGAGTACGTTGGCCGTTTTGTGAACCCAGCACCGCTGGTGGCGGGTCTGGAACACTCGAACACCTGGAGTTCGACCTGTAGAGGCCACGCCCCGAACAGCCCGCGCGCCTGTGACTGTGCAGCTCGGTTGGCACTTGTGCACTTGAGTTGGCACCAGTGAGCAGTTCAGTTGGCGCGCGGGCTTTCCGGCAGGTGACGGGGTACCCCTGGCGTGTGGACGCGCTCGGTCACACCCGGCCGCTGGACATGACGTGCAGCAAGTCATTCCGTGCAAGTTGCGGCATTGCAGGTCAGCGCCCCGCCTCGACTTGCCTGAGGCCGGACATCTACGCTCGATGCCCGGGCGGCAGTGATCGCGCCGGACGGGTTCCGAGGGGGATGTGCGATGCGCGCTGGGTGGATCAGGCTGTGGCAGTGGACGGCGTGTGGCGGGATCGGGCTGAGTCTGTATGCGGGCTGGTTGACGTTCGATGACATCCGGGACCGCGCTTCCAGCGAGCGCGACATCAGCGCGGCGTGTGATCGGCTTGTGTCCGCGGCCGCGGTGATGGACCTGCAGGGCGGGATGGTCCGGGCAAAGGGCAGCGACTACGACGAGTTCAGGCTCGATGTGGGCGAGCTGCCCGGTTCCTGCACCGTCTACAAGGTGCCTGGTCCCGGTAAGACCACGGGCCTGTTCACCTTGGCGGTGCGGGGCAGTGACACTTCCGAGCCGTTGCACTGGATCGGTAATGACAGAGATCTCGAGCCGTTCCGCGACAGTCGCGGCAGTCAGAAATCCGATGTCACCGCGATCGCCGACCGGCGCCCCGAACCGCGACCAATCGGCGATGGCACCCTGGGCCGGTACGGAAACTGGTACACCACCATCCGCGCCGAGTGCGGCCCCGGCAGCCGCGCGACGGCCCCGAAGCTGCTGAACGTTACGGCCCGCGCCGACTACGAGGACGTCTCCGCAGCGGACCGCGAGCGCCTCGCCCACATCGCCCGCTCGGCCACCGAGGAGCTCATCGACCGGATCGGCTGCCAGAGCCAGCTGCCCGCCCTGCCTGACCACCAGTTGGCGTCCGTACCGTCCGACCTCCGCCCCGCGCAGGCGACGGACGGTTCATGCCGCTGGTTTGCCCGACACATCGAGAAGCGAGGGCAAGGCCGGCTGCCCGACCGCGCCCTCGCGGCACCTGCCCTGGACGCGTCCCCCATCGAAAGCTGCCTTCTAGAAGATTGCTGAAAATGTTGGGTTCTGGCCTCGCTCCGGGTGGAGTGGGGTCAGTCTTGTGTCCATGCAGGGGGAATGGGCTGGGGAGAGCGTCGGCGAGGACGTGTGGGAGACGTGCCGGGAGTTGATCCCGGTCGGGAGCGTGTTCGCGTTTCTGGCCGAGCATCGCGAGGCCCTCTTCCCCGGTGCCATGTTCGCGGACATGTATCCCTCGACGAACGGGCGTCCCTCGCTGCCGCCGCAGGTCCTGGCCGCCACGGTTGTGCTGCAGAGCCTGCACGGGCTCTCGGATTTCGAGACGGTGCAGGAACTGCGCTGCGACCTGCGGTGGAAGGCCGCGTGCGGACTCGGGTTGTACGACACTGCCTTCGATCCGTCGCTGTTGACGTATTTCCGCCGTCGGCTGCAGCGTTCCGGTGACCCGAACCGGTTGTTCGCCAAGGTCAGAGAGGTCGTCGCGGCCACCGGTGTGCTCAAGGGCAGGCAGCGCAGGGCGCTGGACTCCACCGTGCTGGACGACGCGGTCGCCACCCAGGACACCGTTACCCAGCTGGTCGCCGCGATCCGCCGGGTGATCCGTGTGGTCCCCGGCGCCCAGCAGGTCGCCGACCAGTGGTGCACCGCCCACGACTACACCGACCCGGGTAAACCGAAGATCGCCTGGAACGACGAGCATGCCCGCGCCGCTTTGATCGACGCCCTGGTCACCGACGCACTGAACCTGCTCGGCCGGCTGCCCGACCAGGAGCTGGGAGAGGCAGCGGCGCACGCGGTCGGCCTGCTCGCCCTGGTTGCCGGGCAGGACGTGGAACCCGCCGACGGCTCCGACGGGCGGGACGGCCGGTGGCGCATCGCCCGGCGCACCGTCTATGACCGCACCGTGTCCACGGTCGATCCCGAGGCCCGGCATATCCACAAGAACCGCTCCCGCCACCAGGAGGGCTTCCGTGCCCACGTGGCCTTCGAGCCCGAGGAAGGCCTGTTCACCGAGGTCGCCCTGACCGCCGGCAGCGGGGCCCATAACCACGAGGCGGCCGTCGCCCGGGATCTCCTCGCCGATGAGGAAGCACCGGTCACCGTCCTGGGCGACACCGCTTACGGCACCGGCGAGTTACGCGAACACCTGCAAGAACAGGGACACGACCTGGTTCTCAAGCCACCACCGCTGCGGCCGGCCGTCCCCGGCGGTTTCACCGCCGACGATTTCGACGTCGACACCACGAACGGCCAGGTCACCTGTCCGGCCGGACACACCGTCCCCCTCGGTCAGAGGCGCCAGGGCGGGGAACGCCAGGCCCAGTTCAAGAAACTGTGCACCGGCTGTCCACTGCGGGAACACTGCACGAAGTCCAAGACCGGCCGGGTCTTCACCGTCCACGTCAAGTACGACCTGCTCAAGGCCGCCCGCGATCACGCCGCCAACAGCCCCGGCTGGCAGGCCGAGTACCGCCGCTGGCGGCCACCGGTCGAACGGGCCATTGCCTGGCTCGTCGCCCGTGGCAACCGCAGAGTGCCCTACCGAGGCGTTCTGAAGAACGACACCTGGCTCCACCACCGCGCAGCAGCCCTCAACCTCCGCCGACTGATCCACCTCGGACTCACCAGGACCGGCGACACCTGGCACCTCATCCCGTCCACCGCATAGCGAAAGGGCCGCCCGGCCTGCGGCCGGACAGCCCCCACACAAGATTTTCAGCAGCTTTCTAGCGGTCAGCCCCGACCAGGTGGGCCGTATCGCCGACGGCTTGCACGACGACGACCAAGATTACGCACGCAGTGCGCTCACTCACGCACCGTGGTGGCTACGCACCGCCTCCTACTTCGACGCAGAGGCGCGCACGGTGGGATACGACGTCCTTGGCGGCGAAGACAAGATCATCACAGCGGGAACGGCCGGACACGCAAGCGGCGCGTGGTGGGCCTCCTCCATCTGCGACGGCAAGCCCGCCCTGCACACCCTCAGCTCCAGCTACACCTATGACAACGTGCTCGGCCCCCAGACGCTGTCGGCCCTGTTCCGCGCGTACGTTGACGACATCACGAAGCGGCGCGGCTGCACCCACGTGACGTACCCGGACACGAAGGACCTCCGTGCCCCTTGAGCACCACCCTGTACTGAGCACGTCATCTGGCGGATGAAGCCAACTCGAATGCCCAGTCACAGCGCCCCGGACCAATTGGTCCGGGGCGCGCTCGCGTATCCGCGGGGGTCGGATGTTCATGCACGCGATGCCCTGTCCAACGATGCTGCAGTGCACCAGTCACCCGCTGGGCACCCGGTGCCGGTCCAATGCGGGCGAAGCCGTCTGCCCGCTGCTCCAGCACGCCTACGATGCCGTCGTGCGGAACACAAAGGCGTTCAAAGAAGCAGTTGCCCAGACGCTCGCTGAGCTGGCCCACCGAGGGGTGACTCTCGCGCCGGCGACAGTGGCGGACACCATCGAGAAGAACATCAGTACCGTGTCCGAGCGACTCGGCATCCAAGTACGTTCCGCCTGGCGCTACTTCGATGCCTCCGCCATGGCCGACAGCCTCGCGAAGAGCGTGCAGTCCTACGAGGAGAGCAGCTCCGAGAAAGGGGTGGGAGAGGCGCCGATGCCGCCGCTCGACAACCCCGAACTCGCACTGGTCCTCGCTGGTGTGCCGGACTCCCTGGCCCAGACCGGCGGCGACCTGTATGCGGTCATCATCAACGTGGCGGTCAGCGCCTGGATGGCCGGCCATATCCACGGCGAGGACGGCTGCACCGGATGCGACGGCAACCGCGGCCCGGCCGGACACGACTGGGAAGCCCGGATGCGCACCATCACCGAGATGCAGCCGAACATCACCAAGTGGTTCGACCGCGACGTGTGGACCACCGCCGTCAACGACAGCGGCTTCACCGTCACCCGCCGCTGACCGCTGCCCAGTTCTCGCCGAAGCCCTGGTCGAAGCCGTGAAACGGGCCCGTGGCTGCTTGGACGGCGTCTCGTATGACGACGTGCCCACCGAGTACCTTGAGCCGCCCACGGTCGTCCAGCAGGCGCTGGGGCCGCGCCGCCCGTCCGGCTGGGTGCTGGCGAAGGTCGGCGGGCGCGGGCCCGGTCGGGGCGTCCTCGTTTGGTGGCGCCAGAAGCTGGTGCCGGGTCCGCCTGACGGCGACGGACACGGACCTGGCGATCGGAACCGGACCGGAGGCGACCGGCCCCGCCCTCTCCCTGCTGCTCGCCGTGTCGGGGCGCCGGGTGGCACTGGACGACTCTCCGAGCCGGGTGTCGCCACGCTGGCGGCGGGTTCCTGACCGCTCGTCATCGGCTCCCGCTCCTCCCTCCCCCCGCTCCCCTGCTCCCCTGCTCCCCTGCTCGAACAACCCTGTCGAACGGCGCTGTCAGTGGCGCGCGGTAGCTTCGGGATTGTTCGAGATCACGGGGTGAGAGGGGTGAATTCGTGGGTGTCAGGCATGCGTTGAGCGTCGTCCTGGTCGACGTCAACGACGAGGTGGTGACGGCTTGGCGGTCCGCGTTCGCGGACACGCCGGAGGTGGAGATCAGGCGGGGTTCCCTTCTCGATGTGGACGCCGACGCCTGGGTCTCCCCCACCAACGAGCGTGGCCGGATGGACGGTGGGGTCGACGCCGTCGTCAAGCGGTACCTCGGTGCGGGCATCCAGGTGCGGGTGCAGCGGGCGATCCGCGACCGGTTCGGCGGACGGCTGCCGGTGGGCAGCGCGGTGTGCGTCCCGTCCGGGGCGGACGTACCCCGGTACCTGATCTCGACGCCCACCATGCGCCAGTCGTCGCAGAACGTCAGCGACACGATGAACGTGGCCCTGGCCTGCGCGGCCGCCTTCCAGGCGGTGCATCTACAGAACCGGGCGAAGCCGGGCAGCATCCGGTCGGTGGCCCTCGTCGGGATGGGCGCGCAGACCGGGCAGGTGCCCGCGAAGGTGTGCGCCAACCTGATGTGGACGGGCTACACCCTCTTCCACGACCACGGTTTCGCGGACTACGACGAGTTGCGGGCCGCCGTACTGGGGCAGCTCGACGACATCGAGGGAGCGGGGTCCGCACGGCGGGTCCGGATCAACGTGCCGCAACGGCCTTCCTTTCGTCACTGACCCGAAGACCTCGCAGGCCGGTGCCGCCCAGGGCGCGGACACCGGCGACGACCCTGCCGCATCTGTTCAGCATGCCGGGGCGCCCGTGGAGGCGTCCGGTTCGAGTATCGGGAGTTCCACCCTCGTGAGTGATGTCGACGTGACGGCCGCGGGCGATGCCGGTTCCCCGGCCGGGGATCCGCTGGGACTGGCCTGCCTGTTCACCGGTGGCGGCGAGCCGTGGCTGCCGCTGCTCGGACCGGTGATCGAGGCGCAGCCGGGAGCCGCCGACTTCATCGGCCCGAAGCGGAGCCCGGAGGTCGTTCCGGTGCGCGAGCTGACGTTCCAGGCGTTGAAGCCGCATCCGCCGGAGAAGTGGAAGGTGGTCGTCTTCGGACAGAACCCCTATCCGCGGGCGGAGAGCGCGACCGGCATCGCGATGTTCGACAACACCTTCAACGACTGGAAGGACAGCCAGTTCGGCCGGGTCGTCAGCATCCGCTGCCTCATCAAGGCGGCCGCGATGTGGAAGTACGGCATCGTCAAGAAGACCCCGATCGCCGACGTCCGCGCCCTGCTGAAGAAGGAGGACACGGTTCAGCCGCCCGAGTGGTTCCAGGCGATGCTCACCCAGGGTGTGCTGCTGCTGAACGCGTCCCTCACGGCGAGCGCGGACGGGGCGATGGCGACCGATCGGCACACGTCGTTCTGGCGCCCCGTGGCCGAGCAGATCGTCGAGGACATCCTCCGGGCGAAGCAGGACGCGGTGGAGGAGGACGACCGGGGGGTGGTGTTCGCCTGGTGGGGCGCGCACGCCCGGAGTCTGAAGAGGGTCGTCCAGCGGCTGGAGAAGAAGTACCCGGGGGTGCAGGTCCGTCACCTGGACCACGCCAATCCGGCCGCGCAGGGGGATCTGTTCTGCGAGGGCGACCACTTCGCCCAGGTGAACGACGCCCTGGCGGCGGTGGGGGCCGAGCCGGTCGACTGGCTGCCGCAGAAGGGCTGGGACCAGGGGATGGGCGGGGCCGGCGGGCCGGAGGACGGTGGTGTCGCGCAGCGGATGGGGGCGTTCATCGCGTCCACGATGGAGTTGCACCAGCTGTATCTGGAGCGGCTCACCAGCGTCAAGGACGAGGGCCTCGTCCTGCCGCCCGTCACCGGGGTGTTCGACACGCCGCTGATGGACTTCCGGAAGGCCGTCGAGCCGGTCTCGCGGGTGCTCGCGCACCTGGATCGGCATATCGACCTGTCGAGCCGTTTCGGGGAGACGAAGGCCGCGGAGGCGGCGCCCGCGGGCGCGCTGTCCGGGGAGGCCGTGAGCGCCTTGTCGGCCGACGCGATCTCGGCCCTCTACCTGTACACGTGCGAGTCGGGCTTCTACCGCGAGATCAACGCCGTGCTGCGCTCGTCGGACCGCGAGCGCGTGGTGCCGTACCTGCCGTACCTGCGGTTGCTGTTCTCGGCGATGGAGGCGTTGCCGGCGCAGACGCGACCGCTGTGGCGTGGTGTGGCGCTGGATCTGCGGTCCCAGTACCCGCTGGGGCGGACGGTGACGTGGTGGGGGGTGTCGTCGTGCACGTCCGAGCTGGGTGTGGCCCGCGCGTTCCTCGGCGGGCGTGGCCGGCGGACGCTGTTCGAGGTGACGCCCGCGCGGGCGGTGGGGATCCGGCGGTTCTCCGCGTTCACGGGGGAGGAGGAGTACATCCTCGCGCCGGGGACGCAGCTGAAGGTGACGGAGGTGAAGGCCGAGCGTGGGGGTAGGTGCACCGTGCGGCTGACCGAGCTGGAGGGGGCCGGCCTGGTGTCGTGACGCCCCGGGCCGGGCATACGAGCGCCCCGTGGCGGGCCTGAGCCGTGCCGTGGAAGAGGACTGGAAAAGCCGTACCTCGCCTTTCACTCTGACCTGGACGGAGCTCGAAGTGCTGCGCAACGGCTGACCATCTCCCGGAGGTTGTTCGGGTCCCGCCCCTGGCTCTGCCCGACGCTGACCAGCCGCCGTAGCTTCACCACCGCCGGTTCAGCGGCGGCGGCCGAAGGGCCACCAGCTCCGACGTGTCCGGCGGAGAGGCGGGACGGCCGGTCGTGGTGGTGCAAGCGGCCGCGGCGGCAGAGGCGTGTGTGCCGGGGGCTTCGGCTCAGCGGGTGGAGTCGCATCCGGTAGGGGGCCGCCGGGATACGGGAGAAACCCGCCAGTGGCCGGGTTTAAGCGCGCTTTGACGGGCAGATTGCCGCCAGCCAGCTCCAGGGATGACCCGCACCACCCCTGCGAGGACAATCCAACCAGGTGTCCGAGGTGTCAGTGGCGAACTGTACGTTGCGGCCATGGGCGTATATCTGGTCAGTGTTGGCGCGGAGGAATGGTTTGGTGAGGAAGAGGATGGGTGGGGGGAAATCGCCGCGGCGCTGAACCACGAGCTGCGGCAACAGGGGCTGCCACCCTATGAGTCCGTGCCCGAGGAGATGGACTTCGTTCGCGGTTCGGGGCAGGCTTTCGAGGAAAAACTGATCCCCTCGATGGACGGGTTTGGGACGCTATGTCAAACGCACCTGTCACGAGAGGAAGTGGAGACTGTCTGCGGCTGGACGGTGCTGGTGCCGTTCTCGCTCGACGAGGAGATCTGGTTGCCCATTGACTCCAGCTATTCGGAGTCGTCGACCACGGTCGCAGGTGCTCCTCAGGTACTGGCGATTGCGGAAAGACTGGCGACAGCCATCGACCTGCCGGCCGAGACCCCACAGATGTGCGACAACCTCGATCTGACCATGTGGTTCATGAACGGAGCAGCGAAGGAACTGGCCGCTGCCCAACCAGGCCCATGGAGCGATGACCTGGATACAGCCTTCTACGTCGCACTGTTTCTGCGCGCTGCCCAGCACTCGGTGCGGCGGGGCTGCCCCATCGTCTACGCCTGACGCCTGCATAGTACTCCAGCCGTAGATCGTGATATTCACGTCGGATTTGAGGCTTGCCGGCGGTAATGGCCGGCTTGGGCCTGATGGCGGCGTCGCGCCTTGCAGCAGCTACTTCGGTTGAAGCACCTGACCCTGCTGCGATCTCTCGGCTTCATGTCAGCGAACCACCTGGGGATACACCGCCTCATGACAGCGAAACCCGGTGCCTGTGCCACCCCGGTGTCAGCGGCGGACCATCACGCGCCCCCGCCGCGGCCGGCGGGAAGACGGCCGACGACGACCGCCGGCCACTCCACTGACACGAACCCGACTACATCGCACGTCGCCGAGACGATCAACGGATCGTAGGCTTGTGGCCATGGCTGACACCTATGAACTCCAACTCACGCTCGACCTGCCGGACTCCCTCTCGTCCCGCGACCTCGACCTGCTCCGCTGGCACTTGGCGGAGGAAGATGGTCGGCAGGACGAAGGGTACGAGGTTCCCCTTTGGGACGGCCGAGGGCCAGCATCGCGCATCGGAGGCCTCCAGGTGGCGGAGTTGCGTTCGGTCCATGGGGGGTGGGCGTTGACCGTGCGGCAGGAGGCGCATCCCGACGGGTTCCACGATCTGCGCAGGCTCGTGCTATGGCTCGGAGCGCGGACGACGACCGCGGGCCCCATCGGGTACCTCCGCTTCTACGAGTCGTACGTGCCCGACATCCTGATCGTCGAGTCCGGGACTGTGAGCTGCGTCGTCCTACGGATGGATGAGACCATCCGGGTGGCGGACCAGGAGTTCCCCTACTCCTGAGCCGCCCTTGGTGCTCCAGCCGTAGAGCGTGATCTTCATGTCTGATTCGCGGCTTGCCGGCGGTAATGGCCGGCCCGGGCTCGGGCCTGATGGCGGCGTCGCCAGGTGGACCGGCGGAGCCGGTGGGCCGCGTCGTGGGCAGGCTGGGCGACGAGGGTGATGAACAGTCGCTGGACCTCGTTGCAGGTGAGCGGAATCAGCCCGTCCGGGGCGGGGGTGCGGGCGTGCTCGTCGGCGCGGAGAACAGCGAGGAAGGCGTGGGCGAGCATGGCCAGGGTCACCCAGCGGGACCACGAGGTGAAGCGACGGAGCTGGTGTTCGTCCAGCCCGGCCAGGCCCTTTCCGGCCTGGAAGGTCTCCTCCACCCGCCATCTCGACCCGGCGACCCGTACCAGCGTGGCCAGGGGTGCCGGGGCCGGTGACCAGCAGCGGTAGTAGGCAAGTTCACCGGTGGTGCGGTTGCGGCGGATCAGCAGCTGACGATGGCCGGGTCCGGGCTCGGTGAGATCGATGACGGCCCAGTCGTAGAAGCGGTGCCCCTTGGCGCCGGCCCCTGCCGACAGCTTCTGCCAGGCCCGCTTGGGCACCTTCGCGGCCAGGGCGTCGGCGCGGAACTTCCAGGCGCTGGTGGTGGCTTCGGCCGAGCAGGCCGTGGCGAGCACGTAGCCGACCTGGCGCTCTTCCAGCGCGGAGCGCAGCTTCGGGTTGCCGCCGTAGACCTCGTCACCGGTGACCCAGTCCACGGGGTGCCCGGTGTCGAGGATGCTGGCCCGCCGCAGCATCGCCAAGCCCGACGAGATCGCCTACTACGTCGCCAGCGCACCCCTGGAAGCCACCGTCGCCGACCTCGTACGCATCGCCGGCTGCCGCTGGAAAGTCGAGGAATGCTTCCAGAGCGCGAAGAAGGAATGCGGCCTGGACCAGTACGAAGTCCGCCGCTACGTGGGCTGGTACCGGCACATCACACTCGCCATGCTCGCGCACGCTTTCCTCGCCGTCCTGGCCGGCCAGGAACGGAAAAAGGGGGAACCGAGCGGGACACACCCGGCCTCGTGGACCTCACACCGGCCGAGATTCGACGTCTGCTGGCAGTTGAACCCCGCCGCCGTGCTCCACACCACGACCACACGATGGCGTGGTCCCACTGGCGTCGCCGCCACCAAGCACGCGCCCGCCGCTGCCACTACACGGCGCGGTCACACCTTCGTAGGGCCACCCGGCAAAGACAGCCCCACCCCCGATTCCAACCCGCTACACTCCCCACGCCCAAGCCGTTGACCAGCACGAATGAAGAAGTCCGGCTGGAGTAATAGGGTCCTTGCTCGAACCGAGCGGTAGTTCGCGCCTTCCCCCGACATGCGAGTGACTGACAGCAACGTGGTCACGGAAAGTGAGCCAGAACCCGAGTTTTGACGGCAGGGACGGTGCCGTGTGTCGGTGGCCAGAGTGTCCGCGTTTTGTCTGATGCAGCTGAGGCTCAGTGGACTGCAAATCGGTTACCGGGCAAGAGAGTGTTCTTGCTCTGGAGTTCGGCTCTCTGGCAGGGCAAGATCGGGCACATGTCCAGTCAACGCGAGATCGTTCTGCCGCCAAGTATTCGGTTATCAGGGGACGGGATACTACTGAGGGAGTGGGCCGAGTCCGATCTGCCGGCGTTGGTCGAGCTCTATGACGATCCCGAGATCGACCGATGGACTCCGGTGCCCTCGCCGTTCGACGCCAGGGCGGCGCGTGAGTACCTGACCAAGGCTCGCGAAGGCCGGGAGGAAGAACGCAAGAAAGCGCAATTGGTGATCACTACCGACGGTGAGCAGCCACGTGGTGAGGTCCTCCTCTTTCACTCCGAGCTCGACGCGCGAGACGTCGAGCTCGCTTATGGCGTCGGCAGCCAACATCGGCGGCAGGGCTTGGCCTCACGAGCTGTCAAGATGATGGCTGACTACGCCTGTCGCCAGCTGGGCGCAAGGCAAGTGCTGCTGCGCATTGAAACGGGGAACTCCCCGAGCGTGGCTGTCGCGCGCGCAACTGGCTTCCAGCTCACCGACGACGAGCCCATCACGCGCGAGGCCAAGGGCCGCCAGGTGAAGTTGCTTACCTGGTGTTATGAGTACGGTGGAGCAGATTCCCTTTCGGCTTGAGCGGCTGGGACGTTTCCTCTTCAGCCCGCCTCGGCGTGGTCGCCCGCAGGAGATCCCGTCGACCACCGGCTTGTAGGCATCCAGGGCTGTCGGCCGCGGCGGCAGCTTCTTCCTCGGCTCCGGCCAGACCGAGTCCACCGCCTTGCGGACCGTCCGCCACGACACGTTGTACTTGCGCTCGATCTCCGGCATCGCCATGCCGCAGCGGTGGTCGCGGCGTACAGCTCGACCTTCGACATCTGTGGCATGACCAGGATCTTTCACCAGGAGCATCCTGATGCTGCCCCGGCAAGTACCCCAGTGCCGTCAAAACTCGTGAACACCATCCGACCGTGGATCTGGGTGCCTCCCAAACCCGTGAACAACTGCTGTCGTGAGTCGGATCAGGCACAAATTCCGTGAGGACGATCAACGGTGTTCGGCCTCGGTGACGCAACGTCATCTGGGACCGTGGTCGAAGTAGAGGGCAGGGTTATCGGAGCGGTCCTTGTTCGTCGATGAACATGGTGGGCGTGGACAGGAACACGTCGGCGTTCACCGGGCCGTAGGCGATGTTGAAGGTGTCCAGCCAGTACGACCAGCCGCGGATCCCCAGGGCACTGCTGAAGCGGTAGTTGAGCTGCCAGCGCACCCACTGGCCGGGGGCGAGCCGCACTGCCGGGGGCCGTCGCGGCCTGGGCGGCAGGGCAAACAAGGGCTGGACTCGGGGAAAGACCCGTAGTCGTCCGTCGGCTTCCCGGAGCTGGACATCGACTTTGCCGCAGTCTTCCTGGGTGTTAAAGGGCTCGAAGCCGTCACGCTCATGCATGCGAATCACGTGTGCGGTGGTGGCGGTCTCGGCAGGCGGGAGAGCGAAGCCGATCGGCGCCGCGTTCCTGCGCGAGGCAGCCTCCCCTCCCCGAGACTCCTTCGTCCAGGACGTCCGTATCCACTGGACGGTGATCTCCATGGCGTACTCCCGCCGGGTCGTCGAGGGACTCACCCTATGTCTCAAGAATCACCGGCCCTGTCCGGCGGTTACTGGCTGTGCCGGCGGGCGGGTGGCGGTGAGGAGGACGCGCTTTGTCAATGGCCTCGAAGTTCTCCCCGTAGGCGGCCAGGAGTGCTCCCCGCTGGCGGCCTGCGAGATCTCCCCAACGGCGGCCAGATAATTCCCCGCCGTGGTGAGTGCTGTGATCAGCTGAAGGGCTTGACTCCCTGTCCGGAGGTGGCCTGGGTGAGCCGGAAACTGTCACCCTGGGTGACCACGATGTGAGCGTGGTGCATGAGCCGGTCGACGGTCGCGGTGGCCAGCGTCTTCGGCATGATCTCGTCGAATCCGGAGGGGTGGAGGTTGCTGCTGACGGCGAGCGCGCGTCGTTCGTAGGCGGCGTCGACCAGGCGGTAGAAGCCCTCGGCGGCGTCGGGGCTGACGGGCAGCAGGCCGATGTCGTCGACGATGATCAGGTCGGATCGGATCACCCGGGTCAGGGCCTTGGCGATGGAATCGTCGGCCCGGTGACGGCGGACGAGGGCGCCGAGGTCTTCGATGGAGAACCAGGCGACGGCCATCCCGGCCTCGACGGCGGCCTGCCCGAGGGCCTCGCACCAGTGGCTTTTCCCGGTCCCCGATGGGCCGACTACGCAGAGATTTTCCCTGCGTTGGACCCATTCGAGGGTCTTGATGGAGTCCTGGGTCGCGCGAGGTATGGAGGATGCCTGCTCGTCCCAGTCGCCGAACGTCTTCCCGGCGGGGAACCCGGCCCGCTTGCGTCGAGTGTGCAGGTTCGCTCGGTCGCGGCCGGCGGCCTCTTCGGAGAGGAGGACGCGTACGACTTCTGCGGGGTCCCACCTCTGGGCCTTCGCGGTGGGGATCACATCGGTCAACGCCTTGCGGATGTGCGGGAGTTTGAGCCGCTTGGTCAGTTCGATGGCCTCGGCGAGCTGGTCGCCGCTGGAGCCGGAAACGGTGCGCAGTGGGGTGGCCATCAGAGAGTGTCGCCTTCGTCTTCGTCGTCGTGTTCGAGCGGGATGGTGCCGAAGCGGGACCAGGCGGAGGTGCCGGGCTGCAGGCTGTGGGTTTCGCTGGCGCGGGTGACCTCGACGTTTTCCAGGCCGACCTGGTAGTCGAGGATGGAGATGAGGTCTTTCTCGGCGAACCGGCCGGTGACCGCGGCGGTGCCAAGGGCCCGGTCGACCTCGGCAGTGGAGTAGAGCTTGGAGAAGGCGACGGCCTCGGCCATCTTCGTCTTGACCTTGCGTGTTCCGGCGGTGGCGGCCTCGACCAGCCAGGAGGCGGCGCCGGGGCCGAGCATCAAGAACGCGGCCTCCTCCGCGCTGGTCGCCTTCGGGACGCGATCGCCTTCCTTGTTCTCGCGCGGCGGGTAGTGCGCGTCGTCAAGGACCGGGGTGCCAGCCGATCCGCGCGGGTGGCGGGCCACCTCGCGGGCATGACCGTCGGCAGGGCCGACGGCGGTGACGATCAGTTCGTCGCCGTGGAATCGGGCCCAGACCCGGGTGTCGATCAGCTGGTGCGGGACCGAATAGCGCACGGCCTCGACCGAGATCGTGGAGTCCCAGCAGACCCTGCGGGTGGTGCCGAACGCGACGGTGAAGGGCTGCTTGGGCAGCGGATGCAGCCGCTGGCGTTCCTCGGCGAGCATCTCGACGGGCCGTCGTTGGGTCTCGCGGTGGACCCGGTTGTTGACCTCCTCGCAGAAGGTGCGGCAGGCCGACTCAAGGGCGGCGAAGTTGCGGTATTCCTCAAGGAGGTTGACGTCTTTGGGGACCAGGTCGGCCTTGGCGATGCGGACGGTCGCCTCGCTCCCGCCCTTGGTTTCGGGGTCCGCCGGCAGACAGGTACGTATCGTCATGCCGTAGTGGCGGGCGACCTCAACGATCTCGGGGTTGCGGACCGCGATCCCGGCGATGTGGTCGGTGGTGACCGTCTTCTCGTTGTCGGTCAACGCGTAGGCCGGGACCCCGCCGATCCGCCGCAGCGTCGCGTCCAGACACGCGGTGATCGTCGGCAGCGTCTTGTCCCAAACCGGGATCACCACGCGGAAACGCGACCAGGCCACCCACGCGCACCACAAAGAAGTGCGTCGTCCGCCGATCTGCGGGCCCTCGCCCCAGTCCCATTGCAGCCATAGCCCCGGCTCGGTGATCCAGGGCCGGTAAACCCGACGCTGACCGGCCCTGAACTGGGCTTTTGCCTCGGCGACGGTGCGGCGGGTGGTGCGTTCCCCGCCCGTGAAGCCCATCGCGGTGATCCTCTTGTGGACCACATCCGCACGGATCCGCCCGTTCGAGCGGACCACCAGCTCTTCAATCTTCGGCAGGAACACGTCGATCGCACGGTCGCGGTGCCGACGGACGTCGGGGTGCTGTCCAGCGGCCCGCATCTTCACATATCGGGCCACCGTGTGGTGGTCGCACCGGGCGAGCTCGGCCGCCGCGCGGTAACTGCCCGTGAGGTCGTACGCCTCAAGGATGTCCATGATCTCCCTGCTGTTCTTCACCCGCTCGAGCTTCGCCGACCGGGTACGTCTGGGGCGAGCGGGGAGATATCTGGCCGTCCGTGGGGAAATCCCTGGCCATCAGTGGGGCCGTAAATGGCCGCCTATGGGGAGTATGCCGAGGCCACGGTCAACGCGCTTGCGGAGGAGCGGGAGTTTGGCGCGGCCGAACATCTGGCGCTTGATCATCTTGATGTGGTTGACCCGGCCTTCCACCGGACCGGAGTTCCAGCAGGTGGTCAGGCCCTGGACGACCGCGTTCCAGTCCTTCTCCAGGCCGGTGGTGAACGTGTGGAGTCCGGGCAGATCGTCGGCGCGGGTGGCAATGATCCAGTCTTTGAGGTGCTGGCCAAAGCGGGTGGTGAGGATCTCGGCGAAGGCGCGGACGCGGCCATGGAGGGCGGTGAGTTCTGGGCACTGGGAGAGTACCGCGGTGAACTGCCGGCTCTCTTCGTCGCCCAAGTGCTCAGGATGTCGCATCATCCACCCACTGACCTGTCGGACGCCCGGAGGCGCGGGGGCGTCGATGCGGATGCGATGGCGGCGCCTCGGTCGCAGGTAGTCGCTGATCGTCTGGTAGCTGCCGCGGTAACCGAGATCCTGGGGCTCGGCCTGCAGCTGGATCGCGTTGGTGAAGCCTTCTGCCCAGCGTTTGTCCAGGTGGGGCTTGTAGGGGTCGAGCTGGCTGGGCCGGGGCTGGTGTCGTCTGCTCAGGAGTTCTTCGGGGCTTGCTGCGCGGGCGGTGCGGCGGACGGTGTTGCCGCCCATGTGCAGTTCCCGGGCGATGTCACGGATGCCGTGTCCCTGGGCCAGCAGAGCATGGACGATTGCGTGACGTTCGCGGATACGGGCCTCGATCGGCGACATCTCCCTCTCGGTATCGCGCGGTCGGCGCCGTCATTGATCGGCAGGCCGGCAGTCCTGACGACGGCTGTCTTCAGGCAGCTGTTGTGGCGGCTCACGCTTCGCTCGACGGCGGTTCCCAGGTTCTGCCAGAGGTGGAAGCGATCGGCGACCTGGGCCGCTTTCGGGGCACCGGTACGGGCACCGTCGGCATAGGAACCAGCGCGGTCACGGCAGATGATCTCGGAACCAGGATGCTTCCGCAGCCAGCCGGCCAGGGTCGCTGCGTCGCGGCCGGGTGGCAGGCCGAGAGGCTGGCCGGTCTCGCAGTCGATGAGCACCGTGCCGTAATGCTGTCCGCGACGGGTGGCGAAGTCATCGACGCCCAGCACCTTCGGAACGGTCCAGGCGGGATCGGGCAGAGCCATGATCGCCCGCAGCAGCGTCGTTCGGCTCACCGGTATGTGCAGAGCGGCGGCAAGACGGCTCCCAGCCCGGCCCGCGAGAGCGACGGCGACAGCCTCCAGAACCCGCCGGGCGGCAGGCGTGCGGCGGTTGTAGCGAACGGTCAAGCCCTCGGCCTGCTCGGCAAACGTCCGCCGCAAGCAACGAGCGTTCTCGCAGTAGAGCCGCCGCACCGTCAACTTGATCAGTACCGGCCGATCCCCGACCGGTGTGTCGGCAAGACATCTCCCGTACGTGCTGTGCACCCGACTGGAGAGCGCCGCACAACCAGGACACGCCACCTCGATCTCCCGGGTTCTCGCCACCAGCCGCACCACGCCGCACTCGGAGAACACCCGCTCCACCAGCAACTCGCTGAGGTGCGGAAACAGGTCACCCACCAGGTCGTCACACCGCACCACGGTCCCAGATGGCGTTGCGTCACCGAGGCCGAACACCGTTTCCACCGCCGCCGTCACGGAGGCCAAGAACACCTCCGAGGTCCAGCCGACTACGATCCACGCCGATACCCAGGGCCAGAGCTACCCGGTCTTCGCGGTCGCGCACCTGCTGGGCATCGACGTGATGCCCAGGATCCGCAACTGGAAGGACTTGCTGTTCTTCCGTCCCAGCCGGAGCACGAGTTACGAGCACGTCGACGCGCTGTTCGGGGAGCCGGGCCGCAACGTCGTCGACTGGGGCCTGATCGAGACCCACTACCGGGACCTGATGCGGGTGATCGTCTCGATCAGGGAAGGCACGATCTCCTCCACGCTGCTACTCAAGCGGCTTCGCTCCGGCTCGCGCCGCAACGCCACCTACACCGCCTTCCGCGAGGTCGGGCGGGTGATCCGCACCGTCCAGCTGCTGCGCTACCTCTCGGATGCGCCGCTCCGCAGCCGGGTGACGGCCGCGACCAACAAGGTCGAGGCGTTCAACGGCTTCTCGGACTGGGTCCACTTCGGGCAGCGGGGCACGGTGGCGGCGAACAACCCGGTCGAGCAGGAGAAAGACGTGAAGGTCACCTCGTTGCTGGCCAACCTGGTGATTTTCCACAACACCCTGGACATCGCCGACGTCGTCCGCGAGCTGCAGGCCGAGGGCCAGGTCGTCGACCCGCTGGACCTGGCCCAAGATCTCCCCCTACCTGACCGAGCACATCAAACGGTTCGGCGAGTACTCCACCCACGAGCTCGACATCACCCCGGCCGACTACGACGCCCACCTGGACATGGACTTCAGCGTGCTCGGCGAGGATGAGGCGGCCGCCGCATGAGGGGGAAACGTCCCGTGGTTCTCAGGTAAACGTGACCCCCCGCTTGGCCGCATCAGGTGCGACGAAGGCGAGAAGTCGCTCGGCCTCGTCCAGTACTGCCTGTGTGCCCGCTTGCGACAGCGGCCGGAAGGGGGAGATGAGCAGTATGGAGCCCTGCACCGACCATGTGCCGTGGACGAAGCCGTCAACGAGGAAGGTGGGCCGCACCATGGCCTGACCCGGCATCACCAGCTTGCGGTCTGCCTCGCTGATCACTCGCGCGCGGTCCGTGTGCCCGAGGAGCAGGTTGTCGAAGGCGGGCAGAAATCGCACGGGGACGGGCAGGTCCGGGTCGGCGAGCGACGCGTCGGGCAGGTCGAAGAGCTCAGTGCCCCGCTCGTCGTGGAAGACGCGCAGCTGTGACCGCAGTCCGTCGAGAGTCTTACGCAGGCGGGTCAGTCCCGACCATGTCTGGATGTCCATGACGCCGGCCGGGCCGAACGCCGCCAGGTAGCGGCGGATCACCGTCTCGACTCGTGGCGCTGCCATCGGTCGGCCGATCCAGTGCTCCGCGAGGGTGATGGCGATGTTTTTGCGGTTGCCCCAGGCGCCCCAGGCGCCGGTGGCCGGGGCGTGCACCATCGGTACCCGCAGCTCCACCGCCCCCGCGAGCACGCGGCCGTCGCGGCCCGGGAAGCGCTCGGCGAGTGACAGGGCGAGCTTCCGCCGAGGCAGGGTGTGGCCAGCCATCAGCTCCCGACCGGCGTCGGTGAGCTCGGCGATGTCCAACCCGGCGGTCTGCGCAGCGAAGTACTGCGCCCGGGCGGTGCGGTCCAGAACGGGCTGGACGACGGGCCGCAGCCAGCGGAAGTCGTTGCTGCTGGTCAGGTGCTGGGTGCTGCGTAGGGCTGCGGAGCGCACCACGCGCCCGTCGCGGAGCAGTGCCGTCAGGTCGTCATGCCGGAAGTCGGCCAGCCGGGTCCACAGCCCCACGTAAGGCCAGTTGGGCTCCTGCCCCTGCAGAGCGACCAGGTGTTCGACGACGTCGAGTACCGGGCGGGAGGTTCGGGCGGCCAGGAACTGTCGCTGGAGCAGTGTCCGGTTCAGGGTGCGGGTGGACAGCACGGGGGCGTCGGTCATGTGGTGCCGGTTCTCCTTGGATGGTGGGGACGTCACCGGGAGCGCGTCGCCCGTCCGTGTGTGACGGGCGGCGCTCTTCGTGCCTCAGTCGGCGACCCTGACGGAGACATTGCCCTTGTAGTTGCCCTTCAGCAGGGAGACGAGCGCCTGGGGAGCTGCCGAGAGGCCGCCTTCCACGATCGTGTGGGGGAACACGAAGCGGTCCTCGCTCAACCAGGTGCTGAAGTGCTCGGTCCACGCCGCGATCTGCTCCGGGGTGTGATACGTGGAGAATGGCAGGACCTCGATCCCCTTGGCGGCCGCCGCGGTGAGGTCCGGCTCGGGGAACCGGTCCTCGTGGTCGCCGATCTGGGTGGCCAGCGCGCCGCACAGCGCGAAGCGGGCCCTCGGCGCCGCCGCCTCGACGGCCGCATCGAACTGCTCTCCGCCGACGTTGTCGAAGAACACGGTAATGCCCTCGGGCGCCAGTTCCCGCAGATGATCGAGGACGGGGCCGTCGCGGTAGTCGAACGCCGCGTCGAAGCCGAGCTCGTCAACCAGGTAGTCGATCTTCGCCTGGCTTCCCGCGCTGCCGATCACCTTCGCGGCGCCCCGGCACTTGGCGATCTGTCCGGCCAGCGACCCGACGCCGCCCGCCGCGCCGGAGACGAAGACGACATCGCCGGCACCGGTCTTGGCGATCTCGGACATCCCGTAGTAGGCGGTGGCCCCTGGCTGAGGTAGTGCACCGGGCTTGGGAACAGGTCGGGGTCCAGCTTGGGGTACCGGTCGGCAGACCCGGCCGAGTACTCGCACCAGCCGGCCATGGTGCGTACCTGGTCGCCGACGGCCAGGTCCGCACTGATGGACCGCACGACCGTGCCCACCGCGCCGCCGCCGATGCGCTGGCCGACCTCCCACGGCGGGATCGGCAGACGGGAGTCAGCCCGCAGCATCTCCAGGTACGCCACCGACAGACCCAGGTAGTCCGTGCGGACCAGTACCTCTCCCGTGACCGGCTCGGGCGTAGGCACCTGTACGAGGTCGAAGGTGTCGGTCCCGAGGTCTCCTTTCAGGTGCTTGGCCAGCCGCACTTCCCACATCGTGTCGGGGGTCGTCGACATCGTGCTGTCGGTCATGGTTCTCCTCGTTTCGATCAGTTGGCGCGCCCGGCCTGGGCCCGTGCCGTTCTCGTGAGACCCACGCTATGAGCCATAGCGGTCACTTTCCGACCTCAATTGCCGCCATCCTGGAGGGCATGGCGAACACAAGCTCACGGACTCTGCGGCTGCTGTCCCTGCTCCAGACCCACCGGCACTGGCCGGGCGGCGAGCTGGCCGACAGGCTCGGGGTTTCTGCGCGTACCCTGCGGCGCGACGTCGACCGGCTGCGTGAGTTGGGCTACCCGGTCGAGGCCAGTCGCGGCGTCGATGGCGGCTACCAGCTCACGGCAGGCGCCGCCCTGCCGCCGTTGGTGCTCGACGACGAGGAGGCGGTCGCGCTCGCCATCGGGTTGCGTGCGGCCGCCCAGGGCGCGGTTACCGGAATCGAGGAGTCCTCGATCCGCGCGTTCACCAAGGTCGTGCAGGTCATGCCGGCGCGACTGCGCCGACGGGTCGACGCCCTGCGGGTGGTGACCGTGCCCTCGGTCGAGGGCGGTGGGGAGACCGTCGAGGCCGGTGTGCTGACCGCCATCGCGCAGGCATGTCGGGACGAGGAACGACTTCGCTTCTCCTACACCGCCCGCGGTGGCGAGCGCAGCGCCCGCCATGTCGAGCCCCACGGGCTGGTCTCGCTCGGGTACCGCTGGTACCTGGTCGCCTACGACCTGACCCGGCAGGACTGGCGCAGCTTCCGCCTCGACCGCCTCGACGATCTGCGCGGGACCGGAGAGCGGTTTCGCCCGCGCGAGCTGCCTGCCGACGACGCCTCGGCCTTCGTCCGTGCGGGGAGCGGCGGCGTCCCCGTTCCGCACACCGTCGAAGCGCTTGTGCACGCCCCCGCAGCGGCTGTTCGCGCGCGCGTTGGCCCGTGGGCGACGGTCGAGGAGGTCGACGAGCAGCGGTGCCGGGTAAGGATGACCTCGCAGACCCTGGACTGGCCGACTCAGGCACTGGGCAATGTGGGTGCGGAGTTCGAGGTGCTCGGCCCTCCCGAGTTCGTCGACTTCGTCCGGGAGTGGTCTGCCCGCTTCACCCGTGCCACCCGCTCGTGATGTCCGGTGGCGGAGGTCCGCCGTCGCAGGCCAAGCGATCAAGATCTTCAATAAACCAACGTTTGTTGAAGATCGCCGGGTGAGCGGCCGGAAGGCCCCCAGGGCCTTCAAAAAGTCCTTCAAAAACCCGGGCGGTTCAACAACCTCCGACCACCGTTTCCTGACAGGATTTCGGGCGTGAGCACGCCACTTGAAGACGCCCACTTCGAACTCCTGGCCGCCGAACCCGCCGTCCGCACCGAGATCCGCATCGGATACGCACGGGTGTCCACCGGCGGACAGAAGCTCGACCGTCAGCTCGACGCCCTGAACGCGGTCGGCTGCCGCCGGATCTTCGCCGACAAGAAGTCGGGGAAGAACGACCTGCGGCCCGAGCTGAAGGCGTGCCACGCCTTCCTCGCCGCCGGCGACACCCTGGTGGTACCCGCCCTCGACCGCTACGGCCGCTGCCTGCAGGACCTGATCACCATGGTCGGCGAACTGCGCAAGCGGGAGATCGGCTTCACCTCGCTGCACGAGCGGCTCGACACCACCACCCCCGGCGGCCGGCTGGTCTTCCACGTCTTCGCCGCGCTCGCGGAGTTCATCCGCGAGCTGATCGTCTCCGGCACCCGCGGGGGCCTGGCCGCCGCTCGCGCCCGCGGCAAAGTCGGAGGCCGGCCCACCGTCGTCAACCCGGACATCATCCGGGCCGCCCGCGACATGCTCCCCAACCCAGAGCACTCGATCACCTCGATCGCCAAGCTCCTCGGCGTCAGCCCCGGCACCCTCTACAACCACATCCCCGACCTGCAGGAGCTCCGCGCCGGCCGCATCCCCGCCCAGCTCGAAGCGGGCACCCGGTGATCCCCGGCGAGCACCGTCTCAAGGGCGGCGCCCTCCAGCTCGGCGCCGACGAGCCCGGCCTGTCTGGGCCCTTCGGAGCCTGGACCGATCAGGACGGCCAGGAAGACGAGCATGAACCGGCCAAGGACGCTTTCGCCGAACCGCACTGCTGATTCATTCGCCGAGATCATCTCACTGCCCCTTTTGGGCTCGCCTTGGCTGGCTCCCCGATCCCCGTGGGTTCAAGGAAACCGAAGGTCCTTCAGCTTGAACCCACGGGTCCACCGGTCTGCTTCAGGTCGGTAGACCCGTGGGTTCGGTTGGAACACGAGGATGCTGTGCAAGCCGAAGAGCTTCGGTCGTGACCTCGGCGTCGACCTGCGCCTGTGTTCTGTCGCCGTACTCGAGGACGTCGTAATCGTCGTCCAGGTTGGCGAGTCGTTCAACCAGAGGCAGATCGTGCCCGAAACGATGGTGGATCCGGAAGGCCAGCTCGCGTGGTGTCAGCTCGCCGGCCAGCATCCGGGCGGCAAGTGCTCGGGCGGCGGCTTCCTGTCCGGCAACGCTGCCCGCTGGGTGGGAGGTGAGGCCCAGTTCGTCGAGTGCCGGTGGAAGGAGGTCGGGGACGTCGTAATCCGCCTCCGCGCGTGTGCACGCGGCCAAGACCCGCAGGGCAGGACTGTCGAGGCCGGCAACGAGTGCATCACAGGCAGCAGTGACGACGTCGGTTGCGCGGATCTCGCCCATGCTCCAGAGGACGGCATGGTCCTGTAGGGCGGTTGCTGCTGCTTCGGTCGAGGTCACTCGCTCATGATTGCCTTCATCGTGCGTCCGGTCGAGCAGGTTTCATCGAAGCTGTTGTTCAGCGGCCTGTTCCAGCAGCGCCCGCGCGGAGTCCGTGTAGCGAATCGCGGTGGCGGCCTGGCCGCGAAGCGGTGTGGTCAGGGAGACCGCGCTCACGGGGCCGGTGCCCAAGGCGGTGAACTTGTTGATCAGCAGGTGCGGGTTAGCGGTGTCGGGCCAGCGGCAGCGTCGGTGGTCCAGCCACTCGCGGGCGACGTGCAGTGTCAGCGCGTCCAGAGGCCGGACCCGGCCGTCGATCACGAGCTTGCCATTGCCGATGTCAAGGTCGTCGAGTTGGAGGCGCCGGATCGCACCGGATCGCGCGGCGTGCACCGCGGCGAGCGCGAGGACCAGCCGGTCCGCCGGCCTGGCGACCGCGGCAACGGAGTTGTTGACGTGCTCGGGCTCCAGATGTTGGAGGATGCCGTACTCGTGCTGGCCGACGCGGATGCGGCTGGTCGGATTCTTGAAGATGGTGCCGCTCTTCTTCGCTCGGCCGAACAGCGACCGCAGCACGATGAGCGTGTGCCGTCGCTGGCTGCCGGGGAGGGCATCGAGCTGGGTGAGGACGTCGTCGCGCGTCACCTCGCGCAGATGGCCGTAGGGGACAGACCACTCCAGCAGGACGGGACGGATCCGATTGAGGTAGCCCCAGACCGTGGCCTCGTCGCGGGGCTGGGACCTGGGGCCACCGTCGTGGAGGAGGCGGGCCCAGTGCTCCACGTCGCGGCGGATTCCGGGGGCGATGCCTTCGAGCTTGCGCTCCAGCCACTGTTCGAACGACGGCGTCCGGTCGTCTTGGAAGACGCCGATGTCGGCGAGTACTTCCACTGTGCGTTGGACGCTGAGCCCGCGGGATCGCAGGGCCGGGAAGATCTCGGAGTGCCGCACGACTTCGCCGCTGATATGGCCGGACAGCACGATGACCAGGGCTCGGCCGACGTCGAGGCGGACACCGCGAGGCCAGCCGTGCGCTTCGCCGAGACGCTGTGCGGTATGCCGGGCCCAGGCCAGCCACGGGTTGTCGAGCCGGGCATGTTCCTGACGATTGAACCGGGTGAAATCTCGGCGGGCCTCGAACAGCGGCGGCTGGAGCCAGCCGGAGACCGGCCGGGGGCCGGGTCGGGGTGGCGCGGGCGACCCCGACGTCGTCCCTGCTTACCTCTGGGAGGGCCGGGCTGACGCGGACGGTGGAGGTTGGTGAAAAACAGTTGATGATGCTGCACCTTCTCCAAGTAGGGGTCCAAGACGGTGACTTGCCCCCTGGCGTCCTGGCTCGCCTGATGCCAGCACAGACGGCAGTACCCCTTCTTCAACCGCACTGTTCGCCGACAGCCGCTGCACTCGGCAGGCTCCTCGTTGCGGCGGAAACTCTCGCATGCGCCGCAGGCGCGGCCGGGCAGCACGCCCCAGCCGAAGCAGGTCGGGCAACTGGCTGGCGGTTTGCACTTGCCCGCCGGCAGAACGTAGGCCATCACTTCGGCGGCAGAGACCGGCCGTCACGGCGACGCGGAACCACCGCCGGGGCCGGGCCAGCCGCAACGGCGGCCTGCAGGCCGGTCTCCTCGCCGGGGCGCCGGACTTTCTCCGGCTCGGGGATCAGCAGATCGCTGATCTCGCAGCCGAGGGCGACGCAAATGACGTCCAGGTCCTCCAGCTTGAGTGAGACGGGCTGGCCGGACCACAGTCCGGACATCTTCCCGGCCGAGATCACCAGGCCGTGCTCTGCCAGGCTCCGCTGAAGCTCGGAGGCTTTCCAAACGCCCTTGTTCGCGGCGGTCAGCCGTAGGTTCCACCTCATCGGACCAGTCCTTCCAGCCGCTTCGCGGCCCGTTCCGTCCCGGCGACCCAGGCATCTTCAACCCGGGTCTGCTGGACGTGGATGTATCGCATGGTCGTGGCGATCCAGGAGTGCCCCAAAACCTCCTGGATTGCGAGCAAGTCAAGCCCGTTTCCATAGAGCTGGGACGCGCAGAAGTGCCGAAGGACGTGCGGAGTCAGCGTCTCGCCCCACCCCGGCAGGTGCGCTTTGGCCGCGTCCTTGAGCCCGCTTCGCAGGGCGTCGTCGCCCACCCGGCGGGAGGAGCCATCGGTGCTCTTGCGCTCGGAGGGAAACAGCGGGGCACCAGGGCGTGTGTGATCGTCGTCGAACTGGCCCCAGACGTCCTCGATGAACCACCGAAGCGTCCGATCAGCGCCGTTGATTAGCGGCACCATCCGCTCACGCGGCCCCGATCCACGGGCGCTCTTGCCGTGGCGAACGTGGAGCTTGCCGAAGCGGCCCAGGTCCCACTTGATGTCGGCCAGGTCGAGCTTGCATGCCTCGCTCACCCGCAGGCCGACCTGGGACATCAGCTTCGAGGCGGTGTAGTTCCTGGCGGTAGGGGCGAACTTGCGGCACGTCGCCAGCTCGCCGCCCCAGCCTGTGAACAGTGTCCCGACCTCCGGCTCGCTCGGCGGGATCCGTAGGTGGGCGTCCTTGGCCCCGCGCGGCCGGTTCATCTCGTCGATCGGGCACTCGACGACCCGGCCGGTCATCCGGTGCAGCTCGACCTTGTGTCTCAGCTCCAGGAACATGAAGTACGTACTCAGCGCCTGCGACCGGGCCAACCGGGTGCCACTCGGCGAGCCCCGCAGCACCTTCCCGAAGTACACGTCCGCGTCGGAGGGCTCCATCTCCCACAGCGGCCGGCCGAACGAGCGCGACCAGGCCGCCCGCCGCCGTAGGTGAGCCCTCAAAAGTTGACCTCGCGGCTATTTGCTCCCTGGTGTCCGAACCAGGGCTACTGGACCGTGATCCAGGTCTTGTCGCGCTCTTGATTGCGCTTGCGTTCGCTCCCTGTCTCCTCGATCACACGCTCTCTTCCCGACAGACGGAGAAGGCGCTCGCGGCAGCCGCCAGGACTGCCGCCTCCGCAGCCCGTTTCGGGAGTTGCGGGTCCTGATTGGCACGCAGGAGCACTAGCTGGTGGTAGAGCGGCGCCGTGGCGGCGATCAGCAGGCTCCGCGCGTCCGTGTGCTGTGCGGGGAGTTCACCGCGATCGATGGCGCGCTCGACGAGGATCTCGCACTGGGCGTACCGGTCCGTCCACAACTGCGTCTGGGCCCGCGCGGCCTGTTCGGAGTGGAACGAGGCGGCCATCAGGGCGACGGCGAACGACGGCTGTACGACCAGGGACTCCTGGATCTCCTGGTTGAGAGCCGTCAGATCGCCGCGCAGCGAGCCGGTGTCCGGCGGCTGCCAGTCGATCTCGCCGGCGGCGTCGATGACGTCGACAAGCAGGCCGCCGACATCGCGCCAACGCCGGTAGACCGTGGCGCGGTGCACTCCGGCCCGCGTCGCGACACCCTCCATCGTGAGTCCTTCGTGACCGCGTTCAGCGAGTTCGGCGCGCACCGCATCGAGAACCTGGGCGCGGATGCGGGCGGTGCGACCGCCCGGACGGCGGTCCGACGTCGTGTCCAGTGGGTCTGTCATCGGCAATCAGTATCCGGTTGATCAAGGCGGCAGGGCTGTGCCGGCATCTTAACGCGACAGTCGTCGCCCTAGGCTCACCAGAGAGGAACCGCCTCCACGATGCCGCCCGTTCCCGCCGACCCCACCGTGCTCCACCCGATGCCCGAGCACCCGCGCGTGGTTCTACTCAAGCCGCTGGTGAAGTCGCCGCTGATCGAGGTCGGTGACTTCTCCTACTACGACGATCCGGACGATCCGACCGCGTTCGAGACGCGCAACGTCCTGTACCACTACGGTCCCGAGCGGCTTGTCATCGGCAAGTACTGCGCGCTGGGGACGGGCACCCGGTTCATCATGAACGGCGCCAACCACCGCATGGACGGTCCTTCCACCTTCCCGTTCCCCACCATGGGGGGCTCCTGGGCGGAGCACTTCGACCTGATCACCGACCTGCCCGGCCGGGGCGACACGGTCGTCGGCAACGACGTATGGTTCGGCCACGGCGCCACGGTCATGCCCGGTGTACGCATCGGTCACGGCGCGATCATCGCCGCCGGCGCCGTGGTCACCGGCGACGTCCCCGACTACGGCATCGTCGGCGGCAACCCCGCCCGGCTCATCCGCACCCGCTACGACGCCGCGGACATCGCCCGGCTCCTCGCCGTGGCGTGGTGGGACTGGCCCGTGCAGCACATCACCAGGCACGTACGGACGATCATGTCGGGAACCGTCACCGACCTGGAGGAGGCCGCCGCGCAGATCGACCAGCCCTGACACCACGTCCTCGCCACACCGCCCGCACCTGTCCCGCGCCAGAAACGAGTGATCGCCCATATGTCCCGTCGCCGCGCCCATATCGCGATGGTCGGCGTCCCCATCGTCAGCCATGTCCTGCCCAGCCTCGCGCTCATCCGTGAGCTGGTGGCCCGCGGGCACCGGGTCACCTACGCCAACGACCCGTTCGTGGCCGACCGGATCGAGTCCGCCGGCGCGGAGCTGGTGCCCTGCACCTCCACGTTGCCCGTCGCGGACAACAACTGGCCTGCCGATCCCATCGCCGCGGCAAGCCTCTTCCTCGACGACGCCGTCCAGGCGCTCCCGCAACTGCGCGCCACCTACGACGACGATCCGGCCGACCTGTACCTCTACGACATCGGCGCCTATGCCGCGCGCGCCCTCGCCGAAGCGCAGGGCCGTCCCCTCGTGCAACTGTCCCCGACGTTCGTCGGCTGGGACGGCTACCAGGAGGAAGTCGCGGCGCATCTGCGGAAGCTGCCGGGCGCCGACGCGTACCAGGACAGGTTCGCACGGTGGCTCGCCGACTGCGGTGCGACCACTAGGGACGTGGACACGTTCTCCGGCCCACCCGCCCGGGCCCTCGCCCTGATCCCGAGAGCGATGCAGCCGCACGCCGATCGGGTCGACACCGACACGGTGACCTTCGTCGGCCCCTGCTTCGACACCCGAGCGGACACGGACGGCTGGACCCGCCCGGCGGCCGCGGACAACGTGCTGCTGATCTCGCTCGGCTCGGCGTACACGCGCCAGCCCGCGTTCTACCGCCAGTGCATCGCGGCCTTCGGCGACCTGCCCGGCTGGCACGTCGTACTCCAGATCGGCAAGTACACCGACCCCGAGGAACTCGGCACCATCCCGCCCAACGTCGAAGTGCACTCCTGGGTCCCGCAGCGGGCGGTCCTGGAACAGGCCGACGCCTTCATCACCCACGCCGGCATGGGCGGCTGCGGCGAAGGGCTCCTCGCCGGCGTTCCCATGATCGCCGTGCCGCAGGGAGCCGAGCAGTTCATGAACGCCGACCGGCTCGTGGAACTCGGCGTCGCCCGTCGTGTGGACACCGCTGACGCCATCCCCGAGACCCTTCGCACGGCGCTGAACGACCTGGTCACGGATCCGGAACGCGCCGACCGGTCCAAGCAGTTGCAGGCCGCCGCCCGGGCCGAGGGCGGCACCCCGCGCGCCGCCGACCTCATCGAGAACATGCTGGCCGCCGCCGAGGGCCCCGCGCTCTGAAGCACCGCCGCTTCCCTTCCCCGGCTGGCGCCGCCCTCATCCGAGGACCTGCACCTGCAGGACAAGCGCGGAAAGATCACCGCCAAGGGCGGGGCGGCGGAGTGGATTCAGAAGATGTACGCACAGCGGCGCACCCGCCCGGCCATGCCTCCGCCGTGCGCCCGGCCCTGGTCAGGTGGATGCCGTGGCGCCCCGGCCCTCAGAAGCGCGCGGGCCGGGCACCGTCGCTGCTGGGGGCAAGTCCAGGCCCAGGTCGAGGCGGCTGTTCATGTCCAGCTCGAACCTGCCGTACGGGTTCACGTGCGTCCAGAACAGCGGCAACAGCGCCCGCCGGTCCGCATCGGTGAGCGTGTCGGCCCACTTCGGATCGGCGAGGACCTGCTGCATCAGCAGCGTGTTGACGTGGACCAGGGCGGACTGGAGCAGGTGAAGGGCGAGCATGGACACCTCCTGGGACTCCTTGTCCTGCCCGGCAAGGTCGCCGTCCCTGCCGTAGAAGCCGTCCTTGCCGTAGAAGATGTCCAGCAGGCCGATCGTGCCCCAGCACCGTTCGATCTCCGCCTTGATCGCCACCAGGGACTCGGGTTCCTCCTGCTTGCCGCGCGGGGACACCTTGATCCACGGCTCGCCGTGCTTCTTGACGATCGACACCCCGCCCGTGGTCCCCTCGGCCAGGGCACGGTCGAAGCGGTCCAGCGACGCCCGCAGCCTGCCCTGGAGCGCGGTGATGAACTCGTCGGCGTCCTGCGGCTGCCCCAGGGCGGCGTAGTGGACGTCCCGGTTGTCCTCGAAGTCGACGGGCAGGTCGTCCTCCGGGTTGCGCCACCGGTTCGCGCCCACCACCCAGATCTCGCGGCGCCGCAGCGCGTCCCGCAGCGACACGAGCACGCACAGCTCGTACGGGATGCGCTCGACACGGCCCTTGTCGTCCACGACCGCCGCCCGCCACTGCTCGGGAACCCCGCCCTCCAGCGGCACCGTCTCCGCCGGGTCGAAGAAAGCGCCCTCCTTCAGCGGCTGCTCCAGGTACCGCTTCAGCAGCTCGATCGCGTCCATCACCGGCCGATAGGCGGTGATGTTGCACCTCGGCTCCAGCGCCTTCAGCAGCGGCGCGAGCATCCGCCGCCAGTGCGCCGAGTACGACGAGCGCAGCACCGTGCGCACCCGGGCCTTATAGCAGGCCTCGTTCGCCGCAGCCTCCGCCGCGGATTCGGTCCCGTCAGCGGCCCCCTTTTGCGGCCCGGACGCTGACGGAATCGATCGCGCACCGTGACCAGTCCAGCTCGCCTCGGGCACCGAGTTCATCAAGAACGACACGGTGGAGCCGGGCCCAGACCCGGTCCCGGCTCCACTGGGCGAAACGCCGGTACACCGTCTGCCAGCACGGACCGAACACCGGAGGCAACTGCCTCCACGTACAGCCCGACGTCGCCACGAACACGACAAGGAGGCGATGCTGCTGCGGGTCGCGGAGGCGGCGCTGTCGGAGCCGTCCGGCACCGTGAGGCGGGTGATCTTCCCGGTGGTCGGCGGTGAGAAGACGCGGACCGGAACGGGCTGCCGCTGTCTCTGGGATCTCCGGCGCGAATATGCACGACAGCCAGGGACTGGAACCCCTCGTGCGAGGTATCCCGCCCACCCGTTCACGCCGCGGACCGCGACGCAGGCGACCGGGCAAGCTTCACGGCGATAAGGGATACGACTACGACCACCTGCGCCGATGGCTCCGCAGCCGGGGCATCGCCCGCAAGGGCGTCGAGTCGTCACAGCGACTGGGCCGCCACCGTTGGGTCGTCGAAAGGACAGTCTCCTGGCTCGTCGGCTGCCGCCGCCTACACCGCCACTACGAACGAAAACCCGAACACTTCCTGGCCTTCGTCGGCATCGCCGCAGCCCTCATTTGCCACCGTCGTCTGGCGCGGAAGAGCGATCACCAGCCGGTGTTCCTGGCTTGTCCCCAGTCGGGACAGCTCGCCTCACAAGGCCGGTGAATCGCTCCGACCATCCCTTGCGCGGGCGACTGTCTCTGTCGATCAAAAAGCCAACTGTCTGCACAGGGTCGAGGGGTGACTGGCCGACCTGATGGAGACTCCAGTAGCGGGCTACCCTGCCGTCCAGATCTGCTCTGTTAACCCGGCCAGTCCTCGCTAGGAGTACAGGGCCTTTCCAGCCATCCGGAGCAGTTACGGCCACCACGCTGCCATCGAGTGTGTAAGCCGCCGGGTACTCGCCCTCTGACACATCGATGGCCTCCAGCCAGTCCTCTGCGTGCACGAAGGACGCGAAGACACAAAGGTCTTCGCTCTGGTCGAAGACAAGCACAGTGTCGGCAGATAGGTCCATGCGGGGCATCCTGGCAGCTATCCCCCCGCGCTACCACCAAAAGAAACCATGTCTTGGGCTGGCTCCGCGCGCTCTACGTGTTGTCAACAGTTGCGTCGTCGATCCACTTCGCGAGGAGACTGAACGCGGCCAGCTGCTCCAGCGCCTCGTTCTCCTCCAGCTCGTCACCCTGCTCGTGAGCGATCGGGTTGCGGATCGCCACGCCGCATGTCCCGTTTGGTGGTCCGGGTTTGGGTACACCGGTTCGGCCTGCCCTTGCGAAACCGCCGCGCCACTACAAGCCCCGTGTGGCGCCTGGGAGCACACCGGGCGGGTTTCTCCCCCACCCGGCACGGCTTGATCGCGCTCTACCCGCCCTGACGGCCCGTCCGGACCCTGGTGAGCATGGGGGACACCGGAACACCACAGACCGCCCAAGAGTGGGCCGACCTTCAGCAAGCCATCGACGACGACCAAGGCCGAGACGACGGCGCCATCCCCGGACCCGAACCCGCACCCGCCTGCCCCGGCTGCGGACTCGCCGGCGACATCCACCCCACCCACTACCGCTGGTGGATCCGCCTCGACCCCGAAGATCCCGAACCCCTTGCCGCGCACACCATCCCTCCCCGCCAACGCTGGCACATCGACCCCGACGGCACCGCCTTGAACTCCCGGGACGACGAACCCCGACCGGGGCAGACCTGCCGGATCAGTCACCATCTTGTCTGCCCCCGCGCCGGCCGCCCCGACCTTGCCGAGTGGCTGACCGCCTGGACCGCGGCGAACGAGGAGCGCGCCACACTGCTTCCGTCCCAGCTCCGAGTACGGGGCGACGCCGCCTGACCAGCCCCGGTACCGTGTCCCCCGGCCGGGTTCGGTTCACCACCCGGTGATCAGTTCTTCACCCCGGCCCCCTGTACCGCGGATCAGCGCTCTGGCCCGGGGTACAGTCGCATTTCCCTGCGGACTGCCAGTGGCCGCTGCCGGATCTGTCAGCCCGCTACCTTGCGATCGCGGCCGTGCCGCGCGAACAAACGCCGCCCGCGCCCCCGTTCCCCGGACTCGGGTCCGGGGCTGAACTCGATTCAGGTCCAGTGCGTCGAATGCCCACTGCAGCACGGCGTGCGCGGTCTCCGTCGCGAAGCCGTGGCCCCACATCGCATCGTCGAGGCAGTAGCCCAACGACGCGCTGCGGTAGTCCGGGTTCCATCCGGTCAGACCGCACCAGCCGACGAAGGCCCCGTCAGAAGCACGGTCGATGGCCACCCGCGCCCCGGTGCCTTCGTCCGCCATCTTCCGGCACATCGCGATGAAGCGCTTGGCGCGGGCCTGTTCGTTCCACGGCGGGGAATCCCAATAGCGCATCACGTAGGTGCTGTTGTGCAGCGCGAAGAGGGAGTCCGCGTCGGCGTCGGTGAAGGGGCGCAGTCGCAGGCGAGCGGTGTGCAGTATGCAGTATGGGGGTGGCCAAAGTCATGCGCACCATCTTGTGTCCTCATGGGCAGGCAGAACACCGAATATCCGATCCCGGTCCGGCCCTCACGACCAAGGCACCGCCTACCAGCAGATCGTGCACGCCTTCAACCAGCACCCCGACCAGCCATTCAGGGTCCGCGAACGGCACGACTTCGGCCTGCTCACCGACGGCCCAGACATGAACGTCACCCGCAGCCGCCTCGGACGCCAAGACTTCCTCACCCAACCCGGACCAGGCCACTACTAGAAACGGACTTAACGCCCTCTGAGAGGGCGTTTAAGTACCTCTGTTCCGAAAAACGGCTTCTATCGCTGCCTCAGTTCATAATGATTACAGCCGTTATGCGGGCTTCATCTCCCCTTGATGGGTGAACCTCGTAGTCCGTTTTGCGAACTTCTGCTACTGGAAGTCCGTCTGGTTTGAAAATGCGACAGAACCGCCCGATGGCCAGCGGAACAATCCATTCCGCGCCATCCGCGAAGACGGTACAGCGTGAGCCAGCGCAAGCCGTACCCCAGCGACCTGTCCGACGCCCGATGGGCCTTGATCGAGCCGACTCTGACGGCCTGGCGGAAAGCCCGGCTCGACCGCCGCCCAACCGGTCAGCCGGCGAAGGTCGAACTCCGCGATGTGTTCGACGCAATTCTCTACCTGAACCGCACCGGAATCCCCTGGAAATACCTCCCGCATGACTTTCCTGGCCACGGCACCGTCTACTTCTACTACGCCGCCTGGCTCGACGAGGGAATCTTCGCCCAGCTCAATTACGACCTCACCGCCCTGGCCCGCGTGAAGGAAGGCCGCAAGCCCGATCCGACGGCCTCCGTCATCGACACCCAGAGCATCAGAACCTCCACCAACGTGCCCGTGACCAGCCAGGGAACCGATGCCGCGAAGAAGATCGTGGGCCGGAAGCGAGGCATCCTCACCGACACGATCGGCCTGATCCTCGCCGTGACCGTCACCGCCGCCAGCCTCTCTGAAAACGCCCTGGAGATACGCCTCCTCGACCAGGCGAAAAACACCTACCCAACCATCGCCAAGAGCTGGGTCGACACCGGCTTCAAGAAGGCCGTCGTCGAACACGGCGCGAAGCTAGGAATCGATGTCGAAGTCGTCGACAAGAACCCCGGAACTCGCGGCTTTCACGTCCTGAAAAGGCGCTGAGTGGTGGAGCGGAGCATCGGTTGGATCATGATGCACCGACGCCTTGTCCGTGACTGCGAGACCCTCTCCGTCAACTCCGAAGCCATGATCCACCTCGCTTCGATCGACAACCTCGCCAAGCGCATAACGGACGAGAGCACGCCAACCTGGCGATGAACCTACTAGGGCATAAGAGGCAAGTCGCCCACTCTAAACGCCCTCTGAGAGCAGTGAGATGACGAACCCGCTCGCATGTCCACCGTTGGAGGCGGCGTCGGGAGCGGGTTCGACAACGAGACAAGCAATAGGGCTCTGATGCTGATCTTGTGACGGCCGCAATTGCCGGGCATCGCGGCTGCCCGGTGGTCGAGGATGATGCGGGAATGACTGATCAGATTCCCGCCATGATTCCGGCGCTGGTTTTCGATGGGGAGCGCGTGCCCGTGCTCGTGGGCGACTCAATGACAGCCGGGCGCTTCACGGTAGGGGGTGCCAGCGTCGTCATAGGGCGCTCTTCGTCGCCGAGTTCGTCTCCTGCGTCGGCGTGATGCTCATCGACATCGCGGCCGGTTCGCTCCAGATGGCACTCATACCCGACGCGCTGCGCTCTCGCGTGACGGGCGCCTACCGAACCCTGAACCATGGCTTCCGGCCCCTCGGAGCCCTGGCGGGCGGGGCGCTGGGGGAGGCGGCCGGGCTGCGGACCGCGCTGTGGGTGGGCACGGCCGGGGCGGTGCTGAGCGTGGTGTGGGTCCTGTGCTCCCCGGTGGCCGGGATCCGAAAGCTACCAACTCGTAGTGCCACGTCAGGCAACGATTGCCCTGTTGTGATGTGACGCGCCGCATGGGTCCTACAGGGGGCCGGTGCGGGGCGGACCTCTTCGGGGCGGGTGGGAAGAGAGCCCGGAGCCGTCGCGCCAGCTTCTTCGTCATGTGACCACCGGAGGTCAAAACCGTCCGCGGCTTCCCGTATGAGCTCACCGAGCGGGGAAGGTGAGCCGCAAAACGATCTCGCCGTCGTCGATCTCCCCGGTGGGCTCGAATCCGAACTTCTGGTAGAAGGGCCACGGTTCGCCGTCGCCGGGCTCGTAGCTGGTCAGCAGCTCGGTGGCGCCGTCCGCGCGAACCAGGGCGGCGATCTGCGTGAGTGCCTCTCGGCCGATCCCTCGCCTCTGGTACCGCTTGTCGACGAGGAGGCGCCAGAGGAAGTGCCGCCCTTTGAAAGTACCAGCCGACGGTTTCCACGACAGCATCACGAAGCCGACTGGCTCGTCGCCACGGTACACGGCGCGGTACCAGGGACTGGCCTCCGGCGTCTTTGCCGCCTCCTTGAGCGACTTGGGCACGGAGGCGACGAACTGCTTCTGGTCACGTCGGACGCGGAGGGCACGAACGGCATCCCGGTTGTCGTCGGTGATCTCCCGTAGGTGCACGCCTGGGGACCTCATGCCACACCCCTTCCTGCATCGGCAGCTGCGCCATCCAGGCCGACGTGAAGAGTCGGGGCGGTATTTCCTTGTGCGTACGCGTTATCAAGGACGCCAGGCTGGACGTCTTCGCAGCGTATGCGACACAGGCGATCTGGAGCGGGACTGGCACGCCGGACTGTGATCGCGTCCGAGGCAGCTCCTAGTGAAGAGCGACTCGGCCTGACGTGTGTCGCCGGTCCTTGAACCGTGACCCCCTATCGGTTGATGAAAAGTGACCCCTTCCGTGATCAAGTGATCAGTCCGGCTCCATGGGAGTCAGGTGGAAGAGGTGATCGGTGTGGAGGACTGGGCTGAGATCCCGCGGCTGCACCGTGCGGAGGGCATGTCGATCAAGGGGATCGCGCGGCATCTGGGGATCGCCCGGAACACCGTGCGGCGGGCTGTGGCCAGTGATGATCCACCAAAGTACCGGCGGGCGCCGAAGGGCTGCGCCCCCGAAGCGCCTGCCGCAGCGTGATCACCACGATGAGTGCGACAAGATGCTGTACGAGGGCGGCACGTGCACCTGCGACCTCATCGAGCGGGTGGGGCCACCCTCCGAACGGGAGGACCCCTACTGGGACAACCACCCTCCGACCGCTCTCGCGACACCGACCGGACCTCGGGCCTCTTGAGGTCCGGGCGGGGGGAACTTCAGCCGACACATCACCCATCAACTCACATACCGCCCTCTCAGGGCCGAGGGCCGCAGCGGATCGATGACATGGCAATCACGGCACGCGGTAGCGCGTTCGTAGCCATCGCCGTCACCGCGCTCGTGCTCATCAACGGCGTATCAGCCGACTGGGCGGCCGGTCTGCTCCTCACATCCGCCGCGGCCGCCTCACGCGGTACGTACATCGCCTACCGGCGGCTTCGTATCAGCTGAGCCTGCCCACACCCGTCCCGCCGGCCGTACGGCGTTCCGTCCCAGACTTCGGAGACCGGAGCGCCGTTCGGCCCCGGGCACGCCGGGGCCCAGCCTCGGCCAGCGACGGGTTTGCGGCAAAAGGGCTGTGAACGACCAGCCTGGGCGCGCAAACCCCGTCTTCGTACGTCCCCTGAAAGAGGCACGCTGCATGACCCCGTCACCCGCGCGCAAGTCGACCTGCCCGAACTGCATGAGGGAGTTTGTCCGCGAGACGAAGCCGGGCCGCCCCAGGAACTACTGCAGTGACGTCTGCCGTAACCAGGCAAGCCGCCGCAAGAAGACGTCGGGGGAGGAAGCCGTGCACGATCCGGCCCGCCACGACGCCCTGCTGGCAGAAGTCGCCCTTGACCTCCAGCAGGCGGTCAAGGACCTCGTTAACGCCACACGGAACCAACTGCCTTCGGCTGACCTGCTGAGGCACCGTGCGGTGATTATCCGGCTCTGCGAAGACTTGGAAGCCGTCTCCGTACGCCGCGGCCGCGACCGCGGCGAGTCCTGGGACACCATGTCCGGTGCCCTGGGCCTCAGCCGCGACCGGCTCCGTAAGGGGTGGACCCTCGACGCCTTCGACCGCCGCATGGACCGCCGCCCCACGCCCTCACAACGACCCCCCGCAACCGCCGGCCTCACCATGCTCATCCCGCAGCAGCGCCCGCCCGACACCCAAAGCAGCGACACCGCGGCCGAGGCCGACCCGGATGCCGGCACCAGCCCCCACCAGCGCCACCCCGCCCCCCTTCTCCCACCCAGCTACTGGCGAGCGCTCTTTCCCACCTCCAGCGCCGCGGCGGCTACACCCTGCGCCGCCTCGCCTCCGACATCGGGGTCCACCCCTCCTACATCTCCCGCATCCTGAACGGGGAACGAGACCCCTCCTGGTGCATCACCGCGGGACTGGCCGTCGCCTGCGCCGCCGACCCCGCTGATCTGCTACCGCTGTGGAACACCGTCCACAACGTAGCCACGCCCCTGCCCGCCACGCCCGCAGAAGCCGCCGACCGCTACCGAGCCTTCCTCCGCGGCCTGCGCCTGTCCGCCGCCGCGCCCACCCCGCACGCCATCTGCGAAGCCAGTGACAACACCCTCACCCCCACGGATGTCACCCGCGCCCTCGAAGGCCCCGGCATCCCGGACTGGCCGACCACGTGCCACCTCGTTCTCGTCCTGCGCGGGCGACCCGCCGACCTCCACCCAATCTGGCGGACCGCGAGCACCCCGCCCGCCGCCCGGGTCACCACCATCTCGGCCGGCGCATTCGGATAACCCCACCCCACCAGCCCATCAGCCCTCCAAGGGGGGAAGGAACCATGCAGCAACTCGCACACTCCCCCATTCCCATCCAGCCTCAACCCAGCACCGCCCCCGCGCTCCCCGCCTTCTGCGCTCTCTACTCACTGCTCCTCCACGTCGGCCCCATCACCGCCCACAGCCTCATTGCTGACACCTTCGGCCACCTCGCCACCCACTGGCCCACCATCGTCGCCCGCCCCAACCCCACCGCCCACGCCTGGCAGCTGCTCACCGCACGACTGGCCGTCCTCACTGGCCAACGTCCCTGCCCCGAAGCCATCGCCCTCCAAGACGACAGCGTCCTCCTCCACGACATACTCCACTACCCCACCGACACCATCACCACCCTGACTGGACAGGAACCCGCCACCATCACCACCCTGCTCGCCGCCGCCCACCGCCGCAGCACGGCCGACGTGTGCGCGACATCCGAGGCGTGACCCGCCGTCGGCGCCGCCACCTGACGCAGCAGGACTCCAAGGCCGCCCCGGCTCCGGACCTGGTCGGCCGCGACTTCACCGAGCGGCCTGGCACGAAGCTCGTCGGCGACATCACGTATCTTCCGACGATCGAGGGCTGGTGGTACCTGGCGACGGTCATCGACCTGGCGACCCGCGAGGTGATCGGGTACGCGATGGCCGACCACCACCGCGCCGAGCTGGTCACCGACGCCCTGCGCATGGCCGCCGGACGCGGTGGCCTACAGCCCGGCTGCATCATGCACACCGACCGCGGAAGCGAGTACACAAGTAGCGAATTCCGCAAGGAGATACGGAAGTTGAACCTGAGGCAGAGCATGGGACGACCCGGCATATGTCCTGGCCACCACCCTCTACCAGCGGTTCAAGATCCCCCAGGTCGTCATCGCGCCGCTCTTCACCATCACCCCCGTGACCCTCAACCGGGCCATCAGCCAAACCCGCCGACTCCTCCATGACATCGGGCACGCCATCGAACCCGCCGAAACACAGCTGGCCACCCTCGACGATCTCACCGACCTCGCCGCCCACCTCGGCATCACCCCGACATCAGAGATCAAGACGGCGAGGTCCGGCAAGCCCTAACTACCCGGCCTTGAGGGAACTTCCGGGGAGACTTCACTCCTGCGATCAGGGCGAGGTCCGTTCTGAACCAGGCGAGGAAGTCCGTTGGCGTCGGCCGTCACCCATTTGGGCTCTTGTTGGGCTCTTGGTAGTGGCTGTCGGCGTTCGCTGGGTAGCTTTGCGGAGAATCCCGGATGTGCCATTGCACTGTGCCATGTCACATGGTTCACTCACGGGCAATGAGGCTGGCTCGGAGGTGCCGGGTGTCCACACGGTCGATCAAGGGGACCTTTGCCGCGTCGGCCGACTACCCCTCTGTGCCCATGGCCTGACGGCCCGTCCCGCTGTCCCGTATCAGGATCGGACCCCACCATGACCATCACCGACATCCGCACCGTCGATTATCATGCCGGCGGTGAGCCGTTCCGGATCGTCACCGACGTGCCCGGGATCGCAGGCGACACCGTGGCTGACAAGCGTGTGAGCGCGATCTCCGATCCCGGGATCGACGGGCTGCGTGCTCTGCTGTGCTCCGAGCCCCGCGGCCACGCTGACATGTACGGCGGGTTCATTGTTCCGCCCGACGACGCGGGGGCCCATTTCGGTGTGCTCTTCTGGCACAAGGACGGTTTTTCGACCGCCTGCGGTCACGGCACCATCGCTCTTGGCGCGTGGGCGGTGCGTAGCGGCCGGGTTCCGATCGATCCCAGCGGGGTCACGGAGGTAGTGATCGACGTGCCCTCGGGGCGGGTCCGCGCCCATGTGGCCACCGACGGCGATCGGGTCGTCAGCGTCGATTTCGTCAGTGTTGCCAGCTACGTCCTGTACGACGAGGTGCCGGTCCCGACCTCGCGCGGGGAGGTCCGGTGTGGGATCAGCTTCGGCGGCGCGATTTATGCTCACGTCCCGGTCGCAGCGGTCGGCCTCGACGTGAGTGTGGCCTCGCTTACGGCGCTGATCGAGCTGAGCCGCGAGATCAAGGGCTTCCTCAACCCCACCGCCTTCGCCGAGCACCCACTCGACGCCAGGCTGAGCGGCATCTACGGCGTCATCTATATCGACGACCAGGGGATCGGTCCGGACGGCAGCCTGCGGCAGCGCAATGTCACCGTGTTCGCCGACGGTGAGGTCGACCGTTCGCCCTGCGGGTCGGGCACCTGCTCGCGGATTGCCGCGCTGCATTCCACCGGCCAGCTCAAGCCCGACCAAGTTCTCGCGCACAGCTCGATCACCGAGGCGACCTGGCTTGCGCGGGTGCGAAGGACCACGCACGAGGCAGGCCGGGAGGCGGTGGTGCCGGTGGTCACCGGCCGGGCCTACCAGACCGGCGAGCACCGGTTCATCGTCGACCCCGACGACGACATGGTGCCGGGTTTCGTGCTTCGCTGAGGGGGAGTCATCATCTCCACTGCGGACCTGGAGCTGGCTCAGGCCGCCTGGTCGAAGCCCTCTGCGTCAACTTTCTCGTCGTGGAGCTGGGTGAAGTCGACGTCCAGCTTCGGGTTGTACGCCTAGTGGTCGCAGCCCGCCCAACGACAGGCGTTGCACGGTCAACCACCCGTACGGGTAGCCGGTTTCACCTGCAGAAACGTCCTTGGCCTGTTGCCACTGACGGCTGGGCCCGACACCACCATGCATGGAAGCCCGCGCGTCATTTGCCGCCTGTGTCGGGTACACGGGACCAGTTGTGGGGCTGTCAGCTGAGTTCGAGGTTGGAGCTGTGGCTTTCCAGACGTTGCGAGTGGTGTGGGGTGCGGGCGGTCGTGCTCCGCAGCTTGCCCGCATGCAGGCAGTCGCGATCCTGCGTGAGGCAGAGCCAGCAGCGTGGCCGTCGCCACCGGATAGAGTTCCTGCGCCGGTAGCGGGAGATACGGGAGTTCTCTGTGGCCGAGTTGGTGACGCGCGAGGAAGTTCGGGTGTCCGTGGAGTTCCATGCGTTCGCCCTTCAGGAAGAGAACGACATGGAGGTCCCCGCTCCCTTCCCCGAGGAGCGGGCAGAGGATCCAGGGGCAGATTTCCTGACCGCCTACGACATGCGTCTCGACTTCGAGAGCGCCGGGCACACCCACGAGGCAGCTCTGACAGCCGAGGTGTGGAGCAGCGAGCCGTCCGTGACCGGCGACGAACCTTGGGAAGCCCAGGGCGAAGCAGAGATTTTTTCGACTACCGGGAACCTGTCGGTTGAGACGATGTCCGGGGTCGGCGAAGGCCGGGTGGAGCTCGGGCGACCCGACACGCTGTGGAAGGTCCGCGCCTACTGTTCAGGCCGGGCCGAGGCCGCCCGGCTTGCGGCGGTGGACGTGCCCGTCGGGGTGGAGCGGTACCTGGTGCAGTTCTGGCCAGCCAGCACCTGAGAACCCGTGGGCAGAGCGCCGGGCTCTGCCCACAGGGCGCGTCAGGAGATCGAGACGATGTAGGCGTCGACGTCGTGCCCGCTGCTGAACCCGTCCAGAATGCGGTTCCGGTCCATGAATATCTTCAGGATGCTCCCGTCGGCTCCGTTGTCAGCCTTGGGCAGGGGCCTGGCGGAGAAGTTGTCCTTCGGCTTCGTCCGGTCGTACGCGCATCAGGCGCTCGACCCGCTTGCGGCCAGTCGCATCGCCCTCGCGCCGGAGTACGGCCTGTACGCGCGGGGAGCCGTAAATGCCGCCGGAGTCCGCGTGGATCTGCTTGATCTTCTCGGTCGGCTCCGCGGGCGGCGAGGTCGCCGATGCGCATGCCTTCAGGCTAGCCCCTTGACCTTCTAGTGCACTGGAAGGTCTAGCGTCGGGGGTGCAGCAGGCGAACAGCGGTGTGGGAGGACAGTGCGGATGCGGATCACGGTGTTGACGGTGGCGGGCTGCCCGAACGCGCAGCCCGCGCTGGAGCGGGTCACCGCCGCGCTGGACGGACGAGAAGCTCAGGTGGAGCTGGTTGAGTGGCTGATGAGGCCGAGGCTGCCCGGCTGGGCATGTGCGGATCGCCGACGATCCTGATCGACGGCACCGACCCGTTCGCGCAGCCCGGGGCAGCACCGAGCCTGTCGTGCCGCCTGTACCGGGACGCCGACGGCACCGTGTCCGGCGTGCCCGGCGAGGCCGCCCTGCACAGGGCCCTTGCCGGGTCGGCCACGCCCGGACAGGAAGCCGGGAGCTCGGACTGCTGCACCCCGAAGCCGCCGGAGGCGCTGGACGTGGTCGGCAGGGACGGCCGCGGGCGCCGCGCCCCTGCCGAGCGCGGCCTGCGCGCGGTGCACCAGCAGATCCTGCGCCACTTCGCCGCCACCGGAACCGCCCCCGACGCGCGGACGCTCCAGCCGGTGACGGCCGAGGCCAGGCGGAGCGCCACTGACGTGCTCGCCGAGCTCGCGGCGGAGGATTTCCTCACCCTGGACAAGGCCGGGAACATCCGTGCCGCGTACCCCCTCTCCGCCGTTCCCACCCGCCACCGGGTCCGCCTCGAAGACGGAATCGAGGTGTGGTCGATGTGCGCCATCGATGCCCTGGGCATCCCCGCGATGCTCAGTCAGGACGCGGTGATCTCCTCCACCGACCCGGTGACCGGCGACCCCATCACCGTCACCTCCACCGACGGCACCATGCGGTGGGAACCGACGAGCGCGGTGGTCTTCGTCGGACAGCGTCCCGGAGGCGGGCCCGCAGCCTCCGCCTGCTGCGACGCTCTGAACTTCTTCACCAACGCCGACAACGCTCGCACCTGGACGAGCCGGCACCCGGACGTTCCCGGCCGCGTAGTCAATCAGCCGGAAGCCGAACGCATCGGCCGGCAGACCTTCGGCCCCCTCCTCGCCCCTTGAACACCACAGGGAGCCCCTGAGGGAGGGCCCCGTGGGACAGATCCCTTGGCGTCACCCATCCCCGGTACGGGGTGCCTCCCATTCTCGGGTTCTGGCTCACTTTCCGTGGAGCTTGCACGCTGAGTGACGGCGTTGGGTGAGCGGGCCGCGGGGAAGTTGCCCGGAATTGACCCGTACCGGGTGGGGTGGGGCTGACAGTTCGGCTCGTGGAAGAAGTAGTGCTCCGGCTGGAGGAGTTGCTGTTCCCGTCGATCGCGGACGTGGCGGTGCTGTCGGTCGATGTGAACGACGAGGCGGTACGGATCGAGGCTCGAAGCACGGTGGCTGGGGCCGCCTGTCCCGGATGCGGGATCTGGTCACGGCGGGTTCACAGCTCCTACCTGCGCTTTCCCGCTGATGTGCCCAGTGGTGGCAGACGGGTTGCTCTCTGTTTGCGCGTCCGCAGGTTCCTCTGCCCGGTCACCTCGTGCGGGCAGAGGACCTTCGCCGAACAGCTGCCAGGCTTGACTCGTCGGTACGGTCGGCGGACCGAGCGCCTGCGGTCGACGCTGGCCGCGGTCGGGCTCGCGCTCGCCGGTCGGGCCGGTGCCCGACTGGCGAGCATGATCGGTGTTTCCGTGAGCCGCAGCACGGTGCTGCGGCTGGTCAAAGCGTTGCCCGACCCCGAAGTTCCGGCCCCGCGGGTGGTCGGTGTCGATGAGTACGCGACCCGCAAGGGGCGTCACTACGGGACTGTCCTGGTCGACGTCGAAAGCCGGCGTCCAGTCGATCTGCTGCCTGACCGGGAGGCGTCCAGCCTGACCGCTTGGCTCGTGAAACGGCCCGGGGTGGAGGTGGTCTGCCGCGATCGGGCACCGTTCTTCGCCGAAGGGGCCACGGCCGGGGCACCACAAGCAGTGCAGGTCGCGGACCGGTGGCATCTTTGGCACAACCTGAGCGAGGCTGCGGAACGGTGCGTCGCAGACCACCGCGGATGCCTGAAGGCCCTGGCGCCGGATCCGGCCCAGCGTGCCCCCGAGCCGGAGAAGTTCGAAGATCCCTCCGGATCGCCCTGGCCGAGGGGACACCGCTTCGCTGACCGTACCCGTGTGAACCACGCGACGGTCCACGAACTGCTGGCAGCGGGGCTCAGCCGGAGGGCGATCGGCCGCCAACTCCGGATGACCTCTCGCACCGTCAAGCTCTTCGCCGACGCAGCCAACCCGGAGGACCTGTTCCAGGGGCAGTGGCAGGGCCGGCCATCCAAACTCGACGCGTTCAAGCCCTACCTGGATGACCGCTGGAACCAAGGCTGCACGAATGCCTGGAGGGTGTGGGAGGAGATCGTGCCGCTCGGCTATCAGGGCAGCTACCAGCGGGTTCGCGCCTATTTCCGGGAGAAGCGGCTCTCGCCAGGTCCCGTCACGGCTCGGCCACCGTCACCCCAGGTCGTCGCCGGATGGATCCTCCGCCGGCCGGAGACCTTCACCGAGACGGAACGCCTTCGGCTCAAAGCCGTTCTGGTCCACTGCCCTGAACTGGACGCCCTCACCGGCCACGTCCGCTCCTTCGGCCAGATGCGCACCGAGCGCCAGGGCGAACGGTTGCCGCAGTGGCTCGATGCCGTCCGGCGAGACGACCTCCCCGGCCTCCACACACTCGCCGCAGGCATCGACCGCGACCGGGACGCCGTCATCGCCGGCCTCACCCTGCCCTGGAGCTCCGGCGTGGTTGAAGGACACGTCAACCGGATCAAGATGCTCAAACGCCAGATGTTCGGCCGAGCAGGATTCGATCTCCTCCGCAAGCGTGTCCTGCTCTACACCTAGGGCAACGCTTGCGAGCCTGCCGCGGGTGCTGGCAGACGAGCCTCAGGTCGCTATGTGTCTGATGAGCTCGCGTGACTTCTGCTGCAGTGCGGCTGTCCACTCCCTTGCATGGGGATCCGAAGCCGTCTTGAGATAGCGGCTCTCGGCGCGCTCGGCCGCCTGCCAGTTCACCTCGATGTTCGCCTTCTCAGCCAAGGCCAGCACCGTGGCAACGAACCCTTCGGACAGTGTGGCCATGATGGCGTGCCTGGTTTTGCTATGCCAGGCGAGCAGGGCGTCGACGAACGCCGCGAATGCGATGGGGTCAATCTGACACTCGTCAGCTTCCATTGGGCCGATGCCGGATGGCAAACCCACTTCAGCTTGATAGACGGTGACATGGCTCATGAACAGCCGGGACGCCCCGTTGGACGGGTTCCACAGGGTTTGGTCGCTCAATTTGTAGTACTGGCTCACGTCAACCTCTCACTGCTGGTCATAGGGGGTCGACGCTACGGTCAGTCAGCCCTCCACGGAAAGTGAGCCAGAACCCATTCTCGTGAATACCGACGAGGCGACCCGCCGGCTGCGGTCGGCGGGCGGCGTGCCGCCGAAGGGCCGACGAGGGCATGGGCCGCATCGCCTTCCTGCTACTGGCCCTGTTCGCCGAGATGGAGCGCACCTTCACTGCCGAACGCGCCGCCCACGCCCACGCCCACGCCCGCGCCGTCGCCGAAGCCGCTGGCCGTCGCATCGGCCGCCCCGTTGCCCACCCCGCCGACAAGATCGAGAACGCGCGCCTGCTCAAGGACCAGGGCGCCGGCTACGGCGAGATCAGCGCCAAGACCGGCATCCCGAAGACCTCCCTACACCGCTACCTCCAGGGATAGCCGTGCTGGAATCGATGATCCGTCGTCAGCTTACCTGGGCAGCTTTCGGATCAAAGTGGCGGAAGGTGAGACTGACGCGGCAGCCGGCCGAGCGATCCCGGGGAACGGCGTGGGTCCAGCCGCGCTGGGTCACGGCGGTCATGAGCAGCAGCGAGCCATGCTCGAGGGTAAGTTCCTCGCGGTGGGTCCGGTCGAGGCTGCGGAAGGCCAGGCGGCGCGTCGCGCCGAGGGAGACAACCGCGATCGCGCTGCCGGAGACGAGACCGTCGTAGGAGTCCTGGTGGAAGCCCATGGTGTTGTCGCCGTTCTCGTACAGATTCGCCAGGCAGTTGTTGAAGGGATGGCCGGCGTGTGCACTGGCGCGGGCGCCGATCGCAGCGATCCGCGGGGGCATAGGAGTGGCGTCATAGTGCTGGCCGGAATAGTTGTACGGCAGGCCGAAGCTGGCGGTCCGCCGTGCCCGCATGCGTTCGTCCCAGGTGACCTCGGCCAAGACGAAGGCCAGGTCGGCATCGGGATCGGCCAGTGCGCCCGCGTGGTAGTGGATATCGAGAGGTGGCGGTGTCATCAGTTCTCCAGGGGACCAACCACATCGAGCCGCGGTGTGGTCATCATCGGCGCCGTTATCCAACAAGTATCTCGCTATATCGGATCACGGGTGCATCGGGTCGCCGGTCGTGCGATGCCATGCAGGGAAGCCCTCGTTCGTCAACACTTCAGGGACATCGCCCCGCCACGCGTGCCCATCAGAACGCGGACCAGTGGGGCACCCCTACCTTGCGACCGCGGGTCATAGATAGGAGTCCGTGGCCGTTGAAGGAAGCTTCGCGTCGCTCCCAACAGACTCGCCGTTCCAGGTCAAGGGGCTCCGTCGGTGACCCACCATCGGCGCGTACAGCCGACTCCGGTTATCCGTGCAGGTGACTTCAGAAGCTGACAGCTGGTTGCAGTTCCACCCGTACGAGCACTCCAGAGGCAGGTGGGGCGCAACCGACCGTTTCCGCCCCCAGGTTAAACGGATCGCCCAAAGTCAACGCGACGGTTGGCGGACCCCGGGCGGGGCAGGGTGCACGAGCCGCCGGACGCTCCGGCGAGAGGGAGGGAACACCGTGGTGACCGATTACGAGTCCGAGGCACACATCGACGCGCGGGCAGCCGCAGGACGGCAGGGAGAGGTCCCGGGCGAGGTCTACGAGACGATCCGGCTCGCACTCCAATGGAACTTGCGGGAGTACCACCGGAAGCACCCAGCACAACTCCCCTCTTGTGACTTGTATGTCTACGTCGTCTCCGCCGTGAAATGGGCGCGCGAGACGAACCCGGGCGTGGCTCTCTACCTCACGCAGTCGGCACTCACGGCCGTCGCAGACGACGACGGACCGACCCTGGACGACGCTGCGGCATGCCTGCGGCACTCCCTGACCCAGGAGAGCCCCGGGCACAACGCCTGGTCGTACGACGAGGCGAGCCGATTCGTCACCGCCGCCCTCCTCGCCCGGTAGACGCACCTGGCAGGCGTGGCACCGCGCTCCGCGCGGGTGGTTGCCGAACCTGAGAGGCCGAATGCGCCGCAGCCGGTCATGCTGCGGCGCTCTACTGCTCTCGGAACGGCGGAGAACGACCCGAGAGGCAACCAGGCTGCCCGCCGCTCGTACGGCGAAGCCAGAACCATCCCCCATCCGCGTACGGCACGTCTCCGGCGCACTCCGACTAGTGCTGTGACCGCATAGGTTCGCCGGGTTGGTGGTCGTGGCGGTTGGATGTGCGGTGACATCCGATCCGACCGCTGGAGGCGCGGTGGCTGGGCCTGTCCGTGTACGCAGACTGACCGACCAGGAGGGGCAACGGCTGCAGCAGATCGTGCGTCGGGGCAGCACGAGTTCGGTGCGCTACCGGCGGGCGATGATGTTACTGGCCTCGGCTGGCGGGAACCGGGTACCGGTGATCACCCAGCTGGTGCAGGCCGACGAGGACACCGTCCGCGACGTGATCCACCGGTTCAACGAGATCGGCCTGGCCTGTCTGGACCCTCAGTGGGCGGGAGGCCGTCCCCGCCTGCTCAGCTCTGACGACGAGAACTTCGTCATCCAGACGGCCACCACCCGACCGGTCAAGCTCGGCCAGCCCTTCACCCGCTGGTCACTGCGCAAATTGGTCGCGTACCTGCGGAAAGTCCACGGTCGGATCGTCCGCATCGGCCGCGAGGCATTACGCTGCCTCCTCGTCCGCCGCGGCATCACCTTCCAGCGCACCAAGACGTGGAAGGAATCTCCGGACCCCGAGCGCGACGCCCGCGACCCGGCCGCCCGCGAGGCCGCCGCCGGCCTCCTGCCGCCACCGCTGCTCGCCCACGCCGCGCTGCTCGCCGCACTCGCCCTCCTGGTCCCGGGCGCCGGCGTCGGCCGGCTGGCGTTCGCGGCCCGGCTCGCCGCCACCGAACCGGAGGCCGCAGGCGACCTCGCCGACTTCCTCGCCCAGGCCGTCACTGCCGACACTGGAACGGGTCGCGCGTGAGCCTGGGTGGCTCACTCTGTGCAACCTCCCACGCTCCCAGATCACCTGGGAGGCACCTGGGGGCCTGGGGGATGGAATGCCCTAAATATCTGGGATGCCTGGGAGGTTGACCTCCTGTTCTGCCTGGTGGCGGCACTTCTGGGAGTCGAGCTGGGAGGTGGGGAGAGCTGGGAGGCTGAGCCCTTGCTGTCCTCTGGCAAGTGATCTTGACCGTTTGCCAGGCTAGTTTGACCGGCCCGTTCCACGCTGAACCGCGCCTCCCTACAGGCGATGGCCCGGCCAGTCCGGGGTGGCAGCTGGCGATGGGGTGCTGTGCCGGGTGGTTTTGGCCTGGCGGCGACGGAATCGGGAGTCGGGGGCGGGACTGGCCGCAGTCAGGGGGACTTTACGGCGTTGACCATGGTGTATCCCATCTTGTCCCGGCATAGGGCGAGGATGCGCGGGTAGACGGTGTCGAGCTGCGCCATCGCGTCGGTGCCCACCAGCTCCGCGATCTGGGCGCGCCTTGCGGCGAACAGGCGCGGGATGAGCTCGTAGGTGGGCTTGAACGCCCGGGACATGTCGCGCGTGTCCTGGATGGCGAAGCCGGCCTCGCCGAGCATGCGGGAGTAGTCCTCGGGTCCGGCGGGGAGGCGGGAGAGGGCGAACGCGGCCTGGAAGAGCTGGACTTCCTCGGGTGTGAAGGGCACGGCTTCGTAGCAGTCCGCGAGGACGAAGCGGCCCCCGCCCCGCAGCACCCGCCGAACCTCGCGGATCGCGGCGGGGCGGTCGGAGAAGTGAGCGAAGGACTCGATGGCCCACGCGGCGTCGAAGGTCTCGGACTCCTGGGGCAGGGCCATGGCGTCCGCCTGTTCGAAGGTGACGCGGTCGGACAGTCCCGCCTTCAAGGCACGGTCGCGGCCGGCCCGGACCTGCGCGGCGCTGACCGTCACGCCGAGCACGCTCGCGCCCGACTCGGTGCCGATCCGCACGGTGGGCCGGCCGGTGCCGCAGCCGACGTCCAGCATCCGCTGTCCCGGCAGCAGCCCGACCACGTCGATGAGGGTGCCGGTCCAGGAGTCCTGGGCCCGGGTGAGTTCCTCCCACATCTCGTCGGCCGTCAGCTCCCCCGTCTCCGTCCGCACGCCGTCGGTCCACATGCCCAGGTGCATGCTGTCGCCCATGGTCAGGCCGTACAGGCCCCCGAAGCGATCGTACCATTCGCCGACCTCCCGGGCCGATGGATTGCTCATGTCCAACTCCTCGCTTCCGGGCGGCCCACGGGGTGGGCCGGCGCCGCCGGGCCGACCCGGCCGATCGGCCCCGCTGCCTCCACCACTTCCCCGGGACGGGCACGCAGTGAGGCCACACGGCGGGGCGCACGGAAGCACGGATGCATCCATGCACTGAATCGCCTACATGCGGCAGGCATGCTTCGTTGGCCGTCAAGATCACTTGGCAAACGGTCGAGATCTCGTGTCAGAGGTCATCCGCACGCCCTGGTCCGGCCCCCGACGCGGCGCACGATGGAGGTATGGGCGAGCACGACGAGGACCAGGGCGACGTCGCTCGCCCGGTGCCAGCGCCGTTGGACGCCGTGCGGGCCCGGGAAATGACGGCGGGGATACGCGCGGCGATGGACGACGTCCGACGCTCCGTCGCGGTCCTCGCAGCCCGAGTCCGCGACGCGCACGCAGCCCGCGTCCGGACACCGCTCGGATACAGCTCGTGGGAGGCGTACTGCGCAGCGGAGTTCGGCATCAGCCGCGCCCAGGCGTACCGGCTGCTCGATGTCGCCCGCGCCCTGGGCGCGATCCACGCGGCCGTCGCCGCCGACACCGCCGTGTCTCGCACGCGAGATGCCGGCCCGGCCACCACGGCCGCGCTCGACTACGGCCTGCCCCAGCGCGCCCTACTCGCCATCTCCGCCCGTTCCGGCGACGTCGCGGAGCTGATCACCCGCCACCTTGCCGCACTTGCCCACAGCGGCCTCCAGGACCTCGATGTGGCGGCCGTACGCGCGGTGGTCCGCCAAGCCGTCCACGACGTTCGCACCGCCCCGTCCCCACCCTCGGACGATCCGCCGGCGGATCCCGCGCTCGCCGCGCTGCGCCGGACCGTCGACGACCTCGCCGCCAGTACCCACGCGATCGGCGAGCTGCTCCTCGAAGTCGCCCCGGCCTACCTCTCCGACATCGACGCCACCGACATCCTCACCCGGTTCTACAACGACATCGGCATCGACCTTGACCACGGCCTGGCGGCCCGCCGCTACGCCCTCTCCGGAGACCGCCACGCCCTGCACGGCACCGTCCTGTGACCGCTGCTGTGTGCCACACTGCCCGTTTTCCCAAGTGGGCGGGGTGCAGTGCAAGGTGTGAAACGAGGGCCTGCGTCGACGCGGTGCTGCTGCTCCTGAGGAGCAATGCTGCGGACGACCCGCCGCCCGCCAGACACCCTCAGCCTCTCCCACGCCTATCGCGTGGAAAGAGGTGTCGTCGTCCCGGACCGGCTTGCCCCCCCGGGTGCTGATCTGCGGAAACAAGCCGTGTCCGGCTTGGGTGGGAGTCCCACTGATCACGGTTTCGATCTGCAAGGGCCCGCACCCACAGCAGCCTCGCAGCACTTCGCCCCGCAGGACAGATCCAACGGGGCGAAGGAGCCTGGCCCGAAATTCGCCGACAGCATCCTCGACGGGAACGGCACGCCATGTGGGGTGTGTCGCCTGTGGGATTACGGTTCGGGGTCCAGGGGGATCTGCAGGGTGACGAGCGTGCCGCCCCGATCGACGGTCACGGGATAGGTGGCGCCGGACCGCTTGCCGCTCAGGACGTTGTCGAGGTCGTTGACGGTGGGCGTAAGGATTCCGGCGACCTCGACAATGCGGTCACCGGGCAGCAGGCCGGCCGCAGCGGTGTTGGTGCCCGGGTCGACGGAGAGTACGCGCACGCCACCGCCGGAGGGGCTGGTGTTGCGGAGGTTGGCCGCGATGATGCCCTGGATGCCGGGGGTGATGTGCACAGTGAGCGGCTGTGTCACGCCGTCCACGGTGAAGGTGCCACTGAAGGTTCCCCCGGCCAGGGGAGCGTCGGGGTCTGCGACAACGTGGACGGTCCACGGCCGGATGAAGTCATAGGTGCCGGCCGTGAGCTGAGCCGTGGCGGACTTGCCGTCAGGCGCGATACTCACCGGGCAGCCCATCCCGCTGCACCGCAGGTCCAGTCCGACGATGCGGGTGTAGGGCGGCGCCTGGATGGTGATGGTGCTGGGCCCGGGGTGCCGCTGCCCGTCCGGGGGATAGCTGGCGGTCCCGGCAGGCCCGCCGGCGTCCAGGGAGGGGACGTTCTGCTGCGGCGGTAGGGATTTGAGCTGGCTCGGCGTGGATACCGCGGCCGATGCGGTGAATGCGCTGGCAGGCGCAACCGCTGCGGCCGTGAGCATTGCGGTGCCCAGAGCAACAGCGCTGCATAACCGGGCGAATCTACGGATCATCAGGGGCCTTTCGTGATCGACGACGCCACAACCGTCCCAGCCACACCCCAGCCATAGGGATATGAACACGCTCAAACCACCCAATGGGTCCATCAGTCTCCCACGCAGCTCCTCGCCGCCGGTGCGCGCGGTGGCCATTACGACCTGGGGATGAATAGTCCCGGTGTTGGTGGGGCCGTGACGTGAGAAGGGCCGCACGGGTTGGGTGAGTTGTGACGCTCACCTGGGCCCGTGCGGCCTGCTCCCATCCTGCCCTGTCCGGGGTCTCTCGCGCACATCTCGGCGAGTTGCTCGAAGAGTTGTCGCCGCGTTGGTGGGCCCGGCGTGAGTCGGCGCTCGACCGGCAGCGGGGCTACGAACGGCGCCGGGCGGAGGGGGCCGGGCGCAAGCCGAAGCTGGAGTTCGTCGACCGGTTACTGGTCACCCTCGTCCACCTGCGGCTCGGCCTGCCGCACGCCGCTCTGGCCGAGCTGTACCGGGTGGACCGCTCCACGGTCTCCGCCGCGATCCGCCAGGTCAGGCCCCTGCTCGCTGCCCGCGGCTTCGCCGTGCCCGACCGCCCCGGCGTCAGGCTGCGGACCTTGGAAGATGTGTTCGCCTACGCCGATTTTGAAGGCGTGGACCTGCGGATCGACGGCACCGAGGTGCAGGTCCGACGCCCGCGCGCCGGACGGCCAGGGCGCAAGGCATTCGTGTCCGGCAAGAAGAAGCAGAACACGATCAAGACCACCACCTTCAGCGACCAGCAGGGTCGCACGCTGTTCTCCGGTGTCGTCCGCCCGGGCCGGATGCACGACCAGACCGCCCTGCGCACCGAGGGCATCGCGGACCAGCTCCGCCGGCACCCGGAGGTGAAGGCCGAGGCCGACTCGGGATACCAGGGCCTGGCCAAGGAGTTCCCCGGCCAGGTCAGCGCCCCTCCGAAGAAGCCGGCCGAGGACGCCTGCGACGGGGACAAGCGGGCCTGGCGCGAGATGCGCCGCCGCCAGTCCTCGGCGCGGATCTGCGTGGAGCACACCAACGCCGAGTACAAGCAGTGGCGGCCCCTCCAGCGGTACACCGGCCGACGCGAGACCTACGCCGAGACCCACCTCGCGATCGCCTCGCTGGTCTCCGACCGCTCCGCACGACGCCCGACCCGCCGCCGGACGAACACCGAACTCGTCCTCGCCCGCAACACCGTCAGCTGATCAACCACCAGCCGAACCACCAGGCCAACACGCCCCGACCCCAATTTCACCCAAGGTCGTTACACGAAGCACAGAGAAGCCCCGGGCGTCCTCGCCCCGGGGCTTCGTGCCGGCGGCTGTAGGTGGCTACCACTCCCGGCAGATGTCCCCTTGGGGTGTCAGTAGGTAGGGCCGGTGGGCTCCCATATCGGCCAGCAGGTCGGAGACGAGCGTGTGGGCCGGGATGACAGCCTCGCGCCTGTCGGTGGTGGTTGCGGCGAGGTCTGCCGTCGCCTGCGCTGGAGTCGCGGTGGCTTTATCGAGCAGCTGCGGTTCTGGCACACATTTCGTGAAAGATCTTGCTGGCTCTCGCCAGCAGGAGGCGCGCGTCATGTGAGCTGCGCGGACCACGCATCACCGCGGTCCGGTGAAGCCGGACTCTAGATCGCTCACGGAATGTGTGTCCAGAACCGCAGCTGCGAAGTCACTTCTCGACGGGTTCGGGAGGCGCCTGCTCTGCACTCTGCATCGACCACAGTGTCGACGAGTACGGGAGGAGATCCCCACCGAGGACCGGCGGACGGCAGGCATCGACGACGACCAGCACTGGGACACCCTCCAGCAATGCCTTCACGACCACGAACTTCCCCTCGATGTCCGCGTCGCCGGCTCACTCGTACTTTTCTACGGACAGCAGGCCAGCCGCATCGCGGCGCTCAACAGCAGCCATCTGCAGACCTCCGGCGACCGCACGTACCTGGTCCTCGACCACGTGCCCGTCCTGCTCATGCGGCCTCTCGCCAAGCTGATCAAGGACCTGGAAGCTCAGCGACCTCCCCGTCCGATCCGCAGCAGTGCCGAGGCCCCTCACGATCCGGTGCAGCGCTTGCGAGATCCCCATCTGAGCCCACAGCTTGACGCGGCGTCGGATCGTGCGGTCGGAGCATCCGGGCGAGAAAATGCGCTCGTATCCGGAGCCGTGGACCAGCGCCTGGACGTCGTGTTCGAACACGACGCGCGCGGGCCTGTGCCCGTTCTGCTGCCACCCCTCATCGCGACCCTGCTCCGCCACCTACTGCCGGTCGGTCTAAATAGACGGAGTAGCACGTCAGCAGCGGGCTTGCTGGAGTCCCTCCCACAGTCCGACTCGGAGGCATGTCAGTGGCAGGGGCGATCCTTGCCGTGTGACGAACCAGGATGACTACCAGAGTGCCGATCAGGCACTCCATGGGCAATTGCCTGATCCACGTTCCGTGATCGAGCGCACGGACTGGACCGGGCTGGAGCATGCCTACGGAGTGGCGCAGGACACCCCACTTCGCCTGCAGCAGCCCTTGGACGAGGATCCGGAGGTTCAAGCGGGGGCCCTGGGGCTACTGGATATGTCCGTCCTGCACCAAGAGTCCTTGTACAGCGCGACAGCGCCAGCCGCACTGTACGTAGCCACGGTGTTGAACAACCCCCGCACTCTGGCCCGCCATGAGAACTACTCCACCTGGGATGAGCGGCCTCGGCCACTGCGTGCCGCCTTGCTGGAATGGCTGGGTCAGATCGCGGAGTCGGCGGCCTACGGTGAGACGACCGACGAGGAGGACGGCAACGATCCGGGCGTCACCGATGCGGTCCGCGCCGTCCGCGGAACGATCCACGACGCCGTCTCCACCCACCTCTTGGCCCCTGACCCCACCGTCCGAGCAAGCGCCCTCAGCGCCACCGCAGCGCTCCTTCAATCTCCCGAGCTGGCGAGTCGAATCTCCGGAACCACCCAGATTCTCCGGCGGCTGCTCACCGAGAGCACCGACTGGCGTGAACGCGCCAACACCGTCTTGACCATCGGCGCCTGGGGCGAGGACACCGCGAGCTGGCTCGCGGTGTCCTCGCCATCCGTGCCTGCGCCGCCCTGTCACCGGGATGCGCCAGCAACACCAACGCGACGCGAACGATCCTCCGCGCTCTGCTCGAACCCGTGGTCATCGACTCCTGGTTCCTCGAACCCACTGCCGCCGACCCTTGGGCCGGGGAACCGCTTCCGCATATCGAAGGCCGTCTACGGCACGCCCTTCTGCCCGCGGGCATCGAACGCGCTGCCGACTTCGAGGAACTCCTGCCAGCCGCCATGGCCTCCGTGCCGTTCTGCAGCAACCTCACCATCGCCGAGGACTGGGGACCGCTGCTCGCCGCAGCTTTCCCTTCCGGCTATGACCAGGATGCCAAGCTCACTCCAGCTCAGCACCGTTACCTGAGCGCTCTCGCCGACCGCGACGTGTGCTGGCGATACACCCAGCTCATCACCTCATGGTTCGACGACATTGGCCTTCCCGCAGACCGGGGCGCCATCAGGGCACTCCTGACTGGGCCGCGGCCACACTAGTTGGCTATGTCCATGAGAACGGGGTTCTGGCACAGATCTTGGGGGTGCGGTCGCAATGCGTCACTGAAGCAGAATCATCTTGCGGAGTGGTTCGAAGCCAGCTCGTCCGTAGAGCTGTCTTTTGATCTTCTTGATGCGGTTCGCAGCGCCTTCGGTGCCACCGGAACTCCACTCCAGGGTGAGTCCGGCTGTCACGGCGTCGAGGTCTCGAAGCATGTGGGGCGCGAAGCCGGTGAGGCCGGGCAGTTGGCTTGCGTCGAGGGCGTCGATCCAGGTGGGGAGCGTGGCACCGAGGCGGCCAGTGAGTATCTGGCCGAAGTCGCGAATGTGCCTGGCGGCAGTATTCAGTTCGGGGCAGCGGGCCAGGACGTCCTTCTAGAAAGCTGCTGAAAATCTTGTGTGGGGGCTGTCCGGCCGCAGGCCGGGCGGCCCTTTCGCTATGCGGTGGGCGGGATGAGGTGCCAGGTGTCGCCGGTCCTGGTGAGTCCGAGGTGGATCAGTCGGCGGAGGTTGAGGGCTGCTGCGCGGTGGTGGAGCCAGGTGTCGTTCTTCAGAACGCCTCGGTAGGGCACTCTGCGGTTGCCACGGGCGACGAGCCAGGCAATGGCCCGTTCGACCGGTGGCCGCCAGCGGCGGTACTCGGCCTGCCAGCCGGGGCTGTTGGCGGCGTGATCGCGGGCGGCCTTGAGCAGGTCGTACTTGACGTGGACGGTGAAGACCCGGCCGGTCTTGGACTTCGTGCAGTGTTCCCGCAGTGGACAGCCGGTGCACAGTTTCTTGAACTGGGCCTGGCGTTCCCCGCCCTGGCGCCTCTGACCGAGGGGGACGGTGTGTCCGGCCGGACAGGTGACCTGGCCGTTCGTGGTGTCGACGTCGAAATCGTCGGCGGTGAAACCGCCGGGGACGGCCGGCCGCAGCGGTGGTGGCTTGAGAACCAGGTCGTGTCCCTGTTCTTGCAGGTGTTCGCGTAACTCGCCGGTGCCGTAAGCGGTGTCGCCCAGGACGGTGACCGGTGCTTCCTCATCGGCGAGGAGATCCCGGGCGACGGCCGCCTCGTGGTTATGGGCCCCGCTGCCGGCGGTCAGGGCGACCTCGGTGAACAGGCCTTCCTCGGGCTCGAAGGCCACGTGGGCACGGAAGCCCTCCTGGTGGCGGGAGCGGTTCTTGTGGATATGCCGGGCCTCGGGATCGACCGTGGACACGGTGCGGTCATAGACGGTGCGCCGGGCGATGCGCCACCGGCCGTCCCGCCCGTCGGAGCCGTCGGCGGGTTCCACGTCCTGCCCGGCAACCAGGGCGAGCAGGCCGACCGCGTGCGCCGCTGCCTCTCCCAGCTCCTGGTCGGGCAGCCGGCCGAGCAGGTTCAGTGCGTCGGTGACCAGGGCGTCGATCAAAGCGGCGCGGGCATGCTCGTCGTTCCAGGCGATCTTCGGTTTACCCGGGTCGGTGTAGTCGTGGGCGGTGCACCACTGGTCGGCGACCTGCTGGGCGCCGGGGACCACACGGATCACCCGGCGGATCGCGGCGACCAGCTGGGTAACGGTGTCCTGGGTGGCGACCGCGTCGTCCAGCACGGTGGAGTCCAGCGCCCTGCGCTGCCTGCCCTTGAGCACACCGGTGGCCGCGACGACCTCTCTGACCTTGGCGAACAACCGGTTCGGGTCACCGGAACGCTGCAGCCGACGGCGGAAATACGTCAACAGCGACGGATCGAAGGCAGTGTCGTACAACCCGAGTCCGCACGCGGCCTTCCACCGCAGGTCGCAGCGCAGTTCCTGCACCGTCTCGAAATCCGAGAGCCCGTGCAGGCTCTGCAGCACAACCGTGGCGGCCAGGACCTGCGGCGGCAGCGAGGGACGCCCGTTCGTCGAGGGATACATGTCCGCGAACATGGCACCGGGGAAGAGGGCCTCGCGATGCTCGGCCAGAAACGCGAACACGCTCCCGACCGGGATCAACTCCCGGCACGTCTCCCACACGTCCTCGCCGACGCTCTCCCCAGCCCATTCCCCCTGCATGGACACAAGACTGACCCCACTCCACCCGGAGCGAGGCCAGAACCCAACATTTTCAGCAATCTTCTAGGCCCGGACTTCGCGGGTCGTTGATTCGTATGGTGTGACCGGCTCGGGGGTGTCCCCGAGCCGGGGTGTGGCGTTGGGTGGGGTGTGTCGATGTCTTCCCGGTCCCCGCGGCCACGGTCCCAGCGTCAGCGCTTTGAAGTAGCGGTGACGTCCGTGGTGGAGAAGCGTCTGGGCGCTCTGCCTGTCGCTGCCGAGTTTCTGCGCCGGCTGGATGTCGCCGGGATTGTCGACGAGGTCTGTCCCGGTGGCGCGAGTGCGCTGGTGACGCACGGGCAGGTGATCGAGGCGCTGGTGGCCAACCGGCTGACCTCGCCCGCGCCGCTGGTGCGGGTGGAGGACTGGGCCAGGTGCTGGGCGGTGGAGGAGGTCTTCGGGATCGAGCCTGGGCTGCTGAACGACGACCGTCTGGCTCGTGCTCTGGACGCGATCGCTCCGGAGCTGGAGAAGATCGCGGGCACGGTCGGGGCGCGGGCGATCGGTGAGTTCGGGATCGATGTGTCCCGGATGCACTGGGACATGACCAGCATGTCCGTGCACGGGGCCTTCCCGGTCCAGGGCCAGGACGAGGACTTCCCCGTCATCAACTACGGGCATCCCAAGGACCGGCGGGTGGACTTGAAGCAGGTCCAGGCCGGACTCGCGATGTCGGCCGATGGTGGCATTCCGCTCCATGCCCGGGTCTTCGGCGGGGCGGCGGCCGAGGTCAGCCAGGTCGTCGGGGCGATGAAGGACCTGCGGGCCATGGCCGACGAGCAGGAGTTCCTGATGGTTGCCGACTCCAAACTGGTATCCTACACCAACATCTCCGCCCTGCTGGCGGCCGGGGTGCAGTTCATTGCCCCGGCCCCGGCCGCGCAGGTCAAGGACGACGTCTACGCCGCACTCGACTTCTCGCAGGCCACCGTCGTGGACTGGACACCGGACCGGGACGCGGACAAGCCGGCCGAACAGCGCGAGTTCTACCGTGTGCTGGAGGACACCCACACCCTGAACGGGCCCCGCAAGAGCGATCCGCCGCTCACCGTGCGGCGGATCCTGGTCCACTCCACCGCGAACGCCGCGGGCCAGCAGGCCGCCCGGGCCAAACGCCTGGCCAAGGCCGCCGAGGAACTCGGCAAGCTCACCGCCGCAGCCGGCGGACGGCACTACAAGACCGCCGAGAAGATCACCGCCCGCGTCGGGGTGATCGCCGCCAAGCGCCGTGTCACCTCCTGCCTGCGCTTCACCGTTACCGAGAACGAGCACGGCATCCCGGCCCTGGCCTGGTACTTCGACACCGGCGTCCTGGACACCGAAGCCGCCGTCGATGGCTGGTACGCCTTGCTGACATCCACCCCGGCCGAGCAGGCCGACCCGGACCAGGTCCTGATCCACTACAAGGGTCAGGGCGCGGTCGAACGCCGCTACCACGACTTCAAGGGCCCCCTCGCGGTCGCGCCCGTCTTCGTCCAGCACAACCGGCGTGTCGCCGCCCTGATCCAGGTCATCTGCCTGGCCCTGCTCGTCTTCTGTCTGATCGAGCGGCAGGTCAGACGCGCACTCGGCCCCGAACAGACCATGATCGGCCTCTACCCCGACAACCGCCGGGTCCGCCCCACCGGCCGCATGATCTTCTACCATCTCGGCGAACTCACCCTGCGGATCGGCCACATCACCGATCCGCCCACCGTCCAGATCACCCGTGGCGTCCAACTCCACCTCCTCGATCTCCTCGACACCGACATCGGACAAACCCGCTGGCCACAAACCTGAAACAGCGACCCGCGAAGTCCGGGTCTAGGAGGCGCGGTCCTCCTCGCTCGGTGCTGTGGGATGGCGGGTGAGCCAGCCAGTACCTGGCGCACCGTCGGCGGCGGGGGCGGCGCGTCCGGCGAGGTGTTGCGCAGGGTGGCGATGTAGGCGCGGACCATGCCGTAGGTGACGGGGGCCTGCTCGGCGAGCAGTTCTCGGTGGAGTTGGGTGACGCTCGTGCATCCTGCGGCGAACCGCCGCTCCAGGTAGGGCTTGTAAGGGTCCAGCCTGCTGGGCCGGGGCCGGTTTTCGCGGAGGGTGTCCTTCCAGTGCGCGGCGCGTGCATACCGCAACACGGTGTTGAGGCTCCAGCCCAGGTGCCGGGCTATCGCCCGAAGCGAGTGGCCCTGCGCGAGCAGTTCATGGACCAGGGCATGCGCGGCCCTCTTGCGCTGAGCCCGTCGGCCGGCAGGATCTGGGCCGGTAAACCGGAACCGTCTGGTGGCGGGTCGATGGCTGACGGTTTGGGCGGCGTCGGGGCGCGCAGGCACTCGCGGTGGGCGGCGACGCAGGTCTCAACGGCTCGGCCGAGGCCCTGCCACAGGTGGAACCAGGCGGCGACCTGGAGGGCGTCGGGGCGCCGAGTCGGGCCCCCTCGGCGTAGGCGCCCGCTCGGTCTCGGCAGATGATCTCCACGCCGGGGTGGGTGGTCAGCCACGCGGCCGGCGGCCCTGCTTCACGTGTCGGGAGCACGTCGACCACGCGATGGGTTTCTCCGCAGGTCAATACGGTGGAGTAGGTCTGGCCCCGGCGGATCGCGAAGTCGTCCACACCCAGCACGCGCGGCATGCTGGTCTGCGGATCCGGCAGCGCCATGACTCTGCGCAACAAGGTCATCCGTCCTGCGCGGAGACCCAGCTGATTTGCCGGACGAGCGCCGGCTCGTCCGGCAAGCGCGAGCCCGACGCGTTCCAGGACGTGGTTGAGCCGCGTGGTGAAGCGCGCGTACGGGGCAGTCAGCTGAGTGAACGGCTCGGCGAAGTTGCGGCGCGGGCAGTCCGCAGCACCGCAGATGAATCGCCGAACCGTCAGCCGGATCACGACGCTCTGCCCGCCGATCGGGAGATCCTTCAACCTCCGCTGGTAGGAGTCGTGCACCCGGCCCAAGAAGCGACGGCAGTCAGGACACGCCGCGCCTGTCGCCCGGCCTCTCGCGACCACATCGGCCGTGCCGAAGGCAGTGGTCACCGCCTCGACGTCCACGTCGTCGATCCCGGCAAACACGAGGGAATCCCAGAACGATACGTCGACCTTCTTAACAGCACTGTCACCGATCACAACCAAGAACGGCGGGAAGAGCCAAGAACTTGATGGAGCGTCACTCTCATCTGCGTGGCGTCGGGGCGTGCGCGGTCCCACGCGTGTGTCCCGTCGCCTGCTACCTGCTCCGATGCCGCTGAAGCTGCACGTCCCTGAACTGCAGTCTCACTGATTCCGTCCTGTGGCCTGCTCGGTCTCCCGGTCGGCGCGTCCTTGTCACAGCGAACCTGCCTCGTTCAGAAAGTCACTGGCTTCCCGTTCCCCCTTGCGGTGAGATTTCCGACGTGACGCTTCACGAGGATGAGATCCCAGTCGACGAGACGCTAGTCCGGTCACTGCTGAAGGAACAGCGCCCAGAGTGGGCTGACCTACCGTTGTCGCCCGCAGGCGCGGGCACGGACAACACCATGTACCGGCTGGGCGATGACCTGCTCGTGCGACTTCCACGAACTGCCGACAAGGGACAGTCCGTGCGGAAGGAGCAGGAATGGCTTCCTCGCCTGGCGCCCTTCCTTGCATGTCCGATTCCCGAGGCCGTCCACGCTGGGACGCCCACCAACGCCTTCCCACTGGTCTGGTCGGTCTACCGCTGGATTGACGGTGTCGAGGCCGGCCCGGACACCGTCCAGGACTGGGCCGCCTTCGGAGCCGATCTGGCGGCGGTCGTGAGGGAGCTCCACGGCATCGACCTCATGGGAGCGACTCGCGCAGATGGCCTCAGCTGGTACCGCGGAGGCAGCTTGGGGCCATGCGACCAGTGGATCGCCAGGTGTCTCGACGATTGCCGAACCACCGTGGGTTCTGAGCTCGACGTTGACTCTCTAGAACAGTTGTGGCGAGCCGCGCTTACACTGCCCGAGCCCTCCGGACCTCACGTGTGGCTCCACGGTGACCTCAAGCCGACCAACCTCTTGGTCCGGGAAGGCAAGCTCCACGCAGTCATCGACTTCGGAGGACTCTCGGTCGGCTTTCCCGACGCCGAGCACTCCACACTCTGGGACCTGCCGCCACAAGCACGACAGGCCTACTGGGACACATTGAGCCTCGACGATTTGACCTGGGCCCGCGCCCGCGCCTGGGCGATCGCGGTGGGTGTCAGTGGAATCTCCTATTACTGGCACACCTTCCCCGCCTTCGTCGCCGAGTGCCGAGCGCGACTTCGGACAATCCTCACCGATGCCGCTGCGCGTTGAGTGGCCTCCCCGGTCCGAGAGGAAGGGTCATACGGCGCAGGTCCAGCGAAGGGCGACGGAACCCGCGCGAAATGGAGCATTTCACCGACATGTCCTGAGTCCGACTCATCTCACCGAACCTGGACCGCCCTGGTTGTCCCAGGTCGCCCTGCCAGCCCACACCCATCAGAAGTACGGCAACGGGCTTCAGCTCCCGGTGCTCATGGAACCGGGAGGTGTGGAGGAGCCGAGCGGGCCGACCGAGGTGTGCGTGGCATGCGGCGTGGTGATCGACCCGGAGGTCATGAGACCGGCCGATACTGCCCGGGCCGCGTACTGGTGGCGTCTGACATGGGCCCCGGCAATGACCCGACGGGCGGACGCCGGGCCTCTAGCGAACGCGCAGCCCAAGGTCGCGGGCTCTGTCCGGCATGCTGCTTGCTCGGCGACATGCTGGCTGGGGCGACGGCACCACGGGGATACGGCACGCACGAACGGTGGCAGTCGATGACCAGCCCATCGAATGTCGTTGAGAAAATTAATGTTCGCGCGTTGTCATGTTAAAAAACTCAAGGTAAAAATGAATGGCAGGCTCGTCATCGAGAGCAAGGGAGCCGAGGGTGGACTGGCATGAACTGACGGACCTGACGCAAGGGCAACCGTTCGTGGTCGAGCGGGTCCGTCTCGCCGACAGCGGGATCGCGATCGAGGGGCAGTTCGAGCCGCCGCAGTTGGCTCAGCTCAGCATCGACGACCAGGTGTTCGTTGCCGCCTTCGTACGGTCGCACGGTTCGATCAAGGAGATGGAGCGGACCTTCGGGGTGAGCTACCCGACGATCAAGTCCCGGCTGAAACGGATCGCCGAGCACCTCGACTTCGTCGACACCGACCCCGCACCCACCGGCGCCGCCGACGTCGTTGACCGCCTGCAGCGGGGGGATATCAGCGCCCAGGAGGCACTGGCCGAGCTGGAGGGGCCCCGATGATCCCGCAGCTGGTGACGATGCGCTATCGCCGTCCCAGCGGCCGCTGGCGGCGGCTGTACGTCCCGGTCCTGCCGGTAGCGCTGGTGCTGTCACCGCTGCTGCTGCTCGCCGCGTTGGCCGGACTGGTCGCCTGCCTCGCCACCCGGATCAACCTGTTGGGCGCGCTGCGCGGCACCGGGCAACTGCTGTGGGCCCTGCCCGGCACCCGGTTCGAGATTGAGCAGGGCCGAACGGCCGTACTGGTAAGCGTCAGATGAGTCAGAAGAGCAAGGAGCTTCCAATGAGCGAGCAGCGCCGTCAGGTCCTGCAGATGCTGGCCGAGGGCAAGATCACCGCGGACGAGGCCGAGCGGCTGATCGACGCCCTCGAACGAGAACAGCCCGAGCCGCCGCCGGGAGCCGCATCCCGCCCGAAATCGCGGCCCAAGTACTTGCGCGTGGTGGTGAACGCAGCGGACGACTCCGGCGGCGACGGGGCGAGCCGGGTCAACATCCGGGTCCCGCTCCAGCTGCTGCGCGCCGGGGTCCGGCTCACCAGCCTTCTCCCTCCGCAGGCGCTCACCAAGGTCAACGCGGAGCTGAACAAGTCAGGGGTACCGATCGACCTCACTGAGCTCAAGCCGCAGCACCTCGAGGAGCTCATCGAGCACCTCGAGGACGTCATCGTCGACGTGGACGACCCCGACGCCAAGGTGCAGGTGTTCTGCGAGTGACACCGCCACGGCGCCGGCCGCCCGCCCGGACCACGGGGGCGGGCGGCCGCCCGGCCGGTTGGCGGCCGCGGGCGGTCAACCCGTCTTGCGTGTTGGTCGGTGCGGGCGATGTTCGCGCAGGACGGCTGACAACGGTGAAGGCTCGGGCTGTCGGCGGTATCCGCGCGGTGGCACAGCGCCCGGTCGCGGTTGTAGAGACACATCAGCAGGGAATTCGGGTTGTCGTAAACAGCCAGAGCGGGGTCGTCGAGGATGTCGCGGGCCTGCCGCGGTGTGCGGATGGAGCCGGCTCAGTGTACGCAAGTAGCTGGGCAGCGTTTCACGGGTGAAGACAGGCAGAGGCGTCGGCTCAGGGCAGCGTTGAGGTCCGTTTAGTACGGCTCCCCGAACAGATCCCATCCCAAAGGTTTCCGCTGCCGACGGCGCATAGGAGACACGGGCGGCCCTTCGTCGGTGGTCAGGATCACCGTACGGCGGTCTCATCGCTCTCCTCGGCGTCTTCGTCGTACTGATCGCCGCAATCGCACCAGGCCGGCTTGCCCCGCAGGGTCATCGCAGCCTGGAGCGTCACACAGTGCTACATGTCTGTTCGCGACCGGATCGGGGGCAGCGTCACCCTGTTCTCCGAACCCGGGCACCTGGGCTACACCCGCGTCGACGGACCGCACCCGTTCGGTGCGGTGCTGCGCATCCCGGACCCGTTCAACCTGGACCTGGACACGAGCGGCCTGTCTCCAGCCTGACCGCAAGCAACGCCCGGCTGGCCTCGGTGGGTTCGCCGAGGCCAGCCGGGACATTATCCGAGTTGTTCGTCAGTCGGGTCGGCTACTGACCAAGGGCCCGGCTCCGGCTCAGGATTGGACTTCGCAGGCGGCAGGGGTACACAGCCCGACGTGCAATACCGTGCCGGAACGTCCAGGTCGACGCCGTACCGGAACGCTTTCCCGCAGGCCATGCACACCTTGGCGGCCTCCTGGATGCGCCGGTACTCGACCTCCGCAATGCGCTCAAGCCGGAGTTGCTCGCGATCGATGGCCTGCCGCATCGCCATGGCGTCCATGGGATCCCAGAACATTTCATCGATCATGTCGTCCGGCTCGAAGCACGCATCGAGGAGCACGGACACCACTTTCTTGTAGGCCCCTTGCGCCACGGCAGCCCGGATGAGTACGGCGGCTTCCTTGGTTCCTTCACGGCCTGCTGGGTCGCTCCCGGCAAGCTCGCACTGGGCGTATCCCCACTCGCGGGCCGTTTCGGTCAAGGTATCGGGGGCGCATTCGGCAAGGTGGTCGGCGCACCACAGGATCAGGCTGTCTTCCGGGGACCTGCCACAGCTGGGTTTCCGGCAGAGCTCGGAGACGCCGTCCTGTGAAATCAGCAGCTGGAACCGGCGTGGGTTGCTGCTGACCACCGCGGCTTCCAAAGGGGACAGCAACTCGATTTGCAGCGAGGTATCGCGTCCTTCTCGGGCCAGCTCGCCCGCCAGTGCCAAAACTGTGCCGAAGGGAATGGCCGCTCCGAGAAGCCGGGATTGGAAGACGTCCGGCCCCTGGATGTCTTCGTACTCCGGGCCCCACCCCCAGTCGACCGTCGCGGGGGGAAGCGATGCGCACTCGCCGAGCAATTCCTGCAGAGTGAACGACTGCCCGATCCGCCCGCCTGTCGGGCCGGCGGTTACCCGGGCCGCTTTGGTGTAGCGCAGGCCGGTGGCCCTCTGCGTTTCGCGCACGGCAGCTTTGCGCTTCTTGCCTCTGGTCACGAGTGTCCTCCTACGGCATGCCCACGCCCATGCCGTAGCAAGGTCGTCACGATGAGATGCCGCGTGAGTCTGGGACCCTTGTCCGCGCGCCGGGGCGTGGGTGCTTGTCCGGCCGGGATCCTGGCAGACGCGTACTGCCGCAGGCAGAGGTTAGCAGTTCGGCGCCATGCCAGAGTTCGACAGCATTTACGTACACCGGTTCAGCCTGCCCCTGCGAAACTGCCGCGCCACTACAAGCCCCGTGTGGCGCCTGGGAGCACACCGGGCAGGTTCTCCCCCACCCGGCACGGCCGGATCGCGTCCTACCGCATCTGACGGCCCGTCCGGACCCTGAGAAGCATGGGGGACACCGAAAACACCACGCCAGGCCCGGACCACCCCGACAACGACGCTCTCCAAGCCGCCCTCGATCGAGGGTGCGACCGCCCCAAAACCGCCCGCGCCACCCGACTCCCCGCACTGAGCTGTACTGAGAGGGCGTTAAGTCCATTTCTAGTAGTGGCCTGGTCCGGGTTGGGTGAGGAAGTCTTGGCGTCCGAGGCGGCTGCGGGTGACGTTCATGTCTGGGCCGTCGGTGAGCAGGCCGAAGTCGTGCCGTTCGCGGACCCTGAATGGCTGGTCGGGGTGCTGGTTGAAGGCGTGCACGATCTGCTGGTAGGCGGTGCCTTGGTCGTGAGGGCCGGACCGGGATCGGATATTCGGTGTTCTGCCTGCCCATGAGGACACAAGATGGTGCGCATGACTTTGGCCACCCCCATTCTGCACACCGCTCGCCTGCGACTGCGCCCCTTCACCGACGCCGACGCGGACTCCCTCTTCGCGCTGCACAGCAGCACCTACGTGATGCGCTATTGGGATTCCCCGCCGTGGAACGAACAGGCCCGCGCCGAGCGCTTCATCGCGATGTGCCGGAAGATGGCGGACGAAGGCACCGGGGCGCGGGTGGCCATTGACCTTGCTTCTGACGGGGCCTTCGTCGGCTGGTGCGGTCTGACCGGATGGAACCCGGACTACCGCAGCGCGTCGTTGGGCTACTGCCTCGACGATGCGATGTGGGGCCACGGCTTCGCGACGGAGACCGCGCACGCCGTGCTGCAGTGGGCATTCGACGCACTGGACCTGAATCGAGTTCAGGCTGAGACCGATACGCGCAATGTGGCGTCTGCCCGGGTCCTGGAGAAGATCGGATTCGTGCGTGAAGGGACGTTGCGGGAAGACTGCGTGGTGAACGGCGAGGTATCCGACTCGTGGGTGTTCGGGTTGATCAGGCGAGAGTGGCGGCCGTCGGCTGTGCCGATTCCAGCCCACGAAGTGCGGCGTTAGTCCGTTTCTGGTACCGGCCGCGTCCGGGTTGGTCGAGGAGTCCCTGACGGACGAGTCGTCCCAGGCGGGAGCGGGTGACGTTGATCGAGGGCTCGTCGGTGGGCAGCCCGAGTAGTTCGTGCAGGTCACGAACCCGGAAGATCCGCCCGGGATGCTCGTTGAAGGCGGTCACGATGCGCTGGTAGACGGTGGCGGGCTCTGCGGGGGCTTGTGTGGGTTCGGGCAGGGCGAGGCCTTCGATGACCTTGCCGGTGGTGACGATCTCGGCGAGGCGGGCCTCGACCTCGGCCAGGGCACTGGTGAGTTGGTCGATCTGTTCGCGCAGGCTGTCGGCGCGTGCGGCGGTCTCGTCGTGTTCGGCCTGCAACAGCCGCAGGAGTTCGGTGACGTTCACGCAGCCAGCTCGATGTCGTCGCGCCAGGCGGGGCTGGGGGTGGTGAGGCGGCGGAGCATGCCCGCGGTGGAGGCCCAGTAGACGCGGGAGGCGGCGTTGTCGGGCCGGTGGTCGTAGTCGCGGGCGAGGCGCCGGTGGAGCATGAGGGTGCCGTTGACCTGCTCGACCACCCACCGCTTCGGTTGCGGAACGAAGCCCTTGCCCTGGTCGTCGGGGTTGCGCCGGACCACCTCGACGGTGATGTCCTTCACCGCCCCGTGGATGATCACGGCGTCCTTGAAGCCCTGGTCGACCAGGACCTTCTCCAGGCGCATCCCGCACCGTTCGGCCGCCTGGTCCAGCAGGGCGATGCCGGCCTCGTTGTCGTGCGCACTGGCGGCCAGGACCACCACACCGATGACCAGGCCCAGCACGTCGACGGCGAGTCCCCGCTTCCTGCCGGGCGTCTTCTTGTTCGCATCCAGTCCCGTCGTCTCCTTCGGCACCCCCGCCGCGACGCGGACGGACTGGGTGTCGATGATCACCAGGGACGGGTCCTCTAATCGCCGGGCCCGCTCCCGCACCTGGCAGCGCAGGATCTCCTGGATCCGCTGGTCAATACCGTCCTGACGCCACAGGGTGAAGTAGTAGAACACCGCCGACCATGCCGGGAAGTCGTGCGGCAGGAGCCGCCACTGACAGCCCGTCCGGTTCTGGTACAGCAGCGCGTTCACGACCTCGCGCAGATCACAGGAGCCCGGGTCTCCGGTCGCCGAGCGCGACACCCGCTCCTGCTTCCAGGCTGTGATCAGCGGCTCGATCAAGGCCCACTGCCCGTCGGACAGGTCCGTTGAGTACGGCATCCGTTCCATGCCCCGACCCCATCATGCACACGACATGCGAGTCAGCCTGAACGACTCCGCACCCACGAACGGGTGACACCAGATCATCCAGAAATGGACATAACGTCCTCTGAGATTTGTGGAGTCCCTGGTGCGGCGCCGCACCACGGCCGACCCTCGCTCACGAGGCCGACCGTCCCGTGGCAGCGGGACCCGACCCACCGGCGGCGCAGCGGTCAATGAGCGTGCCTTGATGCGCGATCATGACTTAAAAGCGACTGTATCAAACATGTTCACGCACGCTTTGCCTCATGGTCTCTCTTCCTGGACAAGCTCTGCGGGGCGCGCACGCGCCACCAGCCCTACGACCAGGGCTTTCCCACCCCAGCGGAGAAACCTTGAAAACGATCAGATCCCTCCTCGCGGCGATAGGCTGCGCTGTGCTCGCACTGACTGGTGTGTTGATCGCGCCGTCGTCCGCGAGCGCCGACACCGTGACACGGGTGACGGCGCCGCAGTTGCGGTTCACCAGCTACAACATCTGCGGCAACATGTGCGGCGACCCGAACTACTACGACAACCAGCGCCGCATCGACCAGGTGGTCGCCGAGGCGTCGGCGGATGTGTGGGGCGCGGACCAGATCTTCCTGTCGGAGGTGTGCCGCTCGCAGTACGACGCGATCCTGGCCAAGCTCGCCCCCAAGGGGTTCAACGGCCTGTACACCGCGACGCTGTCGGGCTATCCGACGATCTGCCACGGCAGCGACTACGGAATGGCGGTCTTCGTCAAGGGGCCGGCGCTGGAGACCACCGTCCTGGACCTGACCCAGGGCGGCGAGACGGAGCCGATCAAGAACCCCTGCATCAAGTCCCGGCTGCAGGGCCGGATCACCTGGTCCTGCTCGATCCACCTGTACTGGTCGGCCTCGCCGACGCTGCGCGACGCCGAGGCGCGTGAGCTCGCCGCGCAGGCCAAGGCATGGGAAGACGCGGGCATCCCGGTGGTGCTGGGCGGGGACTTCAACGCCCCGCCCACCAGCACCATGGCCTCGTATTTCTACGAGCCCGCCCTGGGTGGCGGCGCCAAGGGAACCATGATCGAGGTCGACGAGACCGACCGCGACTACTTCACCCCCGCCTGCGTCTCGGCGGAGGTGTCGCAGTGCCGCTCGGGTCAGGACAGCAAGGACGGCGGCAAGATCGACTACGTCTTCCTCAGCGCCAAGTACTTCGCCAACCCCGAGGCCGACGTGCTGCCGATGGACACCGAGGTCTCCGACCACAAGCTGCTGCGCGGTACTGCGACCTGGAAGCACTGCGGCCAGACCACCGGCAGCCTGTCCGGCCAGGCGGCCGGCGATGACCTGGATCGGGACGCGGGCAGCCCCACCGGCATCTCCGCCGCTCTTTGCAAGGGCGGCGGCTTCTAGCCGGCGAACCTGCCGGCCGCTGCGGGGGATTTCTCTGGTGACGGCCGGGCCGACCTGGTCGGCCGGGACACCGTCGGTGACCTGTAGCTCTACAAGGGCGACGGAGCGAGCTACTGCGCACCCCGCACTCACGCGGGCAGCGGATACGCCGCAGGCGAGCTGATCTTCCAGACACGGCGGTTACGACGAGATTGTCGCACCGCTCGAACCCCACGTCTGATCCGCTCCAAGAATGAATGGCCGGCCGCCGGCCACTACAGAAACGGGAGGCCGCCACCCTGGCGGGGTTGGCGGCCTCGCCGTCCTTGCGCCGCGCGAGCTGATGTTCGGGCCGGGTCACGGCCGAGCCCTTCACCCGGGTGGCGAACACCCCGCAGGCCGGGCAGGCCCCGGCCGTCTCGTCGGCCGTGGCCAGGTGGATCCGGCGCCGTCCGCCGGCCGGCTTCTTGACCCGAACGACGGACACCCCGTCGAGGTTGAGTAGCAACGTCGTATCGTTGAACAAGCCCGTGGCTCCTGGGCGATCGTTCTGCGTCGAGAACAGAAATGATCACTCAGAACCACGGGCATCCTGTATCCAGGCCGCCAGACAGCGACTCGATCATCGACAGTGACAGCACGTCAGCTCCCCGACGAGGCGCACCGCTCAACTTCGAATGCCCACTTTGACGCCTGAGGACGACCCGCAGAAGCTGTTCACCGAGGCCTGCCTGCGCGGGCTGCGCGCCAAGCTCTGCAACGACGACGACTCGCTGGCGGACTACCTCCCGCCGCAGGTGGCGGCGATGGCCCGCAAGGTGGCCGACGCCCTCGAAGTGCCCCAGCCAGCCACCGTGCGACAGGCGCTGCCTGTGGTCACGAGTGAGCGGCCGCGGAGTCTTCCGTGAAGCGATCCGGGCCTTCGTACAGGGCGCGCGCACCAGCCGGCCCTGGGCGCAGCGCCCGGTGCCATCCAGCGGTACGGACAGCCGTCGCTCGGCTTCCTCGAGTACGACTTCGGCGAGCGCGCGACGGGGTTGTCCGCCAGCAGCTGGGCAGTGTGCCGCCGGACGTCACCAGCCACCGCGCGGGCGTCCCGGTCAACTGCAGCGCGCGGCAAAGGCCGGCGCTCGCTGCCTCAGGCTGGAGTGGGCGGCGTATTTTCCTGGCTCTCCAACCCCTGCGTAGTTACCGCCCTTCAGCCCGGGCCTTCAGGCGGGCAAGGATGCCATTTGTGCTGGCCATGTCTTCAGCGGTGACGCTCTGCTGCGCTTCTTCGCGGCGGGTGTGTTGGCAGTCCGGGCACAGGCCGCCCTCCGTGGGACGGTAGCCGTCAAGACCCTCCGTGTCGGGCTCGACATCGGCCTGGCAGGACGGGCACTCCCAGACCGCCTTCAGCCCGCCCAGTTCCTCGCGCCGGTGCTGCTGCCCCAGGGCGCGAGCGGCCCCGCGCTCCTGGCGGCGCTGCTCCTCGCGTGCGTCGTACTCGTCTTCCGTTCCCGTGTCGGTGAGGGCGTCGGTGATCGGCTGCCACTGGCTGCGGCCGAAGCGCCACCACACCGGCCCGCGAGGGCCGTGGGGGCGTAGCCGGTCGAGTTGGGTGGCGATCTTTTGATACGCCGTCAGAGGGTCAGAATTCAAGCGACGCCGAGACGAACGGCAGTCGCACGGGTCCGGGCCGTGCGGGCCAGAGCATCGTGAGAGCGTGAGCCCCGTGATCACGTCGGCATCGATCCGGCACGGCGGCCATGGGCCCTTGCGCGGAGATGTCGTACGTGCTCGGATCTTGTTCATCCGCATCCGGACCATGCACCCCGGACACCTCTCGACGGCCGATCCCCGCCGGTGCACCCCGCCTCCGAGGAGGGCTCCGATGTCATCTCCCGCTTCCACAAAACGAACTGTCGCGGCGGTGCACGCCGCCCCGGTGTTCATGGATACCGAGGCGACCGTCGGGAAGGTGATCTCGTTCATCGAACAGGCAGGCCGGGAGGGCATCGATCTGCTGGTGTTCCCCGAGACCTTCGTGCCCGGTTACCCCTACTGGATCGAGGCGTACGCCCCGCTGGACCAGCAGGGCGCCAACGCCGCCTACGCCGAGGCGTCCGTCGAGGTGCCCGGCCCGCAGATCGCCCGGGTCCAGGCCGCCTGTGCCCGCACCGGGGTCGGCACGGTCCTCGGTGTCAGCGAACGGCTCGCGGGCACCCGCACGTGTTTCAACAGCCAGGTCTTCATCGACCCCGACGGGACTCTCCTCGGCGTGCACCGCAAGCTCCAGCCCACCTATGCCGAACGGATCGTGTGGGCTCAGGGCGGCGGCGCCACCCTCAGGGTCTTCGACAGCGCGCTGGGCCGGATCGGCGGCCTGGCCTGCTGGGAACACACCATGAACCTGGCCCGGCAGTCCCTGATCACCCAGGGCCAGCAGATCCACGCCGCCGCATGGCCCGGTCTGTCCACCATGACCGGCTTCGAGGCCGTCGCCGACATCCAGATCGACGCCATGATGAAGACCCACGCGCTCACGGCCCAGACATTCGTCATCTCCGCAGGAAACCCGGTGGACGAGACGTGCCTGCGGTGGATGGAGTCCACCATCGGACCGCAGAAACACATCACCGCGGGCGGCGGCTGGTCCGCCGTGATCCACCCCTTCAACCAGTACCTCGCCGGCCCGCACACCGGCCCCGAGGAAAAGCTCGTCACCGCCGAAATCGACCTCGCCGACATCAACGCCGTCAAGGTCTGGGTCGACTCCCGCGGCCACTACGCGCGACCGGAGATCCTCGGCCTACGGGTCGACCGACGCCCGCTCTGGCACGACGAGGGGCGCCGCGAGTGGCCTGCCGCCCCGAGCGACAGCACCACCGTCCCGGCGACGGAAACGGACTGCCAGGATTCTCAGAAAACCCTTGGCCAAAGTAGCTGACCGTCCCAGCGTTGGTCGTTACGTACGCGATCCGAGCGCGCGCTCCCGAGGAGTTCACTGCCGTCTGCGGCCGGGTGTGGGACGTTCTGTTCCCCGCCCGTTCCGGCTACCTGGCCGATCGTCTTGTCCGAGTCGTAGCCGGCGTCCAGGTGCACGGTAGTGTCGTCGGGCAGCGGTCCCAGGTCGTCCAGGCGGTCCAGGTCGGGGCAAACAGCGGGGAGTCGTGGCGGTTCGCCCCAGCCGGCACGCGACCCAGCGGGATCCCATAACCAGACGTCATCGTGCCGTCTCTGCCCGGCTTCGGTTTCCCCGGCCCGCTCACCGGCTTTTCGGACGTCAACTTCTGGAAGGTCTTCGACCTCTGGCACACCCTGATGACCGAGACCCTGGGATACGAGAAGTACGCCGCCGGGGGCTGCGACATCGGCGGGATCGTCTCCAGCCAGCTCGGCCTCAAGTACGCCGACGAGCTGTACGGCATCCACATCGGCTCCGGGCTGCCGCTCGACTTCTTCACCGGCCCCCGCGCCTGGGACTTCGCCCGGAATCGGCCCCTCACCGACGACCAGCCCGCCGACGTCCGCGCCCGCATCATCGAGCTGGACCACCGCTCGGCGTCCCACCTCGCCGTGCACATGCTCGACGGCGCCACCCTGGCCCACGGGCTGAGCGACTCACCCGCCGGACTGCTCGCCTGGCTGCTGGAGCGCTGGAACGCCTGGAGCGACAACGGCGGCGACGTCGAGTCCGTCTTCACCAAGGACGACCTGCTCACCCACGCCACGATCTACTGGGTGAACAACTCCATCGTCACGTCGATGCGTTACTGCTGGCAGCGCTGGGGCTGACTGTGCTCACCGGACTCGCGGCCGCCATCCTGCCGGCCCGACGGGTCGGGCGAATGACCGTCATCGCCGCGCTCCGCACGACGTAACACCTGCGAGGGCAACCCAGGACAGCGATCACCCCCGGGATGCGGTGGGTGCGCGCAGTGGCCACTGGCTGGGTACAGGGGCAAACCCGCCGCCACGACGGCTTTGGCCCACCCCGACTGTGGCGGCCGGCGACGCCGTCCGACGTCGGGTCAGCCACTACACCGAGAAGGCAGGCTCGTTGTCCGCTGTCAGCGCCCCCTCTCGCCATACTCCGAGCAGGTCATGACTCGTAAGGGGCCAGTCAGACCCAGGTTTGAGAAATGGCTTCGTTCACTTCAAGCAGCAGCGTTTGTCTGCCGGTTAGGGCAGCAGTTGGCGATCTCGAAGGTTGTGGTTGTTCACGAAATGACGTCGGTTCCTGGTCGCGATGGCTGACGGACCGCGGCTTGATCACCAGCCCTCGCCCGGGGAGGGCAGCGGATCGGCTGCCCTATTCTTCTGCCATGGCGAACTGGCAGCGACCTCTGGGCGATGCTCTCTGGACCCTGGATCGGGCCCTGGGTGGGCAGCGGCGTCCGACTCGGATCCAGAAGTGGGTGGCCCGCCACCCGATCGGCACCGGTCTCTGCGTGGCCGTTCCCTTCACGCTCTTCTTCTTGATGCTGTCGCGTGAGGAGGAACCCGACGACCTCATGTTCGCTGTGGTCTTCGGGCTGGCTCTGGGCCTCGTCTTCGCCCTCACAGCTGTCTCGGAGCGCCTCCGGCAGCGCCGACTCAAGCGTCTGGGGATATGGGACGGATCCTGAACAGGGCCAGGAGTGGCGCGGGCGGAGACTGGGAGAACAAGAGGAGGGTGGGGATGTCACGAAATCCGAGAGCCGAGTTCTTCGCTGGCCCGGGTGGGATGTGCTTGAGCATCGTGTTCTATGGGTGGACAGCAGCCAGTAGCGGCACTACCTCCTGGTTGAGGGTTGTCACGGCGCTCTTTCTGGTGGTCTGGGTGATGTTGCTCGCGAGGCACCTCTTGCGACGGGCCCGGCGGGCGGTCGTGGAATCCACGCTGACCAGCGGCAGGTCCGTCTTCCCCTGCCGGGCGGCCTCGGCGATCAGCCCTTCCAGCAGCGCGGTGAACACCCCCGCGTCCCGCCATACCCGGAAACGGCCGTAGACGGTGGGCCAGGGGCCGAACTCCTCGGGCATCTCCCGCCACTGAGCGCCGGACCGGAAGCGCCAGATCACTCCCTCGAACTGGTCACGCAGCTGACGTGCGGCCACCTCCATGACCTCGGGACCGATGCGCATCCCCGCGGCGTCGTGATGCGCGCCAGTTCGTCCCCGTCTTCCCGTCCACTCCGGCCGTGCGGGCACCCTTGTTTCCCCGGACACGGTCCCACGCCACCAACAGGAAGGCGGGATCGGCCACGAGGTTGAACAGATCGTCGAACCTGCGATGAGAATCATCATCAGCCCAACGGTGCAGCTTGGTCTGGATCTCAAGTACCCGGCGTTCGGCCTTCAGTAAGGCCCATTCCAGCTCGTCGGTATTCACCGACGACAACCTCCCGGCATTCCAGTGTCCTTACTGCTGACTTGCCGGCCCCCTTCCCCATGTGGCCGGCTCTGTCGGGTAGCTCCGGCGCGTTGCCGCGCCGGAGCCCCCTAAGAACCGGACGTGCCAGTCATCCCGGCATCCGGCTCAAGCAAGCCCTGAAGGCTCGCGGGCGAGCAGAGGTGCTCGGCCTGGTGCGATATCGGCAGGGCGCCGACGTCGGCAGGCTGTGTGCACGAAACGAAGGACCACGTTCGACGTGCCTTGGTCCGGAGCGAGAACGAGATATTGCTTCTTCACTGCCCTTCGGACCACCGCCATCCACTGTTCCCATTCAGCCGGGCTCTGCGGTTGGTGGTCGGCGTGCAGCAGAAAGCCCCGACACAATGGGCAGCGGCCGTCTTGCAGCGTCAGCAGCCGCAGTCCGAACGCGTCCAGCGGTAGGGGTTTCTCTTTGCGTCGCCGTTTGGCCCAGTACTCGGCCAGGGCTGGATCGTCCGGAGACGATGTGCCCGGGACCATCTGGTGTCGAACGATCTTCGTCCAGGAGAATTTCCGCAGGTGAGCGTCGGTCTCCCGGTCGCCGAATACCCAGCGGCTCTTACTGGACTTGCTGAACTGACCGAAGTACCGGTTAACGACCCAGTGCCTCGATTTGTTCTGGTGGCCGTGCTTGGCCCACTTGTAGGTGAGCTTCCACATGTAGTCATCCAGCGCGGTGAACGCCGCACTGGAGACCACCGTCCGGTAGTAGGCTGACCAGCCGCGCACGATCGGATCGATCTTGTGCAGCACCGCACTGACATTGGACCCTCGCAGGGCCCGCATCTCGGTGCGTAGCCGTTCCCGGATTCGTCTCAGAGCCGCCGGACTCGGTTTGATCAGCAACTTGCCGTCATAGCGGCGGACGTTGAATCCCAGAAAGTCGAAACCGGATTCAGCGTGGACGATTCGCGTCTTGCCCTCGTTGAACACCAGTCCTCTGGGCGCCAGCCACTCGGCGAGCTTCGCCTTGACCTGTTGGGCTTCGTCATGGCTGTGACACAGCGCAACAAGATCGTCGGCGTATCTGATCAAGGCCGGGGATCCTTCAACCGACTCGGCGGCGTTCGTGCCGATCTTGCGGTATCGAACTCCGGCGGCTTGTTCCATTCCGTGCAGGGCGATGTTCAGCAACAGAGGGCTGACGACGCCCCCTTGTGGGGTGCCTTCTTCTGTCGGGGCGAACCGGCCGCCGTCGACCACTCCGGCCTTCAGCCAGTGCTTGACCAGTTCCCTGGCGGGGAACGTGCCGAGCTGGGCGAGTAGGTGCTCGTGGTCGATACGGTCGAACGCCGCTTTCAGGTCCGCGTCCAGCACCCAAATTCGCTGGGAGTTCTTGCCCTTCAGCGTCAGATAGATGGCGGATATCGCGTCATGACAGCCGCGGCCGGGCCGGAAGCCGTACGACTTCGGCTCGAACCGCGCCTCCCACTCGGGTTCCAGCGCGTTGACTACCCGCGCTTGCAGTGCCCGGTCAGCGATGACCGGGATGCCGAGTGGGCGCTTCTTTCCGCCTGCTTTGGGATTGTGCACGCGCTTGACCGGCAGAGGAGTCCAGGTTTTCGAGCGATACTGCGCCCAGTCGACCAGTTTAGTTTTCGACTGAGGCAGCAACGCCGTTCGTCCGTCCACTCCGGCGGTTTTGCGCCCAGCGTTGATCCCTGTCACGCGCCGCACGCTCAGCAGCGTGTTGGCGCGGGAGCGGAGTATCAGTTTCTGCAAGTTGCGAACTCGTTTGAGGTCGCCTTCCCGCGATGCCGTGAAGATTCTCTGTCGCAGACGCCGTACTTCGTCCTCGACGGCACGCCAGTCAATATCGTGCCAGTCGGGGATATTGCCCTCCGGTCCGTTCGTCATCACGTCCGCGTCGGCTTTCACCTGCGTGTTCGTCATGACGTCCAACTTGTCCTTTGGTTCCGGTGTCATTCTCTTCGTCTCTCCACAGGCTCACCTGGCCTCCGTCAGCACCCTTTCGGGTCCGGGCATCAGCCCGTATCCGGCCGGTTATGCGAGACGACCAGCGGAGAGCCGGTCATGGTGTCTCGTTTTCCCGCTGCCTTTCGGCCGCCGGCATTGGCTTCTGAGGCCATCCTGCGCCCGCTGGAGAATCGGGCCTTCCTTGCGGTCGGCTTGCCGAAGACGCCAGGCGTCTTCGGACTCCAACGGGGTTGTCACGTTCCGCACGAGTGAGGTGCGGCCGGGTCGGGTGCCCCCTATACCCCGAGGACGGCGGTGTTCTCCCGACCGGCTTAGAGTCTTCCGGTCGGCGCCTGCCGCTTCTCAACGGCCAGTCCTTGACCCTGCTGCAACGACCCATCTGCGGGGCTTCCGATCACGAGGCATCACCAGGGGTTCACGTTGTTCACCCTGTCGGCCTTCCCCGTGGCCTGTAACTCCCGGATGGAACGGGAGCCCTTGGGCCTGGAAACCTGAGCTTCGCACCCCGCTGTTACCAGCAACGCACGTCAGGCTGGGGACAGATCCTCGAACACTGACCAGGTTCAACCAGTGGATGCAACACCGGCTTATTTCATCGATAGTAGATGGTCGTTGAGGGCCTCGGCGGGCGTCTTCCAACCGAGGCTCTTCCGGGGCCGGCTGTTGAGCGTGGCAGCGACCGCCTCGATATCCTCAGCCGCCCATCGAGAAAGGTCAGTTCCCTTCGGGAAGTATTGGCGCAACAGGCCGTTCGTGTTCTCGTTGGTGCCGCGCTGCCAGGGGCTGTGCGGGTCGGCGAAGTAGACCGGGATGCCGGTCTCGATCGTGAACTGGGCGTGTGCCGACAGCTCCTTGCCGCGGTCCCAGGTCAGCGACCGCCATAGTTGCCCGGGCAGGGTGCCGACCGTTGCTGCCAGCGCGTTCTTCATCGTCACCGCTCCGTAGCCGGCCAGCGGCGGCCCGTTCTTGGTGCGGGGAACCGTGCCGTAGCCGTCCTCGCGGGGAAGGTGGACGAGCACCGTGAACCGGGTGGTGCGCTCGACCAGCGTGCCGATCGCCGACCTCTCCAGTCCGATCAGAAGATCGCCCTCCCAGTGTCCCGGAACGGCCCGGTCGTCGGCTTCGGCCGACCGTTCACTGATCAACACCTCGGGCGTGACGTGGGCCCACGACGTCCGCTTGGACCGAGCTCGGGGCACCCGCAGGGCCCTGCCGGTGCGCAGGCAGGCGACGAGCTCGCGCTTGAGCGTTCCCCGGCCTTCGATGAACAGGGCCTGATAGATCGCCTCGTGGCTGATACGCATGGACTCATCATCGGGAAAGTCGACCTTCAGCCGGTTCGCGATCTGCTCCGGACTCCACGCCATGACCCACCGGCGGTCGCCGCGGTGCGGCTTGTTCCTTCCCTTCCACCGCGGCCCCTCTGGCCCCATCATCGTCCCGTCGGGGCGGCTGACCTGGCCGGAAAGCCTTTCCTGTACGTAGTCGCGCAACCGGTCGTTGGCCGCCAGTTTCGCGGTTTTCGGGCGCCGGGCCACCAGATCGGCCTTCCACTGGGCGACCGAAGCCCTGTAGTCCAGCCAGCCGCCACGAGTCGCGGCGTTGCGCCTCAGTTCCCGGGACACCGTCGAAGGATCACGGCCAAGACGTCGCGCGGTCTCCCGGACCCCGATGCCCTGCGCTTTCAGGATCGCGATCTCTTCCCGCTCGTGAAAGGACAGGTACCGGCCGGACTGCGGAGCAAGATCCATTGGTGGCATGCCGCCACCGTGGCGGAACCATCTTCCCCCCGCCGCTCGGGATACGCCGACCGAAGCTGCCGCCTCCTCCGGGAGCAGTCCCTTCGCGATCTCCCGCCAGAACTGACGTTCCGCTTCCCGCCGTAGCGCCGGCGCACCTGGTGACTTCATCGGCGAACGCCCGGTCAACGCTGCCATCCACCCTGCTGGCCTGCCCATCAACACCTCCGAGGACGAGGTGTTGCAACGACCGGTTGAATCCGCCCTGATCCGTAACTACACCTTCGGCATCAGCCGAACCTCCTTCGATGAAGCTCACTCAACTCGTGCGACTTTCGTGTCGCACCCCGGCCTCGGAGTACTACGGAGCCTCCGTCCTGCCCGACGGCCATCAGCCGGCGATGGGCCTGCCCTCCACCGGACTGGATGTCCGGCCTGGGACGACCGCGGGCAGTTCCCACGTTCACCACGAAATCGATCGACGGGTGAGGTGCCCAGCTCTACCCCGGCAGCATCGCCACGCTTACGCCGCAGGCTTTCGGGTAGATCCGGCTTCGGAGTCGATCGCCAACTGTCGGCGATCGTGCACTGCATCCGGCCCGCATCCGCCAGGTTCGAGCCGGTGTCGTAATTACGGGGCGTCAAGCACTGATTTCTCGCGTACACCTTCCCGTCTCGCTAGCCGGACCCGGGCTGTCTGGCAGTGCCAACCCGTCCCGACGTTGTCGGGGCTGCTTACCGCCCGGCTCGGCATCCCCCGGGCCGAACTGCCCCCAGCTTCAACCGGATTGCTGCGACAACCCGGCGGTGAAGGTCTCTCACCTCACTCGATTCCATGGCGCCTCGTGGCGCACCCACCCGCTACGACAAGAGCCCCGAGAGCTACGACGCGGGCCTTCACCTCCGGGCCTCCATGATCTGGATCAACCCTCGCATGGACGACCCGCTGATCACGACCTCACACACGCCCTGGCACCCGTGCCCACGCGCGCCGAGAACGAGAACGCGTGGTCACGGCACTCGGCGGCGGCGCCACACCGCATGAGTTCTTGTACGCGGCCACAGTTGGGAGCCTGGCTGTCGGAAAAAGGTTCTCCGGCACACCGAACCTCCCCCGGGCATTGCGCATCTTCAGGTGCGTAGGCGCGCACTGACTTCGCGCGCCGATTCGTATTCGAGGGGAACCCGAAACTTCATGAAGAGCAAGCTGACCGCCGTGGCCCTTGCGGCCGTCGTCGTCGCCGGCACTGCCGCTACCGCCATCCCGGCCTCGGCCGCCCCCGCCAAGGCCGAGCCGACCCGCTGCCACACCGCCGACCTGAAGGCCGGCTTCGCCATGGGGGATGATGCGAAGCCGGAGATGGAGCAGACCAAGAAGCAGACCCAGGCGTATATCTGGTTCACCAACCAGAGCAAGCGCACCTGCACCCTGTCCGGCTTCGCCGGTGTCGACATGATCGGCGCTCAGAAGACCGACGGCACCTGGTCGCTGGCGCGCTCCTCCAAGAAGCCCGAAAAGATGATCCTGAAGCAGGGGGACACGGTGGACTTCAGCATCAACCTGCTCCCGGTGGCCAAGTCCACGCCGCAGAAGGAGAAGTTCGTTCCGGCGAAGTTCCTGGTCACCCCGCCGAACGAGACGGAGTACTTCACCCTGAAGTGGCCGTTTGGCGGCCAGATCCTCAAGCAGGACGGCGCCACCCGCCCGGCCACCTACCTCAACCCGGTCGGGCTGTAGCCAACTGGACAGCCTCTGAGCTTCCCTTCAGCGTCGCTGGTGGCCACCGCAGGACTCCCGGAATGAGTTGAAGCCTCCGGGTGGTGCGGTGGCCACGTCTGACACGCAGCACGCCCGGCCTTCTCCCCGGGGCCTGGAGGTTGTGTTTCCGGCACCAGATCTCCTGAGGCTCCGCGTCAGGACGGGGCGAGGACGCAGAACTCGTGGCCCTCCGGGTCGGCCAGGCACGTCCACGGGACGTCGCCCTGGCCGAGGTCGATGTCGGTGGCGCCGAGGGCCCGCAGCCGGGCCACCTCCGCCTCTTTGTCGTCACCGGGGTACGGCAGCAGGTCAAGGTGGACGCGGTCTGGCACGGTCGTCGCGTCGGGCGTGCGGAGGAACTCGAGATACGGGCCGGCACCCTTGGCGGAGCGCAGCACCGCATGATCGTCGGTGACCTCGTGCAGGGTCCAGTCCATCGCCTCGCCCCAGAACCGGGCCATGGCCCGCGGATCCGCGCAGTCGACCACCACCGCGGCGATCGGCCCGGTGTCCCGGTAGATCTCCCGAGGCTCCAGCACGCAGAACTCGTTGCCCTCCGGGTCGGCGAGGACCGTCCACGGCACGTCGCCCTGGCCCACCTGGGCGGGCGTCGCACCGAGAGCCTGGAGGCGCGCGACCAACTCCGCCTGATGGGCCGCAGAGGTGGTGGCGAGATCGAGGTGCACACGGTTCTTTGTTGTCGTCTTGGGTTCCGGGACGGTAACGACGTCGACGCAGACGGCGACCGGGTCCGGCCAAACGAAGCCGCCGACGGGTCCAACGTAGGTGGTCACGCCGGGCCTGTAAGCACTCCAGCCGAGCGCCTCCGCCCAGAACCGGCCGACCGCCGAGACATCAAGAGCCTTTATGTTCACCTGAACAGGTCGCAGTGCCATGCCGGCGATCCTATGCGTCCGCTCTGCAACGACATCCGCACCGTCGCCAAACAGAGATCAACCCGCTCACCAGCCGCAATGCGCAGCTCGCCAACTGGAGCGCTCAGCCCCGCCAGGTGAACCGTCGCCCAGGACGCGGCCGGGTAGGCGGTGTTCACCCGGGGTGAGGATGGCCTGGGTCACTTGCGGCTCTCCCCAACGGTCGGCCTGCGACTACCCCTGTACGCCACCGCCCGCAGCGCGGCCGACTTGCTGGCTGACCCCAAGCGCTTCACCATCCGCAGCTGCCCCAGTTCGGACTGCGGCCGGATCTTCCTCGATGCCAGCGGCCGCTCCCGCTGGTGCGGCCTGGCCACCTGCGGCACGCGTCCCCGACCGACGGCCCAGCCGTACTGACCGCGAGAGCCCCCAGCCTCCCCGCGTTTGGGTGAGGTCGTCACGCGGGTCCATGACGAGCGTGACCGCGGGTGGGTTCGGGCAGGTCAGTGTCATCGGACCCTCATGGCCGCCGCTCCACTGGAATGCGCTGTCGGGCGGATGGGCCCGGACCGTCGGCGACAATGCACCCCCACTGCTCGGCGAAAGCACCCCAGAGCGTGCGCAGCCGCTTCTCTTCGCGCCCCACCTCGGCAACGACCCCGCCCGGCTCAAGGCCCAGGGCGTGCAGCGAACCGACGTCCGCCGCACCCCAGGTGCGTATGTCATCGGCCAGCACCTCGGGGTGGAACTGAACACCCCACACAGCCGTGCCGATCCGGTACGCCTGGTGGGTGCAGCGCTCGCTGGTGAGCAGCGGAACGGCGCCCTCGGGCAGGGTGGCCGTCTCCTCCCAGTGCCACTGCACTGCGCGCAACCAGCTGCCCTGGTCCACGAGTGGCGCGAACAGCGGGTCTACGGAAGCCGCTTGATGGGATATCAGGTCATTGAGTCCGACCTCGGGCAGGGCGGCGTGCCGGACCTCGCCCCCGCAGGCCACCGTCAGCAGTTCCATGCCCAGACAGATCCCCAGCGTGGGGAGGTCCCGGGTTACGGCCTGCCGCAGCAGTTTCCGCACCTTTGGCAGCCAAGGCGCCTGCTCCTCGTCGTACGGGCCCATGGATCCGCCGAGGACCAGCAGCCCGTCGTATGCGTCCAGGGTGCCGGGCAGCGTGTCGCCCGCCCAGGGGCGACAGAGATCGATCACCAGGCCCTGTTCGGCGAGGCGTTCACCGAACTGGGCCGGGCCCGTGCCGTCCTCGTGCTCCACGACGAGCACCCGCGCGCCGCTCACAGCCGCCCCGCCTCGACGATGCGGCGCAGGAAGGCGCGGGTACGCTCCTGCTGAGGGTCGCCGAAGATCTGCTCCGGTGGCCCCTCCTCCAGCAGTACGCCCTGATGAAGAAAGCACACCTTGTTCGAAACCTCCCGGGCGAAGCCCATCTCATGGGTGGCCAGCAGCATGGTCATGCCGCCCTCGGCCAGTTCGCGGACGATGGCCAGTACTTCGGCGACGAGTTCGGGGTCGAGGGCCGAGGTGATCTCGTCGAGCAGCAGTGCGCGGGGGCCTGTGGCCAGGGCACGTACGATGGCCACCCGCTGCTGCTGACCGCCGGAGAGCCGGTCGGGCATGCTGTCGGCCTTGTCGGCCAGGCCGACCCGCGCGAGCAGGGCGCGAGCCTGCTCCTCGGCCTCGGCGCGCGGTATCCCGCGTACCTGCATCGGCGCGAGGGCGACATTGCGCACCACGCTCATGTGCGGAAACAGATTGAAGTGCTGGAAGACCATCCCGACATCGCGTCGCAGCCGGTCCACATCGGTGCCGCGGCCGGAGGCGACATCACCGCCGACCCGGATCTCGCCTCCGCTGATCTCCTCCAGGCCGTTGATGCAGCGCAGCAGGGTGGACTTGCCGCTGCCGGAGGCGCCGATCAGGGTCACCACCTGGTGCTGGGCCACGGTCAGGTCGATGCCGCGGAGCACGGGGGTCTCCCCGTAGCTCTTGTGCACCCCGTCGATCTCGATGAAGGCCATGTCAGGCTCCCTTGCCGCGGCGCTGCTCACGTGCCACCAGCCGGTCCACCAACCGGGCCTGCGGGATCGTGATGAGGATGAAGAGCGCCGCGACCACGGTCACCGAGGACAGGTTGAAGTGGTTGGACGCGAAGATCTTCGACTGGTTGAAGGCGTCGATGGTGCCGATGACATTCACCAGCGCGGTGTCCTTCTGCAGGCTGATGAAGTCGTTGAGCAGCGGCGGTACGACGCGGCGGGTGGCCTGTGGCAGCACCACATGGCGCAGCGTGGCGCTGTGCGAGAGGCCGAGTGAACGGGCCGCCGCGCTCTGGCCGGGCGCGATGGACTCGATGCCGGCCCGGAACACTTCGGCGACGTACGCGCCGTAGGTGAGGGTGAGTGCGAGGATCGCGAACCACACCGGGCTGAGCGAGCTGAGCACCGGCACCTCGGCGAGCGGCAGTCCGAAGCCGATCAGATAGATGACGATGATCGCCGGTACGGCGCGGAAGCCGTCGATGTACGCCGTGGCGAGCAGTCGCAGCGGGCGGCCGGTACGCCCCGGCGCCATCCGGGCGAGAGCGAGGGCCAGTCCCCAGACGAGGATCAGGATCTGCGCGGCGACGGCGATGAAGAGGTTGGTGCCGAACGCGGAGGCAATCTCCCGCAGGCTGATTCCGATCACTTCGGCGTCGAGGAAAGTGCGCTGCACGGCACGGTCATTGGCGAACAGGAACCAGACCGCGCCGAGCAGGACGAGCGCGGCCAGACACCAGCCCAGTACGGTCCGGGCGTCCTCGCGGCCCTCGGACGCGGCCCGCCGGGCGTCGGCCCGCCGGTCCTCGGACCAGGCCGTGGCGGCCGCGCGGCCCGAGCGCACCGCCCGCAGCGCGGGCCTCAGCAGGGTGAGCACGGCGACGGCCACGAGGACCGCACCGCCGGCGACCGGCAGGCCGGAGCCGGGCAGGACCTTGCTCACGGACTGGGCAGTGGCGGCGGTCAGTGTCAGGGTGACCAGGACGGCCGCCACCGCGGCGGCCGCGAGCGGCAGCGTCGGCCGGGGCGGGGTGGCCTTCGGCGGCTCGGTCCGCTCGGTCTTCAGCACAGTCAACAGATCGGAGTGCACGCTCACTTGGCGCTCCATACCGGGATCGCCGCCGGGTCCCCGCCGAAGGCCTCGGCCAGGTAGGTGGAGGAGAGCTTGTCGAGCGTGCCGTCCTTCTTCATCGCGTCGATGGCCCCGTCGAGGGCGGCGGAGTTCTTGCCGCCCTTGGGGTACAGCGCTCCGTACGACTCGCCGGTGTCGTACTGCCCGATCACCTTGAGCTTGCCCTTGGACTCCTGGGCCTTGCCGAGCACGATGGCGACATCGGTGAGCGCGGCGTCGATCTGGCCCGCCTGGAGCGCGGCCTGCAGCTCGACGTCGCCCGCGAACACCTTCGGCCGGCTCTTCGGGTGGATGCGGTCGCGGACGAAGTCGGCGCCCGTAGTGCCCTGTTTCACGCCGAGCCGCTGGCCCCCGATGTTGTCCTTGGTCACCTTGGACCCGGACTTGACCAGCACGCCGATGTCGGAGGAGAAGTACGGCGATGAGAAGTCCACCACCTTGCGGCGGGCGTCGGTGATGGAGATCTCCGCGAGCGCCATGTCGAAGTCCTGGGTCTTGCCCGCGACGAGCGCGTCGAAAGACACATTGCGCACGGTGAGCTTGGACAGGCCGGCCCGGTAGGCGAGATTCGCGGCCATGCAGTACTCGTAGCCGCTGTCGATCTGACGCACGGTGTCGCCGTTCCACCAGCCGGGGCTGGGAAGGTCACCGACCACGGTGAGAGTGCCGTTCTCGACGGTCTTGAGGTGAATCGAGCCGCGGGCACCGGTCACCTTGCACGTGCCGTAGGTGCGGGACCCCTTGGCGTCGGTGGTGTGGGTGGTGGAGTCATCGCTGCCGACTGCGGAACCGCCGCAGGACGTGAGGGCGGCGAGCAACACGGCGGTGAGTGCGGGCAAGGCAAACGTACGGACGCTACGCATGGAGCTCCTAGAGGAGAGGTGCCGGGAAGCGGTGGCGCTACACTGCCCAAAACGTTTTTGTACGTCAAGACCTCGAGGTCAGCGAAAGAAAAACGTTTTGGGGTTCGAGGGTGCGGACAGGCCGTTCTCTGGCACTCTTGAGGCCGCCGCGCGTTGGAGCTCGGTGGATGACACGGAAGGGCGACCAAAGCATGACCAGCCGGAAATCGACACGGGCCGGGGAGGTCGGCCGGCGGATCGGCATCCGCGATGTGGCGCGGGCCACCGGCCTGTCCATCACCACCGTGTCCCACGCCCTCCACGGCAAGGGGCAGGTCGCCCCGGCCACCCGCGAGCGCGTCCGCCGCGCCGCCGAGGAACTCGGCTACCGCCCCGACCCCGTGGCCCGCGGACTCGTGTCCGGACGCACCGGCATCCTCGGACTGGCCGTGGGCCACATGTCGGACCGCCCGTGGGCCGGCACCTACCGCCCGTACTATGCGGCGTTCTCCGCCGGCGCCACCATGACCGCCGTCGAGCGGGACTACGCCCTCGTCGTCGTCCCGAGCGATCCGGCCTCCGGGCTGTGGGCCCGCGTCCCCATGGACGGCCTCATCATCGTCGACCCGGTACGGGAGGACCCGCTGCTCGCGGACTGCGCGCGCCGCCGCATGCCGGTGGTCACCGACGGCCGCCCCATCGATCCGGGATACGAGGATGTACCCACAGTGGAGAGCGACTTGGAGCATGGCATGGCCGAAGTCCTCGACCACCTGCGGGACTCCGGCGCCACCCGGGTCGGTCTCCTCTCGGGCCCGGAACCCGACGCGTACACCCAGGATTCCGAGCGCCTCTATCGCGAGTGGTGCGCCGCGGCCGGCCGGCCGATGCTCGTCGAGACACCGGCTGCCTCCGAGGATCCGGTGGAGGCGGCGCTACGACTTCTGTCCGGCCCCGACCGCCCGGACGCGGTCCACGGCCTCAACGAGACATACGGCCAGGCCCTGGTGATCGCGGCCCGGCGGCTGAACCTGCACATCCCCGACGACTTGATGGTCAGTGTGATGCGCGAGAGCGACCAGTCCTGTGGCACTGAGGACTGGGATGTACCGCTGACCGCCCTGAGCCTGGACGCGCGACGCCTGGGCGCCGAATCCGTGACGATGCTGATCGATGTCCTGGGCGGAAAGGCACCGCGTCATGTGATGGTGCCGTGCACCGTCGTGGTCCGGAGGTCCACACTCCGTGCGTGAACGGTGCCGGGCCCGCGCATGGCGCAGAGCAGGTTCCGTTGATGCGGGGTCAGAAGCGGCAGCCCCTGGTCCTTCGGCGTAACGCGATCCTCACCGCCATCGTCGATGCCGGTACTGGAGGCAAGACCGAAGCGGCACTGCACGCGGCCAGCGCCGACGGCCGCGGAGACGGCCGTCGAAGAGGAGATCCCCACGGCACGGCAGGCGCCCCCAGGGCGTTCACCGACCCCCGACTTTGCGCGGCCATCGTCGACCTGTGGGGCTCGAAAAGTCGTCGTTGCAGGTCACGCCGCGTATCGATACTCGTTGATGATGCCGCCGAGGACCCTGGTGCGGAGCAGGCTTCGGTCGTCGAGGTCGTGCACGATTGCGGCCTGCTCGGTCGCGCTGGGCGGTAGCTGTTGCCAAAATCGGTGCGGTCGGAGTCCGTTGTAGTGGTCCTGGTAGTCAGTCAGGACATTCCTGGCGTGGTTCTCGCCCAGGGTCAGGACGTGGTCGAGGGCCTCGCGGCGGATGGTTCCGATCACGCGTTCGCAATGCGCGTTCATGCGCGGTGCCCGGGGCACGCTGAGCAGCACCTCCGTGTCCTCGGCGGTGAAGACGGCATCGAAGGCGTCGGTGTACTTGCTGTCGCGGTCGCGTAGCAGGAACCGTGGCCCGGCGCCCCGCTCGCCGAGGTCGGCAGCGATGTTCCGGGCCTGTTGTACCGCCCACTGCGCGGTGGGGTGCGTGGTCACCCCGATGATGTGCAGTCTCCGGGTGCCGTGCTCGATGAACGCCATCGCGTACAGTCGCTTGCCCCGGGCCGTGTCGATAGGGAAGAAGTCCGCGGCGAGGATCCCCTGAGCCTGCGCCGTGAGGAAGTCGCGCCAGGTGGGGCCGGAGCGGCGCGGGGCCGGGTCGATGCCTGCTGCGTGCAGGATCTCCCAGACCGTGGAGGCCGCGATGGGGTGCCCGAGTCGGGCCAGTTCGCCCTGGATGCGGCGGTGGCCCCAGCGGGGATTTTCATGGGCCAGGCGCAGCACGAGACTCTTGAGTGCGGCCGCCGCCGTCGGCCATCCGGTGCGGGGGCCGCGGGCGGAGAGCAGGGCCCGGCCGGTCTCCGGGCACACGCGGGCGCGGCCGCAGGGCGTACCCGCGTCATTCCATCCGCAGCCGCTGCACCCAGCCGCAGCCAGGTGCAGCGGTTGAGATGGTCAGACCCGCGGTGTCTCCGCACCAGGTGCGTGTGCTGCCGGTTCGGCCTTCTGCGCCCGGAGTTCCCTGACCTCAGCCTGAAGGTCGGTGAGTTGCCGGTGAAGTGCCTGAATCGCCACGATCGCAACGCCGTTGGCATCGGTGCAGCAGATCGTCTTGTCGTCGGCTCCCAGGCCGAGGTGGGCTCGCCAGTCCTGTGCCATCGGCCCCAGGTGACGCACTTCGTCGCCCTCCCACCGGTAGCGCCATGTGCTCACTGGCAGGCGGACCACTCGGGCAAGGACGTCGAACCCGTTCACGCCGTCACCCGCCTCGGCGACTGTTTCCCCGGAGGCTGTGGACGTCATTCCGGCGGGATTGGGTGTGTCGGGGTGCAGGCGCGCCCGGTAGGCCCGAATGCCTGCGGTCCGGGCGCGGTGGAGGCGTTCGGTCAGCGATCCCATCGCACCGGGCTCACGCTGGTCTTTACGGCCCGGTCGGAGAACAGCAGACTGCCCAGCGGGACAAACTGAGCGGAGGCCCCGGGGTCGTCGCCGACGGGGGCGGCGCTCTGCTCCACCGCCCGCACCTGCGCGGGCTCCGCGGCCTCGGTAGCCGAGGCCGCGCCCAGGCACACCGACACAGCGGCGATCGCAGCGGAGGACACTGCGGCAAGTCGGGTAGCTGCGGTAAGAGACATGAAGCACGCTCCGGATTAGTCAGAGATCAGATCAAGCAGCCAACGACACCGCCCCCCGTCGGTCACGAGCTGCACGACCAGACGTTGACCAGACCCGGCCGACGAAGCGCCCCAGCACCAGGAAACCGCAGCGGCCAAGCCCTCGGAACCTACCGACGGGTTACTTGCCCCCGGTGTCCGAGCTGGGACTACCAGGCCGGTCCGAGGGAAAGCAGGCGGCACGAGAACAGGCCGCGACCCACGGGTCAATGGGCTGGATGCGGTGGGCGACAGCGGCCCGGTAGCGAGCCCGAGTCAGTCCAGGCGGTCGTACGCACCAGGCTGCCAGTCGGCGAACAGCGTCAGCGCTTCTTCGGTCTCGATGCGTTCCGGCGTGGTGGCGGTGGCTGGCCACCAGTTCTCAACCTGATGAGCATCCACGAGCACGCCTTCGCGGTACCCGTCGAAATCACCGGGGTCCTCCGCCACACCGATATGGATCGGTGCGTCATCGGGAAGGTCCTTCAGCGCGTCGCGAAGCTGCGCAGCGTTCCAGATCTTCGGGGCGTGCTCATAGATGTCGGTCATGGGCACAGGTTGCCGGACCGGGTTGCCTTGGTGGTGGAGACACGGCTGTACCCCGGGCCAGAGCGCTGATCCGGGGTACAGAGGGCCGGGGTGAAGAACTGATCACCGGCGGTGAACTGAACCCAGCCGGTGGGCACGGTACCGGGCGGCCGCGCGGTCAACCCGTGCTGGGGAGGTCCCAGTCGTCGGGGAGGTTGAACAGGCGCTGCGCCCGCCGTTCGTTCTCCTGCCGGAGCGCGGTCGTCCAGGGCCAGGGGTCTTCGGGTTGAAGGTAGGGGCAGACCATGCGGTGCGCGATCCGGCACCGGGTGCCTGGGAGGGGTTCGGCGTCCCACAGGTTCATGGCGGCCCCGTCCGAGGTGATGATCCAGCGCCGGCGCGGGGCGACGGTGTGGGCGGGGACGATGATGCGGGGTTCGAGGAGCACCCAGTGGCCTTCGTAGTGGGTGGCGTAGCGGTCTTGGCGGAGGTCGCAGAACGGGCAGTCGGGTAGGGCGGGCGGTCGTGGGGCGGTGGCGCCTTCGAGGAGGGCGTGGAACGCGTTATCGGTGTTGTCCTGGCCTGGTGTGGTGTTTCCGGTATCCCCCATGATGTTCAGGGTCCGGACGGGCCGTCAGGGCGGGTAGGGCGCGATCCAGCCGTGCCGGGTGGGGAAAAACCGTTCGGGTGCGCTCCCAGACGCCACACGGGGCAACAACGGCGTCATGTGCTTGCCGGGGCGGTGGCCTGAAGGGATGACCCTGTCTCGAGCGCACGCCTGCAGGTCAGGCGGGCGACAGGCCGCTGGTGTCCAGGTCCAGGTTGAACGGGTCCGGCAGACGCAGCACCACACCAAATGGGTGGGGGCCGTCGACGCGGGTGTAGCCCAGGTGGCCGGGCTCGGAGAACAGGGTGACGCTGCCTTCGATCCGGTCGACAAAGAGGTGGAGCGGGGCCCGGTACTCGGCGTACCGGCGCCGCGACAACTGTTCTGCTGATGATCTCGTCGTCCGGAATCGGTAGGCGCGTGTGCCCGGGCGAGTCGAAGAGGATTTCGAGGCTGACGACGAAGGTCGTCAACCCGCCGAAGTAGGGGGGTGCGTAGGCGCCGGGGGCGCCCCGTCCCGCTGAGGGTTCTGTCGAGGACCGCGAGCGTGTACCCGGCACGGATGCGCGACAACAGCCGCCGTCCCGGCCTGCTGGGCGGCACGCTCGGCCTGTCGCTCGACTGCCTTTGCGATACCCGGGTCCAGCCGCTGTGCGGGTGTAACGGCCTGGTGGGCGGCGAGCTTGTGGACAGGGTTCGCGGTTGCCCACTGCCCGCTGTCTGCCCGCCGCGATGAAGGGTGCTCTGGTGATTTCTGAGCCGGGCTAACGGACGGGCCGGACGGGTTCGGTGGGGGACGGGGCAGCCCGAGTGCTCGTCAGGTGGTGTCGGCGCCTCGTGGTCGACAGAGGCCTTCCGGCCAGCAAAGCTACGGGGGAAGCATGACGTCTGAGGAGCTTGTGTTCGATCACGACCAGGTACGCATACACGGATTCGAGCTGCACGAGGGGACTCCGCTCGACGTGCGCGCGGGGTGATCCTGGGGATGCCACAGGACGTCAAGGACGGGTTCCGTATCGCCGCGGTGCCCTTCAGCCGCTTCAAGCATGCCCATGACGGCTCAGGTGACGATGTTCCTGAGCTGCTGACTCGATTGCGTTCCACAGACGCCGACGTGTCCGGGCAGGCACTGGGAGAACTCTGGGACGGCCTGGTTCACCAGGGCACGGTCGGCTCCGTCGCCCCGCTGACCGTGCCGTTCCTTCTGCGCGTCGCTGCCGACCCGTCAGCGCATCACCGTTCGAGCATAATCCGTCTTGCCACCGCGGTGGCAAGACAGCAGCACTGGGGGTACGGCACTCGCGACACCTTCCTCCAAGTGGCCACGCAGCAGTGGACATGCGACTGCAGCGGCTACGCGATGAACTGGTCCATCGAGGCATCACGCAATGCCGTCACCGCCGACGCCGACCTGCTCCTCCCACATCTCCACGACCCGGACCCCGACGTCCGCACCTCCGCCTGCTACGCCCTGGCCACCGCCTCGGGCAAGGCCCGCCGCATCACAGAAGCCCTCCGTGCCCGCCTGGCCGCCGAACAGATCCCCGCGGTCCGCGCGAGCCTCGTCCTGGCCATCGCGGAACTCGCTTTCGAGAACGCCGACCTCCGCGCCGCCGCATGGGCTCGTACCCTCTGGCCTGATCCCGCACGGCCCGCAGATGTCCGCGTGCCCGCCGTGCTCGCCTGGCTCTGCCTTGTGGACGCCCCTGTCCCGGACGAGCTGCGCACGATGCTCGACGCCCTCGTCACCGATGACCTGGCCGACGTCCTCGACGGTGTCCCCTGGATCGCGCACGTCGACGAGAAGGGCCTCGTCCGCACTATCGACCAGATGCTGAACAACGCGAAACCGGGCGTCATCGACCCCTGGGACGACGACCCTGGGCCCGATGCCCGATGCGGTCATTGACCTTCTGTGCACGATCGAGCGCCTGGCGGAAGCCGTCCGCCGCCACGTCGCGGGTTTTCACCGGTGTCTCGGGCACGGCTGTGAACGTCGCCGGAGCGGTGTCCGCCGCGCGGTGCTCCGGGGCAGGCGTCGCGCCGACGGCCAGCACCCGGGCGGTGCGGACCGCCTGCGTGCCGACCTCGTCGTTTGCGGCGGCGACGATCCGCGCGCCGATCAGGCGCAGCTGCGTGGCGTACGCGAATGAGTCCGGGCGCAGACTCCGCAGCGGTGCCGGCTCGCGCCGCCAGGGGGCACCCTCGACGCCGACCAGTGGCGCCAGGCCGGCTGGATCGTCCGAGCCCCGGGATGGGTCTGAGTCCCTGGCTTTCCTCACGGGCCCGCCCAGGCAAAGCACCTGGTCACGGGCCCTTGAGCCCTTTCCGGCAGAAAGGGGCACATCTTCCCAACGGGTCAGCAGGAGCGGACGCGCCTCGCGAATGGCATCCGATCGGCGGAACGACGCACGGTGGCCGCAGGCTGACGACGGCACTGGGCGCGGATCGCCTTGATCGGGGACAACGCATCGTCCAGCACCGTCTCCGCATCGGGGAACGCCTTGGCACCGAGCGCGCGCATCGCGCGGGTCTGCCACTCAACCGCCTCCGCGATGGCCGGGGCCGACCGACGGCCGCATGCGCTATAGTCGATCTTGGAAGTTCGCCGCAACTCACGGCGACTGACGCTGCGTTGGTGGTCCAAGGAAAGACGCCCCGCTTCCTGTGGGGAAATGCAGGTGCAAGGCCTGCCCAGCGCTCACTCACGAAGCCCTTCCCCCGCCGGGGAAGGGCTTCTTCACGTTCCCCCCGTGCCCTGGAGAACTTCCGCGCGGCCTTCACCCACGAGGCCCCCACAACAGCGACCGCGAGGCGCGCGGCGCCGTGATCTACCAGGTCCGACAGGCCTGGGCCCACCTCGCCCTCGGCGACATCAACGCCGCTCTCGATCTGGGGCACCATGTCATCGACACGATCGGCGGTGTCGACTCCGCCTGCACCACCAGCGCACCCCTGCCGTGGCCGACTTCCTCGCCTACGCAGCCTGATCCCACCTGTCCGGTGCGCCGGGCCTGGGCTCGTACTCGGCGCGGTCGCCCGGACCGTCGGCGTCGATCTCCGTGATCAGCATCGCTCCCGTCTCACGTTCCTCGTCCGTCCAACCGGTCACGTCCAGGAGCAGCGCGTCTACCACGTCACCGACGATTCCGTCCGGTAGGCACCGGGGCAGGTGAGACCACCCCGGTGCCGACAGCCCACCTCTGCCGCGGTGGCAGCGCGTCTCAGCGGACCGTCACGTTGAAGACCGGCGAGGCCGTGGTGCCGCTGACGATGCGCAGGTCGTTCTTGCCCTTCAGCCCGAGCTTGACGCCGAGCGAGTAGGAGCCGTCCCGCGAGATGCTCGTGGACGCGGGCAGGCTGACCCACTTGCCGTGCTGCTTCTGTTGAAGGGTCACCTTGCTGCCCGCCTTGAGACCGGTGGTCTGGCCCGTGACCCGAAACAGCTGCCAGGCGCGGACGGAGGACACCGACGGCTTAGCCGTGATGCCGGCCTTGGCAGGCACGGCCTTCTGCGCAACGACGACCGGGGTTGCGGTGTGCGCGGCCGGGGGTGCCGCCACCGCGGTGCCCATAAGGGCGAGGGAGGCCGCGCCGAGGACACCGACGACGGCAATGCGCAGGGAGCGCCGCTTTGAGACCATCACAGATCTGCCCCTTTCTATGCTGAGAACAGCTTTTCGCGCCAAAGGGCACCTACGTGCCGATTGGCGTAGTCACTAGAAACGACGGCACAGCGGAGGCAGACGTTCATCGGGACTCTGTCGCTGTCTTGTAACAGCCGAGCGAGGCCGGGGCGATGGCGCTTGGAACAGCTCTCGACGGTGTCGGGTTCACCGAGCAACGTGAACTCCTCACTGCCGTCGGCGTAGCGGATGTCGGCGTTGCCGGTGACGTGGTCCAGGTCGAAGGCGCCGGCCGGCAGGCCGTGCCGGACGGATACCGTGTTGTAGGAGTCGACGGCCGGGTTGATACGCGGCAGGGTGCCCTTCTTCGTGAGGCGGCGGCCGAGTGCGTCGACGCTGGGGCGGATACGGCGGGGGGTCGGTGCCGAAGGACCGGTAGGCGGTGTGCCAGGCCTCGATGCGGGAGTCGGTCTCGATGGTTGTCTGGTGCCGCATCAGGCAACGTTCGCCCTGTCGACCACGGCACGTAGGCGTTCGTCGTTGGCATGGCGGTTTCGCCAGATGATGTAGCGGCGGATCACGCTGCCCTGCTCCTTGTGGCTGGCGTGGTCGGTACCGTCGAGGGTGAAGTAGCGCAGGGCGGTGAACTGGGCTTCGATGCGGTTGAGCCAGGAGCTATTGGTGGGGGTGCAGGCGATCTCGACGTTGTTCGCCGCCGCCCAGGTGCCGACCCGCTGGCACTTCTTCGTAGTCAGGTGCGGGAAGAAGTTGTCACAGACGATCGCGATACGGACCTCGGGCGGGTAGAGGCTGCGCAGGTAGCGGCAGAACGCCAGGAACTGGGTGCGCTTCTTGACCAGCTTGATGTGGCCGTAGAGCTTGTCCTTGGCCAGGTCCAGGGCGGCGAACAGATGCCGGACCCCGTGCGGGCAGGTGTAGGTCGCCCGCCGCCTGCGGCGTGGTTCGCGGTCGGGGTCCTTGTACCTGCCGCCGCGTTCGGCCCACTGCCGGCCCGGGTGGGGCATCAGCGGGCGGCCGCCCTTGTACTTGGGATACAGGGAGCCGAAGCCGTCGGTGTCGAAGTTGTGGATCACGTCCCGGACCCGGTCATTGCTGGTGAACGTCACTTCGGCGATCTTCGCCACCGGCATGCCCTGGGCGGACAGCAGCACCATCTGGGCCCGCCGCCAGGTCACCACCGACCCGGTGCCCCGGCGGATGATCCGCAGCAGCCGTCTGCCTTCGTCATCGTCGATCTCGCGTACGCGTACTCGTTCTGCCACCCGGACAGGGTGACGGTCACGCACCGCCTGGCAAGGCACCGAGACGGCACGTCACATCACAACAGGGCAAACGTTGCCTACAGCATTAGGAAGGCGGACGAGGCGCCGTGATCGCGGCCAAGCGCCCCCGAGGGAACTAGGGCTTGTGGTCCGGCACTGACTCGGGCAGTGCTGCGTACCAGCCCTGGACGGCCAGCCAGAATCCGGCCAGCACTATGGCGACGAGCGCGGCGCGGCCTGCGTACCCGGCAACGGACGGCCCGATCATCCATCGCCGGGGCAGCAACCACGTTGACAAAGCGGCTACCACTCCGACGAGAACGGTCAGCGGAAGCTCCGCGTACAGCACGCTCCAGTCCGGCCCTGCTTCGAATCCGGCGCGCGCCCGGAGTTCGGCATCCGCGGCCCATCCGAGCAGCCCTACGAATCCACCGGCCAAGGCCACCCCGGTACCGCTCAGTGCTTCAACGCGTTCCCTCATGATCACTGGAGACGCCGGCTACTCCGTGGGAGTTCCCGGAGAACCGCACAATTCTCCGTCGCGAGGCAGGAAGGCCCCCGGTCTGGTCAACCCCGAACATCCCCACTGCGCTGATGCTCCAGGCAAATGAAGCATGCAGTTCGGCGAAAAACGCTTCAATCCCGTGACGAGGCCGCCCCCGGTGAGCCAGACCGAGGCGTTCAAGGCCGTCGACCAATACAGCCGTTGTCGCCGAGATTGATCATGATCGGCTGGCGCGGTGATCGGCTGCCGCACTAACGCTTCGGCGCGCAGGGTCCGCCTCACGCAGCGCGACGACATCCCGGCGCGAGCCGGGATGTCAGAGGACGGGGCAACACCTCGACAGACGTTAGAACACCTGTACCTCGGCCAGTGAGAGCGCATTCGTGCCGGCGAGTTGCACGCGCACGTACCGACCGGACCGGCTCACGGGGATCGTCGTGGGAGTGCCTGCCTGGGCCGTCTGCTTCGAGGACCAGACACCCGGCGTGGCCAGGGCCTCGTCGAGGGAGTCCGGCAACGGTGTGTCCGACACGATCACGTAGTAGTCGGAGAGCCGCTGTCCGCAGCAGTCCGTGCGGTTCCAAATCGCGATCTTGTTGATTGACTTGCTGGAGCCGAGGTCGACCTGCCACCACGGCTGGGACTGGGGCTCGGAGGTGTGCGTGACCGAGCCGTTCCCCCACACGCCGTCGGTGTTGCCGTCGACGGTGCGGTCGGGTGTGCCGTCGTACGCGGTTGAGGACTGCTGGGCCGGCTTGCGGACGGCGAGGCCGGGGTCGCCGACCGCCGGGTCGACGAAGAGGCCGAGGCCGGCGACGCTCGGCGCGAGCCTGGATTCCAGGATGCGCAGCCGGAGCCTGCTGGTCGTCGTCGGAGCCACGGTGAGCAGCCGCTTGTAGCCCACGGTGGTCCCGGTGCCGATCTCGGTCCAGCGGCCGTCCACCCAGGCGTCGACGGCGAACTTCTCGATGCGCTGACCGACGTCCATGCTCTCCTGGAGCGAGAGGGTGGTGAACCTGCGCGGCTCCGGGAGGTCGAGCACGAGCTCGGCCGGGACGCGACCCGAGCGCGGGGTCCAGTACGTCGACGCGTCGCCGTCGACGACCGTGGCAGTGCTGTGCTCGCCGGTCCTCTCCTTCGGGTCGGCCGAGGTGACGATCGCGCCCGTGGCCAGGTCCTTGCCGAAGATCGTACGGATCGCCTCGCCGAACTCGTGCAGCCGCCGCACGTCGCCGTCAGTGAACTTCCCGCGCCGGTCCGGCGGTACGTTGAGCAGGAGTACGCCGTTGCGGCCGACGGACTTGTTGTAGATGCCGAGCAGCGCGGGGAGCGACTTGATCTGGCTGTCCTGGCTGGTGTGGTAGAACCAGCCGGGCCGGATCGAGACATCGGTCTCGGCGGGGAGCCAGCGCAGGTAGTCGTGGAAGGGGAGGTGCTCGCGTGCGCCGAGCACCTTGCGACAGCAGGGCGTGGTGCCGACCTCGTTGGCGTGGGTGTCGCCGTACATCGGCAGCACGCTCCACTCGGTCTCCCGGCCCACGCCGGTCTCGTTGCCGACCCAGCGGGCGTCGGGACCGGAGTACTCGACCTTGGACTGGGGGCCGGTCTGGATGACGGCCTGGGGCTGGAGTGCGCGGATCATGCGGTGCCAGGTTGCGTAGTCGTGCCGTTCGTGGACGGGAGCGCCGGGGTTCTCGATCTCGACCGGGTTCGCGCCGTCCATCCATACCTCGTCAACCGGTCCGTACTCGGTGAGCAGCTCGTAGAGCTGGTTCTCGTAGTAGCGGTTGTAGTCGTTGCTCACCACGTCGAAGGTGGGCAGCTCGCCGGAGGCCACCTTTTCGGCCCGGCTGTCGTCGCGGACCAGAGTCGGGATGGTGGTCTTCTTCCAGGCGCTGTTGTTGTTGTAGACGCCCTCCTTGTACTGGTGCACGTCCGCCGGCGAGAGATAGAGCGCGGCGCGCAGGCCCTCCGCGCGTGCGGCCTCCACGAACTCACGCACCACATCGCCCTTGCCGCCCTGGTACGGGCTGTTCTTCACCGAGTAGTCCGTGTAGCGCGACGGCCACATGGAAAAGCCCTCATGATGCTTCGCGGTGAAGATCACCAGTTTGAAACCGGCGTCCTTGAGGGCGCGCACCCACTGCCGCGCATCCAGGTCGGTCGGGGCGAACTGCGATGGTGGCACCTCGCCTGATCCCCACTCCACGCCGTCGGCTCCGGCGAAGGTGTTGATCCCGAAGTGGACGAACGCGGTGAGCTCGTCGTTCATCCACTTCTTCTGCCGCTCGCTCGGGACGACGTTGGCCGCCTTGGTTTCGATGTCCTTGGCCGTGTCGCACGGCGAAAGCGTCACGACCTGCCCAGGGCCCTTCGTCTGCCGCTGGGCTGGGCCTTCGAGTCGGAAGTCCGCGCTGGAGAACTCGCCGTCGAAGGTGGACAGCGCGATGCCGTCCAGACCGCCCGCGAAGCCCCGATCCGCGACCGACGGGTTGGCGTCGCGGCCGAAGCCCACCGCATCGGAGTGGCTCGGGGCGGGAGCCCCCAGCTCCACCGCCTTCCCCACCGCGCAGCCGTCGAGGAACAGCCGCAGCGTCGAACGCGTCGCGCTCACCGAGGTGTAGACGAGCGCGACGTGCCGGAACTGCGTCTTCGGAACCACCAGACCCTGGCCGCGCACCGGGGCTGCACCATCGGCGGACATGCCGAACTCGGTCTCGAAGTCGTTGGCGTCCTTGTAGCGGAAGTAAGGTGAGCCGAACAGACTCAGCAGCGTGCCGAGCCGCGGCACATCAGTGCTCCGCTTCACCACTGCCTCGGCGACGAGATTCCTGGTGATGCGTCCGTCGTCGCCGAGCAGCATATCGGGCGTGAAGCGCAGCCCCGACGCGCTGCCGGGCAGCGTCGCCTTTCCCCTGTCAACGCGAACACCGGACCCGTCCCGGGCCAGTGTGCCGCGAACGATCTCGCCTCCCGCGGGGACGTACGACTCCCCCTCGAACGATCCCTTGAAGTCCACCTTGAGCAGTGTCTGCGGGTGCAGGGCCGCCGACCCGGGGCCCGGAGGAGACCCGGCCGCGGCCGGGTCTGCGATAGCTGACGGGACGGACGCCCCGAGAATGAGTGCCGTCACGGCGGCTATCCACCCGGAAACCCTACGCGCCATGTGGCTTCCCCCCAAGGGAGCAACAGGTCTACACCTCGGTCGTTCGCGGGAAGTTAACGCTAACGGCCGGCACCTACTCAGACAAGAGATAGAGATGAGGAGCCGTCATCCCATGACCAGGGGGAGGGTGCTGGACTGCCTCGTGCACCGCCAGGGTGACGACACCGAGATCAGGGCAAGCTGACCGGTCGTGCGGCACCACGCGGCGGCTGGCGTCACCGTCCTGCACGGGGCGGTCCCGGCCCCGCGCACATCGGCAGGCAGGCGGAGCCCGGGCCTGGTGATGGTCGACGGGGCCGGTCCGACCAGGCAGGCCGATCTGCTGGGCGCTGCGGAAGAGTGCGCGAGGCACGGCATACCGGCACTGATCTACGACAAGCGCACCGCCTACACCAACGCCCCTCCGGCCGCGGTCTGCCGCAGAAGGGACCAACCGAGTGGCGAGATCGCCCCGTTGACGCCTTCTCGCGCCGCGTGCTTGCATCCCGCCATGCCGCCGCTGGAGCCTCTGACGCGCCGCCGCGCTGTGGACCTCGGCCGCCTTCCCGGCGCGCCGCCCAGTGCGCCGGCTCGCACTGTCCTCTCCCATGTCTGTCTGCTGTCTCAACGACGAGGAAATCTCATGCCTTCACCCGCCTCCGCCGCCCGCCACGACGAATCCGCCTACGACCGCCGCAGGCTGAGCCAGTGGCTCTCCGGGGACGCCAGAGCGGACGGGGTCACCCGCCGTCGGCTGCTGACCCTGCTCGCCGCGACCGCCGCCGGGGCCGCGCTCCCCCCGCCGTACCTCGCCCACGCCGCCGATCCCACGATTGTCAAGCCGCTGCCGCCCGAGTGGTTCATCCGGCGCGACACCAACGCCGAGACCCGCTGGGAGGCGCTGCGCGGAACCGGCCGCCACACCCCCAACGAACTGTTCTTCGTGCGCAACCACACCGCCACCCCTGTCCTGGACGCCGCCGACTGGCGGCTGAGGCTGTGGGGCAGCGGGCTGCGTGGCGCGCCCCGTGAGGACAGGCCGGTGGAGTTCGGGTACGACGATCTGCGCGCCCTGCCCGCCGTGACCCGTACAGCGTTCGTCGAGTGCGCCGGAAACGGCCGCAGCTACTTCCCGACGCAGCAGGGCGAGACGGTCACCGGCACCCCGTGGACGCTGGGGGCGATCGGCGTCGCGCGCTGGCGCGGGGTGCGCCTGGCCGACGTCCTGCGCAAGGCCGGGCTGTCCTCGTACGCCGTGGATGTGCAGCCGCGCGGTCTGGACGCCGAGTTCTTCAGCGGCGGCGAGAACCTCGGGCGGGTACGCCGTCCGCTGCCGCTGGCCAAGGCGCTGGACGATGTGCTGCTGGCGTACGAGATGAACGGCGAGCCGCTTCCGTACGACCACGGGTATCCGGTGCGGGTGCTGGTGCCGGGGTGGGTGGGGATCGCGTCGATCAAGTGGGTCGGCGACATCGAGGTGTCCACGCAGCCGCTCTACTCGCCCTGGAACACCATCTTCTACCGTCTGTTCGGCCCCGCATACCCGGAGGAGGGCAGCGCGCCGCTGACCCGGCAGGTGGTCAGGAGCGCTTTCGAGCTCGGGAGCGGGGCGAGGTTCACGGTGGGGGAGGGACAGGTGCTGCACGGCCGGTCTTGGTCGGGCGCGGGGGCCATCGCGCGGGTCGATGTCAGCACCGACGGCGGGGCGAGCTGGCGGCCCGCCCGCCTCCACGACCGGCCCCGTGCCGGCACCTGGACCCGCTGGTCCCTGACCTGGAAGCCCGACACAGTCGGCGACACTCACCTCCTGGCCCGCGCCACCGACACGGCCGGCCACACCCAGCCGGACACCGCCGTGGCCAACACGCAGGGCTTTCTGTTCGACGCAGTGGTGCGTCACCCGGTGACCGTGATCTGACCACCATCACCGCTGGCAGTTCACTCCCGGCCGGGCGTAGGCCTGCGGCCAGTACGCGACCGGCCGGTAGTGGTCCCGGGCGATGACCAGCACCCGCGAGGTCTGGTCCTCGGTCAGGCCCTCGGTGAGAACGGCCCTCTTCGAATTTAGAGCTTGCGCAGATAGGTACGATGGAGCATCCCGGGAGTACAACAGGCACAGGGCCTAGCGATCATGGATTTACGACGCTTTGTGATCACCGGGAGACCTGTGCCTGCACTGCCATCATGGCTGACCGAACCCCTCTGGGACCAATTCGCGGTGCTGCTGCCACAACGGCCGGTCTACGATCCGGCCCACCCGCTCGGCTGCCACCGCCCGCGGATCAGCGACTGGATCATTTTCGACAAGCTGCTGCAGCTCCTGCGGTTCGGCTGCTCCTACGAAGCCATAGCGGACACCACCTGCTCGGCCACCACGATCCGCAACCGCCGTGACGAGTGGATCCGACTGGGCGTCTTCGCCCGGTTCCGGCACATCGCCTTGGACGCGTACGACCGCATCGTCGGCCTCGTCCTGGACCAGATCGCCATCGATGGATCGATCACCAAAGCGCCCGGAGGCGGCGAGGTCGCCGGGCGCTCCCCGGTCGACCGGGGCAAACAGGGCCTGAAACGCTCAGGTATGACGGACGGTTGCGGTATCCCGCTGGGCCGTGTACTGGCCGGAGCGAACTGTCACGACTCCCCCGCTGCTCGCCTCGACCCTGGACCTGCTGGACGGCCTCGGATCGCTGCCCGACGACATCACCGTGCACCTGGACGCCGGCTACGACTCGGGCAAGACCCGCACCACCCTCGACGAACGCGGACTACGAGGCCGGATCGCGTGCAAGGGCGAGAAGGCCCCCATCCAGGCCACCCAGCGCTGGCACGTAGAGCGCACGCATGCCTGGCAGAACGCCTTCCACCGGCTCGCACGCTGCTACGAACGCCGCACCAGCGTCATCAACGCCTTCTTCGACTTGGCCGATGCCATCATCACCGTGCGTAGCCTCATCCGCCGCGCCTGGACCACCTACCGCTGGGACGACCGCCCCACCCGGCGGCCATGATCCCACGCCCATCTGCGCGAGCTCTAAGCTTCGAATATCCGCCCCTAAAGGGCAAGGCCGTGAAGTTACGGTCCGGGATCCGACGTCAAGATGTCGATGCTGATGAGCTGCTGAAACAGACCCCGACGATGCCGGCGACGGTGATCGCGGAGCGGATCGGCTGGGAGCGCGGGCTCGCGGTGTTCACAGCGACGTATCCGTGGGAGTGGACGCCTGAGGACGTCGAGGCGTACTTCTCGCACCAGTCGTCGGGCGACTCTCCGCTGGCGCACTCAACGGTGCGCGGTCAGCAGGGCGACCTCCAGATGTTCTGTGCGTTCATCGTCGACGGCCGGTACGGGTGGGCCGCCGCCTGCGAGGAGGCGTTCGGGCAGGTCCCGGCGCAGGTCTGCCATGACTGGAACACCGCCAATCACGTGGCGGAGTTCGAGGGCCGGCCCGGTCGGCGCGCGCTGACTCCGACGAGCTGCAGGCGCTCTTCGACGCCGACGACGACCTGGTCGAGCAGAAGCGCAAGCGTCGCCGCAAGGGTGTCCTGGCCGCGTGGCGGGACGCGGTGATGCTCAAGCAGGTCTACGCGTACGGCACCCGGCGGCGTGAGACGTCGATGCTGGACCTGCAGGACCTGCGGCACAACCCGCGGGCGAAGGGGTACGGCCGGTTCGGCGCGCTGGAGGTGCGGTTCGGCAAGGCCTCGCGCGGCAGCCCGCCCAAGCGACGCACGGTGCTCACGGTGCCGGAGGTCGACTGGATCGTCCCCGACACTGACCTGCCCCTGGATGTCCACGCCGCCGGATCCTTCCTCCTGCTGTTCGGCCAGCACCTCGCACGGGTCACGGCCCTGCCCACCGCTGCTCTGAGCGCGGTGGACGGCCACACGGTGCTCGTCCTGGACCGCACCCCGACCCGTCTGCCCGAACCCCTCGCCCGCCTCTTGGCTGAACTCGCGGACCAACCCCCGCCCTCTGGCTGGGCCGCGAACTCACCCCACCGGTGGCTCTTCCCTGGCACCCGGCCAGCACGTCTCCGGTGCCGTTCTCGCCCGGCGTTTGGCCGCCCACCACATCCCCATCCGGCCGGCCCGCACCACCGCGTTGGTCCAGCTCGCCCAGGACCTGCCGCCCGCTGTCCTCGCCCCCATGCTCGGCCTACACGTCATCACCGCCCAGCAGTGGCGCCGACGCGCCGCCACCGACTGGAGTGCTTACCTCGAAGCCCGCCGGACCGGAACACCCGGCTGATTAACGACGGCGCAGGTCAACCCCGGGCAACCGGCACACCGCTCTCCAGGTGACGGGACGCTACCCAGCGGGCCCGAACCGGGCAGGGCCTCAGAACGGGGGATCGTCGTGCCAGGTGCCGTCCGACTGCTCGGGCGGCCGGGGGGCGCGCCGTTGGAGGACGGCCAGGGCATCCTCGACGCGGCCGAGGTCGATGAGGTAGCCGGCCAGGTCATGGCTGTTCGCGGAGGCGTGCTGTTGGAGGACGGCGACGGCCTCCTTGGTGCGTCCGGCGCCGGCGAGCAGCTCGGCGATGTGCGGCGCCGCGTACGAGGTGGCGCCCTCGGGGTGGGAGCGGGCCTGTGCGATCGCTTCGTCGACGCCGTCGCGGGCGGCGATCAGCGGCAGCCGTATCCAGTACAGGTCCCACTCCTCCTCGCCCCCGCGGGCGGCGGCGAGGGCGTCGAGGTGCGCCAGGCCGTCCTCGGGGCGGCCCTGGTCGAGGTACAGGTCGGACAGGGTATGGAGGATCCAGTCGTCCCCGTTTCGGGCGTCGGCCTGGACGCGCATCACGTCGATCGCTTCGTTCCCCCGGCCGTGCCGGGCCAGGAACTGCGCAAGCTCGAAAGCCGAATTGGGGTCGTGGGCCACGGGTCCATCGGCCTGCCGGTATGCCGCGATCGCCCCCTCCACGTCGCCGCACTCCTCCAGCAACCTCGCGAGCCGTTGTACGGCGTACCCCGAGTCATCAGTCGCCGCAGCTGCCCGAAACTCGTCGAGCCGGCCGTGCCGTGCCAGCAGCGCGGCCAGTTGCTCACGGTTCTTGAGCAGCGTGGTACTGCCGGTGCGCAGCAGGGCGATCGCCTCGTCGGTGCGGCCCTGGCGCTCGCGGATCGTGGCGAGCAGCCCGATCGCCGTGTCGCGATCGAGGCCTCGGCAGCACCACGGGAAGTCGGAACACCAGTGCTCGGTCCGGGCGGCGAGCAGCGCGGCGGCTTCCTCGTCGCGGCCGGCGGCGGCCGCGACGTCGACCAGCGCCACGGCGAGGGATAGCTCGCCGATGTGCGGGCGCAGCAGGGTGAACGCCTCCTCGGCGCGGCCGTGCCGGGCGAGTAGGCGCGTGTAGGACTCCAGCGCCATCGGGTGTCCAGCCTCCATGCGGACCCGGGTGATCTCGATCGCCTCGTCGCCCCGGCCCCAGCCCTCCAGCAGCTCGGCCGCGGCTACAACGGCCGTCCACCAGCCAGTTGCCAGGTACGGGGCAAGCACCTCCAATGCGTCGGCCTGCCGGCCCTGCTCACCCAGCAACCGCGCCCACGCCAGCGCGCAGAACCACTCCCCGCGTCCGGCCTGCAGCTCCACCACGTCGACGTGGCCGCGTTCGAGCAGCCGTGAGACCAGCTCCGGCGGGATGCAGCCGGACCGCGTCCGGGCCCGGTAGTCGAGATCAGTAGCGTCCACGGCCACGCACCATAGCGCTCGCCGCTGACACCTTGCCGACACCCCCGGCAGTTTCGAATACAGCGCGGTTGGAATGACGCTCCCCGCCAGTCGGGGCATCGAAGTGGGATGCCGACCGGCGCGAGCAGTACGCGAATGACCTCGACGCCGAACGCCCCCTGGTCGCCGTCACCGCGAAGACCAACAGGAGCAAGGCTGACCGGGATCCGGCTGAGTGGCTCCCGTCGGCCGCGTCCGCCCAGTGCACGTACGGCGCCGACTGGGTTGGGACGAAGCTGCGCTGGAAGCTCACTGCGGACGACAAGGAGCGGGCCGCCCTGGAGAAGCTCGCCAAGGGCTGCGCGGACACCGTCGTGAAGTACGAAGTCGCCCTGTAGCCCGGACCGATGTCAGTGGTCGGTGCGATCCTGCCCGCATGGACGAGCTGATGCAGCGCAGGGTGCACGGCGCCGACCACGACGACCCCGACCCTGGCCCGCAGCCCGGCCACGAATACGTCGAACTGGTCGGCGGCGCACTGGACGGGCTTTGACGTCACCGGCTGGACGGCCGAGGAACGCGCGACCGGGGCCATGCTGATCACGGAGATCGGCGCCTACGGTCCCGGCGGCCGAGCCGAGTACGAGCCCAGGCCGGGCACCCCGGAAAAGTGGGACTGGCAGGGAGATGTGCCGTAGCACCCCGGCTCACCGCATTCGGATCACGGTGAGGGTCCCGTGTCGGTCCGACCCGGCCAGCACCTCGACAACCAGGTCGGTCTCCACCCGCGTGTACGTCTCCCCCTGTGCCCTGCGGTCTCCCACCACGGTCGAACTGGTCAGGGCAGACCCGATACGTGCCGCGAGAACGGGCTCCAGCCGGGCCGACAACCGGACCGGACCGCCCTCGTCCCCCACCGCGAGCGCCAGGTGGTGCGGCCGGAGCCGCGGCCCCGTGAACCCGAGCACCAGGGCGTCGACCGTGTCCGCGTGCCTGACCTTCACCCACCCGCCGCGGCGCCCTGACCGGTAGCTGGCACCGGCCCGTTTCGCGACGATCCCCTCAATCCCCTGCTCCTGGAGCGCCTCGTACCAGTGCAAGGCCACCTCTCGGTCGTCCGTGGCCGGTACGGGCTGGATCGGCGGCCCCACGTCGGCGAGCAGCTCCAGCAGGTAGGCGCGGCGCTCCATGTACGGGCGGCTGCGGAGGTCTCCGATCGCAGGGTCAGGGTGCTGGATCACGTCCCAGCAGGCGTATGAGGCTGGGTGCCGGGCCGCCAGGGCACGGGCCCGGGTGACGCAGGACGCGGCCCGGGACTGCGCGGCTGCGAAGTCCAGCCGGCCGTCCCGCCAGATCACCGCTTCCCCATCCAGCACCGTGCCCGGCCGCAGTTCCATGCCGGCGACGGCGAGGTCCATCCAGTGCTGGGTGACGATCCGACCGGACCGGGCGTACAAGAACACGGTCTCGTCGGTGCGGCGCAGCACAGTCCTGTGCCCGTCGAACTTCGGTTCATACCACCAGCCCGGCCCGTCAGGCAGGGTCGGCACCGCCTGGGCCAGCGCCACTTTGATCGGGAACTCCACACGCTCAGCCTGCGAGCCCTGGGTCCCGGTAGCTCGCCGGGCGGTCCGTACGGCCTACCCGTCCACCAGCCCCGCCTCCGGGGTGCAGATCTGGCAGGCCTCGATGTCCGGCTCACCCAACGCGATCAGAGCCTCCTGCGGTTGACCCCCGCAGCTGCCACCGAAGAGGCACCGGGCCCGCCTGTAGCGGGCGGGCGCCCCTGCTCTCGTAAATGACCTGGCTCTGTTCGCGAAGAATGGGTTCTGGCTCACTTTCCGTGGAGCAAGCACGCTGAGTGACGGCTGACGCTCGGATCGGCCTCCGGGAGGTTGCATTAACTGGAGGTGTTCGGTGCGCGGAAAGGGCGAGACGAGTTGGCGACGTGCGAGGCATGGGTCCTGGAAGTTCTGGGAGCGGTGAAGCGGCCGGGGTGGAGTAAGGTTTTCGCCGGGTCGACCGGGCCCTGGCGGTTCCCATGCAGGTGGGCCCAGGTGGTGCGCACCCCCGGTGGGGACGTTCCCCACATCACGCTGGACCGCACCGCATCGAGGATCAGCCTTTGACTCCGTACTCCCTGGCGTTCTACGTGGACGTCGTCACCACCGGCACCTTGCTCGGCGTGGGCCCCGCGGATTCTCCCGACCACGTCACCAAGGTCCTTGGGTCGGACTTCGGTGAGAACACCTTCGGCGACCGCAGCATGTTCCGTGACTACGGCCTCGCCGAGTTCTACTGGGACCGCGCTTCCGCCGACCACCCCTGGTCGGGCCACCACTTCACCCTGCAGGTGCACCGGCTCGCGTACCGGGACCGCACCCTCGTGAACGACACGCTTCGCGCCCGGTACGGGCGGTTCACTCCCAGGCTTCGGTTCGAAAAGCTGCAACGCCTACTGGAGCGGCGCGGTGTCCCCCTGTTGGAGATCCCGGAAATCCCGGCGAACGCCCCGTATTTCCGTACTTTCTGGCAGCCCGATTCCCATGTGGCCGTCTCCGTCATAGGCACCTACGGCGAGTACAGCACGCCGGACAATCTGCGGGTCGGCGACGTGTACAGCCTCGGGGCCCCGATGGCTGCCGAGGAAGTGGAGTGGCGGAGGGCGCGGGTCGGTTAGCACAGGGGTGGGCGGGGGCTTGCCAATTTCGCGCAGCTTCCTGGAGCCCTGTCCCATTGCACAGCTTGAGTCACGAGAGCAGGGCTCGCTTGCGGAGGAGTTGGAAGCCGGCCCGGCCGAACATTTGGCGCTTGAGCATCTTGATTCGGTTGACGTTTCCTTCGACGACGCCGGAGTTCCAGGGCAGGGTGAGGCCGGCTATGACGGCGTCGAGCCACTGCGGCAGCCGTTCGCCTTGGCGCTCGGTGAGCGTCTGGCCGAAGGACCGGACGTGACCGGTGAGGGCGTCGAGTTCGGGGCAGTGGACCAGGACGGCCTTGAGTCGAAGGTGGTCGGTCTCTGTGAGGGTCTCGGGTCGGCGGAGGATCCATCCGGCGACGACGCGGGGTGACGGTGGCCGAGCGGTGACGGGGCCGGGAGAGAGCCGCTTCTCCCGGAAGCAGGCGCGAACCCGCTGGTAGCTGCCCTGGTAGCCGAGCGGCACAATCTCCTCCCACACCGTCCATGCGTTCGTGCAGCCTTGGTTCCAGCGGTCATCCAGGTAGGGCTTGAAAGCGTCGAGCTTGGACGGCCGACCCTTGCCACTGCCCGCGGAAGAGTTCCTCCGGGGCGGCTGCGTCGGCGAAGAGCTTGACGGTGCGGTAGGTCATGCGGAGCTGGCGGCCGATCGCCCTCCGGCTGAGCCCGGCGGCCAGCAGTTCGTGGAGGGTCGCATGTTTGGCGCGGGTGCGGTCGGCGAAACGATGTCCCGTAGGCCAGGGCGAGCCGGACGGGTCTTCGAACTTCTCCGGCTCGGGGGCAGGCTGGGCTGGATCTGGAGCCGGCACCCGCAGGCATCCACGGTGGTCTGCGACACAACGCTCGGCGGCTTCGCTCAGGTTGTGCCAAAGGTGCCATCTGTCCGCCACCTGCACCGCCTGGGGCGCCCCTGCGGTGGCGCCCTCGGCGAAGAACGGTGCCCGATCGCGGCATACGACCTCCACCGTGGGCCGCTTCGCGAGCCAAGCGGCCAGGCTGGAGGCCTCCCGGTGAAGACTCTCGCCATGCGGGCACCAGCCCGACCGGCGAGCGCGAGGCCGACCGCGGCCAGCGTCGATCGCAGGCGCTCGGTCCGCCGGCCGTACCGACGGGTCAACCCCGGCATCTGCTCGGCGCAGGTCCGCCGCCCGCACGAGATGACCGGGCAGAGGAACCGGCGGACGCGTAAACAAAGGATGACCCGTCTGCCCCACTGGTCCGCAGTCAGGGCAGACGGACCCGGCCACCGTGCTCCGGGCCTCGATGCGTACCGCCTCGTCGTTCACGTCGACCGACAGCACCGCCACGTCCGCGATCGACGGGAACAGTAACTCTTCCAGCCGGAGCACTACTTCTTCCACAGGCCGAACTGTCAGCCACACCGCACTGGGGGCAGATCATTTTCAGGCAGCTTCCCCAGAGCCCGCTCGCCCGACGCCGCTTCTTCGCCTCGGCGGCGCGGCGGGTGGCCTCGCGCAGTGCTTCGGGCCGCATGACCACACCCTTGCCGTCGACCTGGATGACCAGCGGCATGTCGGCCGTGCACGGGGAGGCGATCTCGTGGTGGCAGAAGGCGTCGATGTCGCGGGCGGCCTCCACGACCAGGCTCTTCGCGCGGCGTTTGCCCAGCACCGGCCCGCACCACTCCCCGATCGCCTCGACGGCCTGGTCGAAGGAGGAACGGATCGCTTCGCGGACCGCGAGGCGTTTAATGCCGTGGCTGTGCCGCCCGCGCGGCAGTGACAGTGCCACGTCGGCCGGGTGCACGTTCGGCCGGCCTCGGCTCCGCCAGGCGCACCGCATCACGGTGACCTTGCCGAACAGGCAGGTCAGCTGCCGGACATGCTCGGTTTCGCGGTGCGGCCGCAGCTCTCCGTCCGCTCCCACGACTGTCTGGGGTGGCGGGTCGTGGTCCTCTCGCAGGGCACGCAGGTCGAGGTGGTCCTGGAAGAAGCGGCGCAGGATCTCCCGGCCCTCGGCCTCGATCAGGTGTTCCACCGCGGCATGGTCCAACTCCGCGGTCTCGGGTGCCGACAGCCGTACTGCCAGCGGCTTGGCCGCCTCCATCGAGCAGGCAAACGGGTCAGGCACGTTGCCTGTGTCGTAGCATTCCATCCGGGCTCTTCTTTCCGCACTTCGAATCGGTTGGCACCATCGAATGTAGGAAGAAGAGCCCCTTGAACACTGGAAGTTGGCCTATCCCGCCGACCCGGACACCGTCCGGCGGGCCGAGGAGGTAAACAGTCCCGGCCTCTCCTCGTCCAGCCAGTCCCGCTCGACCAGCCGTTTCGGTTTCGACCGCGTCCCCTCGATCTTCGACGTCTGCGCGGGGCCGATCCGAGGGACGATCTGCTTCGCCTGCACCGGCCCCGGCGCATCGTCGACCACGTCCACGATGTCACGGTAGACCGGCGGGAGATCCGCACTGGTCATCCCCTCCCGCCAGACGGTGACGGTCTGCACTCCGACCACCCGGCCCCCGCCCACAGGCTCGACCTCAGAAAGGAGCCGCACCCTATGCCGTTCCCGGATGCGTACGCGCACTCCGTACAGCCTCGCCCACCTCAGTCGTACCTCTGCCCGAAAGGCAGCACCGAGCGGGTCCGGGCAGGAGCGGTCCGCCCGCTAGCCCCGGCGTGAACACCGCGGACAGCGGGCGGAGTTGAACGACTACTCGTAGTCAAGCCGGGTGGCGAGTTCTCCCGCCTCCCACATCTCATGGACGCGCTTCAGGCATTCCTTGTCGGACTCCACTTCGTCCGCAAGGCGGAGGCCGATGATGTTGTTGGCCTCGTCCGCCTTGTTGTCCGCATCGGACCCGGGGAGGTCCTTCTCGTGTGCTTCGGCCATCTGCTTTGCGAAGGTTTCCCCGAGCCTCTTCTTGAGCAGGCACTGCCAGTACACATGGCGGATGGAGTTCTGCATCTCCGCGTCCGTCATCTGTCCGGTTTCCGTGTACACGTCTTTGTGCACTCCGAGCCATCGGACGATGTTGGCCGGGTACTTGAGGGCCACTCGGGCCTCTCCCCCGGAAATGTTCTTGCCGATCAGATACAAGTACTTCCTCAGCGCGGAAGGACCTTCCTTCATGAGATCCTTCGCGACCTTGTTGAGGATGCCCGCGGCGTCGGAGAGGTTTTCCGCGACGCCGGCCTTGCTGGTTCCCAAGTGCGCGATTACGGAGAGGCCTGCTCCGGCAGTGGCGACGGCCAGCCGGTAGGAGAGGGCGAGTTCGGGGGCAAGTACCCAGACGGCCGCGGTACCCACGAACGCCGCGACGCTGACCCAGCTGATGTCCCGAGATTCGAGGCCCTTCCATACGTGGAGTTTCCGGCGGGCCTCCACCATGGTGTCGAAGACGTCCGCACTCGGCACGGTGTTGCATTCGCAGCAAAACTCGGCGTCCCTGGTCACGCTCATCGACATGGTCCAGTCGCCGGCCTGCGGGTTCTCGACGATCAGGCACTGGATCGAGTCGCCGGACATCTTGACGAGTTTGCCGTCCTCGTCGATGTCCTCGTCACAGGCGTTCCCGTCGGGATCCGTGACGGTCATGACGACACCCTCGGGGAAATCAACCGAGTCGTCGTCCTTCGTGATCACCGAGTAGAGGAAGGGCGTGTCCTCACCGACGGTCATCGTGTTCGTCAGGTTGAACCGTTCCACGTTGTCCAGACCGTCCAGGGACGGAAGAGTGTCGACCTGGCAGTACATGCAGTCGTTGTCGCCCTTGACCTGCCCCGTGAACGCGGGGATGGGGTTCAGCTCGTCACTGACGTCGAAAATGCCCCAGAGTCCGCCGGCTCCCTTGTCCTCGATTTTTGTCGGCTCGTCGAAGTACTGGCCTGCGATGAGCGCCGGGGTCTGCTTTGCGGCCTCTTTCCAGTCGTCGCTGAGGGAGAGCCCCCAAAGGCGCGAGGCGTACCGCGTGTACCCGTCGGGCGCCCCGCCCTTCTTCTCCACGTGCCCCCAGAACCAGTCCGGCACGTCGTCATTGTCGAGGACGTCGAACTCGCCCCAGAGTCCGAGGGCGCCCTTGTCCACGATGCGGGTCGGCCGGTTGAAGTACTGCCTCTTGACCACGGCCGGGCAGTTCTGGGCGACGCTCTTCCAGTCCGCGTCGTCGGGAATGTTCCACAGCCGCGCCGAGAACTGCCGCTTGCCGTTGTCTTTGGTGCCGTCGTCCTGGAACTGCAGTTCGCCGGCCGCGTGTCCCAGGAAGCCGATGGAGTCCCACAGGTAGGAATTCGCCACCGGGACCGGCGGATCGGTGATGGGCGAGGGCTCGGTGACGGGGTTGCCAGAGGCATGGTAAAGGGCCTGGATGATGCCGTTGCCGTCTTCCCAGACATCATTGGAGAGTTCCCAGATGATGACGCCCTGCGCGCCCACGTCCTTGAGGAACTTCAGTTTGGTGACGGCGGTGTCCGGGGTCTCGAAATAGATGTTGTGGGCGTACGGGTACTCGCCCGGAGGTAGGGGTTCAGCGAGCTTGGGGCGGGGCGTTTTCCCGTCCACCTTGATGTTCGCGTCCTTGGCCTTGAGGGCGTCCGGGAACTCGTCCAGGATTTCCTTGTACCGCAGCACCTTGTAGCCCGGGGGCACTTCACCGGTGAGGTCGTCCGGCTCCTTGGCCGCGGCGAAGTCGTAGCCGTAGACGGGCACTCCGGCCGCGATCTTGCCGCGGTCCACGCCCTGTCCCGCTCCCTGCCAGTTCAGGAAGAGCGGATTCGTCCAGTACCAGAGGCAGTCCTCCACTGACAGGATCGGATTGTTCTCCAGGACGTCGCTGTCCGGGGCGTTCGGATCGGTGTTCGCCCCGGCTTCCGGCCAGCCGCCCTGCTGTTCGTCGAGGTACGACTCCAGATAGACGTCCGCCTCACGGATCTTCGCCGTCTTCTTCCCGCGAATCTTGTGCAGCGCGGAATGCGGGCCTACCGGGGACTTGTCCCACGACCCGGTGAGGTCGTAGGTCATCACGCCGATCCAGTCGAGGTGTTCGGCCATGTCCGGGTCGTAATTGTTCCCGTACCACGAGGTGCCGAAGACAGCTGCCGACACGACCTTGTCGGGCATGGCCTCCTTCAGCCTCTTGGCGAGCAACGTCAGACCCCGCCCCGCGGGATGCGGCCCGTCACTCTTCATCCGGCCGCCCTGGTCGTCCTGGCCGGGCCGGCCCCACCAGCACTCCAGGTCGAGGTCGACGCCGTCCAGGTCGTTGTGGGTGACGTAGTCCACGACGTTACGCACGGTCTGGTCGAGCTTCGGCGATACCGGGTCGTTCCCGATCGCCGTCATCAGGTCCAGGAAGGCGAAGTCGTTCGCACCGCCGAGGGCGACCATGATCTTGGTCCCGTACGGGTCCGCGGCCATGTGTACGTCCGGGAGAATGGCACTGATCTCCCGAACCGAGGCGGAGTCGAATTCCCCGGCGTTCTCTTCACTGAACGTCAAGAATGCGATGAGGCCGTGCGTAATGCATTTGTACATCGCCCCGTTACCGTAGTCGAAGCCTTCATCCTTCCGCCAGGTAGGGATGTAGGCAATGACTTTCGTCCGCTCGGTCTCCTTGTGCGGGGTCTGGTCATACAACTCGTCGAAGTGGCGCCAGCCGTTCTCGTTGGGGCTCCCCACCCCCGGTTCCGAGGCCCAGAATGCGGCACGGAAAATATTACCCTTGTGTTTGACTACGGCCCCTGTCTGGTAACCCTCTGGCTTCGACTTCCACTCGGGTACGTCGGGGTAATCCGAAGAAAGGCTCACTGAAACTCATGCTCCCTGGTGTGGTGTTCGTGCGGTCATGTCCACTCAACCGGAGACTCCCTCCCCATCCCAGACCAGATTCAGCCCCGCCGTCGGCTGTGAAGAGAGTCTCGGCTGGCGCGCCGAGTTGAATGGTCTGAGCGCGATGACTCACTGAGCGTTTTCGGAGTGGTCACCGATGGGGTGACGGCGGCAAGGGCGCAACGCACGAAGCACCCTGCCGTTGAGGGAGGTATTCGAAGCCTCAACTCATCAGCGCGGGTAACTCGTTGGCCTCTTATCCTGCCGCACTCGACCTGCCTCATGCGCTGGTCGAGTGGGTCACCATGCTCATCATCACCCGCGAGGGTGACCACCGCTGCAGGCTCCCGCCGCACCAACGCGCGCTCGTCGCTCTGGTGTACCTGCGCAAGCACGACACCCTGGCCCCGCCCGTCGAATACGAAGCCGTCCACTACCCCGGGCCTTCCCCGGGCCTGGCTCGTTGACCAGCACAGACGGCACCGTGAACGGGTGCCGGTGAGAGCAGGGAGAGGGAGATGACGGTGGCGGTCGCCCCGGAGGCCCGGGCCGCGCAGCGGCGGATCGTCAGCACGATCAACGCGTCCGGAAGGCTGAACGCCGACGGGCTGGCCCTGTGGCGGGAGGTCAACTGCGGCGAGTGGAAGGCCACCGCGGCCGACATCAGTCGGGACCTGGACCTGCTCCAGGTCCCGCACACCATCGTGACGGCCTTCCGCTTCCCGCTCGCCTCCTCCTCCTCCTACAGCAAGGCGATGCGCAAGGGCGAAGTCGCCAGCATCCCCGAGGAGGCCCCGCACTGGGACTTCACGGTGTTCCAGCCCCGGGCCGATGGCATGGTCATCGCCAAGCTGGCGCTGTCGGCGGAGTGGCCCGCCTGGTCGAAGAAGCAGGCCCGCGCCGCCCGGCTGGTTTGCGCGGAGTGCGACTACGACCTGCGCGAGTTCAAGGACGAGACCGGGATGCCGTTCGACGTTCGCCTGCCCGAGCGGCCCAAGGCGCGGCGGCTGATGTGCGGGCAGTGCTGCAACGACGGCGTGGGCGAGATGGAGCGCCTGGCCGCGCTCGCCGGAGAGCCGTCGTGAGCACCGTCGAGCCGGGGACGGACAGGCTGCTGGTCGCGGAACTGGTGGGGTTGCTCAACGACGCCGAGCACTACGACGGCCCCGGCTCCACCCCCGACAGCCGTCTGGCCTACCTCGACCGCCGGGCCTCATTGCTGTACCGGCTCGTCGACGCCCTCGGTGACGAGTCCTCCCGCTACCTTGCCCAGGACGCCGAGGACCGCGCCGAAGACGTACGGGCCAGGGCCGATGCCTTGGCGCGGGAGTGCGGCGACCCACCTCCCGCACCGCGCCAGTTGCAGTGATGCCGATACCACGAGCGGGTGGGGGCTGCCGAGGCGGAAAGATCATGCGACTTCGTAGGACCGGCGGACGTTACGGAGGTCCCCGGCCTGCAGGTCCTCATCACGGATCCAGAAGGAGACATTGACGATCTCGCCCCAGGCGGTCCCGGCCTCCGCCTCCAACTGCAGCAGCGGCCGATGCCCCTTCGGCTGCGGGGTGTCACTGCTGTCGCACCAGCCAAGCAAGCGGTGTCGCGGAACCGGCAAGAGGGTGGATAGGGCCTGGTCCAGGTTGATCAAGGCAATGACGTCTCCTCCGACTGCCTGATCCGCCTCCGCAGCTGTCCAGCCCGGAAATGAGGGCAACGCACTGGCCTCCAGCGGCAGGGCCGGCAGTGCGGGGCCCTTGCCGTCCTGGGCACGCCCGTTAGACCGAGCCGCGACATGCATGACACGGCAACCATCATCACCAAGATCGAAGTGCGACTCGGCAGCGAAGTCATCGTCATGGAAGAAGAGCAGGTAGCCGTGGCCGGGAAGCGTCCAGTCCTTGCCGAGCAGACGCGCCGCCTGGCTGCAGTCCACCTGAGCAAGCAGCACCATCGGCTGCCCTCCATAGTGGGGCCATTTGAACGGCTCAGTGGTTCGCGGCAGGCCCCCGATCTTGCTGCCCGCCCCTGCGGAGTCGGTTCGCACGGCAAACCCCACTGACGGCCTGACCAGGGAAAGGAACCGCTCGGCGGCATCCGTGCCCAACTCGGTACGGATGATCTCCTCGATCGCTGGTCGGTTGCCGGAATCGTGGCCTACAAAATCCATAGCAGCGAGTCTGTCACCACGCTCTGACGTGGTCTCCTTGGGCCGAAACCAGGCCACCGGAGCACCCACCTGCTCTGTGGCGGAAGGCCAGCATTGCGGGACTGTGGGCTGTGGAAGCCACAGCCTCGGAGCCTCGCCAGTGCACTGGCTGCTGAGCCCCGCGACGACACGGCCACTCATTGGGATGAGCGAACAAGGATCGCTTCGTAAGGACACGTCGGCGTGGTCGTCTGCAGGGCCATGAACCGATCGACAAGGGAGGCTCGGGTGCCCGAGCTCTGGGCGGGGACGGATGCCAGCAAGGCCGCGCACCACTGCACGGTGATCGACACGGACGGGACAAAGGTGCTCTCGCGCCGAGTACCCAACAACGAGGCTGAACTGCTGGAGCTGATAGGCGACGTCCTGGCACTGGCTGAGGACGACCCGGTGACCTGAGCGGTCGACCTGAACGCGGGTGGAGCCGCCCTGATCCGGCAGGTCCACGCCGAATCCGGCAGGACCTATGGCTCACCCCGCGTGCACGCCGTCCTCCAGCGTGAAGGCGTCCACGTCGGCCGCAAACGCGTTGAACGGCTCATGCGCCAGGCCGGCCTGGCCGGGATCAGTCCCCGGCGGGGCAAGGGCTTCACCCGACGTGACCCGGACGCGGAGCTGGCCCCCGACCTGGTGCAACGCGACTTCACCGCGAACGTGCCGAACCGGCTGTGGGTCACCGACCTGACCTTGATCGCGACCGAGGAGGGCCCGCTGTGGCTGTCCGCGATCCGCGACGCGTTCTCCCGCCGGGTGGTGGCCTGGGAAACCTCCACCCGCGCGGACGCCGACCTGGTCCTGACCACGCTGGAGTATGCCCTGGCCAGCCGCGAAGTCGCCCTCGGTGAGCTCATTCACCACGCCGACCACGGCTGTCAGGGCGGATTCAACCGGTCGTTGCAACACCTCGTCCTCGGAGGTGTTGATGGGCAGGCCAGCAGGGTGGATGGCAGCGTTGACCGGGCGTTCGCCGATGAAGTCACCAGGTGCGCCGGCGCTACGGCGGGAAGCGGAACGTCAGTTCTGGCGGGAGATCGCGAAGGGACTGCTCCCGGAGGAGGCGGCAGCTTCGGTCGGCGTATCCCAAGCGGCGGGGGAAGATGGTTCCGCCACGGTGGCGGCATGCCACCAATGGATCTTGCTCCGCAGTCCGGCCGGTACCTGTCCTTTCACGAGCGGGAAGAGATCGCGATCCTGAAAGCGCAGGGCATCGGGGTCCGGGAGACCGCGCGACGTCTTGGCCGTGATCCTTCGACGGTGTCCCGGGAACTGAGGCGCAACGCCGCGACTCGTGGCGGCTGGCTGGACTACAGGGCTTCGGTCGCCCAGTGGAAGGCCGATCTGGTGGCCCGGCGCCCGAAAACCGCGAAACTGGCGGCCAACGACCGGTTGCGCGACTACGTACAGGAAAGGCTTTCCGGCCAGGTCAGCCGCCCCGACGGGACGATGATGGGGCCAGAGGGGCCGCGGTGGAAGGGAAGGAACAAGCCGCACCGCGGCGACCGCCGGTGGGTCATGGCGTGGAGTCCGGAGCAGATCGCGAACCGGCTGAAGGTCGACTTTCCCGATGATGAGTCCATGCGTATCAGCCACGAGGCGATCTATCAGGCCCTGTTCATCGAAGGCCGGGGAACGCTCAAGCGCGAGCTCGTCGCCTGCCTGCGCACCGGCAGGGCCCTGCGGGTGCCCCGAGCTCGGTCCAAGCGGACGTCGTGGGCCCACGTCACGCCCGAGGTGTTGATCAGTGAACGGTCGGCCGAAGCCGACGACCGGGCCGTTCCGGGACACTGGGAGGGCGATCTTCTGATCGGACTGGAGAGGTCGGCGATCGGCACGCTGGTCGAGCGCACCACCCGGTTCACGGTGCTCGTCCACCTTCCCCGCGAGGACGGCTACGGCACGGTTCCCCGCACCAAGAACGGGCCGCCGCTGGCCGGCTACGGAGCGGTGACGATGAAGAACGCGCTGGCAGCAACGGTCGGCACCCTGCCCGGGCAACTATGGCGGTCGCTGACCTGGGACCGCGGCAAGGAGCTGTCGGCACACGCCCAGTTCACGATCGAGACCGGCATCCCGGTCTACTTCGCCGACCCGCACAGCCCCTGGCAGCGCGGCACCAACGAGAACACGAACGGCCTGTTGCGCCAATACTTCCCGAAGGGAACTGACCTTTCTCGATGGGCGGCTGAGGATATCGAGGCGGTCGCTGCCACGCTCAACAGCCGGCCCCGGAAGAGCCTCGGTTGGAAGACGCCCGCCGAGGCCCTCAACGACCATCTACTATCGATGAAATAAGCCGGTGTTGCATCCACTGGTTGAACCTGGTCAATACACATCCGTGAGGCTCACAACACGCCTGCTCAGGGCAGGTATCCAGGCGTCCATGGGCTCGGTCGGCGACTCGTTCGACAACGCCCTGGCGGAGAACCTGTGGATGGTCATCAAGACCGAGTGCATCCGCGGCCGCGTCTTCGCCACCAGAGCCGAAGCGAACCTCGCGCTCTTCGAGTACATCGACGGCTTCTACAACCCCCGCCGCATCCAGAAACGACTCGGCTACCTCAGCCCCATCGAGTACGAGGAGAAGCACTACGCCAACCAGGCAACGACCGAACAAGTGAACCTGAAACCACGTCAAACCGCCCTGACCAGCTAGTCAGCCACCCCCACACAGCGGGGGAACCTCAGACCTCCGTGGGCTTCGCGGCGACGAAGGTGCGGGCTCTGATCAGCAAGTGTGCTCCGGCCTGCGTGTAGGCCTTCCACAGTGCGACGCCGGGGAAGGCCCGGTCCATGATCACCAGCATGCCGGCGGCACTGCCGGCCATCTCTGTCGCCAGGGCGGGCTCGCCACCACCGCCCTTGAAACTGCCTATCCGCGCGTCGATCGTCGCGTGCGTACCGGTCTCGGTCAACGTCACCACTCTGGCCTGCGGGAACCCGATGGGCCGACCGGCACTGTCCACCTGCCCACCAAAAGCAGCACGTGTCATATCGTTTTCCGGCACATCCAGCAAGAACCCGTCGACGGCGGCAATTCTCATCCCGCGCCAGAACGCCGTCTCGAGTGGGGGCGGAGCGATCGCCCCCGCCACGCGGCGGAACACTCCTTCCAACGGTGCGGCCCCAAGGTGCTGCCGGGCCCTGGTGAACGACGACTTGTTCGGGACCGACTGGTCCATCTCGGCCAGGGCCCCGACCAGGTTCTCCGCGACATCGTCGTAGGAGTCCTGCTGGAACAGCGCCAGAGCAAGCACGAAGTAGACCATGAACCGGCTCGATAGGGGACGGGGCTTGGCGTTTCCCCGACCACACGCGGTCAGCACCTCGTCCACCAGCTCAGGAGCGATCCACTCGGTGAGCAACCCGAGCCGGACCTCATCAGATAACCCGATCCATGGATGCATCTCTGGTCAACGAATCAGCACCCCGGCGGTCACCGTGCCGGGGAGAGGGACTACGTGCACCTATCAAGCAACGGCATTGGCCGGTGTCCACAACGTAGCGGATCGCGTCCACGATCTCCCGGCGCGGGTGTTTCTCCGGCCGTCCTCCGCGGGGAGTCTCGCAGGCCGGAGTCGGCAGCAGGGGTTCGATCAGCGCCCATTCGGCGTCGGTGGTGTCCGAGGGATAGCGGCGGTGGCGCATGAAGCACCCCGCGCATCGGTGCGGTCAGGCGGTCGGCAGCGCTTCACCCGCCACTGCCTGGAACGACACCGCGTCCGGCCGGGCACCCCGCCTCAACGGGTCATCGCAACCCTCGCAGCCCCTCTCTCCGGCCTGCCCGGAGCCTGCCACCACCACCCCGCCCCAGGCCGCCCAACCCTGATCAAACCGGTTAGAAACAACTACTCAGCACGCGGGGAGGTGGACGTGGAGGTGCTCGATTTCGACGTCGCGGCCCCGTTCGCGCAGTGCTCGGGCAAGTAGTTCTGCAAGTCCGCTGGCCCTTTCCGGACTGGGCAGACGTACCGGTGTTCGATACGGAAGCTGGGTGCGCGATCATTTAGACCGTGACCTCTATGACTCCGTCCAAGCCCGTCGCTGCCGAGAGCGAACGGATCAAGGTGTGGTACCGGTTTGTGCAGCGTGACGGCTGGCTTCCCTATGACACTGAGGGGCTGTGGGCCACGCGGCTGAGCAGTGACACCGCCCGCGTAGAGAATGCTCCCTTCTTGCAGGACGGGGTGGCCGAGGGTGAAATCGTGCGGTTCGTGACGGACGCCGACGGCCTCCACTGGGCGAAGGAGCGAGTGGAGGCGTCGGGAAACTGCACCATCCGGGTCCTGCCCTTTCCCTCCGGTCCGTTGGGGCGAAGCGCTCTTGCTGTGCACGAGCGACTGTCCACATTTGGCCTGGGCGGTGAGGTCTTCAGCGAGGAGCTTCCCTTGGTCGCCTTCACCGTGCCGGCCGACGCAGACCTTGGTCGGATCAAGGCGTTGCTCGTCCGCGGCCAAGAGGACGGGTGGTGGCACTACGAGCTTGGCTGTGTCACCGACGCGTGGCGTGACGCGTAGAGGATGCTTGGTCGGTGAAGACGGGCATGCCGAGGTCGACCAATTGGTGTCGGCCGGGGCCCGATTGAGGCTGTTGAGCTTGGCGGTGGCGGCGTCGAAACTGACCTGGAGTCCTTCGACTTCACCGAGCCAGCCGTTGCCACGGGCTTCGCGGATGCGTTCGCGAAGGTTCTGGATGATCTCGATTAGGCGTGGCCGTTGGCGGGGATCGATCTGGAGGACAGGGCAGCGGATGCAGGCTTATCCGAACTAGCCCAGCTCGGCGCTGAGTTCGCCTGCGAGCGGTTCGCCACGGAAAGTAGTCGTGCCGAAGTGGGGCGAACGGGCTCTCTCGGGCGTGTCGTATGTTGCGCGATCTTGAACATGTGCATGAAGGTGCAGGCGGGCCCAATATTGACGAGGCGGCCCCGCCGGCCGCCAGGCCGCCGGGGTCGTCGTGAACACTGGTCGGCTTCACGCTCACGGTGTCGCGGGGCACTCATGCTGATGGGGCGGGGGTCCCACGACGTTGAGGATCGGGTGTTCTCCGTCCGGGATTTCGAAGACGAAGGTGACGCCGGAGGGCGTGGCCTCGATGGCGCACTGGTTGCCGAAGGTGAGGGGTGTGTATGGCTGCCAGGCGCAACCGACGCGGTCGAGAGAAGCGATCACATCGGCGTACTTGGGTTGGCCGGGGAACCTCTCCACGCCGACCAGGCCGGCAGGGAGGCCAATGACATCACGTCAGGTCTGGAGACAGATCAGAGTGATCTTCTGGCAGCGGCAGACACTGAGTTCAAGGTCGCCGTAAGCGAACAGGCGCAGCCATGACCGCCGCTTTCCGACGACCACTTCCCAGGGCTCACCGAGCGCCGCGGTGACCTGGTCCCAAGCCGCGCCGTTCTCAACCGGCCCAAGGTTTCCCGATCGGGCGAGTTCCGCAAGAACGTCGAGTAGCTCCATGTGGCGGAGCCTGTCATCTGCGGCGATGGGCTGTCCAACGGCTTCGGGCAGGCCTGTGACAAGGCACCTGGGGCCAGGCGACAATCCAGCACATGGATGACGCGTTCGCACTCCTTCGGCAGGCCGTCGACCTCCTGCCCGAGGATGCTGTGGCAGAGAACGGCCAGACGGTCGGAGATGTTCGTAAGGACATCGAGCTTCAGGAATGGGAGATGGTGCTCGACGTGCTCATCGAGATCGCGGATGTCCATCCGGTGTCCATCACCTTCTGGGAGATACTCGCCGAGGCCGCTCGGCAGATGATGCTGGACCGCAGCTGTCGTTGGTGCGAGTGGCGGGCCTGGGAAGTCAAGCACGGCACCATCCGCGTGACCCTGACTCTGCTGGGAGCCGACGAGGGCGGACGCCAGAGCGCCTTCGCAGGGGACGGTCGTCTCAGGCCTCTGTGGGACATCGGCAACCGCACCGCAGACGGACAACAAGATCTGAACATCGCGCGGCTCTGGGTGGAGTTCGCATCGCAGCTCGGCCCTGGGGAGACAGCCGACGGGCGTCTGGCTCCCCTGCAGCCCGAGCAGTGGCAGCATCTGAAGCCTGGTGACGTAATCACCATGCACGAGGCCCAACCTGCCGCTGGCATCGCCGAGGTCATCGAGGTCCTCCCGCCTCGCGTCTGAGGACACTGGGCCAGGCAGGTGCGAGGCATGCGGTCGGACGGCCGTCAGCCACTGTCAGCGCTCGCGGTGAGTCGGCCGGCGTCCCGGCGGAAGTCGGGCATGCCCAGGTGGACGGTGGACGGCTGGGCTGCACGCTCGCGCATGGCCTCCAGCTTCTGAGCGGCGTAAACCGGGTGGCCGACGCGCTTGTCGACGGCGGCGCCCGCGTCGAACGGCACAGTCCGCTGCTGCCCGATCTGACCGAAGCCGCGATGCTCTACACGCAGTTGCTGTTTTCGAGCTCCATTGCACGTTTCCCCGTCGATGCGTACGAACAGCTGCGGACCCGCGCCGCCGGACTGAGCGCAGACGACCAGAGTCTCGATGCGGCGCGGCTGCGCGGCATGGTGTTCAGCCACCGCGACTGGATCGAGGCGAACAAGCCGTCGCGAGCTCCACCGCCACGGCTGGCGGCAGCTCTTCGCCGAGTTCGACGCCGTGGTGTGTCCAATCACGCCCACTCCCGCGTTCCCGCACGACCACAACCCCGATCCGAGGGAACGCCGGATCGACATCGACGGCGTCGAGTACCCGTACTTCGACCAGCTCGTCTGGGCCGGTCTGGCCACCATTCCCGGCCTACCCGCCACCGCCATACCAGCGGGCCGGTCCCCCGAGGGTCTGCCGGTGGGAGTGCAGCTCATCGGTCCGATGTTCGAGGACCGCACCCCGCTGCGGCTGGCCGAACTGCTCGAGCAGAAGATCGGCGGCTTCCAGGCACCGAACTAGGGCGTACTACCGGGTGTCCGTCGAGGACGAGGTGCGGACCACGACGAGATCCTCCGAATGCGCGCAGTCGCTGCCCGGAACGCGAATGTCACCCGTCTCCCGCAACACGAACCCAACCGCACACGGCGACTGCGGAGACAAGCCGCACACTGGCCTGGCACATCGCCCACCAGCCCTTCGGAGTCGTCGCGGGCACCCGCCAGTACAAGCATGCTGCCTACGCCATCTTCGAGGGTTACGCGGGAACCTCCGCCTCTGGCTTCGCCGACGAGGTCACCGCCGATCAGGCGGTGGCCAAGCTCGACTACGTTGAGGACCTCTACCACGACTGGAACGACGGCGGGCGATCCGCCGGCGGTGCTGCCCAGCGAATTGAGGCCGAGTTCGACCACGTCCGAGCCGAACTCGGGGACCTTCCCGGCGTCGTCTCCAGCCCCACACGCCTGCGCTCCATGCTCCAGCACCTCACCTGCACTCTGTATCCCGGCATTCTCAATGACTGCTTCCACCAGGCCGAGACCGCCGTCTGCGGCAAGAAGGCAACGGCGCATCGCCGACTGCTGCCCATGCTCGACATGTGCCTGCGGTGCCCCAACTCTCGGAGATCAGCCATACATCCACCCCGGCTGGCACGAGCACGCGCCCAGGTTTACCGGGATTTCCCCGACCACGACACCCTGCCGCCGCTGCAGCAGATCGCCATCAGCGAGCATCTGGCGACCCTGACCCGCCTGATTGCCGAGATCCACGACGAGAGCAACGGCTTCGCATGACCACTGGCTCCAGCACCACCGAGACCGTCTTCGCCCGTCTCGTACAGGAGCACCCGAACCTGAGCGAGATCCACCGGCGGGTCATGCGTGCGTTCGAAGAACTTACGCATGGGCGCCCCCAAACCACCGACGGCAGTCTGACCGTTGTCAACATCGCGGCAGAAGCTGGGGTGGGCCGAGCCTCCTGCTACCGCTCCCCGGTAGCCGCTGCGATCAAGGAGATCCTTGCTGCCCCCGACAGCCGACGGCCCGAGGTGGACGAACTCAAGGCCGAGATCACACGCCTACGCAAGGCCGAGCAAGCCTTGCGCGGGCAAAAGGCGGCCGAGATCCGCGAACTTCAGGAGACGGTCGCCGCCTACGCCAACCAGATCCAGGTTCTCGCTCTTCGGGTCGCTGAACCAGAAGACGACAATGACCGGCTGAAGGCATCACTCCGACAGCCCAGAGGCACAGTGGCGGTCCTCCCCATGCCTCGCTGATCATCGTGGCCAGCGCAGCGCACCCGGAGCGCGCTCACGGTCGAGCTTTCCGGACTATGACGTACGCGTCGCGATACCGGTGGTAGAACGAGGCCCGTTCGCCAACCTCCCCGCCCGGTCGTGCGGTCAGGCGTTCGGGGTCGCAGTGGTCAGCGCAACTGGGCTCCCACCTCCGTGCCGGCCTGCCGGATCTGGTCAGCGCTCAGTCGCCGAAGCTCCGCAATGAGGACGGCCATGTCGGGCCCGGCCCCGTGCTGTCGCGGGACACGGTCGCCCAGCTGGGCATTGGTCTCGCCGACCGGACCGGCCATCGCAACTAGGTCGCCGACGGGGATGCCCAACACAACCGCGAAGTCGGCCAGCAGGTCGCGCGTCAGCTCCACCGTGCCGCGCCCGACTCCACCGATCGTGGACGGGCTCACGTACAGGCCCGACAGCAGGTACATGACCCTGGCGGAGCCGTCCAATACAAGTTCCGGTTGGCGAGCATCTGGAGGAGTGCGGCGCCGAAGCTCGGCGGGTACTGCTCATACAGTCGTAGAGCTCGAACTGGAACAGTGCGGTCCTCCTGCGGCAACGACCTGACGGAACGAAGCAAGTCGTGCCTGCGCCCCGAAGACAGTGAAACCGCATGTTCCACGAGTTGGGGGACCAATCGACCGGCTGTGGCATCCAGCGGTGCGAGTTCCTCCGGCACCGGTGTTCCGGCAACGACGAAGACGTCCGCGACATGAAATCCGAGCACGGGCGCGAGCCGCCGCAGCAGCGCCGGATCCGGAGGCGTGCCCCTCAGGACGGCGCGAACTCGGACTCCTCGGCCTCGGCCCGCCGAGCGAGTAGGCCGAGGTCGAGCTTCCTGTGATCCGTCAGCCGCCGCAAAAGCACGCCGAAGCCTGGACGTCTCATCATCACGGCAGCCTACGCACCTGCGGCCTGCTGCACGAGGTCGATCCCGGCCCGCCGGGCATGCAGTTCGGATCGGACGAGCTCGAGGAGACGGCCCGTCCAGTTGCGGCCTCGACCGGCGTTGTCGCCCCAGAAGGCCGAGTCCGCGTCGTCGTAGATCACGGTGGCGTCGTCCGTTTCCAGAAGGATCTCGGCCAAGTCGGGGTGCTGGTCGTACTTGGCACGCAGCAGGCTGGTCATGACGGCAGTACGGGCGTGCTCCCAGCCCTCGCGGCGCGGGGCTTCCGCCGCGAGCGTCCGACCCGCATACGCCGTGTCCGCCTTCAGAATCGTGTCCCGAACCTCGCGCTCAGCAACCGACAGCGCCCAGTAGGCATGAGCGACAGATGGATAGACGACCTCTCCGACGACGATTGGAGCAGGGTAATCGTTGCGCAGGCCCTGCGTGCCCGGAGCTGCCACTCGCTCTCTCGGGTACGAGTGGTACAGCTTCACCGCCGGGGCGTGCGAAGTCACCGGTCCATCCGCTGGAACCCGAGAGGGTCGTTCGACGATCCGCCGAGCCCGGTCCTCGAAGTATGCGACAGCCTCGTCGTATACCTCCTGTGTAACAGGCTCATCCGGCCAGATCTGTGTCCTACTGCCTGGCCCTGCCACCAGTACCTGGAGGGGCCCGTCCTTCCGGTCCATGTCGCCAAGTGCATAGCGGCGCTGCGATGTTGGGATGGCCAGGAACGCGGCGCGGGCCGCAGCCCGGTTCTCCTCTGTCCGGTCGGCAAGGAAGGAGTCGACAGCCGCGAGGCAGCGGCCCGGGTCGCCGCCGAGGACGTCTTCCACCGCCAGCGCGTTGGCGCACTGGAACTGCATCACCGCCGCGAACAGGCCCTTCTTCGAGCCGAAGTGGTACGCGATCAGCGCCGGGTCGACCCCGGCGGCCCCGGCCACCGCGCGCACGGTGGTGCCCCGGTAGCCGCGCTCCAGGAACAGCGCGCGGGCCGCGGAGACGATGAACTCGCGGGTCGGCGGGTTTCCCCGGGGGCGGCCTCGGGTGCGGGCGGGGGCAGGGGCGGCGTTATTCATCAGCGTTGAGCCTGCGTTTGGTGGTCGGCACAGTCAAGGGCGTTCCGCGAACCACACGAAGGGATGACCCGACACCATGCGTATCGCAGTCTTCGGCGCCAACGGACCGACCGGCCGCCACCTCACCGACCAGGCCCTCGCCGCCGGCCACGAGGTCGTCGCCGTAACCCGCCGCGCAGGCTCCCTCGCCGAGCGCCCCGGCCTCGCCGTGGCCGTCGCCGACGCCACCGACCCGGCGGCCGTCGATGCCGCGATCGGCGGGACCGACGCCGTCCTCTCCGCGCTGGGCGCGCGGTTCAGCAAGGAGGCCATCACGACGTACTCGGCGAGCGCCACTGCCATCACCGGGGCCATGGCCCGCCACGGCATCAAGCGGCTGCTCGCCGTCAGCTCCAGCATCGCCGACCCGGACTGGCGCCCCACCGGCGCCCACTTCTTCAACCATGTGCTCGACCCGCTGGTGAACCGACGCCTCGGCCGTACCCTCCACGAGGACATGCGCCGCATGGAGGCCGTGATCCGCCGGACGGACCTCGACTGGACCCTCGTCCGGCCCTCGGGTCTCTTCGAGCACCCCGTTGTCACGGACCACCACACCGCCGAGAACAGCGCCGACGGCGTCTTCACCGCCCGTGCCGACCTGGCCGCGAGCATGCTGCGCGAGCTGCAAGGGCGGCGGTACGTCCGTACAGCCATGGGCGTCATCACCACGGAGGTGAAACCGAACATCGCCAAGCTGATGTGGAACGAGGGCGTGAAGAAGAAGTGAGCCGGTCGGCCACCGAACTCCCGGCCAGCACACGGGCGTTCCTCACTCACCCCCGCACGGCCACCCTCACCACTCTCCGCCCCGACCGCACCCCGCACGTCACCCCCGTCCGCTTCACCTTCGACCCGGCCACCGGCCTGGCCCGGGTGACCACCCGGGCAGGAGCGCGCAAGGCCCGGAACGTGGCGGCGGGCGGCCCGGCGGCCCGTGTCGCGCTCTGCCAGGCGGACGGCCTCCGCTGGGTCACCCTCGAAGGCCGGGCCGCCGTCACCGACGAACCCGCACGCCTGGCCGAGGCCGTCCGCCGCTGCACCGCCCGCTACCGCGCGGCCCCGCCCGACCCGCCGGACCTGGTCGTCATCGAGATCGCCGTCGACCGCGTCCTGAGCCTCAACCTCTGAAATCCCCGTACGGAAAGCGAAGTGACACCGCGATGCCCACCCTCCCCGTCCTCGACTCCACCTTCCACTACCGCGAGTCCGGCGACCCCGGCGGGCTGCCGTTCGTCTTCCTGCACGGCAACCCCACCTCCTCCTACCTGTGGCGGAACGTCCTGCCGGAGGTGGCCTCGCCCGGCCGCCGCCTGCTGGCCCCCGACCTGATCGGCATGGGCGACTCCGGCAAGCCCGACCTCGCCTACTCCTTCGACGACCACGCCCGCTACCTCGACGCCTGGTTCGACGCCCTCGGCCTTGCCGAGGCCGTCCTCGTCGGCCACGACTGGGGCGGCGCGCTCGCCTTCGACCGCGCCGCCCGTCTCCCGGGCCGCGTCCGCGGCCTCGCCTTCACCGAGACGATCATCAAGCCGCTGGTCGGCGACGAGTTCCCGGCGGCGGGCCGGGAGTTGTGCACCCTGCTGCGCACCCCCGGGGTGGGTGAGGAGATGATCCTGGAGAAGTCGCTGTTCATCGAGGGGCTCCCGGACACGCTCGCCACCCCGCTCGACCCTGCCGACCTGGAGGTCTACCGCCGCCCTTTCCCGACCCCGCAGAGCCGCCGCCCGGTGCTGGCGTGGACACGCATGATGCCGCTGGACGGCGACCCCGCCGATGTCGTGGCCCGCATCGAGCACTACGACGCCTGGCTGGCCGTCAGCCCCGAAGTCCCCAAGCTGCTCGCCGCGTTCGAGCCGGGTTCGGGCGCGATGACCGGCCAAGGGGCCGTGGCCTGGTGCGAGGAGAACATCGCGGGCCTGGAGGTCTCCCACCACGGCCTCGCCGGCCACCACTCCCCGGAGGACCGCCCCGAGGAGCTGGCCGCGGCGATCAACGCCTGGGCGGACCGCCACGGGCTGGCGCGCCAGTAGGGGTCCTCGCTCCCGGCGGTGCCGAACGTCCCGGAGGCCGGCTGCGCTGCCGCGCCGACGGGCGTACGCGCCGCGATCGCCGCCACCATCGAACGCCTCGGCGAACGAGACTCCTCGGACGCCGCTTCCCGACCAGCTCCTGGAAGCCCTACGCACGGGACGGCAACGACGCCACGCTGAGCCCAAATGTGGGCGTGGGCAAGGACGAGCCGGTACGGGCGTAGTCGAACAGATCAGTGACTGTGCTGTTACAGTCCGCTTGCCCCGAGTGCGGGGACACGACGGAAAACAGAATGAGGGGCCCACAGTTGCGCGTCTGCGACGGATGATCGCGGCGATCGGGGTGGGGCTCGCGCTGGCCCTGGCGCCGATCACGGGGACCGCGGCGACGCAGGAGACGGGCACCATGGCCGTCACCGACATGGACTTCACACCGTCCGTAGTGGACGCGACGCCTGGCGGCAAGACCGTCACGCTCCGCTGGACGATGACGGATACCACCCCGGAGACCGACGGCATGAGCGCGCGGGTCCACCTGCGCCGCCAGGGCGCGACGGCCGGCACGTACCTGGGCGTGCCGCTGGTCGGGACCTATGACGTGGGCTCCTACGGCCAGGACATCACCCTGGTGCCCGGTTGTGGATCCCTGCCGTGTCCGGCGGTGCCTCACCGACCTTCAGCGGCCCGTTGACCCTCGGTCCGTTCATGGCCCGCAGTCGCGTCGACACGGACCTGATGCTCGCGGACCTGCTTGGTGTTCCGTGCGGTTACCACCTCGTTGAGGCTGAAGAACAGGCTGCGACGGACTTCGGCCCGCCCCTCCAGCCAGCGGTGAGCGTCCTCCAAGGCTGAGGCCATCTGCACCTGGTTCCCCTCGTCCAGCCCGGACCGCTCGGTGGGCCGCGCGAGCGCCCAGGTGCCGATGGCGAGCGACCCACCCCCGCGTCGGTTCCGTCACCGAGCTGGAGACCAGGCCGGCGGGACGGCTCGGCGGTACTGCCGGGAGCGCGGTGATCTGCTGCCGCAGGCCGTGACGATCGCCGGCGTGCTGGCCCGCTCCGACGGCGCGACACAGCCGCACGCCCCCGTGAGTGCCCACGATCGGGTGATGTCCCGGCCCGGCAGTTCGCGTTCGGAGTGTTACGGCTGGACGGGGGACGAAGATCGTTATGTTGGCCGTCCCGGTTCCTCCGGTTTTGTCCCTGATGGGTGCGCCGTGAGGGGCCGGCCTGGTGTGCAGCCGGTCGTTTGCCGGCTCGACGAAGCACCGTTCCGTCATGACGCAACGTCGCCGACAGGGTCGGGCCGTGCGTCGGCCTCAGCGTGAAGGAGAGTCTGTGATCTCGAAGAGCAAGAGGGTCGCGCGTTCCATTGCCGTGACGCTCGCCGCAGCTGCCACGCTCACCCTTGGCATGCCGGGCGGCAACGCCTTCGCCATCGACCATGTCCAATGTGTCGGCGGGGAGAACTTCTTGAAGATCTGGTCGCACCTCGATGGCCGTGACAGCGTCGACTGCTACGCGAATGGCGGAAAGACCGACTTCGGCGGGTGGTGGGTCGACCGGATCTCCACGGGCAACAACGACCTGATCTACTACGACGCCAACGGTGACTCGGTGAAGATCGAGCGCTGGCACGACATCACCTTCCCGAACCACCCGCCGAGGGTCGTCGCCATCCAGATCCTGTGACACGTTGACATCCGTCGTGGGGACCGGCTGTCCGGTCACGCGTCTTCGCCGGGCCGATCTGAAGAAGCTCGGCCCGGCGAAGAGGCGAGACGGAGGAGCCTCCGGTCCCGAATCACTGGTGCCCGCAGGAAGTCCATCCAGCACGGCCGAGAAGGTCTGCTGCAGCCATCCGCACGTTCGGGTTCTCGTCCTGCAGAAGCTCGCGAGCTGCCGCCCCGTAAGTGGTCTCGTCGTTGCTGACCTGGAGCAGGTGGACCAGGGCTCGACGTCGAACCCGGTGGTCCGGGTCCTTGAGCGCCGGTGCCAGCACCTGGGCAGCATCGCTGTAGAGCTCGGCCAGGGTCCGTGCCGCATCCATCCTCACTCCCCGGTCGGGGTCGTCGGCCAGCGCCTGGACCAGCGCGTCCCGGGCACGATCAGTAAGGGGCTGCCGCCCACCCAGGGTGTAGGCGGCAGCTTGTCGTTCGCAGGCGGAACCGGAGTTGGCCAGGATGTCGATGAGTTCCTCGTAGCCGCCGCGCCGTTGGTTGCGGAAGTCGGGGGCGAGCGCACCCTCCGGCAGTGTGTCGAGCCACTCCTCGTACCAGGTACGGGCGTTCAGCAGGGCGACGTGGGCCAGGTCGACGCCGCTCAACGTGTCGGTCGTGTGGGTCATGCGAGGGTTCCCAGAAACGCCGCCATATCGGCGGTCGCGTCGGCATCCGTGCAGTTGTCCAGGTCAGGGGCGGCTTGGTCGGTTCTGGTGTGTGTGAGGTCGTCGAGGCCGTGTGAGGTCGTCGAGGCCGTGTGCGGCCTGGTGGGCGGAGTAGGCGGCCATGCCCGCCCGGAGTCCGGCGAGGACGTCATGGACCAGTTCGGGCCGCGACGCGGTGAATTGGCCCGAAGCCTCGGTCTCGTCCCAGCCCCAGGCGGCATCGGCCTGCCCGGATTGGTGCAGGACAGCGGCCTGTTTGGCCAGGCGGGCGCGGATGTACTCGGCCGGGCGGGCCGGACGCCAGGTCAGCATCCAGGAGCGGAGCTCCGCCGCGATTCCGGGCCTCGTAGCCGGACCCGGCCAGGCGGTGGCCCATCGCGTCGTCAAACACCGGCGGGATCACCGCCCCGTAGATCGTCGCCGTCGCCGTGTAGGCCCGGCCCGGCAGCCGCAGGTTCCGCTTTGAACCGTGACACCACCAGGCCGGCGCCCCGAGCTCCCGCAGGATCTTCACGTGACGCTTCACCGTCGCCCGGGACAGACCCGTGCGTGCCACGGTGCCATCCAGGTCGTACATCACGAGCCCACGCCGGTAGTCCATCCGGTCTGCCAGATCCCGGGCCACCACCAGCGTCGTCGCCGCGGCCTTCGGATGCAACCCCGCAGCAACCAGCCAGACCATCGACCGCAGCCACGCCCGCGGCTCCGCACGCCGCGACCGCGTGTGCAGGATGTCCTGGCCTTCGCCGTGCACCAGTGAGGAACCCAGCTCCGCAGCGACAACGCTGTGTCGTAGCCCGCCAGCGCATCCGGCTCCTCACCCAAGACCGCGTGCCCATGGGCTTGATGCATGGTGGCGATGACCTCCAGCCGGGAACCAACCCTTGCCATCCGGAGAGCTGCAGCCGCAAGCCCGAGCGCATCGTGACCGTGACCAGTGTCCGCGGCCAGCTGTGCCTTCCTGCTCAGGATGTACGTGGTCAGGTCTGAGTCGCCCGCGATGTGCGAGTCATCCAGCGCCCGGGCCGTGTGGCCGTACGACACGCTCATCACCTATGTCCTGTGCCAGCCGACCCACCAGCTCTTCGTATCGCGTTTTGAGCTCCAGCAGCCGGACAGTGTCATGGCCCCGGGCGACCTTCCTGTGCGCATCCAGCAGGTGCAGGTTCTGCTGCACGGCGGACAGCACATGACGGGCGCCCATGAGGTTATCGCTCTGGATCAGCACTCGCCGAAGCTGGGCGAACCGCTCGACAGGTGAAGACCCGCCTGCCTCCGGCAGGATCGGCATCGCCATCGCCGGAGCAGTCGGCAGCGCAGCCGTGGCAAGACCTGCCAAACCGGACGCCAGCACAGTACGGCGGGGAACAGGCACGAAAACGATCCCTTCAGCAGTACGGCAAGGGGCGATCACGGTGTCCGTGTCGTCAAGGTCCGAGACTGCCCAACCGAACGGTGCTTCCGCCATCCCGGCTCGGCTGCCGGCCACATGGGCATCGTTGCTGGCCACATGGCCACGATCCACGTCGTTCGTGGACGCGAAAGGGGCGGCGCACGACCGACGCGGTGTCGGTGTACGCCGCCCTGGAGTGGTTCGGGTGGCGGGGGTGGCCCGCGCTGTCATGGCGGTTACTTGGGGTCGCGGTTGAACTGTGCCTTGGACCAGCGGTAGCCGAGGATGGTCAGGCCCAGGCACCAGGCGAGGGCGATCCACCAGTTGTTGCCGATCTCGGTCCCGAGGAGAAGTCCGCGCAGGGTCTCGATGGCGGGGGTGAAGGGCTGGTACTCGGCGATCGGCTGGAACCAGCCCGGCATGCTGTTCAGGGGGACGAAGGCACTGGAGATGAGGGGCAGGAGGATCAGCGGCATGGCGTTGTTGCTGGCCGCCTCCGCGTTGGGGCTGCCCAAGCCCATGCCGACCGCGATCCAGGTGAAGGCCAGGGCGAAGAAGGCGAGCAGGCCAAAGGCTGCCAGCCATTCCAGGACGGTGGCATCGGTGGAGCGGAAGCCCATGGCCACACCGATGGCGCCGACGAGGATCACGCTGATGATGGTCTGCAGGACGCTGCCGACGACGTGGCCGAAGAGGATGGAGCTGCGGTGGATGGCCATGGTGCGGAAGCGGGCGATGATGCCTTCGTTCATGTCGGTGGAGACCGACACGGCGGTGCCGATGGTGGTGGAGCCGATGGTCATCAGCAGGATGCCCGGGACGATGTAGGCGATGTAGGCGGAGCGGCCCGTGCCCCCGCTCATGGTGTCGCCGAAGATGTAGACGAACAGCAGTAGCAGCATGACCGGGGTCAGCAGCAGGTTCAGGGTGAGCGTGGGATAGCGGCGGGCGTGCAGGAGGTTGCGGCGCAGCATCGTGGACGAGTCGCGCACGGCGAGGGAGAGGGAGCTCATCGGACAGTCTCCTTGGGCTGGGTGGGCACGGTGGTGGCGGTGAGGGCGAAGAAGACGTCGTCGAGGTCCGGGGTGTGCACGGTCAGCTCGTCGGCCTCGATGCCGGCCGAGTCCAGCCGGTCGAGGATGGAGCGCAGTTCGCGCTGGCTGCCGTCGCTGGGGATCTGCAACGACAGCGCCTCGTCGTTGCGGGTCGCCTCGTTGAGGGTGCCGGCTGCGTTTTGGTAGGCGGCGGGGTCGGTGAAGCGCAGGCGGACGTGTCCGCCGGGGATGAGCCGCTTCAGTTCCTCGGCCGTGCCCTCCGCGGCGATCTTCCCGTCGTTCAACACAGCGATCCGGTCCGCGAGTTCATCGGCTTCTTCCAGGTACTGGGTGGTGAGGAAGACGGTGACGCCATCGGTGACCAGTTCGCGGATGATGCCCCACATGTTGTGCCGCGAGCGCGGGTCGAGGCCGGTGGTCGGCTCGTCCAGGAAGATGATCCGGGGGTTGCCGACGAGGGTCATCGCGATGTCGAGGCGGCGCTTCATGCCGCCGGAGTAGGTGGAGGCCGGCTTCTTCGCCGCCTCGACCAGGTCGAAGCGCTCCAGCAACTCGGCGGCCACTCGGCGGCCCTCGCGGCGGGAGAGGTGGTGCAGGTCGGCCATGAGGAGCATGTTCTCCTCGCCGGTGATCAGGCCGTCGACGGCGGAGAACTGCCCCGTGACACCGATCGCGGCACGTACGGCCTGCGGTTCGGCGGCCAAGCCGTGACCGCCGACGTGCAGGTCGCCGGCGTCGGCGGAGACGAGGGTGGACAGGATCTTCACGGCGGTGGTCTTGCCGGCGCCGTTCGGGCCGAGCAGAGAGAAGACCGTGCCTTCCGGGACGGTCAGGTCGATCCCGTCGAGGACGGTCTTGTCACCGTAGGACTTGCGCAACCCGTGCGCCGCGATGGCCAAGTTGGTCATGAGGAAAGCTCCTTCAAAGACTGCAGGATTCAGAGGCTTCGGGCGGCGATGTCACCCTGGGAGGTGGTCGCCTTGATGGTCAGACCGGGCGTGCCGTCGCTGTTCTTCAGCGCGTTGTCGATCCGGCCGTAGCCGGTGCCGGCGTCCAGGGAGGCGGAGACGCCGCGAGCCGCGCCGACGGTGATGTCGCCCTGCTGGGTGTTCAGCGTGAGCTGCCCGCGCACGGCCTCGGTGATGTTCACGTTGCCCCGCTGTGTGCTGATCTCGCCGGGACCGTTCAGGCGGCCGACCGTGATGTGGGCGTCGAGTCCGGTGAGGCGGGCGCTGGTGGCCTCATCCAGCTTGACCGAGCCGTAACCGCCATCGAAGGCGACATCGCCGAACCGTCCCACGCCGCGGAACTCGGCGGCGGCCGCCTTCGCCTCGACACGGGAGCCGGCGGGCAGCTGGACGGTGACCTCGACGGATCCGGAGTTGCCGAGGATCCGGTTCTTCGCTTGCGGGGCCTGGATCCGCAGGACGCCGTCGGCGTAGGTGACTTCGGTCTGCTCGGCGGCCTTGACGTCGCGGCTCTTGGCGGCGTTGGCGGGCAGGACCTCGACCGTGGTGTCGGCCCGGTCGGCGGCGATGAACTGGATGCGTCCTGCGGGGATGTCGAGGACGGCCTGGACGGCGGCGGGGGTGTCGAACTTCTGCATCATGCTCTCCTTCTCCGGTAGCGCGCGCCCCTTCGGCCCGCTCTTTCCGATAGGGGAAAAGCTACGTTGCATTCATAGATCCGACAACATATTCGTTGCGTCAAAATCCCATCAGTGCAGGTGGATGCAGCAAAATTGATGCAATGACCTCGCGCATAATGCAACGCCTCCACGTGCGGAGTGTTGCAATGAATTGAGAGTGAACGCTATAGTCGGCACACCAGCCACCACAGGGCCACGCCCAGGCCACGAAGGAGACCGCGATGCCGGGAGGCAGGCTCACCCAGCAAGAACGCCAGCAGATCGCACTGGGACTGGCCGACGGCCTCGCCTACGCTGAGATCGCCCGACGTCTGGACCGCCCCACCTCGACGATCACGCGCGAGGTGATGCGCAACGGCGGCCCCACCGCCTACCGCGCCGAAGTGGCCCACCGCGCCACCGAACACCGCGCCCACCGCCGCAGGAAGGCCGCACCCCGCGAGGCGCAGACACCCCCGCAGCCCTACGGACGCGACGCCGAAGCCGTGCGCGAGTACGAGGAAGTGTTCACCACCGTCATCATGGCTTCCGGCGCACCCCTGATGATGTCCCGGGTGATGGCCTGCCTCACCCTCACCGACACCGGCAGCCTCACCGCAGCCGAACTCGCCCAGCGCCTCCAGGTCAGCCCGGCGTCCATCTCCAAAGCAATCACGTTCCTCGAGAGCCAGGGAATGGTCCGCAGAGAACGCGACGAACGCCGCCGCGAGCGCTACATCGTCGACGACGACGTCTGGTACCAGGCGATGATGGCCAGCGCCCGCTCCACCGCCCAACTCGTCGAAACCTCACGGCAGGGCATCAGCGTCCTCGGCCCCGACACCCCAGCCGGCGCCCGCCTCGAGAACATCGCCCGCTTCCTCGACTTCGTCTCCGAAAGCATCGCCCGCGCCGCAGAACAGGCCCGCGACATCCTCCACACGAAACCCGAAACAACCCCCGACACCACCACCTGAACCACGCTCGATCGCCGGCGGACAGCCACGTACACACCTCGCCGCACCACCCCGCCACCGGCCTACATCTTCGGAGATGTGATGAGCGCGGGCATCGGCGGCGGTGGCGCGGACCGCTCCGACTACATTGCCTACCTCGCCCCGGGCTTGCTGCTGATGACCACCGGCAGCACCGTGATCGGGGCCGCGGTGTCCTTCTCCATGGACATGACCGAGCGATTCATTGCCCGCTTCCGCACGACGGCGGTCTACCGAGGCTCTCTACTCATCGGACACGTCGTCGGCACCGTGCTGCAGGCACTCGCGAGCCTGGTCCTCGTCGGTGCCGTCGCCGCGGCTATCGGCTTCAGGTCCACCGACGCCACTGGCCTGGAGTGGCTGGCGGCGTTCGGGCTGCTCGCGCTGTTCGCCCTGGCGCTCACCTGGATCGCGGTCGGGATGGGCATGGCCAGCCCGAACCCCGAGGCGGCAAGCAACATGGCCATGCCGCTAATCCCCCTCCTCCCCCTCATCTCCAGCGCCTTCATCCCGGCCGACACGATGTGCTCTGGCCCCGCCGGCCCTCAGCAAGCAGGCTCATTCGCTCCTCGACCGTCGCCTCTGCCAACGCCGTCTGCCCCTCAATCCCGTCCTGGTCACGCCAGTGCATCAGCCGGCGCCGCCCTCCCGTCTGGTGGGTCACCAGCCGCCAAGCCGGCAGACGCTGATACCGGCCATGCATCTGCGCCCGCCGCACCACGCGCGCCCTGGACGACTCCACGTAGCCCTCGACCTCACCCACCACCGGCGCCGAGACATAGAACGTCCGAGCTCTCCTCGACTTCGTCACCTGCCGCGCGAGCCGAACCACGTAGTAACGGCCGCCCTCCAATGCCAGGGCCGGGACCTCGAACATGAGCAGCGAGGCCCCCTCGGTCAACCGCACACCGGATGAGAACAGCAGATCAGCGAAGGCTGCATTCCGGTCCTCCAACCGCCCCTTCCACCCCAACGAAGGACGTCCGTCAACACCATGACCCCGCAGCCCGACATCCACCCACCGGTGAAAGGCCCGAGGCGTCAGCCAGTGCACCTCACTGGCCCTCGCGTTCTTCGCCCGCCTGAGGAATTGTCAAGACCTGTGGATCGGTGTGTCATGCGACTTGTTGATCGCGTCCTCCATCAGCGACAAACTCGTCCCATCCGAGGAGTGGAAGGCGGTGCTAGCCTCGACCGGCGCGTGCCTACCGATGTGTCTGGAGTTTGACCGCCGACGACCGGCTGGCAATCCACGAGGTGATCGCACTCCATGGTCATCTGAGTGACGCCGGCACCTATGAACGATTCGACGAGGTGTTCACGCCCGATCTCGTGGTTGACGCCAGCGATCTTGGTCTCGCTCCCCTGCCGGCACATGCCCCATCCCGGCCGCGCATCGATATGTACATCGCGGCTGCGCATCGTCACGGGCCTGACGGCCCGCTTGCCCACCATGTCACCAACGTCATCGTCCGCGAGGACGGCGACGGCGCCCGGGCATGGTCGAAGGGCATCGCCTTGAACCAGGACGGTTCGGTTGCCGGCTTCACCTACGAGGATCAGCTCGTGCGAACGAGTCAGGGCTGGCGCATCAAGCACCGAAAGGTCTCAGCTCGTCGTGAGGCTGCGCGTGGGGTCGAACCACTCGTTCTGCCCGAGGAGGGGGGACTGAAGCAATAGCCAAGATCTGTGGATCAGTTGACCTGCGTCAGGCTGCGTGGGCTTCGGGGCGTTCTACGAGGTGTCCGCGTTCGAAGCGGGCTCCGGCGCGGACGAGGGCGACAAGGTGGTGTGCGTTCACGGCCCGCCAGCGGGCCTGGTCGGACTCGACAAGCTTCTCTTCTTGACGGCCTTGGGGAACTTCGCGCTGTAGGTCTTCTCGAACGCGGCGACGGCCTTGAGCGCGTGGTCGCGGTCCTCGGCGTTGTAGATCTCTTGTAGGGCCTTCTTCGCGCCGGGCTGGGCGGACTTAGGCAGGGCTTCGCCACATTGACGATCTTGTGAACCCAGCACCTCTGATGCCGGGCTTCGGGAAACACCGCCGAGAGCGCCTTCCTGAAACCGAGCGCGCCGTCGCCGACCGCGAGGACGGGAGCGCGCATGCCGCGTCGAGCGCAGTCACGCAGCAGGTCAGCCCACGCATCGCCGACGGCGCCGTCGCCGCGGCCCCCCTTCGAATCGTCGCCGTACACGGCGTGGGCAATAGCTTCGGCCCCGAGGTGTCCGGCACGCGCCTGGAAGAGTTGCGCACACTCGAGGCCCGCGCCTGGGCACGGCAACTGACCAGCAGTCTCGGCATCGCCCCGAACCGGTTCGATCTGGACTTCGCGTACTACGCGGACAAGCTGGTTACCGGTCCGGTAGCCCAAGTGGTCGGGGACCCCGACCTCCTGGACGACCCACTGGCACAGGAGATGCTCACGGCCTGGGCGCGGGAGCTGGGGGGCTCCCGAGGAGGTGTCGCAGGGCCACGCCACGGTGCCCCTGCGGGGACTGTCGTCCTGGGTGGCCCGGAGGTTCGACCTCGCCGAAGGACCGCTGCGCGTCTTCATCCGACTGCTGTTCCGCGAAGTAGCCGCCTACCTGCGGGCCGAGGACGCCCCGGACCGCGTAGCGGCGCGCGACGAAGTGGCCATGCGGATCGCCCGGCACGCTCCGCGCATCGTCATCGCGCACTCGCTGGGCTCCGTCGTCGGCTACGAAGCCCTGCACGCACACCCGGAACTCCAACCCGAACTGTTCCTCACCCTGGGCTCTCCCCCGGCACTGCCCCGCGCCGTCTTCGAGCGCCTTCCCCGACCCGCAGGGCACCGGCCCGGCACGGCGGGGAACCCGCCCACCCGGAATAACGCGATGGGTCAACATCGCCGACCCCGGTGACCCCGTGGCCATCCCGCCCAAACCAGGCCGATTTTTCGACGGGATCTCCCTGGACCACACCACTGTCATCAACCCCCTGTTCGGCTTCCACCACGCCGAGAACTACCTGCGCTCCGCGACCACCGCCGCCACCATCGCCCCCTACCTCGACCCATGATCCCCGGCACCTTCCCGGCGACCGGTCCGACCGATAGAGAGAATCCCCTGCCCCCGTTATGTTCCGACGTCGGCATGACGCCGGCGAACTACGGCGTCCACGTCGAAGCCCGCCGCTGCAACGGCACCGGCCACACCCTGCTGCGCCTCGGTCCCTACACCCAGGTCCGGCACGCCGACAGCGACGCCACCCGCCTCAACGCCCAGATGGAAGAGAAGGCGGACACGGTTGTGCCGGGGTTCACGGTGCGGGCGGTGAGCGCACCGTTCGAACCACCGGGCCTACCGCGACCCGTACATGGAAGACGTCGGCGTCCTCATGGCACAGGAACTACGGACCCGGACGACCACGTGCGAGAGGAAGGAGAGCAACCGATGAGGACCCTCACCGGACTGCACCGGACGCGATACCGGATGCTGTCGGTCGCCTACGGCAACACCGACCACCGATACCAGCTCTATGCCTCTTGGGCCGACCAGACGCTCGCCGCCCTGGCCCGGCACAGCGCCGACGAAGCCGAGCGGCTCGCCGCCCGCTGCTTCCAGCCGGACTACGTCGGCACGACCGAGGACCGGGCTCTCCAAGAAGCCGCAGCAGCCGGCATCACCACCGAAGGATCCGCTCCTACGCCCAGAAGGCATGCACCCTAGCCTCGGACGATGAGCCGGCCACCGAGGCGCAGCGGTTGTGGGCATCGCTCTACGACCACTACCCGGCCGTCGCCGCCGCCCTCGCGGAGCACCTGGCCGCGCTGCCGCCCACGTGGAGGCGAGACTTGTTCCAAACCGACGACATCACCGACGTCCCAGCCGCGGCCTCCCGCTCCGACGACGTCCCGGGCCCGGAGACCGCGCCCTACGGAACCCACGGGGAGGACTGCGACGCCTGCCTCGAAGCGCAGGACAACTGCCGCTACCACACCGGGTTCCACGCAGGCGAGCAATACATCCGCGAGCTGCTGACCACCCTCGCCGGCGACCCCATCGCCCTGGACCACCTACAAGAGCGCCACACCGAACTGGAGCAGGCCGGGCTCGCCACCACCCCCTGACCAACGCCCCGCCCGAAGTGGCGCGCCCGTGTGTGCCGCAGGTGACCCGCACCCGATTCGCTGGGCCTGCCCATCCCCGTCTCCTGGGGATGGGCAGGCCCATTTTGCGTTTCAGGCATCGAGAGCCAGGCCTTCTTTGAGTTCACCGGCCGGTCACCGCCGAACGCACCAACGTCGATCTGGTGCCGCCCGGCACCCTGATATGTGGGGCAGCCGTTACGAGTCCCGCGTGAATCACACCCCGATCGGCAGCAGCACGATCAGCAACTGTTGCCCGGCCTCACCCCACCGCACACGAAGCGGCCCTGTCCGAGGACATCCCCGGCCAGGGCCCTCTGCCTTGCGCGAAGGTCAGACCGCCGTTCCCTGGACGGAGCCGTCGCTGATGTCTCCTGCTTGGCCGTCCCGGACCTTGCCGCGTTGGTCGACCTCGGAGCTGTTGTACGTGATCAATAGAGTCGTCAGTTTCTTCCGAGCGTCCGGAGTCATCTGCGCGATGACCAACTCCGCCAGGTCGGCGGGATCCAGCGTCGGCAGGAGCGGCCCAGGTTGGTCACTATCCGAGAGCGTCGACCGCGGATCGGGGATCGGAGCCTTACTGAGCTTTACCGCGGTAAAGCCCTTCTTTGGATTCGAGGGGGGGTTGCGCAGCATCGAGCCCAGCAGACCGCTTCTTTCGTGGCGCCTTCGGCTGGGCTTTGTCCTCCTCTCGCTTGGCGGATCTCGCTTGCCACGCTGCCACCTGCTGATCAGCGGGCAGCTTCACCAGTGCTCGCGTCTCACGCACAGGCAGCTCACCGGAGCTGACAAGCTCCTGCAGGGGCGGCGTCAGATCGAGCAGATACATCTGCTGCGTTACCCACCCGCCTGACTTGCTGTAGTGCTCTGGGACCTTGGCCTTGCCGCCGAGCTCTTCGACCAAGGTCCTGATGCCGAGGGCACGCTCGACCGGATCGAGATCCTCCCGGTCGTTGTTTTCCGCGAGAACGGCATCCAGGAAGTCAGCCCGTGACTTGGCCACCTCGTCATCGACGACAACCTCAAGCGTCGGCAGACCAGCTGCCTTGGACGCGCGGTAGCGCCGCTCGCCGTTGGCGATGACATAGACGGCGCTGCCGACGCTGTCAGCCTCTCCCGGCCACAGGGCAAGGTACGCCTGCCTGGTGACAGCCACCGCTGGCTGCAGCTGTTTCTTTTTCAGCTTCAGCCCGAACTCGCGCAAGTCCTCTTCGGTGCCGAAGTTGCGGCGGGGGTTGAAGCGAGTTGGGACCAACTGGCTGAGTGGCAGTGTCCGCAGGCGGCTGTCGGGGGCGCCTGCGGTGGGAGCTCCGGTTGTCGCGGCGACGGCCTGACGACGCGCGCTGACACCGCCGCGGGCCCTGCTGAAGGACGTGCCTGTTCCCAACTGATCGGCTACACGGTTGCTCATGCCACCGCCCTGGCGAGAGCGCGCATGGTGACGGACTGCTCCCCACGCGGGGCGAACGAGAGCAACGGCGCAGTCGACGGGCTGCGGCACCCGGTACGAAGAGCTGACGGCCGACGGCCAGGTCCACGTCGACTACGCGCCCCCGCTCCGGGAGCCGTACTTCGTGAGCGACGACGACCCCGACTACAACCCGATCTGCTCGTGCTCGCGCGTCCCGAAGCAGTTCTGTATGGAGTGCGCCGGCTGCGCCGCCTGCGGGCAGTGCTCCGGACCGCACGTCTGGCCACCGATCCGGAACTGATCACCGACGGCAACCCCTCAGTCCCCCAGCACTCCTGTGAGGCAGCCGGGGGACTGGGGCCGGAAATGAGCCTGTTGCCCTGTATGCCTGGGAGGTAGGACCGGCGAATCCCCAGGTGGACGCGTTCCTGGGAGGCGACCTGTGAGCCTGGGAGGTAAGAGGCGCTGTCCTCTGACAACGAAGTTGGATCGTTTGTCACTGATTCGGTTCCCGCAGGGGTTGTTCCGGGCCCGAACCGGACCGCATCCGATTGATGGTGCGAATCGCGTTGTGACCCCGATCAATCAGTGTCCGGTGGCGCCCGATCGATCTTCACGTTCTTCGCGGTGGCGGTGTGGCTGCTCGCGGACGACTTCCTCGCCGCGGGCTTCGCCTTCGGGGGCAGCCTGTTCGGCCTCGCCGCCCGGACGGGCGTCCTGGCCGCGCGGCACGCCAGGATGAGTGCCCCGCTCCGGCCCTGGACCGTGACCGTCGCCGACTCCGACGAGGCAGTGCGCTTCACGGGCGCGCACACGGAGACCCGCCGGGGCTGGCAGACCTTCGGCGGGTACGTGGAGACCGCTGCCGGATTCGTCCTGCTTTCCCCGGCCCCGTACTCGGTCGTTGTCCAGTACTTGCCGAAGCGCGCCCTGGGCCGGGCCGACACCGACCGGCTGCGCGGCATACTCGACCGCCGCCTGCCCCGCCACGGCGGCCGTCCGCCCCGGCATTGAGGGGCCGGTAGGATCCGCGGGTCGTCTTACCGGGGAGGGACCATGGCCGAGGGCCGCGAAGTCACCAAAAACAGCGCGGAAGTCGCCGCCGATGTCGTGGACGAGGCGGCGGTGCAGCTGGTGTACCGCCCGCAGCCCGCCGACACACTGGTCGGTCTGCGGGTCCGGAAGCGGATCAAGCGGTGGGGGCTGCTGCTGCGGAGCGTGTTCCTCGCACTGTGGGTGGGGCAGTGGCTGGTGGGCACCATAAACCGGGGCAGTGCCGACGTGATCTCTACCGCTCTGTTCCTGTTCGTCGTCCTGGTGGTGGGCGGCTATCCGCGGCTGCAGGCCGCCCAAGTGCAGCGGATCGTCGGATGGCAGGGCGAGTACCGCACCACCGTGTCCCCGGCCGGAATCACCACCAGCAGCGACCACAGCACGCTCATCCAGAAGTGGTCGGTCCTCCAGGGCTACCGGGAGACGCGCGGCCACTTCGTCTTGCTCAGCCGGGACCCCAACATCATGTGCCTCGAGGTCCTGCCCAAGCACGGGCTGAGCACGGCCGACGACGTCGACCAGCTGCGGGCCCTCCTGGACCGGCACACCACCCGCGTCTGACGTACGCGCGTACATGGAAGAGGCCCGCACCGGCATCCGGGCCCGGCGGGCGCGCCGCTCGGCGACTGACTCCTGTACCGGGCCGCTGACGTGCTGCTCGCTGTGGTGTGGTGGGCGCACTGCGGCGGCTGTCCGGACTGCTCACCCGGGCCACCGTCCCGGCGATGGTGGCGGGCGCAGTCTGCGCGACCGTCCTCGGGCTGCTGGCGCTGTATGTCGCTGCACGGCGGGCGCACCTTCGAGGGCGTGCTCGGCGCCATGGAAGGCTAGTTCCGTACTTTGCGGGTGTGGCTTTATCGAGCAGCAGTGGTGACGTCACTTGTCGATGAGTTTGGGAGGCGCCCCGAACCACGGTCGGGTGATGTTGATGAGTTTGGGAGGCACGGGGGCTCTTGCCTGGGCAGCATCGGGATGCTCTTGGTAAAAGGTACTGGTCATGCCGCAGCCTGGGCGGCGAGGCCGCCCGCCTTTGCACGACACGCCGAGTGATGGCATTGTTACATTTGGTCACTGTGAGGGCAGGTGGCGGATCCCATCCTCTGCCCGGAGTTGTGACAAATCCCGTGCACTGCCCGCCCGCTCGCACGTGATCAGGGATGGGCTGTGGCGGGCCCGTGAACAACACCTACGCAGAGGCGGTAGCTGTCCCATGGCACAGGAAGCCAGGATCGACGTCGAACTGACGTGGAAGCAGGCCGAGGAGAAGTCCTCGGCGGACAAGGTGGCGGAGTTCGCCAAGAACCTGCCGCAAGGCCCTTGGTTCGGCACCCCGACGGGCGTGTCGCGCGACAGCGACCGGCAGCCGAAGCACACCTGGCCGCTTCGGTCCGCCCGACCGTACCGGCGGGAGGTGGCCCTCGGCGAGGCTGCGGTCTACCTCGCCGACGGCCACGACGAGCTGGAGCGGCCGTTCATCTTCGCGGACGGCTTCAACTACGGCCGCAGTGACCTGCCGGGGCTGTTCGCCCACTTCAACGCGCCCTACCCGGGCAGCAACGTGGGCTTCCTCGAGCAGCTGCTCACCGCGGGCATCGACGTTGTCCTGGTCGGCTTCGAGGAGCGCCACACCTACATCCAGGCCAACGCCGGGGTGGTGATCAGCGCCATCAACAAGGTCATCCAAGAGAGGCAGGGCGGTGAGCCATTGATCGTCGGCGGGGTCAGCATGGGCGGCGTCATCACCCGCTACGCCCTCGCCGAGATGGAGAACCAGCACCAAAACCACCAGACCGCGACCTACCTCTCCTGGGACTCCCCACACAACGGCGCCTGGATCCCGCTGGTCCTCCAGCAGATGGCCTACTTCTTCGAGTCGCTGCCGGCCGAGCCCGGCAAGGTCAAGGAGGCCGAGCTGATCAGGAGCCCCGCCGCGCAGCAGCTGCTGTACGCATGGATCCCGGACGCGAAGTACGAAGGCGCCGTCACCACCTCCAGCGAACTGCGCACGCAGTTCCTGGCCGAACTGCGCGACCTCGGCCAGTTCCCGCGACGGCCGCGCAAGCTGGGCGTGGCCAACGGCACCGGCAACGGCACCGGCCGCGACCTGCCGGCCGGCACGGAGGTGTTCAAGCGGCAGGTGCCGCTGGTCGTCTACGCCCAGGCAAACTTCCAGCCCGACGGCAAAACGCGCAAGCCGATCGGTGAGATGCGGGCAGCCGGCCAGGTCCGACGGGGCTTCACCTCGTACGTTCCCGGCCTTGACGGCACGCCCGGTGGCACCCTCGGCTCCTTCGGCAAGATCGCCGCGGCACTCGGGGCTGACATCCCGGAGAAGTACAAGTTCAGCTGCTTCGTCCCCTCCGTGAGTGCGGTCGCGCTGGACTACGACCCGGCCAAGTGGGACGTCGACCCGTACGAGAAGGTCGAGGCAGCCGACGAGAAGAGCGCGCTCGACGAGTTCAAGTGCGACAGCGAGAACACCGAGCACAGCCAGGTGACCAAGCCACTGGTCGACTGGATCATGGAGCGAATCGTCCACTGATACCAACGACTTGGACAGTGCGGGACTTCGGCGGGCTACCAGCCCGGGGTGGCCGCACTGCGGCATTCCGGACGGCGGACCGAAGCGCAGGGCTGGCCCAGGATCTCGCCCGCGTTCCGCTGCTCCAGGACCGCGAAGTACCCGTCGATCTTGCCGATCTTGTACCGCATCGTCGACTGAGCCCGCTTCCCCGGCCCGGCGAAGTACCGATCGACCTCACGGGACGAGAGCTGCCACAGCACCGCGCCGTAGAACTCGCAGACCTCGATCACCGGCTTGATCAGACCGTCCAGCGTCTCCTGCGCCAGCCCGGCCGCGTCCCTGGCCACTGATACTCCGACAGTGTGTCCAGGAAGGAGCTCTCCTCGTCGAACGCCGAGATCCGCGCCTGCCGGCGCCGTTGGAGCGTTACGACGTCCGCGAGCGCTGCGACCAGCAGGCCCGTAGCGTCGACGGGCGTCTCGATCAGGACGTCAGGGTGACCCACCGACCGGTGCCGCCTGTCTCGACGCATTCCTGATACGGATTCAGCGGACCCGGCTGTTCCCGACAGCTCCAGACGGATCCTGCGGCGTGGACGGTCGTGGCCCCTTCGCCGCCGCTGTTCCAGCTCCGCGTGTAGGCGCTCGCGACCTGGAGTGCTGTGGCGCAGTCCCTGGCGTGGGCCGCCCCCACCGTGAGCCCCGATCTGCCATCGGTGCCGCAGATGATGCCGGCTGCCTCGTCGGCCACGCCGAGGCCCACGAGCAGCTCGCGGGCCTTCGCGGCGTCAGGCGGCTCCAGGAGGTCGCGGGCGGCCGGGGCCCGGCCGACGGGGCTGTGGGAGGGGGCGGCCGTGGCGGGAGCGACGGTGACCGCGAGACCGGCAACCACCGCGGCGGCCGCGAAGAAGGTGGTGGTACGGCGCAGATGACGAATCATGCCCCTCATGCTCGGGCGCGCGGGCGCTGGAGAATCGTTCCTGTACAGATGGCGTCACCCGGGCGGGTGGGAAGTCGTACCGGGGGGACCCGGCGGCGGGACGTCAGCCGGGCCCGGCCCTGGCGGCTGCGCTCGCCGCTTCCATCGGCACCGTCGGCAACGCCCTCGACAACGCTCTGATGGAATCGGCCATCGGCCTGTACAAAACGGAACTCATCAAGCCCCAGCGGCCCTGGAAAGCCCTCGGCAACGTCGAGTTGGCCACAGCCGAGTGGGTCGACTGGTGCAACCACGGCCGACTCCACGGTGAGATAGGCCACGTCCCGCCCGTCGAATACGAAGCCGTCCACTACCAACAGCAGCAAAATCCGCAGGTCACAGCCACAATCTAGAGTCTCTACCGAACCCAGAACGGTTCACACGCCGCGCTGATGTCGCGCTCGCTGGAAGCGCGGTCCCGGATGTCATCGAACGTCAACCAGCCCGCATACAGACTCAGCCCGATCCCGCCACACGCCGTCCACTGCCACAGCCTGATCCACCCAGCGCGCATCGCACATCCCCCTCGGAACCCGTCCGGCGCGATCACTGCCGCCCGGGCATCGAGCGTAGATGTCCGGCCTCAGGCAAGTCGAGGCGGGGCGCTGACCTGCAATGCCGCAACTTGCACGGAATGACTTGCTGCACGTCATGCCCAGCGGCCGGGTGTGACCGAGCGCGTCCACACGCCAGGGGTACCCCGTCACCTGCCGGAAAGCCCGCGCGCCAACTGAACTGCTCACTGGTGCCAACTCAAGTACACAAGTGCCAACCGAGCTGCACAGTCACAGGCGCGCGGGCTGTTCGGGGCGTGGCCTCTACAGGTCGAACTCCAGGTGTTCGATGTCCGTGAAGCGGACTTCCTCCAGGGAGCCGGCGCGGCGGCCGCCGTCCTGGAAGTACACCTCCTTGAGCGCTTGGGCGGCGATCTCCCTCAGCTCCTGGTCGCTGGCGCCCTGCTCCTGGGCGTCGAAGAGGCGGGCGGCGTACTGCGGCGGCAGGGCGACGGTCAGGTGCCGGCTCCGGTCCTGGTCCGTCGACCCGATCGGGGCGGTGTAGCCGAGGCGGGCCCGGGTGTCGATGACGATGCCGCCGGTCGTGGCCGCCTGCTCGCGGGCCTTCGCCCGGATCTGCGGCTGCCACCGCTTCTTGACCTCGCGCTCTATGCGGGCGGCAAGGTCAGGGCGGGGCTTCTTGATCTGGTCCTTCACGTACCGCTCGACGGTCCGCTGAGAGACCCGTAGCATCTGGGCGACGGCCTTGGTGCCCTTGTACTGCTTGACCAGGTACCGCATCTGCGCGCCGGCCGACTTCGGGATCGGGCGGGTGAACGCCTTCTGCACCGCTTGGTCCAGGCCGTCCCCGAACATGCTCATCGCGGTCTACCTACTCTCCGTTGTCCTTGTCGGTGACGGTGCCGTCCTTGATGTACCGGGCGAGGTTGAGCTCCGGGGCGTTGAACTGCTCGCGGACGCCCTCGCCCCACAGCACGCTCTGCGTGCCCTCCCACTTGACCAGGCCCGGGTTGACCCCGAGCTTGAAGCCGCCCGGCAGCGGCTTGCCCTCCCGGTAGGGCAGGAAGTCCAGCGGCGACTCGCCGTCGACCGCGTACACGACGCAGTCGGAGAGGATCGCGACCGGGTACTGCCCGGTGAACGCCGCGTGCTTGACGATCTTCCGGTGCAGGTTCATCCGCGTGCGGGAGATGACCGCCGCGCGGATGTCCGGCCGCCACGTCGGCCGGGACAGCGCCCGCCACGGCTCGCCCGGCCGCCAGCCCTCGCCCCGGGGCCGCTCGCGCAGCTTCCCCAGGCCGCCCTTCACCGTCGCCTTGACGGCGGACACCACGATCGCCAGCTCCGGGTCACGGCCGCGGTAGCCGTCCATCGCCGCCAGGAAGTCCTGCGGCGACAGGTCCGCGTCGACGCCGAGGTCGGCCATCGTGGCGAGGTAGGCGTCGCGCAGCCGGTTGTACCAGCCGTCCAGGTAGCGGCCGTTCTCGTACCGGACCCATGCCTCGATCGGCGCGACGTCGTAGCCCAGCTCCTGGGCGTAGGCGACAGTGGGCGTCGCGTACCAGGCCGGTCCCTCCGGGCGCTCGCCCTTCGGCGTGAACGGGCTCGGCAGCAGGCTGGCGTCCAGCTCCGCCCACTTGTCCTTGCCGACCTTCACCCGGGACAGGTCGACGTGCGACAGGTCCACCAGCCAGCTTCCCGGGAGCTTCGGGTCGAACGCCGGGTTCTTGACGTGCGTCGGCGCGCCAAGGCCGACGATCAGCCCGTTCGCTCCGGCGGCGAAGGCCATGTTCACGTCGATGCCCACCAGGTTCCGGCGCAGGCATTCGTCGTCGGTGAGCGGGCGCGCCCAGTCGTACGCCTCCTCGAACAGCTTCTCCGCCGGGCCGCGGACGTGGAAGCGGGGCAGGTCCGCCAGCAGCGGGTGCCCGTCGGGGGCCTCGCACGGCGCGCAATCGACCGGGTCCTTCCCCAGCGAGCCGGGGTTGTGCTCGGAGTGCCGCTTGCCGTCGGCGTCCGGCTCGGAGGCCCGGGTCGCCGGGTGCAGCGCGGTCATCAGCTCCAGGCCGGTGACGGCGGTGGAGCCGCGAGGCGTCATCACCCGGGACGCGTACACGCCCAGGACCCGGGCGAGTTCCGCCGGCGGAAGCTGCCCGGCCTCGCCCCAGTGCCGGGTGTCCAGCGCCTGCCAGGACGGGATGCACAGCTGCACGCAGGCCCGCTCCGAGCCCCGCGCCGGGCGGTAGATCCGCGCCCACGGCCCGAACCCACGCTTCGTCAGCTTCCACTCCGCGCGCACCAGCTGCTTGATGACCTTGTGGCCCTCCGGCAGCCGCCCGGCGAGCCGCTCCTCCTCCGTGAGGGCGACCGGCAGGCCGTAGCGCTCCAGCGCGGCCTCCGTGAGCACGAGCAGCGGGTCGGCGGCCTTGCCCGGACCGGACAGCTTCGACTGCCCGAGCTTCGCCTCGCGCAGCGTCCAGTCCACCAGGGCCGGAATGGACTTGGCGGGCACGTCCAGGACCAGGCCGCCGGGGCAGTACGCCAGCACCTTCCCGTCCTCGACGTCGACGACCGCGAGCGGCCCGTTCTCGAACCGCGGGTCGGCGCCGTCCACCGGGGTGGCGGCCGGGGCCGCCTTCGTCGCGCCCGGGCGCCGCGACGTCGACGACGGCCTGGTGGTACGCGCCGGACGCGGCGCGGCCGCCGGAGCAGCGGCGCCGGGGGCCGGGCTGGTCTGGGTGTTCTCGGATGCAGTCATGGCCGCAGCCTCGGGCGCCGGGCCTGTGGACAGAGTCTGCTCCGCCGGGGCAGGCGTACCGGTGAACGTGACCGGCACCGCAGCGTCCTGGACGGGCGCGGACGTGTCGGCCGGGGCGGGGTAGAGCTCCGCGAGCTTGTCCAGCAGCCGGGCGTACGCGTCCCGCTCCGGCGGGCGGGGCTCGGTCTTGCCGGACTCCCAGCCGCTGACCGTGGCCCGGCGCACCTTCAGCGCGGTGGCCACCTCATCGATCGTCAGGCCGTGCGCGGCACGCAGCCGCTTGCGCTCCGCCGGTGGCGGCAGCGTGGCGCGGGACGCGAGCAGCGCGTCGACCGCGTCGAACAACTCGGACATGGAACACCTCCTGACCAACACTCTACCCCACGAACCGTACGGATAGCGTACGAACGCCGTACAGGTAGCGCTCCTTTCGCGTACGAGTGTTATGTTGACCTCGATCTGTCAACAGCTGGAGCCGTCCGGGGGGAACCGATGGAAGAGCGCAGCTGTCCTGTCTCTGTGTTGTCCGGGCAGTCTCGGAGATCTCCGGGCAAGTGAGCTGACGTCTCAGTCATCTCCGGGCATTTGGTGGGGTGTCTCGGTCTTCTCCGGGTACGCCGCCTCTTCGCTGTCTACGGTCGTCGTGGCTGGTCGGCGTCGTACCGGAGGCCCGGGTGAATGTGAACGAGGCGTCGGCAGAGGACGTCGAGCTGGAGTACGTCAGCGCGGCTGGGCTTCGTGAACGCGGGTCTTTGGGGCTCCTGTGGTCGGTCCCGTTTGAGTCGGTACGGCCCGAGCGGCGGCTCCCGGCTTTCCGGGGTCAGGGGAACTGGTGCGGCTGGTATTGGTCGGCGGGGTGGCAGGCATGTGGGATATGAGTCGTGGCTGGAGCACGATCGCCTGATGCTGCTCGACTTCGACCCGCTGGTGACGGGCATGTCCTCACAGCCGTTTCGGCTGTCCTGGGCCGGACGGGAAGCGGGTGCGGCACACGCCGGACTTCTTCGTCCGGCGCGCGGATGGCACGGCCCTGGTGGTGGACGTGCGCCCGGATGAGCGAATCGGGCCGGGGGACGCAGTGAAGTTCGCGGTGACCGCGGCGGCATGCCAGTCGGTGGGCTGGGACTTCGCGCGGGTCGGCACGCCGGAGGCCGCGCTGATGGCGAACGTGCGATGGCTGGCCGGCTACCGGCATCCGCGGGTGCACCGCCCTGGCGTCGCCGGCCGAGGGCATGGCGGGCCTGGGCGACACGATGTACTTCGGCATCTACCCCGGAGGCATCATCTCCTCGGCGAAGCTGGACGCGGCGACCCCGGCCGTCTCCGAGAAGTTCCGTCTCGGCTCCGAACAGGACCGGCCGTACGTGATGAAGGCCCACGACGGCAAGCTGCTCATCGGCTCCATCCCCGACTACGGCAAGCTCGGCGGCGCGCTGACCATCTACGACCCCGACGACGGGGAGAAGAAGACCTACCCCGACATCGTCCACAACCAGAGCGTCGCCGGGCTCGCCCAGCGCGGCGGACGGATCTACGGCTCCACCACCGTCTACGGCGGTCTGGGGACCGACGCCACCGAGTCCGAGGCCAAGATGTTCGTCTGGGATGTCGCCGGCGAACGCAAGGTCAAGGAGTTCACCCTCGACCTCCCCGGCCTCGACAGCCCGAAGATGATCAGCGGTCTCAGCTTCGGCCGCGACGGCCTGCTGTGGGGCGCGGCCGACGGATTCCTGTTCGCGATGGACCCGGACACCCTCCAGGTCGTCAAGTACAAGAAGGTCTACCCCGAGGTGAAGAACTACGGCATGTGGCGGCCGGTCTACCTCCGCTGGGGCGCCGACGGCCTGCTGTACACCACCCTGGCCAGCAAGCTCACCGTTGTGGACCCCAAGACCATGGACCACGTGACACTCGGCGACTACGACGAGGAGGTCGCCTTCATGACCCTGGCCCGGGACGCCGACGGCCACGAGAACATCTACTTCCTCGGCAAGACGGCGGAGTCCCGGCTGCGGATGATCCCGGTGCGCCACGGCCTGGCCGGCGCCGTGGCCGTCGACAACGCCGGCTTCGAGGTGGCGCCGCTGGACGACGGCGCCGTCCCAGGGTGGCAGGGCGGTGGCACTCTGTTCACCCTCTCCCAAGAGCGGGCGTACACCGGCAGACGCAGCATGAAGATCGTCGATGCGGCCCGGAGCGGCCCCGAGGCGTCGGCGGAGCTGACCAGTGAGCCGGTGCCGGCTGCCGCGGGGGCGTACTACCGGGCCCGTGCCAAGGTATACATCGAGGACGGAAGCACCGACGATTCGGTGCTGCTGCTGAGCTTCCTCGACGGGGCCGGCCAGCCGGTCGGCCGGATGGCGAGCGCACCGCTCCGCAGCGCGGACCAGCGGCGCTGGATCGACGCGCAGGCGAGTGGTACGGCTCCGCCTGGTACGGCGTCGGTCCGCGTCTCGCTGTACTCGTCCGCGTGGAACCTCATGACCGGATACGTCGACGCGGTGAGCCTTCAACAGACCAGGCGCGGGTGACACCCACGCGCGGACACCAGGCCACGGCGACCGTAGGCCGTGGCCCGGTGTCGTCGATGCGGCGCTCAGCCCTCGCCGTCGAACTCGCACCGCACGGCATCACCGCCAACGCCCTCGCACTCGCACTCGGCACGGTCCGGACCCCGATCGACGGCGCGTTCCCCTTCGACCGCGATGCGTTCGAGACGGCCTACCGGGAGCGTATTCCGCTTGGCTGCTACTCGGTGCCCGACGAGAACGTGGGCGCGCTGCTGCTCGCCTCGGACGCCGGGGCGTACACAACGGGGCCCGGATCGTCGTGGACGGCGGCGTGCTCGCCGAACAGATGCACCGGATGCGCTTCATCTGCCACGCCGCGTACGCGGCGTACGACGCTCAGCTCTGCCACCCTTTGGTGACCGGGTCAGCACAAAAGGAAACTTGACGCCATGACACACACCTTGCGCACCCTCGCCCCGGCCGACGAGGCAGCCGTGCACGCGCTATGGGCGATCTGCTTCGACGCCCCGCACCTCCCGGCGCTGCACGCCCTGGACCCCGACCGCCACCGGCGGACCTTCGTGGCCGCGCGCGGTGACACGGTCGACGCCGTCGTCTGCTACGTGCCGCGGCAGCTCCGCGACGCCCACGGCCGGGTCGAACGGGTGGGCGGTATCGGCAATGTCGCCACCCTCCCCGAGGCACGGGGCCAGGGCCTGGTTCGCCGACTGCTCACCATTGCCGCCGAGGCCATGACCGCCGAGTCCTGCGCATGGTCCCTGCTGTTCACGGCCACTCCCGGGGTCTACGAGCCCTCGGGCTGGACCGGCTTCCGCACCTCCTGGGCTGAGGGCCCGCTCACCACTGTTGGCCCACCCGAGCCCCGCTTCCGCATCCGTGCGGCCACCCCGACCGACGCCCCGCGGCTGGCAGAACTGCACGCCGGATTCAACGCCGCACGCCCACTCACCGCGGTGCGGACGGCCAACGACTGGATCCACCGCGTGCCCGCCTGGTACGGCCCCGGCGCCGAATGGCTGATCGCCGAGGACAACGGGGGGACGGCGGTCGGCTACACCGTGACCCAGCACATCGGCGAGGCCGTCGAGGTCCGCGAGTGCGCGGTGACGGAAGCCGCACCGGCGGCCCTCGGTGAGTTGCTCGCTGCGGTGGCCCGCCGGGCCCGTGCGGCGGGCGCCGCAGTCGGCCGGGCCCACCTCCCCGAGGACCCAGCCGTCCGCGCTGCCCTGCCCCGGCTCCTCGCCCAGGATCAGGCCCGGGAGCGGACGCAGACGGTGGGTATGGCCCGCCCGCTCCTTGCCCCGCCGGAGGCGATACGCGCCACGCTGCAGGCCACGGGAGCAACCCATTGGCACGGCGACTCGTTCTGAGCCAACAGTCCCAGGGCCCGATGCGTTTGCCTGCCGTCCACTCAGCAGGGCACGTCACCGGGTGAAGTCGGGCCCCGCACGTCGATGGCCGCCCGGATTTCGGGGCCGCCGCGTTCGACACCGTGGCGATGGAGCGAGCGGCGTCCGACGAGGAGCGGTTCGCCCAGTACGAGGAATCCAGTGCGTTGTTCAAGGTGCTGAGCCGCCTGCCCGATCAGCAGCTCGACGTGATGGTCCTGCGGCACCTGCGCGGCATGCCGCCTTCCACCGTTGCCAATGTCCTCGGTGTTCCGATTGCCTCCGTCCGATCCGATGAGCGGCACGCCAGGCATGTGGTGAAAGCCGTTCTCGGTACTGAAAGCGACCCTGAAAGGAATGCACTGCGACCGCTATCGACGAGCTCTTCTCGCGGGCCCGGCTGATCGACCATCCGAGCAGGCCGGAAGATCCGTACGACAGGATCTCCGGCGCGGGCGGGCTCGTGGCCGGTGAGTCCGGCGCCCGCTCCGCAGACCTGCTGAGTGAGGCGGCGAACCAGGATCTGCTGGCCTTGTGCGAGGCGCTGGTGTCACGCACCCCCACCTCCGCGCTGAGCGGGTTCGTGACCGAGCAACTGCTCGATCCGGACGGAGCCCGGGTGCTGGGCTGCATCCTCCAGCTCGCCGAGTCGGAGGACGGGGCCCGGTCGTGGTGGCAGTACGCCTCCGGAGCCGGAGACAAGGCCGCGTCCTACTGCCTTTATCTGCACCACCTGTCCCTCGGCGAGAACGACGCCGCAGCCTGGTGGTACGAGCAGACACAGACGGACAGTTGCCCGGCCCTCTCCACGCCGACGAAGAGATCCGCCCCTGGCCAGAAGGAATCGCAGGGATCCTGGACCATACCGGAGACGGTACGGAGCGTCGACACCAGCACGCCTACCGTGCTGCGGGTGCTCCGCCAGCCCCTCCACCGCAGTGGCCGCCGCCGCTCCGAGGTAGTCGACGCCCTGATGCAGTACCTCCCCACAGCCGTCGCGGTCGGGTACGTCCACGATGAGCCGGACGTCGATCTGCCTCTGCCCGGGCCCGACTTCGCTGAGCAGGTCGGAATTCTGGTCGCGGCCGCGTCCTCGATCAGCTTCGGGGACAAACCCCGCCGTCGTGAAGGAGGCGGGACCCACATCAGGCGCAGAAGCACCAACGACGACTCCGGCGAACATCAACGGACAGACGAAGGAGCAGAAAGCGCCGTACGAGGCGGCAGATGACGACCCAGCAGGAGCCCGGTTCAGCGCGCAAGGCGAGCCGATTCCCTGGACGGCGCGCCCGCCCGAGCGCAGACATCCGGCTGAGTGAGCGGATGCACTCCTGGAACCAGCTCGTCTGCGTCAGAACAGGGCGGGCCTGCCATCATCGTGACCGCGACCAGGGGCGGAGCGACGATCCGAGCCTGGCCCGGTCCCCCACGCCTCCGACGTCCGTGCCGCCGGGGCCGGCCCCCGGGAAGGATGCGGCCAGGAGGCGCTGAAGCGGGCGGCGGCCGCCGCGTACCGCGGCGCGGCACCTGCCGCGCAGTCCGGGCCGGTGATCCCTCGGCAGGCCCGCCGCCAGGAGCAGCCCGCGGGCACCACCCCTAGTTGGTCGTGTGTGTGGGGTAGACCTCAACGTCGGTGTAGGCGCCCTTGATGTCCCCCGCGCCTGCGGGCCACTTCAGGCTCACGGTGTGGGTCTCGTTCGGGGGCGTCACCAGGATGTTGGTCGGGGACGCGAGGCTGTCGCCGGTGTTGTCGATGTCGTAGGCGAGGTTGAAGACAGCGGCGTCACCGGGCTTCAGGATGGTGACACGCGGCTGGGCGTGGCCGCGCTCGATGGGGTTCGAGGTGTTGTCGGCGTCCTTGATGTCGACGCCCGCGAAGCCCGTCGCCGAGCAAGTGGTCGAACCCCGGTTGATCATGGTGATGTCGATCCTGCCGGAGACCTCGTCGGGCGCGGCGTCCGTGGCGTCGATGGCCAGGTCCTCCGTCTTGCAGAACGTGACCTTGCCGCCGGTCTTCGTCGCGCCGTTCGCGGCTGCCTCTGCCTCGGTGTCCTCACCGGCGCCCGACTTCGCGTTGCCGGCCTCCGAGCCGCCGGAGCCCGAGCCGCCCTCCGACTTCGAGCCACCGTCCGAGGACGAAGAAGACGAGGACGAGGAGCTCTTGGAGGACGAGTCCTTCCCGGAGCTGTCGCTGCCACAGGCGGTGAGCGAGAGGGTGGCCGCGACGCCGATGGCGGCGAGAGCTGTAATGCGGGTGTACTTCATGGTGTTCCCCCAGGAGTAGCGCGGTGCATGCGGTCGGAAGTATTTGTATCCCGCACCGAGTCACAGGCGGTCCTCCGCGACGTCTTCGTTCCGTCACAGGCGCATTGACCTCACGGTGCGCCAAGGCGTCGCCGTACGGTCACCAGCCTGGCCCGAGCTCGACCTCTGGCCCCGGTCGTAGCCGTGTCTCCACCGGCCACGCGGTCCGGTCCGGCACTCTGTGCCCATGACCGACGTCTTCGAGCACACCCCGCAGGTCTGGAATGCCGCGCAGCTTCGCGACGCGCTCAAAGACCTGCCCGATGACGCGCCCATCCACATCGGCGTGGCAGGCGACCCCGGCGACTTCGACGGATACCGGGACTTCGTCCTCGTGCCACACCCAGTTTCCAGGCGTAGGCCGCGCGGTCCCTGACCGGAACCGGTCCACGGACACGCCATAAGCGCCGCCCGGCGGCCGTGCGACCGCTCACCGTCGCCGTCGGACTCGACCGCGCCCCCGAAGGCGGGCTCGGCTCACGGTCCGCGCCAGAGGTTGGCGAAGGCCGCGTTCTCGATGGTCCGCCTCTGGCGTACGGCCTCCAGCTCCATCACCGCGTCGTGGACGGCGGCAACCACGGTCGTCACCGCCTCGTCATCGAGGCCGGTCTCATCGTCGGATCGTTCGTCGTCGATGCCCACGACCGAGGCGAGGGCGGCCAGGACGGGTTCCTTCCCTCTCCAGCGGTCGGCTGCACGGCGGCGCGCGGGCGTATCGGCCGGTTCCACGCGTTCCGAGCCGAAGGACAACCGGCCGCTTCGCTGCGGCTTCAGCACACCGTTCTCCTCCAGCGCGGCCTGGTACGCGGCCGAGAGGTCTCGGCCCCGGCGCCACAGCCAGTCCTCGATCCGCTCGTAGGGTGCCTGCCGAGTGAGCCCTGCCGCAGCCTCGCCCATGAGCCGATCGTCCAGTGTCGGCGGTGCACCCGGCACGATGCGGTCGCCGTCCACGGCGACCGCCCCCGCGCCGATGAGATCGATCAGCTCGGCTCCCGCGAGTGCGAGGGACAGGTCGCCCTGTCCCACGGAATGCTTCAGGTCCATGGCGATGATGAACAGGTCTTTCGCCGTGGTCATGAACGGCTCCCCTCGGAGACATCGACAAAGGTGCGTCCCCACCGACCGGGTCCGCGCCCGAGGCCGGCCCGGCGGCGGGGCGACTGTCACGATCAGTATCGCCCCGCCCGCGCGGCCGAAGCCCTTTCGCAAGGCGGCGGGAGTTTCTGCCGACGACGTCAGAACGGCGGGTCCTCGCTGCCCTGGATCCCCGAGCCGCTTCGTCCGCCTGTCCACCGAGCGGCTGCGAACGGTCGAAGGGAACAAGACCACATGGTGCCACTGGCCGAGGCCTGGACAGCGGGGCCTCGGCGTGGGACCCGGACCGGCGTATGCGATACGCGAACGACCTCGGGGCCGAACGGTCCCTCGTGGCAGTCACAGCGAAGACGAATCGCAGCAAGGCCGACAAGGACCCGTCGGAGTGGATGCCGCCGGCCGACTCCGCGAAGTGCACCTACCTCGCCGACTGGACCGCCACGAAGCTCCGCTGGAAGCTGTCCGCGGACGCCAAGGAAAGGGCCGCACTGGAGAAGCTCGCCACCGGCTGCTCCGACACCGTCGTGAAGTATGAAGTCGCCCCTGACCAGCAGTCAGGCACACCACCCTCACCGTATCCGGATCACGGTGAGGGCGCCGTGCCGGCCGGACCCGGCCAGCACCTCCACGGCCAGGTCCGTCTCCACCCGCATATGCGACTCGCCCCCTGCCCGCCGCTCCCCCACCACCGCCGCGCCGCTCAAGGCCTCACCGACACGACCCGCGGGGACAGGCTCCAGGCGCGCGGACACCCGGGCCGGCCCGCCCTCGTCCCCCACCGCCAGGACCAGATGGTGCGGTCTGAGCCGGGGGCCGGTGAAACCGAGCACCAAGCCGTCGACCGTGTCCGCATGCCGTACCTTCACCCACCCGCGCCGTCCTGACGGAATGCGAATGGCGCGCCGAAACTCTACAAATTGGGTGCGATTGTCCTGATCAGCAAAGATTCACTGATTGCCATCGAAGATTGACCACTGCAGGGTTCGTGCCATCGGACCCTGACTTTCCCGATCAGGCGGATGAGAGCCTGTCACGTGAGCGTCGCGCGATGGGGCCGGCGCTCACCCGAGGGTGTGGGTGTCGCGGTCGAAGGTGAGCCGGAACTCCGGAAAGCGTGCTCTTTTCGGATCCAGCAGGTCGATCAGCGTGACCAACTGGGTTTGCAGATCCTGCAGCCGAGTGATGGCCGGGGCGGTGTCCGCAGCGAGCCGGTCCATGTCCGCCAGCAGGACGGAGAACCAGTCGGCGAAGTCGCTGTCGTGGTCGAGTTTCGCGCAGAACTCCGCGTAGCCCAGGCAGCGACGCTGACCCGGCTCGCCATCGGGATGGACCATCAGTTCGCCAATGGCCCGCTGCTGGGCGCGGAACAGGCGTAGCTCGTTGCTCACCGTGTCGATTCTGGCCAGGCTCGCGCCGATCCGTGAGATCTGCCGCATGATCTGGGTGTTGACGCGGCTCCGGCCAAGGTCGAGGAACTGGATGTCACGGCGCAGGATCTCCACCCAGCCCAGGTATTCGGCGAGCACGAAGACCGTGCTGCGCCGCACGAAGTCGGCCTCGCGGTCGGTGCCCCGTGCGAGGAAGGATGTCAGGAACCCATCGCCGCGCGAGGACTCCAGGTCGACGACGTGGCCGTGCAGGATGTTGTAGAGCCTGGTCTGCAGATCGAACACGGCCCATGCCAGGGAGGCCCCGTACCGGTCCATGTAGTTGCGTTGCTCCCATGACCGCAGGCGGCGTTGCTGCCAATAGCTGAAGAGAGCGGCGGCTGCTGCACTGCAGACGGCGACGATCGCCGAGACCAAGGACAACGAGTCCATGCATCCCCCCCCAGGGCATACGGTGTCATCATGCGCCGCCAGGTTATGGGACAACCAGGTCCACCTTCGCTGGCGCGAACCGCGCTGTCCTCGAGCTTCAGTGGAAAACGGTCACGGTTGGCTGTCACAGGAGTGCGCCACGGGCGCCATGCAATCGAGTGGAGGTGAAAGGCCTTCTCTGCCAGGCCGTCGCAGCGGCCTGGTGAAGCTGGGGGCAGCCTGATCCGGGGAACGCCGGGGGCCTTGACCCCTGATCTTGAACACGGGTTATGCGGCTTCGGCCAGCGTAGTTGATGTTGTTCGGAGTGCTCGCTCGTAGGCGATGGGGCTGCGATGTCCGAGGCGGGAGTGGCGTCGGACGGTGTTGTAGCGGTGGAGCCAGCGGAAGAGGTCCAGGTGGGCCTCGTGCTCGGTGTCCCAGGCCCGGCGGCCTTGGAGGGTTTCCCGTGTGCAGGTCGCGTTGAACGACTCGGCGAGCGCGTTGTCCTCGCTGGAGCCGACCGCGCTCATGGACTGGGTGACGCCGGCTTCGCGGCAGGCATTGGCGAAAGCCCGGCTGCAGTACTGGGCCCCGTGATCGGACCTTGCCCCCGAGGAGTGGACACCTCTGGCAGGGTCTTGGCCAATCCCTTGAAGTCGGCAGTGGCCAGACGCCGTTGCTCGGGGTGGTCATCGCCATGCCACCGCCGACTCCCTCGGTATGGCACCCCGGCCAAGTGACGTGGCACGCCTGGCCAGCATCCGCTTCAGGCGCACTGCCACGATGGGTGATCACTCATCAGGCACTCTGCCGCTCAGCCGATTCCCCGAGGGCGGCTGGCGTGAGGCAATGGGAGGAACTATGTACCTGGCGGCCAGGGAGCGGCAGGCTCACCCTTGAACGCTTCAGGGTTGCCGCAACCGCTCGGCCCAGGAGGCGGTCCGGCAGCCGGCGAGGGGGTGACCTGTTTCGTTGCCTTCAATCTCCCGCCCCACGCGCCGATTCCAAGGCCGCCGAGTGCCGAGACCGCGCGGCACTGGAGCGGATCGTGGCTGACCTCGGGTTCGGGCGGCAATGGGGCGCTGTGGACACGGCCGGTGCCGGCCTGGTGCCCGGGTGCCCTGCCTCTTCAGAATGGGGCGACTCGATACGAGGAGACGACACCGTGGATCCGATCACGTTGGCAGGCATCACGGCCGTGGCACTGAACGAGGGGGTCAAGTTCCTGTACGAACAGGCGGGTGAGGTCCTGCGGAGCTTCCGCGAGCGCCGCGCGGCCACCACGGCCCTGCCCCCGGAGCTGTTCGAGGCATCGCCCGGGGGACTCGTCGCCGACCTGGACACGGTCGCCCAACTCGAACCCGAGCTGCGCATGCTCCGCCGTGACCTGGGCGAGTACGGGCAGGGCGTGGACCTCGTCGACCCACGGAACTCCGAGGTGCTCGCACTCATGGACGCCCTGCGCCGCACCCTTGAGGCGGTCTACGGCGCACCCATCGTGTTCCGCGGGGAGCCGCGGCCGGGCGGGGCCCGGATCCGCGGTGGGGTGGAGGTGCAGGAGGTCCGCGGCTATGTGGCGGGGGTCCGTGCCCGCACCGCCTCCGCCGGGGAGGTCACGGGCACGGTGCGTGCCGACAGCGTCGAGGAGGGGGGTCAGGCGGTCGGCGTCGACCTTCGGGGTGACCTGGCCTGATACGAAGAAGCCTGCTCCGGCCCTGTCCGTTCAGCGGCCCGCGCCGACGGAGGCGGCGAGCAGTTGCGCCTCCACCTCAGTTCCGGGGATGAGGACTGCGAGCGCCGCGATCACGTCTACGTGGTCGAGGTCGGCCAGACCCGGCGAGCCCAGGATCTCCTCCAGCGCCTGGCGTGCGTCTGCGGCGTTCGGGCCGCCGCGCAGCACGGTCACGACGAGGGTCTCGGCCACCTCGCCGAGGGAGGCGCCGTGCGTCCGGGCGGCCTCGGGCCACAGCAGCCTCAGATCCGCGTATCGGCCCAGGCGCGCCGCCGTCGCGGCCAGTTCGGTGAACGCCGCCGTCCGCTGTCTGGAGCCTTCGATTTCTCGGGCGTTGTGGGTGGCGCGGGCCAGCCCGGACGCGGCCTGCCCGTCGTCGCCGACCTCGTGGAAGGCCTCGGCCAGTTCGGCCGCGGTCTGGACCCTGCGTCGCAGCGTGACGTCGAAATCGTCACGGGTCTCCACGTCGCGCGGGTATCGGCCGGTGAAGAGGAAGGGGGCGCCGGGGCCCCCGTTGAACATTGCTCGGTCGAGGGCCTTCTGTAGTTCTCCTGACGCTGCTCGGACGGCCTCGGGCCATTCGAGCCTGGTGGCCTGGAGCAGGCACCAGACCGCCCCCTCCTCGGCCTTGCCGAGGTGGAGCCACATGTCCTCTGGCCACTGCGCGAGTCGCCCGAGGATCCCGTCTATGGTGCCGCGCAGAACTGCGCAGGCATCCTCGAACGCCCGGCGGTCTTTGCCGGCCCGCAGGACGCGCGTCGCCAGTGCCTGCTCGTACGGGGAGGTACTGCGCGTCGACCCACCGGAAGAGGGGGCCTGTGCCTGTGCCTCTTGCAGCAGCGCCAGCTCCGCGAACTCGCCGTGGGCTGCCAGCACGTGCCGTACGTCGCCCAGGTACATCAGGACGGCGGATTCGTGGCGCGTCGTCGGCGTTCGTGCCACCGTGGCGGCCTCGGCGGGCAGTCGGGCCCTCAGCAGGTTCTTCACGAGACGGTCGGCGTCCTGCTGCCGGCGCCGGTCCTGGGGCAGTCTCGTGAACCAGGCGGCGGCCTCGGCGCCGAGGGCCTCGGCGCGCTCCTGGTCGCCGCCTACGTGCGCCGCCCAGGCCAGCGCCGCCCGGGCCGGCCCGACCGCCTCGGTCCCGCGCCTGCCGCGGACCACCGTACAGGTCACCGCGTCCGCCAAGCGTTCGCGGTCCATGTCGGCGAGGACCAGGGCGGCCTGAGCACACAGGTCGTTCGGGACCTGGTCAGTGGTCTCGCGGGCGGCGGCAGCCAGGGCCTTGCGGTGGTCGGGCCGGGTCTCGGCGCGGGACGACCACGCCAGGGCCCGTACGTGTTCGGCGGGATGGTGCTCGCGCAGTCGGTCGGCTTCCTGCCGCGCCCGGTCGGTCTGCCCGGCCACGGCCAGGACGCGTACGACGGCCAGCCGCAGCCCGACGTTGCACAGACCGTGGAAGGCGTCGACATGCCCGGCGTACAGGTCGTCGTCTCCGGTGTGCGAGGCCTTCACGAGGGCATCGAGCAGTGCGGGGGCCGTCGGATCGCCGATGTGGGCCATGACGGCGGTGTGGTGCAGCAGGACCCGGAGGTCTTCGGGGTGCTCGGCCAAGGCCGCTTCTCCTGCCGCGCGTGCCAGGGCGATGCCGTCCGGGCCGAGCCGCGCGGCCTGGACGGTCCGGGCCAGCAGGACGGCGCCGTCGGTCAGTGTTCCCCCGCCGCGCCCCGATTGGTTGGCGAGTTGGGGCAGGTACGCTTCCAGTTCGCCCCGGGCGGCATGCACCAGCAGAACGGAGCCGGCGACGTCCGGCATGACCAGCAGTGATTTCCAGGCACTCTCATCACCCTGCGCCGGGAAGTGGCCGGCCGCCATCAATCTCCCCAGCCGGTCGAAGAGGTCCGAGCCCTTCTCTTCGGGCGCAGTGAATGCCGCCAGCGCCGTGTGGGTGAGGATCCCGGTGACCGCGCGGGCCCGCGCGATGGGTTCGCGGATGCGCAGTGCGGGTTCCGTTGCCGGCTCCGGTCCGGCCTCCTCCAGGAGGAACGCCGCGAGGTGGCCCAGCAGCACGTCGCCCGCGACGTCCAGGACGGGGGCGAACTCCTCCCTGGTGAACTGGGGGACGGTCGGGGCCAGCAGCGCGGCGACGGCCGGAGACCAGGCGTCGCCGGTCTCACCGAAACCACCGCAGCCGACCTCGTAAAGGGCGGCCGCGGCGTCGCCGGGTGCGCGGGCGCCCAGAGCGGCCACGATCATCAGCAGCCACAACAGGGCGATGTCCTGCGGGTAGGTGCGGGCTTTGGCGACCCCTGCCGCCGCCCCCCACATCAGGGCGGCCTGCACCGGGGTCACGGCGTCGGCCTCCCCGCGGGCCCGCACCAGTTCGAGGGCCAGGCCGGCTGCCCGGAGGTGGGCGTGGGTGGCCAGGGAGGCCTGCAGCGCGAGGCCGAGCGTGTCCAGGTGCGGCTCCTGGTCGGGCGCATCCGCACGCTGCGCGGCGAGGTAGCCCGGGGACGTCGCCAGAGCGTAGAGGCGGTCTTGGAGCGTTCGGCTCCGGGTCGGGCTGCCCGCTGAGGATTCGACGGCGGTCATCAGGTGGTCGGGGAGGTGACGCAGCAGGTACGGGTCGTCGCAGCTGCCCCAGGCGTCCGCCCATACGGCGAACGCGTGGTCGGCGATGCGCCGATGGCCCTCGCCCGCGTCGATGAAGGGCTCGTCCCCCGCGAGCAGGAACTCCGCGAACGACCGGTGAAAGAGCGTCCACGGGCCGCGTGGTCCGCTGCCCCGCAGGTATTGCCCGAGGACGCCGACCGCGTCGAGCACCTCCTGCTCCGTACGGTCGAGCAGGTCGGCCAGCCGGCCGACGGTAAACCCTTCCTCCCGGACGGCGACCAGCAGGGCGAGGACCGGACGGAAGACGGTACGCCAGCGTTCCTCGGCTTCCGCGCTGCCGACCGGACGAACCTCTCGGCGCAGGAACTGCCGGTAGACGCCGTGGAGCCCGCGCGGGAGCGTCCCTGCGTCGCCCGGCCCGGTACCCTGCCGGATGCCAGCGGCCAGCTCCTCGGTGAGGTGGCGCACGTAGAGATAGTTGCCCGCGCCGCCAGCGGCCAGAGCTCGGGCCAGCATCTCCTGCTCGGGTCCGGCGAGCCCCGTACCTCGCAGCCGTTCGCGAGCGTAGGCCAGGAGGTCGGCGGTGGGGTCCGGGGCGTCGTCCACGACGTCGAGCACGACGGCGTCCGGCAGGGTCCGCACGGCAGCTGTGACCCGGGCGTCGTGTCGCGAGGTGAGCACAAATCGCAGCGGGATCCGGTCAGTGCCGTCGAGGACGAGCTCGGCAATCGTACGGCGGCCCCGGTACGTGAGCGATTCGTCCAGGGCGTCGACGACGACCACCGGCCGCTCTGCCGGGGTGAGGAGTTCCAGCGGTCGGCACACCAGTTGTTCGAAGGCCTCGTCGGCGGTGGCGTGGGAGAAGGTCACCCGCACCCCGATCACGCTCGCGTCCGGATGAACCGTACCGGCGCTGGCGGTGCCTTCGATGCGTAGTTCCCCGGCTCGCCCCGACCGCTCCCGTGCCACCCGGGCCAGGGCTTCAGCGAACCCGGGTACGGTCGTGCTGAATTGCTCGGCGAGGGACTCGGCGAAGCGCACCGGGTCGCAGCTGCTTCGACTGGCTGCGCGGCACCAGTACACCGCCGTGCCCGCGACCGGTGCGTCGCCCCACAGGTGTTGCACGGCGGCGGACTTGCCGGTGCCGGGCCCTCCGGTGAGGAACAGGTAACCGGACTCGGTCGCGGCCCATCGCCATACGGCGTCGGCGAGCCAGCCGCGCCCGACGAACTCTGCGGCGGCATTGCACGACGGCGGATCGGCAGCCATGCCCGAAGGGTAGGCCCGGACAGCGCCGTTGAGAACCCGGCGGCGATCAGCGACCGTCGTGGCCCGAAGCCTGACCGTGACGGAACCGCCGGTCTGGGGGGTGGCGTTACTGCAGTGCCACCGGGCTGCCGAGCAGAGCGCTGGGAAGGTATCCGGAAAGGACGCCCAGCTCCCACTGGTGCACCTGAACCGCCAGGGCTGCCACGGCAGCCACGCCGACCGGGAGCAGCGTCCGGGGTGAGGTGTCGACCGCCCCCGCGCTGTCCCGGTGCTCGACGAGCCGGGTGACGAGTGCCTGCTCGAAGGTATGCTGGTCGTCGTTGAGGAGCACGCGGAGGAGATGCTGGTCCGGTGTCAGGTGGCCGGCTGCGTCCAGTTGGCGGGCTGCCTCGGCCCGTTCGACGGCGTCCGGCTTACGCAGGGGCACCGTGGGCCAGTCGCGCGGCAGGTGACCGCTCGCCTCGGTCAGGTACCCGTACAGCGCATCCATGGCGGCGAGGTCCGCCGGTTGCGAGGTCGAGGTCAGCGTCGAGTACGGCACCCCTTCGCGGATCGCGGGCGCGTAGTCGCTGCGCAGCAGTAGACCGATGACCCGCTGACGGTCCCATATGAGGCCGCTGATCAGGCACGTTGTGAACGTGACGAGCCACGTCGCCGCGCTGGGCGCCTGCTCGATGACGCCGCTGAAGGCGATGTTCTCGCTGCTAAGGGCTCGCAGAGAATCAAGGTGTTGCTTCCCGTGATTCGGCTCGTTGATGTGGTATGAGCGTATCCGAGTCGACTCGTGAGCAACTCGCCGCGAAGTTCGCGGTGTTGTTCCCGCATCTGGACGAGCGGCAGCGTCGGCTGCTGATGGGCGCCGAGGCCCGGATCCTCGGGCACGGTGGGATCCGGGCCGTCGCGCGGGCGGCCGGTGTCAGCGAGGCGACGGTACGCAAAGGTGTGGACGAGTTGGAGGCGGGCGAGGCGTCGCTGGGCCGGGTGCGCCGTCCTGGCGGCGGGCGGAAGAAGGCCGCTGACCTGGACGCGGGCCTGCGGACCGCGCTGCTTGAGCTGGTCGAGCCGGACATGCGCGGGGACCCGATGTCGCCGCTGCGCTGGACGACGAAGTCGACGCGTAACCTCGCTGCCGAGCTCACCCGCCAGGGGCACCGCGTCTGCGCGGACACGGTCGGTGACCTGCTGCGCGAGGAGGGCTTCAGTCTGCAGGCCAACGCCAAGACCGTCGAGGGTGCCCAGCATCCGGACCGCGACGCCCAGTTCCGCTACATCAACGAGCAGGCCCGCGCCCACCGGGACGCGGGAGACGCGGTGATCAGCGTGGATACCAAGAAGAAGGAACTGGTGGGGCAGTACAGGAACGCCGGACGCGAGTGGCAGCCCCAGGGTGAACCGGTCAAGGTCAAGACGCATGATTTCCTTGACCGGCAGGGGCCGGGCAAGGCGATCCCGTACGGGATCTACGACACCATCGCGAACACCGGCTGGGTCAGCGTCGGCACTGACCACGACACCGCCGCGTTCGCGGTCGCCTCCATCCACCGCTGGTGGCACGCCCAGGGGCGGGACAGTTACCCCACGGCCACCCGGCTGCTGATCACCGCCGACGCGGGCGGCTCCAACGGCTACCGCACCCGCGCCTGGAAGGCCGAACTCGCCGTCCTGGCCGCCGAGACCGGCCTGGAAATCACCGTCTGCCACCTTCCTCCGGGGACTTCGAAATGGAACAAGGTGGAACACCGACTGTTCTCCCACATCTCCATGAACTGGCGCGGCAGGCCCCTGACCAGCCACGAAGTCATCGTGAACAGCATCGCGGCGACCACCACCCGCACCGGACTGGCCGTTCGCGCCGAACTCGACACCAGCCTCTACCCCACCGGCGTGAAGGTCACCGACGCCGAGATTGACGCGCTGCCGATGAGCCGGCACCGCTTCCACGGCGACTGGAACTACACCCTTCACCCCGCACACCCCCACCCCGCCCGCACTGGAACCAAGACCACCGAAACACACGCCATGCACACGACCGACAAGCCAGGCCGGATCAACTCCGCCTCACTCCGCGACCCGGAACTGACCGGCATGACTCACCAACAACTGAACGCCTTGATCGGCGAGTTGACTCCAGCGCTGGCGGAACTTCGCGAGCATTCCCGGTGCGAACAACGCGGAGGCGAACGCCGCCGAGCCCCCGGCGCGGGCGCCAAGTGCAAGCTCACCTCGGCCGACCGGATCCTGGCCACCGTGCTTTACCTGCGCAGACTCGGTACTCAAGACCTTCTCGGCCAGCTTTTCGCTGTGAACCGGAGCACGATCACCGACGCCGTCGGCGAGGTCCGCCCGCTTCTGAAACAGCACGGCCACCGCATCCCCGCCTCGACAGCGCGGTTCCGCACCCCCACAGACGTGACCGCCTACCTCGAAAAATACGGGACCGAACCCCCGAAAGAGATCAAACCCGCATGTTGATTCTCTGCGAGCCCTTATTCCTGGCGTGCGGTATTCCCCGTAATTCAGGCTCTGCGACGCTGTGGCCAGGGGTAGCCAAGCTGCCTGGCAAATTCTGGTGAGCCGCCACAGACTCCGGCTGTCTGACGTGGGTCACCCGCCGTAAGTTGTTCAACGAGTCTCGCGGTTTGATCCGCAGGGTCGTCACTGGAGACGGCGAGCACCATGCCGAACTGCAGCCATGGACGGTCTTCCCTGATGACAGAGCGGCCCGGGTGGACCGGGTGGAAGAGAAAGAGGTTGATCTGGTCCGGTTCCGAGGGCCAGGCGGACACAGCGCCGAGTTCGCATTCCCACCGCGCGAGCCACTCTTTGCGCTCTCTGAGGTCCTGCTCCAGCAGCCGGGCAACGGTCCGCGCCGGCCACTCCCAGTTGTGGTCCTTGGTCGCCCGCTCAACCTCTGCTCCGTACTCCTGAGCGTCGAACCGGAACTCAGGCAGGTCCACCTCGTCCTCGTAGGGATTGCGCCATTCGTTCCAGATCACATGGTCGCCGTCGCGCCGGATGGTCACGTAGAGAGCACCGCAGCACCCTTCGGTGCAGTCTGCCTCGGCCAGCCGCACCTCGCGCGGTTCAGACGCAGCAATGAGAGGGCCGTCCGGTACCAAGAGGTACCTGGGATCTTCGCCCGGCCCTTCCGTGAACACGTCAGCCAGGACGTCCTCGCCGTCAACCAGCAGCCGAACCTCCACCTGCGCACCCCTCTGTAGGGGATCAGGAACGACAACGTGAAGGCTGAGGCGGTGCTTCTTGTGAGTCACCGGCAAATTGTCGGACGTCCGCGCCCCGACGTCACGTCATTTCCCTCTTTGGACCCGCCTCGATCACCGAGCATCCAGAAGGTCTGGGCGGACCAGGGTTCGTCGGCAGGCTTGTCGATTGGAGCGCTTCGATCCTCGGCCGCGAGCAAGAGTCAGCCGCCTGGCCCATGTTCACGAGAAATGAGAACACCCATCGGCCGCTCCGTGTTGGCCTGGCAGTGGATCACGTCGGTTCCGGCAGGACGGCCGGCAGAGTGCCGTTCACGATCGGGGCTTTCGGCAGCAAGAGCCCGAAGAAGTCCTCCACGACGCCCAGCGCGGTGCGGTACGCCTCCCTTCGGTTCAGCTCCAGGTCCGGCAGGCCAGCGGCGCTCAGCAGCTCCTGCAAGCGCGCGGCCGTCGCGGCGTCGCCCTCGACCCCCTGGTAGCCCCACGAGGCGTCCAGGTGCAAATTGCAGGCGCTCAGCAGGCGGCCGTCGTGGAAGTACGCGAACTGCGGCGGGACCGGCTTGCCGTTCTCCTCCTCGTACTCCAAAAGGCAGACGTCGGCGCCGCCGCGCGATACCGGTGCCAGCGGACCGAACTCTCCCCACCAGCCGCTGTACGCCACCGAGTACGTCCAGTCCCCCGCGCGGCCGAGCCGCAGCCCGATGCCGTCGGAGGAATCGCCGTACGTGTCGCTCTTCCCCGGCGCCCGCCAGGCCGTCCAGCTCAAGCGGCGTCGCGTGAACCGCAAGAACGGCAAGGTCAGTATCAAGACCGTCTACGCGGTCACCAGCCTGAGCGCCGAGCAGGCCACACCCGCTCAGCTCGCGAACATGGACGCCTCACAGCTTCGGACCGGCAGCGCGCCCCGCACCATGGCGACCTGGCGCAACCTCGCCATCGGCGCCTTACGCATCGCCCGCACCCACAACATCGCCGCTGCACTCCGCGCCAACTCCCGCGGCCCAAAACGCCCGCTCGCTCTCCTCGGCCTCACGTGATCACAAACCAGACATCACGCGACGATGCCGAAGCTCCGCGCCCAAGGGTCATACCTGAGATGGAGTCAGGGGCGGCTCAGGGGCGGCTCAGGGGCAGCTCGGGGTCGTCTCCTGATGGCAGGGCAGGCGCGTCCCACGAAGATCCTCCGTATGACTTCGAACGCATACCGCCCGGCTCGCCCTCGGCCCGGACACAGGCGGCTGCTCATTGTGGCGCCGGTCCTCACGGCTGTGATCGCCGCAACCATGGGCACGGCCTCTCCCGCCCAAGCCGTCCCCACATCACGACCGCCTGCGGCCGCGGCACCCCTTCCCTCGCTGGACCCGGCGGTGCTTCAGCAGGCGATCTCCAGTGAACCGAACCGGGTCACAGCGGTGCTGGCCCGGGTGAGCGGACCGGACGGCCACTGGTCGGGGGCATCAGGAGTGGCCGACACGGTGGCCGGCGAGCAGGTGCCGGTCGACGGACGGTTCCGGCTCGGCAGCGTCACGAAGACGTTCATCGCGACAGTGGTGCTGCAGCTTGCCGCCGAGCACCGGGTCGATCTGGACAGCCCGGTGCAGGACTATCTCCCGGGTGTCCTCCCCACCGAGTACCCGCCGATCTCGATCCGTCAGCTCCTGAACTTCACCAGCGGCCTGCCCGAGTTGACCCCTGAGGATCTTCCGACTGACCCTCAGGGGATCGTGGCCCACCGGTTCGACGACCACCCGCTCTCCCAGCTGGTCGGCATGGCGGTCCGGCACCCGCGGCTGTTCGACCGGCCCGGCAGCATGCAGGTGTACGGCGCCACCGGGTACTACGTCGCCGGAATGCTCATCGAGATGCTGACCAGACACAGTTACCAGCGGGAGATCACGGATCGCATCCTGCTCCCGCTGCACCTGCGGGACACCACGGCACCGGAGACGGATCCGACGATCCCCGGCCCGCACGCGCACGGTTACATCGCTGTTCCGCAGCCCGATGGCAGCAGCCGTCTGGTGGACATCACGGAGCAGAACCCCGGCGCCGGGGGAATGATCTCCACCACGGCCGACCTCGACCACTTCATGACCTCGCTGTTCCGCGGCCGACTTCTCCCGCCGGACCAGCTCGCCGCGCTGTTCACCGTCCCTGACGTCCCGTACCTGGGCGGTGGCGCCAACGACCCGGGCCACGGCCGGGCCTACTACAGTGCGGGCCTGATGCGCATCACCCTCCGCGACGGTGTGACCGTCTGGGGCAAGACTGGCAGCACCTTCGGCTACACCGACGGGATGTTCGCCACCCGCGACCTCCGCCGCCGACTCGCATACTCCTTCAACCCCGTCACCGGCGGCGGCAATGATCTCACCCTGGTCAACCGGATCGTCTCCGCCGCCTTCAACCCCTGAAGCGTTTCGGGTGCCGAGACCAACGACCTGGGCAGTTCAACCGCCGACCGTCATGCGCTCTCGCCAGCCCCTGACGTTCTCCCACTCGGATCACGGGGCGTCGAGAACTCCATGATCTTGGAAGCCCGCGCCTGCCTCGTGTCCGGACCAACCAACCCACTCGGACCCGGATCATTCGGACGATCCGCCACTTTGCCGAAGCCCTGTCGAGTTGGCCACAGCCGAGTGGGTCGACTGGTACAACCACAGCCGACTCCACGGTGAGATAGGCCACGTCCCGCCCGTCGAATACGAAACCGTCCACTACCAACAGCAGCAAAATCCGCAGGGCCGCCGTCAACCCGCCCCGGCCCGGCGGCGTCCGCGAGCAGACCACCCGCGAACGCCGGCACAAAGTCCACGCCCTCCTCGACTCCGGCGTCGGCCTGCTCGACTGCTCCCGCAGACTGAACCTCGCCCTGAACACCGTCAAGCGCTACGCCCGCATCCCCGAACCGCCCACGGATCGCATCGCCCCCCGCTACGGGTCCACCCTGGTCGACCCCTACCGCGACCACCTGCGCCGGCGCCGGTCCGACAACCCGGCTGTTCCCGTCACGCACCTCCTGCACGAGATCAGGGAACTGGGCTATACCGGCAGCGCCAACCTGCTGGTCCGCTACCTCAATCAGGGCCGCGCCGAAGGCGACCGTCCTGTGACGACCCCCCGCCGCCTCGCCCGGCTCCTGCTCACCCACCCCGAGCACCTGTGGACCAGAGACACCGACCTGCTCGGCCTCCTCACCGCAGCGTGCCCGGAGATGACCGCACTCGCCCGGCTCACCGGCGAGTTCGCCGCGCTCCTGGCCCCGGCCCAGGCCAACGACGACAAGCTCACCCAGTGGATCGCCACGGTCCGCACCGCCGGCCTGCCCCACCTGCACAGCTTCTGCAACGGCCTCGAACTCGACCGCGCCGCCGTGAACGCCGGCCTCACCCTGCCCCACCACAACGGCCGGACAGAAGGCGTCAATACCCGAACCAAGAAGATCACGCGGCAGATGCACGGCCGAGCAGGATTCGACCTCCTCCGTCACCGCATCCTCCTGCAATAAGGAGAACGCACCGTCACCACCGACTACGGAACAGAGCCAAACGATCGGTGTAACTCCTGCATCAAGGAAGATGCATCGATGACCAGTGAGAACGTGACGAGGCTGAGTCCGTCGAGCCGTCCGAGGCGGCTCCGTCGAAGTCTGTGGACGACCGGTTGATTGACGAGCTGGTGGGCCGGGCTCAGGCCGAGGGCTTGCAGCTGACCGGTGAGGGCGGGCTGCTGCAGCAGCTGACGAAGCGGCTGCTGGAGTCGGCTCTCGAGGGCGAGATCACCGACCATCTCGGCTATGACAAGCACGATCCAGCAGGAAAGAACGGCGGCAACTCGCGGGACGGCACCCGGGCCAAGACGGTGCTGACCGACGTCGGCCCGGTCGAGATAGTCGTGCCGCGCGACCGGGAAGGCAGTTTTGAGCCGCGGATTGTCAAGAAGCGGCAGAAGCGTCTGTCCGGCGTGGACGAGATGGTCATCTCGCTCGCGGCGAAGGGCCTGACGACCGGCGAGGTCCAGGCCCACCTCGCGAAGGTCTCGTGCGCCGACGTGTCCCGCCAGACGATCTCCACGATCACCGACAAGGTCCTCGAGGGCATGGCCGAGTGGCAGAACCGGCCCCTCGACCCTGTCTATCCCGTGGTCTTCATTGACGCCATCCACGTGAAGATCCGCGACGGCGCGGTAGCCAACAGGCCCATATATGTGGCCTTGGCGGTCACGACCGAGGGTCGGCGGGACATCCTCGGGCTGTGGGCCGGCGACGGCGGCGAGGGTGCCAAGCACTGGATGCACATCCTCACCGAGATCAAGAACCGCGGTGTCGACGCAATGCTGCGTCGTTAAGCCGACCCGACGGCCGTCAAAGCGGACGTGTCCGCGTGTTGCGCGGACATGGGAACGGGACCTCGGGTAGAGCAGGGGATCGACCAAGATCTACCTGCTGTGAAGAGGTCCCGTTGCCTGACCAGTGTGCCATCGCCATGCCCAAATCCCCCGGCGCCGGGCGCGCGTCCGTCTTCGATCCGGGACACTTGGATGAGCTGACCCGATACCTTCCCGTCGAGCTCGTTGACGAGGTCCTGGAGGAAACCCGTACGCTCCAGAGGCGCTTGCGACTGCTTCCCTCCCGGGTCGGGGTGTACTTCGTGCTCGCCCTGGCACTCTTCCCATCGGTGGGCTATCTACGGGTCTGGGGCAAACTGACGGCCGGATTCCGGGAGGACGGTCCGCTTCGGCCCAGCGAAAGGGCCCTTCGTGATCTGCGCCGCCGACTGGGTCCGGCGCCGCTGAAGGCCCTGTTCGAGATGGTTGCCGGCCCGATCGGGCAGCCCACGACAGTGGGGGTCTGCTACCGCTCCTGGCGGACCGTCGCCTTCGACGGGTGCAGCGCAGTGAAGGTCCCCGATCACGAGCGGAACCGGGCCTGGCTCGGGAAGGTCCGGACGCGCCTGGGGTGGGCTGGTTACCCCACGCTTCGGCTGATGGCACTGTGCGAGACCGGGACGCGTGGCCTGATCGGTGCGGTGTTCGGCCCGATCAGCCAGTATGAGACAAGGCGTCACCGTACGGTCACTTGCCTGGCCCGAGCGCCGCACCCGCCTGACGATCACGGCTGGGTAACGTCGCCCGGCGGAATGTCACACCGTCGACTTCCAGCACACCTCTAGCAAATGAGGGCGGGATTCTGTCCGGAGTCCCGCGCCATCTGCGTGAGGAGCCTCGTCATGACGTACACCAGCAGCGCCCGGCAGCCCGAACAAGAGCCGCGCTCCACCTGGTCATGGGGTACTGAGCGCTCCTCGGACGGCCCGGAAAGAAGTGCCGCGTCCAGTGCCGCGAACGATTCCAATGTCGTGCCCATCACCGCAGCTCACACCGCCCGCCAGGGGGCCTCTCGGGACGCCGACCCTCGGGACGCCGACACCTCTCTCCCTTTCCTTGTGGAGTCAGCGAAGGGGAAGAGGTCCACTCCCACGGCCGGGAAGGTGCGGGCTGACGCGCTGCGGATGCTGGGGTGCGTGCGGATAGCGACGGTGCGGCAGATGGCTCAGGTGATCACGGCGGAGGATGCGGACGGCCGGTCGTACGTGCGCAGGGCGATGAAGAAGCTGGCGGAGCTGGGGCTGGCGGAGACGAACGGCAAGGGCGGTCAGCACCCGATCTGGAACCTGACGGTGGCGGGGCAGAAGGCCCTGGCCGAAGGCAACGAGCTGCCGTCCCGCCCGAAGTCCGGCACCGGAGCGAAGGCGGTCAAGGCCGGGTTCGGTCCGCACGGCGTCGCGGTGACGGACACGATCCTCGCCTACGGCGGGCGTGAGCATCTGACCGACTGGCAGGTGGAGGTCAACCACGCCATCCGGGAGATCGGCCTGAGTTTCAACGCTGACGCGGTCTTGGCCCTGCCGACGAAAACCAGCGAGGTCCGCCTCTTCGAGCTCGACAACGGGACGATGACCCAGGCCCGCCTCGCCAAAGAGGTCTGGGACTACGAGCGCTACGCCGGGCACCGGGTCTGGGAGGGAGCACGCGGCACCAACGGCAGCACGTACCCGTTCTGGCAGCGCCACCGCTACACCCGCAGCGAGCGATTCCCGACGCTGCACGTCGTCCTGGCAGGCAAGGCGGAACATCTGCTCGACAACCGCCGCCAGGCACTCGCCGCCGATGTCCACGGCATCACCATCGCAGTCTGGGTGAACACCCTGCCCCGGCTCCAGCGCGGCGAGCCCTGGTACGAGATCGGCGTCGACGACCCGGACCGGCGCCGCGCACGCTACCCCGAACCGGTCGGCCGCTGACCGCCCAACGCAGCGGCGGCTCACCCAGGCTGTGGGGCGGCGTCGGCCTGGGTGTTGCCCGCGCTGGACACCGCGCCTGGGCCGATGGCGAAAGAGGAACGATGCGCTGAGACCGCGCGTAGCCGCCGCGACGATCGTGGCCCGTCCGGCATCGGCCGGCCGCATCTACTCCGTGGTGGCACGGCGTCGGATGTCCGCGTACACCCGCGCCCTCACCCCCGCCTCTCCTGGAGCCTGCCACACCGGAGTAGATGCCGGAGGTGGCCCACCACCGCTGCAGGCTGTCCATCACCGCACGGATGGTGTTCTCGTCAGCGGCGGTGACGTCCAGGACCACGAGGCCCGGCTCGGTGATGTGCTGCTCGTCGATACGCATGCCGCCGATGACGACGCGCGCGGCGGCCCGGTTCGCCGATGGCCGCGCGACCGCCCGGACGGGTGACAGCCGTAGTCACGCTGCTCTCCGCAGGTCGCCGGGGTGTCACCGGGCCCATAGACAGAGAAGGTGCAGTCGGCGGTCTGTGACAGGACGACCTGGGCTGCTGCCCCTCACGCCGGGGCCCGCGCCACCCCCGGAGGGTGCGGGCCCCAGCGACATCCGGCGGAGAGCCGACGGTAATGCCAGGCCCGAAGGGCGAAGACGAGTACGCCCACGTCCGGCGCCTGGGCATCGTCACCGACTCCGAGCATCAGGCGGTGGAGCTCGCCCGCGCCCGGGTCCTCGCGATGCTTGAGGAGCGGGGGCGGGCCGTTTGTGGACGCCGACTGGTGGGCGGCCTGGGACTGGGATGCCGCCTGGCCGCCGCCGAACCTTCCCCTGGGGCGGATCACGTCTGGGTGCCAGATTCAGTCGGCGAGGGCGTTGTGGAGGGCTCGCACGGCGGGCTCGCGGTGGTGTTGAGCGGGGATGGACTGGTACTGGTCCGTGGCGCGGGCATGGATGAGGCCGGTGCGGTAGCCGGCCGGGAGGACGGCCAGAGCGGCGGCGGCGCGGCGGCACGCCTGCTCGGTGTCGCCGTCGTGGTGGGCGCAGGCTGCGCCGTCGATCGTCAGCAGGGTGCGGGTCATGCTGCTGGTCGGGGCGGACAGTTCGAGCGCGTGGTCCTGACTTTCGCGGGCCCGCCCGGTGTCGCCCAGGGCGGTGAGCGCGTGGGAGAGGTGGACGTGGTGCTTCTGCTCGCAGTGCCCGAACCAGGTGTCGGCCCGCTGCTCGCCGCTGAGCCGTTCCGTCAGCCGGTCGGCGTCGGCCAGTGCATCGTGGGCCTGGTCGGGTTGGTGGGAGAGGGCGTAGGCGCGGGCGGCGACGGCGGCCGCCAGGGTCGCGGCGGCGGTCGGCGAGGTCCCGGCGACGCGGCGGGCCTGTTCGGCCAGGCCCGCCGCGGCCTTGGGTGAGCCGTAGTTCAGCCCCACCATCGCCTCGCGGGCCATCACCCAGGCGTGCAGCTGCCGGTCGCCGGATTCACCGGCGGCGTGGGCGGCGGTGGCGAACCAGGCGCGGGCCTCGCGTCGGCTGCCGAGGTCGTGGAGCACGATCGCGGTCATGCCCGCCATCTGCCCGGCGGTGCGGCACAGCCTCACCCGGGTGGCGACCGGCTGCGGGGCGTCCAGCAGTGGGCGGATGTCGGCGAAGTCGGTGACCAGGTCGGCCAGGACCCGGGCGGGGGCCTGGCCGTGGTAGCCGTAGCCGTAGCTTTCAGCGGCGGCTTCCAGGTCGGACAGGTCGGCCGGGTGGGCGGCGAGGGTCTGGTCGAAGGAGGTGCGGGTGTCGGTCAGGGCGGCGAGCGCCGCACCGGTCAGGCCGGCGGCCAGCGCGCCGCGCAGCAGTTCGCGGCGCTTCATGGGGTCGTCTCCATCAGGGGGCTCCGTGCTGGGGGCGATGGCGGTGTCTTCCCAGGGTCGCGCAGCAAGCCCCAGAAGGGCACCGGGAATCCGAAGACCGTCCGCGATCCGCTCCACCGTGTCGAAGCCGGTCACCGCAGCGTCACCTCGGGCCACTTTGCTGACCCGCTCGGCTTTCATTCCGCGATTCGGTTGAAACTGACCCGCGCCCCGTTGGCCATGGAGAAGATGACGGAGAAGTCCCGGATTTTCAGGGCCCGCAGGAACGCCGGGTCGGCCAGCAGCCGGCGGGGCAGCTGTGCCGGTGACGGCGGTAGGTCCACGGTGTCCCCCCGGCTGCCGTGCGGTGACGACTCGTCACCCATGACGGTACCCACCGTGGGGGCCCCTTGATGGGGTTATCGCCCGTCGTTCCGCTCGGTTCACTGACTGGTGTCCGGTCCATTCCCGGTCCGCGCCGGGTCTCCCCGGCGTGGCCCACCCCTCACAGAGGAGGACAGTGATGTCGACTCCTACCCCGCCCCCGGCCGGTGGCCTGCTGCGGTCCCGGCGCCTGATCACCACCGCTCGCGGTCGCAACACCCTGATGGGTGACTGCGGCGGCACCGGCAACGACTGATCCGGAGCCGAAGACGCGATGACGAACCTGTCGATCGCGGAGCGCCTGGGCGAGGACTTCCTCGCCCAGGCGCTGCACCGCGACTACCGCCATGTCTCCAAAGCTGTCGAGGTCGCCGGGCTGATGACCTGGGACGACCTGGACCGCATCCTGGCCCAGCACCGGCTGACCCCGCCCCGGCTGCGGCTGGCCCGCGGCGGGCAGACGCTGCCACTGTCCGACTACGCCACACCGGTTTCTACCCGCCGCCACACCGTGTGGCACCGCCTCCAGCCCGCCGGCCTGCACCCACTGCTGGCCGACGGCGCCTCCCTGGCTCCGGACTGCGCCGACCAGTTCCACCGGCCCCTGGCCCGGCTCGCCGAGGACCTGGAGCGCATGTTCCGGACCGACGTGAGGGCGAACGTGTACGCCTCCTGGACGCCCACCGAAGGGTTCGGCGTCCACTGGGACGATCACGCGGTCCTGGTCGTGCAACTGGACGGCGCCAAGCGCTGGCGGCTGTTCGGGCAGACCCGCCCGGCCCCGCTGTACCGGGACACCGAACTGCCGCCCGAACCACCGGCGGAACCGCTGGCCGACCTGGTGCTGCACCCGGGAGACCTGCTGTACGTGCCACGCGGCTGGTGGCACTCGGTCAGCGCCGACCAGGGCGGCCCCAGCCTGCACGCCACGTTCAGCTTCGAACCCCACACCCCCGTCAACCTGCCCGACTGGCTCGCCGAACAGCTCATCTCCCGAGAGGAATTCCGCACCGACCTGCCCCTGCTCGGCACCCCCGAAGCACAGGCCGCCACCCTGCGCGGGCTGCGCAAGCTGCTCCTGGCCGAGCTGGACGACCCGCAGCTGCTGGCCCGCTACACCACCGCGATGGACGGCCGGTCGGTGGGACGGCTGGCCCCGAGCCTGCCGTACGTGGGCGGCGTCCCGGCCGACCCGGGCCTGCGGGTCCGGATGACCACCGCCCGCGCCGTGCTCACCACGACCGGCGACACTGTGCTGCTGGCCGCCGCCGGCAGCGAGTACGAGTTCGCCCCGCGGCGGAACCGGTCCTCCGGCCGCTGGTCGACGGCCAGGTCCTCACACTGGCCGACCTCGCGGCCGCCGACCTGGACATCGCCGACATCGCCGCCCTGGTCGGCGAGCTGGTCGACGGCCAGGCCGCCGCCGTCAGCAACCTGCTTTAGACCGACCAGCTGCGCGACCGGTAGTTCCCTCACCGGACGTGGCGCCGGATTCCCGCCTGGCGGGACACGCACCACGTCGGCGACTCGCCGGGCGGAAGAGCCGGCGGAGGCCGGCCCGCACACCGCGGAGACGATCGGCTGCCCGGCACTCCTGGTCCGGGGCCCTCTGCAGCCCGCCCAGAAGCGGATGGCGCTGGTCCCTCCCGACTGCCTCGGACTGGTGCCAACGATGGCGCGGTAGGCGGCACTCCTGGCGCCACCTCAGCGACGGCGGGTTCGATGCTCGGCGGTACGCGGTTGATAAATTCGCGGTGGAGCACCACTACTCCAGCTCCTTCGCGGTGACGAAGCGATATGCATGGGCCTGTTCCTTCGGCGGTGGTGTCCCTCCCGCGCCGGATTCACTGCGGGCAGGCCGGGGCTGCTGGATCCGGGTGAGGGTGGCGAGGGCGTGGAGGTCGGCGACGACGGGGTAGTCGAAGGGCAGGGGGCGCGGGCCCGTCTGGTCGGGCGGGGCGGGGAAGCGGCCGGTGTCGTCCTGGCGGGAGATCAGGTGGGCAGTCGCGGCGGCGGTGACGTGGGGCGGGCCGTAGCGGGCGAGGACGGGGATGGCCTGGGCGGTGGACAGCGTGTCGCTGGCGTGGTCGGGTGTGCGGCCCCAGCTTCCGTCCGGTTTCTGAGTGGCCGTCAGCCGTGCCACGGCGCGAGCGACCGCGGCGGCGGCCCGCGTGGGGTTGAAGTCGGAGGTGTGGCTGGCGGCATCCAGGGCGTCGACGGCGCGCAGGATGACGCTGGACTCGCTCAGCGTCCAGCTCCGGTCCCAGGTGCCGTCGGGGCGCTGGGTGTCGAGGATGAAGCGAGTGGCGGCGGTGACATGCCGCACGTAGGCGGCGTGCGGGGCCAGAGCGAGGACGGCGCCCGCGGTCATGTCGAGGTCGGGGTCGTCGCCTTCCCGCCAGGTAGGCAATCCGCCCTCGGGGCCGGCTTTCGCGGCGAGATAGGCGGCGCCCCGGGTGAGGTGGGCGCGGTAGCGGTGCGGGTCGAGGGCGTGGAGGAACTCCATACAGCGGGCGGCGGTGTCGACGTCGGTCTGGCGGATACCACTGGCAAAGGGCCAGCCGCCGTCAGGAGCTTGCCAGGAGGCGACGAATGTGCCCATCCGTACCGCGTAGGGACGCAGGGCGGGCCGGCTGAGGAAGGCGAGGCCGCCCACGGCGGACAGCCATACGTCCTGGCTGTCGAGGAACGGCATCCCGCCGCCGCTGTCGCGGGCCAGCAGCAGGCCGGTCACGGCCCGGCCGACCACGGGGTGGCCTGGCCGGCAGGACTGCAGGGCGTTGAGTGCGAGAAGGTGGGTGGCGGCGCTGGCCTCCCACAGCAGTCGTCCACTCCCGTCCTCCAGTACATCGGCAAGCTGGAAACGTTCACTGCTTGAGACCGCGTGCGGATGGTCGGTCGCCTGGGCGTAGACGATGCGTACGGCCAGGAGGTTGGCCAGGGTGAAGGTGGACAGCGCGCCAGCAAAAGCCACGGGCGGGATGTCCTCGGCGTTCAGCCCCAGGCCTCCGAGCACGTGCAGTACGGCATGGAGCATGCTGCGCTTGAGCCGGCCCCGGCCGCCCGTTGAGGACACGAGGTGGTCGGCGAAGGGGGCTGCCGCGTCGGCGGCGTCGGCCGGCAGGACCTGGGGGCGCAGGACGGCGTCGATGAGCAGGGCATCGAGCGGGTCGGCGCCGGCGCGTCGCTCTCCGAGCCAGCACGTCAGTTCACGCTGCTCTTCCGGGTGGGTGCGGTGCGCGCGGAGCAGAGCGAGGAGCAGCGTCGTCTCAAGAACCCGGCCCGCGCACCGGTCAGGCAACGCCCCGTCCGGCGCCACCGCCAGTGCCAGTCGGCGTTCCAGCCGGACGGCGGCGCTCTCCACCGGGTCCTCCGCGAGTTCGCCCGGTGCACGTTGTACGGGGAGCGTGGCGCGGTAGCGCCGGCTCTCGTACTGCCAGGCCACCGCCCCGTACAGGAACGTACGCACACGGTCGATCCGCGAACGGACGTCCCCGGCATGCGGATTCGAATCAGCGAGCCGCCCCGCAGCCGGCTCGAAATCGTCCAGCCTCTCCTCGACCATCGCGCGGGTGATCGCCGCCGCCTCACCCCGCCCGACGCCCCGCTCCCGCACCAGCGCATCGACCAGACCTACCTCACCGGCCTGCTCCGCCCCGGCATCGAACAGGTCGTTCGTCCAGGCCACGACATCAGCACAGACATCGTGGAATGCCTCCGCCTGCGGCCACGCATCCAGGAGACGCTCGGACACCAGCAGCAGCGGGGCCACCGTGATCGTGCGCCGACGCACCCCGATGTACTCCTGCACCGAGGGCATGTACCGCTCCTCCCGCCACCGCGCCTCCTCGCAGGTCGCCTCCGCGAAGAACGCGTACGAGGCCGCGAACCGCGCACACCACCCCGGCGCCGTCCCCACGACGGTGCGCCGCCACAGGTCCTCAAGAGCAGCCACCGCGGGCGTCCTGACCGCCGCCCCGGTGCCCGTCCCCTTGAGTACCTCGACCAGAGGATCGAGCACGGCCCGCACCTCGGACACCGGGGCGTACTCGCCGCCGCGGTCGAAGCCGTCGTCGACCAGCGTGATGAACGCTCCCCAGCAGGCCAGCAGTTCCAGCTCCGCCGACGAGGCCGAAGGCGCCACGAAACCCGCCATCCGACCGTGCCCCATCCCTGCCAGACGCCGCGCCTGCGCCGCATCCCCGACCAGGCCCCACCGCTCCGCCCACGACCGCGCCCCGAGCTCGGCCACCTGCCACCGGGTACTGCACACCCCCGGCCCCGCTGGACCGCCGCCCCCGCGCACCACGGGCGAGACCCTTTCGTCCGCGCCGAGGAAGGGACGCGACCCGTTGCACAGATGCTCATTCATGGACTGCCCAACGCAGACCCGGCTCTTTGGTAATGCCAACACGCAGACCCACGCCCGTCGTCCGGACGAACTCGGCACCGACGCAGGAGCGAGAGCAGCCACGTGGGAGCCGAACGGCGCCTGGTCCGCACAACGGGTTGCGTAACGGTGGTGCTGACGAGTCGCGCAACGGGTTGCGCAACGAGGCGCCCAACAGGTTGCCGGGGCCCGGAGCGGGCAGCGGTATTCGGGCAGGTCACACCCCTGAGTCAGCACCGCCCCGGCGGCGACACCTCGCTCTGCAGGAGAGAGGTCCCTCCTCCGCCCCTCCCGGGCAGAGGCGTGATCGTGCCGCTGCGCCGCGTCGGTGGTCGCTGGTTCAGACCGGTGCCGCCTCCGGTGCCGGACGAAGGGAGGCGAGCGGTGAGCGCCGGCCTTTCTCGACCGCGCGCAGCTGCTTCCAGCCGACCTCGGTCCGTGCGACGGGCAGGGCGTCGATGTCGGCGGTGCGGCTTGTGCTGCTTGTGACGTCCCATCATGTGCCTCGCAGAAGTGGCCCCGGTACACGGGCCGGACGGTCCGTTGAACCCCTTCCGGCCGGACGGGCACGCCAATCGGTTGGTGTTCACCCACCCGGACGCGAGGCGGCGACGCTCGTGTGTCGCTCTTCCGGGGCCTGGTGTCTGCGAACGTTCCCGGCGGTGTCGTGGGCCTGAGGTCTGGAAGTGGGAGAAGGACCTACTGGTCGGCACGTTCGACCTGTGGCTGTGCAACGACCCGGACCGCCCCCACACCTGGCTCGTTGTCACCGTCGGCCTGTAGAGCGAATCTCAGCTTTTCGACGAAGAGCCCGCAGCGCGCCTCGGTCACTTCGGCTTCCCCCCGCACCACCCGCTGCTGTTCCTGCCCGCCGCACCTCCTCCTTCGTCCGGACGCCGTGGGGCGGCCGGACCAGCGCGGAGGCCACGTTGACGCGCAACACGAGCACCGGGCTGCCCGATCCCCCGGCGGGCCGACTGACCAGCCCTGCGTGGCTGTGTTGGAGAGAAGTTCACTGACCGTTACCGGGGCAGATGCAGCGTACATCTACGCTCCTGGTTGCCATGAATGGACGCGAAAGCACAACGCATGCACCACTGTTTGCGTTTCCGGTGGTCTTGGCCGCGATGTCGGCCCGTGTGCTGTCGCACTAACAAGGAAGCACCAGCATGCGCATACCGCGCCCAAGCATCCGTGGCCTGATGGCCTCGGCCCTGCTGGCATGCATCGCCCTTCCCGGTACCGTCTCTGCGGCCGCGGCGACCCCGGACGCCGGGTCTTCGGACGCCAAGTCTTCGGTTGTCGTGGGATCCACCGCGGTTCCCAAGCCGGACCACGTGGTCATGGTGATGATGGAGAACAAGGGCTACGACGACATCCTCCGGAACCCGTCCACCAGGCCTGAGGACCAAATGCCGTACATCAAGTCCCTGGAGGCCCAGGGTGCGTCGTTCACCAATTCGTACGGTGTCACGCACCCGAGCCTGCCCAACTACTACGCGCTGCTGTCCGCCTCGGACATCGTGAAGACCAGCGACTGGCCGGCCCCGCAGTCCGTCGACACCGACAACCTCCCCAACCAGCTGACCACCCACGGGTACAGCTTCGCAAACTACGCCAACCAGGGCCTCCCCACCCAGTGGCTCCGCTACAAGAACATCCCGGGCGTACCGGGCAACCTGAACCCGATGGACAAGCGGCAGGAGGAGTTCCCGACCACGCCGGACGGGTTCGCCAAGCTGCCCACCGTCTCCTTCTACGTGGGCAACGGCCAGCAGAGCATGCACGACGGCTCCCTCGCGCAGGGTGACGCCTTCGTCAAGAACACCTTCGACTCGTACATCCAGTGGGCCAAGACGCACAACAGCCTGTTCGTGCTGACCTGGGACGAGGACGACTTCACCCCCGCCAACCACATCCCGACGATCATGGTCGGGCCGATGGCCAGGGCCGGCGAGTACGACCAGAAGATCAACCACTACAACGTCCTGCGCACGCTGCTGGACATGTACGGCCTGGACCACATCAACCACACGGCCGACGCGGACATCTCCACGATCACCGACGTGTGGGACACGTCCAAGACCGCGCGCCTGCGCGGCATGGCCGGACGCTGCCTGGAGAACCACCAGACCAACCCGGCGGAGCCGGGCGCGCTCGGCCTGTGGCACTGCGAAGCCGCCGCCAACCAGCAGTGGATCAGGCACGCGGACGGCACGATCCGCCAGTCCGACAAGTGCCTGACCGCCACCTCCACCGCGAACGGGACCGGGACCGGACTCGCCGACTGCGACGGCACCCCCGCGCAGACCTGGCAGCCCAAGGCCGACGGTTCCCTGCTCAACCCGGCATCCGACCACTGCCTGACCGTCCCCGGCTCCGACATCGCCAACGGAACCCCCGCGGAACTCCGGAACTGCGACGGCAAGCTCCACCAAAGGTGGGAAGTGCCCGGCTTCATGGGGGTGCACCACTCGCTCACGGTCGACACGCCCCCGGTCTTCAGGCCCGGCTCCGCCGTCACCGTGACGACCACCTACACCAACGACAGCAGCCCGGCAGCGCTTTCGGACGCCTCCGTCAGCCTCACCGTGCCCAGCGGCTGGACGGCCGAGGCCACCTCGCCCACCACGTTCACCACGGTCAAGCCCGACCAGTCGGTGAAGACCACCTGGGCGGTCACCGCCCCCTCGGACGCAAAGCCCAGTGCCTACACACTGTCCGCACAGGCCACCTACAAGAACGCCAAGAGCACCGACAAGGGCACCGGCACCACGTTCCACCCGGCGATAGTCCCCCAAAAGCAGATGCGGGTGGTCGAGGTCGACAGCGAGGAGACCGTCGGGGAGGACGGCCGCGCAGCGAATGTCCTGGACGGTAACCCGGCCACCTTCTGGCACACCCGCTGGTCGGGAGGAGCCGACCCGCTGCCTCACCACATCGTGCTCGACCTCGGTGAAGAGCTCGAGGCCACCGGCCTGCGTTACCTGCCCCGCCATCAGAGCGCCAACGGCCGGATAGCCGGATACGAGGTCTGGGTGAGCACGGACCGCACCGCGTGGACCAAGGTAACCACCGGGACCTTCGCGAACACCACGGTCGAGCAGACCATCACTCTGAACGGCACGCCGGCCCGCTACCTCAAGCTCGTCGCCACGTCCTCTCACGCTGGACCGTATACTACGGCCGCCGAGCTGAACGTCACCCGAGCAGTGCGCTGACCACCTGGAGGGGCCGCCCCGCCGCACGCGGCGGGGCGGCCCCTCCGACGATCTCAGGTCATTCCTCGGCGGTTGGAGTCCGTACGGTCCCAACGGCTACTGACTCGGCCTCCCGACCAGAGCCGCGCTCGCTGATCTGCTTGTCGAACCAACGCGCGTGCATCCATGATCCCAGCCCCCAGCGTGATGGTTCCGGCGGCAGTACACGGCCCGTTGACGGGCAGCCCCGAGCGAGCCGCGGCAGGGGCATGCGCTCCATCCTCCACGCTGCCTTCGCGGTGTCACTCGCCCGCCGAAACGCAGCTCACGACCTGATCCACACGGGTTTCGTCGTACTCGAAACGCCTCACCTACCGTCGGCCCGAAGACCCGGACGAAGAACGACCCGAGCTGATGACCCGTGATGTCGTCGAGAACTTCTACCGGGACCTCCTCGACAACCCACCGGGCCAGGTCATCGTGATTGAAAACTCCACGCTGCCGGAGAGCATTAGTACTGCAACCGCATCTGGAGAATGTGGCCTCGGCGTTTGTAGTGGGAGCGGCGGGCTCGTGCCTGGCTGCGTCGTCGGAAGCGTGACCAGTGCAGATAGTGCTCGTTGCTGTGGCAGTGGCGCGTGACGACGACGTGGCCCATCAACCGGCGGATCTCCGGGACGCTGAGGGGTATGAGGTCCTGCTCGTCATCGAGAGTGCCCCTTTTGCGGCTTCTGCGGCGCGGACGGCAGTCAGGTAGGCGAGGGCGGCCATGGCCAGGGTGATATGGCGGTACCAGGCCCGGTAGAGCCGCACCTGGTAGTGGTCCAGACCGCACTCTCCCTTCGCGGTCTGGAAGCACTCCTCCACCGCCCACCTCGCAGCAGCCACTTTGACCAGGTCTTTCAGTCGGGAGGCGACCGGGCCGTAGCAGACGTAGTAGGCGATCTCGCTCGGGTCGCTGACGCTGCGTCGAGCCAGTACCCAGTGCCCGAAACCGTTCTCCCAGTACGGGCGGATCGCGACACGCGCCCAGTCGTAAATCCGCTCACCGTGCGCGCCGGCCCCGCCGGAGATCCGTTTCCACCGCTGGCGGGGCAGCGCGGCGACCAGCTGGTCCACCCGCGCGTCCGCCCCGCGCGCGGCGATCACGGTGTCGTTGACCTTCGTGGCCAGCACGTGCGCGACCCGACGTTCCTCCAGCCACACTCGCAGGTGCTTGACCTGCCCGTAATCCTCGTCAGCGGTGACCCACGCGAACGGGACACCCGCGTCGATGGCGCGTTGCAGCATCCACTTGAAGTGCTCGTTCTTGGTCGCGAAGGGAACTCCGTCATCGATCCCGGCCGCGCGGCAGCGCTCACGGTCATCCGTCCAGGAGACAGGGATGTAGAGCTCGCGGTCGATCAACGCCCGCCCCCTGGAGGAGGCGTAGGCCAGGAATGTTCCGATCTGGCTGTTCTCCGTGCGGCCGGCCGTGCCGGTGTACTGACGCTGGACGCCGGCGGACTTGGTGCCCTTCTTCAGGAAGCCGGTGTCGTCGCCGATCAGCACCGCATCCTTGGCACCGATGGTCTCCACGACGAAGTCCCGCACATCGTCGCGGACCGCGTTCTCGTCCCAGTCGGAGTGGTTGAGCAGCCGCTGGACGCCGTCGGGGCGCAACTGCCCGACCTGCTCCGACAGCGTCCACCCGTTCTTTTTCTCAAGCGGCGCGAGCAACCCGTTCAGGTAGTCCGACGCCCGCTCGCGGGGCTCCGACCTGCCGAAACGATGGGCGAACCGGGCATGGAACCCGGCTATCCCCTCGGACCACGACTCGACCTGCTCAACCGTCAACGATTCATCGCACAGTCGGAACAACGAGCCAATCCGGCACCTGTCACGGCAGATGCGGTTGCAGTACTAGGGCCTGTTCTCGGTTGTGATCAAAGTCGGGTTTTGGCCCCGTGCGGGTTGGCGGCCTGGTAGGACGTTCGTGTGACGCGTGCGCAACTGACTGACCAGGAATGGACGTTCATCGAGCCCTACCTGCCGATTGGCAGGTTCGGCCCGTACCCCGAGCGGCTGCGTGAGCAGTTCGAGGGGGTGATCTGGCGGTTCCGGACCGGCAGTCAGTGGCGTGAGATGCCCGAGCGGTTCGGTGCCTGGCAGACCGTCTACCAGCGGTTCGCCCGGTGGCGGGACGCGGGCGTCTTCCAGGCCCTGCTGGAAGGTGTGATCGCCGAGGCCGCGCGACGGGGTGAAGTCGACATGTCCCTGGTCAGCGTGGACTCCACCACCGCGCGGGCTCACCAGGACGCGGCCGGTGTGCACCTCGACGACGAGGTCATGGCCGCTCTGGAGGAAGCGGCCCTCGAACAGGAGGAGCCGGTCCGGCAAAAAGGGGAACACCCGAGGAACAGAACGGGCAGACCAGCGAAGGCGACCCCGCCCGGGCCGAGCGCCGGCGCGTCCGACGACAGCGCAAGGCCCGGCTGGGGGCCGCCCTGCTCGGCAGATCCCGCGGCGGGCTGACCAGCAAAATCCACCTCGCCGCGGACCGGCGCTGCCGCCCGATGGCACTTGTCCTGACCGCCGGACAGGCCGCCGACAGCCCTCAGTTCGTCCCTAACTTGAACAAGGTGCGGGTCCGACTCCCGGTCGGCCGTCCCCGTACCCGGCCCGACGCAGTCGCCGCCGACAAGGCCTACTCCTCCCGCGCCAACCGCGCCCACCTGCGCAAACGCCGCATCAAGGCAGTCATCCCGGAGAAGAAGGACCAGGCCGCGAACCGTAGGAACAAGGGCAGCCGGGGCGGTCGCCCCGTCACCCACGACACGGATCTCTACCGCGACCGCAATACCGTCGAGCGCGCCATCAACAAGCTGAAGACCTGGCGCGGCATCGCCACCCGGTACGACAAAACTCCTGAGAGCTACCTCGCCGGAGTCCACCTTCGCGCCACAACGATCTGGATCGCCAGCCTATTGATCACAACCAAGAACAGAACCTAGCCCGGCCGACGTGCCACGCACGCTCGAAGCGACCCCGCACTCCCGTGAAGCCCGGGGTCGGCTCGAACCCGACTGGAAGCCTCGTCAGGGCGCGACGACCACCCGGCTGATCACCGGGAGGTGGTCCGAAGCCGTGGGGTCCGTGTGCAGGACGCGGGTGACCACCGGCTTGACGTCGTCGGTGGTGTAGATGTCGTCGATCCGCTCGGTCGGGCCCTCAGCGGGAATGGTCATCCCGTCCCCGTGACCGGCCTTGGTCCACGCGTCGGTGTAACTGGTCTGCAACGGCTGGGACTCGGGCGCGGTCGGCACGGCGTTGAAGTCGCCAACCAGGATCGCCGGCTCGGTGTTGCCTATGCGGTCGACGATCTGCGGGGTCTGCTGCAGGCGGTCGGTCTGCGAACTGGCGGCCAGGTGGGTGCAGTAGAAGTGCACGGCCTTGCCGCGGACGTCGAGCGTGGCGTGCAGCAGCCCGCGCTGCTCCTGGCCGGGCGACTTGTACAGCCAGGTGTTGTCCGACTCGGTGATCGGGTAACGGGACAGGATCGCGGTGCCGTACTGGATCCGGTGGCCACCGGGCGCTGGCGGCTCGTTGTCGATGTTGGCGCCGAACACCACGTGATAGCCCAGCATCGCGGCCAGCTCGGCAGGCTGGTCGGCCCAATTGCTGCGGCCAGAATAATGGTTGTCGAGCTCCTGCAGCCCGACCACGTCGGCGCCGCTCCTGCGGACGACGTCAGCGATCCGCTGGAGGTCGAGCACGTCGTCGGTGCCCTGGGCGTGGTGGATGTTGAACGTCATCACGTCCAGCACCCGGGCGCCTCGGCCCTCGGACTCGGTGGCGGCCGAGGCGTGGCCGATCCCGGTGGCGGTGAGCGCGACGACAGCGGCGAGTACGGACAGTGTGCGACGCAGCACGACGGATCCTCCTGAAGGCGGTTCTGGAAACGATCAAGATCGTCGCCGCGTTCCCTGGCGGGCAGATGGCCTGCAGATGAAGACCGGCGCCCATCCTGATGTCGGGGCCGGACGCCCGGCAACCGGGACCCGGCGTGGCCAACTGGGCGGGCGAGAGGCCGGGGCGCCCGTCGCGCGGGTACCAGTCAGCGAATTCCTCGTCGCACCACAGCCCGTCCAGCCGGTCTCTCACCCACATCGCCGTCGTACCGCCCGGGTTGCTCGCGATCGTGACCTCATAGGAGCTTGACCGAAGCGGTCTCATCACAGTCGTGTCCGTCCGCCGGGCCGGTGCGCGCGAGCCCATTCCCTGCGCGCGGAAGGAACAACCCGGCCACCATGGCACAGCCCATCGAGGTGATCGGCGGGATCGACACCCACACTGACTTCCACCAGGCCGCCGTCATCGACACCATCGGCCGGCACCTGGCCACCGAGGCGTTCCCCACCACGCCCGCAGGCTACCGGCGCCTGCTGGAGTGGCTGCGCTCGCACGGCCAAGTACTGGTCGTAGGCATGGAGGGCACCGGCTCATTCGGAGCCGAACTCGCCCGTTACCTGCACGCCAACCAGGTCAGCGTCATCGAGGTGGACCGACCTGACCGGCGGGCTCGCCGCGCGGCAGGCAAATCCGATCCCGTTGATGCCTACGCCGCCGCCACCGCGGTGTTCTCCGGCCGTGCCAAGGGCACCCCGAAGCACCGCGACGGCTCGGTGGAGGCAATCCGCGGCCTGCGCGTGGTACGCGCCAGCGCCGTCAAGGCCCGTACCCAGACCATCAACCAGATCAAATCACTGATCATCACCGCACCCGCTGCGGTGCGTGAAGCGCTGCGCTCGCTGACCACCACCGAGTTGATCCGGCGGCTGGCCGCCAGCCGTCCCGGCGCCGATCTGACCGACCCGGCCGCAGCCGTCAAACTCGCGCTCAAGCGTTTGGCCAAGCGCTACCGGCACCTGAGCGAAGAGATAGCAGACGCGGACGCCGATCTGCACGTTCTGATCGCCCGCACTGCCCCCGGCCTGCTCGCGCTGCCAGGCGTTGGGACCGAGACCGCCGGGCAGTTGCTGGTCACCGCCGGGGACAACCCCGACAGGCTCGTCCCGGAGGCATCCTTCGCCCACCTGTGCGCTGCCGCACCTGTGCCAGCCTCTTCCGGGCGCACCGACCGCCATCGACTCAACCGTGGTGGTGACCGCCAGGCCAACCGAGCGCTGCACACAATCGTGCTGGTCCGCATGCGTCACGACCGACGCACACGTGACTACGTCGCACGACGCACTCTCAAAGGGCTCAAGACGAAGGACATCTTCAGATGCCTCAAGCGCTTCGTCGCGCGAGAGGTCTACCGCCACGTCACGAGCACGTTCAGCAGCGCACCATCGACGTCCCCAGCGACTTGACGATCTATAGGAGCTTCAGAGTCAAGCTGAGGCGACCCGGCCAGCATGCATTGAGGCGCCGGCGGGCAAACTCGACGCGGCGCTGGGCGCTGGATCGTGCGGGCGGATTGTCGGGGTCGATCAGGGCGGCGAGATCGCCCCAGCTCATCCCGCCGTCGCGGAGCTGGACGAGAAGGGCATCGGCGCGGGCAATGTCCTCACGGATGTGGGCGAGGAGTCGGGCGGCGGCCTCGGGGATCCGCCGGACCACCCCGGCCGCCGTCGCCGTGTACGTCATCGACGCCACCCGTACGTCACCGACATGACGTACGCGGCGACGACCAGGAGCACGGCGCCAAGTGCACTCACGACCCGACGGTGTATTCCGCGACGCCCAGCGCCTCAGTGATGAGTCTCCGCTCGTCGTTCGAGGGGGGCCGGGTCGAGTCCCACTCGTTGCGCGGGTCGAACCCGAACAGGACCACCGGGCCACGGGTCTCGGGTGCGGCCTCGACCGGGAACCCGGCGACGCGCGCAAGCACCGCCGCGGCGTAGGGATTCGGCGCGTACACGTCGCGGAGGACCAACGCGCAGTCGGACGTGGCGACCCTCAGACGCGCATCGTCGTTCAGGAACGCGCGCCCGATCCCGTGCGGCCCGAGCTCATCCTCAGCGATGCCGATCCTGTCGCCCCACCCGGCGCGACCGTCGGGATGGACCAGGACATAGACGGGCGGGCGGGTGTTCGTGCTCTGAGTCGTCACGGGCAGCCATGGCGCCCCGTACTCCGGGGTCGGTGCAGATGAGTTCATGCGCCCAGCGCAGCACACCCGGACACCCGGCCGCATGCGTGTCACCGACCCGTCACCAACACGGGCAACGCGAGACCGGTGCCGGTCGCGGCGAGCAGCTGCTCACGCGAAAAGGCCGGCGGAATCAGTGGGCCGCGAACGCGCGCCCGGCCGACCGCTACGAGGCGACCGTGCTGGTCTCAGTCCTCAACGAGTGGCTGTGACTGAAGAAGGTTGGTACGGGCGCACGCAACGGAAACTCCCGGTTGTCCGTTGCCCGATCGCCCGTCTTTGCAGCACCGGGATTGCAGCCGAGACGGACGATACCTGAGCCCGCCACCACACCTACCTCACCCCGCCGGAGGTGCCGGCCCCGCGCGCCGAGTAGCCGCCGCCCCTAGAGATCACCGAGCCTGCCGCCCCCGATGCCCCGGCCGCCGACTCCGATCCGGATCCCGATCCGGATCCCGATCCGGAGCTGGCTGAACCGCGGCCGAACCGCACGGCAGGCGGGGCGACATCAGCGGGCCAGGCCGAGACACGCGACCACAAGTGCCCCGCCGGCGATGGCGACCATGAGCGGGGTCGCGAGGGACGGATGCTGGTGTGCGACGTAGAGGAGACCGCCCCTCACCAGGAGGGCGCCCGGAATCCGGGGTGTGCGGCGGTTTATCGGATCGTTTGGAAGCCGCAGGTCAGCATCGGTTTTTGATCTGTTGCCGACGGGCCTTCTTGGGGGCGAGGGAGCCGGACTCGTAGTACGAGACGAGCGGCACCGCCACGTCCACGAGCAGCGGCTTCATGCTCTCCAGCCGGGCCTTGCACGGCGAGAACGGAACGGGGACGCCCCGAACTCCGGCAACGGAGGCGGCGACAGCGGCGGCCGGGCTGCTCATGACGGGTTCCTCCCGTATCGGCGGCTCCCGCTCTCGATACGTACAGACTCCCGGCCGGGCCCCGGTGCGCGGCAGAGCCGGTTGTGCTCACCTCCGTATGACGAATGTCAGTTTCCGCGGGTGACACGCGGTTAGGTGAGGTGTTCGAGAAAGAAAATTGCGCACGAATTTGGACCACGAACAGTGATTGAATCGCCAACGTATTCTTCGCACGCTCATCCTAATCGAGGAAGATCACTGATGACCCGACGGATGGGTAATATATCGCCATGCTGCCCCGTGCAAGAAGAATCCCTTGCGGTCGGGTGGTGCGGCGAATGGCGAAAGGAATCGGAATCCCGTGAGGAAAACCATGCTGGCCGGAATTATCGCCGGGGTGTGCGTAACAGCGACCACGGTCGTTGCTGGTGCGACGCAGGCGATGGCCAACCCCAACGACTGCCCTAAGAACTACGTATGCGTATGGGGCGACAGCAACTACGAGGGGCGCTTCGTCTTCGCGCCGGGAACCAGCCGGGAAAAAGTCGGTGATCGGATGAATGATCTGACAACTGCCCTGTGGAATCGCACGGGTTCCACGATCTGTTTCTACGACGACACGGGCTACGGCGGTTCTCTCCTCGCGAGGGTGGGGCCGGGCGAGTCACGCCCCAACGTCGGACGGACCGCGAACGACAGGATCAGCTCCTGGCGAGCCTGCTGACGCGTAACCCCTCACTCCCCTGAATCGGGAGTGGTTTGTATATCTTCCCTGCGCGAGAAACTGCCTCGCAGGCGCTGGAAAGGGCGCAAACCTCTCCCGACGCGGGGCTGTCCGTGCCTGCGGTTACTTGAGTAGGGTCGGGGACTGGCGCGGTGGCTAATGCTCCGTTTCCAGTCCCCGCCGCTTCAAACCGTGCATGCAGTTCTCCCGCACACGGCTTTCCGACATCGTTCACCGACTGGCATGCACAGTCGCCCTGCGTACGTTTCCGGTGAGGCGGTAGACCCCGAGCCGCGTGATCCACTCGTAGGTATAACGAGTGACCCAGTTCCGACCCGCTCGGCCGTGTTTCCGGCTGGTGAGGATCGCCAGCCGTTCGTGGACATAGCCGTCGACCGCGTTGAACTTCCGCCCAGAATTCCCGTTGCGAAAGTACGCGGCCCAGCCCCGCAGGACCGGGTTGAGGTCGGCAACCACAGCGGACACCGGCCGCTCGGTCTTTGAACGGCCCGTGGCTGCGCGGATCTTCTCCCGCAGCACGCGGATCGCTCTGCCCGAAGGCCAGCGCTGCAAGTAGAACCTGCCCCGCCACCTCCACGACTCAACTTTCCGGTGGTGGAATCCGAGGAAATCAAAGCCCTGCCCACCTCGGGTGAGGCAAGCGATGCCGGACTTCTCCGGGTGCAATCGCATCCCGAGTTGTCCGAGCACCCACGCCGCCAATTCCCGGGCCTGTTCTGCCCGTTGTCTGGTCGGCGACAGGACAACGAAGTCGTCGCAGTACCTCACCAGCACTCCCAGCCGGTGGCCTTCGACCCGCCACGCCTCGTCGAGGACATGCAGCGCGATGTTCGCCAGCAATGGGGAGATCGGTGAGCCCTGCGAGGTTCCCGCCCCCTTCGGGGAAGTCACCCCGCCCTCCAAGACTCCCATTCGCAGCCAGGCCCGGATCAGTTTCAGCATCGGCCGGTCCACCACATGCCGGGCCACCTGGACCATCAGCGCGTCGTGATCGATCGTGCCGAAACAGTCCCGGATGTCGGCCTCGAAGACCCACTCCCGCCGCTGGTTCGCGGCGACGCGCACGGATTCGCACGCGTCGATCGCGGACCGTTTGGGCCGGAATCCGTAGCTCGCCTCGGTGAACTGGGCCTCGAAGACTGGTTCCAGGACCAGTTTCGCGGCCGTCATCACCACCCGATCCGCCACGGTGGGAATCGAGAGCGGCCGGAACTCCCCCGGCCGCCCCGGCTTGGGAATCTGGACCCGCCGCAACACTGACGGACGATACGTATACGTCCGCAGCTTCTCCGCCAGGTCCTGGAGGAATGCATCCACCCCCGAGGCCGCCACCACGTCGACGGTCATGCCGTCCACGCCAGGGGCTCCTCGGTTCGTGCACACACCGGCCCACGCCCGCCGAAGAACGTCCATGCGGTGGACATGGCTATACAGGGCATGAAACCGGCGTTCGGGTTCTTGCTTGGCACAGCGGTAGAGCGTCCGCTGCAAGGCTCGGACCTTGTCCAAAGGACGGCCGCCCGGTCTTGCGGCGCCTTCCTCCCGGCGGATGGAACTAGCCGATACGGCACTCATCCGGGTCCCTCCTTGTTCGCGAATCGCACCGATGAAGCAGGGGCCCTTCGCTCCCAGCGGGTTGTGTTGTCCCGCCGATCATCACTACTACGACCCCCTCCGACTGCCTCTCGGCAGCCCGCCATTTCCCGGTTCTGCCGGTTATAGGCAGGCCACGCTTCCCGGGCCGCGAACCCGGGGCCGAGGAGGCTCTCTCCAGTTCCCAGAACAACCTTCCGACCATTCCACACCCCTTACGCCGGGAGGTTCTTCGGCGACCGCTCCAGGTCCGAGATCGCCTTCCGTGGCCTTCGCCAAACAAGCACAGGCTCGGCTCCTCCTTGGCCCGCCCGCGGGCGGGGGTTAAATGACGACGCTGCAGGCTTCACTTCATGTTGCGGACTGGTCGGTTGCACGCCCCCGAAGGGCGCTTGTCACTCCACTTCGACGCCACCATTTCGGGTGACGCCGGGAGTCAGCTACCGGGGACCCTGGCGTCTCCCCGGACCGGACTCACACCGGCTGGCTATCCTGAGCTTGACGTCCGGTGACATCCCCACATCCCTTCTGAGCTGCGATGACGCCCGGACTGCTGGACGTACGCTTTTTGTTTAACCTCGCCTGCGTTTCTGCTGGTTGAGGGCGTGGTCTTGATTGGACAGCAGGAACGACCGTCCTTCACGCTTCGAGATGTCGAGTAACGGAGCGTGAGAGGACGGTCGCTGTGACGAGTCTGCCCGCTGAGTCTGCGAAGGTCGATCCCTTCACGGTGCTGTCCCGCTTTCAGGTCGCTTTCTACGACTGTCTGTACACCCGTGCGGACGTGCTCTTCGAGCTGACCGATGCGGTGCTGTGCGCGGACGGGCCGGTCACCTCGCTGCCCGAGCTCACGCTCACGGCGGAGATGCAGCGCGGTCACGGTGCGATGTACAAGCGCTGAACACCGGATGGCTCGAGCCAGCCCGCTTCCGTAACCTGCTCGCCTCGATGCCGCTGCCCCGTGCGGCCGACGGGCGGATCGTGCTCGCTGTTGATGTCTCCCCGTGGCTGCGTCCCGACGCTGTCACCAGTCCGGAGCGGTTGTTCTGCCACGTCTACGGGCGGTCGGGCCGCAGCAGTGACCAGCTCGTGCCCGGTTGGCCCTATTCCTTCGTCGCCGCCCTGGAAACGGGCCGGACCTCCTGGACGGCCCTGCTGGACGCCGTTCGGCTCGGCCCCGCCGACGACGCCGCCGAAATCACCGCAACCCAGCTGCGCGAGGTCGTCACCCGGATCATCGACGCCGGACACTGGAAGGCCGGGGATCCCGACATCCTGATCGTGACCGACGCCGGCTACGACGCACCCCGACTCGCCTACCTCCTGGCCGGCCTGCCCGTCGAGCTGGTCGGCCGCCTGCGCTCCGACCGGGTCCTGGCCCGCGACGCCGGTCCGGCCCGCTCCACCCCGAAGGGCGGCCGCCCCCGCCTGCACGGCGCCCCGTTCACCCTGGCCAAGCCCGACACCTGGCACACCCCCGAGAGCACCACCGTCACTGACACCACCCGCTACGGCAAGGCGACCGCGCAGGCGTGGGACCGCCTCCACCCCCGCCTCACCCGTCGCAATGCCTGGATCGCTCAGCTCGACGAACTCCCCATCCTGCACGGCACCTTGATCCGTCTCACCGTCGAGTACCTGCCCGGCGACCGGGACCCGAAGCCGGTCTGGCTGTGGTCCTCGGCCACTGGCCTGAGCGGCGACGACGTCGATGTCCGCTGGCAGGCGTTCCTCCGCAGATTCGACCTTGAGCACACCTTCCGCATGCTCAAGCAGACTCTGGGCTGGACCCGCCCCAAGGTCCGCGACCCGCACTCAGCCGACTTGTGGACCTGGCTGATGATCGCCGCCCACACCCAACTCCGTCTCGCCCGCCCGCTGACCGAGGATCTCCGCCGCCCGTGGGAGAAGCCCCTGCCACCACACCGGTTGACCCCGGCCCGAGTCCGACGGGCGTTTCGCCACCTCCGAGCGAAGACGGCCCGTCCGGCCAGCGCGCCCAAACCCTCCCGACCCGGCCCCGGGCGTCCCAACGGCTCGAAGAACCGCACGACCGCACCCCGTCACGGGGTGGGCAAAACCGTCAAACGCGCCGAGTCACTCGAAGAGCACTACGGGCGTGCTGGTTAAACAAAAAAGTTGAGAAGCCGTTGTTCTATCGATCTTGAGTGCGGTGTGATCGAAAGTGGCTGCCGGGGTGGGTGAACTTGGTCGCGTTCGTGCATGAGGAAAGGGTCTCTGGTGCAGTTCGGAGTTGCTGAGACACCGAGCGTGCCAGGAGGCCCGCTCCTTGTACGGCCCGTCACCACGGCGCGCGCGGCGGACAGTCGAACCCCTGGAATCGCTGTACGCCACCCTGGGCCACGAACGCAAGTCGCCCCGGGCCCAGGGGAGACCCGGGGCGACTGACAGGCGCTCAGAACGCCGCACAGGGGTGCTCTAGATGCAATACCGGTGACTTTGCAGGTGCTGGCTCGTTGAGTTGGTGTGCCAAGGCCAGGACAGTTGAAGTCAGTTGAGAGTGATCGGTTTTCGGATCGCATCGCGCTGGGAGTGCTCACGCGTGCGTTTCCGCCGGAGCTGGTGGATGAGGTGGTGGCGGGGTGCGGACGCACGGAGGAACGTCGGCGCCTGCTTCCCGCACGGGTGGTGATGTATTTCGTGCTGGCGATGTGCCTGTTCTCGGGGCAGGGATATGAGGAGGTCGGACGGCTTCTCACCCAGGGCCTGGAACGGGAACGCCGCTGGTCGAAGACGTGGCGGGTGCCCACCAGCGGGGCGATCGGACGGGCCCGGCTCCGGCTGGGGGCGGAGCCGGTGAAGGCGTTGTTCGCCCGGGTCTGCCGACCCGTGGCGGTCCCGGCGACTATGGGAGCCTGGTTTCGGGGTCTGCGGTTGGTATCGGTGGACGGCACGACCTTCGACCTTCCCGATACGGAGGCGAACGCCGTCTTCTTCGGGCGGCCGGGAACGGGGCGTGGGCAGGGCAGGAGTGCCTATCCGCAGGCCAGGGCCGTGGCCCTGGTCGAGTGCGGTACCCATGCCGTGTTCGCCGCCGACGTCGCGCCGCTGGCGGTGCACGAGACGGTCCTGGCCCGCCGCCTGTTCCCCTCGCTGACCAGGGGAATGCTGCTCCTGGCAGATCGGGGCTTCCTCGGCTTCGACCTGTGGCAGGCCGCCGCGGCGACCGGCGCGGACCTGCTGTGGCGGGTCAGGAGCAACGCGGTCCTGCCCATGTGTCGGCGTACGGGCTCTGGTGCAGAGGTGCGTACGGGTTGATCTGCAGAGGTGCTCCGGCGTGTCTGGCCGGGGCCGGGGCGGTGAGTGGAGTCTGTCGCTGACGTTGTGCGGCGATGAGGGAGGCTCGGGGCATGCTGCTGGAACCGGAGCGGTGGCTGGAGTTGCGGCGCTTCCGGTCTCTGCATGAGGCTGGCGCGAGCATCTCGGAGATCGCCCGGGAGACCGGCCTGAACTGGCGCACGGTCAAGAAGTACCTGGAGAGCGACGGGCCGCCCGAGCCTCCGGCTCCGGCGCCGCGGTCGGATCTGGGCAACCAGGTGATCAAGCCATGGGCGCATGTGATCGATGCCTGGCTGCGGGCCGAGGTGCTGCTGAAAGCCGCGGTGATCCATGAGCGTCTCGTCGAGCAGTACGGCTTCCCGCACCACTACCAGCGCGTCAAGATGTATGTGCAGCAGGCCCGCCCCAGGATCGCGGAGGAGCTCGGATACACCCCGCGGGAGCTGGCCCGCCTCCACCGTCGTTTCGAGGTGGTGCCCGGCGCTCAGGCCCAGGTCGACTGGGGTGACGAGGGCGGCATTCTGGCCCATGTCGGGATCCCGAAGGTCTACTCCTTCCACATGGTCCTGTCCTACTCCCGGGATCCGTTCTGCTGTTTCACCACCAGCCAGAACCTGGCGGCGTTCTGGGAGTGCCACCGCCGGGCGTTCGCGCATTACGGCGGGGTGCCCGGCGTGATCGTCTACGACCGGACCAAGACCGTGGTCCGCCGTCATGTCGCACCCGGCGAGGCGGTCCCGCTGCATCCGGAGGCCGTCGCATTCGCCAGGCACTACGACTTCGACATCGATGTGCTGGCCGCCTACCGGCCCACCGGCAAGGGCCGGGTCGAACGCCAGGTGACCATCGTCCGTGATCACGTACTGGCCGGCCGGGCCTTCTCCGGGCTGGATGACCTGGACGGGGCGTTCATGGCCTGGGTCCCCCAGCGCCGGGCCCGCACCCACCGCACCCACGGCGAAGTGATCGGCGTGCGAGCCACACGAGATCACGCCGCGCTGCGGCCGCTGCCGGCCCGCCCCTACATCGTCGCCGACCGATTCTTGCGGCACGTCGGCAAGGACTGCCTGGTCGCTTTCGACGCCAACTTGTACTCGGTGCCCGCCATCAAGGTCCGCCACCGACAGTTGGTCGAGGTCAGGGCCTCGGCTGCCACGGTCGCACTGCATTCCACCGTGCCCGACGCCCAGGGCATCACGCTGCTGGCCGTCCATCCGCGCGCGGTCGGCCGCGGCGCCCGCATCGTGGACGAAGCGCACTGGCAGGGCCTGCCCGACGGACATACCCGCGCCACCACCACCGATCCCGGCACGCCTGCGGCCAGGCCGGCCCGCACGGACGCCGAGCCCGGCGGGCTTGTTTCCTTGCTGACCCGGGCCAGAGCCGCGCAAGTCCACGTCGGCACCCGGCCGCTGGCGCTCTACGACCAGATCACCGGCACCCACCCCTTCACCCCCGCCCCCATCGACCCCAGGGACATGCGTTGAGCGAGCTGGTCACCGCCCGGATCCGCGCCACCGCCACCAAGCTCGGCCTGCCCCATCTGACCCAGTCGCTGGCCGAGTACGTCGGGCGGGCCGATGCCGGTCAGATGGCCTACCTCGACTTCCTCGACCTCGTCCTGGAAGAAGAACTCGCCGTCCGTGAAGAGCGCCGCTTCCGCCATGCCCTGCGGGTCTCCCGGCTGCCGCACTACAAGACGATCGAGGAGTACGACTTCTCCTACCAGCCCGAACTCGACCCCAGGAAGGTCAAGGATCTGGCCACCCTCGCGTTCGTCGAGGCCAGGGCCAACGTTGCTCTGTTGGGCCCGCCGGGAGTAGGGAAAACACACCTCGCGGTCGCCCTGGCGGTCGCCGCCTGCCGGGCCGGCTACACGATCTACTTCACGACCCTCGACGACATGGTCCGCCAGCTCAAAGCCGCCGACTCCATCGGCCGCCTGGCCAGCAAACTCCGCACCTACCTACGGCCCAACGTCCTCGTGGTCGATGAGGTCGGATACCTCCCACTGGAACGTGACGAGGCGAACCTCGTCTTCCAGATGCTCTCCAAGCGCTACGAAAAGGGCTCCACCTTGCTGACCTCGAACAAAAGTTTCAGCGAGTGGGGCCAGGTCTTCGGCGACGACGTTCTGGCCACCGCCATCATCGACCGCCTCCTCCACCACTGCGAAATCCTCGCCATCAACGGCGCCAGCTACCGCCTGAAGAACCGCCTCACTGCCATCGAAGGCGGCATCGCCGCCGTCAGCTGACACAGTCTCAAGCTCTGTACATCAGCCCGTACATACCTCTGCACTACAGCCCGTACGCCGACACCATGGTGACCGCGCTGCCCGATGGTTCGTACCTGTCGGAGATCGTCGCCGCCCGGGACAAGAACCGGCGAGCTGACCCGGCACCGGTCCGCGTGATCGAATACACCCTGGGCCCACGTGGAGAAGGCACCGTCTACCGGCTGGTCACCACGCTCCTGGACCCGGCCACCGCACCGGCCAGGGAACTGGCCGCGCTCTATGCCGAGCGCTGGGAGATCGAGACCACCCTCGATGAGATCAAGACCCATCTGGGCGGACCCCGCTTCGTCCTGCGCTCCCAGCATCCGGCCGGGGTGGAGCAGGAAATCTTCGCGTTCCTCCTGGTGCATCACGCGCTGCGCGACCTCATGCACCAGGCGGCCCAGCTGGAGAGAGAGGACCCGGACCGGATGTCCTTCACCCGCACCTTGCGCGTCGTCCGCCGGCAGACCACCAGCCAGGCGGGGCTTTCCCCCCTCCCGGCTCACCAGGGCGCTGACGCAGACCCTGCATGAAATCACCGAACGTCTCCTGGAACCAAGACGGTTACGGTCCAACCCGCGAGTGATCAAACACAAAATGTCCAACTGGGCACTCAAACGCACCGAACACAACAACCCGCCTCGCCCGGACACCCCCGTCGTCACCCTCGTCGAGCCCACCCAAACAGCCCCAACCCCACGAGTGAAGCCCTAAAACACCGGTATTGTTGCTAGACGATCGATTCCAAGGGGTAGTTGCGGCTGCGGGGTCCAATGAGCCTTCAGGTCCGGTTGACGGCCACTCGTATGGGGACAGTCGACGGGATTAGATACTGGCCCTCAACGCAGGCACGGATGAGGAGCACGACCAATGACCAGCGACAATCGCATAGGACCGCCCAGTTTTGGCAGCGAACGCGACATGCTGCGGGCTTTCCTCGACTACCACCGCGCAACCCTCGCCATGAAGTGCGAAGGGCTCACCGACGAGGAGCTGCGGCAGCAGTCGATGCCGCCGTCCACGCTTTCGCTGCTCGGTCTGGTGCGGCACATGGCGGAGGTGGAGCGTGCTTGGTTCCGTCGAGTGTTCGAGGACAACGACGCGCCCATGGTCTGGTCCGACAAGATCGACTTTCAGGCAGCGTACGACGCGAGTGCGTCGACCAGGGACGAGGCGTTCGTGGCCTGGGATGCCGAGGTGGAGAACTCGCGCCGTATCGAGCGGGAGGCTGAGTCCCTGGACCAGGCCGGGTATCAGCCACGATGGGGCGAGGAGGTGTCGCTGCGGATGGTGATGGTGCACGTGCTTCTGGAGTACGGCCGCCACAACGGGCACGCGGACTTTCTGCGTGAAGGTGTCGACGGGACCGTGGGCGCCTGAGTCCGCGGGAGCCATCGATCTCCACATGCTGATCCGTTCCAGAGAATCGCCTGCGGGGTTGGAAGGAGGGAGTCCAACGTCAGTGTGTGAAGACAGAGTTGGACTCCCTCGCCACCGCACTCTATGTGAAGACCGACGACCTGCTGAAGGACTCACCGCACCTGGCGCCCTGGCGTCCGGCGGTCGGGATCGCCCCGCAACTGACCGATGCCGAGCTGGTCACGCTCGCGATGATGCAGGCCATGCTGGGCTTCACCTCCGAGGCCAAGTGGCTCCGCCACGCCCGCGCCCACCTGCGGCATCTCTTCCCCTGCCTGCCCAAGCAGCCCGGCTGCAACAAGCGCCTGCGCAAGGCCACCGAGCTGCTGCGGCGGGTGACCCGGGTGCTGGCAACCGACACCTCTGTATGGAGTGATGACGTGTGGATCGTGGACTCCACGCCGGTGGAGTGCGGACGCTCCCGCGAGACCGTCAAGCGCTCCGACCTGGCCGGATGGGCCGAGTACGGGTACTGCGCCAGCCACAGCCGCTTCTTCTGGGGCCTGCGCCTGCACCTGGTGTGCACCCTGCAGGGCCTGCCCATCGCCTTCGCCCTGACCGGGGCCAAGGCCGACGAACGCGAGACCCTGCTGGACCTGCTCGCCGCCGAACCGGAACTGGTCGCCGCCCGGGCCGGGCAGACGCTGATCGGCGACAAGAACTACTTCGGCCGCGCCTTCGAGCACCAGTTGGCCGAGCAGGACATCCGGCTGCTGAGGCCGGCCCGCAAGGGCGAGCCGGAGCGGGCCGGGGCACCCCTGTTCAAGCCGTTGCGGCAGGTCATCGATTCGGTCAACGAGACCTTCAAGGGCCGGCTTGACCTCGAACAGCACCGAGGCCGCACACCGGGCGGCGTGGTCGCCCGCGTCATGCAACGCATCCTCGCGCTGACGGCCGCGATCTGGCACAACGACCACACCAGCCAGCCCGTCCTACGCTCACTGACCGCCTACGACCACTGACCCCTTGGAATCGATCATCTAGGTAGACCGGCGGTCAGGTCCGGGACATGTCCACAAAACGGGAGTAGTGCATCTGGGAGGAGGTCGCGGTGGCGGTATGAAGAAGGTGCGGTCGACGCCCGCGCGGCGGGCGATCGCCGCGACGCTGGTATCGGAGCCTTCCTTCGCGGCCTCGGCCAGGGCGGCGAGGCCGCGCTGACGGCGCCGGCCGGTGTCGGCCCGGCGGCCTTCCAGCACTGGTCCTGGCAGGTCCGGCACAGACCACGGCCCTTCGACGGCAGGTCGCGCTCAGGCACCGGGCAGGCCCGCATGCCCAGCATGGGATGGTCGACCGGCGCGCTCAGAACACGTCGCTCACCGTCACAGCCAACTTCCGTGAAGAACCCCGGCTCGATCAGCGACCACAAGAACGCGGCCCGCATCTTTTCGGGAATCAGCACGGAACCCACTCAATCTCGCCCGATAAACGCGAAAGTCCCAGGCGCGCTGGACGTCCCATGACCGCCGGCCGCGCGGCCATTGCGCAGTGCCCGGCAGGCACCTGACGGCCCCGAAGGTGCCGTACGCCTTTCTGGGGTGCGAACGTGAACCGCCCCGCGCTTTGGGGAGACCCGGGGCGGCTGACAGGTGCTCAGGAAGGCGCACAGGGGCGCTCTACGCGGCAAAGCCGACGTTGGTGACGTACTCGTACTGACCACGCCACTCCCCTCAGAGCTTCCTGCCGCGTCGCCCTCAGTCGGTACCGGCCCCTGCTCCTGGTCCCGATCGATGCCGCCGCCCCGTCCGCCCCTGCTGTGGCCCGAGCCTCGCGCACGCCACCCGCAGGGACGGACGAACGGGGGCTTTGTTGCTCTCGGGCAGAGAGGCCTGGTGCTGTGCAGTACCCGCACACGCGCCGGGCGGAGCGGAAGCGACGGGCCTTCAGCCTGGATCCGCAGAGCTGCATTCGAGGGAGTGCGGCTCTGCGGATCCAGGCTGAGATCTCTACCGAACCCGGGGCGGTTCACGCCAACCTCGGATACCACTGAGCGTAGATTCCTGCGATGGACCATGCCTTCGCTGTTGAGAAATTGACCGAGTTCCTGGACGTTGCCGACGGGCATCTACAACCGCGACGACGAGGTTGTAGAGAAAACAGATCCTTGAATCCGTTCACTACGGTTCCGGTTTAGTCGGACCCCATTCCAGTGAACTAGAGAACACAAATGGCCTGACATCCGTCAGGGTACTGAGTATGCGAATACATTGAAATGGAGATGTGTGACGATGAGTGAAGACTTAAGGAGCAAGCATGGCGGCAGCACAACAGGCCACTCCGATCACGCCTCAGGTGGCCATGACCCTGGCCGCCATCGCGGCAACTGGAGCGACTCCGCGTCCGTCGGGGGAGACCCTGCAAGCCCAGACCGAACGGATCAAGCTCGGCATCTCCCGGCAGTTCTCGAACTCCCCCCTGACGAAAAACTGGACACCGACGTGGCTCGCGCTGAGCCCGGACAACGCGAACATGGCGTACATCGCCAAGAACAACGACGGCTCGAACCAGTTTGCCGTGGTCGTCCGCGGGACAATCGCCAGCGTGACCGACATTCTCGAAGACCTCGACGTCGGCACGGTGGTGCCGTTCACCGCCAGCGGGTCGACGTCCCCCATCTCCGTGTCGAAGGGGGCGATGGACGCCTTCACTCAGGTCGTCGACATGCGTTCGCTCAGCGCCAGCTCCAATCTCGTGCAGGCGCTCGCCGGCCTCTTGACGGGGATTCCGCAGCCGACGGTCTACGTAATCGGTCACAGCCTGGGTGGTTGCATCGCGAACATGGTCGCGCTGTACCTGAAGGCGCAGACCTGGCAGCAAAGCCAGCCTCAGCTCGGGGTGGTCACCTTCGCGGCACCCACCGCCGGTCTGCAGAGCTTCGCCGACTACCTCACCTCCCAGTTCGGGAGCATGAACCAGCGCTACGTCAACGCCTACGACGTGGTGCCGCTGGCTTGGGCCGATCTCCCCACCGCGGAGAGCTGGTACCCGGATCCCGGACCAGCGGCAACTCTCGAGGTGAAGGTGCTCCTCGGGTCGATCGCAGCTCTGCGCGGGAACAATGTCTACGTCCAGCCGGGCACTGCCGTCAGCAAGAACACCGACTACATGGTCCGCGACGACAATTTGGTCAAGGCCTCGGTTGAGGATTTCCTGGGCCAGGTCGCATTTCAGCATGCCAACTCCACCTACCTCAGACTGCTGGACGCGCCCGTCCTCTCCGGGCCGCCGGTGGTGACCGGTGTGATCCCCAGCTTCGGCGCATCGGGCACACACGTCACTATCAAGGGCCGCGACTTCAGCAAGGATAGCAACGTCGACTTCGGCCCCGTCCCGTGCCAGAAACCACCCACGTTCAACCCTGACGGCACCATCACTGCCGAGGTGCCCGACGGGACCGGCATCGTCAACGTGTATGTCACCAACCCCCTGGGCACCTCCCCGGCAGTCCCCCTCGGGCAGTTCGCCTACGGCGGGCCCGAACCCGTGGTGGTCACCGGCATCACACCGGACAGGGGCAAGGCCAACGGCTCGGTCACTATCTCCGGCGCGGGCTTCGCGAAAGGCGCCTCCGTGTATTTCGGGAAGAACGCCTCGCCATCCGTCCAGGTCGACTCGGACAAGATCGTCGCCAAAGCACCCCCGTCGGGCAAGGCTACGAGCACGACCGTGGACATCACCGTGACCGTGAACGGCTACTCGTCCCCCACCAGTCCAGCCGACGAGTTCACCTACACCGGGTGACACCGGAGTCGGTCAGCTCACTGGTCCCGGACAGCGGTGCCCCGCGGTCCGGGACCACATTGAGGTTGATCCCCAGGGGTGGACACCGGGTTTCACGCGACGAGTGACAGCGTACGTGACGTGATCAATCGCTGTTCGTACTCGGCTGGCGAGAGGTAGCCGAGGGCTGAGTGGCGGCGGCGCCGGTTGTAGTACGACAGCCACCTGAACAGGGGCCTTGACGCCGGATCTTGAACACGTCTATGCGGCTCGGGTCAGGGTAGTTGATGTTGAGTGGAAGGTGTTCTCGTAAGCGATCGGGGATCGCTGGCCGAGCCGGGAATGCCGGCGTCGGGTGTTGTAGCGGGACAGCCATCGGAAGGCGTCGAGTCGGGCCTCACGCTCGCTCGACCAGCCCTTTCGCCCCTTCAACGTCTCCCTTTTGAAGGTCGCGTTGAACGATTCCGCGGCGGCGTTGTCCGCGCTGCTGCCCACTGCGCTCATGCTCTGGCGGACGCCGGCCCGGCGGCAGGCGTCGGCGAAGGCCCGGCTCGTGTACTGACCAGGTTCAACCAGTGGATGCAACACCGGCTTATTTCATCGATAGTAGATGGTCGTTGAGGGCCTCGGCGGGCGTCTTCCAACCGAGGCTCTTCCGGGGCCGGCTGTTGAGCGTGGCAGCGACCGCCTCGATATCCTCAGCCGCCCATCGAGAAAGGTCAGTTCCCTTCGGGAAGTATTGGCGCAACAGGCCGTTCGTGTTCTCGTTGGTGCCGCGCTGCCAGGGGCTGTGCGGGTCGGCGAAGTAGACCGGGATGCCGGTCTCGATCGTGAACTGGGCGTGTGCCGACAGCTCCTTGCCGCGGTCCCAGGTCAGCGACCGCCATAGTTGCCCGGGCAGGGTGCCGACCGTTGCTGCCAGCGCGTTCTTCATCGTCACCGCTCCGTAGCCGGCCAGCGGCGGCCCGTTCTTGGTGCGGGGAACCGTGCCGTAGCCGTCCTCGCGGGGAAGGTGGACGAGCACCGTGAACCGGGTGGTGCGCTCGACCAGCGTGCCGATCGCCGACCTCTCCAGTCCGATCAGAAGATCGCCCTCCCAGTGTCCCGGAACGGCCCGGTCGTCGGCTTCGGCCGACCGTTCACTGATCAACACCTCGGGCGTGACGTGGGCCCACGACGTCCGCTTGGACCGAGCTCGGGGCACCCGCAGGGCCCTGCCGGTGCGCAGGCAGGCGACGAGCTCGCGCTTGAGCGTTCCCCGGCCTTCGATGAACAGGGCCTGATAGATCGCCTCGTGGCTGATACGCATGGACTCATCATCGGGAAAGTCGACCTTCAGCCGGTTCGCGATCTGCTCCGGACTCCACGCCATGACCCACCGGCGGTCGCCGCGGTGCGGCTTGTTCCTTCCCTTCCACCGCGGCCCCTCTGGCCCCATCATCGTCCCGTCGGGGCGGCTGACCTGGCCGGAAAGCCTTTCCTGTACGTAGTCGCGCAACCGGTCGTTGGCCGCCAGTTTCGCGGTTTTCGGGCGCCGGGCCACCAGATCGGCCTTCCACTGGGCGACCGAAGCCCTGTAGTCCAGCCAGCCGCCACGAGTCGCGGCGTTGCGCCTCAGTTCCCGGGACACCGTCGAAGGATCACGGCCAAGACGTCGCGCGGTCTCCCGGACCCCGATGCCCTGCGCTTTCAGGATCGCGATCTCTTCCCGCTCGTGAAAGGACAGGTACCGGCCGGACTGCGGAGCAAGATCCATTGGTGGCATGCCGCCACCGTGGCGGAACCATCTTCCCCCCGCCGCTCGGGATACGCCGACCGAAGCTGCCGCCTCCTCCGGGAGCAGTCCCTTCGCGATCTCCCGCCAGAACTGACGTTCCGCTTCCCGCCGTAGCGCCGGCGCACCTGGTGACTTCATCGGCGAACGCCCGGTCAACGCTGCCATCCACCCTGCTGGCCTGCCCATCAACACCTCCGAGGACGAGGTGTTGCAACGACCGGTTGAATCCGCCCTGGGCCCCGTGATCGGTGTGCATCACTGCTCCGGCGAGGCTGCCGCGCGTCCGCTCGGCCGCCGCCAGGGCGTCGGTGACGAGCTCTGTGCGCATGTGGTCGGCGATCGCCCACCCGGCCAGACGTCGTGAACAGAGATCGATGACAGTCGCGAGGTAGCAGAACCTCCCGCTGCCGACGCTCAGGTAGGTGATGTCGCCGACGTACTTCGTGTTCGGGGCCTCGGCGGTGAAGTCCCGGCCGATCAGGTCCGGCGCCTTCGCCGCGGCCGGGTCCGGGACGGTGGTGCGGTGCCGACGCCGCAGGCGCACACCCTCAAGGCCGATGGCCCGCATGATCCGGGCGACACGCTTGTGATTGACCGTCTGACCGCCCTCGTCGCGGAGCTCGGCGGTGACTCTCGGGGCTCCGTAGGTGCCGTCGGAATTGCGGTGGACCTTGCGTATCCGGGCCGCGAGCCGCTCATCGGCGGCCTGCCGGGCCGCGCGGTCCGGGGCGGTGCGGCGCCAGTAATAGAAACTCGAGCGGGCGATGCCCAAGATGTCGCAGAGCCGCTTGACGCCGAACCGGCGCTGGTGATCCTCAACGAACTGGCAGCGGTTCAGGAGCTGTCAGTAAATTACTGACAGCTCCTCACCAGCGCGTCTCCCCGGCGAAATACCGGGCTGCCTTGCGGAGGATGTCCCGCTCCTCCTCGAGCTCGCGGATCCTCTTCCTCGCGGCGGTCAGCTCTGCCTGAACCCCGTCACCGTCAGGCCGCGGCGCCGCAGGTGTGGAGTGAGTACCGGACCGGCGTCCGTCAGCGGCCCGGATCCAGTTCCGCAGCGTCTCGGTGTTCACCCCGAGGTCGGTGGCGACCGACTTTATCGTCGCTCCTGGACGGGACTGGTACAACGCGACCGCGTCAGCCTTGAACTCGGCGGGGTAGTGCTTCATCCCCACAGGGACTCCGTTCTCCTGGACCATCAAGATCCAAGTCTCTCCGGTGTCCAAAATCCGGGGTCAGGGCCCCGGGTTACTTCGCCCGGTGTCTGCAACACGAGACCGATCACCTCTTCGGTCACACGTATCTCGACCGGCTCTCCAGGCGGGATCGCAAAGACGCGCTGCAGCAGATGGCAGACCGCCGTGAGGACGTGTTCGCCCAACGCGTCCTCAAGGCCGCCAGCCTGGGGCAGTGAAAGCTCCGTGAACTCACTGCCTTGGTTTCTCCTCCGCAAGGAGCTCTCTGGCCGCCGCGATCACACGCTTTCCAAAGGGTGTCGCCTTCATAGCTCGGCCGCGTTCAGCTCGTTCGAGTAAGGGCTGTCCAAGGTCACGTTCCAGGTGCGTGATCTGGATCGTCAGCGCGGGCTGGGTGGTGCCGAGTGCTTTGGCCGCCTCGCCGATCGTGGGATAGCGCAGAGCCGCCACGAAGCGTTCGAGTCGCTGCCACGCATGGGGGCTCGTGAGGGCCTCGCGCAGGACGACCGGGGCGGCAGTCGCCTGGTCTGCCGTGCGAAGAGCGGCGTTGTGGCTTCCTCCGCCGCGGGGCCGAAGAGGGATGTTGTTGAGAGCGGCCTGGTGCTCTTCGGGCACCTCGCGTACGTCCTGGACGACGACCACGGTGCCGTGCTGTGTGCCGATCATCCCAATGGTGTTGGCCTTCCACCCGAGCCGGCGGGCGGCTTTGCGCATCGCGGCAACTCTGCTGCGCATTTCGCTGGGCGTGCGGGGTGAGCGTGTCGGGGGCCAGCAACTGCGAGGTGACGTTGGGGTGTCGGGTCTCCCGGTGCTCGCTCAAAACAGTGCTAGGCCCTCGCCGCTGGTGTCCGCGATGACTGGCCGGAACTGGGCAGGGAGGCCGTCCAAGCGGTCAGGACCGGCCGCGGCGGCCACGGCAGGGGCCGTCTCGGCCAACCAGAGACGAAACCGCTCGGCGGCTTCGCGGTAGGGGACTCGCGCCAGGACACGGTGCTCGCCGGAGGGGCAGAAGTCGACGGCGACAGTGAGCAGGCAGGAACGGGGCGCCTTCTGACTGCCCGCCCAGGATACACGCAGGACACCGCAGGGCTTGCGCCCGCGGGGGGCGCGGTGGGTCGGGCGCAGCGATCGGCAGGCTATGTGGGCGGTCCATGCGGCGAGGTGCGGCAGGGGCAAGGTGGTGCGTGCGCGGCAGCCGGGGCAGCGGTGCCAGTGGCGGAGCCAGTCGTCGGTGTCGGTGTGGAAGAGGCGTGTGTAGCGGTTCGCCACGCGGATGTCGTTGCTGTACAGGTGGTCGGGGCGTTCCTGTGTGTTGCAGGACTGGCAGACGGGGGCGCGGATGTAGCCGTGTTCGTGGCAGTGGTCGAGGACTGTGGCGGGCGCAGTGCGGCAGACGGCGCACGCCCACCCAGCCACCCTGCGGGAGGTACCGGGCTTCCTGCTGAGCACCGAGTACAGCTGGCCTTCCAGCTCTTTGTTGTACGGGCGCAGTGAGGCGGTGGGGGCCTCGGGGCTCGTCGTCTGCCGGCCGTCGGCGTCTCGGTCCTGCCGGGGGTGGGAGGGCGGCTCGGTAACGGCTGCGCTTGCCTGGCGGGTCCGCGCGGCTTGCACCCATTGTGTTTCGGTGTGCTCGGCCGCGTCCAGCAGCCTGACCACAGCGCGCGGCAGCCACCACGTGAGCTGCGTCCCGTCGCGGGTCTGCTCCACGAGTATCTGTCGCCAGTCGATCCCCGCCAGATGGTACGGCCGGGCGTCTTCACGTCGTGCTGCCCGCTCGGGGCCGCCCAGCTCCTGCAGTTCCCCCGTGATGCGCCGACGCCAACGCAGCGGCGTTTCCTCGTTGCACTCCTGCCTCGGCGCCCCACGAAACGGACCGATGCGGACGAGGTCTTGCCGATCCATCCCAACCGCGTTCAGTTCCGCGGCCGCCCGGCGCACCTCAGCCTCCGGAACACTCAACTGACCGCCGCTCGCCCTCACCGTCGCCACCGCCTGGCCGCCGAGCAGGACGTACCCCACCCGGGCATGGGCAGGAGAGCAGGTGAATGCCCCAGAAGCCGTCGGCACAGCACTGTCGGCCGTCAAATCGACCCACAGAGCGTCCGCAGCACCCAGGGTGATCAGGCCGTCCGTGCGACCGGGCATGACACGCTCTGACATACCGACAGACTAACGGCCTGCAACGCGGCAACGGGTCCCAAGCGCCTCGGTCAGCCGGGCCGCCGCCCACGCCGCATCCACCGCCGCGCAACCCCTTGCGCCGGGTGTACTCGGCCCGGGGCACGCGGACCCACCAGGCGTGGTACGGGATGTCGTCCTCGGAAGAGTCGTCGTCGCAGCAGTCCTTGTACACGCAGCCCAGTGAGGCCGCGAGTTCCGTCATCGGCTGCCGGGTACGCTCAGCGAGATCCGGTGTCCGGCCGGACGGCTCGAAGGATGAGGCAACGCGCTGTTCGGGGTCGTCGACGTTGATCCGCCACACCACCCACGTGAAGTCCTCCCAGTCGCCCTGCGGCTCGACGCTGTAGCCCCGGCTGTACCCGGCCGTTGCGCTCCCCTGCTCTGTTCTCCGAAGGGCCAGTACATCAAGACCCGTGGGTCGCCGGGAACGTTCGCCGGTACCCGCCCCGGACGAGCGACGCATGGTTGGGGACCGGGATCTGTGCGCGGAGCCGGTCACGGCGTGTCGCCGGAGTAGTAGAAGCGGCAGCTCACACCAGGGCCCGTCTTGCGGGGTTCGCCGGGGCGCGGGTCGTACAGCGACCGCCCGCCGGGCCACCGGCCGAGCTCGGTGAACAGGGCAACGCCGTCGTCGATCTCCTCCGGCCGCCAGCCCGTGATGTCCAGCAGTAGCCCGTCCAGCGGCCCGCCGATGAGCGTGGCGTAGGTCTGGTGCGGGAGCGGGCCGGAGTTGGGGTCGTCGTGGTCGTGGCCGTACACGCGGCCGTTCAGCAGCTGCTCATCGCCGTTCATCGCTCCAGCCTTCCAGCCGCCACCGACAACGCGGGCTTGCCCAGGGCCACCTTGGGCTTGCCCGCGTGGTCGGTCCGCGGCATGCGCATCCGACCCCCTGCGGATACGCGAGCGAGCCCCGGACCACGTCGGTCCGGGTGTGACTGAGCGCTCCACTTGGCGGTTTTCGCCGAGTGGAGCGCTCATGAGGTGGTAGGCGTGGTTCCTCGTGATGGCCCGGACTTCGGGCCCTCGTTCGACGGCGACCTCATGGACGGGCCTCGGCGTAGCCCCGCCGACTACCGTCACCTGGGTCGGGCCCATCGGCCGACGATTCATTCCGAGACGGGGGCTCAGCGGAACATGGACGATACACAGCTCGTAGCGGCGGTCCGGCGAGGGGACGCGGATGCCGTGACCGCGTTGCTGGAGGGCGGAGCGGTCCCGGACACGGTCACGGACGACGGCCTGCCGGTGCTGTGCCTGGCGGTCGCCGCCTATGACGTTGCCGTCGCGGAGGCACTTGTCGAGGGTGGCGCGGATCCGGACCGGAAGCTGCCGGACGGAACGACTCCGCTGATACGGGCAATCAACGGCGGCTCTCCAGCGGTGGCGGAAGCCGTGCTGGGCAGGGAGCCCCGGCTGCGCCTCTCGGAGGTCGGAAGGGAACAGCTGCTCGCCCTGGCCCGGCACTGGTACGAGCGGAGCGCGGAGGACGAACTCCGCAGCAGGACGGGTGGGTCCGGCCCCGTGTGTCAGTCCCTGGTGATGGACGACGAGTACAACCATGTGGCGCAGCTGACGCTCGGTGGCCTAACGGTCCGCGGCGGGCACGGCGCGATCCTCACAAACCTGGAATGGGCCTTCCGCATTCTGACGCCCGTGGACGAGCTAGTGGTCAGGGCCGTGGCACGGCGCGACCCGGACCATGTCGACTGGTCGTCCGCCCGGTGGGTCCTCAGTGAACGCCGCAGCAAGGAGACGTGGTCGGCCGTCACGGCGTACCGCCACAACCCGGATCCGGAGCACCGCCGGTTCGTCCTCGACGTCCTCCACTGGTACCTCCTGTCGCCGTCGAGTTGGCGGAACTCCTACGAGAAGGAGACGGCGGAACTGCTCGTCGCCTGGGCGACAGATGGGGAGGACGACCCCGGCGTCCTCGCCGAGGTGCTCCGCGTCCTGAGCGAGACGGAGCACCGGAAATCGAAGGCCGCGGGACTGCGGCACGCCGGCCACCCGGACCCGCGTGTCCGTGCCCAGGTCCCCGACCTCCTGCTCAGCTGGAATACCCCGCCCCCTCCCCTCGACGCGGCGGCTCACGCTGCCCTGCTATCGCTCGCCGGGGACGAGGATTGGGGAGTGCGTGCCGGAGCCGGCCGGGCACTGATCGCGGCCCACGACGGCAGCCCCGACTTCACAGACGTCATCGTCGGGCTGCTCCGGGATCCGGTGGCCGATGTGCAAGCCTGTACCGCGGAGGCCGTCGCGGACAGCGTGGACCGTACCGCGGCGGTCACCGACGCTCTTGTGGCCCTGCTCGACGAGGACGACTTCGGGACGCGGCTCAACGCCGCCTACGGTCTCCTCCGGCGGGACCACCCGCGCACCGGGGAGGCGATCGAACGGGTAGGCCCGCTCTCCCGCCCCGGCTTCGAGTACGACCACCGTCTCTCCGCGTTCTGGAGGTGGAAGTGGGACCGCGAGGACCATTCCGCCGCCGAATGATGCCGACGCCCCGACGCTGAACGGTCAGCCGTACGACCTGTTCGCCGAAGTCCTTGACGTCCTGGCCGAGGGCGACATGCGGGTCACCCTGGCGTTGTCTCTGCGGTAGCGGGCCCCCGCCAGCGGGTGAACCATACAAAGGGCTCACTCCCTCCCGCTGAGCCGGGACACGATAGTTGGAACCGGTGCGGTGAGGTGACCTGGTGGTTTTGATCTGCTGGGACGCCCTTGTTGGAACCATCTGGTCACGGTTCTTGCGACGTTCGGCGAATTGCCATTCATGCTGGAACCAGTTCCGAACATCTCGGGCCTGCGGCGTCCGTGGCCGCTAACCAGTACGGCTACGACATCCCCTTTCCGTACGCCGTTGTCACGCAGCGTATGGAATATCTCGAGGACGGAACGGTTCAGTTCGGCACCTGATATCACCTGACCGCGCCAGCGAAGAACTGGACGGTCCGAATCCAATGAGCACACCGAGAGAATGTCCGAGACATAACTGTCGCTTTCGCTCCACCATTGGCCCTGTAGGGTCATCCCCTGCCTCTCCATGGAAACCCCGCCGACTTCCGTTCCGCTGACCCGGGTGAATTCCGACCCTCCCATTCGGAAGATATGCGGGGAAGGACGTTCGGCCCGCTGAATCGGCAGGCCGAAAGGGCCGCCCGCACGGGGTAGCCGTCTGGGTACTCTGCCGCTCCCGATGGCCCCAGGACGGGCTCCGGGAGCAGACGCACCGGCGGGGGCGCCCGCCCCCGTGTCCCGCCTCCGTGCCCGGAACGGAGCACGGGGCGGGACAGAGGCAGAACGCGAGGTGGGGCACGGAATTCCCGCGAGGTCAAACATCAGGTTCAGAAATTGACAGAGCACTTGGCGGCATGCCCCCGGGAGCGTACTAAATCGCCGGCCCGGTCACATCTTCAAGAATTGACAGAACGCTGGGCGGCATGCCCTCGGGTACGCCGGAAAATCGCCGACTGTTACCGGTCGCCAGGGAATTGACACCCGCCTGATGGTTGCTTACGGTCCGCTCGTCAGGTTTTCCAGACCGAATCCGAAGGTATTCATGACTACATCCACGTTGCCGAAGTCCAGGCAGCAGTTGATTCTTGCCGTTCTCATGGTGTGTTCACTGCTGATCTGGCTGGACAACACCGTCCTGAGTACCACCCTGGAGACCCTCGCGGACCCGGTCCGTGGGCTGAACGCCAGCCCGCCCGAGCTGCAGTGGGCCACCGGCTCGTACACGCTGGCCTTCGCCACCTTGATGTTCACCGCGGGCGCGCTGGGCGACCGCTTCGGTCACCGGACCGTGCTCGCAACAGGCCTGGTGGTCTTCGCCGCGTCCTCGGTGTGGGCGGCGTTCGCGGGCGACGCGGGGCAGCTGATCGCCGCCCGGGCCGCGATGGGCGTCGGCAGCGCGCTGATCATGCCCGGCAACCTGGCCATCCTCATGTGGACATTCACCGGCCCGGCGCGGTCGACCGCGATCGCCATCTCCTCGACCTCCGCCGGCGTCGGCATGGCCGTGGGCCCGGTGCTCGCCGGCGTGCTGCTCGACCACTTCTGGTGGGGCTCGGTCTTCCTGGTCAACGTCCCGGTCGTGGTCCTCGCGCTGATCGGCATCGCCCTGCTGGTCCCGAACTTCCGCAGCCCCGTCGTGCGACCGCTGGACCCGGCCGGAATGCTGCTGTCGATCAGCGGCCTCGCGGCGCTCGCCTACGGACTGATCCGCACGGGGCAGGTAGCGGCCTGGGGCCGTACGGACGTCTGGGCGCCGATCGTCGTCGGACTGATCCTGCTGGCCGTGTTCGTCCGCGTCGAACTGCGCAGCAAGATGCCGAGCTTCGACCCCCGGCTTCTCGCCCAGCGCGCGTTCGGTGGCGGCAACTTAGCCCTCGGACTGCTTCTGTTCGCCATTTCCGCCGTCACCTTCTACAACGCGTTCTACCTGCAGGGCGCCCGCGGCTACTCGCCGATCGAGGCGGGCCTGGCCAGCCTCCCGACCGCGCTCGGCGCGATCCTGGGGGCACCCGTGGGCGCGCGCCTGGTGCATCGCTGCTCGCTGCGGCTCGTCGCCGTGCCGGCCCTCACCGTCGCGGCGCTGACCATGGGCGCGTACGGGCTCTTCGGGCTGAGCACTCCCCTCGTCTGGATCGAGGTCCTGCTGCTGGTCCAGGGCCTGTCCATCGGCATGGTGATCGGCCCGGTGACCGCGGCGCTGATCAGCACCCTGCCGTTGGAACGCGCCGGCGCCGGATCGGCCGTCACCAACACCGTGCGCCAGACCGGCAGCGTGATCGGGATCGCCGTCGGCGGCACGATCATGTCGATCGTGTACCGGCGCGCGATCGAACCCTCGCTGCACGGTGTCCCCGGACCGGTGCGGGACCAGGCGCGGGTCTCCGCCGAACAGGCCCGGCACGTCGCCACCACGTCCCACCTGCCCGCGCTCGGGTACGCCGCCGATGACGCGTTCGTCCACGCCATGCACGTCGGTGCAATCTGGATCATGCTCATCGCGCTCTTCGGCGCGGCTGTACTACTGCTGGCCCTGCGCGCGGTCCGCAAGCCCGCGGCTGCCGGGGGCGAGCCGGAGCCCGCGCAGGAAGACGGCCCGACCACGGACGAGGCGGCCCCCCGGGCCGGGGCCGATGCCCGGCCCGTCCGCGAGGGCGACGACGTGGGCACCCGCTGACGCCATGGGAACCAGGCAGAAACTCCCCGAGGCGCGGTCGGACAGTCAGGCCACTTACCTGCCCGACCGGCACATATTCGCCCTGTGGACCTGGGCCGACGGCGCCGTGGGGGCGGCCCCGCCGGTCGGCGACGTCGAGACCGTTCCCCTGGTCGTGCCGACGCCGGACCTCGGCAGGCTCAAGGTGTCCGACGTCGACTGCGTGCTGATCGAGCCGGACCGGCTCGTGGCCGTGCCCCTCGACTCGCCCGGCCGGTCGGTGAAGGTCTGGCGGTCGTGGATCGCGGGCGGCGAGTCGGCTCTGCCGATCGCCGCGCACGCGGTCCCCGACGCCACAGGTGTCGCCGTGACGACGGCAGAGCACGCGGGCGGCGTCTTCCGCCGCACCACCTCGGTGGGGGCCGAGATGCGCACGGCGCTCACCGCCAAGCTGCGGCCTTACCAGGTGCGCGGGGTGAGCTGGCTGCGCGAGACCATCGAGACGCACGGCGGCGCGGTACTGGCCGACGAGATGGGACTCGGCAAGACCCTGCAGACCATCGGTTGTGTCGCCGGACGCGCCGAAAAGGCGCCGCAACTGGTGGTCTGCCCCACGTCGTTGGTGGGGAACTGGGCGCACGAGATCGCGCGGTTCGCACCCGGACTGCGGACCACGATCTGGCGCGGCGGGCCGCTGCCCGAGGTGGACAGCGGCACGGTGGTGATCACCGGCTACCCCACGCTGCGCATGCACAGCCCGGCCCTGGCGGGGATCCAGTGGAGCACCGCGGTCTTCGATGAGGCGCAGGTCCTGAAGAACCCCCGTACGCAGGTGTCGAAGGCCGCGCGCACCATCGCGGCCGACGCGCGGATCGCCCTGACCGGAACGCCCGTCGAGAATCACCTCGACGAGCTGTGGGCCCTGCTCAATCTGGTCGCACCGCACCTGTTCGCGAACCGGACGCAGTTCCGCCGTCGCTTCGTGCGGCCGATCGCGGACGGCTCCCCGGCCGCTTCCGCCCGGTTGCGCGGGGCCATCGAGCCGGTCGTGCTGATGCGGAAGAAGTCCCAGGTCGCAGGGTCACTCCCACCCAAGATCCACGCCGATCTCATCTGCGACCTCAGCGAGGAGCAGGAGCAGCTGTACGACCGGCTGCTGGACCAGGTCATCGACGACGGCTTTGGCAGCGGCGCCCAGCGGCAGACCAAGGTGCTCGCGGTCCTGACGTCGCTCAAGCAGGTCTGCAACCATCCGGGCCTGATCACGGACGACCTCGGTGAGCTGTCGGGCAGGTCGGGCAAGCTCGACCTGTGCGCCGACATCGTGGCCAACAACTTGGAGAACGACTCTCCGACCCTCGTCTTCACCCAGTACCGGCAGACCGGTGAGCTGCTGGTCCGGCACTTCGCCGAACAGTTCGGGGTGAGTACGCCGTTCTTCCACGGTGGCCTGAACCAGGAGCAGCGGGCCGACATCGTCCGCCGGTTCCAGTCCGACGACGGTCCGAAGGTGCTCGTCCTCAGTCTGAAAGCAGGGGGCACCGGGCTCACGCTCACGCGCGCGGCCGACGTCATCCACTTCGACCGGTGGTGGAACCCGGCCGTGGAGGCCCAGGCGTCCGACCGGGTCCACCGGATCGGTCAGACCCGCACGGTCACCGTCACCACCCTGACCACCGGTACCACTGTCGAGGAGCACATCGCGGCCATGCACAACCGCAAGTCCGCGCTGTCGGACATCGCCGACACGTCCAGCGTCGCCGAGCTGACCCGACTGGACGACGACCGTCTCATCGAGGTCCTGCGCCGGAAGCGAGTCAACTGACCATGGCCGACCACGACTACGGTTACACGAAGTGGGGCAAGGACTGGGTCCGGTTCGCCGAGTCGTTGCGCCAGACCCGTCCTGATCCCCAGCTGCCGAGCGCACGCCGCACGGCACGCGACGGGAAGGTCCAGATCACGTTCGACGACCGGACCGTGCGTGCCGTCGTGCGCCGAGGTCGCGGCACCTCGGTGGTCACGATCGAGGTCGCGCCGATGTCCCCGGGGGCGACTGCCGAGATCTCCCGTCAGCTGAGCGGCATCCAGCCCCTGCTCACCGACGACCTGTACCGCGCGATCGCCGACGCGGGCCATCCGCCCGCGCCGGCCCTCGACAGCGTCGACTGCTCCTGCCCGACCGCCACCCTGCGGTGCGTCCATGAGCTGTCCGTCTACTACGACATGGCGCGGCGCATCGACGACGATCCCCTCATCGCTCTTGACGTGCAGGGCTTCTTCCGCGCTTCGGCGGGCGGCGGCCAGGCGCCCGCCGAAGCGACGGCGCAGCGCTGGATCGCGCTCAACTCCCTTGATCCGGCCGCCTACTTCACGGCGGCCGATTGACCCGGCCGGCCTGAGGGGGAGCGGTGCGTGGCCGCCCGGCGGGCACGCACCCTCACCACCCGCTGAGCCCGCTGATGCCCCCGCATCCTCCGGCCGCGACGGCCCCGCTCGCCCAGGGAGATTTCAAAGTCGTGGTGCTCTCATGAGTGTGCAGGTCACGGCGGTGTGACGATGCCGGTCGGGTGCGCGACCGAACGCATCGAAGCTCCGTTGTGGAGGTGACCTTCCCAAGTCGCCGTCCCACAACGGAGCTTCGATGTGCCGTCAGTCTGCCACCGTCTGCCTGGTCAAGTCGCCCACCCGTCAGCACCGTGCAACAGGCCCGCTGGCCGAGCGGTTGGCCACGCTGGCCGATCCGCGGTGCCGGCGCGGAAGGCGTCACCCCTTCGTGGCGGTGCTGCTGATCGCCTGCTCCGCCGTGGCGAGTGGGGCGAGGAGCTTCGCAGCGATCAAGGAGTGGGCGGCCTACGCCCCGCAGGATGTTCTGGCCCGCCTCGGTGCCCGCACCGCAACCGCTCTGGCCGTACGGGTGGCGCCCAGCGGTGCGACGATCCGCCGGATCATCAAGGACACCTGTCCCGGCGGCCTGGCCGACCTCCTGGGTCACGACCCGGCCGGCACCGACACCCTCGCCCTCGACGGCAAGAGCGCCCGCGGCTCGCGCCACGACACCACCCCGGCCGCCCCTCTGCTGGCCGCGATGACCGGCACCGGCATGACCGTCACCCAGCTGAGAGTCCCGGCCAAGACGAACGAAATCCGCATCTGCGCGCCGGCCGACTTCGAGATCGGGCGGGTGAACGCCTTCTGCACCGCCTGGTCCAGGCCGTCCCCGAACATGCTCATCGCGGTCTACCTACTCTCCGTTGTCCTTGTCGGTGACGGTGCCGTCCTTGATGTACCGGGCGAGGTTGAGCTCCGGGGCGTTGAACTGCTCGCGGACGCCCTCGCCCCACAGCACGCTCTGCGTGCCCTCCCACTTGACCAGGCCGGGGTTGACCCCGAGCTTGAAACCGCCCGGCAGCGGCTTGCCCTCCCGGTAGGGCAGGAAGTCCAGCGGCGACTCGCCGTCGGCCACCCGGACGCGGCGCAGCCGCCGGAGCAGCGGCGACGGGGGCGGGGGCGACGGGGGCGGGGCTGGCCTGGGTGCATGAAACGCACGCATCACGTACGTTTGCCGTACGAATCGCGTACGACACGCGTTCGAGGGCAGGAAATGCGGTCCTGGCCAGGGAAGGGCTGGAAACCGTCGCGTCATGCGGAGGGTTATGGGGAGATACGAGCGGCTGCATGATCGATGACGGCAGGGACCGCATCCTCCTAACGACACCCGTCACGGGGGCGTGCGAGCAGGCCACCGCAGGGTGTCGCGATCACGACGTCGAACGGCCGGGGAACACCTGGTGGGCCTCGCCGGGTGTCGCTAATCTTGCCGAATCTGCATGCAACACCCCTACCGCGGAGGGGATTTGAGAATCACCTTGGAGGCCGGTGGGCCCGCCGAGACAGAGGATCTGCGCCGGTGGCTGAGGCGCGACCCAGCGCTTCGCAGCGCTGTCGGCCAGGCACCGCCCGGGGCGCCCGCCCCCGACAGCATGAGCGGAGGTGCGGCCGAGCTCGTCCCCGTTCTGCTGGCGCCCGGCGGGCTCACCGCAGCCGTGGCTGCGGCCGTCGTCGCCTGGCTGCAGAGCAGACGCGGGAGCCAGACCGTCACGATTACCCGGCCGGATGGGACACAGGTCACGGTCACGTCCGAGGGGGTGGCGGGGCTGACGCCTCAGGGGACCGCCGATGTGGCGCAGCGGGTGGCCGAGATGCTCCAGCAGCCGCACCCGGCCACGGCTGACGGGCCTGAGGGCCGCCAGCCGGGCCCTGTCCCGCAGGCGCACGAAGCGGACGGGCGTGAGGGGCGGCAGCCGCCATCCGCCCCGCGGACGGATGGCTCTGACGACCAGCAGCCGCCTGTGGCGAATCGCACCTAGGCATGGCCGTCGGACGGGGGGACCTGAGCGGCGTCAACTGCCACGCGATCGTGGTCGGCACAGGGTGTTACGGCGGTAGTGGCCAAGGAGCGCTGTCGGACCTGCCGAGCGCAGCGCGCTCGGCGCGGGCGGTCGCCGCAGCACTGGAAGAGAAGTGCGGTCTCAACGGTCGGGTCACCGCGATCATCGACCCGCGGGGGCCGACCGAGGTGCTCGCGGCCGTCCAGGCCGCCATCGACGCCTCGGAGGGCGGCGTCGTCCTCTTCTGCTTCGTAGGCCACGGTCTGGTCGGACCTGGACAGCAGTTGTACCTTGCCACGTCGGATACCTCCTCGGCCGTCGACACTGTGCACGCCGTCCCCTTCGACCAGGTGAGCAAGCGACTCGCCGACGCCGCGGCGAGTACCGTCGTCGTCCTCGACTGCTGCTTCTCCGGTCTCGCACAGGTCGCGCCGCGGGAGTCGTATCGCGAGGTCTTGGCCTCAGCCCGTCCGGAGGGCAGCTTTCTGCTGGCCTCGGCCACGCACTACGCCGCTTCGTTTGCGCCACCGAATGCGGAACACACGCTCTTCAGTGGGGAGTTGCTCCGACTGCTGACGGAGGGCGATCCGGGCGGTCCAAACTGGTTCACCCTCCTCGATGTCTACCGCATCCTCGACCACCGCTTCCAGGGCAGCGCCGCACGCCCGCACTCCGACGGTGTCGGACGGGCCTCCGATCTCGTCCTCGCCCGCAATCCCGGCAGGCGCGTCCACGACGCCACCGCTGCGCCGGAGACAGAGCAGGGCGGCGGCCCGTGCCCTTACCCAGGAATGCGCCCATTCCTGCCGGAGCAGCACCATCTCTTCTTCGGACGGGAGGAGCTGACGCGCAGCCTGGTACGCAGGGTGACCGCCAGCCCCCACCCGAGCCCGGTCGTCCTGGTGGGTGCGTCGGGAGCCGGAAAGTCCTCTCTGCTCCGAGCCGGACTCATAGCCGGTCTGGAGACCGAGCGGGTCCTCCTGCTGCTGGGACCCGGCGCGCGGCCGTTCCGTTCGCTCGTGGAAAGCTGGGCGACGGCAATCGGGCGGCCGTTTGCCGAGGTGGAGAAGGACCTGGCCACCGGACGGTTCAGCCCCCTCGGGCCGGACGTCCTGGTGATCGACCAGCTTGAGGAGATCTTCACCGAGTGCCAGGACCCGGAGGAGCGGGAGCTCTTCGTCCGCGCACTCGCCGCAGCGGGAACCGACGGTCCCCGCATCGTGCTCGGCCTTCGCGCCGACTTCTACGACCAGGTCCTGAACGACACACGGCTCGACGCGATCGTCAGGTCCGGACAGTTCACCGTCTCCGCCATGTCCGACACTGAACTGCGAGCGGCCATCGAACGCCCCGCAGAACAAGCCGGGCTGCGTCTGGAGGACGGCCTGTCGGACCACATCCTGCGCGAACTGCGGCAGGAGCGCGCCGTCGAAGGGGACGCCGTCCCGCTGCCGTTCCTCGCCCACGCCTTGCGCCAGACCTGGGCCGGGCGCCGCGGCACCACGCTGACCTTCACCGCCTTTCAGACCGCCGGCGGGATCCGCACAGCCGTGGCCCGGACAGCCGACGAGGTCCATGACGGGCTCGGCGCCGACGACCGGAGCCGACTGCGGGAACTACTGCTGCGCATGATTTTGGTGGTCGACGACAGAGGCCGTGCCGTGCGCCGCCGCGTCCCCGTGGCCGAGCTCGACCAGGACGCCGATCTGCTCGGACTGCTGACCGCGGCGCGGCTCGTCGTCGTGGACCAGGACGAAGCGCAACTCTGCCACGACTCCCTGCTCCATGCCTGGCCACGGCTTCAGGACTGGATCGTTGAGAACCGGGCCGGACTACTCGTCCGCCGGAGACTCGGTGACGCCGCCGACGGCTGGCACGAGGCGGGACGCCCGGAGAGCGGCCTGTACGGGGGCGACCAATTGGCGTCCGTGCGCGCGCAACTCGCCGGTAACGTCGGTGCGCTCCACATGCGACGCGTCGAGCACGACTTCCTCGACGCGAGCCACCGCGCCGAACACCGCAGGACGAAGCTGCGCCGGATCGTCGTCTCCGTCGTCACCGTACTGGCCCTGCTCGCGACCACCCTCGCCGTACTGGCCCGCGGCGCTCAGCAGGATGCGGAGGGCCGCGAGACGATCCTGATCGCCAACGAGATCGCGGCCCAGGCGGACGCCATGCGCGCACGCGATCCGCAGACCGCGCTACGGCTCAGCCTCGCGGCGTACCGCACAGCAGATACCCCCGACACCCGGTCGAGCCTCTACGCCGCCTATCTGACAGAAGCACCGGTCGATGTCCCCGGCGGACATCGCGCGGCAGTGCTCAACCTCGCGTTCAGCCAGGACGGGGATGTGCTGGCAACCAGCCAGGCCGGCGGGCAGATACAGCTCTGGGACCTTTCCCACCGGAACATACCGGTCAAGGCGGGGGCCTTGAAGCTACATGGCAGCGCCGCCATCGCCTTCCACCCGCGCTCCCGTCTGCTGGCGGCACAGACGGCCACGGACCTCACCCTCTGGGACGTCAGCGAACCCGAGCGGCCCGAGCGGCTGTCCGAACGGGAGATCCCGAAAGGCATGACGTACGCCCTCGGGTTCGCGCCGGACGGCCGCACGCTGGCGGCGGGGGGTGACCAGGGGCGGCTTCGATTGTGGGATGTGTCGAATCCGACGGCTCCTGCACTCAGGACGGACCGGTCGGTAGCTGCCGAAGCACTGATGTCACTGGCGTTCCGCCGCGACGGCCTGATGGTCACGGGCAACGGCATCAGCGGGACGGGCAAGGCCGAGCGGCCCGCGGAGGTGAGATTGTGGGACGTACGGGATCCTGCGGATGCCCGGCTGCTGGACACCGCCGAGGCCCCCTCCGTGATGGCGGTGGCCGCTCACCCGACGCGGAATCTGCTGGTCGCGACCGGCGCGAAGGGTGTGATGGCCTGGTGGAGGGTGGAGAGTGGCCATCGGCTCGTACGCGCCGAGTACGAGGACGCACGGGACAACATCTGGGGTTACTCTTCCGACCTGCCTTCGCTGAGTTTCCGTCCCGACGGGGAGCGCCTGGCCGCCGCGAGCAATTCGGCCCAGCAAGGCGCCTTGGTCCGTGCGACGGTCGCGACCGATTTCGAGCTTTTCAGCAGCTACGCCGAACGGGGGACGGCCCCCTCGGGCGAGCCGGCCCAGTCGGTGGCCTACAGCCCCGACGGAGACCAGCTCGCGGTGGGTGACTTGGCGGGCAACGTACGCGTCTGGCCGCAGCGCACCCCCGCGCCCCGGATCCGCGGGACCATGACCACACCGGACCCAGGCGCCAGCCCAATCAACGGCGACGGAACACTCATGGTGGTCGCCACGCCGGCAAAGACCTTCCAGGTCTGGGACCTCCGCCCCGCGAACACGGCCAAGGGAAGGGATCCGCGCGTGCGATTCACCCTGCCCAAGGGGTGGGAGGCCCGGTATTTCCTCCCAGGGGCCGAACGCTCCGTGCTACTGGCCCACCGCTGGACTGAAGGCACGAACGACCACACGTTCCGATTGTGGGACTTCACCGGCGACGAGAATAAGCCTCCGGTGCCGGGTGAGGAATTCCATCTCGAGGCGGAGGACGTACGGACGGCAGTCTCCGCGGACGGTGGCCTCTTGGTCCTCGGGGACCTGTTCACTGCAACGGTGCGTGTGTGGGACATACGGGATCCCCTCCGACCGGTGCGCGGCGGAACGATAACCGCCGCGCAGACCCCGGAACGGCAGAGCATGTTCTTCATGGGCAACCGGGGATTCGCCATCGTCGACCGGGGCAAGCCGGGGCACGACAAACCGACCGATCTGCGCATCTGGGACCTCACCGCCCCCGCCCGACCGTTCAAGATCCGTCTCCTCCCGGACGCTGCCACAGGACAAGCGGTCTACGTACCCTCGTCGCGTCTGCTGATGCACGACGTGCTTGCCGAGCGCACCCAACTATGGGACATGCGCGACATCCGCAAGCCCCGGAAAGCCGACCTGCTGCCCGCCGCATCCGGCGGCTACCTACCGGTCGGCAAAGACGTCCTGGCGACCATCCTCACCGACGGAACCGTGCAGTTCTGGGATGTGAGAAACCCCTACCAGGCCCGTAAGACCGGGGTGATGCGCTTCGACACCCGCCTTGAGGACATCACAATGTCGCCCGACAGGAAGCGGGTCCTCACCAGTTCCCCCTACCGCGTCTGGGATTCCCGGGCAGGCGGCCCTTGGCACACCCCCGCCATCGCCACCCTGGCAGACATGCAGGACGTGAGGCTGCTGCCTGGGAACAACCCGTTCGCAGCCGTGGTCCCGGACAGTTTTCGGGAAGGACGAGTCGCGTCGGGACTCACCTATCTGATCGACCTCGACACCGACCGGATCTACGAGCGGCTGTGCACCACCCACCCTCTCAACGTCGACAAGGACCTGTGGAAAGCCCTGATCCCGCACCTGGACCACCGGCGGTCCTGCGATTGACGGATGATTGTGGAAGGTTGGCCCGATTACTCAGCCGCTGATCCGACAGCGGCGCAGGAGCGGCACGACTCCTGCAGGGCCAATAAGCCACAAGAGCTCGTAACACGGTCATGACTGGGCTTTTTGAGGCGTCGCCAGCAGATGAGGCTGCAGGCGAGGGAGATGAAGGCGTCGTGGAGTTCGGTACGGCCTTCCCAGCGGACGGCGAGGCGTTTGAAGTGGAGGAGCAGGGCGAAGGTCTGCTCGACGACGTAGCGGAGCTTGCCCATGCCCTTGATGTTGGGCGATCCCCTGCGGGAGATAACGGGCAGGATCCGTCGGCGACGCAGCTCGTCGCGGTAGGTGTTGGAGTCGTATCCCTTGTCGCCGAGGAGGGCTTCGGGCCGTCGGCGGAGCCGGCCTGGGCGACCGGCGACGGGCGGGATGCCGTCGACCAGGGCGAGGGTCTGGGTGACGTCGTTGACGTTCGCCGCAGTGGTGATGACTTTGAGTGGGGTGCCGCGTCCGTCGCAGATCAGGTGGTGTTTACTGCCCGTCTTCCGTCAGTCGACCGGTGTCATCCTCGGCGCTGAGTTCCTGGCTGCCACCGGCGGCGACATGAGTGCCTTCGGCACCCCTGACCGCCTCGTCGGCTTCGGCGGCGTCGCACCGGTTCCCCGCGACTCCGGCAAGATCAGCGGGAATCTGCGGCGCCCCCAGCGATACAGCCGCAGACTCCAGCGCGTCTTCTACACCTCGGCACTGTTCAGCATCCGAAGGTGCGAGGAGTCCCGACGGTTTTACGACCGCAAGCAAGCCGAGGGCAAGCGCCATACCCAGGCCGTCCTCGCCCTCGCCCGCCGTCGCATCAACGTCCTCTGGGCCCTTCTACGCGAGGGACGGACCTATGAGCCCTTGCCGCCGGCGGCGCTTGCAGCGTGACGCCTCTGTCCTGCAGCCGATCTGCCAGGTCAGCGGTAACACGGTCGACTTTCGGGCAGGCTTGCAGGAGTATCCGCTTGCTGGCATCCGACGGTGAGGAGCCCGTTGATCACTCAAGGAGTAAAGGTCACGGCGCAGTGCGACTGCGGTGGCGTGCTGATACTCGACGTTGGCCAGTGCATCGACCATGGGCAGTTGTGGTGGGGCACCGAAGGTGCATGCACTGCCTGCCTCAACGGGTGGTGCGAGCAGGACACAGGCGGAGCAACTCCTGAAGAGATCAGGAATGCCCTGCTGGCAGAGCATGGGCCCGCACGGCTTCGCCTCGCGGACGACGAGTCGAGCCTCGTCCCCGTCTTGCGAGTCCTGCGCGAGATGCTCCACCTGTCCCTGGGCCAGGCACGGGTGATGGCCAGCGCGCTCCAAGAAACTGGCCTGGTCGGCACGCTGGTCGAGATGGAGTTCATTGCCGACGGGCTGCAACGCCGATCAGTCGCTACAAAGATCGAGAGGTGCGAGACATCGGCCGACTGAACCCCCACACACCCAACCAGAACGGCTTGACAAACGGCATTAGGAATCAGTGAGAATCGCTCAATCTTCACTGCGAGAGGTCAGTCTGCCTCGATGACGTCCAGTGCGACTACGCCCGGCTGTTCCTCGCCCCTTGGACGCCGTTTTGCCGGACCGGCAACAGGAGTGGCGTCACCGGGACATGATGGGCGACGGTGGGGTCCGTGACCGACAACATCACAGCAGGATCGCCCGCGTCCGACGCCCCCTCGCCTGCCGACGGATACGTCGGAGACCCCGCGGTGCGGGCGGAGTGGGACAACCGGTACGCCGACCGACAACAGCTGTGGAGCGGCCAGCCCAACGGTGCGCTCGTGGCCGAGGTCGCCGGGCTCACACCCGGGCGGGTGCTCGACGTCGGCTGTGGCGAGGGCGCGGACGCCGTCTGGCTCGCGCGCGGCGGCTGGGACGTGACCGCGCTCGAGGTCTCGGGCGTGGCGCTGGAGCGGGCGGCCGGGCACGCGCGGGACGCTGGCCTCGCCGTTCGCTGGGTACACGCCGCGCTGACGAAGGCGGTGCTCCCGCCGGCTTTCTTCGACCTGGTCTCCGCGCAGTACCCGGCACTGCTGCGCACCCCCAACGCCGCAGCCGAGCGAGCGCTGCTCGCAGCCGTCGCGCCCGGCGGCGTGCTGCTGCTCGTACACCACGCGGGGATGGACACCCAGCAGGCGCACGACAGCGGCTTTGACCCGGCTGACTACGTCTGGCCCTCGATGGTCGCCGCTCTGCTCAACGACGACTGGGAGGTGGAGGTGGACGAGCAGCGGCCACGCGTGGCACCCGACGGCGGCGCCGGCGCGCACCATACCGACGACCTGGTGCTGCGCGCGCGCCGGCTGCGCTGAGACCCCTCCGCGCTTTCTCGCCCCGGGAGGGCCGACAGGTAGCTTGCCGTTTGCAGGTTGACCCTTCAGCGGAACACCCGCCGCTCCGCCACCTCCGCATGAATCCAGCAGCCCCATATCGGGGATCGGGGCGGCCCGGCACCCGGGCCGACATCTCCGGGGTCAGCGGCGGAGGCCGTAGTGGGTCAGGTGGGAGCGGGCGGCCTGCTCGCTGACCCCGAGCGCCTGGGCGATGGTGTCCCGCTGCGGCCCATCCGCGGTGTCGACGCTGAACGCGGCGTCGGTCGCCACCCGTTCGGTGAGGCGTTCCAGGGCGGTGACGGCTCGGAGTGCGGCCAGCGGTTCGTCGGCGACCAGAGCGGTGAGGCGTGTCTCGACCTGGTCGAGGAGGGCGGTAAGGTCTGCGGGCACGGGCACCGTGCGGGCCTGTACTTCGGTGATGTGGGTGTCCCAGTCGCCTTCCGGTCCGCTGGTGTCGGCCAGGTACGGGCGCCGGCGGTCGACGGCTTCCCAGTCGAGCGGGTAGCGGGTGCTGCCGCGCCAGCCGCACGAGCACGTACCGCGCAGTTCGGTGGCGAGCGGGGCGCCGATGGTGCCGTCGTAGACCCACCAGTCAACGCTCTGGTGCACCGTTGGCCCGCTTCCGGTATCGAAATACACCGGGCCCGGCTCCGTGCCATCGGCCAGCAGAACCCCGGGCCGGCCCTCGTGCTCGCTGCCGAACTCCTCGGTCTCCCACATCTTTCGCCCCTCCCCCACCGGAACGCCGGTGAGTCTCGAAGGCCAGCCCCGGCGGAGGCGGAGGCGCCGCTTTGCTTGTAGGCCCGGTCGGCCCATCCACGACCTTGTGGCCAGCCCGATACCGAAGGCACCGCCGGTGACCAGGGCCTTCAGCCCGGCCAGATCGACGCTCACGCTGTTCTGCCTTTCATCAGTGCACGGCTGTCGGGAAGCCGCGCTCGGGAGGATGCGCGGGTTCGGATGCCGCCTCGCTGTGTCCGCATCGGGGACGTGAGGGCCAGACGCGGCCCCTCGCGTCCCCGAGCCTCCGTGTGTCGACACGAGCTGTCACGGCCCCTGCGTGGTCACCGACTCCGAGCGAGTCATAGCGAGTAGGCGTGCCCCGAGAGGCTGACCGGATCCCCGGTCACCACCGCGGCTTCGTCGGGTTGAAGTCCGGATGGAACCGGCGCATGTAACCCGTGTCGTCGCGTCCGGTGATGCCCTGCCGGAGGTAGTTCTCATGCAGCCGGGCGAGCGCGTCCCGGTCCAGCCGCACGCCGAGCCCTGGCGACATCGGCACTGGCACGGCGCCGTCGACGAAGGTCAGCGGGCGCTCTACTACGTCGACACCCAGCTGCCACGGCGTGTGGGTGTCGGCGGCGTAGGACAGCTGCGGCAGTGCCGCGCCGAGGTGGGTCATCGCGGCAAGGCTGACGCCGAGATGACTGTTGGAGTGCATCGACAGGCCAAGGCCCCAGGTCTCGCAGATGCCCGCCAGGCGCACAGACTGCCGCAGTCCGCCCCAGTAGTGGTGATCGGACAGGATGACCTGAACGGAGCCGCGATCGACGGCCTCGGGAATGTGGTCGAAGGAGACCACGCACATGTTGGTGGCCAGCGGCATCCCGGCGGTCTCGGCGACGGCGGCCATGCCGGCCAGGCCCTCGGTCGGATCTTCGAGATACTCCAGCAGGCCCTGTGTCTCCGCGGCGACCCGGCGGGAGGTCTTGACGCTCCAGGCGGCGTTCGGATCGATTCGCAGCGGCAGCGCGGGGAACTCCTCGCGCAGCGCGCGAATGGCGTCGAGTTCCTCGTCTGGAGGGAAAACACCGCCCTTCAACTTGATCGACTGGAAGCCGTACGTCTGCACCATCGTCCGGGCCTGCGCCACGATCCCGTCAGGGTCGAGCGCAGCGCCGTAGGGGTCCGGGGCATCGCCCGGATGCTGCGCCCACTTGTAGAACAGGTACGCCGAGAAAGGCACGGCGTCGCGTACCCGGCCGCCGAGGAGGTCGTGGACCGGACGGCCGATCGCCTGGCCCTGCACGTCGAGGCAGGCGATCTCGAATGCGGAGAAGACCCGCAGCGCCGCCTTCTCCGGGCCCATGCCGCCGGCCGAACCGAGTTTCTCCGCCGGCGCGTCAGCGGTGCCGAGCAGTGCATCCACCACGGACTTGATGTATTCGGTCCGGAACGGGTCCAGCCCGATCAGCAACGGTGCCACCGTACGCAGCACTGCCAGGTGCGTGGCGTCGCCGTAGGTCTCGCCGAGCCCGACGAGTCCGTCCCCGCAGTCGACTTCGATGATCGCGCGCAAGGCCCACGGCTCGTGGCAGCCCACGGTGTTGAGCAACGGAGGATCAGGGAATGCGATGGGAGTGATGCGGACGTCGATGATCGTGGCGCGCCCTGACGGGCTCTGTAGCTCCATGTGGTCCTTCCTCGTATGAAAACCGGTCGTCATGCCCGGGACTCCTCCAGTCGATGCAGTGCCGCGCGTCCGCGGTCCACGATGGCCGCGAGTTGGGCGACGTGTTCTGGTGTGGCCTCCACCAGCGGCGAGCGGATGGGGCCGACGGCCAGTCCGGCCAGCTGCGCACCGGCCTTGACCAGCGAAACCGCGTAGCCCGGCACGAGGTCGCGCAGCGCAGCGAACGGCAGGTAGAACTCAGTCAGCAGTGTTCGCTGCGCCTCCTCGTCGCCGGCGCGCACAGCCCGGTGGAACGCGGTGGCGATGTCGGGGGCGAAGCAGTGCACCGCCGAGGAGTAGCTCTCCACGCCGATCGCTCCGTAAGCTGTGCGCTGAGCTCTGCGGTCGGCAGGCCGTTGAGGAACCCGAACTCGGTGGCGCGGGGGTGTCCGCTGGTGCGTACGGCCGCGACCAGGCGCGGCATCGCGTCGACGTCGCCGCAGCCGTCCAAGCAGTCCCGAGAGCCGCATCGTTCGTTCACCGCATTTCACGGTATTCATGGATGAATCTCCACTTCAAGGGTTGCCTCGGCCGAGGCGATGCTCGGCCGACTGCCACGAACGGATGGCTGTCACCAGGTCTGTCCCATGGGGATGGCGCACCAGGCGCCCCCGAGCCGGGCTGCGATCGGGTCGGTGGGGTCCGGCGCGCCGCACCGGCCGATCACCTCGGGCGCGAACTGCTCGGCGTCGTCGAGCGGGTGGTAGCCGATCGCCTCGCCTTCGGCCAGGCTCACCCAGCCGCGGGTGTTGCGGCTGACTCCCCAGACGATCCGATAGCCGGGTTCGCGGCAGCTCAGGCAGGCTTCGACGAGGCGGTGCCCGTCGGCTGGTGACAGCCAGGTGGACAGGCCGCGAATTCCGGACGGTGCCGGAAACCAGCTTCCGATGCGCAGGCAGATGATGTCCATGCCGAAGCGGTCGTGGTACAGACGTCCGGCGGACTCGATCGCGGCCTTGCTCCAGCCGTAGAGGGTGTCCGGGCGGGCCGGTGCGTCTGCGGCGACCGGAGTGCCGTCGTACTGGTGGAAGCCGACGGCATGTGCCGAGGAGGCGAGGACGACCCGGGGCACACCGGCCAGCCGGGCCGCCTCCAGGAGATTCAGTGTCCCGCGCACGTTGCGGTCCAGTACGTCGTCCAGTGTGGACTCGACGCTCTGGCCGCCGAGATGGACGATCGCGCTGACGCCCCGGCATGCCTCCAGCAGCGCCTCGGCGTCGGTGAGAGAGGCGATCACGGTCTCCTCCGCTCCGCCCCCTTCGATGACGGGCGGCGTGGTGATGTCGAGAAGCCGCAGCGTGCGGCCCTCCCGCGCCGCCAGCGGCCGCAGTTGCGTGCCGACCCTGCCCGCGGCGCCCGTGAGCAGGATCCGGGTGGTGTCGACGGAGCCGGTGGCGTGCGCGCCTTGCCGGGTCATGCAGAACCTCCGATGTCGTTCGATGCGTGGCTGAGCGGCGTCCACGGCCGGCAGTGGCCCGACTTCCCGGTCACGCCCCAGCGCCGTGGCGGCGACCAGGTGACCGAGCCGTAGCCGGGCCACCTCAGTCAGCCCCAGGAGGGGGCCGTACGGGGAGCCACCGGCGAACGCGTCGCCCGCGCCCACCGGTTCGACGTACGCCGATAGCGACCCGTACCGTCCACCGCGAACATGGGTGAACACGGCCGCGGTACGGATCGCGCCCGCTTACCGCGTGCGGCCGGATGGTCTCATTCGTCGTGCTGCGACGGCTTGGCCGCGCCGGTCGCGTGGCGACGGAAGGCCTCTGCGGCGTCGTCTTCCCGGCCGTTGACGAGTATGTCGAGCAGGCGCGCGTGTTCGTCGACCAGCTTGTCGCGGCTGCCGGTGTAGAACGGGTTGGAGACCACGCGCAGCGTCCAGAGACTGGGCTCCATCACCTCCCACAACCGCGGCAGCAGGTGGTTGCCGCTGGCCTGGCAGACGAGGCGGTGGAAAGCCATGTCGCTGTCGCGGAAGCTGCTCGGGTCGTCGTGCAGGGCCGCCCGTCGCATGTCGTCGATCACGGAGTTCAGCTGGTCGACGTAGCCCTCGGCGCGGCGCTGGGCGGCGGCTCGGGCGGCGAACTCCTCCAGCAGACCGCGCAGTTCCCGTGCCTGCTCAGCCTGCTCGATCGAGATGCTGGCGACCCGGCTGCCCAGCCGGGGCACATGAGTGACCAGGCTCTCGTGCACCAGCCGTTTGACGGCCTCGCGCACGGGAGCCTGGCTGATGCCCAGGCGTTTGGCGATATCGGATTCGACGATCCGCTGATCCGGCGCCATCTCGCCGCTCAGGATGGCCGAACGCAGCAGCCGGTACACGCGGTCGGACAGCAGCCCGCCGGACGTCATGCCTCTGTTCTGTTCGAGCAGATCGTTCAGACCAGTCATCAGTGCTCCCTCTGCCGGATCATTGTCGTCCTGTCCATGGCGGACGTGCCCGCCGGATCGAGTCCGTAGGCCCCGATGGCCGTTCCGCCCCATACTGCGGCGGCTTCGTCCGTGGTCAGCCCGCCCAGCACACGGGCCGCGGCCCCGGCCACGTCCTCGTACGCCGACCACTGTGTGCTGACCGGCCAGTCGGACCCGAACATCAGCCGACGTGGCCCGAACACGTCGAGCAGCACCCGGGCCACGGCGTCCATGGGCACTCCGCCCGGCTCGGCGGTGGCCTTGCCGAGTCCGGACAACTTGCATACCACGTTGGGCAGTCGGCCCAGTGGCGCCAGCTGCGCGGCCCATTCGCCGAGGCCTTCGCGCCGTACGTCGACGGCGGAGATGGCGGCGTGGTCGACGACGAACCGCACCTGCGGCAGGTCCCCGGCCGCAGCGTGTGCCTCGCGCAGGGTCCCGTGGCCCAGCAGCAGGTCCATGGTCAGGCCCCGGTCACCGAGAGCCGCGAGTGAGCGCCGCACCTGGGGCAGTGCGAGGCGGGCGCCGTCGCCTGCCCCGACCGGGTCACGGACCCCGACCAGCGCCGAACTCCCGTCCTCCGCACGGAGCGCGTCGATCGTGTCCACAGCGGCCGGATCGGCGAGATCCGCGTGGACGACGACGCCGGCGAGCTGTGCGGACCGCGCGGCCAGGTCCAGCAGCCAACGGGCCTCGTCCACGGTCCGCCCGGCCTGCACGACAACAGCCGTCACCGTTCCGGCGGCCGCGGTGAGGTCGTCGAGGAGGAAGGGGCGGTGCAGTTCGCCCGCGGACCGCAGCCACGCGTGGTCGTGCAGGCCGGGGTCCCACAGGTGGACGTGCGCGTCGATGGCGGTCACGGCGTAGGCACCTCCTGCGGGAGCAGCCCCGCCGCGCGCAGCTCTGCCCACAGGTCGGCGGGGACGGTGGTCTGCGCCATGGCGAGGTTCTCCCGCACTTCATCGGCCGTCCTGGCTCCGACGACCAGAGTGGACACGGCAGGATGCCCCCACCCGAACTGCAGGGCCGCCGCCTTCATCGGCACCCCGTGGCGGGCACAGATCTCCGCGATGGCCAGTGCGGCGGCAACTTGGTGCGGCTCGGCTGTCCGGTAGTCGTACCTAGCGCCGGGTCGCGGATCGGCCAGCAGGCCGGAGTTGTACACCCCGCCCAGGACGACCCCGACACCGCGAGCCTCGCATTCGGGCAGCAGGCCCGTCAGAGCTTCCTGGTCGAGGAGAGTGTACCGGCCGGCCAGCAGCACGCAGTCCACGTCGACCCGCGTGACGATCCGCTCCAGCATGGCGCTCTGGTTCATGCCCGCGCCCACCGCCGACACCACGCCCTGCTCCCGCAGGTCGACCAGGGCGCGGAAGGCCCCCGCGAGGGCCTCCTGCTCATGGTGGTCGGGGTCGTGGACATGCGCGATGTCCACCCGGTCCAGGCCGAGCCGGGTCAGGCTCTCCTCCAGGCACCGCATGGTGCCGTCATAGGAGAAGTCCGGCTCGGCCCCGTCGTCGGTGAGGAGGTATCCGACCTTGGTCGCGACGACGACCTCGGACCTGGGCGCCCCGGCCAGGACCTGGCCGAGGCGCTGTTCGGACACGCCGTTGCCGTACCGGGGCGCGGTGTCGAACAGGCGCGTCCCGGCCGCCAGCGCGGCACGCACCGTGCCGGTGGCGTCCTGCTCCGGAACCGCCTCGTACAGGTTGCCCAGGGGCGCGCAGCCCAGGCCGAGCCTGCCGACCGTGAGACCGGTGCGGCCCAGCACACCCGGGCCCGAGACATGGTTCATCGCTGGGACGACCGCTGCTGGTCGCGCCACTGCTCGTACTCCGCGCGCGACTCCGATGTCAGCGGGTAGTAGTTGCCGAGCCGGGCGCCCTGGTCGAGCCGCATCCGGCTGAACACCTCCCACTCCTGGTGGTCCTGGGCCGTGGCGACCACCTCCGGCGCGGTCGCCTGGGGAACGACGACGGCGCCGTCGTCGTCGGCGACCACGATGTCGCCGGGCAGGCACAGCACTCCGCCGGCGGCAACCGGCACGTCGTACGCCCAGGGGAACAGCTCCGACTGGGAGGCGTAGTGCGGGGTGGTGCCGGTGCACCAGATCGGCACGCCGAGCTCGCGGACCCGCGGCGCGTCCCGGATCCGGCCGTCGACGACGATGCCGGCGCCGCCCTTGCGCTTGAAGTAGCGGACGAGCATGTCGCCGACGCAGCCGCTGAACGCCGACCCGTACGCCTGGATGACGAGGACGTCACCGGGCTGTACCGCCTCCAGCACCGCCCACAGGGCGGTTTGGCGTTCGACGGCCTCCTGGGCCAGGCCGCTGGCTATGTCCTCGCGCTGCGGCATGAACTGGAGCGTCAACGCCGAACCGGCGATCTTCTGCCCGGTCGTGAGGGGCTGCGGCCCCTCCATCCACGTGCGCCTGATGCCCATGCCGTGGAGCTTCGCGCACGCGGTGGCGCTGCTCACCTGGCCCATCTGGCCCACCAGCTCCGCATCGGCCCGCCGGTATGCGTCGCCGCGCACCGGGAGGGGAAACACCGGCTGGGTCTGCTCATCGGTCGTCATTCTGCTTCTCCTTGTATCGGTCGAACGTGGGGTGGCTCGGGGTGAATTGGTGGCGCCGGACCTGCATGGACAGGCCGAGCCGGGTCCCCGGCGGCAGGATCACCAGCAGGTGGTTGTCGTGCACGTCGATGCGCCGGGTACTGGTCGTGAACTCGTCGGCCCGGTAGGCGCGGTTCGGGCCGGGATAGCCGTCGTCGAGCTGGTCCACCACGACATGGTCGATGCCGTCCTCGGCGAACGCGCCGGCCTGTACGACCACACGCCGCTCGCGCGTATTGCTCAGGTTGACCAACTGGACGCCGACCCGGGTCTCGTCGAGCTCCTCGACGAGGGCGGCGACGTCGGCCGGCAGGCCGGGACGGCCGCGGCCGGCGTCCCAGTAGCGCACCCGCGTCTGCTGGAGCCCCCCGTTGTAGGGGGCGGCGGGAGCGCCGGTGGTCAGCTGCACCAGGATCTCGGTCACCACGGGATTGAGCCGCTGCCACCAGTGGATGTCATCGGTGCGGACCGATGACGCATCCTGGTGGACGAGTGCCATCCTGCGGGCGACCTGCCCCAGCGCCATGCCGAGGGCGCCGGCCGGGTAGTCGGGGTTGCGGCCGTCGAGGTAGGCGAGCCACGGCGCCTCGTGTCCGGCCTCCTCCTTGTCGCGGAAGGCGTGCACGGTCGTCCAGTCGTAGCCGCATTCACGCTCCACATGGTCGAGCCGCTGCCGGTCCTGCGGGTCGCCGGAGCACCACCAGATCCAGGCCGGGAAGGCGATCTGCAGGGGCTGGTGGTCGAACCAGCCGTGCACGCCCTTCCGGTAGGGCACCAGTTGCAGGTCGCCGTCGGCATCAGGCCCGAGGCGCTGGCGCCAGGTCGAGGCCATGCTGGATTCACCGTCACGAACCGGCCCGCGCGTCGCCTCTTCCAGCACCCGGTCCAGTGGGGCGCGGGCCAGGTCGAACCACGCGTCGTCGCCGGTGACCAGCGCGGCGTTCATGGCCGCGACGACCGCGACCGCGCCGACGCTGTGCAGACCGTGCGGCCAGGTCCAGCCGTACGAGCCGCCGTACCAGCGGCCGTCGTGCAGCTCACCGACCTCCCCTGAGGGTCCCACGTTGTCGGGGACGACGCCGTCCGCGGCGGCGGCCCGGTCCTGCCAGGCCTGCACGTAGTCGACGAGCCAGTCGCGGTACCGGTCCTCGCCCGTGTACAGCCAAGCGTTGGCGATCAGCGAGGTGGAAGCGAGGTTCACCGCGACGTCGCCGTCGCCGAGCCGCCGGTTCATCGCCTCGCCCATACGCCGCGCGTTGGCGGGGTCGGCCAGGTCGTCCCAGGTGTCGATGCCGGGCAGGTCCTCCAGGGGCAGGCCGTACGGCTTCATGTTGGTCAGTTCCGCGCCGTACTCCTGCGCCCATGCCTCGTCCACGCCCCGGCGCGGCCCGCCGGCCCCGGTGTGCGGAGCCCGGATGATCCGCCGCGGGCCGTCGACGTTACCGACGGGCGAGGTGGGCAGGTAGAGCTCGGCGAAGCGCAGCGCCCGCCGGCGGAACGTGTCGTCGGACGGGTCGGCCGCGCAGATCCCGTAGAACATCAGCAGCGACTCGCCCTGGTGGAACCAGTCGTACCCGCGCTCGTACTCGTCGACCAGGAACCCGGCTTCGGAAAGCTGCCGGGTGATGCCGTTCCAGTGCTTCTTGCTGGCGTCGAGCAGGTCGTCCGACCCGCCGAGCATGTACAGCATCGGCCAGTTGAAGAACGGTTCGTAGAAGTCGTCCGCCCCGTCACGGCCTTCCAGTACCCCGTCGAAGCGCAGCCCGCCCTCGGGGTGGCAGTACCGGTCCTCGAAGACCCGCCATGCCTCGTCCAGTACGGAGAACAACTGCCGTTGCAGTACGGCCCAGGCGGGCGGTTCGCAGGCCGGCACGGACGCCGTCACGCTCACCATGTGCTTGCCCACGGTCACCCCTTCGTCGCGCCGGCGGTGAGGCCGCCGACGATCTTGCGCTGCATGATCACGAAGAAGATCAGCACCGGTGCGATCGCCAGCAGCAGCGTCGGATAGACCACGGACAGGTCGGTGGTGTGCAGACCGATCGCGGAGTACACGCCGGTCATCACGGTGTACAGGCCCGACGTCGGGCCCAGCACGATCTGCGGGTTCACGAAGTCCGTCCAGACCCCGATGGTATGCAGGACGACCGCGGTGACCACGACCGGCTGCATGAGCGGGAAGATCACTTGCCAGAAGGTGCGCAACCGGCCTGCGCCGTCGATCTGCGCCGCCTCGTCGAGCTCCCGGGGGATGGACTTGATGTAGCCCACGAACAGGAACATCGACAGGGGCAGGGTCAGCGTCGCCTCGTACAGGACGAATCCGGGGATCGTGCCCATCAGGCCCGTGAAGCGCAGCACGTAGATCACCGGGATGACCAGGACCTGCCCGGGGATGAACAGCCCGGCCAGGAACACCAGCAGCATCCCCTTGTGCCACCGGCGGGTACCCCGGGCGATGACATAGGCGGCCGGACCGGCCAGCGCCAGGGACAGCACGTTGACCAGGACCACGAACATCACCGTCACACCGAACGACTTGATGATGTTGTAGTCCGGTGACGACAGTGCCGCTCGGAGATAGTCCGTGGACAGCACTCCCGGGGCGGCGGAGAACGGCCGTTGACGGATCGCCGACTCCGGTTTGAACGCGTTGACGATCACAAGGTACAGCGGCGCCAGCATAACCAGTGCGAAGAGACCGAGCATGACCGAGCCGACGCGGCTGCCTGCATTGCGTTTCACTGTTCCACCGCCTTCTCGCTGCGCTGGCGCAGCGCCACGATCACGACGGCGAGCACCGTGATGACGATCATGAGGACGATGCTCTGGGCCGAGGCGTAGCCGATCTTCCCGTTCAGGAACGACTCCGACAGGACCAGGTACGCGTACGTCTGCGTATGGCCGGCCGGACCACCGTCGGTCATCGCCAGTACCAGGTCGTAGACCCGCAGCAGTTGGACGAGTACGAGGACCACGTTGATCGTCACGGTGGGTGCCAGCATCGGCAGCACGACCTGGCGGAACGTCTGCCAGCGTGAGGCGCCGTCGATGCGCGCCGCCTCCAGGAGCGACTCCGGGATCGTCTGCAGCCCGGCGAGGTAGAGGACCACGTTCACGCCGAACGTCGACCAGACCACCACGAAGACGACGGCTGCGAGCGCCCACTGCGGATCGGACAGGAACGGGATCTTGGAGCGGTGCGCCGCGGTCAGGAGCGTGTTGACCGCTCCTTCGCTGCTCAGTATCGCCGACCACAGGAAACCGATGATGACCGCGCCGAGCACGTGCGGGTAGAAGAACAGACCCCGCAGCATCGCCTTGACGCGCCCCTCGCCGTTGAGCATGACCGCGAGGCCCAGGCCGAGGACGTTGCAGGCCACGGTGCCGACCACCGCGATCACGAGCGTGACGTACGCCGCGTTCGCCACGCCCGGGTCGTGGAACAGCTGGACGTAGTTGTCCAGGCCGAGGAATTTGTAGCTGTCGGAGAAACCGTCCCAGTCGGTGAGGCTGAGCCGTCCGGCGACCACGACGGGGATGAGGACGAAGGCCACGACCGCCGCCAGTGCGGGGCCGACCATGAAGATGCTGGACAGGCTGCGGGCGGCGCGTACGCGCAGCGGGCGCGGGGGAGTGTGGTGAGTGCGACGGGGGCGCTCATGGACCGGCGGGTTGTCCGACGGTCCAGGAGCGGTGAGCGTCGCGTTACTTGGGCGCATTCGCGGCCCACCACTTGTCCATGGCCCCCGCCACCTGATCGGCCTTTGTTCCGAGATACATGCTCTGGACCTGGGTGTTGAACTCGTCGGGGAAGCCCGCCGGGGACGAGTTGTCGCCCAGTCCCGGGCCGATCGCGACGGTCTTGCCGCCGGCCTTGTCGAGGAGCTTCGCGATGTCGTTGGTCAGCGGGGTGGCCTTGTAGCTGTACCCGGTACGGAAGTTGCCCTCCGCGCTCAGCGCCTTCGTGATCGCCTTCTTGTCGCTGACCAGGTACTTCACCAGGTCGATTGCCGCGTCCGCGTGCTTGGAGCTCTTGAGCACCGAGTACGGCATGGCCGGGTTGGCCGCCTGCGGCGGCGTGGAGCCGTCGAACGTGGGGACGGGGAACACGCCCGCGTCGAAGCCCGGCTTCGCATCGGCGACCGAGGCCGCCAGCCAGTTGCCCATGACCATCGTCGCCGACTTGCCGGCTGTGAAGTTGTTGATCATGTCCTGGTACTTGATGCCGTTGGCGTCCTTGGGAACCAGGCCGTCCTTGATCCAGGACTGGTAGACGTCCAGGAACTTGGCGTAGTTGCTGCCGGCGAAGGTCACGGAGCCCTTGTTCCGCTTCGCGTACCACTGCGGCTCGGTATTCATGACGTTCGGGTTGGCCATCATCAGGGCCTGCGCGCCGGTGGTCCACTCACCACCGGTCTGCATCGGCGTGTAACCAGCGCCCTTCAGCTTGCGCAGCGCGGCGGTGAACTCGTCGAACGTCTTGGGCGTCCCGGTGACACCGGCCTTGGCGAAGGCGTCCTTGTTGTAGAACACCAGCGACTGGAGCTGGACGCCGGTCCCGGCCATCCACACCTTGCCGTCCAGCTTGGACGCCTCCGCGAACGGTGCGTCCTTCACCCACTGCGCGTCGGGCAGCGGCGCCATCTGTCCGGCGAGAGCCGTGTTCTGCCCGCCGGCGAGGACGTCGGGCGGGCTGCCCGCGGCCAGTTGCTGCTTCAGCGTGTCCTCGATGCCCCTGCCGGTGGGCGCCTCGATCGTGATCTTCACTCCGGGGTGACTGGCGACGTACCCCGCCACCAGGTCCTTGTAGAACTGCTTGGTCAGCACCGGAGTGATGTTGACCAGCATGCGGATGTTCTTGTCGCCGCCTGCTGAGTCGGTGCCGGTCGAGCAGCCCGTGAGCAATGCGGCGGATATGGCGAGAGCACCCAGTTTGACCAGATGCCGGCGAGAACCCGAACCCATCGAACCCTCCATCGAACGCTTATCGCTTATCGCTTATCGATAGCGCGCTCACCATCGAGGACCTGCCGGGCCGCGGTCAAGAGCTGGCAACGACAGCGTTACCTGTTCGCAACCTACACAGCGGGTGAACTCGGCTTCTTGCGTCGGGTTTTGAAAGATCCCTTGACACTCGCCACCGCCGACCCACTACTTATCGCTCAGCGATTATCGATTAGCCGGAGCATCCCGCAACGAGGGCTCGGCCGGAGGCGCTGTTCGCCCCGGACCGAGGGCCCGGTTCCAGTAGGTACCTACGAAAGGGCACTACATGTCCAGATTCTCGCGACGTGATCTCTTCAAGGCCGCCGGGGCCGTCGGGGCCGGTGCGTCGGCAGCCCTCATCGCCGGGCCGGCCTACGCCGGTACCGGTGACCGGCGGGGCCGGGTCGAGGACCAGAAGTCTTTCTTCGTGGCAACGGACGGGAAGGACTCGAACCGGGGTACGAAGGCCGCGCCGTTCGCCACGTTGGAGAAGGCGCGCGACGTGATCCGGACCTGGCGGCGGGCGGCGCCGGGCCGTGCCACGGAACCGGTGACCGTCTTCCTCCGGGGCGGCACGTACCGGCGGACGCGAAGCTTCACCCTCGAAGCGCAGGACTCCGGTGCGCCCGGCCGGCCGGTCACCTACGCCGCCTACAACGGCGAACAGGTCCGGCTCGTCGGCGGCGTGGACCTGCCCGCTACCGGGTTCGAGGCGGTCAGCGACGAGGCGATACGCAACCGTCTCCCAGCCGGGTCACGTGACATCGTCCGCGAGTTCGACCTGAAGGCGCTCGGGATCACCGACTACGGCCAGATCGTCCAGACCGGATACGGCCTGCCGCGCACGGTCACCCCGCCCGAACTGTTCTTCAACAGCAAGGCGATGACCCTCGCCCGTTACCCGAGCACCGGGTTCCTCGCCGTCGGCCAGGTCATCGACCCGGGCGGGAACCCCCGCAGCGTCCTCGGTGACCCCGACAAGATGGCCGCCGAATTCGCCAAGGGGGCCACCTTCAAGTACACCGACCCCCGGCCGTCGACCTGGACCGACACCAGTGACGTGTGGATGCAGGGCTACTGGTTCTACGAGTGGGCCGACGGCAACCTTCAGATCAAGGCGATCGACCCGGCGGCGCAGACGGTCTCCACCAAGACCGCCAGCATGTACAGCGTCAAGGCGGGCCAGCGCTACTACTACTACAACGTGCTTGAGGAACTCGACTCGCCGGGTGAGTGGTACCTCGACCGGGCCACCGGGAAGCTGTACCTGTACCCGCCGAGTGACCTGACCGGCGCGTCGGTGCAACTGTCGCTGCTCGCCGACCCGATGGCCGTCCTCAACGGCTGCTCGAACGTCACGTTCTCGAGCCTCATGTTCGAGGGGTCGCGCGGCGACGGCATCGTCATCACCGACGGCACGTCCAACACGGTCGCGGACTGCACCCTGCGGCTCCTGGGCGGTCGCGCGGTCACGATCGGCGACTCAAGTGTCTCGGCCGGCCCGCACGGCGGATCGCGGAACGAGGTCCGCGGCTGCCACATCCAGGCCACCGGCCAGGGTGGCATCGCCCTCGCCGGCGGTGACCGGGCCACCCTCACCCCGGCACGCAACCGGGCGGTCGGCAACGAGATCCACGACTACAGCCGCCTCCAGTTGACGTACAGCCCCGCGGTCGAACTCGCCGGTGTCGGAAACCATGTCGCCAACAACCACATCTACGACGCGCCGCACGTCGCCATCCTCTTCCGCGGCAACGACCACGTGATCGAGTACAACGAGATCAACGATGTGGTGAAGGAGACCAACGACGCCGGCGCCATCTACGCGGGACGGGAGTGGACCGGACGCGGCACGGTCATCCGCTACAACTTCCTGCACGACATCGTGGGCAGCGCCGGATCCCACTTCGCCTCGGGCGTCTACCTCGACGACTGCTTCTGCGGAACGACGATGTTCGGCAACATCTTCTACAAGGTCGACACCGCCTTCCAGATCGGCGGCGGCCGGGACAACATCATCACCAACAACATCATGCTGTCGTGCACTCGTTCGGTGCAGCTCGACGAACGAGGACTCAACTGGGCGGCGTCGAACGTAGCGCCCGGTGGCGCGTGGGGGATGTACGACCTGCTGGCCGCCGTTCCCTACCAGGAAGAGCCGTGGCGCTCGCGCTATCCGAACCTCGTGAACATCGCCGACGACCAGCCTGCGTACCCGAAGTACAACGTCGTCGAGTACAACGCGCTCCACACCGTCGCCGCGCTGAGCATCGCCCCGTCCGCGCGCACGTACGGAACGGTTGACCGCAACCTGACACTCACTGCCGATCCTGGCGTCGTGACAGTCGTGAACGGGAACCCGACCCTGGGCAACGACGACCAGATCGCCGCTCAGCTCCCCGGCTACCAGCGGATACCCATGAACCGGATCGGGCTCTCCTGACCTGCTGAACACGCAGAGGGCCCGCCCGCCCCGTGCGGAGGATGTACTGGGCGGGCGGGCCGCTTGCCGTCTGGCTCTACCGGCCGTCGGCCACGGCCCGGGACTCCTACCCGTGAACCAGGGCGTGTCCGAGATAGGGTGCGGCACGAAGTCGCACATGACAAGCGGGGGTAAATAGCCAGAAAGAGGAGAAAAGAGACGCCTCCCCGGCCTGCGTCCAGGCCGCGTCTCCGCGCTCGCATGCGTCGCTGGTAACGGCGGGGTGTGAAGCCGAGCGTTCAAGCCCAAGAGCGCTTTGGCCATCAAGGCGTAACAGGCGAGGGGAAGACTGGGCGGGTGAATGTAAATGAACCCCTGTAGATGCCTCGTAACCGACACTCCGTCGGTGGCGTGCGCGAAGATGGAGAGAGGGTTCGGCGCTGAAAGGCGTCAGGCGAGCCTGTGGGACCTAGCCTCGGGCTTTCATGGGGCTGGGTTGTGGCGTCGCCCGGCGCTCAGAGGATAGCGAACAGGCCGGAAAGTGGCGGAGGTACGCGGTCGGGAGTGAGGGCCTCGACGAGGACACGGCCGTAGTGGATCTTGCGCCCCTTCTTCGTGCCGAAAAAGCGCCGCAGCTGCTGCTGTGCGGTGCGGTTCCGCTGTGCGGGCTGGCGCAGGAAGGTCTCCAGGGGGCGCAGGTCGCCCTCCACCCGGATGAGCTCCTTCACCAGATCCACACCGAGGGCGCGGATGAGCTCGTCCTCCAGGTCCGCCGCGCAGACGAAGAAGTCCTGCTGATCAGCACCGGCCCGCTCCCAGCCGCGGACGTAGTAGTCACGCTCCCGCTCATCGCACAGTCCCGTCAGACGCAGGCCCAAGCCGGGTGGTCCGAAGAACTGGGCGAAACGGCCGACGCTCATCGCACCGCCCATAGCCAGGACGCAGACTCCCTCGGCCGCCAGGTCCCGGCCGTGGCTCGCGGCCAGCGCGTTGACCGCATTGACGTCGCTCGGCCCTTCGAGCAGGACGGCTGTCCGGACGGGCAACTGTTCGGCCAGCTCGGACGCCAGCTCGCGCGCCAGGTCGCCGCCGGGGCCACCGGCCACCCACGCCGTGACCGCCTCACGGAACGACGTCATGTCAGCCATGAAACTCCTTCGCTGTGGAAAGCGACGATTCGACGTTCTGCGCGGTCGCCACATAGGCGGGCTCACTCAACGAGCCACGGTGACCCGCCGATTCCGCGTGATCATACGCCCCGTGGACAGCCAAGGTCGTGAAACGGGAACCTGTCACCACAGCACCCTTTCTTCCGCCTCGGTCGCCTCCGTGCGCACGAATGGTTCCCTCCTGTCCCGGCAACGCCGTGGATTGATGATCTGCGTGGCACGGGCCGACCACGACCAAACACCTTCATAGACTGGCCAGTTCGTCCTGAAGATCGTCGAGTCCGAGTGGGCCGAGCGACAACGCGGCCGTGTGCCAGGACTTCATGTCCCACTGCTCGCCGCGAGCCGCGTGCGCCGCCCTGGCCGCGGCCCGGCCGTCCAACCAGGCCCGCTCACCGAGGTTGTAGGAGATCGCCTGCCCAGGCAGTCCGAGGTAACGCCCGATCTCGCTGTCCACGAACTCGGCCGTCTGTCCACTGTGGACGGCGAGGAACTCCTTTGCCAGCTCGGGAGTCCATGCCTGGCCCACGCCGATACCTCCGCCTCCTGCAGAAGAAGGACGTCGGGCCGTACCTCATTGATGTCGGCAGCGAGCTGCGGCCAGCGGTCCTCGGGCAGCCCACCGTTCTGCGACCTCCAGCCTCCCCTGCTGAGGTTCTGCGACATGACGACGATCTCCATCGGCATCCCTCCCCCGTAGTCGTCCCGCCTGTAGCATCCAGAGAATCGGGTCCCTGCAGCCGTGGTTCTCACCGTAGTCATCGGCGCTCCGCCCAGGACTCGAACACCTCAGGTCCACGAGCGTGTACGCAACGGGGGGCCGGAGCTGACAAGGTGGCGGAATGACGAATCCGGAGAGAGCGCCGCGCAGCCGATGGGAGTTCGCCATCTCGGCTGCGGAACAGCTGTTGCTGTGGCACGGGCGGACCGATCCGCAGGTTCTGCAGGAGCCTCTCCGAACCCGGTCGGTGGTGCTGCTGGGTGCCTGTATCGCCACCCCGGCAGTTACCGCGGGGCTGGACGGGTCGGACGTTTCCAAGGTGCCACTCGCCGACGCAGCGACCGTGCTGGAGCGGTACGTGGCATCTGCTCTGGAATCCTGCAGGGACGTTCCGGACAGCGTCGGCGGGCGGGTCGTCGACGAGATTCTGAGCGTTTACGGGCAGCCGCAGTTCGAAGAGATCCGGCACGTGGTACGCGAGACTCTGGCACACCACATGGCCGACAGCGGTCCGCACGTCCGTATCATCGACCGGCGCCAGGCCCTGCTCGACACCGGGCTCCAACGCTGACTTGCTGACGTCCTCACGTGCCCGGCCGCAGGCAAGCCGGGGTGGCCGTCAATTGCAGCTGGTACGAGCCGTCGTCGCCGCATGCGCCGAACGCGACAGCGGCGCCGCCGACTCCACGTTGTCCCTGCTGTCCATGGCGGAAGCCGGACCGGTCGACGACCTCCAGCGTGCCACGGTGGCCACGCTGCGCGCACGAAGGTGGCGGGGTGCAGCAAACGGGATGCGCACCAGCTGTCGCATGCAGCAGCCGTGCATGGATCTCGCGCGGAACATACCGCTCCCGGCAAGATATGCACCGGCCGGTAGGACGGTGCTGCGAGCACGGGAGCACTGCCTTCTGCATCCAGCACGGCTCCGTACAGCGGGCGACCTCAGGCTCGGCCGGTACCCCGGCCCGGCCGGGTGGGCTGAGGTACCAGCAGGGTGTGTCAGGTCCCGAGATATTCGAGGAGCCAGCTGACCGGCACGTCGTCCGCCGAGTCCCCACCGTCCTTCTTCATACAGCCGATGACGACCTTCTGGGTTCCGGCGGGGAGCCGCTCGCCGAGGCGGTTGCCGTTGTCCGGGACGGTTCGGGGCGTCACGCCGCCCCAGCTGCTGCCGGTGTAGATACTCACGCCGGGCTTGGTGTCCACCCAGGCGCAGCCGAAGCTGAGCCACGAGTCTCCCCACGGACCGGCGTTGGGCGGCGGCACGGTCAGGATGACGGTGTGCTTGTAGTGGATGAGACCGCCGGTCTCGGTGAATGCGAAGTCGTGCGGGATCTCACCGAGTTGAAAGCTGTTGGCCACAGGTACTCCTTGCTCGGCAGGGGCACGACACATCACATCACACGGTGTTAACGCGAAAGCCCTCTTTGTCACTTGCCAGGATCAGACGCCCGGTTTGAGCGGACCCGAAGTGCACGCGATGGCCCCCCGCTGCGCCCGCACACTCCCGCGCTCGCCCCGGCAGGCGAACGGCACCTCATCCGGTCCGCGCTTCCAATTGCGGCTCTGATCTGCTGCTTTCCTTCGGATACAGCAGGGCCAGGAGCCGTAGCCGCAGGCGTCGGGTGCTACTGCACTCACACTTGACAGCCTCGCGGTGCGACGGGTCTACCTGCGGGAATGGGGCACGAGGCTCGCAGATCTTACAGGTCTCACAGGGCGTGGATGGGCAGAGGACGGTTCCGTGCAGGGCGCGGAGTCCGGACGCAGATGCGCGAGGTCCTGGACTCGACACCGATCCTGCCGCCGTTCGCAGAGTTCGAAGCCGCTGACCGGGCATTGCAGGACCGCAACCGCCACATCTTCGCCGTGTGGGAGTCACTCGGTGTCCGGGGGCACCTGACGGAGGACAACCGGCTCCACATCACCGTCAGCTGACTCTGCCATTCCGACATCGGCGTGACATCGCCGACGGCGTCGGGAGTCGCTTGGTGCGCCATTGCCTTGATCAATGTCGATGAGACCGGTCGAGCTCGTCCATCGTGCGCAGGAACGCGGCGTTCAGATCGACGTTGTACCGGTGCGCGAGGATCAGCACGGACCACAGGCAGTCCGCGAGTTCATGCTCCAGAGCGGGACGGCCGCCCGGGATGTCACGGGCGCCTTCCTGTGCCATGACGAGCTTTGCCAGATCGCCGACGTCCCCGACGAAGCCGAGCATGAACTCCTCACGTGTCCACACCCGGCCACGTTCCCTCAGGTTCAGCTCGTCGTAGAGGTCATGGATGCGCAGGGCGCGGCGCTGAAGTTCGTTGAGGTCCATGTCTCAGCCTTTCCGTATGCGCTCTGCGTAACCTCTGGGCTGCGATCGTGCTGTCACGTAGCAGTAGGCAGGGTCGATGGAGTGCGGGTCGGGAGCCATCCGTGATTGGCAGGGTCGGGACGCGCACGGTGCACGATCGTGAGCAGTATTCGCGGGGGCGCTGGGGGGAATCGGGCAGGGGCTGCGCGCACCAGGCAGTGGCCGGGCGGGATGATGGGAGCAGTCTGCGCACCGAGCGACTGCCGCGGTTCGTCGAGCAGTACGCCGACATGCACGGCGTACTGCTCGACGCCACCCAGGACTTCGCGGCCGATGTAGCGGCGGGAACGTCCCCGGAGCCGGAGCACGCCTTCTGACCGGAGGTCCGGGCGCGAGCGGCCGTGAGGCTGCTCGCCGTCCACTCTGCCGCGGGTCAGCGCGGCTCCGAGGCCGGCCAGGCGCGCGGGTACGGCACGCGCAGCGACTCGACTGCGACCGGCGTGTGGTCCGCCGCCGCGTGCAGGCGCCCGTCGCGTAGGACCAGGGCGATCTTGGAGGTGGAGGTCGATGAGCATCGGGAAGTCGCGGGAGGGGAGAAAGTTGCCGTACCAGGACGACTTCAGGGCTCTGCCCCGCCCGAAGACGTCGGGGAGCGGCAGTTCGAGCTTCATCCCCGGGGTCGGGACGCCGACCAGGACGACCGTGCCGGCCAGGCCGCGGGCGTAGAACGCCTGTTGGTAGCTCTCCGGGCGGCCCACGGCCTCGATGACCACGTCCGCACCGAAGCCGTCGGTCAGTTCCCGTACCGCCTCGACCGGGTCCTTGTCCTTGGAACGGCGGTCGCTGACGGATACCTGCCAAGCCGGATATCCGCCAGGGCAGAACGGTCGACACGCACGTTGCCGCCGCGAAAACTCTTCGCAGCACCCGGAACCACCCATTCACCGGGTGCGCGGAGGAGAGACATCCATGACCAGATTGTCCGCGAGGCGGAGATCCCGGCTGCTCGCAGCGGGGCTGTCACTCGTACTGCTGCCGGCCGGGCAGGCCGTCGCAGCCGGGGCATTGGGGACGGCGGAGGCGGGCACCGACCGTGCCACATCACCCGTGCACGCACCCAGCACCACGCGAACCGTCACCCTGATCACCGGTGACCAGGTGACCGTGACCGACCTCGGCGCGGGCCGGAAGTCGGTCGCCGTGGAGCGTCCCAAGGGCGCGACCGGAGCGGTTCGCAGCGAGATATCCGACGGCCGGATCACCGTCGTACCCGACGAGGCCCGGCCCTACCTCCAGGCAGGCGTCCTCGACGCCGAACTCTTCGACGTCACCGCTCTGATCGAGCAGGGGCTCGGTGACCCGTCGTCCGACGGCCTCCCGCTCATCGTGACGTACACGAAGAACGCCCGCAGCGCGACGCCCCACGGAGCCCGCCAGGTCCGTGGGCTGCCGAGCGTGGGCGGTGCGGCCCTGGAGGCGTCGAAGTCCGGGGAGTTCTGGCGCACGGTCGCACCGGACGTCACCTCCGGGGCGCGCAGCGCGACTTCGGGCCGTGTGCGTCTGTCGGGCGGCGTCGAAAAGATCTGGCTGGACGCCCGCGTCGACACCGCGATGGAGACCAGCAACGCCCAGATCGGCACCCCCGCGGCCTGGGAGGCCGGGCTGACCGGCAAGGGTGTCAAGGTCGCCGTCCTCGACACGGGCGTGGACCTGACCCACCCCGATCTCAAGGACCGGGTGAGCGAGACCAGGAGCTTCATCGAGGGGCAGGAGGTCGCCGACCGGAACGGGCACGGCACGCATGTCTCCTCCACTGTCGGTGGCAGCGGTGCCGCGTCCGACGGCAAGGAGAAGGGCGTCGCGCCCGGCGCCACGCTCGCCGTCGGCAAGGTTCTCAGCGACCAGGGTTTCGGATCCCAGTCGCAGATCATCGCCGGTATGGAGTGGGCGGCCAAGGACGTCCAGGCCAAGATCGTCTCCATGAGCCTCGGATCGTCGCAGGGCAGTGACGGCACCGACCCGATGGCCGAGGCGGTGAACACCCTCTCCAAGGACACGGGCGCCCTGTTCGTGATCGCGGCCGGCAACGCGGGCAACCCCGGCACCATCGGCTCCCCCGGCGCAGCCGACTCCGCGCTGACGATCGGCGCGGTCGACTCCGCCGACCGGCGTGCCCCCTTCTCCAGCCAGGGCCCGCGCCTCGGCGACAACGCGCTGAAGCCCGACCTGTCCGCGCCGGGCGTGGACATCCTCGCGGCGCGCTCGCAACTCGTGAGCGGCAGCGGCCCGTACACATCGAAGAGCGGTACGTCCATGGCCACCCCGCACGTCGCGGGCGTGGCGGCGCTGCTCGCCGAGAAGCACCCCGACTGGAGCGGACAGCAGCTCAAGGACGGGCTGATGAGCACGTCCAAGCAGATCAGCGGCACGTCGTACGAGGTGGGTGCGGGCCGCGTGAACGTCCCGTCCGCGATCGCCGCGCAGATCACCGCGACCGGCAGCGCCGACCTCGGCTTCACCAGCTGGCCCTACGAGGCGAACAAGCCGGTCACCAAGACGCTGACCTACACCAACGCCTCCGACCGGCCGGTCACCCTGGCGTTGACCGCCGAGGGCGCTCCCACCGGCGTGGTCACCCTTGCCGACTCCACCCTCACCGTGCCCGCGCACGGCACCGCGCAGACCACGGTCACCGGTGACGGCACCGCCGCGCCCGTCGGCGCCACCTCCGGCCGGATCGTCGCCAAGGACGGCGACACCGTGGTGGCGCACACGGCCTTCGGCCTGACCAAGGAGAACGAGCGCTACACCCTTACCGTCCACGTCAAGGACCGCGACGGCGCGGCGTCCGCCGCATACCTGACCGTAAAGCAGCTGGCCAAGGACGTAGATCCCATCCCTGCCGCGGTCGACGAATCCGGCACGCTCAAGCTGCGCCTGCAGCCCGGCATGTACACCCTGTCCAGCTTCCTCGACGTGCGTGGCAGCAAGGGCAAGGACTCGCTCGGCCTCGGTCTTCTCACCGAGCCCGAGGTCACCATGGACCGTGACCGCGAAGTCACCCTCGACGGGACGAAGTTGCGGGAGATCCGGGCCGAGGTGGACCAGCGGACCCAGACCCGTCAGCTGCTGATGAGGTTCAACCGGTCCGCGAACGGCACGTCCTTCGCGCCGGCCGCGCAGGTCCCGCCGAAGTACGACAGCATCTTCGCCGCGCCGACCCGCAAGCCCGCCACGGGCACCTTCGAGTACCGGACCGTCTGGCGGCTCGGCAAGCCGCAACTCGATGTCGAAGCAGGCGGCAAGCGGCTCGGCGAGACCACAGTGCAGTACGGATCGGACATGTTCACCGGGCAGAAGCGGATGGCCCTGGTGGACGCGGGCACCGGATCCACCGCCGACTACACCGGCAAGGACGTGGCGGGCAAAGCGGTCGTCGTGCGTCGCACCGACGCGATCACGACCACCGAGCTGGCCCAGAACGCACGGGATGCGGGCGCCAAGGCTCTGTTCGTCACCGACGAGGCTCCCGGACGGCTGATGGCCAACTTCAGCGCGGCCGACGGGGAGACTCGTCCCCTGTACAGCGCGACGGTGAACGCGCAGGACGGGGCGCGCCTGATCGAGGCCGCTCGGCTCGGCCAGGGCGTGGACCTGACCGGCACCGAGTTCACGCCGTTTGTCTACGACCTCAGCAAGGGATACCCGGGGGCGATCCCCGCTGGTCTGACGTACCGGCCGGGCAAGAGCGAACTGGCCGTGGTCAACAACAAGTTCCACGCGCCGAAGCCCGCCGACGGCGGCGAGTTCCGCTACTCGATCACCGACAGCTTCCCCTACGGCATGGGATTCCAGGAGAAGATCAAGTTCCCCGCCGAGCGCACCGACTACATCAGCGCCGGCCCCGACCAGGGCTGGCACGAGTCCATGTCCAGCGGCCCGGGTGCCCTGGAGGAGCGCAGCGGCATCGTGCACTACCGCGGCGGCGCCCGCTCCGGGACCGACTGGTTCAAGCCGGTCTGGCACCCCTGGCTGGGCACCGGCCTCGGCTGGGGCCAGCAGCGCGCGGGCAACTACCTGCAGTTCAACACGCCGGGCTGGGGCGACTCGGGACCGGACCACACCGGCTTCGGCGAAGTGTACAACCAGAAGTCGCTGACCCAGTTCACCGAGGTGTACGTGGACGGGGTGCAGGTCGACCGGAAGAAGAGCTCGGGGGCGTACGCCCGGAACGTCAAGCCGACCGAGCAGGACTTCAAGGTGGTCACCGACACCACGATGGACCCGGACGTCTGGCGGCTCTCCACGAAGGGCCACTCCGAATGGACCTTCAAGTCGTCCGCCACGCCGGCCGACCGGTGGACGTATCTGCCGATGCTCAACCTCGGGTTCGACATCGACACCGACCTGCACGGTGATGTGCGGGCCGGAAAGCGTCTCGATCTCGGGATCTTCTCCGAGTACGTCAAGGGCGCGCCGGACACCGGGAGGATCACCGGCTCCACGCTGGAGGTCTCCTTCGACGACGGTGCGACGTGGACATCCGTCGGACTCGACGGCGTACGCGGCAAGTCCGCCGCCTGGGCCGGCTCGGTGCGGGTGCCGGACGACGCGCAGTACATCTCGGTGCGGGCCTCGGCCGCCGACGACAAGGGCGGCTCGGTCAAGCAGGAGATCATCCGCGCGGTCGGCGTGCGGAAGTAACCGACCGGGTGGGAGCCGCGCAGTCGGCGGCGCGGCTCCCACCTGCCGCGTGCGCGGTGGAAGGGCCGCACCCTGCACGTAGTGCTGCTCACCGCACAGAGGACATCGTCCGGCGGGGCGCCGCTCGCCCGCGGCGGGGGCCTGTCTAACGTACGGGGAGTACACCACCTGCCCGGGAGGCCCCGTGACCCGCACTCACCCGAAGAAATTCGCGCATCCTTTCGAGGCCGTCGAATCACCGCGCAATGCCGACGTCGTGATCGGCGTGGTGTCAGTGACGGCCCTCGTGATGGCCCTCGGTGCCCTGTCCGGGTCCCTGGTGTGGCTTCTGGGGCTCCTTGTTTTCCTGCCGGGGACGGCGTCTGCGCTGTGCACCGTACGCCAGACGAAGTTTGTGTCTGCATGGACCACGATTGTGGTGGCCGTCACCGTGGTGGTCCGGCACGGTGACGGACGGTCGTGGCTCGACAGGATCCTGATGATGCTGCTCACCCTCGCCCTGGGCGCGGCCTCCGTCTACGCCTGCCACCGTCGTATCCACCGCGAGCACGAGACGCTGCGGCTTCGCTCCACCGCCGCAGCGATGCAGCGCCACATCCTGCGCCCTCTGCCTCTGCTCACCGACGACGTCCTGGTCGACGGCGTGTACGAGCCCGTGCAGGAGGACCGGCTCGTCGGCGGCGACATCTACGACGTCGTCGTCTCCCCATGGGGAACCCGGGTTCTGATCGGCGATGTCCAGGGCAAGGGCCTGCCCGCAGTCGGCGCCGCGTTCGCCGTCATCGGTGCCTTCCGTGAGGCGGCCCACCGGGAGCCCACCCTGACCGCGCTCGCCGATGCCCTCGATGCCTCTGTCGTACGGCACAACTCCTATGCTGCACAGACCGGCGACGACGAAAGGTTCGTCACAGCGCTCATCGTCAACGTCGACGCGCACGACGAGGTACAGGTCATCAACTGCGGGCACATTCCGCCGCAGCTGGTGTACAACGCCACCGTCATCACACCGGCCCTCGACTCCGGCGTCCCCCTCGGTCTCGCAGAACTCGCCGCCGAACCCGCGACCGTCGACTGGTTCGCCTTCCCGCCCGGCGCGACGCTGCTGCTGACCACCGATGGGCTCACCGAGACCCGCGCCGCCGACGGCACGTTCTACCCCGTCACCGAACGCCTCACCGAGCGCGCGTCGCTCTCTCCCACCGAACTGCCGCACGCCCTCTACGACGACGCGCGTGCGTTCGCCGGAAAGGGCAGCCAGCACGACGACGTCGCGGTCCTGTCCGTCCGACGGTCACCGCACCGCTGAGCGCAATGCCGAACCACCACCGAAAAAAAATCCCGCAGATCATCAACGTGCCTCGGCCCCGGTCCCGGTCCGGGCGGCGCCCCCGGAACCGCGTCATGAACGAGCCGCTCCTCTTCCTGGCAACCGCCGTAAGGCAGGATGGGGACCATGAGCGTAGTCAAGATCAACGTACTGACCGTCCCCGCCGAGCAGCGCGAGACACTGGAGAAGCGCTTCGCCTCCCGTGCCCATGCCGTGGAGAACTCCGACGGGTTCGAGTGGTTCGAACTCCTCCGCCCCGTCGACGGCACCGACAACTACCTCGTCTACACACGGTGGCGTGACGAAGAGTCCTTCCAAGCCTGGATGGAGGGACCCATGAAGACAGCCCACCGGAGCGGTGACGCGGAGAGCAGCGGGCGCCCCAAGCCGGCGGCAAGCGGGTCCACGCTGTGGTCCTTCGAGGTCGTGCAGCAAGCGGCGCCGACAAGCGCGTAGACAAGGCGTCGTGCGAACAGCTTCGGCAGCACCAGTGAGCGCTTTGCCGCCCAGCACGGCCAGATGCGTGAAGAAGCCCGCCTGCCGGGTGGTGTGGGCGTCACCAGGCCGTTCACAGGTGCAGGGTGAGCCGGTCGCCGGTGAGGGTCGCGTCGAAGTCGATGCCGCTGTCGATGATGGTGAGGACGTCGAGGTAGGCGTCGGCCGGGATGACCGCGACGGGGTCCTGGTCGGCTTTATTCGGCGGTAGTGGGTTCTGGCACCATTTGTGTGGAGCGCACACGGAGTGTGACGACTGCTGGCGAGTAGCTGAGCTAGTGGCTCTGCTCAGGTGGTCGACCCGGTGACTGATCCGCTGTCGGTGACCCGGCCAGTCGGGAACCCCCGGATGGCCGGGATGCCTCACAGGTCGGTAGCCCGCTCATGTCGGGGCTCGTACAAGCCCACCTCGCCGCCACCCGGCAGACGGAACCTGGTGAGCCGTCCCCAGCGCGCATCGGTCACTGGCTGCGTGAACTCGACTCCCTTGGCGGTCAGGTTCTTCACCGTTGCTTCGACGTCGTCGCACATCAGATAGAGCTCCTGCGTCTCCGGACCATCCGTGGGATGTACGGCGACCTCGGTCGGCGGAAGCTTGAAAATCAGCCAGCCTCCTCCCACGTCGACATGTGGATACTCGAGCACATCCCTGAAGAAGGCCCGGTCCGCTTCCGCATCACGGCTGTAGATGATGACGTGGCCACCGTTGATCACGCGGCCAGGATAAGTGCTTACAGGACAACGCGGTGCTGTGACGTCATACAGAGTGTTGCGGATCAATTACCGGTCGACCATTCGAGCAGAGCCACTGGCCAACGGCGAATGGACTGACAGTCAGTCCTTGCGCTCTCCTGGCGGCTGCTTGCTCAGGAGCTGTTCAGCTGCCTCAATCGCTTCTTCCTTCAGTGCCTCGACGGGGACACCCCTGTTCTCGTCCCAGTCGTCCAGTTTGAGCGCGCACGAGACGAGTGGCTGCAGGTCTTCGGGATAGCCGAGGTCGTAAGCGACATCGGCCCACACCAGATAGGCGCCGGCAGCGGGATCGAGAGATCCGTCCACGATCTGACCGGCGATCCAGTAGGCCATGGCCCACTTCGTGGCCCGGGGGTCGGCCGGCGGCCGGAAAGTGAGTCCGAGTTCCTCCAGCACCTGGTCGAAGAGGGCTGGGGCTTCCGGTTCTTCGCTCCGCAAAAGGCCGGCCAGCACGGGGAGGGAAGGACTCTCAACCCCGGCTATCAGCGCGTCCAACCCCACCTGGATGAGACGGTCGGACCCAACGTGTCGGCCGAACGCCCTCTCACGCGCAATGTGGCTGAGCTGCTGGAGAGCGTCGTCGTGAGTCATCTCGGTCTTCTTCATCGGTGGCTGTGAGAGCACCTTTCCACAGCCACCAAAGCTGTCGCCACCGAGATCCCGACTCGCGCGGTCTCAGCGCGACGTCCTCAGCCGGCCGCGGACCACCGAGCACATGGCCCCGCCCACCTGGCCCGAGGAGAACTGATCGTGCGGCTTCCGGACCGTACGAACCGATCCGACCGAGGAGTGGACGCCGGCTGGTCGTACGTCCGTGCCTACCCGGACACCCCGACCTGATGGACGAGGCCGCCCGTTTGCTGATCCCCTGGCTCGTCTCACGGGCGGCCGAAGAAGACGCTCCGGCATGGCTCTTCACCCGCTACTGGGACATGAGTGGCCATCATCTGCGCACGCGCCGTCGCGGTCGCGGAATCGTCCGGCGCCCCGATCGCAGTTGAGCACGTCTCGATCCGACCGGAAGTGATCGCGCCTTGAGCGCGAGCACGGACCGTCGCTGCGGCCTGCCTCGGCCGGCCAGTCCGTGCTGCGCCGCGGCCCAGTCCCACCAGGTCGGTCCCTCGCCGTTGGCAATGTTGAACGTTACCCCCGCTGCTTCATCCCAGGTCGCCGCCCGGAGAACAGCGGCCACCAGATCCGGCTCGTACAGCGAAGAGATCCACCCGCCGCGTCCCAGGACGGGTATGCGTCCATGATTCGGCGCTCGGAAGTAACGGTGCGTCCATTAAGCCGAGTTGGGACCGTAGATGGCACCAGGCCTGAGGATGGCGACGACCGTACTGCCGGCTGTTCGGCGCAGCTCGCGCACCGCCTGTTCCCCCAGCGCCTTCGATTCCGCGCAGGCATGTCCGGCCTCGCTGACGCCTGCGCAGCGCTGCCGGTCGCCGTCGGCTGAAAAAACGCTTGGACACCGCGGGCGCCCCTGCGGGACACTGCGATTCCTGGCCTCCCCGTACTCGCACGGATGCGTCGCCACAAGCAGCGCGGGGGCTCCGCCGTCGTGCCCCGCCTCCGTAAGACGACCCGGGCGAAGGCACTCACTCGAACCGAAGCTCCGCACGGACATGGGGCAACGGCTTCTCCCCGGGGAAGCGCGTGACGAGCTGCCGCACGACAACACAGGGGTGGGATGGGATTGCCTGACTCGCGCGAGGTTCCGCCCGGCGGGGGCTCGGTGCTCCTCGCCCTTCGTTACTACGGGCGGGAGTTGGCCCGGCTCCGGTGGCTGACGGTGCCCGCGATGCTGCTGCCGGCGCTGGGCAATATCGGCATCAACTACATCGCGCCGCTGCTCGTCGCGAAGCTCGTCGGCCGGATCGCCGGCGACGCCGGAGTCACCATCGGCTCGGCGCTGCCCTACATCCTCGGCTTCGCCGGCGTCCTGCTGCTCGCGGAGGCGCTGTGGCGCGTCGGCCTGCACTGCCTGAACCGCCTTGACGCCCTCGGCATCGAGCACCTGTACGTGATCGGCATGGACGAGCTGTTCGCCAAGGACGCCACGTTCTTCCACAGCAACTTCGCCGGGTCGCTGACCAAGCGGGTCCTGAGCTTCGCGTCCCGCTTCGAGGAGTTCGTCGACACGCTGACGTTCTCGGTCGTGGGCAGCTTCGTGCCCCTGGTGTTCGGGTCGGTGGTGCTCTGGCGCTACGAACCGCTGCTCGTTGTCGGGCTCTTGGCGATGATCGCACTGACGGCGCTGTGCGTGACGCCCCTCATCCGCCGCCGCCAGGCGCTCGTCGACCAGCGTGAGGAGGCGATCGCCCGGGTGTCGGGCCACGTCGCCGACAGTCTGATGAACATGGACACGGTCCGGGCGTTCGCCGCCGAGGAGCGCGAGGCCGCCGAGCACCGCTCCCGCGTCGCGGTGTCGCGGCGGCTCACGTTGCGGTCGTGGGACTACGGCAACCTGCGCATCGACACGCTGGTCGCACCGATGTCCGTGCTGACCAACGCGCTGGGCCTGCTGCTCGCGGTCGCGATCGGCGGGGGCGGGCACGGCGTGGAGGCGATCGTGGTCGCCTTCACGTACTACACCAACGCAACGCGGATCATGTTCGAGTTCAACCAGATCTACCGCCGCCTGGAGAGCTCGATGACGGAGGCCGCGCAGTTCACCGAACTGCTGCTGAGGCCGCCGACCGTTCTCGACCCGGCGTCGCCGGAGCCGCTGCTGTCCCGGGCCGCCGACGTCCGCTTCGAGCACGTGACCTTTGCCCACGCAGGCGCCGAGCCGCTCTTCGAGGGCCTCGACCTGGCTGTGCCCAGCGGGGCGAAAATCGGCCTCGTCGGCCGGTCCGGTGGGGGCAAGACCACGCTCAGCCGGCTGCTGCTGCGTATGACGGACATCGACGCCGGCCAGATCCTGATCGGGGGCCAGGACATCAGCATGCTGCGCCAGGCCGACCTGCGCAGCCTGATCGCGTACGTGCCGCAGGACCCGGCGATGTTCCACCGCACGCTGCGGGACAACATCGCGTTCGCCCGGCCGGACGCCACCGACGCCGAGATCCGCCGCGCGGCCGAGGCGGCGCACGTCACGGAGTTCGCCGACGCGCTGCCGGACGGCTTCGACACCATGGTGGGCGAGCGCGGTGTCAAGCTGTCCGGTGGACAGCGCCAGCGGGTCGCCCTCGCCAGGGCGATCCTGCGCGACGCGCCGATCCTGCTGCTCGACGAGGCGACCAGCGCCCTGGACTCCGAGAGCGAGATCCTCGTCCAGGAGGCACTGTGGCGGCTCATGGAGGGGCGGACGGCGCTCGTGGTGGCGCACCGGCTGAGCACGGTCGCCACCATGGACCGGCTCGTCGTCCTCGACCGCGGACGGATCGTCGAGCAGGGCACGCACCAGGAGTTGCTCGCGTCGGACGGCGCCTACGCGAAGCTGTGGCAGCACCAGTCGGGCGGCTTCCTCGACGACACCCCCACGCGGGCCGACCTGCACTGAACGCGAGCCCGGTGCTCGCGCCGAACATGTGGGGCGCCGAGTTCCTGCCGCAGACGTCGATCCTGCCGCTCGTCGATCTCGTCATCACGCACGGCCGCAACAACACGACGACCGAGGCCCTCCACTTCGGCAAGCCGATGGTGCTGCTGCCACTGTTCTGGGACCGGTACGACAACGCCCGGCGGATGGACGAGCTGGGCTTCGGCTTCCGGCTGGACACCTACCGCTTCACGGACGGGGAACGGACAGGGACGGCGGAACGGCTGCTCGCGGACAACGCGCTGCGGGAGCGGCCGGCCGACGTGGGCGAGGAGATCCGCCGCCGGGACGGCCTGCGCAAAGCGGCGGATCTCATCGAAGGAGCTGCGAGGCAGGCGCGGTCGGCCCGGCGCTTGACCGCGGCGTGGTCCACCATCGGGTTCGTGTTGATGCCGTCGCAGAAAGCGACGGCCGCGTAGTGCCGGTCGCGGTACCGGCTCTGGTTGTGCGATGCCACGGCTTGTCCGACAAGCTGCCGGAACGTTTGACGCGACCTAAGCAACCGCTTAGCCTCTCGGGGTCCGTGTCTGTCCGATCACCGCACCCTGGAGTCACCGTGACCTCACCCTGGTCACCGGCAGGTCCCGCGGCATCGGCCTGATGATCACCAGAGCCCTGGCCGAAGCCGGTGCCCGGGTCTACGTCAGCTCCCGCAACGCCGTGGCATGCGAGGAGGCCGTACGGGAGCTTTCCGCCCGGGAACCTCTCCACACAGGCACCGCCCGGCGGGGCCTGTGTGGCGGCCCGGCGGTGCGGGACTCATCCACTGGCGTCAGGTGCGCCCGTGGATCCGCCAGCCGTGGTCCACCGGCCCGATGCCGGCCCCCAGAGCGAACCCCGCCTCGATCGCCGCGGTGACGTAGCCCTTGGCCCGGCGTACCGCATCCGGTACCGGGTGGCCCTGCGCCAGGCCCACCGCGACGGCCGAGGCGAGCGTGCAGCCCGTGCCGTGGGTATGGCGATTGTCGTGCCGCGGGGCGCGCAGCCAGTGTTCCTCCGCGCCGTCCGTCAGCAAGTCCGCCGCCTCGCCCGGCAGGTGGCCGCCCTTCACCACCACCCAGCGGGACCCGTACGTGAGCAGCCGCGCGGCGGCGCGGCGCATACCTGCTTCGTCCGTCACCGTGATGCCGGTGAGCTGCGCGACCTCATCGAGATTCGGCGTGGCCACTGTCGCGACCGGCAGCAGCGCGGTCCGTACGGCATCCAGCGCGTCCTCGGCCAGCAGCTTGTCGCCGTGCTTGGACACGCTCACCGGGTCCACGACGACCGGGGCCGCCACGTCCGACAACAGCTCGGCGACCACCGTGACCAGCTCGGGAGAGGAGAGCATCCCCGTCTTGACCGCCTGGACACCGATGTCGTCCACGACACTGCGGTACTGCGCGCGCACCGCCTCGACGGGGAGTTCCCATGCGCCCTGCACGCCCAGGGAGTTCTGTGCCGTGACAGCCGTGAGCACGCTCATTCCGTGGGCGCCGAGCGCCAGCATGGTCTTCAGGTCGGCTTGGATTCCGGCTCCTCCGCCGGAGTCGGATCCAGCGATCGTCAGCACGCGGGGCGGCGCGGTCATGCGTGGTTCTCCTCTCGGTTGCGGGTCCACGCCCGGGCGTATGCGTGGGCCGCTGCTCGGGGGTCCTCGGCGGCGCAGATGCCGGAGACGGCGGCGGCACCCACCGCCCCGGCATCCCGCAGGCGTGGCAGGTCGGCCGGGGTGACGCCGCCGATGGCCACGGCCGGCAGGTCGCTGAGCCGGACGAGGCGGGCGAACCCGGCGTGGCCGAGTGCGGCCGGGGCATCCGCCTTGGTCCGGGTCGCGTGCAGCGCGCCGATGCCGATGTGGTGGACGCGTGCCGGATCCTCGGCGGCGGCGCGCAGTTCGTCGGGGGTGGCGGCGCTCAGGCCCAGGACCGCGTGCTCACCGATCAGTTCGCGTACCGTGGCCGGCGGCAGATCCGACTGGCCGACGTGGACCCCGGTGACGCGCGCCCCGGCTGCCCGGGCCGCCAGGAACACGTCCACCCGGTCGTTGATGATCAGCGCCACCCGTTCGGGGACGACGGCAGCCACCTCCAGGACCGTCCGCAGGAACGCCCTCCCGGCGGCGTACTTCTCCCGGATCTGCACGGCAGTGACGCCTCCGGCCACGGCCCGGGCGACTGTCTCGGCCACGCTCCGGCCGCGGGCCGCGCACTGGGCTGCGTCCGTGACCAGGTAGACCGACAGATCCACCGGTGCCGCGGTCACGAGAGCACCGCCCGCTCGGCGAGGTCGGATACCTCCAGCGCGGCGAGCGCGTCCAGGAACGAGACGGCGAAGCTGCCGGGCCCGGAGGCCTCCTTCGCGGCGAACTCGGCGGCGACCGTGTACGCGGTCACGGCGGCCACCGTCGCGGCGAACCGGTCCTCGTCGACCGCCGCGAAGGCCGCCATCACCGCACCCAGCGCACAGCCGCCACCTGTCACCCGGGTCAACAGGGCATCCCCATGGGCGTTCCGGGCACTTCGCACCCCGTCGGTGACGAAGTCGACAGGCCCCGACACGGCGACCACGCAGTCGGTTGTACGGGCCAGCGCGCGTGCTGATTCCTCGGCGGCCTCGACGCCGTGGGAGGAATCCACGCCGCGCCCGCCACCGCCCGCGCCCGCGAGCGCGATGATCTCGGACGCGTTGCCCCGGATCACAGTCGGCCGCAGCTCCAGGAGCTCTCGTGCCAGCGAGGTGCGTACCGGCAGGGCGCCGACCGCCACCGGGTCGAGCACCCACGGCGTACCGGCCGAAGCCGCCGCCCGCGCGGCCTCGACCATGGCGGAGCGCTGTTCCGCGTGCGGGGTGCCGAGATTGACCAGGACGCCTGAGGCGATCCGGGCGAACGGGCCGGCCTCTTCCGGAATGTCGACCATGGCCGGTGAAGCGCCCAGTGCCAGCAGGACGTTGGCGGTGAACCCCGTGACCACCGAGTTGGTCAGGCACTGCACCAGCGGGGAGTCCGCCCGCACGCGTGCGAGGACCTGCGGGACGAGGACGGTGTGATCGGCGGATGTCGAGGGCATTCGAAGTCGCTCCGTGCGGGAGGGAATGGTGTCGGGACGCCGCGGAACTCGGGATCCGTCGGCCGACGGCGGTCAGTCCTGCGGCCGGTGACGCAGCCGCAGCGGGGCGTATACCGCCAGGGCCACGAGGAACGCCACGTAGTACGAGAGGTCGGCGCCGTGCAGGGCAGCCGCCACCGGGCCCACGTACAGACTGGTGTCCATGAACGGTACGGCGGCGGCGAAGGCGACGACGAACGCCGGCAACGGGGGCCATCCGGGCTGTGCCCGGGCGGTCTCGGCGGCGAGGTCGATCGCGGCGCCGCCCCTGGCCCGGGCCCGGGCGAGCCAGTCGACGACGACGATCGCCACGAATCCGGGAATCCAGTAGCCGACGAACAGCAGCACGTTCTGGAAGCGGGCCGTGGTGTCAGCAGCGTGCATCCACAGCACCAGAGGGAAGCCGAGCACGGCGGCGAGGGCGGCAGCCGCCGGGCGCGGAAGACGCACTCCCACGGTCTGCAGCGCCAAGGAACCGCTGTAGTCGTTCATGGCCTTGCTACTGAGGGCCGCCAGCGCCACGGCGAGCAGCCCGAACGCGCCCAGCGCCCCGCCGGTCTGTCGGCCGTCGGCGGGCAGACCGCCGGATACATGCGCCAAAGGCATGGAAGACATCCCTCCGCCAGTACGAACTGGTTCAGGTTCGACGGGTGTGATCTCAGCCCTCGGACGGGGCACCCCGTGTCCGGTACGACGGACAGACTAACCCGATCGCTCCGGCCCTCACATCGCCGGGACCGGTACTCCGAAGGGATCTCGGACAGGAGCGAGGGGTTGCTCGGCCCGGATGGTCTTGCCGTCGAGGTCGTAGTGGGCGCCCCAACGGGAGGTAAGCCGGGTCACCCCCGCGGCCGCACTCGTCGCTGGTGCGCGCGTGGCGCAGGTGCAAGGCGCTGAGACTGCCGTGGGAGACCTCGCCGGTGAGGACTTCGACGCGGATGAGGCGCGGGGAGAGTGGGCCGCGCGCGTGCCGGTGGCGTCGACGACCAGCTCACTGACCATCAGTTCGGTGGTGAACGGGTGATTCCAGGCCCCCGGTCGGCAAGCTGACGGGTGGTGAGGGTACGGGCGCGGGCGACCTGCGCGGGGTCGACCAGCAGCTCCCAGCGGACGGCCCGTCCTGCCCGCAGAAGGCGGGGCGGGCAAGGAGCAGGGGCGCGTCACCGGATCGGGGCCCGGTCAGCAGGGTGGTCGCCACGGCATCGCAGAGCTGCTCGAGTGGTCGTGCGGGGCCGACCATGGTACGCGGCAGTTGGTCGGGCCCGGCGTCGACATCCCGGTCCGGTGCCTGGAGGATTCCGTCGGTGCACAGCGCGAGGACGGAGCCTTCCGCGAGTCGGCGTTCAGCGCTTTCGACGGGCAGCCCGCCGCGCGGCCTGCCCCAGCGCCTCACCGTCATCGCAGCACGTGACCACCGCAATACCCTCGTTCCGCGTACTCGCTCACTTCTGGCTGAGCTTGATGTGCTCGGTCAGGTTGCCGAGCTCGCTGCCGAGTTTCTGCACGGGGTCGGCGAAGGAGGTCAGGGCGGACTCGATGTCGACCGCTGCGGCCGTGTGATGCTCCATGACGGCTGCGTGCTCCAGCCGTGCCCACACGGCGGCTTCGGCCACCAGCGCGTCGCGCTGAGGACTGGCAACCGGGTGCTGGGATGCCTGGGTGAGCAGCTCGCGGGCCTTCTGGCCGGGGGTGCTGTCGTTCATGGACCGAATCTTTCCAGCGGAGGCGGGGCGACGGGCGATTTCGGGGGCGGGACACACGGACCGAGCCGGTGGTGGAACTGGCACAGCATGCAGACGAGATCGCCTAACCGGTGACGGTCCCACGGTCCCCCTTGCCCGGCCGGGGGCTCGTCCCATACACGGCTTGCCATGGCGCGGCAGGGATGCCCGGGCGGATGCTCTCGGCACATGGCAGTTCAGCCGTCGACCCGCAAGGCCTGCAGCAGCATCGGCAGCGAGGAGTGCAACTCACGCTGCCAGTACGCCCAGCCGTGGGTCCCGGGTCCGTAGAAGTTGGTCTTCACGTGCTTCGCACCCCTGCGTTCGAGCTCGCTCGCAAGGGCCTGGTTCTGCCTGTTGAAGTCCGTTTCGAGCGCGCTCGTGCTGCCCGGCGGGTCCAAGGGGCCGGTGGTGCCGTCACCGCACGACAGGTAGACGGGGATCGACCTGAGGCGCTCGGCCAGGTGGAACGGGTCGTGGGCCGCCCAGATGTCACGTTGCGCAACCGGGTCGCCCCAGACCCTCAGCGGGTCGTTGCCCTGACCGGCGAAGAACCCCATGATGCGGTTCACCGACTCGTCGTTGAGCAGCGGGTGCACAGAGCCGGAGTACGCCGCGGCCGCCTTGAACATCCCGGGGTGCCGGGCGGCATACAGCAGGGCGCCCTGGCCGCCCATCGAAAGCCCCGCCACTACGCGGTTCCTGCTCGCCCCCCAATCGTGCTCGAGGAGGAGGCGCAGCTCCTTGGTGTGGAAGGTCTCCCACGCCGGGTCACCGCCCTGGCCGTAGTTCCACCAGTCGCTGTACCAGCCGTTCCAGCCGGCCTCCGGCATGACCACGAGGACGTCGCGCAGGCTGTCGGTCCGCGCGACGTCGGTCCGACTGGTCCACGACGTGTAGTCCCCGCAGCAGCCGTGCAGCAGCCAGAGGGTCGGCCAGTGCCGGCTCCGGTCGCCCGGGTCCCAGCCACCGGGCGTGAGCAGACGCACGTTCACCGTCCGGCCGCCGAGAGCCGGTGAACGGACCGCCAAGTCGACCTGCCGGTCGGCGACCTGGGTTACCGCGACGACCTCGGCACCCCGGGACGAGGGCCCGAACCCGCCCGCTTCCCCGGCGGGTGACACCGTCGACGCGGTGGCCGGCGCCGGCGGGGTGGACGCCAGGGTGAGCAACAGCGCGGCAAGGACGAGCAGGAGGCGGGCTCGGCGGATCGGGATGTCGGTCATGGCGGCTCCTGGCGGTTGGTGGTCGCCGGCTCGGGCGTTCTCGGACCGGGCTGGGTCAGCCCCGGTCGGGCAGGATCAGCAGTGCGTCCCCGACGGGGCGTTCACCGGCCGCGTCGGACGGGTCGTTGATCACCTCTCCGTCCACCACCATCGTGGTCGACCCGCCGCCGTCAAGATTGACCGCGTCGCGCAGGCCGAGTGCCCGGGCGACGGCGGCGCTCTCGGGGATACTCAGCCCGAGCGCGTCCGTGCTGCGTCCGTCGGCCGTGACCAGTACGGTCCTGCCGGCGGCGTCCACCCCGGCCAGCGTGCGTGGATTGCGCTTGTGCATCCAGCCGTAGTAGAAGCTCGCGTTGCCGGGCTGCACCATCCCGTCGGTTGCAGGCGTGACGTGCAGGCGCCCGTCGCGGACCAGTTCGGGACCACCGTTGAGGATGCTGGTCGCCGGTGACGGAGAGACCTTGCGGCCGCTGCCGTCCCGCAACGTCCTCTCGACGCGCAGGGGCCGGCCGACCTGCGCCAGGGCGGCCAGGGCGGCGACGCGGGTGCCGGTCGCCTGCACGGAGCTGCCGCCGGCCGGCAGCGGTCCGCCGCGTGGTGAGCGCATCTCCAGGACCCGTCCGCGGGTGTCCAGTACGGCCTCGAGGCCGTCGCCCCGCGGCGTCTGCCGACCGTATTCAGGCGTGAAGGCGACGAGCTCGTCGCGGTCGGTGCAGGTCACGTCGTGCAGGGGCAGCGAGGTCGGCGTGTCGTCGACGGTGCCGCCGCAGTTCCTGATCAAGCCCGGTACACGGTCGATGCCGTCCAGGGGTTGCGACGCGTTCCGGCCGACGACCCGCCCCTTCCAGGTGAGCCGGGCGACCCCGCTGTGCCGGCCGGAGTCGCGCATCACCAGGCCGGGGCGCCCGTTCACAGGCTCGCTCAGCAGCCGGCCGTCGTAGACGCCGACGCCGGCCGGGTCGCCCGGTGCTCCGGCTCGCGGGTCGAGGACGAAGAACCCGGCGTTGACCGCTGCAGTCGCGCCGGCCGCGGCCGCCAGCTCACTGGTCTTCTCGCGGTTCTCCAGATCGGGACCGTACGACGCCTTGAGCTCGCCGCGGAACCGGTCCGGGTCGATGGTGAGCACGTCGATCCGCCACGGGCCACGGTCCGCGGGGTTGCCGTCCCAACCGGTGTATACGGCGGACCCGGCGTACCCGGCCCCTCTCAGCCGGGTGAGCTCGGCCGTCGCGGCGGACTGCGAGTCGAACTGCCCGACCCGGACCCGCCACCCAAGCGTTCCACCGGCGTAGTCGGCGACGGCCGGAGTCGTGACTTCCTCGACCCGGGCGTCGAAGCCGTCCCCCTGCACCTCGGCAGTCAGCTCGTCGGCGCTCGCCCGGTCCTTCAGCGCCGTCGGCGGCGCGTCGGGGTCCGGCGAGGTGGCACCGCCGGGTATGGCAACCTCAACCGTCCACGCAAGCGCCGGGGCATCGGCACCGCGCACGATCCGCGTGAGGGTGACACCTGGCTGCAGCGTCCGCGTGCTGCGGGTCTCGGTCAAGCCGACGGCGCCCAGCGGCAGGGCACGCGTCGGCCCCGGACGCGGCTCGGAGGAGGCAGGCGTCGGCGAGGCGCCCACCACAGCCAAGAGGGCCAGGACCGTACACGCGCCGAGCAACTTACTGTTCACGTAACCCCCTTGGGAAGATCGGCCCAGCAACGGTGCGTGCGGCAGCGACCACCAGTCAAGCCGTGTGCACGTCAATCTCCGAACTGCTTGGCGTGACCAGCAGGTCCAACGGGCGTCGAGGGCCCTCACCGGCCAGGTAAATCCTCGTCGTCAGCCCGCCCCGGGAGCACCCCAGGGCCTCATCCGGGCGGTGCCACGCGGGGTGCGTCCGCTTGCCTGGGACTCGCGGGCAACGCTCGCGGGCACCAGCCGCATGCTGGTGAGCACGGCAGACGGTCGAATCCACACCGCCCATGGACGAGTCGATCCGTCCCTCCGCATCGGCATTGGCCGGCAAGGCCCGCAGCCATCCCAGGTCCCGTCCGCGGACCACCTGCGATGGCTGTCATACACCGTCTGTCGCTTCCCGAACCGGGACGGCAGATCCTGCCACGGAACACCCGTCCGCAGCCGGTACAGGATCCCGTTGATCGCCCTCCGGTGACACTTCCACCGCTCACCCCGCCCGACGATTCTCGGCAGGTTGCGGCGTGATGATCGCGCCGATCGGGCCGGAACAGGCCGAGCCGTAGGCATGGCCACCGATGCGCTCATAGACCGGGCAGACGTTCAGGCAGGCCTAGCAGCGGATGCAGCCGAGCGCCTGGCATCCCACGGTGTCCGCCGGCGTCGCGGTGCGGCCGTTGTCCAGCAGCACCAGGTGGAACTCCTGTGGCGCGTCGCCCGGCGTGACGCCGCGCCAGGTGGAGGTGTACGGGTTCATGCGCTCACCGGTCGAGGAACGCGGCAGCAGTTGCAGGTAAGCCTCCAGATCGGACCAGGCCGGGAGGACCCTCTCGATGCCCGTCACGGTGATCAGCGTCTGCGGCAGGGGTAGAGACATCCGCCCGTTGCTGCGCAGATGCAGACGGGCAGCCACAGCCAGGTCCGCCGGGCAGTCGGTCAGCCCCTCGGGAGCCGGGCGGCCGTAAGCGGCCATCTGCCGGGTGAAAATCTCCTTGCTCTCCGAGCGGTTGCGGTGGATGGCGGGGACCAGGGTGTGCGAGGGACGGTCGTCACCGAGCTGCACGATGGCTGGCAGTGGGTGTCCTTGAACGAATGCCGGGCCGGAGCACGGTGGCGGCTCCGAAGAGGTGGACGTTCCAGGTGCCGCCGCCTCCGGCGCCCCGCGGCGAAGACGTCGGCCCTGCCGTCGACGTCGCGTGATCAGCGATCACCGAAACTCAAGGATTCGCAACCATGCACGAGGTCGTCAGGGCTCGCAGAGAATCAACATGCGGGTTTGATCTCCCTCGGGGGCCGGCCCCGCCTGTACCCAAGAATATTCGACGGTTTCCGGCAACTGCTGTTCAGCTACCGTCTCGGGCACCGAAAGCCCGACGCGGCGGCCTTCGACGCCGCCTCGACGAACGCCGGGGCGGTGAGCGACTCCGCGCGCGAGGCGCGGGCGCCAAGGACAAGCTCTCCGACGCCGACCGGATCCTGGCCGCCGTCCTGTGCCTGCGAGAGATCGGCACCCATGCCCTGCTCGCCCGGCTCTTCGGCGTCACCGGAAGCACGCTCGCGCGGGCCGTCCAAGAGGTGCGGCCCCGGCCAGGAGGCTGGCTCAGAAGCCGCCGCCGCGATCGTCGCCGAGCAGCCCGGGTGCCCGGACGGACTAGACACCTTTCTGCTCCGCGATCCGGAGCTGACGGGCATGGCCATCCCGCAACTGGACGCTCTGGTCAACTCGTCGTCGCTGCCGGCAAATCCCGTGGCGGCCCGCGGTCCGGATTTCGTCCAGCAGGACGGTGAGGTCGGCCTCCGTGGTGTCCGGGTGGAGGATGCAAGCACGAAGGGCTGCCTCGCCGGAGAGTCAGGTTCCGGTGTTGAAGGCGCGCCCTCGATGTTGCACGGCGGCCGGGACTGCGGCTGGTTCAGCGCTTCTCTCGTGCCGGCGTCGAGTGCTGTGGACCGACGGTGATCGCGGCCAGTACCTCCCGGTCTCCGTACCGGCGCCGGCCACCACCCTGGGCGCTTCGGCGCCCCCGGCGGCTACGCCCTGCGCGTCACCTTCTGCACCAGCCGGGCAAGACCGGAGGATCCGCCGCTGGGCTCGGCCTCGTTCAGCGCCTTCTCCAGCTGGGCGAAGTGGTCCTTACGCGTCCGGCTCAGGTATTCGTTCGAGATCAGCGGCTTGGCTATCTTCCAGGCGCGGGGGTGGTCACCCTCGTAGTGGGCAACATAGGCCTTGGCGAATTCGACCACGTCCTTGAACGGGATCCCGTCGGTGTGGTCCCGGTCGACGACATCCTGGACAGCAGACATCAGCTTCAGCTTCTCGTCGGTGTCGAAGGCGTCCTCGGCTATGGCCTGCAGCACGTCCTGCGGGATCGGCTTGACCACCTCGAAGGCCAGAGTGGAGCGGATAGGCGGCCCCGCGATCTCGATGTACGGCAGCAGCAGACCCGTGCTGTAGTGCAGCCACGGCAGCCGGGGGCTGGCGAAGTCCTGGTGCAGCAGCACGGAGCCCGGCTCCAGACGGGGCAGGAAGCGCTCGGCCACACAGCGGAAGACCCGCGCCGTCTTCGCGATGTCGACGTGCAGGAACTCGATGGGGCTGTGGTCTTCGGGGTCGGAGGTCTGCCAGATGTCGCCGGGGTGCAGGTCGATGAAGTCGATGAATGGCTTCAGCTTGTCCTTGAAGTCGTCGAGGAAGGAGTTGGTGTCCTCGGGCGCGACCCCGGCCGAGAAGAATTTCTCGGAGGCGAAGGTGCCCTTCCCGACCCGGAAGAAGTCGTACGCGTGCAGCTTGTTGGTCTTCTTGTCGAAGTCCGGGTTCTCCTTCAGACCGAGTGCGAGCGCGTACGTCGATCCCCCGCCGCCCGACCCGAGCTCGATCACCTTGCCCTCTCCAGTCAGCCGATGGCGTCCCAACAGGTAGAGGAAGCGCAATTCCCATGCGCTCACCTGGGAGTAAGGGATCGCGTCCGGAAGTTCGACGTCGTCGAGCTGGAGGTAGAGCTTGCTGAGGGGCGCCACGGGTACCTCGCGGTTTCAGTCGGATGGACGGGTCGCGATATTAACGTCGTGCGCCGGGGATCCGTCGGCGTAAACCGGCGATGGATTCGAGGATTTCCCCGGCCGTCACACCCCGGATGAAAGGTGTTGGGCCGACGTTCCCCATCTGGATCCGAGCGCGGATGATCCCGGCTTCGAGTGACCGCGTGGCGAACGCCGTACTCACGCACCACGGCAGCCCGTGCACGAGCTGCCCACCGCCCCTGACCAGGCATTACCTGTCGCGTCCCCGATCGCCGACCACAACCAGGGGGCAACCCCTGGGGAACCGGGAGTTGTATCCGCCCAGGTCCTGGACGGAGGACGCCGACCCCTGCAAAGCCGCCCGGGTTCCCGAGGAACGGACCTTCGCGACCAAGGGCGAACTGGCCACCGCGCGTTTACCACTGCGCCGCCGCCAAGCTGCCGGCCGACATCGTCTTCGCTCCGGATCCGCCCACCCATGACCAGTGGATGTCTGCCCGCCGCAGCCTGAGCCCGCCCGAGGAGATCGCCTACTACCTGGCCGATGCGCCGGTGGGGACGAGCGTTGCCGAACTGGTCCGCACCGCCGGGCCTCGCTGGGCAATCGAGGAATGCTTCGTGCGACACGAGGCTGCTTGAGCTGAGTGAACTCACTGAGAGGAGGTTCCGCTGAGGAAGGTGTAGTTCCGGGCCAGTGTTCAGGGCCTGTCCCCGCCCCGGCGTGCGTTCCTGGTAACGGGAGGGTGCGAAGCCCGGGGGAAAAGCCCAAGGACTCCCGTTCCATCCGGGAGTGACAGGCAAGGGGAATGAGTGGACGGGTGAATGCGAATGAATCCTTGGCTATGCCTCGTAACTTCGACCCCTGCCGATGGGATGTGTCAGCGGGGTACAGGACTGGTCGTTGAGAAGCGACAGGCGCCGGCTGGAGAGAAGCAGTCAGCCGGGAGAACACCGCCGTCCCGGGGTAGAGAGGGCACCCACCCCACTCGCATCTCGCTCATGCAGAACGTGGAAACCCCGCAGGGGTCCTGTTGCCATCACGCAACGGGTAGGCCGACCGCAAGGAAAGCTCAAATCCCCGACGGGAACAGGATGCCGGTAGCCGAAAGGCAGCAGGAAACCGGGACAGCTTAACTGGCCACTCCGGCCGGTTGTCCCGCATAACTGGCCGGATAAGGCCCAGGTGGCCCGGCCCGAAAGGGTGCTGACGTGGGTCAGGTGAGCCTGCGAAGAGAGCGATGACAAGGATGACGGAACTGAAGGACACGTGAGACACCGTGCCGCCGAGCGGCCCGGCGAACGGACCGGAAGACGAACTACTCGAATGGCATGCGATCGACTGGGATGCCGCCGAGGAGAACGTACGTCGTCTGCGCCAGCGCATCTTCGCGGCGTCGCAGGCAGGGGACCTGAAGAGGGTCCGCAACTTGCAGAAACTGATGCTCCGAAGCCGCAGTATCACGCTGGTCAGCGTGCGACGGGTGACGGAGATCAACGCTGGCCGCCGGACGGCGGGCAGCGACGGCAGAGTCGTGCTCACAGCCCCAGGAAAAGCCGAACTGGCCACCTGGGTCCAGCACAGCTCAGCTCCGTGGAAACCCAAGCCCGCCCGGCGCGTCTACATTCCGAAGAGCAACGGAAAGCGGCGTCCCCTCGGGATTCCCGTCATCATTGAAAGAGTCCTGCAAGCCAAGACGGTCAACGCGCTGGAACCCGAATGGGAAGCCCGGTTCGAGCCGAAGTCCTATGGGTTCAGACCGGGCAGGGGCTGTCAGGATGCGATCCAGGCGATATTCACGGTCGCGCACGGGAAGACCCCGAAGCGGAAGTGGGTACTGGATGCAGACCTGGCAGCGGCATTCGACCGCATCGATCACGGTCACCTCATCGAGATGCCGGGAACCTTTCCTGCGACGGAAATGGTCACCCGATGACTGAAAGCCGGAGTCATCGAGAAGGAGTGCTTCACCGTCGCCGAAAAAGGAACACCTCAAGGCGGCGTGATCAGTCCCCTTCTGCTCAACATTGCTCTCCATGGAATGGAAGAGGCTGCCGGAGTCCGCTACTTCACTGGCGGATCACATGCCGGTGAAACAAGACCGGGCTCGCCGGTGCTGATCAGATACGCCGACGACCTGCTTGTCTTCGCTCATTCCAGAGCCGAGGCCGAGCAGATCCAGGCGCGACTGGCCACCTGGCTGAAACCCAGAGGTCTGGTCTTCAACGAGGAAAAGACGAGCATCGTCCACCTCAACGAGGGCTGCGATTTCCTGGGCTTCAACATCCGCCGCTACCGCGGCGGGACGGTGCTTCTGATCAAGCCCAGCACGGCAGCCGTGCGACGCATCCGGAAACGGCTGGCCGCCGAGGTCAAGGCCCTGCGAGGGGCCAATGCCGAGGCGGTAATCCACAAGCTCAACCCGATCATCCGGGGATGGGCCGCCTATTACCGGAGCGCGGTGTCCAGCCGCATCTTCCATGCCCTGGACGCCTACGTGTGGAAGCTCGTCTACAAATGGGCAACCCACACGCACCCGAACAAGCCGAAGCACTGGGTCACCGCCCGCTACTTCGGCATGTTCAACAAGGCCAGGCGAGACTGGTGGGTCTTCGGCGACCGCAACAGCGGCCGCTACCTCGCCAAGTTCTCCTGGACGAAGATAGTCCGGCATCAGATGGTCAAGGGCAGGTCGTCCGTGGACGACCCAGCCCTTACCAACTACTGGGCCGGACGACGTCGCAAGCACAAGCCAGCACCTGCATACGCCTGCGAGCCATCAGGGCTTGCTTGAGCCGTGTGCTCGGACAACGGGCCCGCACGGTTCCAAGGAAGGACCGCCGCAGCAATGCGGCGGTCCTACCCGACCAGGCGGCGAAGAACGAGTGCGGTTGGGCGAGTACGAGGTCCGCCGCCATGTCGGCTGGTGCCGGCAGATCACCCTGGCGATGATGACCCCCCGCCTTCCTTGCCGCCATGGCCGCGGCAGCCACGGAGAGGTGGCAGCAGAAATGGTTCCTGCCCGCTCGCGCCCCTCACCATGACAGAAATCCGCAGGCTCTTGGCAGCTTGCCCTCCCAGCACTCGCACCAGCACCGCCGCGAACGCTCACGGAGCTGGTCACGCTGGCAAAGACGCCACCGCACGAGCGCCGGGGCATCAGGGACGCACGGTGATCTCGTAGTCGGCCTGGGCGTCGGGGAGGCCCGCCGCGTTGTAGGCCGTGATGGTGACATCGGACTCCCTGGCCCGGACCGGCTTCCCGGTGATGCCTCCGGTGTCCGGGTTCAGCCGGAGGCCTTCGGGAAGGGCGCCGGCGGTCACCGCGAACCGGACCGTGGCCGGAGTGTTCGTGGTCACCTTCGCCTCGTAGAGCTCGTGCATGTTTGCCGCCGGCAGAGGGCCGGCGTTCAGCCGGGGAGTCGGCACGGCGACGTCCTGGGCCGCACCGATCGGGTTCCCCCGCGCGTCGAGCTCCTGTAGCGACCACTCCTTGCCGGGCTTGACAACCGTCAGATGCCAGTTGGTGGACCGGTCGCGGAGGCGTGCCTTCTGCGCCTCGGTGAATGCGCCGAGGTTGCGCGCCGTCTCCCACTGCTTGATCGCGTCGAGCACCAGCTCACCGTGCTCGCCGTTCGCGGTGAGGCCGGCCACCGAACCCTGGAATCCGGCACCGGCGTTCAGCCCGGCACCACGCGCCAATACACTCTCTATGCTCAGCAAGCTCTCCGAGCCGCGCAGGCTGATCCAGCCCAGCATCCCCGGAAGGAAGTTGGCCCGGTAGAAGGCGTTGTTGATGAAGACCTGGTTCATGCTGGTCACGCCGACTTCGCCCCAGCTCGCCCGGGTGAGCGCGTCCCACGTGTTGGACGTCATCCGGCTCGTCTCGGTGATGAAGCCGTCCTTCGCCTGCGTCTTCTCATAAGTTCCGTTCACCAGCCGGGCTTGCCCGTAGGAACCCCAGCCGGACTCCGAAGCCGACTCCACGCCGTCGTAGGAGTTGGACATGATGCCCGTGTCGTTCCAGGCGGTGGCCAGGCGGGTGGAGATCTCCTCGATGATGCCGCGCCCGCCGATCGCGCCGCCGTAGCTGTTGGTGACGACACGGGCGGCGCGGTCGCCCGCAGCGTGGCTGGACGCGACAGAACCCCACTGGGCACGACGGAGTCCGGTCACCTGCCACTCGGCTCCGACCTGCTGGGCCGTCTCGTATGCGACGAACTCGTCGCCGATGCGCAGCAGACGGCCGTACACTCCGTCGGCAAACAGCCCGCCGGAGTTGAGGTACAGCGTGGTGTCGCCGGGCGACAGCGGACGGGTCAGCGAAGCGCGGCCTCCCGTCGCGAGCCGGTCGTCAGCCGGCGATGGTGAGACATAGCGGTCGTTGGTGCTGACGAAGTCCGAGATGCTGTGCACGCCGAGCCGGACCCCGTGGGCCTTGGCGATGTCCACCGCTGCCGCGGCCCCGGCGTCGCTGCCGCCCAAGCTGGAGTTGAACTGGTAGTGCCCCGTCGACTGCCACGGCCCGACTGCGTTGGGCAGGGAGTACATGTAGTCGATCCCGGCCGCCTTCGCGAAGCGGGCGGCAGCCGGGATGGTGTCGGTCCGCAGATCCCCGAGCACGAGGAAGGACTGGCTGCTGGCCTGGGCAGACTTCTGCCACTGACCGTTCTGCGTCGGGTACGGCAGGTTCTCCCCGGATGCGATGTTCGACAGCACGGTCGGCGTCAACTCGGGTGAGGCGCCGAAAAGCGCGATCTTGGAACCGGTGATTTGCCCGCTGTCGCCGGGCAGCGGGCCGACCGGGATCCGGTATCCGTTGCTGTTCTGTCGCTCGCGCTCCCGCGTGTAGTCGAAGGTGAAGGCCCGCACCACCGAACCCCACTCGGTCTTTCCCGCGGCGCTCCATTCTTCGTGGGGAGCCACCTGCAACCGGGAGGGATTGTGGTCGACCTCACTCTCCCAGCCGAACCGCTGGTACTCCTGGGGCCAGGCACCTTCGGTCCGGTCGGTCAGTGGCCTCAGCCCGATGGCGAACTCGTTGTCGCGGACCACGCCGACCGTTTCACCGACGGTCTGTGTGACGGACGTCGCCAGCGGGCCCCAGAGCAGCGTCTGCACATCCGCTCCGGCGGGGCCATTGACCTTCACCGCCTCGAGTGTGGCGTAGCCGGCCTTGTTCTCCACCTTCACCTCGACCCTGAAGCCGACCTTCTCATTGGTGAAGGTCAGGAGGCCGCGGTGGCTCCCGGAGCGGGTCACCTTGGTCGGTCGTTCCTGCCGACCGTTGATCACCAGGCTGACCAGCGATGCGGACTTGCCGCGTGCCAGGTAGTCGGTTCCGGTCCGGGAGTCCTTGAGGCCGATCACCGTCCCTGTGGAGTCCAGGTCGATGGTCAGGTATCCGGCTGAAACCTCTGTCGCAGCGTGCGTCACAGACGTTGCCCTCCGAAGGGACGTCATGCCAACGCCCTGTGCGCTGCTGGCCGGCACAGCCGTCGCGATGCCGATGGTCAGCGCCAGCGCGCCGGCCCCCGCTGCGGCGCTCCATGTGCGTGCATTCATGTTCTCCCTTTCCCGCCGCGGTCAGCGGCGTTGTGCCCGGGAGGTGGTCCTCCCGTGTCCTGGTGATGGGGTGCGGATCAGAGCTGTACAAGCTGCCCGGTGCGCCGGGACCACTCGGCGGCGAACACCACACGATGACTGTCGCGGCCCTCACGGACGCCGGTGAGCAGGAATTCGGGTCGGCCCTCGTGATGGGAACGAACGAACGCGGCCACCAGGCCGACGTCACCGCCTCCGTGACCTTCGGCGGCGGAAGCTCCACCGTCGTCGGTGTCGATGACGGTGCGCTCGTCGGTGGTGAAGTCGTAGATCTCGATCTGCCTGCCGTCGCCGGTGATCTGGCCGCGGGTGCCGAATATCTTGGTGTGGCGGTTCTCCTGCGGGGTGAACGCGGTGACGCTGAAGGAGGCGGTCACCCCGCCTTCGTACTGGAGATTGACCACCTGGTGGTCCATGACGTCGTTGTCGCTGCGGTACACGCACCGCCCGTACGGGCCCTCGGCGAGGGCCTGCTCCACGGCTTCCTCGGTGAGCTCATCGGCAACGATCCTGGTGAAGTACCGCCTGACGCCGCCTTCGCGCAGCCCGATCTGGTAGAGCTTGCGAGCCGAATACGCACATCCCGGCTCGACCGCACATGACACGCAGCGCTCCCCGGCGTCCTCGGGCGCGTTCTCGGGTCGGAAGTGGGTCAGCGCGCCGAAGGAGGAGACGGCCCTCACCGGACGGCCGACGATGTGGCCGATCCAGTCGATGTCGTGGCAGCACTTGGTGAGCAGCATGAAGCTGGAGGTCGCTTCACGCCGCCAGTTGCCGCGGACGTACGAGTGCGCGTAATGCCAGTAGCCGATGGGCTCCAGGTGCTGGACGCTGACGATGTCACCGATCCGGCCGGACTCGATCAGCCGCTTGAGCCGGACGGTGTACGGCGCGTAGCCCAGAACGTGGCAGACGGTGAGGGAGACCTGTGCATCCTCGGCGGCGGCCGCGATGCGGTCGACCTCCTCCACCGAGGTCGCCATGGGCTTCTCCAGCAGGATGTCGTAGCCACGCGCCGCGAACGCCTCGGCGGCTTCGAGGTGTTCGGCGTCCTGTACCGCGGTGATCACGGCGTCGGCGACCCGGGGGCCCGCGGCCATCGTCCGCCAGTCGTCGAAGCAGTGCGTTGCCGGGACGCCGTACCGGGCGGCGAGCCGGTCCCGGCGGCCGGCGCGCGGGTCGGCGAGCGCGGTGATGGTGACGGGGATGTCGCCCTCGGTGGCGAGTTGGGCGTACCCCGATCCGCGCGCGCCCGCACCGGCGAGGGTGAGCGGACGGCCGAGCAGTACGCCGTGGTGGTCGCGCAGGTTGGCGAACTCCATGGCGGTGGGCGTGGTGCTGTGGTGAGTCACGGTCATCCCTTGACGGCTCCTCCGGTGAGGCCCTTCACAAAGTGCTTCTCGAGGGCGACGTAGAAGATCAGTACGGGCAGGGCGGCGAGGAACATCAGCCCGAAGACCTGGCCGTAGTCCTGCTGGTGCTCGCCGATCGCCCGATAGACACCGACGGTGACGGTGGTGCCGCTGGCCGGACCGAGGATGATCAGCGGGTTGAGGAAGTCGTTCCAGATCCAGACGCCGAGGAAGATCAGCACACTGGCCGTCGCGGGTCGCAGCAGCGGGAGGACGACCTGCCAGAAGGTGCGCCAGCGCCCGGCTCCGTCCATCGCCGCGGACTCCTCCACCTGCGGCAGGATCATCAGGCCGGCGAGCAGCGCCAGCAGCGCGAGGCGCGCGAAACGGGAGCGGCTGCGGGACAGGTAGTGGCCGAGCATGGCCGAGACCAGGGTGAGGATGACGACGGAGAGGAAGGTGATGGTGACGGAGTTGATCAGACCGTTCCAGAAGAGCCGGTCGGGGCGGTGCCCGTAACCTTCAGGTGACGGACGCGGCCCGCGTTGTCGAAGGATCCGAAGCCCACCCGGCCCGAGGCGAAGACCGGGTCGGTGGCCGTGATCAGCGGGTTCCGGCTGCCGTCCAGGTAGACGGCGGTCTCACCGGTGTCGGCGCAGTGGGTGAGGCGCACCTTGTGCCACCCGTCGTCCTTGATCGCCGGAGGTGCGCCGAAGGTTCCGTTCCACTGATCGTCGATGCGAAGCCGGTCGGCGTCGTTGACTGTGAACATACCGTTGTGCGGGTAGATGGTGTTGTCGCTCGACAGGTGCGTGTACTGAAATCGGGTGTCCGACTGATAGTCCCAGATGACAATGACGTCACGGTTGGTGATCTCGACGGGGGTGTCGATCCGTACCTCCGCCTCGACGCTGACGGAGGAGTAGCTCGGGCCCGCGGTCAGGACGGCGTACTCGAAGGGGCGGCGCGGTCCCGGGCGGGCGACGCCCGGCTCGGTCATGATCGTCTCCCGTGTCGTGTACGCCCACTTGGCCGGGGTGACCGGCGCCCAGTTGTCGGCCCCGGTGGTGTGGGTGGTGGGGGTGTTGCCGATCTCGCAGTCGGCGAAGGTGCGGGTCCCGGTCACCTTCCAGACCTTGCCGTTGGCCTTCGAGACGATGTACAGGCCGCCGCTGCGGTCGGAACCGAAGCGCAGGTCGACACGTTGGTCACCGGCGAGGTCGCGCATGGTGACCGTCTTCCCGGCGGACTTGTCGAAGAGCATCAACTGCTCGAGCGGCGCGAGGCCGGCGTCGCGGCGCATGTCGCGGGTGTCCGCGGCCAGGATCCGACCGTCCACGAGGTCGCCGAAGATGTACTTTCCGCGCAGCGCCGGCGCGTCCTTGCCGCGGTAGACGAAGCCTCCGGCAATGGCGCGGCCCACGTCGGACCGGCAGTTCCAGTCGGGTCCCGGGTCGTGGTCGTAGGCGGCGACCGGGTAGGTGTAGCCGTACTGGGCGTCGTCGGCGGGGAGGGGAAGGATGCGGGCGCACGGGTCGGTGGTCTTCTTGTCGAATGCGAAGGGACCCTCGCGCTCGCTCCAGCCGAAGTTGTCACCGGCCTTGACCTCGTACACCGACTCGATGGCGTGCTCGCCTATATGGCCGAGATACATACGGTGGCTGCCGCCTGCATCCCAGCTGAAGCGGTGCGGGTCCCGCATGCCTATCGCGTAGATCTCCCCGAGCGAACCGGGCTCACCGACGAACGGGTTGGACGCGGGGATGCCGTACCGGCCGTTGGCGCTGTCACGGCCCGCGGGGTCGATCCGCAGAAGTTTGCCGTGCGGGAGCGTCCGGTTCTGCGGCTCGCTGTTGCCGCCGCCCTGCCCTCCGTCGCCCACCGCAAGGTAGAGGAGGCCGTACTCCTTGTCGTGGGGCTTGGCCGTCGGGTTGAAGTCGATCTGCTGGATGCCGTGGACCTGGCCGGTGAAGCCGATACGCAGCACCTCGCGATGGGTGCCGTGAAAGACGGCCGCGGAGGGGTCGTCGGCGGTCCACTCGGTGATGACGCCGTGATAGGTGAGCGTGCCGGCCTGCTGGTAATCGGGAGTCTCGGTGGCCTGCGAGGCGAGTTCGGTGTGGATGGTGTAGAAGCGCCCGTTCGCTCCGAACTCCGGGTGGAATGCGGCGTATCCGAAGCCCTGGCCGAGACCGCGGCCCGAGAAGAAGTGCGGGAATGCCGCCTTGACGTCCAGGTAGGAGTGCGGGGTCCCCCCGGAGGTGCGCATCGCGGTGCCGGGGTCGGTGAGGTAGAGGGTGCCGTTGAGGTCGGGGGTCGCCATCCGGCCGGACCCGTCGGGGAGTTCATTGATGGTGTTGATCCGTGCGTGGCGCATCAGGCGCGGGTCCGTCGGCGCCGGGACGGGTTCCGACTTGGGGAACTGTGCGAACTCCTGCAGGACGAGACCCGTCCTGGACTGGACGGGCTTCTGCGGAATGGGGTCGGTCAGGGCGGCTGTCGCCGCAGCGGGCTCGTCGGCATGGGAAGGCGCGGCAAGACCGCCCAGGGCGAGGGCCGCACAGACGGCCACGGCCGCCCAGTGCCTTCGGTGTGTACGTCGTGACGCCATGCGGGTCCCTTCGGGCTGGCGTGACAAGTTGGGAAAGGACGATCCAGGGACGAGAACGGTCAGCTGCCCCGCGTCATGCGCCGGAACTCCGCCGCCAACGCTCCGGCCGGCACCGGGCGGTCCAGGAACAGAAGGTCGTCCATGCGGCAGTCGCAGGCGTTGTTCTCCCGGGTGTTCTGGGGGAAGCTGCCGCCGATCTTGATGCCGCGGGGATCAGTGGGCGAGGCGCGGTGGGGCGCCGGCGTGGTGGCGAGTTCCCAGGGGTCGCCCGGCGTGACGTAGAAGCCGTCCAGGGGCTTGCCGTCGCGGTAGAGGGCGAGAGTGCCGTCGCGGAAGTCGAACGTCGCGGCCAGGTGGACCCATTCACCGCGGGGCAGCAGTTCTTCCCAGGGTGCGCCGGCAGTGAAAGTCTGGGAGGCGCCGTTGTCCAGGCGTCTCCCCAGCGCGACCAGCTTCAACTCACCTTTGACCTGGATGAGTTCGAGCAGCGCACGCACCGCGTGACCGTCAGAGGTTCCGGACAGTACGCCGGCCAGCCCGATCGCGTTGTAGTGGTCGCTCGGGTTGGCCGTGTTGGAGTTGAGAGCGGGATTGTCGCCCGTCATCTTGAACCAGCCCATGACGGTGGCACCCCGGGCACTGCGGAAGGCTCCGAGGGACGACATGCCCTCGGCGTCCCAGGTCCCGGCTTTCCAGTCGTCGTTGCCCGCGGTGGCCGGGTTCTGCTGGCGCACCTGCAGGGCGGGCGAAGCGCCCGGGTACGCCTCGTCGACCACGCGCATCGCGGAACCGCCGTTGATCAGGCTGAGCGCGGTGCCGGACCGTCCGATGTCCTGCTCGCGACCGAGGTCGGCGGGGTCCGGGTGCCCGAAGTCGTACGCCACCACGGCCTGGGCTCGCAGTGGGGTGTGGGCGGTTGAGGGGCGGGCCGCCTGGGCCGGAAACGTGGCGGCGGCAAGCGAGGCGGTCGCGGCGAGCGCGGCGACGGCAAGTGAGTAGCGTCTGGTGCGGGGCGGTGCCATGCAGCCTCCCAGCGGTAGCGAAGGGGCAGTCGACCGGGGTCTCCGGTCGACAGAAAGCGCTTTCGTTCGCGGGCAGGGACCATGTAACTCCCTCGCGACGGCCCTGACAATGGGCGTGTACTCGCCAATTTTGTGGGGTCTTTCGGCGGCGGACTCCTTGCTGACGAGGATGCAGCCCGCGAGCGGCCCATCAAGGCACAGATGCCAAGCCGCTCACGGCGGTTTACGGGTGGCTCGCCCGAGTCCGGGCGGGTACGGCGGGTGGGTGAAGCGGTCTGGTGGGTGACCTCGCAGGCACCGGTCCACCCGCTGGACGGCATCGCCCCGGCTGCAAGTCATCACTGGAACCGTCAGTTGATGTGGAAAGCGCATACAGATCGGTGTATCGCGCCATGCAGGAGGTCAAAGGCGTTGCCGACGTGCCCAGGGCCGCGCGGGCGCCGCCGCGGCTTCACGCTCGCCCCGCATGGATCGAACCGGCCCGCCGCATCGCGGAGTCGTTCGACCTGCACCACCTGACGAACATCCAGTTCAGGTTCATGCGCGACGAACCGGTCCTGCTGAACGTCAACACCCGCCCGGCCGACGGCCTCCACCAGCTCGCCCGGTGCAGACTGAACGCCCCCTGGGCCGCGGGCCCACACCCGCTCCGGCCGGTACCACTGCGACCGTGCAACTCACTCTCCACGAGGAGCCCGGCAACAGCAGCGGACCAGCTCCCCGGCGCTGCAAGACGGGTCCTTCCGTGACCGCGTCGAGGGTCCATTGCAGGCTGGGATAGGGAATCCACCGCTTGGCGGAGCGGCGCCGCAGGCGCATGATCGCGCTGCTGCCGTCTGCGGCGCGTGCCAGGTTGAACAGGTGGGCGCGCTCGGCATCGTCGAGCTGGAGGGCGCGGGCAATCGCGCCCAGTACGCCGGCGGACACCCCGGCGAGGGAACCTCGACGTGGCCCCCGCCGGGCTGGCGAGACACCGGTGCACGTCGCGGCCTCGAACCGGTGCCAGAACTACTCCGGAACCGGCGCCTCACCGGAAACTGCAATTCCTGCCTTGCGGAAGTCGTTCAGCGCGGCAGCTGTTGTGTGCGGGGCGACGCCGACCGAGTAGTCGAGACGTACCCGTGCGCGAAATCCTGCCGCGACGGCATCCAGCGCGGTCGCACGCACGCAGTGATCCGTCGCGATGCCCACCACATCGACGTCCTCGACCCCACGGGCACGCAGCCAGTCCGCCAGGGAGGTTCCCTCCGCGTCCGCGCCTTCGAAGCCGCTCTTCGAAGCAGAGTGGGCGCCCTTGAAGAAAACGGCGTGCACCTTGCCGTCCGTGACGACAGGTGCGAAGTGCGGATGGAATTCACTGCCCTCGTTCCCTGCCACACAATGGACGGGGAAGCTGTCCTGGAAGTCCGGGGTCTCGGAGAAATGGCTGCCCGGATCGATGTGATGATCCCGGGTGGCCACAACGTACTGGTAGTCACGGCCTGCGCTCCGGTCGACCAGATCGGCGATCGCCGAGGCGACCCGCGCGCCTCCCGCGACGGGAACGCTACCTCCTTCGCAGAAGTCGTTCTGCACATCCACCACGATCAGCCCTCGGCTCATCACGAAGCCCTTTCAGAATTGTGGAACACAGGAAAGAACCGCTTCGGAAACCTGATCCGGCACGGGAACTCGCGGTGTGAAGCAGGTACCTCTGCGCCGCATGTCGTGCAGCGTCCGCTCGCTCACGAACACCCCGTGTTCCAGAGAGCGGATGCCTGCCCGGACCGCGTCGTCGCAGCCACGCTCGCTGTAGCCGTGGCACACCACGCCCTTGCCGCCGCGAGCGCTGGTGTCACCCTTGCGGAACGCTTCACCCGCCTCGGCGGCGGTGTTGAGGTGGATGTGCGCGTCCACGAGGCCCGGCAGCACCCAGCGGCCGTACGCGTCGAGGCGGGGCACGTCGTCGGGGACCTCGACCCGTGCCCGCGCCCCGGCCGCGCGTACCCGGCCGTCACGTATCACGACGACCGCCTCCTCTGTGACCTCACCGGTCGCAGGATCGAGCAGTGTGCCGCCCTCGACACGCAGCCGCTCACCACCGCTCACCGTGCAGCTTTTGGTATACAGATTCGTGATGAGGCACTGCTCAGCTCGTACCGCAGCCCGGGTGCGGGAACGCTCGAACGCCACCGCCGAGCGGCCGCTGCCGAACTGTCGGCGCCGCGCGGCGATGGACGCCGCCGATGGCTGCGATGCCTGACATCTCTTGGGCGCCTCAGGCCACGGCTTGGCACGGTGGGCGCCGTGGGATCCCCCCTGGCGGCGAGGGTGATCCCTTACACGTAAGGAGCGAGTCTTGTCATCTGCCGAACTGACCGGCGTGGAGCACCAGCACCTGGAGCGGGCCGTCCAACTGGCGGCCGAGGCACTGCGGGCCGGGGACCAGCCGTTCGGCTCTGTCCTGGTGAGTGCCGATGGCCAGATCCTCGCCGAAGACCGCAACCGCGTGCGCAGTCTCGGCGACAGCACGCGGCATCCGGAGTTCGAACTGGCCCGCTGGGCCGCCGTGCACCTCACGGCGGCCCAGCGGGCCGCGGCCACCGTTTTCACCTCCGGCGAGCACTGCCCCATGTGCTCGGCCGCACACGGCTGGGTCGGCCTCGGCCGCATCGTCTATGCCCACTCCGCGGCCCAGTTGACGCAGTGGCTGACCGAGCTGGACGTACCGTCATCGCCTGTGCGTTCCATGGCAGTACAGGACGTGGTACCCGGCCTCGTGATCCAGGGCCCTGTCCCGGCTCTGGCCGACCGTCTGCGGGAAATGCACCGCACTTTCCACCCGCCGCCCCACTGAGAGGGCTGTCCAGGTCCAGGCCGCAGCGGACGCGACCGGCGAATTCGACTGAGGTCTCCCGGCCGGCTCCACCACCATCGTGCCTCCTCATCATCCCGCAGCAGGCGTCCGCACCGACCCGCCGCCGACGCCTGCGCCAAAGTGGGCCGAAACATCAGAACACCAGGGCGGAACACCTTGGCAGAGCCTGCTCGCCCGCCTGGTGGAGGTGGTGCGGGAGGTGAGGGACCGGGCCGCTCGCGCGGTGGTCTCACCAGCGAGCTCCACCTGGGCGCGGACGGCCGCTGCCGCCCGCTGTCCCTGGTTGTCACCGGCGGGCAGCGGGCGGACTGCACCCGGTTCCAGACCGTGCTGGAGGAGATTCGCATCCCGCGGCTCGGGCCGGGCAGGGCCACGCAAGAAGCCCAACAGTCTCACGGCCGACAAGGCGTACGGCAACACCGCAGCAGCCGTGGTCATCCGGCTCCGCACAGGACCGCCCGGACCAGGCCCAGCCCTGACAACAGGGCCCGACCCAGACCTCGGTGTCAAGCACATGCACGCCGAGCCGGTCACGGATGATCCCGACGCTCACCGCGCCAGAGGTGAGCGGCTGCTTGCACCAGATGCAGGCGCGCCCCATGGACTGGTCCCACGTCGACGTCCCGGCGTCCCGGCTCGTCGTTGATCAGGTACGTGACCAGCGTTACGGGCGGGCACGGGCTCAACGCTCACAGATTCGTGAGCGTTGGCAGGTCATGGCGTGAGGGCGGCTACGCACGTACATCATCGACCAACTCGGCCTGGACAAGGACGAGAAGGGCCCATTCGACATCGAGCTTTTCGCCGGCTCCAACGACAACAACGACCGCTACTTCTTCAACGGCGCGATGAAGGTCCTGCAGCCGTACATCGACAAGAAGCAGCTCGTCGTCCAGTCCCACCAGACCGAACTCAACCAGGTCACCACCCTCCGCTAGGACGGCGGCACCGCCCAGCGGCGCATGGACGACCTGCTGACTTCCTCGTACGGAGGATCCAAGCGCCTGGACGCGGTGCTCTCGCCCTACGATGGCATCTCCATCGGCATCCTTTCCACCTTCCCCGCGCTCCGGACCTCTGCGCCCGAGCCGGGGAGGCCCGTCAGCGACAGAGAAAGGCACGACCGTGGCGCGACCCGTCCTGGAAATGCGCTCGATCGTCAAGACCTTCCCAGGAGTCAGGGCGCTCTCGGACGTCACCCTGACCACCGCCCGGGCGAGGTCCACGCCATGTTCGGGGAGAACGGCGTCGGCAAGTCGACCCTGCTGAAGGTCCTCTCCGGCGTCCATCCGCACGGCAGTTACGAAGGGGACATCCTCTTCCACGGCGAGCCGTGCCGGTTCAAGGACATGAGGGCGAGCGAGCAGCACGGCATCGTGATCGTCCACGACACGCTCGGCGCCGACGACCGAACCCGGCTGCGGGAACTGCTGTTGCGCATGGTCCTGGTGGTCGACGACGGCGGCCGTGCGGTGCGCCGCCGCGTCCCCGTGCGGGAACTCGACCGGGTCGCCGATCTGCTCGGACGGCTGGCCGCGGCCCGGCTCGTCATCGACCAGGACGTGGCACAGCTGTGCCACGACTCCCTGTTCAACGCCTGGCCACGGCTGCGGGACTGGATCGCGGACGACCGGGCCGGACTGCTCGCACGCCGAAGGCTCGGTGATGCGGCCGACGGCTGGCACGAGGCGGGAGGTCCGGAGAGCGGCCTGTACCGGGGCGATCAGCCGGCGTCGGCACGCACCCAGCTCGCCGGCAGCGGCGGCACCCTGCCCATGCGGCCCGTCGAGCGGGACTTTCACCGCGCGAACGGTCGCGCGGAGCACCGCACGAGAACCCTGCGCCGGGCCGCGGTCTCCGTCGTGACCGTGCTGGCTCTGCTCGCCACGACACTCGCCGTGCTGGCGCGCGACGCGCAACAGGACGCGGAAGGCCGCGTGGGACGTGCGCGGTCCGGCGCGGGTACGGTTGCTGGACACCGTCACGACCCCCACGGTGATGGCGGTCGCCGCCCACCCGACGCGGGATCTGCTGGTCGCGACCGGTGCGGAAGGAAAAAAGGCCTGGTGAACGGTGGAGGGCGGCCGCCGACTCAAGGGCGTCGAGCCCGAGGACGAGTGGGGCCGCGCATGGGGATACGGCGGTGACCTGCCTTCGCTGAGCTTCCGCCCGGACGGGGAAAGGCTCGCCGCCGCGGACAACGGGGCCGACGGGGGCTCCGGGAGACGGTCGAAACCGGTGCGGAGCTGCTCGGCTCCCAGGCCGAACTCGGGACGGCACGCGCAGGCGGACCTGCCCGGTCGGTCGCCTACAGCCCCGACGGACGCCATCTCGCCGTGGGCGACATGGAAGGCAGGGTACGCGTCTGGCCGCAGCGTGCTCCCGCGCCCCGGCTCCTCGGGGCCATGACCGACGGGGATCCTGGGACCAGCCCGATCAGCGACGACGGAACGCTCATGGTCGCCAATGGCACGGAGACCACCCAGGTCTGGAACCTGCGCAGCGCGGACACGGCCGAGGGGGCCGATCCGCGTCTGCGGTTCGCGCTGCCCAAACCGTGGGAGGCCCGTTACTTCCTTCCCGGGACCGATCGTCCGGTGCTGATGGCGCACCGGGCGGTGGACGGAGGGCACGAAGGACCACGCGTTCCGGCTGTGGGACTTCGGCGGGGATGCGAAGAGACCTCCGGTGCCGGGAGCAGAGATCCCGGTGAAGGCCCAGGACGTGCGCACGGCGGTGTCCGCGGACGGCAGGATCCTGGTTGTCGGCGGCTGGGCCACCGGCACGGTGCAGGGTGTGGGACATACGGGACGTCCGCCGTCCGGTGCGGCGCGCAACGCTCCCCCGCGGTGCCGGTCGCCGGGTGGGAGAGCCTGTTCTTCCTGGGCGACCGAGGGCTCGCGGTCGTGGACCGGAGCGAGCCGGGGCGGGGCGCATCTGGGCGGCAGAGAAGGACGGCAGATGGCGCACGCCGGCGATCGCCACATTGGCGCCGGGGCCGGCGCGGCAGTGGACTTCCTCGCCTCACTGGCCCTCGGGGCCGACGGCACCCGGCGGGAACGGCTGCTCGCCGCCTTCGTGGCGATCGAGGCCCATGAGGACGCCCTGAGGGCCCGTATCGAGCAGGGACTGGCCGACCTCGCGGACATCACCGTGCATTCCCGGGCCACGCACCGCACCCCCACCCTGCTGCTGACCCTGGCCGGCCGCAGCACCACCGCCGCCTCACAGTACTTGGCGGAGCGGGGCGTCGACGCCCCGGCCGGGTCCTTCTACGCACTGGAGGCATCCCGCCGGCTCGGACTCGGCGACGAAGGCGGACTGCGGATCGGCCTGGCCCCCTACAGCAACGACGAGGACGTCGACCGCCTGCTGGAGGCCCTCGCCGGCTTCCTCGGCACCACGCCCGCCGTCGGCTGACCCGGCCACGCCCGTGGACCCCGGCCCCTCCGTATCCGGCCGGTGCGGGCCCTCAGGACCTGCGCCGGTCCCGCCCGCGCACTGCTGCCGGGACCGGCTCTCCGCGTACGCTCAGACCAGCAGGATTCCGGTGCACGATACAGACGTTGGACTCTCGTCCGGTATTTTCCTGATGAAACAAGCTGCCACGCGCCCTGGGCCGAAGCCGGCCCGACCTGGAATCACCGGCCCGTCCTCGGGGAGGTCCAGGCGGATGCCCAGGTCACCGGCCATCGCTGGGGATGGTCATCCGTAGCCGAAGATCCGCGCGATGAAGAATGCGGCAAAGATGACCGACCCCAGCAGAACGAGTCCTGCCCATAGGGCGGGGTGTTCCCAAATGCCTCCGTCCGCGCGTTCCTGGTGGGCTTCACTGATGGAGCCCTCGGCAGGTGGTGTCTCCCCTGGGGGATTCAGTGTTATAGCCACACGTTTATTCTCTCTCGGCCGCATCCCGTTCGCATTGCGCGCAGGACTGTGGTCCTCCTTCCACGAGCGGCCGGGGACATAGCTCCGTAGCGGCGGTCACCGCGTCGGCCAGGTCTTCGAGTGCGGCAGGAGTGCGCGAGCGCGGCCACCACTACGCCATCGGGAAGCTGCGCCGGGCCACCACTGGTCGCCTCCGGTCTCAGCATCGGAGCGGCGGGCGGCCGGCCTGGCTCGCGAGACCTGAGTGCTGCGCCGGTACCTCGGTATCGAGAACGGCTCGGTTGTCTCGATCCGAACGGCATCGACGTATGCCTGAGCTCAGCGAGCGCAGCCTGGATGCCGTCCCGGCCGTCTTCGCTGAAGGCACCTCCGCACCAACCGGAGATTATTCCCCTCATGCCGGATCCTCCCCGCGCCTTCCCCTGACCCGTCAGGGCCTCACACGGTGTTAGGCAGCGCGGGCAGAGAGGATGGAAAGCGATGAGCGGCCCGGTCTGCACCCACAGCAGTTGCCGAGCTGGGTGCCGAGCCCGGGGAGGCTCAGGATGATCTCGGCGTCCGGAGGGCGTTTGCCGTCCGGGGACGTCCGGCTGTCTCGCCGGGGGCGTTGGCTTTGGTGTCGGTGTTGCAGTACGCGGAGGGGCTGACCGATCGGCAGGCCGCTGACCAGGTGCGGGCCCGGATGGACTGGAAGTTCCCCCGCGGCTCCGGACTGGCTGCGCGAGATCGAGGCGGTGCAGGTCCTGCGGGTCTCCTGGGTCCAGCAGTACCACCGCGACGAGAGGGGGGTGCGCCGGCGGGAGGGCAAGGATCTCCCGCCGGTTCATCACCGGTTGTGCTCGCCCTATGACACCGATGCCCGTTACGGGATCAAGCGCGGCTCGGGCTGGACCGGCTACAAGGCCCACCTGACCGAGACCTGTGAGCCGGATGCGCCGCACGTGATCACGCAGGTGGCCACCACCGATGCCGTGGTGGCCGGCACTGAGATGACCGAACCGGTCCACCAGGCGCTCGCGGAACGGGAGTTGCTGCCGGACGTGCATGTCGTGGATGCCGGCTACACCACTGCCGCCCTGTTCCTGTCCGCGACCGAGCGGGGTATGGAACTGCTCGGCCCGGCCCCGCACGACAGCAGCCACCAGTCCCGAGAGGATCAGGGCTTCTCCCGCGCCGACTTCACCATCGACTGGGACAACGAGAGCGCCACCTGTCCAGGCGGGCACCGAAGTTTCGAGTGGTGGGAACAGAAACACCACCGCAACGGCACTCCGGTCCTCAAGGTGTTCTTCCCCGCCGAGCACTGCCGCCCCTGTCCGAAGCAGACGTCGTGCACCAAGCCCCCGTCCGGACGCCGGGGCAGGGGCATCACCTTCCTGCCCCGCGAACGGCACGAGGCACTCGAAGCCGTCCGCCAGACCCAGGAGACCGACAATTGGAAGAACCGTTACGCGATCCGGGCCGGGGCCGAAGGCACGATCTCCCAGGCCGTCCGTGTCACCGGCCTGCGCCGCACCCGCTACCGCGATCTACCCGCGACCCGCCTCGGCCACGTCTTCGCCGCCACCGCGCTCAACCTCATCCACATCGACCGATGGCTGACCGGCACCCCACTCGGCGGCACCCGCACCTCCCGCCTCGAAGCTCTGATGCTCGCGGCCTGACCACCCGAATCACGCATTCCTCAGCAGAGTCCTTCAGGCGGGGATTCCCTCCGAAGAGAGGGATGGATTACATGTCTGCGATGGCGAGTTGGGGCTGTTGGCGTAGCTCGTCCGGGTGATCTCATGGGAATCCGTCCTCCAGGACAGCGGACTGTCCGTAGAACAGCCAAAAGGACAGGGTCAGATCACCGGCTCCGAACCGGCGGAGATCCAGACGAAGAAACGCAGGCCCACCTTCTCCAGGCCGCCGGGGTCGAGCAGCGTGACCGAGGCAAGACGGCCGGGCCTGCGGTGCGCTTGGTTGAGGGTGAGCCATCCGCCGTAGGAAGAGTCGACCAGGTGCGCGCGGTCGAGCCCGAGCCCGGCAAGCGTCTCCTCCAGCCACTGTGCGGCGCGTTCGGGTTGATGGATGGGTTCGTGCTGGACGCTGTGTCCGGGATCGCCTGGCGTGTCGATCGCATAGACCGGGCAATCGGCGCTGAGGGCGGGGGTGTTCGGGTACCACATAGCAGAGCAGGAGCCCACTCCGTGCACCAGGGCGACGGGGGTGCAGGACTGCGCAGCCCGCCGAGGGAGCCCTGACCGAACTCCTCCGGCAGGCGCAGGAGGACAATCTCATCCGGCCCAGGTCATTCCAGACCAGGGCCCCTCCGCGTGTTGAGTCCGTGTTGCCCCGGCGTACCTCTGCCGGCGAGAAGGACGGCGAGCGCACGAGTAACGTGCCGCCACCCCGGGGGCGGGGGTGGCGGCACGCAGCAGATCCGGGAGGGCCCGCGTTCAGTGGCGGGCGGGGGTCAGGTCAACGGCGGCGCCCACGGTCGTCGTTGCGGTGGTCGCGGTCACGGCCCCAGGACTCGGTGTCGACGGTGCGGCCCCGGTCGTCGCGCAGCGTGGCCCTGTCGGAGTAGTTGCCGCGCAGGACCAAGGCCGGATGATGGTGCGGGATGACGGCAGCAGCGCCTGCGGTCTCCGCGTCCGTATCTGCGCCTGCACCAGGCTGGCCGGCTCGGCCGTGTCGTCGACCCAGTCCGCCTCGAACAGGCTGGCCACCAGGGTGTCATGTTAGGCCGACAGCTGACCCGCCCGCTTGTTCATGCGTGCCTTGGCAAGGGTGCGCAAAGATCTCTCGGGCCGATGCCGGACAGTCCCGACCGTCACAGCAGGCCCGCTCAGATCCGGAGCGCCACACCGAATGCTGAGCCGGCACATGGGCCCATGCCCTGCGGAGACGTCCCCTGCGATTCGCACTCGGCGTCGGCAGCCCGGACAGTGGAGCAGGCCCGTTGCCGAAGAATTACCGGGCGCCGGAAACGCAAGGGCCGGCCAGAAAGTCCAAGCGACCGCGCACGGGATTCCATGGCCACAGACACTCTCAACTCCTTGGTTCCATCGTTGAATTGATCCGATGTATCTCTCACCCGCGCCGTGGTCTTCTCGGCCGCGACGGCTTCCTTCGCAGCCGCCCTCTTGCGGGCCGCATCTCGCGCACGGTCGCCTCTTCGCCGTGCTCACTGCACGCCTCCTTGGCCGCTATGACCGAGGCGTTCAGGGCGGCCAACAGGTGCAGGACCTTCGCGGACTTCCGCTCCTCGCTCTCGGCCGGCTCAGTGGGGCCTCGTCCTCCGCCTTCACCTCGATCCTCAACGCGACTGCCAGCGGTGTTTCGACGTCAACCTCTGGTCAGGCAGAAGGGATGCCCGGCCGGGTCAGTGAAGATCCGCCACCTGTCTCCGCCCGGTTGGTGCTCCGGCTTGGTCGCGCCCAACTCCAGTAGCAGGGTCTCGGCCTCGTCAAGGTCATCGACCTCGAAGTCGAGATGGACCTGTTGTGGCACGGTTTGGCCAGGCCAGTGCGGAGCCTGGTGGTCATCGACCCGTTGGAAGCCGATAAAGAGCCCGTCCTCGCCGGTGAGGCCAGCGAAGTCACCGTCGGATTTCAGGTGAAGTTCGAGCCCGGTGGCCTGCCGATAGAACGCGGCCAGCGCCTCGGGATCGGCACAGTCGAGTGTTATCGCCGTAAGCTTCATCTGCGGGGGCATGGCAACTCCGTGACAGCCATCATGCTGTGGGTTCGACTAGCGTGGCGTCACACCGTAGTGATCAGCTCCACGCTTCGCGACCTGAATTACGTCAACGCCGCGCCGCAGCGCAGAGTGAAAGCCCCACGGCCACGCAAGATACGACGGAGCACTGGGGCAGAGAAGCCTGCATCCGCTGCTCTCCCCTGCGCCCGGACCAGGCCCATCGGGCACGACTGGCCGACATCCACGACAACCTGATCGCCCGCATCGCCGGATCGGAGCGCGAAGGCCGGCTCGGCGAGGTCGAGGGCCTCCAGGTCGGCCTCGCCGGAGCAAAGCAGAAAATCGCCCAGCTCGACAACCTCATCGCCCAATGCATCCGTGTTCTCCACGACGCTGTACTGCCTATGCTCCATCCCATGCGCAGTGTGTTCGTGTTCCCCGCAGGTGAAAGAGCTGAGACCGTCGCCTCACTCGATCGGCACCTGCCCCAGCAGCGCGATCCGTGGAATCTGGGCGGCAACCTGTACATCGAGATCGACGATGAGCAGACCGGCTGCCTCTTCTCCGACTGGGATTCCGACGACGTGGCAGTCCTCGAAGCGACCATCGGACACCACCCCACCTGGGCAGTGCAGATCGACATCTCCGGGCGGATCGACGGCACCTCAGAGGTTCACCAGCTGGTAGCGCTGCTGCTTGAACACGGCGGCGTGGCAACCGACGACTATTCAGCCCACCCCTGGCCCCTGCAGGAAATCAAGTCTGGAGCAGTGAACGACGGTCTGCGCTTCTACGACTTTCGTGCCTACCACGAACTCAACCGCGAGCAAGGACGCTCCTGAGTCGATCGCCACTCACGCGCAAGTTCGGAAAAGTGACCAGGCCAAACGAGATGACACCGGTCCACAAGGACCGTGGCATGCGTATCTCCAGGCCCCCTGGCGGTGTGGGCCGGGAAGCGGACCGGAGCACCGGGGAAGGGTGCCGACCCCGCACAGAGGTCGGGGCGCAACCGGACCACCGCCCGTAACCCGATCCTCGCGCCGGGCGGGTGTGATCGCATACGGAGACACAGCGCACCACAGCAGGCCGAGCGCATAGTCCGAACGACAGAACCTGCAGGCCAGGGCACTGTCCTCGTTGAGCAGGCTCACGGCCTGATCGCGAGAGTTGGCCTTGCCCCGTGCGCCAGACGTCCGGCAGAAGCCTCGGTGGACGCCGATGATCGCGCGGCGGCCTTCGCAACGACCTGCTCGACCACCCCAGTCCGGGGTGGGGGGCTGAGTGCGGCAAGCACGGCCTGGCGTTCTTCCTTCTTTCCGCCGGCGGCGGGTACGCGCTGCGAGGTCCCGCGCGTGGACTCGCTCCAGGAAACGGAGCGGCTCAGCCGTGAGACGCGATCGTTCATATGTTCGATTGCAGGCCTTGAGGCAGCCCAAGACCTCCGCCCGGCGGCAGGAGAACGTGGCTCCGAAGGCAGCAACGCTGCTCGGCCGCCGGAACAACGCTCGTTCCGGTGGTCGGCGCATCGCCAGACCCGGTTCAGGTAGGGCGTCACGGTCCGGTCTGTCGCGTACTTCTGCCGTGGTGGGGAACAACTCCCTCTACGAGAGGTCGCCAGAACCTTGTGACTGCACGAGCCGCCGCGCTCTGGGCCTTTCCTCGTGTATCGCCTCCCATGGAGTCGTGTACTGCAGCATCGAGTACTGCAGCATCGAGCGAATCCGTTGGACGACATGAGGATTCCGCCCTCCGCAGAGAGCCGCTCCTCGGAGGAGTACTCCGATGACCACCACACTCAAGATCACGTCCCTGCCGCGCGCACACCGTGACCATCTCCTGAGCCTTGCCGACAACGTCTGGTTCCCCGCGGCACGGCGACTTTTCGAGGAACACACCATCGCCGACCGCTTCTGGATCCTGAAGACCGGGGCGGTGACCCTCGATGCACAGCTTCCTCACCGTCGTCGCGCGGAAATTGAAACGCTGGGGCCGGGCGAGCTGATCGGACTGTCGTGGCTCTTCCCGCCCTTCGAGTGGGAACTGGGCGCCGAGACATTGAGCCCCGTCCGCGCCTATGAATTCGACGCTCCCCAGGTCCGGGCGCTGTGCCGGTCGGACCCCGGGTTCGGATTCGCGATCAGTCAATGGGTCGGCATGGTGCTCACCCGACGGCTGCACGCGACGCGCGGTCGGCTGCTCGATCTCTACGAAGCCGCCGCGCGGGCCTGAGCCTGTCCGTGAGGGTCAGGCCGGTTTCCAGATGCTCACTGCTCTCCTCCAGGCGATGAGGCACGGAAGACCGTCGCAGCTCACACGGACCTGCCGAGAGCTGGGCTGTGGGCGCGTTCTCGTGATGCCGCGATCTCCGCTTACGCCTTGTCGCGGCTTTCCCAGCGGGATCCCTCGACGGAATTGCCCTGCCAAGAGCCGGCTCAGGTCCCTGGGGGACCTGTCCGGCGTCTCGGCGCTGGGCGGCGTACGCGTGAGCGCTTCGTCCGTGCGCGACAGCACTGCCCCGGCGAGGATCAGACACGTGGCCGGTATCCCAGTGCCCTTGCGATCTCTCCAGCGTTCGCATACCGGTCGTCCGTGGGAAGTTCTCGCACCGCGTCCATCAGCACGTCCGGAGCGTACGCGCCAGAAAGAGCGCGCAAGAGGGACGCGCGGTCCGCAGGGAAGACCGTGCGGCTCAGGCGACGCGCGAGTTCAGCTCTGATTTCCTCGGCCTCGGCCTCGGCGCGCGCCCGCTCTCGTTCCTCACCAGGTGGGAGAACGGGGCCGCCCGGGTCAACGTGCACGTCGTCGTCGGCGGGAGGCTCGGGGTCGTACGCCTCGTTTGCGTGAGTGGTGTGGCCGGACCGCAGAAATCCCTGCAGTTCGTGCTTGCGCTGATCGTCCTCATGGGGGCTGAGACGGCTGCTTCCTCGCTCCATGGTGGGGACACCTCCTCGCCGGTCGGATGTGCATCCGCCCGGGCAGTTCTTGGACAGCGGCTTCAAGCAAGTCCCCGACGGCCGGGGCGGGCAAGGCGCGGGCGACATCTGCCTGGGCAACCATGCCGACCAGGGTGTGGCCGTCGATGACAGGCAGCCGACGCACCTTGTGGGTACTCATCGTGCGCAGACCCTCCCGTGCGTCGTCGCCCGCGCCGATGGTGACGGCTTTCCCCTGAGCCAGTTCACCGACGATGGTTGCCACGGGATCCTTGTCGGCCGCCAGAACCTTGGTCACGATGTCACGGTCGGTGACTACTCCCTTCAGGCGCTCGCCCTGACCACGCATGGGCAGGGCACCGACTCCCAGCTCCGCCATCCCGTGAGCCGCGAGCAGGACAGACTCGTTTGCGCCGACACACTCGGCGTTGGGGGTAATGATTTCCCGCGCGGTGGTTATGAGGGACACGTCCCTTCTCTTCTATTGGGTCGGAGCCTCTGCAACCGGGCTGCCGGGCGCCAGAGCCCCACCGTGCAGAGCCGCAAGAGGAGGCGCGCAGCGCACACTGCACGGCGTACTCCACGATGTCCTCGCTCCCGCGAAATCCTTGGAGCACCATCCCCGGCCGTCTGCGGGGCGGATGCGAGCGACTGGTGGAGCAGAGGGCAGTCGATTCCACCCAACTGCGCGGCCCGTACGGCCAAAGCCGCCCCGTTTCCCATTCCCAGGTCCAGCGCAGCCGCCCGTGGTTCCAGGTTCCCTTCTGAAGACTCCGGTCGCCTCTCGAGACGACCCGCCTGCGCACCTGGCCGGCCGGAGCACCTTCTGGTCCTGGCCGCTGAAGAAGTCGGGGCGGCGTGAGGGGTTCGGCTCGATCACTGTCGATTCCAGCCCGGGGCAGGCTGCGGCTGTTCCGCGCTGAGCAGCTGGTCGTATTCAATGGGTGGGCCGCTTCCGTGCGGGCGGTACGTAGGCAGACACACGAGAATACAGATGTGCGCCATGTCACACCGGGTACCCTGATCACAAGCCGGACGCGCCTGGCCTGAAAGCTTCCTCCCAGCGTTCATCCACAAGTTCGGTGGCGCACGACGCAAGGACGAGAGCGATGACCACAGAACCCTCCCCTGAAGATCCGGGGCCCGTCCCCAGCCAGCCGGATCCAGTGCCACACGACCCGCAATCGCCGTCCGTGCCAGGTCCCGGCGAACCCGAGCCTCAGCCGGACGCGGAGCCACCCCCGGCGCCGGGTCCGGGCTCCTGCCCCGTCCCCGAGCCACCCGACTGACCAGAGCGCTCCTGCCCGCGGCCGTGGGGGCTCGCGTGAAGAGTCGCGTATTCGGCAAGACGCGGACCTGGACGATCACGCTCAGTCATCACTGCAGGGGTCGTCGCCTGGAGGACGAACTCGCGGGTTGCGAAAACTCTCCCGCGTTGCGGAGGGATGCCACTCTCATGCACGTCCGCGACGAGGCTCCGGCTCGGCCTGCCCTGGCGGCATCCATGCCCGTGGCTCCCCGCACCAGCGGGCCGGACCCCACGCGCCGACATGTGACCGGGGACCCGGCCGCACTCTGCCGCATGACCGCTCATCAAGTACGGCAGATATCCATCGAAACCCAAACGAACGCGTCTGTCCAGCGGCGATGACCTGGACTTCGCAGCCGTTGCTCCGGAGGCTGCAGAAGGTAACGGGGAAAGCCCCGCCTGGCTCACCAGGGCGCTGACGCAGACCCTGCATGAAATCACCGAACGTCTCCTGGAACCACGACGGTTACGGTCCAACCCGCGAGTGATCAAACGCAAAATGTCCAACTGGGCACTCAAACGCACCGAACACAACAACCCGCCTCGCCCGGACACCCCCGTCGTCACCCTCGTCGAGCCCACCAAAACAGCCCCAACCCCACGAGTGAAGCCCTAAAACACCGGTATTGCATCTGGTCAAGTTGACGTGAATCATCCACATGGCTGCGTGCGGGTGTCAGGGGTCCCCGCCTCGCGGGAGTCCCCGGAGGCGGCCGGCGACCGAATGTCCGACCGGAATGACCGCTCAGGCAGATGGTCGGGAGCCCCCAGCGCGTCCCGTGATTGAGTTCATGCATCGGCCGGCCCGACGCGCTCCCCACCATGCCGACCCCGGCTGCCAATACACATCGATCGAGCTCACAACGCGCCTGATAAAAGCGTGAGTTGAGGCATCCGTGGCATCCATGGGGCCAGTGGGCGACAGTTAAGACTGTGAGGATGGAGTCACCGTCGCCGGGGCGGCCTGACTGGTGTTAGGACTGCCCCCTCGGGTGTCCGGGCTGTTGATCCGGCAGCCACTCCGGCGGCGGTCTTGATGCGGGCCGCCGGCCGCGCGGGCAGTGCGCCCGAGCAGTCGAAGTCTTCGACATTCTCGAGGACGCCGCGAGCGTGCGGTTCGAGTTCACGCAGCTCAAAAGCGGTCGGAGCGACCTTGGCCAGTGCAACACCTATGGTGCACGGACCGCGTTCCGCAATTCCCGGCAGCGTCGCCTACTCGACACCTTGTTCCTATATCGTGCGCCGATATCGGAGTCCGTAATGGCTCGTGGGGCCGTGGTCGAGGGGTGAGCGATGGGAACAACGGCGGCGTCCGCCGCGGCGGGGGAGCTTCGGCGGCATCTGGGTGTGTTCGACGCCGTGGTGATCGGGCTCGGGTCGATGATCGGCGCGGGGATCTTCGCCGCGCTCGCCCCGGCTGCCGGTGCGGCGGGCTCCGGACTGGTGCTGGGTCTGGCGCTGGCCGCGGTGGTGGCGTACTGCAACGCCACCTCCTCCGCCCGCCTGGCCGCCCGCTACCCACAGTCGGGGGGTACGTACGTCTACGGCCGCGAGCGGCTCGGGGACTTCTGGGGCTACCTGGCCGGCTGGGGCTTCGTGGTCGGCAAGACCGCCTCCTGCGCGGCGATGGCCCTCACCGTCGGCTCGTACGTGTGGCCCGGGCAAGCGCACGCGGTCGCGGTCACCGCGGTGGTGGCGCTGACCGCAGTGAACTGCGTCGGCGTAGAGAAGTCCGCGTGGCTGACGCGAGGGATCGTCGCAGTCGTCCTGGCCGTGCTCGCCGCCGTGGTCACTGCATGCGTGAGCGGCGGCGCGGCCGACACCACGCGGCTGGACGTGGGGGCGGACGCCAGCTTCGGCGGGGTGCTCCAGGCGGCCGGGCTGCTGTTCTTCGCCTTCGCCGGCTACGCGCGCATCGCCACCCTGGGTGAGGAGGTCCGCGATCCCCAGCGGACCATCCCCCGCGCGATCCCGACCGCACTCGGCATCACCCTGGTGGTGTACGCGGCCGTCGCCGTGTCCGTGCTCGCGGTGCTCGGTCCGGACCGGCTCGCCCACACCGCCGCCCCGCTTGCCGAGGCCGTACGCGCCGCGGGCATCCCCGGACTTGCCCCGGTGGTGCGGGCCGGGGCGGCCGTCGCGGCGCTCGGCTCGCTGCTCGCGCTGATCCTCGGTGTCTCGCGCACCACGCTGGCGATGGCCCGCGACCGGCACCTGCCGCACGCCCTGGCCGCCGTCCACCCCCGGTTCCAGGTCCCGCACCGCGCCGAGCTCGCGGTCGGCGCCCTCGTCGCAGTCCTGGCCGCCACCACGGACGTGCGAGGAGCGATCGGCTTCTCCTCCTTCGGCGTGTTGGCCTACTACGCCATCGCCAACGCCTCTGCCTGGACCCTGCCCCCCGCCGAGGGCCGCCCCGCCCGGATCGTGCCGATCGTCGGCACGGTCGGCTGCCTGGCCCTGGCGTTCGCCCTGCCGCTCGCCTCGGTGCTGTGGGGGGCCGCGGTGATCGCGGCCGGTGCCGCCGTCTACGGTCTGCGCAAGGCCCTCACCCGCCGCGCCTGAGCGGCGGGCCGGTCACGGGCGAGGCCGGTCCTCGGTGGGCAGGACCTCGCGGGCCGGCTCCGCCAGCGCCCGGCGGTCCTCGGCCAGCGCCGTCTTCCCCTCCTCGGTCGCCCGGTGGACGCGGCGGGTGCGCCCTGCGACGACCCACTGCTCGGAGACCGGCAGCCCGTCCGCCTCCAGCCGGTGCAGCGTTGCATACAGCGTCCCCGGGCTGACCCGATAGCCATGCGAAGCCAGCTCCTGCGCCATCCACGCACCGTGGATCTCCTCCTCGGCCACATGGTGCAGGATGTGCAGCCGCACCGCGCCCCGCTGGAACTCCCTCACCCGTCCACCGCCTCCCTCGGCTCGACAGCACAGCGCCGAATCCGATATCGGGCACCGATACTGCGGCCCGATTTCCCCGCGCGCTCATCGCAGGTTGATCAGCCGGTCGATGATGGTCCGTCGTTCGGCTGGTTCTGGCTCGATCGCCTGTTGAGAACGGCCAGGTCGCGGCGGGCTTCGATCGCCGTGCGCGCGATCGCCGCCAGGATGTCGGGAGGCAGTGCCTCGGCCTGGGGCATCGTGGTGCCGGAGAACGAATGCCGGTCGGTGGCACTCGGCAGGGGGTCTTGACCTGTTCGGAGGTGACCGCCACTCGCACGAACTCCACCTCGGCGTCGGCCGCTTCGGCGAACGCGCGCCGATACGCGATCGACATGATCGTGCCGCCTACCGCGATTCCGAGCAGGCTGCCGGTCTGTCGCACGGTGTTGGTAACTGCCGATCCGGCGCCGGCCCGTTCCAACGGCAGGGTACTCATCAGTGCTGCCGTCACGGAGCCGATCACCATGCCGATCGAGGGGCCCTGGACCAAATATACGATCTCGTTCCAGACGAGTGGAGTACGCAGCCCGAAGAACGCGAGGGAGCCCATGGCCAGTCCCGCCATGGTCAGCGCCGTCGTGGTAACGGGGCATAGCGACCAGCGGCGAACCAGACGGACACCGAGGGGCGCCCCCACGATCGAGCCGAGCGCCGCTGGGGAAAGGGCCAAGCCCGCCTCCAGCGGCGAGAAGCCGCGTGCGCCTTGCAGGTAGAAGGCGCTGTAGAAGCTGGCAGCGGTCATGGCGAAGAGCAGCAACCCGAGCGCCGCATTGCCGCCGCCGAACATACGTTGGGCCAGCAGTCGGGGATCGAAGCTGGGCTGTCGGGCTCGCAGTTCGACGAACACGAAAGCGGCCAGCAGAATCAGTCCGGCGGTGATTGGTGCCCAGACTTCTGCAGGGCTCCAGGAGGCCACCTGCCCCGCACGGATCAGCCCGTGGGCCAAGGGCAAGTCCGCTGATCGACAGCAGCAGCCCGGCCGCGTCCAGCGGACGCGAGGTAGGGCTGCGGAAATTCGGGACCAGCGTGGCGATCCCGATCAACACCAGCACCACGACCGGGATGTTGATGAGAAAGACCGAACCCTACCAGAAATGGTCGAGAAGGACTCCGGTCAGCAGCGGGCCGGCTGCGATTCCGACACCTGCGGATGCCGAGGAAATGCCGATCGCGGTTGCCCGCGCGGCACCGCTGAAGGTCCACATGAGGACGGCCATGGCGGCGGGCATGATCAGTGCGCTGCCCGCACCCATCGCGGCCCGAGCGGCAATCAGTTGGCCGTCGTCGCCGGCGTACGCCGCCCACACCGAGGAGCCGACGAAGATCACCATTCCCATTGCGAGCACGGTCCGGTGGCCGAAGCGGTCGCCCAATGCGCCTGAGGTGAACATCGAGGTGGCGAAGACCAAAGTGTACGAGCCGGTGGCCCATTGCAGCTGGGCATGGCTGGCGCCCAGTCCGCGGACCGGGTCGGCGAGGGTCTCGAAGGTGGCGGTGAGGATGGTGTTGTCCAGCCAGATCAGCAGCGAGGACAACAGGAGTACGGCGAGGATTTGGGCTGTCGACCTCGCAGTACGCCACTCTGATGATGACCGAGGCGCATCCCGGGATGTCAGTCGCGGACGTAGCTCGGGAGGTGGCAAGTTCCCGACAGGCCGCCAACGAGATGCTCGGCGGTCTCGAGCTGGAGGGGCTGATCGAACGGCGCCCGAATCCGACTAATCGGCGTATTCACCAGATCCATGTCACCGAGTCCGGGCGGGTGCGCTTGGCAGAGGCTCGCGTCGCCGTCGACCGCCGTGAAGCCGAACTGGAAGCCGCGTTCACACCGGAGCAGCGAGGCACGATCCGCGACTGGCTCGAAGGTATCTCCGAAGCCTGCCGCTGACCCACCAGTGTCCTGCGTCGGAGATTCGTTGGCAGAAACAGGCGAGTGGGTCGAGGATCTCTTCGGCTGTCTTGGTCCAGGTGAATGGTGTTGGGTTTTCGTTCCATTCCTTGACCCAGACTCGGATGTCGGCTTCCAGAGTGCGCACGCTTTTGTGTGCACCACGGCCGATCTTCTGGTCGGCGAGAGAGCCGAACCCCCTCTCCACCTGGTTGATCCAAGAGGAACCGGTAGGCGTGAAGTGCAGGTGGAACCGGGGGTGCTTGGCCAGCCAGGACTTGATGGCCGGTGTCTTGCGGGTGCCGTAATTGTCACAGATCAGGTGGACCTCAAGGTGCCCAGGAACCTACTTCTCGATCTTGACGAGGAACTTCTTGAACTCCACTGCCCGGTGGCGCCGATGCAGTGAGGTGATGACCTCGCGTGTCGCAACATCGAAAGCCGCGAACAGGATGGTCAGGCCATTGCGGATGTAGTCATGGGCGCCGCTGGGGCATACCCGGCATCATCAACAGCACCGGCTGGGAACGGTCCAGCGCCTGGATCTGCGACTTTTCGTAACGCGGAGTCGGTCAGGGGGAAGACGATCGCCGGGCGTGAACCCTGGTCGCCCCATCCATGAGGTTGCTCCCGGGGCTTCTGTGGGTCAGTCGTCGAACCGCCTCCACTCGGCCGCGGCGCGGGGTCGGCTGTGCGGGAGCACTGCGCTGGGTGGCACGAGCCCAGGGATCGAACCCGATGTCACCAGCCTCGCCCGAGACCCACTGCCACCCGCCAACTCCTCCTGCCCCAAGGACAAAGCGCGTTCATGCAAGTGCGGTGCCGCAGGTGGCCGGAGATCGCCGCTGCAGGCGTCGCGGTGCGCTGCGTCCGTGCCCGAGCGCGGCACGCGAAGCGCCCCACCGAGGTCGCGCGCGGTGGTGAAGCGGGCGATACGACGGGACGTCGTCGTTGCTCGTCGGCCGTACCGGTCCTGACATGCCGTTGGCTGGAGCAATGACCGGCCCGCAGCCTTACGGCGCAGCAGGATGGACGTCTTGACCATGTCTTATGTCAGGAGTTCCGCGTGTACGGGCTGTGTGAGTGGAGCCGCCAGGAGTGCCGTCCGCGTGCGGGCTCCACAGTGGCTCCGTGCTCCGGCGGGGCAGCGTCCGCGCTCGCGCCGCGCCGGAGAGAGCAGTGAGGTGGCCGGGCCGCCCCGGGGCGGCGAGCGACTGGGCGGCGCGGCCCGGCAGCGGGGGCCCGCCGGTGCCGGCCGCGCCCGCATGGATGCGCTGGCTGCCCGCCTTTTACATCGCGGGCATCCTGGTGCTCGAACCCCTTACGCCCGTGCAGTGGCCCGTGAGCTTCCTGCTCATCGCCCTCCCGGTGATCGCCGCCTTCGCCCACGGCCCGGCTGCCGTCGCTGCCGTCACCGTGTTCGCGATCGCCTTCGAAGGGGTCCTGGCCGGCACCCCGTGTTGCGCGGGCCGCTCGGTGAGCTACGTGTGGGAGCGCCATTACGTGGCAGCCTACCTGTGCACCGCTCTGGTCGGCGTTCTCGGAACAATCCTGGCTGCCCACCGCGTGCGCCGGGAACGCACCCTCGCCAACGTGCGTTTCGTGGCCGAGATCGCGCAGCGTGTCCTGCTCAGCCCGGTCCCTCACCGCATCGGCCCCATTCAGGTGGAAGCCCTCTACCTATCCGCCGCTGCGGAGGCACGCATCGGCGGTGACCTGTATGAGGCCGTCCCCACCACGTACGGACTCCGCCTTGTCATCGGCGACGTCCGCGGAAAGGGCCTCCTTGCCGTGGAGACGGCCGCCACCCTTCTCGGTGCCTTTCGCGAGGCCGCCCACGACGAACCCGACCTCGCCACCGTTGCCCGCCGGGTGGAGACCAGCATGAACCGCAGGGCCACCCGCCTTGCCGGAAGCGACATGAGCGAACGCTTCGTCACTGCCGTCTTCGCGGAGATCCCCCGCCGTCACGTGGTCCGCATCGTCAACTGCGGCCACCCCCCGCCCCTGCTCATCCGCTCCGACGGGGTCACCGAGCTGGAGACGGCCGACCCCGCACCGCCCCTCAACCTCGGCATGCTTCTCACGGAGGCCTACCGGGTCGACGAGTACCCCTTCCGCCCCGGCGACCAGTTGCTGCTCTACACCGACGGCGTCACCGAAGCACGCGACCCCACCGGGGCCTTCTATCCCCTCCCCCAGCGTGTCCTCTCCTGGGGTCCCCTCCCGCCCCGGGAACTCCTCGACCGCCTCCACCACGATCTCCTCATCTACAGCAACAACCGCCTCCACGACGACACCGCGGCCCTCGCCGTCTACCACCTGCCCGACTAGGAACCAGCGCTCACCCCGCAGCCCGCCGCTGGGAGCGACAGGCGTGCGACGGCCCCGCGGAGGCGGATCCGCGGGGCCGGGGGGATCAGCTTGTCTGCGCGACCGCGGCGAGCGTGCGAATGGCGGGCAGGTCGGTGTACAGGTCGGTTCGGTCAAGTCCTACGGCGAGGGCGCGGATCCCGTCCTGGTGATCCCGGCCGCGTTCATGACGGACGCGAAGAACGACGCCACATCGTCGTACAGCACCGGCTACAGCTCCGCCGTCGAGCAGAAGCTCACCAAGGCGGGCAGGGGCTGGAAGCTCATCGTCACCCCGGACGCGATGTGGCCGGCCGCACCCGAGCAGCAGTACCCGGTCACGATCGACCCGACGATCGCCATCGCCCCGACGCCGACCACGGCCCAGGACGTGATGATCTCCTCGGACGGCCCGCGGACGAACTACGACGACAACTGGCGTCTACAGCGCCAACGCGATCACGGGTGAGCTGTCCGGCACCGCGGTCGTGGTCGTCGACGGCGACGCCGGAATGACCGCGGCCGTGGTTCCTGGCCCGCGTCGGGAGCCCGGCGTCGAGCGCCGCCTGTTCAACGGGAGGCAGCCATGACCGAGCGCGACGCCATACCCCACGAATTCACCCAGGGGCTACGCCCGATGTCACAGGCATCGAGTGGTTTGACGCACTCAGCTCAGCCCGGAGGAGCAGTCCGAGACGCTGCGGTTCTTGTCCCACCAGTGCATCCAGGCTCGCGCCGCCGCCGACGACGGACCGGAGAGTGTCCGCCGTACCGGGCTGCGCCCGACGCACACGCCCGCAGTACTGATCACACGCGGCCGGATCGACCAGCAACTGGGGAAGATCGCCTGCCTCGCTCGGAAGGCGTTCCGGCTGCTGATCGCGGTACCCGCGATTGGCGACGAACGGCGCCGCGAGCGCCTCCGTTCCGACGGGTGCGCGGTCACTGTTAGCACAGGCTGTCCGTCGCTGACGGATTCCCTCGGACGGTATCTGCGCACGGCTCGGATCCTGTATCCGGCGTGCTCGCTTTACTGCCCAGGCCGGTTCCGGCGGGCCCCGCACACGTGGGTGGAGCTGGCCTGTACCTGTCGAAGACGGGTGGCGTTCGGCAATTGGTCCATGACTGGCGCATCGTCCTCCAGGGCGACTGCGGAGGGTGGTTCGAGACCGTCCGCGGCCCGCTCTCCGAGCTCGGAATCCCAGTGTCCTGACCGTCGTGCCCGGCCCGACCGGGCTACGGGTGGCACGTGGCGCGACTCGCGCGAAGGACCCGCTGAGCGCGGCGTAGGTCCCAGTGGCGCGCCGCGGGTCCCGCCCCGGAGCCAGCAAACAGTCCAACATCACCACCAACGACGTTGAGCCGAACGGGTGACGAGCTGGGTGGTCAGGGCTTCAAGATCATCCCATGGCCCCTTTGGGGCTTACCTCGGCGCTACCCCGAGATGGCCCCGAATTGCAAGACCCGGACGAGGTAGCCGATCACCGGTGGTCTGTCACCGTTTCTTCCACGCTCTCTTGGCCTGCTCGGGGTCAGGTTGATCAGCGGCATGACGAGTCCGGGACTCGGACGCTCACCGTGAGTCACTTTCCCGGGCCGCAAGCGTCGTCCGTAGGCCTGGTGTCCCGTCCTGATGTCAGTGGTCCTGAGGGGTACTGTGCTCCGGCTCCTCCAGGTATTCGGGGCAGTCGGGGTTGCGGCAGGGGCCCGGGCCCCGCACGGGCACGAAGACTCCGAGAGTCTTGTGCCGCCTCATGATGGTGGCGGCCACGGGGTGCTTACAAACTGGGCACACAAGCAGCCCCTGAGGACCGGTCTCATGCTCAACTTTGATCATTCTTTAACAATAGGCCGTTGTGGTCCGTACAACCTTCCCGCGAGACAACCTTCCCGCTGTCGATGCCGGGCGTGGTTTCCGGCGCGTTGCTGACGTTCGTCCCGGCCGGCAGTGACTACGTGAACGCCGAACGCCTCGGCTCCACCATGTGGTCGACGACCCACCGCCGGGCGAGCCGTCGGCCCACCCGAAGGGTCCCTCAACCGGCACCGCCAAGGTGATGCGCGGCGGCTCGCACATGCGCCACGCGTCCCGAAGGGGCGAGCCCACCGCTCGCGCGCTGCTCAGGAAATCAACGGCCGGTGGCACGCGGCTGCGCGGCCCGGGGCAACCTCACGCATCGCGGGTGTCTCTGCTGAGCAGCGGGCGTCGGCGAGTGGGCAGCGGGTTCGGAAGCGGCAGCCGGAGGGCGGGGCCAGCGGGGACGGCGGGTCGGCGGGGAGTAGACAGGGCGGGCGGGAGGCCCACCGCGTCCAGCTGTCGTGCGACGACGGCCACGCGGTCGCGCGCCGGCTGACCCGGCGGCGTGGGTTGAGTGACGAGAGCGGGTCCCGGAAGACCATCTGCATTCTGGGACGCAGCGCGCGCAGGCCGCGGGTCTCCCGGTGGCGGTCGCGCAGGTCGAGGACGGTGCGCTGGACGGTGACGTCGAGGGCGGTGGTGGGTTCGTCGGCGAGCAGCAGGGCGGGGCACCGGCCAGGGCTGCGGCGATGCCGGCCGGAGCGCCGACTCTTTCGGTGGCAGCATCCGGGTCGACGTACGGGTCTCCGAAGAGGCCGAGGCGGAACTTGTCGCGCAAAATGCATGAAGCGGACAAGCACGTCCTGGCAGCAACGACCTGCGCGCTCGCCGTCACCCTGACCGCCGGTGCCTGCACGGCATCCGACGACGCGGTGTCCGGCGGTGGCCCCGCCGAGGCCGCTGCGGCCGACGGCCCGACGGTCGACGGCGGGACCCTCAAGGTCGGTCTGGACCGGCCGTTCACCAAGCTCGACCCGGCCGACGGCACGCTGACTGTGATGGTCAACGGCGACAACGGCGTTGTGCAGCCCTACCTGGCCAAGTCGCGTTGGCCAGGACCATCATCGGCATCCGAACGCGGACGCCACCGGCTGGACTCTTCAGCTGCGCGAGGGCGTGAAGTTCAGCGACGGGAAGCCGCTGGACTCCCAAGCGGTCGTCGACCACGTGAAGCGTCTTACAAGCCGGAGAGTAAGTGCTCCTGCGCCACCGACGCGGCGACCATCGGCGCGCTGAAGGCGAACGGCCCCACCACCGTCGACTTCACCCTCAAAGCACCCAACGCCGCCTTGCCCGGCCTCTTCACCCGCTCGCTCGGCTACATCTCCGAGACCCCCAACGGTGAGGGAGCGGCGGTCGAATCCGGCCCGTACACCGTGGAGAGCGTCCAAGCGGGCGTCTCGGTCACCATGGCGCGCCTGCTGGGGGGCCAAGGGCCACGCCGACAAGATTGTCCACCGGGTGCTGCCGGACTCCGACAGCCGCTACCAGTCCCTGCGCTCCGGCGATGCCGACCTGATCTGGACCGAGACCCCCGCCCAGTTCAAGCAGGCCGCCGGCAACGGCCTGCGCACCGCCACCAGGCCCGGCTCCACCTCCACCGTCCTGTTCAACACCAAGGCCGCACCCTTCGACGACCCCCGTGTGCGCCAGGCGCTCCAGTACGCCGTCGACCGCGAGGGCGTGGAGAAGGTTGTCTTCCTCGGCCAGGGAACAGTCTCCGACGGCCCGATCGGCTCCCGCTCCCCGTACCGCGCCGCGAACACCTACCCGGCCCACGACCCGGCGAAGGCCCACGCCCTGCTCGCAGGGGCAGGCCACCCGGGCCTCTCCTTCGACTACCTGGTCGACAACCGCCCCGATGCCCAGCAGCGAGCCACCGTGCTCCAGCAGATGTTCGCGGAGGTCGGGGTGAGGATGACCATCAAGCCAACGGACGCCGCGGGCCTGGACACGCCTGGCTTCCGCAAGGACGCTCATGCCCAGGGAACGCCTCGTTCAGCTCTACGTGGAGCAAGGCCGCCCCTTCCTGGCCATCGAACGGAAACCGGCATCGCCAGAAGAACGCTCACCGAACTCGCCGATGAGCATGGCGTCTCGCGGCACAGCCCCCGCCCACCAACCGAGATCGACCGGAATTGGCTGTACGAGCAGTACGTCAACCAGGGCCGCACACTCAGCGCCCTCGCTCGCGAGAAGGCCATCTCCCGGGCCGCCGTAGTGCGCTGGTGCGACATCCACGAGATCCCGCCGTGATGGCGCCGACAACAGGCGCGGACCGAGTCGAAGGCAGCCCCCTGACCTTGCTCGCCGCGTTGACGGGCGGAGCAGGTAGGCCTGGTCACCGCCAACCGCAGCCCCCAACCCGTACTGGTCAGAGCCCTGCTGAAAGTCGCACGCACCGTACGCGTACGGGCAATCCTGTGCGTGCCGGAACACCGGCTCGGCCTGCCGCAGGGCGGCACGCACCGGGCGGGGATCGCCGAGAGACGCCGGGTGCGCGCTGAAGCGTGCAGTGACCGCTTCGTATAGCCACATGCGAACGCGGGCTCAGAGCGTCGACCGGTGCAGTCGCCGACTTCTACACCTTGCGGGCGACGAATCCCCACTGGTCGACCGGTTCAAGGTCCTCTTCGTCCGCTCGCCAGAGGGTGATAGACCCGAATCCGGGCTCGACCAACTCCATCCCGTCGGCGCTCGCGAGGATCTCCTCCGGCCGGCGCACCAGGTATGGCGGAGTGTCGCCCGCCGCGTAAGCCTTCTGCGCAGCCAGCGTCTGGGGCGTGGCGACCGTGTCGCAGAGGACCAGATAGCTGCCTGCCACTGTGCCGGCCAGGTACTGGCGCATGAGTTCGATGCCGGCCTGGGGCTGGAGGTGTCCCAGTGTGGACAGCACCATCACGGCCACGGGTCGTGTCATGTCCAGGGTGCGCGCCGCTTCCTTGAGTACCCGTTCGGCTTCCAGCATGTCCGCGTGCACGTAGTCCGTCATCCCGTCCGGTGCACTTGTCAGCAAGGCACGGGCGTGTGCCAAGACCAGCGGGTCGTTGTCGACGTACACGATGCGAGCCTTCGGCTCGACGCTCTGCGCGACCTCATGGGTGCTGTTCTGCACGGGAAGCCCGGTCCCGATGTCAAGGAACTGGGATATTCCCGCTCCGGCCAGATACCGCACCGCACGCGCCTGAAAGGCCCGTGACGCCAGGGCGAGTTCCCGCGTCTGGGGGTAGCTCGAGATCACTTGATCTCCCAGCTCCTGGTCCACTGGGTAGTGGTCCTTGCCGCCAATCCAGTAGTTCCAGACGCGAGCTGAGTGCGGAACAGCGCTGCGGAATTGGTCTGCGTTGTATGCCTCTTGTTTCATAACACCCTCTTCTATCACGGTTGTTAACGCCTCACGCCGTTGCGGCGGCGTGTCAGGTGGCGATGCAACCGCACCTTCGCGAGGGGTTGGCACTTCGGGCCGTCCGCTGTACACCGGCGCCGACGGACGCGCGTGCCGGTGTTGTTCGGGAAGCGCCACCCACAGTTGTACAAGGGAGGGGATCGTGGTGCGGGTGGTGGAGACTTCGGTGACGACAGGCCTGAGGAAGCGTGTGGAACTACGGGTGCACATCCACAGAGTCCGGCTGGGCAGCAATGAGGTCCGGGTGGTTCGACCGGCCCCGGCCCCGGCACGGTTGGCATTGCGCGACGACCGCCCTTGACTGTCGATGTACGCCGACCGGGGCAGCGCCGTCCAGCTCGCCGCCGTGTGGACGCTCGCCGCCCGGTCCGCCCGGTCGCTGGTCTACCTGCCGATTCGGGCCAACCCGTTCCCCGACGGCGACGTCAGCGACGGCGAACCGGTCTCGCTGGGCCTGGTCCTGGTCCATCACAGCCTGCAATTTCCGACCACGTCGTGGAAGCAGGTCCAGGCACGACTCGGTGCCGGTAAACCTCACACCGCGACCACCCCGGACCATGACTTCCCCGCCGAGACCGCCATCGACTATCAACGGCGACAATACCGGGCGTACCGTGACCACCTCCGTTTCGGCATCGCTGCGCACACTCTTTTCGTCGTGGGCAACTCCACCGCGTTCCGCGAGCACGGCACCGCTCTGCGCGGCCTCGTCGACCAGGCCCCGTCACACCTGCACCGCTACCCGGACGCCGGGCACTTCTGCGTCAAGCTCGGCCCTGGCCCATGGCCACGGGCACGGACCCGTCGGCATGCACCCGCCCGCTTGCACATCCAGTACTGCACCGTCTGACGCGGGCACCACCAGGCCCCGGGCCTCCTCGCTCAGCCCACCGCCACCGGCGACGATCCGCCCGCCACGGCCACGCGGGGTACCCCGGTGCCGTCTGCGGGGACGGTCCAGATGTCGCTCGCCCGGCCGGCCGCGCCCGGCAGCGCGTAGGCGACCGTGCCGTCGTCCAGCCAGGCCGCCTGGTCGTCGACGCTGCGTGTCTCGGCGAGCGGCGTCTCACGCATGGACCGCAGATCGAGGACGTACAGCCGCCAGGGCGCGGCCGGGTCGTCGGAAACCTTCTTCTTAAAGGCGATCCGGGTGTTGTCAGGTGACAGGGAGGGGCACTCGGCGTTCTGCCGCAGCGCCTTCGCCGACCAGTCCCTCATGTTCCCCTCGACGAGGTAGGTGCGGCCCTTGGTGGAGACGGTTGCGTAGAAGCGGTTGTCGTCGCGGGCGAAGGTCACCCCCCAGTAATTGACGTCAGGGGCGTGGTAGCGGACACCGTCGATGGTGAGGGGGATCTCCTCGATGGACTTGATGAGGTAGCCGGTGCGCAGGTCGAGGACGGCGGTCCGCGTGGAGAAGGCGGTGGTGGCGTACGAGTCACCGGTGGCGAACACCGTCCAGGACAGCATCCGCCCGGAGGCGGAGACGCGGGCGCGGGTGGGAAGGCCCGGCACGGTGATCCGGCGCATCTCGCGCAGCCGCCGGTCGAGAACGATTGCGTATGTCTTCGGCAGCACCCCGGGCTCGGCGCGCAGGCAGAGCGCGGTATCACCTGAGGCGTAGAACCGGTCACAGGCGGGGCCGCCGGGGGTGCGGGCGCCGGGGGTTCCGGCGAGCGGCTGATGTGCGACGCGTCCTGTGACCGTGTCCCGGAAGTACAGCGCGGGCCCACGGAGAGTGAACGAGGCGACTGCATCTGCTCGTTGCCCCTCCGACCGGCGTTCCGCGTGCAGGGCGTACCCGACGGAGCCGCCCGCGAGGAGTAGCACCGCGGCCACCACGACGGCGATACGGGCCCGTGGGCCCAGCGGGGGCGCGGGTCTTGGGAACCTGGCACTCATGCGGTCCGCCTCTCGAGGATCGGGGCTCCCGGCCCCTTGGGGGCCGGGGTGCCGGACTGGTTGCGCGGCAGCAGTGCCCAGCCGCCCGCGAGCGCAGCGAGCAGAGCCGATATCGCCGCCCACAGCGCGGGGCGTGGCCCCCACACCGTCCACGCGGCGCCGAAGCCCGCGGCGGCGAGCATCCGGGCCAGCGCCTGGCCGGTCTGGAGCAGGGCGAGTCCGCCCGCCCTGCCGTCGGCGGGCAGCACCGGTCCGGCGAGGGCCATCAGTACCCCGTCGGTGGTGGCGTAGAAGACGCCCAGCAGCACGAGGACGGGCCCGAGGAGAAGCGGGGCCGGGCCGCCGGTCGGAGCGAGGAGCGTGGCGTACACGCCGAGCAGCGCGACGTGTCCGTACAGGAACGGCAGCCGTCGGCCGACCCGGTCCGCGATGCGGCCCGCCGGGACCGCGAGCAGCAAATAGCACGACGCCGCGCCGAGCGGCAGCAGCGGGAACCAGCCGACGGGGAGGCCGAGGCGGCGCTGGAGCAGGAGATAGACGAAGGCGTCACCGACGGTGGCGGCACCCAGCAGGGCGGCGGCTCCGAGAATCCGGCGGAAGGCGGGATCACGGAGTGCCCCAATTGTCTTGCGTGTACGGGGAGTCGAGTTCGTGGGTGGTGCCGGGTGACCCCCGGGAACGTACAGGACGAGGATCAGTACCCCGAGCAGGCCGACGCAGAAGCTGACGACGAACACCGCGTCGTAGGCGTCGGCGGTCGCCCAGAGCAGGGCGAACGCGGCGAGCGGGCCGAGCAGGGCGCCCGTGGTGTCCATCGCCCGGTGCACGCCGAAGGACCGGCCGAGCGCCTCGGGTCGGCTGCTCAGGGTGATCAGCGCGTCACGGGGCGCCGTACGAATGCCCTTGCCGACCCGGTCGGCGGCGAGGGCGGTGGCGATCCCGGCTGTGGCACCGCCCGCGAGAAGCAGGCCGAGCCGGGAGCAGACGGAGAGGACGTAGCCGATCCCCGCGACCCGTTTGTGCCGGCCACCGCGGTCGGCGGCGTGCCCGCCGAGCAGCCGCACGACGGAGGCGGCACCGTTGAACAGGCCGTCCAGAAACCCGAATTGGAGAGGTGAGAGACCGAGTCCGAGGACGAGGTAGAGCGGCAGCACCGCGGTGACCATCTCGGAGGAGATGTCGGTGACGAGGCTGACCGTGCCGAGTGCCAGGACGGTGCCGGGGACGCGTCGGCCCGCCCCGCCGGTGCGGGGCGGGGCCGGTGCGTCCCGGCGGCCTGTGGTCGCCAGATACATCAGTGGCAGGCGTACTTCGGGCTGGTGTCCTTGGTCTTGCCGTCGGTGCCGACGTAGCTCCAGCTGTAGCCGGAGTCGGTGAAGTCCATTTTCAGGACGCCGTATTCACCGCTGATCCGCTTCTGGCTGTTGGGCTGGACGTTCTCAATGGGGTACGGCTCGGCGCCGCCCATGCCGCCGACGATCTCGGTGATTCCGTCGGCTGTGGCCTTCCCATCGGGGCTCTGTGAGGCGAACCGCTCGTAGTGGTGGTCGTGCCCGTTGAGCACGAGGTCGGCCTTGGCCCCGTACAGGATCTTCCAGACCGGCCTGCTGACCGGGTCGTTGCCGTGCCCGCCCGAGGAGTACAGCGGGTGGTGCCAGTAGGCGGCGATGCACGCCTTGCTGTTCCTGGCGAGGTCGGCCTTGAGCCAGTCGATCTGGGCGCTCTGGTCGAAGGAGTTGGAGTCGAGGGCGATGAAGTGCCAATTGCCCTCGTCGAAGCTGTAGTAGCTCTTGCCCTGGGGGTACGCGATCGCCCCGAAGTACGTCTTGTAGCCGACCAGCGATCCGGCCGGATCGTACGTCTCGTGGTTGCCCGGTACCGGATGCGTCTTGTCCTTGAAAGCACCCCAGGTCTTGTCGTAGTAGGCGCGGAAGTCGGCGATCCGGGCGTCGTCGTACTGGCTGTCGCCCATCGTCAGATAGAACTTCGGATTGAGCTTCTGGGCCAGTGCGGCGGTCTTGGGGTGGGCACAGTCACTGTCGGAGGCGGTGCACTGGGCGGCGATGTCACCGGCGGCGACCACGGTGAAGGCACCGGTTTGCGGGGGCGCGCCGTCGAAGGTGCCGTACACCTCGACCTCATACAGCGAGTATCCGTAGGCAGTGCCGCGCGCGATGCCGTACACGCGCAGGTAGCGGCCCTTGCCGGAGAGGGCGGACCAGTCGTCGGTGCCGCCGTTCCCGGCCGTCTCGTTGGCGAGCCGGGTCCAGGTGGTGCCGTCGGCGGAGATCTCGATCCGGTAGGCCTTGGCGTACGCGGCCTCCCAACTCAGCTCCACCCGCGTGACGTTGGCGGTGGCACCGAGGTCGACACGTATCCACTGCGGGTCCTCGCCCTCGGCGCTCGCCCAGCGGGTGGCCGGGTCGCCGTCGAAGGCGTTCTGCGGGCCGAGGCCGGAAGCTTCGCTGGAGGAGGCGGTGGCGGGCTTGCCATGCGAAATAAGAGGGTCGGCGGCGGCGTCGGCCCGGTCGGGGTAGGCGAGCAACAGGCTTCCGACGAGGAGGAGTACGGCGGCGATGACCACGCCGACCGTACGGCGCCGCGTGGGCGTGAGGAGCGGAGCTGAGCCGTTCAGGTGCATCCCTGGACTCCTGGCCTTGGGGGTGGCGAGAGCTGGGCATTGGTGCGTGACCTCGCGCCCCGACCCTCGTGCGGGCAGGGGGCGGCATCATGGTGGCCGGGCCAGAGCTCTCACTGAGCGCGTCACGCCTACGGGGGCAGGCACCGCGCCGAGCCACCACCCAGGATGCTAGCGAACAGTAAACTTTCCTACCAGTCCCCCAACTCCCTTTGCATTGCATCCTGTTCGCTCACCGAGCGAACAGACCCGGCCCGGATGTCCAGGCTCCGGACCGGTGGGGTTCCCCGACCGTAGCCCTGCCCTGCGCGGTGGCTCAGGCGGTGAACGCCCCTCGGCATCCCGCGGCCGTCACGGATGAGATGAGGGGGGATCCCCTTGCGGGTCATGCGCACGCCGATACGTTTGGGTGGTCAGGCAGGTGTGGCGCAGGTCGTACACGCGCTTGCCGACGGGGCTCACCGCAGATGATCCGCGTGCCGTACCCGGGCGCCCGGTCCGGCCGTCCCCCATCGATCAGATGCCCTTCCGCGGGAGCGACCCGGCCCGTGTAGGGCGGCAGCTCGGCCCCGTGTAGGGCGACAGTTCGGCCGTCAGCCAGCGGAAGACATGCGGCACCTGACGTTTCCACAGCCCGATGGTGTGCGGCCCGCTCACTTCGGCCACCACCACCCGCGTCGGGGGTGCTGCCGCCCGCCGCAGCGCGAGGCCGTCACGGTAGCCGTCGTTGCGCCCGCCCGAGAGGTAGAGCGCGACGCGCGGCGGGGTGGCGGCGTGGCGCAGGATCCACAGCGGGTTGTTGACCCGCCGCAGCTCCGGGTCCCGGCCCGTGAGGGAGACCCGCTCGGCGGCCGGGTCGTTGTAGCCGGAGAGGCCCACGGCGGCCCGGTACCGGTCGGGGTGGGAGAGCGCCATCTTCACGGCGCAGTGTGCCCCGGCCGAGTACCCGGCCACCGCCCAGCCGCTCGCGCTGCTCTGCGCGCGGAAGGTATCGGTCACCATCTGCCGGACGTCCACACTCAGCCAGGACTCGGCGTCCACGACACCGGGCACATTGGCGCACCCGGTGTCCTGACCCGCCAGCAGATTGGTCCGCGGCTCCACGAGGATGAACGGGGCAATCTCCCCACTCCGCATCCCGGCCCCCAGCTGCGACTGCACCCGCAGGCTGCCGAACCACGCCTTCGCCGATCCGGGGAAGCCGCCGAGGAGCTCGACCACGGGGAACTTCCGGTGCCGGAAGGCCGGTTGGTCGTACTGCGGCGGCAGCCATACGTAGACTTCGCCGCGCACCCCCGACACCCGGCCGCTCAGCTGGGTGACGCGGACGCCCCGGCCCATCCGGGCGTCGTGCGTCAGGCTGAAGTCCTGTACGGCCTTCGGCTCATTCGCCGGGTGCTTGTGATCTCCGAGTCCGTCGCGCCCGAGATCGGGCGCGGCGACGATGTGGTGTCCGGTGCCGAGCAGGTCGGCCCAGCTGTCGTACAGGCCGTTGGTGTTGTTGACCATCACGAAGACGCTCAGCACGGCTGCCGCCTGCGCGAGGACGACCATCACCAGGCGGACCGCGCCGCGCGCCACGGCGGGGCCGCGTACCCGGCCCCACAGCAGCAGGGGAAGCAGCACGGTGACCACGGCCAGCGCGATCGTGGCCAGGAAGAAGGGTGTCCCCGTCAGGCTCATCACGCCTGGGAGGATGCCGCATGCACCGCGCTGGTTTACCCGCCTTTCCACCTTTTTACGTCGGACGCGAGAGACCGTGGAACGCCAAGTTGACGCCAGGAAGCGTCGGCCGGTGTCCTAGCCCTGCCCGCCCGGCGTGCGACGTGAGGAACCAGCGCTCGGGGTGACCCTGCGCGCCGGTGCGCCGGGTCAGGGCCGGACGAGCCGGCGCTCGGTGGCCCTGCGGTTCAGTTCGTGGTGTCGCCGATCCGGATCGGGTCGATGCTGTCGGCGTCGCCGAACACGACATTTTCGATCGCCTTCGCGGTCGACAGCGGGATCTCGTCGAGCTCTTCGTCGGCGACCGGGACGATCCGGTCCTTGCCGAGTTCTTAGCCCTTGCCGATCTCCTCCTGCTGCACTTCTCCGAACTGAGACTCAATTCTGTATGATGGGTTGATTTAGGGCCATGTGGGTGGCGTCTTCACTCGTCCAGTGTCGCTTGAGCCGTAATCGTCGAGAATGCCAAGGGTTTTCTGAATGTTAGAACTTGGGATGGTTTTCGCAGTCGCACTGCTGCTTGCCCTTATCGGCATCAGTCTTCTCCGCTGGATTAACAGGAAGCGTGGCCAAACTTCGGACTCGACCGCGAACTTCGAGTTCATGGAGGTCTTCCACCCGTCCCAGCAACACGTACGGGAGGAGAGTCAAAGGCAACAGTTGCTCAGGGAAGACGAAGGCATGGGTGCGCCTCCTCTCGATCTGGACTCGGGGAGGGCCTTCATCGTGAGCCCTCCCCGGAAGAAGCATGAGGACGAGGGCCACTGAGCGCGTCTCAGAAAGCGGCGGCATCCATGGCGGATGCGAAGCTGGTCGGTCGCATGTCCGTCCAGGAGTTCCGCTCCGGCGCGAGCGCGATGTGGACGTGTTCTTCATCCTCGATCTCCGTGTGGTATGCGAGCGCGGAGGCGAACTCTGGCATGTACGGCACGGCTGGGTGACCACCGCGCCCGGCTGGGTGACCACCACCAGGCACCTCTCCGACCTCCCCGAGACCCCGACGGATTCCCGATCCCAGCCCTTCGTCGGTCCCACCGGCATGTGCGCCCTCATGGAGACAACCCCGCGTACAGCACCGTCCGCCCGACGCGCGTTCACCCACCGTTCCCTCACACATTGTCCAACAGCCGCTCCAGAGGCTCCCCTTGTTGTGAATCAAGGCAATACGATGCACTTGCGGAGCGTGCGCCGCGCACAGGAAAACAGGGGGAGGAGCGATGTCCAGGAGACCGCATGACGGCATATCCGACACCATGCCGGGCGGAGTGTGGGGCACGCTCCCCGAGGGTGTGGAGCTGTACCACCTGAGGCCGGACGGAGGCATCGAGCTGGCCGACCGCGAGGGCGCCCGCGAGCTGGGACCCGAGCGGGAGTTCCTCCGCTTCATCGATGACGGGCAGTTCGCCCACTACCTGGTGGGCGACGCGACGACCTCCCCCGAACGTCCCTCGAACGCCACGGTCAAACTCGGTGTCGTGGGGCCGCGCAGCGCCTTCACCCCGCATGCCCACGGCGGTGAACACTTCGTCCTCAGCCTGGGCCACGCAGCGTGCGGCCTCCACGACGCGGACCGCGACCGGGTCACCGAAGTCCCGCTGACTCCCGGGATGTTGATACGGATTCCGGAGATGATGCCCCACTCCTTCGCGAACAGGGGCACCGATCCGCTGACGATCCTCGCAGCCAACACCGGTTACGGAATCGACCACGAGGACTACGCGATAACCGCCGGGGAGGCGGAGCGCCGCGTCGCCGGCGACACCCCGACGGTCGGCCAGGTGGCCGTGGCCACCGTCACCGACTACCGCGCACTCGCCGCCGCCCTGCGGGGCATCGAGCACCTGCAGAGGGAGCGCGGCATCGCCACCACCAGCGTCCGCGAGCGTCTGGCCGCGCGACTGCGCCGTGTGGCGACCGCACTGGAGGCCCGCCGGTGATCTGTCCGCACTGCGAGAAGAACTTACTCCGCAAGGAGCGCCCCAACAACACCTGTTCCCACTGCAGGCGCACGTACGCGCTCGACCCCAAGACCAACTCCCTCGGCCTCAGCGACCTGCGGGTGCGCAGGATCCTCGCCAAGGTGACGGAGGAGGGCAGGATCGCAGTGGCGCCGGACCAGTTGTGGTACGCGCTCTCTCGCAGACGCCTCAAGGAAAGCCAGTTCGCGTCGGGATGTGCGGGTGCCTCGCTCGGCGCGGGCCTGTTCGTCGGCGTCCTCGGCATCTTCACCGAGATCGCGTACCTCGTCCTCGTCTCGGGCGCCCTGTTGCTCGCCTCCGCGGGCTTCGCCTTCGCACGAGCCGCCGGTGCGGGCCGGGGCTTCCCGGTCATGAGCCGTGCGGCGTTCCGTTCGGAGGCGCTCGCGCCCTGGCGGAACGTGTACGGTGGGCTGCCGCCCGGGGTGGTCGACGACACCCCTCCCGTTCCCTCTCAGGCCAGATCTCGTGCGTCCTCCGGCGCTCGGACCGGGGCCGTACTCCTGTGCCCCGACCGCTCCATCACGGCGTTCCTGATCGCCGACGGCCTGCCCGCCCGTTACGGGATCGAGCTGGCCAAGGATCTCGACGCGGTCCGCGCCCTGCCCACGCAGGGCCCGGTGATCGTGCTCCACGACGCCGACGCGCACGGGGAGCTCCTCGTCCGGCGTATCCGCGAGAGTCTGGGGCAACGCACGGTGATCGACGCCGGACTGCCGCTGCGCACCGTCCGCGGTCTCACCCAGGCCGTGCCCTACCGCGACCGGAACGATCAGCCCGGCCGGGAGACCATGGCACGGCTCACCGCGCTCGGCGAGTTCACCGAGGAGGAGCTGAAGTGGCTGGGAAAGGGCTGGCGGTTCCCGCTCGTCGGCATGCCTCCCGCCCGGCTTCTCGCCGCCGTCACCCGGATCGCCGAACAGGTCACCCGGAACGTCGATCCGGAACGGCGTCGTGCCGCGTCCGTGGGATTCATGACCTGGCCGGGCCCGACGACCCATGACCGTGCGGGTGAGCGATGATCTGCCCCGGCTGCGCCGCCTCGCTCACGGGCAAGGAGCGCACCGGCCGCGTGTGCGCGCACTGCGGGAAGCGCTTCGCACTCGACCCTGCGGTCCACGGCATGGGCATGCACGACATCCGTATCCGAGGCATCGCGGAGCGCGCCACCGACCACGGCCGCCTGAAGATCACCCTCACCCAGCTCTGGTACCTGTCCCGCACCCGCAACTACGCGTGGGCCGAGCAGGATCCGCAGGGTGTACCGACCGGGATCCGCTGGCTCGTGGCTCTGCCGGTGGCCGTCGCCCTCCTCCTGTGCGCGGCCCTGACCGACGGTGTCCTCGCGTTCGTCGCCGGAGCTGCCGGCTGCGTCGTCCTCGTCGTCGCATCGGCCATGCGCCATCGCCCCGGTCAGCCGCCCCGTTCGCAGATCATCCCCTCCGAAGAGACCTTTCGTCAGCTGATGACGGGCGTCTGGTCGGCAACGTACGGCCGTCTACCGAAAGGCGTCGTCGACGACGCGCGCCCCGTGCCCAGGCCGCGCGGCGCGAGCCGTTCCCGTGGGCCTGCTCCGTTGTCCCGGCCCACGGCCGTGATCCTCTGCACCGACCGGGTGGCAGCCCTCTTCCTCACGGCCAATGACATTCCCGGCCGTCTGGGGGCCGTCCTCCTGGAGGCCGCCGGCACGGAGGCAACCACGGGGCGCTCCGACGTCGTGGCAGGGGCCCTCGAGGAACTCGCGGAGTACCACAGCGCGCTCCCGGTGGTCGTCCTGCACAACGCCGACCCGCTGGGCGCCCTGCTGGCACCGCTCATCCGCGCCGCGCAGCCCGACCGGGTCGTGGTGGACGCGGGCCTGCCCGTCTCCGCAGCCAGAGGCAAGCAGGGCGTCGTACGGCTCGCCCGGCACAATCGATTCGCCGACGTGGAACAGCTGCGTACGGTCGCGGGTCTGCCCGAGGCCGACGCCGAGTGGCTCGCCGACGGCTTCTGGAGCCCGATCGCCGCCGTGCCGCCGCGCCTTCTCGAATCGATCGTCGTACGGGCGGTGGAGCGGGCCCTGGCCACCCCGCCGCCCGGCCCCCGGCACGCCCACACCAACGGCTTCCTCACCTGGCCGCAGACCCCGCAGACCCCACGGGTGCGGGACACCGGCCGACCCGGCGTCGGCACGTCCAAGCAGGAAGGCACCAGCTCCGCATGACCACGCGACGCCCCCAGGCTCCCGGAAGCGGGACCTCCATCGCCCCGGCCCCCCGAACCGGCCGCGGACCCGGCGCCCGCCTCCTCGATCTCGCGATCACCGGGGCCGGGGCCCGCGCCGCGGGCCCCGGCGGCATCAGGTTCACGGAACGGCAGCTCTACTACGAGACCTGCCGCCTCCTGAGCCCGGCCGCGACACTGCTCACCCGCATCCCGCGGACCCCCGCCCCTCCCCTGCGCCTGCCCACGTTCACGCGCGCTCTGGAGGCGCGGGGCAGAGAGACCGTGGAGGGCCTGCTCCCGCCGGTACCGTCGGCGCCGCCACGGCCCCCGGCCACACCCGATTCCTCCGAACCCGACGTCTACGCCTACGGGCTGCCCCGCCTTCTCGTCTGCCAGGACCGCTCGATCGCCCGCATGCTGCTCGCCAACCATGTGCATCTGGAGGCGGCCTGCCCCGTCCTCGCGGCGGTCGATGCTCTGCCGCTCGCCCCTCGCCTCGTCGCGGCGCTGGAGCGGGCGGAGGGCGCGACGGTCCATGTGCTGCACGACGCGAGCCCGGAGGGCATCGAGCTCCCTGCGCGGATCAGGGCCGCTCTCGGCCGCGTCCCCGGCATACGGGTGGCGTCGATCGGACTCGTACCCCGTCACGCGGCGGCCCTGCGACTTCCCACCGGCCGCGGCACGGCACCGGCTCCGCCTCTCGGACCCTGGCCTCCGGCGCTGCGTCCCCAGGAGGCCACGTGGCTGGCGCGGGGACGGTTCGCCCAGGTCGCGGCGGTGTCACCGCCCCGCCTCGTGCGTACGGTGCTGCGCCTCGCACGGGGACCCCGACCACCCCGGAACTCCATGTGGACCGAACTGCGCGGGCTGCGTACCACGGGTTTCCTGACCTGGCCCGCCTCATGATCCACCGAGTCACCCGCCCGTGAACCGCGGGGTGACCCGTCCGAGCAGGCCCTGGCTCCCGCGGCCACGACCGCCCCACAGACCCGAGGAACGCACACGATGATCCGACCTCAAGAGATCGGCTACTCCGACGAACTGCTCGCCGACGGCAGTGTCCACCGGCGCTACGAGGACGACCGGGAGGAGTGGCGCCAACGCGAGGGATCCCACCGCGGCCTCGTGCGCTGGCACGACAATCGGAACGCCTCCGGCACCGACGAGCTCCTCGGCAACCGCATCATCAAGCGCACCCTCGCCGACGGCACGGTGACGTATGCCCGCGACATCGGATACGGCCGCACCCTGTGGGGCCGCGGCGAGACGGTGATGGTCAACCGGACATCGATCGGCGGCAGGATGGGCGTCATGCTCGCGGGCCTGGGCGTGGCGGGCCTCGCCATCACGGCCGCCCAGCTGCCGCCGCTGAGCATGAGCCCGGAGGAGGAAGAGGAGCTCCGCCAGCAGCAGGCACAGAGCCAGTCGTCGTCCTCGGGCGACTCGGGCGGAGGCGGGAACGGCGATTTGGGTGACGACGGGGCGGACGACTGGGACGCCGGGTGGGACAACGGCGATGACGCGTGGAGCGACGACGACTTCGGCTGAACCGGCCGCGTCGACACCACCGGAAGCCGTAGCGGCAGCGGTTGCAGTACGGACCAGGGAACACAAAGGAAAGGAGCCGTCCATGGCACGCTTCTGCGTCTGCCTGGCCCCGACCACCCGGCAGGCCCGGTCCCATGTCGAGGCGATGGGTGCGGCCGGGACCGGCCGGGCAGTCGTGGACGTCGCCGGGGCTGATCTGGGACTGATCGCGGGCGAACCCGGCCGGGCCGAAGGCCCGTTCACGGCATACGGCCTGACGGCGGTGGGCGAGGTCACCCTCCACAACCGCCCGGACCTCCTGGCCGCGTTACACGCCGAGGGGACACCCGTACCTGCCCGGTGCTCCGACGGTGAACTGCTGTTGCGCTGCTGGGCACGGCTCGGCGACGCGGGGGTGGCGCTCGCCGAGGGCATGTTCGTGCTGGCCGTGCTGGACGGTACGGACCTGATCCTGATCCGCGACCAGGTGGGTGCCCGGACTCTCTTCTACGCCCGCGCCGAAGGAGCCTGGGCGGCCTCGACCTCGCTGAGGGCGCTGCGGCGCTGGCCCGCGCTCGGCACGTCGATGAATCTGTCCGCGGTCCGTTCGTTCCTCACCTTCGCCTATCTGCCGGGCGAGGAGACGCTCCTGACCGGCGTGCGGGAGGTCCTGCCCGGGCGGGTGCTGCGGCTGGCGCAGGACGGCACGGTCACCGAAGCGGTGCACTGGGAGCCCCGCGAGCACATCGCGCACCCGGTGCCGCAGGATCCGACGGAGCATGTCCTGGCCCTGCGGGCGCTCCTGGAGCGGGCGACGGCCGACAGACTCCCGGAGGCGGAGCCGGCTGCGGTCCTTCTTTCCGGCGGAATCGACAGCTCCCTCGTCACCGCGCTGGCGGCGAAGCTCCACAGCCATCCGGTACACACGTACTCGATCAGCTTCGGCGACGAACTCCCCAACGAGCTGGGCTACTCGGGCCTGGTGGCCGCCCACTGCCATACCCGCCACCGGGTCCTGAACGTGTCGGGAAAGACGGTCGCCTCAAGGCTCGCGGAGGCGGCTGCGCTCCTGGACAGTCCGGTGGGCGATCCGTTGACGGTCCCGAACCTGTTGCTCGCGGAGGCCGTGGCCGCGGACGGCGCCTCGGTGGTGCTCAACGGCGAGGGAGGCGACCCGGTGTTCGGCGGCCCGAAGAACCTCCCGATGCTGGTGCAGGAGATGCACCGTGAACCGGGGGCGCACTGGGAAGAGGACCGGGCGACGGCGTATCTGCGCTCGTACCGCAAGTGCTGGACGGACCTCCCGACGCTACTGACCGCGCAGACGCTCGACGCGCTGCGGGACGCCCCGCGCCCCCAGCGGTTCGTGGAGCCGTATCTGACTCCCGGCGCCGACAGCCCACACCGCATGGACCATCTCCTCAACCAGCTCCTGCACTGCAATCTGCGGACCAAGGGCGCGCACCACATCCTGACAAAGGTGGAGCGCCTGACGGCGTCGCAAGGCATCGAGGGCCGGGCACCGCTCTTCGACCGCCGGGTCGTCGACCACGCGTTCGCGACGCCGCCGACGTACAAACTCCGCGGCTCGGCGGAAAAGTGGATCCTCAAGGAGGCCGTGCGCGACCTCCTCCCCGACACGGTCGTCGACCGCCCGAAGAGCGGGATGCGGGTGCCGGTGCAGCAGTGGCTGACGGGCCCTCTGCGCGATCTCGGGAACGATCTGCTGCTGAGCCGGCAATCGGCCCGCCGGGGCCTGTTCCGCCCGGACACGGTCCGCACCTGGATGAAGGGCGAGGGCACGCTTCTGCCCCGTCAGGGCGGCAAGCTGTGGCTGGTGCTGACGCTGGAACTGTGGCTGCGATCGTACGCGTTGTGAGGATCGAGCAGCAGGAAGCGACGAGCGGGAAGCAACGATGAACACTGAACTCACCGACCCTCGCACGGGGCGTTCCCGCGGCACGGCGCCCGTCTCCCGCGGGCCCGAGGTGGCTGTGGCCGTGGCGGCGGCCCGTACGGCGCTGGGCACGTGGAGCGCCTTGACCCCCAGGGACCGGGCGCGACGCCTGGACCGGCTGGCGACGCTGATCGAGGCCGGCGCGGCGGATTACGCGGCTCGTGAGCGGGCCGGGACGGGCAAGCCGGACGCGGAGACGGCGGGCGAGATCGAGCAGGTGGCGGATCTGTTCCGGTTCTACGCGACGGCGGCACGGACCCGGACGGCCCCGGCGGCGGGCCGGCTGGTGTCCGGGCACGAGAGCTGGGTGCGCTGGGAGCCGATGGGCGTGGTCGGGGTGATCGTCCCCTGGAACTACCCGCTGATGATGGCGGCCTGGCGCTGCGCCCCAGCACTCGCCGCGGGCAACACGGTGGTGGTGAAGCCGGCGGAGACCACTCCGGACACGCTGGAACTGCTGGCGGAGCACGCCGCGCGGACCCTGGGCGAGGGCGTGCTCCAGTCGCTTCCGGGAGACCGGCGGACGGGTCGGCTGCTGGTCGATTCCCCGGTGGACATGGTCGCGTTCACGGGCAGTGGCCGGGCGGGCCTGGATGTGGCGGCGCGGGCGGGGACGCGCCGGATCAGCCTGGAGCTGGGCGGCAACGCCCCGGCCGTCGTTCTCCCGGACGCCCCGGCGGACACGTACGCGTCGCTCGCGGAAGCGGCCACGTACAACGCGGGCCAGAGCTGCGCGGCGCCGGCCCGGGTCATCACTCTCACGGAGAACTACGAGTCGACGGTGGCCCACCTGACGGAGGCGATGGGTGCCCGGCTGGCAGGTCGCGACTTCGGCCCGCTCAACAACCCGGACCAAGTGGCGCGTTACGACTCCCTGGTCGCCTCCTCGTCGGCGAAGCGACGGCTGGCGGCGGACATCGCCGCCCCGCCCGGCGAGGAGCACGGCCACTGGCGCGCGGCCCTTCTCCTTGCGGATCTCCCGCACGACGACCCGACGGTCACCGAGGAAGTCTTCGGCCCGCTCCTCACGGTCCAGCACGCGGACACGGTGGAGGCGGCTCTGGCCCTGGCGAACAGTGTCCCGCAGGCCCTGGCGGCCAGTGTCTGGACAACCGGTCTCGGCACGGGCCTCGATCTTGCGGCCCGCCTCGACGCGGGCGAGGCCTGGCTCAACTGCCACCTGGTGCAGACGGCGGAGCTCCCGCACGGCGGGCGTGGCTCGTCCGGCCACGGCACGGACCTGAGCACGCTGGCGCTCCAGGAGTACCAACGGCCCAAGACGGTGACGGTACGGCTGTCGCCCGGCGTACGCGAGAGCTGAGGTGGAGGGCCACCGGACGACGGCGGGCGGCACCCGCCGCCTGAAGTCGCTGCCGATGAGGGCCGGTTCAACTGACGTCGGACTGAGGTAGGCCGCCGCAGGACGATGACGTATCCTCGGAGCCCGCTCAGCGGCTCTCTGCCGGAAGGGAGGAAGCTGCTTCAGGAACATGCAGGGGTCACGAAATGACGTACGCCTTAGGGCTCTTCTTCATGGCCGGATCCGCCTTCATGACCTGGAAGGCAGTTCAGCTCTGGCGGAACGCCAACCTGATCGACCACTTCGTGACTCCTCCACCCCGTGAACGGGGTGGCTTCTCGCTATGCCTGGTTGGCGTTGCGACGGACCAGCCCGGCCCGTAGAACGTTGAGTGCCCCGACCTTGTCGGCATGCGCTTGGTGGCCGCAGCTGACGCAGTGGAACTTCTCCTGTGTGGGCCGGTTCTCCTTCGCGGTGTGCCCGCATTCGGGGCAGGTGCGGGAGGTGTTGCGGGGGTCCACGGCCATCACTTCCCGCCCGGCACTCTCAGCCTTTGCGTTCAAGATCGCGAGGAACACCCCCCATCCGGCGTCAGCGATCGAACGGTTGAGGCCCGCTTTGGCCGCTGCCCCGTTGGGCAGGAAGCCGCCTGGCGCCTCGGGGTCGGGCTTCGGTGCGGGGGCCTTGCTCATGTTGCGGATCTTGAGGTCTTCGTGCGCGATGAAGTCGTGCTCACGGACCAGGCCGAGCGCGGTCTTGTGTGCGTGGTCGAGCCGCTGGCGGCGCACCTTGCCGTGGAGCGTGGCAACCTTCTCCACGGCCCGCTGGTGGTTGCGGGTGCGATCCTTGGCCTTGCGGCGTGGGAACCGGGACAGTGCCTGCTGTGCTGCTTCGAGCTTGGCGGCGGCCTTGCGGCCGTGGCGCGGGTTGGGGACGTGTACACCGTTGGAGTCGGTGAGGAACGAGGCTATGCCGAGGTCGATACCGACCACGCTGCCGGTCCTGGGCAACGGTTCGGGCTGGTTGTGCTCGGCGGTCAGCACGACGAACCACTTGCGGCCCTCGCGCTTGACGCTGACGGTCTTGACCTTGCCGACCACCGCACGGTGCTGGTTGACCTTGACGTGCCCGACGCCCTGGAAACGGACCCGGGTAACGGGGTCGTGCGGGGTGGAGTCCCACCGGCAGCCGTCGCCGTCCTTGGCAAAATCCACCGTGTCGAACCAGTTCACCCCACGAAAGCGCGGGTAGCCAGGCGTCTCGCCGGCCTTGATCCGCCGGAAGAACGCACCGAACGCCTTGTCCAGGCGACGCAGCGTGGCCTGCTGCGAGGAGAAGGACCAGCGGCCCTGCCGCTCCAAATCGAACGCCCGGATCTCCTTCAGCTGCCCGGACTGCTGCCCGTACGTGATGCTCGTCCTCGACACGTGCCGGAAGGCGTCACGACATTCCTGCAACGCCCCGTTGTACAGCGAACAGTGGTCGCGCAGCATCTCACTCAAAGCCTGTGCCTGACCCACGGTGGGCCGCATGAGGAATTTGTACGCACGGATCACCGGCCCACCCCCTTCCGGTCGAGCTCGCTCGAGCATACTACGCTTGGTTCATGTCACCACGCTGGGAACCGAATCCCGAGGTCCGTCGAGGCCGTCACGTCGTCCACAACCTGCACGCACACTTGGTGTTCGTGACGAAGTACCGGCGCGAAGTCTTCAACGACGCCATGCTGACGCGCTGCGAGGAGATCATGAGGAACGTCTGCACGGACTTCGGCGCGGAGCTGATCGAGTTCAACGGCGAAGAGGATCACGTGCACCTCCTGGTGCACTACCCGCCGAAGGTCGCCCTGTCGGCCCTGGTGAACTCGCTCAAGGGCGTTTCATCCCGCTACTTGCGACAGGAGTTCACCAGCCGTGTCAACCGCTTCATCATGCACGGCCGTTTCTGGTCGGGCTCCTACTTCGCCGGGTCCTGCGGTGGCGCACCGTTGGATATCGTCAAGCAGTACATCGAGCAGCAAAAACGTCCGCTCCAGCCTGAGAGTTAGAGCAGTCCCGAGATCGGATTCCCTCCCCGCCTGAAGGCGGGGATTCCCTCCGAAGAGAGGGATGGCCGCCTTCTCCTTCCTGCCGTTCGGCAAGGAGGTCAAGCGAGGCGAGGTCCGGTCGATCGGCCTCACCGCCGTCTCGCTCTGGGGCATCACAGTCCTGTTCCTGGTGGGCAGCCTGGAGATCGAGATGACCGGCTCCGGGGTCCTCCTCATCGCCATCGCAGTGGTGACCGTGCTGACATGTGCGGCGTGCGAGGCCAGTGTCATCCTGTTCAACGCCCCGAAGTTCGTCGTGCCGCCGCACATGCGCTCCGACCAGGGAGTACTGGCCGCCCGCCGGGCATGTCGGGCAAGCAGCCCTCGGGGGCCCCAGCGCCGCTGATACCCCGGTGAACAAGACGCGCAACTTACCGGCGTCCTGGGGCTGCGACGTCTGAAGCCATTGCGTCAGGAGTTCTTCGAGCCGGTCGGCGCCCGTCGCCCCGCAGCGGACCGGATCAGAATCGCGTCAAGGTCACCGGGCCAGGCCCCCTGCCCGCCGCTCACGGCCGATGCTGATCAGCAGCACCCGTCACCCGGCCACGCAGGAAAGCCCCGTGACCGGGCGCGTGTGCGGCGTGAGGAGGCGCGTGCCGTGACGGAATCGGATAGGAGCCGGGGAAGGCTCAAGGTCTTCCTCGGGGCGGCCCCCGGCGTCGGCAAGACCTACCGGATGCTCGACAAGGGACATCGCAGAGCACAGCGGGGAACCGATGTCGTGGCGGCCTTCGTGGAATGCATCCGCGTCTACGGCACCACCGCCAAGAAGCCCTGGCCAAACTCACCGAGAAGATCGCCGCCAGCAACCGCGGCCTCCCCATCCCCTCCGCGCAGGGCAGCGTTGCCGCGTACCTGACGTACTGGCTGGAGAACGTCGCCGTCCACCACCTCCGCGAAAACACCCACACCCGCTACACCACCTGCGTCAACCGCTACCTCATCCCCGGCCTCGGCAAGAAGAAGCTCACCAAACTCACCGCCGAGGACATCCGCACCTGGCTCAACCAGCTCCGCACCACCTGCCAGTGCTGCACCCGCCGCATCGACGCCCGGCGCAACCAGCCCCGCCGGTCAATGCTGCTCCATGCTGCGGTCCCCGCTGACGCTGACCTACATCCACTCCGTGCTCAAGTCCGCCCTGGAGCACTCCGTCCGTGAAGAGGAGATCCCGCGCAACGTCGCCCGCAACGTCCGCACCGGCACCCCACGACCCCGACGCTTCGAACCCCTCACTGCCAACGAAGCCCGCCAGTTCCTCACAACCGCCCAAGGTCACCTGGTGCACGCCCTGTTCGAACTCACCCTCCACACCGGACTCCGCAAGGGCGAACTCCTCGGCCTGCGCTGGGAGGACCTCGACCTCGACCGGGGCACCGCTGCCATCCGCCGAACCTTGCAGCGCACCAGCACAGGTGGGCTCACCGCGCTGCCCACCAAGACACGGGCCTCCGAGCGCCGCATCGCCCTCCCCACCCGCTGCCTCCACTCGCTGAAGCGCCACCACGAACGGCAGCAGCGCGAGCGCGAGGCCGCAGGCACGGCGTGGCAGCACAGCAGCCACGTGTTCACCACTGCGCAGGGCCGACCCCTCGACCCGACCAACCTCACCCGCACCTTCACCACGCTCCTCCGCAAGGCCAGCCTCCGCCGCATCCGCTTCCACGACCTCAGGCACTCGACGGCCAGCCTGCTCCTAGAACAGGGCATCGAACTCGTAGTCATCAAGGAACTCCTCGGCCACGCCTACATCAGCGTCACCGTCTACGCCCACGTCCGACTCCGCCTCCAGCGCGACGCCATCGACGCCCTCAGTGCCACGCTCGGCAGCTCGGAGACCACCGACGCGGCCCACGGGAACGGCGACGACCCGCCGCCTCGTGTCACCACCGTCCGCTGACGTTGCCGTCAACTCCTGCCGTCACCCCACGCAGAAGCCCCGCCAGGGCGCACCTGGCGGGGCTTCAAATTTGCTACTGCATGGCTTGCTCCGCGAGAGCATCAACGTTCACGACACTCTCAGCGGCAAATCCCGGGGCGGTTCCCCGATCAGGCCGAATTTCCCCGCAGGTCAGATGCCGCCCTCCTGGCCGCCTCTAGCGGGCCAGAGAGCAACTTCTTCCGCTTTCCCCATCCCTCTGCCCTGGCGATGGCCTCGCCAAGAAGGTCAAGCAATTCTTCTCGCGCATCCCCCTCGGGATGCCTTGGGAGTGCTACCTGAACAACCAGCGATCGGAAATCCTCCAGGAATGATCCGATTCTGATGCCAGAAAATTTCGGACCGTAGATTTCCCCTGGAACGAAATAGGTAACCGTCAGGTTGAACGGAACATCAGGCGGCCTACCGAGTTCCTGCGGCGCCCCCCGCAAGGAGTCGAGTGCAGAGGTCCACCGCTTGTCCTCAAGCCCTCCACCGATGATTGACTTCAGAGACAGGGGAGCGAGGGGCGCGTTCACGTCTCCATCAATTTCCGACATCATTACCCCAGGTCCATTTTCCCTGCATGTGATTCCTTATTGAACGGGCCAGGCCAACGCTGCACGATCCACTTCTCCAGATCGAGCATATCCGAGCGCGATCCGCTAGTTAGCACGCGCATGCGATCTGCGCCCATCGCGGCCATATCCCTCGCTGAATACCGACCTGCTGGGTCTTGGGTGATGCCGGTCTTGAGGTAACCCCCATTTGCGTCTTCCAGAACGTACAGGTAGTTCGTCGCGGAACTGTTGCGCGAGTTTCCGTGAGTGGATGGAGCCGGCGTCGGCCGCGGGTTGAGACTGGGACCCATCTGGCCATTGGCCAGCCTGGGCTGAGCCCCAGTAGCGCAGGCGCAAGCAGTCGAGTGACCTGCGGTGCTGCCTCCGCAGTTGTGAACGAGGACCGGCGTAGCCCCCGCGAGCACATAGTACGTGTGCGCGCTGGTCGGTCGTCACCTGCATTTTCGCTGGTCAGCGAATTCCGGCCTGTCCGTGGGCGTGCGTGGAAGTGCCGTGTTGTGCGCCCGTGTTGCCGTCGGCGTTGCCGTCAGACGGCTACGTGCGTGAGGGCCGTGGAGTGGGCTTTGGCCGGTGTCCTGCCCGGGTTGGGGTCGGGCATGGTCAGGGGGCCGTACGCTGGCCCGGCAACTCGGGCAGGTCGTGAGCCTGCCCGGAATTTGAACGAGTGGCCCCCTGGCCTTGCCCGACGCGGGCCCCGACCCGGGGAGGTGGGTAAAGCCCACGGAGCCGACCGGCCCCACCTCCGGGCCTCCGTCCCGGCCAACTCCCCGCCGTCGGCCTGGCGCTCGCCGCGCCGGCGCGTCCGGTCTTCTTCGCGCTTCCGGTAGCCGCTGCGCTGCCTCTGCGCGGCCTGGTCGCTGGCCGGCCCGCGGTGGCGGAGCCGAGAGCGGGCCGGGTGGGCGGCCGTGCCGCGCGCGACCCGCGTCAGCGGGTCGCCTTGAAGACGTAGAGAAAGTTTGGACGCATCCCGCTTCGGCGGTACGCCGTGGTCGGTGGCCGAGCGTCCGGCTGTGGCTGCTGGCCTGGTGCGATGGTCTGCGGGTTGTGGGTCCTGTTCAGGCTGGCGGTGGTTCTACTCGGCTCGGGTGACCTTGGCGTGGTCGGTGAAGACGCGTCTGAAGAGGTCGTGACCGGTGCGTCCGGTGTGACGGAGTGCCCAGTCCTGTGCGGCTTCCTGCTCAGAATGGGGGCCGGATTCGGCTCCGCAGCTGGCAGTGACACAGAACGCCTCGTAGGTGATCCCGCCTTCGGGTGCATGGCGGATGGTGTGAGCGACGTGCCGGTAGACGGCGCGGGGGTTCACTGGTGCCCCTCGGGGTGGCGTCGCATGTAGACGTTGCAGTCGCTGACGGTGGTCACATCGCCGACCACGCGGGCTCGGTCACGTACGTTGGCCAGTTCGGCACAGCCCGCGCAGCCCTCGACGGGCGTCGGCTCCAGTTCCAGACGCAAGGGCAGTTCGACCGGCGGGGTCGAGTACCTGGTCGGCTCCGTCACTGCACATCGCCACCTCTCGCACGTCACATGGCCGACCTCTAGGCAGGTCGGTGCTCTAGTTCAGTATTCGAGTGGCCGAAGCACTCCCGCTACGGTTCGTAGTGTACTAGTGTGCTCTCACTGACAGCACGTCAACTCAACGGAGGGGCACGCCTTATGCCCAGTCCCAAGACGTTCACGAAGATCGCGGATCACTTCCGGGAGCGCATCCTGTCGGGAGAGCTTGAGCCCGGCGCCAAGCTGCCGACCAACCGCGAGATCGCCGGCCAGTGGCAGGCCGCAGCCGCCACCGTCTCCCGCGCCTTGCAGGCCCTCCAAGTGGAGAACTTCATCCGCACCACCCCCCGAGGCACCTACGTCGCTGACGACCCGCGCTGGACGCTGTCGGCACGGGACCGGCTGGCCCGGGTCCAGAGGGTGAAGTCGTTCCTGGCGGAGGGCGAAACGAGTCGGGTGACGGCCGCCGAACTGATCATTCCGCCGCTGTATGTGGCGGAGATCTTCGACCTGGAGGCCGGGGATCAGGTGGTGCGGCGCGAGTGGCTGGCCGGCCGGGGCAAGACCCGGACCGTGTTCGCGGTGACCTGGTACCCGGCCCCGTTCGCCGCCCTGGTGCCGGACCTGCTGAACACCGCGCCGGGCCGCAATCACGGACTGTCCGCCCGGGTCCTGGAAGCTACCGGGCGCACGATCAGCCACGCCCGCGACGACATGCACGCCCGCCCCGCCGACGCCCGCGAGGCGAGCGCACTGGGGCTGCCGGTCGGCTCCCCGATCCTGGCCGGTGCCCACCGCTGGTCGGACGCGGAAGGAATCATCGAGTACGGGGAGTGGTGTCTGCCGCCCCGGTTCACCATCGGCTACGAGTACCAGCCCTGACCGATCCACGCGAAGCGTCCCCGAAGGCCAACCTGCGGCCTTCGGGGACGCCGTCGTTCACATGCCTGCCTCAGCCCGCGTCGCGGCCTTCGAGGCGTTCGACACGTTCCTCCAGCTCCTCGATCCGCTCCAGGGCTCGTTCCAGCTTGTAGGCCAGATCCGCTACTCCGGCCGCAGCCGGGAACTCGTTCGGCGGGGCAGCCGACGCTTCGTCCGACTCGGCCACCGGCTGCACCGCGACCGGCACCTCTGTGCCGAACTCGCCCCCCACGACGACATACGCCACCGACCCGTTGCGCTGGTGGGCCTTCTTCATCCTGCCCTCCAGTGCGAGGAAGGTCAGGGCCTGGTCCGCGGATTCCGGGTCGCCGCCGATCGTGTCGACCACCTCTTCCACGGTGACCCTGGCGCCCCTGGCCAGTGATCCATCCCTGATCTTGCGGACCAGGCGGCCGTGGATGAGCTGCGTGGCGAAGCCGTGGTCGTCCCAGTCCCGTACGTAAACCTCGTCGCCGGGCAGCTCGCCGGGATAACGCAGGAGGAAGTTGCCGGCCAGCAGGGCGATGGCGTTGGTGACCACGTTGAGCGGCACCGCGTAGTGCTCCGCCAGGACCTCGCGCGCGGGCAGCCTGGCACCGGGGGCCAGAGCGCCGGAGTAGATCTGCTGCTGGAGATCGCCGGCGACCTTCTCGAAGGCGTCCTCGAAGTCGGCCGAGCGCGTGACGAACGTGCCGCGCCCCTGGCGGGCGATGACCCAGCCCTCATTCCTGAGAAGCCGGATCGCCTTCTGCACGGTCAGGCTCGATGCCTTGTAGGTCTGCATGAGCTGGCTCTGCGTCGGCAGGAGCTGGCCCGGACGCAGTTCGCCGTCCCGGATCTGCTGCCGCAGGTCGTCCGCGATGCGTTCGAACGTCAAGCGCGCTTCGTCAGCAGCAGCCATGTCCATCCCTGGTCCCAGTCCGATTCCACCCGCCGCAGGCCGCCCGTGCCTGTCGTGTTTCACCAGCTCAGCGGCCTCACGGGGTCAGGGTAGCCGCCTGATGGATGGACCACCGCAAGAACGGATGGAACTCAATAGGGATGGACTTCGGATGGAATGAATGTATGGTTGCGGCACGCGATCACCCACACGGGTGACTCGCACCCCTCTACCTGGAGGTTTGCCGTGAAGACCATGCCCATCGACCAGTCCCAGGCCCTGCTGATCCTGGCCTCCGAGTCCCGGCCGCACTTCAAGGACCGCGAGGGCCAGCAGCCCGCGATCGACCGGGCCACCGGCGCCCACCTGCACCTGGTGGACGTGATGTTCGCCTTCAACGGCCGCGCCGAAGTGATCACCGTGAAAGTCCCGGAGCCGGGTCTCGGCAAGGGCCTCAAGGTCGGCTTGCCGGTCGTTTTCACCGGACTTGTCGCGTCGGCCTGGGAGAACGAGATCAACGGCAAGGACCGGCATGGCATCTCCCTGCGCGCCGACGCCATCACCGCCAAAGCAGGCGTCTGATGCCCGCCAACTCCCTCGGACTCGCGCTCCTCGCCGTGATCGGCCTCGGCGCTCTCGGGCTGCTGGGCTGGGCCGGGTACTGCTTCGCCCGCTGGTACCGGGCCGATGCCGAGACCCGGGTCAGTCTGCGGCAGGCGCGGCGGCTGCGGTGGGGCTGGAAGCGGCTCGCCCCGATGCTGGGCCTGGCAGTCAAGGACGCCACCCCGACCGTGCTCCAGCAGTACGGCCCGCAGGAGCAACCGCCGAAGCCACGCGTGCTGGTGCCACGCCTACACACCCGCGCCGACGCCTTCGGCTTCACCGTCACCGCCGATGCGCTGCCGCAGGTCGGGCTAAGCGCCTGGCAGGACGCCGGCGAGGGCCTGTGCGACGCCTGGGGAATGCGGCGCATCCGGATCAGCCAGCCCAAGCCCGGAGTGATCGTCGCGCGCGGCTTCCGGCGCGAGCCTCTGGAGGCGGTGATCCGCTCACCACTCCTCGGCCCGGACGGCCCCCCGGTGTGCCGACCGGGGCAGTTCGTCTCCACCGATGACGTGCTGCTCGGCTGGGACGAGGACGGCACCCCCATCGTGCTCAACCTCGCCTACTCCGCCCACGCCCTCGTCGCCGGCCTCACCCGCTCCGGCAAATCGATCACCGTCAACACCCTCCTCGCGTACGCCTCCCTCATGCGGGACGTGCGTCTGATCGTGATCGACCCCAACCTCGGTGCGGTCGCGCCCTGGTGGCGTACCGCCTACAAGGTCTCCGACGCCATCCACCCCGACGAGCCGACCGAGATCCTGCGCTGGGTGCGCGAGGAGATGCAGCGCCGGGAGCGGCTGTTCTGGTCCGGCCGCACCGACCGCATCACCGACTTCAGCCCCGAGCTGCCGCTTCTGCTCGTGGTGATCCACGAGGTGGCGAACTACACCCGCCACCCGGACCGCAAGGCCCGCGAACGCTTCGAGGTCGAGCTGCTGGCCATCGCCAGCCAGGGCGCCAAGTTCGGCATCCGGCTGTGGCTGCTCACCCAGAAGCCCTCCGCCGACGTGCTCACCACCGCCATCCGCACCAACCTGTCCGCCCGGATCTGCCACCGCGTCGACACCATCGAGGACTTCCTGCACCTCTTCCCCGACGGCCGGGAACTGGACATCACCGCCGCCGAGCGCACCATGCCCCAGGGCGTGTCCATCGCCTCCGTCGGCGACATGCGCACCCCCGTCCGGCTGCGCTCGGTCTACCTGCCCACCGAAGCCTGCTGGCAGATCAACGACCTCATGTGCGCCGAAGGGCTCAAGGTCCGCGACCTGCCCGACCGCATCGACCTGGACAAGGCCGCGTGACCGCCGCCACCTGGTCCCGCTTCGCAGTGATCCCCGGCAAGGGCGTGTAGTCGCCAAACCCTCGCCCCTGCCGGGGCCTCCCTCCCTTACCCGTCCACAGCACACGCGTGTGCCGCAGCGCAGAGAGGTCCCGCCAGCATGCCACCGCACGACCCCACCGCCACAATCCCTCACCCCGAACCCGCCACGGCCGTACTGCCCACGTTCACCGGGTACCGCGACCTGCTCGGCCTGGTACGGCAACTGTCCTCCCTGGGTGGCTGCGCCCAGCCGATCCGGCTCGAAGGCCAGCGCACCGAGATCGACGCCTTCACCGGCGAGATCCTGCGCGAACTAAAGTCCAGCAGCGTGGGCTGATCCACTTCCACGCCGTCATCCGCCTCGACGGCCCCGCAGGCCCCTACACCCCGCCGCCCGGCTGGGCCACGCCCGAGCTCCTCGCCGATGCCATCCGGATCGCGGTCACCCGCGCCCACATCGACGGGCCCGAGGTCAACGGCCGCGCTCGCTCCTTCGCCTTCGGCGAGCAGATCGATACCAGGGTCATCCGGTCCTCCGCCTTCCAAACCGGGACCGCGATCACCGAGGGCAAGGTCGCCGGATACGTCGCCAAGTACGCCACCAAGGGCACCGAAGCCGCGACCGGCACTCTCGACCACCGGCTGAAGAGGATCACCGACCTCTGGTTTGAGTCCCTTCCCGAGCACGCCGCCCGCATGATCCGCACCGCCTGGTCCCTCGGCGCCCGCGACGACCTCAAGCACCTGAACCTGCGCAAGTGGGCCCACATGCTCGGCTTCCGCGGCCACTTCTCCACCAAGACCCGCGCCTACTCCACCACCCTCGGCGCCCTCCGGGCCGCCCGAGCCGCCTGGCACCGCCGCCACACCCCTCCGCCCTCACCGACCACCCTCGTCCTCGCCCACTGGGCCTACGACGGCACCGGCCTCACCCCCGACCTCGAACGCCTCGCCGCACTCATCGGCGGCGGCCCGACGGGCGAACAGGAGGTAGCGACTCGTGCGTGACGACGAACTCCTCACCGTCCCCGAGGTCATGGCCCGCCTCAAGATCGGCCGCTCCGTCCTCTACGACCTGATGCGCACCCGCCGCCTCGCCTCGCTGACCATCGGCCGCGCCCGCCGCATTCCCGCCCACGCCCTCGCTGACTACGTCCAGCGCCACCTGGAAGAGGCCGCCCTATGACCGCCCCCAAGCGCAAGAAGGCCCGCGCCAACGGCGAAGGCACCATCTACCAGCGCAAGGACGGCGGCTGGGAAGCCGCCGGCTACGTCCTCGCCGCCGACGGCACCCGCAAACGCGTCCGCGTCTACGGCATCACGCGGAGGGAAGCGGCCGACAAACTCGCCGAGAAGATTGCCGACAGCAACCGCGGAATCCCCGTCGCCACCGCCGACAGCACCGTCAGCGACTACCTCACCTACTGGCTGGGCAGCGTCGCCGTCCACCGGCTTCGGGAGAACACCCACACCCGCTACGCCACCTGCGTCCGCCTCCACCTCATCCCCGGCCTCGGCACAAAGAAGGTCGCGCGCCTCACCGCCAAGGACGTGCGCATTTTCCTCGACCGGCTCCGTGCCACCTGCCAGTGCTGCACCCAGGCACTCGACACCGAACGGAAGAAGTGCTGCGCGGTCGGCGAGTGCTGCCAGAAGCGGCTGTCCGCTTTGACCGTGGCCTACGTGCACTCGGTGCTCAAGTCGGCACTGGAACACGCCGTCCGCGAAGACGAGCTGGCCCGGAACGTCGCCCGCAACGTCAAGACCACCACGCACCAGCCCAGGCGCTTCCGGCCCCTCACCGGAGCCGAGGCCCGCCAGTTCCTCGACGCAGCCCGCGCCGACCGGCTCCACGCGCTGTACGAACTCGCCCTGCGCACCGGACTCCGCAAAGGCGAACTCCTCGGCCTCCACTGGGAAGACCTCGACCTCAACAGCGGGACCGCCAGCATCCGGCGCTCGCTCCAGCGCACTCGCACCGGCGGCCTCACGCATCTCCCCACCAAGACCCGGGCGTCCGAGCGCCGTATCGCGCTCCCGACCGAATGCATCCACTCCCTCAAGAAGCACCAGGAACGGCAGGACAAGGAGCGCGAGACCGCAGGGCCGGACTGGAGAGACAACAGCCTCGTCTTCACCACGCCCACAGGACGGCCTCTCGACCCGGCCAACCTCACCCGCCGCTTTCGCAGCTTCCTCAACCGGGCCGGACTCCGGCGCATCCGCTTCCACGACCTACGGCACTCAACCGCCACCCTGCTCCTGGAACAAGGCGTCGACCTCGTCGTCATCAAGGAACTCCTCGGCCACGCACACATCGGCGTCACCGCCGGCGTCTACGCCCATGTAAGGCTCCGACTCCAACGTCAAGCCATCGAGGCCCTTGGGAACGCACTCGATGCGACCGACGACGACCATGGTGACCCACCCGCCGCAGCCGTCGTCCGCTGACGTTGCCGTCAGCGTTGCCGTCAAACGTCGCGGAGCCCTCATCGACATTACTGTTGTCGATGAGGGCTCCGCCGCAGCGCTATCAGATTCCGATAACCCAGGATGAAATCACAGGGAAGTTCCCGGAATGCTCCACTCGGCACACTCCGCTACGACTCGCGCAATCTCCCGGCGCTTCGGATAGCTGGAACGAATCCTAGAGAGGCGTTCCGCGTACACTTCCGCGACATCGGCTCCCTCGTCGGACAACAGGCGGAAATCTCCTTCACGCCACATGTCCTCAACTCCCCGCAGGGTCGTCTTGATTCCCTGAAACTCTGCCCTCGAGTATCCGCCGCCAGCCTGCAGCAAGTCATCGCAGGAATCCCAGAAGTTCCCGACGCTTGACCTGATCCTCCATTCGCGATCAGCTGCAGGCAGCTCCTTCGACGCCACCAGAATCGCTACGCCAGCGGCTGTCGATTGGAAATAGGACGGGGTGGACGAGCCCTCTAGGGCGCCGATCTCGCTTCGCCAGCTCCTCAGCGAAGCGATCTTCTCTGCGCCTCCAGGAACTGCCGGACTGCTGCAGCCAGCGACGATGTCATCGATCTCTGTCAGGCGCGAAGCCTCGGCAACCTCAAGGACGGGCCGCATCCTGGCGAGAGCCAGTCCTCCTGTCAGGCTCCACATGTCCATCAGCCACCGCCCCCTAGAACCACTCGCCATGGCGTGTTCCCAGTACTCGACACTCCGGTGCCCTTGCCGATCGGGCTTGGTGTGAGGCCCACGCCTGGACCTGTCGCTTGCGCGAAGCATGCAGGGCACATCCTAGTCGACGAAGCCATCCCTGTGATCTCCCAGTCGCTCCCCAAGCGATTCATGATCGTAGCCTCGGCATGGCCTTGCCCGGGGATGTAGCGCTCGCCGCGCAGCGGCGCATTGCCGCCCCTCCATTCATCGGGTAGACCCGTGCGTTCAGTTGCAACCCACGTTTCAGATCGGCCCGAATTCACGTTCCGAACTCGGGCAACCGCAACTGTCGATGCCTCGTCGGCCCGCGTTGCATAAAGCCCGCGGGCTCGATCAAGCAGAGCACCGCCGCAATTGTGAACCAGGACCGGGGTGGCACCCGCCAGCACATAGTACGCGTGGATGTCCTGGATGGTGAGGTCGTGGGTGCGTTGGCGCTTGGTGTAGTGGCTGAGCGCGGTGATCTGGACGTGCGTTCCTGCGCTTGTCCTGAGCCACTGTCCGACTTGGAGGTCGCCGGCGCGGATCCATTGCTTTAGTTCAGGCACCCAGAAGGGGTGGGTGTCCGTGGCTACGATGCTGGAGAGCGTGTCGCCTGTGGTGATGGTGACTTCAGTGAACTCTTTGTCATCTTCCGTCGTAATAGTGGAGATGACTTTCTTTTTGACGCTCTTGCCCGTCGCAACGTCGGTTGTTGTTACGGTGTCGCCGACTTCCACGTCCTCGATTGCTTTGTGGCTGCCGTCAGCGAGCAGAACTCCAGTTCCGGGAAGAAAGCTGTGGCATGCCCCCGTCACCTTCTCGAGGATCTTCCCGGCGATGGCAGTGGTCACCACAGCGCTGGCGGCTCCCCACAGGGCACCGTCGATCATGTCTGAGACTTCGCCGGCGGTGCTGTGGTCTGCGTCCTCGGACAGGGCGTTGTTTACCGCAGCGCCTGCGGCACCTGCGATCGCACCGCATCCTGCGGTCACGGCGAGGCTGGCGCCACCGGTTGCCGGTGCGCTGCCTATGGACGAGAGCAGGCGCCCCCAGTGACGATTTCAGTGGCCGCCACAACGATCTCTTTGTGGTCCTGCGCCCAGTCTTTGGTGTCTTCCCAGGCGTTCGACCATCCGCATTTGGACCAGAAGCCGCAATGCTTCCCGCTGCCACCGGAACCGCCTCCGCCGGCCGTACCGCTGCTGGCGGTTCCGGAGGTGTCGTCAATGCCGTCGTACTTTTCTGGATTCCTCTTCTTGTCCTTCTTGACGGAATCCTGAACGGAATCGACACCACCACAGCCGATTTCAGGCATGCACACCCCGAGCCCGGAGGGATCACTGACCGTGACCGGAGTGTTGTTGGCGTAGGCGTACCCATTGAGCGACTGGTGCTGGTCAACCGAAAGGAGTGGGTCGACGCTGATGAATTGGCCGATTCCGGGGTCGTATTCGCGGGCGCCGATGTGGGTGAGGCCTGTGGTGTTGTCGGCGGGCTTGCCGAGGAAGGCCTTGTCGTCGGGCCAGGTGGTGGGTTTCGTTCCGCGGGTGGAGCCGAAGGGGGTGGTGTAGCGCTTGGTGACGGCCCAGGTGGTGGGTTCGAGGACCAGGGCGGCGGTGCCGTGGGGGTCTGAGCAGAGGAAGTTGAGCTTGGTGCCGCTGATACCGCTGGTGGCGGTGCGTACGGCGATGGTCTGGCCGGCGGCGGTGTAGTAGCGGGTACCGGACAGGGCCTTCGTCGTGCCCTTGGTGGTGAGGCGGACTTCCGTGCCACCGAGGTAGAGCACGGTGTCGCCGTCTCCGACCGCGCGCCGGATCAGAAGTTCGCCGGAGGCGTCGTACAGGTAGTTGGTTTCCAGCTTCGGCTTGCTGTCGGCTGCGGGTTCGCTGGTGGAGACGAGTTTGCCCTCGGAGTTCCAGACCAGGGTCTGCTGGGCCTGGGTGCCTGGCCGGCTCGTGGTGTTGCCGGTTGCGTCGTAGTCGTAGGTGCTGGTCTTGGGGCCGGTGGTTGTGGTCAGCGGGTGGGGCTGGCCTCTGGTGGTGCCGTACGCGTAGTTGGTTGTGGTGTCTCCCGAGGCGGCGTGCTGCTTCTCGGTCTTGCGCTGGCCCGGCGTGTTGTACGCGTAGCTGGTCCAGTAGGGGGCTGCGCCGTCGATGTTGGCGGTGGTGCGTCCGCTGGTGGCGCAGTCTTCGGTCTTGGGGGTCCAGGCTTCGGTCAGGCGGCGGTTGCCGTCGTAGGTGAAGCACTGGTAGTCCGCCTTCGTGGTGCCGCCCCGGGTGCTGGCGTCGAAGATGGAGGTGACGTTGCCTGCGTCGTCCTGGGTGAATTTCAGTTCTTGCGGCATGTAGCCGTGGACGTCGTCGGTGACGTAGGAGCGGGTCAGACGGCGGGTGCCGTCCTCGTAGTCGTAGTTGAGGTAGGCCTTCTTCGCCGAGGAGGTGGAGTCGGTGCCGAGGGTGAGCTGGCGCAGGTCTCCTTGCGGGGAATAGGCGGCTGTTTGGAGGTAGGCGGTGGTGCCCTGAGCGGCGGTCTGCTGGCCGAGGGCGTTGTACTTGTTGGAGACGGTCTCGGCCGCAAGGCCCGCGACGGCGGGCTGGGATGCCTGCTTGATGGTGCCGTCGATGTTGTAGCCGGTGGTGAAGGACAGTGTCTTGGGGACGCCGGCGTCGACCAGTGGCTCCTTGTCCTTGTCGGGCAGGATGAGCTGGCTGCCGGTGACCTGGTAGAGGTTGTCGTAGGCGGTGACCTTGGTGGTGTACGCCTTGCCGGTCAGGCCGCCGTCATAGCGGGTGGCCGTGTCCTGCTGGCCCTTGGCCAGGTCGTCGAAGGCCCAGGAGGCGAGCTGGGTGGCGTCGGACTTGGTCCCGTCCCACAGACCGGTCTGGCGGCCGAGGTTGTCGTACTCGGAGATGAGGGTCTTGCCGCGGGAGTCGCTGGTGCTGGTCACCTGGTCGAGCGCGTTGTAGTGGGTGTGTGAGGTGCCCTTGTCCGGGTCGGTGGCGCTGTCCTGGCGTCCGAAGAGGTCGTACGTGTATGACCACTTGGTCTGGTCGGGCCCGGTGACGATCTTCTGCTGGCCGGCCGGGGTGTATTCGTAGCCCGTGGTGGTGTAGTCGCTGCCGGTCGCCTGTGGTCCTGCGTACTCGCGGCGCTCTGTCGTCTGTCCCAGTGTGTTGGTGGTGACCATCGTGGCCTGTCCGCCTGCTGGGGCGCTGTTGGACACGGTGTCACCGGTGTAGTCGGTCTTGGTCTTGAAGCGTTCGACACCCCGGACCTTGGTCACCGACAAGGTGGCACGCCCGGCACCGTCGTAGGTGGTGTCGCTTTCCATGGGTGCCTGGCTGCCCTCGGTTCCCACCAGTTTCCCGGACGGGACTGTCTTGTCCGCCCAGATATCCGCCAGGCTGGTGACGGAGAGTCCTCGCTCGTCGTACAGGGTCTCGGCGACGATGGTCCCGCCGTTGGGCGAGGGGGTCTGCGTCTGCCGGGGCCGCAGCAGGGAGTCGTAGATCTCGTAGGCGGTGTTGTAGCCGGAACCGTCGCCTTTGAGTGAGCCGGTCGACACCCACGGTGTGTCCGTGGCCGTGATGCTGTAGTTGTAGACGTAGTTCGGGGTGGCGTTCAGGATCTTGAGTCGGTTGGGCAGCCACACTTTGGTGACCCGGCCCAGCGAGTCGTACTCGGACTCGGTGATCTTGTCGTTGGGGTCGGTGACCTTGGTGGCGGCGCCGGTCGCGAAGTCCACCGTTGTGGTTGTGGTGTAGCCCTTGATGTTGGTGCTCGTGCTGGAAGTCAGAGGGCCGATCTTGCCGGACGGAATGTATGCCGCGGTTGTGACGAGTGCGTCGTTGGTGTCCTTGACGGTGAGTGGCCGGCCGAGGATGTCGTACGTCGTGGTAACGAGCTTCTGGAAGACCGGCGCGTCATCGAGGCCGTAGGACTTGGCCCGGCCCGTCCACTGGACTTCACCCTTGGTGGGCTTCTGTGTCGCACTCCAGGTGGTCGTGTCGTACGCGGTGGCGATGTCGGAGATGACGTCGCCGGGACTGGTGGAGTCTGCGGGCAGGTCCAGCGCGGAGTCCGCGGTGGAGCAGGGCTTGGTGACCGTGCGGGTGCGGGCTGCCAGGGAGTTGATGGCCAGGGTGTCGTTGCGGGCGTACCAGGTGCGGGTGCACTTCTCGTCACCCGTGATGGCGTCGTCGCCCTTGTCCTCGACGGTTTCGGGCATGCCGTAGTCGTCGAAGGTGGAGAGGGTGGAACGGACCCGGTCCTTGGGCGTGCCGCTGCTGGTGATATTGGTGCGGGTGTGGGTGGCGGCGGTGCGCACGTAGTACGCCTCGGTGTCCGCGTACGACTTGTGCTGTGTGGCCGTTCTCTTCGACCACGGGTCGCTGATGGTGCCGCCGACCTCGTTGGCACCGTTGTAGGTGACCGTTTCGCGGGTGAATCCCGCGTACGGTTCGGAGTCAGTGATCTCCGCGGCCTTGATGCCGGTGACCTTGACGGTCTTCCGTTTGTCCGGGTCGAGGGTTTTCCCGTCGTCCTTGAGGACGCGGTCGCCGTTCATACCGCGCATGTAGATGGTGACTGTCTTCGACTGGGGCTTGCCGGGAACGCCGGTGAGGTGGGTGACCTGACCAAAGCCGCGCCAGATGGACCAGGTGCGTTCCTTCTCCTTGGTCATCGGGTCGTCGTTGTAGTGCCAGGCACCGCCACCGTCGTAGCTGTAGGTGTTCTCTACGGCTTCGGAGCCGCCGTGGGGGTCTGTGGTGGAAACTGAGGAGACCGGGTATTTCTGGAACCAGTCCAGGATCGGTGTCTTCTCCCCGTTCGGGGACCAGAACACCGGGTAGCAGCGTCCGGTGTTCTGGTCCGGGCGAGGCAGCGTGTCCCTGGACGTGCAGCCGGCGTCCATGTAGGTGACGATGGTCTGTGCTCCGGCCTCGGACGTGACCGTCTTCAGGCGCGGCTTTTCCAGGGACAGGATGTCGTCGGTGGGTGAGTCGACACGGTTGGGGTGGGACTCAGGGGTGAAGACGACCGGGTCCAGGGCCAGGTCGGTGCCGCGCTTGCCGGTGTGCTTGATCTCGTCCAGCCATAGGGACTGGTCCGTCGAGTCACCCGTGTCACCGGGGTCGACGTAGTGCTGCTTCAGTGTCCAGTTGTCCACGGCGGAGAAGCCGGGGGTGGCCGCTGCGGCGTCCCAGGCGTAGGTGGTGATACCGGTCATCCGCTTGCGGGAGAAGAAGGTCGGACTGACGTTGCCGGTGCACTTGCCGCCGTCCTTGCAGACGGCGTCGAACGGAACGTCCGGCCAGTTGTCCCGGGTGTCCTCGGTCAGGGAGTCGCAGCCGGTGCCGGATGCGTCGCAGCGTTCGTCGTAGGTGAAAGTCACCTTGTTCGAGGCGGGCTGGGTGGCGAAGAGGCCGTCGGCTCGCTGTCCGTAGCGGATTTCGTTCAGGTATCCGCCGCGGGTGTAGGAGGTGCCGGTGTTGTCGTCGCCGAGCTGGTCGTAGTTGTTGGTCTCAGCCGTGTACCAGTAGGACATGGCGTTCTTGTGGGTGTCCTCGACATAGTCGAGGTTCCACCGCCATGCCTGCTTCTTGGCCCGGCCGGAGAAGCTGGTGCCGTCCGCATAGCCGGGCTCGCCGGAGTCGTCGCCGAAGACCGGCACTGTCCATACCGAGTCGGTGCGGTCAGCAGTGCCTGCACCATCCAGCTTGTTGAGACCGAAGACGTACTTCGTACCGTCCCCCGTGGTGACCGTCCAGTACTCGCCCTTGCCGTCGACGCCCGCGTCGCCGTCGTCGCCGTTCTCGGCACCGGTGGAATGCGTGACAGTGGAGGCGTCGTCGTTCTTCAGCCGCCACTTTCCTGACGTGTCGTCCTTGACCAGCTCACTGGACTTGCCGTTGAGGACGAGCGACGCGTTGTCGTACTTCCAGCACAGATCAAACTTGTCCGGCTGACCGTCGTCGTCACAGACGCCGTATTTGCGCTCGACATACGACGAGGTGATATCGAAACCGGTACCGATCGTGGTGCCCTGGTTATTGGAGTTCGCGGTCTGACCGTCCACCGCACCGGAGTCGTAGGAGATCGACAGATCAGGCGCCGGCCCCGCCGCCGCGGGCGGCGTGCGCAAGGGATACGACCAGGTGAACGTACCGGAAGAGCCTCCTGCCTCCCAGGTCGAGGAAGCATCCAGCGGGGTCGCCTTGTAGTCGCCGCCGCCTGACTTGGTGCCCGCAGCCAGCGCCACGACCATCGTGCGTCCTTGGGCCTTGGCCGCAGGCCCGGCAGTAGGTTCCGTACCGAAGGTCAGCTGTGTATCGATGCGGTTGTGCTTACGATGGTTGGTGAACTCAAGGGGTGCACGGGTACGGCAGGCGGACTTTGTCGGACTGCTCAGTGCGCAGGCCGGGAGGCGCAAGGCCTGTAGTCGACCGGCCCAGTCTCCTCCGTAGGCGGAGGCGAACTTGTCGTAATCGATACCGAGTCGGACGCTGCCACCGGTGGCAGGACCGGTTACGGACAGGACAATGCCCTTGACGCCCAGTTTCGCTGCCTGTTTCTGGTCAAGGACCTTGACCTCGACCGAGTCGGCCGACTTGGGTTGCTTCTTCCCCTTGGCCTGGTGGGGACGGTTCAGAGTGAGCGGGAGCGCACCGGGCGACGCCTTCGCCGGCCCCGACGCCGGCAGGGTCATTGCGGCTCGCCCGGATGTCGGCCAGGTGACGACCTTCTCGCGGTCCTTCTTGGCCCGTGCGACGGCAACTCGGCCTTCGGCAGCCGACTTCTTCACCGCCGCCGCGGCCTTGTTGTTCACTTTCGCGGTGAACGGCGACACCTTGTCGGGGTGCAGCTCCACTTGCGGTTTACCCAGCGGATCAGCATGCGCTGCGAACGCGACCGGCGACAGCAGTCCCGGTATGAGAGTGAAGCCGGCAAGCGCCGCGATCCGCCGTGTCCAGGCTGCGCCGCCTGGTCCGCTTCTGCGCGCACGCATAGCTGATCCGAACCCGTTCATCTGGTTTCCGCTCCCCGCATGGGCCACCTCGGGCGGCCGGCGTTCTTGCCCCGCGGCCAGTGCCGAGGGGGACGTTTGGTGGGCAACGCAATGAATCTGAAAGCCTGCGCAACAGGGCGGCCAGGTGGCGGCTCGACCGGTGCCGCCACCTGACTCGCCAGTCAGCCTGCGCCCGATCCGGGCTGTACTTGGGAGCTGACCTGATCCGCCGTCATAGCGCCTGTCCAGACCCGCAGGCCCTCAAGGCTGCCGGCCAGGTAGTTGCCAGTGGTTCCGCCCTTGGCACCACGGCCCATGGCCAGTTCGCCACTACCGGGCTGGGCCGCTGTAAAGCCTGAACTCGCATCGGACGGTTGATCAAAGCCACCGACGTACAGGTGCAGCTTTCCGTAGCGGGACACTGTCTTGGACGGATCGGAGGTGTCGTCCCAGACTTCCTGGGCGTCGAAAACTCCGGTCACCTGGACCCACGTGTCGGTCTCTGCGAGATCCCCGCCCGGAACCTCTGCACTCTGGATGACTTTGCCGTCCGAGCCGAGGGCGGTCCGGGTGAACTTCCACTGATACGTACCGGCTGCGGGCTTGGTGATCCACAGCGCCCAGGCTGATTCATTGCCCGTGCGCTGGCCGGCCACCTGTCCGGTGTAGCCCACCGGCTTCGCCGCCAGTGCCTCGGAATCCACCTCCACCGATGCCGAGACCGTGAAGGACCCGCTCTCGTCGACCACCGGGCCGGTCATGGAGGCGTAGCCGGTGGTTCCGTTGAGTACCACCGCACTCTGGTCTGCGTTCGGAGCGGCACCTCCCGCCAGCTTCATCGATGCCACGGGGTAGGCCGTGGTCTCGGGTATCACCGTGGCCGTGGCACCAGCGGCATCCCACTGGGCCACGAGCTCGTTGGTCGGCATGTCGTCCACAGCGGCCTGCGCCTCCTTGGCGATCTCGTCGCCGGTGAGGGGGCGCTGCCACACGGCTACCTCGTCCAGGAGACCGAAGAAGTTCTCGCCGTACTTGCCGCTGACCTTTGAACGTCCCATCTGCAGGCCTTCGTTGGCGGTCCAGGGCTCGTAGTTCGGTGCACTCTTGATCAGCACGACGGGTTGTCCCTGCGGGCGTCCGTTCACGAACAGCTGGATGGTGTCGTTGCTCTTGTCTGCGTCGCCCTTGGTGTCGAAGACGCCAGTCAGGTGTGTCCATACGTTCAGCGGTGGGTTCACCTGGTCGGCAACGGAGCGGACGAACGTGTGAACCGCCTGATCCCTGTCCGTACGATTGAAGATCCACTGCTTGCCGCTGGAGGAGTAGTACAGAGCGAACGCACTGCCGTTCGTGCCGGGCTCGGTCAGCACCACCCGGGTCGCCGACGGGTTCGACAACTGCACCCATGCAGAGACCGTGAACGAGTCCTTCGTGTTCACCGCGGCGGTGGCGGTGGCCGCGTAGCCAACCTGCTTTGCCGGATCCGTGGTGTCGTCATTGAGACGCAGCGAATAGTCCAGATCACCGCGGCGTGCACGCGTCGACCAACCCGTACCATCTGCACCGAAAAACGTCGCATCGTGACGGGCACCGGCCTCAGTGGCCGTGTCCTTGGCGGTCATAATGCCTGAACCGGGAGCCCCGTCATCCAGGTGCCATCGGCCGACCGGGCCGCTTGCCGGTGAGACCTTGAACGTGAATTCCGCCGGTGTTCCCCACCTCGTCCGGCCGGAGGAGTCGAGCTTGAGGTCGCTGGCCTCGACCGACAGCACCTGGGTACCAGTCAGTGACGGAGTGACGTCATTGACGGTCACGGTGGATCCACTGACCTGTTTGGTGTCCTGGGCCGAGGTCGTCAACAGACGCCACCGGTAGGCCTTGACATCGGTGTCCGCGGCGTTGGGTGCGAAGGTGAAACTGCCCGGTACTCCGGGGCCGCCCTTGCCCTCACACAACGTCACCGTGCATGCGGTGTACGGGGCACCCGCCGTAATGGTCGGGGTCTTCGGCGCAGTCGAGTCGATTTTGAAGTAGCACCACGACGAGTACGGGGAGAACAGATCACCCGAAGCACCGTCATATGACCAGTGGGACTGAGTGCGCGCCTTGAGGCGATACAGGCCACCATCTGCACGATTGGACGTGCGCAGGCTCTGCAGTGTCTCATCCGGTACCCAGCCGCTGGCCGGGCGATAGTCGGACCAGACCTGATGCCATGCGGCGTCGTCGCCCCGCTCGACAATGTACTCAGCCTGCAGCGATCCCTCCTCATCCCCCAGGTGAGCTTCGACCTTCGTCTGAACGCGTGCCTGGACCATCGGGTCAACACGGGTCACCATCAACGGGTCCGTCGACGACGTCCTGCAGTACGAAGTGCTGCCGTTACCCGGAACGACTCCCACATTGGTCGGGACGCCCGGCTGATGGGCGTAGTTGACCTTGAGCTCGGCATTGTCGTCGAACCGCTTCCAAGACCGCGCGTCATTCTCGTCCTTGGCCTTCAGCATGAAGGTCAGGCGTTTGATCTTCCCATCGGCGAACGAGCGCACCGTGGACTTGAGGTTCTCATCCGGCTCAGTGGGATTGTCGTTGAACTCGACCCAGTGGTCGGGCTGCGACGGGTCGCAGTTGTCACCGCGGCCGTAGGACACGTTCCGGTCGCCCATCAGATCCAGAATCTTCGGTCCTGGCCAGCGGGTACCTTCGGACATATTGTCGGTCCGCACCAGATCCACCCAGTGCGCGTCGCAGTTGAACGACCACGTTTCAAATGCTCGGAAGGTTGCATCCAGAATGTACTTGCCCGCGAGCTGGCTCGGCGAGAGTTCGTACAGCATCCGGTTCTTGTATCCGTTGCCGCAGTAGTAGCCGTCCGCGTTCCCGCACAGCCCGACCCCGTACTCCCCCTTGAACTGCCACCATCGGTCGCCGTCCGAGGAGATCACCGACCGCTCGGACACCCCGAGTCCGACCGACGGGTCGATGCGCACGGGATACACCGTCCCCGCACCCCGCAGCAGGTCCAGATCCGGCGTCACCGAGACAGCCTCACCCTCGACCCTCACCGGAAGCACCGCTGTGGCATCGCCTGTCCCCGGCTGCGTGGAATCGCCCTCACCGGCTGGATCCTGCGGATCATCCGCCGCCACTGCGCGGGTCTGCTGGGCCGCAGGCGCCTGGTCACCAGCAGAATCCCACATCTGACCAGCCGGACCCTTGAAGACCGTGTTGCCGTTCTCGTCGACCGCGCGCAGGCCTCCGCCGGCTCCCGGCACGATCTGCAAGCCGTCGCCGGAAACCGACAGCGTCACCTGCTCCAGCTCTGAACTAGCGGCAGCCTCAGCCGACTTGACGACCAGAACCTCGTGGTAGCCCTCGGCCGTCGCCGTCAACTCCAGGTCGACGCCCGCCATGACATTCGCATACGTGGCAGTCGCACCGTTAATGGTCGGCTCCGGCAGCACACCGGGCCAGCCCAAAGACACCGAGCCCTGCTTACTACCCAGACGAATCATGTCCTTCCCGCCGCCGCCGGCGAACGCCAGATCCACCACAGCGGCCTTCGGTCCCACAGAACCGTCGGAACGGTGCACCAACGTCGTGTCCACGCCCTGCCACGAACCGTCACTTGCCCGCACACGCCGCGGTGCCGTCGACTGGGTCAGAGTGAACGAGCCGTCGGGATTCGCCTCGGTCGTCGCATACTCGGTGCGCGCCGCGGTGATCTCGACCGGCTCCCCACTGTCGGCGAACGGGGCCAGGGAGCCCAGGGCGAGGGCGCTCGGATCGCCGCGCAGGAGTACATGGTTCGCACAGCTCACGGCAACGACCTGTGGCTGGAGAGCGCTGTCCGCCCACCAGCGGCCGGTTCCGGTGCCGAGGACGTGTTCGACCAGGGTGGCGCCCACAAGGACAGCGAGCATGCCGCCGAACGCGGCGATCCCCGTAAGTACGGCCACGGCCCCCACGTCCACGTCACACCCCCCACGCCGGTCTATGTCCTCGCCTCGGCCGCCCTCGCCTCGGCACCCCACATTCTGGTCACATCAGCCTGGCCAGATCGTGGTTGAGTTCGACGACATTGACGCGTTCCTGGCCCAGAAATCCGAGAACACGTCCCTGGACGTGGTGGGCGACCAGCGTCTTGACCTCGGCGGGGGCGAGATGGCGGGCCTTCGCGACGCGGTCGACCTGTTCGTAGGCGTACGCCGGGGAGATCGCCGGGTCGAGCCCGGAGCCGCTGGCGGTGACGGCGTCCGCGGGGACAGACGCGGGCGGGACCCCGTCGAAGGCGGCAACGGCCGAACGGCGGTCCCTGACGGTCTTGATCAGGTCGGTGTTGTTCGGGCCCAGGTTGGAGGCGCCGGAGATCGTGGGGTCGTAGCCGCCGGCGGACGGGCGGGGCTGGAACCACTTGGGGTCGGGGCGCAGCGGCTCCTTCGCGTCCTGGGGATTCCTCTTCGGCAGGGCGAAGTTCTGGCCGATCAGGCTGGAGGCCACAGGCGTGCCGTTCGTCGTCAGCAGGGAGCCGTTGGCCTGGTGGGAGAGACCGGCCTGGGCGATTGCGGTGACGAGCAGTGGATAGGCGATGCCGGTGATCACGGTGAACGCCAGCAGCATCCGCAAGGCGGTCAGATGGTGCTGGAGTACGGGGGGAAGGTGGGTGCGCACCGCGGGATCGCCTTCTTCTCTCGTCGGGCCGTCTGTCAGCGCAGGCCGGGGATGAACTGAATGAAGAGGTCGAGCAGCTTGATGCCCACAAAGGGCAGTACCAGCCCGCCGAGCCCGTACATCCAGATGTTGCGGCTGAGCAGTGTCGCGGCGGAGGACGGCCGGTAGCGCACGCCGCGCAGCGCGAGCGGGATCAGCGCGATGATGATCAGCGCGTTGAAGACGATCGCGGAGGCGATCGCCGAGGTCGGACTGTGCAGGCGCATGATGTTGAGCTTGTCCAGGCCCGGGTAGACCATCGCGAACATCGCCGGGATGATCGCGAAGTACTTCGCCACGTCGTTGGCGATCGAGAAGGTCGTCAGCGCGCCGCGGGTCATCAGCAGCTGCTTGCCGATCTCGACGATCTCGATGAGCTTGGTCGGGTTGGAGTCCAGGTCCACCATGTTCCCGGCCTCCTTGGCAGCCGAGGTACCGGTGTTCATCGCCACGCCGACGTCCGCCTGGGCGAGCGCGGGCGCGTCGTTCGTACCGTCGCCGGTCATCGCGACCAGCTTGCCGCCCTGTTGTTCGCGGCGGATCAGGGCCATCTTGTCCTCGGGGGTGGCCTCGGCGAGGAAGTCGTCCACCCCTGCCTCCTGGGCGATGGCGCGCGCGGTCAGCGGGTTGTCGCCGGTGATCATGACGGTTCTGATGCCCATGCGGCGCAGTTCGTCGAAGCGTTCGCGCATGCCTTCCTTGACGACGTCCTTGAGGTGGATGACGCCGAGGACGCGGGCGCCGGGCGCGTCGCCGTGCCGGGTCACCTCGCCGACGACCAGCGGGGTGCCGCCGCTCGCAGAGATGCCGTCGACGATGCCGCCGACCTCTGCCGTGGGGTGGCCGCCGTTGTCACGCACCCAGCGCATCACTGCCGTCGCCGCTCCCTTGCGCAAAGACAGGTTCTCCCGAGGATCGTTGAGGTCGACACCACTCATCCGGCTCTGAGCGGTGAAGGGTACGAACTGTGCCTGGGCCAGTTCTCCTTCACTGCGTCCGCGCAGCGCGTACTGCTGCTTGGCGAGGACGACGATCGAGCGGCCCTCGGGCGTCTCGTCGGCGATCGACGACAGCTGGGAGGCGTCCGCGAGCTCCTCGACACTCACCCCGTCCACCGGCAGAAACTCGGCGGCCTGGCGGTTGCCGAGGGTGATGGTGCCGGTCTTGTCGAGCAGGAGGGTATTGACGTCGCCTGCGGCCTCCACCGCGCGCCCGGACATCGCCAGCACGTTGCGCTGCACGAGCCGGTCCATGCCCGCGATGCCGATCGCCGACAGCAGCGCGCCGATCGTCGTGGGGATCAAGGCCACCACGAGGGCTGCGAGGACGACGATGGGCTGCTCGGCCCCCGCGAAGATGGCGAAGGGCTGCAGGGTCGCCACCGCGATCAGGAAGATGATCGTGAGGGATGCCAGCAGGATGTTGAGCGCGATCTCGTTCGGCGTCTTCTGCCGCGCGGCCCCCTCCACGAGGGCGATCATCCGGTCGATGAAAGTCTCCCCCGGCTTCGAGGTGATCTTCACAACGATCCGGTCCGAGAGCACCTTGGTGCCGCCGGTGACCGCCGACCGGTCGCCGCCCGACTCGCGGATCACCGGCGCCGACTCGCCCGTGATGGCCGATTCGTCGACGCTCGCGATGCCCTCGACCACATCGCCGTCGCCGGGGATCGTCTGCCCGGCCTCGACGACGACGTGATCGCCCAGACGGAGGTCGACGCCCGGAACCTCCTCCTCTGCGGCGTCGGTCGCGCCGGGCCGCCAGCCGCCGAGACGGCGGGCCATTGTCGTCGTCTTGGTGCGGCGCAGAGTCTCCGCCTGGGCCTTGCCGCGTCCCTCGGCCACCGCTTCGGCAAGGTTGGCGAAGACCGACGTCAGCCAGAGCCATGCCGTGATCACCCAGGCGAAGACACTGGGCGCCCTGATGGCCGACAGCGTGGTCAGCACCGCCCCGACCTCCACCACGAACATGACGGGGTTGTGGACCATCGAGCGCGGATCCAGCTTGCGCAGGGCGTCGGGGAAGGACGTCAGAAGCTGCTTGGGATCGAGCAGTCCGCCCGAGACCCGGTGCTGCTGACGCCCGGCGCCGGGCGGGGTGGGAGCGAGAGTGGTGGTCGTGGACATCAGTGCAGACCCTCCGCAAGGGGGCCGAGTGCGAGCGCGGGGAAGTACGTCAGACCGACAACGATGAGGATCACTCCGGTCAACAGCCCGACGAACTGCGGCCGGTGAGTGGGCAGGGTGCCCGCGGTGACCGGAACGGGCTGCTGCCCGGCGAGCGATCCGGCGAGCGCCAGGACGAACACCATCGGCAGGAACCGGCCGACGAGCATGACCACACCAAGTGTGGTGTTGTACCAGACGGTATTCACGCTCAACCCCGCGAACGCCGAGCCGTTGTTGTTCGCAGCCGACGCGAACGCGTACAAAACCTCGGAGAAGCCATGCGGACCGGAATTGAGCATGGCCGCCCTCTCCCCCGGGAATGCCATCGCCAGCCCCGCACCGACCAGCGCGAGTGCGGGCGTGGTCAGGATGTAGAGCGAGGCGAACTTCATCTCCCGGCCCCGGAGCTTCTTGCCCAGGTACTCGGGCGTACGGCCGACCATCAGTCCGGCGACGAAGACCGCGACGATCGCCAGGATCAGGATCCCGTAGAGCCCGGAGCCGGCGCCGCCGGGCGCGATCTCCCCCAGCATCATGTTGAAAATCGTCATTCCGCCGCCGCCCGGCGTGTACGAGTCGTGGAAGGAGTTGACCGCTCCGCACGACGTAAGGGTGGTGGACACGGCGAACAGAGCCGAGGCCCAGATCCCGAAGCGCGTCTCCTTGCCCTCCATCATTCCGCCGGCCGCGTGACCGGCCGTGCTACTGACGCTGTGCAGCTCGTTGGCGGTCACGATGGCGACCGACGCACACCAGATCAATGCCATCACGGCAACAATCGCGTAGCCCTGCCGGTTGTCGCCGACCATCGTCCCGAAAGTCCGCGGGAGCGAGAACGCGATGACCAGCAGGAGGTAGATCTCGATCAGGTTGGTGAAGGCGTTGGGGTTCTCGAAGGGGTGCGCGGAATTCGCATTGTAGAAACCACCGCCGTTGGTGCCCAGTTCCTTGATGGACTCCTGGGAGGCGACGGGACCCCCGGTCACCCCCTGGTGCCCGCCTGCGATGGTGGCGATGTCGTGGATTCCATGGAAATTCTGAACGGAACCGGCTGCCACCAGAACGATTGCGAAGACGAACGCAAGGGGCAACAGAACGCGAAGCACAATCCGTGTCAGGTCCACCCAGAAATTCCCGACGCGATCGGTCTTCTTCCTGCTGAAGCCCCGGATCAGCGCGGCCACGACGGCAATACCCACGGCCGCGGAAACGAAGTTCTGCACCGCGAGGCCCGCCATCTGGACCAGATGGCCCATGGTCGACTCGCCGGAATACGACTGCCAGTTGGTATTGGTGACGAAGGATGCCGCGGTGTTGAACGACTGGTCCGTGGTGACCGGCTTCATTCCCAGGGACAGCAGGAGATGGTTCTGCAGGCGCAGAAATGCGTACAGGAACAGTACCGAAACTGCGGAGAAGGCCAGGATGCTGCGCAGGTAGACCGACCACTTCTGGTCGGCGTCGCCGTTCACTCCGCCTGCCCTGTAGATCAGGCGTTCGGCCCGCCAATGGCGATCGGTGGTCAGAACGCGGGCCATGTAGCCGCCCAGCGGGCGAAACGAGAGACCTAGCGCGACCACCAGGGCGAGTACCTGGAGCCATCCCGCGAGGGTGTCGTTCATCCGGGCTCTCTCCTAGAACTTCTCGGGGAAGATCAGGCAGATGACCAGGTAGATCACGAGGCACGCGACAACGATCAAGCCGACGATGTTTTCCACACTCACAGGCGTCCGACCCCCTTGGCGGCCAGGCCGATGAGGACGAACACCAATACCGTGAGGCCGATGTACGCGACGTCCGACATGCGCGAGGCACCCCGCAGAGTCTTCAGGGGCAGGCTTTTTCAGCCCTCCCGGTTGGAATATGGGGTTGATCTGGCATACGAGGTCGATTCATTTCTGACGCTATATCAGTTGACTTCGAGAATGCCCTGCCGCCCTGTGCGCCGATGGGATGACGGTGGAGTGCAGGGATTCACCCGGCGCGGCCCGATGTCGCGCTGCCGCCGGGCGCGGAACTCGGAAGAGTGAGCATCGCCGAGAAGGCGGGGCCCTCAGTGGTCGTCTCCAGGGTCCCGTCCATGGCCTCGGCCAAATCGCGCGACAGCCGCAGAGCCAGGCTGTCGGCCCTGCTACCCGGAGCCCGGGAGGCCGCGGCGCCCAGTTCCGGACCTCGGACGGGCACGCCGTCCTCCACCCGAATCTTCACGCGGCCGGCCTGGACCTCGGCGGTGAAGACGGGGGGCCGGTCCGGCGGACTGTGACGCAATGCGTCGGCCCCCAGGGCGGTCAGGGCGCGGGTGAGGAGAGCAGCGTCCGCGATCACGTCGGGCAGCTGTTCCGGCAGATGCAGAACGATCGAATGGCCGCCGGGCCCGAGGTCGTCCAAGGCAGCGCCCAGCACCTCGTTGAGGTCGACCGGGCGGAGGTAGAGATCGAGTGCCCCGGCGTGCAGACGACTCACATCGTCGAGATCGGTGACCAACTGCGCCGCACGGTGCACCGCCGCGCGGGCAGCGTCCAACAACTGCGCCTCCTCCGGGGCAGGCGCGTCGGCGCGTCGACGCCGCAAGCGCACGAGCGCTGCTTCAGCCGTGTGCAGCGGAGCACGCAGATCGCGGCCTGCTGCGAGAAGCAGGGATGCCCGGGTGCGTTCGGCGTCGGCGAAGGTGTCCGTGCCGCCGGAACGCCCGGCGATCCGCCCTCGGGCATGGGCCAGTCCCAATTCGGCGGCGCATGCGGCGAGGACGCGCTGGTCCTCCGTGCTCAGTCCTGAGCCGCGAGCAGCCAGCGTGAGATTGTCGTCGACGGGGCTTTCCACATCCGCCTCGTAGGGCTTTTCCGGCGGCCGCTCCCCGGCGCTGGCGACCACGTACCAGCGGGGCACGGGAGATGATTCCGGATCCCTTTCGAGCAGGCTGATCGCACTGAGGCCGAAGTTCTCCCGGATCTGCTCCACCAGTGCCGTCAGATCCTGGCCACGCATCATGGCGGCAGCCAGGCGGCTCAACGCCCTCGCCTCCGATGTCGCGCGTACGGCCTGGTACGTACGCTGCGCAGCCGTTCCCGCTGCCGTGCCGACGAGAGCGGCTGTGGCGATGAAGACCACGAGCGCGGTGATCTCGTCCGGGCGCTCAATGGCCAGCGAGTGCACCGGTGCGGTGAAGTAGTAATCGGCGAGCAATGCTGCGGCAACGGCGGCGAACAGCGCGGGATGGAGCCCGCCGACCAGGGCGACCACGACGACGACGAGCAGATAGATCACCAGGTCGCTGGAGAGGTCGAGATGGCCACGCAGCACGGTCAGCAGGAGCGTCAGTACGGGCAGCAGCATCACGGCGCCGACCCACGCGGCCCAGTACCGTCTTGGGCCCGTGCCACGGATCGGATGCGGAAGCCTCACCACAACAGACCCTGCTGCCTCCTCATGGGTGACGATGTGCACGTCAATGGGGCCGGACCCCTTGATCGTCCGCTCTCCCACACCTGCCCTCAGGAGGGAGGCGAGACGGCCGTGCCGACTCGCGCCCAGCACGATCTGGGTGACGTTCTCCGCCTCGGCGAACTGGAGCAAGGCGTCGACGATGTCCTCGCCAGTGGTCTGGTGGTAGCTGCCGCCGAGCGACTCCACAAGGGTGCGCTGGGTGTCCAGTACCGCGGGGTCGACGCCCGTGAGCCCGTCCTCCAGGACCACGTGGAGGGCCAGCAACTCGGTGCCGGGGGTACGAGCGCTGATCCGCGCGGCACGGCGGATGAGGGTCTCGCCCTCCGGCCCGCCGCTCAGGGACACCAGGATGCGCTCCCGGATCTCCCAGAGAGCGACGATGCCGTGTTCCGCGCGGTAGCGCTGCAGCCCCTCCTCCACCCGGTCGGCGAGCCACAGCAGGGCGATTTCGCGCAGGGCGGTGAGGTTGCCGACCCGGAAGTAGTGGGTGAGGGCGGACTCGATGCGGTCCGGCGGATAGATGTCGCCATGGACCATGCGGCGGCGGAGCACCTCCGGTGGCAGGTCGACCAGTTCGATCTGGTCGGCCCGGCGGGCCACCTCTTCGGGCAGGGTCTCGCGCTGCGTGACCCCCGTGATCTGCCGTACCACGTCGTTGAGGGATTCCAGGTGCTGGACGTTGAGCGTGGTGACGACATCGATGCCGGCTGCCAGGAGCTCCTCCACGTCCTGCCATCGCTTGGCGTTGCGGGCCCCCGGAACGTTGGAGTGGGCCAGCTCGTCGACCAGCGCGACCTGGGGACTGCGGGCCAGCACCGCGTCGAGATCCATCTCGGTGAAGAGCGCACCGCGGTGGCTCAGCGTACGCCGGGCAATCGTCTCCAGACCGTCGGCCATGGCCGCGGTCGGCCGACGCCCATGCGGCTCGACGAAGCCGACGACCACATCCGCGCCCCGTGAACGCAGCCGCTGTCCCTCGGCGAGCATGGTGTACGTCTTCCCGACCCCGGGGGCGGCCCCGAGGTAGATCCGCAACCGTCCACGTGCCACCGGCGGACTCCTGCCCAGGTCACCCCCATGTCGTGCTCGCGCCCTTCCATGGTGCGCCCCTCACAGCCGTTCCACTCGACGACACCGGCCCGGAGCCCTCAAGGGCACCCCCGGGGTGTATCGCGTCCTCGGCGGACTGCGGTGACTCGTGCAGGCCGCATGGGTGAGAGCCAGTGCGAAGGGGGGCGAGGGCACCGGCGATGGTGACAGGAGCGCTGAGCAGACCGGAGAGGCGGCCCTGAAGCGTGTTGCACGAGGTCGCGATCTGCGCATTTTCTCTGCACGCGTGGGATGTTGAGGGATGAGCCGATGTGGGTGGAGACGATTGGCCGCTGGCGGCGGGCCCGCAACGCCTGGACGACCAGCGAACCATGGGTCCAGTACTGGCTGAAGATCGCCACCGCGTCCACACCCCGTCGAGCCCAGCATGACCTCGCTCGAGGGGAACGTCCGGGAGCAGCGAGCCGGCCCAGCGGAGCGCTGTCACTGAGGACCATCTCGTACGGGTCGTCGTCAGCGACTCCGGTGAAGATGCCCGCGCCTTCCGTGGGCCCTGGGACCAGCGAATTCACGGTGCCCTCGGTGCAGCGTTCTCACTGTCCGAAGGACGGTCGTGGTGGGCGGGCGCGGACACGTTTCTCCTCGGTGCGGGGGAAGCCCTCGGTTGTGGATCACTCCTTGCGTACGCTGATGCGGCCGTCTCCTCGATGGCCGGAACCTTTCGCTTCGCCAGACGCCAGGAGCACGCCGATGGCCACCCCCGCCCACGCCCCTACGAGTCGCCTGCGCGCGTGGATGCTGGAAGGCTTGTCCGACATGGCCGGGCACCAGCAGGGGCCGCACGCCAAGCCTGAGCCCGCACACAAGGGGCAGCGGTGGTGGCGGGTGATGTGCCTGACCGGCGTCGACTACTTCTCCACGCTGGGCTATCAGCCGGGCATCGCCGCTCTTGCGGCCGGGCTCCTGTCCCCCGTGGCCACCATCGTGCTCGTGATCGTCACTCTGGCGGGCGCGCTGCCGGTCTACCGGCGGGTGGCCGAGGAGAGCCCGCGGGGCGAGGGATCGATCGCGATGCTGGAGCGGCTGCTGTCGTTCTGGAAGGGCAAGCTGTTCGTCCTGACGCTGCTCGGCTTCGCTGCCACGGACTTCCTGATCACCATCACGCTGTCGGCGGCGGACGCCTCCACCCACCTGGTGGAGAACCCGCACCTGACCGATGCGCTGCACGACAAGCAGATGCTGATCACGTTGCTGCTGGTCGCGCTGCTCGGGGCGGTGTTCCTCAAGGGCTTCCTGGAGGCCATCGGCGTCGCCGTCGTCCTGGTCGGAATCTACCTGACCCTGAACGTCGTCGTCGTGGTGGTGGGCCTGTGGCACGTCGCCACCGCCGCGCACGTGGTCACCGACTGGACCAACGCCCTGACCACCGAGCACGGCAACGTCATCGCCATGGTCGGCGTCGCGCTGCTGGTCTTCCCGAAACTGGCCCTCGGCCTGTCCGGCTTCGAGACGGGCGTGGCGGTCATGCCACACGTCGAGGGCGACCCCGACGACACCGAGGAGAAACCCACCGGCCGTATCCGGGGCACGCAGAAGCTGCTGACCACCGCCGCAGTGATCATGAGCGTGTTCCTGATCGCCACCAGCTTCATCACCACCGTGCTCATCCCGGAGAAGGAGTTCGAGTCGGGCGGCCGGGCCAACGGCCGCGCACTCGCGTATCTGGCGCACGAGTACCTCGGAAACATCTTCGGCACGGTCTACGACGTCTCAACCATCGCCATCCTGTGGTTCGCCGGCGCCTCCGCCATGGCCGGCCTGCTCAACCTGATGCCCCGCTACCTACCCCGATACGGGATGGCCCCGCACTGGGCGCGCGCCGTGCGCCCGATGGTGATCGTGTTCACCCTGGTGGCATTCCTGGTCACATGGATCTTCGACGCCGACGTCGACGCCCAGGGTGGCGCCTACGCCACCGGCGTCCTCGTGCTGATCAGCTCCGCCGCCATCGCCGTCACCATCGCCGCGCGCAAGGCCGGCCAGCACAACTGGACCATCGCCTTTGCCGTCATCTCGGCGATCTTCCTCTACACCACCGTGGTGAACGTCATCGAGCGCCCCGACGGCGTGAAGATCGGTGCCTGCTTCATCGCCGGAATCATCCTCATCTCACTGCTTTCACGGCTCGCCCGCGCCTTCGAGCTGCGGGTCACCAGCGTGACCATGGACAACATGGCGGAGCGTTTCGTGCGGGACGTCGCCAGCCGCAGGATCCGGTTCATCGCCAATGAGCCCGACAACCGCGACATCGCCGAGTACCGCGACAAGATCGAGCAGATCCGTCACGACAACGACGTCCCGGCCCAGGAAGACTTCGTCTTCGTCGAGGTCACGGTGCTCGACCCCTCGGAGTTCGAAGCGCGCCTGGACGTACACGGCGAAGTCCTGCACGGCCGCTACCGCGTCCTGACCCTGGAGAGTTCCTCCATCCCCAACGCCCTGGCCGCCCTGCTCCTGCACGTCCGCAACACCACCGGCTGCACCCCACACATCTACTTCGAATGGACCGAGGGCAACCCCTTCGCCAACTTCTTGCGCTTCTTCCTCTTCGGCCAGGGCGAGGTCGCCCCCGTCACCCGTGAGGTCCTCCGCGAGGCGGAACCCGACCGGGCCCGCCGCCCCCGTGTCCACGTCGGATGAGCCGGGCGAGCGCTGCGCGGCAAGGCTGACCGGGCCTTCGACCGCACCTGAGCCACCACCAGGAGCGCGGTCATCCGCTCAGTGTCCAGGACCCGCCGCACCCACGACCGGCGGACCAAAGGAGGGTGCCTGCACACGCGAAGGAGAACCGGCCCACACAGGAGAAGTTCCACTGCGTCAGCTGCGGCCACCAGGCGCATGCCGACAAGGTCGGGGCACTCAACGTTCTACGGGCCGGGCCGTCGCAACGCCAACCAGGCATAGCGAACCGACAGCAGCGACACTCTGGACACGAACCGCACCTGGTTCCACACCACATCCACAGGGCAACCGCGTTCGGCCCAGGAGATCGTCGACAACCTCCACAAGGCAAATGCCGGAAACTCCCTCTTCCTGCTGAATGTCGGTCCTGACCTCAGCGGTCGGATACCCCGGAACTACGTCGACCGGCTGAAGGAGATCGGCAGTCTGCAGTAGCCGATGCCGCCGAGGACTCCCTCTGGGGTCAATGCCCGGGAGAGTCGCGGGCCGTGTGCTTGGAGTCCGCGGCTCCGGGCCCACGGCGCATTGTCAGGCGCACGGCCGAGGTAACCACTGAGGGCGCCTCGGCCCGCGGTATGCGGCCGGTTCAGGGGGCAGCCCCAAAAAGCTGCCGGCGCAAGGGCAATCCGGTGAGCAGTTCGACGTCAACGTGTCCGTCCGGTGAGACAAGGCCATCCTGGTTGCCGGTCTCGCACCATCCGGCCCGCCGGAGCCGGTCGCCCCCGCCTGGTTTCAGGCCGGACGGGGGCGCCCTTGTCGTACGCGGACATCACGGAACTCACAGAGCTACGGAGATCACGGAGCGAGGAGGTGGCCTGCGGCAACCGCCGAGGCCACCGTCCCTCCGGCCACCACCGCCGAGGCCGCGAACAGTGGAACCCTCGGCGTCCACGTCCGCAGCGTCCGGGAGCGGGAGACACGGTCCAGCAGCGCGTCCCGGCCGCGCAGCACGATCAGGCCGACGCCGGTGAGCGTCAGCGCCATGCCGAGGCCGAAGGCGACGACCATCGCGAGGGCGATGCCGACCTTGCCGGTCAGCAGGCCGGTGAGCAGGACGAGGAAGGCTGACGGCGAGGGCAGCAGGCCGCCCGACGCGCCGAGAAGCACGAGGCCTCGCCAGGTGAGGAGGGACGGGGCATCCGGGAGGTGATGGCTGTGCCCGTGATCGTGCCCGTGGTCATGCCTGTGGTCATGCCCGTGCTCGTGATCAGGCCCGTGATGGGGTTGGTGGTGCCTTCGGTGGCGCAGATGGCGCCGCAGCAGGCTCACCCCCACCCCGGCCACCACCAGCGCCGCGATCAGCTGGAGCCACCCCGTCAGCGCCGCGATGTCCGGCGTGCTGTTCGCCGCCAGCCACCAGCCGACCGCCAGAGCGGCGACCGAGAACGTGTGCATCACGGCGACGATCCCGCCCAGCCACACCGCGTCACGCGGCCTGCCCCTGCCGCCCACCAGATACCCGGCGGCCAGCGACTTCCCGTGCCCCGGCGCGCAGGCGTGGAGGGCACCCACGGCCGCAGCCACGAGCAGAGCCAGCGGGAGGGCCGCGCCGTGGTCCAGCAGTGAGGTCAGGTCGGTTGTCCAGGCCGCCCAGCCCGAAGCGGCCGGTGCGGCAGCGGCTCCCGCGGCCGCCGGTATCAGGGTCAGCGTCCGCGTCGGCTCCTGTGCAGTGTGCAGCCCGCCGGAGCCCGTGCCCGTCACCGACAGTGTCCGGTACGCCGGGTTGACGTCCGTCAGCGCCGTGACCGTCAGTTCGATGCGGTCCACCGGCCGCGGGCAGACGAAGTGGAGCTTCACGTCGTCCGCCCGGTCCACACGGCAGGGGCGGCCATCCTGGCGTACGACGATGTGCGAGCGCAGATAGCCCGCCTCGTCACCGCCGGACTCCTTCTTCAGGACGGCGACGTCGTCCCGCTGCGCGGACCAGGTGGCGTCGACGCTGGTGCCCGCCGCCTCGATCTTCACGACGGGAGGGGTTCCGAAGGGGTGCGCCTGCGCCGTCCCCGCGCTGCCCAGGAGCAGCGCGGGGACGGCGGTGAGCAGGAGCAGCACCCCGGTGCGGAGTGATCGCACGCTGGTGCTTCCCTTCTACTTCCGGCGTGCGGCGAGCGCGTGGACCGTGCCGTCGTCCGTGAGGGCGAAGACCCAGTCACCGCTCACGGAGAGGGCCGAGGCCACTCCCGCGCCGAGGTTGTACGAGGCGACCTGCGTCCCGCTCGCCCGGTCCAGAACGAGCAGGCGACCGTCCCACGTCCCGACGTACACATGGGACTTCGTGACCAGCGGGTGCATCGTCGGCGAACCGTCACCGGCCGAACAGCCCATGGCGACCCGCCACTTGTCGTCCAGCGGGCTCTCCCCCGCCAGATAGCCGGACTTGGCCTCCCACACCGGCTTCGACGGGTCGGACGCGCTCGTGTCGTAGGCGCGTACGACACCGTCGCGGCCCGCGACATAGGCGGTGGCGCCCCATACGGCCGGGCTGGTGATCGGGGCGGGACCCGGCTCGCAGGTACTGCCACCGCCCAGCTTGGACTCCCAGGTCACCGCGCCCGTCTTCGGGTCGTGGCCGCGGGCGCCGGACGCCGTGAACGTGACCAGCTTTGCCGCGCCGCCCGAGGCTGTCGGGTCGGTCAGGACGGGCGAGGAGTGGCTGTCGATGCCGCCCGCGGTGTCCTTCACCCACAGCTGGGTGCAGGTCGCGAGGTCCATCGCTATGACGGTGTTGCTCGACATGGAGTGTAGGTAGGCGGTGTTGGATCCGGGCTCGCGGATCACCGTGCTGTGGGCCTGTCCCCAGGAGAACGCGGCGCCGAAGCCGCCGGGCAGCTTCCCGCCGGTCTCGGCGTCCCGGCAGCGGACCGTGGAAGCGTCCTGGTAGACGGCGACCGAGCGGTGGTCCGCGCCCGTGAGCGCGAAGACGCTGACCGGTCCGCCGGCGCGGCCGTAGCGGCGCACGGTGTCCCCGTGGGTCTCCTCGCGGTCGATCGACTGCCAGGCGATGCGGCCGCTCGCGGCGTCGAGCGCGTAGATCCGGCCGACGCCGGTGGTCAGATAGACCTTGCCGCCGTGGAGCGTCGGCGCCGACTCGGCGTCGCCGTCCAGATACGTACGCCACAGCTCACGCCCGGAGGCGATGTCGTACGCGAGCATCATGCTGTACGGCGAGTCGAAGGCGCGGGACGAGACGATGAGCTTGCCGTCCGCGACCACCGAGCCGTTGAGGTTGAACTGCTCGCCGGTGTGGCGGGCCCACTTGAGGTCGAGCTTCGCGCCGGGATCGTCGCCGCTCGCGGACCGCCCGGCCTCGTCGCCGCCCTGCCGCAGCCATTCCTGCCCGGTCCCGGGCTTCGCGAGCTCCGATTCACGCACGATCTCGAAGGTGTTCTTCACGACGGGGAACCGCTTGCCCCGGGTGTCGTACACGAGCGACTCGGCGGTGTACGTGCCGGGCCGCAGTCCGTGCAGCGTGCCGCTCGCCCGCGTCCAGGCGCCGCGTGCGTCGGGGCAGGGCTCCGGCGTGCCGCCGGGCGGGGTGTAGCAGTTCTCGATGCCGGGGCGGGACGCCCCCTTGCCGAAGCGCGCGTCCTCACGCTTCACCAGGTGCCCTCGGCTGTTGCGGACGGTCAGCACCGCCCTGGCGGGCGTGCGGCCGTCGTCCTCCGCGTACACCTCGACGGGCACTGCGGCCTTGGTACCGTGCACACTGCCCTGGGCGGGGCTGACCAGCGCGGCGTCGTCGTCGATGGTGAACTGCCGGTGAACGCCGGTCACATGACCGGTGTCCTCGTTGCGGGGCGTGCGCGGATCGTCCGTAATGGCGCTGAAGTCGAGGACCTTGTAGTCGGGGCGGGCGCCGTCGATGCCGTACGTGCCCTGGTTGTTGATCTCGACGGATCGTTTGAAGGCGCCGCGCCGGAACTCGGCCTGCTGGTTGTGACCGGCGGCGACCATCCGTACGTCGTACTTGGCGAGCTCGTCGATCGTCGGCTGCATGCCGGCGCCCGGGCCCCACTGGGTGAACAGAGAGCGGTGGGCGAAGACGAACACCTGCTTGCCGGCCGCGTGCCGGGCGAGGTCCTGGCGCAGCCACTCCAGCTGCGGCTTCAGCCCGCTCGCGTCGTAGTTGTCCTCGAGGACGACGATGTGGCGGCCGTTTCGGTCGAAGCTGTACCACTCGGGGGCGAGGTTGCGGCGGTAGTACTCCATGCTGCCGGCGTAGCCCTGGGAGGTCGCCGTGCCGCCGAAGTCGTGGTTGCCCATCACCGGATAGAAGGGGTGACCGAGCCGGCCCTCCTCCAGGCCCTTGCTGAACATGTCGTACCCGCCCTGGCGGCGCGGCTCGTCGGCGTAGTCCGTGACGGTGAGGTCACCGGTCGCGATCTGCATCGTCGCGCCGTCGACCTCGGACATCGCCTGGACCTGGCCGGTCCACTGGGGCAGGGCGCCCCGCGCCTGGGCGTCGGAGGTGTTACTGACTTCGGAGTCGGAGTTCATGACCCACTTCTCGGTGGGGTTAGAGGCGTTACGGTCGGGTACGAGCGCGAAGTCGACGTCCCTGCCACCGGTCTCGGGGACCTTGTGGAAGAACTGCGGAATGTAATCCTTGCGCAGCGCGGGCGTGTAGCCGTCGGGCGAGACGATGCTGACGAGGTCGGTCTCGCGCCGCTTCGGGTCGATCTGCAGGCTGTACGAACCGTCCGCGCCGGTCGTGGTCCACACGGCGCCGTCGGTGACATCGATGCCGGGCATGGGCTGCTCGCCCTTGTCCCGTTCGCCGTTGCCGTTGCGGTCCTTGAAGGCCGTGCCCTCGACGGTGACGGTGTCGACCGGATCCGCGCTGTCGTCGGCGAAGGCCGCCTGGGGCGCGAGGAAGGACAGTGCGACGGCTCCGGCGGTCGCCAGCTGCCAGCGCCGCCGGGTACGGCGCAGTCCGCGGACGAGGAACGGCAGTCGGCAAGCTACGAGCAGCAGTACGACACCGGCGGCCGTGACGAGCGCGACGGTGAGCCAGGGGAACGACGGCAGGGCGTGCGCGCCGTGGACGTCGACGAGCGGGGTGGCCGCAGAGGCGTCGACGGCCGTGCCGTCGAACTCGACGACGACCTGGGTCAGTCCGCCCTTGTCGATGAGCGGGCTCAGGTCGAGCGCGTCGACGTGGCAGCTCCACGCCAGCTCGATGACGACGCCGCCGGGCACGCCGCCGTTGTCGCCGGGCACGCCCGAGCCGGTGGCCGGGCAGGGGGCCGAGAGCAGCCCGGCCGCCCACGCACCGGCCTGCTCGGGGGCCACGACGGCGTTGTGCACGATCAGGCGGCCGCTGGTGACGTTGTCACCGGGCGCGACCACGAGTTCCGCATGCTCGCGCGTGACATGCGCGGACGCGGCCTGGGCGCCGATGCCCAGCACGAGAAACAGCAGCGCGAGGGCGAGCCCGGCTGCTCTGCATATGTGCTTCATAAAGCGGACGTTAATGATCCGCTGGTCGGTTACCGGTCGGTCCTGAGCGACTTCACGGAGCCGCCCGGAAATGTTCAGCGTCCCGTTCATGGCTGTTGGGTCACGCGGGGCGCTTGAGATGTGTCATCAGCTCTTTCATGTCCTCGATGACAGGGGGCCTTGAGAGCGGAGAGGTCTACGGGATCCTGCGCCTGCTGCACGATTTCCCCCTCACCTCGCTGTTTCTGTTGGGGTGAAGAGACGTTTCCGATCGTCAGCTGTCGGATGGGCAAACTGATTTCGCTGCTTGGCATGACGGAGTTCCGGCGCGGTGGTCGGGCTCTCCGAGGCCTTTCGGATCGTGGGCGGTCAGGACGGTTCTTGATCAGCTGACAGCACGGGGCAGTGCGGCGAGGCGGTCGAAGGCCGTGGCCAGTCGTGTCTCCAGGTCCGTTGGGGTGCTGGACACCACCTATCGGCGACGGGCCCGGGACGAGTGGGCATGGTTCCGGGCGGGCGGGATGATCAATGGGAGCGGGACCGTCAACAACGTTCTGACCGCGGCCTGCGCGAACAACGGTGACACCGCCTGGACCTACAACCAGGGCGTGGTCCTGGCCGGCCTCGCGGAACTGCACCGCGCAACGGGCGACGGCTCACTGCTGGACAGCGCCCGCGCCCCGGCCGACGCCTCGACGTCGTCGGGCTACCTCAACCCGGGAGCCACCCTGCACGAGCCGTACGAGCCCGACGGAACCGGGTGCACATCCAACAGCTACTCGCCCCGGCCTCCCCCGCGCTGGCCCACGCCGCTCCGCCACCGGCGCTGCCGGGCAACGTGGACGCGAGGATGCTGACGTTCCAGCCGGCCTTCGACTACGACAACGACCGGCCCCAGACTCAAACACCCGACCGCATGCGAGCAGACGCGGGTTTGACCACCTGGCGTTGGATGGGGCCGACCGGATTCGAACCGGCGTCTTCCTACATGCCGTGAAGGCGCGACGACCACTGCGCTACAGCCCCACCCTGCTCGTGATCCTAGAAGCCATCTGCGTTCCGTGCTTCCGGATTATCCGAAGTGGTGTTCTCTGAGCAGCGGCTCGGCTCGCCAGGGCGCGGACCGGCATGGCGCTGAGGATTGGCGGCTGGCGCCTGTGCGCTCAGCGCGCGAGCGAGCAGGGCATGCGGCGGCTCCGAGCCCCAGGTCTTTCTGTGCCCGGAGTCCTGCAGGCGGTCTGCACGCCACGGCACGGGGCCCGTCTGATTGGGTCGAGCGGGATGTGCCGGGCCCCGGAGCGGATGCTCCGGGGCCCGGCGGTGCCTGTCGCCGGATCAGGCGGCGGTGATGTTCTCCGCCTGCGGCCCCTTCTGGCCCTGGGTGATGTCGAAGGTGACGGCCTGGCCTTCCTGGAGCTCACGGAAGCCTGTGGAGTTGATGTTGGAGTAGTGCGCGAAGACGTCGGGGCCGCCGCCGTCCTGAGCGATGAAGCCGAAGCCCTTTTCCGAGTTGAACCACTTGACGGTTCCGCTGGCCATGCCGGTGCCTCTCAGTCGATAGTCGGATCCGCACCGCGCGGACCCGGAGGTGATCGCCCTGGTTCTCAGGCACTGCACAGCAAAGTGCCCGCGCGGAGCGCGGGCAGGTACTGCGAACCACGACATCTGCCGGTGACACTACATGGCGAGACCGCCCATCACCAGAGAGCAATGAGTCGTCATCGATCCTGAGTTGAGAATGTCCGTCAACAGTCACGAAGTGATCCGGGCCCTGCCCGCGCGCGCATGAGAGTCGCACGGCGGGAACGGGCTCGCTCCGAGCCGGAGGCCCTTCTGGCGCCAGGGGCGTGTTGACCCCCTGCTCTACGATTCGGTCGGGTCGTGGAGTGACGCGTCGGCCGGCCCCTGACAGAAGCCGGTGAACCGCACTTTCAGGCCCTCTCGCAGTGGGGAGCAGCAGAAGGGGCCGGCTGATGCTTCTGCCTCGGGTGCGAGTGGGGCGAGCCGGACCATGGGCCATGGGTCGTTGTCGCGGCGGGCCCGGATCGTCACGGCATCGCCGTCGCGGCTGGTCCGGACGGCGTCGGCGTAGATCAGTGCCTGGTGCGGATAGGGGTTGTGCGCGGTGTCGAGTCCTTGGGCGATGTGCCGAGCTGAGAGGTCAGAGAGCCGCACGAGGTCGTCGGTGCCGGGCACCGTGGTCTGGTGTGGTGCCGGTCAGGCGTCTGAGTGGCAGGGCGGTCAGGCGTCTGGCCGCGCGGCAGTCTGCACGCCAGGGCCGCTGTCTGTGCTGGTGATACGGATGATGGCTTCGAGGGTGAGGGCGCGTTCGTGGGGTTCGGTGTCAAGGGCACGGTGAATGGACAGTCCTTCGATGAGGGCGTCGAGCTGACGGGCCGTTGCCGGGTCGAAGTGCCATTCCAGGGCGCGGCTGCTGCGACGCATCCATTCCCGGGTCAGTTCCCGGTAGGTGGGCTTGCGTGCCGCGAGGGCGTACAGCTCGTGGGTGAGGACGAGTTCGCGCTGGTTGCCGCTGGACAGGTGGTGGATGAGGTCCGCGACCGCTTCCCGTGTCTGGCCGGGTGTGGTGGCGGCTGCGAGGCGTTCCTCGAATACAGCGACGATGCTGCTGGTGAAGCCGGTGAACGCCTCACGCAGCAGCTCGTCCGTGTCAGCGAAGTGATAGGTCATCGACCCGACCCTCGGCCGCTTCACCGGCGGCCCTCTGCTGGAGCGCTTCGGCCGGGTGCGTGTCGTCCGCCCGTTGCCGCGATTCTGCTCTGGCTCCGCTCATAACCCGTGGGACAGCCCTCAGGTCCTCGGCTGGGTGAAGCGGATGCTGTTGCCGAAGGGATCGCGAAGGCCACAGTCGGTTCCGTACGGACGATCGGTGGGCTCCTCGGTGAACTCGACGCCCCGGTCCAACAGCGTTTCGTACGTCTTGCGGCAGTCGTCCGTGCTGAAGATGAGCGAGCCACCCATCACGCCCTTGGTCACCAGCTCGCGGACCTGCTGCGCCGTTTCCTCGGACATCGCCGGAGCACCTGGCTTCTCCAGCAGGATCTGGCGCTCCGGGTGACCCGGGACGCTGACGGTCAGCCAGCGCATGAAGCCCAGGTCGATGTCGGCGTTGACCTCCAGACCAAGCTTTCCGACGTAGTAGTCAAGGGCTTCGTCCTGGTCGAGGACGTATATCTGCGAGTGTGTGATGGCGTTGAACATGTGCATCACGCTACCGGGCAAGCCGGACGAAAACTTATCCAAAACTGCTCAATCGACGGACGGTACGGGCAGTGCGGATGCTCAGCCTGGATCCACCGGCTTGATGTCTGTGGACAGTTTCTCGGGGAACGAAGAAGTGCCCTGTGACCTGCGATGATGGGGTTTCTCTAGGACCACATCAGGCACGATCAGCAAGGCACTTCCGAGATGCAATCTTCCCATGCCGCAGCGGCGGTCTCATCCGCGTTCGACGACCCGAACCTGATCGCGCACGGCGGCCTGGAGCCGGTGGTGCGGTTGGCCGAGCGGTGCGGTCTGCCCGCACTGGTCGGGGAATACATCCGTCTGCCGGCCTCGAAGGACGGCACCGGTGCCTTCCCCGCGGCGAAAGTGATGTCGCTGGTGGGCGGCATGGTCGCGGGCGCCGACAGCATCGATGACATGCACCGGCTACGGCACGGCGCGATGGGCCGCCTTTTCTCCGGTGTGCGGGCCCCGTCCACGCTGGGGTCGTTTCTGCGTTCCTTCACGCACGGGCATGTGAAGCAACTGCATGCTGTGGCCCGCCGGTTCCTTCCCGAACTGGCCCGTCACGCGCCGTTGCTGCCCGGCGCGGGCCAGGTCGCCTACGTGGACATCGATGACACCATCCGCCGCACCTACGGCTACGCCAAGCAGGGAGCCGGTTACGGATACAGCAAGGTCAAGGGCCTGAACGCGCTGCTCGGCATCGTCTCCACACCCCTGGCCGCCCCGGTGATCGCCGCCACGAGGCTGCGCAAGGGACCATCGAACTCCGCGCGCGGGGCGGCGGCATTCGTCGCCGAGACCATCCGCACCGCTCGCGCCTGCGGCGCCAGTGGCCTGCTGGTGATGCGTGCGGACTCGGCGTTCTACGGCGCCGATGTCGTGAACTCCTGCCGGGCGCTGGGCGCGCGGTTCTCCATCACCGTGCGGATGAATGCTTCCGTCAAGGCCGCCATCGCCCGCATCGATGAGGACGCCTGGACGCCGATCAAGTACCCCCAGGCGGTCTGGGACGAGGAGGGCCAGTGCTGGATCTCCGACGCCGAGATAGCCGAGACCGGCTACACCGCCTTCACCTCCAAGCCGAAGAAGCAGCAGGTCACCGCCCGTCTGATCGTGCGCCGCGTCAAACGCCTGAGCGCTGAAGCCGTCCCCGCCGGACAGGGCACGCTGTTTGACACCTGGCGCTACCACGCCGCGTTCACCGACTCCCCGCTCTCCTTGAACAATGCCGAGCGTGATCACCGACGGCACGCTGTCGTCGAGCAGGTGATCGCGGATGTCAAGAACAGCGCCTTCGCCCACGCGCCCTCCGGACATTTCCAGGCCAATGCCGCGTGGCTCGCCCTGGCAGCCCTGGCGCACAACCTGACCCGCGCCGCCGGCGCACTGGCCGGAACGTTCCATGCCAGAGCGACCACCGCCACCATCCGTGACCACCTGATCAACGTGCCCGCCCGCCTGGCCCGCTCGGCCCGCCGCCTCACCCTGCACCTACCCGAACGCTGGCCCTGGAGCACGGACTTCACCCAGCTCTTCAGCATCGTGCACGCGCCACCAGCCCTCTGACACTCCCTGACCGACCTGCCCGAAAGGGCCCGACACCTGCGGAAAAGTGGAAAAGCTGGACAGACCAGCGGCCACCTCACGCCCGAATCCGCAACTCAGCCCCGACACGCCCTGCACGACCCCGAACCAATCACACCACAATCAAGCCGGTGGATCCGGGCTCAGGCGCTCGGTCGCATCCACGCCATCGTGAAGCACGTCGGTACGCCCGTGGCCTCCGCTTCCTTGCGGTACGTCCTCGGTGACCGGCCGACGATGTCGCGGAATGTGCGGCTGAAAGTTCCCGGGCTGCCGAAGCCGACTTGGAAGCAGATGTCCGTGACACTCCGGTCGGTCTCCCGCAACAGGAACATCGCACGCTCGACACGGCGGCGCTGCAGGTAGCGGTGCGGCGTCTCGCCGAACGTGGCCCGGAATGTGCGCGTGAAGTGCGCCTGGGACACATGGGCGATCCGGGCCAGGGCCGGGACGTCCAGCGGCTGCGCGTAGGCGCGGTCCATCGCATCCCGTGCCCGAAGCATGCGGCGGTTGGTCTCTTCTGCAGCGCGGCTCACGGCGCCATCACACCACGGTTCACCGCTGTCCGTGGCAGATCCAGTGACCTGTCCGCCCCCTTCCCGCTCAAAGTGGCGCACCACGAGACCCGCGCCCAGCAGTACTGCCGAAGTGCTGCAACGGTCTTTGTGGTGACGGTTCGTTGGGGTTGTCATGGGGTGGGATGCGAGGCCGGAGGATGCCCGGCGTTGGTCAGCGGGTCCGACCGAGGTGCACGGCCGGTTCGTTCACCGGTTCTCCCGGGCCGAACCGCGGAAGTCGGCGTTGGCGTATATGCGGGGCCTGGTTGCGCCACTGGAGCGCAAGAACGGCTGGACTCTGGCTGAGGAAGCCGGTCAGGTGTGCAGCATGTACTGGATCCCGCACAGCACCTCCCGGTCCGGCAACGGCTTGCGGCCCGGATACCGGAAGCGCCGGTCGCGCTGCGGCAGCAGCGGCTCAAGGCGGTCCCCCCGCTCATCCGACACGATCCACGGCGACATCCCCACACCGGACCGAACGCTCAACTCCCCTGCCGGACAAGGCCATCAAGGCCGATCCACCTCATGGTGTCAGCCGTTGCAAGCCTCAGCGCACGAGCTCGGGATCTTCTTCCTTGGGCAATTCGCGCATGCTTCGAAGCGGTGACAGGATGTACGGGAGGATGCTCAACGTCATACCGGCGGCACCGATCCACAATGTAGCTTTTGCCCCGACCACAGAGCCCGAGGCTCCCCCCAAAAGCCCGCCGAGCGGAATGCCGCCCCAGGACACGAACCGGGCTGTCGCGCTCATCCGGCCCAAGAGCCGATCTGGTGTGAGGGTTTGTTGGAAGCTTGATTGAGCCACAAAGCGGACGACTCCGCCCAGGGAAAGGGACGCTAGTCCGAGCGCAGCCACATACACGCTCCAACCCGGATGCGCCAACGGCATCAGGGCTGTCAGCGGGCAGGTGACAAGTGGTGCGAGCCAGATGACCGGGCCTTGCCCGACCCGCTTCGAGAACCTGGTTGCCGACAGCGCGCCCAGCAGGGCGCCGCAGCCCATTCCCGACAGAATGAGGCCGATACCGAAGGACTCAAGGTTTATCTCCCTCTCCAAGAAGACCAGCAACATGGTTTGATACATGACCAGGAAGAGGTTGAATATCGCATCTCCCAGGATTATTGCACGCAGGGTGGGATGCTTGAGAACAAACTTCAATCCATCTTTGATGTCTCGAAGCAGTTGAGGATGCTCACTCGGCTCCGGCTTCTGTTCGCGTTTGCGGATACTGGTCGCGAGCAGACCCGACATCGCCATCCCGACCGAACTCACCAAAAGCGTTACAGGGGCCCCGAGCCAGCCGACCAGCGGTCCTGCCATCCCTGGTCCGCTGATACTGGTTACCGAGCGTATCGCCGAGAGTTTTGAGTTTCCTTCAACGAGATTGCCGCGTCCCACCAGGTGCGGCAGATAGCTGACGTACGCGACATCGAAGAAGACTGTCAGCACTCCATGAACCAACGCGACTGCGTAGAGCCACCAGATCGTCAGAAGGTTCGACCACCACGCCACCGGTATCGTCAAGAGAGCCACCGCCCTCGCGAGATCAGCGCTGATCATCACTGATCGCTTCCGCATGCGGTCCACCCACGCGCCTGCCGGTAGCCCGACCAGGAGTGAGCCTGCCGTGGTCATCGCGGCCAGTGATCCAACCTGGAACTCGTCAGCATTCAATGCCACGATCGCAACCAGAGGCAATGCGAGAAAAATGATGCGATCGCCCAGCTGACCGAGCGCGGTGGCGGCAAACAGACGCCCGAAGTCCGGATCGCGCAGGAGCCCGAGTCGGGAGGGTATTGACATTCGAGTTACCTACTGTCGGATTTGAAATGTCGCTCTACTGGCTTCAACTGCTACGGCTGGTCGACCACGAACTCGTAGGCCACTTCCCGGCGCATGTCCGGAATGACGATGTCGGCGGTTTCCACCGGACGTCCGTCGGTGTCGTAGATGGTCCGCTCGATCTGGAGCACCAGGTCCCCGACGCTGATCCCCAGTAGATTCGCCTGTGCCTGGGTGGCTCGAGCCGGGCGCGGCAGCTCGACCACGGTCTCGATGTCCACGCCGATGGAGCGCATGCGCTCAACCACCCCCTTTCCCGCGAGGGGGCCCGTCTCGGGCAGAACGATCGGCGTTCCGTCCGTGATGGCCATCGGCTCCCAGGATTCGGAGAGCTGGACGGGTTGACCGTCGGCGAGGAACTCGTAGTGCGTGTTGACGCAGAGGTCTGCGGGGCTGATGGCGAGCCGCTCGGCAATTGACTCAGGAGCGGGGACGCGTGTCTGGCTGTGCGAATCCCAGGCGCTGGCCTTGCCCCGCTCCTTCATGCCGGCGAGGGAGGGGGAGCCGTCCCGGCGTTCGCGTTGCCGCGAGCGGACCATCCGCAGGCGTTCGCGCGGCATGCGGACGTAGGTGCCCGAGCCCGCGCGCCCTTCGAGGAGGCCCTTGATGATCAAGCGGTCCATGGCCCTCTGCGTGACGTTGCGCCCGACCCCGTACTCCTCGGCGAGCTGCGCCCGGGACGGCAGGCGCTCCCCGATCTCCCACTCTCCCGCGAGAATCCGTGCGCGCAGCGCGTCGGCTACTGCAAGGTACGGCGCCTCTCGAGGCATTTGTGACCCTCCGGTTGCTCTGCTGCGCGGCAGCTGGTGATTCCAGGCGGCGTTGGCAAGCTACTGCACCAGGTGAAAGCTACTGGAGTAGAAATACGCTCGGTACTCAAGCGGCTACGGAGGTTCGTGTGACGCGAATCGGAATTGTGCCGCCCGCGCGGCTTGCAACGGCTGACACCATGAGGTGGATCGGCCTTGATGGCCTTGTCCGGCAGGAGAGTTGAGCGTTCGGTCCGGTGTGGGGATGTCGCCGTGGATCGTGTCGGATGAGCGGGGGGACCGCCTTGAGCCGCTGCTGCCGCAGCGCGACCGGCGCTTCCGGTATCCGGGCCGCAAGCCGTTGCCGGACCGGCGGTCCTGCTGACCGGCGGGAACCGCGAAGGCGTCACCCAGTTGCTGCCGCTGCTCGACGCGATCCCGCCGCCTGCGGCCCTGTTCCAGGCGGGTGTAGTAGTCGGTGCTGATCGAGGCCAGGAGGGCGACTTCCTCCCAGCGCAGGCCCTTGCCCCGGCGCTTCGGGCCGCTGTCCGGGAGCCCGACCACACGGGGGCTGCCGTCGCCTTCCGGGATTCCCCCCAGCTTCCGGTGCACCCGTGACAGGACGACCGCGAGCACGATCAGGACGATGTCCAGTGCGGCAACGGAAACCGGCCGGGGCGCCCAGAACACACCGATGCCGGCGGCAGCACAGGCAGCACACGCGACGAAGCGCTCCGGCCAGGCACGGCCGGTGGCCCTGCGGAGATACCACGCCTGGGAGGCCAGGTGCAGCGCGGGACCCGTTCTGCTGCTTCACCACCAGCCAGGACCTGCAGACTTTCTTTGACTGCCACCGCCGGGCGTTTGCCCATTTCGGCGGGGTGCCGATGACGATCGTCTACGACCGGACCAAGACCGTCGTCCGCCGGCACGTCGCTCCGGGGGTGAGGCGGTCCCGCTGCACCCGGAAGCGGTCGGGTTCGCCGGCCACTACGACTTCGACGTCGACGTCCTGGCCGCCTACCGGCCCACCGGCAAGGGCCGCGTCGAACGCCAGGTGCTGATCGTCCGCGATCACGTCCTGTCGGGACGAGCTTTCTCCTCCATCGAGGAGATGGACGCCGCGTTCAACGGCTGGGTGCCCCAACGGCGGGCTCAGACGCACAGGACTCACCAGCAGGTCATCGGCGAACGGGCAGCTCATGACCACGCGGACCTTAGGCCGCTGCCGCCGACGCCCTATCTGGTGGCCGAGCGGCACCTGCGGCCGGTCGGCCAGGACTGCCTGGTCGCTTTTTTCGGCGGCAACCTCTACTCGGTGCCCGCACGCAAGGTCCGACCGCGTCAACTGGTGGAGATCCGGGCCATGAAGTCGCAGGTCGTGCTGCATTCCACGGTCGCCGACTCCAGCGGCGGGACGCTGCTGGCCACCCATCCTCGGGCGATCGGCCGCGGGGCTCGCGTCGTCGAAGAGGCCCACTGGACGGTCTGCCCACGGGCAAGGGACGCCGCACCACCACCGGCGATGTCCTGCCACGGCCCCGTCGTGAGCGTCCTCTGGGCGAGGAGGCCGGACCTTTGCAGGCTCTGCTGAACCGGGCCGCGGCCACCCGCATCGAGGTCGGCCGCCGTCCGCTGTCGGTCTATGACGAGCTGACCGGAACCCGTCCCTTCACCACCCGTCCGAGCACGAGGGAAACGTCTTGAGCGAGCTGGTCTCCACCCGCATCCGGAACACGGCCGGCAAGCTCGGCCTGCCCCACCTGGCCGAAACAATCAACGAGTACACCCGGCGGGCCGACGAGGGGCAGATGGGCTACCTCGAATTCCTCGACCGGGTGCTGTCCGAGGAACTGGCCGTCCGTGATGACCGCCGCTTCCGCCAGGGCCTGCGGCTCTCGCGGCTGCCGCACCACAAGACGCTCGACGAGTACGACTTCTCCTTCCAGCCCGACCTCGATCCGAGGAAGGTCAAGGACCTTGCCACCCTCTCGTTCGTCGACGGCAAGGCGAACGCCGCCCTGCTCGGGCCGCCCGTTATCAGCGGGGCCTGAGCCCCTCTCTTCTCTGTCTGCAACGAGCGTCACCGTGAGCGTTCTGCGTCGTTGATGCATTGCTATCAACAGGAGTTCTTCAACGAGACGGAACGACATCAGTGGCACACAGCTTGGCGGTCCGGCCCGCGAACGGGCAGCGGACGTGGACCGTGATCGACGAGAAGTACCGGACCGTCGCTCCGGTCGAGGACTGGCTGGAGGCCCATCGGCAGCTGTGGTCACCGAACACTGTCCGTGGCTATGCCACCTCGCTGGCCCAATGATGGACCTTCCTCGAACAGCGTGACGAGACCGCGATGTGGCGCGAACTCGGGGTCCCGGCGGTCGCCGGGTTCCTGTCCTGGCTCCGCAACGGCCGCACCGTCGAGCACGCGCTGACCGAGCCCGAACAGGCGCCGGAGACAGGGACGTTGGAGGCGAGGCTGGCTGCGTTGATCTCCTTCTATCGCTGGCAGGAGGCGGTCTTCTCGGTGCCGGTCGCGGGCCGGCTCATGCGCGGGACGCCGCGCCGGGCCCCGGCCCGGGGACTTCTCGCGCATCTGGACGCCCGCACCGCTCCCGCTCCGTCCTCGCTGGTCAGGGTCCGGCGCCAGCGGCACCGTGGGCGCCCACCGCTGCTGTTGCCCACTGAGATCCAGGCGATTCTGGACGGTTGCGCGATGCCGGACGCCTTGGTCTGCGAGTGGGCGGGCAACCTGCGCGACCGGCTGCTGTTCGCGCTGCTCGCGGAGACCGGGATGCGCCTTGGCGAGGCCCTCGGCCTGCGGATCTGCGACTTTGTGATGGGCCGCGGATCCACTCCCTATGTCGAGATCGTGCCCCGGGAGGACAACACGAACGGGGCCAGGGTGAAGATGATGCGCCCGCGTCGGGTCTACGTCGGCTGCGACCTGGAGCGACTGTTCGCCGACTACCTCACCCAACTCGTCTGCCGGGCCGCCGGGTTCGGCATAGAGATCGATACCGGATCGCCGTTGCTGGTGAACCTGGAGAGGCCGCCGCTGCTGGCCGCCCTGCGTGAAGGGACGGTGCGGGACAAGGTGTCCGCGCTGCGCAAGAAGGGCATCGGTCCGGCCTCCTGGACGCCGCACTGGTTCCGCCACGGTCACGCGACCGCGCTGCTGCTGGCCGGGACGCCGGAGTGGGTGGTCTCACGCCGACTCGGTCACGCACACGTGCAGACCACGCTCGACCTATATGGCTGGGTCCGCGAGGACGAGGCCCTGCGGGCTGCGGCGAACTGGAAGTCGTACATCTCCGCCTGGCAGGTCGACGATGGCCGGTGAACAGCGTCATCTGCACGCGGCCGGCGAAGAGGACCCGTTCTGGCGGCTCTGGCTGGAGCTGCCCGAGCCCTGGAAGGGGCCGGTGATCGGTGACGGCATCGACGACTGGGACAGGATCACCGAGAACGGTGACCGCCGCATCGACCTGACCGGGCTGCCCGACCTGATTGCCGCCGAGCTGGCCTGGATGGCGCACTGGCAGGCGATGGACGGGACCCGCTCGTCGGTGCTGGGCACCAACCAGTTCGCGAACATCCTGCGCCGGGCGATCCGCGACAACCACCCCTTCCCGACATCCATCCGTGCCATGGGCTGGGAGACGGCGGCCGCTTTGCAGCGGTGGTTCTATGCCACCCGCTGGGGCCGGCTCCCGCCCCGCGGCAGCGTCGCCCGGCTGCGGGTGATCTTCCGCTTCTCCCGCCTGGCCCTGCTGGCCCGCTGCACCAACGGCCCCTGGTGGTCCCTGGACGAGTGGCATCCCCGTTGCGACCCGCGGATCCCGCTGGCCGAGCACGAGCCCCAGGCCCACTATGGCTGTTCGCCCTCGAAGATCGGTCAGCCGTGGCTGCGTGAGGCCGTGAAGTGGTGCCTGGGCCACCCAGCTGGAGGCCGGGACCTTGCGCTGGTCGACGGTGAGCCAGGAGAGGATGCGGTGCTTCGCCCGCTTCGACCGGTGGCTTGAGACCTTCACCGACCCGCTCGATGTCCTGGGCGACCCCGCCCACGCGGTCCAGCTGGCCGCCGCCTTCCGCCGTTGGGACGCCGACCCCGCCAACCGGCTCCTTCGCCAGAACGAGCAACGGTTCGCCGGGCAGCCCGTCCATCCACGCCTGGTCAACGACGACCTGCGGGCCGTCGCCGAACTCTTCGCGTTCGTCGCCGCCAACCCTGCCGAGGCCCGCCAGGTTCTTGGACCCAACCCGTGGTCGCGGGTCACCGACGCACACGCGGCCGGCTGGTTCCGCCAGGTCTCCCGCATCCCGCACCAGCGGGAACTCAACGACGAGCACTATGTCGATGACCACGCGCTCGCGCAGATCCCCGCCGCCCTGCCCCTGCTTGGCCTCAGCCGCGATGAGGACATGCTGATCACTCGCGGCGACGGGCAGCAGGTCACCGCCTGCGGCTTCGACGACCCGCAGGCCATGCGCATGATCCTGCTGCAGATCCTGACCGGACGACGGTCCAGCGAGATCCGCACCAGCCGCTTCGACTGCCTCTCCCCGGTCCCCGACCGGGCCGTCGACGCCGCCGAGGGCGAACAGATCGCCCGCTTCCACTACGCACAGAGCAAGATCGACATCGCGCCGGACAACATCCTCGTCGACGCCGAGGTCGTCGCGGTCATCGAGGAACAACGACACTGGGTCCGCGACCACTTCCCCGGCATCACCCCGCGCCACCTTTTCCTGCAGCGGACCGGCAACCGCCAGGGCGACAAGCCCTACCCTTCGGGCACCTACAACTGGATGCTCCGCGAGTTCAGCAAGCTCGTCAAGATCAACGACAGCAAGGGCAAGCCCGTCGGGCTCAGCCACACCCACCGCTTCCGCCACACCAAGCTGACCCGACTCGCCGAACTCGGCCTGCCCGTGCACGTGTTGATGCGCTATGCCGGACACGCCACCCCGTCGATGACGATGCACTACGTCGCCGCCCGCCAGGAACACGCCGAGCAGGCGTTCCTGGCCACCGCGAAACTCCGCGCAGACGGCACCCAGGTGGCTTTCTCCCGCGACGACCACGACAGCCTCCACCTGTTTGACCGTGCCGACCGGTTCATGCCCCACGGCTGGTGCCAGCTGCCGCCCCTGCAGACCTGCGACAAGGGAAACGCCTGCCTGACCTGCTCGGTCTTCGTCACCGACGCCTCCCACCAGACCGCACTTCAGCGGCAGTTGGCCGAGACCGAAGCCCTGATCAACCGCAGCACCACCGCGTTCCAGGAACGGCACGGCCGCCCGATGCCCAAGGACAACGTCTGGCTGATGCAACGCAGAGCCGAACACGCGGCCCTCACGAAGCTGCTGGACACCATCCGCTCCAAGCCGGGACGCGCGGTCCAGGGCGCCGGCTGCGGCACAGCCCCCACCGGCCCCGTCCCTCTCACCCTCGACCTCGACCGCCACCGAAGGACCCGGCCATGACCGACGACGCTCGCGCCAAACGCACCCAGACCCTTGCCGCCGCCGCGAAGGCCAAGTCCCAGGCCAAGACCGACGCGGCAGAGAAGGCGATCCGCACCCTGGTCAAACGCAGTGAGCCGATCACCTTCCAGGCCGTCCAGCGCGAGGCCGGTGTCTCCCACGCCTTCCTCTATAACCACCCCGACCTGCGAGGACGCATCGAACGACTCCGGGCCCAAGCCCGTCTTGCCCCCGCACCGGCCTCTCCGGCCGACGAGCAAAGCACCCTCGTCCTCGCGCTGACCGGCCAGATCACCCGCCTCAAGAAGCGGCACCGAGAAGAAGTACAGGCACTGCGGGACGCGCTCGAACAGGCCCACGGCGAGAACCTCGACCTCCGCCGCGAACTCGCCCGCCGCGGCGGAGACACCCACCGCCACAAGCCCGAGTCATCGGACCCTGCTGATGCCCTGCCCAGCAGAATACGGCGTCATCACTGGGCAGCCTTCGGATGGCCGCGGTGACGCTCCCATTCGGGAGCGAGGATCGACATCACGATGTCGTCCACCCACGCACCGTCATACAGCAGCGCGTCGCGTCGGACGCCCTCCACGACGAACCCCGCCTTCTCATAGGCGCGTCGGGCACGCGGGTTGAAGGCGAACACCCCAAGCGAGATCCGGTGCAGACCGAGGCCCTCGAAGCCATAACCGACGATCAACCGCGCCGCTTCGGTCCCGAACCCCCGGCCTTGGCCCGCCGCAGCCAGCGCGATCCGGAAGTTGCAGCTGTGATTGCCGCTGTCCCACTCGTTGAGCACCGCCTCGCCCACGCAGGCGCCGGTCGCCCGCTCGACGACGGCCAGGTCCAGCCGGTCCGCTTGCTCGTGGCGGGTGCCATACCACGCATGCATCCGTTCCTCAGCGGCCTCGTCCCAAGGCTCACGATCTGCCGATCCATGGCTGCTGCCGGTCAGGCGGCCCACCTCCGGATCCTGGAGCAACGAGCGAAGCACGGAAGCGTCCTGGTCCAGGAGGAACGGGCGCAGGAGCACCCGCTCCCCAACAAGCGTGGGATTGACGGAAAAGTCTGCCTGCACATGATCACTCACGAAGCGATTCTCAACGCAGCTGGGTGTCTCGGCAAACGAGTTCCTCGGGCCACCTCACATCGATCGAAGGAACTTCGTGGCCAGCCATGTTGAGCGGTATCAGCAATCAAACCAGCGATAACGGGCGGGGTCGGCAAGACGCACATCGCCGTCGCTCTCGCGGTCGCGGCCTGCCGGGCCGGCTACTCGATCTACTTCACCAGCCTCGACGACATGGTCCGCAACCTCAAAACCGCCGAGGCCGCCGGACGTCTGACGAACAAGCTCGGCACCTACCTGCGGCCCAGCGTCCTCGTCGTCGATGAGGTCGGCTACCAGCCCCTCGAACGATCCGAGGCGAACCTGGTCTTCCAGGTCATCTCGAAGCGCTACGAGAAGGGCTCGATCGTCCTGACCTCGAACAAGACCTTCAGCAAAGCGCACATGTTCCGGCGAACCTGTGCCAGGCAGCGCCGAAAGTTCACGGGTTCCGGTAGAAACTCGGATGCTGCATGATCGAACGATGTTGGTCGAACTGGTGAAGGTCGCAAAGTTTCCCTGGAGCCCCTGGCTGGCCCAGATCCGGACCCCGTTCGGAGGGACAGCGGTCCGCTGGTGCGGTGACCAAGCCGCGAAGCCGGGCAAATACCACGTCGAGTGGACGGTCGATGAGGGCATCGCCTGGGGGCGGAACGCGAAGCCGGCTGTCGGCGTCGGACCGGGAGTCCGACCCGGCGGACACTGCGTTGTCCTGCGCGGACGGTTGAACCTCACCGTGGACGGCGCCGCCGTGCTGGACTTCGATGGCTCGCAGATTCTGCTGGACCTTGCTGATGCGCTGCCCGAAGGTGTTGCCGGCACGTGGGTTGAACTCTTCATCGAGCGCGAGAAGATCGCTCTCTACCCATACGACCTCTGACCAGAGGTCAGCCCTTGGTCGTCGCCCACTCCGCCAAGCGGGTCTCATCGATGCGGTCGGACAGATAGATCATGGTGGCCTCGGGGTCCACGCCGAACGCGGCGGCGACGAGCTTGGGGTCCATGGTGTTGACCAGGTCAAGCAGTCGAGTGCAGCGGATCACGCGGGGTGGGTAGCCGCAGGCGTCGAGGACGTGACTGACATAGGCGGTGGATGCCGGTCCCCGGCCGGACTTCGTCTGGCGGGTGACCATCACATGCGGGTTGTCCGTCCGCTGGTCTTCGCGGTGGGCCAGGCAGCGTTCCACTGCCATCCAGGACGGTGGATCCAAAGGGACCGGATGCGGGCGGTTGCCGAGCCGGGCGGTCCGGGTACGAAAGTCGAGGTCAACGGCCTGCAGTATCTTGACCTCGCGGCTTGAGGCGCCGTGCAACAAGGCGAGCATGCCCAGCAGGGCTTCGTGCGGGTGGACGGCCGGATCCGTTGTCCAGCGGCGGAACAGCACACGTTGCTGGTCAAGCGTCAGCGTCGCACCGGTGAAGCCGCTCGGTCCTCGGCTGGTCAGACCGCGGGCGGGATCGATGAGGACGATCTTCTGGGAACGTGCGAAGCGGAAGAACTGTCCGAGCACCACCAGCCGACGCTGCCGGGCCTTGGGCGAGCCTGCCAGGAAAGCTTCGAGGTCGTGCACGTCGGTCAGTGCCCAATCCTGCTTGCCGCGCTCACCGGCGAGGAACCGGGCGAGGTCACGCACGATGGCCAGTGCGGCTTCGATGGTGGCATCGGTGCGGGGCAGCGTTCCGGCACGCCGGGACCGCTCACGCGAGCGGATCATGACGTCGGCGAAAGCCTCCACCGAAGGCCGCAGGGGGGCGGGTGTCGGCGTACGGGCTCTGGTGCAGAGGTGCGTACGGGTTGATCTGCAGAGGTGCTCCGGCGTGTCTGGCCGGGGCCGGGGCGGTGAGTGGAGTCTGTCGCTGACGTTGTGCGGCGATGAGGGAGGCTCGGGGCATGCTGCTGGAACCGGAGCGGTGGCTGGAGTTGCGGCGCTTCCGGTCTCTGCATGAGGCTGGCGCGAGCATCTCGGAGATCGCCCGGGAGACCGGCCTGAACTGGCGCACGGTCAAGAAGTACCTGGAGAGCGACGGGCCGCCCGAGCCTCCGGCTCCGGCGCCGCGGTCGGATCTGGGCAACCAGGTGATCAAGCCATGGGCGCATGTGATCGATGCCTGGCTGCGGGCCGAGGTGCTGCTGAAAGCCGCGGTGATCCATGAGCGTCTCGTCGAGCAGTACGGCTTCCCGCACCACTACCAGCGCGTCAAGATGTATGTGCAGCAGGCCCGCCCCAGGATCGCGGAGGAGCTCGGATACACCCCGCGGGAGCTGGCCCGCCTCCACCGTCGTTTCGAGGTGGTGCCCGGCGCTCAGGCCCAGGTCGACTGGGGTGACGAGGGCGGCATTCTGGCCCATGTCGGGATCCCGAAGGTCTACTCCTTCCACATGGTCCTGTCCTACTCCCGGGATCCGTTCTGCTGTTTCACCACCAGCCAGAACCTGGCGGCGTTCTGGGAGTGCCACCGCCGGGCGTTCGCGCATTACGGCGGGGTGCCCGGCGTGATCGTCTACGACCGGACCAAGACCGTGGTCCGCCGTCATGTCGCACCCGGCGAGGCGGTCCCGCTGCATCCGGAGGCCGTCGCATTCGCCGGGCACTACGACTTCGACATCGATGTGCTGGCCGCCTACCGGCCCACCGGCAAGGGCCGGGTCGAACGCCAGGTGACCATCGTCCGTGATCACGTACTGGCCGGCCGGGCCTTCTCCGGGCTGGATGACCTGGACGGGGCGTTCATGGCCTGGGTCCCCCAGCGCCGGGCCCGCACCCACCGCACCCACGGCGAAGTGATCGGCGTGCGAGCCACACGAGATCACGCCGCGCTGCGGCCGCTGCCGGCCCGCCCCTACATCGTCGCCGACCGATTCTTGCGGCACGTCGGCAAGGACTGCCTGGTCGCTTTCGACGCCAACTTGTACTCGGTGCCCGCCATCAAGGTCCGCCACCGACAGTTGGTCGAGGTCAGGGCCTCGGCTGCCACGGTCGCACTGCATTCCACCGTGCCCGACGCCCAGGGCATCACGCTGCTGGCCGTCCATCCGCGCGCGGTCGGCCGCGGCGCCCGCATCGTGGACGAAGCGCACTGGCAGGGCCTGCCCGACGGACATACCCGCGCCACCACCACCGATCCCGGCACGCCTGCGGCCAGGCCGGCCCGCACGGACGCCGAGCCCGGCGGGCTTGTTTCCTTGCTGACCCGGGCCAGAGCCGCGCAAGTCCACGTCGGCACCCGGCCGCTGGCGCTCTACGACCAGATCACCGGCACCCACCCCTTCACCCCCGCCCCCATCGACCCCAGGGACATGCGTTGAGCGAGCTGGTCACCGCCCGGATCCGCGCCACCGCCACCAAGCTCGGCCTGCCCCATCTGACCCAGTCGCTGGCCGAGTACGTCGGGCGGGCCGATGCCGGTCAGATGGCCTACCTCGACTTCCTCGACCTCGTCCTGGAAGAAGAACTCGCCGTCCGTGAAGAGCGCCGCTTCCGCCATGCCCTGCGGGTCTCCCGGCTGCCGCACTACAAGACGATCGAGGAGTACGACTTCTCCTACCAGCCCGAACTCGACCCCAGGAAGGTCAAGGATCTGGCCACCCTCGCGTTCGTCGAGGCCAGGGCCAACGTTGCTCTGTTGGGCCCGCCGGGAGTAGGGAAAACACACCTCGCGGTCGCCCTGGCGGTCGCCGCCTGCCGGGCCGGCTACACGATCTACTTCACGACCCTCGACGACATGGTCCGCCAGCTCAAAGCCGCCGACTCCATCGGCCGCCTGGCCAGCAAACTCCGCACCTACCTACGGCCCAACGTCCTCGTGGTCGATGAGGTCGGATACCTCCCACTGGAACGTGACGAGGCGAACCTCGTCTTCCAGATGCTCTCCAAGCGCTACGAAAAGGGCTCCACCTTGCTGACATCGAACAAAAGTTTCAGCGAGTGGGGCCAGGTCTTCGGCGACGACGTTCTGGCCACCGCCATCATCGACCGCCTCCTCCACCACTGCGAAATCCTCGCCATCAACGGCGCCAGCTACTGCCTGAAGAACCGCCTCACTGCCATCGAAGGCGGCATCGCCGCCGTCAGCTGACACAGTCTCAAGCTCTGTACATCAGCCCGTACATACCTCTGCACTACAGCCCGTACGCCGACAGCGGGGACCGCGAGGATGCGACGTTGTCGGCGGCCGGCTGCGAGCCGTTCGGTCTGATCGGTGGCCATCGCTGGACCGCGACTGGTGAAGAAGGTCTCCAGGGCACGAGCGAGGGATCCCATCGAGCGGCCCGGGCGGCGGGAGCGTTCGAGTACGGACTGGGGGAGGTTGGGCTGGCCGTCGGTAAGAAGTCGCCCCAGGGAAGTGATCATCGTGCAGGCCCGGCCGACGGAGTACTTGGCGGCGAGATCTGTAGTGAAGTCCTGCAGCCAGTCGGGCGGATTGTCGAGTTCGGCGATGAGGTGCTCGGCCCGGACGAAGGGCCGGTCGGGGTGACGCTGCCAGCAAGCCGAACAGAGTCCCAGACCTGTGTGCTTTCGTACTCTGCCGCATTGTTCGCAGGCCCGGGGCGGCTGCTTGGCCTGCCGGGGACGCGAGCAATGCCCGCACCAGCCGGTGTCCTCGCGCAGATATCCGGGCCGGCCGCAGCAAGGGCAGAGTGCCTTGGCGGCGGCGCGTTCAGACTCGCGCGAGCATGTGCGGCAGAGAATCGAGGACTTGCTCCGCACCGGGTGTCCGCAGGCGGTGCATACGCGTGAGCAAGTGATGCACCGGCCGGTGTCCGCCTGGAGTACACGCTGCTGGCCGCAGCGGGGACAAGCGGCCCGGGCCGCGGCCTCCTTCTGCTGGGCAGTGCAGCGGCAGCAGAAGTGCCGGTCGATGAAGCCGACTGGGGCTCCGCAGCCGATGCAGTCGCTCTGTTTGACGCCCACGATGCCAGCCTCTCCAGGTCACAGAGGAGGCATCGAACGGCCGCGGGCGGAGGCTGCCTTCGGCAGGTCGGCAACCGGGCGCGGTGGGACTGCGGGACGTTCGACGGGCGTGGTGTCGACCTCGAACAAGTCATTCGGGGTGCATTCCAGCGCGGTGCACAACGCGATCAAGGTCGACATCTTCACCTGGGAGGGCTCTTTGCTGAACAGTGCGGACACGGACGCGGAGGACATTTGCAGCCCGGCGCGTTCGGCCAGGAGCCGCTGCAGTTGGGTGCCGGTCCAGATCTCACGCTGGGCGGCGGCCATCCGCAGGCGCCATCGGATCTTCATGCGGGGCTGTCCTCCTCGGCGGTGAGTTCACCGAGCGTGGTGGTCACCGCGCGGCGATAGGCATCCTCGATGAACGTCGCGGAGGGACGGACGTATCTCATGGTCGAGCTGACCGTCCAGTGACCAAGAAGTTGCTGGATTGCCACCAGGTCCACGCCGCGTTCGTAGTTGTGGGTCGCGCAGGGCCGCCGCAGGGCATGTGGGCTGAACCGGTCGGTGGCCGGGCGTCCTTCGAGTTCCATCAGATAGCGCAGGCGGTTGCGGATCGTCCCGCGGTGCAGGCTGCCGCCGGACTCGTCCGCAAACAGCACCGGTGAGTCCGGGAACTTGCCCCGCACGTCGTCGAGGAACCAGTGCAGGACGAGGTCAAGGCCGTCCAGCATCGGAACCCAGCGTGGCCTGGGTCCAGAAGTGCGGGCACCTTTGCCGAACCGCACGTGGAGTTTTCCGAACGGTCCCCGCGTGAAGTGGAGGTCCGAACGCTCCAGAAGCGACGCCTCTTCCGAGCGCAGGCCGGCGTGATACAGGGTCCGGAACATCGCATAATCCCGAGCAGCAGGCCCGTACTTGCGGGCCGTGGCGATCCGGGCCTTGAGGAAATCGAAGAACTCCACCACCCGTTCCGGGGTCGGCGGCGGCAGCTGAGCCGGGGAATCGTCCCCGACATGCCGCGAGGCGTTGAACTCGTCCACCGGGCAGACCAGGCGGACGCCGAACCCCGCTTCGATCTCGACGGCCTTGCGGACCTGCAGGAACCGGTGGAAGCCCTTGAAGATCTGCACGTACTCGCGCCGGGTCGAGGCGCCCCGCCCGGCAAGGGCCAGGTCGCCGACCACACGGTCGATGTCTTCGGGAGTGACCTCCCACGCGGGCCGACCCAGCGCGGTGAGCGTCCGGTCCAGCAGTCCGATGTCGTTCTCGACCGTCACCGGGCTGAACCCCCGGGCCCGCCATGAGGCGACGAACGCCTCGACGCAGTCGGCCTGGAACTCCCACGGATCGGCGGTCACCGGATCCAGCAGGACGGCACCACCCTGGACCACCCGCAACTGGGATGTCACCGGCACACCTTCCTCGCACCTGACCGATCAAGGCGGCACCTGGAGAATCCGCGCACCACCATGAAGACCAACGAGGACCACGGAAGATGGATACGGGCCGGTGGCAGCGGCGATCCACGAAAAGGAACATGTGCCAGCCTCAGATGAATGGGGACAGGTCTTCGACGACGAAGTCCTCGCCACCACCATCCTTGACCGTCTCCTCCACCACTGCGAGGTCATCTCCATCAACGACCCCAGCTACCGGCTGAAGAACCGCCTCCAGGCCATCGAGCGAGAAACCGACGTTGCCTGACCCGGCGCCGGTTGTTAGACAGACTCTTCGCCCGGCGGGATGAAGGCGTCGGCACCATCAGCATCCTCAACATGCCCGTGGACGTCGACCGTGATGGCCGTCGCCCGCCCCTGCGACGTAATGAGCCAGGCCAGCACCTGTTCCGTCAGCGGCGTTCCGCCAGGGCCCTCGTCTTTCCAATACACCTGCCACCCTCCACCAGGCACCGCGGCCACGATCTGCTCGGCCTTCTCCAGGTGGGAGAAGTCTTCGTAGTCCGTCACCGGGCGCAGGGAGCCACGCTTGGGATCGACGACCAGCGCCGTTCGAGTTTCCTGATCCCAGCCCTCTACGGACACCATGCGGCCGATCTCGGTGTCAGTGCCGTTGAAGATCGCGGTCCAGCCGGTCTGATTGAAATAGCGAAGAGACACCGCCCCATCATCTCGAACCACGACGCGAGCCCTTCAAGTGGCTGCCCGCTCTGCACGTTCATCCGTACCTGGCTCTGCACATAGTCGAGTACGCCGACAACACTCGTGGATTCCGACAACACTCGTGGATTCCACTGTCCGGGACCACCTCGGCCGGATGCCGCGACACCCTGACCTCGGTCATGCCTTCCTGTCCACGACGATGGCGGCCGGACCGCGACCGGGTAATCCACCTGCCGAGGGTTTGTCGGGAGACGCCGGCACAGGATGCAACGGGCAGACACGCCCCGGCGCACGAGCGGAGCGGGCTTGAGCTGTGGGGATAGCGGTGGGTGACTGTTCGAGATGCGTGGGTGTCGGGGCGCTGTTTCGCTGATGAGGCCCGCTCTTCCCGACAGATCCAGGAGTGATCATGAGCGTTGCAGGTGAATCCGGCCGTGCCCAGCAGATGCGTGCCAAGGCGCAGGAGATGAAGGACGAGGCCGCGCGCACCGCGGACCCGAAGGAGCGTAAGCGGCTGACGGACCAGGCCCGCCGACTGCAGGAGCAGAGCGAGAAGGAGAGCCGCGGAGGCAACCAGAACGTGGACCCCATGTAGCCAGCCCCCGCTGCACACGCCGGCCGGTGGTCTCCAGCACTCTGAGCGTCGGAGGCACCGGCCGGACCATGTGTCGTTGTCGCTGCGGGCGCCCGCATTGCGTGCCAGGCAGCTCTTCACGGTGCCGGTCGTTGGCTTCAGCGGGCGGCGCTTGAGCGGGACCGCGTAGCGGTCAGGCTGACGTTGCGCGCCGACTGTGAGCCGCCCCGCCCCCAGCGCCGCCGTGTCGACCGCGACGCGCACTGCCCCAGCCTCAGCAACACGAAGCGGCCTCGCCTATTGGGCGAGGCCCTTTCGCGTTTCCACGCCCGGTCTCAGCGGCGCCGGGCTGCGACCAGTGTGACAGGAGCGCGTCGCCGATGTGCCCGGTTGCCGTGCCGAGCGTGACGGAGCGAGGCGCGCCCTGGACGGCCGGACGGCTCCGGCATGTGTCGGGCGTGCCGCTGGCGGAGGCGTAAGGGCCCGTAAAGAATCAACACGTTGCTTCACGGCCTCCCTGTCGTTGGTGTGGTTTGCGCATACCGAGCGAGGTTCGTGACCAACTTGCCCTGAGATTAGTAGTGTTGTTCCCTCATCTGAATGAGCGGCAGCAGCGGCTGGCGCTGGCCGCCGAGGCCCGGCTGCTGGGGCACGGCGGGGTCCGGGCCGTCGCGCGTGCCGCAGGGGTGAGCGAGACGACGGTACGGAAGGGCGTCTTTGAGTTGGAGGGCGGTGAGGGCCCACTTGCCCGATGGCCGGGTCCGCCGGGACGGTGGCGGTCGCAAGAGCGCCGAGAAGCTTGACCGGCTGCTCGTTCCGGCGTTGCCAGCGTTGGTCGAGCCGGATAAGCGGGGCGATCCGATGTCGCCGCTGCGGTGGACGACCAAGTCGCTGCGGTCTCTGGCCGGGGAGCTGACGCGGCAGGGCCATGCCGCGTCGGCGCCGACCGTGGACAGGCTGCTGCGGGAGAACGGTTTCAGTCTGCAGGCCAATGCCAAGACCCTTGAGGGCGCTCAGCACTCCGACCGGGACGCGCAGTTCCGGTACATCAACGACCAGGTCAAGGACCATCAGGCGGAGGGCGAGCCGGTGGTCAGTGTGGACACGAAGAAGAAGGAAGTCGTCGGGGAGTTCAAGAATGCGGGACGTCAGTGGCGGCCGGCCGGTGAACCCGTGCGGGTTGACGTCCATGACTTCCCCGGCGATGCACTGAGCAAGGCCCTGCCTTATGGCATCTACGATCTGGCGACGGACACCGGCTGGGTGAATGTCGGTACGGATCACGACACCGCAGCCTTCGCGGTCGAATCGATCCGCCGTTGGTGGAACGGGCAAGGACGCCTCGACTACCCGCAGGCCAGACGTCTGCTGATCACTGCCGATGCCGGCGGCTCCAACGGCTGCCGCACCCGGGCCTTCAAGACCGAGCTGGCCGCGTTCGCCGCCCGGACCGGCCTGGCCATCACGGTCTGCCACATGCCGCCGGGCACACAATGCCGTTGCTTGACTAGATGCAATACCGGTGACTTTGCAGGTGCTGGCTCGTTGAGTTGGTGTGCCAAGGCCAGGACAGTTGAAGTCAGTTGAGAGTGATCGGTTTTCGGATCGCATCGCTCTGGGAGTGCTCACGCGTGCGTTTCCGCCGGAGCTGGTGGATGAGGTGGTGGCGGGGTGCGGACGCACGGAGGAACGTCGGCGCCTGCTTCCCGCACGGGTGGTGATGTATTTCGTGCTGGCGATGTGCCTGTTCTCGGGGCAGGGATATGAGGAGGTCGGACGGCTTCTCACCCAGGGCCTGGAACGGGAACGCCGCTGGTCGAAGACGTGGCGGGTGCCCACCAGCGGGGCGATCGGACGGGCCCGGCTCCGGCTGGGGGCGGAGCCGGTGAAGGCGTTGTTCGCCCGGGTCTGCCGACCCGTGGCGGTCCCGGCGACTATGGGAGCCTGGTTTCGGGGTCTGCGGTTGGTATCGGTGGACGGCACGACCTTCGACCTTCCCGATACGGAGGCGAACGCCGTCTTCTTCGGGCGGCCGGGAACGGGGCGTGGGCAGGGCAGGAGTGCCTATCCGCAGGCCAGGGCCGTGGCCCTGGTCGAGTGCGGTACCCATGCCGTGTTCGCCGCCGACGTCGCGCCGCTGGCGGTGCACGAGACGGTCCTGGCCCGCCGCCTGTTCCCCTCGCTGACCAGGGGAATGCTGCTCCTGGCAGATCGGGGCTTCCTCGGCTTCGACCTGTGGCAGGCCGCCGCGGCGACCGGCGCGGACCTGCTGTGGCGGGTCAGGAGCAACGCGGTCCTGCCCATGGTGACCGCGCTGCCCGATGGTTCGTACCTGTCGGAGATCGTCGCCGCCCGGGACAAGAACCGGCGAGCTGACCCGGCACCGGTCCGCGTGATCGAATACACCCTGGGCCCACGTGGAGAAGGCACCGTCTACCGGCTGGTCACCACGCTCCTGGACCCGGCCACCGCACCGGCCAGGGAACTGGCCGCGCTCTATGCCGAGCGCTGGGAGATCGAGACCACCCTCGATGAGATCAAGACCCATCTGGGCGGACCCCGCTTCGTCCTGCGCTCCCAGCATCCGGCCGGGGTGGAGCAGGAAATCTTCGCGTTCCTCCTGGTGCATCACGCGCTGCGCGACCTCATGCACCAGGCGGCCCAGCTGGAGAGAGAGGACCCGGACCGGATGTCCTTCACCCGCACCTTGCGCGTCGTCCGCCGGCAGACCACCAGCCAGGCGGGGCTTTCCCCCCTCCCGGCTCACCAGGGCGCTGACGCAGACCCTGCATGAAATCACCGAACGTCTCCTGGAACCACGACGGTTACGGTCCAACCCGCGAGTGATCAAACGCAAAATGTCCAACTGGGCACTCAAACGCACCGAACACAACAACCCGCCTCGCCCGGACACCCCCGTCGTCACCCTCGTCGAGCCCACCAAAACAGCCCCAACCCCACGAGTGAAGCCCTAAAACACCGGTATTGTGACTAGATGATCGATTCCAAGGGGTCAGTGGTCATATGCGGTCAGTGAGCGCAGGACGGGCTGTCCTGTGTGGTCGTTGTGCCAGATCGCTGCGGTCAGCGCGAGGATGCTGTTCGAGATCGAGTTGGCCCTTGAAGGTCTCGTTGACCGACTCGATGACCTGCCGCAACGGCTTGAACAGGGGCGCTCCGGGCCGTTCCGGCTCGCCTTTGCGGGCCGCCGCAGCAGCCGGATGTCCTGCTCGGCCAGTTCGTGTTCGAAGCCCGGCCGTAGTAGTTCTTGTCGCCGATCAGCGTCTGGGCGGGCCGGTCGGCGACCAGGCCGGGTTCGGCAGCGAGGAGGTCCAGCAGGGTCTCACGCTCGTCGGCCTTGGCCCCGGTCAGGGCGAAAACGACCGGCAGGCCCTGGAGGGTGCACACCAGGTGCAGCCGCAGGCCCCAGAAGAAGCGGCTGTGGCTGGCGCAGTACCCGTACTCGGCCCATCCGGCCAGGTCGGAACGTTTGACCGTCTCGCGGGAGCGGCCGCATTCCACCGGTGTGGAGTCACGATCCACACGTCGTCGCTCCACACGGAGGTGTCGGTGGCCAGCAGGCGGGTGACCCGGCGAAGCAGGTCGGCGCTCTTGCGCAGCCGCTTGTTGTAGCCGGGCTGCTTGGGCAAGTACGGGAAGAGATGCCGCAGGTGGAAACGGGCATGGCGAAGCCACCTGGCCTCAGAGGTGAAGCCGAGCATGGCCTGCATCATCGCCAGTGTGACCAGCTCGGCGTCGGTGAGCTGCGGGGCGATCCCCACGGCCGGCCGCCATGGCGAGAGATGCGGAGAAGCCTTCAGCAGGTCGTCGGTCTTCACATAGAGTGCGGTCGCGAGGGTGTCCAACTCTGTCTTCACACACTGACGTTGGACGCCCTCGTCCCATGCGCGCAGCCGATCCCTTGGAATCGATCGTCTAGCAACGGCATTGGCCGGGCACATCGAAGTGGAACAAGGTGGAGCATCGGCTGTTCTCCGCGATCACCATGAACTGGCGCGGCAGACCGCTGAACAGCCACGAGGTCGTCGTGCAGTCCATCGCCGCGACCACCACCCGCACCGGTCTCACCGTCCACGCCGAACTCGACACCGGCACCTATCCCACCGGTGTGAAGGTCAGCGACGCCGAACTGAACGCGGTGCCGGTCACCGGACATGCCTTCCACGGCGAATGGAACTACACCGTGCACCCCCACCCCGCCAGCCCGGCAGGCCCCACCAGGCCGACGCCCGGGCCGGCGGCGGTCTTCGACCGCGGTGCTCTGTCACATCCCGTGCTGACCGGCATGACCTGCACCGCACTGACCGAGCTGACCGAGACCCTGACCCCCGGCTGGCAGGCGCTGCAGAAACAGGACCCGGCCACCCGACGCGACGGCGGCACCCGGCGCCGGGCCCCGGGCGGCGGCCGCAAAGCCAAACTCGACCTGGCCGACCGGGTCCTGGCCACCGTGCTGCAACAAAACCTCGCTCTGCCGCCTACCGTGCTGGCCCACCTCTTCGACGTCAGCAAGGACACCATCCGCCACACCACCAGCGAGATCCGACGACTGATGGACCAGCACACGCACACACCCCAGCCCCCAGCAGCACACCTCAGCACCCTGGCAGGACTCCTCGTCCACGCCACCGCACACGGCGCGATCCTTACGACAGGGACCAAACCAACGTGTTGATTCTTTACGGGCCCTAACTGATCGTTTCAGATTGAGTTTGTTGTGTCGGCTTGGTAGGTGATGCGAGACGGAGCAGGGTCTGCCGGACGTCCGTTGATCTTGTGTCTGACGACCTGTGGGAGCGGGTGGTGCCCTTGCTCCCGGCTCGCCCGCCTCGGCTGCAACGGTTTCCCGGGCGGAAGCCGGCGTGCGACCGTGCGGCCTTGCGGGGCATCGTCTATGCAGTCGATCACAACGCCGCGTGCCGCTCGGGCAGGGTCTCGATGGTGGGCATGACCTGCCACAAACCGGGCGAGCGGTCCCGCCTGATCTACTCGGTCCGCGAGTACGGCGGACGCAAGGACCAGCCGAAGGACTTCGGCCGACGAGACTTCCGAGACCTGCTGGTGCGCGCCCGCATCCAGCTCGGCGGGCCGATCGTGCTGGTCTGGGACAACGTGCGTATTCACCTGACCGCACCCCTGCGCAAGTTCATCGCCGCGAAGCCGACTGGCTCACGGTGTTCCAGCTGCCCACCTATGCACCCGGCCTGAAGCGCAGGAAAGCGTGTGGTCCCTGGTCAAGCGCGAATTCGGCAACCTCGCCGCCGTCGACCTCAGCCAGATCGCCCGGGCCGTGAAGCGCAAGCTCAACATGCTGCGACCGACATCACGAATTCAAGTTCAGTAGCCTGCAGGGCTCCAGGCCGAGGAACGTGAGCAGGGATGCCTCTGCCGCATCCGGCGCGACGCCGGACGGGCGAGGGCCTTCGGCGCTCAGTGCCGTCCCTCGACGCAGCGGCACCCGGAACGACCGGACGCCCGCATCGGACACACGCCGCGACACCGGAGTGTTCCTGTCCCTGCCGCACCGTCGGCCACTGGTCCCGCCCCCCTTGTCGTTGTACCGTCACTGCCCGGATGCTCACATTATCCGGCTGGCTCCGTGCGCGATACGACGGCTTTCGGGGCGGCCGAGAGACGGTCCTGAAAGCGATCCTGTGCGCCGGGATCGCTCGGGGAACCGTCGGCCCGGGGGCCGCCTACGACACCCTGCCTGTGCGGGGTGGCGTAACTCGATACAGCTGAGCCGAGTGCTGTGCTCTGGCCAGACGTTGCTCATCCTGGTAGGCGTCGGGCACTGGCCGAGGTGGTGCCGGACGAGCGAGTCCAAGCCCTGTGGGCGCGGGTGCACAACGCATCGACCGAACTCCAACCCGGGCCGGCCCTGGAGTCATTGCTGCGGGCGACGGTGCTGCACAGCAAGTCATTCCGCGGGCCGACCGTGGTGTTGTCCGAAGAACCTGTCGAGCCCGGACGCCACGTCGAAGCGCGCCACGATCAGTGACATGCGGCGGGTAGAATCCTCCTCCGCCGGGCACAGCAGTTGGGTACGGCCAGGAACGACGTCACGATCCCCGACCTCCTCGACCTGGCCAACGGAGTCGCGGCCGCCACTGAGCAGGGGCGGAAACGGAGCGACGGCCGGCCACCTGCTCGACGTCGTGGTCTCCGGCGTGTGTGTCCCAGGAGACCCAGGCGCAGGCATGCTCAGGTCGGGCACCTTCTCGACGGCCCGGCAGCAAGAACCAGCTGCGCCTGGCGACGAAGCCGGCTTGCTGCGTGGCCAGCAGCGGGGTGGACAGCCGGATCACCACGGCCCCGCCACCGGCAAGCCCTTTTTTACGTCGCACTTCGACCAGCAAGCACTCGACGCGCAAGCCGCCACCGACGGCTGGTACGCACTGCCGACCAACCTCGACCTCGCCAACGGTCGTACCTCCAGGGGTACCACCCTGCCGTTCACACCCGACGGGTACCTGCGGGCGGCGGTGGGCACGACCACGAGCGCGTCCCCTCTGTCGGCGCCTCAGTGGTCCGTCCGTGCTCGCTGCGATGGTCCTGTGCAGCGATTGCGGTACGGGCCAGTCGCCTTTCCCTCCTCCGTACCGGCCGGTTCGCGGACCGGCCGCGGGGCCAGAACAGCTGGTCCGCTGCCAGGGCTCAGTCGCGCATTCCCGCCCGAACAGACGCGCCGTCACCCGGTCCGCCCCGGCGCTCGCACCGGACGTGACGACGGTCCGACTCATGACCGCCGGGAATCCTGGACGCGGCGGGCCCCTGGGACACCCGATCGGAGCACCGGTGAACTGGTGAAATTCGAGGTGTCACCGCCAGTCGTACGGGCCGTCCATGGTGGCAGGCTCCACCATCGAGTCAACCGGGAGGGACGGAGAACCGATGGCACAGGACCTGCAGGAAGCCGCGTCGGCCGAGCCGGTGGCCAACAAGCGCATCAATGCCGGTGTGAGGCTCATGGGCTGGCTGACGACCACGGACCACAAGGTCATCGGCAATCTCTACATGGTCACCGCGTTCGGGTTCTTCCTGCTGGCCGGAGTGCTGGCCATGCTCATGCGAGCGGAGCTGGCCCGGCCAGGACTCCAGATCGTCAGCGCGGAACAGTACAACCAGCTGTTCACCATCCACGGCACCATCATGATGCTGCTGTTCGCCACGCCGATGTTCGGCGGCTTCGCGAACGCCATCATGCCGCTTCAGATCGGCGCGCCCGACGTCGCCTTCCCCCGCCTCAACGCGCTCACCTACTGGCTCTTCCTCTTCGGCGGAATCATCGTGGTGTCCGGATTCGTGGTGCCCGGCGGCGCGGCGCACTTCGGCTGGTTCGCCTACGCTCCGCTGAACAGCGCCGTCTTCTCGCCCGGCGCCGGCGGAGACCTCTGGACCATGGGCCTGGTGCTGTCGGGAATCAGTACGACCCTGGCATCGGTCAATTTCATCACTACGATCGTCTGTCTGCGTGCGCCGGGTATGACCATGTTCCGGATGCCGATCTTCACGTGGAACGTTCTGTTCACCTCGATCCTCGCGCTGCTCGCGTTTCCGGTGCTTGCTGCCACCCTGCTCGCCCTCGAGGCCGACCGGAAGTTCGGGGCGCATGTTTTCGACTCCGCGAATGGCGGGGCGCTGCTGTGGCAGCACCTGTTCTGGTTCTTCGGCCATCCCGAGGTCTACATTGTCGCGTTGCCCTTCTTCGGAGTGGTGAGCGAGATCATTCCCGTGTTCAGCCGGAAGCCGATGTTCGGGTATTTCGGAATGGTGATGGCCACGATCAGCATCACCATGCTCTCGGCGGTTGTCTGGGCCCACCACATGTTCGCGACGGGAGCCGTTCTCCTGCCCTTCTTCTCCGCCATGTCGTTCATCATCGCCGTACCCACCGGCGTCAAGTTCTTCAACTGGATCGGCACCATGTGGCACGGCAGTATCTCGTTCGAGACACCCATGCTCTGGGCGATCGGCTTCCTCGTGACTTTTCTCCTCGGCGGCCTCAGTGGAGTGCTGATCGCCTCACCCCCGCTGGACTTCCATCTCACCGATTCGTACTTCATCGTCGCCCACCTCCATTACGTGCTCTTCGGAACAGTGGTCTTCGCGATGTTCGGCGGCTTCTATTTCTGGTGGCCCAAGTTGACCGGGCGCATGCTGGATGAACGCATCGGACGTATCCATTTCTGGACCTTGTTCGTCGGCTTTCAGCTGACCTTCCTGGTCCAGCACTGGCTGGGTGAGGCCGGAATGCCCCGGCGTTACGCCGACTATCTCGCGGCGGACGGCTTCACCTTGCTCAACACGATCTCGTCCTTCGGCTCCTTTCTGCTGGGCCTGTCGACACTGCCATTCCTGTACAACGTGTGGCACACCAGCCGTTACGCGCCGAAGGTCGAGGTGGACGACCCGTGGGGGTTCGGCCGTTCCCTGGAGTGGGCGACTTCCTGTCCACCCCCGAGGCACAATTTCCGGGCTTTGCCCCGCGTACGTTCCGACTCGCCGGCTTTCGACCTGCACCACCCCCTCATGCCGGAGAAACAGAAGCCGGGCCTCGGCCGAGGCGGGGCCCACTCCGCATCGGGCGCCGAAGAGGAGTCGGGCGAATGAAGACCGAGGCCATTCTCTTCGCCGGGGTCGCGGGGTTCTTTCTCGTGACCGATGTTCTCTACGCCGTGTGGTCCCGGGATCCGACAGGCACGGCGGCTCTCACCGTCTCGTTCCTCATGGCGTTGCTGGTCACATTCTTCTTCGCCACCAACTACCGGAGGAAGGGACTGCGCCCCGAGGACCGCGGGGACGGACACATCCATGAGCGGTCCGGTCCGGTGGACTTCTTTCCTCCGTACAGCATCTGGCCGTCGCTGACAGCCGCGGGGATGGCCCTGCTCGCTCTCGGTGTGGTGTTCGGTCTGTGGCTCTTCCTGATCGGGCTGGGCGTGGTCCTGGCAGGGGTGTTCGGAATGGTCTTCCAATACGCGCGTGCCCAGGGCTGAGGACGGTTCTCAGTCCTCGGGCTCGCGGACCGGCTCCGGCGGCGCGGTCCGCTCGGCGATCCGGGACCGTTGCTCGTCCGTGGCGGGCAGTTCCACGCGGTCCCCGTAGTACCAGCCGCTCAGTACGGACCGAAGCCGTCGCCGAGGCGAGATCGGGCCCTTTGCGGGAAGCTCCAGGGGCGTCGGGACATCACGCATCAGGATGCGGTAGCGGGCTGTCGGGCTCAGACCGCGGTGGCTCTCCGAGAGGTCGCCGTTCAGCGACTGGGTCACCTGGCCGGTCTCCTCGCCCTCGGTCAGTCGGCGGCGGTCCCGCATCTGAAGGGCGAGGCAGAGGCGTTTGGTCAGTGCGAAAGCCAGGAGCGGGCCGGCGATCAGCGCCGTTCTGAGAATCCAGGTCATGGCCTCGACCGAAACCCTGAACGAGAAGGCGACGACGTCGTTGCCGCCGGCGACCAGGAGAACGGCGTAAAAGACGATGGCCGCCGCGCCGAGCCCCGTACGGGTCGGCCGGTTGCGCGGCCGGTCGCACAGATGGTGTTCCCTGCGGTCGCCCGTCACCCATTTCTCGAAGAAGGGATAGAGGAACAGCACTGTGAAGACCACACCTGGCAGCACGATCGCCGGAATGAAAACATTCCACATGATGGTGTGGCCCGCGATGTCTGTCTCCCATGGCGGCATCAGTCGGAGCGCGCCCTCCAGGAACCCGACGTACCAGTCCGGCTGTGCATTTCCGGAAACCTGGTCGGCGCGGTAGGGGCCGTAGTTCCATACGGGGTTGATCTGGGCGAGCGCGCCCAGCAAGGTCAGTACGCCGAACACCATGAGGAAGAAACCTGTGGTCTTCGCGGTGAAGTGAGGGAACGCCGGTGAGCCGACGGCGTTCTCGTTGGTCTTCCCCTGACCCGCCCAGTGGGTGTGTTTGAGGTAGACCACCAGGATGAGATGAGCGGTGATCAGTGCCACGATCAGGCCGGGCACGAGCAGGACATGCACGGGATACAGACGGGGGATCACGTCATCACCCGGGAACAGTCCGCCGAAGACGAACAGCTCCAAGTACGTTCCGACGACAGGGATCGACCCCACAATGGTGGCCGCCGTCCTCAGGCCCGTACCGGACAGCAGGTCGTCGGGCAGCGAGTAGCCCGCGAATCCTTCGAGGAGCGCGAGTACGAGCAGTGTCACGCCCACGATCCAGTTGGCCTCCCGCGGTTTACGGAAGGCGCCGGTGAAGAAGATGCGCAGCATATGGACGGCGATCGCGGCGACGAACGCCAGTGCCGCCCAGTGGTGGATCTGACGGATCAGCAGGCCTCCGCGCACGGCGAAGCTGATGTCGAGGGTGGTGGTGTAGGCCTGCGTCATCCTCACGCCCTGAAGGGGCACATAGGAACCGGTGTAGACGCTCTCCATCATGCTCGGGTCGAAGAACAGGGTGAGGTACACGCCGGTGAGGAGCAGGACCACAAAGGAGTAGAGGGCGATCTCGCCGAGGAGAAAAGACCAGTGGTCGGGAAAGGCCTTGCGCAGCAACTGCCTGGCCAGCTCGCTGACGGGCAGGCGCGCATCCACCGCACCGTATCCACTGACCGCCGCCTGCCCGGCCCGGGCCTTCAACTGCGCCTTACGCCTCCGCAGGGGCATGCACCACTCTCCCGTCGATCTTCCTTCCACCCCCCGCCCCCTATTGTTCCGGTTCGCCCTTTATGGGTAACGCATTACTCGAAGGGACTACGCAGAATCGCGGGATCGGCACCTGATCGGCCGACCTGGTCCTGACGTGCAGGGTGGGGCCGGGCTGGTGCGTCGGGGCGCCAGGCCGCGGTCCGTCGGCGCGGCGACTGCACGGCCGCCCTGCACGTAATGAAGATGGCTCGCGTCGTCGCCGCGGACCTGCGGTGCACCGAACCGCGCGCCATACGCAAGGAAGCCGGCTGCCCGGCCCAAGCCTTCGGCGAAATTCGCGTCTTGTACCGGGTCGACGAGCATCGGGCCGACGTCAACCTCGCGCTGACGAGCACCAAGGTCGAGCGGCTGTTCGGGGCTGGCCGTGTTCACACCGACTTGCTGACCGGTGGCGAACGTCCGGTACTCCCCTACCACCCGACACTGCTGCCGATCTGCGACGAGGAGGTACGGCGGAGGCGGTGGAGCGGAGACATCCCAGAGCTGTCCGAGCTCATCCTGCACAACAGCCCCATCCACCGCTGGGAGCGTCCGGTCTGAGCGGTCACGCGGGGCAAGCCCGCATGCGGCTGTGAAGGACCGCGCCTGATGACCTGCCAGCACGTCGAGCACAGGCACTCCAACGCCCACCTGGGCGGCCGGCTGACCAGTCCCCCGCCGAGGCGTCAGGCGCGCGCCTTGCGGGCCGACATCCATGCGTAGACCAGAACACCCGCGAAGAGAAACAGCACGCCCTGGTAGACGGCTGCGTAGCCGGAGCCCGCCAGGAGCCACATGGAGAAACCAAAGGCGGCCAGCGCGAGCACTGCATCACGGGCGAGGCGAGCCGGGCGGACCCGGTCGCGCTGTCCCGAGACGAGGAAGTACAGCTGGGCCGCCGTCGCCAGGAGGTACGGAACGGTCGCGGTGAAGGTCGTCACCAGCACCAGGATCTCGAATACCCGGGCCGTCCCGGCCATGTAGTTGTAAACGGTCAGCAACGAGGCGAGGACGACCGTGACGATCACACCGAAGGTGGGCACTCCCCGCCGCTTCACCGCGAAGCGTGCCGGGAACAGCCCGTCGCGGGCGGCGGCGTACGCGGTCTGGGCGCTGAGCAGCGTCCAGCCGTTGAGCGCGCCCACGATCGACACCAGCGCCGCGCAGGCGACCGCCGCGCCGCCCCATGTGCCGCCGAACATGGCATTGACGGCGTCGGTGAAGGGGGCGCTGGAGGTGAGCAGCTTGTCGTGCGCGACGGTACCGAAGACGGCGAGGGTGCCCAGCAGGTACACCAGCGCCGCACCAAGAGTGCCGAGGACGGTCGCCCGTCCGACGTTGCGCCGCGGATTGCGCACCTCGCCCGCGCTGACCGCCGCCGACTCGACACCGAGGTAGCTGAACAGCAGGATCGCGGCGGACGCGGAGACCGCGCCGAGAGCGCCACCTTCCGTGGCCTGGAAAGGACCGAGGTTGTCCGGGTCGAAGAAGAACAGCCCGCCGATCGCGACCAGCAGCAGAGGCACGAACTTCAGCACGGTGGAGACGAGCTGCACCGCGCCGACGTAACGGGTCCCGGCGAGGTTGGCGAGAGCCGGAAGCCACTGCACGACGAGTGCGGCAGTCATCATCAGCCACGGCGAGTCGTGCAGGGGCAACAGCACGTCCAGGTAGCCCACGGCGGTGACGGCGAGCGCCGCATTGCTCACCCAGGAGGTGATCCAGTACGACCAGGCGGCCAGGAAGCCCGCGAAATCGCCGAAGGCCTCGCGCACGTAGACGTACGGCCCGCCGGTGCGCGGGTCGCGCTGCGCGAGCCGCCCGAAAACGAGCGCGAGCGCGATGGCGCCGATGGTGAGTACGCCGAAGGCGACGAGGCTGATGGTGCCGTACGGGGCGACGGACACGGGGAGCAGGAAGATGCCGCCGCCGATGATGTTGCCCATGACCAGTGCGGTGGCGACCGGAAGCCCGAAGCGCCGGGTGTGCCGGTTGTCCCCTTCCCGCCCCGGGGACGGAAGGTGCCCCGTCCGGGCGGAGTCGGGTCCTGGGGTCGGGGCCGGAGCCGATTGCGAGACGGTTCCGGTGTCGTGCATGGGGATGGTGCGCCTTTCATCGTGCTGGGTACCGTCGCCTGCCCCGCGAGGCAGCGCCACGGCCCCCGGTCCGTGCAGTGGCGGCCCAGCGTGCGGGCGCATGCCTGCTGCGGGAACCGCCGGGGGAGGCTTCCATGCTCGGATATCGGACACCGCACAACAAATCACCTGTGAATTTTCACCGCGATACAGGCCGCGACCGAAAATCGGACGGAACTGAGCCCGTGCGACCGCGCATCCTTCTCCACAGGCTCAAAGGCTCCAGCGACCACTGGGACCGGCAATCACCCTCCTGACGGGCCCGGAAGGCCCTGCGCCGACGACGATTTCGTCCTGCGAGACGAGGAATCCGACAGCGGCTTCCTCGGCTTCTGGACGTGGCAGGGATGTGCTCGTGACCGACGCCGGAATGAACCGCCCCGAGGAGTTGCGATCGGCGCACACGCTGATCGAGCGCCGCATTCCGTAGCCGCCGAGGCACTGGCGTCACCTGCCACCGACCTGCGTTCCCTGGGCAAGGCGCCTGCAGCGTTCCAGCCCCTGGGGACGACCGGCAGCCGACTCTCGGGCCTCCGGCGGTGACTCCGGACGTGCCGCCCCAGCCGAACCGTTTCGAGGGTCCGTGTCAGGCGTCTTCACGGTAGAGGTCAAAGAGCAGGGCGACGGCGGCGTGAGTAGCGGCGTGGGGGTCATGCCGGCGCCAGATGAAGTGGACGGGAACGGGGTCGGCGTCACGCAGGGGCCGGTAGGCGATGCCGTCACGGCGGTACTGGGTGGCGGTGGCCTGTGGAGTGACGCCGACGCAGCGGCCGGTGGCGATGGCGGCCACAGCCGTCGATGTCCTGGGTGTACTCCACGGCGGGGAGGAAACCTTCGGGCCACAGGTCCAGGGTGGTTGTGCCGGTGCGGCGGTCGACGACGAGGGTGCGCTCGCGGATTTCCTCCAGCCGGACACTGCGACGCTCCTGGCCGACAAAGGCGTGGGCATAACGGCGGGCGTCGATGGCGGTGCGGACAACGGCCAGGTCGCACAGGCCCTCGGCCAGACCACCGGTGGGGGTGTTGTGGCGGAGAGGTGCAGTTCGACATCGGGGCGGCGGTCGTGCCAGCGCCGCTGGAACTCGGTGGTGTGGCGGCCCATTGCCGACCATGCGTGGCCGACGCGCAGGCGGGTGTGGCCAGTGGTGGCCAGGCGCACCAGTTCATCGGCGTCGGCGAGCAGGGGACGCGCGCCGGCGAGTACCTGTACGCCGGCGGTGGTAGGGGTGACGGTACGGCTGGTGCGGTGCAGCAGCCGTACGCCGAGGATTCGCTCCAGCACAATCAGGGTGCGGGAGACCGCGGCCTGGGAGACACCGAGTTCGATCGCTGCATCGGTGAAGCCGCCTGTGTCGACGATGGTGACCAGGCAGCGCAGGCCGCAGCTCAAGCTCCGTACGACCATCCATGCGTCAAGTGTATAGATGGTGCATCGGATGCATTTTGCGTGTGCATCGTCGTGGCGGATGGTCGTGTCATGGCAACCGATGCTCGTACGGAAATGACAGCCGGGGCCGCACCGCCGATGGCCCCGCCCCGGCCGTCCGGGATCGCCCTGATGCTGGGCAGCGGCCTGTCCAATCAGGTCGGAGCGTCGGTGGCCGCCCTCGCCTTCCCGGTCCTGGGACCGGTAGGCGTTGTGGCGGTGCGCCAGTGGGTGGCCGCCGCAGTGCTGCTGGGCGCGGGCCGGCCGAAGCTGCGGTCATTCACCACCGCGCAATGGCGGCCTGTGCTGGGCCTGGCAGCGGTGTTCGCCGCCATGAACCTAACGCTGCCCGTCTCGCCAGGAAGGACATGACGCGGTTTGTATGCAGTTCGTCAAACCCGGACGGGGATCTGAGCCTCTCCTGTTGGGAGGACCCTCGATTTTGGACGAGGACGAGCAGGCCGAAGTACCCCGGCAGATGGCCGACGCAGCCCGATATGCCGCGCACTACGGACTGCCTCCACTCCAAACCAACGACGGCGTGATCACACTCTTGGTAGCGGCCGAGGTCATCCACGAGATCCCCGGCAGGGACGGTGTGCTGCGCCTGCACCCTGCGCACCCCTTGCCCGCGCCCGCCGACGTCTTCCCGCTGGCCGAGGATGAAGCTGCCATCCAGCGCCGGATGCGCTTCGAAGCCGCTCACGAAGACGACTCCTCCGTTCCGGCCCCGCGTGCCCACGGCGCGGGCATGCGTGGGTGGGTGCAGCTTTCACATCAGCCGGTGGCGGATCTGATCCGGGCGTCCATGGATCCTGCGTCGGTCGACAGCGAAGCGATGGGTCGGCGCTGATGAACCGGCCGGTCGCAGGGGCGCATGCACGGGCATCGATGTACGTGAGGCCCGTATTGGTGCCGCATCCCCGCCCACACCAGCCATCACGCCGAGCAGCGAGGACTTGCTCCAGCCGTTCCGCCCGACAACCGCGGTGGTCATGAACTGCTGCCATCGCTGATGATCAGCCTCAGGCCGTTCGGCCATCGGCCTCATCGGCTTGCGCCGACCATCCATGATGGCTGGTCCATCCGCCCACATACCCGCAGCGAACCACCGGAATCACAACCCGGCCATACACCTGACAAAGCCCTGGTTCTGTCCTGCGGTTCAGGCCGCAGGCTCATCAAATGAGCTGATCCCTCAGCTTCCCAGCACTGCTTGCATCACACGCTTCGCGATCGGTCCGCCCAACCGTCCGCCCGAGATGTCCGAGCGGGAGATGTCCATGTCCGTCGGGTCGATGAAGACCGCAACCGCCACCGACGCGCCGTCGGCCTTCTTGCCGTACGAGACGAACCAGCCGTACGGCACCTCGTCATTCACATTCACACCGCGCTGCGCCGTGCCGGTCTTGCCACCGACCGTGACGCCATCGATCAGGGCCCGTTGGGCGCTGCCCTCCTGGGCGGTGAACTCCATCATTTCCTGGACCTTCTTCGCCATCTCCTCAGAGACGGCCTGGCTCTTGAGCTTCGGTTCGGGCTTCTCCAGGGTCGACAGGTCGGGGCCGCGCAGCTCTTCGACGATGTACGGCTGCATCAGCTTGCCGTCGTTGGCGAGAGCAGCGGTCACCATGGCCATCTGCATCGGGGTGCTGGTGAGGCTGCCCTGGCCCATGCCCGTCAACGCGGTCCCCGGCTTGTCCAGTTGGCTCGGATAGAGGCTTTTGGTGGCGAGCATGTCGCCGAACTCGTCGGAGTAGATGTCGGCGTTGAAGCCGAATTTCTCCGCTGTCTCGCGCATCTTGTCCGCGCCGACCTTGGAGGCCGCGTCGAGGAAGACGTTGTTGCAGGAATACTGCATGGCGGTCTTCATGGACGCCTTGTTGCAGACCGCGTCGCCGGCTTCACTGCTGATCTTGTTCGAGGAGAGTGGCAGAGGGTACGGGGAAACGGCGTCGGACGCCGCGTCGACGTCGGTGACCACACCGTTCTCCAGAGCGGCGGCCGCAGTGAGGATCTTGAACGTCGAGCCGGGCGGGAAGGTCTCGCGCAGCGGGCGGTTGGCCAGGGGCTTGCTCTTGTCGTCGACGAGGTCCTGGAATCTGTCGCCCTCCTTGAAGGAATTCCCGGCGAAGACGGACGGGTCGTAGGAAGGGGTGGAGACCAGCGCGAGTACCTTTCCGGTACGCGGGTCAAGGGCCACGACCGCGCCGCGGGCGCCGAGATCGGTCAGCCCCTTGTAGCCCGCCTTCTGCGCCTTCGGGTCGATCGTGGTGATCACATCGCCGCCGCGGCGCTGCTCGCCGGTGAGAATGTCTTTGGCGTGCCGGAAGGCGAACCGGTCGTCCTGGCCGCTGAGCACGCTGTCGTACGTCTTCTCCAGCAGGGACATGCCCTGTGCCTGTGAGGCGTACCCGGTTACCGGAGCGTACATCGCGCCCTGCTTGAAGGTCCGCTGGTACTTGAAGTCCGTGCCGGAGACCGCCTTCGAACCGGTGATCGGGTCACCACCCACGATGATGTCGCCGCGCGGGGTGGCGAACTGAGCGATCTTCACCCGTCGATTGTGCTCGTCAGTGGCAAGAGCATCGCTCTGGAAATACTGGAGCCAGTTCGCCCGGAGCAGCAAAGCCAGCACCAGCAGTCCACAGAAGACGGCTATATGCCGCAACGGCCTGTTCATCGTTCTCTCGCTTCCCGAACCATTCGATCTTCAACAATGGAGATGCACCTGCGGACCGTATGGTTGCGCCAAGGCACCTTCGCTGCTCCTGCCCGTGGACCGAACCATTGGGAGTTCTCCGTGCGGAAACCCTGTTCGTCGAGGTGACGGTGATTCTGGTCGGCCGAGGGTGTCCATACCGATGAGCGAGAAGCGACCGGGTCGAGGGCCAGTCTTCCCAGAGGGCTCCGACAGGCGTTCGGGCAGGTCATCGCAGAAAACAGCCGCATCTACCGTTTCGGTCTCCTCTACCGCCGAGGCAGGCCGGCCGGAGCACGCCAGGTGGACGTGCCGGCAGCCGTCGCTCGGCAGCTGACCGCGCACTTGACTCGGCTGCGGCCGGACCTGGGCCCGCTTGCCGGGCCGCGTCGGGGCGCCTGCGGCACCGGTCGCCGCCGACGGCGGATCCGCTGCGCGGGCTTCCGCCCCGCCGAGATCACGCGCCGGCCAGCAGCACCTCCAGCGTCACAGCCGTATCCGGACGGCGACCGGCCAGTGCCGCGCCTGGCGGGCCGGGGTCCACCGTCTCCCACGTCCCGTCACAGCCCAGCAGGCTCGCCACCGCGTCGCACGCCACGGGGTGGGCAGCGAGCAGCGCGCAACCACGGCTGCCGTCCGCGCGCCGCGCCGCATGCACGGCTTCCGGCTGCGCCCGCCACGGCGGTACCCACTCGTCCAGCGCTGCGAGCCGGCCGGGGAAGATCCGGCCGGCCTCACGGACCAGCAGCGGGGCCAGCTCGGCACCGCCCGATCGCAGGGTGGTGATCAGGGTCGGCAGCCAAGGCAGGAGCACCGGGTCCGGCAGCCGTCCGAACGCGTTCGAGACTGCCTCCACAACAAAGTCGGTGAGGCCCGGGACGGGCTCCGGGGCGTGTACGAAGCCGCTGAGGTAGCGCGGATAGGCGGGTACCACCAAGGGGTTGCCGAGCAGTTCGTCGCACCTCGCCCGAAGGTTCGCGCGGGAGAGGTGCCCGAGCTGCACCTGAGCCGCCCACAGCAGCGCCGTCTTTGGCGGGTCCTGCGGATGCGACCGGGCGAGGGCCAGCTCAAGTTGGGTCCGGTCGCAGCCCAGCGACAGCGCCAGACCCTCCATGCTGAACAGGAAGCCCAGCATCGCCGCCACTTGACGGACGGTGGCGGGGGGTCTCGCCTCCGGGCGCGCCACGTTCCCGAGTACTACCCGTCCCCGCGCATGACCGCCACGATGGCTGCCCACAAAGCGCGAACGCTCAGTGCGACGGCGAACCGCTTCAGCAGCTCGGGGGCAGAGCCTCACCCGTTGAGTTGTCCGCGGGTCACTCATACCCTTCTCTCCTGGGCGCCGCGGCTACGGCGCGGCACCTCCCCCAGAGAAGTAATGGGCACGTGCAAAGCTGCAGACCGAAGTTGACTGCGGCAGCCCGTTCGCCAGACGATCAAGCATTCACGCGCGGCTTTACCGGCCCACGCGACTACGGACATCCCTCTCCGTCAGCCCGAGAGCGGTCCCCCCTGACCGCCAAAGACCCAACCAGTGAGCAGACTCCGCATCGTCGTGCCGTGGTGCTGTCCATCGACGAGAACACCGACAGCGGGCTCTACCCGGGCGTGTACCGCTCCCCCGCCGCCGGGGCCGCTGAAACCCATACGCGCAGCCCGCCCCGAATCGCGGGGGGTGTGGAGCAGACACACGGCGAGGCCGGCCCGGGCCGGTGGGGTTGGTCCCGGACACCGGCCCATCGCCACCCGGAGCGCTACTCGATGACGAGCTCGACCGGGATGTTGCCACGGGTCGCGTTGGAGTAGGGGCAGACCTGGTGAGCCTGCTCGACCAGCTTGCGGCCGGTGGCCTCGTCGACGGTCTCGGGAAGCTCCACTCGCAGCGTGACCGCGAGACCGAAACCCTCACCCTGCTTGCCGATGCCGACCTCACCGGTCACGGCGGCGTCACTGACGTCGATCTTGGCCTGACGGCCGACGAGGCCCAGGGCACTGGCGAAGCAGGCGGCGTATCCGGCGGCGAACAGCTGCTCCGGGTTCGTGCCCTGGCCGCTGCCGCCCATCTCCGCCGGGATGGCCAGCTGCAGATCCAGCTTGCCGTCGGGGGTGATGGCGCGGCCCTCGCGGCCGTGGGTTGCGGTGGCGACGGCGGTGTACAGCGCTTCCATGAAAGCGATTCCTCTCGAAAGTCATGTCCCAGCGGCCCTGTCCGGCCGCTTTCACTCCAGGAAAGCACACAATTAAATTGTGCACAATCCAATGGTGCGCAGGGTTATGCTGGATCCATGACCTCCATGCCCAGCCCGAGCCGCGAGGCCCCGCCCGAGGCCGACTACCTCCGCCTCGACCAGCAGATCTGCTTTTCCTTGAACGCCGCGTCACGCGCCTTCGGCAGCGTCTACCGCGTACTCCTCAAGGACCTCGGGCTCACCTATCCCCAGTACCTGGTGATGCTGGCACTCTGGGAGCACGGCGAGCTGCCGGTGAAGACGCTGGGAGAGCGCCTGCGGCTCGACTCCGGCACGCTGTCACCGCTGCTGAAGCGGTTGGAGGCGGCGGGCCTGGTACGGCGCGAGCGCAGCGCCCAGGACGAGCGGTCGGTGCACATCCACCTCACGGACGAGGGCACGGCACTGCGCGAGCGGGCGCTGACCGTGCCGCGCCGGATCGCCGCGGCAACCGGCTTCGACCTCGACGAGATCAGCAACCTGCGAGCCCGCCTCAACCGGCTCACGGCAGCCCTGGACACGGCGGCGCTGGAGGAGAACCAGAGCTGCGCCGACGCGGTGTCCGAGAAGTAGGCGTCGTTCGCCAGGTGTGGGCGGTTCTGCAGAGGACCGTCGCGGGAAGCGCACTCGGGCGATGGCTCTGTCGCAGGCGAGACAGCGACCTCGGCAAGGTGTGCGGTGGGCGAGATATGCGAGTGCACTGGTCCTGCCGGTACCGGCGCCCGCTTGGAGGGCCAGGTGCTCGCCGGCACGGAAGGCGCCGGCGACCCGCAGTGGATCTCCGTCGACCTCCAGTGCGAGGTCGATTCGATACGGCTGATGTTCGAAGCCACCAAGGACGACCCCGACTTCACGCCGTCCACCAGCGGAAATCCACGTGACAACACAACCGGCCAGGAGATCCTGTCCAGCTGCGCGGTGGAGTTCACCATCGAGACGTACCGGGATCGCCAGGCGTGGACCACGGTATACCGGACCGCCTCCGGTGCCGGCCGGGTGGTGGAGATCAAACTGAACAGTCCCTCCACAGCACGCTGGTGCGGATGACCGTGACGAAACGGTCGAAAGCCAACCCGCTGGGCCTCAACGGCTTCGAGGTGTACGGCACGGGCAAGGGCCACAGGCCGGGTGGACCAACTGGGGTACGCACGACCACGAGGCACCCGCACCGAAGGCCGCCGACGACGGTACGGTCCCGCTGGAGTGGGGCCGGGCCCTGACAATGGACGGCTGGGCCGGTGAACTCGGGGCGGCGCACGGCTCCATCTGCCGAGCAGTGCGGGGGCGGATCTGCGGCTACGCTGCCGCTGCCACAGACCCGCCCCCGGCCCCGCCGATCCGTCAGGCGTTGGGGTCGAATGAGATGTCGGCCGGCTTGGCCTTTTCGAGGTGGTAGTTGAAATTGCCGTCCTTGAGGCCGAAGACGGCACTGCCGAAGTCGGCCTGGGTCAGCGTGTCCCGCAGGCCCGCGGGGAAGCCGTTCCAGCCGACCAGGCTGGGGAACTGCCACCCGTGGTAGTGGTTCTCCGGCGGCTCGTCATTGGAATTCGCAGGACGGAAGCAGTGCGTGCTCACCCCGTCCTTGTGGTAGACGATCTTGGGGTGCGTTCCATCCCACCGGATCTGGTCGCGGCCGTAGATGTCGAAGTTGCCGTGGGCCGAGGTGGACACGTAGCGGGCCTCGTTGTTCTGTACCCACACAACGACGTGCTCCCAGTCGTGCCTGTGCCCGCCGAGCCCACTGCCGGCCACGGCCTGATCCTTCTCGAAATAGAGCCCGTACATGATGGCGCACCAGCCGTTGTTGCACTTGTAGCGGGCATATCCGTTGGTGTTGTCGAGGTCCCAGGAGTCACGACACCGACCGTTGACGGCCCCGGTGGTGTTGAGGCCGGGGGCTATGGCCCCGTCGGGACCGATGGCGGGAGTCGGGTAGCAGCCATCCGTGTCGTAGTCGTAAGCGGGTTGGAACGTCTGCTCCAGTCCGTCCGCGTTCGCGGGTAAGGCGGTGGGCGGGGCAGCGAGAGCGCTGCCGGAAGCAGCGATCACCAGCACGATGGCGCTGCCGACGACGAGCGAGACCTTGCGGATCCGTGCTCTGATTTTCACTGCGTCCTCCTGGTCGACGCGTGGCCGGGCACGCGCCATGATTGACATGCCCATCGCAAACATATCGAATCTCGCGGCGCCCGGGCCGAGCCCCGCCAGGTGACCAAGCGATGAAGGGTCAGCCAATACACGGGGTGAGCCTGCGGAGAGGTATCTGGCGGACATGGCGAACGGGCAGGCAGGGGCGGAAGTGAGGCTGCCGGGGCCGAATTGCGCCCGGACAGGCACCGGGCGGGCACGCTCTGGATACGGACATCCCGACGGGATGTCAGGCGGAGGCATTCTCACCAGGGGTGACAACAGCAGGATGAATCCACCCGAGGGCAAGTGGGACCGGGTCCTGGTCCGGGACACTGGCGCCTGGCATCTCGGACGGCGCGGCCTATATGAGCAAGAACGTCGGTGACACGTACGGCACGTCCCGCTTCAACCCGGCGGACCCGCCGGCAGAAGCCCCCTACGAGCCGCACGAGAGCGCCCTGGGCATCACGTCCTCGGCCTACGCAGCCAACATGGCCAAGCTCATCGCCCGTCTGTCTGTCCGCTGACTGACCATCTCGCGGTTCCGATCACCCCGTCTCCGGACCATGGCTGCGCCCAAGGCCGTTGATCGGGATCGCAACCAGGACTGATCGAAGTCGGCGTGGTCCCGACAGGCCATCGCGAGCGCCCCCACCACATCGCGGAGCGTGTCCGTCTCAGCGCTGCCGGCCATGGGGGCCTCGACGGGGACCGCCGTCAGGCGACGGATGTGATGTCGGCCCGGACGCCCGGTGAGTCCCGAGTGATCAGGTGGCTGGCGCTGTCACGCCGGGTGTTGACCACGGTCCGTCGTGGTCAACGAAGGCGGTGCCGCTGCAGGATGGATAATTGCCCCAGGAGGTTGCTGTGACCCGCGGTTCCCTAATCGCGCTCCTCAAACCGGACACGCTCCAGGCTGTGCCACGGTGGACGCTCGTTGTGCTTCTCCCGCCGGGGGCGGGTCACTGGGGTGCGATTTGGATGACGACTTTCCCGCGCGTCTGAAGAACTCCCATCATCGCAGGTCACAAGGTACTTCCTCGTTCCCCGGTGGATCGAGGCTTAGAGGAGCAGGTGGAGCAAATGCGCGCAGGCGAGTTGTTCGCTCGGGTGGCGGGCGATGACCTCGTACGTACCCCGTTCGTACACACCGGTCTCCCACGCCCCGTCGGATGCCTGTCGCAAGAACAGAAAGTCCGTGGGGGTGGGGACCGGTTCGTGAACGCCCTCGATGCGGTAGTAGCTGTCGGCCACTCCTGCCTCGCTGAGCACCGCGTGCAGTTCCCGGCGTTCCACGCTGAAGTTACGCGGCGGCGGGCTTGAGGTAGTCATGCTCCAGCAGCCACTTGACGTTCAGCCGCTGCCCCTGGCCCGGGTCGAGGAAGACCGCGTCGAGCTTGACCTGCTGACCGCCCCCCGGCTGCTCGAACCACGGGGCGATACTGCCCTGCCACACCCAGAAGGGCTTGGCCACCTTGTAGACGCGGTAGTCGCAAGCGATGCCTGCTTCACGGGTGTTGAGGTTCTGCGGTGGCAGCGCGCGCTCTGCATACGCGTCACCAGCGGGTGCCAGGTAGCTGCCGTACTCAGAACCGAAGCGGTCCAGACGCTGGCCCGAGCGGAGCTTGGTCGGTTCCTTGTCGATCTGGCTGTTGACCTGACCGAAGCCGTCGTTGGGCGGGTACTTCCAGCTGCCGGAGTCGGCGGGTCCTTCCCAGTACTTCTTCAGAAAGGCCTGCGGGGACAGGGCTCCGGTGCGCTTGTACCCCTTCAGGAGCGGGCCCACAGGGGCCAGTCGCCTGTTCGGAAGCCACCTGGGGCCGAGTCGGGTGTCGCCGCGGAACTCACCTGTGCAGGGATCGTGCCGCGCTACGGATGCAGGCGTCCGGTCCTCCGGCTTCGCTGAGGCGCTCGCGGCAGGGGCCGTGACCAGCCCGGCAGTGATGCCGAGCACGGCAAGTACGTTGCGCATGCGGTTCATTCAGAAGTCCCCCTCGGGTGCGGAGATCAATTACGACAGCTGACAAAGAGTAGCCCCTCGCTCACTCAGGGCATCCATCCTGTGCCTTTTTTTGGACACGAAGGAGCGCGGCATCCAGACCTGGTTCTGTTCGGGGCGTGCCGGATGCCGAGGCATCTGATGCGCACGGTGTCAGTGGCGTTCGCGACGCCTCCGGCGCGAACGGCTTCCTCGATTCCGCCGGGCGCGAGCTGTGCGGACTGCGGGCTCTGCGCTGTAACCGGATCGGGCTCGATCTTGTGGTGACGGTGCGGTCCGCAGCCTTGCACGGAGCGCCGGACTTCGTCGGGCGTCCACAAAGCTGCCGGCCCGTCTCTTCGAGCACAAGGTCTCCTCTGCTCATTCCTTCGCCCCTCGGGGCAGGCTGTCGTTTGCAGGGCCGGGCGTGGGTTATGGGATCTGTGGCTGGATCAGAAGGGTTTCGAGTGGTCTGGTCCGGTGGGGCTGTGGGATCCCCAGCCGGCTTTGACCGTCGTCGAGGTGCCAGAACAGTGCGCGAAGACAGCGCCAGCCGAGGTCGACATGGGACGCGCCCTTGCCGACCGCTCGCCAGACCGTTGAGGCGGGCCGCGTCGGCCACGGTGGTCTTGGAGTGCGCCATGCCGCCTTACCGATCAACGGTGGCCGATAGGGGCGGTTCGAAAATCCGCCCCACGGTCCACCTCCTCGAACAATTCCGCCGCTCCCGCGGCGGTGTTCAGGGCCCATCGCCCCGTGCTCAGCAGGCCCAAGACCACGATGCCCAGGCCCAGCCCGAGCACCATCCACCACACGCCGTGCTCCGCTTTCATGAACGCCGTTTCGCCGCGGGTCAGGACCGAGCCCGCGATCGTTCCGGAGATTGCAACGCCCAGGGTGGTTCCGGTCTGCCGGCCCGCGGAGGCCAACGAAGTGGCCACCCCGGCCATCGAGCGGGGCATGCCGGAGACCGCTGTGTTGGTGATCGGCGGGTTGACGGTGCCCAGGAAGATGCCGAACAACAGGTAGGTCGCGAGCACGGCCGGCAGTGGGGTGGCCGGTTGGAGCCAGAGCGACGCGCCACCGGCCAGCGCCAGCGCACCCCCGGCGACCAGCAGCGGAAGCCGGGGGCCGCGCGCACCGACCAGCCGGCCGGTGAACGGGGAGAGCACCACGACCAGCGCCCCGACCGGGAGCAGGCACAGCCCGGTCGCCAGTGCTGACAGGTCGCGCACGTCCTGCAGGTACTGCGTGGTCACGAACAGGAATGCACCGAACCCGCACAGAGCGAAAAGCGCCATCAGGATCGCCGAACTGAACGGCACGCTACGAAACAGGCGCAGCTCCAGCAGCGGGTCGACGCGGCGTGGTTCGTAGCCGAGGATGCCCAACACGCCGAGCGCGGCCACGGCGAGCAGGCCCAAGAGGACCGGTGAGGTCCAGCCCAACTGCCTGGACTCGGTGATCGAGAAGACGACGCTGCCCAGTACCAGGATCACCAGGGTCTGGCCCACTGGGTCGAACCGGCGTGCCCGGGCAGCGCGGGACTCGGGCACGAACAGCGCGGTGCATACGATCGCGGCGGCCACGATCGGCACGTTGATCCAGAAGATGGAGTGCCAGCCGAAGCCGTCGACCAGGGCGCCGCCGAGGATCGGGCCCAGCGCCAGCGACAGGCCGGTCATCGAGCCGAAGGTGCCGATGGCCCTGGCCCGCTCGGCCGGTTGGGGGAACGTGGTGGCGACGATCGCCATCGCCACCGGGTTGAGCATCGTGCCGCCGACGGCCTGCAGCACCCGCGCCGCGATCAGCCAGGCGAGACTCGGCGACAGCCCGCACAATAGCGAGCCCAATCCGAAGGCGGCGAGGCCGACCTGGAAGATGCGCCGACGGCCGACCCGGTCAGCGGTGGATCCGGCCAGCACCAGGAAGCCGGCCAGCACCAAGGTGTACGCGTCGACCGTCCACTGCAGGCCGGACACCGAGGCGTGCAGATCGCGACGGATCGACGGCAGCGCAACGTTGACGATAGAGATGTCCATCACCACGACGATCACGCTGGCGCAGCAGATCGCGAGCACCAAGAGTCGACGGCGTCGGCTGAGTTCGGGCATGCGGGTTGTCCCATCGATAGGCACTGCTGACGATCGGCATTGAGGGGTTCGCGGAGCCTGACCACGACGCTAGGATTTAGAGCGTGGTCGAGGTCAATCAGCAGCCGGAATCCGGGCCCCCTCACTCCGACCCTCAGGCGGGCCTGAGCATCGGCGAGGCCGCCCGCCGCACTGGCGTCAGCGTGCATACCCTGCGCTACTACGAACGCGTCGGCCTGGTCGTCACCCCCGTCGACCGCACCCACGGCGGCCGACGCCGCTACCACCAACTCGACCTGGAATGGATCACCGTCTGCACCAGGCTCCGGGCAACCGGCATGCCCATTAAAAGCATCCGCCGCTACGCCGAACTCGTCGCGGCAGGCCGGGGTAACGAGGACGAACGCTTGAACCTGCTGGAGTCGCATCGCGACCAGGTGCTCGCCAAGGCTGCCGAACTCCAGGAGAACCTGAAACTCATCGACCACAAGATCGACGTCTACCGAGGCCGACTCGCCGCAGGCGACGCCTACCAGCTATGGGCACCCAACCGCCAACCGGGTGCACGCTGAGCGATCTGTCCGGTCGCGCCCTGAATCATCGGTCGTCGCTCAGTTCCGCGTAGGCACGCCACGGCACGCCGTCGCCGTCAATAACGTGTTGTTCCGCAACATCTGGAGTCCCGTACGTCGGCCTGGTACCGCCCATGAAACATGCCAGGGCCGACTGCATGCTCATCGACTCCACCCGTGCGCTTCGTCGGCTTCCCACCCAGCGTTGCGGTCGTCATCGCTGAGCCTGTCGTGGACTTCGTACTCGGTGAGCACACGGGTCTCGTCCATGACGCCCAGGATGCCAACAGCCCACGGCGACTGGTACGGCGGACAGGGTCGTGCTCAGCTGCACGACCCGTACGGTGCCGTTCCCGGGCGGCTTGCTGGGAGCCTGCGGATGTTCCCGACGGCTGCGGCCTGCTCCCGTAGGCGCTGGATCTCGTCGTGCGGAGCGGCCAGCCGTGAGACGGCGAGGTTCTTGAAGGTGGTGAGCTCGGCGATGGTCTCGTCCTGCTTGGCCAGGCTTTTCTTGAGCTCGGTGACCTGGGCCTTGAGTCGTTCGATTTGCGCGATCCGCGGGTCGACGACCTGCCCGGCCTCCTGCAGGGCACGAAGGCGTCGTTCGAACTCTTCGGCAAGGTGCTGGTAGGGGCCGGGGCGGGCGGTGCCGTCACGATTCTTCTTCGGCTGGCACGCGGTGCGGGTCAGGTCGGCTTCGGCGGCCAGTGTCTTCAGGTCGCAGCCGCCGCCGGGCGGAACGTCACCCTTGAGGATCCGGTCCATCGCGGCCCGGATGGCCTCCTCGTTGCGGGCGCGGGTCTCTGCGCTGATGCAAGCCATGAGGTGGGGATTCTCCTTACGCGATGGCGTCGATCGAGGCCAGGACCTTCATGTCCCGCTCCAAGTCAGCCGTCAGACGGGACTTTTCGGTCTTGTGGTTGCGGCCGATCGATTCGATGAAGACCTGCTTGGTCCTCACACTCTCGGCCCAGACAGGTCGCGTGCCCACTCGGTGACGGTGGTCTTGTAGGCGCGGCCGAACCTCGAGTAGCCCAGGTCTTCAGCGTCGCGGCGCCAGCAAAACGGTCCAGTCCCGGGCGAATCGAGCGTACGTCTCCCAGGATTCCGGGGACTTGCAGCCGTTCGCGGGGAGCTCTTGGGTCCATCGGTTGAGTACCACGGTGATCCGAGGCCCGGCATCGTCCTCGAAGAGAAGGTCGTCGTCTATGAAGAGCGGCATGAGGTCCGGGATGACTGGCCGACTCGACAGCCCCCAGGACTCCCAACCGATCGATGAGAAGTAGGTCACGAGCACGCCGCGGCGACCGTACGTATGAGACGCGATCAGCTGCAAAGCGCAAACTTCGAGGTCCCGGCCCTGCGCATCCTCAATGAGACGCGACAGTTCTGCCTACAGCGGACGTCCGAATAGTCGCCCTCACCCGACAGGGTTCCGTCCTTGAAGTGCTCCTCCGCCATGGGAACAGCATAGGAATGAGCGGCCCCAACAACTCGGCGCGTCATCCCATGTCTTCGAGTACGCAACCAACCGTCGTCGGAGCCAGCCGCCGAGATGTGAATTCGTCGGTCTGCGCTCACCAATCAGGACACCGCCCAAGTCGGCTTCCCGGAATGGATGGCTACCAGGCCGCCGTGGAATCGGTTCGGAACGCGGGTGGGGCGGCGAAGGTCGTCGCCTACAGTGCGCCCACCGCCGATCGGGGGCCCGGATCGAAAAAGTCGCCGCTGCCCACGGAGACGCGGTGTGGCGATCCGCGTCGGCAGTCGGTTGGCCTCCCGCGCATGGCAACTGCCTAGCTAGTAGCGTGTCGCTACTTAGTTATGGGTTGTTTGGTTGGGAGGTTGGTGTCTGGCAGATTCTCCTTCCGTTCTGCCAGACAGGGCTGGTGTGATGGGTTCGCAGAAGAGGCCGGTGGTGCTGACCGTGGCTGATCGTGAAGAGTTGGTTCGGGTGACCACGACGGGGGTTCATCCGGCCTCGGTGATCAGGCGGACACGGATACTGCTCGCGCTCGACACTTCTGCAGGCGCGATCGGCTCGCAGGACGTGATTGCTGCCCGGGTCGGGGTCTCGGGTGAGACGTTGCGACTGGTCGCCAAGCGTTTCGCTGAGACCGGTGGCGATGTTCACGCCACGGTCGCGCGGAAGAAGCGCGACCTCCCGCCGGTGCCCTCGCCGGTGACCGGTGAGGTCGAAGCCCGGCTGATCGCGATGGCGTGCTCACAGCCACCCGAGGGTTATGCCCGGTGGTCGCTGCGGCTGCTGGAGAAGCACGTCGCGCTGGTCGAGGACATCCCCGATCTGGATCACTCCACCATCGGGCGGGTCTTAAAAAAACGAAACTGCGTCCTCATCTGAAGAAGTGCTGGACCATCCCACCACGAGCGAACGCGGAGTTCGCGGCCCGGATGGAAGACGTGCTGGCCGTCTATGCCCGGCCCTATGACCCGGCACGTCCGGTGGTGTGCATGGACGAGAAGCCCTGCCAGCTCCTCGATCATGCCCGCGACCCGCTCCCGGCCCGCCCTGGTCACGACGTCTGCCAGGACAGCGAGTACATCCGCTGCGGCACATGCTCAATCTTCGTGTGGGTCGAACCCCTGCGCGGATGGCGTCGGGTTCAGGCACTGCCCCAGCGGACCCGGATCGACTGGGCCGGCCAGGTCAAGCAGCTGCTGAGCGTGGATTACCCCGACGCCGAGGCCGTGGTGCTGGTGATGGACAACCTCAACACCCACAACATCGCCTCACTTTACGAGGCATTCGACCCAGAAGAGGCCTTCGCCCTGGCCCAACGCCTCGAAATCCACCACACACCCAAACACGGGTCATGGCTCAACATCGCCGAGATCGAACTCTCCGCACTGACCCGGCAATGCCTCGACCGCCGGATCGGCAACCTCGACATCCTCAACACCGAACTCTCAGCCTGGCAGAACGCCACCAACACCGACCAACGTCAGGTGGACTGGCACTTCACCACCCACGACGCACGCATCAAACTCCGCCACCTCTATCCCAAAAGATAGCTGCGACGGTCTACTAATGCAGCCTCCAGGTGAACTTGCCGCCGCCCACCCACCGAACCTCGCCCGGGTCGTCGAGGTCGTGGACCCTGATGCCTGCGGCCGAGGCGGCGTGGAGCACGTCCGTCATCGATGTTGCCGCACTGACGACCTCCCCGTCGATCTCCACAAGGCGGAAGGGCGGATCACCTGACTGGACTGCCAGCACGGTGATCCGGGGCATCGAGATACGCGGGCTCGCACTTTCGGTCATGCGCAGATCCGTTCCACGCCACGGTCGACAGTATGCCCGGCGGCAGGATAGGTAACGCGACTCCAGATGACATGACCCCAGCGGCTGAGCCAGCTGCCCGTCGGAAGGCGGATACGCCGACAGCAGTCCGCAACCGGGCCCAACAGTGCGCGTCAAGACCCGCTGGCTGTTCGCCTGTCACCTGTCACCTGTCCCGGAACGCTGTCGGGTCAGCGGGGCAGGCCGGTCACGGCAAGGAACTCAGTGCGCGATCGGGCGTCGGTGCAGCAGGCCCCGGAGGGCGGGGGTCATGGTGGTGGTGCCGGTGGCCTGGACGCCGCGCCGGGTCATGCAGGCGTGCTCGGCTTGAATCACAACGCCGACACCTTTGGGTTCCAGCTGGGCTGGAACTGGGCGCTCCAGCCTTTGACCACTCAGTGCCCACCGAGTTCAGGGACCGGCTGAGCGGGGTCTGCTCAAAGCCGGCGGCCGGGCCTGCACGGACTCCGCCCAGCTGAATGTCGTCGAAGCGTTGAGCCCTTCGGACCCGTGCTCAGGGAAGTCGCCATCGGGCCGTGCGAGCGGCGGCGCCCTGGATCCGCGGTGCGTACAAGCCTGAGGCCGGGGCGGTTGTTGCGTTTCTGTGCGCTGTCCAGCCAGAGTTTTCCGCCAGGACGTTGTCGAGGAACGAATCGGTCGGCTTGCGCACTTCCGTCCGCAGGGGCGTCACCCGTCCGCCCTTCGAGTGTTCGGCGTCCCCGTCAGCTGCAGCACGGTATTACAGCTGATCAACACGATGCCAGAACTGCAGCCACAGGCCCGCGGGCCTGTGGCTGTCGACGAAGTTCGTCTGCCGCGACCGTACCCAGTAGCGGGGCGGCGTGGGAGTACCGAACCGGGCGCGGGGTATCCGATGCCGTAGAGCTCCAGCACAGAGCGCGTACCGCAGTTTCGCGAGCTCCGCGTGGTGCGGTCCGTCGGTCTCCGTGCCTCCTTGGACAGGGTCCTGCATCGAGTGGTTGCCGGAATTCATGGGCATGCTGCTGGGATGCCGGCAGGACACACGGCGGCGAGCACTTCGGCGCGTCATGGAGAAGCCGGAGCACCGTCAGGGGAAACTTTCGCCATGACCAACGCGATGAAAGCAGTCCTTGAGGGCGGCCCCGACGATCTTCCTGAGCGGATCGTTTCCATTACTACGCCCGGAGTCGACCTCAAGATCCCGTTCCGTGGTGGATACGAGCACTTCAAGGCGACGACACGTCACCAGAAAACCGACAAGGGCCAATTGCCTGTCTACGAATGGTGGGAGCGCACGGAAGTCCCAGGGTGAGGGTTGTCCGGTTACTGCCCTCGCGTTCCGTCCTGCCACAGCGTGAGTGATCTCGTTGTCGACTGCATGGCCGAGCCGGGATGCCATCGTGTCGTCGGCGATGTCGTAGCTCACGTATTCGGCGCCGCAGAAGCAGTACGCGCTGCCGTCGCGCCACACCACAGCCTCGTCGACACGCGCGGCAAGCCTCCCCGTCACCAGCCACCTCAAATGTCGTGGAGACCGGGTAGAACTCAAAGCCCTGGTCGTGGGCCGAACCCGCGCGCACTCAAACCGCTGCCTGCTCCTCCCCCAGTCCGCTGACCTCCATCACGTCATCACGCGACACCCACAGGCTGCCGCGCTCGCGGCAGGGCATGAGCATCTCCACGCAGCACCGGATTGCTGCACACCCGTCCCGCCGACCACGGACTGTTCGACACGCGTTCGGGGAACATCACTCGCTCATCGCCGTCCCACGGTGCTGCTCCCGGAAAGAGCACCGGACACGCGAGAGCCCCCGCCGCCAGGGACAGCAGAGAGCTGAAAAATCAGTGTGCCAGGAGTCCACCGACAGCGCGCTCGGTTTGCCTGATATGTCGCCGCTCGCGTCAGCCCAAGGGTCCGGCGGTCCGTACGGCGGGCGCGAGTGCGCGCCAAAAGGTCGGCCGACGGGGCTGGTCGGCGGATGCGAGTCAGCGAGGTGCTGGGCTGCGGGCCGCCGTCATGCGAAAGTGGCTTGCCCACGGGGCTGACCAGGAAAAGCGCCCAGGATCACGGAAAGACGGTTTTGCACCTGCATTCCTGTCTGAGGTGCAACCTCGGTGCACCCCTCCAGACACCCTTCGGTACAACCCTCACGTCGACGCCCCGCGGCACGCTTGCCCAGCAGTCACGGGCTGCAGCGGCTGGGGACATCCGCCAGGCGCCGGAGCTCGGCGGCATAGAACTTCGGCTTCCCGCCGGACCGGCCGGTCGACGTCGGATCCGTAGCCACGGGCCAGCTCGGCCAGGTGCCGGGAAGGTACCTGGCCGGCCCGCTTGGCAGGGGTGGCTGTGCGTGCCTCGACTCGTCATCGCACACCTCACCCCGATAGGGAAGCCCTCACCCACACACCCCTGCGGCAGTCGGCAGGAGTGCCGGCACGCTCGCCTGTCTGCACTAACCCGGTGCGCGCAGCGAACCTCCCACCGCGAAGCTGTGGGCATACGCGTTCACGCCGTCCCCTTGGCGAAAGACAGAGAAGGTTTTCCCGTGCGTCTGTACCGAATTGCACTGTGGGTCACGGCCCCTGTGGCAGTTCCTCTCATGGCGGCACCGCCTGGAGTGACTACGGCCCGCGCCGTCGGCGATACGACACCGGAAGGCCCCCTTGCCGTATGGCGGGCCGGAGCAGTTCCGGAGTCGGCTGTCGATTCCGCGCTGCCGTTCCCGGCCCTCGGAGCGAGGCCAGTGGCATTCCCCCGTGCGGCGCCTCGGCCCGCCATCGTGTTGCGTACTCAGTGGCGGGCCGACGAGACCAAGCGCGACCCACATGCCCACTACGCGCAAAGGGTGACGGCGGTCTTCATCCATCACACGGCCACCCCCAACGGCTACGACTGCGCCGACGTCCCGCGTACCCTGCGCAATCTGTATACGGGCCAGACCCGTGACCAGAGATGGGGAGACCTCGGCTACAACTTCCTCGTCGACAAATGCGGCACCATCTACGAAGGCCGCGCCGGCGGTACCGGCCGCCCCGTCGTCGGCTCCCACACCCTCGGGTTCAACCAGGGCACCACGGGGATTGCGGCGATCGGCACCTTCGGACGAGACACCCCCGTACCGGCAGCCATGGAGCACGCGATCGCAGCCCTCGCCGCCTGGAAGCTCGGCTTGAACGGCATCGACCCCACCAGCAAGGTGCGGCTCACGTCCACGAACGACAAGAGCCGCTACGCCAAGGGAGCTTCGGCCGAATTCGACGCCATCTCCGGCCATCGCGACGGCTATGCCACCAACTGCCCCGGGGAAGCGCTGTTCGCGCGGCTCCCCGCAATCCGCAAGATTGCTGCCGGCCTCCAGGGCAGATCCCCCCGAGCACCCTCTGGTGTCGCCCTGCCTGCGGGCTTGCGGAGCCTCCAACAAACCAGTCATTGACGCTCCATCAGCAAAGGGTGCAACTGGGGCGCAGCCCCTGGCATCGCAGACAACTCGGCCGGGGCGAACGAGCCCAGGGCGGCTATGCGGCCGCCCTCATGCCGAAGCCGACGCAGGACTCCACGCCGGCTTGCGGATCTCACGGACAGCCCTGCGGATCGATCCGGGCAATCTCGCGGATCCCTTTGACCGCCTCTCACACGGGCGTACGGCCCGTACTCCGGACTTCGCCTGCGCCTTTCACTCCTGTCGACGAGTCGTGTCATAACGGTTGAGCGGGCCACGAGCTCACGGTCGGCGGCGCGGGCGGCGCCCAGACCCTCGTCACGTTCCTTCAGTTTCGACTCCCGGTCGACCACCTCGTCCGCGAGCGCAGTGATCCGGGCCTTGAACAGCTCGGAGTCGTCCGGCCCGCCGAGACCCGTCTGACGGGACCATCCGGGAATGTCCTGTTACCTCATGGACTGGCGCTGGGGGCAGCCAAAGCTTCTCCCGTGGCTCCGAGGCGTATGCCGCGCAAGAGGGCCGTCACCCTGAAGCGAAGACTTTGACTCTGAAGGAGACGCACCGATGGCTACCAGCGACCTTGTTCTCGTCACGGGAGCCGGTGGCGGCACAGGTGGTGTGAGCCGCATCGTCCTCGACTTGCTCCTGGCCCAAGGAGTGTCGGTGCGCGCGATGGTGCACCGCAACGACCACCGCGCGGATGAACTGCGCGCACTCGGCGCTGAGGTAGTCGTCGGCGACCTCACCCGGCCCGCCGATGTCGCGGACGCCCTCGACGGTGCCGCCCGGACGTATTTCAGCATGAGTGTGTCGCCGGACTACCTGCTGGCGGCGACCGTGGTGGCCACCGTCGCACGCGAGCACGGCGATCTCGACTGCTTGGTGGACATGTCGCAGATGACGGTGTCCCAGATGACCAGGCACGGCCTCTGGAGCCCAGTATCACCGTCTCCACAAACCGGTACGGGGCGACTATCGACATGAGCATGAGCGTCGGGACTGACGCGGACACCGACCTCTGCCGGAATATGCACTCCCCCAGCAGGCCGGGGCCATCAGCGTGGGATGCCGCTGCCGTCCGTGCTCCGTAAGCTGGTGGACGACGTCGGGGCGGCCGAACTTCACGCCCGCCCGCTACACACAGCAAATCCGCGCAGCGATCGCGGCGGCCATCGATATCGACAGCTGGCCTTGACGCTCGGCGTCACGCCGAGCGCCGGACCAGCCGCTCAGCGACGCAACGCTACTGATGCCCCTGACACGGAGCCATTCATGACCACACCGCGGGACCTGTTGATCGCCGCCATGGACATGGCGGCCAGTCGCCCTCTGGAGCGAGGCGATCTGTCGCTTGCGCTCGCGGGAGCCGAGGTGATCGACCTCCTGAGCGTCCAGGCCGTCAGACTGGACGGCGATCAGATCGTGCCGAGCCACCCGCCGGCAATAGCTGATCGCCTGTTGGATGAGGCCGCGTCGTCGCTCGTCCGACAAGCGCCGTACGAGTCGCTCGAAGACTGGCTGTGGCGCAGAGGCCGCGGCCTGTCCACGGCCTATCTGGACGCCCTTGAGGTTGAAGGACAGCTCACTCGGCAACGCCGCCCCCGCTGGATGCCCTCCCGAGCCGGTCAGATGGTGTTGGTCGATTCGCCCGCTCGCCGCGAGGCGGCTGACCGCTGGACATCGGATGAGCCCGTACTCGCCGCCCTTGCAGCGGCCATCGGAATCCGTGACAAGCCGATTGGCGACTCCCCTGGCCTGGCCGACGACGCGGTGGCGACGGTGCTCGCCGCTGTTGACGACGCGTTGAGGGATCTGGAGTTCCAACGGCAACGGCGAGCCCTCGACGAGGCGGCCTTCGACAACATCTGGCGAGGCGAATAACGAAGGCATACGCGATGTATGGCGAGCATGGACTGGCCCGGGCCATGGCCGGTGCTCTCGGGCAGCTGGAGCAGCTGGGGTACGACCGGGGCTGGGCATACATCGCGAACCCGACCAGGATCGAGGCCGCGTTGGTCATCAGGACCTGGGGGCCAGCCGGTATGAGACAAACGTGGCTACGGCTTTCTCGGCACTGTTATACCAGCAGCACTTGCCATCCGGCTCCGCACGCGACCGGGGGAGAACCATCAGAATCCGACATCGGCGGGACGCCGGTGCCCGCATGACGTCAGGCTTGCCATGCTTGTCGAAGACATCGGCGTCCCTACCGGCGTTCACCCACACGGTGATGCCCCGATCACGAACAACGGCATTGAACGGCGAACCGTCCGGCTCCGTCCCGGTCACCACGGCGAACTCTCCACCCGGACACATCCGGTGATCGGTTCCCCACGGATCGGCCGGACATGGTCCAGTCCGCCACTGTGACCTGCTCGCGAGCCCCCAGTACGTGCCACAGCATCTCCCCGACCTTCTCCGTGTCCAAGAGCCTGGAGTCCGGAATGCGAGCGGTCAGCTCTTTCGCGGTGGTGGTCTTGCCTGCACCGAAGGTGCCGTTCAACCAGATGATCAGGCTTCCGACCCTACACACCACTCCGCGAGTGGATTCCGGAACCGAACCACGGTCAGCACACGCTTCACATCCCTGGCAGGGCTGTCACCACTGAAAGACACACCGGACGCCCCTGGGCAAGCCAACCCTGCGAATGGCGGCCTCTGGCTGTGTCGGCTTCTGCGGATGCCGTTTGGCGGTGACTTCGGGAGCCGCTGAGCAGCAGGTCGCGCCGCCGTCGACCAGGTCAATGCCCCAGGTCGGCCGGGGCCAGGACGTCGGCAAGGCGCGCAGCAGTTCCGGCTCGCCGTTGGCCACCCGTCCTCCGACGGCTAACGACGTGCCCCGCGCGGGGACGGCGGACCTGCGCCTCGGTGCCGTCGATCCGCAGCTTGACACCCACAGCGTCAGCGTAGGCGAACAGGTCCTCCAGCGAGCGCAACCGAACTCCCGGACGATCCGGGACGACGAAGCCGCGGGCCGCCAGCAGCGGGCGGACCTGACGGATCGCCCCGGAGACAGTGGAGCGGTCCACCGAGTACAGCTCCGCCAGCGCCGCGTGCGGCAGCCCCAGCCGCAGGTGACCCAGGGTGACCATCAGCCGGTCGGTGAACACCATGCGTTGCTCGGGACCCGCACCGGCGGCCCGTCGCCGGGCCCCACCGCGTCGTTCGCGCAGCGCCGACTCCCGGACGGCCTGCCACTTGGCGGCGAGTTCTTCGATCAACTCGACGAGATGTGCGCGGGAGAGGCCCGTCAGGACAGGATGGGAACAGGCCGCACGGGCCCAGCCAGCCTTCACAACCTGCTGAACCCGCCCGGCCGTTGCCCGGTTACGGTCACCGTTCCTCTTCCTCCCGGGGCTGCCCCCGGCCGGCGTCCCACCACGGGAAGGGAGCGAGGTCGGGCTCGACCCAGCCTGTCTTCGCCTGCGAGGAGGCCAGCGTCGACGGACGGTAGAAGCGGGCTGTCAGGAGTCGCTTGTCGAGCAGGGCGGGGTGGTGGTCGGCGAACGCGGTGAAGTCGTCTTCGCCGTGTTCGGCCGCGTGGTGACCGACCAGCTCCACCCAGGCCCGGCTGACGGTCGCGTGGTACTTCTGGGGCGTCCCCGCATAGCGGGCGGTGCGCTGGATGCCGTCGCTGACCAGGCCGACCGCCGCGCGCACACCGACCCGCCGCACGGCCAGCCACGTCAGATGGACATGTTCCCGGTGGCCGAACCGCTTGGTGGTTGCCATTACTTCGGCCATCAAGGCTTCGAAGTCGGGCGCGTTGGCAGCGTGCGGGGGATGAGCGGTCATGAGGGCACCTGGGTCAGGGCTTGCAGGGCAGCGCGCAGGCCTGCGATCGCGTCCGTCGGCAGGCCGTCGAGCGCGCGATGCTCCAGGCCGGTGATGGCCTGTCGGATCGTGGTGGCGGTCAGCTGTCCGGAGGAGGTGAGTTCGATGAGCACCGCGCGGCGGTCTCCCGGGCTGGCGCCGCGGGTGATGTGGCCGCGTCGTTCCAGGCGGTCCAGGACGCTGGTCAGCGTGGTGGGGCGGGTGCCCACGGCCGCGCCGAGTTCGGACACGGTCCGGCCTCGGCCGTCGGCCAGGTTGGCCAGTGCGTTGATCTCGGAGGCAGTCAGGTCCAGGTCGACGAGCTCTGCGGCGAGCACTTGCAGGGTGGCGTGGGTAGCCCGCTGCAGAGCAAGCAGAGCCGACCACTCAGATGGCACGGATTCGGATTTCACGATTTCGAACTATACGATTTCGTATTAACTGCTGCAAGTGAGACCGGAGCCATGTCCGACCTCAATCGCTCCCCGCGCCGTAAGGCCTGTCCAGTGGTTCGGGCAGAGCCAGAGACGTCCGTGGCGGTGCCGGCCAATACGGGGTCGCCCTTGGCCGCCTCAGGGCACTGGATGCCTTGGTGGCGAACTGGGCACAGATGCGCGCCTACTGCGGCCACGTCGATCGCGTCCCCGCGCTCCTGGAGCGGGTGGAGCGCGGAACGCGGCGACAGTGACCGTGCCATGGTCGGTGGGCCGGCCACCCTTGCTGCCTCGGCGCCGACGGTCGGCGAACGCGAGCGGATGGCACCCACCCCCGCCAGCCAGATGAATTTTGCAGGTCAGCCCACCTCATGAACGGCCCGGGGCCTCGTCGGGGCGGTGTCGCGCCGGCCTGACGCGTCTGCCGGGGATTCGTGGTGGACGGGTGTGGGCTCCTGCCACGTGCTGATGAGCGCGGCACGAGGTGGAGCCAGAGCGCCGAGGGAATGGGTCACACCCAGGCCCTCCTCGCCCCGGCCCGCCGCTGTGTCCATACCCTCTGGGCCCTCCTGGGCTACGGACGGTGCCATGAACCCTTGCCGCCGACGGCGCTGGCACCGTGATGACGAGCAGGCTTGCTCGGTGATCCACTGGTTGGTGCCCGAAGGCAAGGAGCCCGGTGATCACTCAAGGAGCAAAGACCGGCGCGCCCTGCTGGCAGAACACGGGCTCGCGCGTCTCCCCCTCGCGAACAAGGAGTAGAGCCTCATCCCCGTCCTGCAAGCCCTGAGAGAGACGCTTGACCTGCCCCTGGACCAGGCACGGCTCCACCTGGCGAAGCCCTGCCAGAGGTGACACGCGCCGGCGCCGGTGGACCGAGAACTCGCACTGTCCATGGGCCGGCCGTTTGACCATCAGTGTCCGCTTCCGAGTGTTGGCCGCCGGGGCACGGACACCGGGAGGCAACAAGGAACAGTGCGGTGCACATTCGACCGCGGAGGCGGGAAGGGGCGATCGGGGGCCCATCCGTACCGCTCGGGCGGATTCCTGGGCGGCCGGGACGTGGGCGGCATCTGCCGCGCCGGTGCCACGTTGTGCCGCCCGGGTCGCAGGGTCCTGCTGGAAGGGGAAGGCCGTGTACGGTGCGCGGCTGGGCTGGCAGCGCCTCGCCGTCCGGCTCTAGTATGGCGTGGCAGAAGGTTCCAGACTGGAACCCCGGCCCGATTCCGGCGGGCCGGGGTTCTGTGTCAGGCGGGTGAATCGATCACCGGCCTTTGTAGGGGTGCTCGGTTACCGGCCACCGTGATGGTGCTCGATCACCGGTCTCAGTAGTCGCCGCCCTCGTCGCCGCCGCCGAAGTCGCCGCCCTCGTCGCCGCCGCCGTAGCCGCCGCCGTGGTGGCGCTCGATCACTCGGAAGCTGCCCACGACTCCGTTGTGGACCTTCACGCCGCCCCGGACACGGCCCGGGTGGACGCCGTCGCTGGAGCTCCAGGGACCGACGGTCGCCAGCGGGGCGCCGTTGTCGCAGGTCGCGCCACGGAAGACCTCGACGGTCCGGCGGCTTTCGTTGCGGATGTTGAGGGTCTTGGAACCGAGACCGCTGACCACCGTGACGCAGCCGCCGCCTTCGGCGGTGTAGGTGCGCTCGTTGATCTGGATACGGCCCCTGAAGTGCTCCCGGTGGCCCTTGTTCTCGCGGCCACCACCCTTGTTGTTCTCGTAGCCACCCTTGCCCTCGTAGCCACCCTTGCCCTCGTTGCCCTTGCCCTCGTTGCCCTTGCCCTCGTTGCCGTTGCCGGACTCGCCGCCGTTGAGGGCCGACACGGGGGCGGCGGCCTGCTGGACGACCGGGGCCGCCTGGGCCGGCTCGGAGGAGGCGGCCGAGGCGTAGGTGATGCCGGTGGCGGCCAGGGCCGCGGCGGCCGCGAGAGCGGCGGTAACGACGGTGGAACGCGTAACCATGTCACTTCTCCTGTCTCAGAGAGGCCGGCTGAGCAGCTGGCCCGTGATTGAACGTACTAACGGCCCCCAAAGCTGTCATATCGGACACGTTGAAGGGTTGAGGCCAGGGCGCCAATCGGGGTACACGAGACACCCATATGCTATTTCCATTTAATCTGATGAAACATCAATTCCTTTCATATATTGGGTAGTTGATGTGCCATTAGCCTGTCCGGGCGACTTCCTGATGCCCGCTCACCCTTGGTGACAGCGTGTCTTTGTTGACACAGGACAGGCCGCAGGTGCCTGCCGTCGTCCTGAATGCCCGTCATTCATGGTCCCGCCTGCCCTGACCTGCAGTGACCGTCCGTAGAGCCGTTGCCGGCCCCGGCACGCAACCGGTCGAGGCGGAGGGGTGCCGTGCGGCCCGACCACGGCACAGCAGGCTCGCCCCTGCCTGCAACGCAGCCAGGCGCACCCAGCAAGCAGCCGACCTGTCCCTCCCGCGCCGGCGATGCCGTCGCCAGGCGACCGGTCCTTGTGAGTACGAGCCCGAGAATCCACGCACCGGAGCGCTTCTTCTCCACCAAACAGCGCCATCCCCTCCTGGAGGTCCTGGACAGGATCAGCCCGCCCATCCAGCCAGTCCCCGCAATCGACGCCCCAGACAACGCACTGAGCCGGTTCGACACACTCCGGACCCAGGCAGTCGAGGACAACCTCGCGACACGGACAGGCACGACCTACCAGGCCACGGCCGAACGGGGCGGCGAGCACGGCTCTTACGCTCACGACCGGACCACCGACGACAGTAAGACTGCACCGAAACACCGCCGACAGCCAGGCGGCAGCGGACCGGCCGGTCCGCATGAGGGCCGGAATCTCTACGACGAGGTCGCCGACGAGCTCCGGAACGCACCGGGCCTCCCGAATGTGCCGCTGATCGTGCTCACCGTCCTGAGGCACGACGACACCCAGGCCCAGCTGTGGTCCGCGCAGACACTGCGCAAGATCAACGAAGCCAAGACCACGCTGCACGCGCAGCCGGCTGCGTCAGTCCCGCACGGTGAGCACCGGATCCTCGACGACGCCGGGCACAGCCGGCTCCACGGGGAGCGCCAGGACGTCGTGCTCCAGGCGATCAATGACCTGCTGGGCAAGACCGCGTGACGGCTGATGGGCGCCGGCTCCGGCCCGCCCCTGCCCGCCCTCGTCATCGTCGAGCTCAACAATGTCCGGGGGCAGGCCTGCCGGGCGCACTGCAGGGCATCCTCCATCGCCTTGCCCGAGACACGGACCGGGCCGACGCGCCGGCTGAACCGGCTCGGAGATACTGCGCCCGTCGAACGCCTCCAGCAGCCGGGCCACCTCCGCCCGCCGTTCGCTGCCGACGGCCACGTAGAGGCCGGCGAGCAGCCTGTCGTTCCTCTCCTTGCGTGCGCTGAACGCCCGGTGCAGCGTCAGTCGCGGAACACCGAGCGGTACCTCGCGGTCATGTTCCTGAAAGGGCGCTGGTTGTAGCGGGGAGCCAGCAGGGAGCTACTGGGTCATCTGGCCTCATCCGGCCCATGACATGGACAGGCAGTGCCGGGTGCCGGCCGCCGTCTGTGCGGTGTCGGTGTCCCGCAGCAGCCGGAATAGCACCCCGCAGGCGGTTTCGGGGGTCGGGCGGCGTGGCGTACGTACTCGTGCGGGTCGTCGAGACTGCGTAGTTGGCCTTGGCTCCCCAGTCGCGTGCGCTTGAACGCCTTCGCTGTTGGACCACTCAGCGCTCCGGGGGTCAGCAGCGAAGTCCAACGACGCCCCAGCCGCGGTGGTCGGCTTCCACGACGACTTCGCCCCACCCCATGAGGAACTCGGCGAACGACTCAAAGTCACAGATCCAGCCCTGTGGTACTGCGGCGCGCTCCGCGAACGGCACTCGCAGAGTGTCAAGTTCAGGCTGCGCCTGAACCCAGTACCGCCTGATCGCGGAGACAGCGCCCGGTGGGCACCACAACAGAAGGTCCGCGTCCCGGGGGCACTCCCGCACGGGTATGTCTTTGGATTCCTCCCCAGCTACATACTCTCAAGCCCCTGCCGGAACAGCAGTGAAGCAAAGCGGTGCGCAGGCTCGGATCAGCGAAGTCCCTGACGTCTTCCCATCGCTCACCTGCCCAGAAATGAGGTTTGGAGGAGCCGAGGGTGTTACGGAAGGCGTACCTGCCGTCCCAGCCGGCATCTGGCACCGAAGGCCAGATCCACCCGCCTCGTCGAGGCCACCCGACGATTCGTCCCCGAACGCAGCCTCGTCCAGTTGGACGATACCCACCGATGCGTCCACGTCAAGAGCGACGACTTCAGCCGGAGTTGACGACACAAGCGACTTTCGGTCAGCCCTCACCGGGTCCAACTGGCCATACCCTCGGGGCTCACGCCGAGATCACATGCCACAGGAGAAAGCATGACTGCACGTCCCCCCGTTCCGCCGTTCACGCGCGAGTCGGCGATCGAGAAGGTCAGGCTGGCCGAGGACGGCTGGAACTCCCGGACGCCCGAGAAGGTGGCACTCGCCTACACCGAGGACTCCCGGTGGCGAAATCGCGCCGAATGGGTTACCGGGCGCGACGAAATCGTCGCCTTCCTGGCCCGGAAATGGGCCAGGGAACTCGACTACCGGCTCATCAAGGAGCTCTGGGCATTCGACGGCAACCGGATCGCGGTGCGGTTCGCGTACGAGTGCCATGACGACTCGGGCAACTGGTACCGCTCGTACGGCAACGAGAACTGGGAGTTCGACGCGAACGGGCTCATGAGTGCCCGGCACGCGTCCATCAACGACGTACCGATCCGGGAATCCGACAGGAAGTACCACTGGCCGCTGGGCCGCCGGCCGGACGGTCACCCCGGACTGAGCGACCTCGCCCTCTGACGAGCCGACCAGGCGGGGACAGCCGGCCGCAGTCTGCAGGAAAGGGCCGCAGGCGGCAGGAAGGGGCGACCCTTGCGGGATACGGGATATGCGCGCACTCCATCGGGTGCCCCTTCCCACCGTCGTGGCGCGATTCAGCCGGCGTCCGGAGCCGGGACGAGGCCCTCCGCGACCAGCCCCTCCAGGACGGCCGCGCCCAGGGCCTGCACCGCGGACTGCGGGCGGACCATTACCGTGAACTCCTTGATCAGGCCCGCCTCGTCGAACTGCAGCAGGTCGATGCCATGTATCTGCTTGCCGTTCACATTCGCCCGGAAGAGCAGAATCTCGGACGGGGCCTGTACCCCGTCCGTGCTGGTCTCGGCCGATCCGTCGAAGTGGCCGATGTAGCGGAATCCCTCGAACGTACGCAGCAGGACCCCGAACAGCCCAAGCACCATGGGCCGCCCTTCGAACGGAGTGAACTTCACCGGGCTGTAGAGCCGCACGTCCTCGGTGAACAGGCCGTCCAGTGCGGCGAGATCGCGCTTTTCGACGGCGGCGCGGAAACGGTCCGCGGTCTCGGCAGACATCATCAGCCTCCATACTCAATAATCTGACTACTCAATTTTATGAGTATCATGAAGGGGCAGGCAGCGAAAGGGAAGGGGCGGGGCCATGGCCTTGCGGCATGCGGTGCTCGCGGCACTGCTGGACGGGGAGTACAGCGGGTATCAGCTGGCCAAGGTCTTCGACGTCGGCGTGGCGAACTTCTGGCACGCACTGCCTCAGCAGCTGTACGCCGAACTGGCCAAGCTGGAGAAGGACGGGCTGGTCGCGGGCCGGCAGGTGGTGCAGGAGACCCGGCCCAACAAGCGGCTGTTCCATGTCACCGACGCCGGGATGGCCGAGCTGGAGCAATTCGCCGCGGCCAGTGCGAAGCCAGGGTTCATCCGCGATGACCTGGTCGTCAAGGTCCAGGCCTCCGATCACATCGGAAGCGGTCCAGTCATCGATCAGCTGGACGAACGGGCGGCCGCCGCCTCGGCCAAGGTCGAGCTCTTCGGCAACCTGTTGCGGCAACTGCGCGGCGAGATGGACGAGGACGAGTTTCTGCTCAGGGGCGAGCGAATCGGACCATATCTGACCTGTCTGCGGGGCCTCGCCTTCGAGGAGGAGAACAGGGACTGGTGCCTCCGGATCGCCGCCCTCCTGCGCCGACGACAGGCTGTTGCGGCGGAGAGCGACGATGCCTAGCCGGTACCAGGCTGTTCCGATCCCACCGCCTGTCCGTCGTTGCGTCGGTGGACGGCGCACTCTCCGGCCTCGCCGTGCCGGAATCACGGCGCCTCCGAGACGGCGATCCATGCCCTGCAGGCCGCCATCGACGACCTGCGACATCCGTCGGCGACCGGCGTCCAGCTGCGTGTCGGCGGCAGAAGCGGAAGCTGGTACGGCACTTCTGGGGTCGCCGACCAGCGCAGCGGACGGACGATCCGGCCCGGCGATCGGGTCCGGATCGGCAGCGTCAGCAAGGCGTTCCTCGCGACCGTCGTCCTGCAACTCATCCATGAGCACCGGGTCGAGCCGCCCACACCTGTTCAGCTCTGCCTCCCCGGGCTGCTTCCCGCCGAATATCCGGATATCCGCATCTCCCACCTGCTGACGCACACCAGCGGTCTGCCGAGCAAGAGCGGACCCGATGTCATCGACACGAGCACGCCTGAGCTGATCCTGGCCCACCGATACGACCGGGGGACACCGGACCGGCTCCTGGCGACCGTCACCCGGACGAAGCGGCTGAAGTCGCACTCCACATCCTCGTCGGCTGCAGGTCCTCTGGCACCTGCTGACGGTGCCGGAGCACGCTGCCCCGATGAACCAGCTGTCTCAGCTGATGGGGTTCTCCACCGCCGGGATCACCAAGGTCGTCGACCGGCTCTGCGAGGCGGGCCTGCTGGAGCGGCGGGCCTCGTGCTCCGACCGCAGAGTGACCTATGCCGCCCTGCCTCCCGTCGGACTGTCCGCCGCGGCCGACGCCTCCTCGGCGCCGGCGGCCGCCCTGCGTCGTCGCATGGCGGCAGCCGGAGTCGGCACGGATCTTTCGCCGCCCTCGCGGCGGACATCGCCCTGCTCGACCCGGCACCGGGACCGCGCACCGCGGGCCTGACTCCCCCGGCGCCTGAGCGGCTATCGGGCCGTGGCTCTCTCAGTGGCGCATCATCACCCCGTCACACCGTCGATCCGCTCGCGCAACAGGTCGGCGTGGCCGCTGTGGCGCGCGTACTCCGAGATCATGTGGACGTGGACCATGCGCAGTGAGTACACCTCGTCGGCATGGGTGAAGGTGTCGTCCAACGAGGCATCGGCAACGATCTCGTCCGCCAGTCGGCATTCCTCGACGAGGCGCGCATAGTCCTCGGCGGCGCGGGCCGGGTCCAGGTCCTCGAAGTCCGCGTCCTTGCCCTTCTCGGGGTCGTACATGGGGTCGAGCATCTGACCGGCGAACCGCTGCCGGAACCAGACGCGTTCGACCTTCGCCATGTGGCGGATCAGTCCGAGAAGTGTGAGATTCGACGGCGATACCGTCTGTTCGGCGAGCTGCGCCCCGTTCAGGCCGGCGCACTTGTGCAACAGGGTGCTGCGGAACCAGGCGAGATAGCCCGTGAGCATCTCCCGCTCACCGGCCACGAGTGAACCGGGCGTGCGTTTCACATCAGGCGCTGTCCATGTCATCCCGTGATCTTGCCTTGTGCGCGCCGGATCGGGACAGGGTTTTCACATGCCGTCCGTGGGCTCCGTCGGCCAGGTGGTCGTGATGGATGTGGTGATGCTGACGGCCACTCCGAGCACCAGGAACAGGACAAGCAGCCCTTCCCCGCCCCACTCGTCGGCGAGTGATTTGTGCGCCGTCGGCGCATACGGCGTCACCCCACGTCGGGCCGGAAGGGAGCGGCCAGCAATCGGCCACGGGCCGATCGGGTGTCCCGGCCCAGGTCCAGGAGCTCCGGCGGAAGGAAGCTCGGGGCCTGGGCCGGCCGCCCGGTTGGCGAGCAGACATGCGAGCAGGCCCGCGAGCAGACCACGCGAGAATCGTCTCCGCGAACCCGCACGGGCCGACTCAGGCGCTCCCGACAGTCGTGCCGCGTGCGCCGGACCGGCCCTCCCCCGCGGGTTCGAGGAGGTTTCTGCGCAGCGCAGCCACCAATTCCTCGTCAGCACCCAGGAGTTCGGCGGTGTATTCGCGGACGGAGCCGTGGGTCGCGGCGAGATCCGCCAGGAACAACCGCATGATGCCGGCGGGCGCCCGGCCGTAACCGGGCCAGACCGGGTCCTGGTCGGCGTGGTCCGCCCGCCAGTCGGCCAGGAGCCGTTCTGTGGCGAGCTCGGTGAGGGTGAAGTCGGCGACGATGTCGTCCTCGGCCACACCGAGCAGGGACAGAACAAGTGCGGCAAGCAGCCCGGTGCGGTCCTTGCCCGATGCGCAGTGGAAGACAACGGGGCCGCTGTCCTCGGCCGCGAGCACGTCCAGGGCGCAGCGGAGCTCGGCAACTCCGTCGTGGGCGACCTCTGCGTACCGGTCCGCCAGGAAGCGTCCGGTCTCCACATCCGGGCCCAGTGCCGCCTGGTCGTAGGGCCGGTGCTCGATGCTGAGGTGGTGGTAGCGCAGTCCCGGTGCGTCGGGCACTCGCCCCTTGGCTGCGATCTCCCAGTCGTAACGCAGGTCGATGACCGTGCGGACGCCGAGGGCCAGGAAGCGGTCCCAGTCCTCGCCCCGGAGCTTGCCCAGCGAGTCGGATCGGTAGAGCCTCCCCCAGCGGACCGGGCGGCCGCCGTACCCCCGATATCCGCCCACGTCGCGGAAGTTGTGCAGTCGTTCGAACGCTATGTGTCTGTTCACAATGCAGAACTTTAAGGTCATGTCACCGTGCACGACGGCGCGGTGCCGGTGCTCGGCCTTGGCCCGCTCGCCGCGCCGTACCGGCTGCGAGTCGGCGCCTTCGGAGGGGCTGAGCCGAGAATGCAGGCGTGTCTACTCCTACCCTCCTCACCGGACGCGATCCACGGGGCGAATGGGCTCTGCTGCTTCTGTCGGCCGCTTCCGGGGCTGCCGACGCGTTCGTCTTCATCTGTGTCGGTCAGGTCTTCGCCGGAGTGATGACCGGGAATCTGGTGCTGCTGGGCGCTTCCGCCGCCGGTGTCGGGGAGCACTGGGTGGCCCTGCGTGTGATCACCGCACTCGTTTCGTACGGATTCGGGGTCATGTGCGGTGCGTGGATGAGCGAGCGGCTGCGGTGGCCTCTGCCGGTGATGCTGCTGATAGAAGTGGCACTGCTGGCGGCGGCGGCTGTGCTGTGGGCGCTGGACCTGATCACCTCCGACGGGGACCGGCTGGGACTGCTGGTACTCATTGCCGTGGCCATGGGGATTCAGGGCCGTATCCGCGCGACGCCCACCAATTACTTCACAGGCACGCTCACGTTCCTCGTCAGCCGCGTGACGCTGCGGTCGCGCAACCAGGGGGACGGCTGGGTGGCCGGCCGGCTGATCGCGGTCGTGGCAGGGGCGGCAGTGACCGCGCTGGCGGTGCGGTTCTGGCCGGGTGCCGCAGCCACGGTGGCCGTGGCGCCCGCAGTGGGTGCGCTCCTGATCGAGTCGGTGCCCAGGAGACTCTCCCGGGGCTGACCGCGCCCACCACGGGGAAAAGGGAAGCCCCGGCCGGATCGGGGGAATCCGGCCGGGGCGGCTCACGTGCGGGCGCGATGTGCGACATCCACACATAGGTGAACAATAAACCATCGCGCCCCGTTCCCGAGAATCCGCACCCCGACTGTGATTCACGGCACGGAATCAGGTCTTCCGGGTATGGATCAGCTGCCGGCGGGTGCCTGACTGCAGTAGCGGCGGTTGAACTGTTCGATACGGCCGGCCGTGTCCAGCACCTGCTTCGTCCCGGTGTAGAACGGGTGACTCGCCGACGAGGTCTCCACGTCGATGACGGGATAGCTCCGACCGTCCTCCCAGGTCACTCGCTCATCCGCGTCCGCGGTCGAACGGGTCAGGAAGGCAACCCCCGCCGCACGGTCACGGAAGACCACCGGACGGGAGACGGGGTGAATACGGGACTTCATGGGCGTTCCTTCCTTGCCACTACAGGGGGATGGGATCAGGGGTCCGACGCGGGTGCGGCGGTCAGCGCTCCTCGCGGAAGAGGACGTGCTGCCCCACGACGGGGTCGAACTTGCGCAGGACCAGCCGGTCGGGATTGTTCCGGCGGTTCTTGCGCGTCACGTAGCCCTGCCCCGTTCCGGCCGTTGACCGGAGCGTCACAACGGGGCGGGTCTCACTGCGTGCCATGGACGCCTCCACTCTCTCGCGCCGACCCCACTCGCCCCTTATGGGAATGGGTATCGTTTTCCTTCTGGTGCTGTAACGCGAGAGGGGTCAGCCGCATTCCCGCCCATAAATCGCTTCGAACCCCCCGCCATGGCGAGCCCCCTCGCATATGCCCCGTTCCGGCCGGGCGCGCCGCCCGGGGAACAGCGAGCGCAGGCGCACAACCGTCTGCGGGCGCCGGGTGACTTGCTTCAACATCCGTCGAGAGCATGACTGTTCGACGGAGCGGCGCCCAGCGCAGCCTGTGGCATATGCCGGAAGCAACAACGCATCGAGTGTTGCCAAATCCCTTACGGGGTCCCGCAGCCTGTGCAACAGTCGTCTACGGTCCATCTTTCAGACCTGGTCGTGCCGCGCCTGTATCGGAGTACGAGATGCCGTCCCATCTGTCCGCGGACCGCCCCACCCCACAGCCACCCGAGCGCTATGCCGTCGATGCGTTGATCAACCGGACCCGTCGGTTGCGTGGCGACGTGGATGCCGTGCGGCGGGACGCGGTGCTGATCGACGAGGAAGACCCTGAGATGCGCTGGCAGCGCGCACTCTGTGATCTGGCGGTCCATCACCTCGACGATCTCGGCACACAGCTGGGGCAGCTCAGGGAAGGCCTTGCGCCGGAGACCTCGGAACAGGCCACGGGGACTTCGACGCAGGACGCCGCGGAGGACACCTTCGACGAGCCGCGGCCCGGTTCGCTGATCGGCCGGGTGGGCAGCGCCGAGTGGAATCTGCTGACCGACGAGGTCACCTGGTCCGAGGAGTTGTTCCAGATCTTCGGCAGGTCCCCCGATGCGGGACCTCTCTCGCTGGACGACCTCCCGTCCGTGCTCCTTCCCGAGGACCAGCCACTGCTCACCGCACTGGTTACCGACTGCCTGGTCGACGGAAAGCCGATAGACGGCGAATTCCGCATCCTGCGGACCGACGGCCGGATGCGCACGCTCCACATGATGGGCGAGCCCGTCCTCGACGCGGACGGGTGCACGGCCTCCATGTGGGCTGTTCTGCGCGATGTCAGCGAACTGCGGCGCAGCCAGCAAGTGGTGCGCACGACCCATGACTCGCTACGGCGCCGACAGCACATGGCGCGGACCGAGCACCGGATGGCGGTCGAGCTTCAGGAGGCCGTGCTTCCCCCGTGGCGGGGCTCGCTACGGCTTCCTTCGCAGGGAGCGGGCGCGCTGGACATCGCGGCCCACTACCTTCCGTCGGAATCGAGTTCCCTGATCGGCGGTGACTGGTACGACGCGCTGGAACTGCCGGACGGCAGGACCGTCCTCACGGTCGGCGATCTGACCGGTCACGGCATCCAGGCCACCTCGGCCATGGCGATGCTGCTGGGCGCGCTGCGCGGGATGGCCGTGGCCGGCATCGAGCCCGGGGCCCTCATGGGGCATCTCAATCAGTTACTGGAATCCTCCGCCCAGCCCGCTCTCGGCAGTGCGGTGTGCTGCCGTTTCGATCCGGCCACCGGCACCTTCGCCTGGTCACAGGCGGGGCACCCCGCACCGCTGCTGTTCCGCAACGGAGAGGGGCGCCCGCTGCCGCCACCGGACGGCGTCCTGCTCGGCGCGGCTTCCGGGGTCGCGTACGAGCAGGACGAAGTACACCTGCTGCCCGGTGATGTGCTGATACTCCACACCGACGGGTTGAACCGTCACAGCAACCGGGGTGCGGGCCCGGAGGCGCTGCTTGCCCTCGCACCGCACTTCGCGCAGGCCCGTACGGCACAGGAGTGCGTAGGGACGGTCGTCGCGGAATTCGGTGGCACCGCGCGCCTGGACGACGCGTGCGTGCTGATCGCCCGCGTCGGGGCGTAGGGCACGGCGACACGCGTGCGAAGACACGGACACGAGTAACACCGGGCACAGCGCGGTACACAGGAGAGTGAACCGCCTACGGGTGCGGTGCTCGGACAACCGGTGGCCGGACTGTGGTCGGTCGGACAGTTGATGGTCGGGGTGTGCTCACTGCGGCGCCCGCATGTCAGATCTCCGACGAGCGCCTCGGCCGCTTGATGATGGAGCTCTGCGGCAGGGAGAGCTTGATCTCCTCGCGCAGGTCCTCGATCTTCGCGTAGCCCGCGAACCGGCCCGTCAGCCGGTACATCTCGCGCAGCCGGTCCCAGGTGCGGTGCGAGGAGGTCTCCCCCATCGTCACCAGGGCGAGCCGCGCATAGCGGTCGGCCTGCTCGGGATCGTCGGCGATGAAGCACGCCGAGGCGAGTGAGATGTAGTCGAAGATCTTGGACCGCTGGCGCCCGTTGACCCGAAGCTCCAGTGCCTGCTTGGCGTGGCGCTGAGCCACGATCGCCACCGACGGGTCGTGTTCGGCGAGCGTGCGGAACGCCAGAGCCTGCATGCCGTGCAGATCCGCCTCGTCGAACAGCTGCATCCAACTGGGCGGCGGCACATCGCTCTTGTCCGATACGAAGAGCTCCTCGGCCTTGCCGAGGGTCCGGCGCATGGCCTGGCCCCGGCCCATGGACGCCTGCGCCCAGGCCTCGATGGTGTGCAGCATGGCCTGGGTTCGCGGCAGCACCATGTCTCCGGAGCCGGACTTGGCGAGCTTCATCAGGTCCAGGGCGTCGTCGGGACGGCCCAGGTGGATCATCTGACGGGCCGCCCTGGAGAGCGCCTCGCCCGCGCGCGGGCGGTCGCCGCCCTCGCGCGCCGCGTGGGCGGCGATGACGAAGTACTTCTGGGCGGTCGGTTCGAGACCGATGTCGTGGGACATCCATCCCGCGAGTACGGCGAGATTGGCCGCGACGCCCCAGAGACGGCGCTGCAGATGTTCGGGGTGGCGGAAGGCAAGCATGCCGCCCACCTCGTTGAGCTGGCCCACCACGGCCTTGCGCTGAAGTCCGCCGCCCCGGGACGCGTCCCAGGCGCGGAACACCTCGACGGACCGTTCCAGCGCCTCGATCTCCTCCGACCCGATGGGCGCGGCCTCGTACCGGTCGAATCCGGCTGGGTCCGCGTACAGAGGGTCGTCGATCCGTGGAGCATCGGCCGCCAGCACAGGGTCGGTATGCAGCCAGTCGTGCATGGGGCCGGTGATGGTCGATCCTGCGGCGAGCGCGGCGCCCGCGCTCACCAAGCCGCGTCGGTTGAGCATGAGGTCCATTCCCGTGAATTCGGTGAGGACCGCTGCCGTCCGCTCGGGCGCCCACGGCAGTCCGTCGGGATTGTGCTGCTTCCCGACCTCCCGCTGTTTTCCCGCACGCCCGCGTCGGCCGAACCCGAGGTCCTCGATGGTCACGACACGACCGAGCCGCTCGGTGAACAGGGCAGCCAGCACTTTGGGCACGGGATCGCGGGGGGACTCCCCCATATCGATCCAACGCCTCACCCGCGAGGTGTCGGTGGCCAGCTGCGGATGGCCCATGGCCGCCGCCTGCCGGTTCACCATTCTCGCGAGTTCGCCCTTGGACCAGCCGGCAAGGCCGAACAGGTCGGACAGGCGGGTGTTGGGTTCTCCGGTCACTTCAAGCCCCCAGGTTCTCGGCTGTGTTGACAGTAACCCCCTGTCAGATGCGTTGCGACTATTCGCCAGGGTTCGCCAGGGTGCGCCAGATGGTCTGCTACCCGCGGTCCGGTGTCAGGTAGGAAAGCGCCACCCCGCCCGGCAGCCCTAGGTACTCCCCAGGGTGCCGAACGGCCGCCGGCCGGGGCGGTGCACGCAACTTGTCGGCGCACGAAGGGATCTGTCTCGCCCATGTACACAGCATCGTCCTCCGTGACCGCCCCGCCCCGGCCACTTCGTCCCCTGGGGGCGGGCGGCGGGCCGTACCTCGCACCGCATGCCGCTCCGCCGGTACCCGGCGCGGTTCGGCCGCGGCGGCCGACGGGGTTGGGCGGCCCGCCGCTCAGCGGACGGCTGGACCTGTCCGGCCCGCAGGGCGCTCAGCTGAGGATGGTGATCGCCTCGGTGCACCGGATCTGCCCGGAGTTCAATCCGGTCCAGGTGCTGCGCCGCAGCGGCCGTTCGGTGCTCCTGGTCGGGTCCACCGGTCGCACCACTGCGGTCGCCAAGTGTTTACTGGACCACTCCCCCGCATGGTCGGAGCGGTTCCGTCACGAAATAGCTGCATATCGTGCGTTCGTCCGGCACCGCCCGCCGGTGCGGGTGCCTCGGCTCATCGCGGCCGACCCGGAGAACTGCACTCTGGTGATCGAGCGGATGCCCGGCCGGGTGGCTGCGCTGACCCGGCACCCGTCGGAGGCGCCACCCCGTGCGGATGTGCGGGCCGCGCTCGGCGCGATCAGCCGGGTCAATGCCTGGCGGCCGGCTCCGGGGCTCTTCGACGCTCCGCTGGACTATGCCTCACGAATCGCCCACTATCACGAGCTGGGGCTGTTCACCGACCGTGATCTGGGCGATCTGCAGAAGCTGCTGCACGGTCTGGCGCATGCGAGCGGCCGTCAGGGCATGGGGCAGTTCTGTCACGGCGACGCGCTGCTCTCCAACATCCTGCTGTCGCCCACGGGTCCGGTGCTGGTTGACTGGGAACACGCGGGCTGGTATCTGCCGGGCTACGACCTGGCGACGCTCTGGGCGGTCCTGGGCGATGCTCCGGCCGCGCGGCGTCAGATCAGCCAGCTGGCACAGGCCGCGGGGCCTGCGGCGCGGGATGCTTTCCTGGTGAACCTGATGCTGGTGCTGACTCGGGAGATCCGTACGTACGAGACGGCTGTCCAGCGAGCCATGCGGGAGCCGGCGCCCGCGGGAGCCGGTCAGGACCGGCCGGGTGTGCTCTCGTCGAGCGAGGAGCAGCGGCTGCTGCTGCGTCGGCTGCACGACGACTGCGCGATGGCCCGCCGGGCCGTGCGTGCCGCGGTCGGCACTCGCTGACCCTGCCCCGGGGACGCGCGCTGCGGGTCCGGTGCCGACACACCGGGCCCGCAGCGCGCTGTTGTGTTGTTCCCTCCGGTCGGTGGGCGGTCGGTCAGGGGCTCTTGAAGTCGACTGCGTCCACGTCGAACGAATTGTCCTGCGGGGACGTGAAGACGAGATACAGCTTGTGGGTGCCCTTCAGTTCCTGGACGGGCACGGACGGGGTTGCCTGATAGTTGTCCCAGCCACCCGTGTTGGGGACCGGGGTGGTGGCGAGCAGAGGACCGTCGGGGGCGTCCGCGCGCAGTTCGATCGCGCCGACCCCGTACGGTGAGGAGAGCTGGTAGCTGACCGTGCCGATGCCTTCGACGCTCATCGGGTCGAAGGCGACCCAGTCGCCGTTGGAGACGTCTCCGATCCGTTTGCCGTTCTCGGCGCCTTCCTGGGCGACGATCCGGGTGCCTGACTGGGCGTCGTAGTACTCCGCCTGCTTGTGCTTCGGCTGGAGCACGGCGCGACCGTAGCCGGTAAGGGCGGAGACGCCGTCGCCACCCTTGTCTGTGTACTTGGCGTTGAGTACGTAGGTGAGATCCGCGCCTTCGGGGTGGCCGCCCAGGTCTCCGGTGTCCACGGTGCCTTCACAGCCGGGGATGTCGGTGGTGGGGTGCTCGTGGTCGTCGTGTCCCAGTGCCGGGTTGACGGTGACCTTGGAGCAGTCGACCGGGCCGTCCTCGGGATCGGTGATCGTGACCTTGTACGGGATCTTGTCGCCGAACTCGATGAGTTTGCCGCTGACCGGGAAGTCGATGGTCACCTTGGGTGCGGTGTTGCCGGCGGTGACGGGAATGTTGGCGTAGCCGGACTTGCCGGTGGAGTCGGTGACTTTGAGCTGGGCCGCGAAGTCGCCCTTGACCGTGTAGGTGTGGATGGGGTTCGCGTCGGTGGAGTCGTAGGTACCGTCGCCGTCGAAGTCCCAGGCGTAGCTGAGTGTGTCGCCGTCGGGGTCGTTGCTGCCCTCGCTGGAGAAGTCGACCTTCAGCGGTACGGGGCCGTCGTTGGCGGAGGCGGCGGCCTTGGCGACCGGCGCACGCTGTCCCTGTGCGTAGTCGATGCGGTAGAGCCCGGAGTCGTTGTTGCCGCCGCCGAAGGAGCTGCCCCATTCGAGGACGTACAGCGATCCGTCGGGGCCGAACGTCATGTCCATCGGCTTGTTGAACTTCTGTGAGGAGAGGAAGCCATTGATCTTCAGGAGCTTCTCGTCCTGGTCGAAGCGGACTTCCTTGACGTAGTCGCGCGACCACTCGTAGAAGAAGCTCGCGCCCTCGAAGTAGGCGGGGAACTTCGTCGTGGACGGGTTCTTGCTGTCGTAGTGGTAGACGGGCCCGCTCATCGGGGCCGAGCCGCCGCTGCCGACCTCGGGAAACTCCTTCGATGCTCCGTAGCCGTACCAGATCTCCGGCTGCTGGATCGGCGGGAGTTCGGTCAGACCGGTGTTGTTCGGCGAGGGATTGACCGGTGCGGCGCAGTCGAACTTGGCGCCGACCTCCTTGGTGTCCGGGTTGTACGGGGCGTACGCCTGGTTGTTGCCGTGACAGAACGGCCAGCCGAAGTTCCCGGCCTTCTTGATCACGTTGTACTCGACGAGGCCCTCGGGTCCGCGGTCGGTGGTCGGCAGGCCGCGGTCGGGCCCGTAGTCGGAGGCATGGACGTAGCCCGTCTTCGGGTCGACGGTGAAGCGGAACGGATTGCGGAAGCCCATGGCGTAGATCTCGGGGCGGGTCTTCGCAGTCCCCTCGGCGAAGAGGTTGCCCTTGGGGATGGTGTAGCCGCCGGAGTCCTTCGGCTTGATGCGCAGGATCTTGCCGCGCAGGTCGTTGGTATTGCCCGCGGTGCGGGCGGCGTCCAGCATCTGCTTGCCCTCGCGCCAGTCGAGCGGGGCGTAACCCTGCCAGTTCGGGTCGAGGTTGGGCGGAGTGTCGTCGCCGACGCCGAGGTAGAGCGTGCGGTCGGGGCCGAACTCGACGGCGCCTCCGGTGTGTCCGGGCTCCGGGAAAGTGCGGTCGCGGTAGGCGGGGACGTCGATGAGCTTCTTCTCGCTGGTGAGTTCGAGAGTGTTGCCCTTGACCGTGAAGCGGGAGAGCCGGTTGACGTCCTCGGTGGCGCCTGCGGGGGCGTAGTAGAGATAGATCCAGTGGTTCTTCTTGAAGTCCGGGTCGAGTTCCATGCCGACCAGGCCGTCCTCGCCGCCGGTGTAGACATCGAGCTTCCCGGCGGTGGTGGTGGCGTGGGTGCCCGGGTCGTAGATGTTCACCTCGCCGCTGCGCTGGATGTAGAAGACGCGGCCGTCCTTGGCGACATCGAGCTCCATCGGGTCGGCGGTGTTGTCGTCGAGAGTGACCTTCTCGTAGCCGCTCCAGACGGTGCCGCCGCAGTCGCCGGGCTTGTTGCCCGCGGCCCACTTGACGCCGCCGATGACATGGGTGCGGAAGGCGGCTTCGCTGTACGAGGCCGTGTCGTGGCCCATGGCAGTTGCCCAGACCCTGCCGCCCTCGGTGTTGCGGCACCAGGAGATGGGGTGGTCGGCGCCCATGGCGGATCCGCCGGGGTTGTATGTGGTTTCGTCGGCGGTGACCAGGACGTGGACGTCACCACGGGGGTTCTTGTCGAAGTTGTACCACTCCTCGGGGCGCTCCCAGCGTTCCGGGAGTCCTGCGGTGGAGGGGTGCACGCGGTCGGCGACCTTGGCGGTGCCCTGAAGGACTCCGGGTGAGTGGGCGGGCATGTGGACGCCGCCGTTGATGGCCTCGTCCCACCAGGGGAAGGAGTCTTCGATCCCCATGTCGAGGGTGTTGTGGATGGCGACGACGCCGCCGCCGTTGCGTACGTACGTCTGCATCGCTTCGCGCTGGGCATCGGTGTCCCAGACCATGCCGGAGTTCTGCAGCATGACGATGACGTCGAAGTCCTTGAGCAACGCGTCGTCGAAGACGGCGGGGTCGGCGGTCTCGACGAGTTCGAAGTTGTTTGCGGCCGCCTCTTCCTTGAGCATCTGGATGCCGGCGGGAATGGAGGCGTGCACATAGCCGACGGCGCGGGTGAAGAGCAGGGCACGGAAGGCGGGGGCCTTACCGGTGGTGGCTGCGGTCGCGGGCAGCACGGTCAACGCGAGGAGCAGTGCGCTCACTAACGCGATGAACGTATGCCGTATGTCACGAGCATGACAGTCCCATCGTTGACGGCTCACGAGCGGGTCCTCTCTGCGGGTCGTGGACGAGCGGGGTCAGGGGGTGGTTTCGAGGGCGCGGCGCAAAAACGCCAGGCCGCCGGTCGCGATGATGTCCTGGGTGTCGGCGAGCGGCCGCCAGACGGAAGCGGCGACCGCGATGGTGTCGTTGTGCGCGGTGAACGACTCGATGCAGAGCGGACCGCGGTAGCCGCTCGTGGTGAGTGCGGTCAGGAAGCCGGGCCAGTCGAGGGAGTCGGCGCCGGGGGTGCCCCGGTCGTTGGCGCACACCTGGACATGGACGATGCGGCCGGCAGCACGGCGTACGGCGTCGGGCAGGGAGCGTTCCTCGATGTTCTGGTGGTATACGTCGAGCGCGAGGCCGATGGTGTCCTCGGGTAGCCCGGTCAGTGCCGCGAGGGTCTGGTCGACGGTGTTGAGCAGGCTTGTCTCGTACCGGTTGAGGGGCTCCACGGCGATGCGCACACCGGCGGCGCGTGCGTGATCGACGACCGGGGCGAGGTTCTCCCGTAACTCCTCGTACGCCGCGGTGCGTTCGATGCGATCCATTCGCCAGGTGCGGCCGACCGCCGTGTACACGGGTCCGGCGACGGTGGGGGCGTTCACAGCCTGGGCTGCGTCGATGCAGCGATGCAAGTAGTCCTGGGTGACCCGGACGGTCTGCGGATCGGTGCGGACGAGGTTGCGGTCGGGTGGCATGACGGCGATCACGGCGGCGACTGCGAGACCGGATGCGTCGAGGAGTTTGCTGACTGATGCGGGCGCCCAGTCACGTTCGTTCTCCAGCGGGATCTCGACGCAGTCGAAGCCCCACGCGGACAGGCGCGGCAGAACGTCACCGAGGGCTTCGTACGTCACCGGCGAGTGCCAGATCCACGGATTCGCACCGAGCGGGAACGCGGCGGCACTCACTTCTTTCCTCCCCACTTCTCCGGGAAGCCGGGGAGGTTCTCACAGCCGCACATCGCGTAGTGCAGTGGCGGCATTCCTGGCTCGAGGTACTGGTCGAGGGTGTCCTGGGTGACGGTGGGCTGCGGAAGCTTCCACTCCTTCGGGATCTGCTCCCCCTTGAGGATCTTCAGCGCGGCGATGACGGGCGTACGCCACTGGAAGGTGGGGTACGACGGGGCGATCGCGGTCAGCTTCTTCTCCTTCCATACCTGGAGGAAATCCTGCTGGTCCTCACCGGTGATCGGCGGTACGTCCTTACCGGCGTCCTCGAAGGCTTCGACGGCGGCGACGGAGGTCGCGCCGGAGTCCATCCAGACGCCGTCGATGTCGCCGTTGCGGGTGATCGCGTCGGTGACGATCGCCTTGGTCTTGGCCGGGTCGCCGTCGGTGAACTTCACGTCCACGACGTCGAGTCCGCTCTTGTCGAGCGCAACCTTCGCCGCCGACCAGCGGGTCTCCAGCACATCGACGCCGGGGGAGATCCGCAGGGCGAGAATCTTCCCCTTCGGCTTCACCTTCTCGACGAGGAAGTCGGCGGCGACCGTCCCGTAACCGTAACCGCCGATCGGGTTGATGAAGGTGACGGCGCAGTCCGTCTCGACACCCCGGTCGAAGACGATCACAGGCACCTTTCCGCAGGCTTGCTCGACGGCAGGGGTGAGTGTGGCCGTGGTGTTCGGAGAGACGATCAGGACGTCACAGCCCTGACCGGCGAGCTCCTGAATGTCGGAAATCTGCTTGTCGTCCTTGCCCTGCGCGTCGAGCACGGTGAAGTCGGAGATCTCCTTGTGGAGCCCGACCTCGGCCTGCATGTTCTTCAGGCCGACCTGGCGCCAGGGATTGAAGACTCCGGCGTTGGACAGACAGAGGTGGATTCCGCCGGAGCCCTTCTTCTTGTACTGCGTGGTGTCGACGAGCTGCGGCTGGAGCATCTGCTCCCACGGCTTGCCTGCGGGGCCCTGCGGGGACTCCTTGGCGAGGGCGAGCTGGCGGTCGTATTCGGCCCGGTCGAAGAACTTCGACTGCCGGCCGGTACCCGGGTCGCTCGCGGTGCCGCTCGCTGCTCCGACAGGCGCGTCGGGCGGTGCGTCGCTCGTGCAGCCGGCGAGCAGGGCCGCGCCGAGCAGAGCGGCGAGGGGCACGAAGGCGGGTCGGATCTTTCGCGTGCTCATGAGGATTTCGCTCCCGAGGGCTCGATGCCGCGGCGGCGCAGCCGGGACCAGTCGGCTGCGCCGAGGGCGACGGCTGCGATGACAATGACGCCTTGCACGGTCGATTCCAGGGCGCCTGAGACGCCCTGGAGATTGAGCAGGGTGAACAGCGCCTGGAGCGAGAAGGCTCCGGCCATCGCCGCGACGACGGAGCCGCGCCCGCCACCGAGCACCACGCCGCCCAGGACGACGGCGGTGATCGCCTCGAACTCGTAGCCACGGCCGGCCTGCGCCGAGACTCCGGAGAAGCCGCCGACGAGAGCGGCGGCGAGTGCGGCCGCGACGCCGGAGAGGATGAACGCGATGGTGCGGGCGCGCGCGACCCGGACTCCGGCCAGGCTCGCGGCGCGTTCGCTGTCGCCGGTGGCGAGAAGCGTACGGCCGAAGTCGGAACGCATCAGGCGTACGGCGAGGAGGCCCACAACGACGCACACGAGGACGGCCCAGGGCAGCCAGCCGAACGCGGTGCCGCGCCCGAGCCGGCGAAATGCCGCGGGCAGCGCTCCGTGCGGGGAACCGCCGGTCCAGAAGAAGACGGCGCCTTCGAGGATCAGCATCATGCCTAGCGTGGTGATGAACGACGGCACGCGCAGCAGGGTGGTGATCAGTCCGCTGACAAGACCGGCAAGGGCTCCGGCCAGCAACAGGATCACGGTGACGAGCAGCCAGGGCGCGCCCGGGAACAAGCCGTACAGTTCGGCGGCGACGACCACCCCGGCAGTGACGATCGCTCCGACGGACAGGTCGAACTCTCCGCACACGATGACCAGATACTGACCTGCGGCAAGGATGACGAGAGGTGCGGCGCGCTTGATGAAGGAGAGGAAGCGGTCGGGTTCGTAGAAGCCCGGGTCGGTGAGGGCCAGTGCGGCGAGGAGGCCGGCGAGCAGGATGTAGACGGGTGTGCCGGTGGTGAGGGCACTCAGGACGCGGCGGCCGGCGGGTGCCTGTGCACTGGTCATGCGGTCCTCTCCTGCGAGGTGCGGCGGCCTCGTGCGTACAGGGCGACGGCCGCGATGATGACGACGCCGCGGACGACGTTCTTGAAGAACGGGTCGACGGCGAGCTGGTTGAAGACGCTGTCGAGCACGGCGAGGACAAGGACTCCGCCGAGGGTGCCCGCCACTCCCCCGCGGCCCCCGGCGAGCGCGGTGCCGCCGAGAACGACGGCAGCTATGGACTCCAGGTCGTAGCGGGCCTCCGTGCCGGCCCAGGGAGCTCCGGCGCCGAGCCGGGCGGCGAGGAAGAGGGCCGCGGCGCCGACACAGAGTGAGCACAGGACATGGGCGGTGATGACGGTGCTTCGGGTGCGGACCCCGGAGAGCCGGGCCGCGTGCTCGTCACCGCCGGTTGCATACATGTGGTGGCCGAGTCGACTGCGGCGGGTGATGAGCCAGAGAGCGGCGGCGACCGCGAGAAGCAGGAAGAGGGAGACGGGGACCGGTCCGATTCGGTCGTAGCCGAGGTGCTGGAAGGAGGCGGAGACCCTGCCCGCGGGGCCGGTGTAATTGTCCTCGATCCAGCCGCGCAGTATGAAGGCGGTACCGAGGGTGGCTATGAACGCGTTGACCTTGAGGCCGGTGACGATCAGTCCATTGGCCAGGCCGACGGCGGCGCAGAGGGCGAGGACGGCAAGGATCGCCACGGGGACGCTGCTGCTCTCCATCGTTTCCGCGGCGACGAGGGTGCCCAGACTGATGAGGTAGGCGACGGACAGGTCGAGTGATCCGGTGAGAATGACGGCGGACTGGCCGATGGCGACGAGACCGAGGGCGACGCAGTTCTGCAGGATTGTCACCACGTTGGTGACGGTGAGGAAGTCCCCGCCGCGGGCGGCGACGACGATCCAGCCGAGAACGGTGACAGCGAGGGCAGCGAGCCAAACTCCCGCTACGGGGCCGGTGAGGCGCAGCTCGACTGTCCGTCCCGGGCCGGTGTGGGACCGGGTCTTCAGGTCGGACCGGAGTGCGGTCATGCGGCTCCCTCCCGCGCACGGTCGCCACCGGTGGCGAAGCGCATGACGGCCTCTTCCGCGGCGCCGGGCGGAAGTTCGCCGACGAGGCGGCCTTCCGACATGACGAGAATGCGGTCACTCATGCCGATCAGCTCGGGCAGTTCGGAGGAGATGATCAGTACGGCGAGGCCCTCGCTTGCCAGTTCCCGTACGAGGGTGTGGATGGCTGCCTTGGCGCCGACGTCGACGCCGCGGGTCGGTTCGTCGAAGAGGAGCACTCGGGGACGGGCAGCGAGCCATTTGGCGATGACGACCTTCTGCTGATTGCCGCCGGACAGATACTGGACCTGCTGGTCCTCGCCGTGGGCCTGCAGGCGTACGCGTTCCAGCAGCGCGGTCACCTCGCGGCCCGCGGGCGGTCTGCCGCGGGCGGGCACGGCGCGGGTCACGAGCAGCGCGTTGTCGGTCACGGACTGGCGCAGGGCGAGGCCCTCGGCCTTGCGGTCCTCGGTGACCAGGGCGATTCCGGCCCGGACGGCGTCCCGGGGGCGGGACGGGCGCAGTGGTTTTCCGTCGACGGTCATGGTGCCCGTGGTGAAGGGGGCGGCACCGAAGAGGGCACGTGCGAGGGAGGTGCGACCGGAGCCCTGGAGACCGGCGACGCCGACGACCTCACCGGCCCGCAGGGTCAGATCGATGCCGGAGATCCGGGCGTTGCCGCCGCCGCTGACGCTGAGCCTCTCCTCGCCCGCCTCGCCCGGGCGGGCGCGGGGTGGGTAGTAGGCGCCGAGTTCCCGCCCGACCATGGCGCGTACGACCGTGTCGGGGTCGGTGTCGCGGGTATTGAGCGTGGCGACGCGGCGGCCGTCCTTGAGGACCGTGATGCGCTGCGAGAGATCGAAGACCTCGCGGAGCCGGTGCGATATGTAGAGGATGCCGAGCCCACGGGCGGTCAGCCGACGTACCAGGGAGGCGAGTTGTTCGACCTCGTGATCGGCGAGCGCGGCGGTGGGTTCGTCCATCACCAGGATCCGGACGTCGGAGGCGAGGGCCTTGACGATCTCCACGGTCTGGCGACGTGCGACCGACAGCTCGTGGACGGGGGTCCGCGGGGTGATACCGGTCTCGTCCATCTCGGCGAGGAGTTCGGCGGTCCGCCGCTCCATGGCACGCCGGTCGACGAGTCCGTACCGGGTCGGTTCACGGCCGAGGAAGACGTTCTCGGCGACGGTGCGGTGCGGGAGCAGCGCGAACTCCTGGTGGATGATGCCGATCCCGGCGGCTTGGGCCTGCGCCGGATGGCTGAAGGAGTACGCGGTTCCGTCGATGGTGAGGGTCCCTTCGTCGGGTAAGTGCTCGCCCGCGAGGATCTTCATCAGCGTTGACTTTCCTGCGCCGTTCTCCCCCACCAGGGCATGCACCTCTCCGGCTTCGAGGTCGAGCCCCACCCCTTGGAGCACACGCACCCCGAGGAAGCTCTTGGACACACCGTGCATCGTCAGCATCAAATGGCTCCTCGCTCAGCGGTCTGCAGAGCAGAGTCGTGACATGCCTTAGGACTGTCAAGTGCTCAAGCGCCTTTGGTTTCAATCGACTTGGCGAAGACTTATGCCGATGGCCGAACAGAGAATGCCTTGTGAGCAGTGAAAGTCGTCCTTAGGGTGACTGTCATGTCTTCGCCGTCGGATCGCACATCTGCTGCCGCCTCGCACTCGCCGGGCGAGGTGCTCGCGCTGATCAGTTCAGGGGCGGTGGTGACCCGTGCCGATATCGCCCGGATCACCGGGATGGCCCGTTCGACGGTCTCCCAGCGGGTGGACGCGCTGATCGCGCACGGTCTCGTGGACGAGAATGCCGACGGCGGTTCCACCGGCGGCCGCCCGCCGCGCCGACTGGCGCTGCGCACCCGTGAACACGCGGTGGCCGGGGTGGATCTGGGAGCCTCGCACTGCAGGGTGGCACTGATGGACATCGGCGGCGCCACCCTGGCGGTGCAGGAGGAACCGCTGTCGATCGGTGACGGACCGGACTCCGTACTGCGGCACGTGGAGCGGACCGTGCGCACCCTGCTCGACGAGGCGCACCGGAAGCCCGAAACGCTGCGGTCCATCGGCGTCGGGGTGCCGGGCCCCGTGGAGTTCTCCACCGGCCGTCCTGTCGATCCGCCGATCATGCCGGGCTGGCACCAGTACCCGATCCCGGAGTTCTTCGCCGCCCGGTTCGGGGCGCGGGCGCTTGTCGACAACGATGTGAACGTGATGGCGCTGGCCGAGCAGCGCCGCGCCTTCCCGGACTGCCGCTACCTGTTGTACATCAAGGTCGGTACGGGGATCGGCTGCGGGATCGTCGCCGACGGCCAACTGCACCGGGGTGCACAGGGCTGCGCCGGCGACATCGGACATATCCGGGTCGCGGACCTCGACGATCCGTGTCGGTGCGGCAATTCGGGCTGCCTGGAGGCTGTGGCGGGCGGTGCGTCACTGGCGGCGAAACTGGTCGGCCTGGGACTGGACGCGGCATCGGGCAGCGATGTGGTGCGACTGGTGCAGTCCGGGAACCGGGACGCCGTAAGGATGGTGCGCGAGGCCGGGAGGGCGGTCGGCGAGGTACTCGCCGGCCTGGTGAACTTCTTCAACCCGGACACGGTGGTGATGGGGGGCGCACTGGCCGCCGTCCACGACCAGTTGCTCGCGGGGGTACGCGAGGCGGTTTATCGGCGCTCGCATCCGCTGGCCACGCAATTGCTGCGGATCGAGCCGAGCCGTACGGGTGAGAATGCGGCCGCGGTGGGGGCGGGCATCCTCGCGATCGAGCATGCACTCTCTCCCGCACAGGTGAACCGCCAGGTCGCGGGCTGACCGAGGCCGGGTCGGCCGGGTCCGTGACCGAACGGCCTCAAGTGCCCCTCCGTGTACGGATACCGTGCACGGAGGGGCATGAGTCACGCAGTCACGCAGTCACGCAGTCACGCCGGAATCATCAGGTCCCACCGAGCCTCGAACAGCGCGCACCGGTACTCCGCCCAGTTCCCGTCGCCGACGCCCGCTTCCCCGGCCGCGACGCACTCCTGCTGGGTCCCGTACGAGCCGGCAAGGTCCCAGCCCTGCGCCCCAGCCTCGGAGGCGGCAGCGGCCGAGGCGGTCGCGACGGTGACTGCGGCTCCGGCGCCGGTGAGTACGAGCGCCATGGCAACGCCCATGGCCGCGGTGGCAGCGGTCCTGGTCAGCTTCTGCATGATGGCCTCCTCTTCGTTGTTCGGATGCACGCGATCTCTGGTGCTGCTGCGACAACGCCTCCTGCGGTCTCAGCGCGTCCGCACGATGTCCACGTCGGATGCCTTCACAAAGGCGACCCGGTGGCCGATCTGCACCGTCACGTACTTCTCCTTGCCGCGGAAGTACGAGTGGTCGAGCGGGTACGAGGCGTCGATCGTCGGGGCGTAGAAGAAGCCCGTGGGCGCCTCACCGCCGCCGGGATAGGACTGACCGGCCTTGATGGTGTACTGCAGCGGCGAGCCCACCCGCTTGTCCGCGAAGTCCGCGGGGTACTCGGACTTCTCCGGATACGCCACCCCGTACACCGGCACCTCCGTACGGCCCGCCTTCGGCTTGACCACGTAGCCGGAGGTGGGCGTGGTGGTCCGGGTGTGGGCCGGGGTCTGGAACCAGGCCTTCTGGCCGTACCACCAGATCGCCGTCCAGCCGGGGGCGTGGTCCGCGACGACGGCCTGCTGGGTGGCGCTGATCTTGCTGCCCCAATCGGCGGCGCAGTTCGTGCCGGGCGAGCCGTCGGTGTGCAGGCCGGGGTCGGAGAAGAGCGGTGCGTCGGTGGACGGTGCGGTGTGGAGCGGGACGGCGCTGGAGCCCTGGACCGGCAGGTCGACGCCCTTTTCGCAGTCGCGGAACGCCTGCTTGTTCTTCTTGAAGTCCGGGTTGACGGTGATGAGTTCACTGTTCCTGGGGGCGCTCGGCACGGTGGGCTTGCCGAGCAGCGTCATGAAGTGGTTCCAGTCCCAGTACGTGCCCGGGTCCCAGTGCATGTTCTTGGTGCCGGACGCGCTGGTGGGGGGCACACCGTCGTGGCCGATGATGTGCTGGCGGTCGAGCGGGATGTCGTACTTGGCGGCGAGGTAGCGCACCAGCTTGGCTGTCGAGCGGTACATCTCGGGGGTGTACCACTTGGCGCCCTCGACGGCGACGCCCTCCTGCTCGATGCCGATGGAGTGGCTGTTGACGTACCAGTTGCCCGCCTGCCAGGCGACGTCCTTGCCCTTGACCATCTGGGTGACATGACCGTCGCCCGAACGCACCACGTAGTGGGCGGAGGTCTGCTTCAGCGGGTTCTGGAAGATCTTCAGGGTGGTGTCGAAGTCTTCCTCGGTGTCATGCAGAACAATGAATCTGATCTTGTTGGTGTGCGGCCGGTCCGAGGTGTCGTAGTTCCCGTACGTCTCCTTGTCGGCCGGGTCACCCGTCTGCTGGTAGGCCGCCGGTACCCAGTCGCATTCGAGGCCGCGCGGGCATTCCGGCCGCACCCCGTCCGCACCGGCCTGCGCCGCGGGACTGAGCAGCGCCATGCTCAGTGCACCGACCGTGGTCAACGCGAGTGCGAGTCCGGTCCTCTGCTTGGACGTCATGACAACCCTTCCTGGAGCCGTGCGTGATGGAGCCGTGCGTGATCCGATCTCACTGTTCCGTTGTGCGCGCACACTCTCTGACCTGAGGTGATAGCGCGTCAAGAGTTCAGTGGAGGTCGCAGGTCGAGCCAGTGGACCGGACCACTGGCAGGGTGTCTGACCTGCGGTCGGAAAGAAGCAACTGGTTGCTGACGGCGCCTCGTCACCTGGGATTTACGGCGCGGTCGGCCGACCGGCGACATGCGCTCGCATGCCACGAACGAGCGTACTTTTCATGTGACTAATCCCGGATGTGCGTGCCCCGAACGGCCGAAGGGTAGTGCTCGCGCGGACACGACCGGTCCGTGCGACGTACGCACGGAGACATCGGAAAGGCCGGACGCACATGGCTCAGCCCTTCACCCTGCCGGACTTCTACGTTCCGTATCCGGCGCGGCTCAACGCCCATGTCGAGGAGGCACGACGGCACACGAAGAAGTGGGCGCGCAGCATAGGGATGCTGGAGGGTTCGGGTATCTGGGAGGAGAAGGACCTCGACTCCCACGACTACGCGCTGCTGTGTGCGTACACCCACCCCGACTGCTCGTCCGAGGCCCTCTCGCTGGTCACCGACTGGTATGTGTGGGTCTTTTTCTTCGACGACCATTTCCTGGAGCTGTTCAAGCGCACCCCCGACCGCGAGGGCGGCAAGCGGTATCTGGACAGGTTGCCGGCGTTCATGCCGATGGACCGTGGGGCCGAGATGCCGGAACCGACGAATCCGGTCGAGGCGGGGCTGGCCGATCTGTGGGCGCGGACGGTGCCGAGCATGTCCGACGCCTGGCGGGTCCGGTTCGCCGAGGCGACGAAGAACCTGCTCAATGAGTCGCTGTGGGAGCTCGCCAACATCAACGAGGGGCGTATCGCGAACCCCGTCGAGTACATCGAGATGCGCCGCAAGGTGGGCGGCGCCCCGTGGTCGGCGGGTCTCGTGGAGTACGCGGCGGGCGCGGAGGTCCCCGATTCGGTGGCGGACGAGCGTGCGCTGCAGGTGCTGCGGGATGCCTTCTCCGACGGCGTACATCTGCGCAATGACCTCTTCTCGTACCAGCGGGAGGTCGAGGACGAGGGTGAGAACAGCAATGGCGTGCTGGTCCTTGAGCATTTCCTCGGCTGTTCCACGCAGGAGGCCGCCGATGCGGTGAACGATCTGCTGACGTCGCGGCTGCAGCAGTTCGAGAACACGGCGCTCACCGAACTCGGTCCGCTCTGCGCGGAGAAGGGGCTGGGCCCGGCGGACACAACGGCGGTTCTGGCGTACGTCAAGGGGCTGCAGGACTGGCAGTCGGGCGGTCATGAGTGGCACATGCGTTCCAGCCGCTACATGAACGACGGCGGTGCCGGTGAGGCCGCGCTCGGCTTCGGTATGGCCGCGGCATCGATCCGGTTCACGCCCCGCTCGGAGACGGCCCGGCTGCGCAGCCACACCCATGTGCCGTACCAGCATGTCGGCCCGTCCCTGCTGCCCGACTTCGAGCTCCCGTTCGGTACGACGCTCAGCCCGCATCTGGACGGGGCGCGGGTGCGCATCGTCGACTGGGCGAACCGTATGGGGATCCTGGAGGCACAACCGGGGGTGCCGGGTTCACACATCTGGGACGAGGAGCGGCTCGTCGCGATCGACCTGCCGCTGTGTGCGGCGGGTCTGCACCCGGATGCGACGCCGGAGGAGCTGGATCTGTCCTCCCAGTGGCTGACGTGGGGGACGTACGGCGACGACTGGTTCCCGGTGGTGCACGGGCGGGCTCGTGACCTGGCGGGGGCCAGGCTTGCCAATGAGCGTCTGTCGCTGTTCATGCCCCTGGACGGATCCGGGACGCCCGAGCCGGTCAACGCTCTGGAGCGGGGGCTCGCCGATCTCTGGGCGAAGACCTCGGCCCCGATGGACGCGAGCGGGCGCCGCGCCTTCCGGACGGCGGTCGAGGACATGACCGCAAGCTGGGTGTGGGAACTGGCAAACCAGGTTCAGAACCGCATTCCGGATCCGGTGGACTACATCGAGATGCGACGAAAGACCTTCGGCTCGGATCTCACGATGAGTCTGTGCCGGCTGGGGCACGGCAGGAAGGTGCCGGCGGAGATCTACCACAGCGGTCCGCTGCGCTCGCTGGAGAACGCGGCGTCGGACTACGCGTGTCTGCTCAACGACCTGTTCTCGTACCAGAAGGAGATCGAGTACGAGGGTGAGGTGCACAACGGCGTCCTGGTGGTGCAGAACTTCTTCGGGGTGGACTATCCGACCGGGGTGGCGATCGTGCACGACCTGATGAAATCGCGGCTGCGGCAGTTCCTGCACGTCGCCGAGCAGGAACTCCCGGTGCTGTACGACGACTTCGAGCTGGACGCGGAGGCGAGGGAGATCCTGGCCGGGTACGTGCAGGAGCTCAAGCACTGGATCGCGGGCATCCTGATCTGGCACCGGGACTGCCGGCGCTACCGCGAACAGGATCTGCGGCGGGGTACCGGCGCCCCATGGCACCTCAGTGGTCCCACGGGGCTCGGTGTCTCGGCGGCGCGGGTGACCGCGCTGTTCGCTCAGCCCTCGGCCACCGGCGTGTAGCGCCCGTCCGCACGCGCCTTGAAGACCTTATCGCCGCTCGCGAACAGCGAGCTGCGGACGGTCACTTCGCGGTTGCGGCTCGCCGTGATCACCACACGGCGGGCCTGCCCCGCGGCCCATTCGATGTGGACGGTGAAGCCGCCCCGGGCGCGCAGCCCGCGCCCGCGGTCTTGAACATTTCCTTCGCCGTCTTCCGGCCGGGGGTGCGCATCGCTTCGATGTAGCGGTCGTACGGTGCGGTGACCTCGGCGAGGTTGGTGACCTCCGTGAGCCAGTAGTTCATCTGCAGATTGATTGCGCCGAGGGCACCACCGCCGATGGGCAGCGACTCGCGCCCCCAACCCGCGGCCGGGATGTTGTACCGGAGCGCCGGTTCCGCCGATTTCTTCGAGTGCGCGGAGCCTTCGCCTGCTTTGATTCATCGGAGGTACTGGCGGCCGCCACCGTGCCGAAAAGGGCAGGGATTCCCAGCACCAGAACGCTGGTTGCGCCTATCGTTGTCTTCACGGTGGCGCGTCGTGTCATCCCGCACGTCATGCGGCCGACGGTAAAGGTCCGATGAATGCCCCGACGAGACGGTATGAAATAGCGGCCCCTTGGACAGAGGCCGCCAATACTTGGACAGATGGGTTATACATGCGCCCGCAGCCATCCGATGCGTACGGGCGGCCGACGAAGGGACGGTTTCAGCCCTGCTGGAACAGCTCGGCGGGCAGGGGCTTCAGCAGGGTGTACAGATCGTCGGTGATCGGCCGGTCCCAGCTGGCGATGGTGACGAGCACGCCGTCGCTGCGGTCGAACTGGACGCAGGAGATCCGGCTCTCGGAGAGCTTGACGCGGCGGACGATCAGCAGGTTGTCGCCCTGCATCACGGGCATGTCCTCGGTGCCGGTGACCTCGACCGGCTCGTCGTTCTCGAGCGCGAGCAGCAGTTGCGCGACCTCGAACGGGACCTGGCCCTCCTCGGTTTCGCGGGCGGGCGAGCCCTCCGGGAGGTTGCCGATGATCATCGCGGGGCCGCGGCCGCCGAACAGGTCGTAGCGCAGAAAGACGCCCTGACAGCTCCCGTCGGGCGCGGGCAGCAGACCGGCGCCGAGGTTTCCGGGCCAGTCCCCCGGGTCCATGGCCAGGACGTCGAAGTCGGGGCCCGCGGGTGTGGCGGCGCTACGGCGGCGGAGGAAGGACATGCAGACATGTTACGTGTCCGGGCTCACGTTGCGGAGCCGGGTCCGCGCCGGCCGGGGCACAGCCGGGTCCGCGGCTCGGGCTCCGGCGGGTCCGATGGTCGCACTCCGGCGGTTCTGCGGCCCGTGACTCCAACAGCTCCCCGGCCCTGCCCCTAGCGGGATTCCGCGGCCAGTGCCTTCAGCACGTCGACGGCCTCGGCGGCCCGGTCGTAGGGAACGAACAAGTGGTCGTGGTGGAAGCCGGCCACCACATTGCAGCTCAGCCCGGCATCGGTGAGCGCCAGGGACACTGCGGCAGTGAGTCCTACCGCGTCCAGCGCGGAGTGGACACGCAGGGTGATCCAGCCCGCCACGTAGTCGTACCGCAGCCCGGCGGTGACGGCTTCCGTCTCCGGCAGCACCAGGGTGAGCCCTTCGGGCTCGCTGACCGTGACGACCGGGTTGACGCCCCGGGGCATCGCCCCGTCGGGCGCGGTGGTGAAGACATAGCGGCCCGGATTCAGCTCCGGCCTCATGCCGCTCAGCAGGGTTCGAAGATCACGCTCACTTGTCACGATCACCACGCTACGTGGCGTGGTGGCGCTCGTGGTGGCGTGCGACCCGGGCGCGGTTGCCGTAGGACGGTTTGCACCACTCCTGACGGGGGTGCTCCTTGATGAATTGACCTCCTCCCCCCACATGAATGTGGGGGATTCTCTCCCTGGCGTCCGCGTGTGCGGTGCGCCTTGAGTCGGGTTCCTGGTTCCTCCCCACCGGTGAGTGGGGGTTGTGCGCGCTGCCGGGACGAGCCTGGTCCTACATGCGCTCTACAGGCGTTTACCTTGTCCGTTGCCGGGCGAGGGCCCCCGGTCCGGGGGTGGGTGGTACAGCTTGTTGCGCGGCGCGGATGCGCCGCCCTTCGTGCTTGATGTTCTGGCCCGCGTTGTGGTCCCGGTCGTGCCGGGTGCCGCACCCGCTACAGGTCCATGCCCGGATGTGCAGAGGCTTGGGCCCGTCGCGGTAACCGCAGGCGGAACACACCTGCGAGGACGGGAAAGCACGGTCCACCCTGGTCAGGGTGCGCCCATATCGGGTCGCTTTGTAGTCCAGCATGGTCACGAAGGTCGACCATGCCGCGTCGTGCACGGACTTCGCCAGTCGGGTGCGGGCGAGCCCTTTCACGTTCAGGCTCTCCACGCTGACAGCTTGGTTCTCGCGCATCAGCTTCGTGGACAGCTTGTGATGAAAGTCCCTCCGCGCATCCGCCACCCCCGCATGAGCACGGGCCACCCTGATCCGCTGCCCGTTCCGGTTCCTCGACCCCTTCGCCTTACGCGACTCCCGCCGCCTGCGGCAGGAACACCCCGAGCTGGTCCGCCACTACCCGCGCTCTCAACGGCTCTGGTCCGGCTCGTACTTCGCAGGATCAGCAGGAGGAGCCCCGCTGTCGATCGTCCGCCAATACATCGAGCAGCAGAACCGTCCGTTCTGACCTGCGGATCAGAACAGCCTTGAGATTCGCTTCACCTCCGCCCTGAAGGGCTCTGCTGAGGGAAGGACGGAGCACTGCGAATGATCCCGGCGCGGGCACGGTCGGGGCACGGTCGATCACCGAGTTCGGCATCGACGCGTCCCGGCTGCACCGGCTCCTCCCACATGTCGTCCCGGGCCAATGCCTAGCCACCGACGGCGGCCTGGGACAGGCCGCAGGTCGGGCTTCCACCGGTCCGGGACGGACCGCGGTCAGCAGGTGGGAGGCTCGGCTCCGACCAGCCACATGGAGAAGAACTGCGCCCCGCCGCCATACGCATGGCCGAGCGCCTTTCGCGCCCCCGCCACCTGGTGCTCGCCCGCCTGTCCCCGTACCTGCAACGCGGCTTCGGCGAAGCGGATCATGCCGGAGGCGCCGATGGGATTGGTGGAGAGCACCCCGCCCGAGGGATTCACGGGCAGATCTCCGTCGAGTTCGGTGACGCCGGACTCGGTGAGCTTCCAGCCCTCACCCTCGTCGGCGAAGCCGAGGTTCTCCAGCCACATCGGTTCGTACCAGGAGAACGGAACGTACATCTCGACCGCGTCGATCTCCCGGCGCGGGTCGGTGATCCCGGCCTGCCGGTACACATCGGCCGCACAGTCCTTGCCCGCCTGCGGCGAGACGAAGTCCTTGCCGGCGAACAGGGTCGGTTCGCTGCGCATCGCGCCGCCGTGCACCCAGGCGGGAGGATGCGGTGCACGGTCCGCACCGGCACGGTCGGTGAGGATCATCGCGCAGGCCCCGTCGGAGGACGGGCAGGTCTCCGAGTAGCGGATCGGGTCCCAGAGCATCGGTGCGGACTGGACCTTCTCCAGGGTGATGTCCGGGTCATGGATGTGCGCGTACGGATTCTTTAGCGCGTTGCGACGGTCCTTGTACGCGACGAGGGAGCCGACCGTTTCCGGTGCTCCGGTACGGCGCATGTAGGCCCGGACGTGCGGGGCGAAGAAACCTCCCGCGCCCGCGAGCAGCGGCTGCTGGAACGGGATGGGCAGCGAGAGGCCCCACATGGCGTTGGACTCCGACTGCTTCTCGAAGGCGAGCGTGAGGACGGTACGGTGCACCCTCGCGGAGATCAGATTGGCGGCGACGAGTGCGGTGGAGCCGCCGACCGAGCCCGCGGTGTGCACTCTGAGCATCGGTTTGCCGACCGCGCCGAGGGCGTCGGCGAGATAGAGCTCCGGCATCATCAGGCCCTCGAAGAAGTCGGGTGCCTTGCCGATGACGACGGCGTCGATGTCCGCCCAGGTCAGCCCCGCGTCCTCCAGCGCACGGACGGCGGCCTCGCGGACGAGTCCGGCGATGGAGACGTCCCGGCGGGCGGAGACGTGCTTGGTCTGGCCGATGCCGACGACGGCCACGGGCTCCTCAGGCATGAGCATTCTCCCCTTCGAGGACGGCGACCAGGTTCTGTTGCAGGCAGGGCCCGGAGGTGGCGTGGGCGATTGCCCGGTCGGACTCGCCGCGGTGGATACGGGCCGCGGCCTCGCCGAGGCGGATCAGCCCGGCGGCCATGACGGGGTTGGCGGCGAGCGCACCGCCGGACGGGTTGACGCTGACGCCGGCGTCGAGTCCGAGCGCCCTGCGCAGCACGACCTCCTGCGACGTGAACGGGGCATGCAACTCCACGGTATCCACCGGTCCTTCGAAGGCCCCCGCGCGTTCGGCGGCGAGGCGGGTCGACGGCGAGTCGGTCAAGTCGCGCACCCCGAGACTGTGGGCCTCGATGCGGTGGTCGATGCCACGGATCCAGGCGGGGCGGGTGCACAGGGCGCGTGCGGTGTCACCGGCGGCGAGGATCACGGCGGCGGCGCCGTCGCCGACCGGCGGGCAGTCGCCGGTGCGGAGCGGCTGTACGAGGTAGTCACCGGCCGGGACCGAACCCGAGAGCTGTGCGTGCGGGTTGTCCGCGGCAGCGGTGCGGCTGCGGTCGGCAATCGCGGCGAGGGCGGCCTCGTCGGTGTGGCCCGCGTCGATCAGCGCCTGGGCCTGGAGTGCGGCGAGGGCGACGGAGTCGGGCCAGAGCGGGCCGACGTAATACGGGTCGAGCTGGCGGGTGAGGACGTCGCGCACTTCGCCGGGAGAGGACTTCCCGTACGCGTAGACGAGAGCGGTGTCGGCCTCGCCCGTCTGGAGTTTCACCCATGCCTCGTACAGCGCCCAGGCGCCGTCCATCTCCACATGGGACTCGGAGATCGGCGGGTGGGCGCCGACGCCGTCGAGCGCCATGGTGAAGGAGAAGGCTCGGCCGGCGAGGTAGTCGCTGGATCCCGAGCACGTGAACCCGATGTCGCTCGCCTTCAGACCGGTGACGTCGAGGACCTGGTGGAGGACCGGCATCAGCATGTCGACTTCGGAGAGTTCGTCGGTGCGCCGCAGATGATCCGTCTGCGCGAAAGCGACGATCGCTACGTCTCGCATCTACAGCAGCTCCTTGTACACGTCGTAGTCAACGTCCGGCTCTCCGGTGGGCCGGTAGTGGTCGGGGTGGCGGCCCTCCCCGGTCCAGACGGGTTCGACTCGCAGCCCCATGCGCACCTGGTCGTACGGGATGCCGCCGATCCGTCCGTGCAGGGCGAGGTCGGCGCCGTCGAGCGCGATGTGGGCGTAGACGTACGGCACTTCGATGTCGAGGTTCTTCGCCTTGATGTTGACGATGCAGTACGTGGTGACGGTGCCGCGCGGGCCGACCTCGACCTGTTCGGCGGTGGCGACGCCGCAGGTGGGGCAGGCGCCGCGGGGCGGGACGTACACCTTGCGGCAGGACGGGCAGCGCTCGCCGACGGTGCGCTGCTCGGAGAGGGCATTGAGGTACGCGCTCTGGGCGCGGCCGGGGGTGTATGTGTAGTCGAGGCGGGCCGGGGTGACGATGCCGGTGACGGAGTCGGCGAACTCGCCGCTGTGCGGAGTGCTTTCGGCCGTCGCCTCGCCCTCGTACGGTTCGAAGCAGGCGATGTCCGTGATGGCACCGGTCCGCCGCGGGGCCCAGCGGATCCGGACCCGCATACCGGTGTTCACGGCTTCGGGTCCCGGCGCGTCGAGGACATGGAGCAGGGCGGTGTCGGCCCCGTCCAGCTTGACCAGTACCCAGGCGAACGGGGTGGCCAGGGGCTGGTCGCGGCGCGGGGCCGGGTTCCAGGCCCAGGTGGTGACGGTGCCGGTGGTGGCGACCTCGGTCAGTTCGCGCAGCTCCTCGGCGGTGACGGGGTCGTATTCGACGGGCGGGACCAGGACCTTCCCGTCGCCGGTCCGCACGCCGAGCACGGTCCGTTCGCGCAGCCCGGTGAGGAAGGCGCTCTGGACCGGGCCGAGAGAGCGGGTGAAGGGGAACTCGACCACCAGTGGTGCGCTGAGGACGTCGGGCACGGTTGTCTCCTTGGCTCAGGCGCGCCGGTAGACGGGCGGGCGCTTCTCGGCGAAGGCGCGTGCGCCTTCCTTGGCGTCGGCGGTCGCGAAGACCGGCCAGCCGCGCTTCAGTTCGGCGGCGAGCCCATCGGTCTCGGTCATTTCGGCGGTCTCGTACACGGAGGCCTTGACGGCCTCGACGGCGAGCGGGCCGCAGGCATTGATCCCCTCGGCGACGTCGAGGGCCTGTTCCAGTGCGGTGCCGTCGGGGACGACTCTGCCGATCAGCCCGATGCGGGCCGCTTCGTCGGCGCTGTACGGGCGTCCGGTGAGGAGCATTTCGAGGGCGTGGGTGCGGGCGATCTGGCGCGGCAGCCGTACCGTCGAGCCGCCGATGGGGAACAGTCCGCGCTTGACCTCGAAGAGCCCGAAGGTGGCGCTCGCACCGGCGATACGGATATCGGTGCCCTGCAGGATCTCGGTTCCGCCCGCCACGCAGTGGCCCTCGACGGCAGCGATGACCGGTTTGCGGGGGCGATGATGGCGCAGCATCGCCTTCCAGTGCAGATCGGGGTCGGCGGTCATCCGGTCGCGGTACTGCTCGCCATCCATCCCCTTGCCCGCCAGGGCTTTGAGGTCCATGCCGGCGCAGAAGCAGCCGCCCGCGCCGGTGAGGACCACCGAGCGAACGGCGTCGTCCTCGTCCGCCGCCAGCCAGCCGTCGTACAGCCCGACCAGCATCGGCAGCGAGAGTGCGTTCTTCGCCTCCGGCCTGTTCAAGGTGAGCACCAGCGTGGCGCCCTCGCGCTGCACGGTGAGGTGTTCCGTACCACCCATTGCCTGCCTCCCGTCTCAAGACCTAGAACAGGTTGCAGTAGGCGGGGGTCCAGTTCAATAGTTTTCTGACAGTCAGTCAGACTTCTTCGACGGCACCCCTTCCCACTTGTGCCTCCCAGCGCTCTAATGACCGCCGAGCCAGTCAGCATCCGGGGTCAGGAGGAACGGTGGAGTACAACCTTGCCGACCTGTTCGAGTCGGTCGTCGACGCGGTCCCGGAACGCGAGGCGCTCGTCTACCTCGATCACCCCGGTACGGGTGCGGAGCGCCGCCTGACGTACGCGGAGCTGGACGCGGCCGCCAACCGCATCGCCCACCATCTGATCAAGGCGGGCATCACCCCCGGCGAGCATCTGGGGCTGCACCTCTACAACGGAGTCGAGTACCTCCAGACGGTGCTGGCCTGCCTCAAGGCCCGCGTCGTCCCCGTCAATGTCAACTACCGCTATGTGGAAGAGGAGTTGGCCTACCTCTACCGTGATGCGGATCTGGCGGCGCTGGTCTTCGACGCCGAGTTCGACGAACGCGTCTCGGCCGCGGCGCCGAAGGCCCCGACCCTCCGTCACCTGATCCGGGTGGGGGCACCGGTGGCGGGCGTCCGCGGGCCGGACGCCGTGGCGTTCACGGACGCCGAGGCGGCCGGGAGCCCGGAGCGCGGCTTCGCGCCGCGGTCGGCCGACGACCAGTTCATCATCTACACCGGTGGCACGACCGGAATGCCCAAGGGTGTGATGTGGCGCCAGGAGGACCTCTTCTTCTCCGGCCTCGGCGGCGGTGCGCCGACCGGCGAGCCGGTGAAAGCCCCTCAGGAGCTGGCCGAGCGGGTGGCCGCGGGCGGTGACGGGATCACCTTCTTCCCCACACCCCCGCTGATGCACGGCACCTCGACGCTCACCGTGTTCATCGGTTTCAACTTCGGGCAGCGGGTCGTGATCCACCGCAAGTTCGTACCCCAGGAGGTGCTCCGTACGATCGAGAAGGAGAAGGTCACCAGCGTGTCCCTGGTGGGCGATGCGATGCTGCGGCCGTTGATCGACGCGCTGAAGGGCCCACTGAAGGGCACCGACTGTTCGTCGATGTTCTCCGTCTCCAGTTCGGGCGCGATCATGTCGGACTCGGTGCGTGCGGAGTTCCAGACACTGGTGCCGACGGTGATGCTGCTGAACAACTTCGGCTCCTCGGAGTCCGGGTTCAACGGTACGGCGACGGCCGACTCGGGCCCCGAGAAGGGGTTCCGGCTCCAGGTCAACTCCCGTACGGCGGTGGTCGATCCGGCGACGTACGAGCCGGTGGCTCCGGGCGAGCCGGGGCGGATCGCCCAGCGCGGCCATGTGCCGCTCGGGTACTACAACGACCCGCAGAAGACCGCTGAGACGTTCTTCCGCAGGGGCGACGAGCGCTGGGTCCTGCTCGGTGACATGGCGACCGTTGACGCGGACGGCATCGTCACGGTTCTCGGCCGGGGTTCGCAGTGCATCAACACCGGGGGCGAGAAGGTGTATCCCGAGGAGGTCGAGCAGGCGCTGAAGGCTCATCCGGATGTGTACGACGCGCTGGTCGCCGGGGTGCCCGACGAACGGTGGGGAAATCATGTCGCGGCGGTGGTGCAGCTGCGCGAAGGGGCGGCCGAGCCCTCGCTCGACGACGTCCAGGCGCACTGCAGGACCCGCCTGGCCGGCTACAAGATCCCCCGCCGACTGGTGATCACCCCGCGGATCCAGCGCTCGCCGAGCGGCAAGGCCGACTACCGGTGGGCCCGCTCGGTCGTCGCCCCCCGGCGCGACTCCGAGGGCTGAGACCGGGAGCCGAGGACCGAAAGTCACCCGGATGGCACCCGGCCCGGTTCACCCGAGGGACACCTCCACGGGCTCCGGCCCGGATCACCCGAGTGCGCCGTCGCGCGTCAACTCCGCGCACCGGGCGACGGCCCCGGACTGAGCCATTCGGGCACGTCGTGTACCCGACCGCTCACGCTATGTGGCAATAGGGGGAAATCGCCCATAGCGTCGGCTCATGAGGAAACGACACATCATGAGCCTTGTCTCTGTCGCGGTCGTCTCGGCCGCGGGACTCGTCGTCTCGGCCGCGGTATTCGGGACGGCAGTTCCGTCCACCACCGTCGCGAGCCCGCGTGTGGTGCACCCCGGCGGGTCGATCCAGAAGGCGGTGAACGCCGCCAAGCCGGGTGACACGGTCGTCGTCATGCCCGGCACGTACCGCGAGACCGTCCTGATCGACAAGAAGGGCCTGACCCTGCGCGGCCTCGGCGGCCGAACCGTCATCAAGCCCCCGACAGGAAAGACACAGTCCACCGACGCCTGCACGAAGGCCGGCAGCGGAATCTGTGTCCTGGGCAAGAAGGGTCGGACCGTCGACGGCGTGAGCATCGATTCGCTCACCGTCTCCGGATTCAAGAAGAACGGCGTCTGGGCCTCCTGGACGGACGAGCTGACCGTCCGGCACGTGACCTCCGAGCACAATGGTGTCTGGGGCATCGCCCAGGAGCGCTCCACCCGCGGCCGGTTCACGGGCAACACCGCCCGCGCCAACGGCGACGCGGGCCTCTTCGTCGCGAACACCGTGGACGAGGAGGGCGGCGCCACCGACACCCGCGGCACCGAGATCCAGGACAACACGCTGGCGGACAACCGGATCGGTTTCACCGCCAGGCGCGTGAGAAACCTGTCGGTCCACGACAACACCTTCACCGGCAACTGCAGTGGCGCCTTCATCGTGGGCGACGAGGGCAAGCCGCAGGCCGGAGCCATGACGATCCAGTCCAACCAGATCACCGACAACAACAAGTTCTGCGCCAAGACCAAACGCCTGCCCGCCATCCAGGGTTCCGGCATCGTGCTCACCGGCGCCGCGGACACCCAGGTCCGCTCGAACACGATCAGCAACAACGTGGGCGCCACGCCGTTCTCCGGCGGCGTCGTGCTGTTCAAGAGCGTCGTGGGCACGAAGAACACCGGCCACACCATCAGCGCCAATGTCGCGCTCGGCAACAAGCCGGCCGACCTGGCCAATGGCGACACCGGCAAGAACAACACCTTCGTCGCCAACGTCTGCAAGAAGTCCACACCGGCCGGGATGTGCTGACCGGTGCACCCCCGCACGAGGAGAAGCGAAACAGCATGACCACTGTGAGTCCCACCCCCACACCGACCCCCGTACACGCCGCCCTCCCGCACCCCGTCACGCCCCCTCAGCCGGCCATGCAACTGCGTGAGATCGTCTTCGGGGCGGCTCGCGCGGCCGCCGTGCGCGCCGCCGCCCGGCTGGGTGTCGCCGACGCGCTGGGCGAGACGCCCGCGACCGCACAGGAACTCGCGACGCTGGTGAAGACCGAGCCGGTGCCCCTGCGCCGACTGCTGCGCGCGCTGTCCTGCTACGGGATCTTCACCGAGACCCCGGACGGGTACTTCGCCCACACCGAGATGTCCCGCCTGCTGCGCGAGGACGACCCGAACAGCCTGCGCAACATCTCCCTGTGGTGCACCGAGCCCTGGACCTGGGACGTCTGGCCGCGCCTCGACGAGGCGGTGCGCACCGGCAAGAGTGTCTTCGCGGACGTGCACGGCAAGGGGTTCTTCGACTACCTCCACCAGGACGCCCACGAGTCGGCCCAGATCTTCAACCGGGCCATGACCACCTCCAGCATGCAGTCCGCGCTGGATGTCGCCGAACTCCTCGACCTCACCGGGGTGTCCGCGGTCGCCGACATCGGCGGCGGCCAGGGGCACGTGCTGGCCAGCCTGCTGGAGAAGCACCCGTCGCTCCGCGGTACCCTGATGGATCTGCCGGGTGTGGTGGCACGTGCCGACGCCCGGCTGCGGGACGAGGGGCCGCTCGTCGACCGGACCCGTATCGTGGCCGGGGACTGCCGCGAGGCCATCCCCGTCGAGGCCGATCTCTACATCATCAAGAACATCCTGGAGTGGGACGACGACAGCACGCGCAGGACGTTGCGCAATGTCGTCGCAACAGCCCGCCCCGGAGCCAGGGTCGTCGTCATCGAGAACCTCGTCGACGACACCCCGTCGATGCGGTTCACCACCGCGATGGACCTGCTGCTGCTCCTCAATGTCGGCGGTGCGAAGCACACCAGGGAGAGCCTGGTGACCCGGATCTCGGATGCCGGGCTGCTGATCGACAAGGTCGTCCCGGTCAACCCCTACCTCCACGCGTTCGAATGCGTGGTCCCCGACTGATCTCCCTCCCGGCGGACTTCTCCGGGACCAACGGAAAAAAATCGCCCCGGGTCCGGCCAGTCGGCCGGACCCGGGGCGTTTTCCCGTCTCAAGCGGTGGTGCCGCGCTCCCACCGGTAGAACTCGTGGGCCATGGCGTCCTTGGGGCTGCGCCAGGTCTTCGGGTCGTACGCGCTCACATATGCGGTGAGCTTTTCGCTGATGTCCTTGAACGCCGGGTGCTCCGTCACCTTGGCGATCTCGGGACCCGGCGGACGGTCCGATTCGATCAGGTGCAGATAGACGTCGCCGAACTGGAAGAGCTTGCGCCTGGTGATGCCGACGAGGTGCGGCAGTTCGCTGCTGTCGGAGGCGGCGAACAGCTCGGCGATGTCCGGCGCCGAACCCGGCGCCATCCGGGCGACGATCAGAGCGTGGTGCATCGTGGGATGCCTTTCTGGTTCCCGGCCCGGCCGCCCGGCCGTGCGGCCGGGCGGCGAGTCGTAAGCGGACGGCTGGTCAGCCGGCAGAGACCGAGGCGGTACGGCGCTCCCGGGCGCGCTGCTCGATCTTGTCCCGGATGAGCTCCATCTGGACCTTGGAGTTGCGGTTGATGTTGTCGGTCATCCACGCGTCGTCGACGGGTGCGTCGGGCCGCATCGCGAATTCCTGGGACCAGCGCATCTTCGTACCGCCGGGGACCTCCGAGTACTCCCACCGGATGTTCATGTGCTGGAACGGGCCCGGCTCGACACGGCGGGCGCGGACCGTGCGTGCGGCGCGGTCGACGGTCCGCTCGGAGACCCAGCTCCAGACCTTGTCGTTCTCGTCGGGGTGCATGGTCAGGCGGAACGTCGTGCTGTCGCCGTGCCGTTCGATGACTTCGACCGCGGCGTACTCACTGAACAGCCGCGGCCAGTTCTCCAGATCATTCGTCACGTCCCAGACGAGGTCCAGGGGGGCGGCGATGGTGATCTCGTTCTCGGTGTGTCCGGACACTTCAGGCTCCAGTCATGAGGGTGGTGTTGACGAGGTCGAGGAATTCCTGGGGGGTCTTGCAGCGGTCGGCATCGGCCGGCAGCGCCCTGCCGTGCCGGTTCTCCAGCACGCCCACGATGCCGAGAAGGCCGAGCGAGTCGAGGCCGAACTCGTCGAAGGCGGACCCGGGGCGCTTCTCCATGTCCCGTGGGTCGACGGTGAGTCCGGCGCCCTTCTTCATCAGGACGGCGAGTTCCGTGTAGGTCAGTCGATCGGTCATGAGGACTTCTCCTTACTCACACTTGGATGTCGGTGGGGCGCCGGAGCACCATCGCCGCGTTCGAGCCCATGAGCCCGCGGCTGAGCACGAGCGCCGTCCGCAGTTCCGCGGGGCGCGCCTGACCGGTGACCACATCGAGGTCGTGGCACACGTCGAATACGTTCGGGGTGGGCGGTATCAGCGCGTTCTCCATGGAGAGCACGGCGGCGGCCGCATCCAGCACAGGTGCACCGCAGTAGGCACGCCCGATGCCGGTCTTGGGCGCCGTCACCGGTACCTGTCGGCCGTGCGCGCCGAGTGCGTCCGCGATCGCGAGCGCCTCGGCGCGGTCGGCCGCCGGCACGCCGAGGGCGTCCGCGAAGACGACGTCGATCTCGTCCGGCGCGCAGTCGGCCTCCCGCAGGGCGCCTATGATCGCCTGGGCGAGGCCCTCCCGGGACTCCTCCCACCGGGCCGCTCCGGTGAACGTGGCCGCATGCCCGGCGACTTCGGCCCGGACACGGGCCCCGCGCCGACGGGCCGACTGCTCCTCCTCGACCACCAGCATGGCACCGCCCTCGGCCGGCACGAAGCCGCAGGCGTCCGAGGTGAACGGCCGGTAGGCGCGGGCGGGGTCATCACTGGTGCTCAGGTCCTCGTACCCGAGCTGGCAGACGACCGAGTAGGGCGCCAGCGGTGCCTCGGCCGCGCCGACCACCACCGCTTCGGTACCGCGGCGGATCGAACGGGCGGCATGCGCCAGCGCATCCAGACCGCCCGCTTCGTCGCTGGCCACGACCGCGCACGGCCCCTTGAAGCCGCCACGGATCGAGATCTGGCCGGTGCTCGCGGCGTAGAACCAGGCGATGGACTGGTACGGACCCACGTAGGTGGATCCCTGCCCCCACAGCCGTTGGAGTTCCCGCTGGCCGAATTCGCCGCCACCCGACCCGGCAGCGGTCACCACGCCGACGTCGAAGGGAGAATCCTCGTAGTCGGCACGGCCCAGCCGGGCGTCGTCCAGCGCGATGTCCGCGGCGGCCATCGCGAAGTGCGTGAACCGGTCGGTCTGGACGATGAAGCGCTCTTCGATCAGCTCCGCCGCCTCGAAGCCCCGCACCTCGCCCGCGACCCGCAGCGGAAGCTGCTCGCACCCCTCGCGGGTGACCCGGTCGAGGACGCTGATCCCTTCGTGCGTCCTCTTCCAGAAGGCCTCGGTGTTGGTGCCGTTGGGGGCGACGACACCGATTCCGGTGACAACGGTGCGCCGCGCTTTACGGGTTCTCATGGTGTCCTCCCACCTGTTCTCGTCAGGGCCACCGCGGATTGGAAGCCGCCGAACCCGCTGCCGACCGAGAGGACGCTGCGCAGCTTCAGGGGACGTGCGGTGCGCGGCACGTAGTCGAGGTCACACTCCGGGTCCGGGCTCTCGTAGTTCGCCGTCGGCGGCACCGTCTGGTGGACCAGGGCGAGTACGCAGGCGGCAATCTCTATGGCCCCGATCGCCCCCAGCGAGTGGCCGACCATGGACTTGATCGAGCTCATCGGTACGTCGTAGGCGTGCGCGCCCAGTGCCCGCTTCACGGCGGCCGTCTCGTGCCGGTCGTTCTGCTTGGTGCCCGAGCCGTGTGCGTTGACGTAGTCGATCTGCGAGCCGTCTATGCGGGCATGGTCGAGGGCCCGGTTGATCGCCTCGGCCATCTCCAGCCCTTCGGGGGTCAGCCCGGTCATGTGGTAGGCGTTGCCGAAGGTGGCGTAGCCCGCGATCTCGCAGTACACGGTCGCGCCGCGGGCCCGGGCGTGCTCCAGCTCCTCCAGCACGAGCACCGCTCCGCCCTCGCCCATGACGAAGCCGTCGCGGCGGGAGTCGAACGGCCGGGAGGCGTGTTCGGGGTCGTCGTTGTTCGCCGAGGTGGCCTTGATCGCGTCGAAGCACGCCACCGTGATCGGGGTGATCGGTGAGTCGGACGCCCCGGCGATACAGACGTCGACGCGGCCCTCCTCGATGGAGTGGAAGGCGTACCCGATCGCGTCGAGACCGGAGGTGCACCCCGTGGAGACGGTCTGCACCGGGCCGTGCGCGCCGACCTGTTCGGCCACCGCCGATGCGAGGGAGCTGGGTGAGAAGGCCCGCTCCAGATGCTGACCGGCCGACCGGTGGTCGACATCCCAGCGGGCGCCGCTGCCGCTGACGGCGACGTAGTCGTGCTCCAGTCGGGTGGTGCCGCCGACCGCGGTGCCCAGCGACACACCCATCCGCCAGGGGTCCACCTTCTCCGGGTCGAGCCCCGCGTCACCGAGGGCCTCCCTGGCGGCAACCATCGCGAACTGGACGTACCGGTCCGACCTGGCGACCTGGTCCGCGTCCAGTCCGTGCGCCGCCGGGTCGAAGTCGCACTCGGCGGCGATGCGGGAGCGGAAGCCGGCCGGGTCGAAGAGCGTGATGCCGCGGGTGGCGGTGCGTCCGTTCGCGAGGAGATCCCAGAAGGCCGGTGCCCCGATGCCGCCGGGGGCCACGACGCCGACACCGGTGACCCCCACTCGGCGGGTCATGAGGCGGCCTCCGTTCGTTCCGGCGGCGCAACGCCCTCGGCGGACTCCGTGTGCTCGGTGTCGACATGGCCCAGTTCCGGGCGCGGGGCGAGGGGGCCGAGGTGGAAGACCATGCGTGCCTCGACGTCACCCACGTTTCGGAACCGGTGGCGTACGTGGGGAGGGATCAGCAGGCCCTGGTCGGGCCGCATCCGGTGCGGTTCACCGTCCAGATCCACCTCCAGGTGACCGTTCACGACGTACACGAACTCCTCGGAGTACGGGTGGTAGTGCTCGCCGATGCGGTCGCCGGGCTGAACGATTGCCAGCCCCATGAAACCGCTGGTGGCTCCCACCGCCGTCGGCGTGAGCATGGCGCGAAGGTCGCCTCCGCGCCTGCGGTTGGGCTGCGTCTCGCTGAGGTCCACGATGCGTGGCCGGTGCGTGGTCATGACTGCTTTCCTCCTGGCGCATTGCGCGTTGTGATGACGGGTTGAGCGAGAACCCCCCAGGGTGCGGATGCGCGATTCAGGACTCCATGGCCTGCCGATCCGTGATCAGGGTCATCTCGGATTCCGTCAGGAAGTGCGGGATCCCCCGCTCGGTCGTGGGCACGGCATTCGCGCCGCCGTCGAGGAGGCGTCCGAGCCTGGCCACCTTGCCGGGGCCGTCGATGCCGACCACCTGGGCCGGCTGCGCGTCGATCGGTCCGACCGCTTCGAGGAGGCGGACGACGACGTCGTCGCGTTGGAAGATGGTGCTGCTGTCGATGATGCTCGCCGGGTCGTCGGCCGCCTCCTCGTCATGGCCGGCGAGCAGCCGGGCCAGTGCCATGCCGCAGCCCTCCTTGGCCTGGTAGAAGAGTGCGTGCCGGCGGATGTCCTCGGCCCTGTGCCGGCCCGCGGTCACGTGGTGGACGGTCGGGAGCGCCGCTCGGGTGAAGAACATCCGGGCGGAGTCCGGGTCGCTGAGGTCCCGGTCCTGCTCCAGGTACGGGTTGATGGCCTCTTCGACGGCCCTTACCTCGGGCTGCCGGGCGACGTGCCGCAGGGCCGCGAGGAGGTCGCCCTCGACCTCGACCGCCCGTACGACGCGGTTTCCGTGCATGAAGAGCGAAGTGCGGCGCAGTCGGGTGTCTTCATCGACACGAGCGCTCGGGGACTCGTAGTCGGCCAGGATCTTCGCCACGATGTCCTCCGTGCCCGGCTTGACGGTGAAGGTGAGCGCGTGGCGCACCACCCCGTCGCCCAGCCGGGGTGACGCCTGCAGGCGGCCCTTGGCCGCCTCGGGCGCCAGCTCGAACGCCTTGCCGGTCTCCCGCAGGACGCTGAAGCGCAGCGAACGGGTGTCACGTACGCAGCTGTGCAGCGGCTGGACCGTAGCGACGTGCTCCTCACTGTTGACCCAGGCGAGGAACGGCGGTGCGCTCTCCCACTCGCTGGTGATCAGCCACTGGGAGGGGTTCTCGATGGACTGGCACAGCTGGTCGCTGATGTGCCCGGGGACGGATGCCACCTGATTGCGCAGGTGCTCATACGCCTCCAGGAACTGCTTCTGGGCCCCGTCGTAGAGGTCCAGCAGCAGTACGACACGAAGCCTGGAACCGTCGAAGGCGGACTGGGAGATCCGTTCCGAGAGGGTGGCGGTCATCTTTCGATCTCCTTCGAGACGGTGTCGTGGTCAGGCCGGATGGCATGCCGTCAACCGTCGGTTGGCGAGTGGATTCGGAGCGGGGACTCTCCCGGCGGATGTGATCGGTCCGCCCCCGTGACTGCGGGCATCGTCTCCGTGACCGATCGTGAAACGCTGGTCCGGGTGGCGCGAGATTTATGAACCGTTCAGGTGAGCGGCCGTCCGAACCGCTCCGACAAGGGCATTGAACAATGCAACCGAACGGCGTCCGAGCTGGAGCAACTGATGAACGAGAACGTCGATATTCGCGTACCGGTCCTCATCGTGGGCGGCTCCCTGGTGGGACTGTCCGCCTCACTTTTCCTCGGCCGGCTCGGCATCGAGCATCTGCTGGTCGAGAAGCACCGATCCACCTCGACACATCCTCGCGGACGCGGCAACAACGTGCGCACGATGGAGGTCTTCCGGACGGCGGGTGCCGAGCCGGGCATCCGGGAGGCGGCCTCGGTACTCGCCGACAACCACGGCATCCTGCAAGCCGGCTCGCTCACCGGGGACGACCAGGAGTGGCTGTTCAAGGAGATCGACCCGGGTGGCGGACTCGCCCGTTTCAGCCCGGCCGGCTGGTGCCTGTGCAGCCAGAACGATCTGGAACCCGTGCTGGTGAAACTGGCCCGTGAACAAGGCGGCGACCTGCGGTTCTCCACCGAGATGCAGAGCTTCGACCAGGACGGGTCGGGGGTGGACGCGGCACTCAAGAACCGGGAGACCGGAGAGCACATCAGTGTGCGCGCGGACTACCTCATCGCGGCCGACGGGCCGCGCAGCCCCATCCGTGAGCAGCTGCGCATCGCGCGTACCGGGCCCGGTGATCTCTTCCACAACGTGAGCATCACCTTCCGCTCCCGACAGCTTGCCGATGTAGTGGGTGACCGGCGCTTCATCGTGTGCTATCTGACCAACCCGGCAGCGGACGGGGCCCTGTTGCCGGTGGACAACAAGAAGGAGTGGGTGTTCCACGCGCCGTGGCAGCCCCAACTGGGCGAGACCCTGGAGGACTTCACCGACGAGCGGTGTGCCGAGCACATCCGTACGGCGGTCGGCGCTGCGGACATCGACATCGAGATCACCGGCAAGGCCCCGTGGCACGCCGCGGAGCGGGTCGCGGAGCGGTACGCGTCCGGCAGGGTCTTCCTCGCCGGGGACTCGGCCCATGAGATGTCCCCGACCGGGGCGTTCGGCTCCAACACCGGCATTCAGGACGCGCACAACCTGGCCTGGAAGCTCGCCACTGTACTCAGGGGCGAGGCGGGCCCGGGTCTGCTGGACACATACGAGGCGGAGCGACTGCCGGTGGCGCAGGCGACGAGCGCGCGGGCCTCGGCGCGCTCCAGCGAGCACAGCCACCCGGGATACGCGGCGGCACCGGGCGCGGGCGGCGGGAAGCAGGGCGGCATGCTCACCGTGGCACTGGGCTACCGCTATGTCCGCGGCGCCGTGCTGGGTACCGATCCGCAGCAGCCCGTGGTGCCGCAGGGAATGCAGTTGAACGGTCAACCCGGCAGCCGCGCACCGCATCTGTGGGTCCGTCAGACCGGTGATCGCAAGTCCACTCTGGATCTGTACGAGCGCACCCTCGTGCTGCTCACCGACGGTGAGGACGTGACGTGGCGGCGGGCGGCGGCGCGGGTCGCCGCCCGCCTTTCGGTACGGCTCCAGGCGTACGGCATCGGCCCGGGCGCCGATCTGGAGCCGGAGAACGGGGCCGACTGGGCCGAGATCCACGGCACGACGCCCGAAGGCGCCGTGCTGGTGCGCCCCGACGGCTTCGTGGCCTGGCGGTCGACGGGTTCCGTGGCCGACGCCGAGGCCACCCTCCACGAGGTCCTGACCTCCCTGCTGCACCGGACCTGACCCTGCCGGTGAGCGCCCGGGGAATGCGTCAGACCAGACCGAACGACCGCAGCTCCGCGAGGAATTCGTCCGGTCTCTCGGTGTGGACGAGGTGTCCGGCCTCGATGGTGACGAAGCGGCCACGGGGTATCCGTCCCGCCATCCAGACCAGCCTGTCCTGGGCGATCTGGCTGGCGGGGCCGCCGCCGATGACGAGGGTCGGGGCGGTGATCTCGCCGAGGCGTTCCCGCCCGGCCGGGTCCGGTTCGTTCAGCTGAGCATTGGTCGACGGCACCACGGGCCAGTCGAAGTCCAGCTCCTCGTCGGGCCGTTCGACGGGGCCTCGCGGCGGGTCGAGCGGGAACGGCGGCGGGGCCTCCTCCAGGACGAGCCGGCCGATCAGCCCGGGTTCCTGCTCCGCGAGCAGATAGGCGGCAGCGGCGCCCATGGAGTGTCCGACCACGGTGGCGCCCGCCAGGTTGCGGGCCTCCAGGAAGGCGTGCAGATCGTCCCGGAACAACTCGAAGGAGTAGCGGCCGGGCCAGTCGCTGAGGCCGTGCCCGCGGAAGTCGAATGCGTACACCCGGTGTTCGTCGGCCAGGCGTTCGGCGATCTCGGTCCAGGTCCTGCTGTCACCGCCGCGACCGTGGACGAGCACGACGGGCGGCGCCGACGGATCCCCCCATACCCGGTAGGCGAGCCGTGTGCCACCGGCCTGCACGCTGAGCACTTCCGGATCGAGGAAGGCGTTTACCGTACGGACGAAGGCACCCGGATCGTCCAGCCAGGGGAAGTGCGCGGCGCCACGCTGCACGACGAACTCGGCGTTCGGGAAGAGCGCCACCAGTTCGGCGGCGCGGTCGGGCGTCGGCCCTCCGTCGCACTCCCCCGCGAGGACGAGCACGGGTGCGGTCACGTGCTCCAGCGCGGCGGCGGTAGCGGCCGGATCGAAGACACCGTCCTGGTAATAGGTCTGTGCGGCCTCGGAGTTGGTCTGTCCCGGTGCGGCGGCGGCATGGGCCCTGGCCGTGTCGTCCCATCGTCCGTAGCCGAACGGCTCTATGACGGAGCGGACTTCACTCATCTCGCGCCCCGACCAGACCTTCTCCAGCGCGGCCCGTCCAGCCGCGTACCACGGTTCGTCCTGGCGCAGTTCACTGGCATCGCGCCAGTCCTGGTCGGTGACGTCGATGCCGACGGCCCGGGTACCCGGCGTGATGAGCGTGAGCGTACGCAGCCGCTTCGGGTGCCGGGCGGCATAGAGTTCGGCCAGGTTGGCGGACGCGGAGTGGGCAAGCAGGTCGATGTGTTCGTGGCCGAGGTGTTCGCGTAGGGCCTCGACGTCGTCGACCAGGCGGTCGCAGCGGTACGTCGACGGGTCGTCCGGCACCGCGGAGTCCCCGGTACCGCGCAGATCGAGCACCACGAGCTGCCGGTGGGCCGAGAGTCCGCCGAGGTCACCCAGGTACGCGCCGGCACGCATCGGTCCACCGGGCAGACAGATGAGCGGTGCGCCCGATCCCAGGAGGCGGTAGGCGAGTTCGGTCCCGTCGTATGCGTGGAAGATCGGCATGTACGCCATCCAAACAGGGTCGGCCGGACGGCGCAGCCGTGTTCGGTGTGAGCGTATTCGCGAGAGGTGGCGCAGGCGCAGCGTGGCGACGGCAATGAAGGGGCGGCAGATGAGCTGTGTCGCCCCTCTTGCCATGTGGCGGATCATCCTGAATTACTGCTACCGAAAGATCGACCGAATGATCGGTCGTCTGCACGGAAGAGGGAGATCCGGATGACGGCTCTGCTGGACGCGGTGGAACGACTGGGCCGCAACGAGCTGGAGGCACTCCAGCTGGAGCGGTTGCGGGCCACGCTGCACCACGCGTACGAGAACGTCGGCCACTACCGGGCCGCGTTCGACAAGGCCGGGCTGCACCCGGACGACTGCCGTACGCTCGCCGATCTCGCCCACTTCCCCTTCACGACCAAGGCGGATCTGCGGGACAACTACCCCTTCGGCATGTTCGCCGTCCCCGAGGACCGCGTACGGAGGATCCATGCGTCCAGCGGGACGACGGGCCGTCCCACCGTCGTCGGCTACACGCAGCGGGACCTGGACACCTGGGCGGACGTGGTCGCCCGCTCGATCCGGGCCGCCGGCGGCCGTCCCGGGCACAAGGTCCATGTGGCGTACGGATACGGGCTGTTCACCGGCGGTCTGGGGGCGCACTACGGGGCGGAACGGCTCGGCTGTACGGTCATCCCGGCGTCCGGCGGCATGACGGCCCGCCAGGTCCAGCTGATCCAGGACTTCCGGCCCGAGATCATCATGGTGACGCCGTCGTACATGCTGACGCTCCTCGACGAGTTCGAGCGGCAGGGCGTCGATCCGCGGACGACCTCTCTGAAGGTCGGGATCTTCGGTGCCGAGCCGTGGACGGAGGAGATGCGGCGCGAGATCGAGGAGCGGTTCGCGATCGACGCGGTCGACATCTACGGTCTTTCGGAGGTGATGGGGCCCGGTGTCGCGCAGGAGTGCGTGGAGACCAAGGACGGGCTGCACATCTGGGAGGACCACTTCTATCCGGAGGTCGTCGATCCGTTCACCGGCGAGGTGCTGCCTCCGGGTGAGGAGGGCGAGCTGGTCTTCACCTCGCTCACCAAGGAGGCCATGCCGGTGATCCGCTATCGGACGAGGGACCTGACCCGGCTGCTGCCGGGCACGGCGCGGGTGTTCCGGCGGATGGAGAAGGTGACCGGGCGCAGCGACGATCTGGTGATCCTACGCGGGGTGAATCTCTTCCCGACCCAGATCGAGGAGATTGTGCTGCGCACGCCAGGGGTGGCACCGCACTTCCAGCTGCGGCTGACCCGCGAGGGCCGCCTCGACGCACTGACCGTACGGGCGGAGGCACGGGCCGAGGCCACACCGGACCAGCGGATGGCCGCCGCGGAGTCGATCACGGCGGCCGTCAAGGACGGGATCGGGGTGTCGGTCGGGGTCGAGATCGTCGATCCCGAGACGCTGGAGAGATCGGTCGGCAAGTTCAGGCGGATCGTGGACGAGCGCGGGGGGCATTAGGCCTCCTCCTTCGGACCTTTCCGGGCTCGTGCGGCCGTTCGCTCCAGTCGTGTGCTTCCACTTGGATGGTGGCTCGAAGACGGTGCAGGGCTTGTGAGGACATCACCACTTTGCGCCCCACGACCTGGGAAAGCGGGCTCGGGCCCGGCCAGGAGCCCGCAGTTGCGGGCTCCTGGCCTTCCGAACCGGCAATGGTGCAGGCGAGCTCGCCTCCCCGGGTTCGGTGGTTCCCATCACGCGGTCAGGGCAAGGTTGTCACGAACCGGTCGCGCAGCTCCCGCTTGAGGATCTTGCCGCTCGCATTGCGCGGCAGCTCCTCCACGAAGAGGACCTTCTTCGGGGCCTTGAAATGAGCGAGCCGCTCACGAGCGTGGTCGATGAGTTCGGACTGTGTCGCTTCATCGCGCAGGACGACCACGGCGGTGACGGCCTCGATCCAGCGGTCGTCGGGCAGCCCGACGACCGCGACCTCGGCAACGGCGGGATGGGTGTAGAGGGCGTCCTCGACCTGGCGGGAGGCAACGAGGACACCGCCGGAATTGATGACGTCCTTCACCCGGTCGACAACCGTGAAGAAGCCCTCCGCGTCACGCACGGCGAGGTCACCGGAGTGGAACCAGCCGTCGCGGAAGGCTTCCGCGGTCTCCTCGGGCTTGTCCCAGTAGCCCTCGCACAACTGGGGTGAGCGGTAGACCACTTCACCGGCCGTTCCGTCGGGGACCTCCTTGCCGTCCTCGTCCACGACTTGGGCCTCGACGAAGAGGACGGGCCTGCCGCAGGAGTCCATCCGGCCCTCGTGCTCGTCCGGTCCGAGGACGGTGGCGAGCGGGCCGATCTCGCTCTGTCCGAAGCAGTTGTAGAAGGCGAGCGCGGGCAGCCGGTTGCGGAGCCGTTCCAGTACGGGTACGGGCATGATCGACGCGCCGTAGTACGCCTTGCGCAGCCCGCCGAGTTCGCGGGTGGTGAAGCCGGGGTGCTGGGAGAGGCCGATCCAGACGGTCGGCGGGGCGAAGACGCTGTCGGCCTGACCCATCTCGACGAGGTCGAGGATCTGGTTCACATCGGGTGCGTCGAGGATGATGCTCTCTGCACCGACCGCGAGGTAGGGCAGCAGGAACACATGCATCTGCGCGGAGTGGTAGAGCGGCAGTGAGTGGACCGGCCGGTCTGTGGCGCGCAGATCGAGCGCGGTGATCGCGCTGACGTACTCGTGGACGAGCGCGCCGTGGGTCATCATCGCGCCCTTGGGGAGAGCGGTGGTGCCCGAGGTGTAGAGCAACTGGACGAGGTCTCCCGCGGCCGGTTCGCGCTCCGGGGTGAAGGGACGCGGGGTGGCGGTGGCGTCGAGGAGGGAGTCCGGCGCGTCGCGCAGCGCGCGTACGGAGAACGCGGCCGGAATCCGGCCGGCGAGGTCCGCGTCGGTGAGGACGAGCGCGCTGCCGGACTGGTCGAGGATGTACGTGAGGTCGTCACCGACGAGGTTCTGGTTGACCGGCACATGGACCAGGCCCGCGCGGGCACAGGCGAGGTAGCCGATCAGATACGCGTCGGAGTTGTGCGCGTAGGAGGCGACCCGGTCGCCGGGGTGCAGCCCGTGCTCGCCGGTGAGGACTGCCGCCGCGGTGCTGACGGCCGTGTCGAGTTCCGCGTAGGTCCAGGACCTCTCCGCGTACCGTAGGGCGGTGCTCGCGGGGGTACGCCGGGCGCTGCGGGCCAGGACACCGTCGACTGTGCTGCTCCGTACACCTGTCATGGCGTGATCCTGTGCGGCCGGAACCCGGTGGTCAAGGGGTCGGACACCGGTCGGGATGTTGACAGGGGTGCGGGGGTGCCGGCTGAGTGGCGCAAGGCGACTCGAACGCTCGGGCAACCGCCTTTCCCACCCGCACAGTTGGGAGGCCCGTTGCCTCTCCGTAACCGTCTCAGACTTCTTGGTGTATCCGGTCTCGCGCTGTTCACCGTGTCCGCTTCGCTGCCGCCCGCCGCGGCCGACGGCTCGCGCACACACCGTCGGTCGGGCGGTGGGCTGTCCGCCGTGATCCGGTACACCGAATACGGCATCCCGCACATCCTGGCGAAGGACTACGCGAACCTGGGTTTCGGCAATGGCTGGGCACAGGCCGCCGACCAGGTGTGCACGCTCGCCGACGGCTTCGTGCCCCTGCGCGACGAGCGGTCCCCGCCGGACTCCCATACCGTTCGACAGCCGAATATCCATATGGGCGGTCATGATCTCGTGGACACCGTCCGTCCGGCAAGGCTGCCCGCCGCCTCAGCCGACCGGGAGCGTTCGACGGGCGACGGGCTTCGGACGGTGGTTCACAGTGCCCGCTGGTGGCCCTCCCAGTACGGATCGCGCAGCCGCCTCTTGTACAGCTTGCCGTTGGGATCGCGGGGCATCTCCTCGATGAAGTCGATACTCCTGGGGCACTTGTACCCGGCCAGATGCTGTTCGCAGTGGCGCAGGATCTCGGCGGCCAGCGCTTCCCCCGCCCCGTGTGTCCCGGCCGGTTCGACGACCGCCTTGACCTCCTCGCCCCAGTCGGGATGGGGAATGCCGAAGACGGCCACGTCGGCGACCGCGGGGTGGCCGAGGAGGACAGCCTCGATCTCGGCGGGGTAGATGTTGACACCACCGGAGATGATCATGTCGATCTTGCGGTCGCGAAGGAAGAGGTAGCCGTCCTCGTCGAGGATGCCGAGGTCGCCGACGGTGAAGAATTCACCGATGCGGTTCTTCCTCGTCTTGGTCTCGTCCTTGTGGTAGCTGAAGCCGCCGGTGTTCATCTTCATGTAGACGGTGCCGAGCTCGCCGGGCGGCAGGCGGTTGCCGTCGTCGTCGAAGACGGCGAGTTCGCTGATCGGCCAGGCCCTGCCGACCGTGCCCGGTTTCTTCAGCCAGTCCTCGGCGGTGGCGAAGGCGCCGCCGCCTTCGCTGGCCGCGTAGTACTCCTCGACACACCGCCCCCACCAGTCGATCATGGCCCGTTTGACGTGGTCGGGGCAGGGTGCTGCGCCGTGGATGGCGTGGCGCATCGCCGTGACGTCGTATCCCCGCTTCACCTCGTCGGGGAGGGCGAGGAGGCGGTGGAACTGGGTCGGGACCATGTGCGTGTGGGTGCAGCGATGGGTGTCGATGAGGCGCAGCATCTCGTCGGGCGTCCACTTGTCCATCACGACCAGCGGGTGCCCGATGTGCAGGGACGCTCCCGCGAACTGGAGGACGGCCGTGTGGTAGAGCGGCGAGCAGACGAGATGGACATTGCCGTCGAAGGGTTTGATGCCGAAGATGCCCAGGAATCCGCCGAGGTGGCTCTCCTCGGGGAGCTTGCCGGGGAGCGGGCGGCGGATGCCGCGCGGGCGGCCGGTGGTGCCCGACGTGTAGTTCATGACCCAACCGAGGGTGCGGGCCTCGGGGGGTGCGTCGGACTGTCCTTCGAGCAGTTCGGCGTACGGGCGGAAGCCGTCGACCGTGCCCACGGCATAGCGGTGGCCGGCCGGAAGCCTGGCCTCGTCCGCGGCCGCGGTCGCCGCCGGGGCGAACCGCTCGTGGGCGATGAGCACCTTGGCTCCGGAGTCGGCGACGATCCAGGCGATCTCGGGGCCGACGAAGTGGTGGTTGACGGGTACAAGATAGAAGCCGGCCTGGGAGGCGGCGAGGTAGGCGGTGAAGAACTCGGCACCGTTGGGCAGGACGACCGCGAAGGCGTCGCCCCGTCGGAGCCCGGCTGCGCGCAGCCCGTGGACCAGGCGGTTGGCTGCGGCGTGCAGCCGGCCCGCCGTCCAGCTCTCGCCGTCGGGTGCGATCAGAACCGTACGGCCGGGATCGGCGGTGGCCTGGGCCCAGAAGCCGTTGGGTGGCCGGTTCATGAGGCGCTCCGTCCGGCGATGCGGTTGATCCGGTCCACGGCGCGCTCGAAGCCGCGGGTCAGATCGTCGAAGACGGCCTGAACGCTGCGTTCGCTGTTCATCCGGCCGACGATCTGACCGACGGGCGTGCCGAGCAGCGCACCGGTCTCGTACTTCTGAATACGGGAGACGGCTTCGGCGACCAGCAGCCCCTGGAGCGGCATGGGCAGGGTGCCGGGACCCGACGGGTCGTCCCAGGCGTCGGTCCATTCGGTACGGAGCTGGCGTGCGGGTTTGCCGGTGAGCGCGCGGGAGCGGACGGTGTCGCCGGAGCCCGCGGCAAGGAGTTTGCGGGTCAGCGCGCGGGAGTGGAGGTCCGCCTCTTCCGTGGTCAGCCAGAGGGAGCCGAGCCACACGCCCTGGGCGCCCAGGGCGAGTCCGGCGGCGATCTGCTCGCCGCTGCCGATGCCGCCGGCGGCGAGGACGGGGAGCGGCCCCACGGCGTCGACCACGTCGGGGACCAGGACCATGGAGGCGATCTCACCGGTGTGGCCGCCCGCCTCATACCCCTGGGCGACGACGATGTCGATGCCCGCGTCCACGTGGTGGCGGGCGTGTCCGGCACTTCCGGCGAGCGCGGCGACGAGAACATCCTGATCGTGGGCGCGTCGGACGACGTCGGCGGGCGGCGACCCGAGGGCGTTGGCGAGGAGTTTGATGGGGTAGTCGAAGGCGACGTCGAGCTGGTTGCGGGCGACTTCCTCCATCCATCCGGTGATGCGCCAGCCGGACGCCTCACCCTCGGCGAGTTCCGGTACGCCGTGCTTGGCCAGGGTGTCCTGGACGAACTGGCGGTGTCCGGCCGGGATCATCGCCTCGACGTCGGCCTCGGTCACCCCCTCCACCTTCTTCGCGGGCATGACGACGTCGAGACCGTACGGCTTGCCGTCGGTGTGCTCCTGCATCCAGTCCAGGTCACGTGCGAGGTCGTCGGGGGCGGTGTAGCGGACCGCGCCGAGTACGCCGAAGCCGCCGGCCCGGGTGATGGCCGCGGCCACCGCGGGGAACGGCGTGAAGCCGAAGATGGCGTGCTCGACTCCCAGTTTCTTGCTCAGCTCCGTCTCCATGGGGCGCAGGATGCCGCAGTCGGGCATGCGAGGGAAGACATTTTCTGATGCAGTGTCAGATTCTTTGTGACGCCGGGGGCCTCCGCGACAGCAGTGGTGACAGTAATCTCTGCGGCGGCAGGAAGTTTCATCGTCGGACGAAATTTCGAAAGTTACTTTCGCGCAGCAGGAAGGGGTTCCGGATGACCGAGGAAGCGGCCGGCAGAGGGATCAGCCGACGCAGGCTGGGCGGTGGGATGCTGGCCCTGGGCGGAGCACTCGCCCTGGCGCCGATTCCGTTCGCGGAACGGGCGTCGGCCATGGAGTCGGGGGCGGGGTCGTCGGGTATGCACGCAGGGATCGGGACGAGCACGGCATCCGGGCAGGCCCGGCCGACGCTGCGACGCGGATCCGCCGCCCGTGCCGGGTTGTTGCAGGGGCCTTTGGACCAATTGGTTGTCGATGCGGAGAAGTTCCTCTCCAACTCCCCCAAACACCCTTGGTACGCGGGTGCGGTGCTGCTCGCCGGGCGGGGTGGCACGGTGGCACTGCACCACCCGATCGGCAAGGCCGTGCGCTACGCGGCGTACGACGAGAAGACCGACACAGGGGTGGAGTTCCCGCCCGACCAGCAGATCGCCATGGCCGAGGACACGGTGTTCGACCTGGCTTCGGTGTCGAAGCTGTTCACCTCGATCCTGGCCGTGCAGCAGATCGAGCGCGGAACGCTGGAACTGGAGGCGAAGGTTGCGTCCTATCTGCCCGATTTCGCCGGTGGCGGCAAGCAGGACATCACGATCCGTCAGCTGCTCACGCATACGTCGGGCTTCCGTGCCTGGATTCCGCTGTACAAGGCACCTACGCGGGAGGGGAAGCTGGAGCTGCTCTGGAACGAGGTGCCTGCCAACCCGCCCGGCACGGTCTACCTCTACTCCGACCTCAATCTGATCTCGCTGCAACTGGTCCTGGAGAAGGTCACCGGCCGCACGGAGGACGTCCTGCTCCGTGAGCAGATCACTGCTCCGCTCGGCATGCACCGCACTCGGTACAACCCGCCGGCCTCCTGGAGGCCGAAGATCGCCGCAACCGAGGATGCCAGGCTCCCCTGGTCCGGCCTCGACCGCGGGCTGGTCTGGGGCGAGGTGCACGACGAGAACGCGCACAGCCTGGGCGGCGTGGCGGGCCACGCCGGAGTCTTCTCCTGCGCCTGGGACCTCGCGATCCTTGCCCGTACGCTGCTCAACGGCGGGATCTACGGCCGCGCGAGGATTCTCTCCGCGGAATCGGTGGACCTGCTGTTCACGGACTTCAACACCGCGTTCCCCGGCGATGCGCACGGACTCGGCTTCGAGCTCTACCAGCACTGGTACATGGGGGCTATGGCAACCCCTCGTACCGCAGGCCACACCGGATTCACCGGCACCAGTCTGGTCCTGGACCCCACGACCGACTCGTTCCTGATCGTCCTCGGCAACTCGGTGCACCCGATGCGCAGTTGGCGCTCCGGCAGCGCGCCGCGCGTCGCCACCGCCAACCAGATGGCGCGCGCCGTCGCGGTCCGTCCCGCCCGGGGGCGTACGGCGTGGTTCTCGGGACTGGCGAGCGCCGCCGGCGCTACGCTCACGCTGCCCGCGCTGCGTCTCGCGTCGTCGCGGGCCCGGCTGAGCTCGGCCCTCTGGTGGGACACCGAGCCCGGGTCCGATTTCCTCTTCCTGGAGGCGTCGGCGGACGCGGGGGCGACCTGGCAGGCGGTGCCGTTCGCCACCGTACCGATGGCCGGTCAACACCACCCGGAGCCCGAACCGCATCCGTCGGGCTCGGTCTCCGGCTGGTCCGGCCGGGTCTGGCACCGTCTCGACGCGGACCTCGCCGCATGGCGCGGCAAGGAGGTGCGGCTGCGGTGGCGGTACGCCACGGATCATCGGTACGTCGGGCGCGGGGTGTACGTGGACGCCGTCCGGGTCCAGGACGGCAACCGGACGGTCTTCGACGAGAGCCGGTCCGGGGATGCCGCGGGCATCGAGGCGCTGGGATGGACGGCTTCAGCGGACTGAGGCGGGCCGAGGCGGGCCTCGAGCCATTGACCGGCCGTGCCGGGGAAGGGCCGTCCCCCTTCCCCGGCGCGGTCACAGCAGCTGGACGGCGAGTGCCGTGATGAGGACGCTGGAGACCAGAGCGGTGACGAGCTGCCCGCGGCTGCTCGTCACCGCCCGGCCGAGCAGCGCTCCCCCACCGGCGAGCAGCAGTTGCCAACTGGCCGACGCCACAAGGGCGGCCAGTACGAACACCGCCCGTTCCAGGTGGTCGGCTTCGGCGGTGGTACGGCTGCCGAGCACGAGCGCCGCGAAGTAGATGACAGTGGCGGGGTTCATCATGGTCATCCCGAGCAGCATCAGGTAGGACCGTGCCGGACTGACGGGGTCCGTCCCGATCCGCGCCACTGTCCGGCGATGTCCTGCGTCCCTCCTGGGCGCATATGAGTCTGCGCATGGTCGACTGGGCCATCAGACACTTCGCGCCGGGCGACGTCGAGCACTGGCTCGACCTGGCCGAGCAACGCGTGTGACGAGCGGAGGGCACGTGTGCTGCGGCGGAGCTGTGCTGAGCGAAGCGTTGCAGATGCCGGCGGGGGGATGACCTTCTGCGGTCAGCGGGTTGGCACGAAATGAGACCCGGCGCGACCGGCTGGGACTACCAGTACCACCTCTCCACCGCCCCGGGCCCCGAGGCGAATTCCCGTACCCGACGGGCCTGGGAGCCGGTGGAGGATCGCGGCCGGCCGTTCGAAGGCGCGGACCGGTCCTTGGCAACCTCGGGGTGTGTACCTGTTCCAGTGCCCCACCTGCCCGGGGCGGCCGTACACGCACCGCTTCGACTGCTCCCGGGAGCGGCGATTCGTCCTCGCCGATCTCATCTCGACGACCGGGTCCGCGATGGCTCCTCTCGCCCTTGCGCAAGGCACCGTCCTGTTTCAGCGCGGGGTGCCACAGATGGTCGGCCTGCTGTCTGCCGCCACGCAGCCTCAGAGTTGGATGGGCAGGTGGCGGGGTCCGCGGAGCATGGCGTTCTGCCGGTAGGGGGGCGGGTCCTGGACCAGGCGTGCCGTGCCGAGGTGGGGGAGCAGCGCGCCGAGCGCGGCCTGGGCTTCGATGCGGGCGAGCGGTGCGCCGTAACACAGGTGGATACCGCTGCCGAAGCCGAGGTGCTCGTTGTCGGGGCGGGTGGGGTCGAACCGGTCGGGCTCCTTGAACCGCTTGGGGTCGCGGTTGCCCGAGGCCAGCACCAGTACGACGGACGTGCCTTGGGGAATCGTGGTGCCGGCGACGTCGATGGCGGCGAGGGGGATGCGCTCGCGCATGTGGACCGGGGGCTCGTAGCGCAGCAGTTCCTCCACCGCTTGCGGCAGCAGGTCGGGTTCTCGACGCAGCTGGTCCAGATGCTCGGGATGGCGCAGCAGGGTGAGCACCCCGTTGGTGATCAGGTTGACCGTGGTCTCGTGTCCCGCGATGAGCAGCAGCACGGCGGTTTCCGCGAGTTCCTCGCTGGTGAGCCGCAGGGCCGGATCCGGCTCGTTGACGAAGGCGGAGAGCATGTCGTCGCTCGGGTGGTCACGGCGCTGCTCGGCGAGGTCCACCAGGTACCGGCCCATCTCGATCCGCGCCTGTTCGCCTGCCCGGTCCCGCTCGGTGGAGTCCTCTTCGGGCCTGACATCGGCGGACGTGACGAGCGCGTCGGACCATTCCCTGAACAGCGGCTCGTCCTCGCGCGGCACCCCGAGCAGCCGGCAGATCACGGTGACGGGCAGTGGGTAGGCGAAATCGTCGACGACGTCGACCTGCCGGCCCGGCTGAAAGACCTCCATCAGTTCCTCGGTGATCCGGGCGATCTCGCCGCGCATGGCATCGACCCGGCCCGGGCTGTGCGGCGGGCCGAACGGCCGCATGGCAAGGGTGCGCAGCCTGTGGTGCTCGGGGTCGTCGAGCCGCAGGAACGGCGGCTTGTGTGTCGCCTCGCCACGGATGCGGGGATCGACACTCATCCGCGGGTCGTGGAGCAGAGCGGCGATCTCGTGGTAGGTGCCGACCAGGTAGCTGCCATCTGCCTGCCGCACCACGGGACCGGCCTCGCGGAGTTCCGCGTACAGTGCGTAGGGGTTGGGGCGGTTGGCGTAGTCAGTGATCCGTGCCAGGAGGGTGTCGGCTGTCATGCGTACGGCTCCTCGTGGTGGGGCGGGACGTGGGTCAGCCGGTGGGCTGCACCACGGTCAGTCGGCGGTCGGGCAGGTAACCGGTGAGCGCCACGGTGGGGCCGTGGGACAGCTGCTTCGGATCCGGCACGTCGGACGGAATCGGGATGTCGGCCGCGATCGCACGGTCCGCCGCGCCGGGCGGGGGCGGGAACGAAGCAGCGGTCTCGATCAGGTGCGCGTAGTAGTCGAGCGACTTGGCCATGTTGACGGTGACGGCGGCGGTGACCCGCCCTTGGTATCCGTAGACCATCGCCAGACGGCGCGCCTCCAGAGAGCCTTGGGCGATGACCACGTGGTCGGAGAAGGTAGGCACGCCCACCGACTTGATGTTGAGCCCGAACTGGGTCGACCAGAACGTCGGGAGGGCAAGGTGCGGGCGCCGCAGGGGCCCCGGATTGACCATGTTGTGGGCCGCGACCTCGGCCTGCGCGACCGCGTTGCCCCAATGCTCCAGGGAGAGCATCTGGTACCCGAACAGCGGGTGCGGGAACCGGGAGACATCGCCGGCCACGAAGACGTCGTCGGTGACGATCCCGTACATGTTGAAGGCCCGGCACCCGGCGTCGCAGGCGATTCCACGCGGGCCCGCTGCCAGCCCGGAGTCCGCCAGCCACTCGACGTTGCGGATCGCCCCCAGTGCCGCGACGCACACGTCGGCGTCGATGCGGCTGCCGTCGGACAGCTCCGCACCGGTGAAGCGGCCGTTCCGGTCACCGCGCAGGGCGGTGACCGTCACCCCGCAACGCAGATCCACGCCGTGGTTGCGCTGCATGACGGCCGCGAGCTTGGACAGCGTCCCGCCCAGCGCTCCCACCAGAGGCGCGGGTCCGCGTTCGGTGACCGTGACATCCAGCCCCCGTTCCCGGCAGGCCGAGGCGATCTCGGAGCCGGTGAAGCCGCCGCCGACCACCAGCACCCGCTGCGGCCCGGCAGCCAGTCGCTCGGCCAGCCCCGCGGCGTCGTCGCGGGTGCGCAAGGTGAACACTCCGTCCAGGGCGGCTTCCTCCGGGTTGGGCCAGGGCCGTGCCCGAGTCCCGGTGGCGATCAGCAGCCGGTCGTACGGCAGCGACTCGCCGTCGGCCAGCATCACCCGTTTCCCGAGAGGGTCCAGGCCGGTGGCACGCACTCCCAGCCGCCAGTCGGCGTCCGGGTCCCGGCGCATCGGCAGCCCCGTGGTGTCCGCCGCCGCCTGGCCGAGCAGTACCTGCTTGGACAGCGGAGGCCGGTCGTAGGGCGGAAGGGGCTCGTCCCCGACCACGGTCAGTGAGCCGGTGAAGCCCTCGTCACGCAGCGTCTCCGCGGCCCTCAACCCGGCCAGCGAAGCGCCGACGATGACGATGCGGCCGTCCCGCAGATCACCGGTCACCGGCGCTCACCTCCTCGCCGACGAGGATGGCCTGCACCGGGCACGCCGCCGCAGCCTCGCGCACGCGCTCGGCCTGGCCGTCCGGCACGGCAGGGGCGTACAGCAACCCCTCCTCGCCGTGCAGCTGGAACACCTCCGGCGCGAGGAACACGCACTGCGCATACCCCTGGCAACGCGCAAGGTCCACAACGATCCGCATTCCCACCAGTCCCTCCGTCATCTCATCCCCCCTTCCGTTTCCAGGATGGGCGGAGAACCGGTCACTCGCATGGCCACTTCTGCGGGGTCGGGGGCCCTATGGCGGATGCCTGCGAGGTTGTCCAACAGCAGTTCCCAGCCGGTGCCCTTGGTGCCCTGCTGGTGTCTATCCCGCAGGGGCGGCCGCTGCCGTGGCACAGGAACTCGGTGGGCTGAACGAGTGAACGCAGCCTGCTCCGCGGGTCAGCCCAGGGCGCGCTGATGAGGGCGAGGTGGGTGAAGGCCTGGGGGGAAGTTGCCCAGCTGCTCTCCGGTGTGGCTGATCTCTCAGGATCACGACGGACCGAACAAGATCGATCTCGCCGATACCGGCTGTTCCATCGGTCCCCGAAGCCGGGCCACCTCACGCCCCACTGCGACAGGTGACGCCAGGGGCCCACCTGCTGCCACATTCACGAGTTCCGAAGAGGCCAGGCACACGGCGCCCGGAGGTAGTTGGGCAGCCTCGAGTTGAGCGGTGAGGGAGTCGGCAGGGGCGTCGACGATGCACCCGAGGGCACGCAGGCGGTACGCGGTGTCGGCAGCCACGGCGGCGGAGAGGCCGGCCGCCGCGACCACGATGCGGGGCGCGGCGTTCAGCGCGGTGGCCGCGGCGAGCAGCCGGTCGGCGGTCAGCGTGGTGGCGAGGTCGTCGAGGGCTTCGCGGGAGGCATGGATCGTGTCGGCCAGGGCGCGGGCAGCCGGGTCGTCGTGGGGGTCCGGCGCCGGTGCGCGGGTGGGGCTCTGGCGTGCTGCCGCGATCTTCAGTTCCTGGTAGCCACGGAAGCCGAGCCGTTGGCAGGCGCGGACGACCGACGACGCCGCTGTGCCGGCCAGGGCGGCGACGTCGCTGACGCTGAGCCGCTCGTCGGCTTCACCCTCATCAACCTCGCGTACACCGGCTGCGCGGCGGTCATGGTCTGTTTCACACCGGTGCCCGAGGCCTGGGCCTGGCCCTTCATCCTGGTCTCCGCCGCGCTGGAGGTGCTCTCCCACCTCTTCCTCCTGCGCGCGTATCAGCTCGGGGACTTCGGCCAGATGTATCTCATGGCCCGCAGCACCGCCCCGCTGCTCGTGGCCGTTGCCTCCGTGACCGTGCTGGGCCAACCGCTCGCCGCCACCGAAATGGCGGGGGTTCGGGTGATCTCTGCCGGCTTGGCCGGCCTGGCCTTCGCGGACGGGTGGCCTCGGCGTGACCAACTGCCTGCGCTCGCCGCGGCGGTGGCCACCGCCGCGGCGAGCGCAGGCGACGGTCGGGACCTGAGTGTCGGCACCCTATGCCGTCCGGCCCGCCACCCGCTGCCCGGCTCCGCTCGGCCCGGGGACCGCGGCGGCCGCAGCGGCCGGGGCCGTCGACTCCCGTACGACCAGCCTCGGCCGGATGAGCAGTGACCGTCCCGCCGCAGGCGCGGAGTCGATCCGCGCCCGCAGCTGCTGGAACGTCTCCGCGGCCATCTCCGGCAGCGGCTGGCGGACCGTCGTGAGCGGGGGCTCGAAGAGGTCGGCGAGGAGGATGTCGTCGAAGCCGACCACGGAGACGTCCTGCCCCGCACTGTGTCCGGCGTCCCTGGCGCCCCGGCAGATCCCGATCGCGCACATGTCGTTGATGGCGACGAACGCGGTGGGCGGGCGCGGTCCGCCGAGGAGTTCCCTGGCGGCGTTCCGCCCCAGTTCGGCGGCATCCTTGTCACCGAACTCGGCGGTGTCGGCGCCGGGCCAGACAATCGCGTCGGCCGGGTCGAGACCGGCCGACTCCAGGGCGGCCCGGAAGCCGCGCAGCCGCTCACGGCGGTTGACGCTGTTGACCGAGCCGGAGACGAACGCCAGCCGACGGTGGCCGAGTTCGGTCAGATGACGGGTGGCGAGCTCGGCACCCATCGCGTTGTCGACACTGATGGAGGCCAGCGACGGCGGATCGCCCGCCTGCGCGGTGCGGTCGAAGGCGACCATCTTCAGTCCGCGGCTGAGCAGCGGTGTCATATGTTCGAGCGAGGGAAGCGAGGAGCACAGCACCACTCCGCTGACCCCGTCCGCGAGCAACTCTTCGCCGTACTTGAGCTCGCGGGCCGGATCGCGCTCACTGTTGCAGAGCAGTACGTGATAGCCCTCGGCGAGCGCGATGGCCTCCAGCTCACGGGCGAGCGCCCCCCAGAACGGGTTGGCGACGGACGGCACGATGAGACCGATGACCTTGATGCGACCCGTTCGCAACATCCGGGCCGCGCGGTTGGGCCGGTAGCTGAGCTGCTCGATCACCTGCTCCACGCGGGCCAGCGTGGCCGCCTGCATACGGTCCGTACGCCCGTTGAGGACATTGGAGACCGTGCTCGCGGAGACCCCCGCGGCCTCCGCGACCTGATGGATCGTTACCCCGCCCATGCCACCTCCGGTTTCGGAACGCGTCTAACCCTACCAGTGTATCGATTTACTTGATCCTGTTCACCGGTACACCCGTTAACATCCCTGAAAATTCATGCGCATCAGCTGTTGACGTCTCTCGTGAGGCGTTCCTAGCATCAGTGCATCGATTTACCAGCGCTTCTCAGCCATGGCCGGGATGTCATCGCTGGATCGATCCACAGTCTCCACCTCAAAAGGGGTGTCCCATGGAACTCAAAAGACGGTCGCTGCTTGCTGCCATCGGCGCCGGCACCGCTGCCGCCGCCCTCAGTGCGTGCGGCACCGGCACTTCGTCGGCCGGCTCCGCCGACGGCCCCGCCGAAGGCGAGATCACGCTGCTCACCCCGATCTACGAAGGCGCCGACGGCAAGACGCTGTTGGAGAAGGAGATACTCGGCGGGTTCCGGAAGAAGTATCCGGACGTCAAGGTGAACGTGGACTACACCACGTACGAACAGCTCAACGAGAAGATCACCACGGGGCTCGCGGGCGGTCTGCTGCCCGACGTGCTGATGATGGGCGTGGGCTGGATCCCGCCGTTCGCCGCGAAGAAGGCGATCGCCGAGCTGCCGGAGAAGTTCGCCACCGCGCACGACTACGAGAAGCGGGTCCTGGAGCCGTCCCGGTACGACGGCAAGCTGTACGCGCTGCCGGTCGTCCTCGACACCCGCATCGTCGTCTACCGCAAGGACCACTTCGCCGAGGCCGGCATCAAGAAGACCCCGGCGAACTGGGCCGAACTGCGCGCCGTGGCCAAGCAGCTGACCAAGGACGGCCGGATCGGTTTCGACCCGTTCTCCATCCATCTGCGCCAGTGCTGGGAGACCTTCCTCTTCGCCAACGGCGGCCAGCTGTTCAGCGCGGACGGCAAGAAGGTGCTGTTCACCGACGCCCGCGGGGTTGAGGCGCTGCAGTTCTTCAAGGACCTGATCAAGGACGGCTCCGCCGACTACGCCAAGAAGACGGACCTCGGTGCCCCGACCAACGTACAGACCGGCAAGGCGTCGATGATGATGACGTCCAGTGCCCTGTGGAAGCAGGTCGGGGACCAGAATCCGGAACTCCTCAAGGACGACAAGCTCGGGGCGTTCGTCCTCGCCAACCGCAAGCCCGCGATGCTCCAGGGCGGCACGCTTGTCACCCAGTCCGCCAGTTCCAAGCACCCCGCGGCGGCCCGTGCGCTCGTCGAGTACCTCGCGACGCCCGAGTCGATCCTCGGTGCGGCCAAGCAGCGCGGTTCGGTGCCCGGCCTGCAGGATCTCAGCGACAGCAGCTATGTGAAGGAGAACAAGTTCGTCGACCTCTCCCTGCAGAGCATGGGCCACGCGTACTCGGAGGGCGGCACCGCTGCCTGGATGGAGATCCGCGAGAAGATCAAGCCCACGCTGGAGCCCGCGATCGTGGGCGGCCAGTCCGCGAAGGACGCCATCGCGGAACTCGGCCGGCTCGCCGAGGCCGCCATCGGCCGGATGTAAGGACCCGTCACTGTGGGAGCGACATCCGTATTGAAGGCGAGGCCCGCGCCGCCGCCTTCCCCGGCCGAGCACACGGTCGCGAAGAAACGCACCGGCCGGGCACCCACCGGCCCGGGGCGCCGCAGGCAACGCGCCGGCATGCTGATGGTGGCGCCCGCGCTGCTGCACGCCTCGCTCTGGATCGGCCTGCCGGTCGTCGCGTCGGTGGTTCTGGCCTTCACGAAGTACGACGTGCTGACGGCGCCGCAGTTCGTGGGCCTGGACAACTTCCGGGACATGCTGGACGACGCGGTGTTCCGCAAGTCCATCGTCAACACCGTTGTCTACACCTTCTTCACCGTGCCGTTCGGCATGATGCTGGGGCTGCTCGTGGCCCTGGCGCTGCACACCGGGCTGAAAGCGCGGGGCATCTTCCGTACCGCGGTCTTCATTCCCCAGGTGACGGCGACCGTCGCGATCGCCCTGGTCTGGCTGTGGATCTACAACCCGGGCAACGGGCTGCTGAACACACTCCTGTCGTTCCTCGGGATCCAAGGCCCGGCCTGGCTGTCGTCGACATCGTGGGCGATGCCTTCGGTGATCCTGGTCGGCATCTGGCAGGGCATCGGCATGAAGATGCTCATCTACTTGGCCGCGCTGCAGTCCCTGCCGAAGGAGCTGTACGAGGCGGCTTCGGTGGACGGTGCGTCGAAGGTGCGGCAGTTCTTCTCGATCACCCTGCCGCTGCTGAAGCCCGCGACGTTCTTCGTGCTCATCACGTCGATGATCAGCGCGTTCCAGTCGTTCGACCAGATCTACATCCTGACCGACGGCGGCCCGGCCAACAGCACCACGATGATGACGTTCGAGATCTACAAGTCCGCCTTCCGGGAGTTCCGCATCGGCTACGCCTCCGCGCAGTCACTGGTGCTGTTCGTGCTGCTGATGGGCTTCACCCTGGTCAACCGGCGGATCATGGGAGGCACCCGTGGCCACAACTGAGCTTCAGAGGCCCGGGGTTGTGGAGAAGGCCCGGCCCCGGACGAAGGGAAAGCCGCTCTCCGTCGGCCGGATCGCGCTCTATCTGACGCTCACCGTCGTCTCACTGCTGATGGTGGCCCCGTTCGTCTGGATGGTGCTCACCTCGCTCAAGACGCCGGTCGAGATCGCCTCGCAGGACGCCGGACTGCTCCCGGAACACTGGGATTTCGGAAACTATGTCGACGCACTGAAGGCGGCGCCGTTCGCGACGTACGCACGCAACAGCTTCATCATCGCGTTCAGCCACACCGTCATCAATGTGCTGGTGGCGTCGATGGCCGGATACGCGCTGGCGCGGATCAGGTTCCGGGGCAGCGAGGTCATCTTCTACGCCTTCATCGCCGCACTGATGATCCCGACGTACACCAAGGTGCTGCCCGAGTTCCTGATCGTCCGCTTCATGCCGCTGGCCGGCGGGAACGACATCTTCGGCCAGGGCGGAAGCGGCTGGCTGGACTCCTGGTGGGCGCTCATCATTCCCGGCGCCGTCACCCCGTTCGCCGTCTTCCTCTTCCGCCAGTTCTATCTGGACCTTCCGGTCGAGCTGGAGGAGGCGGCCAGGCTCGACGGTCTGGGCGAGTTCCGGATCTACGCCAGGATCATGACGCCGCAGGTCAAGCCCGCGCTCACCACTGTGGCGCTGCTGACCTTCGAGTCGTCGTGGAACAACTTCCTCTGGCCCCTGCTGGTGACCCGTACGGACAGCCTGCGGGTGATCCAGGTCGGGCTCTCCGTCTTCAAGACGGAGAACGGCCCCCAGTGGCACTTCCTGATGGCCGGCACCACGCTGGCCACCCTTCCCATGGTCGTTCTCTTCCTCATCGGCCAGCGCTATTTCGTGCAGGGCTTCGCAACCGCCGGTCTCAAGTGACCGGTTCCGGTCCCAAGCGGCCGGGTATCGAAAGGTTTTCACTTCATGTCTGCTGATCTCAACGGCTCCCGCGCACTGGTGACAGGGGCGGGCCACGGAATCGGCCGCGCCATCGCCGTCGCTCTTGCCGAGGCCGGCGCCGATGTCGCCGTCCACTACCACTCCTCCGCCGACGAGGCCGCCAAGACGGTCTCCGCGATCGAGGCACTGGGCCGCAGGGCGAAGGCGTTCAAGGCCGATGTCACCGTGACGGGCGATGTGGACCGGCTCGTCGAGGAGGCGACCGGCTTCCTCGGCGGCCTGGACGTGCTGGTCTGCAACGCGGGCCACCTGATCGGCCGGGCCACGATCGCCGAGATGTCCGACGACCACTTCGAACAGGTCATCTCCACCAATCTGACGTCGACCTTCCGCACCGTGCGGGCCGCGCTGCCGCAGCTGACGAAGTCGTCGGCCGGGCGCATCATCACCATGTCCTCGCTGGCCGCGCACAACGGCGGCGGCCCCGGTTCGGTCGCCTACGCGGCGGCCAAGGCCGGTGTCCGCGGCTTCACCAAGGGCCTGGCCAAGGAGCTCGGCGGCACAGGCATCACGGTCAACACCGTGGCGCCCGGCTTCATCAAGGGCACCGCCTTCCACGACACGTTCACCGCGCCCGAGGCGCAGCAGGCGATGGAGGCGGGCATCCCGGTCGGCCGGGCCGGTACCCCGGAGGATGTCGCCGCCGCGGTCGTGCATCTGGCGTCGCCGTCGTCCGGCTTCCTCACCGCCACCACGGTGGACATCGACGGTGGCGTGTGGCCGCGTTGAGGCAGATCGCCCGGGAGCGGGGCGGCTGGTGGCACGCGTACGTCTGCCCGGCGCACGGTGTGGAGCTCGACCACGGTGATCTGCTCGCCGGGGTCTTCCCGGCGGGCGGTGCGCGCTGTGCGTACGGCTGCCGGGTGGATGACGAGGCGGTGCGCGGTGCCTGGCTGGTGCTGTCGCACCAGGCGTGGGCGCGGCACCTTCGGGTGCTCGCCCACCGGGGCGAGCGTGCTCAGGCGGTGGAGCGGCTCGTCGAGTACGCGGGGCTGTACGCCGAGCTCGCCACCGAACGGCACGGCGAGGCGCAGACCTGGATGCTGCGCGGCCGGCTCTTCCACCAGGCGCTGACCGACGCCATCTGGGCGGTCAATGTCGGGCACACCGTGATCACACTGGCCGCGGAGTCCACGGAACATCTGGCGGCGTTGCTGCCGCTCCTCGACGACCTGGAGCGGGCGGCGCTGGACGCCCGGGACGTGCTGACCGGTCAGGGCCACCTCGCCTCCAACTACACCGCGTGGCTCAACGCCGCGGGTGTGGCGGCGAGTCGGGGCGCTGCAGCGGCCCGTGGCCAGGAGTGGGACGGCGCCAAGCAGTGGCTGGAGGGCGAGCACGGGCTGTACGCGCATCTTCGGGTCGCGGTCGCCGGGGACGGCTGGGAGTGGGAGGGCAGCACCTACTACCACGGGTTCGTGCTGCGGGCCGCGCTGTTGGCGCTGCGCTCCATCGACCCCGCGGCCGTTCCGTCCGATGTGGTGGACGTACTGGCCGGGATGACGGACGTACTGGCGACGATCGCCACTCCGGGCGGCATTCTGCCCGCGCTGCACGACGGCCCGTATCTGCGCGGTCCGCTCGCGATGGAGTGGCTCGAACTTGTCGCATTGGCACAGCAGTTGGCGCCCTCCCCCGCTCTCGATGCGGTGGCAGGGCGGGCTCGCGACGAGCTCGGCGTACATGACGACGGGCTCGACCGCGAGCTGGGTGGATGGTTCGCGGGACCCCCGCTGCCGGAGCGTCCGGCGCCGAAGCCGGTCACGGTGTTCCCCACCGCCGGATACGCGGTGCTGCACCACGCGGGCGTCCACGCACTGCTGGACTTCGGTCCGCACGGCGGCTCGCACGGGCACCGCGACAAACTGTCGTTGTATCTGTACGGGGACACCACGCCGTGGCAGCCCGACCCCGGTCAAGTGCCCTACGCCCACGCCGAGTTCCGTGATCTGTACGCATCGACCGAGGCGCACCCCGCCTTCCGGGTGGACTACGCGGAACAAGCCGAGTGCACCGGGAAGTTGCTCGGCTCGGACGGCTCCTGCGTCACGGCCGAGGTGACGACGGCGTACGAAGGTGTGCGTGCGGTGCGGCAGGTCGCACTCGGCGAAAGCTATCTGGTCGACCTGCTGACCGTGACAGCCGAGGACAAGCGGCAGCTCACCGCGCAGCTGCGTCCCGGTGTCGCGCTGGACATCCAGCTCCAGGCCGCGGGTCCGGTGCGCACCACCTGGTACGGCGAGGAGACCCTGCACGGCTGGCACACCCACACCCCCGGCGCGGCCGTGCGTCCGGTCACCCGGCCGGGCCCCGGTCCGGCCGACGATCCGCAGTGCATGCGTACCCGGGTCGACTTCACCGCGAAGTCGGACCGGATCACCTTCGCCTCGGTGTATCAGGCGGCGTCGGCGGGCCCTGCCGTCACCGGCGTACAGCTGGACGGTGACGGACTGCTGACGGTCGCGCTGACCGACGGCAGCACCGCACGGTTCCGGACGGAGGACTGACCCTTGTTGCTCTCGGCGACCCCGCCGCCCGGTCCGCGCCTCGCGCAGGAGGTGCGTTTGTATGAGGAGGCCGCCCGCCACCGCGGGCTGAACCCGCCCCGTACGCACCCCCTGGCCAGCATCACCTGGCTGGGCCCGGCCGCCTCCAACCCGGCGCTGGCCTACCGGGTCGGCGGCGACCCGGCCCATCTGGCGGAGAGCCGCCGATGGATCGAGGCCGCGGTGCGGCTGCCGCACTGGGGCAAGGCCCATATGCCGGACCACGATCTGGACGCAGGCTGGCTGTTGCACCATCTGTCGCTCGCGTACCGGTGGATCGGCGACGATCTGCCGGACGGGGTGCGGGCACTGCTGCGGTACAAGCTGCTGCTCCAGGGGCGGCGGATGTACGAGTTCGCGGTGGCGAGCGAGGGCGGCTGGTGGTCGTCGTCGTACTGGCAGAACCACAACTGGATCTGTTACGCGGGTCTGGCGACGGCCGGCTATGTGCTGGACAAGGAGGAGTGGACCGAGCGTGCCAAGGACAACCTCGGCACGGTCCTCGATCTGATGCCCGAGGACGGTTCGCACGCCGAAGGTGTCGTGTACTGGCGCTACGGCGTGCCCTTCCTCGCCATCCATCTGGATCTCCTCCAGGAGGCGGAGGGCATCGACTGGTGGGGGCGAGGCGGTTTCCTCTCCCGCACCTTCCGCTACCGGCTGCACCAGACCGCCCCCGGCTTCGCGTTCAATGTCGACCACGGCGACTGCCACGACCGGCGCAGCGGGCACAGCGCCGGTCTGTACTACCGTCTCGCGGCCCAGTACGGCATCCCGGAGGCGCAGTGGATGGGCGATCTCGCCTCGGGTGAACTGCTGTGGCAGGAAGCCGCGGAGAGCGGGGTGCGGCCCGGAATTCTGCCGGAGGCCTACCTCGAGTACCTCTGGTACGACCCGTCCGTGGCCGGCGCCCGCCCCACCGAGACCAGGGCCTTCTTCCCGGATCTCGGTCTGCTCGCGGCCCGCACCGGTTGGGACGACGACGCCACGCTCGTCTCGTTCAAGGCAAGCCCAGGAGGTGGCCACAAGGCGTGGGAGACGTCGGCGAAGCACCGGGCCGAGCGGGGATGGGAGACCCTCAGCCAGGGGCACCACCACCCCGATTCGGGCTCCTTCGTGCTGGTCTCGCAGGGTGCGTTCCTCGCGGTCGACGAGGGCTACAGCAACCGCAAACGGGCCGCGCACCACAACCTGCTGCTGGTGGACGGACAGGGGTACGCGGACGAGGACCGCTACCACGTGTACAAGGACATCCCGTACGAGCGGCAGGCCCGGCAGCGTGATGTGCTCGCCGCCCCCGACTGCGGCTGGGCGCATGCCACGGCGGAGATCGCGGCGATGTACGACCCCGGGCTCGGGGTGCGGCGGCTGGACCGGACGCTGGTGTTCACCCCGTCGGGGCGGCTCGTGCTGCTGGACCTCGCCGACGCGGACACGGAGCGGGAATGGACGTTCCTGCTCCAGACCGACCGGCCGACCGAGCCGCAGCCGGACGGCAGCCGGCTGATCCGGTCCGGGGCGGCCTCGGCGCTGGTGCGGCAGTTCGCGCCGCTCGACGCTCCAGTCGTCTCCGAGGCCACGGAGGTCGAGGCCAATCCGACGTCGAGTACGCCGGAGCTGCGCCTCACCCGCACGCTGCACACGCTGCGTTCGACGACCGCGCGGACGTCGAACGGTCTCTTCCTCACCGCGATCACCCCGGGCGGCGGACCGGTCGCCGCCGAGCGGGTCGTGTGTGCGGAGGGCGAGGGCATCACGTTCGGCGAGGAGACCGTGCTCCTCTCCCCCGTCGCCCGTCGCATCCGTACCGCCGCCGTCTCGGCCGATGCGGCGGCGGTGCTGCTCGGCGGCGACGGCTGCGCCCCGTATGTGGTGGCGGCCACCCGGCTGGAGCTGGACGGCCGCGCGCTCCTCGATGTCCCGGAGCCGTACACAGGAAAGGTCGGCTGATCATGCAGGCAACCCTCTCGTCCGGCTGGCCGACTCTGCTGCGGCGGCTGGAGTTCGTGGCCTACCCGGCCGCCGCCGGGGCCGCGTTCGCCGTGATGTCGCTCGGTGTCGTGACCTGGCTGCCCGCGCTCGCCGCAATGGGGCACGCCCTGCAGCGGTGGCGGGCGGAGGGTGACAGCCACTGCTTCACCAACGCGTTCAGCGCCTTCCCGCAGTACTGGCGGGCCCTGTGGCGCCACTGTCTGGCGTCCACCGCGGCCGGGATCGTCCTGACGGCCAACATCATCTATCTGCTGGGCCGCTCGGAGCCGTGGACGTTCGTGCTGCTCGCCGCGCAGGTGGGCATCGCGGCCGTTCTGGTCATCCATCATGTGGCGCTCGCGGCCGAGGCGGGCCGGTCGCCGCACGGAGCGGTCCGCACCTGGTCGCGCGGTGCGCTGGCCCTCGGCTTCGGGTCCGCGGCCCGCGGCACCGCACTGCTCGGCGCGGTGATCTCCGCCGCGCTGCTCTCCCTCGTCGTACCGCTGGGGCCCCTGCTCCTCGGCCCCAGCATCCCCGTACTACTCGCTCTGTCCTTCGCAGACCCCAGGAGGCACACCCCATGAGCCGTGTACTACGCACCACTCTCGTCGCCGCGCTTGCCGCAGGCGCCCCGCTCGTCTTCCCCCCGACGTCCGTGGCCGCCGAAGCCGCCACCGCGTACTACGTGTCGCCGTCCGGCAGCGACTCCAACGCCGGTACGTCGGCGAGCGCCCCGCTCGCCACGATCCAGAAAGCTGTCGACCTGGCACCGACGGGCTCGGTCGTGAACCTCGCTTCCGGCACGTACAAGCAGGACGTCGTGACCAAGCGCGCCGGAGTCACCATCACCGGCCCGTCGAGCGCCGTGGTCAAGGGGGCCGGCGACGCCCGGATCATTCAGGTACAGCACGACTCGACGACGCTCAGCGGATTCACCGTGGACGGGCTGCACGGGTCCTCCACCGATGTGTCGGGGTACCGCCTCAAGCTCATCTATGTCATGAGCACAACTCCCGGCAATGGTGTGGGCGGTCTGCGCATCACCGGGATGACGCTGAAGAACGCCGCCGACGAATGCCTGCGGGTGCGCTACCTGGTGACCGGCGCCGACATCTCCGACAACACGATCACCGACTGCGGGGTCAATGACTTCAAGTTCGGCGGCGGCGGCAAGAACGGCGAGGGCATCTATCTCGGGACAGCCCCTGAGCAGCAGGGGGCGAACGGCGCCCCGGACTCGGCCCCCGACATCAGCAAGAACAACCGCATCCACCACAACACCATCGCCACCCAGGGCAATGAGTGCGTCGATGTGAAGGAGAACTCGACCAACAACTACGTCGAGTACAACGACTGCAGTGGTCAGAAGGACTCCAGCTCCGGTGGGCTGGACGCGCGCGGCAGCGGCAACATCTTCCGGTACAACACCATTCACGACAACGTCGGCGCGGGCATCCGGCTCGGCGGCGACACCGCAACCGACGGTATCGACACCAGTGTCTACGGCAACACCATCACCGGTAACGCGGGCGGCGGCATCAAGTTCATGCGCACGCCGCAGGGTCCGGTGTGCACCAACACGATGAGCGGCAACACCGGTGGCGACTCGGTCGGCACCTACGGCAGCGAGTACACGCCGACCGGTGTGTGCCCCCGGTGACCGGGCGGGGACCCGCGAGACGCGGGGTACTGACAGCGGCCGCAGGTCTGGCGGCGGTCGCCGCGACGGCCCCGGGCGCACAGGCCGCCGAGACGTCGAACAGCGGCATGAGCCGGTCGCGCTGGACAACGTCGTGGGCCACCGCGCAGACCGCGCCGACCGCCGTCGACGCGGTGGCGAGCGCCGGGCTGACCGACGGCACATTCACCGCCAATGTACGGCTGTCGGCAGGCGGAACGGTCCGGCTGCGCTACGGACACGCCTTCGGCACGGTTCCGGTCCTGATCGGCCCTGTGACGGCGGGCGGCCGGCCGGTGACGTTCGGGGGGCGACGGCAGGCGTGGATCGCCGCGGGCGCCTCGCTGACCAGTGACCCGGTCGCCGGTCTGCGTACCACCGAAGCGGCGGCTCTGACGGTGGAGACCCGGCTCCCCGGCCCCACCGGGCCGCTGTCCTTCCACCGCAACACCCATGCCTCGCACACCGTGGACGGCGTGCGCACCACATCGGTGTTCCTGCTGACGGGTGTCGAGGTGACGGGTGCGCACGGGCCGGTGATCGCGGTGCTCGGCGACTCCATAGCGGAGGGCGTCGGCACACCCGACGACGCCGATCTGCGCTGGCCCGACCAGCTGGCCAGGCGCCTTCCCGGTTCGGCCGTCGCCAATCTCGGCATCAGCGGCAACCGGGTGCTGCTGGACGACGCCCGGTTCGGGCCGAGCGGACAGGCACGCTTCGACCGCGATGTGCTGTCGCTTCCGGGGCTGCGGACCGTACTCGTGCATCTCGGTGTCAACGACCTCCAGCAGCCGCCGAGCCAGACCGATCCGGCGCGGGTCCTTGCCGGGTACCGACAGCTGGTGCTTCGCGCCCGTAACGCAGGGCTGCGGGTGGTCGGCGCGACCGTCACCCCGTTCGGGGGCTGGACCCGCTGGACGCCGGAGCTGGAAGCGGTGCGGCAGCAGGTCAACGCGGCGCTCCGGACCGGCCGGGTCTTCGACGCCGTCGCCGACTTCGACGCGGCACTGCGCGACCCGGAACAACCGTCGCGGATGCTGCCCGCGTACGACAGCGGCGACGGACTGCACCCCAACCCCGCCGGTCATGCCGCGCTCGCCGCGGCCGTCGACCGCCGACACCTTCTGTGAGGGCCGCATCATGAACCCAGGCACCACTCCGGGCGCCACCCGCCGCACCGTTCTCGCCGGGGCGGCGGCGCTCGGCGCAGCCGCCGCCCTGCCGCTCACGCTCACCGCGGCCACCGCGCACGCGATGGCCGGGAACGCCGCCGTCGATGACGCCGCCTCCCTGCGCACCCGCTGGCACACCCTGCTCACCGGCGGCCCGGGGCTCGACCTGACGGACCCGCAGATCGCCGCGGCCGTGGCCAGGATCGGCAAGGCCGCCACCACCTCGGCGAAGGGCCTCGACCCGACCCGTACCGACGGGCTGTTCCCCGATCTGACCAGCACCACGCTCTCCAACCACGTCACGACATCGTTCAAGAGGCTCGCCACGGTCGCGACCGCGTGGGCCGTGCCCGGCACTCCTCAGTACGGTGACACCGCGCTGCGCGATCTGCTGCTGGCGGGCATCGACTGGATGCTGACGAACCGATACGGCCCCGGCCACACCCGGTTCGACAACGACTGGGACTGGGAGATCGGCTCCGCGCTCGCCCTCAACGACGCGACCGTGCTGCTGTACGACACGCTCGGGACGGAGCGGCTGGGCCGGATCAACACCGCTGTCCGGCACTACACGCCCGACCCGAACCTCTGGCGGGCCGACCGGCAGATCGCGACCGGCGCCAACCGGGTGTGGATCTCCACCGTCGTCGCCGTCAACGCCGTGCTCAGCGACAACGGCGACGATCTGGCCCGGGTCCGTGACGCTCTTTCGGACGTCGAGGGTTCGGGTGCCAACAGTGTCCTCGCCTTCAACGACGAGGGCGCGGCGGCGGAGGGTACCGGCGAGGGCTTCTACTCCGACGGTTCGTTCCTCCAGCACTACAAGCACCCGTACAACGGCGGGTACGGCAAGGAGTTGCTCAACAACCTCTCCCGGCTGCTGAACCTGCTCGCGGGTACGGCGTGGACGGTCACCGACCCCGATCTCGACAACGTCCGCAGCTGGGTCGACGACGGCTTCGACCCGCTGCTGGCGCGCGGCGATGTGATGGCATCGGTGTGCGGGCGCGAGATCGCCCGCCCCAGCAAGCAGGGCCATGTCTCGGCGCAGACGGTCATCGAGGCGGTGGTGCGACTGATCCCGAGCTTCCCCGGCGAGACGGCCGACCGGTTCACCGCCCTGGTCAAGCAATGGATCGCCGAGGACACCTACCGGGACTTCCTCGCCGTCACCGATCTCGCCTCGCTCGTCGCCGCCCGGCAGGTCATCGCCTCCCCTGTCCCTGCGCGCGGGCCGCTGGTCGCGCACAGGCAGCACCCGCGGATGGACAAGGCGGCCCACCACCGGCCGTCCTTCGCGCTCGGCATCTCCGCGTACTCGTCCCGGATCTACAACTACGAGTCGATCCAGAACGAGAATCTGCACGCCTGGCACCTCTCCGACGGCATGGTCCTGCTGTACACCGACGACCTCGGGCACTACAGCGAGGACTACTGGCCGACCGTCGACCCGGCCCGGCTGCCCGGCACCACCGTCATCGCCGGCCGGCCCTCGGACGCGGCGGGGCAGCGCACGACCAGTACGGCTGACTGGGCGGGCGGCACCGCACTGCCCGGGACGACGCTCGGTGCCTACGGCATGGAGCTGCGGGCGTACGGAAGTTCGCTGCACGGGCTGAAGAGCTGGTTCTGCCTGGACGATGTGATCGCCTGTGTCGGCTCGGGCATCACGTCCGACGCGGGCACGGCCGAGACGGTCGTGGAGAACCGGAAGCTCCGCGACCCGAAGGCGGCCCTGCTCGTCAACGGCACGGCCGCGCCCACGGACGCCGGCTGGTCGGCAGAGCTCGGCCAGGTGCGGTGGCTGCATGTCGCCGGGACCGGCGGCTACGTCTTCCCCGAGCCCGCCACGCTCCACGGCCTGCGCGAGGACCGCACTGCGACCTGGCGCGAGATCAACCTCAAGTACGGCACGGACACCCCGGTCACCCGCCCGTATCTGACGCTGTGGCAGGACCACGGCACCGCGCCGAGCGGGGCGGGCTACTTCTGGCTGCAGGCCCCGGCGGCCTCCGCCGAGCGTACGAAGCGGTGGTCGTCCGCGCCTCCGGTGAAGCTGATCGCCCGCTCCACCGCCGTGCATGCGGTACGCCGCTGCGCGGACGGACTGGTCGCCGCGAACTTCTGGACCGCGGGCACCGTGCAGAACCTGGCATCGGACGGTCCCGCCTCGGTGCTCGTACGACCGGACGGAAAGACGGTGAGAGTGTCACTGTCCGACCCGACACAGCTGCGGTCCTCGGTGGTCCTGGACCTGGCGCAGCGCGGTCTGACCATCGCCTCCGCCGATCCGGGTGTCAGCGCCGCACCCACCGGCAACGGCATCCGGATCACCGCCGACACTGCTGAACGCCACGGTGCAACCCTCAACCTCACCCTGAAGAGGAGCTAGACCCTTGCTGTTCGACATGGATCTGGACCGGCTGCGCGGCTACCGGCCGGAACCGGAGGAGCCGGCCGACTTCGACGCCTTCTGGGAGAAGACGCTCACCGAGACGGCCCGCCACACCCTGGACGCCGAGTTCGTCCCGTACGACGCCGGGTTCGCGACCGTCGATGTACTCGATGTGACGTTCCGCGGCTGGGGCGGGCAGCCCGTGAAGGCATGGCTGATGCTACCGAAGGCACGCTCGGGTCCGCTGCCCGCCGTGGTGCAGTACATCGGCTACAACGGCGGCCGGGGCATTCCGTACTCCTGGCTGACCTGGAGCGCACTCGGATACGCACATCTGGTCATGGACAACCGGGGCCAGGGCGGCGGCGGCAAGAACACCGCGGACACCCCTGACATCGGCCCCGACGGGCACGGCTCGTCCTCCCCCGGCTTCCTGACCCGCGGCATCGAGGACCCGTACCGCCACTACTACCGGCGGCTGATCACGGACGCGGTGCGGGCGGTGGACGCGGCGAAGGCCCATGAGGCGGTGGACGCTTCCCGGGTGGCCGTGCTCGGGGGCAGCCAGGGCGGCGGGCTCGCCCTGGCCGTCGCCGGGCTGCGCGACGACATCGCGGCGGCGGTCGCCGATGTGCCGTTCCTCTGCCACTACCGGCGTGCCTCGCAGATCACGGACGCCGGACCGTATGCGGAGATCGCCCGCTGGCTGTCCGGACACCGCTTCCGGATCGACGAGGCGATGGAGACCCTGTCCTACTTCGACGGGGTCAACTTCGCGGCACGGGCGACCGCCCCGGCGTGGTTCTCGGTCGGTCTGATGGACAGGATCTGCCCGTCGTCCACGGTGTTCGCCGCGTATCACCGCTATGCGGGTCCGGCCGAGATCGAGGTGTTCACGTACAACGGGCACGAGGGCGGCGCGGAGTACGACCTGCCGCGCAAACGCGACGCGCTGCGTGGCGTGTTCGGACGCTAGCGCAAGAAGGTCACCGGCCCAGCGCCGCCATCGCGGCGTTGTGGCCGGGAACCCCGCTGACCCCGCCACCGCGTACGGCGCCCGCCCCGCACAGCAGCACATTGGCGTGCGCCGTCTCCACACCCCACCGGCCGGTGGATTCGGTTGCGTGCGGGAAGGCGAGGTCCCGGTGGAAGATGTGGCCGCCGGGCAGCCGCAGATCCTGTTCGAGGTCGAGCGGTGTCTTCGCCTCGATGCACGGCTCGCCGTTCTCGTCGCGTGCCAGGCAGTCGGTGATCGGCTCGTCCAGGTGCGCGTCGAGTTCGGCGAGCGTGGCCGTCAGCAGCTCGGCGCGTGTCGCCGCGTTGTCGGCGGCGAAGAGCCGGGCGGGGGTGTGCAGACCGAAGAGGGTGAGGGTCTGGTAGCCGCGGGCGGCAAGGTCGGGGCCGAGGATCGACGGGTCGGTCAGCGAGTGGCAGTAGATCTCGGACGGCGGAGCGGCGGGCAGCCGGCCCGCCGCCGCGTCCCGGTGGGCTTCGGCGAGCTGCCCGTACCCCTCGGCGATGTGGAACGTGCCGGCGAAGGCCTCGCGCGGGTCGACTGAGCGGTCACGCAGTCGGGGCAGCCGGGTGAGCAGCATGTTCACCTTCAGCTGCGCGCCCTCGGCCGGGGTGGGCGGCTCGTCCCCGAGGAGGGCGGCGAGGGCCTGCGGCGAGGCGTTGACGAGGACCCTGCGGGCCGTGACGACGTGTTCCGCTTCGGGCGAGCGGACGGTGACCTCGGCCCGTGTTCCGTCGGTCTCGATGCGGGTCGCCTCGTGCCGTACGCGGATCTGAGCCCCGGCCTCGCGGGCGGCACGGGCGAGGGCGTCGGTGAGCGCGCCCATGCCGCCGACCGGGACGTCCCAGTCGCCGGTGCCGCCGCCGATGACGTGGTAGAGAAAGCAGCGGTTCTGGAGCAGGGACGGATCGTGCGCATCGGCGAAGGTGCCGATCAGGGCATCGGTGAGAACGACTCCGCGTACGAGGTCGTCATGGAAATTCTTCTCGACGGCGACACCGATGGGCTCCTCGAAGAGTGTCCGCCAGGCCTCCTTGTCACCGATCCGCTCACGCAGCGCGTCCCGCGTCGGCAGAGGTTCGATGAGAGTCGGAAAGGCCCGCTCGGCGACGCGTCGCGTCATGCCGTAGAAGCGCTGCCACGCCTCGTACTCCCGGTCCGAGCCGGTGAGTGCGGCGAAGGAGTCCCGGGTACGGTCCCCGCCGACGAGCAGCCCGGTTGCGTGCCCACCGCGCACGGTCGGGGTGTACGAGGAGACAGTCCGCTTGCGTACGGCGAAGTCCAGGCGGAGATCGCGGACGATCTTCTGCGGCAGCAGGGACACGAGGTACGAGTAGCGCGACAGTCGGGCGTCGACCCCGTCGAAGGGGCGGGTCGAGACGGCCGCTCCGCCGGTGGTGGCGAGGCGTTCCAGGACCAGGACGGACTGTCCGGCACGGGCGAGGTAGGCGGCGGCGACCAGACCGTTGTGGCCGCCGCCCACGATCACTGCGTCATAGCTGTCGGGTGCGGGCATGACCCTTCGTAGCACGGACGATCAACCCTGACCAGAGGCTGTGGCGTCCGGTCAGTGCGGCGGCACTCCCCGCCCGCGGCGCAGCGCCGCGACCCGGCGGTACAGCTCTACGGCCTCCGGTCCCCGGCCGAGCTGCTCCAAACAGTGTGCCTCGTCGTTGCGGGCGGCGAGGGTGTCGGGGTGGTCGACGCCGAGGACGCGTTCGCGGGCCGCGGCAACCTGGCGGTAGACGGTGAGTGCGTCGGCCCAGCGGCCGAGCCAGCCGAGGCCGACGGCGACCTCGCGGCGGCTGACGAGGGTGTCGGGGTGGTCGGGTCCCAGGACGCGTTCGCGGACCGCGCACACGTCGCGCGCCTCGGCGAGCGCTTCCTCCCAGCGGGCGAGGCGCCCCAGATTGACACCGAGGCCGTGGCGGGCGCGGAGCGTCTCGGGGTCGGCGGGGCCTCCCACCCTGGTCCGGTCGTCGACGAGGGCGCGGTACAGCTCCAGGGCCTCAGCACTGCGGCCCAGGCGGCCGAGGCTGATGCCTACCTCGTAGCGGGCGGAGAGCGTGTCGGGATGGTCGGCGCCGAGCGACCTCGACCGGGCCTGGACGACTTCGCGGTAGGTCTGCAGGGCCTCCGTCCAGCGTCCCAGCCGGCCGAGCGTGTACGCCACTTCGTAGAGCGTGACCAGGGTGTCGGGGTGGTCGGCACCGAGCAGGCGGGAACGGGCCGACGCCACGTCCCTGGCCATCCGGTACGAGTCCTCCAGACGGCCGAGCCTGCTGAGGTTGAAGGCGAGGTTGTGGCGGCAGCGCAGGGTGTCGGGGTGGTCGGGTCCCATCGACCGTTCCCTGGAGGCGAGGACTGTCGCGTACACCTGATGGGCCTCGAAGTGCCGGCCGAGCCGGCCGAGGACGTACGCCATCTCCTGGCGGGCCGCGAGGGTCTGCGGGTGGTCGGGTCCCAGGGTGCGTTCGCGACCCTGGGCGACGCGGCCGAACTCCCGCAGGGCGTCCGACGTGCGCCCGGTGCGGCTGAGGGTGAAGCCGACCTCGTACCGGCTGGAGAGGGTGTCGAGGTGGTCGGGGCCGAGGGCGTGCTCGCGTTCGGCGGCGACCGCACGATGTACCTCGCCGGCCTCCTCCCAGTGGCCGAGCCTGCCCAGGTTGAGGCCCGCGCTGTGCCGGTTGGCGAGGATGGAGAGCAGTTCCGGCGACGGGGCCGGCCGCTCGGCCCTGACCTGTGGCAGCTCTCCGGCGAGGTGTCGCATGTCGGTGCCGGTGGTCCACTCGCCGGTGAGGTCCGCCAAGTGGTCGGGCGGCGCGAGCCCGAGGGCGCCGGACGCCTTGTGTCCGGTGGTCATGCCGCGGGTCCAGGCCGGCAGCTCCTGCCCTGGACGCACGACGGGAACGGGCGGCGCGAGCCGTACCTGTCCCGAAGGCTGGAGTTGCGGCTGCTCGCCGGTGCGGCCGACGGCGATCCGCTGCCGCAGGTCGCCCGCGTCGACGGGCCGCTCCTCCGGGGTCTTGGCCAGCAGTTCCAGAACGACGCGGTCGAAGAATACGGGGAGTTCGGCCCGGTGGTTGCGCAGTGGCTCGGGCTGGGTGTCACGGTGCCCGACGAGAACGGCCCAGGCGTCTTCGAGGTCGAACGGCGGTGCTCCGGTGGCGATCTCGTACAGGACGCAGCCCAGTGAGTAGAGGTCGCTGCGGTGGTCGACATGGCCGCCGCTGATCTGCTCGGGCGACATGTAGTGCGGGGTGCCCATGGCTATGCCCGTACCGGTGAGGCGGGAGGTGAAGCCGATGTCGTGGCCGAGCCTGGCGATGCCGAAGTCGCAGATCTTCACCGTGCCGTCGGCCAGCCGCATGATGTTGGCGGGCTTGAGGTCACGGTGCACGATGCCCTGCTGGTGGGTGTAGCCGAGGGCGTCGGCGACCTGTTCGGCGATGTCGACGATGTCGGGCACCGGCAGCGGATGCTGCTTGTTGTCCTCCAGGATCTGGCTGAGGTTACGGCCGTCGAGGAGTTCCATCACCAGGTAGAGAACGCCCTCGTGCTCACCGAAGTCGTGGACGACGGTGACGCCGCGGTGCTGGAGCGCGGCAGCGACGCGGGCCTCACGGCGGAAGCGTTCGCGCAGGATGCGGGTGAAGGACTGGTCGTGCTGGGGCCCCATCGGCTTGAGGCATTTGACGGCCACGTGACGGCCGAGCGACTCGTCGCGGGCGCGCCATACCTCGCCCATGCCTCCGCGCCCGATCAGATCGAGCAGTCGGTACCGGCTCTGGATCAGCCTGGTGTCCGCCATCGCCTGCTGTCTCCCCCGTCGCTTCGCCTACCCCTGTGCCCTCCCCGGCCCGTCCAGTATGGCGGCCTGGCTGCGCAGTTTGTACGGGGTGGGGCGGCTGCCGGGACCGAGTCGGGCCATCGCGTTCAGAATGTGACCGGGCGGGAGTTGCCAGCGGAGCCGGGAGGGAATGCAGCGCAGGGCGGTTCCGGCGGCGCGCAGGCGGCGGTCGACGGTGGGCACGGGCCCCACGGGTCTGCCGTAGAGCTCATGGGCGTACGGGGGCAGTGACTGGTAGGCGAGTGCCGCGACGCGCCGCCACACCAGTGCGCGCGCCGGTACGAGCAGCGGATGAACGGGGGGACGGCGCAGGAAGTCGTCCACGTCCAACGCCTCCGGGGATGCGGCGAGTTGTGGCCGCACCCGTTCGAAGTAGGCGGCGAGCTGGGTGGTGGTGGCCGGCACGTCGGAGGGGTCCAGGCCGACGAGACGCGCGCTGCGGCGGTGCTCGTCGATGTAGCGGTCGGCCTGGGCGTCGGTGAGCGGGAAGCCGGAGCGGCGTTCGACCTGGAGGTAGGAGTCGACCTCGGCGCAGTGCACCCACAGCAGCAGCTCGGGTTCGTCGACGCCGTACGTCTCCCCGGTCACCGGGTCGGTGACCTTGAGGAGCCGGTGGATCCTGCGGACCCTGGCACCCGCCTTCTCGGCCGCTTCGGTGGTGCCGTAGGTGATCGTTCCGACGAAGCCGGCCGTTCGCATCAGCCGCCCCCAGGCGTCCTTGCGGAAGTCGGAGTTCTGCATGACGCCTCGTACGGCGCGCGGGTGCAGCGCCTGGAGGTAGAGCGCACGCACTCCGGCGACCCACATCATCGGGTCGCCATGCATCTGCCAGGTGACGGATTCGGGTCCGAAGAGTCCCGGGTCGGCGTCCACCATGTCCGCTCGTACCTCCCGCTCGGCGGCGTACGTACGCAAAGGATGCGCTCACCGCCGTACGCGCGGCATCCCCAGGCCGATCCACGAGATGATCTCCCGTTGGATCTCATTGTTGCCGCCGCCGAAGGTGAAGATGACCGCGGACCGGTATCCGCGTTCGAGTTCGCCGTGCAGTACGGCGCCCGCCGACCCTTCCTTCAACGGTCCCGCCGAGCCGACGACCTCCATCAGCCAGGCGTAGGCGTCGCGGCGTGCCTCGGAGCCGTAGACCTTGACCGCGGAGGCGTCCTGCGGGGTGAGGGTTCCGTTCTGGACCGCGGACACCATCTGCCAGTTGAGGAGCCTCATGGCGTCGAGCCTGGTGTGGGTGCGGGCCAGGAGGGCGCGGACCCAGCCGAGGTCGATGACGCGGCGGCCGTCGGTGAGCCGGGTGTCCGCCGCCCAGTGCTGGACGTTGTGGAGGGCGCGGATGGCCATGGTGCCGTGGGCGGCGAGGGTGACGCGTTCATGGTTGAGCTGGTTGGTGATGAGCCGCCAGCCCTTGTTCTCGTCGCCGACGCGGCGGGAGACGGGGACGCGGATGTTCTCGTAGTAGCTGGCGGTGGTGTCGTGCGAGGCGAGGGTGTTGATGATGGTGCAGGAGTAGCCGGGGTCGCTCGTCGGGACGAGGAGCATGGTGATGCCCTTGTGGGGCGGGGCGTCCGGGTCGGTGCGGACGGCCAGCCAGACCCAGTCGGCTGTGTCGCCGTTGGTCGTCCAGATCTTCTGCCCGTTGACGACATAGTCGTCGCCGTCGCGCACGGCCCGGGTCTTGAGCGCGGCGAGGTCCGTGCCCGCGTCGGGTTCGCTGTAGCCGATCGCGAAGTCGATCTCACCGGCGAGGACCTTCGGCAGGAAGTAGTCCTTCTGTTCGTCGGTGCCGAACTGCATGATCGTCGGGCCGACGGTGTTGAGGGCCATCAGCGGCAGCGGAACGCCCGCCTGGGCGGCCTCGTCGAAGAAGATGAACTGTTCCATCGGGGACAGGCCGCGTCCGCCGTACTCCGTCGGCCAGCCGACGCCGAGCCAGCCGTCGGTACCGAGGCGCCGGATCGTCTCGCGGTAGAAGTTCTTCTGGGAGGAGGGGTCGGCGGAGGGGGTACCTCCCGTGCCTTTTGGGCTACGGGGGCGCGCGTAGGCGTTGTCGGGGACCAGTCCGGCGAAGTACGTACGCAGTTCGGCGCGCAACTGCTGCTGTTCAGGCGTGTATTCGAGGTGCACGGCCCCTCCAGGAGTCTCGCGGTCGCGTCGCCCGTGTGCGGCGGCGCACACAGTAGAACGTGTTGCAGGAATCCGGAAGGGCCAGGACGTCTTCGGCGGGCGTCAGCGCTTGACGGCGCGCAGGACGACGAACTTCGGGTCGCCCGCGACCGTGGTGCAGTTGCCGAAGGTCCGGCGCAGCTGGGTGTGGTAGCCGAGGTGCCGGTTGCCGACGACCCACAGCTCGCCGCCCTGCCGCAGTGCGGCGCGAGCCCCGTGGAACATGTTGCGGGCCGTTGCGTCGGTGGTGGCCTGGTGGGAGTGGAACGGCGGGTTGTTGAGCACCAGGTCCACACTGGCGGGCGGCAACTGTGCCGGCCCGTCGCCGACCACGAAGTCGGCCTTGGCATCCGGGCCGGTGTTGGCCCGGAAGGTCTCTTCGGCGGAGGCGACCGCCTGGTACGACTCGTCGATGAAGGTGACCGTCGCTTCGGGATTGGCGAGCGCGGCGGACAGCCCGACGACGCCGTTTCCGCAGCCGAGGTCGACCACCCGGTCGGGGCCGCTGCGCGCGGGGAGATGGCCGAGGAAGAAGCGGGTGCCGATGTCGAGGCGCTCGGCGCAGAAGATCCCGGCATGGTTGGTGACCGTCCGGCCGGAGACCGGACCGATGCCCTCGGGCAGGTCGTAGCGGTACGGCCAGGGGCTCGGCGTACGGGCCAGGGCCGGGTCCGGGGTGCAGAAGATGAGCCGGGCCTTCTTGACCGCGAGGGAGGTACGGGTCGGGCCGATGATCCGCTCGAAGAGTTTGAGGGTGGAGGTGTGGATCTCCTTGACCATGCCGGCGCCGATGACGACGGTGCCCGCATGGACGGCCGGCGCGAGCCGGTGGAGCTGGTCCTCCAGGAGCGCGAGGCTCTTCGGGACACGTACCAGCAGGACGTCGATACGGTCCGGCGGTGTGTCCCTGGCCGACAGGAGGCGTACGGCATCCGCGTCCACGCCGTTGCGGTCCAGATTCACCAGGGTCGCGCGCTGCGCCAGGTAGGAGTCGGTGATCTGTACGGGGCGGTGCCCGGCCAGCACGGTGCTCAGGGCGCCCCAGCGGTCGCCCACCACGACCACGGCGCCCGACAGGTCGACCGTTTCCGACTCGTCGAATCCCTCCAGCCGCCGCAGCAGATACTCATCGGCAGCGTCCCAGGCACGGAACGGGTCGCGCGGGTCATCGGGGAAGCGGGCGAGGTCGTACCCGGCCCCTGACGTAGTCAAACGGTTCATATTGCACCCCAGGCTAGCCGAGCTGCGGGGAGCGCCCACACACTCCCCGCGTCGGCCGCCGGGCCATGCACTACGGCAGCGTCTTGTCGATCGCCGACCGGCCCTCCCGGGCGAGCCGGCGCTCCGCCCACTGGAGATTCTTCGGAGTCAGGTCCCGCCCGGAGGCGAGCACCAGGTCCTCTGCCGACGGATTGTCGCTCCCGCCGGTGTGCAAGAGGCTGTCGGGAGTCACTCCCCGAGCTGCGGATACGGATTCGGGCTCGTCGCTCATGCCGCCTCCTCGTCCTTTCGGTCATTCTCGCCCCGCGCCCGGCCCGCCGCATCCGATACCTCCCCGATCCGTTCCCGGCGCCACGGACAAGCCATTACTTGACCTGCACATGATAGGTACACAGCGTTCACACCATGGTCACGGTACGTGTGGAAGGCTCCCGCTGACCGCATACCACACGACCGCCGCAGCGCCGCTCCCCACCTTGTAACAGGCGTCGCGGCGCCCGCATTTTCGGAGAGGACACCCCACATGTCCCGTCGTCACCTTCATTACCGGCGCCCCCTGCTGGCGACCCTTGCCGCGTTCGCGGTACTCGCCGGCACCGCGGCCGCCGCGCCCGCCGCCACACCCCAGGCCGCGCCGGTCGCCGCGACACCGCTCGGCGCTCTCGACGACACGTACTACCAGGACGCGCTCGGCAAGTCCGGAACCGCACTCAAGAGCGCTCTGCACACGATCATCAGCAGCCAGACCAAGATCTCCTACAGCCAGGTCTGGAACGCCCTCAAGAACACGGACGAGGACCCCGCCAACCCCTCGAACGTGATCCTCCTCTACTCCGGGCGCTCCGAACCCGAGAACGACAACGGCGGCTCGGTCGGCCAGTGGAACCGCGAGCACGTCTGGGCCAAGTCCCACGGCGACTTCGGCACCGCCACCGGCCCCGGCACCGACATCCACCACCTGCGTCCGGAGGATGTCACCGTCAATTCCATCCGCGGCAACAAGGACTTCGACAACGGCGGCAGCGCGGTCAGCGGCGCACCGGGCAGCTACACCGACAGCGACTCCTTCGAACCGCGCGACGCGGTCAAGGGCGATGTGGCCCGCATGATCCTCTACATGGCGGTGCGCTACGAGGGCGACGACGCCTTCGCCGACCTCGAACCCAACGACAGGGTGTCCAACGGCTCCGCACCGTACATCGGCCGCCTCTCGGTACTGAAGGCGTGGAGCCAGGAGGACCCGCCGGACAGCTTCGAGAAGCGGCGCAACGACGTCATATTCGACCAGTACCAGCACAACCGGAACCCGTTTATCGATCACCCGGAATGGGTCGAGTCCATCTGGTAGAGGGACAGAACCGGACCAGCTCCTTCGCCGTTTCAGTCGGCAAGGCCGCTCGCGCACCGGGCCACGGCCTCCTCACGGGAGTCGAAGGGCCGAAGGGCTGTGCGTTCGTTCTGCTCCCCGGCACCGGGGAGCAGAACGAGGTGGCCCGCCGGGTCGGCCACGGCGGCGCGCACGCCGCCTTCCACGAGCCGGCCGAGTCCGCTCGGCAGCACCGCCCGGCCACCGAGTCGATGTCGGTCACCTGCCGCAGATCCAGCACCGCGGTCCATGCTGATCAGCGCCGGTCCGAACGCATCCGGTTCGGCCGGCGCCAGTTGCGGGATGTAGTCGGCGAGTCGACCCTCCCACAGCCCGGCGAACCGCGTGTGCAGTTCGCGCAGGGCACCGGCGACGGCTTCGACGGCGGCGCTCACCCGGCCCGGCCGTCAGCTGTGCTCGGCCTGGGCGATCCGGGGGAACGTCTTGACGCCGGCCGCCTTGCGGCTGTTGGCGTGCTGGCTGACGGTCCGGCCGGGCGGGACGTCCGCGAAGCCGAGCACCACGGAGTCGAGCACCTTCTCGGACGAGTCGACGAACTCCACCTTGACAGCGTAGAAGGCGGCCTTGTCCGTGCGGTTGGTGACGCGGACGAGGGCGCTGCGGAACTGCTCGGACTTCACGACCGGCAGCCCCGTCACCGAGACGTCCTTGACCGCGTTGCCCCGTCCCTTGACGCCTGCGAGCTGCTTGGCGGCCTGCTGCCGGTTGCGCTCGGCGGCGGCGGAGACCGAGGCCGCGAATTCCTGCTGGGTACGCGGACTGGCGCTCGCGGACCGGGTCATGGCCGGTTCCGGGGACACCGTACGGGTGCTCCTGGCCGTGCCCTGCGAGGAGGTGTCGGAGCCGCCGCAGGCGGCGGTACCGGCGATGATCAACACGGCCAGCACGGCTGGGGTCAGGTTGCGGGCTGCGCGGCCGCCGAGGGTGTGCCGCAAGGGGCTGGTCGGGTTCACGGACGCTCCGTCTGCTCGGAAGTGCGTAAGGGAGATGGAGAGGTGTGGAGAAATGAGGAAATGGGGGTGAGGCAGAGACGGTGCGGGGAACCCGGACGGCCGGGCTCCCCGGTCGGTCAGGCCGCGTCCTCGCCGAAGATCTCACGCAGCCGCGCCTCGCTCTGCGTGTCCAGGTTGCTGTGGAGCAGTTCGGCGCCGCCGTCGGGCAGGGCGTCGCTGATCCGGTCGGGCACCTCGTTCACGGTCAGCAGGAACAGGTCCGAAGTCCCGGGCGTCACCTTCTCCTTGACCTCGGCGATGAAGTCGTCGTCGATGCCGACATCGGCCGGCTTGCCGCCCAGCACCCCGGCCGCCGCACCGATCGCGGCGCCCGGCAGCGGCATCAGGAAGATCAGTCCGAAAAGCATTCCCCAGAACATGCCGCTCAGTGCGCCGGCACCGCCGAGGTTGATCAGCTGCTTGGTCCTGGGCTTCGCCCGGTCGGCGGGCCGGCCGACCACAGCCGCGTCGAGGATCTTGATCAGCCCCTGCTTCTGGAGGGACTTGAGCGTGCTCTCCGCATTCTCCGCGCCCTCGTCCGACTGGAACTTCCACACGGTGAGCGTGGACATCGCGCGTACCTCCTGAGACCGACTATGAAGAACTCGCTCATATTAGGATCAAAAGGTATGAATTGACTCGTCGAATTCACCCGCTTCACTCAGGAGCGGATGGCAGCCGAAGCCCTGGGAGAGAACGATGGATGCGGACGCCCTGACCGCCGGCCTGTTGCAGGAACTGCGGGCGGCCAAGCCCTATCCAGCCCTGTCCCTGACCATGCCGACGCACCGCCGCGCTCCGGACAACGCCCAGGACGCCGTTCGGCTGCGCAACCTGGTGTCCGAGGCCGTCAGCCGGCTGGAAGCGGATCCCGCGGTCACCCGCGAGGCCCGGAACGCCATCAAGGAGCAGATCGACCGGGCGGTCGACGAGGTGGACCCCCGCCGGGCCCTGGACGCCCTGGTCGTCCTCGTCACAGCCGACGAGCACCAGATCTGGCAGCTTCCCCGTACTGCACCCGAGCGGGTGGTCCTCGGCGACACCTATCTGACCCGCAACCTGGTCGCAGCGAACGCCCAGGCCCAGCCGTTCTGGGCGCTCACCGTGTCGGCCGAGCACGCCGCGCTGTGGAGCGGCACGGCGGACGTCCTGCACGAGGAGCAGACCGGCGGATTCCCGCTGACGGCTCCGAGGGAGGCACCGAACCCGCAACGCGAGGAGCGGATCGGCGACACCCCGAGCACCTTCAGCGACGAGGAGACGCGCAACTTCCTGCGCACCGTCGACGAGAAGCTGCGCGCGGTACCGGCCACGGACGTGCGCCCGCTGTATCTGGTCGGCCTCGCCCCCGCGCTCGCCCTGCTGGACGAGGTCGGCGAGAGCGCCAAGTCGGCCGTGGGCCGGGTCACCAAGGGTGTACCGGCCGACATGACACCGGCCGACCTGCTCAAGGAGCTGCGGCCGGCGCTCGACGAGCGGCAGCAGCGGTTCGCGGCGGAGATCGACGGCAAACTGGACGAAGCGCGCGGCCGTCGTGCCTTTGCCGGTGGTCTCGACGAGGTGTGGGCAGCGGTACGGGAGGGCCGCGCCGGACTGGTCGCGGTGGAGGAGCACTTCCAGCAGACGGTACGGGTGACGGACGAGCACCTCGAACCGGTGAGCGGTGAAGCCGCGGACCTCACGGACGGCTCGGTCCGAGAGGACATCGTGGACGAGCTGGTCGAGACGGCGCTGGACAGCGGCACCGACGTGGTCTTCCTCTCGGACGACTCGCTCGCGGAGTACGGACGGATCGCGGCGGCCCTGCGCTACTGAACAAGGCGGCAGCGCACCGTACGCCGCATCGGGTACGCGGCAGGCATGCGGGCTCCGGGGGCCGCTGGGACACTGGGGAAGGGCCCGATCGAGCCCCGGGCCGATTCCTGGGGCAGATCCCAGGAGAGGAGCGCACCATGCCACGCGGATCCAACGCCAAACGGGAACGGCAGTACGAACACATCAAGGAGAGCGCGCAGGAGCGCGGGGTCAGCGAGGAGCGGGCCGAGGAGATCGCGGCCCGTACGGTCAACAAGGAGCGCGCCCGCGCCGGTGAGTCGAGGACCGCGAGCCGTACCTCCATCGAGGACATGTCGTCCTCGCGGCGCGGCGGTCTGCGCTCCCACAGCGGAGCCGAGGGGCCTACTCGCGACCAGCTCTACGAAGAGGCGAAGAAGAAGAACGTCCATGGACGGTCCCACATGACGAAGGCCCAGCTGGCACGGGCGGTCGGTCGCTGAGCCGACGTCGCAGGGACCCGGGGCGGTGTCAGCCGCTCCAGGTCCAGTCGGCCACCTCGGGCAGGTCCGTGCCGTGTTCACGGATCCAGGCGTGGTGGCGGGTACGGACATCCGCCATCGCCTGACGTACCGCCACGGCACGGACGCCGAGGCCGGGCACCCGGTCGATGGCATCCATGACCAGCCGGTAGCGGTCCAGGTCATTGCGCACCACCATGTCGAAGGGCGTGGTGGTGGTGCCCTCCTCCTTGTAGCCCCGCACATGCAGATGGGCATGGCCGGCCCGCCGGTAGGCCAGTCGGTGGATCAGCCACGGGTAGCCGTGATAGGCGAAGATCACCGGGGTGTTCCTGGTGAACACCGCGTCGTACTCGGAGTCCGGCATGCCGTGCGGGTGCTCCCCGTGGGGCAGCAGCCGCGTCATGTCGACCACATTGACCACCCGTACCGCCAGTTCCGGCAGATGCCTGCGCAGCAGATCGGCTGCCGCCAGAGTCTCCAGCGTGGGTACGTCACCGGCGCAGGCGAGCACCACGTCGGGTTCGCGGCTGCCGTCCTCCGTGCCCGCCCACTCCCACACACCCGCTCCGCGGGCGCAGTGCGCACGGGCCTCGTCCATGGTGAGCCAGTCGAAGCTCGGCTGTTTGCCCGCCACGATCACATTGACGTAGTCCCGGCTGCGCAACGCATGGTCGGCGACGGAGAGCAGGGTGTTGGCGTCCGGCGGCAGATAGACCCGTACGACTTCGGGGCTCTTGTTGAGGATGTGGTCGACGAAGCCGGGGTCCTGGTGGGAGAACCCGTTGTGGTCCTGGCGCCAGACGTGCGAGGTGAGCAGGTAGTTGAGCGAGGCGATGGGGCGGCGCCAGGCCAGCCGGCGGGATGTCCTGAGCCATTTGATGTGCTGGTTGACCATCGAATCGACAATATGGGCGAATGCCTCGTAGCAGGAGAAGAGACCGTGCCGACCGGTGAGGAGGTACCCCTCCAGCCAGCCCTGACACAGATGCTCGGAGAGCACCTCCATGACGCGTCCGTCGCGGGAGAGGTGCTCGTCGGTCGGCAGGATCCGTTCCTGCCATGCCTTGCCGGTGGACTCGTAGATGGCGTCGAGCCGGTTCGACGCTGTTTCGTCGGGGCCCACGACCCGGAAGTCGCGGCGTTCGGAAGTGGCGGCCATGACGGCCTCCAGCAGGCCGCCGAGCACCCGCGTCGGCTCGTGCAGCACGGTGCCGGGCTTGTCGACCTCGACGGCGTGGTCGTCCAGCGGCGGGACGGGCAGATCACGCAGGAGCAGACCGCCGTTGGCATACGGGGTCGCGCCGAGCCGGGCGGTGCCTTCGGGCACGCAGTCGAGCACCTGGGCAGTGGGGCGCCCCGACGTGTCGAAGAGTTCCTCCGGCCGGTAGGAGCGCATCCACGCCTCCAACTGGCGCAGATGCTCGGGGTTGTCCCGGACGCCGGGCAGCGGGACCTGATGGGCACGCCAGGTGCCTTCGACGGGCACCCCGTCGACCTCGGCCGGGCCGGTCCAGCCCTTGGGGGTGCGCAGCACGATCACCGGCCAGTGCGGGCGCTCGGTGTCGCCGCCGGTACGGGCGGCGGCCTGAAGCTCCCGGATGCGGTCTACGGCCCGGTCCATCGCGGCGGCCATCGCCCGGTGGACGGTGAGGGGGTCGTCGCCGCCGACATACAGGGGGTCGTGCCCGTAGCCGCGCAGCAGGGCGTCGAGTTCCGGCTCGGGAAGGCGGGCGAGCACGGTCGGGTTGGCGATCTTGTAGCCGTTGAGGTGGAGGATCGGGAGGACGGCTCCGTCGTGCACCGGGTCGAGGAATTTGTTGGAGTGCCAGGACGCGGCAAGTGGTCCGGTCTCGGCCTCCCCGTCGCCGATGACGCAGGTGACGAGCAGGTCCGGGTGGTCGAGGGCCGCACCGTAGGCGTGGGTGAGTGCGTAGCCGAGCTCGCCGCCCTCGTGAATGGAGCCGGGAGTCTCCGGTGCCACATGGCTGGGCACCCCGCCGGGGAAGGAGAACTGTTTGAACAGCAGCCCCATGCCCTGGGCGTCACGGCTGACGTCGGGGTACGTCTCCGAGTAGCTGCCCTCCAGCCAGGAGTTGGCGAGGACGGCCGGTCCGCCGTGGCCGGGACCCCAGACGCACAGGCCCTGGATACCGCGGGACTTGATGATGCGGTTGAGATGGGTGTGGACCAGGTTCAGTCCGGGTGAGGTGCCCCAGTGGCCGAGCAGGCGCGGCTTGATGTGTTCCCGGGTGAGCGGCCGGGTCAGGAGCGGGTTGGCCATCAGATAGATCTGACCGACGGCCAGATAGTTGGCGGCTCGCCAGTGCGCGTCGAGGGCCGCGATCTCTTCGTCGGAGGGACCGGGCGTCACTGCCGGGTGGGCGGCATGACTCATATTGTGTCTCCTAGGACGTGGCGCCGACGGACTCGGGGCCGTACCAGACCGTGGTCGCGTTGCAGAATTCGCGGATGCCGTGCCCGGCGAGTTCACGTCCGTAGCCGGAGCGCTTCACGCCGCCGAAGGGCAGCGCGGGATGGGACGCCGTCATGCCGTTGAAGAAGACACCACCCGCCTCCAGATCGCGCACACAGCGACGGGCCTCGTCCGCGTCGCGGGTCCATACGTTGGAGCTGAGGCCGAAGGGGCTGTCGTTGGCGAGCGCCACGGCTTCGTCCAGCCCTTCGACGCGGTAGAGCGTGGCGACAGGACCGAAGGTCTCCTCGCGGTGGATGCGCATGCCGGTCGTGATCCCGGTCAGGACGGTGGGGGCGTAGAACCAGCCCCGCTCCAGCTCCGGGCCCAGGTCGTCGGGCCGGCCGCCTCCGCAGAGCACGCTCGCGCCCTGCCGTACCGCGTCGTCCACCAGCTCCTCCAGGTCGGCACGGCCCTGTTCGCTGGAGAGCGGTCCGACGTCGGTGGATTCCTGCAGCGGGTCGCCGACCGTCAGATCGCGCATGCCCACGGTGAACCGCTCGGCGAACTCGTCGTACACCTCCGTGTGCACGATGAACCGTTTGGCGGCGATGCAGGACTGGCCGTTGTTCTGCATCCGGGCGGTCACGGCGGTACGGGCGGCCCTGGCGACGTCCGCCGACGGCATGACGAGATACGGGTCGCTGCCGCCCAGTTCCAGCACGGTGTGCTTCACCTCATCGCCGGCGATCGACGCGACCGAGCGGCCGGCCGGCTCGCTGCCGGTGAGGGTGGCGGCGGCGACCCGGCGGTCGCGGAGGATCGACTCGACCGCTCCGGATCCCACCAGCAGTGTCTGGAAGCATCCCGCAGGAAATCCGGCCCGGCGGAACAGGCCCTCCAGATACATCGCCGTCTGCGGGACGTTCGACGCGTGCTTGAGCAGGCCGACGTTCCCGGCCATCAGCGCGGGGGCGGCGAATCGTACGACCTGCCAGAGCGGGAAGTTCCACGGCATCACGGCGAGAACGGCGCCCAGCGGGCGGTAGTGGACATAGGCCCTGGAGGCACCGGAGTCCTGCACATCGTCCGGCGGCGGATGCTCGTCCGCGAGGAGTTCTTCGGCGTGGGCCGCGTACCAGCGCATCGCCTTCACGCACTTGGCGGCCTCCGCTCGGGCCGCCTTGACGGGTTTGCCCATTTCGGTGGTCATGGTGCGCGCGATGTCCTGCACGTCCTCGTCGAGAAGACCGGCGGCCAGGTTCAGCAGGCCGGCCCGCTCGTCGAATCCGGTGGTGCGGTACTGCCGGAACGCGGTGTCGGCGGCGTCGAGCTTCTGCTCGATCTCCGCCTCTCCCAGTGCGTCGAACGTTCTGAGCGTCTCGCCGTTCGCGGGGTTGACCGTCGCGATGGGCATGACTGTGGCCTCCTTGCCTTCGGTACTTCGACCGTGCAGCGCCGCGCGCCGTGCCGCAACGCGGGCCCTGCCGGGCGGATACCCGACCGGCGCGGACCATGCGTGCGGTGCGCACGCCGTCCGCGCCGGGAGGTGAAGCGTTCATCGGGTACGGAAGCCGGCAGTACCGGTCCTGGCGGCCCGACTCAGACGAGAGCGGGGGCCGAGTCGGATGCCGTCGTGGTTTCGGGGACGGGGTCCGGAACGGCGACGGGCGGACGACGGAACTCGCCCGCACCGGGCAGCGGCGGCAGCGGCACCAGGTCGACGGTGCGCGGCTCCTTCGCGTACCGGGTGAACCAGACGACTTTGCCGTCGGCCGTGCGGCAGGTGCCCCAGCTGTCGCTCAGGGCCATGACGCGGCTGAGACCACCGCCGCCGGTGCTGAGCAGTCGCGGCATCTCGGAGCCGTTGTCGGCGACAGAGACCGTGAGATGCCGCCCGGACCAGCGGAGTTCGACGACACAGTTGTTGTCGTCACCGACATGCCGGTGGACATTGGTCAGCAGCTCCTCCACACCGCGGCACACCGGCCGGATATGAAGTTCGAGACTCCAATGGCGGAGGTGCGCGGCGATGATCCGCCGCAGCTGCGAAACACGCTCTGCCGAAACCTGGAGTTCGACCAGATAGTGCCGGTCGAATTGAACGGTCATCGTCGAGGCTCCTCAGATCGAGGCCCACTGACTTCGCCCCATTGAACCAACGACCCCCCACATACGAAGAGTGAGCAAATGTCACTTCTGGGTCACTCAACAGGGTGACCCTGCAGAGCCGGTTGCGCAACACAGGGGCCGACAGGCCTGCCGTACAACAAGTATCTTCCCAGGTCAGAGCAGATACGGCAGCAGCGTGTCAGGAGTGAGGGGAAGGCTGCGCAGCCGGACGCCGGTGGCGTGCCGGACAGCATTGCCGACGGCCGCCGCGGCGCCGACGATACCGATCTCGCCGATGCCCTTGCTGCCCATCGGGTTGAGATGCGGGTCGTTCTCGTCGATCCAGTGCACCTCGATCTCCGGTACGTCGGCGCAGACCGGCACATGGTAGGAGGCGAGATCACTCTCGGTGAAGTCGCCGAAGACGGGGTCCATGGTGCTGCCCTCGGTCAGGGCCATGCCGATTCCCATGGTCATACCTCCGATGAACTGGGAGCGTGCGGTACGGGGGTTGAGGATGTGCCCGGCGGCGAAGACGCCGAGCATCCGGCGCACCCGCACTTCTCCGGTGCGGGAGTCGACAGCGACCTCGGCGAATTGCGCACCGAACGCATGGCGTGCGTACGGAGACTGCCCGGAGGTCTCCTGCCCGGTGTCCGCGACGGCCGTCAGTCCCTCGGCGGGAAGGGGGCCGGTGCGCTCGCGCAGCTGCCCCAGGAGGGCGGTGGACGCCTTGTGCACGGACCAGCCCCAGGAGGCCGTGCCCGAGGAGCCGCCGGCCAGCGGGGCGTCGGGCAGGTCGCTGCTGCCGATGTCGATCCGGACGTTGTCCACCGGGGTGTCCAGTACGGAGGCCGCGATCTGCGCGAGTACGGTGCGGGCGCCGGTGCCGATGTCGGTGGCGTTGACCTGGACGCGGTACGAGCCGTCGGGGGCCGCGTGCGCCGAGGCACTGGAGCCGAAGAGGTACACGGGAAACGTGGCGGCCGCGACGCCCGTACCGACCAGCAGCGGACCCTCTTCACGGACCGCGGGGCGCGGATCGCGGTCGTACCAGCCGAAGCGTGCGGCACCCTCCTCCAGACAGGCGGCGAGGCCCCGGCTGCTGAACGGGCGGCCGGAGTCGGGTTCGTCGGCCGGATCGTTGCGCAGGCGCAGTTCGACGGGGTCCATGCCGAGGGCCGCGGCGAGTTCGTCCATGGCGGACTCCAGCGCGTACAGGCCCGGGGCCTCGCCCGGTGCGCGCATCCAGGAGGGGCTCGGCACATCCAGGGCGGTCACACGATGGGTGGTGCGGCTGTGAGCCGACCCGTACATGATGCGGGCCGGGACGGCCGCCTGCTCCACGAACTCCTTGATGGTGGAGGTCTGGGTGATCACCTCGTGGGAGACCGAGGTCAGGGTGCCGTCGAGTTCGGCACCGAGCCGGAGGCGCTGCACGGTGGGCGAGCGGTGGCCGACCACGGCAGCCAACTGGCGCCTGGGCAGAGCCACCTTGACGGGGCATCCGGTGTGGCGCGCGGCCATGGCCGCCAGGACGGTCTGCGGGCGTGTGGTGCCTTTGCAGCCGAAGCCGCCCCCGACGTGTTCGGCGACCACGGTGATCTGCTGTGGCCGGAGCCCGAAGGCGGCGGCAAGGCTCTCACGGACCGCGGTGGACCCCTGATTCGAGTCGTGGACGTGCAGATGCCCGTCCTGCGTCCACTGCGCGGTGGAGGCGTGCGGCTCCATGGGGTGGTTGTGCAGGGCGCCGATGGTGTAAGTGGCGTCGACCTGTACGGGTGCCCTGGCGAAGGCCCGGTCGGCGTCCCCGCGTTCGCGGACGGCGGGGTACTCGCCGTTGACGGTCTCCGGCGTGTACAGGCCGGGGTGGTCCTCGGACAGGAGGACATCGTGCTCGGCGGTTTCGTACGCGATCTGCAGCGCCTCGGCCCCGGCACGGGCCTGGTCGAGCGTGTCGGCCACCACGAGCGCGATGTGCCAGCCCCGGTGCGGGACCCGGTCGTCCTGGAGGACGGCGAGGATCGGGTCGTCGGGCTGCTTCAGCCGCGGGGCGTTGTCGTGGCTGAGGACGGCATGCACGCCCGGCAGGGCCAGCGCCTCGTCGGTGTGGACGGCGCTGACGCGGCCGCGGGCGATGGTGGCGGGGACGGGCCAGCCGTACAGACAGCCCGGCGGGGTGTGCTCGGCGGCGTAACGGGCGGCGCCCGTGACCTTGTCCCGGCCCTCGCGGCGTGCGACGGGGGTGCCCAGTGGTGGAGGGGCCTGGCTCATGACGGGGTCCTCACGTCTGCGGGTCGGCGTTTGTGCGGTTACTCAGCTGTCGGCGGCGAGTTCGGCCAGCGCGTCGACGGCCAGACTGCGGGCGAGGCCCACCTTGAACGCGTTGTCGCGCAGCGGCCGGGCCGCGGCGAGTTCGGCGTCCACAGCCCGTTCGAAGGTCTCGTCGGTCGCCGGTGCGCCCCGGAGTGCGTCTTCTGCGGCGTGCGCGCGCCAGGGCCGGTGGGCAAGCCCGCCGAAGGCCAGCGACGCATGCTCGATCCGGCCGTCGCGGACGCTCAGTACCGCGGCGACGGACGCGAGGGCGAACGCGAACGAGGCACGGTCGCGGGCCTTTCGGTAGAGGGAACCGGCGCCGTCCGGGCGCGGCGGCAGGACCACCTCGGTGATGAGCTCACCGGCCCGGATCTCGGTGTCCCGGTGTGGGGTGTCGCCCGGCAGCCGGTGGAATTCGGTGGCGGGCACGCTCCGTTCGCCGTCCGGCCCGTGCAGCTGGACGGTGGCGTCGAGCGCGGACAGGGCCACGGCCATGTCGGACGGGTGCGTGGCGACGCAGTGCTCGGAGTGGCCGAGTACGGCGAGATCGCGGTGTGCGCCTTCGAGGGCTGGGCAGCCGGTGCCGGGTTCCCGCTTGTTGCAGGGCTTGGAGGTGTCCTGGAAGTAGGGGCACCGGGTGCGCTGCAGCAGGTTGCCGCCGGTCGTGGCGGTGTTGCGGAGCTGCCCGGATGCGCCGGACAGCAGTGCCTGCGACAGGACGGGGTAGCGGGTGCGTACAGCGGGATGTGCGGCCAGGTCGCTGTTGCGTACGGTCGCGCCGATGCGCAGTCCGCCGTTGTCGGTGTCGCCCACCTGGTCCAGGGGCAGCCGGCTGATGTCGATGAGCAGGTCGGGGGCTTCCACTCCGAGCTTCATCAGGTCGACGAGGTTGGTGCCGCCGCCGAGGAATCCGGCGCCGGGGTGGGCGGAGCTCTCACGGACCGCTTCGGCGGTGGACCGCGCGCGGAGGTAGGCGAATGGTTTCACGGCGCCACGTCCTCGATCGCCTCGACGATACGGGGGTAGGCGCCGCAGCGGCACAGGTTGCCGCTCATCCGCTCGCGGATCTCGGGGGTGTCGAGCGGTGCCGGGGTGGATACGGGTGCGGTGCGAGCGGTGACATGGGACGGGAAGCCGTCCGCCGCCTCGCCGAGCATGCCGACGGCCGAGCAGATCTGACCGGGTGTGCAGTAGCCGCACTGCAGGGCGTCGCGGTCCAGGAAGGCTTCCTGGAGCGGGTGGAGCCGGTCGCCGTCGGCGAGGCCCTCGACGGTGGTGATGGCGGCGCCGTCGTGGGCGACGGCGAGCAGCAGGCAACTGTTGGCGCGCCGTCCGTCGACGATGACGGTGCACGCCCCGCACTGTCCGTGGTCGCAGCCCTTCTTCGCGCCGGTGAGGTCGAGGTTTTCGCGGAGCGCGTCCAGGACCGTGGTGCGGTGATCGAGCGTCAGGGTCTGCTCGGTTCCATTGATGTGCAGTGTCAGGGTGGAACGGTCGCCGACTGCTCCCGGCTGTTGCGCACCGTCGTCCCGCCCGCGAGAGGAGTCCACTCACTCGCACCTTTCAGGGATGGCCTTTTGTCCGCTTTCTATCAGATATGCAATACCTTCCTGCTTCATTGCTCCGTCGCCGGGCCGTGGCCCGTCGACCTATCGGCTCTCTCGGCTTTCTCAGCTCTCTCGGCTTTTCAGGCGGAGGCGTACCTCTTCCTCCTGGTCCCCGGAGACCGTCCCGACGACCCGTACGTCGAAGGCATGCGCCAGGCTCCGCCGGAGCCGTTCGCACGCCCAGTAGCCGCCCTGCACATCGACCGACACGGGACCGCCGAGTGAGACCGGTCCCGAGACCACCCTCTCCTCGGTGACATCGACGGTCGCCACCCATGCGGTGGGGCGCCTTTCCGCGAGCTTCTTCGGTACGTCGACCGAGGCCCGGTCGGTGGTGAAGGCGGCCCGCAGCGCGTCGAAGACCATCCGCGCGTCGCCCGTATCGCACCCGCTGATGACGACCGAGACCTCCTCGCTGTGCAGGCTCTCCTCCGTCTGCTTCTCCTTGATGCTGTTCACCGCGGTTCCTTCCGCTCGGCGTTGTGTGGTGCGTCCCCGCGCTGGGGTCCGACAGTGCGGACGGGGTCCCCCTGGGACGGCGGCCCGGACGGATGTCGGCGGTGAGCGCCTTGTCCTCCTGGATCAGGGCGTTGGGGTCGAGTGCGATGGCCACCGGTTCATTGGCGGTGTCACCGGTGGCGATTCCGTTGGGCCCGTCGCCCTCGATCTGTACGACCCGGTCGTCCTTGACGTACACCTGCTGACCGCAGCCGACCGAGCAGTAGGGACGGACGGACTGCACGACGCGGTCGGACGTGGCGGTGCGGGGCCTGAGGTCCTCCGTCGCAGGCGACATCGCGGCACGCCCTCTGCCCAGCGGATCGCCGCCGGTCAACTGTCGGCAGACCGGCCACCGGCTGAGCGGATTCGGCAGTCCCATCGCTTCCCTCCAGCGATTCGAGGATCCTCTCCAGGCTCACACCACGGCTGGGTGACGGCGACACGAAGCCGTCGGCAAGCGGATGGCCCAAGGCACCGGGGACCCCCGCCGATCGCTCTCGTGAGACCGAAACACTTTTAGGCTTATATCCACTTAAAACATGAATTCACAGTCATTACCGAGTGATGCCTCTGCCTCGGGGTATCCGGGAGGCATGGACGTATCGAACAGAGACCTCAGTCCGCTGGCCCTCACCCTCGCCGACGGACGGGGCGCGACCGGGGTGATCATGGGCATTGTCGGAGTGGCGCTGGTGGGCGTGCTGATCGGTGCCGTCTGGCTGGGCAAGCGGCGCCGAGCCCAGGAGCTGCCTCCGCCCCGACCCGACGAGCAGCCGCTGCGGCCCGACCACCGGAGCCATATCGAGCAACGCGATGTCCACGGCGACGACAGCTTCCCGCCCGACGGCCGGGGCCTGTCCCCCTATGAGCTCGGTGACCACGGAAGCGAGACCATCCGTCGCGACAGCGACGAGCAGCGTGACCGACCTCCGGGAGACCAAGGGACGCAGACGCCTCACTGAGCGCTGCGGCGAGGCAGGCGGCGGCGCTGCGTGTTGCGGGAGCGACCGCTCGCGGTGAGGCTGGTGAGGCTCCGACGGCCGCCGTCACGCGCAGGCCGCAGAACCGATGAAGGCAGTAGGACCATGACCGGAAGCCATCCTGGGACGGCGTCGATGCCGGCGCCGCTGACCGGATCCGCAGCGCCCTGCTGGGTCAACCTCATGACCCGCGACCTGGAGTCCGCGCAGAGGTTCTACGCCGCCGTGCTGGGCTGGACCTTCCGGCCGGGCAAGCTGGGGCAGGAGTTCTCCGTCGCACGCCGCGGGGATGTGCCGGTCGCAGGCATCGGCGCGGTGGCGACTGCCTACCGGGTGGCCGTGGCCTGGACCCCGTACTTCGCCGTCCCCGACGCCGACGCGGCGGCCTCACGCATCCGTGAGCGCAGCGGCACGGTCGCGGTGGGGCCGCTGGCACTCGGCAAGGGGCGCGGGGCCCTGGCGGCGGACCTCGACGGTGCGGTGTTCGGCATCTGGGAGCGGACCGAGCCCGCGACTTCGCCGCCCGCGCCGAACGACCGCTCGCACGCCTGGCTGCGGCTGCACACCAGAAACGCCTTCGATGCGGCAATCTTCTACGGCGGGGTGCTCGACTGGGCGAGCGGGCGGCCCGGGGGCTGCGAGGTGTCGTACGAGAAGGACGAGGTCATCGTCGAGTGCAACGGGCGTCAGCTCGCCCGGATCAGCTCCGGTGCGGTGGAGGCTGCACCCGATCCGCTGGTCCGCCCGCACTGGCAGGTCCACTTCCCCGTCGCCGATCTGGCGGCCACGGTCGAGGCGGCGCGGCAGCATGGCGGCAGTCTGGTCGAGCAGCGTCCGCTGGGGCAGGGCAGCGAGGCGACCCTGTTGGACCCGGACGGCGGGCTCTTCACGGTCACGGACGTCCGGGGCCCCGTTGCCGGCGATTCCGGCTGAACGGACCGCCCTCGCACAGCGGTCGCTTCTCGCGCTCGGGTGAGGAGCGGGCCAGCACCCAGGCCGGGAACACGAACCAGCAGACCAGGAACCACAGCGCCATGCCGCCGACCAGCCACAGGGCGAGGGGGTTGTGCAGGGCCACCCGCAGGATGAGCAGCAGCGCGGAACACATGGTGCACAGCAGCAAAACCAGCCCGAGCACGGTCAGTCGTGACGCCCAGGTGACCGTCTGTGGCTTGAGTCGTCGTCCGGTGAGCAGCCGGTGGTACGACACGGGCCCGATGAGGGCGGCGGCGGTGGCGGAGCCCAGCATCACGGTGACCACGTAGATGGTGCGGTCGGTGTCCGACAGGTCGGTGAAGCGCGGCTGGAAGACGACGGCGAGCAGGAAGCCGAACAGGATCTGGACGCCAGTCTGGGCCACCCGCAGTTCCTGGAGCAGTTCGTTCCACTGCCGGTCCGCCCGTTCCTCCGGCGTCTCATGGCGGCCCGTGTCGCGGCCCGGGCCGCCGGGGAGGTGGGATGTCGAGGTCACCGTGAGCCCCCGTCCGAATGCGCGGAGTACTTCGCCTTCCCCTCCTCCCCCACCGTAGACCTCACGGCGGGCACACCGGGCCTCGACGACCGGCACGACCCCGCCTAGGATCTTGAGTACGGCATCGCGCGTCGGTCACCGGCCGGGTGAGGCGTGGAGGTGCCCGTGAGGTGCCCGTTGGAGGCATTCCACAGTGTCAGTCGAGTTGAATCACACCATCATTCACGCCCGGGACAACCGGGAATCCGCCGAATTCCTGGCGAACATACTGGGTCTGGAAGTCGGCGGGGAATGGGGCCCGTTCATACCGGTCGCCACCGCGAACGGGGTCACCCTGGACTTCGCGACCATTCCCGAAGCGTCGATCGCGATGCAGCACTACGCCTTCCTCGTCTCGGAGGCGGAGTTCGACACGGCGTACGCCCGCATCAAGGAGCTCGGGATCACGTACTACGCGGATCCGCATCGGAAGCATCCGGGCGAGATCAACCACAACCACGGCGGCCGAGGCGTCTACTTCCTCGATCCCGCCGGTCACGCCATGGAGATCATCACGCGTCCGTACGCGGGCTGACCTCGTAGCACGACGTGCCGAAAAGGGGGTTGGGCCGGGGTCCGTGCACGGGTTCCGGCCGGGCCCCCTCCGCGTCGGGTCAGTCGATCGGCAGTAGCAGTTCAGGCCGGTCCCACATCACCGCGGGCGGGTTGGCCGCGAGGGTGCCGGTCCGCCGGGCCCCGACACTGCGGTAGAAGCCCTCGGCGGGCGGGTGCGAGACGACGCGGACACCGGGCAGGCCGGCGCGCTGCGCCTCGTCGCGCAGATGCCCGATGAGCAGCCGCCCGATGCCGAGCCCCTGCGCATCGTCGGCGACGAACATGAGGTCGAGTTCCGGCGGGGCGAGGATCAGCGAGTAGAAGCCGAGGAGCCGGTCGGTGCCGGGCTCGATCGCCGCGAAGACCTGGTGGGTCTCGATGTAGTCGGGCCCCACCCGGTATCCGGCGACCATGGCGGCGTAGGGCCCCTCATAGGCGCGGGAAGTCCTGACCAGCCGGGTGAGCCGCTTCGTATCCCGTGCGGTCGCCCGCCTGATCCGTACGGTCTCGCTGCGCGCCCCGCCACCCGAACGCGTAATGCTCGATGTCATAGAGCGAGTATTACGCATCCGGCTACAGGGAACCCACTTCCGGATCTGCGGGCTCCCGAGTGCTACGACGGTCCGCGCGCCGCGCGCCACTCTTCGACCATGGCATCGATGTCGAACGGCTTGAGGTTCAACAGGGGACCCGGCGGCGGCCTCCTGATGGCTGCCCGGATCTTCTCGTTGACCTCAGTCAGCATGCGCCGCACTTCGGCCTCCGTCCGCGCCCCGGGCACAGCGTCGCGCACCTCCTCCGCCTCTTTGCGCAGCGCCAGTGTCGGCGGGAGCACCGACACTCCTTCCCGCTGCATCTTCTGCTTGATCCACCAGGTCTCGTCGTAGGGAGCGTCAAGGCCGTCGAGCGGCTTGCCGAATCCCGGCAACTGCGAGAAGTCGCCACGCTGCTCGGACTCGCGGATCTGCTTGTCGACCCATGATTCGAAGCTGACGCCCGCGGGCTTGCGTTCGGTCAACGTACGCCCCTCTCGAAGGATTCACGATCCGGTCCTTTCACAATACCGAGGGACCGCAGGAGCACCCGCCGTGCCCACGTCGTCACCTCTCAACGAGCTTCGGCGCAACGCCGCTTCGGGGTCCGGGGGGGGGCGTACCCCCGCGCCCTTCAGCGCGCGTGCCCGCCGGTTGCCCCTGTCCCGCTCCCCTCATGGCCGACGACACCCTTCCCCGATGCCGCCACCGGGACGGTGAACGCCGCGGTGCGGACCTTGCCTTCGTGCTGGAAGTCGAGGAAGAGCCGGTACGTACCCGCACTGGGCGCCGTCGCCGTGAAGGACACCACAGGCCCCGGGCCACCCTGGTTCGGGTGGACGTGCAGATAGGCCAGGTCGCCCGCGCGCAGCGCGACCAGGTGCCCGTACGCGCCGAGGTAAGGCTGCAGATCGGTGACGGGCCGGCCGTTCCTGCTGACGGTCAGTTTCAGCTCTCCGCCCTGGCCGGCACGGAGTTCGCCGTCGAGTGCGACGCGGTAGCCGTCCACCTCGGCGGTGGCGCGCGGGGCCGGCAAAGCCGCGGGGCGGTAGGTGCCGGAAACGGCCAGATCCGCGCCCAGCGTGAGGTTCACGGCGCCCTCGGCGGCCGGCGTGAAGTCGGCGAACGCCCGGTACCCACCGGCCTTGGGCAGGTCGACGGGGGTCGACCAGGTGCCGTCGGCCGCGCGGACGGGGTGCAGGTGCCGGAATTCGGTGAGATCGCTTGACGCAAGGATGAAGTGCAGTTCCTTGCCGTGCTCGCGTTGATAGGCGGTGACCCTGCGGCCACTCTCATCCGTGATGGCGAATCCGATCTCGGTCCGAGCCCCTGCTCGTATCGTGGGTGTTTCGAGGGCCAGCGTGTAACCGCCGTCGGAGATCTGCAGTCCGCCGGCCACTTGATCCGACGCCCCCTTCGCCCCGCCCTCCTCTCCCGCGCCGTGGCCGGCGTGCTGCTGCGCGGGGCGGTCCTCAGCGGCCACGAGCGGGTCGGCGCCCCTGCCCACGCCGTACGCGGTCCCGAAGGTCGCGGCGAGCGCGGCGGCGAAGGCCGTGATCCTCAGTGCGTTGTTCATGACGGTGTCCTCCATCGGGTCCATCGGGAGGCGATGCTTCCCGATGGGGCTCAACATACCCCCTGGGGGTATCAAGTCAACCCGGGAGTGTCTCATTGCTTCCCGATTGCTTCACACTTCCGAGAGAGACCGGCGACAACGCGGGGGACCGGGGTCTCGGCGCCCGGCTCAGGCGGACACCACGAGCCCGCTGCGCAGCCGCTCCACCGCGGCCTCCGGAATCCTCAGGCCGTCGCGCACATACCCGTCGAGCCCGCCCCACCTCTCGTCCATGGCGTCCAGCGCCATGTCGAGATAGCGGGGGCGGACCTCGATGATCGCGGACGCGATCTCCGGGTCACCGCCCGCGTCGAGGAAGCCCTGTACGTACGGGGCGTAGGCGACCCGAACGACCGGGTTCACCGCGAGGAACTCGGCCCGCACCACATCCCGTGACGCACCGACCAGCATCAGCAGCAACGCGGCGGCCCAGCCGGTACGGTCCTTGCCGGTCGTGCAGTGGAAGAGCACCGGGCGGGCCCGGTCGTCGGCGGCCGTCTCCACGAAAGCCCGGTAAGCGGCGGCGGCAATCGGCGAGAGCACCATCTGCCGGTAGGTCTCGGCGAACATCTCCTCGGCCTTCCCGCTGCCCAGCAGCTGCTCCGCCGCGACCGGATCGGCGAGCAGTGCACGCAGCCGGGCGGGCGCCACGCCCGGGTTGTCGCCGAGCACATCGGCGACGAAGAGCCGCGCACCGGGCGGCAGCCGGTCGGGGGCCGCCGCACGCTCGTCGGCAGTGCGCAGATCGACGACGGTACGGATGCCGAGCGCGGCCACCGCCATGTCCTGCGCCGCGTCCAGACCGCTGAGCTGTCCGGAGCGCAGCACGGCGCCCGGCCGGACCCTATGGTCAGGGCCCAGAGCGATGCCGCCCAGGTCGCGGAGATTGACGACGGTGGATGCCGGGACGGCCCTGGCGGTTTGCACGATGAACTTCCCCTTTTCCCGACACGTATCCGAATTGATTCGACCTGGCCGGATCAAACGTCGCACGCGGTCGGGAGATCGACAAAGTAAAACGCCGGAGGAGCACCGATCGACGAAACCGAAGGAGATAAAGGAAAATCGCAACCGCCCCCTCCAGGTCAGGGGCACAGCACAATTAATGAGCCACGCTTCCGCGGTAACTCGCTCGACAGGGAACAGTTGTCGGAGCGCGGGCGGGGCCGACAACTCTTGATTTTCCGACCGCCCGATTCCCCGCCGCGGTACGACCGGATCAAGCGGGGTGAGGTCAGCCGGCGGAATCGACGGCGGACATGGCCGCCTCCGCCAGGTCCGCGGGGATGCGTTCATGGGCGGCCACCTGACCGCCCGAGGCGCGGACGGCCGCCGTGAGCGGCACTGCCCACAGGTCTTCCCACACGATCAGCGCCGCAGAGCTGCCCGGCGACACCTGCTCCCCCAGTGCTCGGATGTCTTCACTGTTCAGCAGGCCGGTGATCACGCCTCGGCCGGTGCCGGTGCGATGGCGCCCGTGAACCGGTTTCCTTCACGCTGGTCCAGACGGCCGTCCCCTCGCCAGGACCCGGTTACGCGACGGTGCGTGAAGGATCAAGTGCGTTCGGAGAGGGCAAGGTCACAGACGGAGCCCCTGCTGCTCCTCTGAGACCTGACCTAGCATCTGGGCATGACGGTCCTGCCTGCCGACGGGCTTTCGTTGGCTGCCGAATTCCCTCACTCCGCCCATGAGCAGTGGCAAAGCCTTGTCGAAGGGGTGCTACGCAAATCGGGCAAGGAAGTTGCGGGTTCGGCCGCCGAGGAAGCGCTGTCCACCACGGTGGAGGACGGGCTCATCACCCGCCCCCTCTACACCTCGCGCGACAGCGCGCCCGATGCCGGATATCCGGGCTTCGCCCCCTTCACCCGCGGCGGCAGGGCCGAGGGCAACGCGGCGGGCGGCTGGGACGTACGGCAGCGGCACACCCTGTCGGATCCTGCGCGTCTCAACGAGGCGGTGCTCGCCGATCTGGAGAACGGTGTCACCTCGCTGTGGCTGACCGTGGGCGGTACCGGCGGCGTTCCGGTGTCCGCTCTGGCGGGGGCGCTGGACGGCGTATATCTCGATCTGGCTCCCGTGGTGCTGGACGCCGGAAGCGAATTCGACGCTGCGGCGAGGGAGTTGCTGCGGCTCTACGCGGAGCGGGGCGTCGGTGCGCAGACCGCGCGCGGCAACCTCGGCGCCGACCCGCTCGGGCAGGCCGCCCGCAGCGGCGCAGAACCCGGCCTGACGGCGGCGGTCCACTGGGCACAGCGGTGCGCGCAGGAGTATCCCGGACTGCGGGCCCTGACCGTCGACGCTCTGCCGTACCACGAGGCCGGCGGCTCGGCCGCCGAGGAGCTGGGCGCTTCGCTGGCGACAGGTGTCGCGTATCTGCGGGCACTGACGGAGGCCGGGCTCTGTGTCGAAGAGGCCTGCGCGCAGCTGGAGTTCCGATACGCGGCGACGGCCGATCAGTTCCTGACCATCGCCAAGCTGCGGGCCGCTCGGCGGCTGTGGGCCCGGGTGGCCGAGGTGTGCGGGGCCGCCGACGCCGGGGCGCAGCGCCAGCACGCGGTGACGTCCTCGGTGATGATGACGCGGCGCGATCCCTGGGTGAACATGCTGCGGACGACGCTGGCATGTCTGGGCGCGGGGGTAGGCGGGGCCGACTCCGTCACCGTGCTGCCGTTCGATCACGCCCTGGGTCTGCCGGACGCGTTCGCCCGGCGTATCGCCCGTAATACGTCGACGATCCTGCTGGAGGAGTCGCATCTGGCCCGGGTGATCGACCCGGCGGGCGGTTCCTGGTACGTGGAGCGGCTCACCACCGAACTCGCCGACGCCGCCTGGGCGTTCTTCCAGGAGATCGAGCGGTCGGGCGGCCAGGAGGCCGCTCTGCGCTCGGGAATGATCGGCGAGCGTCTCGCGGCCACCTGGGCGGCGCGCAGCAAGGATCTGGCGCGACGCAAGGAGCCGGTCACCGGGGTCAGTGAGTTCCCGCAGCTGGCGGAGCGCCCGGTGGAGCGCGAGGTGGCCCCCGCCGAGGTGTCCGCCACGGGATCGGGCGGTCTGCCCAGGGTCCGTCGTGACGAGGCGTTCGAGGTGCTGCGCGCCCGGTCGGACGCTCATCTCGCGGCGACCGGGCAACGGCCGCGGGTGTTCCTCGCCGCGCTCGGACCGGCCGCGGCCCACACCGCGCGGGCGTCGTTCGCCTCGAACCTGTTCCAGGCGGGCGGGATCGAACCGGTCCACGACCCGGTCTCGGTGGACGCGACGACGGCCGCCGACGCGTTCAGGGCCGGCGGAGCCACCGTGGCGTGCCTCTGCTCCAGCGACACGCTCTACGCCGATCAGGCCGGGGCGGTCGCCGAGGCACTGGGTTCGGCCGGTGCCCAGCGGGTGTTCCTCGCGGGCCGACCCGGCGAGTACACCGGTGTCGACGAGTACGTCTTCGCGGGCTCCGATGTGGTGGCCGTGCTCTCTTCCCTTCTCGACCGTATGGGTGTGGCGTAATGCGTATCCCTGACTTCTCCGACATCGAACTCGGACCGGGCGGCGCCGCCGAGGTGTCCGAGGACCAGTGGCGTGCCTCGGTGAAGGAGTCCTCCGGCAGTTCCGACGATGATCTGCTGTGGGAGACCCCGGAAGGCATCACGGTCAAGCCGCTGTACACCGGGCGCGATCTGGAGGGGCTCGACTTCCTCGGTACATATCCGGGCATGGCCCCGTATCTTCGGGGCCCGTATCCGACGATGTACGTCAACCAGCCCTGGACGATCCGGCAGTACGCCGGGTTCTCCACCGCCCAGGAGTCCAACGCCTTCTACCGCCGCAACCTCGCGGCCGGGCAGAAGGGCCTCTCCGTCGCCTTCGACCTACCGACCCACCGCGGCTACGACAGCGACCACCCGCGGGTGACCGGCGACGTCGGCATGGCGGGCGTGGCGATCGACTCGATCTACGACATGCGTCAGCTCTTCGACGGCATCCCGCTGGACAAGATGTCGGTGTCGATGACGATGAACGGCGCGGTGCTCCCCGTTCTCGCGCTGTACATCGTGGCTGCCGAGGAGCAGGGCGTCGGGCCCGAGAAGCTGGCCGGGACCATTCAGAACGACATTCTGAAAGAGTTCATGGTCCGCAACACCTACATCTATCCGCCGAAGCCCTCGATGCGGATCATCTCCGACATCTTCGCGTACACCTCGCAGAAGATGCCGCGCTACAACTCGATCTCGATCTCCGGCTATCACATCCAGGAGGCGGGTGCGACGGCCGATCTGGAGCTGGCGTACACCCTCGCGGACGGGGTGGAGTATCTGCGGGCCGGGCGGGACGCCGGTCTTGACGTGGACGCGTTCGCACCGCGGCTTTCGTTCTTCTGGGCGATCGGCATGAACTTCTTCATGGAGATCGCGAAGTTGCGGGCGGCCCGGCTGCTCTGGGCCAAGCTGGTCAAGGAGTTCGAGCCGAAGAACTCCAAGTCGCTGTCCCTGCGCACCCATTCGCAGACGTCGGGGTGGTCGCTGACCGCGCAGGACGTGTTCAACAACGTCACCCGGACCTGCGTGGAGGCGATGGCCGCCACCCAGGGGCACACCCAGTCGCTGCACACCAACGCGCTCGACGAGGCCCTCGCCCTGCCGACGGACTTCTCGGCGCGGATCGCCCGGAACACCCAGCTGCTGCTCCAGCAGGAGTCGGGCACCGGCCGGGTCATCGACCCGTGGGGCGGCAGCGCGTACGTGGAGCGGCTGACGTACGACCTGGCGCGCCGGGCCTGGCAGCACATCCAGGAGGTCGAGGCGGCCGGCGGCATGGCGCAGGCCATCGACGCGGGCATCCCGAAGCTCAGGGTCGAGGAGGCCGCGGCCCGTACCCAGGCGCGCATCGACTCCGGGCGCCAGCCGGTGATCGGGGTCAACAAGTACCGGGTGGAGACCGACGAGCAGATCGATGTGCTCAAGGTCGACAACTCCTTGGTGCGCACCCAGCAGATCGAGAAGCTGCGCCGGCTGCGCGAGGAGCGCGACGAGTCGGCGTGCCAGGCCGCGCTGCGGGCGCTGACGGCGGCGGCCGAGCGGGCCCCCGGCCCCGGTCTCGAAGGCAATCTGCTGGCACTCGCCGTCGACGCGGCACGCGCGATGGCGACCGTGGGCGAGATCTCGGACGCCCTGGAGAAGGTGTACGGGAGGCATGCGGGCCAGATCCGTACGATCTCCGGTGTGTACCGCAACGAGGCAGGTGAATCCCCTTCCGTGGACCGGACCCGGGCGCTGGTGGACCAGTTCGAGGAGGCCGAGGGGCGCCGTCCGCGCATCCTGGTCGCCAAGATGGGGCAGGACGGCCACGATCGCGGCCAGAAGGTGATCTCGACGGCCTTCGCCGACCTGGGCTTCGACGTCGACGTCGGCCCGCTGTTCCAGACGCCGGCCGAGGTGGCACGGCAGGCGGTGGAGGCGGACGTGCACATCGTGGGCGTCTCCTCGTTGGCCGCAGGGCACCTCACGCTCGTACCGGCGCTCCGCGAGGAGCTGGCCGCCGAGGGCCGCGACGACATCGTGATCGTGGTGGGCGGGGTGATTCCGCCGCAGGACATCGAGGCATTGCACGAGGCGGGGGCGACGGCGGTGTTCCCGCCCGGCACCGTGATTCCGGATGCCGCGTACGACCTGGTGACGCGGCTCGGTGCCGCGCTCGGCCACGAGCTGTGAGCCGCTGACCCGATGCCCCCGAAGATCGACATCGACAGTTATGTGAAGGGGGTGCTCGACGGGAAGCGGGCGTACATCGCGCGCGCGATCACTCTCGTCGAGTCCACCCGCCCCGATCACAGGGCGCTGGCCCAGCAGTTGCTGCGCGAGCTGCTGCCGCACTCCGGGAACGCCCGGCGCATCGGCATCAGCGGCGTGCCGGGGGTCGGGAAGTCCACCTTCATCGACGCGCTCGGCACGATGCTCACCGGGCTCGGTCACCGGGTCGCGGTGCTGGCCGTCGATCCCTCCTCCAGCCGTACCGGCGGCTCCATCCTGGGCGACAAGACCAGGATGGAGCACCTCGCGGTGGACCCCGCGGCGTTCGTACGTCCTTCTCCGACCGCCGGGACGCTCGGTGGGGTGGCCAAGGCGACCCGGGAGTCCATCGTGGTGATGGAGGCCGCGGGGTACGACGTGGTGCTGGTGGAGACGGTCGGCGTCGGCCAGTCGGAGACGGCGGTGGCCAATATGGTCGACACGTTTCTGCTGCTGACCCTGGCCCGTACCGGCGATCAGCTCCAGGGCATCAAGAAGGGCGTCCTGGAGCTGGCGGACGCCATCGCGGTCAACAAGGCGGACGGCCCGCACGAACGCGACGCACGAGCGGCCGCGCGCGAACTGGCGGGCGCACTGCGGCTGATGCACCCGGTCGACGCGGCCTGGACGCCCCCGGTCCTCACCTGCAGCGCCCGGGAGTCGACCGGTCTCGACACGCTGTGGGAGCGGCTGGAGCAGCACCGTGCGCTGTTCGAATCGACCGGCCGGCTCGCCGCGAAGCGGCGTGATCAGCAGGTCGACTGGACCTGGACGATGGTGCGGGACGAGCTGCTGGAGAGCCTGCGCGGCCATCCGGAGGTGCGCGCGCTCACTCCGGGGCTCGAACAGCGAGTACGGGAAGGCGAGTTGACGGCCACACTGGCGGCCGAGCAGATCCTGGGGGTGTTCCGGGGCGCGGCCCCGGCGGCGGCGGAGGGTGACCCCGCGGAGTGACGGGCGACGCGAGGCCGGACGCCGCGCGGCCGCCCTTCGCGCGACGACGGCAGTCCGACGAAGGACCTAGAGATCGAGCTGGTACTCGACCGACTTGTGCGTCGGCTCGTAGCCGAGCGCGTCGTTGACGCTCCGCATGTACGTGTTGCTGTCCGCGGTGTCCGCCAGCAGCCCGTCGAGGGCCGGGTGGCGTTCGCGGGCCTGCAGGATGGACTGCGCCTTCATCCACCGTGCGAGGCCGTGCCCCCGGTGTTCGGGGAGGACTCCGGTGCCGTAGTGCCGGCCGTCGCCCTTTCCGTCGCCCGGGACGACCAGTTCGGTGAAGCCCGCGATCGTGGAGTCGGACTCGTCGACGGCGACAACGGTGTGGAGCAGCTCGCCGCGTGCCGCGACGGCAGCCGCGGCGGCCCGGACCCGGTCCACGTCCCAGACGACCGTGCCGTAGTCGGTGTCGTCCATGGGCATGTCGTCCATGGCGCGGCACGATGCGGTGAACGCCGGCGCAAGATCGTGTGGGACGGTGCCGTCCCAGGACAGCAGCCGGTAGCCCGGATGCGGCTGTCCGACGATCCCGCGGAGAGCTCCGGTGTCGGCCTTCGCCAGCGGTAGGCGGGCGTACGTCAGGGTGAGGACCTCGCGCAGCCCTTTGGCCCGCAGAAAATGATCGCCGGAGGAACCGGCCTCGACCTGTGTGATGACGCTGCGTCGGCCCTCCTCGCGGGCAGCTGCGACGGCCGCGTCCAGCAGCTGTGAGCCGATGCCGATGCGGCGCTCCGCCGGGTGGACGTGAAGTTCCAGTTCGGCGAGATGGTCCTGGCCCTCACGGGTGAAGACGCGCAGGAACGCCGAGCCGACGGGGGCTGCCCGCCGGGTCGGACGCCAGCCACGCCAGCCGGTGGCTCGCGCCGGCACAGTCCGGGTCGGTCAGTGCGGTGATGCGTATCGACAAGATGACTCCTCCGCGCCGAGGGCGCCGGTCAGGACGGTTGAGCGGGCGTGCGGCCCGGAGAACCACATCACTCCGCGAGCGCCGCGGCAACCGGATATCGCAGCCGTCGCTGCCGGCCCGGTGCGCGCGCCGTGGTAGGGTTCGGTTGGTACATGTGTACGCCTCGATTCGAGGTGCCGGTGCCGATTCACTCTCGAAGAGCTGCTGCGCCCGTCCTTTCCTGACCGGTGATCCAGCTTTCCCGCACCCCTTCTTCCCGTCCGGTACGGGCTTTCCCCGTCCGGGCTTTCCTGCCCGTCGTCCGGGGCGTGATCTCTTCCGTCCCCATGCCGACCGGGCCCCTTCATTCGCCATGTCCGCGAAAGGACCACCCGTATGACCAGCACCCTCGAACACCCCGTCGATCAGCAGGAATTGCCCACCGAGACCGCCGGTGTCCTCGACATCACGCACCAGGGGCACGGCGCACTGCGCGTCCGTGACGGCCACCCCTCCCCCGGCGACGTACAGGTCTCCGCCACCCTGATCCGCCGCCACGGCCTGCGCAAGGGCGATGTCGTCGAAGGCTCCTGCGACCGGCCCCGCACCCTGTCCGGCGTCGCACGGGTCAACGGTCGCTCGTCGCAGGCGCTGCGCGGCCGGCCCCACTTCCGCGATCTCACCCCGCTCCACCCCCGGCGTCGACTGCGTCTGGAAACACCGTCCGGCAGTCCGGCCATGCGCCTCATCGACCTGGTCTCCCCGATCGCCAAGGGGCAGCGCGGACTCGTCGTCGCGCCGCCCAGGACCGGCAAAACTGTGCTGCTGCAGCAAGTCGCGGCAGCCGTCGCCGCCAACCACCCCGAGTGCCATCTGATGGTGGTGCTGCTCGACGAACGCCCGGAGGAGGTCACGGACATGCGCCGGTCCGTACGGGGCGAGGTGCTCGCCTCGACGTTCGACCGGCCCGCGAAGGAGCACATCGCGCTCGCCGAACTCGCGGTCGAACGCGCCAAGCGTCTGGTCGAACAGGGCCAGGACGTCGTCATCCTGCTGGACTCCCTCACCAGGTTGTGCCGCGCCCACAACAACACGTCAGCCGCGGGCGGACGCACCCTGAGCGGCGGCGTCGATGCAGCTGCCCTGCTCGGCCCCAAACGGCTCTTCGGTGCCGCACGACTCACCGAGGAGGGCGGCTCCCTCACGATCCTGGCCACCGCGCTGGTGGAGACCGGCTCCCGCGCCGACGACTACTTCTTCGAAGAGCTGAAGAGCACCGGCAACATGGAACTCCGGCTCGACCGCACGCTGGCGGACAGGCGCACCTACCCGGCCGTGAACATCCAGGCGTCCGGCACCCGGCGCGATGAACTCCTCGTTCCGGACGCCGAGTTGCGGGTGGTACGCGGACTGCGCCGCGCGCTGCACTCCCGGGACCCGCAGACGGCGCTCGAAACACTGCTGGACCGGATCCGGCACACTCCGGACAACGCGGCGTTCCTCCGCACGGTCCACCGAACCCTCCCGGATACCTGAGCCTGCCCGAGCCGCGCCGGACGGCGCAATAGGATGGACCGCCCTTGCATGATCCGTCCCTCACGAGCACAGGGAGAGCAGGCACATGGAATTCCGCCGACTCGGCCGCAGCGGTCTGACCATCAGTGAGATCGCTTACGGAAATTGGCTCACCCACGGCTCCCAGGTGGAGGAGGACGCAGCGGTCGCCTGTATCCGCGCCGCCCTCGACGCCGGGATCACCACCTTCGACACAGCGGACGTCTATGCCGAGACGCGGGCCGAAGCCGTCCTGGGCCGGGCGCTCAAGAACGAGCGCCGCGAGGGACTCGAGGTGTTCACCAAGGTCTACTTCCCGACCGGTCCCGGTCACAACGACCGGGGGCTCGGCCGCAAGCACATCATGGAGTCCATCGACAACTCGCTGCGCCGTCTGCAGACGGATTACGTGGACCTGTACCAGGCGCACCGCTACGACCACTCGACCCCGCTGGAAGAGACCATGGAGGCGTTCGCCGACGTCGTCCGCTCCGGCAAGGCCCTCTACATCGGTGTTTCGGAATGGACGGCCGACCAGCTCCGCGCCGCACATGGGCTGGCCCGCGAACTGCACGTGCCGCTGATCTCCAACCAGCCGCAGTACTCGGCGCTGTGGAGGGTCATCGAAGGCGAAGTGGTGCCCGCTTCCGAGGAGTTGGGCATCGGTCAGATCGTCTGGTCACCGATCGCTCAGGGCGCCCTCACGGGCAAGTACAAGCCCGGTGCGCCGCTCCCGGCCGGCTCTCGGGCGACGGACGACAAGGGCGGCGCGAGCATGGTCGCCGGCTGGCTCCGTGACGACGTGCTGGAGCGTGTCCAGCGACTGCGGCCGCTCGCCGACCAGGCCGGTCTGAGTCTCGCCCAGCTCGCGGTCGCCTGGGTGCTGCAGAACTCCAATGTCTCCGCCGCGATCATCGGCGCCTCCCGGCCCGAGCAGGTGACGGAGAACGTCGGGGCGGCGGGTGTGACACTCGACGCGGAGCTGTTGAAGGGCATCGACGACATCCTGGACCCGGTGGTGGAACGGGACCCCGGGCTGACGGCCGGGCACGAGAGCAACAGCTGATTCGACCGGCCCGCACGTGTGGGGCGGGGGCCTCCGGATCAGCGGCCCCCGCCCCACACCTCGGACGCCCGGGGCGAAGCGGGGACGCCGATCTGCCCGGCGCGGTCGCGGGGGACGAGGCCGGAGTCGACCCGGCGCAGCAGGCGGTGCTGGCCGAGTCGGTCGGCCAGGCCATGCTCGTGGTGCTGGACACGCTCTCTCCCGCCGAGCGGCCGGCCTTCGTCCTGCACGACATGTTCGCCGTTCCCTTCGACGAGATCGCGCCCGTCGTGGAGCGCACCCCGGCCGCGACCGGACAGCTCGCCGGACGGCTCGACCTGCAGATCGAGCACAGCGGCCCGACCGTCGACGGCTGGCAGCCTGCGGCCCCGGCCCCGCCGTGAGCGGGGCCGGGCACCGGGGCGTCAGGACGGCTGGATGAGCCCGATCACATTGCCGTCCGCGTCCTTCACCATCGCGGTCCGCTTGCCGCCGCCGACGTCCTGAATCTCCTGGAGCGTCTGCGCACCCGCATCGAGGAGCGTCGTCACATCACCCTCGATGTCGTCCACATGCCAGTGGCCGACCGGGCCGGTCATCCCCTTGCTGTGGCCGTGGGGATCCAGGCCGATGTCCTGTCCCGCCACCCGGTAGCCGACGTAAGACGGCTCGTCCATGCTGGGGTCGAGGCCCAGCAGCCCCGTGAACCGGGCCTTGGCACCGGCCAGGTCCTTGACGGGGTAGATGATCGTCTCGATTCCTGCGGTCATGGCGTACTGCTCGTCGCTTCGACGGGCGTTCTGTCCGTCGGAGGTATGTCCCGCACCGGCCGGGAAATGTGACCGGTGCCGAGGCGGATTCTTTTCCGAGCGGAACGCGGAACTTTTTCCGAGCTGTACGAGGTCAGGTGCCGGTGTGCAGCGAGGCGGTGTGCTCGCGGACCTGCGCCGGTGTGAGGTAGGAGTCCGTGTACTCGAAGTCGCGCAGCTTGGCCGGGTTCCGGGACTGGAAGCCGGTGCGTACGAAGTCGTCGCCCGCAATGGCGTTGAGCATCCAGTTGGTCATCACCCGCGCCTTGGCCACATTGGTCCGCAGAGCCGACCAGTGGTAGCCACGGGCGACGGCCTGCGCGATGATTCCGTGCATTTCGATGCCGATCGGCTTGGAGACCGCGTCCGTGCCGCCGAGGTCCACGGCAAGACCGAGATCCTTGTGGACATACGGCTTCAACGGCTGGTGCCGCAGCGTGGCAATGAGGTTGTCGGCGAGCCTGCGGCCCTGGCGCATGGCGTGCTGTGCGGTGGGCGGGCAGACCGCCCCGTCGCCCTTGCTCAGGTCCGGTACGGCCGCGGCGTCGCCGAGCGCGAAGATACCGTCGAAGCCCGGCAGCCTCATCTCGGGCGTCACCGCCAGCCGACCGCGTACGGTCTCCGCGTCGAATGTGGCAACCAGCGGACTCGCGGTGACTCCCGCCGTCCAGATCAGTGTGCGGCAGGGCACCACCCGACCATCGGTGAAGGTCACCTTCTCCCGCCCGGCCTCGGCGACCGAGACTCCGAGCGACACCTCGATGCCACGTGCACGCAGCACCTCCAGGGCGCTCCGGCCGAGCTTGTCCCCCAGTTCGGGCATCAGCTTCGGGGCGATGTCGATGAGATGCCACTTGATCAGCTTCGAGTCGAGCCGTGGGTAGTGCCTGACCGCGTTGGTGGTGAGGCGCTGCAGACAGGCAGCCGTCTCGGTGCCCGCGTATCCGCCGCCGACCACCACGAACTGCAGGCGCGAAGTCCGCTCGTTCTCGTCGTGGCTGGCGTCCGCGAGATCGAGCTGAGCGATCACGTGGTCACGCACGTACGCCGCCTCGGCCAGCGTCTTCATACCCCGGGCGTTGTCGAGCAGGCCGGGGATGTCGAAGGTACGGGTGACGCTCCCGGGGCTGAGCACGATGTAGTCGTAGGGCTCGTAGACGACCTCGTCGGTGATCTTGCGAATGACGCAGATCTTCGCTTTGGGGTCCACTCCGATGGCCCCGCCCGGGATGATCCGGGTGCGGTGCTTGCGACTGCGGCGCAGCGACACCGCGACCGACTGCGGGGTGAGCACACCTGCCGCCACCTGCGGCAGCAGGGGCAGGTAGAGCTGGTACGAGAACGGGGCGACGAGCGCGATCTCAGCCTCGCCCGGGATCAGCCCGCGCTCCAGACGGCGCACGCACTCCACCCCGGCGAATCCGGCGCCGACAACGAGAATCCTGGGTCGTGCCACAGTGTTCGTCCCTCCTCGGGCCTGCCCCGTCGCACGCGCCCGTCAGGTCACATCTTTACGAGCCGCATCCGACTTCGCCTGCTGGGGACGGCGGACGGACGACACCACCGGGTCAGCGGGCCAGTAGGGTGACGGCCGTGCAGGTGCCGCCGACCGCACCCACGAGCACAACACCGGCGGCCACGCAGCGTGCCTTGAGCCTGCGGTAGCGCGCCTCGTATTCGCCGCGCAGTCCGGTGGCGCGGGCGGAGATACGGCAGAGCATGGCCCGTGACGTGGCGAGGCGGTCCGCGGTATAAACCCGTTCCACGTCCTCGCGCTGTGCCGTGGTGAGCCAGGGCAACTCGTCGGTGAAGCGGCAGGCCTGTCGTCGCGCCTCCTCGACCTCGGCGTTCCACAGCAGATAGCCCTCCAGTTGTGCCAGACCGCGGGCACTGTCCTTGTCGGGGTCCACTCGCTCCTCCTCTCCCGGGGCCGCCGTGCTCACGCCTGCCTGTCCCCCGGGGTCCACGTCGTCCCGGTGTCAGGACGGTTGAGGCCTTCGTCGAGGGAGCGCACCGAGGGGTGGTGCAGGTCGAAAGCCGGAGATTCGGAACGGATCCGGGGCAGCGTGTAGAAGTTGTGCCGCGGCGGCGGGCAGGAGGTCGCCCACTCGAGCGAACGGCCGTAGCCCCACGGGTCGTCGACCCCGACGTTCTTGCCGTACTTAGCGGTCTTCCACACGTTGTAGAGGAACGGCAGCATCGACAGGCCGAGCAGGAACGAGGAGATCGTCGAGATCGTGTTCAGCGCGGTGAAGCCGTCTGCGGCGAGGTAGTCCGCGTAACGGCGCGGCATGCCCTCGGCACCCAGCCAGTGCTGCACCAGGAACGTGCCGTGGAAGCCCACGAACAGCGTCCAGAAGGTGATCTTGCCGAGCCGTTCGTCCAGGATCTTTCCGGTGAACTTCGGCCACCAGAAGTGGAATCCGGCGAACATCGCGAAGACCACGGTGCCGAAGACGACGTAATGGAAGTGCGCGACGACGAAGTACGAGTCCGAGACGTGGAAGTCCAGCGGGGGCGAGGCCAGGATCACGCCGGTGAGACCACCGAAGAGGAAGGTGACCAAGAAGCCGATCGACCAGAGCATCGGTGTCTCGAAGGACAGCGATCCCTTCCACATCGTGCCGATCCAGTTGAAGAACTTCACACCGGTCGGTACCGCGATGAGGAAGGTCACGAACGAGAAGAACGGCAACAGCACACCGCCGGTGACGAACATATGGTGCGCCCACACGGTCGCCGAGAGGCCTGCGATCGCGATCGTCGCGCTGATCAGGCCGATGTAGCCGAAGATCGGCTTTCGGCTGAAGACCGGAATGATCTCACTGACGATCCCGAAGAACGGCAGGGCGATGATGTACACCTCCGGGTGGCCGAAGAACCAGAAGAGGTGCTGCCAGAGCAGTGCGCCGCCGTTGGCCGCGTCGAAGACGTGCGCACCGAACTTGCGGTCCGCCTCCAGCACGAGCAGGGCCGCCGCGAGGACCGGGAAGGCCAGCAGGACCAGCACACCGGTCAGCAGGACGTTCCAGACGAAGATCGGCATGCGGAACATCGTCATGCCGGGGGCGCGCATGCCGATGATCGTGGTGATGAAGTTGACCGAGCCGAGGATCGTGCCGAAGCCGGAGAAGGCCAGACCCATGATCCACATGTCGCTGCCGATGCCCGGCGAGCGGACCGCGTCGGTCAGCGGGGAGTAGGCGAACCAGCCGAAGTCGGCCGCGCCGCTCGGGGTGAGGAAGCCGGCCACCACGATGATCGAGCCGAAGAGGTACAGCCAGTACGCGAACATGTTCAGCCGCGGGAACGCCACATCGGGGGCGCCGATCTGCAGCGGCATGATCCAGTTCGTGAACCCGGCGAAGAGCGGCGTCGCGAACATCAGCAGCATGATCGTGCCGTGGATCGTGAACGCCTGGTTGAACTGCTCGTTCGAAAGGATCTGGATGCCGGGACGGGCCAGCTCGGCGCGCATGACCAGGGCCAGCACACCTCCGACGATGAAAAAGGCGAACGATGTGAGCAGGTACAGCGTGCCGATCGTCTTGTGATCGGTGGTGGTCAGCCACTTGACGACGACGTTTCCCGGTTCCTTGGCCCGGACCGGAAGCTCGTTCGCGTACGCCTCCTCTTCCTCGGCTGCCCCTGTTGTGCCCGTCGTCGTCACTGGGACGCTCCTTCGATTGTCATTCGCAAGTGGACTGAGCACCCGGCAGGGGCGCCGCCTCCACCGGGCCGGCCGCCAAGCCGATCCCGCGCGCGTCACGCCAGATTCCAGGTGCAGCAAATCAGCCGTGGGGCCGCTATGTGCGGCCCTGCGCCCACCGTCGCGTGACTTTCACTCGTCAGGGCGTCCTGGGGTCCGGGCCTCAGCCCGCTCGCACACGGCCGATGCCTGTGCGGACTTCCGCATCGGTGATGAACGTCTCGGAGCAGACCGAACTCCCGCACCGTCCAACGCTGTTACCGCGGAATCCGGTGAACGCCCGGTTCGATGACCGGCCCCGGGCGACCCGGCGGTCGCTCAGGCCAGCCCGCCCGTCGCGCGCACGTTCTGGCCCGTGATCCACCGACCGTCGTGGCCGGCCAGGAAGGCAACCGCATCGGCCACATCGGCTGGTTCGCCCAATCGGCCGAGGGGGGTCATGCCGGCGACTGCCTCGAGCGCCTGCGGCTGATTGGTTCCGCGCAGCAGATCGGTGTCGGTCGCGCCGGGCGAGACGGTGTTGACCGTGATCCCACGCGCTCCGAGTTCGTGGGCGGCAATGGTGGTGAGTTGCTCGACCGCACCCTTGCTGGCGGCGTACGCAGAGATGCCTGGGCCCGGCCGCACGGTGTTCGCCGTGGAGATGTTCACGATGCGGCCGCCGTCGCGCATCCGCCGGGCCGCATGGCGGATCGTCATGAAGACCGCTCTGGTATTGACCGTCATCACCTTGTCGAACACCGCCGGGTCGGTGTCCGTGATGAGGGACGGGGCGAGGCACAGTGCGGCGTTGTTCACCAGGATGTCCAGGCCGCCCAGCTGTGCCTCGGCGGCCTCCATCAGCTGCTCCGGCGCGTCCGGGTCCACGAGATCGAGCCGGATGGCCCAGGCCCTGCCGCCGTTGTCCTGCACCGTGCGGACGACCTCTTCGGCCGCGTCGTCGCTGGTGGCGTAGTTGAAGACCACATGGGCCCCGTCTCGGCACAGGCGCTCGACGATCGCGCGGCCGATGCCCCGCGCCCCTCCGGTGACCACAGCGTTCCTGCCTGTCAACACGGTCTCTCCCCCTCCAGGAGCAGTTGATCCGGGTCATTCGAACCTACCGGCACCGCGGCTCCTTGTACGCGATTGCGCCGAGAACCGTCGGCGCCGGCCGAGCACCTCCGGTGCCGGCTCGGGACACGGAACCGCCCCGGCCGGGCATGGTGCCGGCCGGGGCGGGAGGGGTGAGGGGGCGCCGGGGATGCGCCCCCTCCCGCGACTGTCTCGTCAGCCGATGGCGGCGATGGCCTGCGTGAACGTCGCCGACGGGCGCATGACAGCCGAGGCCTGGGCCGGGTCGGGCTGGTAGTAGCCGCCGATGTCGGCCGGCGAGCCCTGCACCGCGATCAGCTCGTCGACGATGGTCTGCTCCTGCTCTCCCAGCGTCTTCGCGAGCCCGGCGAACGCCTGCGCAAGCTGCGCGTCGTCGGTCTGCTGCGCCAGCTCCTGGGCCCAGTAGAGGGCCAGGTAGAAGTGGCTGCCACGGTTGTCGATGCCACCCAGCTTGCGGCTCGGCGACTTGTCCTCGTTGAGGAAGGTGCCGGTCGCGCGGTCGAGGGTGTCCGCGAGGACCTGGGCACGCGAGTTGCCCGTGGTCGTAGCCAGGTGCTCGAAGCTGGCCGCGAGCGCGAAGAACTCACCCAGGCTGTCCCAGCGGAGGTAGTTCTCCTTGACGAGCTGCTGGACGTGCTTGGGCGCGGAGCCGCCGGCACCGGTCTCGAACAGTCCGCCGCCGTTCATGAGCGGGACGATGGAGAGCATCTTCGCGCTCGTGCCCAGTTCAAGGATCGGGAACAGGTCGGTCAGGTAGTCACGCAGCACATTGCCCGTGACCGAGATGGTGTCCTCGCCGCGGCGGATGCGCTCCAGCGAGAACGCGGTCGCCTTCACCGGCGACATGATCTCGATCTGCAGGCCGTCCGTGTCATGGTCGGCGAGGTACGTCTTGACCTTGGCGATCAGCTGCGCGTCGTGGGCGCGGTCCTCGTCGAGCCAGAACACGGCCGGGACGCCGGTGGCGCGGGCGCGGGTGACGGCGAGCTTCACCCAGTCCTGGATCGGCAGGTCCTTGGCCTGGCACATGCGGAAGATGTCGCCCGCGCCCACGACCTGCTCCAGCACGACATCGCCACTGCCGTCGACGACCCGCACCGTACCGGTGGTGGGGATCTCGAAGGTCTTGTCGTGGCTGCCGTACTCCTCGGCCTTCTGCGCCATCAGGCCGACATTCGGAACCGAGCCCATGGTCGACGGGTCGAAGGCGCCATTGGCACGGCAGTCGTCGATGACGACCTGGTAGACACCCGCGTAGCTGCTGTCGGGGAGCACCGCGAGGGTGTCGGCCTCCTTGCCGTCCGGGCCCCACATGTGACCGGAGGTGCGGATCATGGCCGGCATGGAGGCGTCGACGATGACGTCGCTCGGTACGTGCAGGTTGGTGATGCCCTTGTCGGAGTCGACCATGGCCAGCGCGGGGCCTTCGGCGAGCTCGGCCTCGAAGGATGCCTTGATCTCGGCGCCCACGTGCGGCACCGAGTCCAGGCCCTTGAGGATGCCGCCGAGGCCGTCGTTCGGGGAGAGACCGGCCGCGGCGAGCACCTGGCCGTACTTGGCAAAAGTGTTCGGGAAGAAGGCGCGGACCACGTGGCCGAAGATGATCGGGTCGGAGACCTTCATCATGGTGGCCTTGAGGTGGACGGAGAACAGCACGCCCTCGGCCTTGGCGCGGGCGACCTGCGCGGTGAAGAACTCGCGCAGGGCCGCGACTCGCATGACCGCCACATCGACGACCTCGCCCGCGAGCACCGGCACCGACTCACGCAGAACGGTGGTGCTGCCGTCGTCGCCCGCGAGCTCGATGCGCAGCGAACCGGCCTCGGCGATGACCGTGGACTTCTCGGTGGAGCGGAAGTCGTCGACGCCCATGGTGGCGACGTTCGTCTTCGAGTCGGCCGACCAGGCGCCCATCCGGTGCGGGTGCGCCTTGGCATAGTTCTTGACCGAGGCGGGGGCGCGGCGGTCGGAGTTGCCCTCGCGCAGCACGGGGTTCACCGCGCTGCCCTTGACCTTGTCGTAGCGCGCGCGGACGTCCTTGTCCTCATCGGTCTGCGGGTCGTCCGGGTAGTCCGGAAGCGCGTAGCCCTGCGCCTGCAGCTCGGCGATGGCAGCCTTCAGCTGCGGGATCGAAGCCGAGATGTTCGGCAGCTTGATGATATTGGCCTCGGGCGTCTTGGCCAGCGCGCCGAGCTCGGCGAGCGCGTCGTCGATGCGCTGGCTCTCCTCGAGGCGCTCGGGGAAGCAGGCGATGATGCGCCCGGCCAGCGAGATGTCACGGCTCTCGACATTGACCCCGGCCGTCGAGGCGTAGGCCTGGACCACGGGCAAGAACGAATACGTCGCCAGGGCCGGGGCCTCGTCGGTGTGTGTATAGATGATGGTCGAGTCAGTCACCCTGTGCTCCGCTCCACGTCTGCAACATTGCTTGACATCAAGATATCTCGTGATCGCTGCCGACTCGACAGGGCCCCGCCCCCTGCTTCGGCAGGAGCCACCACGGGCGCCGGGATCAGGGACGCCCCGACGGCGGGACTTCCTCCCCGGGCGGCACCGGACCGGGCGGGGTGCCGTCGCCGAACGGGCGTCCGCCCAGCTCCTCCCGGTGGTGCGGAGTCAGCCAGCCCGACAGATCGGGGCCGACGGGCACGATGCCGGTGGGGTTGATGCCCGTGTGGACCCGGTAGTAGTGCTGCTTGATGTGGTGGAAATCGACCGTGTCGCCGAAACCGGGGGTCTGGTACAGGTCGCTGGCGTACGCCCACAGGACGCGGTCCTCTGCCAGCTTCGAACGGTTGCACTTGAAGTGTCCGTGGTAGACGGCGTCGAAGCGCACCAGTGTGGTGAACAGCCTGATGTCGGCTTCGGTGAGGGATTCGCCGACGAGATAGCGCCGGTCCGCGAGACGCTCGGACACCAGGTCCAGGCGGCCGAACACATCCTGGTAGGCGGCCTCGTATTCGGACTGCTGCGCCGCGAAGCCCGCGCGGTACACGCCGTTGTTGACATCGCGGTAGATGCCCTGCATGACCTCGTCGATCTCGTCACGCAGGGCCTCGGGATACAGGTCGGGGGCGCCCTGCCGGTGCAGCGCGGTCCACTCGGTCGCGAAGTCCAGCGTGATCTGCTGGAAGTCGTTGGTGACGAGCCTGCCGCTGGGCACGTCGACGACAGCGGGCACGCTGACCCCGCCGGGGTAGTCCCGCTCCCGTGCGTTGTACGCCTCGCTCAGGTAGCTGATGCCGAGCACCGGGTCCCTGCCACCCTCGTCCAGGGTGAAGCGCCAGCTGCGGTCGTCCTGGATCGGATCGGCGACGGCCAGCGAGAGGGCGCTCTCCAGCCCGAGGAGCCGCCGGGACACGAGTGCGCGGCTCGCCCACGGGCAGGCGCGGCTGACCACCAGCCGGTAGCGGCCGGCCTCGACGGGCCAGCCGTCCCGGCCGTCGGCGGTGATGCGGTCGGCGAAATGGCTCCTGGACCGTTTGAAGGCCTTGTGCCCGTACGCCGCGTTGCTATCGGTCCCTGCGCTGGTGGTCGCGCTCATCTCGCTCTCCTTCATGGCGTTCTCCCCACGGACGGACTGCGGACGGACCGGTGTGCACGACTCCTGCTGCGGCGCTCCCCGCGCACATCTGCCAGCCCGATGAGCAGAGCGGCCAGGACGAAGGCGACCGCGACGACGAGCCCGCGGTCGTACGCAGTGGCCCACCCGTCGCCGCCCAGTTGGGCGAAGAACATCGAGCCGACCGCGGCGATCCCGATCGCCGACCCGACGCGCTGGCCGGTCTGGAGGGTTCCGCCGGCGCTCCCCGCCCTGGCCACCGGTACTTGGGAGAGGGTCAGTGTCTGGTTCGGGGCGATGACCAGGCCGCTGCCCAGACCGGCCAGGAGCAGTGGGGCCACCATCGCCCACCCCGCGCCCCGCCCCGGCACCAGATGCACGGCGAGCGCGGTGGCCGCCAGCCCCACGGCCACCGTGGTCAGACCGGTCACGACGAGGGGGCGCCCGAATCGGCCGACCATTCGGCCGCCGGGGCTCGCCGCGACGGCCGCGCCCAGTGCGAAAGGTGTGATGGCGAGTCCCGCCTGCAGGGCGGAGTAGTGCAGTCCGCTCTGCAGGTAGAGCGTGGTGATGAAGAAGATCGAGGTGAATCCGGCGAAGTACATCAGGCTCAGCAGACAGCCCAGCCAGTAGGAGCGGACCCGGAAGAGCGACAGGTCGACGACCGGTTGCGTGCCGCGTCTGCCGCATCGGGATTCCCAGCCGACAAAGACGACGAGCAGCGCCACGGCCACCGCGATCAGCAGCCACTTCCGGTTTCCGGGCCACTGCTGCGACTGCACGAAGGGCAGCAGCAGAGCCAGTACACCCGTGCCGAGCAGCAGCACGCCGAGGGGGTCGAGGTCACGCAGGCGCACCCGGCCGGCCGAGGGTGTGTCCGGGAGCAGGCGCCGGGCAAGCAGAAGACAGACGGCGCCGAGCGGCAGATTGACGTAGAACACCCAGCGCCAGCCCTCCTCGGCCCCGGCCGCCTGGATCAGCAGGCCACCGGAGAGCGGGCCGACAGCGGTGGAGATGGCGACCACGGTGCCGAACATGCCGAAGGCCCGGCCGCGCTCCTGGCCGGAGAACATCTGCTGGATCAAGGCGGAGATCTGTGGCGAGATCATGCCTCCGGCGAGGCCCTGTACCAGACGGGCGACCACCAGCCAGAGGCTGGACTGAGCGGCTCCGCAGGCCGCTGATGCCAGGGTGAACAGGGCGAGCCCGGCCATGAACACCACGCGGCGTCCCCGCGCGTCACCGAGCCGTCCCGCGGGGATCAGGAACAGGCCGAAGGCGAGCGAGTAGCCGGAGAGGACCCATTGCAGGTCGGACTCCGGGGTGTGGAGCCCTTCCCGGATCGACGGCAGGGCGACATTGACGATGGATACGTCGAGCAGGGTCATGAACCCCGCGATCAGACACACCGCGAGCGCCCGCCAGCGGCGTGGGTCGGGGGTTCCGGAGCCGGGGGCAGAGTGAGCATCCCACCCCGCAACACCCCAGTGAGCTGCACTCTCTGCCATGGCTCGCACCCTAGGACCATGGGCCCCGATACTCATCCCGGCAGGGCCGCGACGGCGGTTTTCCAGCATCCGTTTCAGTGGACGGGAAGCACCGGGCGCAGGAAACGGCCGTGTCCCAGGAGGAGGACACGGCCGTCGACGGTCCGCACGGGCTCCGGACCGTGGCCGGCGCATTCGTCGGTCTGCTGGGCCGCGGCCCAGCAGACCGACCCCGGCGATCGGGTGGCGGCCCTGTCCGCGAGCGCAGCCGCCGAACTCATGGATGCGGCCACCGGGTGATTCTCCCGTCGGCGTGCGGGCTCCGGTCACGGTCGGCAATGTGGGATCGGGAGCGTACAGAGTGGCGCTGAGGTGCGGTGCAGCACGGTCGGGTACAGGGTGAGGGCATGAGCCCGACCCCGCCGTTCGTGAGACACAGGTCTCGAAGACCCGGGGGCGATCGTGGACAACTTGATGGGGGTCGAATGGCGAGGAGCCGAAGCCCGCCCACACGAGCCGAAAGCCCAACAGGCCCCAGGAAAGAGGGGCCCGCTCCGGCGTGTCCGGGGGACAACGAAACCGAGGAAGTGATCGTCATGGGACACGGTGGCAACGTGATCGCGGAACTGACGGCCGATCATCGTGAAGTGGCGGAGCTGTTCCAGCAGATCGAAGCGCAGCGCGTCGACCATCCGCAGCGGCGGGACCTGGCTGACCGGTTGACCGCGGAGCTGGTGCAGCACTCAGTGGCCGAGGAGATGCACCTGTACCCGACCGTGCGCAAGCACGTCCGCAACGGTGCGGAGCTGGCGGACAAGGAACTCGCCGAACACACCAAGATCGACCACATGCTCAAGGACCTCGAAGACCTGAACGCCGACGATCCGCAGTTCAACGACATCGTCGCGAAGCTGAAGCTCGAGTTCGCCGCCCACCTTCGCGAGGAGGAGGACGACCTCTTCCCGAAACTCGCCGCCACCTGCTCACCCGAGAAGCTGGACGAGCTGGGGCAACTGGTCCGCCGAGCCAAGCAGACCGCACCCACCCGCCCGCACCCCGCCCTCCCCCACACCCCGCCCGCCAACAAGTTGATCGCGCCCGGCGCAGGGCTCGTGGACCGCGTACGCGACCTGCTGAGCGGCCGCAAGACCACGGGCTGAACCGTCCCGGTACTCACTGCGTTCCGACGACACCTACGGCCCGCGGACCCGCTCCTGACCCGACCGTCATCACCAATCCCTGCCCCCACCGGTCAGATGCGGCTGCCGGAGGCGGTGTCGGACGACAGCCGCTGGGCGAGGTAGATCGGTATGACGGACAGCAGGACGAGGACGGCTGCGACGACGTTGACGACGGGGGCCTGTTGGGGTCGGGCCATATTGGAGAAGATCCAGACGGGGAGGGTCTGGACGCCGGGCCCGGCGGTGAAGGTCGTCACGACGATCTCGTCGAAGGACAGAGCGAAGGCGAGTAGTCCGCCCGCCAACAGCGCGGAGCGCACCAACGGGAAGGTGATGTCGACGAACGTACGGAAGGTTGTTGAGGACGACCACGATGCAGAAGGTGGCGTGGCCGACGCCCACCGTGAACATTCCGAGGCTACGGCGCCGACGTGGTGAACGCCTGCCGGGCCGCGGACGCCCGGTTCTCCGTCACGGCACGGATGAACGCCTCGGTCAAGGCCGCCATCGCGGGCATCGGCGAGAGCGCGTCGACGGCGATCAAGTACCCCAAGTCAGTCTGGGACGAGGAGGGACAGTGCTGGATCTCGGACGCGGAGATAGCCGAGACCACCTACACCGCCTTCACCTCCAAGCCGAAGAAACAGCAGGTCACCGCCCGATTGATCGTGCGCAGGGTGAAGCGGCTCAACCCCGCGGCCCTGCCCGAGGGGCAGGGCACGCTCTTCGATACCTGGCTCTACCACGCCGCGTTCACCGACTCCCCGCTCACCCTGATCGACGCCGAGCGTGATCACCGACGGCACACCGTGGTGGAGCAGGTGATCGCGGACGTCGAGAACAGCGCCTTCGCGCACGCCCCCTCGGGGCACTTCCAGGCGAACGCCGCCTGGCTCACGCCCGCCGCCCTCGCCCACAGCCTGACCCGCGCCGCCGGGGCCCTGGCCTGTGCGTTCCATGCCCGCGCGACCACCGCGACGATCCGCGACCACCTGATCAACGTGCCCGCACGTCTGGCCCGCTCGGCACGCCGCCTCACCCTCCACCTGCCCCAACGCTGGCCCTGGAAAAGCGAGTTCATCCAGCTGTTCACCGCCACGCACGCGCCACCACCAGTCGGATGACGCTCCCCGAAACGACCCGCCCGAGAGGGCCCGATACCTGTAGACACGTGGAAGAGCTGGGCAGACCAGCGGACACCCGACATCCGAAACCACCGGTCAACTCCGCGAGGACCCAAAACCCGCGCACGTACCACCGCTCATTGTGGTGCGCCTCGAGCACAACCAGCAGAGCAGCCCTGCGCAAGCCCGTGAGCGTGTACGCACGTGACCTTCGCTGCCCTAAGGTCGATACTGCCAATGGCAGCTTCTCACCGACCCGCGTCCAACCGCTGCGGAAGCCTGACGGCCCGTCACCGAAGTCAGCATTGAGTCAGCATCAATGCCGCCAGAGTCCGCTTCCGACCGCCACATATCGCCGAGATCAACAATCCAAGTCGGATCATTCGACCAGCCAAAACACAGGCCAGAGACCCACCTGCTACGTTCCCCAGGAGGTACCCGTGAGGATGCTCATCAACGTCCCCGAAACCGTTGTCGCAGACGCGCTGCGCGGGATCGCCGCCGCTCACCCCGAGCTGACCGTGGATGTCGAGAATCGTGTCGTCGTACGGCGTGACGCACCCGTGGCCGGAAAGGTGGCGCTCGTCTCCGGGGGCGGGTCCGGGCACGAGCCGTTGCATGCGGGGTTCGTCGGGCCCGGGATGCTGTCCGCGGCCTGCCCGGGAGAGGTGTTCACCTCGCCGGTGCCGGATCAGATGGTGCGGGCCGCCGCCGCGGTCGACAGTGGGACGGGGGTGTTGTTCGTCGTCAAGAACTACACCGGTGACGTGCTGAATTTCGAGATGGCTGCCGAGCTCGCCGAGGACGAGGGCGTACAGGTCACCCAGGTGCTCGTCAATGACGACGTGGCGGTGGCCGACAGTCTGTTCACCGCGGGGCGGCGGGGCACGGGCGCGACCTTGTTCGTCGAGAAGATCGCCGGGGCGGCGGCCGAGGAAGGTGCGCCGCTGGAGCGGGTGGAGGCCATTGCCCGGCGGGTGAACGAGGCATCGCGGAGTTTCGGGGTGGCACTCAGCGCCGTCACCACGCCCGCCAAGGGGTCCCCCACATTCGACCTGCCGCCGGGCGAGCTGGAGCTGGGGATCGGAATTCACGGCGAGCCGGGACGGGAGCGGCGTCCGATGATGACGTCGCGGGAGATCGCGGACTTCGCGGTGGACGCGGTCCTGGAGGACCTGCGGCCGCGTGGACCCGTGATCGTGCTGGTCAACGGGATGGGTGCGACGCCGCTGCTGGAGCTGTACGGGTTCAATGCCGAGGTCCAGCGGGTGCTGTCCGAGCGGGGTGTGGTGGCGGCTCGTACGCTCGTGGGGAACTATGTGACCTCGCTCGACATGGCGGGCTGCTCGGTGACGCTCTGCCAGGTGGACGAGGAGCTGCTGCGCCTCTGGGACGCGCCGGTGGAGACGCCTGCGCTGCGCTGGGGCCGTTGACCCGCCCGACAAGGAGATCATGTGCTCGACGCCGACTTCTTCCACCGCTGGATGACCGCGGCCGCGGCTTCCGTGGACCGCGAGGCGAATCACCTGACCGAGCTCGACTCGGCGATCGGCGACGCCGATCACGGCAGCAATCTGCAGCGCGGATTCGCCGCGGTGAGGGTGGCCCTGGACAAGGAGCCGCCGCAGACTCCGGGGGCCGTGCTGATGCTCGCCGGGCGACAGCTGATCGCGACGGTCGGCGGGGCTTCGGGCCCCTTGTACGGAACGCTGTTGCGACGTACCGGTAAGGCTCTGGGCGACGCGCCCCGGGTGCCGCGGCAGCAGTTGGCACAGGCGCTGGGGGCGGGCGTCGCGGCCGTGGCCCAGATGGGCGGGGCGCAGGCCGGGGACAAGACGATGCTCGATGCGCTGCTGCCGGCCGCCGAGGCGCTCGGCACGTCGTTCGGGGCGGCCCGGGAGGCGGCGGACGCTGGGGCGCTGGCGACGGTACCGATGCTGGCCCGCAAGGGCAGAGCAAGCTATCTGGGTGAGCGCAGCATCGGGCATCAGGACCCGGGTGCGACGTCCTCCGCCCTGCTGATCACCGCACTGGCCGAGACCGATGGTGCGAGGGGCGGTGACGCATGAGCGGCGGGAAGCAGGTCGGGATCGTGCTGGTCTCGCACAGCGGCCCGGTGGCCGAGTCCGTCGCCGAGCTGGCCAGGGGTCTCGCGGCAGGTGGTGCGACGGCTCCGGTGGCCGCCGCCGGTGGCACTCCTGCGGGCGGTCTCGGGACCAGTGCCCAGCTGATCGCCGAGGCGGCCAGGTCGGTGGACGGCGGAGCGGGGGTGGCGATACTGGTCGACCTGGGCAGCGCGGTGCTCACGGTCAAGGCGATGCTGGCCGAGGGGGACGAACTGCCGGACGACTCGCGGCTGGTGGACGCGCCGTTCCTGGAGGGTGCGGTGGCTGCCGTGGTCACCGCGTCGGCGGGCGGCGACATCGCGGCGGTGGAGGCTGCGGCGTCGGAGGCCCACGAGTACCACAAGGTGTAGGCAGACGGGTTCCGCGGTCGTAAAACCGCCCCGCACCTGTGTCCATGGGTGGTGCGGGGCGGCCCGGGGCCTGTCCGGCTGTGATCGCCGGACAGGCCCGTGGTCCGTCAGGCCGCCGACGCGGCCCCGGCTGCCCCGATCCTGATCTGCACCTTCTGTGTCGTTCCGTTGACCGTCACAGCGAGCGTGATCGTGCCCGGTCGGAGCGCGGTGAGGGTGCCGGTGGACGGGTCGAGGACCGCCGTGTGGCGGTGGCGGGCGTCGTCCCGGTCGCCGATGTGGACGTTCGGGGATCCGGTCCAGTCCGCGGCCAGCGGGAAGCCGACCGGGACACTGCGGGTGCCCTGGGTGACGGTCGCCGTGACTCTCGTACGGCTTCCGGTGCCGAGGACCGGGGGTGCCTCGATTGCCAGGGCGTCGACATGCGCTCGGGTCTGTACGGAGACCCAGTCGGGGCCGCCCTGCCACGGCCGCTGCCGCGCTGCCGCCTGTTCACCGGACGTGATGTGGTCGGCGCCGACCAGCGACCAGCCGGTGAAGCCCCCTTCGTCCGCCGGTCCGGCCGGTGCCTTGCCGGAGTTGCCGTTGATCAGATACGGCACTCCGTCGACGTGCGAGGCGTGGAAGACCCCGACATGGCTGCCGATGAAGGCCGCGCCCTTGCCCGTCGTACGGCGGAAGTCGGCGAGCCACTGTTCGACGAGGGCCGCCTCCTTGCGGTCCGCGAGCTGGCTGCCCTTCTGTACGGTCGGGTCGCGCGGCGGCACGTGCTCGATCAGCATGACCGAGCCCACGGTCCGGTCCTTCGCCGCCGCGTCCAGCTGGGCGCGGAGCTGCTTGATCTGGGCGAAGCCCCCGCCGCGCAGGCTGAGGCTGGATGTGTCGAGCGTGACGAAGCGGGTGCCCTTGTGGTCGAACGTCCGCTGGGCGGGCCCGAATTCGGTGACGAAATTGTCGATTTTTCCGCCCATCACCTCGTGATTGCCCGGTACGTAGTACCAGGGCAGCGAGTCACCGAGTTCCTCGGTGAGGATCCGGTGGGCGAAGGCCAGGTCGGCGGGCGATCCCTCGTCGACGAGGTCGCCGTTGATCACGAGGAAGTCCGGGCCGACCGCCTTGATCTCGCGCAGGGTGCGCCGCGCCTGGGTGACGATTGCGCTGTCCGGGTCGCGGGCGACGAACTGGGCGTCCGACATCACCGCGAACCGCCAGTCCCTGCGCTCGGTCACGGCTGCCGGGTCGATCAACGGGTCGGCGGCAGCTGCCTGTTCGGGAAGGTCGACGGTCGGCGGCACCTGCGCGGTGAGCTCGTCGATGACGATCTCGCCCGTGTACTGCTTGGCGGCCGCGGTCTCCGCGAGGTAGAAGCGGGACACGGAGAGCGGCATGGCAGCTCCCGGCGGTACTGCGAAGGTGACTTGCCGCCAGCCGGTCCAGGTGACGTACGGTCCGCGCAACAGCTGGTCGGAGCCTGCGGCGTCCTTGAGGTGCAGGGTCGGCCAGGCGCCCTTGCCGTCTCCCTTGATCCACAGCTTGAACGACTGGGGCTGGCCGGGCACGGTGACCGGCTGGGGCGGGGTGGCGTAGGCGGCGCGGGTCGCGGTGGACTGGGTGAAGTCGTAGGTGAGCTTCAGTCCGGTGCCGGTGTGGCCGTCGGGCGTGCCGGCGAGGGAACCGCTCGCCCGGGCCTGGCTGAACTTCCAGGACCCTGCGTCGTCGAAGGAGGAGACTGCCTGCTCGGTGAGGCCGACGCTGACGGCGAGGACGGTGGTGGTACCGGCCACGGTTGCCTTGATCTGTCCGGCGCCGGTGCCGGTGCGTGAGGTGACGGTGAAGGAGCCCTGGCCGTCGTCGCGGATGTCGAAGAGTGCGTGGTCGTAGTCGAGGGTGATGTCGCGCGGTTCGACGGGGGCGCCGGTGCCGTGGGCGTCGAGTCCGACGATGCCGAACGTGCCGGTGGCCTCGGCGTCGGCGAGGCCCACCCGCTGGGTGGTCGGCTCGATCCGGGCGAGCTTGTCGAGGACGGTCAGGGACGTGCTGCCGCGCGCCCGTCCGTGCTCGGCACGTACGTCGGTGGTGCCGCTGCGGCGTGCGGTGAAGAGCCCGTTGCCGTCGACCGTACCGATGGTGCCTCGCACCGTACGCCAGCGAGGGTTGCCGTCGGCGGGGCCGTACGTCTCGTCGTATCCGGTCGCGGTGAGGCGTCGGGTGAGTCCGGGGAAGACGCGGTCGGGGCGGCCGCCCTTCACGGGGTCTACGCCCGGTGCGGAATCGGCGGGCGTATGGGGCTGGACCCAGAAGCCCTTGAGCCGGCCGCTGCCGTCGGGGGCGGTGAGGGCGAGGCCGTTGGGGACGGTGCGTTCGCTGCCGTCGGACGGGCTGTTCTCCACCCGGAGCGCGTCGCTGCCGGGCTCGCGCGCGACGAGGGTCGACGATCCGCCACCGTCCAGATTGAGTGCGCTGTACGAGCCGGCGCGCTGCATCATCAGACCGAGTTCGGTGAGGGTGACGCCGCCGCTGTCGGCCTGCCGCCCGTCGACGGTGAGGATCTGCATGGTCCGGCCGTCCTTGGAGAAGCCGACGGCGGTGCGGGGCGCTGCGGTGTTGTTGCCCTCGCCGTCGTGGTTCTCTGCGACTCCGTCGACGACGAGAAGTTCACGGCCGCCGACCGCGGTGCGCGGCACGGCTCCGCTGTCGGTGCGTGCCCGGTAGGTCAGGGACACCGGGTCGCCGGGCTGCAGGGCGTTAAGTGCGACGGCCCCGGCTTCACGGCCGACCAGGACGGTGGTGCCGTCGGGGACGGCTCCCGATCCGGGGGTGTCCGAGACGGAGACGACCTTGCCGTCCCGCACGACCGCTTCGGTGACCGGGGTCGCGTTGTCCACGGTCAGGGCACGGTCGGCGGCTCCCCAGGCTGAGGTGTACGCGCCGACTCCCCCGGCAGGCACATTGGCGGCGTTGTACGCGGCGAGCGGCTGCTGCCCGGCGGGCAGGGTGAGCGTCCCCTCGAAGTACAGGTTCAGGATGCGGCCGGCGCTGTCGGGGCCGATGCCGACGGCCCGGTTGATTCCCGGGGCGGGCGACTGGACGGTGATCCCGTCCTTGATGCCGATCCCTTGCGGTGCACCGGTCTGGTTGATGTCGAAGAAGTCGGCGTTGATCGCGGCGACGGTGCGGCGGCCGCGGCCCGCGTCGTGGCCGGCGGCGAGTTCGGAGACCGTGCGCCGGTCGGAGACCTTGCCGGAGGAGAGGTAGTCGGCGTGTACGCCGGTGCCGGTGAGGTCGACGGAGAGGGAGTCGACCCGCAGCCACTTGTCGGATTCGAGCCGGTCGTACGAGTCGATACGGACACCCGGGGCGATCGGGCGCGACGTACGAGCGGTCTCGATACCGTCGCCGTCCGCGACCGATCCGGATTCCCCTGCCACGTTGCTCGCGGGTGGCGGGGCGACCGGTCTGAGGATTTCGGCGGAGGTACGGGGACGGGGGTCGGGCGTCGAATCGGCCAGCGCGGGAGAGATCGCGCCGACCGTCATCGCGGAGACCGTCGCAAGCAGCACGAGCGGTCGCGCGACCGTCCCGTACCCTCGCGCCGCCCTCCCGCGCGGTCCGGTCGTCTTGCCGACTATGCCAAGGACCACAAATCCTCCTGGAATCCCGATGGTTGCGCGGCTCGGCCCGCGGGCAGAGAGCGCTGTCGGCGGACAGCATGGCCGCACGCACAGCCGCGCACCAGGGGGCATCGGGAACCTCAGGGGAAACAGGGCGCGTCGACTCGATGACGGCGTTGATCACCGGGGAAGGGGTGTCGTCCGTGGCGGCGTACGGTACCGGGACGCAGACTTGACGGCATGCCATCCCAGAAGCGCGCCACGCGCAGTGCGGGTCTCCTTCTGTTCCGCCGACCGGACGGGGCATCGTACGACAGCGCCGGTTTCGAGGTGCTCATCGGGCATATGGGCGGCCCGTTCTGGGCAGGCCGCGAGAGCGCGGCGTGGTCGATCCCCAAGGGTGAGTACGGCCCGGCCGAGGACCCCGCGGCCGCGGCCCGCCGTGAGTTCGAGGAGGAGTTCGGCCGTCCGGCGCCGGACGGTGAGTGGGTGGCGCTCGGTGAGGCCCGTCAGTCCGGCGGCAAGACCGTGACGGTGTGGGCGATGGAGGCGGATCTCGATGCTGCGGCGGCCGTTCCCGGGACGTTCACCATGGAGTGGCCGAGGGGGTCCGGTGTGCTGCGCGAGTTCCCGGAGATCGACCGGTTCGCCTGGTGCACGCCCCAGGAGGCCACGGTGCGGCTTGTCACGGGCCAGCGGATCTTCCTCGACCGGCTGCGGGAAAGCGTGGAGTACGGCCGGGTGACACACGCTCAGGACGGGCCCTGAGCGTGTGTTCCGCCGTCTGGGCGGTTGATCTCCGGGCTGTGCAGGTGGTGTTCAACCGCGTCCCGGCTCACACGGAGCCGTTCCCGACCGGACGGCCGCCGTGCAGCTCCAGCCGGTCGCCGGTGAAGCGGTTGCGGAAGCTGCGGTCGTGCGAGACGACAACGACGGCTCCCCGGTACTCCGCGAGCGCTGCCTCGACCTCCTCGACCAGACTGAGCGCGATGTGGTTCGTCGGCTCGTCCAGCACCAGCAGATCGGCCGGGCGGGTGACCAGGCGGGCCAGTGCGAGCCGTCGCTGCTGGCCGACGGAGAGGGCGGCGACCGGCACCGTCAGGTCCTCGGGACGGAACAGGCCCAGGGCGAGGAGGCTCTCGACGTGCTCGTCGGGGTGGCCGGACCGCCCCGCGGCGAAGGTCGCCAGCAGTGTGCGGCACGTCGGCCGGGCGGGAAGTTCCTGCGGGAGGTAGCCGATCCTGGCGCGGCGGCGCACCGTGCCCTCGTCGGGGGCGAGGTCCCCGGCCAGGACCCGCAACAGGGTGGACTTCCCCGCGCCGTTGGGGCCGGTGACCAGGAGACGCTGCCCCGGGTCCACGCGCAGTGCGGGCAGGCGGAGCCGGTCGCCGACGACGACGGAGTCGAGCGCGGCGAGGAATCCGGGGTCCGCATCGCCGTCGGCTGCGACGGCGATGTCGGCGCAGAATCGCAGGGGTCGGGGCGGGGCGGGTACGGGTTCCCTGCGCAGCCCGTCCAGCCGGCCCCTGGCGGCCCTGACCTGCCCGGACAACTTGGCCTCGTGCGAACGGCGGTGCTTGCCCCAGCCCTCGCCCGGGTCCTTTCCCGTCCCGGCGAGGCGCCGGCCGGCGGCGCTCACGAGTTCTTCGGTACGGGCCAACTCGTCCAGCCATTCCTGGTGGTCCTGTGCCCAGCGGCGGCGGGCGGCCGCCTTCGCGGTGCGGTAGTTGTCCCAGCCGTCCCCGTACCGCACGACACTGCTCAGGTCACGGTCGACCTCCAGGATGACGGTGGTGGTCCGCTCCAGGAAGGTCCGGTCGTGGGTGATGACGACGACGGTGCCGCGGTGGGCACGCAGGTGCTCCTCCAGCCAGGTGGTGGAGCGGAGGTCGAGGTGGTTGGTCGGCTCGTCGAGCAGCAGAAGTTCGGGGGCGGATGCCAGTACGCAGGCGAGCGCGAGCCTGGACTGTTCGCCACCGGACAGCGTGCCGAGGGGTCGTTCGCGCGCGAGGTGGGCGAGTCCCAGGCCGTGCAGGGCCGTGTCGACCCGGGTGTCGGCCTGGTATCCGCCGCGTTCCTCGTACGCCGTCAGCAGATCGCCGTACGCGGCGAGACGGGATTCGTCCGGAGTCCGGGCGGCGGTGAGCGCCTCTTCGGCGGTACGGATGTCCCGCTCCAGCTCGCGCAGTTCGGCCAGGGCCGTGTCGACGGCGTCCTGGACGGTGCGGTCGGGGGCGAGAGGGAGCGTCTGGGAGAGGTAGCCGGTGCCGCCGGGGAAGCGGACGGTGATCTCGCCGCTGTCCGGTGCCTCTTCTTCGGCCAACAGCCGGAGAAGAGTGGATTTCCCGGAGCCGTTCTCGCCGATCACTCCGACTCTGTCGCCGGGGCGGACGGTGAACGACACCTGATCGAGGACGGTTCGGTCCCCGTAACTCTTGGAGACGTCCTTCATGGTCAGCTGGGCGCGGGCGTGCTTGGGCGTCATGGGTGCTTTCCCTGAGGTGACATGCCTCGGCGGCGCATGAAGGTGCGCTGCGGGGCGGGGCTGCCGGACGGGCGGAGGGGACTGCGGCACGCGGGGGTGGCCCCTGGGGTCACCCGGCGACGCTCAGCGTCACGCGGCGGCGTCCGTGCCCGGAATCAGCGAAAGAAGTAGTACGAACCCATGGCATTCAGTGTAACCAAGGCCGTTGGAGCCGCCCACGAGTTTTTCGGGCAACTCCGGCCGAGGGCTCGGCCCAGGAGAAGCGGCGGCCTGCGGCGGCAGCCCGCCGGGCGAGGTCAGTGCTGCGGGTTCGCGCCCTGGGCCGCTTCGATGCTGCTGTGCAGATCGCTCGTCGCGTCGAGCGCGGCGGCGCCGGAGACGACCAGGCAGGCCAGCAGCGCCGCAACGGCCGCCCGGCCGACGCGGGGTCGCGGGGCGCTCCGGCCGAGGAGTGCGGCGACGCGGCGCGGTACGGGCCCTGCCGCTGCGGCGAGCGCCACTCGTGGGCGAGGCTGAGCGGCGCCTTCGGCGGCGCGTGCGGCGAGGGCGGCTCGGCCGATGGCCCGGGCGGCGACCCTTCGGTCGCCGACGGCGGAGGCGGCAGCCTCGTCGGCGCAGCGCTCCAGGGCGTAGCCCATGGGCGCGCGCAGGGAGCGCAGCGCGGGGTGGCAGAGCGCCGCCATTTCGGCGGCGGCGATGAAGAGGTGATGGTGGCCCGCGAGATGGGCGCGTTCGTGTGCCAGCAGGGCGTCGCGTTCGGCGGGGTCCAGGGCGCGCAGCATCCCCGTGGTGACGACGATCCGGCCGGGAGTGCCGGGCCGTCCGGGCAGCGCGTATGCGTCGGGGCGGCTGTCTCGCAGAACGGCCAGCTCGCCACCGGTGTACTCGGACGGCTGCGCGGACCGGTGCAGCTCCGCCCAGTGGCGGCGGGCGGTGCGGGTGACGGCGGCGGCGCAGCCCGCAAGCAGTGCCAGTGCGGCAGCCGCGAGGGGCACGGCGACGGCGGGAGCTGCGTCGGAGAGCGGCCTGACGAGTTCACCGAAGGTGGAGACGGCGGAGAACCGGGTCGCACCGGGCACCACCAGCAGGGCCAGGGCGAGCAGGCTGCACAGGGCGAGGCCGATGCCCGTCGAGGCAAGCAGCCGTACGGCCCGCACCGGCGACAGGGCGTCTGCCAGGCGACGGGCTGCGGGTACCGCGACGAAGGGCATCAGCAGCGGAACCCACACGGCATAGATCATCGGGCTTCTCCGTCGAGCAGGTCCCGGAGCAGCTGCTCGTCCTCGTCGGTGAGCTGTGACACGAATCGGGCCAGCACCGTGCTGCGGTCCTCCTCCTTCTGCAGTTCGCTGTGCATCCGGCGAGCGGTCAGCCCGGGCGCGTCCTCGGTGGGGGTGTAGGCGAATCCGCGGCCTGCGCGGGTTCGGGTGACCGCACCCTTTTCGTAGAGACGCGACAGGATCGTCGTGACGGTGGTACGGGCGAGAGCCGCCCCGATCGCACCCTGCACCTGGCCTGGAGTGAGCGGGGTCTCGGCCGCCCACAGGGCCGCCAGGATCGTGGACTCCAGCTCGCCGGACGGGCGCCGCTCCGATGCGGTGTGGTGCGGTGACGGGCGCTCCGGCCGGTCTTCCGTTGCCGGCCCGGGGGCCGGTTCGCCGTACGAGCGGGGGTCGGGTTCTTCGCTCGATATCCCCTTCACCTGGGACATGGGAACTCTCCTCCGCCTTCGGGCGTCTACAGTGACGTAGACCGTCTACATCACTGTAGTCAGTCCGGGCGTTCCGCAGGGCCGCCCGCTCACCATTATGGGAGACCTTCCACCGTGTCCGTATTCTCACTGGCGGCTGCGCCACAAGCGGTGAACCTGCTCGACGCGGGTTCGCTGCTCGGAGCGTTCGGTGCGCTCGGCATCGCCGTCGTGCTCTTCGCCGAGACAGGACTGCTCGTCGGCTTCTTTCTGCCCGGCGATTCCCTCCTGTTCACGGCGGGACTGCTCTGCGTGTCGGGCACCCACGGCCCGGTCCAGCTGTCGTTGCCACAGGTGCTGATCGCCGGCCTGGCCGGCGCGCTGCTCGGTGCGCAGGCGGGCTACTGGATCGGTCGCCGCGGTGGCCGTGCCCTGCTCGCCCGCAGCCGCGCCAAACGGCTGCACGAGGGCGCCGCCCGCGCCGAGGAGCTGCTCGGCAGATACGGCCATGCGCGGGCGATCGTGCTGGCCCGCTTCGTACCCGTCGTACGCACGGTGCTCAACCCGCTGGCCGGGGCGCTCAATGTCCCTGCCGGACTCTTCACACTGTGGCAGGTCGTCGGCGGGGCGGTCTGGACCGTCGGCCTGGTCCTCGCGGGATACGCACTGGGGTCCTCGGTGCCCAACGTCGACCGTTATCTGCTGCCGATCGTCGCTGTTGTGGTCGTGGTCTCCCTCATCCCGCTCGCCGCCGAACTGCTCCGCTCCCGTGGCCGGCGCACCGCCGAAGGAGACAACAGCTGATGCCTCTCGCCTCCACCGCCACCTCGATCGACGGCGGCCTGTACACCTGGATCACCGAGTTGGCCCAGCGCTCCCCAGCTGCTCTGGATTCCACCATCCGCGTCTGGTCGGACTACGGACTGGCACTGTTCGCCCTGCTGATGCTCGCGTCCTGGTGGCGTTCCCGCTCCGCGGGCCCCGCCCGTACCGCCATGGCGCTCTGCGCCCCGCTCGTCGTGGTGGCCGCGTACATCGTCAACGATCTGGTGAAGTCGGCCTTCCATGAGCAACGGCCGTGCCAGACCCTGCATGTCGTGACGGTGGAGGCATGTCCCGCACTCGGCGACTGGTCCTTCCCCAGCAACCACGCCGCCGTCGCGGCGGCCGCGGCGATGGCGATCTGGCTGACCGACCGCCGGCTCGGGGCGCTTGCGGTGCCTGCCGCTCTGCTGATGGCGGCATCCCGGGTGTGGATCGGCGTGCACTATCCGCACGATGTGCTGATGGGGCTGGTCACCGGCGCGCTGGTCGCCTGGCCGCTGACGGTCGCGGCGCGGCGCTGCGCCCCGGCGGTCGTCCGGCTGCGCGAAAGCCCGCTGCGCCCCCTGGTGGCGACACGGTGACCGAAGACGCTTCGGCGGTCGCGCGCGCCCGGTCCGTACCCGTCGCGTTACCGCTCCGTGCACCACTGGGAGCCGTTCTCGTCGGGCTGCTCGGACTCCTCGGGCTGACGGCTCTCGTCCTGGCCACCCGGCACGGCTCCCCGCCCGCCCTGGACCGGGCCGCCCACGACTGGTCACTGCGGCACCGGCCGTCGGGCCTCGTGGCGACCGCCCGGGCCGTTACGGCCACCGGTACCGGAGTCTTCCCGTACGGGACAGCGGTGATCGCCGGGCTGATCGGCGGCCGTGACACCCGCCGACGGCTGGGGTACGCGGCAGGCGCCCTGGCCTTCCTGCTGCTTGCGCAGGGCGTCCGCTACGGCCTCATGGAGCTGATCGCCCGGCCACGCCCGCCGCTGGGCGACTGGGCCACGCACGCCTCGGGCTTCGCCTTCCCTTCGGGGCACGCGACGACGTCCGCGCTGATGGCCGGCCTGCTGATCACGGCCATCGGTCTCCGGAGGCGCGGTGAGACCGGGCCGCGTCCCCTCCGAACCGTCGTCGCCGTCCTGGTGGTCTGCTGGGCCGCAGCCGTCGGTGTGAGCCGGGTTCTGCTCGGCGTTCACTGGGCGACGGATGTACTCGCCGGATGGCTGTTCGCCACGGTCTGGATCGGGTTCGGGACCGCGCTGATACGGAAGGCACTGCCGCTCCCGCAGTGACCGGTCCGTTCAGGCCCCACCCCCATCGAGGTTCCGTGCGATGCCACTCATCTCTCCCGCACGTGCCACCCGTTTCATCCGTCCACCGGTTGTGCCGCGTCTGCTCTCGCTCCTCCAGCGACGGCTGACCTGGGTGATGGTGGCCGCGTACACGGCGGCCACGCTGCTGCCGCAGGCCGGACCGGCCCTGCGGCAGCTTCACCTCGCCGCAGTGCCCGTCCCCGGCGGCGCCGCCCGTACCCAGCTCACCCTGCCGTCGCTCCTGCTCGGCTATCTACTCTTCACCGCGGCGTTACGGGTGCCTGCCGGGGGGGCTGCCTCGGCTCGTCCGCCGACCACTGCCGCTGCTGCTGGGAACGGCCGCCCGACTGCGCCGCCGCCCGCCGCGACGATTGCGGGGAGCTCGTAGCGCATCGAGTAGAAGACACCGCTGAGGTTGGTGGCGACGACCCGGTTCCAGTCCTCGATCGCGTATTCACCGGTGGGGTTGCTGGGACCGCCGATGCCCGCGTTGTCGTCTCCACTGACACCGGCCGCTCTACCGGCCGCTGAAGGTCTCAGCGGCCCGGCGAGCACCGTGACCGGTCGCCACGGGCCGGTGGCGGCTGCCTGCCGGTGCCCGCCGCAGGGCGAGGGCGGCGATGTCGTCGCGTCGCACACCTCCGGAGAAGGACTCCAGGTCGGCGTGGAGCGCGTCCAGCACCTCGCGCGGCCCGAGCCCTGCCCAGTGGCCCAGCCGGGCGTCCAGCGGATAGAAGGCGCACGATGCGTCGCGGGCCTCGGTGACCCCGTCGGTGAAGGCCAGAAGCGTCGCGCCGGGTGGGAAGTCCAGCCATTCCGCGACCCGTCCCTCCGTGCTGAGCTCCGCCATGCCCAAGGGAACGGATGTGCGCCGCAGCGGAACCGGGCAGGCCACCCCGTCGTGCAGCAGCCGGGGCGGCAGATGGCCGCAGTTCACGGCCTGCACCCGGTCCTTCCCGTCGAAGCCGAGCACCAGAGCGGTGACGAAGCGTTCGATCTCTCCGGTCTGGGGGGAGAACGCGTTGTGCCGGGCGACGGCGTCCTCCAGCGCATCGACCACTCCGGTCAGAGCGGGCTCGCGAATGGCCGCTTCCCGGAACGCTCCGAGCACGGCAAAGCCTGCCCCGATCGCGGCGAGCCCCTTGCCCTGGACATCCCCGATGATCACCCGGGTTCCGTAGGGCGACTGCACGACCTCGTAGATGTCACCGCCGACCAGGCGGTCCTCCTCGATCGGCGTATAGATGCCGTGGGCGAAGATCTGCTCGGTCAGGATGGGCAGCGGGCGCAGAATCTGCCGCTGGAGCGCAACGGCGGCGGAGCGCAGTCTGGCTATCTCGGCGGCATGACGGAGCCGCAGCGCGCAGGAGCCGACACCCAGGAAGCAGGCCAGCACGGTGACGGCGACGTTGCTGGTGATGTCCCAGAACGTCCCTCCGGTCACCAGCCGGGAGCAGACGACGACGGTCATGATCCAGGTGGCCACACCGACGGTCTGCCGGATCGTTCCGAAGACCGAGACGAGTGCGGGCACGACCACGAGGAGCGGTATGAGGCGCAGCTCGTCGCCGGTCCGGATGTCGAGGACGGCAACCAGGGCGGTCAGCAGTGCCAGCCCGCCGAACAGAGCCCCGTTCCCGATCCGGGGGGCGAAAACGGCTTCCTCCCCCGCGTCCATACCAGGGAGCGTCGCTCCACGCGTCGCCGCTCGGTGCTGGAGCCCGATCGTCACGGCCCATTCCTCCCGGGATCTGCCGGCCCTGCGCCGGCGTTCACTCCCAGTCCATCCGGTTCACAGGTGGCAGCACACGAGGCTTACGACCTCTTGGAGCGCGCCGAAGGTCCCGGAACTGGAAATGGCAGTGACCTTCGGCCCGGAAGCCCCGGGACGAAGGTCACTGTGTTGCGGTTCAGCGCACGGCTGCCGCACGGGCTTCGCCGTCGCGGCGGACGCCGCCGGTTCCCGGCAGGCGCGTCGGCGGGTGTTCCGGTACGAGCGCCGAGAGGAAGGACGTCCGGAGGCGGAGCACGAATCCCAGCGATTCGTAGAGGCGGACGGCATCGGTGTTGGAGGCGGAGGCGTGCAGGAACGGTGTTTCGCCGCGCTGCCTGATCTCGTGGGCGACGGCGAGGACGAGCCCGCTGCCGAGCCCCTGCCCGCGCACGCACTCGTCCGTGCAGACGCCGCTGATCTCGCTCCAGCCGGGTAGGTGGAGGCGTTCGCCCGCCATCGCGACGAGCGCTCCTTCGCGCCGGACGCCGAGGTAGGTGCCGAGCTCGAGCGTGCGGGGCAGGAACGGCCCCGGGCGGGTGCGGGCGACCAGGTCGAGCATCTCGGGCACATCGGCGGGTCCGAGCCGTACGGCCTGCGGAAACGGGGCCGCCGCGACCCCGGCGTCGACGAGCTGGACACCCTCGGCGTGAAAGGTGATCTCCCAGTCGTCCGGCGGCGGTTCGCGGAAGGCGGTGATGGTGACGGCGCCACCGGGTCCGGCGAGCGTTGCGGCGTCGGACCAGTCCTCGGCCTGCGGCGCGTCCGGGATCGCGACCCAGGGGGCCACGTCCGCCGGGTAGCGCAGGATGCGGCCACGGTGCTCGGCGAAGTGGGCGTGCGGGCCGGTCAGCGCGGCGCGGACCGGGTTGTCCAGCGGATGCGTCTCACCGGCAGTGGCATGCGGTGCGCTCACGCGATCGCCTCGATCACGATCTTCCCGCGCGCATGTCCGCTCTCGACGGCGCGCAGCGCTTCTCCCGCCTCGGCGAGCGGGAAGGTCCCGGTCACATGCGTCCGCAGGGCTCCGGTGACGACGAGGTTCGCCACCTCGTCGAGGACCGCCGCGGTGCGGGCCCGTGCGACGGCCGCCCCGCCGAGCTCCACCGCCAGTGGCTTGCCTCCGGCGCTGATCAGCGTGGCCGGGTCCGTGAGAAGCGGGGCCACGGCCCTCAGGGTGTCGCCGCCGACCAGGTCGAAGACCGCGTCGATGCCGTCGGGTGCCGCTGCCCGGACCCGGTCTGCGAGACCGGCGCCGGATTCGACATGCACAGCGCCGAGCGACTCGATGAAGTCCTTCTTGGTCGCGCTCGCGGTACCGATGACATGGACACCGGCGTGGCGGGCGAGCTGTACCGCGGCCGTTCCGACACCGCCTCCGGCCCCGGTGATCAGCAGGGTCGAACCGGGGGCGAGTCCCAGCTGGCGGACGCCGTCGTACGCGGTGGCCACCGCGACCGACAGCACGGCCGCGTCGGTGAACGACAGCTCGGCCGGCTTGTGCGCGGTCACGGCGACGGGCAGCAGCGTGTACTCGGCGTACCCGCCGGTCACCGGATTGCCGAAGACCTCGTCCCCGACCGCGAATCCTTCGACATCCGGGCCCACGCCCTCGACGACTCCGGCGGCCTCGCTGCCGAAGACGGTGGGAAACGGCTGAGGCTCACTGCCGGGCCTGGTGTACCCCGTACGCAGCTTCCAGTCGACCGGGTTGACTCCAGCCGCCCGGACGGCGACGAGCAGCTCGCCGGGGCCCGGCACCGGCACGTCCTGCTCGATGAGGGCCTCCACCTCCGGCCCGCCGTTGCGGGTGAACACGTACGCCTTGGGCATGGGCTCCCTCTCTCCTGGTCATGGCAGCGACGGTTCACGGCACCGACGGCCGGGCCGGTCCCCGGTCGCTACAGCAGCAGGAAGGTCCTTTTCCGTGCAGGTATTCCCGGGCCGGTGGAGTGTTCATCGGGCCGCAATGATTCAGCGGACGCCGCCCGTGACCGGGTCCACGACCTTGTTCACGAGGAGTTCGAGAAGCCTCCGGTCGTCGCCCGCGGTGCCGCGTTCGGCGGGTGTGTCCGGGTTGACGTCGAGCAGAACGTGGGTGACGCCCAGCTCGCCGAGTTCTGCCAGATCGGCCCGGATCCGGTCGATCGTGCCGTGCCCGGCGGGGCGTTCACTGCCGAGGAGTGCGTCGGTGACGCGGATCTGCAACCGCGGCACGAGCGTGGGAGCGGGGCGCCGGACCCGTTCGGCCTCCTCGGTGATCACCGGCAGCCCGGCCCGGATCGCATCGAGCGGCAGCCGGTACGGGTGCCAGCCCTCACCGAGCCGGGCGGCGCGGCGCTGGGCGGCTGCCGAGTTGCCACCGACCCAGACGGGCAGACAGGGGGCGGATGCGGGCGCGGGCGCGGTCCGTACCCCTTGGTACGAGACGTGCTCGCCCCGGAACGTCGTGGGGTCCTCGGTCCATGCGGCACGGATGGCGGCCAGGTATTCATCGGTGATCCGTCCCCGCTCGGCGAAGGGCACGCCCAGCGCCTCGTACTCGGCCCTGGACCAGCCGATCCCCGCGCCGAGGATGAACCCGTCGGCGTTCAGGTTGTCGATATTGGCTGCGAGCCGGGCCGTCTGCAGAGGGTGCCGGTACGGAATCACGGTGACGGTCGTACCGAGCACCAGACCTGGCACCCGCCCGGCGATGTGCGCGGCAAGTACGAACTGGTCGTAGAACGGGGCGGGATACGTCTCGTGCACGTCGGGGGTGACCGCGATGTGATCGGAGATCATCGCGAAGGAGTACCCCAACTCACGGGCATCCACAGCCTGTTGAAGGAGGCTTGCCGGAGTGGCGCCGACACCGAAATTGAGTATGTTCACACCGAATTTCACGATCGGAGCCTAACAACCGGACGTGGGCGCCGACGCGGGGAAGGTGGGCACAGCCGTGCGACGTGTCCGTGAGGCGATGCTGCGGCTGGTCCATCCGGTCGAGGCCCGGATCAGTCCCGACGGGCGCGCGGTCGCCGTGGCCGCAGCCGGCCCGGAGACGTCGGACTGGTCCTGGCCCCGGTCCCGGTCCCGGCCGGACCGCAGGGCCCGGGGGCGGATGCGCAGCCCCTTGCGCTCCTCGCACCGCCGGAGCCGTCCGCACCCCGCATGATCGACGCGCTGCCCGAGGTCGCGGGCAGCAGCGACAAGGATCTGACCGGCCGGCAGCCGCGCCGGTAGAGTGTGCCGCTGACCTGCGCGTACCACCGGGAGCGAACAGGAACGGCGTCCGAGCCACCCGTCACCGTCGACCTGCCCGCGCCCCCGCGTCCACCGGATGCACAGCAGTCCGCCGCCGCCGGCGTGCGGACAGCGTTGGCCGGAAATCTCAACCGCCGTCTGTTGGCCCATGGTTGGAACCTGCGCGAACTCTCGGCGGCGACCGGTGTCAGCGAGGGGCTGCTGTCCCGGATCGAACGCGCCGAAGCCAAGCAGACGGTCGATGTGCTCGTGCGCATCGCCGACGCGCTGGACACGAATTGCACGGATCTGCTCCGTCAGCCGCTGCTGCAGCCGGAGATCGTCCGCGCCGCCTCGCTGGACGAACCCGAGGACGAGACACCGGTCGACCTGCTGTACTCAGGCCACGAGCAGGGCCGCATCGAGATCTACCGTACCCGTCTGCATCCGCACGCCCAGAGCCAAGTCAGTTCGCACGGTGCGGATTCGGTGGAGTACGTGTTGGTGATGTCGGGCCAGGTGACACTGGTCGTGAACGAGGTCCCGCATCTCCTGGGGGCGGGGAACACGGCCCGGTTCGCGGGGCTCAGCAGCCACTACTGCACCACCGAGGATTCCCCCGCCGTCACGCACACCATCGTGGGCTACCCGCGCGACTGAGCAGTCCGGGCATCGTCCGCAGTCGGGGCACCGTCGATTTCGACTCAACTACCGCCGGATATGAGCCGGTCGGCCCCGATGAGCCGTCGGCTGTGGCAACCTGGAGGCGACCGCCCCACCGGGCTCCCCCGTACCGGTGGGGCGGTTCTGGTGTCCGGTGCGCCTCGCCGGCACAGAGATGACGAGGGATCACGACGATACCCCGCCATTGATGCCGTGTGATCTGATCGACTTCCACTTTTCCGCATGGGAGCCTCCTCCGGGGGCAGACGCATACACCTCACCTACGACCAGGGGAGCGTGACGAGATGACGGCGCACACTGCGCGGACTGCCGGTGCGGAGCGAGCGGAGAGTGCGCGGTCGACGCAGACGGGGGAGGCTGCCGGGGACATCGGCGACCTGCCGTGGATCGAGGACGCGGGGAAGATCGCTCCGCCGGATGCGCGTGAACTGTCCAGGCTGTTCTTCGACCGGCTCCGGGTCCTGGAGGAGGGAACCCCCGCCCATCAGTACGCGCGCAACACCCTCATCGAGATGAACCTCTCCCTTGTCCGGTTCGCCGCAGGACGGTTCCGCAACCGGGGCGGCGGCGACATGGAGGACATCGTCCAGGTGGGCACCATCGGGCTGATCAAGGCCATCGACCGGTTCGATCTCTCCCGCGAGGTCGAGTTCACCTCCTTCGCGGTCCCTTACATCACCGGCGAGATAAAACGGTTCTTCCGTGACACCAGCTGGGCGGTGCATGTCCCGCGCCGACTACAGGAGTTGCGGGTCGACATCGCCAGGACCAAGGAGTCCCTGGCCACGCAGCTCGACCGCGACCCCACCCTTCCGGAGCTGGCCGAACAGCTGGGGCTCAGCGAGGGCGAGGTCACCGAGGGCATCGTGGCGGCCAACGGGTACACGGCGGGTTCGCTGGACATGCCGGCCGATCCGGCGGACGCGGGCCGGCGAAACGCACCGGGGCGCACCTTCGCCGATGTCCTGGGCGGACCCGATCCCGCCATGGAGACGGTCGAGAATCTGCATACGCTCGCGCCGCTGCTCGGCGATCTCGACGATCGTGAACGTCGCATCATCGGCATGCGTTTCGGCCAGGAGATGACCCAGTCCCAGATCGGCACGGAGCTCGGCATCTCGCAGATGCATGTGTCGCGGCTGATAAGCAGAATTCTGCGGAAGCTGCGCAGCGGAATGCTCGTCGAGGAGTGATCTGAGCGGACGCGGTCTCCGGCTGATGCATCAGCCGGAGTCTCCATCGCCCGTCTGCCCCGCGATCGCGCTCGTGCATTGCGGCCGAATGAAATCGGGCGCCCGCATCGGGCCACTCGGTGACCCGCTTGCAGCGGTCCCGTACGGCTGCGCAACAGGTTCGTCACGCAGGTCGGAGCCGATACGGAGACATGGCGGGCAGCGCCGTGACCAGTGGCTGAACCACATACGCCACGCCGTGCAGCCGTACGGAAGAGCGGTTGACGCCTTTCGGAGCCGCTGCCACGCTCACGCCACGCCCGCGAGTCCGGTTCTCGTCTCGCGGCGCCACGTCGATCCGGGTCGCCTCGCGTCCGCGGCGTGTCGCCGGGGCCCCTGCTGCGTCCGATCGAGCACGGCGCGGATGTCGTCGTCCGACGGCTCTACGGGCCCGGCGGGGCCGGAGCGGATTGCTCCGGCCCCCTGGGCGGGCCGTCCGGCGGGACTCAGTCACCGTCCTACTCCGGGGTGCGGCCCGCGTAGTAGGTGGCGATCATGTCCTCGCCGCCGTGCCCTGCCGCCTCGGCGCGCGCGAAACGGTCGGCCGACGCGGCGACCAGGTCCAGCCGCACCCCCGACTTCTCCGCCGCGTCCAGGATGAGGTGTGTGTCCTTGAGTGCTGTGGACAGGGCGAAGCTCGGGGTGAGGTCACCGGAGAGGACGGCGGCGGACTTGCCCTGGAGGTAGGCGGAGTCCAGCGGGCCGCCCTTCATGACGTCCAGGAACGTCTGCGGAGCGATCCCCAGTCCTTCGGCCAGGTTGAGGCATTCCGCGATGCTGTTGACCATGGTGATCACCCAGGTGTTGACCACGAGCTTCAGCCGCGAGGCCGCCCCGGGAGTCTCTGCGACCCAGACCGTTCGCTGCCCGATCGCGTCCAGCACCGGGTTCACCGACGCCCGGGCGGTGGAGGGACCGGACACGAAGACCGTCAACGTGCCCTGTTCCGCAGGCTGTTTGGTACCGGAGACCGGTGCGTCGAGATAGACCAGACCCGCGTCCATCGCGCGCCGGGCGAGATCGGCGGTGGCGTCGAGCCCGACGGTCGAGCTCTGGAGGAGCACCTGTCCGGCGCGCAGCGCCGGCGACGCGGCGGTGAGTGCGGCGGCGACGGCGGGGCCGTCGTTGAGCATGGTGAGGATGACATCGGCACCGCGTACGGCTTCCTCCGCCGTCGCGGTGACCGTGGCTCCGTCGGCGGCGAGCGGTGCCGCCTTGGCCTGCGTACGGTTCCAGGCACGGACGTCGAGTCCGGCCCGGAGCAGACTCCGGGCCATGCCTGATCCCATGATTCCGGTGCCGAGGACGGCGACCGTCGACCGCTGCGGGGTTGCGTCGGCAGCGCTTGAGGTCATGAGAGGACTCCCTTCATCGGCCGCGCCCCGGTCGGCTCGCGGCGCGGTGGGTTCTCAGCATTGCCGCAGCGCACCTTCGAGGACGGCAGCGTGCACGGCCCTGGCGAGTCGTGCACCCCAGCGGGAGCGGGGTCCTGCGAAGGGTTCACCGGGGGTGGGTCCCGGGGAGGGGGCGGCGATGCAGACGGCGTCGGTGGGGGTGCCGGAGCAGTCGAGTCCCGCATCCAGGAGTGCCTGGACCTTGGCCTCGGTCGCAGTGGCGACCGCGTTGACGAGTGCGGCGTCGGAGAGGGCCACCGGCAGGGTGACGACGATATTGACCGTGCCCGGCCGCGGCGGCCCCTCGGTGCCCTCGGCCGGGGCGGCGGCCCAGCCGCGTACGCCGAGTCCGCAGGTGGCGGTCGCCGTCACCCCCTCGTCGTCCGCGACTGTGTACGCCGTGACATCGGCGGCCGTCATCAGTCCGGCACCGGGTCCGCCGAGGTGTTCCGCAGCGGCGATCTCGGCGAGGTGACGGTCGGGGTCCAGGCGCGGATAGCCGCCGGGTACCTGTGCGTTGAGGATCCAGGAGCGCGGGCCAATACCACCGCCGAGCACGGCACTGCTGCACACCCGCCACCCCGGCCCGAGCCGCCATACCAGATGGTGAATGTCCAGGCCGTCCTCGTGCCGGGTCAGCAGTTCACCGCGCTGTTCGGGGAGCCGGATGCGTACGGAACGGATGAGGCACCCCCGGTGGCGCGGCAGGACGACGGTGGGCAGTCGGCCCGTCGATCATATGCGCCGGGTCGGGCCGGTACACCCTCACCTCGACCGCGGCGTTTGCGCACCGGGGTCAGGAGTGGGCCGACCGCATCACCGCGAACCGGTCCGTCGCCTACCGCATCCACCTCGACACCGGCCGTGGCCGCTGGTACCTCACCGCCTCCTGGCAACGCCCCGTCGTGAAGACCCTCCCGCTGGAGACCGCTCGCGCCCGGGGCGTGATCGGCGTCGACACCAACGCCGACCACTTCGCCTCTGGCTGCGCCCATGACCCACCGAACAGCCCTTAGGCGCGTGCGGTCAGCTCAGTCGGGCATCGGCATACACGGTCATCGCATCGCGCTGGTAGACGGCGAGACCGTCGGCGATCTTGTCGAAGTTGGCCCGCATCTGCGGGTCGTCGACATAGGTCTGGCCCACTCCCTTGTACGCGGCCGCGGTCGGGGTCCAGAACCGGCAGATGCCCTGGTAGTTGGCGTCCACCTCGGCCTGTACCGCCGGGTCGGATACCGGCGTGCCAGCCACCATGAACTCCGCCATACGGATCATCTGCGCCGTCACCTCACGCTGCCAGCGCTCCGTGTCCTCGGAGGTCATCGCCTCGACGGCCTGCCGGGACTGCTCCCACGCCTGCGGCCACCGCTCCCGTACCTCGGCCTCGGCCTCGGAGGGGGGCTGGAACCCCTCGAACAGGTTCTCCGGCTTGTTGATTTTCGTCATATGGCCCTTGTCCTTACCTTCTTCCAGTTCGGCGATGGTGCGGCCGACCGTACGGGCCAGCGTCTCCAGCCGGTCCCGTTCCGCGAGCAGCCGTTGGTGGTGCTCACGGAGCACGGCCACCTGGTCGAGCTGGCTGTCCAGGACCGCCTGGATCTCGCGCAGCCCCAGGTCCAGCTCCCGCATCAGCAGGATCTGCTGCAACCGCAGCAGATCGGCCTCCTCGTAGTAGCGGTGCCCGTTGCTCCCGATCCATGCGGGCGGCAGCAGGCCGATCTCGTCGTAATGCCGCAGCGTCCGCGATGTCACCTTGGACATCCGCGCCACCTCCGCGATCGACCAGGCCATTGCCGGTGCCTCCCTCGCCGGGCCGGTCTCTCCGGCCACACACATGACCGTAGAAGTTGCCGCAACGGAAAGCGCAAGCCCAAAGCCCTGTTGGACAGGCACCAGGGCCTGACCCGTCGGACAGGCCCTAGTCACCCTCATCCATCTGCGGCACGGGCTGCCGCACGTGGTCCTGGCCGAGTTCTTCAACGTGGACCGCTCCACTGTCTCCGCCGCGGTCCGCCAGGTCCGTCCCCTGCTCGCGGCCCGGGGTTTCGCCGTCCCCGACCGTCCCGGCCTGCGGCTGAAGACGTTGGAGGACGTCTTTGCCTATGCCGAGGCCGAGGAGGTCGAGCTGCGGTTGGACGGGGCGGAGACTCAGGTCCGCCGCCCGCAGGCGGGGCGGCCCGGCCGGCGGGCGTTCGTCTCGGGCAAGCGCAGACAGAACACGATCAAGACGACGACGTTCAGTGACGGCCAGGGCCGCATGCTGTTGTCTGGTGTCGTCCGGCCGGGCCGCATGCATGATCAGACGGCGGTCCGCAGCGAGGGCATCGCCGAGCAGTTCCGCCACCGTCCCGGCGTGAAAGCCGAGGTCGACTCCGGGTATCAAGGGCTGGCCAAGGAGTTTCCCCGCCAAGTGAGCGCCCCGCCGAAGAGTCCGAAGGACAACGCCTGCGACGGCGACAAGTACGCCTGGCGCGAAGCGCGGCGCCGCCAGTCCTCGGCCCGGATCTGCGTCGAGCACACCAACGCCGAACTGCGGCAGTGGGCTCCTCTCCGGCGGTTCACCGGACGCCGTGAAACGCATGCCGAGACCCACATCGCAATCGCCTGCCTGGTCTCCGACCGAGCCGCCAAGCGACCCAGCCGCCCCCGGACAAACACCGAACTGGTCCTCGCCCGCACCATCGCCTGCTGATCAACCACCAGCCGAACACAAGGCCAGCACACCCCGAATTCAATTCCTCCCGAGGTCGTTAGGGCTCGCAGAGAATCAACATGCGGGTTTGATCTCTTTCGGGGGTTCGGTCCCGTATTTTTCGAGGTAGGCGGTCACGTCTGTGGGGGTGCGGAACCGCGCTGTCGAGGCGGGGATGCGGTGGCCGTGCTGTTTCAGAAGCGGGCGGACCTCGCCGACGGCGTCGGTGATCGTGCTCCGGTTCACAGCGAAAAGCTGGCCGAGAAGGTCTTGAGTACCGAGTCTGCGCAGGTAAAGCACGGTGGCCAGGATCCGGTCGGCCGAGGTGAGCTTGCACTTGGCGCCCGCGCCGGGGGCTCGGCGGCGTTCGCCTCCGCGTTGTTCGCACCGGGAATGCTCGCGAAGTTCCGCCAGCGCTGGAGTCAACTCGCCGATCAAGGCGTTCAGTTGTTGGTGAGTCATGCCGGTCAGTTCCGGGTCGCGGAGTGAGGCGGAGTTGATCCGGCCTGGCTTGTCGGTCGTGTGCATGGCGTGTGTTTCGGTGGTCTTGGTTCCAGTGCGGGCGGGGTGGGGGTGTGCGGGGTGAAGGGTGTAGTTCCAGTCGCCGTGGAAGCGGTGCCGGCTCATCGGCAGCGCGTCAATCTCGGCGTCGGTGACCTTCACGCCGGTGGGGTAGAGGCTGGTGTCGAGTTCGGCGCGAACGGCCAGTCCGGTGCGGGTGGTGGTCGCCGCGATGCTGTTCACGATGACTTCGTGGCTGGTCAGGGGCCTGCCGCGCCAGTTCATGGAGATGTGGGAGAACAGTCGGTGTTCCACCTTGTTCCATTTCGAAGTCCCCGGAGGAAGGTGGCAGACGGTGATTTCCAGGCCGGTCTCGGCGGCCAGGACGGCGAGTTCGGCCTTCCAGGCGCGGGTGCGGTAGCCGTTGGAGCCGCCCGCGTCGGCGGTGATCAGCAGCCGGGTGGCCGTGGGGTAACTGTCCCGCCCCTGGGCGTGCCACCAGCGGTGGATGGAGGCGACCGCGAACGCGGCGGTGTCGTGGTCAGTGCCGACGCTGACCCAGCCGGTGTTCGCGATGGTGTCGTAGATCCCGTACGGGATCGCCTTGCCCGGCCCCTGCCGGTCAAGGAAATCATGCGTCTTGACCTTGACCGGTTCACCCTGGGGCTGCCACTCGCGTCCGGCGTTCCTGTACTGCCCCACCAGTTCCTTCTTCTTGGTATCCACGCTGATCACCGCGTCTCCCGCGTCCCGGTGGGCGCGGGCCTGCTCGTTGATGTAGCGGAACTGGGCGTCGCGGTCCGGATGCTGGGCACCCTCGACGGTCTTGGCGTTGGCCTGCAGACTGAAGCCCTCCTCGCGCAGCAGGTCACCGACCGTGTCCGCGCAGACGCGGTGCCCCTGGCGGGTGAGCTCGGCAGCGAGGTTACGCGTCGACTTCGTCGTCCAGCGCAGCGGCGACATCGGGTCCCCGCGCATGTCCGGCTCGACCAGCTCAAGCAGCGCGGTCCGCAGGCCCGCGTCCAGGTCAGCGGCTTTCTTCCGCCCGCCGCCAGGACGGCGCACCCGGCCCAGCGACGCCTCGCCCGCCTCCAACTCGTCCACACCTTTGCGTACCGTCGCCTCGCTGACACCGGCCGCCCGCGCGACGGCCCGGATCCCACCGTGCCCGAGGATCCGGGCCTCGGCGCCCATCAGCAGCCGACGCTGCCGCTCGTCCAGATGCGGGAACAACACCGCGAACTTCGCGGCGAGTTGCTCACGAGTCGACTCGGATACGCTCATACCACATCAACGAGCCGAATCACGGGAAGCAACACCTTGATTCTCTGCGAGCCCTTAGTACTGCAACCGCATCTGGAGAATGTGGCCTCGGCGTTTGTAGTGGGAGCGGCGGGCTCGTGCCTGGCTGCGTCGTCGGAAGCGTGACCAGTGCAGATAGTGCTCGTTGCTGTGGCAGTGGCGCGTGACGACGACGTGGCCCATCAACCGGCGGATGGCCAGCACGTGCGCGACCCGACGTTCCTCCAGCCACACTCGCAGGTGCTTGACCTGCCCGTATGCCTCGTCAGCGGTGACCCACGCGAACGGGACACCCGCGTCGATGGCGCGTTGCAGCATCCACTTGAAGTGCTCGTTCTTGGTCGCGAAGGGAACTCCGTCATCGATCCCGGCCGCGCGGCAGCGCTCACGGTTATCCGTCCAGGAGACAGGGATGTAGAGCTCGCGGTCGATCAACGCCCGCCCCCTGGAGGAGGCGTAGGCCAGGAATGTTCCGATCTGGCTGTTCTCCGTGCGGCCGGCCGTGCCGGTGTACTGACGCTGGACGCCGGCGGACTTGGTGCCCTTCTTCAGGAAGCCGGTGTCGTCGCCGATCAGCACCGCATCCTTGGCACCGATGGTCTCCACGACGAAGTCCCGCACATCGTCGCGGACCGCGTTCTCGTCCCAGCCGGAGTGGTTGAGCAGCCGCTGGACGCCGTCGGGGCGCAACTGCCCGACCTGCTCCGACAGCGTCCACCCGTTCTTTTTCTCAAGCGGCGCGAGCAACCCGTTCAGGTAGTCCGACGCCCGCTCGCGGGGCTCCGACCTGCCGAAACGATGGGCGAACCGGGCATGGAACCCGGCTATCCCCTCGGACCACGACTCGACCTGCTCAACCGTCAACGATTCATCGCACAGTCGGAACAACGAGCCAATCCGGCCCCGGCCGCTGGGGCAGGAAGCGCACCGAGGGCCGCCCGTCCGGGCCATCGGGAGTGACCCGCGCCCTGACCCGGTAGACGTCGGCGATCAGCTCCTCGGTGAGCACTTGCGCCGGGGTCCCGGCGGCCACCACCCGCCCCTCCTTCATGACGACGATCCGATCGCAGAACATCGCGGCCAGATTGAGGTCGTGCAGAGCGATCACACCGGTGAGGGGCAGCGAGGTGATCAGCGACAGCAGATCCAACTGGTGCTGGATGTCGAGGTGGTTCGTCGGCTCGTCGAGCAGCAGTTCACGCGGCTGCTGGGCCAGTGCGCGCGCTATCTGGACACGTTGCCGCTCACCGCCGGAGAGGGTGTGCCAGGACTGGTCGCCGCGATCGGCGAGACCGGTCCGCTCCAGGGCTTCGCGCACCGCGTCGTCGTCCGTCCGGCCTGGTGCCGACCAAGCCCTGCGGTGCGGGATACGCCCGAGGCTTACCACATCCAGGACGCTCAACTCGACCTGGGTGACGGCATGCTGGTCGACCACGGCAACCCGCTGGGCCACGGTTCGGCGACCGATCTCGTCGAGCCGCCGGCCGTCGAGGGAGACCACGCCCGCATCCGGGGCGAGGACTCCTGCCAGCACCCGCAACAGGGTCGACTTGCCGGAGCCGTTCGGCCCGATCAGCCCGACGGTGGCGCCGGGCGGCGGGGCGAGATGGACCCCGTCGAGGATGAGGCGGCCGCCCGCCTCCCGGCTGACCCGCTCGGCGCACAGCCCCTCAGTGGCTCCACCCGTCATGTGATCCTCCGGCTGCGGTACAGGACCAGGACGAACGCGGGTACGCCGATGAGGGCGGTGACGACTCCCACGGGCACTTCCTGCGGGTCGAGGACCGTCCTGGCCAGGGTGTCGACCCAGACCAGGAAGACCGCCCCTGCCAGGGCGGTGACCGGCAGCAGCCGCCGGTGCCCGGAGCCGGCGAGCGCACGGGCAGCGTGCGGCAGGACCAGACCGACGAAGCCGATGGCGCCGACCGAGCTGACGAGTGCGGCGGTCAGCAGCGCGGTCGTGCAGAGCAGCACGATCCGGGTGCGCGCGACATGGACGCCGAGTGTGGCGGCGGCGTCCTGGCCGAACGCGAAGGCGTCGAGCGTACGGGCGTGGCCGAGGCAGATCAGCAGCGTCACGACGAGAACGGCGGAGCAGAGCCACACATCGGTCCAGCCGACCCCGCTGAGCGAGCCGAGCAGCCAGAACAGCACCCCGCGGGTCTGCTCGGCGTCGGCGGCGGTCATCACGACGAAGGAGGTGAGCGCGGAGAACAGCTGCATGGCCGCCACACCGGAGAGGACGACCCGGTCGGTCGTGCCGCCCAGGGTGTGGCTCAGCAGCAGAACCAGGGCGAACGAGCACAGTGCGCCGATGAACGCGCCGGTCGAGATCGACACCGCTCCCCCGCCGACGCCGAGGACGACGACCACGACCGCGCCGGTCGACGCACCGGAGGAGACGCCGAGGACGAACGGGTCGGCGAGCGGGTTGCGGAGCAGGGACTGCATGACGGTTCCGCACACCGCGAGCCCGGCGCCGCACACCGCGGCGAGCAGGGTGCGCGGCATGCGCAGGTTCCAGATGATGCCGTCCCGGATCGGGGTGAGCCTTGACCGGCCCCAGCCCAGGTGGGAGGCGACCGTGGACCAGACGTCGGCGACGGAGATACGGGCCGGGCCGATGGTGACGGCGACCGCGACGGACAGCACGAGCAGTGCGATGCCACAGGCCCACAGGGCTCCGCCGCGCAGCTTCCGCATCCCCGTGCCACTGCGCACGGCTGCTTCAAAGGCCCATGGCGCGTCCACCGCCGTGGCCCGTTCGGTGTCCGTCACCCCGTGAATCCGAATGTGCGCAGCCCGGCGGCGACGCGTTCCACACCCTCGACCGTCCGGATGGACGGGTTCATGGCCTGGCCGCTCAGCAGGACGTACCGCTTGTGCCTGACGGCGTCCATGTTCTTCGTGACGGGGTTGGACTCCAGGAATTCGATCTTCTTCGCGGCGCTCTCGGCGGTCTGTGCCTTGCGGGTCAGGTCTCCGATGACCAGGACGTCGGGGTTGCGGTCGGCGACGGTCTCCCAGCTGATCTGGGGCCATTCCTCATGGGTGTCGTCGAAGACGTTCTTCGCGCCGAGTTCCCTGGTGATGATGCCGGGCGCTCCGCAGCAGCCGGCCAGGTACGGGGCCTTGGAGTCGGAGAACCAGTAGAGGAGGGTGGCGTCGGAGGCGTCGACGCCCTCGGTCGCCTTCTTCACCCGGGCCCGCAGCTGCGCCACGAGCGTGTCGCCGCGTTTCTGCACGCCGAACACCTTGGCCAGGTCGCGCACTTCGTCGTACACGCTGTCCATGGTCAGCGGCGCGGTACGGGCTCCGTCGCCGCCGCCGCTGTTGTCCTTGCCGGTGCAGTCGGCGGGCGAGACATAGGTGGGGACGCCGAGATCCTCGAACTGTTCGCGGGGTGCGACGCCGCCCTTGGCGAGCGTCGACTCGAACGACGCGCTGATGAAGTCGGGTTCCTCGTCGAGGACCTTCTCCGACGACGGCCGGTTGTCCGCGATCCTGGGAACCTTGGCGTTGGCCTTCTCCAGGCCCTTCATCACCGGGTCGGTCCAGGTCGAGGTGGCGGCCAGCCGGTCGGCGAGGCCGAGGGAGAGCAGGATCTCCGTCGATCCCTGGTCGACCGGGACGGCCCGGTGCGGTGCGGCTTCGACGGTGACGGTGCGTCCACAGTTCTTCAGCGTCACGGGGTATCCGTCGGCGGAGCCGGACTTCGCGGCAGAGCTGCTCGTTCCGCCCCCGCAGGCGGTCAGCAGGACGAGTCCCGCCGAGAGCAGGGCAATGGTGCGGACAGGGCTGGCTATGGACGGCACGGAGTCCCTCTGCGTCTCGGGGCTCATGCGCGGAGCCCGCTGTACGGAGTCCTGCGCCCGGTACCGGGTCGCAGATGCCAGCAGGTCTTCGGACTCGGGCTCCTACGGACGGGACGCCTTCCCAGGACACCCGCGGGTGGTCCCAGTGGCCGTGGCCCCGCCCGTCCCCCTCACCGCTGCGCGTCAGTTCCGGATTCTCACCGGATTCCCTGACCCCTACGTGGAGTTTGACTGGCTTCGGCAAGCTATCACGAGCCTCCGCGCATCTCATGGGCGGTGTGGCCGGTGGTACGCCGGGCTGTGCTCCCGTCGCACCACCTGCCCGATGCCTATGGACGCTGAAGAGCGATCACGGCGTTGTGCCCGCCGAAGCCGAAGGAGTGGCTGACGGCGCGCCGGATGGGCTGCCGCAGGGGTTGCTCGGTGACGCAGTTGATGTCGAACTCCGGCGCCGGGGCGTCCAGGTTGGCGATCGGCGGTACGACTCCGCGCTGGAGCGTCAGGACGGTCAGTCCGGCCTCGATCGCTCCGGCCGCCCCCATGCAGTGCCCGAGTACACCCTTCGGGGCGGTGACGGGCGGCCGGTGCGGGTAGACCCGGCCGATGAGGGCGGCCTCGGTTGCGTCGTTGATCGGTGTCGCCGTGCCGTGTGCGTTGACGTGCTCGACGTCCTCGGCCACCCAGCCCGCGTCACGCAGCGCGGCCTCGACCGCGGCCTGGGCGACCGCGCCGGACGGGTGCGGGCTTGTGGGGTGGTGGGCGTCGGTGGTGGCGCCGGTGCCCGCCAGCAGTGCCCGCGGCGCGGCGCCCCGGGCGACGGCGTCGTCCGCCCGTTCCAGCACCATGACGGCGGCGCCCTCACCCATGACCAGCCCGGCACGGTCGGCCGCGAAGGGCCGGCACCGCCTGGCCGGGTCGCCCTCCGCCCGGGCCGTGGCTCCGGACCGGGCGAATCCGGTCATGGCGACCGGGTGGACGATCGACTCGGTGGCTCCGGCGATCGCGATGTCGCACTGTCCTGTGACCAGCAGATCGCGGGCGACGGACAGTGCGGTGGCGCCGGACGAGCAGGCGGTGCACGGTGCCAGGCTGGGGCCGGTGGCCCGCAACTGGATGGCGATCTCGGCCGCGGGCATGTTCGGAATGGTGAGCAGGATGCCCGACGGCGAGGTGGCATCCGGTCCGCGCCGGTCGAGTACGACGGCCTGCTCGGTCAGCGCGGCGGAACCTCCGCTGCTGGTGCCGACGACCACCGCGACCCTGCTGCCCTCCCACCGCGCCGGGTCGAGTCCGGCGTCGGCGACCGCCTCCCGCGCGGCGAGAACGGCGAACTTGACGTACTTCCCCATCCGGAAGGACGTGCGGCCGCCGATCGCGGCGTCCAGATCGATACCGTCGACCGTGCAGGCGAAGTCGACCGCGCACCCTTCGAGTGCCGCGACGGTACGCACCGGCGAGACTCCGGCGCACACACCTTTCCAGGTGGATTCGGTGTCGTTGCCGACCGGGGTGATCATTCCCAGGCCTGTTACGGCAATCGCGGGCTTGTTCATCGGGCGTTGCTCGTCGGTGCCGCGCCGCCCATCAGCACCCCACTGCCGGCTGTCGCGTCGATGTACCCCGTGATGTCGGCCAGGGTGGCGTCCTTGGGGAGCTTGTCGAAGTCCCCGTCGCCGCCCATCGTCTCCCTGATGAGGACGGCGAACTCGGCGACGGCGAGGGAGTCCATCTCCATGCTGCCCATCGTGGAATCCGGCCGGATCTCGGCGACGGGCACTTTGAAGGTGTGCGTCAGAACCTCGGTGATCTTGGGATGAATCGCACTCATGAGCTTCCTCTCCATCATTCGGTACGGCTGCCGGGGACGGCGGGGGCACCGTCCCGACGCCGAATCAACTGGGTGACGTGCCTCCAGTTACGCCTTGTGCCGAACCGATTCGCCACCGCCCTGCTGCGGCTGCGTGCACCACCGGGCCAGGACGGCTGCCGTACCCCAGAAGACCAGCAGCGCAACGCGGACACCGAGGGCCTCGGCCGCCTCCCGTACCCGCTGCGTCCGCACAGTTGTTCCCATCCCTGTCGCGGCCCTCACTGCTCCCCCGGGGCCGTCGCCCGGTCCCCGTCCGACTGCCAGGCCGCCGCCGGATCGTCGTACGCATCGACGTAATCGGCCCCCGCGATGGGCCAGTCGGCGAGCAGTTCCTGCGGCAGCGCGAAGGAGTCGGCGAGGGTGGGCAGATGAGCGGCGACGGCGGTGATCAGCTCTTCCAAGGCGTCCGGCAATCCATTGACCTGATCGGCCGTCAGATATCCTGCGGCCATCAGATCGCCGCTGTTCCGGGCGATCCGGTCGAGTGCGAACAGCCGCTGCAGCTCGACCAGCCGCTCACGGGCGGGCCCGTCCGGCAGACCTGCCACCGCGTCCGTGTACGCCTCGGCAGCCTGCCGGTGAGCGTGGGCCTCGACGCCGCGAAGGGCGGGACCGGATGCGATGTTCCACCGCTCCAGCGGGTCACCGTGCGGTGCGTGGCCCAGCCTTTCCCTGGCCCGGCCGAACCAGATCTCCTCCAGCACAGCCAGGAGTCTGCCGAGGAACCCGGGGTCGGTGAGGTCACCGGGTTCGCCGCCGAAGGGAGCGTCGAACGCGGCCGGTTCGGTGGCGAAGAGCATTTCCGCGGCCGCCTTGGCGTGGATGGCCAGGTTGTCGCCCTCAGCGGTGATGACGCCTTCCACTCCGGTGATGAGTTCGGTCATGCCGTTGTTCTCCAGGAGCGCCTGGGCACCGCACCGTTCACGGCATTCGACGATCACGGACCTGGCCTGCCAGCTGATCCATCCCTTGGCGACGGCGACCAGCCGCTCCGCCTCCTCCCGGTCCGCGCCCGAGCCGTCCTCCCGTCCCTCCCAGCGGTTCAGGGCCCTGCGGTGCAGCAGGCTCATGGCGAAGACCGTGGCCATGGCCCGGGCGAGCGGGCCGTGGTGGCTGCGGTGGGCGATCACCGGTACCCGACGCGATCCGCGGGGCCCGGAGATGTACCGGTGGCTGCCGTAGCGGACGGCGACGGCGAGCGTTGCGCGCGCGGAGCCGACCGCGCAGGCACTCATGGAGATCTTGCCGGAGGTGACGCGCCCGATCGACGCGAGGAGGCGACATCTGCGGTTCTCGACGGCGCTGCTGAACTCGCCGTCGTCACCGATCCGTCCGTGGTCCCCGCCGAGCAGCGCGTCGCGCCCCACGAAGACCTGGTCGAAGGAGGTCAGGCAGTGGTCCACCGGGCTCCCCATGCGTGCGGGAAGTCTGCGCACCCGTACGCCGGGCAGGGCCCGTACGGCATCGGTGAGCGGTACGAGGAAGAGGAAGACGCCGTGATCGGCGCCGTCGACGAGCAGACGCGCGGCCACAAGACCGGTCTTGGGGCCGCCTGCCGGACTGGTGTTGGGCATGAATTTCTGGGCACCGGCATGCGGTGTGTGCAGCACAAACCCGTCGCGTTCGCGGTCGTAGGCGGCCGTGGTCTCGACGGCCGCCGCGTCATTGCCGTGCGCCACCTCCGTACAGAGAAAGGTGCCGATACTACGTAGTCGCAGGAAGTCCGACAGATCGCGCCGGCTGTCGCCTTCGTGGTCGAGGAGGCTACCGAGAAAGAGGTTGTAGTGGATGCCCGCCACCGTGGTGAGGGCCGGGTCGACCGGGCCGAGCCATTCGTGCAGGGCCGCGAGGGCGCGCGGGTCGGCGGCGAGCCGGGCGCCGCTGTCGAGGCAGTCGTTGAGGATACGCAGCCGCTCGTACGCGAGACGCAGGCGTTCGTCGGGAGTGCAGCGGTTCGGGCGGCGGAACGGTTTCGTGCTGATCAACCGCTGCCAGAAGCCGTGCTCCCGGCTGAAGTTGTCGCCCAGGAGCACACCGGTGAGGAGTTCCATGGACCGTTCGGTGGAGAGGTCGTCGATCGTTGCGGTCATGAGACAAGAACGATCAGCCGACGGCGAGGACACCGGGGGCCGTCTTCGGCAGGCCGTCCGCGTCGACGCGCTGGAAGGCGAGCGCAACGTTGTGTCCGCCGAAACCGAAGGAGTGGCTGAGTGCCCGCTCGACGTGCTGCGTGCGGGGCTCCTTGACCACACAGTCGAGGTCGAACCCGTCCGGCAGCGAGTCCAGGTTGGCGATCGGCGGGACGAGACCGTGCTCCAGGGTCAGTACGGTGGCCACCGCTTCGATCGCCCCGGCCGCGGCGAGAGTGTGCCCGAGCACACCTTTCGGGGCGGTCACCGACGGCCGGTGGGGGAAGAGCCCCGAGATGAGCGCTGTCTCCATCGCGTCGTTCGCCGGGGTCGATGTTCCGTGCGCATTGATGTGGTCCACCTCGTGTGCCGCCCAGCCCGCCTCGTGCAGCGCCGCCTCCACGGCCCTGCGCGCCCCGGCTCCTTCCGGGTGCGGGGCTGTGGGGTGGTGGGCATCGGTGCCGGAACCCGCGCCGGTCAGCAGGGCGCGCGCCCGTCCGCCGCGGGCTTGCGCATCGAGTGTCCGCTCCAGCACGAGCACGGCGGCGCCCTCACCGATCACGAAACCGTCCCGGTCCGCGGCGAACGGCCGCGACGCGCCCGCCGGATCGCCGGTACGCAGGGAGAGCGCTCCCATTCCCGCGAAGGCGCTCACCACCAGCGGAGTCAGTACGGACTCCGCGCCACCTGCCACAACCACATCGCACCGGCCGCTCGTCAGCAGGTCACGGGCCACGGCGATCGCGGTGGCCCCGGACGCACAGGCCGTGGCCGGTGCCAGGCTGGGCCCGTGGGCCCGCAAGGCGATGGCCACCTCCCCGGCGGCGGCGTTGGGCATCATCATCGGGACCAGGAGCGGCGACACCGCCTCCGGTCCGCCGCCGTCCAGCTTGCGCAGATTGTCGACGAGCACGGACACCCCGCCCACACCGACGCCGAGCACCACTCCCACCCGGCCGCCGTCCCACCGCTGCGGTTGCAGCCCGGCGTCCGCCACCGCCTGCCGGGCGGCGACCAGCGCCATCTTCACGAACCGTGCCATGCGCCACACCGAGCGTCCGCCGACGGCCTCGTCCAGGTCGATCCCGTCCACCGGACAGGCGAAGTCGACCGGGAGCCCGGCCAGTTCCTCACATCGCCGTGCCACGGACACACCGGCGCACAGTCCTGCCCAGAAGGTGTGCTCGTCCGCGCCCGCAGGGGTCACCAGCCCCATTCCCGTAACCGCGACACCCATGTCGACCCGCCCCATGATCCGCCCCTCCTCCGTAATCGATCACGTCTACCGGATGTCGAACGGCAGTCGCCCCGGCGAGGATGCGCTCACTGAGCCGAACGGGTCACCGATGGGCCGAGTGGGCCGAACCTCGCCGCGCGCCCGGTGAAGGAGTTCACCCGTCCGCAGCAGTCCGCCGCGCTGTGTGCACCGGCAGGGCATCCCCTTGGGGCATGGAAGCGGACGGTAGCCAGTCTCAGTCCCCGGAAGCGCGCGCGGAACTGGAGGCGCTGCGCGCCAGGGTGGCAGCGCTGGAGGCCCGTGCTCCGGCACGGCACCGGCCGCGGGCCCGTTCGTTCTTCGCCGTGCTGCTCATTGTCGCCGCGGCCGTCCTCACGCCGCTGAGCATCGTGTCCACCTGGGCGAACAACCAGATCGGCGACACGGACAACTATGTGGCGATGATGGCGCCGCTCGCCTCCGACCCCGATGTGCAGTCCGCGGTGACCGATCGCGTCACCGACGCCGTCATGAAGCACCTCGACGTGAAGGCGCTGCTGGCCGACGTCGCCCCGGCGGACCGGCCGGTTGTCGACAAGGCACTGTCGAGACTGAGCGGCCCCCTGACCACGGGGGTTTCGGACTTCGTGCACGGGACCGTGGAGAAGTTCGTCGCCAGCGACGCCTTCGGGACGATCTGGACCGACCTCAACCGGGCCGCCCAGTCCGCGACGCTCAAGGCACTGTCCGGGAGCGGAGGCGGGACGGTGAAGCTCACGAATGACACCGTCACCATCGACCTGGCACCGGTGATCGACCGGGTGAAGCAACGCCTCGTCGACCGGGGGCTGACGGTCGCCGCGAAGATCCCGGCGATCCACACCGACTTCACGGTGCTGACCTCCGACTCGGTCGGCAAGGCCAAGAAGTGGTTCCGGGCCCTCCAGATCATCGGTTTCTGGCTGCCGTTGGTCACTGTGGTCCTTGCCGCGGGCGGGGTGCTTCTCGCGGTACGCCGCCGTCGCGCACTGGTCACGGCGGCGCTCGCGATCGCGGCGGGTGCCGCGGTGCTCGGGCTGGCCGTGTGGGTGGGCCGTGCCTTCTATCTCGACAGTCTCCCGTCCGAGGTGTCCCAGCCGGCCGCCGGTTCCGTCTTCGACTCCCTGGCCGGCCCCGTACGCGCCTTGGTCCGCCTGATGGTCACGCTCGGCATTGTGGTAGCCCTCACCGCCTGGCTCACCGGTGGCGGCCGTGCCGCCACCCGCGTCAAGACGATGTGGAGCGGCGGCATCGGTGCCGTACGGGACGCGGCCGGTGTCACCGGCGGCCCGGTCGGCAGGTGGGTGCACCGCGCGAGGCTCTGGCTGAACTGGACGGTGGTCGTGGTGGCCGCCGCGGTCCTGGTGGCGTGGGACCGGCCGACGGGCCTGGTCACCGTATGGATCGCGCTGTGCGCGCTGTTCGCCCTCGCCGTCATCGAGTTCCTCGACGACGACAGCACGCCGCATCTGGCAGTGCCCGGGTAATGAATGGGGAATGAGCGGTTCCTACCGTCTCCCGGCGTCATGGTCCGGAATACGGAGGGACTCCGGTGACCCCGTCGGTGAGTCAAGACGTCACCATCCAGTTGCTCGGCGAATTCCGCGTGCGGTGCGGCGGCAGGGGCGTGGCGCAGAGCAGTGATTACCGCTTCGTCGCGCCGCACTCGGAGCTGGTGAAGGGCAGATTCCCGGGCGTCCGTGTGACGGCCGAGGACCGGCCCGGCAACACCGTCGACTCGGCGCTCCCCCGGGCCATTCCGGTCGGGTGACCCCGCGCTGACGGCATGACATGACGGTGTCACCGACCTCGGGAGGGGGCGGTGACACCGTCATGCCGGGGCTGTTCAGAAACGGGCGAGTGCCGCCTTCAATTCCGCCTCGTCCGGCGGGTTGGCACCGGCCCGTGCGACGGTCACGGCGGCGGAGGCCGCGGCATGGCGCAGGACATCGGTCACGGTGTCCCGGCTCAGCGAGCGCAGCCGTTCACGGCCGTCCGCGCCGAGCAGCCCCTGCGAGGCGAGGGCATGCAGGGTGCCGGACATGAAGGCGTCGCCCGCCCCCACGGTGTCGACCACGTCGGTGGGCAGCGCGTCGACCGTCACCTGCCCGTCGGGAAGGACGGCCAGGGCACCGTCGCCTCCCCGGGTGACGAGGACGACGGCCGGGCCGGTGGCGAGCCACCGCTCGGCGACCCGCTCCGGCTCCTGGCCCGGATACAGCCACTGCAGGTCCTCGTCGCTGGCCTTGATCACATCGCTGAGCGCGACGCAGCACTCGACCTTGCGGACAGCCTCGTCGCGGTCCCCCATCAGCTCGGGCCGCACATTGGGGTCGTAGCTGACGGTCGCCGACGTCCGCAGCGACTCGACGGCGGCGAGGACGGTGGCCGCTCCGGATTCCATCACCGTCGCGATGGATCCGGTGTGGACGTGGTGGGGCGCCCGGTCCAGCGAGACCGGGTCGAGCGTCCAGGTGATCTCGAAGGTGTACGCGGCCTGGCCGCCGTCGTCCAGCGTCACGGCGGCGGACGGGGTGGGCTCCGTGGCACCGTCCGTGCGGATCTCGACCCCGGCACCGGTCAGATGGTCCCTGATCAGCCGCCCGTTGTCGTCCGGGCCGAGCTGGGTGAGCAGGGTTGCGCCGTGCCCGAGCCGGGCCAGACCGTACGCGACGTTGGCCGGGCTGCCTCCCGGGTGGACCTGGTCGGCCGCACCCGGCAGCCGGACGATGTCGGCGACGCATTCGCCGATGACCAGCAGGTCGAGTCTGTCGAGCATGAGCTGGGGTCTCCTGGAGTGCGGTGACGACGGTGTCCTGGTAGGCGGTGCGGCCTCCGAATACATTGAGCCCGATCCTGCCGTTTGCATAGCGGGTGTCCGTCACATCGATGACCGGACGGCCGTCGATGAACGCCTCGATCCGTGTGCCCCGGGCCCGGATCCGCAGCGGAAGGTTCACCCCGGTGCGCAGCAGCAGGGGCACTTCGGCGAGTACGGTCGTCTCTCCGCCGTCCCTGCGGAAGAGCCGGGCCGTCCGCAGGTTCGGGTCGAGGTTCACGGCGTATCCGTCGCCCGTGTCCGGCATGGCGCGGATCAGCGCGGAACCGGCACCGCTGGTCCCGTCCGGGCCGCCGAACCGTACCGGCGTCGTCAGTTCCAGGTCGCCGTACACGGTGCTGGGGACGGCGGTCGAGTCCCGGTCGAAGGTTCCGGCGCGGCCGGCGCCCGCATGCCTGCTCCTGGGGACGTGCGGTGTCGGCTCGGGACGCTCCTGGCCGGCCTCGCGAACCGGAGCGGCCGGCGCGATCGGAAGCGTCCGTACGGGGCATCGGCACACGCGGCCCATGGGGGGTGACCACACCCTGGCCGCGTACGTCAAAGCCGGCGGGTGGCGGCCTCCAACGCGTCGGCCACGAGTGCCAGGAACCGTGCCTGGGCCTGCGGACTGCAGACCGGCTCCGGATTCCATGGCAGCACCCGGGCGACGCGCTCGATCGCCGACCACTCCTCGTTCGTCCGGAGCTCGTCCAGGGGTGTGGCGTTGGCCCGGATGTCGGCGAGCACGATGGCGGGGCGCAACGCCGCGGCATCCGCCCAGCCGACCGTGGACCAGTTCACGCCGGGCCCCTCGGCCGGCTCCACCAGGTCGACGCCGAGCTCGGCCAGCACACGCAGCTCGGGCCACATGCGGGGGCGGGCGAGGTGCGTCCGGTCCTGCCCGGCCGGGGAAAGGGCGACCACCCTGGGCCGGTCCTGCCCGGCGGCAAGCGTGCGCAGCCTGCCCCGCGCAGCCTCCAGGTCCCGTGTCGCCGTCGTGGCCTCCTCGGCGCCGAGTGAGCGTGCCAGCCGCGCGAACCGGTCACCGATCTCCGCGAGGGTGCGCGCCTGGCCCACGTCGATGACGACGACCGCAACGTGCTCCTCCAGATGCTTGGCGGTCTCCGGGGCAAGCCCGTAGACGTGACCGCCGCCGTAGCTGACGGCCACCACGAGGTCCGGCTCACCGCTCAACAGGGTGTCCACATCCAGGGTGCTGCCCGCACCGAGATAGCCGACCTCGGTCAGCGACAGCGATCCGGTCTTCGCCGCGTCCGGCACGGCTTGGTCGTCGTGATCGGAGCCGAATATTGCGCTCGGGCATATCCCGTGGTCCCACAGGGTCGCACCGGCCTGGACATAGGCGAGCACCCGCGTCGGGCACCGCCCGGCGGTCGACAACTGTCCACGATCGTCGGAGAACTGCCACACGGTCTGCTCCCTCACGTCACACCCCCCTCGGCACCGGCCGCTTCGCCCCTGTTTCCGGGTCGTACACCAGTACCTGCCCAGCCAACCCCCGCGACACCCCCTCCCATGGCCTGTCCGGTACGGATGACGCGAAGACGCCCGCGGGTGGCCGGGGCCGGCGCCCCCGGCACGGATCCCGCCCCGGTCGAGGACCTCCCCCGCCGCTCGTCAGAGCGTGCGTGTGATGCTGATGCCATGACTGGTCGATCCGACATCGTCGTCGTCCGCTGGCCGGGTCGGCGCGGTGCCACCGAGGACGGGCCGGCCCGGCTGCTGACCGCCTACCATCTGCGGACCCAGGCCGAGAAGGGCGAGGCCGTCGCCGACGCGGCCGGGCTGCCCGACCGGTACCGGGCGGAGATCTCGGACCCACGGGCGGCGTTCCACGACGATGTCGTGCTGCTGGCGCTGAGCGGTGACACCCCTGTGGGCTGTGTCGTGGTCACCGCCGCCGTCGGGGGGCGGTCGGAGATCAAGCGGCTGTGGACCGATCCGGACTTCCGGGGACGCGGCATCGCCTCCCATCTGATGAGCGCCGCACTGGCGCACGCCGAACAGAGCGGAGTCGGCACGGTTCGGCTCTCCGTATGGAAGTGGCGCACGGGCGCCATCGCCCTGTACGAACGGCTCGGCTTCGAGATCACTGAACCGTGGGACGCGCGGGACGAGTTGGTTTGCATGGAGCGCACCGTGTGAGTGGGCGCCGGGCATCGTCCCGCCCATGCCGACGGACCACTACAGGTCCGCTTCGGTGGTGCGCCCCAGGTAGGTCACGGGCCCGGGGTCCGGCACCCGGATCTCGCCGAAGCCGAGACGGTCGTAGAAGGCCCTGGCCGGAGTGTTGGACGTGAGCATGGACAGATCTCGCTGGGGGTACGCGGCGGACCGTCGAGCGCCGGGAAGCGCTTCTCGACCAACGGCAGCCACTTCTCGCGGAACGCTTCGACGAACTGCGCCGTGTTCGCGGTACCCAGGATGTAGCCGACCGCTTGGCCCGTGCCGTCGTCGATCACGAAGGCCAGATCGGGTTCGAGGTGGACGGGCGTCCGGGCGAACTCCGGAACGGGCAGCGGCTCTCCGTCGGGCAGGCCGGCGAGCCACTGGCGGAGCCGGCGGAGGGCGGCAGCCATGGTGGTGCCCGGCGCGGGGATGCGGACTCGGTAGGTCTGCCCGGCGGCGAGGGAGCGGCGCAGCCACACGCCGAAGCGCTTGCGCTCCTCGGAAACACCGAAGCGGATCCAGGTCTCCTGGACGGTGCAGTCGGTGGCGAGGGCGAGCAGGCTGCGACCGGCGGTGTCGTAGAGGCAGCCGACGGGTGCGGATCGTACGAGTGACAGGCCGCGCCATGCCGACCAGTCGGCATGGCAGGGTGCACTCCCAGCCGGCGTCGGGGTGCCAGAAGCCCGCGGCGTCGCCCAGTGGGGCGTCCAGGCGCAGGGTCACGGTGCCGTCCGCCGTTGCCGTCACAAGAGCCTCGGTCCCGGCAGCGCCGTCGTGCGACAGGGTCAGGGTGGCACTGTGGGCGAGGGTGTGCAGGCTGATTCGTGTGTCGCCCACATCGAGGGTGTATTCGCCGTCTTCCCACTGGCTGGGGTCGAAGGCGGACAAGTCGATGGAGTGGATGGACATGGTGTCCACGGAGGGGACCTCTCTGCGGGACGCGAGTGGGGCGTCCTTGTGGTTGGCTGCCGCGCTTGGAGGTCGCCGGCCGGCGGTTTCCTGCCGGCGTCAGGCGGTCTGTGGTGTGAGGGAGTGGAAGGGCCGTCCGTCGAGCGTCCAGTGCAGGTCGGGCGTGATACCCAGGGCGGCGTAGACGTGGGCGGCGACATCGGCGTGGCGGAGGCTGTCCGGTGGGGTGGTGGAAGCGATGCCGGGGCCGTTCGCAGCGATCCAGGCGGTGCGCTCCAATGTGCTGCGACCGCCGTGGCCGCCTTCGTCGCGGTGGCCGTGGTCGGTCACCACGATGGTGGTCCACTCCTCGGACCGGGCGTCGGGACGTTCACGTACGGCGGTAAGGAGCTGTCCGAGTTGCCGGTCGGCGGTCTCGATCGCGCTTCGGTACTCGGCTCCGCAGGCGAGGAAGTGGGCGGTCTCGTCGACGGCGCCGAGGTAGACGAAGGAGGCGTCGAGGTCTTCGCCGGAGCTGAGAACTCTTACGGCTTCGTCGGTCACGCTCTGGTCGCATTCCTCCCAGCCCTGCGGGGTGTCCTCGCGCGGGGCGATGTAGGCGAGCCTGCTCGGGGCCGCGAAGACCGGGCCGCCCTGCCGGGCCAGGAACAGGGGTTCCCAACCGCCGGCCGCGAAGGTCCGCTTCCCCCGCTCGGCGGCCAGCCGGGTGGTGAAGTCGGGGAACACCTCAAGCCGATTTCCGGTGAAGTTGTTGCCCCAGACTCCGTGCTTGGCCACGCCGACGCCGGTGACGATCGTGGTCCAGCAGGGGCCCGACATGGTCGGTGTGTCGTCGTCGATGTGGACGGGCGCGAGGAAGCCGGCGTTCGCGAGTTCGTCGAGGTTGGGCGTTTCCAACATCGGCAGCAGATCGAGGCGAACGCCGTCGATTCCGACGACCAGGACGCGGGGTGTGGGCATGTTCTCGGTTCCTTCGTGGGTCGGGCAGAGAAGGGGGCGGGGGTCAGGCGGTGCGGCGCAGCCGGATCAGGCGGCTGGCGTAGTCGCCGGCGGGCAGCTGCAGGTCGATGCCCCGGCGGGTCAGGACGGCGCCGCTGTGGGTGATGCCCTCGTCGATGTCGAGGTAGCGGGCCGCGGGGTCCAGGGCCGGCAGGGCGAGCTCGGGGGGCTGGTGGCCGAAGCGGGTTGCGGGGCGCCAGGCAAGGACGGCGTGTTCGGTGTCGTCCTGGGACGCGTAGTGCACGGCTGTCACTCCGTCAAGGCCGTGGAGGCGATGCTGGCGGCCGTGCTGGACCAGGGGGCGGATCTGCTTGTAGCGGATGACGAGCGCGGTGGCCTCGTCGAGCTCCTCCTCGGACCAGGCGGTGAGGTCCCCACCGAGGCCGAGAGCTCCGGCCATGGCGACGTGGAAGCGGAACCGGAGAGGGGTGGTGCGGCCGGTGGTGACGTTGGGGCTGTCGGTCACCCAGGCGGCCATGGCCTGGGCGGGGAAGAGCTGGCTGAAGCCGTGCTGGATGCTGATCCGGTCGACGGGATCGGTGTTGTCGGAGGTCCAGGCCTGGTCGGTGCGGGCGAGGATGCCGAGGTCGGCCCGTCCGCCGCCGCCCGCGCAGGCCTCGATGCGAAGGCCGGGGTGGTCGGCGCGGAGGCGGTCCATGATCCGGTAGACGGCGCGGGTGTGGTCGATCCACAGCCGGTCGGGGTCCAAATGGCCGGCCCATCCGGCCTCGGTGACGGCCCGGTTGGCATCCCACTTGAACCAGTCGACGTCGTGGTCGCGCACCAACTGGTCCAGAGTCCGATGGGCCCAGGCCTCGACGTCAGGGCGGGCGAAGTTCAGCATGAGCTGGTTGCGCAGTTCGGTGGCGTCCCGAGTCGCTGAGTGGATGACCCAGTCGGGATGGGCACGGTAGAGGTCGCTGTCGCGGTTGACCATTTCCGGCTCCACCCACATTCCGAAGGCCATGCCCAGGCGGTGTACTTCGTCGGCCAGTGGGCGCAGCCCGTCGGGGAATGCCTCGGGCCGGGGTGTCCAGTCGCCGAGGCCCGCCCGGTCGCTGGTACGGCCGCCGAACCATCCGTCGTCCAGGACGAAGAGTTCGGCGCCCAGACGTGCGGCCAGCCGGGCCAGGTGCAGCTGGCCGGGCTGGCCGACGTCAAAGCCGGTGGCTTCCCACGAGTTGTAGACGACGGGCCGGTCCTGGTCGGGGGCGGGCAGGACGCTGGTGCGTATGTGGGTGTGCCAGGCGCGGCTGGCGGCGCCGAAGCCGTCGGGGGTGTAGAGGCCGGCGAAGACGGGTGTGTGCAGGCTCTGGCCGGGCTGGATGGTCCAGCTGAGTCCTTCGTGGCCGAAGCCGCCGGTCCAGGTGGTCCGGCCGACCGGGTCGCGGTGCACGGTGATGCGCCAGCTTCCGCTCCAGGCCAGGGCGGTGCTCCAGATCTCGCCGTGTTCCTCGTCGGCAGTGCCGTCGTCAAGGGCGAGCCAGGGGCTGGCGTGGTGGCTGGTGAGGCCGCGGCGGCTGGTGAGCACGGTCTCGGCGACCGGGACCCGGTCGCGCTGTAGCTGGAACTCGCTGTTCCAGCCGCCCACGAGGTGGCTGAGCCGGTAGTCGGGCAGCGCCGGTAGCGTCCAGGAGGCCGAGTCCAGCCGGTCGACGGTGATGGGGCCCGAGTCGTCGGCTCCGGTGTGGGTGAGTTCCACCCAGCGCTCGATGACGTCACTGCCGGGGCGGACGCGGTAGCACAGTTCGGCGGCCAGCGGGTAGCGGCGGTCGTCCAGGTGCAGGCGAAGCTCCCCGTCCCGGACCGTGTGCCCGGTAAAGGACCACTGGGCGCCGCGGGTGCCGTCGGCGAACCGCACCTGGAGGCCGGCCGGCCCGAACCGAGCACCGGTCTGCGGGGCCAACTCGTCCGGGGCGGGGTCTGTCTCGAAGCTGCTCGCGGCAGGTGAGGTGGCCGCGGGCAGTCCGCCGAGGGCGTCGGTGTCGAGCATTTCCCCCCAGTGCAGATGCCGGGGGCTGCCGTCGGCGCCGATGCGCACGGCGTAGACGCTGTTCGGGGTCCGCAGGACCACCAGCCCGCGGGTGGGGTCGAAGGAAACGGATGAGGGCGTGGGAGGCACAGGAGATCCCGAGGGGTGTCGAGCGTCGGTGAGGACCGGGCGGCCGACCATGGCGAACAACGTTGGAAGCGCCCGGAGTTGGGCCAGAGCGTAGGACTGCCCGGGCGGGAAAATCAATACTGGACGAAGTTATTTATTTGCCGGTAGGTTGCCGCCGTGTTTCCAAACCACTCGCGACCACTGGTCACCGCACCGGCCGAAACCGCCATCCTCGCCCTGCTGTTGGCCGAGAGCCCGCTCAGCCGGGTGGAGCTGGCCCGCCGGACGGGCCTGTCCTCGACCGCTGTGACCAAGGCCGCGCGACCACTCATCGACGACGGCTACCTGCACGAACTCCCCCCGGAGCGCACCGCCCCAGGGGCCGGACGCCCCGTGAACCCGCTGGCCGTCACTCCCGACCGGGAGTTCGTCGTCGGTGTGAAGATCAGTGCCGACACCCTCTACGGCGCGGTCTGCGACCTGCGGGCCCACATGCGCACCACCGCCAGCCGACCGTTGGGCGACCGCGACCCGGCCGCCGTGTGTGGGCTACTGGCCGACCTCGTCGCCGAACTTCTCGACGCGAAGCCCGAGTACCGGGCCCGCACCCGGCACCTGGGCATCGCGGTCTCCGGCGACGTGGACCGCCCCTGCGGGCGTGTCCGCTACTCCGCGCTCCCCAACTGGCGCGACGTTCCGCTGGCCGATACCCTCGCCGCGGCGACCGGCCTGAGCGTCACCGTGGAGAACGACGTCAAGGCCATCACCGCCGCCGAGCACTGGTTCGGCGAGGGCATCGGCACCGAGTACTTCGCGCTGGTCACCATCGGAGCGGGGATCGGTTCCGGGATCGTCATCAACGGTGAGCTGGTCGCCGGAGCGTACGGCGTCGCCGGAGAGATGGGGCACATCAGCATCGACCCGGCCGGGCCACAGTGCCACTGCGGCCAGGTCGGCTGCGTCGAGGCCATCGCCTCCAGCGATGCCGTCCTTGCCGCCATCCGCCGCGCCACCGACGACCCGGACCTGGACTTCGACGGCGCCGTTCAGCTCGCCCGTGGTGGAAACCCTGCCGCGCAGGGCGTCTTCGCGAGGGCGGGCCACGCCATCGGCGTCGGCATCGCCACCCTTGTGAACCTCGTAGGTCCCGAGCGCGTCGTCGTCACAGGCGAGGGGCTCGACACCTACGACCTTTTCGGAATGCACATCAGGGACGCCTACGAAGCGCACTGCTTCAAAGCAGCAGCGAAATGCCCGCTGACCCTGCGTCCGCTCCCCTGGGAGGAGTGGGCCCGCGGCGCCGCCGTCGTCGGCATCCAGGCCCTCTTCCCCTGAGCGAGCGTCACCATCCCGTTCGCCGGCCCAAGCTTCCGGCGCAACCGATGTCCATCACCGTCTGCCAACTGTGAATGCCGGACACCGGCTGCGCCGGACAACAACACGTACACCCAACCCTCTCAACCTGAAGGACGCGAAGTGAGCGCACGGAGCTCCAAGCTTAGTCGCAGAGGATTCCTCGGCGGATCCATCCTGTTCGTCGCGGGAGCGGCGGTGGGCTGCAGTACCGACCCGACGGGCGGCGGCTCCTCCGGGGCGAAGACCACCCTGAACGTCTGGTCCCACGCCTACGGCGAGGCCGGCACCCAGCAGGCCCTCACCCGTTATGCCACCGCGTTCACCAAGGCCAACCCGGACATCGCGGTCAAGGTCACCTGGACCCCTGGCGACTACTCCGCCAAGCTCAACGCGACCCTGCTCACCGACTCCGCCCCGGACGTCTTCGAGATCGGCGACTTCAACGAGAGCTTCGCCCGGCAGGGCCAGATAGCCGAGCTGGACGACATCTACGGCAGCGCAAGGTCCGACTTCAACCCGGGCGCCCGCGAGATGGTGACCGTCGCCGGCAAGCTCTACGGCGTCAAGACCCTCGACGACGTCATGATGCTCTACTTCCGGAAGAGCGTGCTGTCCAAGGCCGGCATCACCCCGCCCGACAGCTTCGACGCGCTCGTCGACGCGGCCAAGGCCCTGAGCTCCAAGAAGACCAAGGGGCTGTTCGTCGGCCAGGACGGTCTGGGCGACAGCGCCATCCTGTCCGTGTTCTCCAACGGCGGCGACCTCGTTACCCACGACGGCAAGGCGGCCTTCGGCTCCGCCCAGGCCGCCGAGGCCGTGGCCGGGCTCAAGCGCCTCCACGACGACAAGTCCCTGCTGCTCGGTTTCACCACCGACTGGTGGGACCCCTCGGCGCTCACCCAGAACGTCGTCCCGATGCAGTGGGGCGGCCTCTGGTCGATGCCCGCCATCAAGACCGCGCTCGGCGACGACTTCGGCGTCCTGCCCTGGCCCGCCTTCAAGTCCGGCGGCAAGCCCGCGGTCCGCGTCGGCGGCTGGAGCACCTGCGTCAACGCCAAGGGCAAGCACGTGGAAGCGGCCAAGAAGTTCGTCCAGTGGCTCTGGGTCCAGCAGACCGACCTCCAGACGGACTGGTCGCAGAGCTACGGCCTCCACATCCCGCCGCGCAAGTCCGTCGCCGCCACCGCCAGCAAGCTCACCCAGGGCCCCGCCAAGGAGACCGTCGAGCTGGCCGCCAAGTACGGCAGGAACAACCCCAGCACCTGGAACAAGACCGTGAGCGACCTCTTCGCCGCGGCTGCGGCGAAGATCGTCAACGGGCAGGGCGATGCGGAAAAGCTCCTGGCCGACGCGGCCAAGCGGGCCCAGAGTGACATCGACAAGCAGCGCGCATCATGACGTCCGCGCCTCCATCCACGCTTGACCACGAGCGTGTCGGGTGCCCCGCGGCTGAGCCGCGGGGCACCGCCCCCCTCCGCCGTTCCCGCACGGACTGGCGTGCCTGGGGAGCGTTCGCGCTGCTCGCCGGACCCCTGCTGATCGGCCTGGGCCTCTTCAAGTACGTCGCCATCGGCTGGAGCTTCCTGCTCAGCCTCAGTGAGGCCCGCGGCACCATCTCCCTGGGACACTGGGTCGGCCTGGACAACTACCAGACGCTGCTCTCCGATGCGGTGTTCCGCAAGTCGCTCGGCCAGATCCTGCTGTTCACGGTGTTCATCGTGCCGCTGACGTTCGCCGCCTCGCTGGGACTGGCGCTGCTGGTGCACCGGATCCGGCGCGGCCGGGCCGTGCTGCGCACCGCCTTCCTGATCCCGGCCGCCGTCTCCTACGTCGCAGCCTCCCTGCTGTGGAAGATGAGCCTGTTCAACGGGTTGCCGAGCGGCATCGCCAACACCCTCGGCGGCTGGTTCGGCATGGACGCCCAACCATGGCTGCAGACCACCTCGCCGCCGCTGTACTGGGTCGCCCTCGTCACCCTCCGCCTCTGGCTCCAGGTCGGCTTCTACATGGTGCTCTTCCTGGCCGGGCTCCAGGCCATCCCCAAGGAGATGTACGAGGCCGCCGCCCTCGACGGCGCCACCGGCCTGCGCCTGCTGCGCAGAATCACCCTGCCGATGCTGCGCAACACCTCGGTGGCCGTCCTGATGCTGCAGTTCATCGCCGCGTTCCAGGCGTTCGACGAGTTCTACAACCTGTTCAACAGCGGGCAGTCCGGCGGGTCGGGGGCCCCGGTCCGAACCCCGCTGGGCTATCTCTACGACACCGCAATGGGTTCCCAGAACTACGGCCTCGGGTCGGCCGGAGCCTTCGTGCTCACCGCCCTCATCGTCTGCGTGACCCTGATCCAGGGCCGGATCACCGGCTTCGGAAAGGGTGAGGAGTGAGCAACATGACAACCGCCCGACACCTGCCGCAGGTGCTGCGCCGGTCCGTGCGCGGCGTGCTGGCCGGCCTGCTGACGGCAGTGTTCCTGGCGCCCTTCTATCTGATGCTGCGTAATGCTCTGATGGACACACAGGGCCTGACGTCACCGCACTGGACCTGGTGGCCGTCGACGATGCACTGGGACAACTTCACCTCGCTCTTCAGCGATCCCACGCTGCACATGGGCCAGGCCCTCGGCAACTCGTTGCTGATCGCCGTGATCACCGCCCCGGTGTCGACGCTCCTCGCCTCGGCCGCCGGGTACGCCCTCGCGCGGATCCCGGTACCCGGACGGGGCGTCCTGCTCGCCCTGGTGGTGGCCACGCTGATGATCCCCGGCTCGGTGACGTTCGTCCCCACCTTCGTCGTCGTGGGCTCCATGGGCGGGGTCAACACGTTGTGGGGAATCATCGCACCCGGGCTGTTCAACCCCTTCGCCGTCCTGCTCTTCCGTAACTTCTACCTCCAGTTCCCCAGCGAGATCGAGGAGGCCGGACGCCTGGACGGGCTCGGCTGGCTCGGCCTCTACCGCCGGATCGCGTTGCCGTCGTCCGGAGCGATGCTCGCCTCGCTCGGCGCGCTCGCCTTCATCGACAGCTGGAACGCCTTCCTGTGGCCGCTGGTCATCGGGCAGGACCCGTCCTCGTGGACGGCCCAGATCGCCCTGTCGACCTTCCTCACCTCACAGACCGTCAACCTGCCCGGACTGTTCGCCGGAGCCGTCGTGACCATCGCACCACTGGTGGCCATGTTCCTGGTCGCCCAGCGTTACATCGTCGAAGGCATCGCCACCAGCGGACTCAAGGGCTGAGCCGCACCTGACTCCGGACCACCGGTCCGGGCCGCACCACCTGAAGATCCAACCCCCACACCCACCCCACCCTTGGAGGGGACCATCATGAGATCCGATAGGTCGGCTCCCGCCGTCAGGAGATTCTTCTCCCGAATCCTGCCGGCCACGGCAGCCGCGGTCACCCTCGTCCTCGCGGGAACCACCGGCTCCGTCGCAGCGCCCCCCAGTGCCACCGACACCGCCACTCCCATGACCGGACCGCAGTTGGCAGCCTCCTGGACGGCGCCGCTGAGTACCCGCGGGCGGTACATCGTCGATGCCAACGGCAACCGCTTCAAGCTGAAGGCCGGCAACTGGGCCGGTGCCCAGGGCACCTGGGAAGGCAGCGGCGACGTCAACGACCCCGCGAACCACCAGGCGGACCAGATGTCGCACAACCTCCCGTTGGGCCTGGACCGCGCGCCGATGACACAGATCATGGCCGACTTCCACGAGCTCGGGCTGAACAGCATCCGGCTGCCGTTCGCCAACGCGATGATGCGCGACACCACGGTGGTACCGGACTCCGCGGTCGCGGCCAACCCGCAGCTGAAGGGCAAGACCCCGCTGCAGGTGTTCGACGCGGTAGTGGCGGCCCTGACCGCCGAGGGATTCGCGGTCATCCTCAACAACCACACCACCTCCTACCGCTTCTGCTGCGGCCTGGACGGAAACGAACGCTGGAACAGCGGCCAGTCCGCCCAGCAGTGGCAGGACGACTGGCTCTTCCTGGTCAACCGCTACAAGGCGAACAAGCGTGTCGTCGGCGCCGACCTGCGCAACGAGATCCGCCGCGACACCTGGGACGACCCCAACTGGGGCTGGGGTGACGACCACGACACCTACGCGGCCTTCGAGCTGGCGGGCACCCGCATCCTGCAGGCCGACCCCGACATGCTGGTCATCATGGAGGGCATCAACTGGTACGGCATCCCGCTGGACGGACTGGACTACGGCAGGCCGATGCTGACGCCGGTCCGTGAACTCTCCAACACCCTGATCACCTCGGGCAAGCTGGTCTACGCCGCGCACTTCTACGGCTACACCGGCCCGAACTACACGGGTGCCGACAGCGGACCGGGGCACACCAACGACTGGCCGTACGAGGACTTCCCGCTTGAAAAGCTGAAGCAACTGGTACACGACGAAGCCCTGTTCGTCACCCAGTCCGGCCAGCACTTCACCGCCCCCGTCTGGATCAGCGAGTTCGGTGCCGGCGGCCGAGGGTCGCAGGACACCAAGGAGAAGACCTGGTTCGGCAACTTCACCGACATCCTGGTCGAGAACGACACCGACTTCGCCATCTGGCCGCTGGTCGGATGGACCGGTGCCAATGGTGCGCCGCAGGACACCTGGGCCCTGATCTCCTACGACACCGCCGGCAAACGGCAGAGCCTCAGCGACTCAGGTGACTGGCGGTCCGCCGACTGGAACAAACTGGTCAACGCCTCGGGAACGACCGGTCCGGTCGCACAGGTCGACCACTGGAACATGCTCGACCTCGACTTCCGCGACCACAACGTCTCCTCCCGCATGCTCGCCCAGGGCGACTGGAGCCCCGGCTATCGCAAGGGCAACTGCCCCGACAGCCAGCGCCTGACCGGTCTCGGCCGCAGTGACAAGCGCGGCCTGTGCACCGACGCGAACCAGCCCGCCAAGGGGACCGGTGACTGGGTGGCCGTCCATGACGAGCGCTACGTCACCCACGGCGACTGGGCCTCGGGCTACAACAAGCTCCAGTGCCCCGACAACACCTTCGCCGTCGGCTACAGCGTCAGCGGCAACTCCATGGCCGGCCTGCTCTGCGCGCCGTCCGCCGCACCGCTGCCGCTGAACGGCCGCAACGTCTGGTTCGACCAGGGCAACAACCGCCCGGCCACCGGCGGCTCGGTCGAAAGCGACTGGGCTCCCGGCTACTACAAGGGTCAGTGCGCCGACAACGAGTACATCGCCGGTGTCGCCTTCACCTGGAAGTGGAACCACGGCGGCGTCCCCGACGCACTGCTCTGCCGCCCGCTGAGCTGACCCACCTCCACCAGCTCCATCAGTTCCATCAGTTCCATCAGTTCCATCAGTTCCATCAGTTCCATCAGTTCCATCATCGAGGAGACCACGGCCATGCCCCGACTCGAGGTTGCCGCAGACGGCTTCCGTCTCGACGACCGACCGCTGCGGATCATCTCCGGCGGGCTGCACTACTTCCGGATCCATCCGGAACAGTGGGCCGACCGGCTTCGCAAGGCGCGCCTGATGGGACTGAACACGATCGAGACCTACGTCCCATGGAACCTCCACTCGCCCCATCCGGGTGAGTTCCGGCTGGACGCAGGTCTCGATCTTCCCCGATTCCTCGATCTGGCCGCCGCCGAAGACCTGCACGTGCTGCTCCGCCCCGGCCCGTACATCTGCGCCGAGTGGGAGGGCGGCGGCCTGCCCTCCTGGCTGCTCGCCGACGAGGACATCGAACTGCGCAGCCGCGACCCGCGCTACCTGAAGGCGGTGGACGACTACCTCGGCGCCCTGCTGCCGCCCGTCCTTCCTTACCTCTCCACTCGTGGCGGCCCGATCCTCGCCGTGCAGCTGGAGAACGAATACGGCGCGTACGGCGACGACTCGGGCTACCTGAAGAATCTGGCGGAGCTGCTGCACCGGCACGGAATCGACGTGCCGCTGTTCACCTGCGACCAGCCCTCCGACCTGGAGCGTGGCAGCCTCGACGGCGTCCTGCGCACCGTCAATCTCGGCAGCCGGGTGGACGCCGGGCTCGCCGAACTGCGCAGGCATCAGCCGTCCGGGCCGCTGATGTGCAGCGAGTTCTGGATCGGCTGGTTCGACCGCTGGGGCGGCACCCATGTCACCCGCAGCACGGCCGACGCCGCGGCGGACCTCGACCGGCTGCTCGCGGCCGGCGCCTCGGTCAACATCTACATGTTCCACGGCGGTACCAACTTCGGATTCACCAACGGCGCCAACGACAAGGGCACGTACCGCGCCACCGTCACGTCGTACGACTACGACGCGCCTCTGGACGAGGCCGGCGATCCCGCCCCCAAATACGCCGCCTTCCGCGAGATCATCGCCCGGTACGCGCCCGTACCCGAGGAGCCGGTACCCGCCCCCGCACCCAAGCTTGCCCCGGCCGCCGTGGAACTCACCGCATGCGCCGGCCTCCTGGACCAGTGCGAGCGGCTCGGCAGCGCGGTGCACGCCGACCGCCCGCAGGTCATGGAACAGCTCGGCCAGTCCTTCGGATTCATCCTGTACGAGACGGCGCTCCCGGCGGCCGGGCCGGCCGTCCTCCGCATCGCCGAGGTGCACGATCGCGCCCAGGTCTTCGTCAACGGTCAGCCGGTCGGCGTCCTGGAACGCGAGAGCCATGAGCACACCCTCGCCTTCCACACCCCCCGGCGCGGCGCGCAATTGGCCGTGCTGGTGGAGAACCAGGGCAGGGTCAACTACGGGCAGGGCATGCACGACCGCAAGGGCCTGCTCGGCGAGGTCTCCGTCAACGCACTGGCCCCGGACGGCTGGTACAGCCGGTCGCTACCTCTCGACGATCTGGGCCGGCTGTCCTTCACCGCGTTCGATCCCGCCTCGCCCCCGGTCGGCCCCACGTTCCACCGTGGACACCTGGACATCGAGCAGCCGGCCGACGGCTACATCGCCCTGGACGGCTGGACCAAGGGCCACGTCTGGATCAACGGCTTCGCACTCGGCCGGTACTGGTCCCGAGGACCGCAGACCACTCTCTACGTCCCCGCACCGATCCTGAATGCCGGCCGGAACGAGATCACGGTCCTCGAGCTGCACGGCTCCACCACCCGCACGGTGGAACTGCGGGGCACTCCAGATCTGGGCCCCATCGAGGACTGACGTCCGCGACACCGGTCGGTACGCCTCAGCCGGTGGACCGACCGGCCACGCCGACACGAACCGCCAGAGGGACCGAGAATGCCCCAGCACCCTGCCGGTGCCCATGACACCGCCGCCCCGGCCGGATCCCCGGCAATCTTGTGGCGACAGGCCGTCATCCACCGGCTGTACCCGCGCAGTTTCGCCGACGGGAACAGCGACGGCATGGGCGACCTCCCGGGCGTGCGCAGCCGGCTGTCGCATCTGAAAGAGCTCGGCGTCGACGCCCTGTGGCTGAACCCCTTCTACGCCTCCCCACAGACCGACGTCGGCTACGACATCGCCGACCACCGTGCGGTCCAGCCCACGCTCGGCACGCTGCTTGACGCCGATTCCTGACGGCCGGCCGGCCGCAACCAGATCCACCGTCCTCCACCGACGACAGAGGAATCCATGCACAGCAAGCAACGCCTCACCGAGCAGCGGCTCGACCGGGTGCTGAACCAGCGCATCCGGCCCGCGGTCCACGCCCGTCCTGTCCCGGTCGAGATCGCGATCTGGAACGTGCCGGGCGAGCCGGTCCCCGTGTCCGACGGTCTGGCCGCACCGTACGAACCCGTGGCACTCGGGCACAGGTGGGGGCCGCCCTGGTCCACGAGCTGGTTCAGGATCAGCGGCAGGGTTCCGGAGGAGTGGAACGGCCTGCGGGTCGAGGCAGTCATCGACCTCGGCTTCGACGTCACCGGCGCGGGCTTCTCCGCCGAGGGTCTGGTCTACCGGGCGGACGGCAGCGTGGTGAAAGCCCTCAACCCCCGCAACGCCTATATTCCGGTCGCCGACCCGGCGGTCGGCGGCGAGGATTTCACCTACTACGTCGAGGCCGCCGCCAACCCCAACCTGGTCGATGACCACATCCCGTCCCGGACCGGGGACCGGCCCTCCTGGATGACGGGAGTCGGCTCCGAGAGCGCACCCTTGTACCAGCTGCTCCGACTGGAGTTGGCGGTCTTCGACGCGCAGGTGTGGGAACTCGTCCACGACCTGGACGTCCTCGGGGGGCTCATGCGCGAACTGCCCGAGGCCGACCCGCGCCGCTGGCAGCTCCTGCACACCATCGAGCGGGCCCTGGACGCAGTCGACCTGCAGGACATCGCCGGCAGCGCCACCGCCGCCCGCGAGGTGCTGCGTCCGGCGTTCGCCGCCCCCGCGGCCGCCAGCGCCCACCGCATGTCCGCCGTCGGACACGCCCACATCGACACCGCCTGGCTGTGGCCGCTGCGCGAGACCGTCCGCAAGGTCGCCAGGACGCTCTCCAACGTCACCCATCTCATGGACGACCACCCGGGCTTCCTCTTCGCCATGTCCCAGGCCCAGCAACTGGCCTGGCTCAAGGAGCACCGCCCCGAAGTCTACGGCCGGGTCCAGGAGAAGGCGAAGAAGGGGCAGTTCCTCCCCGTCGGCAGCCTGTGGGTGGAACCCGACACCAACATCACCGGCGGCGAGGCCCTCGCCCGGCAGCTGATCCATGGAAAGCGCTTCTACCTCGAGGAGTTCGGCGTCGAGACCGAGGAGATGTGGCTGCCCGACACCTTCGGCTACAACGCGGCCATGCCGCAGCTGATGAAGCTGGCCGGGGTCCGGTGGTTCCTCACCCAGAAGATCTCCTGGAACACCACCAACAAGTTCCCGCACCACACCTTCTGGTGGGAGGGCATCGACGGCACCAGGATCTTCAGCCACTTCCCGCCGGTCGACACCTACAACGCCGAGATCACCGGCGCCGAACTCGCCCATGCCGTCAGCAACTTCCAGGACAAGGAGGCAGCCAACAGCTCGCTGCTCCCGTTCGGCTACGGAGACGGCGGCGGCGGCCCCACCCGGGAGATGCTGGCCCGGGCCAAGCGTCTCGTCGACCTGGAGGGCTCGGCCAGGGTCGTCATCGAGAGACCTGCGGACTTCTTCGAGCGGGCACATGCCGAATACGCCGACGCGCCGGTGTGGCAGGGGGAGCTGTACCTGGAGTTCCACCGCGGCACGCTGACCAGTCAGCTGAGGACCAAGCAGGGCAACCGGCGCAGTGAGCACCTGCTGCGAGAGGCCGAGCTGTGGTCTGCGACCGCCGCCGTGCGCACCGGATTCGCGTACCCTTACCAGGCCCTGGACCGGCTCTGGAAGACGGTCCTGTTGCACCAGTTCCACGACATCCTGCCCGGCTCCTCCATCGCCTGGGTGCACCGGGAGGCGGAGCAGACCTACGCCGCCGTCACCGCCGAGCTGCGCGCGATCACGGACGCCGCCCAGCGCGCCCTGGCCGGCGAAGGCAACCTGCCCGTGGTCTTCAACGCCGCCCCGTTCGCCCGCGACGGTGTCCCCGCCCTCGGAGCCACGCTCCGGACCCGGCCGCCGGGCCGACCCGTCGCCCCGGTCCCCTGCCGGGACGGTTTCGTGCTGGACAACGGCCTGGTCCGCGTCCGGATCGATGCCCAGGGCCTGGTGACCTCGGCATACGACATCGCGGCCGAACGCGAAGCGCTGGCCCCCGGCGCCGCCGCCAACCTACTTCAGCTGCACCAGGACTTCCCCAACGAGTACGACGCCTGGGACATCGACGCTTTCTACCGCAACACCGTTCACAACCTCCTCGACGCCGACTCGGTCAGGGCAGAGGAAGGCGGTGTCCGGATCGTGCGGACCTTCGGTGACTCCCGCATCGAACAGCTGGTCTCCCTCTCCGAAGGCTCCCGACGTCTGGACATCGACACCGAGATCGACTGGCACGAGAAGGAGAAGCTCCTCAAGGCCTCATTCCCGCTCGACGTGCGGGCCGACCACTCCAGTGCGGAGATCCCCTTCGGACACGTCCGGCGCCCCACCCACACCAACACCAGTTGGGACGCCGCCAAGTTCGAGATCTGCGCCCACCGCTTCCTGCACCTCGGCGAACGGGGGTGGGGGGCGGCTGTGGTCAACGACTCGACCTACGGGCACGAGGTCACCCGAGACGTCCGCGCAGGCGGCGGCACCACCACCACCGTCCGGCTCTCCCTGCTCCGCGCTCCCCGCTTCCCCGACCCGGATGCCGACCAGGGCCACCACCGCCTGCGCTACGGGTTCGTCATCGGCGCCGACATCGCCGACGCCGTCCGCGAAGGCTACGCGTTCAACCAGCCGGAGCGCAGCCTCCCCGGCTCGGCCGAGGTCCAACCGCTCCTCACCGCGGACAACGAGGCCGTCGTCATCGAGGCGGTCAAACTTGCCGACGATCGTTCCGGCGACATCGTCGTACGCCTCTACGAGGCCCACGGCGGACGCGCACGAACCGTTCTGACCGCCGGCTTCCCGCTGGCGTCGGCGGCCGAGACTGATCTACTGGAGCGCGAACTCGACCCGCGCGAGAACGTGGACGCCGTACAAGCGGACGGCCGAAGGGTGCGCCTGGCACTCCGCCCGTTCCAGATCCTCACTCTCCGGCTGAGGCCCCGGACGGGTGACTGACCGAGGCCCTCCGGGACGGGCCGTCTCCACCGTCAGTAGCGTGCTGGTGGGATCTCACCCCGCGAGGGTGCCACGGTATCCGGAGACCTGCTGACTTCGTAGGGACATCCCAATGTTGTCGCCAAACAACTTCCGGGACGGTCAGTAAGGTGGCAACACTCTTCGTCACGGATCAACGCCCGCAGCACGTTCACTCGACGGCCGGCGAGCGCGAGCAGGACCTGCTTGTGGCCGTTGCCCCAGGCGCGGTGAGGTCGGCCCGGAGCGCCCTGCCGGCATTGCTGCCGGCGGGCTTCCCCGGACCATCTCCCGAACCCGACGCACCCACTACCGGGCACCGGACTCTCCACAAGTCCCGTTGGACGGCCTCGGGTTCCGAAACCCGTGGCCGGCCAGGGCGAGGGAATACGTGTTCCCCGGCAGCGGTAGCGCGTCGTGCGTACCATCGTCGGATCGAACAGTGCGATCTCCCTATTGGTTGGCCACCATCTGCCGCTGCAATAGTCAGGGCGGTGTCGGCGAGCAGCGGAGAGAGGATGCCGGCCATAGATCCCCGGGGCCAACGACCTTACAAATGATCAGCCAACCCACGACCAAAAAAGGTAGGACCGCCGTGCCTGTACTCCCCGCCGCAGTCCTGTTCGACATGGACGGCACCCTGGTCGACACCGAGCACCTCTGGCTCCAGGTCACCGCCGAACTCGCCGCCGGCCTCGGCCACACCCTCACCGAGGAGGACCTGCCTGAGGTGCTCGGCCGCGCCGTCGGCCACACCGCCGCCCATCTGCACCGCATGACCCGGACCAGCTTCACTGCGGATACCTTGGCCGAACTCCTCAGCGACGCGTTCAGCAGCAAGGTCGCCGCCGAGGTCGTCCCCCGGCCCGGCGCACTGGCGCTGCTCGCCGAACTGTACGACGCCGCCGTGCCTACCGCGCTGGTCTCGGCCTCTCCCCGCCGCGTAGTAGACCTGGTCCTGGACAGCCTCGGCGATCACTGGTTCACCGTCACCCTCGCCGCCGAGGACACCGAGCGCACCAAGCCCGACCCTGACCCCTACCTGGCCGCCGCTGATCGACTCGGGCTGGACCCTTCGACCTGCGTGGCCGTCGAGGACACTCCGACCGGGGTCGCCTCCGCGCGCGCCGCCGGCTGCTCGGTGGTGGCCGTTCCCTCCAGCGTGCCGATCGCCGAGGCCGACCGGATCACCCTGCTGGACAGCCTCAAACAGGCCGACCTGGCGCTGCTTTCCGCGCTGACCGTGCCGACGACGCAGACCGCCTGATGCCGTCACCCACTGCTCGCGCTCGCATGTTCGCGAGAACCTGGTTCCACCAGGAATCAGGTGTGGTTCGCCTGAATGGCCTACAGGGTTTCCGGTAGGCCGGGTGGTCTACGCTCGTCCGGTGGAAAGGCGCCGCATCTCCGGGGAACCTCACCGCATATAACGCGCACCAGAAAAATACCAGGTCAGGAGCCCGTCGCAGCCGGTTCGAGGATGGCGACGCACTCCACATGATGCGTCATAGAAATCACGTCACCGGAAGCGGCATAGCAAGAACCAGCAGGTCAGATGCAGTCTCACGCTCACGGGAAGTGACTTCCACGCACTCGGAGCGTCATTCGAGCGTCACGGCCGAAATGGGTCAGCCTCGCTCGAACACCCTTTCCGCCCCGTCGCGTCCCCGCACCGGCGCGGCCACCCACCACATCGACCACAGGTCTGCCCATACGGCACCCGACCCACCGGGAACTTCACGCTTTGCGTACCCAGAACAAACCCCCGTGAACAACCCCGGCCAGGGTCGACGAAGCACATAGGGGCACCCCCAGCAGCACTCGGCAAACCGGAGGTGCCGACCGTCCGGTGGGGACGGCTCAAACGGTGAGGTTGCGCAGCCGCGCCAGGACGGCTTGCCGCTCCTCGGCGCCGTCGCTCCAGCCCTGTGCCCAGGCGAGCGCCGAGCCGCCCCCCGACTCCCGCAGGTGCGGGTCGGCTCCATGACACAGCAGCAGCTCGACGAGTGGCAGGTTGGCCTTGGCGGTGGCTGCGGCGAGTGGCAGTCCGCTGCGCCACCCCCGGGATTCGGCGTTGGGCGAGGCCCCGGCCGCCAGGAGCAGCTCGGCACAGCGGTTTTCACCTTGGACGGCGGCGAGATAGAGCGGTGTGGCTCCGTCAGGGTCGCGGGTGTCGGGATCGGCTCCTTGGGCGAGGAGTCGCTGGAGAAGGGCGACTCGTCCGTCACCGGCAGCCGCGGCAAGCCGCTTCGGCAGCTTCTTACGCTTTCTGTTGTTCACGTGTTTTGTCAATCCCCTGATTTCGTAGAGACCTTGGTTATGCAGCCTGGCCCTGGTGACGGGTGTGGCTGCGTGCTTCTCGGATGGTGTTCTCGAACGTGATGGGTGACTGCCCGCCAGCCGCGCTGTGGCGGCGCCTGGTGTTGTAGAAGTCCGTGATCCAGGTGGCGATCCTCAGCCGGGCCTCGGCCCGGGTGGTGAAGCGGTACCGGTGGACGTACTCGACCTTCAGTACGGAGTGGAACGACTCCGCGGCAGCATTGTCCAGCGCGGACCCGACGCGCCCCAGGGATTGCACCACGCCCCAGCGGCTGCACAGTTGCCCGAACGCCTCACTGGTGTATTCACCAGGTTCAACCAGTGGATGCAACACCGGCTTATTTCATCGATAGTAGATGGTCGTTGAGGGCCTCGGCGGGCGTCTTCCAACCGAGGCTCTTCCGGGGCCGGCTGTTGAGCGTGGCAGCGACCGCCTCGATATCCTCAGCCGCCCATCGAGAAAGGTCAGTTCCCTTCGGGAAGTATTGGCGCAACAGGCCGTTCGTGTTCTCGTTGGTGCCGCGCTGCCAGGGGCTGTGCGGGTCGGCGAAGTAGACCGGGATGCCGGTCTCGATCGTGAACTGGGCGTGTGCCGACAGCTCCTTGCCGCGGTCCCAGGTCAGCGACCGCCATAGTTGCCCGGGCAGGGTGCCGACCGTTGCTGCCAGCGCGTTCTTCATCGTCACCGCTCCGTAGCCGGCCAGCGGCGGCCCGTTCTTGGTGCGGGGAACCGTGCCGTAGCCGTCCTCGCGGGGAAGGTGGACGAGCACCGTGAACCGGGTGGTGCGCTCGACCAGCGTGCCGATCGCCGACCTCTCCAGTCCGATCAGAAGATCGCCCTCCCAGTGTCCCGGAACGGCCCGGTCGTCGGCTTCGGCCGACCGTTCACTGATCAACACCTCGGGCGTGACGTGGGCCCACGACGTCCGCTTGGACCGAGCTCGGGGCACCCGCAGGGCCCTGCCGGTGCGCAGGCAGGCGACGAGCTCGCGCTTGAGCGTTCCCCGGCCTTCGATGAACAGGGCCTGATAGATCGCCTCGTGGCTGATACGCATGGACTCATCATCGGGAAAGTCGACCTTCAGCCGGTTCGCGATCTGCTCCGGACTCCACGCCATGACCCACCGGCGGTCGCCGCGGTGCGGCTTGTTCCTTCCCTTCCACCGCGGCCCCTCTGGCCCCATCATCGTCCCGTCGGGGCGGCTGACCTGGCCGGAAAGCCTTTCCTGTACGTAGTCGCGCAACCGGTCGTTGGCCGCCAGTTTCGCGGTTTTCGGGCGCCGGGCCACCAGATCGGCCTTCCACTGGGCGACCGAAGCCCTGTAGTCCAGCCAGCCGCCACGAGTCGCGGCGTTGCGCCTCAGTTCCCGGGACACCGTCGAAGGATCACGGCCAAGACGTCGCGCGGTCTCCCGGACCCCGATGCCCTGCGCTTTCAGGATCGCGATCTCTTCCCGCTCGTGAAAGGACAGGTACCGGCCGGACTGCGGAGCAAGATCCATTGGTGGCATGCCGCCACCGTGGCGGAACCATCTTCCCCCCGCCGCTTGGGATACGCCGACCGAAGCTGCCGCCTCCTCCGGGAGCAGTCCCTTCGCGATCTCCCGCCAGAACTGACGTTCCGCTTCCCGCCGTAGCGCCGGCGCACCTGGTGACTTCATCGGCGAACGCCCGGTCAACGCTGCCATCCACCCTGCTGGCCTGCCCATCAACATCTCCGAGGACGAGGTGTTGCAACGACCGGTTGAATCCGCCTTCCGAGCCGCGGTCGGTGTGGAAGACGAAGCCGTCCACGTCGCCGCCCCGGGTGGCGACGGCCATCTGCAGGGCGGCGCTGACCAGGGATGTGTCGTGCCGGGGTCCCATGGCGTAGCCGAGGGCCCGGCGGGAGAACGCGTCGTGGACGCTGGCGAGGTAGAGCTTGCCCTCACCGGTTTCGATTTCGGTCATGTCGCCCCACCACAGCACATCCGGAGCGACCGCGTCGAAGCCGCGCCGGACCAGGTCAGGGGCGGCCTTCCGCTTCCCGGGCTGGGTCAGCGAGCGGCGCCGGCGGGGCGGCTTGCGGCCCTGCAGGCCGAGCTCGGCCATGATCTCGGCGACCGTGTTCTGCGACACCTGCCAGCCCTCCTCCCACAGATCCAGCGTGATCCTCGGCGAGCCGTAGGTCCGGCCTGACCGGTCGAAGAAGTAGCGGATCCGCTCGGCCGGCGCCTGCCGCCTGACCTCGCGTTGCGTCGGCTGGGCGGGGCGGCGGCGCCACTTGTAGAACCACGCCTCCGACACGCCGAGCGCTCGGCAGGAGGTCCGGTACGGAATCTTGTGCTCGGTCTTCTGGTCGCTGATCACCCCGACGACGGCCGCCGGGTCCGCCTCAGCTACTTCACCCACAAGACCATGCAGCGTTTGAGGACATCGCGCTCCATCCCCAGCTCCTTGACGTCCCTCTTCAGCTGGGCGTTCTCCCGACGCAGCCGCGCGAGCTCCTCGCTCTCGCCCGTCGGACCGGCCCCACCGGCCCTGCGGGCCCGCGACACCCAGCTGGCCAGCGTCGTCTCATTTATCCCCAGGTCCTTCGCGACCTGGGCGACCGGCTTCCTGGTCTCGGTCACGATCCGCACAGCCCCTCACGGAACTCCGCGTCGAACTTCCGCCTCTTCTCCGCCATGACTCCCAACTTCCCCTGCAGTCAGGGTCTCTACGCTACGAGGGAAGACTCAGTCATCGGCTCGCGCAGCTGCGGCAGGCGTTCGAAGAAGTGGTCGCGAGCAGGACGGTGTACCGCAACCTTCCTCCTGCCTTGGTGTATTCCGCCCGCAGGTCGCGCGTTCCGGCCGGTCAGTTCTCTGCGTCGGCGGTGCGCGCCGTGAATCTGATCGCGTCCTGACTGGGCGGCGCGCCGAAGAGACGCCGGTACTCCCGGCTGAACTGGGACGGGCTGTCGTATCCCACGCGGTACCCGATGTGCGCGATGTCTGTTGGATGCGCGGCCAGAAGAAGCCGAGCCTTATGAAGTCTCATCTTCTTCTGGAACTGGATGGGACTCATTCCGGTGACGGCCTGGAAATTCCGGTAGAAGGCGGAAGTGCTCATCCCGATCAGCTCTGCCACGTCGTCCACCCGGAACGGCTCTCTGTAGTTTTCCCGAATCCACTGCACGGCTCTGGCGATATGGGAGAGCTTGCTGTCCGCGAGGCCGATCTGACGAACCGTCGCGCCCTGCTCACCGGTGATCAGGCGCCACAGGATCTCCCGCTTGATGAGGGGGGCGAGCATGTCCCTGTCCCGCGGCTGGTCGAGCAGGCGCAGCAGTCGCACGGCGGCCTCGAGGAACTCGTCGGAGGCGTCACTGACGGCGAGAGCGGGTGGCGCGGTGCCGTTCTGCGCAAAGCTGCGGGGAGCGGCCTGCAGCATCACCTCGGCGACGTCCGAGGCTTGCAGGAGCAGGCCGAGACCCAGCGCCGGCCGCTCCGGGGTGGCCTCGACGAAATGGCCGGTGACGGGCAGGTCGACGGAAGCGACCAGGTACTGCCCGGCGCGGTACTCGTACACGTACTCGCCCAGCGCAAGACGTTTGGCGCCCTGAGCGATCAGCGCCATGACGGTACCTGTCATGGATGCATGAGGTGCCTGCGACTCCGCGCGGCCGATCCGCACGTGCTCGATGGCGGTCGTTCCGTCGGGTCGGGCGTGACGGGTCAGCAGAGTGCGGAGTTCGTCCAGCAGCATGGACCGATTGAAGCATTGCGAGTGAGGAAGGGTCCAGCAATCGAACCTCTCCGACTCATGTGAAATCACAAGGAGGATCGTGCAAGGCTCCGCCCCTTTTAGGCAAGGCAATTCTCCGGCGGACTGGTTGAATGTCCGGAGTCTCTGAGGCCCTGCTATTCGGGGATTCGCGGCATTGAGGAAGGACAAGCGGTATGACGGACGGAACCCACAGCGAGATACGTCTTCGCGTCAACGGCCTGACGCGCCGTCTGACCGTCGACCATCGCAGGACATTGCTCGATGCGCTCCGTGAGGACACAGGTCACACAGGGCCGAAAAAGGGCTGCGACCGCGGGCAGTGCGGCGCCTGCACGGTGCTTCTGGACGGACGGCGTGTGGTGTCCTGCCTGACGCTGGCGGTCGCCGCCGACGGCTCGGACGTCACGACGGTCGAGGGCCTCGCGTACGACGGTGAACTGCGGCCGTTGCAGCAGGCGTTCGTACAACTCGACGGCCTCCAGTGCGGCTACTGCACGCCCGGGCAGCTCTGCTCCGCGGTCGGGATGCTGGCCGAGCACGCGGCGGGCTGGCCCAGCGCGGTCACCACCGACGTCTCCCCCCAGGGACCGGCGCCGGAGTTGGACGCCGAGGAGGTGCGCGAGCGCCTGAGCGGCAACCTGTGCCGGTGCGGCGCGTATCCGTCGATCGTGCGCGCCGTGCTGGAGACGGCGTCCCGCGAGGAGGCAAGGGGATGAAGGAGTTCAGCTATCAGCGGCCGAGGCAGGTCCGTGAGGCCCTTGCCGCCGTCGCCGGGGACGATGGCGCCCGGTTTCTCGGCGGTGGAACGAATCTCGTCGACCTGATGAAGGACGGCATCGAGACGCCCACCCGGCTGGTGGACGTGCGCCGACTACCGCTGGACGGTGTCCGCGAGGCGCCCGGCGGAGGACTCGTCGTCGGCGCGACGACCACCAACAGCGACCTGGCGGCCCATCCCGAGGTGCGCCGCCGGTACCCGGCGCTCAGCCAGGCCGTGCTGGCGGGCGCGTCGGGGCAGCTGCGCAACATGGCCACGGTGGGCGGCAACCTGCTGCAGCGGACCCGGTGCGGCTACTTCGCAGACCGCTCCCAGCCGTGCAACAAGCGCAGCCCGGGCAGCGGCTGTTCCGCAATCGCCGGAGAGCACCACAACCACGCGATCCTCGACTGGTCCGACCACTGTGTGGCCACCCATCCCTCGGACATGACCGTAGCCCTGGCCGCGTTCGACGCGGTCGTGCACTACGAGACCCTGGACGGGACCCATGAGATCCCACTGTCCGATTTCTACCTGCCGGTCGGCGAGAGTCCGCAGCGGGAAACGGCGCTGCCCCCGGGCGCCCTGATCACCGCGGTCACCCTGCCGGCCGCATCGGCGAGCCCGCAATCGCGCTACCGCAAGGTCCGCGAGCGCGCATCCTACGCCTTCGCCAACGTGTCCGTCGCAGCCGCGCTGGACGTCCACGAGGGCATCGTCCACGGTGCCCGGATCGCGCTCGGCGGCCTCGCCTCACGGCCCTGGCGCGCCCACGTCGCTGAGACCGCCCTGCGGGATGTCCCTGCCACGGCTGACCGCTTCCGGGCCGCCGCGGACGCGGAACTGTCCGCCGCGCGGCCGCTGCGCGACAACGCGTACAAGGTCACGCTCGCCCGCAACCTGATCGAGGCCGTGCTGACCGAGCTCGCCCACCGGGGCGAGTGACGAACCGGTCCCGTCACACGTCCTGAAGGAGATCAACATATGAACGCGTCCTCGACCAGTCCATCCCCGGCACCGGCCGGACACCCGGCCATCGGACCAAGCACCGCCGGGACCTCCGCCCCGTCGGCCGGCACGAGGGAACGGCCACTGGGAGCCGTTGGCACGGCGCGGCCCCGTATAGAGGGTCCGGCCAAGGTCACCGGCTCGGTGCGCTACGCCGCGGACGAGCCGACGGGCGACCTGGCGCACGGCTGGGTCGTCACCTCCACGGTGACCCGCGGACGCATCCGCGACATCGACACCTCCGCCGCGCTGGCCATGCCCGGCGTGCTGGGTGTGATCGACCACCACAACGCGCCCCGGCTGAACCTGGATGCAGGATCGTTCTTCGGGCCCGACGGTGGCATGCACCTGCTGCAGAGCGATGAAATCCCTCACTCCGGTCGGCCGATTGCGCTGGTAGTGGCGGAGACAGCGGAGCAGGCCCGGTCGGCGGCCATGGCGCTGCGGGTGACGTATGACGAGGAACCGTACGACGTCAACTTCTCACTTGAGCACCCGGCCGCCCGGCCGGCGACGTCGTTCTTCGGAGAGGACGCCACCGTCGGTGACGTGGACATGGAGCTGGCTGCGAGCGCGGTGGTCGTCGACGAGCACTACGTCACCCCCGAGGCGCACGGCGCCGCCATGGAGCCGCACTCCGCGACCGCCTGGTGGGAAGGCGAGCGCCTGCAGGTCGTCGACTCCAACCAGGGGCCCTTCCTGGTCGCCATGACGGTGGCCACGCTGTTCCACCTCGACCCGAAGCAGGTGCGCGTCCGGTCTCCGCACGTCGGTGGCGGCTTCGGGTCCAAATCAGGAGGGTGCGGCCCCCAGTTGGTCCTGGCGGTGATGGCCACGACGGTGTTCGATCGTCCCGTACGCGTCACCCTGACCCGGAGTCAGGTGTTCCAGACGGTCTCGATGCGGCCGGCGACCGACCAGCGAGTGCGGATCGGGGCCGATGCCGACGGCCGACTGCGCGCCATCGACCACAAAGCGGCCTTCGAGGTCTCGAAGCTCGCGGATTACCTCGAGAACTGCACCGAGCTCTCCAACACGCTCTATGCGGCACGGGCGATCCGTACACGGCGCACCGCGGTCCCGGTCGACATCCTGCCGCCGTACTCGGTGCGCGGGCCCGGCGCGACACCCGGTTCGTTCGCGCTTGAATCCGCCATGGACGAGGTGGCGGAACGGTTGGACATGGACCCCCTTGAGCTTCGGCTGCGCAACGAGCCTTCCGTTGGCCCCGTGTCCGGCCTGCCGTTCAGCCGCCGCAATCTCGTCGCGTGTCTGAGGGAGGGCGCTCACCGGTTCGGCTGGGCCACACGCGACCGCCACCCGCGGACGCGGAGGGAGGGACGTCTGCTCGTCGGCACCGGGATGGCGGCCACGTCCTTCGGCGCGGGGGCGCTGCCCTCGACGGCATCGATCACCGCCGAGGCCGACGGGGACTTCACCGTGGCCATCGGCGCCAGCGACATCGGCACGGGCGCACGCACCGCGTTGACCGCAGTGGCGGCCGAGGCGCTGCGCGTAAATCCTGAAAGGATACGGCTGCTGATCGCGGACAGCGACCTCGGTCCCGCGTGGGGCGCCGGTGGATCCCGGGGGACGACGTCCTGGTCCTGGGCGATCACCGAGGCCGCGGCGAAGCTGCGCTCCCAACCGGGCGGCGCCACGCTGCCGCTGACCGTCTCGTTCGACACCACCGAGTCGCTCGGTGAGCTGCCCCTCATGGAACGGCACTCCTACAGTGCCGTGTTCTGCGAAGTGACCGTCGATCCGGCGACCGGCGAGGTGCGTGTGCGGCGGCTTTTGGGGATGTTCGCCGTGGGCCGCGTGATCAACCCGTTGCTCGCACGCAGTCAGCTCGTCGGGGGCATGATCATGGGACTGTCGATGGCCCTGCACGAAGATGGCGTCCGTGATCCGGCCACCGGCCGCCACGTCAACGGGGACTTCGCCGGCTACCACATCGCCGCACACGCCGACGTACCCGACATCGAAGCCGACTTCGTGCCCGACTACGAACCCGGCGACCCGTCAGGCATCAAAGGCGTCGGTGAGATCGGCACCGTCGGCACCGCCGCCGCGATCGCGAACGCCGTCTGGCACGCCACCGGCAGCCGCCGGCGGACCCTGCCCATCCGTCCGGACCGCGTGCTCGAGGAGCGGCCTCCGTCGTGAGCTGTCCGCGAGCAAGGGCTCTCGGACCGCTGCCGTCGCCGCCCCGGCCCGGGATCTGAACAGGAGGTACGCGTGCTACGCGAGGTGTGGCCCTTCGTCGACGCCCACCGTCGGGCGGGCCGCCCCGTCGCGCTGGCCCGGCTGGTGGGCCGTGACGGTCCCGGATCACGACCGCTCGGCGCAACCATGGCGGTCGCCGGAGACAGTACGTGGCGCGGCTCGCTGTCGGGCGGCTGCGTCGAGGGCATCGTCCTGGAGGCAGCCCGCGCTGTCCTGGCAGGGGCCGCGTCCCATGTGACCGCGGTGTCGCCCGGGGACGACCTCCTGCCCTGGGAGGACGCTCCCGCCTGCGCCGGCGAACTGCGAGTCCTCATCACGCCCGCGCCGCCCGAGCCCGTGCACTCCGCCATCACCACGGCCCTGGCCAAGGACCGTCCGCTCACTGTGCGGGTCGGGCTGAGGCCGCCCCACCGCTGGTCGACGGCAGCCACCCCTGGCCAACTGCCCGACGTGGGACCTGCGTTCATCGAGGAACTGACGGGGCGGCCGCGGCTGCTGCTGGTCGGCGCGACGGATCTTGCCGCAGTCCTGGCCACCCTGGCCGGGACCTTGCACCGCAAGGTCGTCATCCTCGACCCGCGGCCCGGCCACGTCGCCTCCGGGGCCTTCACCGGCACCGCCGACGTCGTCCGTGCCTGGCCCGACGAGTGGATCGCCCGCCATCCGCTCGGCGTACGCGACTCGGTCGTCACCCTGAGCCATGACCCGCGTATCGACGACCGCGCTCTTCGCGCCGCTCTGGCAGGCCCCGCCGGATACGTCGCCGCGCTCGGCAGCCGGGCCACCCACGCGCAACGCCTGCGGCGCCTGGCCGACGCCCCCGGACTGGACCGGCTGACCGGCCCGGCGGGCCTCGACCTCGGCGGAGCGTCGCTCGCCGAGAGCGCACTGTCGATCCTCGCCGAGCTCGTCGCGGTGGACAACGGCCGCGGCGGGCAGCGCCTGCGCGGCGGCGATCTGCCCATCCGGGCCACCACTGCCGCAGCGCACACCTAGCCGATCAGGTCGCGCCCAGTACCCGTCGACCCCTTCCGCGCGGGGCGCCGCTGCGTGAGCAAGTCTGCAAGAGCGACAACATGCAGGCCGGATGGGGTTACGCCGCAATCCAGGCAGATCGTCGGCCGTCAGGAGCGTCAAACGAGCGTCGCGACCCAGCAGGCTCCTGCACTCCCCCGCCTCCGGAGCACCCGCTCAACGCCACGCCAACAGACACCACGGCGGCCTGCGCCACCGTCGCCCGCGATGGGCTGCCATGTTCCGCTCCCGAATCCCCGTACGTACAAAGGGAGCTGGTTGTACAGGAGCGCGATTCCGGGACATGAGCGGACGGACGTTAGACACATTTGGCTAGATATTAGGCCAAGACGCACATAACGGCCCCTACAGGGGCTCGGGGGCCGTCACTGAAGACTCACGTCGGGCGCAAGAGTGCTGCGCGACTCAATCCATCGGGTAGAAGTCAGGCTCCGGCATCAGCCTCGCGATCGAGAACGGCTCGAACTCCGGATCCGTCAACACGCGGTAGACGAACTCGGAGGTGCACATGCTCACTTGTTGCAAGGGGTACGGGTCGCCCTGCGTGACGATGGGCCAGCTCGCCGGATCTTCCTCCGCAGACGCCAGCCAGAAGTAGCTGCACTCCATCTCACCGAACGCCCAGGGAATGAGACCACGCCGACCGGGCCGGTACATCTGGTAGGGCTTGAAGAGGGGATCGGGCCCGTCCTCCGGGGCACCGTCGAGAAACTTCTTCCAGATTCTGGCCAGGTCGAACTGCCTCGTGCTATCCACGGTGAGAACACGCAAGAATTCCGAGAATTCTCCCTTACCAAATGTCTCCGCAAGCTTCTTGTAATCCTCGGGCAGTGCCGTACCGAGATCTTCCTCAACGCTGCTCCACGGAATCTCGAGCCGAAGCGGCTCCCAGTTCGTGGCCTCAGCGATTCGCTCGATCCACATTCTCTTCACATTCCGATCGAAGACTTGGACCGGGGGGCGTGCCACGTATCCGGCACGCCCCCCGGTATCACCCTATGGGGTGTTGTAGAGCGGCACCGAATCGCTGGCGCCGCTCGAACTGCTCCAGGTTATATCGAAGCGGTCCGGCATCGGATCGGTGGCACTGGGGTAGTGCACCATGACCTGATAGAAGACGGTGTGTCCGCCGTTGATCTCTTTGGCAACCGCGTCCTCCACCGTCGACATCGCCTTCTGGTTCACGTCTGGGTGCATCGGCGCCAGGTTCCGGATGTCCTCACCGGAGCCGCCGAACCGGTTGGCGATCAGGTGCCCCCGGTCCAGTCCCTTCCGGTAGAGCGGACCGCCCTTCTGCATCGCCTTCGGGATGTACAAGGGGTCATCGGTGGGCCAGACCGTCCCGCTGCCGAAGATCCCGTCATCCCCGTAGATCTCGCCGGTCCCCTTGTCCACGTTGTTGGTGTCGTGCCAGTTCAGGCAGCCGATCGCTCCCTGAGCGCGTCCCGCGCCGTCGAGCGGCATGTAGTAGAGCATGCTCTGACGGTTGTCGTTGCAGTCCTGCTGCTGGAACGGGAACCGCGTGTCGGCGCCGGTCCATTCCTTCTCGTCGCCCGGCTTGACGAGCAGACCCTTGCCGTAGTCCGGCGTGGCACCGGGCTCCGTTTCGTACCCGTTGGGCGCCGTCTCGTTGTACCAGCCGATGCCCGTAAGGAACGTGTCGGCGACGGTCAGCCATCCGCCCTTGGCCTTCTTGGTCCCGCCTGAGACGAGGTCTCCGATTTCATCGATGACGTCGTCGCAGACGTCACACCCGAAGATGTGACCGTCCAGTTCGACATTGCTGACGGGGTTGCCACCGGTGAAGGCGTACCGGTTCCCTGTGTAGGGGTCCGACCCGAGTCCCATGTCCGAGAGGGCCCCGTTGTACATGTCCCGGCTGGTGAACCGGTTGAGCCCCGGGTTGTAGTCCCGGAATCCCATGTCGTAGGTGCCGGTCTGCGCGTCCCAGCGCTTGGCGTTGAACCGGTAGGGGTTGTACGCCTCCTTGGTCGGATCGGCCGCTTCCGGCTTGTCGATGCCGGTGAACTCGTCCTCGTCGTCGGAGCCGTAGGCGGTGTAGCCGTAGGTGGACTTGGTGTCGCCGTCCTTGTCGGTCAGCGTCTCGACGTCCGTGTGCGAGTTGTAGCCGTAGAAGCCGTCCTCGCTGGTCCCGTCGGTGTTGTGCTTGACCTGGGAGAGACGCTCGCCCCACGGGCTGTACTGGTAGGACTTGGTGAGCTCGCCGGCGACTTCCTCACCCAGCACCTCGCTGGACATGCCGAGGTAGTTGAAGTCGGTCGTCTTGCCGTCCGCCGTCTTCGACGCGGTGCGGTCCAGCGGGTCGAACGTGTACTTCGTCGACTTCAACGCACCCGTGTCGTCCGCCTTCTGGGACTCCACGACGTGGTCGAACCCGTCGTAGACGCTGCGCTCAACGACCTTTCCGCCTGCGGTGACCGATTCCTGACGGCCGAACGGGTCGTAGTTGTAGTTGGCGGTCGAGCCGGCCGAGGTGGCGGTCAGCAGCCGGTTGCGGTCGTAGTCGAACGTCGTGGAAACGCCCTTGACCGACTGGCTGATGACGTTGGCGTTGTCGTCGTGGACATAGGTGTCGGTGCCCGCGCCCGTGCCCGTCTTGACCGACTTGGCGAGTCGGTCGGCCGGGTCGTAGGTGTAGTCCGTGGTGGAGTCGAGGTACGCCGCGTGGTTGTCGGCGTTCATCTTCTTCGCCACGTCCTGCGCCTTGTTGCCGTTGGCGTCGTAGGCGTAGGTGTGCTCGGAGACGAGGGTGCCGGAGCCCTTCTTCTCCGTCGTCGACTTCAGGGAGCCGTTCAGGTAGTAGGTGGAGTCGACCGTGTTCTTGTTGGCCTTGGTCTCCTGGAGCTTCTGGCCTCGGTCGGTGTATGTGTAGGAGCTCACCTTCGGTGAGGCATCGGCCGCCGTCTTGCCGACCGACACCGTCTTGACCTGCTCTCGCAGGTCGTAGGTGTACTTGGAGAACTGGTCGGGGTGGGTGACCGTATCCGTCTGGCCGTTGGCGTCGTACGTGTACGACGTGACCTTCTTCTCCGCGCCGGCCAGCGCCTCGGTCACCTTCGCGACCTGGTTCAGGCCCGTGTACGCCACCGTGTAGGCGTCGATCTTCGCGCCGGACGAGGTGTCGTCGATCGAGGTGAGGTTGCTGTTGACGTCGTAGGCGTAGGCGAAGGTGTGCTTTTCGCTGTCGGTCTCACCGCTGGCGTCGCGCACCAGCTTGACCGCGTCCGCAACGACCGCACCACCGCTGTTCTGGTCCAGCTTGAGCTTGCTGTCCTCGCCCTGCTTGAGGGTGTAGCTGCCCAAGCTGACCCAGGTGCCGGTGTTCGCCGTCTGGTCCTTCGTCGCCGAAGGCTCGGTCGTCGTGCCGTGCGTGAGGGTGTACTTGGCGGTGGTGGCGGCGCCGGTCACCTTCGGGTACTTCACGTACGCCGTGTACGTGCCGTCCTTGGGGATGTTCAGCGTCCAGGTGAAGGCATCCGTGCCGGTGCCCGCCGCGTGCGTGCGGTGGTCGTAGCCCTGCTGGCCGGTGAGGTCTCCCGTCGCCCACGTACCGGTGGAGGAGGTGTGCTGGGTGTCGGAGTTGTCGACCAGCACGACCGACTTGCCGACCGGCACACCGTCGTCGGACTTCGACTTGAGCTTGCCGTCGGGGTAGTACGACCACGCCATGGTGCGGTCCGAGGAGCCGCCCGCCGAGGTCAGCGTGCGGGCCTTCTGCTGGCCCGTCTCGGTGTAGTCGTAGGTCGTGGTGATGTCCCACGGATCGGTGGACTTCCTCGTCCAGCCGTTGTCGAAGTACTCGTAGGTGGTGTCGTTGCGGACCGTCTCACCTGCAGAGGGCGGCAGCGAGGTCTTCGCCACCCGGCCCACGGCGTCGTACGACGTCTGGGTGTAGACGTCCGCCTTGTTGTAGCGGCCGTCCGTCGGGTCGTACGGCTGGAACTGCTTGACCGGACGGTTCAGCGCGTCGTACTCGGTGCGCTGCGCGAAGTCGTCCGCGGTGCCCGTCGTCGCGGTGCCCCGCGGCGTGATGACCTTGGTGGTGTTGCCGACCTGGTCGTACTCGAACTGGGTCTTGCGGATCGTGGTCCCGGAGTAGGGGGCGCGGATCTCCTTCTGCTTGCCGCGCTTGTCGTAGTCGAAGAACGTGGAGTTGTTCTCGGCGTCCTTGGTCTCGACGACCAAGGAGTCCTTGTTGTACGTCCGCGAGGTGGACTTACCGGCCGCGTCCGTGACCGTGGTGACCCGATGGTTCAGGTCGTAGGCGGTCTTGGTCATGTAGTCGTCGGGGTCGGCGGTGGCGTTCTTCTTCGGGTCCACCACCTTGGTGAGGTTGCCGACGTTGTCGTACGTGTAGGAGATCCTGTCGCCGTCCGCGTTGACCGCGGAGAGAAGCTGGTAGACCTCGTCATACGCGTTGGTCGTGACGTAGTCCGTCGCGTCGGACGTGGTCAGCGAACCCTTCGGCTCGGTCGTCGTCTTGAGGTTGCCGACCTTGTCGTAGGTGTACGTCGACTTCCGCTCACCCGATGTGGAGGTGTCCTTCGGTGCGGTGGCCGAGGTGATCTGGTCCGCCGCGTCGTACACCGCCGTGGACACCGCGCCGTTGGGCGAGGTCGACTTGGTGGTGTTGTCGTTGGCGTCGTACTCCGGCTCCGGGGTGGTGATCAGAACCCCGGCTTCCTTGGGCACCGTCGCGACCTTGGGACGCCCGAAGGTGTCGTAGGTCTGGGTGACCTTCTTGCCGAGCGCGTCGGTGACTTCCTTGACCTGCCCACGCTCGTCGTACACGTAGGACGTCGGGTTGCCCAGCGCGTCGGTGATCGTCGCCGGGTAGCCTGTCGGGCCGAAGCCGCTGTTGGTCGTCGGGTTGCCCTTGGCGTCGATCACCTTGGTCAGCTGACCGTAGGCGTCGTACTCGTACTTGGTGGTGTAGTCGTCGGCCGTCGCAGTCGCGACGCCCTCGGGGTCGGTGACCGTCTTCAGATTGCCGAACGAGTCATAGCCGAACTGCCACTTGTTGCCCTCGGGAGAGGTCTTCGTGTGCAGGTCGGCGGAGAAACCGTCCAGACGGGTCTGGTAGCTGTACTGCTGCGAGTTCGCCGGGTACGTTCCCGGAGCGCAGTCGGCCGCGGGCGGCACGCCTGCCTTGTTGTTCTCCGCGTCGCGCTGCCAGAGCGGGTAGCCCGTCTTCTGGTCGTAGCAGTAGGCGGTCTTGGCGCCGTTGTCCTCCTCCAGGTACGTGACGTTGTTGTCCGCGTCCCAACTGATCTTCGTGGTCTGGGACTTGGCGTTCGTGGTCTGCACGGGACGGCCGAAGTCGTCCGTCACGTGAGTCGCCGTGTGGGACTCCGCGTCCGTGACCTTGGTCTGGGTGAACTTCGCGTTCGACGCGTCGACCGCGTAGGTGTAGCCCGTCGCACCGTTCAGCCGGTCCGTGACCGTCTTCGTCCACCAGTGGTACTTCGGGTCGTCACCGGACTGCGGTGCGTAGTACGCCAGGGACGTGCCGTTGCCGCGCGGGTCGGTGACCTCGACCAGCTTGACGTTCTTGTTGCCCTGGGTGGCGTCGTACGTGAACTTGAAGTTCTTCGGCTGTGAGCTGCCCACACCGTCGGTGAACTGCCCGAGCAGACCCTTGGCCGTGTAGTAGAACTCGACCGTCCGGCCGGAGATGTCGGTGACCGAGCGGATGTGGTCGTAGATCTTCGAGTTGTTGAGGTTGCCGGTGTCCGAGGTCAGCACACCCGAGTCGTTGATGTACTGGTAGCCGTTCTGGCCCTTGTCCCAGTACTCGACGTTCAGCGACTGCCGGCCTGCCGGGTCGGTGATGTACTTGAGGAACTTGGTCGGCTTGTTGTTGGACTTCCGCTCCTCGTACGTGAACAGCTGTGTGTTGCCGTTCTTGTCGATCGTCGAGGTGAGGTAGCCGTCGCAGCCGAACAGGAACCGGGTCCCGTCCGGGCGGGTCATCGTCCAGGCGTCCGGGATCGGGTCCTTGGCCGGGGTGCAGTCCAGGCCCGCCTTGGCCGACAGCTTGTAGTGGACGCCGGCCGGCGCCTTCCACACGCTGTTGGTGGCGTCCCAGCGGAACACATGGGTCGTGCCGTCACCGTCGGGCAGGCGGATCTCGGTCGGGTTGGGCTTGGGGTGGAACTCCAGCGGCGCGCCGAGCCGGATCGGACCGGCGGCCTGCATCGACCAGCCATGACCGGAGACCGTGTCGGAGGTGTCGAGGGAGTTGTAGGCCATGCGGAAGAACGTGCTCAGGCCCCGGCCGGGGTTGCTGAACGCGTTGTACGACCACACGCTGTTGCCCGACGCGAGGTTGTTCATCACCGTCGAGCCGGCGCCGGTGTTCTTGCCCGCGTAGGCGTAGAACTTCTCCATGCCCAGCGAGTTGGAGGTCGGGTCCTCGACCGCCACGCTCTGCTTCAGCGGGGTGATGGTGGGATTGGTGACCGAGAGCCAGGAGCCGTCGGCGACCTTCTTCACGTCCCAGCCGAGGACGTACTCGGTGCGCTTGTTGCCGCTGTCCGAGTTGATCGGTGTCTTGACCGTGGCCTTGACGGTGGCGGACTCGCCGGGGATCAGGGCCGGGACGGCGGTGGCCGCCTGGTTGCCGCCGGTGGTGACGTCGGTGCCGTCGGGCAGCTTCCAGGTGTAGGAGAGCTGGCGCTCACCGGCCGCCCATGCGGTGCTCGTGGTGTTGGTGACGGTGAAGTCCACGGTGTACGTGGAGTTCGGCGTCATCCGGGCCGGGGTGGTCGGCGCGTAGTACGTGTCCTCGGTGGTGGAGTCGACGTAGATCACGCGCAGCAGCGGGCCGAGCTGCCAGTCGGCGGCCTCGGAGGCCAGCCACAGGGTGCGCTCCTGCTGGGTGGCATCGGTGTCGCCGGCCAGTTTGACCAGGGCGCCCTTGTTGTTGGCGGGCGTCTTCACCCAGCTCTTGGTGAGCGTGGTGGCGTCCCACCAGTGGCGGCCGACCTCGTCGGTGAACTGCGGCACGGTGTCCGAGACCGTGGCCGAGAAGTCGCCGCCGGGAGCGGTCCAGGGGGCCGAGGTGGCCGACTGGTTCCACGTGGCGGTGGTCTCGTCGAAGGTCTTGTTCAGGCCGTGGAGTTCGTAGACGGCTCCCGCGGCGGTGTTGGTGGTCTCCGCACCCCACAGGTACATCCGGCCTTCGAGGACGGTCGCCGTGGTGGGGATGGCAGCGGTGTTGAACTTCAGCGCGGCCCGGGTGGTGCCGTAGGTGCCGGAGTTGTCACCGGTGCTCAGCCACTTCTGGCCGACCCCGAAGGACTGGATGGTGTCCTGGTTGGTGGTGGGCTGCTGGGAGGAGAGCGTGGTGTCGGTGACGTCGTCGGTGCCCTGGAGCAGGCGCATGGTGCGGCCCGGCTTGGGGATGCCGACGGTCCGCGTGGGCGAGCCGAGCAGCTGCCCGTCGGCCGTCTTGACCACGATCTGGTAGTAGTACGACCGGCCGATCTCCGGTGTTCCGGCCCCGTTCGGGGACGGGGTGGCAGTGGTGTCGGTGTATGTGGTCGCGGTCTTGGCGATAGGCGCCACCAGGGTGGCGGACGACGGCGTGAACGCCTGTTGGGTCGACCGGTGCAGCTGGTACTCGGCGATCTCGAGCTCGGTGTCCCCGGTGTCGTTCTTGTACGCGGGCCAGCTCAGTTCGGGGCCGGTGGAGTGCACGACCTCAGGTGAGTTCAGCGAGGTGCCGACCTTGCCGTACGTGACGGTCAGCCGCGGGATGGTCGACGTCTCTCCGCCATATGTGGAGCCGTCGGCGGCCTCGTAGCGCGGGCCGCCGGTCGGTGCGGTGGCCGACTCGTCGGTGGCCTTGAGCACGAACCCGTAGTTGGTGGCGGTCCCCGATACCCACTTCTGGACGGTGTCGGTGACCGGGAAGTTGTGCCACTGGTTGTACTCGCCGGTGTTCTTGACGATCGAGGCGGGGTTCACCAGGCGCACGGCGTCGGCCATGGTCCGCTTGGTGGAGTCGCCCGTGTCACCGAGGACGATCTTGTCGGCGTTGCCCTTGTTGAAGTCCAGCTGGGTGCTGGTCAGGGCCTTCCAGGTCGACGCGGTCCCGGCCGTCTGGTCGACGGTGTAGCTGTGGGTGAGCCCGTCGTGGAGGACCTTGTACGGGGCGGCGGTGGTGTTGTCGGCCAGCGGCGAATAGTGCGCCTCGACGCGGTAGGACGCGGTCTCGGCGATCCGCGGCTGGTAGGTGTAGGTCTCGCCGGTGGCCGCGTTCTTGTTGTAGGTGTAGTCGCTGCCGATGTTCGCCGTGCTGGTGGTGGTGACCCTCGGCCACTCGCCTACCGCGGCCGTGCCCGCGTCACCGTCGTCGATCTGCACGGTGGTGCCGGACAGCTCCCCGACCAGGGCGCTGGTGTTGGACCAGGTGGCGCCGGCTTCGGTCCAGGTGCCTGTGGCCCGGTAGGCGCCGATGGTGACGTCGTTGGCGTTGGTGGTGTGGGACTGGTCGAAGTACATGCCCAGGCGGGCCGAGTCGACCTTCACCCCTGACGGGATCTCCGACAGCGGGAACTCCACCAGGGAGCGGGAGATTCCGGTGTCGGTCTTGCCGGCCGACAGCTTCCAGGTGGTGTTGAAGTTGGTGGACGGCTGGTCCGACAGGACCATGGTGTCCTTCGAACCGGTCGCGTCCGGGGTGATGGTGATTGTCGGGTCGATCACGACCGGGTACTGGCGGTCCTTGTCGGCCAGCCATTTGGTGTTTGGTGCGACGGTGATCTTCCAGTTGTCACCGTCCTTGGTCAGCTTCTGGGTGACCTCGGTGCTGTAGGTGCCGCCGGTCGGTGACTTCGAATCCTTCGCCGCGTCCGTCATGTACGGGGCGGGGATGACCATCACCGGGGTCTGAGGGGCCTCGCCGTACAGGGCGATGGAGCCATCCTTGCGGGACGTGGGCGTCAGGCCACCCGCGTCCAGCGTGAAGGTGAACTTCACCGCTCCGTCCGGGCGCTCGGCCAGGACGATGTTCTCCTTGACCTGGCCCGGCTCGACGACGTATTCGAGGTCGGCGCCCTCGACGGCGTTCGGATAGGTGACCTTGGCGCCCTTGGCCGCGGGCTTCAGGTCCTTGCCGCCGAGGGTTGCCGCGGCGTCCAGGCCGAGGGTGACGGACTCGCCGCCCTCGCCTTCGATCCGCACCAGCTCACCCGGCTCGGAACCGAAGTAGGTCCGGCCGAGGTTGGCGGTGTTGGCGTAGTCGAAGCCCTTCTTCGAGGTCTCCCGCACGGAGACGTCGATCGGCTTCCAGGTCTTGTTCTGCTCGTCCTGGTACGCGGTGGGGACCGCAGTCAGTTCGGCTTCGACGCGACCGTCCGAGAGCTCGAAGAACCGGGCACTCGGAGTGCGCCGGTTCTTCAGCTCCTTGACCCGCTTCGGCTTGGGGTCTTTCGCTCCCTTGGGCAGTTTCTCGCGGCTGGATATCTCCAGGGCGTTGGCCGGTTCGGGTTCCTCCTCGTCGGCGAACCATCCCTTGACGGCGTCGAAGACACCCGTCTTCTCGCCCCTGTCGCCGCTTGAATCCGCCGCTGCCGCTGGCGTCACAAAGGCCATGGTCGGGAGCAAGGTCCCCACCACGGCCGATGCGACGAGACCGGCAAGCAGTCTTCGGTGTCGCGTTCTCACGTACGGTCCGCCTTCTTCTTCGCGCCATTTGCGCTGCATTTTCGCGACCGGTAACCACTTCCGGACGCCCCGGCCTGCTTTTGGGCATGCCAAAGGCGCGATCGGATTCGGGACCGGAGCGCTGCCGATGAATCAGAGCGCGTTCTACACATGTCAATGACGGGGCGTCAACAGGGCGGACGAACGGGATCCTTCACCACACACAGCTCGAAGCACCGCAGGTCACCGCATTGCAGCGACACGTGTTGGGCGAATTGTCCGTGGGGTTTCACACGGTGCTCGGCGTGGGGTATAACCAGCCGGATTTGACTGCCATTCACTCATGAGGGGACCTCGCATTGACAGACGTCCGGAACTCCGATCGGTGGTCCGGCCCTGCAAATGCGTTGTTCCTTCCGACCGGTCGAGCAATTCCCGCCCTGGTCGCCTCTCGTATCGGAGACGCCCCCGCCCTATGAGCACCGACACCCTGAACACCGATACCGCCGATGCCACTTCCGGGGCGTCACCGGCAGAACACCGCTCTGAGGACCCCGGCACCGGCCGCCGCACCTTCATCGGCGCGGCCATCACCCTCCTGCTCGCAGCAGGCGTGGTCACCTACGGCTTCCTCGCCACCTCCGACGAGCCGAAGCCGAAGCCGGTGCCGACCGCCTCCGTCACCTACGAGGTCCGCGGTTCGGGCACGGTGCAGATCGACTTCATCGCGCACGACAAGCAGACGAAATCCCTCACCCTGTCCGGCTCCGAACTGCCCTGGCGCAAGAACGTCGAGGTCGGACTCGGCACGGAGCCCACCATCCGCATCGTGCTCGACGGCAAAGGCGGCGACGCCGGATGCGCCGTAGCTGTCCGCGGCAAGCACGTCCAGCGCTCCACGGCGGCCGGCCCGTACGGACGGGCCACCTGCAGCGCCCCGCTCCCCGCCGCCCAGAACGCCTCCGACAGCACTTCCGAGAACAGCGAGACACAGTGAACTGCCCCCGTATCGCTCTCGTGGCCGCCGCTTTCGCGCTTGCCGCGCTCCCCGTCCCCACCGCGTCAGCGGCCGTCCCCGGTGACGGCGGCAAAGCCCGTAGCGGATCCGTCACCACGTACGGGATCACCGGAGGGAGCAAGGGCGGCAAGGTTCTCGCTCCGCGCGCCACCGGAGAGTTCAGCCTGCTCGGTGTCACCTGGGACGATCCGCGCGCCCGGCTCGACGGAACGGCCGAGATCCGGGTACGGGACGCGGAAAGTGGGTCCTGGTCCCCCTGGCGCGCGCTGGACACCGACGTCCGTACTCCGGAGTCCGGGCCGGACCACGAGGGCCCTGGGCTCCGGGCCGGCACCCAGCCCCTGTGGGTGGGCCCGTCGGACGGTGTCCAGGCCCGCATCACGGGCACGAAGCTCCCGCAGGGACTCCGCGTCGACCTGGTGGACCCCGAGGGCGGCACGGCCCTGGCCCGAACCGCAGCGCTGGGAACCGCTACCGCGGCGGGTGCACCCGTGATCACCTCGCGCGCCCAGTGGGGCGCCGACGAGTCACTGGTCGCCGACCCGCCGACGTACACCACGGACACCAAGGCGGTGTTCGTGCACCACACGGCCGGCACGAACGACTACACCTGCGCCGAGTCCGCCTCCCTGATCAGGGGCATCCTCACCTATCACGTGAAGTCCAACGGCTGGAACGACATCGGCTACAACTTCTTCGTCGACAAGTGCGGAACCCTCTTCGAGGGACGCGCCGGCGGGATCGACCGGCCGGTGTACGGGGCGCACACCTACGGGTTCAACACCGACACCAGCGGCGTCGCCGTCCTCGGCGACTTCAACACCGCGAGCACCACCCCCGCCGTGCGCGACGCGATCGCCCGGCTCACGGCCTGGAAGCTCGGCCTGTACGGCATCAACCCCGCGGGGACGACCGTGATGACGGCCGGCGCGGACAACGGCAAGTTCACACAAGGCCAGCAGGTCACCATGAACCGGATCTCCGGCCATCGTGACGGCTACCCGACAGAGTGCCCGGGCACCAACCTCTACGGCGACCTGCCCGCGATCCGCACAGCAGCAGCCGGTGTCAACGCCCGCTCCGTGTACGGCGACACCAACGGCGAGGGCCGCGCCGACCTCTCCGTGGGCGTGCCGCGAGCCACCGCGAACGGGCATATGGGCGCGGGCCAGGTGAGCGTGGTGCCCGGCACCCCCACCACTCCCTACGCGGCCAACCGGTCGGTGGTCACTCAGGAGAGCGAAGGCGTACCCGGCGGTTCCGAGGACAACGACGGCTTCGGAGCGGCGAGCGCCTTCGGCGACCTCGACCACGACGGCTACCAGGACCTCGTGGTCTCCTCGCCCGGCGAGGAAGTCACCTCGGGCGCGAGCGACGAGGGCGGCATCAGCGTCCTGCGCGGTGGCCCCAACGGCCTCACCGGCCAGGCCGGCATGATCAACGAACCGGTGGGGGTCCGCACCGGCAACGCCCGTTTCGGAGCGGCCCTGGCCACAGGGGACTTCGACGGGGACGGCGGCGACGATGTCCTCGCGGTCTCGCCCGGGGCGGGCCGCGCCTGGACCGTGGACGGTGCCGACCGCCGCTTCTCCACGCCGCTCACCCTCTCCGACGGTCCCGTCCAGGACCCCGCCGTGGCCACCGGGGACTTCGACCGCGACGGCTTCGACGACGCGGCACTCACCTTCCGGACGGCGGGCGGCTCCTGGCCGCTGGTACTTGCGCGGGGTTCGGCAGCCGGACTGCGCACCGACACCGCGACGATCCTCGACGGGGCCGGTGGCCTCGCGGCGGCCGCCGGGGACCTCGACGGTGACGGATACGCCGATCTGTCGGTGGGGCGACCGGCGGCGAACTCGGGCGGCGGAGAGATCGTCACGTACCTCGGCTCCTCCGACGGCCTTCGGACCGCTGACGCAGCGGTGATCGGCAGCGCCGATCTCGACGCGGCGGGCGTCGGCAGCGAGACCGGCACCTCACTCGCCATCGGCGACACCGACGGGGACGCGTACGCCGATGTCCTCGTCGGCGCACCGGGCGGTGCGGGGCGCGCGTACCTGCTGCACGGCTCCGCCGAAGGGCTCACCACGGCCGGTGCGGTCTCCTTCGTGCAGGGCTCGGGCGGAGTTCCGGGCGCTGCCGAGACCGGCGACCGGTTCGGGTCGGCGGTGGTGCTGGCCGATCTGAACGGCGACGGCACGGCCGATCCGGTGCTCGGGGCCGAAGGCGAGAACTCCGGCGACGGCACCGTGATGACCACGACCGGCGGTATGGGCGCCTCGTACGGGCCCACCGCCCTCGCGACCGGTACCGGCCGGGGCATCGGCGCCGCTCTCACCCGATGAACCACTGCGGGGCCCTCTCGCCTCGGACCGGGCCGGACGAATCCCCCTCGTCCGGCCCCGCCATCCTCACTCCGCACACGAAGGAAAGCACAGTGCAGTCCACATCCCGTCGGGTCTCGGCCACGCCGGCCGCAGCGAGTGCGATGGTGCTCGCAACCTCATGCGGGCAGCACGAGCAGGCCGAGTCGGCCGATGCCGCTCCCGGCTCCGCAGTCGCGGCGAAGCGCACCGAGAGCAAGCCGCCCTCGCCCAGCGCCTCCGCCGTAGCCGCGAGCGGGCGCGTCGGGGCGAACGGCGTCACCGACGGTGCGACCCGCAGGCAGAACACCTCCACCACGCCTACGGGCACCTACACCATCACTGAAGGATTCGGTGTGGAGTACGGCGGCACGAAGATGCCGTACACCCGGGTCGACTCCTCGCACTGGTGGGTGCAGGACCCCGAGTCCGCCTACTACAACTCGATGCACACCGCGGCCGGGGCCGACTTCCCGCTCGTCGAGACCGGGGACCGGGGCAGCGAGCACCTGATCAACTACCCCACCCAGTACGCCAAGGCACTGGTCATCGACTTCAACCGCCGGCCGGCCACGCCCGGCCGCGGGGCCGGGATCTTCCTGCACGTCAACGGGAGCGGAGCGACGGCCGGTTGTGTCTCGGTACCGCGCGCCACGATGGACAGGATCACGGCCTGGATCCAGCCGGAAGCACATCCACGCATCGCCATCGGCTGAAGTGGTCCAGTCCTACCACTGCCCCGCACAGGGGCCTGACCCATCGATGTACCGGAAAGCGACGGAGAGACGATGCAAAAGAATCGGCGCAGACCTATCGGTAGAGGGCTGCTGATCGCGGGAACGATCCTTGTGGCCCTCGGGCTCGTCACGGCTACGGGGGCACTCGTGGCCCTCCAGACCTCGTACACCACGGCGACCGCCCGTCGAGCGATGGAACCCACCTACCGCGACGGCGACCGAGTTCCCATCGAGAAGATCGGTGGCGCAGCGGTCCGGCGGGGCGATGTCGTGCTCTACAAGGTGCCGAACAGGTACGGCGGCCTGCCCGTCCTGCAGCGCGTCATCGGGCTCGGTGGTGATCACATCGTCTTCGCGGACGGTTCCCTGACCGTCAACGGCCGAACGGTCAGGGAGCCGTATGTGAAGCAGGCGCATGCCAGGCTGAGCACCCCCGACCTCGATGTCATGGTGCCTCCCGGCCGCATGTTCCTCCTGGGCGACAACCGGGAGAACTCGAACGACTCGCGGTACTTCCTGAGCGAAAGCTCGGGCACCGTACCCACCGCCGCGGTCCAGGGCCGCGCACTCGCGAGCGGTACCGCGCCCGTGATGCTCGGACTGACCGTGGTGCTGGGCGTACTCTGCGCCGTCGGCGGCGGCATCTGTGTACTGGCCGGCCGACGAACCCGCCTGGCCCGGGCTTCACCGGGGCCCGCCGCATTCGCGTGAGCGGCTGCGGCCCCCTCCGCTCGACCTTGCCGCGTTCCATCGGCCTGCCTGGGAATGCTCAGCTCCGCCATGGGCGTGCTGCGCGCTCCGGCCTCTCGAAGGAGAAGCCACTGGGGGCTCTTTCGACCGGCCGGGGGCTGCCGCGGTCGGCTTCGCGGGCGCCGGGTGTGCCGCGTCGTCCCGGGACGGCGTTGCGCAGTAGGCGTCCACAGCGTCTTCTCCTCCTACGGCGTCCGCCAGTTGCCGGAAGGCGACCCCTGGTGCCGGCGGTCGTCCTCGCTCCATGCGCGGCACAGTGCCACGTGATTCGCCGGTAGCGCCGTCGCAGACGCCGAGGGCTCCCCGTAGGCGGGAGACTCCGGCCCGTCGGCTCGGATGTCCCACCAGGGGCTGTCCCACTGTGGGGACGCGCGGGGCATCCACGCCGGACGCCGCGTCGGCGTACGACGCCGCTGTCGACCGCACGTAGAACAAGGCCGAGCGGGACTTCCTGCGGAGCCGCCGCCGGTCGCTGCCGGAAGGCTGAAGGGAATGTTCAGCCGGCGTCGACACCGAGTCCGGTCAGGAACGCCGCAGCGGCCGGGGTGGGGCGAAAGCGGCTCCAGACCAGCCGCTCCGTGCGGGCGGGCGCGTCGCGGACGGGCAGCACATGCACTCCGGTCAGTTCCGCCGCGAAGGCGGCCGGAAGCATGGCGATGCCGAGCCCGCTGCGGACCAGCCGGACGATGAAGTCGGTGCCGCTGACCTCGAAGGCCACCTCTCGGGTGAGCCCCATCGCCGCGAACGCCTCCTCCGACTGCGCCCGGGCCGCGGTGCCGTCGGGATAGTCGACGAACATCTCCTTCGCCAGCCGTTCCAGACCCACTTCCGCCTCACCGGCCAGGGAGTGGGTGGGGGCCACGACGGCGACCAGTTCGCCCGTGGCGAGTTCGTGATCGCTCACGCCCTTCGGCCGGTAGCTCGGCAGCACGCCCAGGAAGGCCACGTCGAGCGTGCCGTCCCGCACCTCCTGGACCAGGTCCTTGCTCGCCCCGTCCCGCAGGACGATGTGCACCTTCGGGTAGCGGAGGTGGAACGCCCGCAGCGCGACCGGGATATCGACCGCGGCGACGGTCGGAATGGCTCCGACCGCCAGACGCCCGCGGACCTCCCCCGCTGTGGCAGCCACTTCGGCACGGGCCCGCTCCGCCGCGTCCAGCGCCTGCCTGGCCTCCGGCAGGAACGCCTCGCCCGCCGCGGTGAGCCGCACCTGACGGCTGGTTCGGTCGAAGAGCCGGGCCCCCAGTTCCTTCTCCAGCCGCGCGATCTGATGACTCAACGCGGACTGGACGACCAGACATTTCTTCGCGGCACGGGTGAAGTTCCCCAGTTCGGCCACCGCGACGACGTACCGCATCTGCTGAAGTTCCATCCATCCATCGTGAACCACGATCGATGGAATGAAAAACATGTGTTGGACTCATGGATGGTGGATCCCCGACGCTGAGGGACATGGCTCATTCCACACACGGGACCCGAAGCCGGGCCGTCCCACGCACTCTCCCCGATTCGCCCGTGCTCGGGCGCGGCCTGGTCCTGCTGATGGCCCTCGCTGCCGGACTCTCGGCCGCCGGCAACTACTTCGCGCAGCCGCTGCTCGACATCATCGAGGTGAATCTGCACATCGGTGTCACCGCGGCGGGGCTGATCGTGACCGCCGCCCAGGCCGGTTACGCGCTGGGCCTGATCCTGCTCGTTCCCCTCGGGGACGTCATGGAACGCCGACGACTCGCCGTGAGCCTGTTCGCGCTGACCGCCTTCTTCCTCCTGGCCACGGCCGCTGCCCCCACCGGCCCCCTGCTGATCGCCGGGACCCTGCTCACCGCCCTGACCTCCGTCGGCGCGCAGGTCGTGGTGCCGTTCGCGGCGACGCTCGCGGCTCCGGCCGAACGCGGCAGGATCGTCGGCGTCGTCATGTCCGGTGTCCTGCTCGGCGGGCTGTTCGGGCGGATGGCCTCCGGCGCGCTGTCCGAGCTCGGCGGCTGGCGGACCGCGTACTGGGTGAACGCGCTGCTCATGGCCGTCATGGCGATACTTCTGCACAACCGGCTCCCCCGGCTGCCCCGGCAACGCGACGCGGCCCCGATGTCGTACACCGGACTTCTGCGCTCCACACTGTCCCTGCTGCGGCGGGAGCCTCTGCTCCGCTGGCGGGCAGCCATCGGCGCGTTCTCCATGGCCTCGTACAGCGTGCAGCTGACCGCGCTGACGTTTCTGCTGACCCGGCCCCCTTTCCGCTGGAACGCGGCCGCCATCGGACTCTTCGGTCTGGTGGGCGTCATCGGTGTGGTGGGCATGAACTTCGCGGCCCGGTTGAGCGACCGCGGCCGGGTACAGGCGGTGTCGGGAACGGCGGCCGCGCTCCTCACGCTCTCCTGGCTGCCGCTGCTGGCCGGCGAGTCCTCCCTGCTGTGGCTGGCGGTCGGCGTGATCTCGCTGAACATCGCCCAGCAGGCGGGGCTCAACAGCGCACAGAATGTGATCTACGCACTCCGCCCGGAGGCCCGCAACCGGATCAACTCCGGATTCATGACGCTCTTCTTCATGGGCGGGGCGGCCGGAGCCGCACTCGCTTCGATGGTCTGGGCGCGGGCGGGCTGGAGCGGCATCTGCATCCTGGGCGGTTCGCTGGCCGCCGGAAGCCTTGTGCTGTGGGTCCTGGAGCGCGTCCGGATGGCCTCCGCCGCACGTCCCGGATCCGTCGCCGTCACTCGTTGACGGTCGTCAGCAGTACTACGGCATCCTCCAGCGCCAGCAGCCCGTGCCGCTCCTGCGGGATCGGGTGGAGTCCTCCGGCACTCAGTTCCACATCGCCGGAGGGCGCCGTGAGACGTACTCTGCCGCGGAGCACCTGGAGGGAGGCCGCGGCAGGTGCGTTGTGCTCGTCGAGGGCGGAGCCGGAGGTGAGGGCGATGACGGTCTGGCGCAGGGGCTCCTCATGCAGCAGGCGGTGGGCGCTGCGGCCGTGTGCTGAGGTGCGGGCCGCGGCCAGATGCTCGTCGGCGAGGGCATTCAGATCGTCCATATGCCCACTGTGCCGCAGCCCTCGTCCCCCCGCGATCCTGCCGCAGGCCCACTGCACGGATTACCCGGTCGATGTACCCGCGCATTCGTCCCGGACGGGGCAGGCCATCAGCCGTTCGCGGTCCACCGGTACCTGACGTCCGGTTCCTTCTCCTCATTGCGGCTGCCGTCGTCGAACCCGACCGCGGTGAAGCCGTACCGCTCGTAAAAGGCCCGGGCGTCGGTGTTGCGCTGGAAGACGTACAGAGTGAGCTCGTCGGGGGCGATCTCGCGCGCCTTGGCCAGGAGCAGCGAGCCGATGCCCCGACGGCGTACATCGGGTCGCAGATACAGGTGTTCCAGCTCGGTTCCGTCGAGGGAGGCGAACCCCAGCACGTCCCCGGTCCCGGTCTCGGCGATCCACACCGTTGTTCCGGGCAGGACGACATGGGTCATCCAGGCCAGCGTGTCCTCGTCGCTGTGCACCTTCGGCAGGTACGGCATGGCTGCGGCGCGGGAGGTGAGGAAGAGCCGGGTGAGCGGCTCCGCGTCCTCGGCGGCGGCCTCGCGCAGCAGGACACGGCCGGCCGCCGCGGACTCGTTCGGTGCCATCTCGTCTCTCCCCTGTTCGTCCGGAACCCGCCATGTGTCGCCATCGGCGGTGAACTGCTCGTCATCCTGGACGAACATATGTCGGGCCGAGCCACGCCTCCACAGGATTTGGGCTGTTCATCGGGCCGGCCCTCCCCTCCGCGCCGGTGCGTGTCCATGGCGGGGCAGTCGCGGACCGGCGCAGGCCACCCGCGAAAATAGGGGAGGCGAAGATCGCAAGGACCGACCGATACGGAGGAGTGGGCAGATGCCGCACGAACGAGCTGGACAGCCGGCCCGGCCAGAGGATCTCACCGATGTGGCCCGGCTGGTCACCGCTTATTACACGCTGCACCCGGATCCGGCCGAGCCCGGCCAGCGGGTGGCGTTCGGTACCTCCGGCCATCGCGGGTCGTCCACGGCCACCGCGTTCAACGAGGACCACATCGCCGCCACCAGCCAGGCCATCAGCGAATACCGGGCGCTGCAGGGCACGGACGGGCCGCTCTTCCTCGGCGCCGACACCCATGCGCTGTCGGAACCGGCCAGAATCACCGCCATCGAGGTGTTCGCCGCCAATGACGTGACCGTGCTCATCGATCCGGCCGACGGCTACACCCCGACCCCGGCGGTGTCGCACGCCATCCTCACCCACAACCGGGGCCGGACCTCGCAGCTCGCCGATGGTGTGGTGGTCACTCCGTCCCACAACCCGCCCGGTGACGGCGGGTTCAAGTACAACCCGCCGAACGGCGGCCCGGCCGGCTCCGAGGCCACCGGCTGGATCCAGGAGCGGGCCAACGAGATCATCTCGGCCGGAATGAAGGATGTACGACGGCTGCCCTACGTCCGCGCACGGGCGGCGTCGACCACCGGGACGTACGACTTCCTCGGCAGCTACGTCGCGGACCTCCCGTCCGTGCTCGACCTGGACGCGATCCGCTCGGCGGAAGTACGCATCGGTGCCGACCCGTTGGGCGGCGCGTCGGTCGCGTACTGGGGCCGCATCGCCGAACAGCACCGGCTCGATCTGACCGTGGTCAATCCTCTGACCGACCCCACCTGGCAGTTCATGACGCTGGACTGGGACGGAAAGATCCGGATGGACTGCTCCTCGCCGTACGCGATGGCCTCGCTGATCGGGCAACGCGACCGATATCAGATCGCGACCGGGAACGACGCCGACGCCGACCGGCACGGCATCGTCACACCCGACGCCGGGCTGATGAACCCGAACCACTACCTCGCCGTCGCCATCAACTACCTGTACGCCCACCGCGAGCAGTGGCCGGCCGGAGCGGGCATCGGCAAGACGCTGGTCTCCTCGGGAATGATCGACCGGGTCGCCACCGGCCTCGGCCGTGAGCTGGTCGAGGTACCGGTCGGCTTCAAGTGGTTCGTGGACGGGCTGGTCGACGGATCGCTCGGGTTCGGCGGCGAGGAATCGGCCGGGGCGTCCTTCCTGCGCCGAGACGGGTCGGTGTGGACTACCGACAAGGACGGCATCATCCTGGCGCTGCTCGCCTCCGAGATCATCGCGGTGACGGGCAAGTCCCCGTCCGAGCACTATGCGTCGCTCACCGGCCGGTTCGGCGAGCCCGCGTATGCCCGGATCGACGCTCCCGCCGACCGCGAGCAGAAGGCAGTTCTCGCACGGCTCTCCCCCGAGCAGGTCACGGCCGACACCCTGGCCGGTGAACCCGTCACGGCCGTGCTGACGGAGGCGCCCGGCAACGGCGCACCGATCGGCGGCATCAAGGTGACCACCGAGAACGCCTGGTTCGCCGCCCGTCCATCGGGCACCGAGGACGTGTACAAGATCTATGCCGAGTCGTTCCTGGGCGCCGACCATCTCGGCCGGGTGCAGGAGGAGGCCAAGGCCGTGGTCTCCGCGGTGCTGGACGCCTGAGTCCGGCCGGGGCCGCCTCGGGCGGCCCCGGCCGTTCGGCGGGCTCAGCGCACGATGTCCACGAAGACCGGGTTGGTGTAGAACCAGGTGTCGAGCCATGGGTTGCCCTTGCCGGGCTCGTGCGGGAGCGGGCCGTGCGGGTCGATCGACGCACCGAGGAATCCCTCTCCGTGGCGCTTGCCGTCGCTGCCGCGCAGCCGCAGGTAGAACGGCTCGTCCGCGCGCCCGACCGGGATGCGCAGGGTGTACGTGCCGCGTCGGCCCGCAACGTCGGCGGTGTGGGCGAGCCGCGTGTCCGGGGCGTGCCAGTCGTCGCGGTCCGCGGCCGGACCGCGGACCGCGCCGCGGATGACGTCGACGTGCTCCAGGCGCGGCAGCACACCGTACGGATTGCGGCGGGAGGCGGCCGTCACCGTGACGGTGAGGGTGAGCTTCTCGCCGCGCCGGGCGCGCAGCCGGCCGCCGAGTGTGGCGCTGTTGCCGTGCTCGCCGCGCACCTTGACGTCGATGCCGTCGATGAGATGGCCGTGGTCGACCCAGACCCGGCCGGCCCGCAGTCCCTCCATCACATGCCGGTATCCGTACCGGGTGACGCCGACATGCGTACGGCTGAACTGGCCCGGCCAGAAGTCACCGCCGGGCTGTGGCTCGGTGGTGTCGTACGGGTCGGGGACGTGGCCGGTGTTGTCGAAGTTCTGGCCGGGCGGCCAGGCGCCGTTGACCCAGGTGTCCTGGGCGACACGGTGGACGTCGGAGTTGGAGGTGATCGTGAAGAGCTTGCCCTCCGCCAGCATCGCGTCCCACAGGCCGCCGACGGTCGCGGTCGCCCAGTCGAAGCCCCCGTAGGTGACGTACGCCTCGCGCGGGTAGCCGGGCCAGGAGTCGGCGGACGGTGAATTCGTGTACTCGCCGCGGATGTTGGTGTCCGGGTGCCAGCCCGGGATCGCCCCGGCCTGGGCGCCCGGGGCGCCCTCCATGCCGATCATGATCTCGGGGGCCGCGTCGCGCCAGCCTCGCATCTCGTGCGGGGAGTCGATGCCGAGCCGCATGGGGTGGTTGGCGAGGACGAGCACGTCGTCGACGTACCGGGTGCGGCGTTGTTCGGCCAGCCACTTGAGGGCCTCGACCGCATGCGCCTCGTTCCGCGCGGTGTCGGGGTGTGTGGGGGCGCCGGCGGTGTAGCCGAGCAGCTTGCCGTCGAAGGCTTCCTCGAAACGGGTGAGGAGGTCGACTTCATGCCGTCCGGGCGGCGAGAAGACGGTGCAGTGCTCGGCACCGGGGATGTACCACTCCAGGCCCTGGAAGATCAGCATGCGTTTGTTGTCGGCGCGGGCCTTGAGGATCTCCCGGTGTTCCTGAGCGGCGCCGAGCTCGGCATGCCCGATGTTGCTGTGCTCGGTGAAGACCATCCAGTCGAGGCCGAACTTCTGTCCTGCCGAGGCCAGCTGGGAGAAGGTGTACTTGGCGTCATGGCTGTAGACGGAGTGGTTGTGGTGATCGCCGACCAGGTAGACCAGGTCGGGTGCGTGTCCGTGACCGAGTCCCTGGGACGGGCCTCCCCGGCTGTCGGCCAGCGCGGGCAACGGCAGCGACGCGGCGACGAAGGCCGCACCGAACAGACCGGCTCGGCGCATCAGCCCTCGGCGGCTGAGACCCTGCGGGTCGAGTGACTCCGCGGGAACCTGGGGGTCGGCCCATTCGGGCACGGGGTGGGACATGGCGCGACGTTCTCCTCAGTCCAGGGCGGCAACGGCCCGGATCGCGGCGCCGCAGTGATCAGGGTTTCTTGATTCCGGAAATGTCGGGTGAACCCGGCCTGAAGGGCGGGGGTCGCACCTGTGGCGCGCCGGATGCGGTGGCTGCGGACCGGCTGGGCGGAGTCCGTTCAGCGCGAGACGCCGGGCATACAACGGCACGTATCGCTACAATTTGGGCATGGGAGAACGGCCTGAAGCGCCGACTGCGCCCGAACTCGTTCTCGAAACCGACGCAGGACCGACTGTGATGAGTCCGAGCCGGGATTACCACGTCGGGCGCGACCCCATGAGCGACATCGTCATCGACGACGCACGGGTTTCGTGGCACCACGCGGTGCTGCGGCCGGTGGCCGACCACTGGTCACTGGAGGACGAGGACAGTACGAACGGCACGTACACGGAGGGCAGGCGCATCCATGAGTCGGGCGTGGGCCCCGGCAGCGTCATCCGGTTCGGTCACCCCGCGGACGGGCCGTGCGCCGTTCTGGTCGGCCAGGGACCCCCGGCCTCCGCGCTGCATCCGGCCGACCGCCCGAGCGGCGTCTCCGTGCCCGCGGCCACCGGTACGTTCCGGCAGCCGACCACCGTGCGGCCGCGGCCCGTCCATAACGTAAGCATCGGCCGCAGCGCCGACAACGACCTCGTCGTCGACGACCTGACCGTGTCGCACCGGCACGCCGAACTGCGGGCGCATCCGGACGGCATGTACGAGATCGTCGACCTCGGCTCGTACAACGGCACGTATCTCAACGGCCAGCTGGTCGGCCGCGCCCCGGTCGCCGCCGGTGACATCGTCGGCATCGGTCACTCCGAGTTCTCTCTGGTCGGCGACGTGCTGCAGGAGTTCGTCGACACCGGTGAGGTCTCGCTCGATGTGCAGGACCTGGCGGTCACCGTGGACCGGGGCAGCAAGACCCTGCTCGACCATGTCTCCTTCCCGGTGGGCGAGAAGTGTCTGCTCGGCGTGGTGGGTCCGAGCGGCTCCGGTAAGTCCACCCTGCTCAACGCACTGACCGGCCTCCGCCCGGCCGACGAGGGCAGCGTCCTCTACGACGGCCGCGACCTTTACCACGACTACGCCGAGCTGCGCCATCGCATCGGGCTCGTCCCGCAGGACGACATCCTGCACTCCCAGCTGACCGTGCGCCGCGCCCTCGGATACGCCGCCGAGCTCCGCTTCCCGCACGACACCGCTCCGTCCGAACGCCGGGCCCGGGTCGCCGAAGTGATGCGTGAGCTGGCTCTGGAAAAGCGGACGGAGCAGTCGATTCACAGCCTCTCCGGTGGCCAGCGCAAGCGCGTCAGCGTCGCGCTGGAGCTGCTGACGAAGCCGTCGCTGCTCTTCCTCGACGAGCCGACCTCGGGGCTCGACCCCGGCATGGACCGATCGGTCATGCACATGCTCCGGGGGCTGGCCGACGACGGGCGTACGGTCATCGTCGTCACACACAGTGTGCTCAGCCTCGATGTCTGCGACCGGCTGCTGGTCCTCGCCCCCGGCGGGAAGACCGCCTACTACGGGCCGCCGGACGACGCGCTCCCCTTCCTCGGGTTCGAGCAGTGGCCGGAGGCGTTCGAGGCGTTCGAGAACGACCGGGACCGGGCATGGTCGGCGGAGTACCGCGCGTCCCCGTTCCACCGGCAGTACATCGCGAACTCCACCGCGCAGCCCCGGCTGCCGCACGCCGCGGTCGCCCCTGTCGCGCCACCGCCGAAGACCCGGAGCGGGGGCGCTCAGCTGCGAACGCTCGTCCGCCGATACGCCTCCGCGCTGAGCGCCGACCGGACCTTCCTGGCCATCATGATCGCTCTGCCGTTCGTGATGGGCGCGATGACCCGAGCCCTGGCCGGCAGCCGGCTGACCCAGGACACGGCGATCAACGCGCTGCTGATCCTCTGTGTGGGCGGCGTGCTGACCGGCGCCGCCAATGCCGTACGGGAACTGGTCAAGGAACGGGCGATCTACCAGCGGGAGCGGGCTGTCGGACTGTCCAGATCGGCGTATCTGATGTCCAAAGTGGTTGTCCTGGGCACCATTACAGTGCTGCAGGCCGTGGTCCTGACCCTCGTCGGTCTGGTGGGCGTCGACCTGAATGCCCCCGGCGGCAAGGGCGTTCTCCTGCCACCGCTGGTCGAAATCACGCTTGCCGTGGCCCTGTTGTCGTTCACGGCGATGATGCTCGGTCTGCTCGTCTCCGCGCTGGTGCGCAAGGAGGAGGTCACCATGCCGCTGTTGGTGCTCCTCGCCATCGTCCAGGTCGTCTTCTGCGGTGCGTTGCTGAAACTGCACGGGGTGCCCGGGCTGGAGCAGCTGGCGTGGCTGGTCCCGTCCCGGTGGGCGCTCGGGGCGATGGCCGGGACCATCGGGCTCGCCAGGATCGTGCCGGGAAAGGTGACCTCGGATCCGCTGTTCGAGCACTCCGCAGCGGTGTGGCTGCTGAACATGGGGATGCTGGTGGTGCTGTCGGTCGTCTTCGGACTGGTGGTCGTGCGGCTGCTGCGCAGGCACGAACCCGCCATTATGCGGAAGTAGCGGAAGGAGGCGCCCATGGTGACTCCGGAGTTCCGCCCGACCCATGTCGTCCCCCAGGACGGGCTGCCCGCCTGGGAGGCGCCGGATGTGTCCCGCCCCACTGAACCGCTCGACCCGCTGCTCCCGGTACAGCTCATCGACCGGCGCGGGGACTGGGGGCAGGTCCTGTGCGCCAACGGCTGGTCGGCCTGGGTCGACGGCCGCCTGCTCGTCTCCGTACCGCACGGACCGCCGTTGGCCGGGCAGCCGTTCGCCCGTACGGCGGACCCGCGCCCTCTGCTGGCCCGGGTCCAGGAGTCGCTGGCCCAGTACCGGCGCGCCTCGGAGGAGCTGGCCGATGGGCGTATCAACGGGGAGACCTTCCGCCGCCGTACGCAGGGGCTGCGGGTGGGAATGGTCGTGGACGGCGAGGCGGTGTGGCTGTACGACGCCGAGCACGAGCGCTGGGTGTACTGCGACGGGACGGGGCTGAGCACCTACGCGGCCTCAGCCGGACCGGGCAGGCCGAGCAGGGCCCCGGTGGACGGGCCGGCAGAGGCGGTCGAAGCGGATCCGACGCAGGCCGTCGCGCCCGAGCAGTTGGCCGACGCCCGAGCGCCGGAAGAGGCCGACGAGCAACTGACACAGGTCGTCCGCCCACAACAGATGGCCCGGGACCGGCCGCCGGAGGAGGACGGCGAGGAGCTGACACAGGTCGTCCACCCGGTCGACGAATCCGGCCCGCCCGCCTCGCATCCGCCCACCCGGGCGGGTGACGGGTGATGGTCGGCGAGCCCCGGCCCCCGGCTGCCGCGCACTCCTCGCGGGGCACCGACCTGCCTGTCGGCAGGCCTTCCGGTCTGATCGGGAAGCAGATCGCGAGCTACGTGGTGGAGAGCGAGATCGGCCGCGGTGGCATGGCGGTGGTCTACCGGGCCAAGGATCTGCGGCTGGACCGCACGGTCGCTCTCAAGCTGCTGGCACCCGAACTCGCGCGCAACGACACATTCCGTAAACGCTTCACCCATGAGTCGCGGGTCGCGGCCGCGATCGACCATCCGCATATCGTGCCGGTCTTCGAGGCCGGTGAGACCGAAGGCATTCTCTACATCGCCATGCGCTACGTCGCAGGTCAGGACCTGCGCGCCCGCATCGACCGCGAGGGGCCGCTGCCGATCGGCACGGCGGTCCGGATCGCCGCGCAGGTGGCGTCCGCACTCGACGCCGCCCACGATCACGACCTGGTGCACCGGGACGTCAAGCCCGGCAACATCCTGGTCGCGGCGGGCACGGACAGCGACCACCCCGAGCATGTGTACCTGACCGACTTCGGCCTGACGAAGAAGTCGCTGTCGCTGACCGGATTCACCTCGGTGGGCCAGTTCGTCGGAACGCTCGACTATGTGGCGCCCGAGCAGATCTCCGGCCGTCCGGTGGACGGCCGGTGCGATGTCTACAGCCTGGCGTGTGTCGTCCACGAGACCCTGGCCGGCGGACCGCCGTTCCGGCGCGACGACGACATGGCTCTGCTGTGGGCCCACCAGTTCGACCCGCCGCCGCCCCTGAGCGGGCTGCGCCCCGATCTCCCGGCCGCGGTGGACGACGTACTGGCGAAGGCGCTGGCCAAGAACCCGGACGACCGGTACGACTCATGTCTGCAGTTCGTGGCCGCCCTGCGCTCGGCCGCCCGGGGCGGTGCGCGGGAGAACCATCCGCCGCCGAGGGTCGACCGGCGGATCGCCGCACGGCCCCAGGAGCCCGGGCCACCGCCCGGGCCGCCGCCCGGGCCGCCGCGGTGGGCACTGCCGGTGTTTCCCGGGCTCCGGCGGTAGGCGCGGTGGTCAGCCGGCCACTTCGCCGCGCCGGAGGACCCTGGAGCCGAGCAGGCTGCCGAGGAACCCGGTGATCAGCCCCCAGAGTGCGGCCAGAGCGAGTGCGCTCCCTACGTGCGGGCGCAGAGTGACCTGCCCGCCGAGGCCGCCGTCGACATCCCCGATGCCCAGCAGCGACAGTCCGAAGTGCGCGGAGATCCGGACGGTCAGGCAGATGGTCAGCACGGTGAGTACGAGCCCCACCGCCATGTGCACGGCGTGCTGCCAGGGCGGCATCCGAGCGGGCGAACGAATCGCCATGAGGAACGCGGCGGACAGGGTCAGGACCGCGGCGACGACCACCAGCCACCAGGACCGCGCGTCGGCATCGGCCAGCGTGGTGACGTCGAGGGTGGAGATGTCCGGGGCACGGAGTACGGAGTCGAGCACATGCGGCACGGGCAGCCCGAACGGACCGTCCACCTGTCCCTCCCACGACGCCCCGAGTCCCAGCGTGAAGGCGAGCCACACAAGGTTCGGCAGCCCCAGGAGAATCACGGCGAACGTCTCGGCCGGGTGACCGCGGGTCACCGCGACGACGAGCCCGACGACCAGTCCCAGTACGACGTATGCGAGCAGCAGCACCACCATGGAGTACGCGGCCGGGCGCACCGACTCCTGGAAGCGCACCAGCCGGGCGGGCAGCGGCGCCGCCCGCGATACGAGGAGAGCGAGGACGAGAACCCCTGCCAGCCAGATCAGGCCGAGGACGAGGGTGAGGAGGACATCGGCCCGGAATCCGACCTCGGAGGATGCGTCGAACACGTCGCTGATGACGGTGCCGGTCGGGCCCCCGACCGCGACGGCGAACGTCTGGCGGGCGAGCAGCGAGAGGCCGATGAGCACCAGCGCCCAGAGCACTGCCACCCGGGCGGCCCAGCCCGCCAGTTCTCGGGTGCCCGCGACGGCCCGGTGACGCAGCGGACGCAGAAAGCGCGCGGCGATCACCAGCGCTCCGGCGAGGGTCACCGAGAGCGGCAGCACCGAGAGGTCCGCGTGGGTCTTCGCGAGGTCCCCGGCGTTCCCGGAGAGGTCGACCGTGCCGCCCGCCGCCATCACGACGACGGCCGCGACGACCCGCGGGAACGCACCGTCCGGCAGAGCGGTCGCGCCGGCCGCCCACAGTCCGAGCGCGGCCGTGACGGCCATGGCCACCAGCCCGGCGAGCACCGTGACGAGGGCGTCGCCCCAGCCGTGCGCGGCGCTGCGTGCCGTGCCGCTCCGGTCCCCGGCTCCCTGTTCGCTCACGGGGCCACGCTAGGCACGGCGCCGGGCATCCGCCCCTTGGGAGAGCCGGTCGGCGTCGGCTTGCGGGCCTCGCGAGCACGGGGCACACAATATGTGCGTAAGGGAAGAATCGGGACCAATGCCTACCGCCCGGAAGAAGAACCCGTGAGTGACCGAACCCCGCCGTCCGGCCGCCCCACAGGACCCCCCTCCGGCCCTCTCTCGGGCCCCACGCAACAGGGACCTGTGCCACCGCCACCGCCGCACCGTCCCTCCGGCCCTCCGTCCGGACCGCCGGTCGGAGGCGGCTCCGGAAGCACGGGTGGCCCCGGTGGCCCCCGTCATGCGGCGCAGCCTTCCGGCTCCGGCGGGGGCCCCGGGCGTCCCTGGTGGCGGTCGGTGCCCCTGGTGGCGTCGATCGCCGCTGTGATCGTGGCCGCGGTGGTGCTGACCGTCGTCCTCACCCGCCCCGACGGCGGATCGGTGGCGGGCGGCGAGGTCTTCCTGCAGGCGGCAGGCTCGACCGGCCCCGATCCGTACACCCCCTCGACGGCGCGGACCAGTTCCGGGGCGACGACACCGACCCCGCTGCCCAGCGCGTCCGCGACAGCGGCGAACGTCACGCAGGCGGTGCAGGGCTCGACGCCGGGGCTGTACGGAGGCACCCGTAACGTCTCCAGCTGTGACGTGGAGAAGCAGATCTCCGCGCTCACGGCCGATCCGGGCAAGAACAGTGCGTTCGCGTCGGTCCTGGGGGTCGATCCCTCCGGCGTCCCCGGCTATCTGCGCTCGTTGACCCCGGTCCAGCTGCGGCTGGACACCCGGGTCACCAACCACGGGTACCGCAACGGTGCACCCACCAGCTTTCAGGCGGTGCTCCAGGCCGGCACAGCCGTCCTGGTCGACGACCACGGCGTGCCACGGGTGCGCTGTGCCTGCGGAAACCCGCTGCTCCCGCCGGTCGCGGTGAAGGGCAGCGTGAAGCTGATGGGCGACGCGTGGCCCGGCTACCGCCCCTCGAATGTCGTGGTGGTGGAGCCGGCGCCGCAGGCGGTGAAGGCCTTCGTCATGTTCGACCCGAAGAGTGGCGACTGGTTCAGGCGCGACGCGGGTGACACCGGTGGCCATGACAAGAAGACCGCCCCGCCCTCCAAGACGATCTTCTCGCCCTGCTCGTCGCAGCCTCCTGGCGCCTCCACCGGGCCCTGCCCTTCGACGTCGACCTCGTCCTCGACCTCGTCGAAATCCCCGTCCTCGGAACCACCGTCCGCGTCCTCTTCCTCGGCCATCGCGCCGTCCTCGCCGTCTTCGGCCTCCTCGCCGCCCACCACGTCCACGACCACCGAACCGCAGGCTCCGGTGCCCCCGTCCACCGGAGCGCCGCCCCCACCGCCGGCGTCGGACACGGGGTCGGCCCCCGAGTCCGTGGCGCCGCAGTCCGCGCCGGAATCCGTGCCGACGCCCGCCCGGCCGGCCTCCGGTGGCACCCCGTCGGCCGGCGGGCCGACGGGCGCCTAGAAGGGTGCGCTGAGCGGCGTGAGCCGTCGTTCTTCCATGATCCCGGCGGCTGTTAATCCGTCTGCCACTGAGCAGTGGCGAAGCGCGCAGGGTACGTCGACGCTTGTCCCTACCCACCGATTCGCGAGGTGGACGGAGCCTGATGGGGGTGAATCCGTGTCGGACGCCGGTACACCGGGCTCCGGGTCGACTCCGGTCGACGGCATGGGGGCGGCGGTCCTCCACACGCTGTTCGCCCAGTCCGCGGTGGGCCTGCATGTGCTGGACACGCAGTTGCGGGTGGTGCGGGCGAACCCCCTTTCCGACGTCGTCCCCGCCGAACTCCTTGCAGGGCGTCACTTCACCGACGCGTACCACCTCGAACAACCGGACAAAGCGGAGCGGATGCTGCGCGGAGTGCTGGTCACCGGCGTGGCCTCGCGCGACCACGTGATCCGCGGCCGGCTCCAGGACGCCCCCGGCCCCAATCGCAGCCTCAGGGTGTCCGTCTACCGTCTGGACGATGCGGACGGTCACGCCCTCGGGCTGCTGGCCGCGGTCGTCGATATCAACGAGCAGGAGAAGGCGCGCGTCCGGGCGGCGTGTCTCGCCGCGGTGCGCACGCGGGTGGGCAGGTCACTCGATGTGGCGGCCACCTGCGAGGGGCTCGTCGAGGCCGTCGTTCCGGTGTTCGCCGACATCGGCGTGGTCGAGGTGGTGGACGAGGTCCTGCGCGGTTCGGATCCACCGATCGGACGCCTGGGGCGCGATGTCCCACTGCGCCGCGCGGCAGTCCGAGGCCTCGGCCCCGACGGTCACCGGGACGGCCTGGTCGGAGAGATGCGCAGGCTGCCCGCCCGTACCCCCTACGCTCTGGCCGCGTCGGATCTCCGGCCCCGTCTCATCCAGATCGGTCCCCGGACACCGTGGCTCGACGCGGACCCCGACAGCACCCGGATGATCGAAGCGACCCGGGCCCACTCCTTGATCGTGGTCCCGCTGAAGCTGCACGGCACGGTCCTCGGTCTTGTGAGTCTCTACCGGTGCCGGGGGACGGAGCCCTATGAGGAGAACGATGTCCCGCTCGCTCTGACCGCAGCCGCTCATGTCGCACTGAGCGTCGACAACGCACGGCGCTACGAGCGCGATCATGTGATCGCGTCGACGGTCCAGCGCCGGCTCCTCCCCCAGCACAACGGTGACCGGATCGCCGTGGAGACGGCACACGTCCTGCTGCCCGGGCACAACAGCGGCTGCTGGTTCGACACCATCGGCCTCTCCGGCGCGCGCACCGCTCTGATCATCGGCAATGTCGAGGGTCCCGGCCTCCAGGCGGCCATCACCATGGGGCAGTTGCGGACCGTCATCCACGCGCTGGCCGGTCTCGACCTGGAGCCGGACGAAGTGCTTGCCCGGCTGAGCGACACCGCCGGCCGCCTGGCCGTCGAACGGGCTTCGCTTCCGCCCGGCGACCGGCTGCAGCGGGAATCGCTCAAGGCGACCTGCATGTACGCGGTCTACGACCCGTTCTCGCGTACCTGCACCATCGCACGGGCGGGGCATCCGACGCCGGTCCTCGTCACGCCCGACGGCACCACGACCACCCTGGACGTACCCGAAGGACCCTCGCTCTTCTCCACCGACAGCTCGCCGTTCGCCACCGCCGCCTTCGAGCTCGACGAAGGCAGCGTTCTGGCGTTCTTCACCGGCATCCTCCTGACCGGCCACGAGTCCGCGAACCGGGTACGGGAAGCGCTCGCACAGCCCGGCCGTCGTCTGCAGGACCTGTGCGACGACGTCGTCTACGCCCTTCCGGCCGAGGACTGTCCCGAAGGCGCCGCCCTTCTCCTCGCACGTACCGGCGTCGTCCCGGCCGAACGGGTCGCGACCTGGGATCTGGCCCACGACCGGACCACGCCCGCCATCGCCCGTACGCTCGTGCGCGACCGGCTCGACGGCTGGAACCTCGACGAGGAGACGACCGAGGCGACCGAACTCATCGTGAGCGAACTGATCACCAACGCCGTCCGCTACGGCACCCCTCCGCTCCAACTGCGGCTGATCCTGGCCCGCTCGCTCACCTGCGAGGTGCACGACGGCAGCCGAGTGTCACCCCATCTGCGCCATGCGCGCACCGTCGACGAGGGCGGACGCGGACTGTTCATCGTCTCCCAGCTCGCCACCCACTGGGGCACCCGGTACAGCCACGACGGCAAGGCCCTGTGGACCGAGCAGGAGATCCCGTCCGTGGCAGATGAGTCCTGACCTCGGTGTGCGGCACCCGCTGCGCACGGCCGTGGCAGCCGTGGCCCCGACGGCGGTCTCGGACCGGACCCGTGCCGCCGTGGCCGAGCTGCGTACCACAGCCGACGGCGGCACCTGGGACATCACCCAGGCGCTCGCCGCGTCGGGGAATCAGCTGGACGCCCGACCGAGGGCGTCACACTGATCATCCAGGACGCCATCAGCGGCGATGACACCGCGCGGGCCTTCCGGCAAGCCGGGTTGCTGGATCTGGTCCACACTCCGGACCCCGACCCCGCGAAGGCGTGGCCGACGCTGGGCGAGATGCTCGACAGCGGCCGGCGGCTCGTGGTCTTCGCCGAGAAGGCCGACGGTCCCACACCGTGGTACTGCTCAACCACTTCATCATCGCGGGCGGGAGCAGGATCGACGCGGGCAAGGTCAACGCCCGTGACTGGGTGCTCGATCGTGCGCACCGGTGCGAGCAGCAGCGGGGCAGCCCGGTGAATTTCGTCGCCGTCGACTACACAACGATCGGAGACGTCCGCGGGGCGGTCGACGCGCTCAATGCGGAGCGCCCCGCTCGGCGGTCCGACGATCACTGACAAGTGCGGCGCCCCGCGGCCGGGTCAGCCGCGGGGCGCCGCGATCAGGGTGGTGGCAGCCGTTCCGGGGACGGGGAGCGCTCGCCGGTCGGGTCAGTCGCGACCGGCGTGGTGGTTACGGCCGCCACGGTCGTCGCGGCTGTCGTGGCCGTTACGGCCGTCGTGGCCGTTACGGCCGTCGTGACCGTTACGGCCGTCGTGACCATTGCGGCCGTCGTGACCGCGGTCACGGCCGTCGTGGCCCCGGCCATCGCGGTCCCGGTCACGGCCGTCGTGCCCACGGCCATCACGGTCCCGGTCACGGCCGTCGTGCCCACGGCCATCACGGTCCCAGTCACGGCCATCACGGTCGCGGTCGCGGCCCCAGGACGTCGAGTCGACCCTGTGACCGTACGCGTCCCGCAAAGTCGCCGTGTCGCCGGCGTCCCATACGTAGTTGCGAAGGTCCTGGTAGACGTCGCGGCTGGTGTCGCGGCCGACTCCGGTGTGCACACGTACCGAGGAACGGCCGGCCAGCCGCAGGTCGAACCGGTAGGTGCGGCGGCTCTCGTCGCTCAGGGTCCAGCCGCGGAGGTTGACCGAGTGACGGCCGGTGTTGGTGACGGTGACCCATTCACCGTTGAGGCTGCGGTTGGAGCCGTTGTCGTACCCGGGGCTGTTGTACTGGATCTCGCCCAGGACCACGAACGAACGTGGGTCGGTCTGGGTGTGGCCGTGACCGCGGTCGCGACCGATCCCGTGGTCGTGTTCGTCTGCGATCGCCGGCAGTGCGGCGGCGGCCACCAGTGCGCCGGAGGCGAGAACGGCAGCGGTGAACCGCCGTGCGGAACGGGACATGAAGACCCCTCAGATGCAGGCCCGGACCGTGCGGTCCGAGCGTTGTTCGGTCTCGGCCTGTTGCCGAGAACGCACACTGTGGCCCGATTGCCCGAGTCACGAAAGACGCACCGATACGCGTTACGAAGTACGGACATTTCCGTCACACGCGTCTGTAACCGGCACGCATCCGACCCTCCGAGTACCTGTCAACCCCTGCCTGCTGCACCCATCCGCGCGACACCGAACCGACGCAGCGAGGGGCGGCATCCAATACCCGGTGCACACCGACACAGCCCCTGCGTGGCCGGTCCGGGAAATCCGTAACAACCACCGTCCATGCGGCACCGAACACCCATTCCCTCGCCTATGGAAAGAAGAACGACAGTTCTACTTCGAGCCATTGCACCGCGAGAACAACAGTGGTTGAGTGACAGAGGAAGATATGAATCGAGGTTCAGAACATCACTGACACGCCCTCGCCGAGCCGGCCATCGCCGCGGGTATCGATGCAGGTGGGCTGCCTGCGGCACATGCACAGCTGTCGGCCGCCGCCGTGATCGGGGCGGTCGGCGAGGCACTTCTCGGCCCGTTGTCTCCGGTCGGCGAGCGGACCGACCCGGGACCGGTCGTGGAGGGCATCGCCACGCTGTGCCTCAGAGCCGTCGTAGCCGACGGCACCTGATCGCGAGCCGCACACCGCCGCACCCACTCTCCCGCCGCCCCGCCCATCGACCCAGGACAGGAAACCGCAATGACCGTCATCCCGCAGCGGACCGACGTTCGGCCCGAGGCGCCCGCGCCGCGCCCCACCCATGAGGTCACCAACCAGGCGCCGCCCCGGATCGGCCTCGACGAGTACGGCACCAATCTGCCGCTCGCGCAGGCCGTCCGGACGTTCGGCGCGGCCTGGCACGAGCCGGAGCTGCACGACATCGGCACCCTGGTCGGTTCCGAGCGCTTCCAGATCAGTGCGGAGCTCGCCCACACCTCCCCGCCCGTCCTGCGCACCCATGACCGTTACGGCAACCGCGTCGACGAGATCGACTTCCACCCCGCGTACCACGAGGTCATCGGCGCGGCGGTGAGTCATGGCACGCACACCGCGGGCTGGGCCGACCCGAAGCCCGGAGCAGCGGTGGCGCGGGCGGCTTCGTTCATGCTGTTCGCCCAGATCGAGCCCGGCCACGCCTGCCCGATGTCCATGTCGCATGCCGTGGTCCCGGTCCTGCAGCGCGATCCGGATGTGGGACGGGACTGGCTACCCGGCCTGCTCAGCCGTTCCTACGACCCGCGGCCGATCGCCCCGGGCAGCAAGTCCGGGCTGACCTTCGGCATGGGGATGACGGAGAAGCAGGGCGGCTCCGACGTCCGCGCCAACACCACGCGGGCCGTCCCGCTGGCCTCCGACCCCGGGGGCCGGGCCCATCTGCTCACCGGCCACAAGTGGTTCTTCTCGGCCCCGCAGTCGGACGCCTTCCTGGTCCTGGCCCAGGCCGAGGCCGGGCTCACCTGCTTCCTCGTACCGCGGGTACTGGCCGACGGCACCCGTAACACCGTCCGTATCCAGCGGCTGAAGAACAAGCTCGGCAACAAGTCGAACGCCTCCTCCGAGGTGGAGTTCGACGGTACCTGGGCGGTACGGGTCGGCGAGCCCGGCCGCGGCGTCCCCACCATCATCGAGATGGTCAACCACACCCGGCTCGACTGTGTGCTCGGCACCACCGCCGGCATGCGCCAGTCGGTGTCCGAGGCGATCTGGCACGCGCGCCACCGCAGCGCGTTCGGTGCCCGGCTGGCCGACCAGCCGGCCATGACGGCGGTCCTCGCCGATCTGGCGCTGGAGACGGAGGCCGCGACCTGGACCTCACTGCGCCTGGCCCATGCGTACGAGGCCGACAGCGGCGAGTCCGAGGCGATGTTCCGGCGGCTGGCCACCGCGGTGTCCAAGTACTGGATCTGCAAGCGCGGCCCGCACCACGCCTACGAAGCGCTGGAGTGCCTGGGCGGCAACGGCTACACCGAGGACTGGCCGCTGGCCCGGCGCTACCGCGAGCAGCCGGTGATGGCGGTGTGGGAGGGTTCCGGAAACGTCATCGCGCTCGATGTGCTGCGGGGCATCGCCAGGACCCCGCAGTCGCTGGACGCCTTCTGGGCCGAGCTGGAGACCACGGCCGGTGCCAGTTCCGTACTGGACGCACACATCCGTCGGGTACGCCGGGAGCTGGCCGAGGACCTGCGCGACCCGCTGGCCGCGCAGACCCGCGCCCGGGCGACCGTCGAGGGCATGGCGCTGGCTCTGCAGTCCTCGCTGATGCTGCGTCACGCTCCCGCGGCGGCGGCCGAAGCATTCGTCGCCGCCCGGCTCGGCGAGGCCCATGGCCATCAGTACGGCATCCTGCCGCGCGGCACCGATGCCGCGGCGATCGCGGAGCGGCACTTCGGCGGAACCATCTGAGGCAGTCACCATCCTGAGGCAGTCACCGCCGCCGGTCCCCCGGTGCGGCAACAACGGGCGGGCAGAGGCCGAAGAGAGCCCCCGCCCGCCCGTCGTCGTACGGCGGGATCCGCCGACATGGGCGTTGGGTTGGCTCCCATGGAGTCGAGACCCCGCACGCTGTGGCTGCGCACCGAGCCCCTCCACTCAGTGATCTACTTCGACGCGGAGTGCCGGGGCATCGGCCGGTCCGTGGGCCTCAAGGGTTTCTGGATGGGCTACTTCGCCACCCGTACCGCCCCCATGGGGCCGGTCCTCCCCGAGACCGCGACCGCTGTCCTTGCCGTCTTCGCCCCGGGCATGGTGGCCCGGGCGCTGCCCGCCGCGTGGCAGATCGTCACCCCCGAAAGACTCACGGACCTCCGCGCACAGCTTGCCGCGCGGGCGCTGCGCAGGCTGGTCCCCGGCATCGGCACTCTTGCCGAACAGCTCACCCCGCCGCTCACGGCGATGGTCGAGGACGCAGGGCATCCAGCTCGACCGGGGCTGGAGCGACATGGAGTGGGCGGCTGCCGAGGAACGGCTGCGCTCCCGCGGACTGATCGACGCGGAGTCGGCTCTCACGCCGCGCGGTCGTGAGGAACGGGACCTGATCGAGGACACCACCGACCGGCTGGCCGCCCGGCTGCTGCGCCCCCTCACCGACAGCATGGTGGACGCGCTGCTCGCCGCTCTGGAGCTGCCGACCCGGCAGGTGCTGGAAGCTGAGCTGCTGCCGTTCCCGAACCCGATCGGCCTGCCCCGGTCCGTCTAGACGAACTGCTCCGCGGGGCGTCGGCCGGTCCAGCCGAGCAGGATCACCGAGCACACCGCCGCGAAGGCGCACCAGGTCGAGACGAACTCCAGCCGCCAAAGCGCCGCACAGACGGCGGCCCCGACCGCGACCAGCACGCCGAGCCATCGCAGCAGGCGGTCCCCGGCCAGGAGCAGTGAGCCCACCGTGGCCAGCAGGTACCCGCTGACGAGCAGCCCGGAGCCGGGGAGGTCGAGAACGTAGCCGAGGGTGTGCCCGCGGATCTCTGCGGTCACGGGACGGGCCGCCAGGCAGTACGCGAGCGGGACAGCGGTCGCGATTCCGGCCGCGAGCGGCACCAGCAACCGGCGTCGGGCGTGCGGCGGCGCGGCGCACAGCACACCCAGCGGAACCCACAACGGCAGCAGCGGAAGGGCGATGACGGCCCAGGCAAGGGTGGCGGGCCCGGTGCCGCCACCCGAGCGCCAGATCACGGACTCGATGATCTGATGGGCCCCGAGGAGCAGCGGCAGGTCACGGACCCGGCGCACCTGCGCGACACACGCCACTCCGACGGCGGCGATGCAGGTGCCCGCGACGAGATCGGCGGTCGCGCTCCAGCACATGGCTCCCCCCTGGACCCGGCATTGTGGCTTCGGCCTCTTCCGTGCGCAACGCTACGGCGCTCCCGGCAGGCGCCCGCTGTGACACGACCGGCACACTCCGCCGCAGCGGCAACGGCTGCGGCGGGCGAGGATCACGGCCAGTACCGCGATTGCGACCACGGCAATGGCTCCCGCCGCGCGCCTGGTCACCGGACCGGCTGCTGTGCGCAGCAGATCGATCGGCTCGGCCTCGCGCATCGGCGTGCTGTCGGACGCGAAGGATTGCGTACCGTCCGCCGCAAAGGCAGCAGTGGCCGGTGCTGTCGTGGACGGTTCTCCCGTGGCCGACAGCTTTTGCGACAGGCAGTCGGCGAACCGGCCGATGAGTTTGTCACTCACATCGGCCATGACCCCGCGGCCGAACTGGGCCGGCCGCCCGGTGACGGTCAGGTCGGTGGTCACGGCGACGGTCGTCCCTCCGTCGTCATCGGTCAGCGTGCCGGTCACCGTGGCGCTCGCCGTGCCCTGGCCCCGTACTTCGTTGCCCCGGGCGGACAGGACCACGCGGTGGGCCGACTCGTCCTTCTCCAGGAAGGTCGCCGTGCCCCGGTACGTCACGGTGATCGGTCCCACCCGCACCTTCACGGATCCCTTGATGGTGTCGCCGTCGAACTCCTCCACGCTCGCACCCGGCATGCAGTGCGAGACGCATTCGATGTCGAGGAGCGCCCGCCAGGCATCGTCGACCGGGACCGGCACAGTGAATGAGTTCTGCAGCTGCATGGTCTGCTCCTCACACGAATCACGGGGTCACGAATCACAAGGGTCACGAAGTCATGCGGATTTCAGCCGCGGCGGGTGGATCGCCCCGACCGTGTCCGCGAGCGGGCTGCCGGTGCCGCCCCAGCGCAGTGCGACGATCTCCGCCGCGATCGAGACGGCCACCTCCTCGGGGGTACGCGCGCCGAGGTCGAGGCCGATGGGCGAGCGCAGCCGTGCCAGTTCCGCTTCGCCGAGACCGGTCTCGCGCAGCCGGGCCAGGCGGTCCTCGTGGGTCCGGCGGCTGCCCATCACGCCGATGTACGCGGCCGGGGTGCGCAGGGCCACCTCCAGCAGCGGGACGTCGAACTTCGGGTCGTGGGTGAGTACGCACATCACGGTCCGCCCGTCGATCTCCGTGTCGCTCAGGTACCGGTGCGGCCAGTCGACGACCACCTCCGCACCGTCCGGGAAGCGGCGGGGGTCGGCGAAGGCGGGGCGGGCGTCGCAGACGGTGACGCGGTAGCCGAGGAACGCACCGATCCGGGCCACCGCGGCAGCGAAGTCGATGGCGCCGAAGACCAGCATCCGGGGCGGCGGGGCGAACGACTGGAGGAACACGGTGACGTCGTCCTCGCGCCGTTCGCCGTTGGGGCCGTAGTGCCGCAAGCCGGTTGCGCCTTGGGCGAGTTCTCCTCGCGCGTCGGCGGTGACGGCGGCATCGAGGCCGCTCGCGCCCAGCGATCCGGAGACGATGTCCGGCCAGACTGCGAGGGCGGCACCGCGCGGGGCGGGTCCGTCGGTCACGGTGGCGACCACCACCGGGCGGTGCTCGGCGACCGATGCGGCGACCTCGCCGAAGGAGGTGTCGTACACCGCCGTCACGGGACGTACGAGAAGTGTGATCTCGCCGCCGCAGGTGAGGCCGACGGCGAAGGCGTCCTCGTCGCTGTAGCCGAAGGTCTGGAGCTGGGCCCGGCCCGTTTCCACGACCTCCTTGGCCAGTTCGAAGACGGCGCCCTCGACGCAGCCGCCGGAGACGCTGCCGACGACCTCGTCGTCCGGACCCACGGCCATCGCCGCGCCGGGGCCGCGCGGTGCGCTGCGGCTTACCGCGACGACGGTGGCGAGCCCGAACGGTTCCCCGGCGGTGTACCAGCGGCTGAGCGCCGGAAGGATCTCACGCATCGGCGGCCGCCCCTCGCACCACTGCCGCCAGCCGCTCCAGGGCGGCCAGCCTGTGCCCTTCGATGAAGGCGTCCACGTGCGGCAGCGCCGCCGCCATGCCCGCCGCGAGCGGTGCATAACCCGGGCGTGCCTTGCGGGGGTTGGCCCACACCACGCGGTGCGCGAGCCGGTGCAGTCGGCGCATCTGGGCCGCGAGCAATACGGGGTCGCCCCGCTCCCAGCCGTCGGAGAGGACGACCACCACTGCTCCCCGTACGCAGGAGCGCTGCCCCCAGCGGTCGAGGAAGCTCCGCAGCATCTCGCCGAGCCGGGTGCCGCCGCTGCGGTCGGGGACCGCGTCGGCGACCGCAGCCAGTGCCGCGTCCGGATCCCGGTGGGCCATCTCGCGGGTCACCCGGGTCAGCCGGGTGCCGATCGTGAACACTTCGGTGGGTGTACGAGCCGTCGCGCCGTGTGCCGCCGCGTGTGCGAAGCGCAGCAGGGCATCCGCATACGGGTCGATGGAGCCGCTGACGTCCAGCAGCAGCACGACCCGTCGCGGCTTGGTGGTGGGGGTGCGGTGGCGCAGCCGGGCGGGTTCGCCACCGTGCCGCAGGAGCTCGCGCACGGTGCGTCGGGGGTCGACATCGCCGCGTCGGGCCGGGCGCAGCCTGGGGGTGCGGCGCGGCTCGCCGCTCAGAGCGGACGCGGCGAGCAGTCGCCGTAGTTGGGCTCTTTCGGCGGGGGTCAGCTCGGCCATGTCGCGGTGGCGCAGGACCTCGGCGGAGCTTGCCAGGGCCGCCGAGGGCGGTGTTCGGTCGTCGCCCGTTCCGTCGGTGCCGTCGGACGCGCCGGACGCGGCGGCCGCCACGCGCGGCTGCGGTTTCGGTACGCCCACGGACCGCATCGGGTCGCGGGCCTGCAGCAGCGGGCGTGCGACCAGGAAGCGTCTGCCGTACAGCTCGCTCTCCAGCCGGTACGGCTCGGTGACCCCGGCGGCTTCGGCGGCCCGCAGATGAAGCAGCCGGCGCGGGAAGTCCCAGTCGTACAGGGCCTGGGAGGCGTCGACGCCCTCGTAGCACTGGAGGCGGATCAGGGGTGCGTGAAGGACTTTCGCGAGGGCCGGGGCGAGTGCGGTCCTGCCCACGCCCGCGTCGCCCTCGCAGAACAGCGGCCGGTGCAGCCTGAGCGCCAGGAAGCAGGCGATGGCGAGCCCTTCGACGACGAGGTAGCCCGTTTCCTCCAGGCGGGCGCGCAGCTCGCCCGGTCCGTCCGCCGGCCCGTCCGCTCCGATCACCCCGTTCGCCGGGCTCCACTCCATCCCGGCCGCTGCCAGCACCGCACGCCGGGTCAGCACCCGTACGAGGTGTTCGCGGTACTCGGGCGAGGCCGACAGGTCGGAAGCCGGGCGAGTGCCCTCGGCCGCGGCTTCGGCGGCCCGCGCCACGGCGGCCGGTCCGGCCTCCGTGGCGGTGAGCGCCTGCTCGGTGGCGCTCGCGCGCAGTGGCGTGGTGCCCATGTTGGTCAAACCGATGCGGGCCTCGGCGATGTGGCCGTCGTCGCGTCGTACGAGCGCCGCGATGCCGACGACCGCCCAGCCCTGGGCGACCCGGCTGAACTTCTCGTAGTGGAAACCCCAGGCGTCGGTCCTCGGCACCCGGATCTCCACCAGCAGCTCGTCCTCCGTCAGGGCGGTCTGCAGGTAGTCGACGAAGAAGTCGCGTGCCGGGATGGTGCGTCGGCCCTGCGGCCCCGCGGCCACCATCTCGCCGTCGAGGGCGAGCAGCACCGCCGGGAGGTCGCCGGCCGGGTCGGCGTGGGAGAGCGAACCGCCGAGTGTGCCCCGGTGCCGTACGGCGGGGTCGGCGACGGTCTCGGTGGCGGCGGCCAGCAGTCCGGCGTGGCGGCGCACCAGCGGATTGTGGATGACGTCGTGGTGGGTCGTCATGGCTCCGATCACGAGCGATGCGGTGCCGGTGTCCTCGCGGACGCCGCGCAGCTCCGGGATCCGCCCGAGGTCGACGAGGAGTTCGGGGAAGGCGAGGCGCGGCCGCAGGATGGGGATCAGGCTCTGTCCGCCCGCCAGGACCTTCGCGTCTTCGCCGCCGTCGTGCAGCGTTCGTACCGCCTCGTCGAGGGTCTGCGGCCGTGCGTAGTCGAATGCGGCGGGGATCATGCCGTCGCCTCCTCGGCCCGTGCGTCCGTGACGGCCTGCCGAAGCCGCCGCCGACGTCCGGGGCGATCACCCGCAGTTTCTGTTCGGGGATCTCGGTGACCGTGGACAGGATGACCCGGGCCACGTGCGGGACCTGGGTCGAGGAGTACAGGGTGTATTCGTCGGAGGCCGTGGGCGGTGTGGCGACGACGGCTCTGGGGTCCATGGCATTGGGGATGAGGCGCTGCTGGGTGTAACGACGGTGGAGTACGACGTCGGCGCGGGCCTTCTCCGCTGCGTAGTCGTCCGTGGCGAGCGGCCAGGTGTAGCAGCGGTTGGTGCCCTTGTCGGCGTGGACGAGCGGGGCGTCGTCGGCCAGTGCGGATTCCAGGTCGAGGACGGGCGGCAGGGGTGTGTAGTCGACCTTCCAGAGCGTCCGCGGCGGCATACCGGTCGCGGGCGATCACCAGGGCAACGGGGTCACCGACGTACCTGACCTCGTCGACCGCGACCGCCGGGTGGTCGGGCATGACGATGTCCTCCGTCACGGGCCATACACAGGGCATGCGGCCGAGTTCACCGGCCAGGTCGCGGCCGGTGAAGGCGGCGACCACACCCGGACGTTCCAGCGCGGGCGACACATCGGCACGGTCGATGTACGCGTGGGCCATGGGGCTGCGCAGGATCGCCGGGTGCAGCAGGCCCGGCACGGTGATGTTGTCGGTCCAGGTGGTACGGCCGGTGACGAGGCGGGCGTCCTCCTTGCGCATCCGGGAGCGGCCGACCTCGGGGCGGGATCGCCCGGTGGTGATCAGGCCGGTCATGTCCGGGCCTCCTGCCCGGCGCCGATCGGGGCCGGGGCCGCGCCGGTCCGCGGCATCGGCCGGCCGATGTCCGAGGGCTGGGGTGCGGGGGCGCGGCGGCGGCGCTCCTCGGCGGCCGCCGCCAGGACGGCACGCACGATGTTCTGGTAGCCGGTGCACCGGCAGAGATTGCCCTCGAGCCCGTGACGGATCTCCTCCGGAGTGGGGTCGGGGTTCTCCTTGAGCAGGTCCCTGGCCGCCATGATCATGCCGGGGGCGCAGTAGCCGCACTGCAGCGCGTGCTGTTCGTGGAAGGCGGTCTGCAGCGGTGTCCATCCGCCGTCGGGGGCGAGCCCCTGGACGGTCGTCACTTCGCCGCCGTCGGCCTGCACGGCCAGTACGGAGCAGCTCTTGACACTGTCGCCGTCGAGTTCGACGCTGCACACCCCGCAGTTGCTGGTGTCGCAGCCGACGGGCGTGCCGGTGAGCCCCAGGTGGTCGCGGAGGTAGTGGACCAGCAGCAGGCGGGGCTCGACCTCGTCCTCGTACCTCGTGCCGTCCACCGTCATCGAGATGCGGGTCATATGCCCTCCCCAGGGCTCAGGCCGTGGTGTCGGACCATGCGTACGGCGGCGCGACGGGTCCGCTCGCGGGTCCGGCTCCGACCGTTTCCAGTTCCTGGTCGGCGGCCTTCATCAACTGGGCGGCGATGTCCTTCATGGCGCGGCTCGCCGCGAGTTCGTCGCCGATGACGGGAACGTCCACGTCCTGCGGGTTGCAGCGGGCGACCCCATGTCCGATGAGCTTTTCGGAGCCGGTGTCCAGTACCGCCTCGGCCCTGGTCGTACCGTCCTCCTCGGACAGACCGACGCGGACCTGCCACTCCAGCGTGCGAGTCATCGCGCACCTCCTGCGACCGCGCCCGGCCTCGGTCCGCCGCCCACGACGCGGTCCTGTCATCAGGATCCACCCGGCCGGGCCGGTTCGCGCGTTCCGGCTCGTCCTGCGGGGATCACACCGCCGGAATAGGATGCGTGGAGTCACTTCCACCGAGTGCGGAGCGGCCCATGAACCGGCGTCGTCCTGCTCGTTCGGCGAGCCCCGGCGAACTGCTCACCACTCTGCAACAGCTCACCTCACGGACGCGCCGTGAGGTGAGCTGCATCAGGCGCGGGTGGAGCCGGCCGAGGCGCTGCAGCGCGGGATGATCCCGCCGTCGGCGCTGCCCGCCGTTCCGGGGCTGCAGGCCGCTGCCCGGTACACGTCGGCCCGCAGCGGGCTGGACATCGGCGGTGACTGGTACGACGGATTCGTGCTGCCGGACGGGGCGCTGGCGTTCGCCATCGGGGACGTACAGGGCCATGACGTCGAGGCGGCCGCTTTCATGGGCCAGATCCGCATCGCCATGCGGGCGACAGCCGCCACCGCCACGGACCCCGGCGAGGTCGTGGGCCGGACCAACGATCTGCTGCTCTCGGTGGACTCCGGCCTCATCGCGACCTGCACGTATCTCCGTCTCGACCCGGTCACCCGGGAGCTCCACAGCGCCCGCGCCGGGCATGTCGCCGCCATATGGGCCACCGCCGACGGGCGGTGCGGCTTCACCTCCGACGAGGGCGGCCTGCCCCTGGGGATCGAGCCGGGCGGGTGGTCGGGGGACGCGATGGGCGTGCTCGTGGTCACCCCGCTGCTGCTCGTGATGCTCAGGGTGCGGATGCCGCGGATCACCGACCGGTGGATCGAGGCGAGCGCGCTGCTGGTGGTCTCCGTAGCGGTCTCGCTGCTGGCCGGCAGGAGCTCACTGGCGATGATCTGCCTGGTGTTTCCGCTGCTCATCTGGGCGGCTCTGCGATTCCGGCCGGCGGGGAGTGCACCGTGTGCGTTTCTGGTGTCGGTCCTGGCGGCCCCCGCCCGGCCGTCCCGGTCCGAGGACGACCTCGACAGCCTCTGACTCCGTTCCCCCGGGCGGCCGGGACACCGCTGCGGAAGGCCGCTCACCTCAGGAAGTGGCGCGCCAGGAAGTCGTTTCGGAACGTGCCCTCCGGGTCGAACCGGGCCGTCAGCCGCTCAAAATCGGCGTATTTCCCGTACAGCGTGCGCAGTGTCCCGGGGGTGGTGGTGAACACCTTTCCCCAGTGCGGCCGCGCACCGAACGGTGCCAGGGCCTCCTCGATCGCCCCGAGCACCGGTGTGACGGCGGCCGTGTCCGGCACCCAGGTGAAGTGGAAGGCCACCGAGTCCCTGCCGCACGCCGGGCTCAGCCACAGATCGTCGCGGGCGACGGTGCGGATCTCGGTGATCTGCAGCAGCGGGGCGATCCGCTCCCGGAGCCGGCCCAGTGCCTCGTACGCCGCAGGCGCGTCCTGCCGGGCCACGAAGTACTCCGACTGCAGTTCGTCCCCGTTGCTGGGGGTGAACTCCAGGCGGAAGTGCGGAAGGCGCCGGTGCCACGGTCCGGCAACGCCCTGCTGGCGGGTGCAGTTCTCGGCCGGCATCCCGGCGATCGGATGGCGCGGCCCGTCCGCGAGCCGCGCGCCGAGCCACTCCTCGGGCGCCCGCTGCGGCCCGTCGGAATCCACCCGCTGCTTGAGCCACACCTGGTTGAGCGGCCCCGCACGCCAGTCGGTGAAGACACTGACGCTGTACGCGGCCGACATCACCTCGTCGAAACTTCCCGTGAGCCGGGACTCCGGCAGATCCTCGTAGACCCACTGCTGTACGTCGAAGGCGGGCACCAGGTCCAGCGTCAGCGCGGTCACCACGCCCAGCGCGCCCATGGCCACCACGGCTCCGGGAAATTCCGCGTCGCCACGCCTCAGTGACACGTTCCGGCCGTCCGCCGTGACCATGTCCAGCGCCCGGACGGCCCCCGCAATGGAACTGTTGACGACTCCCGAACCGTGGGTTCCGGTCGCGCAGGCCCCGGCGACCGAGATATGCGGCAGCGAACCGAGGTTGTGCAGGGCGTACCCGTTCTCGTGCAGCACGTCGGCGAACTCCCCGAAGCGCAGCCCTGCGGCGACGGTGACCGCCCCTGCCTCCCGGTCGAGCTCGACCCTGCGGGGCAGCCCGGCCACCGACACCAGATCGCCGCGGGTGTCGGCGACGGTGTTGAAGGAGTGCCGGGTGCCGAGCGCATGTACCGCGGTCGAGGCGGACACCGTCTCCCGCAGCTCGGCCTCGGAGCGGGGCATACTCAGCCGCCGCGCCCCGAACGTGATGTTTCCGGCCCAGTTCTTCTCCGCGGGAGTCACCGCGCGTCCCCACTTTCGCTCCTGGCCGGGTGCCGTGATCCCGACGGTGCATCCTCCCAGACAAACCTGTCGGCGAGGCCATACAACTGGTGACGTACATATCCGCACAGCATCCGATTCCGGCACCTTCCAAATGCGAACAGTCACCCACAGACCAAGAGATCCAGCCCGGAACGGGACGAGTTCCGAGTCAGTGCGCATGTCTGAACTTCACTGGAACTCCAGCGAAATGGCACGTGTGTGGATATCGTGCAGCGAGCGAGGGCGCATCCGTCAGTCCATGGGATCGGCGGATGCGCCCCGTTTATGGCGATGCAACTGTGACTGGGGGGTTCATGGGGCATGTCGAGCTACCCGATTCGGACAGATCAGGACCTGTGGGACTGGCGGGGGCGCCTCGTCCACGGACTGCTTCAAATCGGCCTCGCAACAAGCAACTCGACGATCTGTGGAGGGCGCCGACCGTACAGCGCGAACGTTCAGGACCGGCCGCGACGAAAAGAAGGACGGGCTGGTGTCTGCCGTTCGTCATCGGGGCCGAACTTGTCGGCCTGGGGATTCCGGCATGGCTCGTGCTGCGGGCCGGCGGGCAGTCGCGGGCCGCGGTCGCCGCGGCCGTGGCCGCGCTCGCGTGGTCCGGTGTGCGGGCCGCGCGCGGCCGGTACGCGGACCGGCCTCCGGGCGATCCGCCGGGGGTACTGAGCACGACAGGCGACTGGCTGCTGCTCATCGGCGTACTCGCCGTGCTGAGGACCATGACCGGCGATTCGGCCGATCCTGCGACGGCGGTCGTGGCCCTGCTGCCCGGCCTGCTTGCGGGCATTGCGATATGGGGGGTGCGGCGGTTGCCCTGGCCGGGGCGGCAGCAGCGGGCGGTCCGGCGGGTACTGGTGGTCGGTGAGGCTCCGGGGGTGGAACGCGCGGTGCAGCTGCTCGGTTCCCGTGCGGACCATCCGTACTCGGTCGTGGCCGCCATACCGGTGGGGACCACGCCGCTGGAGTGCGAGGTCCAGGTGCCGGGACGGCTCGCACCGGCACCGGCCGACGACGATGCGTCGACCGTGCTGGGCGGAGCCTTCGCCCATGACGCGGACCTGGCTCTGGTGGTACCCGGGCCGCAGCTCTCCGAGGAGCGGCTGCGCCGGCTCTCCTGGGGGCTGCACGACGGCGGGCTTCCGCTGTCCGTGCTGTCGGAGCTCTCGGGCATCGCGGCCGGCCGGGTACGGCCGTCCGCAGCGGCCGGGCTGACCCTGCTGCACATCGCGCCGCCGCTGCGCCGGGGACCGCAGATGGTCCTGAAGGCCGTGGTGGACCGTACCGGCGCCGCACTCGGTCTGCTGGTTCTGGCACCCCTGCTGCTCCTGATCGGGGCGGCCGTGCGGCTCGGCTCGAACGGGCCGGTCTTCCACCGCCAGATCCGCCAAGGGCAGCACAACCGGCCGTTCACCATGTGGAAGTTCCGGACGATGGTGGTGCACGCCGAGCGCCACAAGGCGCAACTGGTCACGGCGAACGAGAACGACGGCCCGATGTTCAAGATGCGCCGCGACCCCCGGGTGACCGGGATCGGCCGTCTGCTGCGCCGGACATCTCTCGACGAACTGCCGCAACTGCTCAATGTGCTCCGGGGCGACATGTCGCTGGTCGGTCCGCGGCCTCCACTGCCGGACGAGGTGTCCCGCTACGACGAGCGCGAGCTCCGGAGGCTCGCGGTCAGGCCGGGACTGACCGGCCTGTGGCAGGTCAGCGGGCGCTCGGACCTGTCCTGGCAGGAGACCGTCTCGCTCGACCTGTGGTACGTCGACAACTGGTCGGTGGCCACGGACATGGGACTCATGGCCCGTACGCTGCGGGCCGTCACCGACGGCCGCGGGGCGTACTGAGTGCGACGGCCGTCGATGCGAAGAGTGCGAAACCTCCGACCGTGCGGGGTCGGAGGGACGGGCGGCCGTCGCGTTGCGGCGGCCGGCCCGTGCCGGTCGGCCCGTCGGGTCCGCTCAGACCTGTGCGGTCTGCCGCTCCAGCCACCATGCGTAGGTACGGGCGATCCCGTCGCGCAGTGGAATCTGCGGTGCGAAGCCGAGGGAGGTGAGCCGGGAGACGTCGAGCAGCTTGCGCGGGGTACCTTCGGGCTTCGATGTGTCCCATTCGACACGACCCTGATACTCCGTCACATCCCTTACAGTTTCGGCGAGTTCGCGAATCGTCAGGTCCTCGCCGCAGCCGACGTTGACGGGCTCGTCACCGTCGTAGCGCTCCAGCAGCAGGAGGCACGCGGCGGCCAGATCGTCGACGTGCAGGAATTCGCGGCGCGGGCTGCCGGAACCCCAGAGCGTGACCGCAGGCGAGCCGTCGCGTCGCGCCTCGTGGAAGCGGCGGATCAGCGCAGGCAGTACGTGCGAGGTCTCCAGGTCGAAGTTGTCGCCCGGGCCGTAGAGGTTGGTGGGCATGGCACTGATGTACGAGGCGCCGTACTGCCGGCGATAGGACTGGGTCTGCACGATTCCGGCGATCTTGGCCAGTGCGTATGCCTCGTTCGTCGGCTCCAACGGACCGGCGAGCAGGGCGCTTTCGGGGATCGGCTGTGGGGCGCGCTTGGGGTAGATGCAGGACGAGCCGAGGAAGAGCAGCCGCTCGACCCCGGCGGCATGTGCTCCGGCGATGACACTCAGCTGGATGCGCAGATTCTCTTCGAGGAACTGCACCGGATACGTGTTGTTGGCCATGATCCCGCCGACCTTGGCGGCGGCCAGCACCACTGCGTCCGGACGGACTTCGCGGAGAAATGCCTCGGTCCGCGCGGCGTCGCGCAGATCGAGGTGATCGCGATCGCGGATGATCACCTCGTGTCCGGCGGCGGTGAGGCGGCGTACCACCGCCGAACCGACCAGACCACGGTGGCCCGCGACGAATATGCGGGCGCCGGGTCGTAGGAGGGGACGGACGGATTCCTGGGGAGGGCCGGAGAGAGCAGGCGTCATGGCTCGGATTGTGCCAGCAGCCGCAGGCCGCGGTGACGTTTTGCCGCAGATCGCTCAATTCCGATATTTCGGTGAGAACCAACAGCCTTTCAGGCGAACACAGAGGGGGAGTCGTGGCGAAGACCGCGCTCATCACCGGCGTGACCGGACAGGACGGTTCGTACCTGTCCGAGCTGCTGCTCGACAAGGGATACACGGTCCATGGACTGATACGCCGCTCGTCGAGCTTCAACACCGAGCGGATCGACCACATCTACCAGGGACCGGAGGAAGAAAACCGTTCGTTCGTCCTGCATCACGCCGACCTCGCCGACGGGGTGGCACTGGTGAATCTGCTGCGCGACATCCGACCGGACGAGGTCTACAACCTGGGTGCGCAGTCGCACGTCCGCGTCTCGTTCGACGCCCCTCTGTACACCGGTGACATCACCGGTCTCGGCACCATCCGGCTGCTGGAGGCCGTCCGCGCGAGCGGTATCGACACCCGTATCTATCAGGCGTCCTCCTCGGAGATGTTCGGCGCCACCCCTCCGCCGCAGAACGAGAAGACCCCCTTCCATCCGCGTAGCCCGTACAGCGTCGCCAAGGTCTATTCGTACTGGGCGACCGTCAACTACCGTGAGGCGTACGGGATGTTCGCGGTCAACGGGATTCTCTTCAACCACGAGTCCCCGCGCCGCGGCGAGACGTTCGTGACGCGGAAGATCACTCGTGGGGTGGCCAGGATCAGGGCGGGTCTGCAGACCCACCTCCACCTGGGCAATCTCGATGCCGTGCGTGACTGGGGCTACGCCCCCGAGTACGTCGACGCGATGTGGCGAATGTTGCAGTGCGACAACCCTGACGACTATGTGGTGGCCACCGGCGAGGGTGTCAGCGTCCGGCAGTTCCTGGAGTACGCCTTCGCACACGCCGACCTGGACTGGCGGGAGCACGTCCGCTACGACGCCAAGTACGAGCGCCCCAGCGAGGTCGACGCGCTGATCGGTGATGCCGCCAAGGCCGAGGAACTGCTCGGCTGGAAACCGGCCGTGAAATCGCAGGAGCTCGCCAGGATCATGGTCGAGGCGGACATCCGTCAGCTGTCCGACCAACTCGCCGGAGCGGCTGTGCGGGTGGACCGATGAGAGAGCCGGGCACATCCGACAGCCGCACCGCCCTGCCGGTCACCGGTGTGTGGACCGGTTCGGCAATCACCCACAGCACCCGGCCGTCGCACCCCACGACCGTGCCGGGGACCAAAGCGGGCACGACCTCGGTCTCCACCGGCTGCCCGGTGGACCCGAGCGCGCCCGCACCGGTGCGGGCCCCGGGCCCGGACCACTCACTCGCCCTTGCCGGCAGCGGGACGGACAGTTTCCTCCGCCGGTCGGACGAGGCAGGAACCGCGGCCTTCCGGCCGCAGCTCGTTCTCACCTTCGGAGCTGAATGATGAACGGAAGTACGGGGCGCAGACCCATCGGACGCGGAAGGGCACGTGCCGCGGCCGCCGCGCTCTGCCTGCTCGCCGGAGCCCTGACCGCCGCCGCGTCCGGGGGCTCCCCGGCCGCGGCCCTCACACCGCCGGTCTCCCTGACCGCGGACGACCTCACCACCTGGCAGACCAACGGCATCGTCTGGTCGATGGCCGCGTCGGACGCCGGTGTCGTGTACACCGGCGGGACCTTCTCCACCGTCCGGCCGCCGGACGCGGCCGCCGGAACCTCCGAACAGCCCGCGGTGAACTTCGCCGCGTTCGATGCGGCGACCGGTGCACCGACCGGCTGCAGTCTGTCGTTCACGCTCTCGTCGGGGACAGCGACCGTACGGGCCCTCGCGCTCTCCCCCGATCAGAAGACCCTGTACGTCGGCGGGCAGTTCGGGGCGGTGAGCGGGGTCGGAGTGAGCAATATCGCCGCGATCGACACCGCGACCTGCACCCCGCGCCAGAACTTCAAGGTCTCCGTCTCCGCGACGGTACGGGCGCTGGCCGTCACGGCCGACACCGTCTATCTGGGCGGTGACTTCAACACAGTGGCGGGGCAGACCCGGAACAAGTTCGCCGCGGTCACCACGGGCGCCGCGCTGAAGCCGTGGACGGCCAACACCGACGAGGTGGGCCGGGCCGTTGAGCTGACACCCGATCAGGAGCACGTGTTGATCGGCGGTGACTTCTTCACCGTCAACGGCACCACCTCGCACGCACTGGCCGTCGTGGACGCCACCACCGGGGCCGTCGCCAAGAGCTACCCGGCCGGCTTCATTCCGAACACCTCCACGGTGCAGGACCTGACCACGGACACCACCGGCTTCTACACCGCCAACGAGGGCACCGGAGGCGGTGTCTTCGACGGCCGGATCGCGCTGAACCTCAGCAACTTCGAGCAGCGCTGGCGCGACACCTGCCTGGGCGCCACCCAGGCCGTCCTCGTACACAACGGCGTTCTGTACAGCGGCAGTCACGCCCACGACTGCGCCAGCATGGGTGAGTTCCCGGACCAACCGCGCAAGCATCTGCTGGCCCAGTCCGTCGACGACCCCAAGCTGCTCCCCTGGTTCCCGGACACCAACGACGGCATCGGGGAGCCGGTCGGACCGCGGGTGATGGCGCAGACCGACAAGGGCGGCCATCACTATCTGTGGGTGGGCGGCGAGTTCACCACCGTCAACGGCTCCGCGCAGCAGGGCCTCACCCGGTTCGCCGACGGCCCCGACACCGGGGCGCCGTGGGTGCCGAACGTCAGCCTGTCCACCATTGCCGCGGGCAAGGTGGAGGTCAACTGGCAGACGAGCTTCGACGCCGACGACGGTGAGCTCACCTACCGGATCTACAAGGACGGTGCGAGCACCCCGGTGTACACCACGACGGGATACTCGCTGTTCTGGGACCGGCCACAGCTGAGGTGGACCGATACGGACGTGGCCGCGGGTGAGACCCACTCGTACCGGATCAGTGCGAGCGACGGCACCAACACCAGTGCCAAGTCGCCCGCCCTGTCCGCCACCGTGGCATCAACCGTCGAGAAGTACCCCGCCAAGGTGCTGGCGGACGGTGCTTCTCTGTACTGGCGGTACGACGAAGGCACCTCGACGTTCGCCGCAGACACCGGCACCGGGCTGGACAGCGGATTCCTGCGCAACTCCCCCGCCTACCGGCAGACTCCGGCCGCTGTGGCGGGTGCCTCGACCGCGATCGGCTTCAACGGATCGAACCAGTACGCGTACAGCAACAAGCGTCATGCGCAGCCCACAAGGTTCTCGGTGGAGACATGGATCAAGACGACGACCACCAGGGGAGGGAAGATCATCGGCTTCGGCAATGTGACCATGCAGAACAGCAACCAGTACGACAAGCATGTGTACATGAGCAATGACGGGCGGCTGATCTTCGGGGTCTACAGCGGCGGCACCAGGACCATCACGACGCCTGCCGCCTACAACGACGGCGCCTGGCACCATGTCGTCGCCACGCAGGGCACCGGCGGCATGGCGCTGTACGTGGACGGGCAACTCCGCGCCGCCAACGCCCTCTACACCGGCAACCAGAGCTACAGCGGCTTCTGGCGGGTGGGCGGGGACAACCTGAACAGCTGGCCGAACCAGCCGACGAGCAGCTTCTTCGCCGGGCAGATCGACGAGACCGCCGTCTACCCGACCGCGCTGAGCAGCTCGCAGGTCAGCGCCCACTACGCCCTGAGGACGGGTGGATGAGGTATCCGTTCCCGGCCGGCGCCGCCGTCGTCGTACTGACGGCGGCGTTGGCCGCCTGCGGCTCGTCCTCCGACGGGCACAAGGCGGCGAGCGATGCAAGGCCATCGGCCACCCGGGCCCCTGTCACAGCCCCTTCGGCAGGTCCCGGCGCCACCTCGCCCAGTGGCCCTTCGGCTCCGCGGACGAGCGAACCACCGAAACTGCCCACCGATGAACTCACCCCGGCCACCGGCTCCTTCAACAAGAAGCAGAAGGAGTATCTGGTCGACCGTGTGCCCAAGGGCATGGACCCGGCGGCCGTGCTCCAGACCGGTCAGGAGACCTGCGACAAGCTGACGTACCTCGTGAAAGTCGACCGGGACACTGCGGTCGGCGCGATCGTGACGGGCGAGATCGCCGATGCGAAACCCGCCGTCGAGCACCTCTGCACCCAGCACGAGGAGCTGGTGCGGGAGGCCTCGCAGGGGTACGCGGACGGCACGTACAAGGACGAGCAGATCCGGCCTGGCCGCTACCACGACGTCACTCCCACCAAGAACTGCACCTGGCAGATCACCGGGGCGAACGGCAAGAACCTGGTGTCGGGCTCATCCGCTTCCGGGAAGCAGGCCGAGATCACCGTCCCGAAGGCGGCCCGAGCGTTCACCTCCACAGGCTGCTACGCCTGGCTGCCCGAAGGAGACCATGGATGAGCAAGCTGCCGATAGCCGTGGCGATCCCCACGAAGAACGAGGGGCTGAACATCGCCGAGGCGGTGAAGTCGGTGCTCGGCCACTTCGAGGCGGTCGTCGTCGTCGACTCGCACAGTACGGACGACACGGCGAAGATCGCCGAGGAGTGCGGGGCCGAGGTGATGACGTACACCTGGGACGGCGGTCATCCGCGCAAGAAGCAGTGGTGCCTGGACCATGTCCGCACGGACCTGGACTGGATTCTGCTGCTCGACGGGGACGAGCGGATCAGCCCCGGTCTGCTGGTCGAGCTGCGGCAGATCTTCGCCGATCCCGGCGCGCCGAAGCCCGCGGCGTATGACATACCGCTGGGTTACTGGTTCTCCGGGAAGCGGCTGCGGCACGGCTACACCATCCGCAAGCGTTCACTGACCGACCGCACCCGTTGCAGATACCCGGAGGTCGGGGATCTCGAAGCTCCGGGCATCGGCGAGGTCGAGGGCCACTACCAGCCGGTCGCCGAGTCGGCCGGCTCGCTCCGCAATCCGATCGAGCACCAGGACCTCGACCCGGTCACCGCCTGGTTCGAGCGGCACAACCGGTACTCGGACTGGGAGGCGTGGCTGGAGCACCACCCGGAGGTCAAGGAGCAGGTGCGGAGGGTGAAGTCGCGCCAGGGGCAGCTGTTCCACAAGGCGCCCTTCAAGCCCCTGGTGTCGTTCGCGTACATGTATGTGTACCGGCGGGGATTCCTCGATGGGCGGGCGGGCTTCGACTTCGCGCTGGCAATGAGTTTCTACCGCTGGCAGATCGCGCTCAAGTCCCGTGAGGGGAAGACCGTTTGACTCAGCGGCCCTTCCGGCGGACCACGTCCTCGTAGGTCCGCCGGAGGGTCCGGGTCACGACGTCGATGGTGAACTGCTCATTGACCAGGTCCCAAGCAGCCTTGCCCGCCCGGGCGTTGGCCTCGGGTTCGAGGAGTTCCAGTATCGCCCCGGCGACCTTGAGCGCGTTCTTCCCGTCCTCGCCGACCCGGCTGTCGATCACCCGGCCCGCCCCGGCCCGCGCGACATCGGGGCCGAGGCCACAGGTGCGGGTGATGACCACGGGGGTGCCGACCGACATCGCTTCGAGGACGGACACGCCCAGGGGTTCCTCGATCGACGGCAGTACGTACACATCGGCCTGCCGCCCCGCCGCCAGGACCTCTTCGTGGTCGAGCGCTCCCACATGGTCGAGGGAGTCCATCACCTCCAGCCTGCGGGCGAGTTCGAGAGTCGCGGGCAGCGCTCCGGTGTCGGGGCCGGCCAGCACGAACCGGGCGTCCGGATGCTCGGCCAGGACCGTCGGCATCGCGGCGACGAAGTCCTCCGGGCGCTTGCGCTCCTGGATCCGTGCCAGGAAGAGGACCGTCGGCGGCCGCCCCGGCTCCCTGGCCGGCCCCAGTTCCTGCGGCCGTACGCCGTTGACCAGCCGTACGGTGCGGGTCAACGGCACCGGTGCGGCGACAGCGTTCACATCGAGGCGTTCCCTCTCGGTCAGGTGCAGCACGGCGTCGGCATCCCGCAGCACCTTGCGTACCCCCAGCAGGTCGGTCAGCTGGGCAACCCGCTTCTCGGTCGGGTCCACCATGCCATGGGTCTGGACGACCAGGGGTGTGCGGGAGGCCAGCGCGAGCAGCGCGGCGGGCAGCGTCACCAGGTCGCGCATCAGATGGACATGGACGAGATCGGCGCCGCGCATCATGCGACGGGCGGCGAGCAGGAGCGCACCGGAGGTGATTCCGCTGACCTCGAACATGGGGAGCAGATGGCGGGCCTGAAAGAGATGGACCGGCACTCCCTCGACCTCGCGCGGCAGTCGGCCTTCGAAGCCGTCGCCCAAGGCCACGATGCGGGCGTCGTCGCCCCCGGCCCGCTGAACCTTCGACAGGTTGAGCGCCACCCTTGTCGGGCCGCCGAACGCATGGTCCGGGGTGTGCAGTGTGACAACGTGCAGGATCTTCACCAGGGTTCCCCTCAACCTCGGCCGACCTTTTACAGACTAGTCATCCAAACCCCCCAAGTGGGTTGATTCGTTAGAGTGTTCACAGGTCCACGGAACGGGGGGCAGATGACGTCCGTGCACGAGGTGGCGCCGCCCGCACCCGTACCGGAACACGGCCCGCGAGACCCGGTCCAGCCGCCGGCGAAGCCCATGTCGTGGGCGATGCTGTCGCGGGCCCTGGCCGTGCCTCTCATCCTCGGCCTGGTCTGCTTCCTGCCCGCGGTGATCGCCGCGCAGCCGGGGACGGGCGTCCGGGACACCGCGTACTGGCTGCAGCTGGTGCTGACGTGTTACGCGGGAGCCCGGCTCGCCACGATGATTCTGTCCACGCGGCGGCGTCTGCTGCAGGGCGTGTTCTGGATGTTCGTGTACATCGCGATGGGGGTGGCGCCGTTCGCGCAGGCGGTCATCGGGCAGACTCCCACCCCGCTGGTCGGGCCGCGGTCGGATCTGATGACGGCCATCGCGCTGATCCTGGTGGGGTGTGCCGCGTTCGATCTCGGGGCGCTGCTGGCATCCCGGCGTCCGCTGCGCCGCCGGGCCGGCGCACGCTCCGGAAGCGGTCCGGCCACCGCGCACCGGGTGCGGCTCAGGCTGCTGGTGGTGCTGGCCTTCGCGGCGAGCGGCTACTACATCCTGAAGCTCGGCGGGCCCGCGGTTTTCTTCACCAGCCGCCAGGAGATCAGCGCCTCGGTCGCGGTCAGCGGGGTTGCGTCGAGCCAGTCCAACGTGGGATCGGCCTTCCTCAAGGGCTTCGGTACGGTACCCGCGCTGCTGGGGCTGCTTTTCTACACCCGCCGCCTGGTGACCTCGCGCAGGGCCCGGCGTTCCCCCTCGACGGTTCTGCTCTGGGGCGGGCTGCTGATCCTCGACATCGTCGTCAACAACCCGATATCCAATGCCCGTTACTGGTTCCTGACCGTACTGGTCTCACTCCTGTTCACCGCGTTCCCGAGCAGCGCGGCGATGTACCGGTCGGTGCTGGCCATGGGGGTGGTCGGGGCGCTGGTGCTGTTCCCGTACGCGGACCGGTTCCGCTACGACAGCGCCGGGTACCGGCCGGTGGATTCGTCGTCGGTCTTCGAGCCGCTGGCCACCAAGGACTACGACCAGACGGTGATGTTCGCCAACACCATTACCTGGGTCGACACCCGCGGCCACACCTATGGGCGTCAGCTGGCGGGCTCCGCCCTCTTCTTCGTGCCCCGGTCGGTGTGGAGCGGCAAGCCTGAGGACACGGGGGTCCGCGTCGGCCAGTGGATGGGGATGAACATGACCAACCTGTCGGCGCCGCTGTGGACCGAGCTCTGGGTCGACTTCGGTGCTCCGGGCATGGTCGGCGGTCTCGCACTGATCGGGTACGTCGCCGCACGCACCGACCGGCGTTACGCGCGGGCGGTGTCCCGGGACGGCCCGGGCCCCGGCAGTGTTCTGGCCATCGCCGCGCCGCTGATCGCCGGGTACACCTTCATTCTGTTGCGCGGACCGCTGTTGCAGTCCGTCGGGAAACTGGCGATCGCGGTGCTCTGTCTGCTGCTGATCACCAGCTTCAGGAGCCGGAACGGACAGCGCGCGCACTGACGGGCGCCTGTTCCCCCGCGGTGCGGCGTCTGAGCCGGGCCACCCGGGTCCAGGTGGCCACCGCCTTGCAGACGGATCCCAGGCACAGGCCCCAGGCCGCGCCCGGCACCCCGCCGAGCACATAGCCGCCGGTGAGGAAGGCGACGGCGGCGAGCGAGAAGACCACCTGGATGGAGAGGGTGGTACGGGGGTCGAGCATCCGGAGCGCCAGCAGCCCGCAGGTGCCGACGGCCATCGCCGCGTACTGGCTGCCCGTCGCCGGGAGCAGGGCGGCGGCCGTGGGCCAGGTGTCGCCGAGCAGATGGCGGCCGATTCCGTCGGGCAGCAGGGCGAGTGCGCTGGCCCAGGCGGCGGCTGTGGTGGCCAGGACCACGGCGAGCATCGCTGTGGCGCGTATCCTGCGCCGTTCGGAGGCGAGCCGTCCGAGCAGTGGAGGGCCGAAGCCGGTGGCCGAGGTGAACAGCACGTTCAGCGGCCCGAAGAGAGTCGTGGCACCGCGCAGGGCTCCCACCACGAGCGGGTTGCCGACCATGCCGAGTCCGAGGACGGAGAGCTGGCTGGTGGCGTTTCCCACCCCGAACTCCACCACGAAGCGCCGTCCCAGATGCCCTCTCCGCAGCAGGACCTTGAGCCGCAGGGCCGTACCGGCCACTGTGCGGTGCAGCAGGGTGCCCGACAGCAGGAGGGCGGGCAGCGCGGACAGCCCCCAGACGCTGACGAGCCGGGCCGCCGGGACACCGTACGGCTGCACGGCCAGCGCGCCCAGCACACAGACCAGTCTGAGCACATCGCTCGCCAGCGCCAGGTGCGGCAGGTGCAGGGTGGAGAAGGCGTAACGCATGGTGTCCTGCCCCAGGACCACCGGCAGGACGAGCCCCAGCATCATCAGGGCACGTGCGGTGGCCCCCGGCAGCGTCAGGCAGACGGTGGCGAGCAGGGCGCCGAGCGCGGTCGCGGTGAGCAGGGTGAAGGCGACCGCCGACCGGCACGCCCCTCGCACCTCGTCGCTCTCGCCGCGCCGCAGCACGAGCGGCTGCCCGTTGTAGGCGCCGGATACCCCCAGCAGCACGGTGAAGACGAGGTAGACCGCGGAGAAGCGGGCGAAGTCGGACACCGTGGAGAGCCGGGCGGCGGCCACCAGCACCAGGATGTTGGTGAGCGCCGCCACGCCCTGGTCCGCGACCGAGCAGACGATCGCGGTCCGTGCCTTCATCTGTGTCCCGCGGTGGAGTCGTAGGTGCGCAGGCCGAGCGTCTCGGCCGGGTCACCGGTGTGCCCCCGGCCGCCGCGGCCGCCGCCGTCCCGGCCCGTCGCGGAGCCGGACCGGCCGCCGCCCGTACGGCGCCTGCCGGCCTTCTTGCGGGCCCGGCGCTCGTAGCGGCTCCGGCCGGGGTGCAGCAGGGCGCCGAGCACGGAGCCTCCGGCCGCCCCGATGATCTCGCGGATCCGCTCCAGGTCGCTGCGGTGCACCTCGCGCGGGTCGCAGACCACCACGACCCCCTCCACCCGGTCGATCAGTGCGACGGCGTCGGCGTACGAGAGCACGGGCGGGGCCAGCACGATGACGACGGCGCCCGGCCGGTCGCCCTCGGCGACGATCCGTCCGACGGGCGCGGAGGTCAGGGCACGCGGGACGTTGTCCGTGCGCCGGCCCGCTATCAGGGTGAAGGCACCCGACCCGGGTACGTCCACATTCATCCGGCTGTCCGACGGCCAGGCCCGTTCGCCCTCCGACGCCCAGCGCGGCCCGGCGCCCTGCACGGCCGGGCCGAGGTCCCTGGCCAGCGACGGGGTGCGTAGATCGGCCTCGAGCAGGAGTACGTCACGTCCCATCTCGGCGAAGGCCGCGGCCAGGTTGACCGCGGCGGCGGCCGCCGCGTCGTTGTCCCCGCGGGGGGCCGTGACCAGGAGTCTGCGGCGCTGGGCGAACGACGGGTCATAGGCGAGCCGGAAGGCGACCGCCCGGTACTCCTCGGCGAGCCGGCTCCCGCTCCGCCCGATGGCGAGCAGCGCGCCCGCGGATGCTCGTTCCCTGGGCAGGGTGCCCAGCAGCGGGGCACCGAGCGAACGGACCAGCTCCCGGGTGGAGCGCACGGCAGGGTCGAAGACCAGGCGTACCCACGAAAGGAGCAGTCCGAGCGCGAGCCCGACGACACCCCCGAGTCCGAGCAGCAGGGGCAGCCCCGCACCGGTGGGGTCCGTGGGCGCGACGGGCTTCTTCGTCAGATAGCCGGGAGTGGTGTCCAGGGCACGCAACTCCGATATTTTCCTGCTCAGTTCGGAGATCGAGACCACGAGGTTGGCCCGTGCGCTGGTCACGTCGTTGCTCGGTCCGGCCTGCTCCGCCAGCTGATCGCGCTGTTCGGTGAGGGGCTTCAGCTGGGCGCGGTAGCCGTCGGCCATGTTGGCGATGCTGTCCTCGGTGCGCTGTCTGCGGATCTCCAGATAGGCGTCGGCGAGCGCCTCGGCCCGCGCCTTCGCCAGCGCGGGGGTGCGGCCGGTGTAGGAGAAGCGGAGCACGAGGGTGTTCGGCGGGTTGGTGACCTGGAGACCGGACAGCAGGGTCCCGGCCTCCACCCGGTCGCCGTGCCTGGCCAGGGAGCCGACGGCCAAGGTGCCCACGGTGTCGCTGACGGCGGTCTGCCGCTCGGAGCCGATGTTGATGCCCTTGTCGGCAGAGGCGCCCGCGGCGAAGGGGTCCGAGGCGGCGGAGCGTACGACCACCTCGCCCGTCGATGTGTAGCTCTCCTCGCCGCTCAGGGCGAGCCAGCCGCCGCCGAGCAGTCCGAGCACGACGCCGGAGGCGAGCAGCGCGCGGTAGCGCAGGAGCTGGCGGAACTGGTCCCTCAGCAGTGCGGGTTCGTCCTGGTCCTCCAGGGCGCGGATCGGCTGGGTCATCGGCGTGGTCTCCCTTGTGCGTCCGCGAGGACCTCGGTGAGCAGTGCGTCGAAGCGGGCCAGGGCCGCCTCTCGGCTCAGGTGACGTGCGACGTAATGCGGTCCGTTGGCGCCGAGCCGGTCCGCTTCGGCCGGCGCTTCGCAGAGCTTGCGTACGGCTGACAGCAGCGCGGCGGGATCCTCCGGTGCGACGAGAATCCCGGCGCCGGACCGGTGGACCTCCTGGGCGGTGCCTCCCCCGTCGGCGACCGAGGCGACGACGGGGCGGCCCGAGACGAAGTACGAGGTGAGTTTGGACGGGACGCTCATGTCGAGCACGGATGCCCGCTGGGTCACCGCCAGCACATCGGCGGCAGCGAGAATGTCCGTGAACTCGTCCGCGCCGGCCGGCGGCAGGAAGTCGAGATTGCGCAGGCCCGTCGCACGCCCCAGCAGCGCCTCGCGCTGATTCCCGTCTCCCATCAGCACGACACGTATCTCCGGTGCCAGCCGGGCCGCGTCGACCAGGACCTCCAGACCCTGTTTGAGTCCCATGTTCCCGGAGTGCAGGACCACGGGAGTGCCCTCGCTCCAGCCGAGTCTTGCCCGGGTCCCCGCACGGTCTGCCGAAGACGCCTGCACATGCGACCAGTTGGGAACGATACGGATACGCCCCGGGTCCACGCCGTATTCGGTGACACGCGGGACGAAACTCTCGTGGATGACTCCGACGAGGGCGGCGCCGCGCAGCGCGTAACGTTCGGCCGCCGAGGCTACGGCTGCCGCCCGGCCCCCGCCCCGGATGCCGCTCTGCGCGGCGGCGGCACCCATCAGGTCCTGCACGACCGGTATGTGCGGGACTCGGTGGCGGCCCGCCAGCCGGGCCCCGATGACACCGCCCGCAAGGCTCGGCATCTGGGAGATCACCGCGTCCGGCGGACGCGAAACGGGCGGCGACAGCAAGCCGTGCCCGAGCACCGTGGCCTCGAACGCCGCTCTGCGCAGGGCAGTCTGGCGCGGCGGCACATAGTGTCTGCGCCGGTGGACGGTGACCCCGGCCCGCTTCTCGGCGACCCGCCACACGCCCCGGTACTCCGCTTCGGTACGCCAGGACGGGTAGTGCGGCATGCCGGTCAGTACATGGGTCTCGGCCCCGGACGCGGCCCAGTGCTCGGCGAGCTGGGCGGCGTACGGGCCGATGCCCGTCAGCTCCGGTGCGTAGTTGGTCGAGACGACCAGCAGAGTGCGGTCTTCGAACGGCTTGTGACGATCGGCATCGGACATGGACGTTCGCCTTCCCCCGGACATTCTGTGTTCCCCCCAAGGAACAGCCCCAAAAGTGAGCTTATCCGTTCACGAGATGCGCAAGTGGTCTTCACAGTAAGGTCGTTGCACCATCACCACCGATACCGATATCCCGCAGCACCGGATGCCATGTCCGGACAACTACTGCTGGACACGGACATCACGTTCACCGTGGGGGGAGAGAACGGATGGTGCACAGGGTCGGCTACGCGCCGGGGGTCTACGACCTGTTCCACATAGGGCACCTCAACATCCTGCGGCATGCCCGCAGCCAGTGCGACTACCTCGTCGCGGGCGTCGTCTCGGACGAGATGGCCGCGCTCGCCAAGGGCCACAAACCGGTGATTCCGCTGCCGGAACGGCTGGAGATCGTACGCAGCGTCCGCTACGTGGACGCCGCGTTCGTCGAGACCGTGCCCGACAAGGTCGAGACCTGGCAGCAGGTCAGGTTCGACGTCATCTTCAAGGGGGACGACTGGCGGGACACGGAGAAGGGCAAGCGGCTGGAGCGCGACTTCGCCGAGGTCGGCGTCGAGGTGGTCTACTTCCCGTACACCGTGCACACGTCCAGCACCCAGCTGCGCCGGGCGCTGGACACGCTCGTCAGTCCGCAGCCCGGAGCGCTGTCAGCTCCCTGAACCACTTGGCGAGGAACGCCACCAGGAACAGTGCGTGCACGACGGCGAGCACCGCATAGCCGATGCGGAACGCGGTCCGGTCGCCGAGCAGCAGGAACACCAGGCAGAACACCCCGTAGTCGGCGGGCAGCAGTGCCACGGCCCGCACCCGGGACACCGGGACCGCGGCACGGCTGCCCGCCGGGGGCCGGACGGCCGCCTTGCCCAGCTGTTCGCGCAGCAGCCCGGCGCAGAAGGTCAGCACGGCGGTGAACAGGAAGCCCAGCGGCAGGAGCAGCCAGCCCTCGGCCGACAGATCGAAGAACCGCTGGAACGAGATCAGCACGGCGGTGTGTACGAGGATCATCTTGGCGCAGTCCACGACATGGTCCAGCCACTCGCCGTCCGGACTTCCCCTGCCGGTCAGCCTGGCCAGCTGCCCGTCGGCCGAATCGAAGGCGAAGCCGATGACGAGCCCCGCGTACACCGCGACCGCGAGCCCCCAGGACGGCCGGACGAGAGCCACCGAAGCGATGGCGCTGAAGGTGAATGCCGCACTGATCAGCGTGACTTGATTCGGTGTCAGCCCGATACGGTATGCACCTGCCGCGAACACCCGTCCGGCCGGGCGGTTCACGTACCGCGAGTACAGCGACACCCCCTTGGCCGTCTTCTGCGCACCGCGCAACTCGCGCAGAACCGTGCCTGTGCTTCCCATACGCCCCCCAGCGTGTCGCCGTTGCCGGCGGCATCGGCAGAGCACTGCGGACGCTGCCGTCGGAGCCGCATCATGGCACGCGGGCCCCATTTCGCGTGGCCACTCGCCCGCTCCGGCCGGCGATCCGCCTCCGTCGGGCCCGCACCAGGTGCGCAGGCCCGACGGACCGCGCCTCAGGCGGGCGCGGTGCGGCACTCCGGGTGGCCCCAGCCGTTCGGGTTCTTGGCGATCATCTCCTGTGCCGCGTAAGGCTTTCCGCAGTGGCAGCGGCCCGCGAACTTGGCCCGGATGGTTCCACCGGAGCGTGCGGAGCCTGCCGCACCCCCTGCCTTCTTCACCGGAGCGCCCTTGCCCCGCCCCTCGGTCGCCCGGGCCGGAGCGGGCGTCGGCAGCTGCGAGCCGTGCGCGGTACCGGCCGGCCGCTGCGCCACAGCGGCCTCGCTGGCGGCCTGGTCGGCGAGGGCGTTGAGCGGATCTCCGTCCACCTGGTGGGCGGGCACATAGACGAAGTCCACGGTCCGGCCGGTCAGCAGGGCGTCGATGCGGGACACCAGGTCACGGTTGGCCACCGGCTTTCCGGCCGAGGTCTTCCAGCCGTTGCGCTTCCATCCCGGCAACCACTTCGTCACCGCGTTCATCGCGTACTGCGAATCCATCCGTACTTCGATCGCCACGGACGGATCCGTGGACTCCAACAGCTCCTGCAGCGCCGTGAGTTCGGCGACATTGTTGGTGGCGGTCCCCAGTGGACCCGCTTCCCAGCGCGCCGGTCGCCCCTGCGCATCGGCCATGACCCACGCCCAGGCTGCAGGCCCCGGATTGCCCTTCGATGCCCCGTCACACGCGGCGATGATGCTCTCGTTCATGCCCTTGATCATGCCAGCGCCGCACCACCCCCACGGCACACCGTAACGCTGAGTGACGATTCGAAATGCGGTGAACCGGCGACGCTGGTTCTCTGATGGAGCAAGCTCTTCCCAACCGCACAAGGAGCGATGATGAGCGTTGCACGTGAATCCGGTGACCGTGCGCAGCAGCTGCGCGAGAAGGCCCGGCACATGACCGAGGCCGCTGAGCGCACCACCGACCCTGAGCAGCGCCGGCGGCTCCAGGAGAAGGCCCAGAAGCTGCAGGAGCAGAGTGACCAGCAGGGCGACATCGGCAGCGAGAACATCCGCCGGCCGAAGTAGTACCTGCGTCACGCAGCACCTGTGTCACGCAGTACCTGTCTCAGGAAAACGGCCGACGTCTTGCTGCCCTTCCATGAGTGAGTGGCAAGCCGTCGGCCGCTCGGTCCCCGATACCCCGACACACCGGCACACCGGCACACCGGCAACGCAGCGATCGGCATCTCGTTCCGAGCCGGTTCAGTACGGGTGTTTGTTCGCATTGTTCGCCCACACCTCGTAGGACGTGCCCCCCCCCAGCTCGGATGGCGGTGTGCTGCCTGGTGGACTTGGGACATGAGCAGTCATCCCTGCGGTCCGAGCTCCTGGTCGAACCGTTCCGCATCGAGTCGGGATACCTGCTCGCCCCACAGGCGCCGGGACTCGGCGTCCGGCTCACCCCGGAGACCGAGCGGCGGTACGCCTTCGGCGGTGATGCCGTCTACCGCTGTCCGGCCACGATGGCGCCGACCGCGCCGGGCCGATGGAGCACGGGCAGGAGGGTCCCGGTGCCGGTTTTCCTATTGCGTACGCAATGGGAAAACGCTTTCAGTGCAGCTATCGTAGCCCTATGCAGAGCCAGGCCAATCGACGTTCCGCCCGTCCCCGCCCGCCGTCCGCCGTGACGCTCCAGCAGGTCGCGCAGGACGCCGGGGTCTCTCTCGCCACGGCTTCACGCGTCCTCAGCGACAGCGACCGCAACGTCACCCAGGAGCTGCAGGAGCGCGTCCTGGAGGCGGCCGCCCGGCTCCGCTATGTGTCCAATGCGCCGGCCCGCGCGCTGGTGCAGTCCACGACGTCCATCGTCGGTCTGATCGTGCACGATGTGAACGACGCCTACTACTCCGCCATCGCGGCCGGTGTCATGGAGGTCGCCCGCGACCACAAGCTCCTCGTGATGCTGGCCGGCACCTTCCATGAGCCCGGACTCCAGGCGGAGTATGTGGCACGGCTGCGGGCGCAGCGGGCCCGCGCCGTCGTCCTCGCCGGCTCGGGCTTCACCGGCGGGAGCCCCGCGCTCGCCCAGGAGCTGGAGGCGTTCGCGGCGCAGGGCGGCCGGGTGACCGCGGTCGCGCACCAGGATCTTCCGGTGGACACGATCGTGCCGGGAAACCGAGAGGGTGGCCGGGCGGTCGCCGAGCATCTCGCCCGGCTGGGGCACACGGAGATCGGCATCATCTGCGGACCGCTGGCGCTGGTCTCCGTACAGGACCGGCTGCACGGCTTCCTGGAGCGGGCGGCCGAACTGGGCATCTCCGTTCAGGAGCGCCATCGCATCGAGGCCGACTTCACCCGGGACGGCGGGCGGGCCGCGGCGGTGCAGCTGTTCCGCAGGTCGCCGGGGATCACCGCACTCTTCGCGCTCAATGACGCCATGGCGCTCGGGGCGCTCGCGGCGCTCCGAGACGACCTCGGGCGGAGCGTGCCCGCCGATGTCTCCGTCGTCGGCTTCGACGATCTGCCGGTGGCCTGCGACGTCACGCCCGCGTTGACCACGGTGCGACTGCCGCTAGAAGAGATCGGCCGCCGGGCGCTGCTGCTGGCCCTCGGCGACGCGACGGCTTCGCCGCGCACGCTCGCCGTGCCGTCGCGACTGGTGGTGCGTGCCAGCACGGCACCGCCGCCCCGCACGACCGGCTGAGGCATGACCGGCTGAGGACCCCGTCCGGGCCACCGGATTGACACATTGAATCGACAACTCCCCTACTTGACGCACTGAGTTGCCGATTATTTCGCTGCAACCCCCTTGAAATGATGCGCTAACCGCGAACCACACGCGGCAGCCGTCGCCGATCCGCTCGACCAGCAGCCGGTCTCCCGGGTCTTCGCCCTGGACCACCGCCCCGGCGAGGACCACACCGTCGACCGGCCGGCCGGCTACGCCCGGTGCTCCGACGCCTTCTCCTGGGACACCGCGGAACCCGGCGGCGCCGCGGCCCGCTCCGTGCCGCTCTTCCTGCACGAGCCGGACGAGGTCCCGCCGTGGGCCGCACCTCCCAACGACCACTGACACCGGCTGCGGGCACTCGCCCGCAGCCGGTATCTGCCCGGCACCTTCGACGGCGACATCACCCTGGTCGACTGGGAGCAGACGGCCTACACACGCCTGCCGCTCGCCGGGCTCGGGGACGAGGTACGGGCCCGCGCCGAACGGGAGGCACACGAGCAGGCACTGTCGTTCCTCCACTGGATGCAGACGCGGGCGCCCCGGCACGACGGCGGCCACGGCTACCCCGAGCTGCGCCTGCGGCCCGATGCCACCGGCACGGCGGACGGGTTCGCCAAGACCCTCCACGTACGCGAATCCCGGCGCATCCGGGCCGAGTTCACCCTGCTGGAACAGCACCTGACCGCTGCGGCACGGGCCGGGGCACCGGGCGCCGAGACCTTCACGGACAGCGTGGGCACCCTGCGATCCCGGATCACGCTGCACCCCGGAACCGGTGGCGGCGCGGGCCTCGATCTGGAGTGCCTGCCGTTCCAACTGCCGCTGGGCGCACTGCTTCCCGTACGGGTGGAGAATCTGCTCCCCGCCGGGCGGAACATCGGCGCCACGCATCTCAGCGCGCCCGCGCTCGGCGGGCACACGGGCCGGTGGAGCATCGGCGAGGCCGTCGGCGCGCTCGTGTCGTACTGCCTCGAACACCGGCTGCCGCCACGCGCGGTCCGCGGCACCGAGCACCGACTCGCCTCCTTCCAGAGCCGGTTGAGCAAGTCGCTCGGCCTCGCCCTCGACTGGCCGGACCGGCTCCGCACCGGACCCGTGACCAGTGCCGGGGCGCTCTGCGCCACTCTCTGAAACCCACTGCCCTTCCCTCGGAAAGGGCACTTTACCGGCCTGCTGGAAAACGCTTACCAAACCCGGCGGCTCACGCCCTCGGCCTGGACGGCCCACTGTGACTGTGTCTCCCTACCGTGTACTGCTCGTCAACGTGGGCAATATCACCCGCGCCGTCCATATGCCGGCGTTCCTCGAACTTCCCTCGGAACTTCGCAGTGGTCGGCGCCGGGTCCCGGCCCGTCTGACAGCGGGGTTCGCGCTGACCGGGGCGAGTGTCACGGACCTGCTGGAGCGTCCGCTCGCCGAGGAGTCCGCCGAGGTGGCGGGCGATTCGGTGCGCTTGCGACTGCGGCCGTTCCAGATCGTGACGCTGCGGCTCACGCCGCTCGAAGACGCGTAAGGCGTACGGGGTGGGTGCGCACCACTGCGGGCCCGCCCCGTACCCTCTTTCCATGGACGCTGGGGGGCCTGTGCGCCGAGTGATCGACGACCGTTTCGAGCTGGTGAACCGGCTCGGCAGTGGCGGTATGGGCATGGTGTGGCGAGCCCATGACCTGGCTCTGCATCGCGATGTGGCGCTCAAGGAAGTACGGCCCCCGGACCCCGCGCTCACCGAGAACGATCCGGAGGCGGCCCGGCTGCTGCGGGCGCGGGTGCTGCGTGAGGCCCGTGCGCTGGCCCGGCTCGACCACCCGGGCGTCGTCACGGTCCACCACATCGTGGACGGCGGCGAGCACGCGTACCCGTGGATCGTGATGGAGCTGGTGCCCGGCGCCTCGCTCGCGGAACGTCTCGCCGAGGGCACCCTCACCCCCGCCGAGGCCGCCGAGCTCGGCCGCGGGGTGCTGTCCGCGCTGCGCGCCGCCCACGCCGCCGGTATCCACCACCGCGACGTGAAACCTGCCAACGTACTGCTGCGGGCCGACGGCAGTCCGGTGCTCACGGACTTCGGCATCGCCGCGATCCGTGAGTCCACGAGCCTGACGGCGACCGGCTCCATCATCGGCTCCCCCGACTACATGGCGCCCGAGCGGATTCGCGGCGAGGAGGGCGATCCGTCGTCGGACCTGTGGTCGCTCGGCATGATGCTGTACGTCGCTGTGGAGGGCCGGCATCCGCTGCGCAAGGCCACCACGCTGGCGACGCTGGCGGCCGTGCTGGACGAGGAGATACCTCCGCCCCGGCAGGCCGGTCCGCTGACTCCCGTACTGAACGCGCTGCTGACCCGGGACACCGCCGCGCGGCCCGGGGCCGAGGAACTGGACCGGATGCTGGCGTCGGTGGGCGCCCCGTCGAGTGAGCCGGTCGGGGCGCCTCGGCAGAGCCCCGCGGCTCCGCGGGATGCGGTGCAGCGGCGTCCCGAGCCGGACACGCGGCAGGATGCGGTGCCGCCCGGCCACGAGCCCGCCGGCCGGACCGCGGTCCTGCCCACGGCCCCCGTCCGTCGACCGGCCGGGGCGCCCGGGGCCGGTGGCCACGCCCTCGCCACGCCCGCGCGTCCGGAGCCCGCGACGCTGGGGACGCAGGAGATCCGCCGCCGGGTCCGGCGGGGCCGCGCCATAGCGACAGCCACCGCCCTCGCGGGGACCGCCCTGACCGGTGTCCTCGTGTGGTCGCTGCTGCCCGCCCCGGACACGAACGCCTCCGGCAGCACGCCGCCCGTTTCGGACCGCACCTCCAGCAGCCCGTCGGCCACCGGGACGGAGAAGGTGAAGGAGGCGGAGACGGCGAAGGAGGCGAAGACCAAGAATCTGCTGACACCGGCCGGGGCACGGTCCGTCATCGCCGCACTCAAGCCGGTGATGGGCGGCACCCGGGTCACGTCGTTCTCACTGTACGAGGAACACGCAGGCATCGAGGCCCCGGTCAAGAACAACAAGGGTCTGTACGACGTCTACGCGTACCGGGACGGCGAGGCCACCCGCGAACGGGCGGGTGGCACGCTCATGCCGGGTGCCAAGTCCGTGGATCTGGAAAAGGTCGACTGGGACGCCCTCCCGGGGCTGATGCGCCGGGCGGACAAGGAGCTCGGAGTCACCGAGCCCACCAGCCACTACGTGGACATCGATCCGGCATCCCCGTTCGACAACTACCAGCCGACTCTCAGCGTCTATGTCTCGGACGAGTACGGCGGCGCCTATCTGCGGGCCGACATCAACGGCAAGGTACTCAAGAAGTATCCGCGCAACGGCTGAACCGGGCGCGGGTCAGCCGAGCAGCCGCACCAGCACCAGCAGCACGGCCGCGAGGGCCACGCCCATCATCAGCGTCCGGAAACCGGCCGGGAACCCGCCGACACGCTCCTTGACCTCGGCCGGCGGGGAGACGCTGTTCGCGCGGGCCAGCCATTCGTGCGGCGGGTTGTTGGGGATGGCGACCCGCCAGGGCTGCTCGGGGTCGTACTCGACGACGGCCCTGGACCTGTGCAGCAGGCCCTGCAGGTCGAGGGGGTGAATGACCTGGACCCGGTACGCGGGGAGCTCGTCGGGCATCACGGTCAGGTCGAAGGCGAACACGGACTCCACCGACCGCCCGTCGAGGACCGGCCGGCCGGTCTTCTTGTCGACGGTCTTCACCCCGTTGACCACGGCGGGCGCAAAGGCCCGCGGCCCGCCGGAGCGCAGCCCCGACATCGCGATGTTCGTCCGCAACGGCTCGGCCACATCACCGAGAATCGTCAGGACCAGGGCCGTCGCGGGGATGCCGGTCAGCAGCAGCCAGCGGGGGCCGTCGATGGCGCCCTGGGCCAGCGCGGCGAAGGAGAGTCCGATACAGAGGGCGGCGACCAGCCTGAGCGAGGAGAAGAGCCTGCGCAGGGACGATATCGATCGGTTCATGAGAGGCGCAGCAGCTTTCGGTGGGGAACCGCGACCCGGGTGAGAGCGGGGTCGTCGGGGCGGTCGGCGTCGTACACAGCGAGGACGTCACGCCGAAGGGCGACGCGTTCCACGACGGCCGGGACCTCGTGGCGCACCCCGGCCGTGTCGTCGAAGACCACGGTGACCTCGCCGTACTTGCGGCCCACCGACCGCCAGCCCTCCAGCACAGCGTCGGCCGTGGTGTAGCGGCGGGAGAGCCTGCGCAGCCCCGCGGTGCGACGCAGGCTCACCGCCGCGCCCCACCATGCGGCGAGGCAGCCCACGCCCGCGGCGGACCACAGGAAGGTGAGCCAGTCGGAGACGGAGAACCGGCCGACCGGGAAGAAGATGTGGAAGTCGGTGACAGTGCTGTACAGGACCCGGCCGTCCGCCACCGCGTCGTACCAGCCGGCGGCGCAGGCAACCGCGGAAAGCGCGATCATCGCGCCGGGCGCCGCGCGGTGCAGGAACCGGGCGGAGAGCAGACCGAGGGCGGCGGCGCAGAGCACTCCGGCGAACGGGGCCACGGCCGCGAACTGATCGCTGGCGCAACCGCCGGTCCCGTCGCAGCTCCACTGCACGGACGATGCCTCGTAACTGGCGATGTGCCACATCATCGAGACCTGCCACACCATCAGCACGCAGGCGATGGCACGCATCCCCTGCCCGTAGGCTCTCTGCCGCACTGTCCGCCCTTGTCCTTGCCGCGTCATGGGGGCATTGACGTGCCCCGACGGACCGTATAGGTGCTGTCCACACTCTGTCCGTGATCCACACCACGTGGCCGGACACCGGCAACGCTCAGACTGCGCTCTCCAGCGCCTTCGGTACCCAGCGGAGTTGAGCGGCCTCCTGGAACATGGCTCCGCCCTCGTGTCCGGTAGACCTCGATCTCCTTCTCGCCGCGGTATGCGTTGTGGGCGGCGAAGACCGTGGACGGAGGGCAGACCTGGTCCATCAGGGCGACGGAGAAGAGCGCGGGGGCGCTGCCCCGGGCGGCGAACAACACCCCGTCGAAGTACGACAGAGTGCGCAGGACGGACTCCTCCTTGCCGCGGTGCATCTTGAGATGGCGGGCTATCTCCGAGTACGGGTCGGCGTCGGTGAGGGTGACGGCCCGTCCGAAGTGGCAGAGGAACGGCACATCGGCGGCGATGGCCGCGAGGTCGGCACACTGATGGGCGACACCGGAGCGGTGCTGCGGGCGGACTCCCGGGCGACCGCGCCGCGGAAGGCGACCGTGGCGAACGACATCATCGGCTGTGCCACCGAGCGGGTCGTCCGCCTCGGTCCGACGAAGGAATTCGTCTGGCGGGGCAATGTCGTGTGGCGGACTCCGGGCGACATCCCCGCCTGTGGTTTCACCGCGGCCGATCCCCGCCTCAAGGCCGATGCGTGCGAGGTCTTGGACGTTGATGTGGCCCAGCTCTCCTCGCAGCGTCACGCAAATCTCGGCTGCCCGGGCCGCGATAGTCTGCGCGCCTCAATCCCCGCCGGCGGAGGCCTGCGGCTCCTGCGCAACCCGGACGCCGTTGACTTGGACGACGATGAAGACGGCGCGGAGGAGTGAGCCGGGCCTGACGGCCCGGCTCGTCAGCACGTTCCCCGCAGGGCTGAAGAATTACGTGAGCCCAGAGCTGTGGGGAAGCGTCAATGCCGAGTCTGTGTGGAGCGTGATGCGCACCGGCGCGAAGGCGGTGGCGTCTACCGGCGACTCCCCGGTGCCGGGATTGCGGGCGTAGCGCGGATGGGCGCCTCCGCTGATTTGCCAGCGTATGCGGTGGCCGACGGCGAAGCGATGGGTGGTGGAGCTCATCGGCACTGTGACCTGCGAGGGAACGTGTTCAGTCGTCCGAGGCCGGCCCAGTCCGTCGCAGATGTTGACGGAGCGGCCTTGTGGGTCCACGTCGCACAGGCGGGTGAAGACGTCGGCGTGGCCGGTGTCCGTGGAGATGCTCAGCCGAGCGGAGACTGGGCCCAGAATGTCCAGGGGCTCGGTCAGTGGGGGGCTGGTGAATGTCAGGACGTCGGCTCGGGCTTCCAGGGGGCTGTTGTCGCGTGGGCCGGCGGTGCGGGAGAGCAGCGGGCCGCCGAGGGATGGGGTGGGGTCGGCCGGGTCGTAGCGGAAGGACGTCAGTGGTGCGGAGTCCGTGGGGGCCTGCTGGGTGAGATGCCCGCCGGAGATGGGGTACCACGAGGTGGCAGCTGCGGCCGGCGGCCACTCGTCGAAGTCCCGCCAGGCGTTTTCGCCGCCGATGTGCATGCGCACCGCGGTCGGGCGCAGGCCGGAGGGGTCGGCGCACAGGTGGGCGCGCAGCCACGTGAGGCTCTCGGCGAACACCTCGGGCCATCCCTGTTGCAGGGCGGAGGTGTGGGTCCAGGGGCCGACGAGCAGGGCGGTCTCGCATCCCGCCTGACGCAGCCGGTCGTACTGCTCGAAGGTCTGGTCGACCAGCGCGTCATGCCATCCGGTGATCAGACTCGTGGGCACGCTGAACCGCTCCGCCAGCGACGCGCCGTGCCAGTACGCGTCCTTGGGGTCCGGGTGCGTCATGACGTCGTCCAACCAGGGCACCTCGCCCCCGAGGGCGGACACGTACGCCCCGCGCAAGGGCTGCGCGGTGGTGACGTCACGCAGGCGGCGCTGAAGGCGAAGCGTCGCCTTCAGGAACGGTCCCATGCCCTGATGCTGGTAGGTCATGCCCATACCGACGGCGAGGGCGTTCTCCAGGCGTAGCGCACCGTCCGCGTGGAACAGGGCGTAGGGATCGTGCAGGCCCACCTGCACCACCATTGCCTTCAGTTCCGGCGGCGGGTCCAGAGCGAGGGCCCATTGCACGTAGCCCAGGTAACTTGGGCCGACGGTCCCCAGCGTTCCGTTGAACCACGGTTGCTCGCGGAGCCACGACACCGTGGCCTGGCCGTCAGCGGCCTCGTTGCGCCACAGGTCGAACGCACCGCCCGAACCACCGGTGCCGCGGCAGCTCTGCAGGACCACGTGAAAGCCCTGTTCGGCGAAGAGCAGGCCGTACTGGGGAGACCACGGCAGCCCTCGGCCATAGGGCGAACGGACCAGGAGGGTGGGGAAGTCGCCCTCGGCGCGCGGGAAGTAGTGGTCAGTGATCAACGGGCTGCCGTCGGCGGCCGGCACCACCAGCTCCGGCTCCCATCCGACATCGTGCTGTTTCGCCGGGAGGCCTCGCCAGGTCGCCCTCATCATCCGTGAGGACAGCGGCGGCTTTCCGGCAGGCGGTATCCAGGGCGGCCTGGCCGCAGCATCGGGCATGCGTGATGGCATCGTTCCCCTCCTTCATTCCGTACACTGTACGAGAATAAAGGATGCTTGGATGACCTCGACAAAAAAGCCGCCGCAACAACGAGGGAAAGGAGGACGAGACCGTGCCCCATGGCGAAAGGCCCGGCGCCGCAGGCGTCGACCCCGAACAGCTCTGGCTGCGTCCCAGTGAGCCCCGCAGAGGCCGCAGGCCCTCCTTCAGCCGTGAGGTGATCACGGGAGCGGCCGTCGACCTGGCGGACGCGGAGGGACTCGAAGCGGTCACCATGCGGCGGGTCGCCGCCGAGGTCGGAGCCGGCGTCATGTCGCTCTACAGTTACGCCCCCGACAAGGAGACCCTGCTGGAACTGATGGTCGACTACGTCAGCGGCGAATTGCCGACCACGAACCTTGTCACCGGCGACTGGCGAGAGGACCTGAAGGCCATTGCCCACCTTCAGCGCGCTCTCATGCTGCGACACCCCTGGGTACCCGTCACCCTCTCCACGCGCCGCACCCCCGGCCCCAACACCCTGGCCTTCCTGGAACGTGCCCTCGCCGCTCTGCGGCCCAGCGGGCTGGACGGCGCGGCGAGGCTGGAGGTCTTCGCCCAGCTCACCGCCTTTGTGGCCGGGCACGTCAGCCATGAGATCGCTCAGGCCGCAGCCGCACAGTCCCCCGACCGGGGCGCAGCCGAAGCCCGTTACCTCGCCGCTGTCGCCGCCGACGGCCGCCACCCCGAACTCGCCGAAGCTCTCTCCGCCTCCGGACGCCCCCTCACTCCCGAAGCCACCTTCACCCGGTTCCTCAACCGCCTGATCGACGGCCTCGACACCGCCTGATCGACGGCCTCGACACCGACTGATCCCACGCACCTGTCACCGCGTCCCGCCTGCGGCACCTCCGAGAGAACGGGCCGTCGACCTCTCCCAGACCCCGGCCGCGGCGAAGGCTGCCACCGGCTGCGCTTTCGGCAGATGACCAGCTACCTACCGAGCGGTGCCTGCGTGGGCTGCACGATCGCCGCATGGCGGTCGGCGAGCTGCCGACGCAGGTGACTGTTCTCCGCCCTGGCCCGGTGCAGGGCGCCTACCAGTGCCTCGACGTCGGCCTTGAGCTGGGCGAGCTCCTCCGTGTCGGCGGCCCGGAGCTCTTTGAGCTGGCGGATCTGCTTGCGTAAGACTTGTCCCGTAACGGGGTGGCGCCCCGTACCGATCCCGGATCGGACCATGTCAGTGGCTGGTGACAGGATCCGAGGGTGCTGATCAAGGGATACGACGACGGCCCGCTGGTGGCGGGCGAGTCACTGCCGGCCCGCCTGGGCTTCTGGTCGAACTACCTTCTGTTGACTGCTCCCCTCCCTGAAGGAAGGGGATTCCCTCCTTCGGGGTTAAGCGGGGATTTCTAGCTCACGCTGCCTGGCCAGGCAGCGCCTGGTCAGGTCTTCCACGATCAGCACCAGCCGGGTCCAGACCAGCCCGGACAAGCATCACACCTGCGGAGTTCTTGTCCCTTGGGGATACGGCTCCGCAGGCGGTGCAGGTGTAGGTGCGCTCTCCCAGCGGCAGTGCGTGCTTGGCTCTCGCTCCGCAGTGCGCGCAGTCCATCGTGGAGTACGCAGGGTGGATCAGGTGCACGGACCGTCCGTGCTTGCGGCCCATCTCGATCAGGGCTTGTTTGGTCGCGCCGATGGCGGCGTCAGCAGCCTTGCGGGCCATGGTGGTCCGGCTGAGGAACTTCGGCTTGAAGTCCTCGACAGCGAGCGCGTCATGGTCGCGGACAACCCTCTTGGCCCACTTGCGGGCGGTGTCCTGGCGCTGCCGGGCCACTTTCTTGTGCAGCCTGGCACGCAGCCGCTTCGCCTCGCGGTATCCCTTCGACCCGGCGTGGCCCTTCTGCGGCTTGCGTCGGGCCATCATCCGGTCGTACCGGGTCAGCTTCTCCCTAGCCTTCCGCCCATGCCCGGCATGGGGGAGATCATGGGCACTACTGGTGGTGGTCGCGGTCTCCTTCACACCCCAGTCGATGCCGATCACGCGCCCGGTCCCGGGCATCGGCCGGATCTGGGCAGGGACGACAAAGCTGGCGTACCAGTGCCCGATACCGTCCTGATAAACACGCACGGACGATGGGTCGGCGGGCAGCTCCCGCGACCACACCACCGTCAGCACAACGCCTCCGGCCAGATGCAGTTTCCCGTCGTTGAGCCGGAAGCCGCGCCGCGTGTAGTTGAGGGAGGGCAGGGCTTCACACTTCTTCTTGTACTTCGGCATCCCGGCCCGGCGGTGCATGGGCAGCCGTTCCCTGATGTCTTTCTGCGCCTTGGCCTTGGACTTCCCGAAATCACGGATGACCTGCTGCTGGGGAACCGAGCTGCCCTCCCGCAGCCACGCAGCACTCTTCCTGGCCTCGGTCAGCATCTTGTCGAGCTGCGCCGGGCCACAGGTCCGCTTGTCGGCACCCGCGGGCTGGGCCTTGTTCCAGGCGTGGACCTGCTTGGACTTCGCCACGCACTCGTTCCAGATCCACCGGCACCGGTCCCACTCGGTGAGTAGCGCGGTACGGGCGGTGGACGACACACGGAGCCGGAAGGTCCACCGTGCGCGCTCCGCACCCTCGGTTTCCTTTAGTGTCGTCACGACGTCATACTAGCACCATGATGAATGAAGTCCGCATGACCCTGCGTCTCCCCCAAGACCTCCGCGACCGGCTGAGCGCTCACGCCAAGTCCGAGCGGCGGTCCCTCAACTCCGAACTGGTCTACATGCTTGAGGTCGGCCTCCGCGCCACTGGAGTGGACGCCGAATCGCCCGGCGGCGATTCGACTTCTCCTGCCCCGCTACGCGGGAAACCGGATTCCTCCCCAGCCTGAAGGCCGGGGCATCCTCCGGCTATCAGGTGATGTGCGGTGACGGGGCATGTGCCGAGCGGCCGGCTCCGGAGTGGTTCGGTGATGACGGCGCCGATGCCATGCCCGAGGTCCTCTTCGATCCCGAACACTGGCCGGTGTTCCGGGTGCCGGCCGAAGACGGTCCCGGAGCTGTGGTGATCTACCGCAACCTGGTCGGCGACTACGGCACCGACTACCTCCTCACCCATCCAGACAGGAGCTACGCCCAGCAGATCGCCAGCTGGGAAGGAGATTTCTCGGGGATTGGACTGACGTGGCACGAACTGGTCCGCATCGCTGACAACCCGTCCGCCGCGGCCGAAGGCGTCCAGGACACAGCCGCCCGCCTCCTGCTGGTCCTTCCTCTCCTTGCCGACCCGGACCTGCCAGAGGCAGCCCCGGCAATGCTCACCGCCGCCCTGACTGCGGCCGGCGCGCCGCAAGACACGGCCTCCACCACGGCGGAGCACCTGCTTGCCCACCTGGAGAGAAGGTCCCGACACGATCCCACGTGGGAGTCTCCTCTGAGCGGCAGCTAAAAGGCAGGCCAATCCTCAGGTCACCCCATGGAATGATCTTGGAATGCCTGGTGTGATTACGGTGTCGGAATCTTCCTGGATAGCCCCGTTCACCGGGCTGAGCCCGCGCCAGTTCGGCAAGCTGGTGACCTTGCTGCATGTTGGGTGAGCCGGTCGACGAGCAGGCCGGGCACCGTCTCCGACGCGGCCTGCTCCTCCAAGGCCTGGGCGCGCTGCAGGAGTTCGTCGGCGTACCGGTCGGTGCGCGCGATGTTCACGCAGGACGGCCGGCACCGCTCCAGGCTCGGGGCGTCGGTGATGTCCAGCCGGTGGCACAGGGCCCGGTCGCGGTTGTAGACGCACATCAGGAACGCGTGCGGGTTGTCGTAGACGGTCAGGGCTGGGTTGTCCAGGATGTCTTGGGCTTGGCGGTGCGTACGGATGGACCCGGCGAAGGGCCCGTCCTCTCGGTGAGCGGCGCCCGGCCCCGGCCGCGTCCGCCGGTCGCGATGATTCTCCGGCATCGGCGGCCTGACACCGCTCGCGGCCCAGGCCACACAGGCACCGTGTGGCCTGCTCCCGGGTGCTCGCTGATTTGTGCATTCGTGTCAGAGGGCCGCGTCGGGACCGCCATCGGTGACGCGGCGCTTGCGGGCCGCCGTCACCAGGCCCGCGCCTGTCAGCAGGGTCACGCCCGCGAGCCCGCCGATGCCGGCCAGGACCACAGTGCTGGTGGCCGTCGGGGCCATGAGCGACTTCGCGGGTGTTCGGTCTCCGGCGGCCTGCCGGATGAGATCGGCGACGACATCGGGGTGCGACATCATCGCGACATGGGAGGAGTCGACCTCGACGGTGTGCGACTTGGCGCGCTTGGCCTCGAAGCGTTCGAGATCCGGGGCGATGGCCTTGTCCCGGGTGGCCACCAGCGCCCAGGACGGAATGGTCTTCCAGGCCGCCGCAGCCGCCGTGTCCATGAACGCGGCTCCGTTGATGGGACGCTGGGTGGCGGCCATCACGGCAGTGGTGCCCAACGGCACGTCCGCCGCGAAGACGTCGTGGAACTTGGCGGGCTGGATGTACAGATCGACCCCCTGCTTGCCGTCGGCCTCCGGGAACGGCACCGGCTTCAGAGCCGCGTTCAGCTCGCTTCCCGCAAACTTCGCCGACAGATCCGACAGCCTCTCCCCCTTGTCCGGCATGAGCGCGGACACGAACACCAGCGACTTCACTTGCGGGTTCCCCGCGGCGGCGTTGCTGATCACCGCACCGCCGTAGGAATGCCCGGCCAGCACGATCGGGCCCCTGATGCTCTTCAGCACGCCGGCTATGTACGCGGAATCACCGGCGAGCCCGCGCAGCGGATTGGCCGGGGCCATGACCTTGTACCCGTCACCCTGGAGACGTTCCACCACACCGTTCCAGCCCGAGGCATCGGCGAACGCGCCGTGTACCACCACCACTGTGGGCTTGGCGCCGGCCGGATCGGCACCGCCATCGGCTGCGGCGGGTCCGGCGGCCGCGGCAAGGGCGGCCGCGGTGAGTGCTGCGGCGACGGTCTGGGCGCGACGCCCACGTATCCGCATCCGCGGGGTGAGGAAGGTTGAGACGGTCATGCTGTTCTCTCTTCGTCGAGTGAGCGATCGGTGGTCTCAGAGTTGCCAGGCCCGGCCCGGACGGCGCGAGACGAGAAGCAGGGGAGTGAAGACTGCCGACCGTCCGAGTGAATGGTGCACAACACGGTGTGACGGGCCGATGTGCCGGGCTGTGCTGTGCTGTGCCGATCAGCCGCACGAGGGGCGATGGCGGACCGGGTGAGGTATCCCGGAAGCATGGCTTCCCGGCGGTTCCTGCAGTCGTTCCGAAAGACCCGAAGGCGCAGGAAGGCTCTCGTGGCGACGCCGTTCGCGCTGATCGCCGTCGTCACGTGGTTGACGTCACCTCGCCGCCGGATGTGCACCTCGGCCCGTTCCTGGTGGCGGCTCCTGCGGTGGCTGCCTCTTTCACCGGGCCGCGCATGACCGCTCTCGTCGGTGCGGTCGCCGTGCTGGCCCAATCCCTGGTGGCCATCGCGCGCACCAGCATCAACGACCTCAAGGAGGCCGAGGCGCAGATCGGGGGCGACCTGTACGCGGCCGCCCGCACCACCAACGGAACCCGCCTGATCATCGGTGATGTTCGCGGTAAGGGACTGTCCGCGATCGGCGAGGCAGCCAGCGTCCTGGGTGCCTTCCACGCTCTTTCCCACCAGGAGTCGCAGCTGCCCGATCTGGTGGCGCATCTGGAGGCGAGCATCGCACTGGACGAGAACCCCACCGCTCACGAAGGCGTGGACGACGACCAGGACCTTGCGGAGTCCTTTGTCACCGCGGCCGTTCTCGACATCCCCGATGCCTCCACCGAGCTCCGCCTCGTCAGCTGCGGTCATCCACCGCCGCTCCTGCTGCGCGCGGGAGAGGCGATCCCGCTCAAAGTACGAACGCCCGCCCCGCCGCTCGGTCTGACGCACCTGGTGGTCACCGAACACACGGCGGAGACGTTCACCTTCGGCGTCGGCGACACCCTGCTTCTGTACACGGACGGTGTCATCGAGTCCCGGGACCGGTCAGGGATCTTCTGTCCGCTCCCGGAACGGGCGGCATTGCGGTGCGGCCAGGGCCCGGACTCCCTGCTGGAATCTCTGTGTGCCGACCTTGTCCGCCACGCCGGCGGCCGCCTGGGCGACGATGCGGCGCTGGTCGCCATCGAACGGCTGCCGGCCTCCGGGTGACGCCGTCCGCCCGCATCGCTGCCGTCTGCCCGCATCGCTTCAGGCCCGGCTGCCTCGCAGCCGGCGCGATACGGCGCGCAGCCAGGGGTGGTGTTCGTGCAGTTGCGCCGAGCGCCGGTCGAGCTCCTTGCCCAGGCGTTCCGTGCGCTTGTCGATGTCGAGTTCGTCCAGAATCCGGTCGACCTCGGCAAGCAGGGCTCCGTGCAACTGCCAGTTGCTGGGATGTTCCTGAACGTCTTCGAGGAGCAGGTTCGCCACCCGGTCCCTGGTCGCACGGCTGACGGCGAGTGCGCGGGCGAGCCGGTCCTCGGCCTCCTCGGCGTTCTCCGCGACCGGAGTGGTGATCAACTCCGAGAAGCTTTCGATGGCACCGGCCATCTGTCCGAACAGCTCCGTCAGGGATTCGGCCACGTCGGCGGGGAACAGCGTCTCGTCGGTGCGGGCCTTGGCCAGGTCGGTCAGGGTGCGTGAGAGCACCCGCAGCACCACGGCGCAGATCTCCAGGGTGTCCAGACCGGTACGCAGCACGACCCGGTAGAGCATCCCTTGCCGGACGCGCGGGTTGAGGGTGAGGCCTTCCTCCGCCTGTCGCAGCGAGGCATCGACCTCCACGATGTCATGGTCCAGCCGGCGGGCCTGGTGGAGGCGGTCGGCCGCCCGCTGGACCGGGATGTGACCGCTCACGTCCTCCCCCATCCTGCGGAACATGTGTCCCATCGCGCGGGCCAGACTGTCGATGGAGGCACCCGCGGGCTGCACCCACACGGGTGGTGCGAAGAGCAGGTTGAACAGCAGTCCCACGCCCGCACCGATCAGTGTCTCCAGCACGCGGTCCCAGGCTGTGGAGGCGACCTGCGAGACGCCCAGTACGAGCATCGCGCTGATCGCCACCTCGGGTACGAACTCGTCGACCCGCACCAGCCGTCCGATGATCAGCGAGGCGAAGATCGTCAGTCCGAGGCTCCACCAGTTGAGCCCCACCAGGGAGCTGAGCGCACTGGCGATGAGCACCCCGACGATGACGGAGTTCACCCGGCGGATCCCCGTGGTGAGGGTCGCGTAGAGGGTGACCTGTACGACGAGGAGCGCGGTGAGCGGTGCCGTGAGCGGTGCCGGATACGGAAGGGTCCACACCGCCACGACGTAGGCGATGACGGCAGCTGCCGTGGAACGCAGGGTCTGCGCTCCGACGGGCTCGGTCGTACGCCGGACGAGCTTGATCACGGGTTCGGATACTCGTGCCATCTCTTTCCCATGCCCGCCGGTACGCCGCCACAGCGCCTCGGCGCACCGAACCCCACCGTACGGACGTGCCGATGGACGGAGCTGCGGATGTCGTGGCTCAGGAGCGCGGTTCGAGGGCGCCGATCAGTTCCCTGCCCGTGGCGGTGGCCCGCATCTCCTCGGACAGGCACTTGGCCCGCGCCCGGTACGAGGGTTCCTTGAGGACCAGTTCGGCGGCCGACCGGATACGGGAGACATCGTCGGGGCCGAGCACCGTCGACTCGTCCGCCGGGCCCGTGGTCGGGGTGACAGCTGTCCCCGCGCCCGCCTCGGCCACCAGCCGGGCGTTCACGGGCTGGTCGGCGAAGAGGGGGACGCAGACCAGCGGGACGCCTGCCGCCAGGGCGCCGAAGACCGTCCCCGACCCGCCGTGGCAGACCACGAGGGAGGCACTGCCCAGGACATCGGCCTGCGGCACCCACGCCTCCACATGGGCGTTGGGCGGAATGGGCCCGAGCCCCGACACATCGGTGCCGTGCCCCGTCGTCAGCAGTACCCGCACCGGCAGTCCGCTCACCGCCTCCAGCGCCGCCCGGTACAGGCCGGCGGCGGTCGGCATGGCGCCCGCCACGGTGCCCAGGGTGAGGTGGACGAGCGGTTCCTCGACCCCGCCCCACCAGTCCGGAAGTACGCCCGGACGAAGGGGTTCGTGGTAGCGATGGGTCACGGCATACGGCGAGGGGTCCAGGGAAGCCGGCAGGCGCGTCAGATACGGGGACACGCTGAGCCGTTCCGCGATGCCGGGGCCGTACGAGTCGAGCACGGGGCGCAGCAGTACGTCGGTGGACCGCGCGAACTGCGCAGCGGAGACCGCGACCTGGGCGTGCTGGATTCCGTGACGCTCGGCGGCCACCACCGACGCGAATTCGTACGCCTCGTGCAGCACGAGGTCGGGCCGCCACTCGCGGCATGCCTCCTCCAGCGCGGGAAGCATCGCGGCGGTGTACAGCCGGCCGAACACCTCCCTGGTCATCAGGGACACGCTGTCGTCCGGGGGCAGCTCCAGCACTCGCGCCATCACCGGCCCGAGTTCGTCGTCGGGCGGCTCCCCTCCGATGCGGTAGGGCTGTTCCCGGGCCGCCAGTAACGCTTCGAGTTTCGGTGGGGCGACGACGAGGACGCCGTCGCCCCGTGCCGTGCACGCGTCGATGAGGGGGACGAGTGGGTGGAAGTGGCCCGATCCGCTGGTCGAGGCGAAAAGTACACGCATGGCGTCGAGCCTAGGGACGTCTGCCCACTGTCCGCAGGCCCACTTTCCGCCTGCTTCCATCGGCTTGCCGGATTTTGTGCACCGGTCGGGTCAGGCCGGGCGGTCGTCGGTGATGCGCCGATCCTGCACCTTGATCCGGTACAGCCACAGCAGTACGGCCACGACCAGGACGGCAAGTGCCACTCCCAGTTCGGTGTAGCCGCCGTATCCGGTGATGGAGAAGCCGGTCGCACCCACAACCAGCACCGCTGTGAGGAACCCGGCCAGCGTCCAGGCCAGGGGCACGAAGAAACGGGGCAGCCGGATGGGCCGCAGGGCGTCGGGACGGTCCTTGCGCAGCAGCGCGAAGCCGGAGACCGCCAGCACATGGGTGAGGATGTATCCCAGGTTGCCGGTGACGATGATGGCCAGCGGGGTCTGAAGCACCGTCAGCACGAAGACGTTCAGCACCAGGGCCACCAGCAGTGCCCGGGCCGGCACCCCGCGCTTGTTCAGCACCCCCACCTGCTTGATGGTGAGCCCCGCCTTGCCCATCTCGTACAGCACCCGGGAGCCGTCGGCGAGACCGGTGATCATGATGAGCAGCAGCGAGGCGATGAGGAAGACCACCATGAGGTCGGAGGCGCCGCCCACCAGGTCCTGGAAGGCGCCGACGAAGAAGGTGGTGGGTTCCTCGCCGATGGCCTTCTCACCGACGTACCCCGACAGGGTCAGCGGCAGCAGGATGAAGACGCCGAGGGAGAACAGCACACCGGCGCGCAGGGCCCGGGTGGTGTCGCGCACCGTGTCCTTGTACTCGGGGGCGAAGGTCGCGCACACCTCCACTCCGAATGATGTCCACGCCATGACGTACAGCCACACCAGCGCCTCGCGCAGCCCCGCGGCGCCGTGCAGATTCCAGTGCAGGCCCTGCGCGCTCCAGTCGCCGGAGAGCAGCGGCAGGACGATGAAGACGGCGAGCGGCACCAGCAGCGCACCGCCGGTGACGTAGACGACCCACATGGCGACATGGAGGCCGATCATCGCGGCGCCGAACAGCAGCAGCATCACGAGAAGTCCCACCGCTATGGGGAAGTCCACCTTCACCGGCCCGAACTCCACGTTCCAGTCCTGGCCGGGGAACCACTGGGCCTGGACGAAGGAGCCGATGAGCCCGGAGTAGACGGCGAGGGCCGTCGTCCAGGGGAACCAGTAGCCGATGCTCGCGATCGGGCCCACCACGGGCGCCCGCTTCTTCCAGCCCTCGGTCGCGTAATGCGCGATCCCGCCGGAGGAGTCGGGGAACATCGCGGCCAGCTCGGTGTAGATCCAGTTGGTCGCGGTGGCCAGCACCATCGAGGCCGCCCACAGGGCGATCGCACCCCAGGCGCCGAGGCCGCCGATGGAGGCGCCGAGCGAGGCGATGAGCGCCGCCGGCATGGTCAGCGACATCGCGAATCCGTCGAACCAGCTCATCTTCTTCGGCAGTGCCGGGGCGGACGCACCCGCCGCTCCCGAGGAGTCCGAAGGGTCCGGTGAGGGTGGGGCTGGGGTCTTTGGCTGGGATGACATGGGGTTCCCCTCAGGGTGGGCGCAGACAGGAGAGTCGTTGGGGCCTGGTTATAGATGAAGCGAAAAACACCTGTCAATACTCACGAAAAAGCAATGATCCACTTTGAAATTTGCCGATTCAGCAGTCTTGACAGTTCTTGATTGCTCAGCGAGTCTCCAGTCATCGCTTCGCACCCGACCCGGGCCGGCGCGGCCCAGAGCCGACGCGCCCGTTCCCGGTCAGGAACAGGACAGAGAGGCCAACGCATGACCACCCCGACCGCCGACCGGCACCAGCTCTTCATCAACGGCGCCTACACCGACGGCACCTCCGGGACCACCCACGAGGTCATCAGCCCCGCGACGGGCGAACTCGTGGGCACCTTCCCGCTGCCCGCGGCCGCCGACGTCGACACGGCTGTGCGTGCCGCGAACGCGGCCCAGCCGGCCTGGGCCGCGACCAATGTGTGGACCCGCGCCGAGCTCTGTCACCGCATCGGTACGGAACTCGGCAAGCGCGTGGACGAACTCGCCCGCCTCCAGTCCCTGGAGCAGGGCAAGCCGCTCGCCGAGTCCGTCGCCGACATCGAGGAGGCGGCCAAGCTCTTCCACCTGCACGCCGAGGACGCCGTACGGCTGCACGGCGAGACGCTGCCCTCCACCGACAACACCAAGCGGATGTTCACCTTCCAGCGCCCGGTGGGCACTTGGGGCATCATCACGCCGTGGAACTTCCCGCTGCTGATGCTCGCGGAGTTCGTCGCCCCCGGACTCGCCACCGGCAACGCCCATGTCGTCAAGCCGCCGGCCAACACCCCGCTCACCGTGCTCAAGGCGATGGAGGCGTTCGTCGCCGCCGGGCTGCCCGACGGCCTCGTCAACATCGTGCCCGGCGAGGGTGACACCGGCGATGCGCTGGTACGCCACGAGGGCATCCACGCGATCGGCTTCATCGGCTCCACCGCGACCGGGGCGAAGATCCAGTCCGCCGCCGGCCTCAAGCGATCCATCATGGAGTGCTCGGGCAACGGCCCGCTCGTCGTCCTCGCGGACGCCGATGTCGAGGCCGCTGCCAAGGCCGCCGTCGACGGCGCCTACCCATGCGCCGGACAGGTCTGCTGCGCCACCGAACGCGTCATCGTGCACGCCGACATCCACGACGAGTTCGTCGAGGCCGTGCTGCGCGAGGCCCAGCGCATCACCCTCGGCGACCCGTTCGACCCCAAGACGGTTCTCGGTCCCCTCAACAACGAGGGCGTCGCGGCCAAGATGGACCGTCACATGGCCGACGCGCGCGAGCGCGGCGCGCGCATCCTGCTCGGCGGCAAGCGCGCTTCAGGACACCCCACGGACCTCTACTACGAGTTCACCGTGGTGGACGGGGTGCCCGAGGACAGCCTGCTGTCCCGCGAGGAGTCCTTCGGCCCGGTCGTCCCGATCATCACCGGGCAGGACGAGGACGACCTGTTGCGCATCGCCAACGACGACAAACTGGGCCTCCAGGGCGCCGTCTTCACCCGCAGCATGACCTCCGCCTTCCGCTTCATCGAGGAAATGGCCGTCGGCCAGGTCGTCGTGAACGAGAGCAACAACTGGTGGGACATCAACATGCCCTTCGGCGGCGCCGGCAGCCGCTCCACCGGCTGGGGCCGCATCGGCGGCAAGTGGACGCTCATGGACATGACCGACACCCGTACCGGCGTCATCAGTCTCTGACCGCCCCGCGCCCACTCCACCGTCCGCGGGCCGGGGCCCCGACCAGCGTCGGGGCCCCGGCCCGCGCCGCCCCACCACGCCGGCAACGAGGTACCCGCCACATGACCACCGCAGCCCCGCGCCCCACCGACCACCGCAACCGACTGCGCGACACGAAGGCCGCCCCCTACTGGCTGGACCGGCCCGAGCACCCCGCACCGCTGCCCCGGCTGACCGCCGACACCACGTGCGATCTCGCCGTCGTCGGCGGTGGTTACACCGGGCTGTGGACCGCCCTGCTCGCCAAACGCGCCCGCCCCGAACGAGACGTCCTCGTCCTCGAGCAGAACACCTGCGGCCACGCGGCCAGCGGCCGGAACGGCGGTTTCTGCTCCCCGAGCATCACCCACGGCCTCGCCAACGGCGCCGACCGCTGGCCCACCGAGGCCCGGCTGCTGCACCGCCTGGGCATGGAGAACTTCGACGCCTTCCGGCGCGACCTGGACACCCATGGCATCGACTGCGGGTTCATACGCAGCGGCAAGGTCACCACCGCCGCCACCCCCTGGCAGGCCGAAGGGCTCAAGGGCGCCCATGCGCTCGCCCACCGGTACGGCGAACAGACCAGACTGCTGGACCGTGACGAACTGCGGAGCTACGTCGACTCCCCCCTCTGGACAGCCGGCCTGTGGTCCCCCGACTACGCGCTCCTCGACCCCGCCCGCCTCGTCTGGGGCCTGCGCGCCGCCTGCCTCGACCTCGGGGTCCGCATCGCCGAGCACACCGAAGTCACCGCCCTGACCACCCGTCATGCCGGCCGGGTCCGCCTCACCACCCCCTACGCCGCGGTCGGTGCCCGGCAGGTCGCCCTCGCCACCAACATCTACCGCCCCCTGCTCAAGCGCCTCTCGCTCACCATGATTCCGGTCTACGACTACGCGCTGACCACCGAACCCCTGAGCAATGAGCAGCTCGCCGCCATCGGCTGGAGCGGCGAGCACGGAATCACCGACGCGGGCAACCAGTTCCACTACCTCCGCAAGACCGACGACAACCGCATCCTGTTCGGCGGTTACGACGCCATCTACCACTACGGCAACCGGGTCGATGAGCGTCTCACCCAGCGCCCCGCCACCTTCGACATCCTCGCCGCCCAATTCGCCGAAGCCTTCCCCGCCCTCGCCGGCGTCCGCTTCTCGCACTCGTGGGGCGGCGTCATCGACTCCACCACCCGCTTCTGCATGTTCGCGGGCACCGCCGCGCGCGGCCGGATCTCCTACGCCCTCGGCTTCACGGGGCTCGGCGTCGGCGCCACCCGCTACGGCGCCCAGGTGATGCTCGACCTGCTCTCGGGCCGGCGCACGGAACGGCTCCGGCCCGCCATGATCCGCCGCCCCCCGGTGCCCTTCCCCCCGGAGCCGGTGCGCTATCTCGGCGTCGAGGCCACCCGGTGGTCCATGGCCCGCGAGGACACGAACGGCCACCGCAACCTGTGGCTGCGTGCCCTGGACCGACTCGGCCTCGGCTTCGACTCCTGAGCCGGGCAGGATAGGCCCGTACGACCGAAGATCCAGGCCCGCACACCGTGGTGGGCCGTACATGAGAGCCGGAGCAACAGCATGAGCACGCTGGGTGGCAGCCCCCTGGACGACACCGACCGCCAGATCATCGCCGCACTTCAAGCGGACGGCCGCCGCCCGTACAGCCAGATCGCCGAGGAACTGGACATTCCGGCCTCCTCCGTGCGTTACCGCGTCCAGCGCATGGAGGAGAACGGCACCCTCCAGATCGTCGGCATCGCCAACCCGCTGACCATCGGCTTCGACCGGTTCGCCATGGTCGGCATCCGGGTCAGGCCGGGCAGTGCCCAGGAGGTCTGCAGGCGGCTGCGTGAGCTGCCGGAGACCTCCTACGTCATCATGACGGCGGGCACCTACGACGTGATGGCGGAGGTGATCTGCCGGGACACCGACCACTTCACCGACCTGATGAACCGCAGGCTGCATCTCATCGACGGGATCGTCTCGACCGACTCGTTCTTCGTACTGGAAGTGCACAAGTTGGCCTACGGGTGGGGTGTCGGCGAGGTGGACACCTCGCTGCTCGACGCCCCGCAGCCGCCGCTCAGCGCCGGTCTCGACCAGCGCGCCTGAGCCGTGCCGCGGGCGTCAGCTGGCGAATCCCACGTGCACATGGTCGTGATGGGTGTCGTCGGTGAAGAACTGATTCGCCGTCTTGCCCCCGGAGAGCTGGAACGGTCCGCCGACGTTGTACGAGCCGGCCGCCGCCGCATCTCGCATGAAGGACTCGGTCAACCGGCGAGGAGTGGCCGGATCGACGACCTTGTGCCCGTCGATCCGCCACACGTCGAAGGCCCGGCCCGGTGGGTGATCGCTGGGCCTGTCGGTGCCGAACACGTACAGCGGATGCCCGGAGCGGAACACGGTGACGTCCATCCGGTACGTACCGGCCAGTCGCAGCAGAGCCCGTAGGACGGTCGGGTGGATGCGCCCACTGCGGATGTCGGCCTCCGCCGCGGGCGGCAGGCCGATCCGCGGGTCGTCCAGCACCCGCCTCGCCGCCGTGGGCAGCGACGCCACCGCGGCGCCGGGACGGCCGGGGTGGAGCGCGGTGACCTCCCAGCGGGGCCGCGCCCGGCTCAGCCGTACGTCGACGGTCGTACCGCCCGCATGCCCGGGGGTCCATTGCCGGCACACCACCATCACACTGGCCGAGTCCGCCAGAATCCCCCCGTACTGCGCGTCGATCACCTGGAGCGCGGCCTCGTCCGCGTCGGGCCGCAGCGGGCCCGCCCGGTCCACCAGCGACGGCGCCGCCCCCAGCGCGGCCACCCGTCTCTTCGCCGCCGCCGCACCGCCCTGCCCGGCGGGCCACGCACCGATCGCCTCCACCACCTGCACGGCGCGCAGCTTCACGGCGGGGTCCACGTCGGCGCGGTCGGGACGCCAGGCCGTGGTCGTGGGCAAGGACGCGAGCAAAGACGGAGACGCGGACGTCGGGGATACCGACTCGGACGGGCCGGCCGCAGTCCCGGAAGTTGCCGAGCAGCCCGTGGATCCCGCGAGCAGTCCACCGGTGGCAAGCAGCAGTGCACGTCGGCCGAGTGGTTGTCGCATGCGATGCCCCGTTCCCGTTCGGGGTCCTCATCCGCAGGGATTCGGACCCGTACAGATTTCGATGGTCAGGCATGAATAGCTTCATCATCTTCCATTCACCCGGGCGTGACTGCCAGCATCGGCGCACCGCCACCCCGTGAGGGAGAAATCCTATGAATCGTCCCCGTTCTCTGCGCTGTCTGGCAGCCCTGGCCGTGGTAGCTCTCGCGGCCACCGCGTGTGGACGCTCCGGCCAGGGCGACGCCCCGTCCGGCAGTTCCTCGCAGGCCGCCGCCGGCCGGACCGCAGCCGAGCTGCTCCCCGCGCAGTACCGGCAGAAGGGTGTGCTGCGGGTCGCCACCGCGGTGGGATACCCGCCGATGGAGATGTACGAGCCCGGGACCACCCGGCTCACAGGTGTCGACCCCGACCTGGCCAAGGCCATCGCCGAGCGGCTGAAGCTGAAGCTCGAACTCACCAACGCCGCCTTCGACGGGCTGATCCCCGGTCTGGAGTCCGGACGCTTCGACCTGGTCATGTCGTCCATGACGGACAGTGCCCAGCGGCGCCAGGCGGTCGACTTCGTCGACTACTTCCGTACCGGCGGCGTCATCATGACGAAGAAGGGCAACCCGCAGGGCATCACGTCCCTCACGGACCTGTGCGGTAAGACCGTCGTCCTCGCCAAGGGCAGCTCGAACCTCCACATCGGCGAGGAGCAGAACGCCAAGTGCACGGAGAAGATGCGGATCTCGCAGAGCGAGGACGCGCCGACCGGGCTGCTGCAACTGGACAGCGGACGCGCGGTCGCGACCATCGTCGACTATCCCGTCGCCAGGATGTTCACGAAGAAGAGCAGCGCGTACGAGGTTCTGCCGACGCAATACGGCACCGCCCCCTGGGGCATCGCGGCCGCGAAGAGCCAGGGCGGACTGCGCGACGCCGTCCACAAGGCCCTGCAGGAACTGATCGACAACGGCGGCTACCGGAAGATCCTCGACACCTGGGGAGTCGGCGACAGCGCCGTGCCCGAGGCCACCGTCAACGACGGGCAGTGAGTACGGACATGACCTACCGGAAGATACCCGGCGCCGCCCTCGGTGCGGCACCGGAAGCCACCGACGCCGCTACGCCGCCGGAGGAGGACCTCTCCCTCCAGGTGACCCGGCGCCCCCGTCCCGGGCGCTGGCTGGCGGTCCTCGCCGCAGCACTGTTCACGGTGTGGCTCGCCTACACCGTCATCGTCAGTCCCAACCTGCACTGGGACATCGTCGCCAAGTACCAGTTCGACGCCGTGATCCTCAACGGTCTCGCGGTGACCATTCAGCTCACGCTCGTCTCGATGGCCCTCGGCATCGTCATCGGGGTACTCGTCGCGGTGATGCAGCTCTCCGACAGTCCGGTTCTGCGTCTCACCGCCGGTGCGTACACCTGGTTCTTCCGGGGCACACCGCTGCTGGTCCAGCTCATCTTCTGGTTCAACCTGGCCCTGATCTTCCCGGTGATCAGCATCGGTGTCCCGTTCGACGGCCCGAAACTCATCAGCTGGCAGTCCAACCAGGTCATCACCGGATTCGTGGCGGCCCTGCTCGGCCTCTCCATCAACGAAGGTGCCTACATGGCCGAGATCGTGCGGGCGGGCATTCAGAGCGTGGACCCCGGACAGCGCGAGGCCGGTGCGTCCATCGGCATGTCCAACCGTCAGATCCTGTCCAGGATCATCCTTCCGCAGGCGATGAGAGTCATCATCCCCCCGTTCGGCAACCAGTTCATCTCCATGCTCAAGACGACCTCGCTGGTCTCGGTCATCGCGGGCGCCGATCTGATGACCGTCTCCCAGCACCTCTACCTCGCCAATTTCGAGGTGGTGGCGCTGCTCCTGGTGGCTTCCCTCTGGTACCTGGTGCTCACCACGATCGCGAGCATCGGCCAGCATGCCGTCGAACGCCGCTACAGCCCGGGCGCCGCACCGCCGCTGCGGCGCAGGGTCCTGGCGAATCTCGTACCCGGGCGTGACAGGAAGGAGGCAGCGGCATGAACGAGGTGATCCTCAGGGCCCGTGGGGTCCGTAAGCGATTCGGTGACACCGAGGTGCTGAAAGGCATCGATCTCGATGTCCGCAGCGGTGAGGTGCTGTGTGTCATAGGCCCTTCCGGTTCCGGGAAGTCGACGCTGCTGCGCTGCTTCAATCACCTTGAGCAGATCGACGCGGGGCGGGTGTGGATGGACGGTGAGCTGATCGGCTACGAGCAGCACGGCCCGTCCGGGCGTGTCCTGCGCGAGCGGCGCCCCCGTGACATCCGACGGCAGCGGGAGCGGATCGGCATGGTGTTCCAGCGGTTCCATCTGTTCCCGCACCGCACAGCGGTGCAGAACGTGATGGAGGGGCCCGTCGCCGTCAAGGGCCTCTCCCGTGCGCAGGCCGAGAAGCAGGCCCGGGAGCTGCTGGACCACGTCGGTCTTGCGGACCGGGGGGACCACTACCCGGGGCAGTTGTCCGGCGGGCAGCAGCAGCGCGTGGCGATCGCCCGGGCACTGGCCATGGAGCCGGCACTCATGCTCTTCGACGAACCCACCTCCGCTCTCGATCCCGAACTCGTCGGCGAGGTCCTGGGCGTCATGCGAGACCTGGCCCGCAGCGGTATGACGATGGTCGTGGTCACTCACGAGATGGGCTTCGCCCGCGAGGTCGCCGACCGTGTCCTGTTCATGGATCAGGGTGCCGTCGTCGAAGCCGGGACGCCGGAGCTTCTGTTCACCGACCCGCGGCACGAGCGCACGCGGGCCTTCCTGTCGACGGTGCTGTGATGGGCCGCCCGATGGATCTGCTGCTGCGCGGCGGCACACTCGTCGACGGAACCGGCGCACCCGCCAGGGACGCGGACATCGCGGTGGTGGACCGGCGGATCGCCGTACTACCCGCCGGCGCCCCGGCCGCGGCGGCAGAGACCCTGGATGTGACCGGTCAGGTCATCGCGCCCGGCTTCATCGATGTGCACACGCACTCCGACGCCCTCGCGGCACCCCACGACGGCGACGGCACCGCGGAGCCGGTCGACGACCTTCGCCTCGCACCACTGCTTCAGGGCGTCACCACGGAGATCTGCGGCAACTGCGGGACGAGCCTGTTCCCTTCGCTGCCGGAACGGCTGCCTTCACTCGCCGAGCATCTCAGAGTGACGTTCGGGCTCGGACCTGTACGGCCCGCCGTGGACTTCGACGCATTCGCCACCGGCCAGGACCCTGCCCTGCGCCGCACCCACATCGCGTCATTGGTCGGCCACGGCACGCTGCGCGCCGGGGTGATGGGCTTCGAGGCCCGCCCGCCCCGGCCCGACGAGCTGGACACCATGTGTGCGCTGCTCGACCGGGCGCTCGGCCAGGGTGCGGCCGGCCTGTCCACGGGGCTGATCTACCCGCCGGGCACCTACGCCGACACCGAGGAGATCGTCGCGCTGGCCGGCGTCGCCGCGCGTCATGGAAAGCCCTACGTCACCCATCTGCGCGACGAGATGTCACAGGTGGAGACCGCCCTGGAGGAAGCCCTGGAGATCGCGGTGCGTTCCGGCGCCCCACTGCAGATCTCCCACCACAAGACCGCGGGCCGGCACGCCTGGGGCGCCACGCTGCGCACCCTGCCCCGGCTGGAACAGGCCCGTGCCGAAGGCGTGGACGTGCTGTGCGACGTCTACCCGTACACCGCGGGCAGCACCGTTCTGCACGCCATGCTGCCACCGTGGACGAGCGAGGGCGGCGTCGGTGCCCTGCTGGAACGGCTACGCCGGGCCGATACGCGCGACCGGATCCGGACGGACATCGCTCAGGGCATCAAGGGGTGGGAGAACACCGTGGGCAACGGTGGCTGGGACCTCATCACCGTGGCCGCCGCGCAGGCGCACCCGGAGGCCGAGGGCCGCAGCATCGCCGACCTCGCTGCCGGGCGCGGCGTCGACCCGGTCGACTACGCGTGCGACCTGCTGCTGGCCGAGCAGGGCGAGGTGACCATCATCAGCCACTCCATGCGCGAGGACGACGTCCGGCGGGTGCTCGCCAGCCCGCTGTCGATGATCGGGTCGGACGGTGTCCCCAAACCCGGTCGACCGCACCCTCGTTGGGCGGGAAGTTTCGCCCGTGTGCTCGGCCATTACGGCCGCGACCAGCAACTGGTGCCGCTGGAGAACGCGGTGCACAAGATGACCGGTCTGCCGGCCCGCCGGTTCGGGCTCACCGGCCGCGGCGTGGTCCGCGACGGCGCCCTCGCCGATCTGGTCGTCCTCGACCCGGCGTCGGTACGTGACACCGCCACCTTCGACCGGCCTCTGCTGGCCCCCGAAGGCATCGATACCGTCGTGGTGGCGGGGCAGGTCGCGGTAAGGGGCGGCTGCCCGACCGCGGCGCGGGCGGGAGAAGTGGTGAGGATCCGATGAGTCTGGCCCAAGTGGCCGCGGCGGCGCGGCGCTCGGCAGCGCTGCCGCTCACCCTGGCCGTCGCCGCCGTCGACATCGACGGCGGCGAGATGGTGGGGGTCGACGACCGCACCGTGCTGCCGGTCGCGTCCGCCTCGAAGCTGCTGCTGCTCGCCGAGGTCTCACGCCGACTGGACACCGGGGAGCTGCTCGCCGACCGGCCCGTCGAACTCCTCGACGAGGACATGGCGGACGGCACCGGGCTGCTGCGCCGGATGAGCAGGCGCGGCTGGACCATCGAGGATCTGGCCTGGCTGACCGCTTCGGTCAGTGACAACACCGCCACCAACGCGCTCCTCCGCCTGGTGGGACGCGAGTCCACGGCCCGGCTGGCGGAGGAACTCGGGCTCGACCGCCTCACACTGCACGACAAGGTCCGTGACATCCGGGGCCCGGATGTCCCGCCCGTCTTCGCCACCGGCACCGCACGGGACCTGGCACGGCTGGTGACACATGCGGTACGCGGCACGATGAGCTCCCCGGCAGCCTCCGCACGTCTCCTGCAATGGATGCGCGCCAACACCGACCACGGTCTGGTCCCCGCCCTGGTGGATCACGACCCGTACGCCCCCGGCTTCCCGAACCCCTTGCCCGACGGGCTTCTGGTGGCCAACAAGACCGGCACCGACACCGGGGTCCGCGCCGACGCCGGTGTCATCGTCGGTGCGCGCCGGCTGGCGTACGCGGTGGTGGCGCACTGGGACCCGGCGCTGGGCCCCAGCACGGAGCGGGCCGCGGTGCATGCCATCCGGGACGTCGGCCGCACCCTCGCGGCCTGTGCCCGGCGCCGCGCCGCCGAATGAGAGCGGCACGCCCCGCCGGTCACGACCACTGCATCTCCAGCAGCGACCGGATCTCCTCGGCGGCCGACCGCAGCTCCGCGAGGAAGATCCGCAGCAGCGGGTTGCGGTTGGTGGGCCGGGTGGCGACCCCGATCCGTCGGTGCAGTCGGGGATGGTCCAGTCGGCAGACGTGCACACCCGTGCTGTCGCCGAGCCCGAGGGCCGGGACGAGCGCGATACCCATGCCCGCGCGGGCCAGGTTGATCGTGACCTGGTAGTGATCACTGCGGCAGTGGACCCGCGGCCGGAATCCCTCGGCCGCACATGCGCGTTCCAGGACCGGTTCGCCGGTGTGGCCGCCGTGCGTACCGATCCAGCTCTCCCCCTCCAGAGCGGCGAGCCGGACCGCGGTGCGCCGACCGAGGCGGTGCCGCAACGGGAGGACCACCAGCTGCGGCTCGTCGAAGAACATCTCCACGCCCACGGCCGCCTGCCGGCACCAGGGGTCCAGCGGATGCTCGAAGACGACCGCCGCATCCAGCCGGCCCGCCTCCAGATCGGGCACCAGCTCGTGCGGCTGCCCCAGGATCAGCTCCAGCTCGACCTGGGGCCGCTCGGCCGCGAAGGCCGACAGCGCCCGAGGAAGCAGCTCCAGGCCCGAGGAAGCGAAGAAACCCAGCCGCAGTACCCCGGCGTCGCCTTCGGAGTGCGCTCGCAGATCGTCCTGTGCGACAGCCATCAGGTCGGCGACGGCCTGTGCGTGCTCGGCCAGCCGCACACCGGCCGCCGTCAGCCGCAGGCTCTGCGGCTGACGTTCCACCAACGCCACCGCGAGTTCCTGCTCCAGCCGGGCGAGTTGATGCGAGACGGCGGACGGGCTCAGATGCAGCGCCTGAGCCGCGGCCACGATGGTGCCCGTGCGGGCTATTTCCAGCAGTACGAGCAGTCGGGCACTGTTCAGCATCGGGTCAGATTAGGCCGTGCCGACGCACTGCGCCGCCCCGGCACCCGACCGAACGGTCGCCGACGGCACGACGGGCCCGGCGGGCTCGTCCACGTCCAGGCGCAGCAGGTCTTCCTCGGTCTCCCGGCGCACCACGGTGCGGGCACGGCCATCGGACACGAAGACGACTGCGGGGCGCGGCAACTTGTTGTAGTTGGACGCCATGGCATATCCGTATGCGCCCGTGACCGGCGTTGCCAGAAGGTCACCCACCGCGACCTCGGCCGGCAGGGCGGCGTCGTCGACGATCACATCGCCGCTCTCGCAGTGTTTGCCGACCAGCCGTGCCCGCAGCGGTCGCGGGGCGCGGGGGCGACGCGGCAGGAACACCTCGTAGCGGCTGCCGTACAGGGCGGGGCGAAGATTGTCGCTCATCCCGCCGTCGACGCTGACGTATGTCCGCACGCCCTCGATCCGCTTGATCGTGCCCACCCGGTACAGAGTCAGCCCCGCGCGGGCGGCGATGGACCGGCCGGGCTCCACTGTCACGTCGCCGCCCCAGCCCGCATCGCGCACCGCGGTGCGCACCCGGGCCGCCCAGTCCGCGAACGAGGGTACGGTCTGCCCCGCCTCGTACGCGACTCCGAGGCCGCCGCCGACGGTGAGCCGGTGCACCCCTGTCTCCGCGGCGAACCGTGCGACGGCCGCGGCTCCTGCCGCGAGCTCCGCCGTGTCCAGCACCTGGGAGCCCACATGCGCGTGGACGCCCTCCAGGATCATCGCCGCGGAGCCGGCGGCCCGCCGCACGGCGGCTGCGGCGGTCCCGCCGACGAGGCCGAAGCCGAACTTCGAGTCGTTGCCACCGGTCCGGATCGCCTCGTGTGCGCCTGCGGCGACACCGGGCGCAACCCGCAACTGGACCCGAGCGGGCGGCAGTTGTTCCTCGGCGTGCAGAAGCTCGATGCGGTCCATCTCGTCGAAGCTGTCGACCACCACGTGCCGCACCCCGGCTGACATGGCCGTGCGCAGCTCCGCCTCGTCCTTGTTGTTGCCGTGCAGCACGATCCGTCCGACCGGAACACCCGCGTGCAGCGCCACCCGCAGCTCGCCGCCGGAGGCGACATCGAGCAGCAGCCCCTCCTCATGGGCCAGTCGGGCCATGGCCGTGCACAGGAATGCCTTGGAGGCGTAGGCGACGTTGTCCTGGCCGAAGGCCGCGACCGCCTCCCGGCAGCGTCGGCGCAGGTGCTCCTCGTCGTACACGAAGAGCGGTGTTCCCGAACGCTGTGCCAGTTCGGTGAGCAGGACCCCTCCGACGGCGAGCCCTTCCGGGCGGATCTCGGAAGTGAAGGGCAGCAGACCCGTTTCGATGGCTGACGACATGGTTCCTCCCCGTAGGCCGGTTCTCCGCCATCCTGCGGCCTGCACAAGGGGTCACAAAAGCGCATTCTTCCGTGGCTGAGCCTCGCTGTTTTCGATGCTCATGCCGCGTCGAGGGTCGCGGGAAGGGATTCGTACCGGACCGGGGAACTCCCTGCACAAGGTCGTGATCAGTCCTCCATCGATGACGAAGTCCGATCCGGTGACGTTGCCCGAACGGCCGCTCGCCAGCAGCAGCACCAGATCGGCGACTTCTTCCGGCCGGGTGAACCTCCTGGTCACCGCTTGGGCCGCGAACTCCTGGGCGACGGTGTCCGGTGCGGTGCCGTCGGCCGCTGCGACGGTCGCCGCGATGCCTCCCTCCCCCAGCCAGAGATCCGTGGCGACGGGTCCGGGGCTGACGGTGTTCACCCGTACCCCGTGCGGGCCGGCCTCCTTGGACAGGGCCTTGCAGAAGTTGGTCAGGGCAGCCTTGCTCGCGCAGTAGTCGATGACCGAGGGGTCGGGCAGAAAGGCGCTGACCGAGCTGACCGTGACGATGGAGCCCGAGCCGCCCTTGATCAGGTGCGGCAGGGCATGCCGGCCGTTGGGACGGGTCCGCCCCTCTTCGCCTACGTGACACCTTGGTGTGTTGTCGTCACACGTTCTTCGGCAACGTCCAGGGCATGGCGCACCGCACCCATCGCAACGGCTCGTTCGCCGAGCACCGATGCGTTCAGCTCGACCGGCACCAGGGTGTGCGATCGCAGATGCCTGCGCACAGGGCCCAGCAGGGTGTCCCCCGCTCGCGACACCCCGCCGCCGATGACGACCCTGCCCGGATCGAGGACGAGCAGAAGTACGGCGAGTCCTCGGGCGAACCGGGCGGCCACGCGCTCCACCACCTCGACGGCGGCCCGGTCGCCCGCTTCCGCCGCTGCGAAGAGCGGTGCGATGTCATGGGCGTCGCCCACGGGAGCGCCGGCCTCCAGGGCCAGCCGGTGAATGGCCTCGGCGCCGACGAGCCGCTCGAACGGCCCCATGCCGTCGGCCGGGCGCGGGCCGGGACGGGTGTCGGGGTCACCGACGAGGTCGATGAAGCCCAGTTCACCGGCGGCGGCCGAATTCCCCCGGTAGGGCCTGCCGTTGATGACGATGCCGGTGCCGATACGCCGCCCCCACTGCACGAAGACCAGGCAGTCGGTGCGCACACCGGCGTCGGCGCCACTGCCCGCTTCGGTGGGGGCCACGGCTCCGCGCCAACGCTCGGCGAGCACCGCGAGGTTGACGTCGTTGTCGATGGACACCGGGCAGTGCAGCCAGTCACGCAGCAGCGAAACAGCGGGCAGCCCGGCCCATTCGGGAATGCTGGGAGCGAGCAGCACCTCGCCCCGCTCGCGGTCGACGATGCCCGGGGTGCCCGTACTCACCGCCCACAGGCTCGACAACGGCACGCCCGCCTCGGCCGCTGCCGCCGTCAGTGCGGCGCGGACGGTGGCGAAGAGCTGCGGCCCGGCCGCTCCCCCGTCCACGGCTGCACGATGGGTGGCCAGCACCTGACCTGCCAGGTCCGCGATCACCACCAGCACCTTGTGCGGACCGATGTCGACCCCGGCGACATGTCCCGACTCGGCACGGAACCGGGCGTACTGGGCGGGGCGGCCGAGCTGCTGCGGTCCGGCAGCCGCAGTGAACTCCACCAGGCCGCAGTCCCTCAACTCGGTCAGGGCCCTGGTCACCGCGGGCCGTGACAGTCCGGTGAGCGATGCGAGGTCGGTGACGCGGGCGGTGGGAGTGTTCCCCTCCCGCAGCGCGGCCAGCACCGCGGCTACGTTCATCCGCCGCAGGACGTGCGGACCGGTGGCCGCTGCTTTCCGGACTGGCATGTGCGTCAACTCCCTTGCCCGACCGTGCTGTCGGCACTGTACCCAGCGCTTCGAGAACCAGGGCCGTCGGCGCTCTTGACGACCGCAGCACAGCCGCCCATATTAACGAATGCTCCGTTAGTAAGTCTGATGCGCGTCCGCACCATGTCCCCGGCAAGCCCCCGCATCCCTACTTCGGACGAGGTCAAACCTTGAGAAGCCTCAGATCCTGGATCGTCGCCTGCACGACCGCCCTCGCAGTGCTGACCGCGGCGCTGAGCACTCCTGCCGCTCCGGCAGAAGCCGCCCCCAGCGACAGGCACGCCTTCGCCCCCGGGCCGGCAGAGGCAGCACTGCGCCGCCTCCTCCCCCGGCACGCGGGGCAGTTCGACCTCGTACCGGTGAGCCGCACCGCATCCGGTGACTACTTCGCCGTCTCCGGGACCACGGGTCATGTGCGCATCCAGGGCACCAGCCCCGCCGTGCTCCTCAGCGGCGTCAACTGGTACCTCAAGTACACGGCCGAGGTGGACATCGGCTGGCCCGGCGACAGCACGTCGAAGCTCCCGAAGAATCTCCCGGCACCTGCCGGCACGGTCCGCCAGGACGCCTCGGTGCCGCATCGGTTCGCCCTCAACGACACGGACGACGGCTACTCCGGTGCGTACCGGAGCTGGGCCTCGTACGAGAAGCAGATCGACGTCCTCGCGCTGCACGGCGTCAACGAGGTGTTCGTGCAGATGGGCGCGGATGCCGTGTACTACGACACCTTCCAGGAGTTCGGGTACACGAAGAAGGAGCTCACGTCCTGGATTCCGGGCCCGGCGCACCAGCCGTGGTGGCTGATGCAGAACATGTCCGGGTTCGGCGGCCCGGTCACCGAGAAGCTGCTGGATCAGCGCGCCGCGCTCGGCCGCAGGATCGCCGACCGGCTGCGCCGACTCGGCATGACGCCGGTCCTGCCCGGCTATTACGGCACGGTCCCGCCCGGATTCACGGACCGCAACCCCACCGGCCCCGTGGTCCCGCAGGACGGCTGGGTCGGTTTCGAACGGCCGGACTGGCTGGACCCGCGCAGCGAGATGTTCCCGAAGGTCGCAGAGGCCTTCTACCGTCACCAGCGCAAGCTGTTCGGCGACTCCGCCATGTACAAGATGGATCTGCTGCACGAAGGCGGCAAGCCGGGCAACGTGCCCATCGGGGACGCGGCCAAGGCCGTCATGAACGCCCTGCAGACCGCGCACCCGGGTGCCACCTGGGTCCTGCTCGGCTGGCAGAACAACCCCTCCACGCAGCTCATCGACGCGGTCGACAAGAGCAAGCTCTTCATCGTCGACGGACTCGCGGACCGCTACAACGGCCTGGAACGCGAGGCCGCCTGGCACGGCGCACCCTATGCCTTCGGGACCATCCCCAACTTCGGCGGCCACACCACGATCGGGGCCAACACCGCTGTCTGGACAACCCGGTTCAATGAGTGGCGTACGAAGCCGAACAGTGCGCTCCAGGGAATCGCGTACCTGCCGGAAGGCACCGGCGGCAACCCCGTCGCGTACGAACTCTTCACCGAACTCGCCTGGCGCATCGCCCCGTTGGACCACTCGGCCTGGTTTGCCGAATACGCCGAACGCCGTTACGGCGGCGCCGACCCGCATGCCGCCAAGGCGTGGGAACTGCTGCGGACCGGCCCCTACAGCACCCCGTCCGGCACCTGGAGCGAGTCCCAGGACAGCCTCTTCACCGCACGCCCCGGGCTGACCGTCGGCACGGCGGCCAGCTGGAGCCCGTCGTCCATGCGGTACGACGCGACGACGGTGCAGCAGGCGCTCACGGAGCTGCTCCAAATCGCCCCCGATCTGCGGGAGTCGGATGCGTACCGCTTCGACGTGGTGGATGTGGCCCGACAGGCCCTGGCAAACCGCAGCCGTACACTGCTGCCGCAGATCAAGTCCGCGTACGAGGGGAAGGACCTCGCCCTGTACCGGCAACGGACCTCGGAGTGGAAGCAGGACCTTGCCCTGCTCGACCGGCTGCTGGCCACCGACCGGCGGTTCATGCTGGGGCCCTGGCTGAAGGACGCCAAGTCCTGGGGCAGCACCGATGCCGAGCGGGCCGCCGCGGAATTCGACGCCCGCTCGATCCTCACCACCTGGGGCCATCGGTCCGGCAGCGAGTCCGGCGGGCTGCGCGACTACGCGAACCGCGAATGGTCGGGCCTGGTCTCCGACTTCTACGCCAAGCGCTGGATGCTCTACCTCGACTCCCTCGACACGGCCCTGGTCACCGGGCAGCCGCCCGCCGCGATCGACTGGTTCGAGCGGGACAACGCCTGGAACCTGGACCTCAAGAGCTACCCGGTGAAGCCCACGGGCGACCCGGTGGCACTGGCCGAAACCGTACGCGCAGCCCTTCCGGCACCTGTCGCTCCGGCTGCCGGTGCCTGATCGACTGGCCCCGTGTGATCGCCCGCCCGAAGTACCGGCCGGCGACCCGCTTCTGCACCGGCGACAGCCCCATGACTCAGGCCCTAACGCGTCAACACCTCTACCTCCAGCGCGACTTGGCCAATGAGTTAACGCGTTGAAGTGCGTACACGCGGCCAGGATCCTGACCCACTCCCAGATTCGGGCGAAGAAGCCGGTCAGCCGCGAGCAAGCGGCGAGGGTGCACGTTCCCGGATCGCACGGAAGCGCTGTTTGCCGACCGGCCGTCGGCCGTATGCTGACGTTCCGTGAAACGCTGGGGGAGCGCATGCGATCGGGCGAGGTGCTGAACGGCCGCTATCGGCTGGAGGAGCGGCTGGGCGCGGGGGGTTTCGGTGTGGTATGGAAGGCGTACGACCCTCAGGTACAGCGTGCGGTGGCCGTCAAGGTCGGAGTACCCCGGTCGGCGCGCGAGGGCCTGCGTATGGCGCGCGAGGCCAGGATCAACGGCAATCTCCCGCATCCGCACATAGCAACCGTGTACGACTTCGGAGAGGCGGACCACGACGGGGAGCGCACGCTCTATCTCGTCATGGAACTCATCGACGGTGAGCCGCTGTCCGCGATCCTCGCGCGTGAACTCCCGCCGCTCGACTCGGCCCTGGAGTGGGCCGCACAGATTTGCGGCGCGCTGGCCGCCGCGCATGATGCGGGCGTGGTCCACAGGGACATCAAGCCGGGAAACGTGATGATCACGCGAGCGGGTACGGTCAAGGTCCTGGACTTCGGTATTGCCCGGGACCAGGCTGGGGGCACGCGGCTGACCAGCGAGAACGCCATCATTGGCTCGCTTGCCTATATGGCGCCGGAACGCTGGACCGACAAGGGTGTCGACGGACGCGCCGACCTTTACGCGCTGGGCTGCATGCTGCTGGAGATGTGTGCCGGGCGGTTGCCTTTCCAGGGTGAGGAATGGCAGGAGTTCTGCGTCCAGCACACCACGGCCGAGCCTCCGGCGCCGAGTTCGCTGCGGTGGGGGCTGCCGACCGCTCTCGACGAGCTGGCCGTGGAGCTGTTGGCCAAGGACCCTGCCGACCGGCCGCGGCGTGCGGGGGAGGTCGAGCGGCGGTTACGGGCAATCCTGGCCCTTCAGTTGACCGGAGTCCATGGGGAGGTGGGACGAGGAATGCCGGAGGCCGTCGACGTCCGCCGGGCAGCGAGCACCAACCCGGCGACCGGTCCGGGCGGCTTCACCGGGGATTCACGCACCCCCGCCTCGCCGCTCCCTGCCCCTCGGCAGTCCCGCTTCCGGCGTTACAGGTTGCTCGCCGGTGCCGCGGCGGCCGGCGCGGTGAGCTTGATCGCCGTGACCGCGTCGCAACTCGCCCCGTTCGGCGGTGACACCGGCGCGAACGGGATCTCGCCTCCCGTCACCCAGAGCCCTGCCGCTCCTGACGCGCAGGGCGGAGGGGGCCGATCGGACACATCCTCCCCGTCGCAGTCTCCGAGCGCCGCCCCGAGCGCGTCCCCCACGCCGCACCGTTCCTCGGCCGAGCCGCAAGCACAGCCCCCTGTCCGTTCGCCCAGCAGCGCGACGGCGCGCCCTGCCGCCCCGAAGCCGCCCGCGCTGCCCACGGGCTGGTTCCGGCTCACCAACGCGGCCAGCCGGATGTGCCTGACTGTGCCCGACGGATCCACCGCTGCAGCCGAGGGGCTCGTCCAGTCCGCCTGCGGGGTCGGCCTGGAACAGTTCTGGCAGCTCACCAAGGAGGGACGCAGCGCCTCGGGCACGGTGTACTCGATCCGCAACGGCAACAGCGGCCTGTGCCTGTCCATCGACGCCGCCCGCAAGGAGGAAGGGACCGTCGTCACTCAGTACCTGTGCGGCGACGAGGACGGCCTCTTCCCGGACCAGTACTGGATGTTCCGCTACAACCACACGTTTCATGCCTGGCAGATGGTCAGCCGGAACAGCGGGAAATGCGTCGCGATCCGCGAGGGCGGCGGTGATCTGGAGCAGGCCCTCCAACTGGCGTGCGGGAACGGCGGGTGGCTGCTGTGGCGGACGTGATGGCGCCCGAGTCGGCCAGTTCGCGGAGCGGGGCGCGTGCGAGATGATCGCGACCCTTGATCCGACAGTACTGGGAGAGCAGATCGGCAGAGCGATTGGCGCTGACCGAAGAAAGACAGTGATGCCACCCCCCGATGGTCCCGCGCGGCTGGCCGACCGTGTTGCTCAGCTCGCCCATTGAGGAAATGCGCCGCTGTCGGTGGGCAGAGATCCACGCTCGATCTCTCGTGACGGGTAATCCTCAGGTCGGCAATGGTGCGCTGGAGGCGCTCAGGCGACCAGAGGCCGGTCCTGTGGGGCGATGGGCGCCGGAAGCACCGTGGAGCCGCTCAGATAGCGGTCCGTGGCGGCCGCGGCGGACCGTCCCTCTGCGATGGCCCACACCACGAGGGACTGGCCGCGTCCCGCGTCACCGGCGATGAACATCCCGACGGTCCCGGTGCGGGCTGTCCGCTCGGCCGACTTTGCTGTTTCGGCCGCGAAGGCAGCATTCCGGGCGAAGTTTCCCCGGTCGTCCAGCGTGAGCCCGAGCTGCCGCATCAGGCCGGTGCCCCGTTCGGGACCGAAGAAGCCGAGGGCGAGCAGGACCAGATCCGCCGGAATCACACGTTCCGTCTCCAGCCGCGGCCTTCTGCCCTCGGGCTCCACTTCCGCCAGGCGCAGCGCGCGCACTTGGCCGGACCGGTCCCCTTCGAAGCTGAGGGTGGCGCAGGAGAAGACTCTCGGATCCGCGCCCTCTCGCCCCCGGGCCTCTTCATGAGCATGGGATATCCGATAGACCTTCGGATACACGGGCCAGGGATCGGTGTCCCGCCGGGTGTCACCGGGCTCCGGATTGATGTCCAACTGCACGACGGAGGCGGCGCCCTGACGCAGGACGGTGCCCAGACAGTCCGAGCCGGTGTCCCCGCCACCGATGATCACCACGTGTTTGCCCTCGGCGGTGACTACAGGCACATCGTGGTCGCCCGCCGCGACCCTGTTGGCCAGGGTCAGGTAGTCCATGGCCTGGTGGATGCCGTAAAGCTCACGGCCCGGGACAGGCAGTTCCCGTTGCCCCGTGGCTCCGACTGCGATGACGACCGCGTCGTGCCGCTCTGCGAGCTCGCCGGCGTCGAGATCGCTGCCGACGTCCACACACGTGCGGAACTTGGTGCCCTCCACCCGCATCTGCTCGATACGGCGGTCCAGGTGGCGCTTCTCCAGCTTGAACGCGGGGATGCCATAGCGCAGCAGCCCGCCGATGCGGTCGGCGCGCTCGTAGACGGCGACGGTGTGACCGACGCGGGTGAGTTGTTGTGCTGCCGCCAGTCCCGCGGGGCCGGAGCCGATGACGGCGACGGTCTTGCCGCTGAGCCGCCCGGGCGGCTCAGGCGTCGCGTATCCGCGCGCCCAGATCTGGTCGGCGATCGCCTGTTCGACATTCTTGATCGTCACCGGATCGGCATTGATGGTGAGCACGCAGGCGTCCTCACACGGCGCCGGGCACAGCCGCCCGGTGAACTCCGGGAAGTTGTTCGTCGCGTGCAGCCGCTCGGCCGCCGCCCACCAGTCGCCCTTCCTCGCGTACACGTTCCATTCGGGGATGAGGTTACCCAGCGGGCACCCGCTGTGGCAGAACGGTATGCCGCAGTCCATGCAACGCCCCGCCTGCTCGGACACGAGCGGAAGTCGCGCCTGCCCCGCGTAGACCTCGTTCCAGTCTCTCAGCCGCTCCTGGACGGGGCGCGCCGGGACGGGCCGGCGGGGTGTCTTGAGGAAGCCGTAGGGGTCGCTCATGCGCCGCCTCCGTCGCTCACTCGCGGTACACAGACATGAGGCCCAGACTACGCCTGCACACCACCACGACCACCTGCTCGGTGCAGCGGTTTCAGCGCAAGCCGGGGGTGTCGGCGGACAGGTTGTCGATCACTGGTCGAAGGCGAGCCGTTCTGCACGGCGGAGCGGACTCCTTCCGCTTCTGCCTTGCCTGGCCGTCGCCGGTACGGGTGGTGCATCCCTGGCGACGGTCGTAGCGTCGATTCAGGAACAACTGCGGAAAGAACGGCGCCACCGCCCACCGACGAGTGCTTCTGGCGCGCAGACCGCAACACGCGGGGCGAGTGAGGCGTACCCGCGGGGTCGCCCGGGCTCGAAAGAGAGGCAGCTGGGGAGCTGATATGCAAAGAGACAAATTCAGAACAGCGGTCATGCTGTGTGCTGCCACAGCGCTCGCGGCAGCAGTAGTACCAGCGTCCGCATCCGCAGGGTCACCCGCGCCCGCCCGTGCAGTGGCCGTCGACTGTTTCTCGAATCCGCAAGTACGTCCCGGCGACTTCCTGCTCGCCTGCGGCGACGGCAACAACCACCTCATCGAACTTCGATGGTCCGCCTGGGGACACACGTCCGCTGTGGGCAGAGGACTCGATGCAGTGAATGACTGTCAGCCCTTCTGTGCCGCAGGCAGGTTCCACTCCTACCCCGTCATCGTCAGGCTCGACCGCCCGGACTCCTGGAAGAAGCACCCTGAGCTGAAACGCTTCACACGACTGCAACTCACCTACACCGACGGCAGGCCGTCGCAGACGCCGCGGGACGTGACATACAAACTCTGGGACTGATGATCCTGACGTCCCTCGGTCCGCCTCGCCACCTCGTGCCGGGTGCCTCTCCAGTGGGCGGCCACTCATAGGGTGGCGTGCGTGATCGTTCGCGAGGGCGCAGTGAACGCAGGCGATGGCTGGCGGCCGGGCTATCCGGCCGCGGCAGTGGTTTTCGCCATCGGGATGGCCGGGACCACCCTGCCCACACCGTTGTACGGGCTCTACCAGGAACAGATCGGGTTTTCCGAGCTGGTGGTGACCGTTGTGTTCGCCGTGTATGCCGTTGCGGTCATCACCATGCTTCTGGTGGCGGGAAACTACTCCGACAAGGTCGGCCGCAGACCGGTGCTCCTGTGCGCCATGGCTTTGTCGGCCGCGAGTGCGGGCTGCTTCCTCCTGCAGAGCGGCCTGCCTCTGCTCTTCGCGGGGCGGCTGTTGTCCGGCTGCGCGGCCGGCTTGCTGAGCGGTGCGGCGACAGCGGCCGTCATCGAGCTGGCCGGTCCGGGGCAGAAGGCGCGGGCCGGGTTCGCCGCCACCGCGGCGAACATGGGTGGTCTGGGCTGCGGGCCGCTGCTCGCCGGCCTCCTCGCGCAGTACACGCCCTGGCCGCTGATGCTGCCGTTCTGGGTCCACCTGGGGCTGGTGGCTGTGGCCTGTGGGATCACCTGGTTCCTGCCGGAGACCGTGGCGGAGCCGAAGCGATGGCCTCCCCTGACGCCGCAGGGAGTCACGGTGCCTCCCGAGGTGAAGGGTGTGTTCACGCCCGCCTCGCTGGCGGCGTTCGCCGGCTTCGCGCTTCTCGGGCTCTTCACGGCGGTCGCGCCGAGTTTTGCCTCGCAGACGCTGGGTGTGCGCAACCTGGCTGTTTCGGGCGCCGTTGTGTTCTCCGTTTTCCTTGCTTCGACCGTCGGGCAGTCCTTGACACAACGGATCGGCGCGCGCCTCGCGCTCCCCGTGGGGTGCGGCATCCTCGTCGTGGGCCTGCTGCTTGTGGCGTCATCGCTGATCGCCGAATCCATGCTCCTGCTCGTCCTGGGTGCCCTGTGCGGCGGCTCCGGCCAGGGACTGGCCTTTCGCGCGGCACTCACCCTGGTCAGCGACGCGGCCCCGGCACAGCATCGTGGCGGCACGATTTCGGCGTTCTTCGTCGTCGCCTACGCCGGGATCTCGGTGCCGGTGGTGGGGGTCGGCGCCATGGCCACATGGCTCGGGCTGCGCCAAGCCGGGCTGATCTTCGCGGGCTGTGTGATGCTGCTGGCGGCGGGCGCTGGAACGTACGCTGCGCGCAGGCCGCCGACGGAGGCCTAAACGGTCACGCCGACGGTCGGGACGTCGGACAGCCGCCGCATCCGGAATCGATACCCCGAGGCGGCCGGACCGCCCCGGGGTCTCCAAGGCGGCCCGGACAGGATGCCGGTGTCTTCCCGCTGTGGGTCACGGCACGGCAGGCTTGAGCACGACAGGCAGCTCCGCGAGGCCGCGGAAGGCCGGGAACGGAACCTCCATCCAGGGTGCCTCACGCGCGGGGTCCGCCAGAGCCGCACTCGGGAAACGGCTGAACAGACCCGTGAGAGCGAGTTGCACCTCCAGTCTGGCCAGAGGCGCTCCCAGGCAGTAGTGGATGCCGTGCCCGAACCCCAGATGGGCACTTTGCGCATTCGCCGGTCGCTTCACATCGAACTCATCCGGAGAGTCGAATTTCAGCGGGTCGCGGTTGGCCGAACTGAGCGCGATCTGAACCAGGGATCCCTTCGGAATCCGCGTCCCGGCGATCTCTACGTCCTCGGTCGCGAAGCGGAACGTCGCGCTCTCCACCGAGCCCTCGAAGCGCACCAGTTCTTCCACAGTCTGTCCGACCAACTCCGGGTTCTCCTGCACGGCGCGGAGTTGCGCAGGATGGGTGAGGAGATGGTGGACGGCGTTGCCGATGAGGTAGGCGGTCGTCTTGTGCCCCGCGAACATCAGCAGGAACGCGGTCGAGATCAGCTCCTGCTCGGTGAGCCCGCCATTTTCGTCCTGGGCCGCGGTGAGCGCGCTGAGCAGGTCCTCACCCGGGCGGCTGCGCTTGCGCGAGAGGAGATCCGCGAAGTACGTGTGCAGGTTCTCTTCCGCCTTCTGCTGGGCCTGCTTGGATTCCTTGCTGAATCCTGTCTGCGCCACCGTGGTGGACAGGCGCTGCAGCTCCGACCGTTCGTCCGGCGCCACGCCGAGCAGGTCACAGATCACGATGATCGGCAGCGGGAACGCGAACGCGGGCAGCAGATCGACCGGTTCGCGGGTCGCACAGTTGTCCAGCAGCGTGTCGACGATGTCCTGGATCCGCGGCCGCAGCGACTCCACGCGACGCGGGGTGAACGTGGAGCTGACGAATCTGCGCAGCCGGGTGTGCTTGGGCGGGTCGGAGTTGAGCATGTGGTCGTCCAGAGCCACGGACGAGTCACCGAAGATCCTCCGGTAGGCGTCCATGGCCCCGTACATGTCCTTGCTGAGCCGCGGATCCGCCAGGGCCGCTCTCGCGTCCTGGTACCGCGTGATCAGGTACGTGTCGACGCCGTGCGGCGGCCGCATGGGGCAGACGGGTGCCGTGTCCCTGAGGCTCGCGTAGACCGGGTGCGGGTTCCGTCGGAACTCGGGGGTGCACCGCTCGGCTGCGGCGACCGGATCGTCCACAGTGGTCACGGACGGCTCCTGAGATCGAAGAGGGCCTCGGCGTTGCCGCCGAGGATGAGCTGCTGGGACGCCTTGTCGACCGGCAGCTTCTCGATCAGGCGCATGAACTCCTTCAGGGGCACGGACATCGGCGGCGAGTCGGTGCCGAACAGCATCCGCTCCGGCCCCAGCACCTCCGCGTTGAGGCCCAGGTGCGCCGGGCTGAATGTGCTGGTGTCGACATACATGCGCTGGAGTGCACCGCCCGGGTCGGCCGACGGCGGAGTGGAGGACGGAGCCGGGGCCGAGGACGGCGCCGGCGGCTTGCCCCCGCCCCAGTGCCGGGGACGCGCCGCTGTCTGCAGGCGTTCCGGCAGCAACGCCAGCGCACCGCCGCCGGTGGCACCGATCAGCCGCAGGCCGGGATATTTGTCCAGCCACCCCGCGAACGCGATCATCGCCATGCCCATGGTGACGTCGCCGAACCGGCCGATCTGCTCGACGAAGCCGAAGTCGTCGACCCGGTCCGTGCCGATCGGTTCGGCCGGGGCGTGCACCAGGACCGGTACTCCCGTCTCGGCCGCCAGTGCGAAGAAGGAGTCGGCTCGCGGAGAGCCGAGCAGTTCGCCGTGGACGCTGGAGGTGGTGATCAGGCCGACGAAGGCGGGATCCGCCAGCGTCTCCCGGACTCCTTCCAGGTGATCGTCGTCGCCGAACGGGTTGGCGTACACGTACCCGCGCAACTGGTCCGGGAAGGTGGCGATCAGGCCCGACATCCAGGCGTGGAAGCTTCGGAGCCGGTCTCGTGGTTGCGCGTAGTTGTCGACGCCCGGAACCCGCGCCATGGCGCCGGCGCCGACCGGGCTGCCGATGATGGTGAGGTCGATGCCGGCCTGGGCGCGGGCGGCCAGCATTCCGTCGACGTCGGTCAGGCTGGGAGGCATGGGGAAGCTTCGGGCGGCCTCCGGTGGGGACAGATGTCCGTGGATGTCGATGATCACGTGTGGGTTCCCGGGTTCGGTGTGAGTGCGTGGGCGACGGCGACACAGTCCTCGTCGCCGTGTCCCTGGTCGGTGGCGCGGACGTGGGTCTGCGCGGCTGCGTCGACGAGGGGGAGCCGCAGTCCGGCCGCCGCGGCCTGCTCGGCAGCGAGCAGGAGGTCCTTGGCCATCAGGCTCAGCCGGAAGTCGGGCTTGTCGAAACGCCCGGCTGCCAGCCGCTTGGACTTGAACGCCATGACGGGCGAGGCGAAGCCGCTGCCGGCGATCGCGCCGAGGACGAGCTTCCGGTCGAGTCCGGTGGCGGCCGCCAGCTCGACGGCCTCGGCCAGAGCCTGCACCTCGATCCCCATCAGCAGGTTGAGGAGCAGCTTCATCCGCATGCCGGAACCGAGTTCGCCGAGGTGGACGACCTCCTTGCTCAGCAGTTCGAGCAGCGGCCGCCCCGCGGTGAAGACCCGTTCCTCGCCGCCGACGAACAGCCGCAGCTCACCGCTGCGGGCGTGCTCCCGGTTGCCGAGCATGCCGACGTCCAGAACGGAGTGTGTGTCGCCGGTGAGGCGGACGACCTCTTCGGGGGCGACCGTGCTGGCGCAGACCAGGGCTCCGGGGTACGGGCCCCCGGTCAGGATCCCGTCCGGTCCGTGCAGTACGGCGGCGAGGGCATCGCCGTCGGTCACGGTGCAGATGGCAGCGCTCGTGCCCTCGACGGCATCGGCCGGATGGGCTGCGGCAACGGCGCCGGCCCGGGCGAGCGGTTCGGTCCGCCCCGGGGTGCGGTTCCAGACCCGCACCTGAACGCCCTGCTCGAGAAGGCGAGTGGCCAGGCCGGTGCCCATCGTGCCGAGCCCCAGGATGGCGACGGGGCCAGTGGTGGGGTGCGTCATGCCTTCACCCCCACGGTCTCCTGAATGACCCGGTATCGCAGCGACTGGGTCTGGTCGACCCAGACGCGCAGCGGAGCCAGCAGTGCGCGATGGTCCTCGCCCTGTTGCCAGGCGAAGAAGTGGTCGGGCGTCTCCCACTCGCTGGTGATCACCCACTGGCGGGAGTCGTCGATGGGTTCTCCGAGCCGGTCGATGATGTGTCCCGGGACGCTGGCGACGGACTTCCTTATTTGCTCGTACGCCTCCAGAAACCCCTGCTCACCGCCCTCGATGACGTGGACCGTGTACACCACGGAAAGCCTGTCGGCCGAGCGGCCGTTCTGCTCAGCGTGCATGTCTTCTCCTGAAGGCTGAGATCTGTCAGAGCACGACTCCCACAGACTCATGGCCCCCGTGGCCACGCAACTCCGGCGTGGCCACAGCCCAATGGAGAGAAGGCAGCCCCCACGTTTGCTGGCGCGGTCGGGTGAGATCGGAAGGGCCTGCTCGGCGCCCACCCGGAACCGCTCCTTGGGGCCGGAGCCCGCCTCGGACTCGGCCGACTCGTCGAACGCCGCGGGGCCCGGACGTGCCTGCACGATCTGTCGGGGCGGGGCCGGGGCGCCAGGGCTCGTCCGGGGTCAGTCGGATGTCCGGCGCAGGACCGGACTGACGAAGCCCCACATGTCCCGGTAGACGCGCAACCATTCGGTGCGGCGGATCGCGGCTGTCTCGAGCACGTGCGAGCTGTCCGGGTCGGCAGGGTGGTCCGGGGCCCACGAGGCGAGTGCTCCCCAGCAGGCCCACTCGTACTTCTCCAGCTCACGGCGCGTGCTGATATGCCCGTGGACGGGAGTCCACCCGTCGGCGACGACACGGTCCACGGTGGTCGCCAGGTCGGTGAGGTCCCCGAACATCTCGACGGCCTCCGGTGACGGCTCACGTTCCCAGAAGCCCTCGCCGATCAGGACGCGTCCGCCCGGGGCCAGGTGCTTGCGCGCCGCCGCGAGGGTGGGCAGCAGGCCGCCGAAGGCATGCGTGGCCCCGACGCCGAGTACCAGGTCGAACGAGTACGTGGAACGGAAGTCCGCAGCCTCCTGGTGGTGCAGTGCAAGGCGCGTGCGGACGCCGAGGCGACTCGCGGCCTCACGGGCCTGCCGAAGCGCGTGCTCGGAGTTGTCGACGCCCTCGGCAAGCAGGTGCGGGTGCGTCTTCAGGGCGCGCAGAAGCCATTCCCCGCCGCCGCAACCCAGGTCGAGTACCCGCTCGTCGCCACGCGGGACGCCACGTTCCAGCAGTTGTCGCACCGATTCGTCGTCGAAGGGGACTTGATCGGGTGGTCGGCATGGGCATGCCCGGAGATCTGTTCACGGTTCACCGGCGTAGCCTGACAGCGCCGAGGATCGCACGCATGTCTTTTTCCTCTGGGGACTCGACTCCCTGTCAGAAAACAATCGGGAACCGGGATCCGACCCGCTTCACGTCCACCGGCTGCGACAGCGTCGCCGACCCGCCGGCCCCGGTTCGATGCCCCTCCGGCAGCGGATGTGGACCCCACCGCGAGGACGGTGGCACGGGCAGCGGTCCTCGCCATGCTGGAGCAGGAACCGGTCCGTCGCATACATGTCGGCCGGCAATTCGCCGGTGACGCCACCGCGGGCGCGATGACCAGCAGCGGGCCCATGGCTGACGAGTCGGCCGGGGGCGTTCCGGCCCGGTGAGCTCCTCGCCACGTGCTGGGGGCTGAGCGCGGAAATCCCACTGACGCGTCGTGGACGTGCTGCCCGACTGGACGTTACGCTCATTTTGTATGCATACGTTCCGACCGTGGAGGCGGCCATGAGCGAGAACGACGAGTACCCGACGCCGTCGCAAGCAGAGGGCGAGAGGCTGGAAGAGGACATGAATCCGGCCGAGGAGCGGCACCCCGCCACGACGCGAACCCAGCCGTCCCAGGCGGAGGGTGAGCGGCGCGCGGAGGACACGGAGACCTGACAAGAGGCGGCAGCTGTACGGTGGCCGCTCCTTGCCGGTTCGCGCCGGAGAACCGAGCGGTTTTCGAAGTCTGGTGGGGGGCCTGTTCAGCGCGGGACGAGCTGCATCGTGGTGGAGTTCGCCCCGGGGCTCGTGATGGCATCGACGATGTACGCGGCGTAGTGGCCGTACTTGCCGTGGTACACAGCGTCGGCCTGATCGTTGATGGCTTCGTCGGTCCACGACGGGGACGTCCTTGTTCACGCCGCCCGCCTGGATGCGGCCTTCCTGGCGTGCGCGGGTACTGCGGTACCAGTCGGAGGGCCGTTCACGACCGGACGTAGATGTCATCGTCGACGCGGACGACCCAGATCGTCCGCCGTCCGGTCAGTCAGCCGTCGCGCCGCAGGGACGCGATCTCCAGTTCCTCCGCGTTCTCGATGCTGTCGAGCTCGTCGCTCGCCCATGTCGTCATGGGCTCTTCTCCTGACTGTGAGTGTGTGAGTGCGCATGCAGCCGTCATCGCTGCGCGGCGGATCTCAGCAGCAGGCCGGCCGCCGTGGTTGCGAGCACGGGCAGTGCGGCCGTCAGCAGACTGGTGCGCAGACCGTGGAAGAAGGTCGCCCGGCCCGCGACCAGTCCGCCGAAGAAGGCCAGGGCCAGGGTGCCGCCGAGCCGGCGTGAGGGTGATCCCGCCGCGACCAGGACTGGGTGACAATGCCAAGTTGGGCGTGCATCTCGCGCAGCTCCGGCTGGATGAAGTACGGGTGCAGCTCGACCTGATTCACCGCCGGCACCACGTCGGTGCGGTCCATGAGAGTGCGCAGGAGCCCGGGGGGTGATTCGAGACGCCGATCGACCGCACCCTGCCGTCGGCCCAGCCCGTCCGTCGTCGAGCCCTGGTTCGGGCCCTCAGGCTGAGGAGGCCGAGCACGAGCGCCTGCACAGCCTGGCTGCCCTGGCCGCCCGCACCGCGCCGAGCCGTGGCATGTGAGCAGCACGGCGGCAGCGGTCGCTCCAAGCTGCGATGCCTCCCACCCCCCTCCCCCGCCGACGTCTGCCTCCCGAGGGCCACGGCCGGCGCCGCCCGGCTGGGCACCCTGTCCACACCGCCCCGAAGGCTTCTGACCTCACCAAGCAGTCGTCCGCGCCCCGGCCGACCGTCCTGCGGACCGGCCGGTGCACCTCGCACGGGAGCGGCGGTCCAAATGTGTGGGATGACGCTTGCACCCCCATGCTTGATGGAGACGCAGATGCCCATACGGAGAGGAGTGCCCGACATGATCCGTCGCAAGTGTGCGGCCCTCGGCACAGCACTGCTGACCGCCGGGGCTTTGGCGACGACGACGCACGATGCGGCCGCCGCTGAGGAGACATGCTCCTACACGTCCTCCACCGATCGTCCCGAGCTCACATACGTGAACACCGGTCTGTCCGTAAAGCAGGCGCAGTGTCTGAGCAATGTGTGGGGCGGTGTTCCGAAACTCGCGGTCGACGGGGTCTTCGGCTCAGCCACGGCGAAGAAGGTCATCTGGATTCAGGGGTGCCACGGCCTGGACAGGACCGGGGTCGTCGAGGAGGACACCTGGCAGGTGCTTTACCACCCCGCACTGGACTGCTACGACCCGTATCCGGAGTGAGCTGCCCGGGCCTGGCCGGGACTGCTGTCGCCGGAACTGCACCATTGCCCGACGTCGGCTGCGCAGGACCGGCATGGCTGCCCGCAGGCGGAGCTCTCCCCACTGTCGGGCCCGGGCCGTCCCGGGCTCGCCCCGCTGCTGGTCCTGCCCGGGCGCCGCCATCACCCGCCCACCGGTCCCCGGGCCGAGCCCCGCTGCGGGCAGCCGGCCTCACGCCCACCGCGGATCTCGTGGTCAGCGGTAGAGGCGGATGTCGGCCAGGCTCCACCAGTTGCCGGCCGTGCCGGTCGCTGTCACGCGGACGTGGCATGCGGTGGTGGGTCGCAGATCGACGTTGGTGAGCTGGCCGCTTCCGGTGGCGGCAGGCGGGGCGGCAGGCGATGCCGATCGGCATCGCTTGCCGCCCCGCCTGCCGGGACGCCGGATCGGACAGTCCGCCGAGATCAGACCGCCGGGGCCGGGTAGGTCGGGTACTCCACCCCGGAGACGTGCTGGACGACGCGGATGACCTGGCAGGAGTAGCCGAACTCGTTGTCGTACCACAGGTAGAGGATCGCGTTGTCCCCGTCGACCTTGGTGGCGCCTGCGTCGACGATCGAGGCGTGGCGCGAGCCGATGAAGTCGCTCGACACCGCGTCGGGGGCAGTGGTGAAGTCGATCTGGCGCTTGAGCGGAGAGGTCAGCGACACGTTGCGGAGGTAGTCGAGAACCTCCTCGCGGGTACTCTCGCGCCCGAGCCGCAGGCTGAGGATCGCGATCGAGACGTCCGGCACCGGAACGCGGATCGAACTGCCGGTGATCGGCGCCTTGAGGTCGGGCAGCGCCTTGGCGACGGCGGAGGCGGCACCGGTCTCGGTGATGACCATATTGAGCGGCGCCGAGCGGCCGCGGCGGTCCGAGCTGTGGTAATTGTCCAGCAGGTTCTGGTCGTTGGTGAACGAGTGGACGGTCTCCACGTGGCCGCGCAGGACGCCGTACTCGTCCGCCATCGCCTTCAGCGGCGGGACGATCGCGTTGGTGGTGCAGGACGCGCAGGACAGGATCTGCTCATCCGGCTTGATCGTGTCGTGGTTGACGCCGTGCACGATGTTGGGGACGTCACCCTTGCCCGGCGCGGTCAGGACGACCTTGTCGATGCCGGGGCGCAGGTGCTTGGACAGGCCCTCGCGGTCGCGCCACTTGCCGGTGTTGTCGATGAGGATGGCGGTCTTGATGCCGTACGCCGTGTAGTCGACCTCCGACGGGTCGTTGGCGTAGATCACCTTGATCTCGTTGCCGTTGGCGATGATCGTGCTGTTCGCCTCGTCGACGGTGATCGTGCCCTGGAACTGGCCGTGGATGGAGTCGCGGCGCAACAGCGAAGCGCGCTTGACGATGTCCTGGTCGCCGCCCCGACGGACGACGATGGCGCGCAGGCGCAGGCCGTTGCCCGAGCCGGCCTTCTCGATGAGCAGGCGGGCGACAAGGCGGCCGATGCGGCCGAACCCGTAGAGCACGACGTCGCGCGGCTCGCGGCGCTCGATCTTGTCGGCACCCGTGGCGCCGACGACGGCCTCGGCGGTGAACTCCGCCACCGAGAGACCGCGGCCGTCGGTCTTGTACGTCGCGGCGAGCATGCCGATGTCGATCTGGGAGGGGCCGAGATCGAGCATGGCAAGAGCCTGCAGGAACGGCAGCGTCTCGGTGACCGAGAGTTCCTCACCGGCGATCTGCCGGGCGAATCGGTGGGTCTTGAGAATGCTGACCACCGACTTGTTCACCAAGGAGCGGCTGTGAAGCAGGACTGTGACGTCCCGCTCCCGGTGCAGCTTCCCGATGATGGGGATCATCGACTCCGCGATCTCCTCGCGGTTCTTCCAATTGGTGAACGAGTCGTCATTGACAGTCACAGGTTTATCTTTCGAGCTAGGCGGCGCTCATATGCTAACCCCCCGCCACTTTGATCATTCAATCGGTGCCATCCGAGCGGGATGTCGCGATCGGGCTCCCCGGTCCACTGCACGGTGACAGCAGCCATCACCACAGCCTCCGCCGGAACGACGCCCAGGCGCGGGATGCGCCGGACCGGAACAGACTCCGGGCCTACGGAACGGCGAGTCGGGGATCTCCGACAGGAGCCACCCGACAGGATCGACGACGAGTCGGCCGACCGCGGGATCAGACGCTCCCGGAGCGGCCCGAGCATCAAGATGCGCCCCGTCGGCGCGCCCGCACAGCCCGGGCAGGACGTGGACCGCCCTGCCGACTCGGCGTTCGGAGGCGCCGCTTCAGGGGCTGCCGATTTGACGAACGTCACATATCGACAAAGTCCCCATATCGGACATTTCGCCCCGAATATTCAAGATCCTCGATTCGGGGCCACGTATGGTCGCCGTGGCCTATGAATTGGGATCCGATCCGGTTTCGCTGTGCCCCGATTCCCATTCATCGATTCTCCGCGGCCCGAACAGATGCCAGGGCGGCCACCTGCCGCAGCCCACTTCGCTGAGCGGTTGCAAGCAAACGCAGCAGGAGCCCGACTCTCAGCCAGTCGCGCGCGGTCCGACGAGATGACCTACGGCACACAGTGAGACAGGACGCAGCCTTCATGCATGGATCACACATATTGACCTGCTCACGGCGCCGTCTGGCCACTGCCCTGGCCGCAAGCTCCTTGCTCACCGTATTCGCCTTGGCAACCCCGGCGTCGGCCAGCACCGCCAATGCCACGGCGGGAGGCTCGAAGGTCGTCTGTACCTCGAAGAAGCCAGGACTGGCCTCCGAGCTGTCCCACGACATAGCCGGGGCTCTCAACGGGCGACAGGGCACATGGTCGCTGGCCCTCTACGACCGGATCACCAAAACCACCTGTGAACTCAAGGCCGACACGCATTTCGACTCCGCCAGCGTGGTGAAGGTTTCGGTGCTCGGAGCACTGCTGCGGCAGGCCGAGGAAGCACACCGGAAGCTGACTCCGCGGGAGGTGAAGCTGGCCACTGCCATGATCACCAAGTCGGACAACGACTCGACCTCCGCCCTCTGGCACCAGATCGGTTCCGCCGGCTTCAAGAAGTTTCTGGCTCTGGCACAGATGCGGCACACCGTTCCCGCTGCAGGTGGAAGCTGGGGCCTCACTCAGATCACCGCCGGCGACCAGCTCCGGCTCATGCAACTGCTGACAACGGAGAATGCGGTGCTCACCCCCTCCTCACGCAGCTACGCTCTCAATCTGATGAATCACGTCACCCCCGGCCAGACGTGGGGGGTGCCCGCCGGATCACCCGCTACGGCATCCGTGCACGTCAAGAATGGCTGGCTGCCGCGCACCACCGGCGGATGGCGGGTGAACAGCGTGGGCGCCTTCACCGACAGTGGTCACAACTACGGCATGGCTGTGCTCTCGACCGGCAATCGCACCATGGACTACGGCGTCGGCACAGTCGAAGGAGCGGCCCGCATCATCCATCGTGACCTGACGGATGCCGCTTGACGGCGAGCCGTTGAGCGGAAGGCGCTTGCTCCAAGCCGACCGTCAGCGAACCGCGTTCGTGCTCAAGGAAGTTGGCGTATGCCGAGCCCATCGTGTATCCGTGGACCGCGGCCTCCACGCTGATCGTCTCCTGCGGCATCCAGGGCTCACCGCCGCCCAGGGGGCGCCGGGTGACGGCGGTGTAGATGCCGATCATCGGGTCCATCTCGGCCACGTTCCAGTCGCTGGAGAGCGCGAGCAATGCCCCGGCCATGTACAGGCTGCGCAGGGGCCATGCCTTGTGCCAGCGGTCGGCACCGATGTTCTCCGCCCAGTCCTTGCCGGGTCCCGCGACCTCCGGGGCGCTGTGACAGGGCTGCATGCACGCAACCACGCCCAGTGCGGCGAAGCTCGGGAAGCGCCGGGTCGACGGTGTGGATACGGGCGTTGCGCACGACGAGATGGGCGGGGTGAGCGGCGATGGCCATGTGAGGTAACTCCTGACGGTGCGGGTATTTCGGCAGGGCGTTGCCGCGCGGGCCTGATGTGGGCGCCGCGTGGAAGCCGTTCAGGAAGGGTCGGTGTGCGGGGCGACGGCCCGTCGGGCGAGCATCCAGTAGACGAGCCCCGACACGAGTGAGCCGAGCAAAGTCAGGTCGGCGCCACCCAGCGGCACCACCAGCGGGCCGGTCCACAGCTCGGAGTCGCAGGTGAGCGCGGCAAAGGCCATGCCGACGAGGAGCACGGCCACACCGGCAGGGTGGTAGCCGGACCGGTACCAGTAGGCGCCGTCCGGACCCGCGTGCAGGGCCGGTGGGTCGTAGTGGCAGCGGCGCATCAGCATGTCGGTGAGAAACACGCCGCCCCAGGGCGCGAACACGGTGATCAGCAGGGAGAGGAAAGACAGCAGCGAGCTGGTGAAATCGGTGAGGAAGAGCGCGCAGAGAGAGCCCGCAGCGGTGACGGCCGCGCTGATGGCGATGGCCTTGGAACGCCTCCAGGGGACGCCGAGCGCCTGAAGGTTCAGGCTCGACGAGTAGAGCGTGACGATCGAGTTGGTGACCGAGCCACCGAGGACGAGAGCGAGGAAGAGCGGCTGGAACCATCCCGGCAGCAGCTGCTCCGTGCCCGCCACGGCGTCGGTCATGTCCGTCTGCGTGGCTGCGGCCACCCCCGCCACGCCCAGAGCGACCGACGACACGAAGCCGCCGAGGGCGCCGCGCGGCCCGATCACTTGGCCCGGCCGCGGGCACGCCAGCGTCATGCCGAGGGCGGCGCCACGGACGGTGCGAAGCCGGTGATCCGCGCCGCGGGACAGCCGTCCGGACAGCGTTGGAGGATGCCCGGCTGAGCGGGATGCGGACAGCCCGTGCGGGCCGGAGGGGTGCTGGGACGAACGCATCCGTCCCAGCACCCCTCCGAGCGACGGTTGCGACCAACGCCGACGCACGACTGGGACGCATCAACAGGCCGGCCGCCAGACGGTCTCCGCAGTCCGTCCGCGCCGGGCAGCAAGCCCGGACACCATCGCGCGATCGTCAGACGCCCGCGGCTCGCGCTGCCTCGTACACCTCGGCCGCCACGTCGATCAGCTCCGCGGCGTCGCGCGTCGCGCCCTGGAGATCCAGCAGGAACTCCGCTACGCCCGTTTCGGCGTGTGCCACCAGGTCTTCGACGATCTGCGCCACGCTCCCGTGGAAGGGCTGTCGGCCCGCACCCTCGAACGGCTTGGCGCTGTACCGCGCATTGGCACGGGCGCAGACGTCGACCGGACGCTCCCGACCGCGCTCGGCGGCCACCTCCTGTACCCGCTGCCACTCCTCGGCCAGCCGAGCGGTGCCCATGGCCACGGGCATCCAGCCGTCCGCCCGGTCGACCAGACGGCGAGTGGCGCGCGGGCTGTTCGCGGGCAGGTAGACCGGAATGGGGTGCACCGGCTTGGGGCCGACCTCGGACGGGGCGATGGTGGTCAGCTCGCCCTCGTAGGAGACAGGGTCCGGACCCCAGACGGCCGCGCACACGTCCAGCAGCTCGTCCAGCACCGCACCACGCCTCTCGAAAGGCGCGACGGAGGCGGCCGCATACTCGTCCAGAGACCATCCCGTGCCGAGGCCCGCGATCACTCGCCCACCGCTCGCGACGTCCAGCGAGGCGAGCGAACGGGCCAGCTGGAACGGCACGTGCAAAGGCGCGACCAGGACGCTGGTGCCGAGCCGGGCCCGGCCGGTGGCCGCGGCGGCCAGCGCGAGTGTGACGAGTGGGTCGGCGACACTGCGGTACTGGTCGGGCCACGGCAGCCCCGGTACGCCGTACAGCCCCTGGGTGGCGGGCTCGGGAAACAGGACACGCTCGAAGACCCAAAGACTCGCATATCCGGTCTCCTCCGCCGCGCGCGCCACGGTGGCCACATCGCGGCCGATGTCGTACTGCTTCATCTGCGGGAGACCGAGACCGAGAGAGATCGTCATGTACGCACTCCTTCATGATGCCTGCTGGACAACTGACTTAGGACACCCATTTGTTCCTTACCCGGTGTCCGTCGAAACGTGATCAAGGTTCGGTGGGACCGAACGCGAACGTCGCGTTCCTGCACCGCGCCGGCCGGACTCGTCACCTATCGCGCTCAGAGGAGGCGCGCGCCACGACACCGGCCCGTCGGCGCGTCGCGAGCTTGCGATGGCCGCCGGGGACGCCCCGTGCCACTGCGGCGAAGACCTTGGCCATCACGACGCCGAGAGCGAGGCCGCCGGCCGCCACGCTGCTGTGCACCAGGGCAAGCACGGCGCAGGAAAGCACGGCCGGCACTGCTGCCGTGTCGAGTCATCAACACACCCATGGCGCGCGAGCCGGACAGCCGCTCCCGCCGCCGCACCTCTCAAGTCGCCCGACGAGTTCACGGTTCTGGGCACGCCCCAGAACCGTATCGACGCACTCGACATCGTCACCGGCCGCAAGAAGTTCGGCATGGACCACCAAGTCCCCGACGCCAAACCGACCATGGTGCGCCGACCGCCGACGATCAACGGGACGGTCGAGACCGTCCACAACGCCGATGTGGTCGCGCGGATGCCGGGCATCACCGATGTCGCGGCCGTCGAGCACGGCGTGGCCGTCCGCGGGGAGACGTTCAGCCAGTGCATCGACGCGCTGCGGGCACTGGAGGTGACCTGGGGGCCGGGCACCGTGGACGGGGAATCGGACGACACCGTACTGCGCAAGATCAAGGCGTCCGCCCTGCCCGTGATCGTACCGCCCCTGCTCACCAAGAAGTTCGACGCCGAGTTCACCTTCGTGTTCGCCAGCAACAGCCCGCTGGAGCCCGACAACGCGATCGCCGACGTCCGCGCCGACCCCGCCGAGATCTGGGCGAGCCTGAAGGTGCCGATCGTGGCCCAGCGCGAGATCGCCACCCGCCTGGGACTGCCCCAGAAGGCGGTCACCGTCCATGTGGTGGAGGGCGGCGGCTCCTTCGGCCGGCATCTCTTCCACGACGTGGCCGCCGAGGCAGCGGAGATCTCTCAGAAGATGGGCAAACCGGTCAAGCTGTCGTGGTCCCGTCCCGACAACTTCCGTCAGGGCCGTACGCATCCGATGTGCGTCTCACGTGTACGCGCGACATACGCGCTGGGCAACGTCCTCAGTTACGAGCAGCGGCACACCGGTTCGCAGACCGACTTCGGCCACGGTCTCGGCGAGATGATCACGTCGACGGCGGCGAAGTTGCCCGTCGCGGGCAACCTGACGTTCGCCGAGACGATCTACGAGCTGACTCAGTCCTCGCCGTACGACTTCGGTGTCACCACCCAGCTGCTCAACGAGGTGCCGCTGAAGTTCAACACGGGCAGCATGCGCGACATCTACTCCCCGAATGTGGCGTGCGCGCGGGAGCTGGTCGTCGATCGGCTTGCCGCGAAGATGGGGAAGGACCCCGTGGAGTTGCGCCGCGAGTTCCTCAAGGACGAGCGGTTGGGCGCCGTCCTGGACAAGGCGGTTGACGAAGGCGACTGGGGCAGGTCACTGCCCCCGAGGGTGGCCCAGGGCATCGGCCTGCACTCGGAGTACCGGGGCGCGGTCGCCACGCTCGTCGAGATCGGCTGTCGGCAGGAGACCGTCAACCGGAAGATCCGGGACGCGGTGACGGGACCGCGCGTCACAAAGGCCCTGATGGTCATCGACGCGGGATTCGCCATCAACCCGGCGGCCTGGAGGCCCAGATGAGGGGCGGTCTTGACGACGCCCTCGCCATGGCCCTCACCTCCAGCCTGCACATCAAGGACGGCATCCCGCTGGAGGGCAGTTGGGACAACTACTTCTACACACGGCAGTGGAACACCCCGCCCGAACTACGGGTCGTCGTCATGCCGAGCACCAGCGACAAGCTCTCCGGAGCGGGCGAGTTGGGGGTCGCGCCGGTGTTCGCCACCATCGCCTGCGCGTACGCCCGCGCGACGGGCACCATGTCGAAGATCACGCCGGACGACGAGATCACCACGATCGAGGGGCTGCCCGCCACCGTCGGCAAGGATCTGCACCCGATGCAGGAAGCCTGGCTGGACCTGGACGTCGCACAGTGCGGACACTGCCAGCCGGGCCAGATCATGGCCGCCGTCGCCAAGGTCCGGCAGGCCGCTGCCGACGGCCGCGAGATCGAGGACCGCGACCTCGACGAGATCCGCAACATCTGCCGCTGCGGCACGTACACGCGTATCCGGGAGGCCATCAAGGCGGGCGCGGAGAACATGTGACCCGGGCCGTCAACCGCTGTACACCCACTGCTGAGAAGGCAACCCTTGCGCCACCTGGCGGCAGAGCTGCTGTGCCGGCACAACGACGGCGATCCCACCCGTACGGGGCAACGCGGCACGCCAGGTCGGGACAACCCTCGCCGCGCGCTGACGGTACTGCGCTCGGCCGTGTCCGCGGCGGCCGCACCGAGAGCGCGATCCGCGGGCCGGACCTGGAGGTCGTGTCCACGAGAACGCCCCGTCCGCCCGGTCTCGAACCTTTGACGGTACCACCCCGACAGCCGATCTTCCGCGCGCGGGACCATACCACCTCGTTCTCCGGGGCCGACCGATTCCTGGGGTTACACGTCACCGTGTGCGATGCCCGCACCACCTTCACCAACGCCTGTACGCGAACCTGCTCGCCTGCCTGCGCCACCCGATCGGCCTCGACCTGGGCACCGTCACCCCGGAGGACACCGCGTTCTCCATCACTGCCGAAATCGTCTCCGTACAACGCGGCGGGTACGGGTCGATCGCTGCCCCGGACGGTCACGCCTGTCCACAAGACGGCGCCCGTCCGGAGAGGGCGGCGCATTCGGCATCGATCCCGACCGCCTTGTCCATCTCCACGCGCCCCTGCGAGCCGGTGACCCTCTTTTGGGGGATGTTCGGGTGGCAGCCTGACGGTGGACAGTTGAGACTAAGGCGACGGTTTGGGAATCGGACAACCGATCCCGACCTCGTGACTTCCGGACTGCTCGCTCCGGCCATCGAAAAAGCGCGAGTACGGGGCGCCGACCGTAATGGCCGACGGCACTCGAAAGTTCCTCAAGGAGCCCGCATGGAGGAGAAATCAGTCGAAGTCTTGATGCCCGGTCCGGATGATTCTGCGATCGACGTGCGCAGGTACACCGGCCCGAAGACCGGAATCGAGACAGACCTCGCCGAGGTGCTGGCTGACGTCATGCGCGTCGAACGGGTGTCGGTCGATAGCCACTTCTTCGATGACCTCGGCGCCAACTCGTTGGTGATGGCCCATTTCTGCGCACGGGTCAGGAAGCGGGCGGACCTCCCGTCGGCGTCGATGAAGGATATCTACCGGCACCCGACGATCCGAAGCCTGGCGACGGGGCTCGCGGACGCCGCGCCCATCCCTGTCGAGTCGTCGGTCCCGGTGTCGCCCGAGGTGGTGACTCCGGCCGGCACGGTGCAGTACGTCCTCTGCGGAACGCTGCAGTTCCTGCTTTTCCTGGGGTATTCCGTCCTCGCAGGATTCACTGCCGACCGAGGCTATGCATGGGTCTCCGCCGCCTCGGATGTGGTCGACGTCTACGTGCGATCGTTCGTCTTCGGCGGCGTCGGCTTCGTCGGTCTGTGTACCTTCCCGATCGTGGCCAAATGGCTCCTCGTCGGCCGGTGGAAATCGCGCGAGTTCCCGGTCTGGGGTCTGACGTATCTGCGCTTCTGGACCGTCAAGGTGCTGATCCATGCCAATCCGATGATTTTCTTCGTCGGCAATCCCCTGTACGTGCTGTACCTGCGAGCCCTGGGCGCACGGATCGGCAAGGGGGTCACGATCCTCTCCCACAGCGTTCCGGCCTGCCCCGACCTGCTCACGATCGGCGCCGGCACGGTGATCCGCAAAGACTCGTTCTTCCTCTGCTACCGGGCACACGCCGGCCGTATCCAGACCGGCCGGGTCACCCTTGGCCGGGACGTGTTCATCGGCGAGAAGACCGTGCTCGACATCGACACGTCGATGGGCGACGGGGCGCAACTCGGCCACACGTCCACGCTGTACAGCGGCCAGGTGGTCCCGGACGGCCAGCGCTGGCACGGATCCCCGGCAGAGCTCACGGCGCATGACTACCTGAGGATCGGGCCGGCCGAGTGCGGCACTGTGCGCCGGGCCGGCTTCGGCCTCATCACCGTGCTTCAACTGTTCTTCCTCTACGTGCCGCTGACCGTCGGGGGCGCGTACATGCTGTCGACCCTGGTTCCGGCGCTGCACAACCGGCTGGGCCCGGGCTCGGTGGGGTTCACATCGCCGGACCTCTACATCGACGCGCTGGTCCTTTCCTTCGTGCTGTTCTTCGGCTTCGTCGTCGTGGGCCTGGCCGTAATGTTCACCGTTCCACGGCTGCTGAACCTGGTCGTCAAACCGGACAAGGTCTATCCGCTCTACGGGTTTCATTACTCGGCGCACCGGGCGATCGGGCGCATGACCAACGTAAAGTTCTTCAAATGGCTGTTCGGTGACAGCTCCTACATCGTCCACTACTTGCGCGGCCTCGGATACGACTTGTCCCGGGTCGAGCAGACCGGGTCGAACTTCGGCACAGAAGTGCAACACGAGACCCCGTATCTGTGCTCTTTCGGCAGCGGAACGATGGTCGCTGACGGGCTCTCCATCGTGAATGCCGACTTCTCGAGCACGTCCTTCCGGGTGTCCCGGGCCTCGATCGGGCCAAACAACTTCCTCGGGAACAACATCGCCTATCCCTCAGGGGCCAGGACAGGCAAGAACTGCCTCCTCGCGACGAAGGTGATGGTTCCGCTCGACGGCGAGGTACGCGAGGGGGTGGGCCTGCTCGGCTCGCCGTGCTTCGAGATTCCCCGGTCGGTTGAGCGCGACTCCCGGTTCGACCATCTCCGGACCGGCGGCGAGTTGCGCCGCAGCCTCGCCGCAAAGAACCGCTACAACATCCGCTCGATGGTCTTCTTCCTGCTCGTGCGGTGGCTGCACTTCTTCGTGCTCACGCTGCTCGGCCTCGCGAACGTCGATCTGTACGATTCTTACGGGCATGTACTGATCGCCGCGTTCCTGGTGTTCAGCCTTGGGTTCACCGCCGTCTACTACGTACTGGTGGAGCGCGGCGTCGCGGCATTCCGTGCGCTGCGACCGCAGTTGTGTTCCATCTACGACCCATACTTCTGGTGGCACGAGCGCCTCTGGAAGGTGCCTGACACGTACCTCGACGTCTTCAACGGCACCCCTTTCAAGAACGTGATCTGGCGGATGCTGGGGGTTCGGATCGGCAGCAGGGTCTTCGATGACGGCTGCTATCTGACGGAGCGGACGCTCACCACCATCGGGAACGACTGCACGCTCAATGCGGGAAGCAAGATCCAGTGCCACTCGCAGGAGGACGGCACCTTCAAGTCCGATCGCAGCACCCTCGGCGTCGGCTGCACCCTCGGTGTGGGATCCCACGTGCATTACGGCGTGACGATGGGCAGCGGCGCGGTGCTCGCCCCCGACTCCTTCCTCATGAAGGGCGAGGAAGTCCCACAGCACGCACGCTGGGGAGGAAACCCCGCCACGGAAACGCGAGATGCCCCTTATCAGCCCGAGGCACTGACGCGGAAGAGGTAGCAGCGCTGCGCTTGTCGGCACTGGACAGCACAGTCGCGACGGTGATTGGAGAGGGACGAGCAGATGGAAATGCAAGTGCAGGCCGACCGTGAGTTCTGGCGCGCTGTGCTCGTCGCCGGTGGATTCACCGCAATCCCGCGGTGGACGCTCAATCCGGTGACGGGCGTCGGCGAACACGAGGCGACGGTCCCGGACGACGTCGTGGCGGCGTTGGGCCGGTTGGCCGAGGACCTGGCGGTGCCGCTCGACTCGGTGCTGCTGGCCGCGCACGCCAAGGTGCTCGCCGCGCTGTCCGGCGAGCACGAGGTCGCGACCGGCTACGTCACTGCGGAGGGCGGCCCGCTGCTGCCCTGCCGGCTGACGACCGAACCCGACTCGTGGCGGACGCTGCTGCTGGACACCCATCGAGTCGCGTCAAGTCTACTGTTGCACAAGGACTTTCCGGTCGATGAGCTCAGGCGCGAGCTGGGCCTGGCCGAACCGTCGGTCGAGACCGTGTTCGATCCGCACGGCTTGGGCGGCGAACTCGCCGGCAACACCGTGCTGTGGGTGGGATTTTCGCGACGCGCAGACCGCCTCGTGCTGCGGCTGCGGTACCGGACCGACGCGCTCGACGCGGACTGCGCCGTCAGGATCGCCGGTTACCACCTCACCGCGCTCGCGCTGATCGCCGCCGATCCGGACGCCGAGCACGGGCGGCAGAGCCTGCTCTCCGCCGAGGAACTCCGCTTCCAGCTCGAAGGACTCGCCGGTCCGCGCCGGGAGCTGCCGGACCGCCGGTTCCACGAGCTGTTCGAACAGCGGGTGGCGGCACACCCGGACGCCATCGCGGTGGTGCATGGGGAACGGCAGCTGACTTATCGGGAACTCAACGCGCGTGCCAACCGGTTGGGACGAGCCCTGCTGGCGCGGGGGCTGCGCCCCGAGGGTGTGGTCGCGGTGGTGACGGAGCGCAACCTGGACTGGATGGCCGCCGTCCTCGCGGTCTTCAAGGCCGGCGGCGTGTACCTGCCCATCGAGCCGCATTTCCCGGCCGATCGCCTCGCAGCCATGCTCTCCCGTGCCGCATGCGGGCTCGTTTTGACCGAACCCGGCAGCACCTCCACGCTCGACCAGGCCCTCGACTCGCTGTCCGGGGTCCAGAAGCTATTCGTCGGCGCAGCCTACGAGGAGGAGCACGCCGACGATGATCTGGGCCTGCGCGTCGCACCGGACCAGCTCGCCTACATCTATTTCACCTCCGGCTCCACAGGTGAGCCCAAGGGCGCGATGTGCGAGCACGCGGGCATGCTCAACCACCTCTACGCCAAGATCGATGACCTGGAGATCGGCGAGGGACAGGTGGTGGCCCAGACCGCACCCCAGTGCTTCGACATCTCGCTGTGGCAACTGGTGTCCGGGCTCCTCGTCGGGGGGCGGACCCTGCTGGTGGAGCAGGAGGTGATCCTGGACGTCCAGCGGTTCGTCGACAAGATCATTGACGGCCGGGTCGCCGTCCTCCAGGTCGTACCCTCCTACCTGGACGTCGTCGTGTCCTGTCTGCAGCAGCACCCCCGCGAGCTGCCGGACCTGCGGTGTGTGTCGGTCACTGGCGAGGCGCTGAAGAAGGAGCTCACGCAACGCTGGTTCGCCGCCCAGCCCGGGATCAAGCTGGTCAACGCCTACGGGCTGACGGAGACCTCGGACGACACCAACCACGAGGTCATGGACTGTGTGCCCGACGGAGACCGGGTCCTGCTGGGACCTGCGGTGAACAACGTGCACGTCTACGTCGTCGACGAGCATCTGGCCCCGGTGCCGCTCGGCGCCCCCGGTCTGATCGTCTTCTCCGGCGTCTGCGTCGGCCGCGGATACGTCAACGACCCCGAGCGCACCCGGCAGGCCTACCTGGTCGATCCGCACCGTGAGGGCGCCCGGCTCTACCGGGGCGGCGACTACGGCCGCTGGCAGCCCGAGGGCAAGCTGGAGTTCCTCGGACGCCGGGATACCCAGGTAAAGATTCGTGGTTTCCGGATCGAGATCGGCGAGATCGAGAACACCCTGTTGCGGGCGCCCGGTGTTCGCGACGGTGCAGTGGTGGTCACCGAGCGGGCCGACCAGAGCAAGCACCTGGTGGCGTTCTACTCCGGTCGGCAGCCGCTCGAGGTCGACGTCCTGCTGGACCGACTCGGTCAGTCGCTGCCCGAGTACATGGTCCCGTCGGCCTTCCACTGGCGGGAAAGCCTGCCGCTGACGGCCAACAGCAAGATCGACAGGAAGACTTTGCGGGCACTCGCCGAAGAACTCGACGTCGTCCAGGACGACTACCGCGCGCCGAACACGCCGACCGAACAGCAGCTGGCGGCCGCATGGGCGAAGGTGCTCGGCATCCCGCAGAACCAGATCGGACGGCGGGACCACTTCTTCGACCGGGGCGGCACGTCGCTGTCGGCAGTGAAGCTGGCGATCACCCTGGACCGTGCGGTGTCCCTCAAGGACGTCACCCGTCACCCGGTCCTTGCCGATCTGGCCGGACTGGTCGACGGCAGATCCGAGCAGCGCTCCGGGCTGCTTCAGCCACTGTCGGAATCGGACGGTGTGCAGGCCGCTGCCCTGGTGTGCTTCCCCTACGCCGGCGGCAACGCGGTGAACTTCCAGCCGATGGCCAGGGCACTGGCGGGCGGCGGGCCGGCGGTCTACGCCGTCGAGATGCCCGGTCACGACGTGGCCACCGGGAGCGAGCCGCTCACGCCGATGACACAGGTGGTCGAGCAGGTCGTCGTCGAGATCATCCGGCGCGGCCTGACCAGGGTCCTGCTGTGGGGTCATTCCTCGGGCACCGCGTTGGCCGTGGAGACGGCCAGAAAGCTTCAGGAGCGCGGGGTGGACGTCCAGCGGGTGTTCCTCGGCGCGCAGCTGCTCGGTGACGCCGCCCACCGGCGCGCCACCATCACCGAGCTGACCGGGCTCAGCAACGCCGAGATCGCCGCGGAGCTGAGCGCGGACAGCAGGTACACAGAGCTCGTTGAGCTGGACACGCAGCACGCCGAGCACGTCGGTGCCGCCTACCGGCACGACTGTGTGTCCGCACACCGCTATTTCGCCGACGCCCTGGACAGCCCGCCTGCGCTGAAGCTGTCCGCGCCGGTCACCGTGGTGATTGCCGCCGACGACCCCAGCACGGCGGAATACCCGCGCCGGTACCGCGACTGGCAGCTCCTGGCCGAACAGGTCGACCTGCACGAGCTCGCCGACGGCGGCCACCACTTCCTGCACACCCGTCCGACCGAGGCGGCACAGGCCGTGCTGCGCGCCGCCGAACTGTTCGCTTCTTTCTGAGTGGCAACTGAAAGGAAATCGAGATGTCGTTCATGTCCACGGCGTCGCTGGTCGACGTGGAACTGGAACCGGGCAAACCTCCGCTGCTGCGGGCCGGGGCCACCGGCGACGCGCCGAGCTGGGCGGCCGAGCACCGGGACGCGCTGCGCGCTGTCGTCGCCGAGCACGGTTCGGTCCTGGTCCGCGGCCTCGGGCTGCGCGACGCGGCCGAGACCGGCGCCGTCTTCTCGGAGCTGGCCACCGGTCTGATGACCGAGAAGGAGGTCTTCGCGCCCCGACAGACCTATTCCGACGGCGTGTACTCCTCATCGAAGTGGCCGCCGAACCAGCCGATGTGCATGCACCACGAACTGAGCTACACGCTTGAGTTCCCCGGCCTGATGATGTTCGTCTGCCACAGCGCGCCCACCGACGGCGGGGCGACCGCGGTGGCCGACTCACCGACCGTGCTCGACGCGCTGCCCTCCGAGTTGACCGAGCGGTTCGAGCGGGAGGGCTGGCTGCTCACCCGCAGCTACAACGAAGAGATCGGGGCGTCCATCGCCGAGGCGTTCGGCACCGACGACCGTGGCGCCGTCGAGAGTTACTGCCGCGCCAACGCGATCACGTTCGAGTGGCAGCCCGACGGTGGACTGCGCACCAGACAGCGCCGCAGCGCCGTGGTGCGTCACCCGGTCAGCGGCCGGCGCTGCTGGTTCAACCAGATCGCGTTCCTCAACGAGTGGACGATGGCCCCCGAGGTGCGCGAGTACCTGGTGGACGTCTACGGCGCCGATGGGCTGCCGTTCAATACCCGTTTCGGCAACGGCGACCCGATCGGCGAGGACGTCGTGCAGCTGCTCAACAGCGTCTACGAGGCCAACACCGCACGCGAGCCGTGGCAGGCCGGCGACCTGATGCTCGTCGACAACATCCGCACCGCGCACAGCAGGGAGCCCTTCGAGGGACCGCGCGAAGTGCTCGTCGCCATGACCGACCCGGTGCATCTTGCCGATTGCTCGCCGACCGTCGAGGTGACCGCAGGATGACCACCATCGATTCCACCGCAACACAGTCCGCGATGGCCGCGCCGATCACCGTGCCACCGTTCGCGGTGATCTCCGGTGCACAGGTCCAGCGCGCGCTGCACGGATCCGAGACACGGATCGTGGAGTTGGTCGAGGCCACCTACCGGGTGCACGGCGCCGGTGATTCGGTGAACCCGCCGTCGTACTTCCTGCGTTTCCCCGACCGCCCGTCCTCCCGGATCATCGCACTGCCCGCCTCGATCGGCGGGGAGGTGCAGGTGGACGGCCTGAAGTGGATCTCCAGCTTCCCGGAAAACGTGACGGCCGGCATCCCGAGGGCCTCGGCCGTGCTGATCCTCAACGACCACGACACGGGCTACCCGTTCGCCTGTCTGGAAAGCTCGATCATCAGCGCCACCAGGACGGCCGCGTCGGCGGCGTCGGCGGCCGACTGGCTCAGCCGCGACCGGCCACGCCCGACGCGTGTCGGGTTCTTCGGGGTGGGCTTGATCGCCCGCTACATCCACAATTTCCTGGTCGGCACCGGCTGGTCGTTCGACGAGATCGGCGTGCACGACCTGTCCGCCGACAGTGCGGCAGGCTTCCGGTGCTACCTGGAGCAGTCGGGCACCGCCGGCCGGATCACCGTGCACGACAGCGCCGAGCAGTTGATCCGCAACAGCGACCTGGTGGTCTTCGCCACCGTCGCCGGTCAGCCGCATGTCAGCGACCTGTCGTGGTTCGCACACAATCCGCTGGTGCTGCACGTGTCGCTGCGCGACCTCGCGCCGGAGATCCTGCTCGCCTCGACCAACATCGTCGATGACATCGAGCACTGCCTGAAGGCCGACACCTCGCCGCATCTGGCCGAGCAACTCACGGGCAACCGGGACTTCCTGCACGGCACGCTGGACGACGTGATGGCCGGGCGGGTGACGGTGCCGGCGGACCGGCCGGTGGTGTTCTCGCCCTTCGGCCTCGGGGTGCTCGATCTCGCGGTGGGCAAGTACGTCTACGCCGAAGTGGTCCGCTGCGGAGAGTTGCACGTCGTCGACGACTTCTTCCACGAACTGAGCCGGTACGGATGAGCCGGCCGAGAGCCCAGGAGGCTTATCCACGGCTGATCCCAGGAGATTCACCACTCAATTATCAGCAGGTCCTGACGCACGAGACAGCGACCGCTGACGCAGGGCCCCGTCCGGCTTGGTCGGGCACAGGCTCCCGCCCGCAAAGCGAGAAGCCCGCCCACGATCGGATGGACGTTCCGAAAGTGCTCTGCTCCAGATAGAGGAGACCATCGTGCCCGTCGTATCCGTTCCCTACGCCTTCAACGAAGAGGAGCTCTATGTCGACCTTCGGTCGATCATCGGGCACTCGCTCTTCCTGAAGTGTGAGGGCTTCAACTTCGCCGGCTCGATCAAGTTGAAGGCCGCGACCGAGATGGTGGAGGCCGCTGAGCGGGATGCGGTCCTGACGCCGGAATCGATCCTGGTCGAGTCCTCGTCCGGGAACCTCGGCGTGGCACTGAGCATGATCGCGGCGAGCAAGGGCTACCGGTTCCTGTGTGTGACGGACTCCCGCGGCAACCTGTCGACCAGGATGATGATGGAGGCGTTGGGCAGCCAGGTGCACGTGATGGCCGGGCAGGAGGCCAACGGCGGCTTTCTCGGCGCGCGGATCGAGTACGTCCGCGAGCTGTGCGCCTCTGACGACAGGTACGTGTGGCTCAGCCAGTACACCAATCCGAGCAACTGGAAGGCGCACTACCGCAAGACGGCGCCGGAGATCGCCCGCCAGTTCCCGCAACTGGACGTGCTGTTCGTCGGGGCCGGCACCACCGGGACCCTGATGGGCTGTGCGCGCTACTTCCGGGAGTGGCACCGGCCCGTGCGGATCATCGCGGTGGACAGCGTCGGCTCGGTGTCCTTCGGCGGTCCGCCCGGCCGCCGGATGATTCCCGGCCTGGGGATGAGCATGCGCCCGCCGCTGCTCGACGAGTCCTATGTGGATGAGGTGATACGTGTCGAGGAGGCGGACACCGTCCGTACCTGCCATCGTCTGGCCAGGCGCGGATTCCTGTTCGGCGGCTCCACCGGCACAGTGGTCAGCGGAGCAACGGACTGGTTGGCCCGGCATGACGCGCGCGAACTCACCGCAGTGGCCATCGGCCCGGACCTCGGCGAGCGCTACCTCGACACCATTTACCAGACCAACTGGCTGCAGGATCTTTACGGCGAGAACGTGCTCGGCTCCGACAAGGTGGCCGCCGGTTCCTGGGCGGCCTCCCCCGCGCCACCCCCACAGTGGGGTCTGCGGCTGGACCCCGCAGACCGGCAACCGCAATGCGAACCAGCACCATCAGCTCCAGGATCGTAAGAGGCGGCTGAAGTGTGGCGTCCCACCACAGGGGACGCCGCCCCGGGCATTCCTGCGGTGTGACGACACATACGGTGTGGCGACACGAATGGTCCCGTCCCCCGCCCCGGAAGTGGTGACCACCGGAGGGGCCTACGAATCTCCGTGGAGGCAGTGTCGGCGTTCGGCACGCCTTTACCAGTTGGCCGCCCGGCGCGCATCCGGGGCCCGGCAGACCAGCCCCCACCGGGTCGGTGGATGGGCGCGAACGGCTGCTCGGCCGGCATGCGACGTGCGCCATGCCGGAGCACTCTGATCCTGAGGCTGTCTGTCCCCCGACCGGCAGCCGGCCAGGAAGGGGTGGCAGCGATGTTCGCGAGGCTGAGCACCTATGAGGGATCACCGGTTCCTGCGCAGGGAGACCTGACCGTGAACTGGGAAGAGACTCTCGAACAGGTCCAGGAGGTTCCCGGCTTCCGGGGCGTGTACTACCTCGTCGACCGAGCCTCTGGAAAGGCCAAATCGCTGACCTTGTGGGATGACGAGCAGACCATGCAGGCCAGCGAGGAAAGGACAACCCGGCTCCGCGAAGAAATCGCAAAGAGGGAAGGCCAACGGGTTGTCTCGGTCGAGCGCTTCGAGGTGGGATTCAGTCACCTGAAGCCATAGCTGTCATCGTTCCGCATGGTGACGGCGCCGTAGGGTCGGCGAGCCGAAGTGACGGCCGATGACAACCAAAAGGATTGTACGAGCCGTGCGCGATCGCGGTGGGCCTGGGTTTCCCTGTCTTACTGGCGCTTCCGGGGAGCGGAGTTGAGCCATTCGTGTTGTGATCGATGACGGAGACACAAACGCTGTCGAGAACGGGAGGAAATCATGGCTGAGAAGCTGCGAGCGCGAGACATCATGTCCAGCGGCGTGCAGTGTGTCGGTGCGCACCAGTCGCTGTTCGACGTGGCGAAGATGATGCGCGATCTGGACGTCGGTTGCCTGCCCATCTGCGGCGACAACAACAAGCTCACAGGCTTGATCACCGACCGTGACATCGTCGTCAAGTGCTGCGCCGAGGGCGTCGACCCGGCAACCGTGCAGGCCGGATCGCTCAATGCCAGGGTGCACTGGATCGATGCCGAAGCGGACGCCACCGATGTCCTGACGACCATGGAGGAACATCAGATCAAGCGGTTGCCGGTGATCGACGTCCAGAGCGGCCACCGCCTTGTCGGCATGATCACGGAGGCCAATCTTGCGAAGAATCTGAGCGACGAGCAGATAGCCGAGTTTGCGAGCCGCGTATACGCGAGCGCTGGACTGTCCGGTCAGTCCGCACACTGAGGCGTCTCCTCGAACGCCGGAAGACAGTCACCGACCGGGTGTCCGATCCGCACGGCGCTCGGCCGCCGCGCCGAGCTGGTAGATGCCGCATACACAGAATGCATGGTCCGCGATGCCCACCGCGTCCCTCCTGAGGACGACCGGGTGACGGTGACGGGCGACCGCGCGTTGCTGGACCACTGGCTGGCCCACACGGCGCTCTGGTCTCAGGCCCGCAATGCGTTTCCAACGCCGCGTTGGTTCGCCTGGCGATCTGGCCCCACCCGATCCGCTTTCAGCAGCGCCTGCTGGGGCGGAGTTGACGGCCCGTGCCAGGACGCGTCCGTCGACCTGTCCGGCTTCCTGGCAGCGGCCCAGGTCGCGCAGCAGGTCGGCGCGGGTGAGGTGGCAGAGCGGGTAGCGGTCGAGCACGTCGCCGTCCCCGGGCCGCGGTCGTGCCACCAGCCGTGGGCGTCATCGGTGGTATGTGGTCGGCACATGCCTGGCGGCACCGGGCGCGCACCGCTTGGGGCGTCAACCTGAGTTTTGACGACGCTCCGGGGTGGTGATCTCGACCTGTGACCTTCGCTGAGGAGCTGTGGCCTCCGCCTGGCAGCTGATTGACTACGCCGCATGGACCTCGCGCGAGTGTTCCCTACATGCACGGACATGCTGACGAGCTGTTCCGGTCGGGATGCCGGCCGGTATTCCCTCACCCGACGGGATTGCCTGTCATGAGTGTCGGTGGCATGCCGCCGGAGCCCGGCCCTGTCTCGAAGGCTTGGGATGCGCCCCCTTTCGACCCCGAACTGCATGTGGCGCTGGCGGCTTTGGGGGACGCGGCAAGGGAGCCGTTCACCCTTGCGGCCCGGCAGGAGCGGGATGCTACGGCCCGGCCCAGGCCGACGGTCCGGGGTCTCCAGGCCGACGGCCGCAACCGTTCGGGCCGGGCGTGACACTCGGCGTCGTGGTCCCCAGAAGCCGGCACCGGGGAAGCTCATCCGGCTACTGGGAGAGCTTGTCCGTCGGCGCGGACGGAGGCCTGTCGCCAGGCAACGCAACCCATGACTGAGCAATCAATCGCTGATCGTGATGCGATAGAGAAATGGATGAATCCCCAAAAAATTTAGCAAATGGAACGCATGACGTGATCGTGCTGGGCGCAGGCCCGGTCGGACAGAACGTCGCAGACCGCGCCCGTGCCGCCGGCCTCACCGTCGCCGTCGTGGAGCGTGAACTCGTCGGCGGTGAATGCTCCTACTGGGCCTGCGTCCCCAGCAAGGCACTGCTACGGCCGGTAGTCGCCGTCGCCGACTCCCAGCGGGTGGACGGCGCCCGGCAGGCCGTTACCGGCCGACTCGACACCGCCCGGGTCTTCGCCCGCCGCAACCACTACGTCTCCGACTGGGACGACACGGGACAGGCCAAGTGGGTCAAGTCCATCGGCGCCGACCTCTTCCGCGGCCACGGCCGGATCGACGGCCCCCGCCGGGTCACGGTCACCCGGGACGACGGCGCACGCCACACCCTCACCGCCCGGCACGCCGTGGCCATCGCCACCGGCAGCCGCCCGGTGCTGCCCGACATCCCGGGTATCAATGAGGCTCGCCCCTGGACGAACCGGCACGGTACCGACTCCAGTGCCGTCCCCGCCCGCCTCGCCATCGTCGGCGGCGGCGGGGTCGGCGTCGAAATGGCCACCCTCTGGCAGGGCCTCGGCTCCCAGGTCACTCTGCTGGCCCGCCACTCCCTGCTGTCCCGCATGGAACCCTTCGCGGGTGAGCTCATCGCACGCGGCCTGACTCAGGCGGGCGTGGACGTGCGGATCGGAGTGCAGGTGACCGCCTTGCGTCGCCCCGACTCGGTCACCCTCACCCTCGACGACGGCAGCGAGCTGGAGGCCGACGAAGTCATGTTCGCCACCGGCCGCGCCCCCCACACCGACGACATCGGCCTGGACACGGTCGGCCTCACCCCAGGCTCCTGGCTGGACGTGGACACAACCTGTCTGGTCCGCGGCGTCGAAGGCGACTGGCTGTACGCCCTTGGCGACGTCAACCACCGCGCTCTCCTCACCCACCAGGGCAAGTACCAGGCCCGGACAGCGGGCGACGCGATCGGCGCCCGCGCCGCCGGCCTCCCACTGGACGACGCCCCCTGGGGCGACCACGCCACCACCGCCGACCAGCACGCCGTGCCGCAGGTCTTCTTCACCGACCCCGAGGCGGGCGCGGTGGGCCTGTCCGCCGAGGAAGCAGCCCGGGCCGGGCACCGCACCAAGGTCGTCGACCTTGACTTCAACGCCGCCCAGGGCGCCAACCTCTACGCCGACGGCTACCAGGGCCACGCCCGGATGGTGGTCGATCTCGACCGGGAGGTCCTGCTCGGGGTGACCTTCGTCGGCTACGGAATCAGCGAACTGCTGCACTCCGCGACCATCGCCGTCGCCGGCGAGGTCCCGCTCAAACGACTGCGGCACGCGGTCGCCTGCTTCCCGACCGTCAGCGAGATCTGGCTCTTCCTCCTCGCCGCCTATCACCGGAACTAGAAGACTCATGAAGATCTTGGGTTCTGGCCCTGGCGGGCGGGCGTCGGGGCCGGACTGTTTCTTGTGGCGATGGGGGAATGGGCCGGGGAGACGGTCGGGCCGGATGTGTGGGAGACCTGCCGGGAGTTGACCCCGTCGGGGAGCGTGTTCGCGTTCCTGGCCGAGCATCGCGGCGGCGGGCCCGACTTCTGGTTCGGCAATCTGCGCCAGTGGGCGGACGCCCCGCCGGGCAGCGCTCTGCTCGCGGTGTCCCCCCACTCACCGGGAACGGGTGCCCGCCCCCGTTCCCTCCAGGGAGGACGACCGCGCCTTCCCTCGCGCGGTCGAGTACCGGCCACCGACTACACCGGCTGGCTCGCCGCCCCGAGGGCCTCGACCTTCTCGTCGGCCCCGGCCCCGAACGCGTGCGCGCCCACAACAGCGCTCTGGCGGGCCACGGCGCCGAACTTCTCGCCCGCATCCCGGGTGTGACCGCACTGCCCGTCGACGACCGCCTCGCCATGCGGGCCCTGCGCCTGCCGCCCGGCCTCGCCCGCACCCATGCCGAGGCTGCCGCCCTGCGCGAGGAGATCGCGACCCGGCTGGACTGCCGGGTGCTGACCTGGCCCTGGCCGGACGGCGGCGGCATCCGGATCTGCGGGCAGATCTACAACCTGCCCGCCGAGTACGAACGTCTCGCCGTGGGACCGCGGTCCCTGCTGGACGGGCGATGACGAGCCGGGGCCGTCGTCCGGGCGCCGCAGCGGTCACGGACCAGGCGCATCGGCCCATGGGGTTGTCGACGCGGCTGGCCAGTGGCCAGCCTGCGGGTGCGGGGCAAACGTTCGGCCGCACCTTTGACCTGGGGCCCGGTGGGCCCGGGCCGGTTCGCCGGTTGCGACGAGGCCCCCGAGGACAGCTTGCCGGGCTGGGCCCCTGTGGCAGGCCTAGGCGTTGCCGGTCGGCACCCGTTCGATCCGGGGGGATCAGGCGCCAGGCCCCTTCTTCGACGCGCTCAACCCGCGAATCGGGCCATCCACGCCTCGACGTCGTCCGCCGATCGCGGCAGGCCCGCTGACAGGTTCTCATGACCGTCGTCGGTGACGACCAGGTCGTCCTCGATCCGGACGCCGATGCCGCGCCACTCCTCGGGCACGGTGAGATCGTCCGGCTGGAAGTACAGGCCGGGCTCGACGGTGAGCACCATGCCCGGCTCCAGCACGCCGTCGACGTACTCCTCGTGCCGGGCCTGCGCGCAGTCATGGACGTCCAGACCGAGCATGTGACCGGTGCCCGCCATGGTGAAGCGGCGCTGGAGGCCCAGTTCGTACGCGCGGTCGGCCGGGCCTTCGATGAAGCCCCACTCGACCAGCCGGGCCGCCAGGTGGCGCTGGGACGCCTCGTGGAAGTCGCGGTACGCGGCGCCCGGCTTGACGGCGGCCATGCCGGCCTCCTGGGCCTCGTACACCGCGTCGTAGACCTTGCGCTGCAGGGGCGTAAAGGTCCCGCTGATCGGAAGCGTGCGGGTGACGTCGGCGGTGTAGAGGGTATGCGTCTCCACGCCGGCGTCGAGCAGGAGCAGGTCCCCCGGGCGCACCGGACCGTCGTTGTCCGTCCAGTGCATGATCGTGGCGTGCTCGCCCGCGGCGCAGATCGAGCCGTAGCCGACGGAGTTGCCCTCGAGTCGTGCGCGGCGGAAGAACGTGCCCTCGATCCACCGCTCGGACGACGCGATCGCCCGGGAGAGCTCACCGATCACATCGGTGAATCCGCGCACGGTGGAGTCCACGGCCTCGCGGAGCTCGGCGATCTCCCAGTCGTCCTTGACGAGGCGGAGATCACTGAGCGCCTCTTCCAGCTCGGCGTCGCGCTCCTCATCTGTGGTGACGGCGGCCTCCAGGGACGGGTCGAGGCCCCGGACGATCCGGGTCGGCGCACCGGAGGCGGCGGCCAGGTCACCGGCCGCCGTGCGGACGTCCCGGCAGGGCAGACCGAGCACGAGCTCCGACTCGGCGAGGGAGCGGCGCCGGCCCATCCACAGCTCCGCCGTGGCGCCGGTCCAGAACTCGTCGTTGTCCCTGCTGTCCCGCGGCAGCTGGTAGCAGTAGGCGTCATGGCCGCCGTCCGCACGGGGTTCCAGGACGAGCGCGCCGTCCCGAGCCTGGTCTCCGGTCATGTGCACGTAGCCCGAGTACGGGCGGAACGGGTAGGTGTCGTCGTTCGAACGGACCTTGAGATTCCCCGCGGGGATCACGAGGCGTTCGCCGCGGAAGCGCGCGGAGAGCGCGGCGCGGCGGCGGGCCGCGTACGGAGCCTGCTCGCCGAGCCGCAGGTCGTGCTGCTCGGTGTCCGCCCACCCCGTCCGCATCAGAGCGGACAGTTCCTCGGAGATCCCTGAGTAGAGACCGTTCTTTCGGCCTTTCGCCACGTCATACACCTTCTTCTGGGTGGGTTCCTCAGCGGCGAGGGCAGAGGGGGACCTGCGGACAGGCCGAGATCCCTCCCGGTGCGGCCCGGGCGCCCTCGCTGCCGCCGGTCGATGGCGGCTCCCGGACGGTATCCCGCACCGCGCCCGTTTGGTGCCGAAGACTGCCACTGGCACAGATCGGCCACAGTACTGACAGAATCGTCGATAATGCGGCGTATGACGAACGCGAAACTCGGCGAGGCCCTTCGGCTTCTGGGAATCGATCACGCGGCGGCCCAGGTCTATCTGGCGCTTCTGGAGCTGGCCCCCGCTCCGCTGAGTGCGATCGGAACCGCGGCCGGTCTGGGCGCTGCGGAACTCGCCACGGCGTACGGCGCGCTGGTCGACTCCGGTCTGGCCAGTGCCGCCGAGGAGGGCGGGGACGTCGTGGCGCCGGTTCCGCCCACCGCGGGCCTGGAGATCCTCGCCCGGCACCGGGTGGCCGAGGTCGAGGAGTCGCGCATCACCGTCGGCGGCGCGTTCGAGTCGTTTCGGCGACAGCGGCTCGCCGCGTACAACGACAATCTCGTCGAGGTCGTCACCGGCGAGGCCATCGGCCCCAGGATTCGTCGCGCCTGGGCGAGCGCCCGCGATCAGATCCGGCAGTTCGAGTCACCGCCGTACTTCCCCTTGTCCGGGGCCACGGACGACGCGCTGGCCACACTCGCCCGCGGTGTGACGCAGCGTGTCGTGTACTCGCGGGAGTCGCTGGAGCATCCGGGCCATCTGAAAGAGGTCATCGAACCGTGCATCAAGGCCGGCGAACAGGCCAGAGTACTGCCGTCGGTGCCGGTCAAACTCGTGATCATCGACGAGGCGTACGCGCTCGTGTCGTTGTCGATCAAAGAGGCCGACGTGCACAACACCATGCTGGTCGTGCAGCCGTGCGGACTGCTCTCCGCGCTCGTGGCACTGTTCGAGCAGTCCTGGCAGAAGGCCCTGCCGTTCCACGGCCGCACCACCCGCCCAGGCGGTCTGCCACCTGCCGACCGCCGTCTGCTGTGGCTTCTCGCGGGCGGCGCGAACGACGACGTCATCGCCCGCGAGCTGGGAATCAGCCGCCGCACGCTGTTCCGCCGCCTGCAGATCCTGATGGCCCAGCTGGGCGCCGCGAACCGCTTCCAGATGGCCTTGCAGGCACAGCGCTGCGGATGGTTGTGACTCGCACACTGGCGGACGAAACCAAGGCGAGCAGCTCGAACCTGCTCGGTCGACGGCGCCGAGGACTGTCGCCACATGGCGGATCGCGTCGACCGGGCCCGATGCGAAACACCCGCCCCGCAGGAACGCGTTCACGTCCTGCACGACCCCTTCGACGGACAGCAACAGCCTGCGTCGTTCCGTGAGTTCACGGACCCGGTCGCGGGCATGCTGCATCGCCTTGCTCGCAGGCCAGCGGGCGAGGAAGGTCACCGGGCGCTTCCCGTCACGGGACCGGGACGCCACCAGACGGTGATGAAAACCAAGGAAATCAAATCCCTCGCCTCCCAGCGCCAGGTGAACAATCCTGGTCTTGGCCGCCTTCGGTTCCAGACCGAGGTCGGCCAGCAGGCACGTCAGCCGTTCCAAGGCGGCTTCGGCCTGCCCACGGGTCGCGCACATCACCAGCGCGTCGTCGGCATAGCGCACCAGCACCCCGTGCTGCCGTGTCTCCCAGGCCCGGTCGATCCGGTGCAGGAAGATGTTGGCCAGCAGAGGCGATACCACCCCGCCCTGCGGAGTGCCAGTGACCGGCCGGCGGACCTGTCCGTCCTCCATGACTCCGGCCCGCAGCATCGCGCGCAAAAGCTTCAGGACTGACTGGTCACAGACGCGTTCCTCGACCGCGTGCATCAACTTCTCATGGTCAATCGCTTCAAAGCAGTTGGCGATGTCCGTCTCGACGACCCATCGCCGACCCCGCCAGGACTCATCGATCAAGACCTGGAGGGCATCGTGCGCGCCGCGCTTGGGCCGGAACCCGAAAAAGCACGGCAGCATGTCCGCCTCGAAGACCGGCTCGAGCACGATCTTCAGCGCCGCCTGCACGATGCGGTCACGAACCGCCGGAATCGACAAGGGCCTCTGCTCCGACGTGCCGGGCTTGGGAATGAACACCCGGCGAGCCGGAAGCGGCCGCCACCTGCCGTCCTTCAACTCCGCGGCCAGCTCGTCGAGGAGTCGGGGGACCCCGTACTCCTCGACCTGCCCGAGATCGACCGAGTCGATGCCCGGAGCGCCGTTGTTGCGACGCACCGTCGACCATGCACGCGCCAGGACATCCCTGCGGTGGACCTTGTCCCCCAGCGCGTGGAACCGCCGTCCGGGATCGGCCTTGGCCGCCCGGTAGAGCGCATGCTGCAAGGCACGGACCGGATCCGAGGGAGAACGTCCCCCGACGGCGGGACTAGCCACGCGGGCACTCACCGGGCCCCTCCACTTCAGCAAAACGCATCGACGAAGCAGCGGCCCTTCCCTCACCGGCGGTTGTGTTGTCCGTCCGGCTCAAGCAGTACTACGGCCGCCTCCGACGCCCACCCAGCCCACTTCCCCTTCCCGGGGTGCACCCGGTTATAGGTCGCGATGCTCCCGACAGCACTCTTGCCGCAGGCTGCCGGGCCGGGGAGGGCCTCCCCAGTTCCCGCCGTCACCGTCGAAACGTTCCGTGCCCCATACGCCGGGGAGTCCCTCGCGGCAGCCATCCAAGATCTTCACCGCTTCCGTGGCCTTCGCCCTGATTTCGGGGGCTCGGCTCCCCTGTCCCCACCCTCACGGGCGGGCCTCTAACGACGCCGCAGGCTTCGCGTGATGCTACGGACCGCTTCTTTGCTCCCCCTTCACAGGGCTTTCGACGCTGGACTTCGACGCCGGGCGTTTCCCCCCGACGCCGCCAGCCTGCTACCGGGCCTCCTGGCAGCTACCCGGGCCGGACTCACACCGGCAGGTGACGACGAGCTTACGAACCAGCGATCAACCAACTACATGGCCAACCTCCAAGTCCTGCTGGGCGTACGAAAGATCGAGGTTAATTGGATGACAGCGGACACGAACTGTGACCACTGTCATCCATGTGGGATCTCAGATTGAGTGGCCGAATCTCACGGCGGGTGGCCACTCGGCGGCCGATCGGCCACGGATTCGAGACCGGCTGGTCAGCCTGTTCACTCTTTGGAGTGAGTCGACCGTAAGGTAGACCTTCCACGGGTGTCTTGGTGGTGCGGCCTTTCTGGCCCGCGCTGGGGGTGTGCCATGAACGGTCCTGCCGTCACACTCAGTGTTCGTCATCGAGACGGTGAAGTCGTCAAGGACCAGATGTGGTCGCCTGCTTCGCTCGATCTGCTGCGTTCGGCCGATCCGTGGCGGACGTTCCGCCGGTACAAGGGATCGAAGCACTATTCGGGGACCTACTGGTCGGCGACGACGCGAAGTCAGGTGATCTACGAGTCGCGCCTGGAGCTCGCACACCTCCTGATGCAACATGACTCAAACTAGTTCGGTTTGCGGTTCCGGTTGCCGCGCTGGTGCGGCCTTCGGTTCCCACCGTTTGGTGGTCCGTACGTAGCCGTGGACCACTGAGGCCATCGCCAGAAGGAGAAGTGGTCCAAACACCCACGGATGTTTGGCCATCTCCATCGGCAGATAGCGATATGACACCAAGAGTGCAGTGAAGACCGTTGCACCGTAGGTGACCAGCTGGATTCCTGACCGGTCCCAGCCACGTTCGAGCGAGCGCAGCGCTGCCTCGATCGTAAACGTGAACACCACACCGGCAACGATATCCGCGCCGTAGTGGTAGCCGAAGCCCAGCGTCGCGCCGAGCGTGGCGATCAGCCAGCACGCGCCTGCGAATTGCAGAATCCGTGGGCCCTTGCGGGAATGGATGAAGATCGCGGTAGCCCACGCTGTGTGCAAGCTGGGCATGCAGTTGCGTGGGGTGATCTCGTCGAATGGCATGTGGTGCGGAGTATTGATCGGCGGCGGCGTGTCCGGCCACAGGTTGGCCACCGCCCAGTGCCCGCCATCGGCGCCGTAGGCGAAGATCGGCCCGACCACGGGGAAGATCATGTAGATGCCCGGCCCGAGGAGGCCGATGACCAGAAAGGTGCGCACCAGATGGTGGCCCGGGAAGCGACGCTCGACCGCCACGCGACGTAGCTGGTACACCGTGACGACGACCGCGGCCACCGGAAGCAGAGTGTAGACGGAGTCGAGAAAATGGGCGCCGATCGAGCCGGTGGCTGTGACAATCCGGCCTGCCAGCCACGACGGGTTGCCCAGCGCGTGATCGGCGGTTGCCACGTACTGGTCGAGCACCGCCGGACGGGTCTTCGACGTGATGAGTAGCCAGGTATCGCCAGCCTTGCGGCCGGCCACCAGCAACAGGCCCAGCCCGACACCCTTCAGCAGCAGGACACGTTCCCGGCCTGTGCGGCGCGTGATAGCGATGACCGCATAGCCCAAAATCACCCACAACGCGCCGTTGCCGAAGGGGTGGCCGTCGGTCACCTTGGCGTCGGCCGCCCACCGCACCAGCAAGAAGGTGACGTCGATGCCGATCGCGGCACCAGCCGCGATGAACCGTTGCCGCCAGGTGAGCACCACCATCATCAACGCCATACTGGCGTACAACAGGAAACCCGATTTGGGGGCGAATACCAACTCTTGCACCTGGCTGGTGATCGGCCCCGGCAGACCGTAGCGACGCGCGGCAATCTCCAGCGCGATGAGGAATCCGAGGGTCGCCATACCCGCCGTGGCCCACAGCATCGCCCGCGGTTGACGCCACGCGGCGAACGTACTTCTGCAGTTTATTCGCGAAAACACCATTGTTTGGCCGCTTTGTTAGATTTTATTTGAATGGGTCACTCTTCATGCCGGATAGCATGGTTTTCCGGTGAAGGACGGGCGGTGAGGGCGCTCGTCGTGAGTTCGAACATGCTATCGGGGCGGTGTGGGTGGGTTCGCTGGTCACGGGTGGTGCGAAGGTCAGTCGATCCTGGCTCGATGGTCCAGCGTCTCGGGAATGACCACGAAACTCTCGATGCCCGGCGGGCATCGAGGGCGACACGGGTTACCCACTGGCTCTAAAGCGTGTGCAAAAGACCGTGAACTGGCTGCCTGGGCGGGGGCGTTGACATACCGCCAACACGCCGAATACAGCGATCAGTTCTCCCTTGGTGACGAAGCCTGGAACAACGGTCACGTCGACTGGGACCGTCGGCATGTTAGCCCTCGGCCACAACGCCCAGCTGTCCGGCCCCGACGGGCAGCGGCTGTGCGCCGTCCACCGGCTATTGCATCGCGACCAGTTCCTCGTGGTCCGCCACGCCCCGGACGAGGGCCTCAAGTCGCTCCACTTCGCCGACGATCAGGCGATGGGGCTCGAAGCGCCTTCGGAGGTACCGTGCACCCTGGTGAGACACAAGTCCAACCAGGTGGCACACCCCCCACAGTCCAGTGCCGGTCGCCGGACCACACGCGATGCCGGGGTGCCGGTGCAGCCATCGCATGGCAGCGACGCCCCGGTCTGCCCCGTGCGCATCGACATTCCCTCCATGCTCGTGCGGCTGCGCGCCGCTCACGTCGACGCTCAGCGTCGACGTGAGCGTCCCCACCGCGGAGGCAGCAGCCATGGCAGCCGCGAGCCGGGTATTGGTTTCTCCCGCCAGGTTCGCCGTCGCAGAGCAGGCTGCCCGCGCCGGCCGTCTGCTGGGCCGGCGCTCGGGGCCGGATCAGTGCACTGCCGCCGCCCCTGTCGGCCTGGACCACCAGCAGAGACATCCCCCGACCACCCATCGAGACCTTCCGCGAGTGGTGGGCCTGTGAGCGAGGAGAGCAGCGATGAGCGCCCGCGAAGAGGTCCTCGGCCGCATCCGCGCCGCCAACGCGGCCGCCGGGCATCCCGCGCCGCCCGAAGTACCACGCGAGTACCGCACCGTCGGCGCTCACCAGGCAGGCGCCGCCGAGTTACTCGACTTGCTTCGCGACCGGCTCCTCGACTACAAAGCCACAGTGATCGACGCACCCACGGACGGGGGCCCGCGGCCCTCGCCACCACGCTGCGTGCCGTGAACGGCCCCGGGATCGCGTCTCCTGGGCTACCCGCCGGCTGGTGTCCTGACGCCGTCGTGGACGACGGAGCCCTCCCACCGACCGAGCTGGGTTTCGCGGCGGGTCAGGTCACCGCTGGCGGGCCTTCCGAGCGCGGAAGGCAGCTGCTTTGACGCGACTTTGGCAGGCGGTGGAGCAGAACTGGCGGACCGCGTTGCGTGAGTTGTCGACGTAGACCCGGTCACACTGAGGAGCCTGGCAGACGCCGAGGCGGCCAGCCAGTTCGCTGCCGGCGGCGAGTGCGAGCGCCGTGGCGCATCCGGCACTCCACCCCACGGCGAGGGAGTCGTCGGCGCCGTGAAAGTGGACTTGCCACGGCTCGCCCGGAACGCGGTCCATCTGCGGGCGGGCGCCGGTGGAGCGCAGAAGGACGTTGAGCGTGCCGGCTGCGTCGTCGATGTGTCCTCCGTCGACGGCTTCGAAAACGCTCCGCATCTGATGGGCTGTGCGCGCGAGATAAGCAGCCTGTTCCTGATCGAGGTCACCAGGGTTCGTGGCGGAGGGCAGTGCGGCTACCACCGCACCGTGGAGCGCCTCGCCGCGCGGTGCACTGAAGGGCCTGCCGCGCCGGCTTCCGTCGGTCAACGCATTCACGAGCGAGACGGACACATCCAGCAGCGTCACTACGTGACTGTCGAACATCACTTGACCGGTCACTCCCTCGGGCTCTAGCGTTGTCACTGACATTATCCGATTCATCAGTGACCACCGGGATGTCCATGCACTTCCTGCCGACAGGACAGCGGCTGCCTCCTGCGGTGTGGCTGCTTATCGCGGCCCGGGCCGTCAACCGTCTGGGGGCGTTCTCTCTGCCCTTCCTCGCTGTGCTGGTCACCACCCGGTTCGGCGCGAGCACCGCCACCGCCGGACTCACGTCAGCCGCCTTCGGGCTTGCGACCATTCCCTCGCGCCTGGCCGGCGGGCACCTGGCCGACCGACTCGGAAGACGCCGAACGATCGTCGCGGGTCTGACCGGCTGTACCGTGGCCCAGTTGGGCATCGCCACTGCGGACAGCCTGGCAGCGGCCATCGGCTTCGCGGTACTGCTCGGGTTCGTCTTCGAGCTTTACGAGCCGCCGAGCCAGGCGATGATCGCCGATGCCGTGGGCGCCACCGAACGCGTACGCGCCTACAGCCTCCTGAACGCCGCCCTGGCTGTGGCCGGAATGGCCGCCGGCCTGATCGCGGCGGGGCTGGGCCGGTGGGACCTGCGCTGGCTTTTCGTAGTCGACGCCGTGACGTGCCTGACCTGCGCAATCGTCGTGCGCATCGCCCTGCCTGCCGACCAACCCAGAGGAAAGCGAACGCCGCAGGAAGGCAAGAGCGTCGCGCCGTGGAAGGACCGCGGGCTGATTACCCTGCTCGCCTCCGGCACGGTGTTCGCGCTGGTCTACCTCCAAATCATGATCACGCTCCCCCTTTCACTGGCCGACCGCGGCATGCAACCGGCCGACGCGGGGCTCCTGCTGACCACATCGGCCGTTACCGTCGTGGCAGGCCAGCCGCTGCTGCGCTTAAAACGCCTGTCCACCCTCTCATCGCCGGCCGCCTTCACTGCGGGCTACGCACTGATGTCACTCGGACTGGCCGGCTACGCCATGGCGCACACACTGGAGGCTTTCCTCGCATCGACCGTCGTGTGGAGCCTCGGTGATCTGCTGCTGATCGGGCGGGCCTACGCCGTTGTCGCAGGCCTGGCTCCCCCGGGCGGCACCGGGCGTTACATGGCCGTTTATGGCACCAGCTGGGGAATTGCCGGGGTCACAGCTCCTCTGGTGGGCACGCAACTCCTCCAGCATTCCGGGGCGACCGCCTTGTGGACGACTATGGCCGCCGTCTGCCTGGCCCTGGCCGCCGCCCAGCCCGTCCTCGCCCGTACCGCTGCTTTCAGGGCCACCTGCCCCGCCTCGGCACCCCACCCGCGGAGTCAGAACACCCCAATGCGGTAAGTCGGGCCATCTCCGGATTCGTCTTGCAGAGGTTCACCGGTCGCCCAGGTCAGTACTGCGCAGTGTTACCGCGAGCGCCATGGGGGAGCTTCGCGAACGCTGCCACGTGGAGATGCCCCGCCTGGCAGGCATTCATCGACGAAGGCTGGATCTGGCAGAGCATCAGGCTCCCCGGCTGCGTCACGGCAGTCCTCGGCCCGGATCTGCGTCGAGCACACCAACGCCGAACTGCGGCAGTGGCGCCCGCTCCAGCGCTACACCACCCGACGCGAGGACTGCGCCGAAACCCAATGCGCGATCACCTCGCCGGTATCGGACCGCTCCGCTCACCGGCCGACCCGCCGCGAGCTGAGCACCGCGCTGGTACTCGCCCGGCGAGACGCCCTCTGATCAACTACCAGCCATCCCGCCAGGCCAGCACGTCGGGGCCTCAATCGCGGACCACGCCGTTGCACTCGTGCCACCTGGTCACGACGTGCCCATGGCTGGAAGCTCCAGGCGCAGTCCGTAGCCGCCGTCGGCCGTCGGGCCGGAGGTGACAGTGCCACCGAGGAGCGCGGCGCGCTGACGCAGGCCGACCAGGCCGTAGTGCGCACTGGGCAGAGGGAGAGCGGGCCGGGTCGGTGCGGTATTGGTGACTGTGACACGGACGGCGCCACCCTCGTGGCAGATGTGAACCGTCGCGGTAGCGCCGGGGGCGTGCTTGCGTACGTTGGTCAGCGCCTCCTGGACGGTGCGGTAGATGGCGCGCTGGACGGTCGGCGGAAGGCCGTCAGGCAGGTCCGTCTGCAACTCGGCCTCGATGCCGCTGCTGTCGACCAGCCGCTGCAGGTCGGCCAGGGACGGCTGCGGAGTCAGCTCCGTGAGGCGGCCCCCGGAAGCGCGCAGGACGCTGACCATGTGCCGCAATTCGTCCAGCGTCTGTACGCTCAACCGCCGGATCGTGGCTGCGGCTTCCTTGACTTCGGCGTCCCGGGTGCTGACCTGGAGCGCTCCGGCCCGCACCGCAATCAGGCTGACCTGGTGTGAGACCACGTCATGCATCTCCCGGGCGAGCTGCGCGCGCTCCTTGGCCAGCACGGTCTGGTCGGTCAGGAGCCGCTCATGATCACGCGCCTCGGAGATCTCGGCGATCCGCAGAGACAGATCACGCCGGGTCTGGACGAGCCGGCCGAGAAAGACGGGAGCGGCCACCGTCGCCGCCGTGTAACCCAGAGTGATCAGGGTCGGCATGTCCGACAGGTCGAATCTCGGTGACGGCCACGAGGTCATGTCACTGATCGTGAACACCAGGGCACAGCCGGCCAGCAGGGTGCGGTGGCGGCTGAGTGAGGCGAGTGTGTACAGCGCGGCCAGCGCCGCGAAGATCGCGTCGGAGAACAGGACGGCGGGCAGGGTGAGCAGGAAAGTAAGCAGCGGCAGGCGACGGCGCAACAGAAGAGCGAAGGCAGCGGTCAGGGCGAAGGCCAGCCGTAGCGGCTCGTCAGTGTGAACATTGACCCAGACATCGAGCAGCGTGACTCCGACGAGGGCGGCGTCCACCAGCGGGGCGGGCAGGCCGCGGGGAATCATCCGCCCTCCTGATCCCGAGGCGGCTTGAGAAGGCCGGCCCGTTCGGCGAGCAGGGCGGCCTGGACACGGCTCCCCACCTCCAGCTTGGTGAGGATGGCGCTCACATGGTCCTTGACCGTGCCGGTACTCAGGTGCATCCGTGTGGCGATGTCGGTGTTGGACAGTCCTTCGGCGACGAGGACGAGTACGGCGCGCTCGCGGTCGGTCAGCCGGTCGAGGCTGCGGGCGGCGGGTTCCTGGGAGCCGGCCTCGAGGTAGCCGTTCACCACCGTCCGGGTGACCTTGGGCGACAGTACGGTGCCGCCGTCGGCCAGGGTCCGCACCAGGTACGGCAGTTCCTCGGGGTCGGTGTCCTTGAGCAGGAAGCCCGCGGCGCCCGAGCGAAGTGCCGTTGCCACGTACTCGTCCATGTCGAACGTCGTAAGCATGGCCACCACCGGAGGGTGCGGCAGCCGACGGAGGCCGGCCAGGACAGTGAGTCCGTCCACGTCCGGCATCCGGATGTCCAGCAGCACGACGTCGGGACGTATTTCCTGCGCCGTCCGGACCGCCTGGCCGCCGGGAATCGCCGCCACGACCTCGATATCGTCCGCCGCTTCGAGAATGTGCTGAAAGCCCGTACGAATCAGGGCCTCATCGTCGACCACCAATACCCGGATCACACGTGCTCCACTCGCCATCGGACCACTGTCCGGTTCGTACCACGCCGAGGGTAGCCCTGCGGGTACCCGACACCGAATACCGTCAGGCGGCGGGGGTGCGCCAGCCAGCCGGCGGGGGCGGTTCCGGACACCTGCCGGATGGTTGAATCCAGCAGATGTCCGGAACCTGGAGTAATGACTGGAGTAATGACGCGGGACGTACCACCGGCCGTGCTGTCCGGGGCCGCACCGGCGGCCGGGACAGGCCACTCCCCCTTCACTGCATCGTCGACAGGCCGGCTGATCGGCCTTGACCTGGCCCGGGGCCTGGCGATCCTGGGCATGTTCGCGGCCCACGTCGGCCCCGAGCCGTCGGTGGGCGGCCCGCTGGGCTGGGCGATGGAGCTGGCGCGTGGCCGGTCCGCTGCCCTGTTCGCGCTGCTCGCCGGGTTCAGCCTGATCCTTCTCACCGGCCGGCCGCAGCCGCGGACCGGGCGCGCGGGTCGGCAGGCCGTGGTCAGGGTGCTGATCCGCTCCGCCGTTCTGATCGCCCTGGGATACGCCCTGGTCGCTCTCGACACCGATGTCGACGTGATCCTTGCCGCCTACGGGCTCCTCTTCGTCCTCACGCTTCCCCTGTATCGGCTGCGGGCCGCCACCCTGACCGTTATCGCTGCGGCGGCCGCGCTCGTCATGCCCCAGGTGCTGTATCTGATCCGGATCGCGGTCGAGGGTGGGAGCTGGGCCGATGCCGTCATCGCCCACGATCCGCTGGCCCGGATCACCGAGTCGGACGGCTTCGTCGAGCTGTTCATCACCGGCCCGTACCCGGTGCTGACCTGGCTGCCCTTCATCATCGCCGGAATGGCGGTGGCCAAGGTCGACCTCGGCCGACCCGACGTTCTCACCGAGCTCGCCATGTGCGGCGGCGCGCTGGCCGTGCTCGGCTATGGAGGCTCATGGCTGACCCTGCACCTGGTGCCGGGCGCGCAGGCCGCCGTGAACGCGGCCACGGACACCACGGGGGCGGCATCGGCCTGGTGGTCCGACGCCGTGGGCGAGGACCCGACCGCAGGCGTTCCCGCCTGGCTGTTGGTGGCCGCGCCGCACAGCCAGACGACATGGTCCATCTTGGGCAACACCGGCGTCGCCCTGGCGGTCCTGGCCACCTGCCTCATCGCCACCAACCGGTCGGCACGCCTGCGGTGGTTCGCCGCGCCCGTCACCGCGGTCGGCTCGATCGCCCTGACCGCGTACGTCGGCCACATCATCGCCATCAAGGCCCTGGGCATCGACGATCTGCCGGACTCCGCCGCCCTGCCGGTGTTCATCTGCTTCGCCGTCGCGGCCATGCTGCTGGCCCTCGCCTGGACCCGGTTCTTCCGGCGCGGCCCACTGGAATACATGCTGCGTGCCGCCACCACACCCGCCCGCTTCATCAACTGACCGGCGGCGGACAACGAAAACAAACACTCCACCGACGACCCCTCGCCCCACGGCTTTCGGCGGTCTCACACCATCCGGCGTCGCACCGGGCCAGGCAGGAGGTCAGCCGTATGACGGTCCACCTGACATTTCTGTGTGCGACGGCCGGGGGCGCGACTAGGGACAGGCTGCCCGCGCCGGCCGGATCTCTGCTCGCCATGCGGGTGCTGATCTCCTGAGACGCCTCGGGGCCATTTGGGAGCCGACCCGCTCCCTGAGGCCCCCGGCACCACGCCACACCCACCCGGGCCAAACCTCTGACCAGGAAATACACGGCCACCGACCCGGAGTTCATCGCCAAGATGCACCGCGTCCTGGCGCTCTACGACACCCCGCCGACGGACGGGCGGGTGATATGGCGTCGACGAGTTCGGGCCGCTGAACCTGATGCCCCGCAAAGGCAAGGTCTGGGGGCCGACCGGGCCACCCGTCGGCGTCCATCCGACCAGAAGGCACACGATGACGATCCAGGTTTTCGGGTGCAGGCGCTCACTGATCATGCGCGCGAGGTCCGGCTCGCGGCTGTCGGTGGTGCTGTCGGTGGTGTTCACGCTGCGGTCTGCTCCAAGCCGTCGTCTTCGCCCACCAGACGGGCGGCTTCAGCTGCCGCGAAGGCTGCTACTGCGGGAGAACGGTCGTAGGCAGCACTTACCTGGCGAAGCCAGCGCAGTTCCGCTTTGGGGTCCTTGCCGATACCGCCCGGCTGCGGGTGGTCGCCGGGGCATGCGCTGGACGAGGGGGCGATGGCGGCGGCTGCTCGGGGCCAGGCTGCCTCTGCGGCTGCGGTCGCGTAGTTCCCCAGGAACTGGCCAACGTCCTTCGGGCGGAGCGTCCGTCCTGCAGGCAGGGAAAAACCGTTCGACGGGCCTGGCAGGGATGGGCCATAATCCGCACTCGTGACGACGTCGAAGCAGCTCCTGGTCCAAACCGCCGCCCGCAACAACGCCGAGTGGTGCGCGGCAATGAGCCGATCGCACGACTTGGCGAGCGAGTTCAGGGCACAAACCTGGGCCGCCCCGGCCCGCACGCCCCTGTATTACCCCGACGCGGTGACGCTGGTGCCCGGTGCCGACCCGGCCGCGCTGGCAGAGCGGATCGACACCACCGCACCCGGCGCCTCCGTCAAGGACAGCTTCGCCGACCTCGACCTGACGAAGGCCGGCTTCCATGTGCTGTTCGAGGCGCAGTGGGTCCATCGCCCAGCGAGTGCCCCCGCCATCGCCTCTGACCTTGCCTGGGACGTGGCGGGCGACCCGGAAACGCTACGCGCCTGGGCGCTCGCCTGGGACGACGGGGACGGCAACGCGGACCTCTTCCGGCCCGAACTGCTCGACGATCCCGCCACCTTCGTGCTCGCCGGACATTCCCCTGACGGCCGGGTGATTGCCGGAGCGGTGGCGAGCCTCAGCGACCAGGTGGTCGGAATCTCCAATGTCTTCGCACTGGACGGCGGTCCTGACGCGGCCTGGCCGGTTGTACTGGACGCGGTGCACAGGCTGTTCCCCACCCTGCCGGTGGTCGGTTACGAGCACGGCAGTGACCTGGCGGCCGCCATCCGCCATGGCTTCGAGCCCATCGGGCCGCTGCGGATCTGGCTGCACGGCTAGACCGGCTCCCGGATCGCCCGAGCTGCCGTTCGCGACCTCCGTTCCCATGGGGAAAGGTGATCGCGTGGGCGGGGAATTGCGGGCTCTGGCAAAGATCTTGTTTGCGCCGTGAGGCGCTGTTGGTTCGAGTGGAGGTGAAAGACCTTCACAAACCTCCTGTCGCAGCAGGTGGGTTGTAGCTGAGGGCAGCCTGATCCGGGTGGTGCCGGGGAGGGTGAGAGCGGCCCTGACAACGCCGGGACGTGTCCAGTACTGCCAGATGGGGCGGGTCCGGCAAGCGTGATGGAGAGGGGTACGCGAGGAACCGGCGTTTTACGTCTCTTAAAGTGCCTCCGGCTCGAACCTGGCGGATCTGGGCCGGAAGCGGTGCGTACTCGGGTCATCCTTTCGGGTGGTCTGACAACTCCTGGGTCGGTCTACGAAAGCTGGCCGGGAGGCCATGAGGAAAGCCTGCGGCGTACTCGTGGCGATGCCGCAGGGACACAGTCGGGCTCCTACTCCGTCGAGCGAACCACAGTGAACACGGGAACCGTCCCGAATCTTGCCCTGTCATCCGCCTCCAGCAGGGTGCCGGGGCTGGGTGCATCGACCGCCGATCGGTCCGGGACGGGGCGGAGCCGCCGTAGTACTCCGAGGCCGGGGTGCGACACGAAAGTCGCACGAGTTGAGTGAGCTTCATCGAAGGAGGTTCGGCTGATGCCGAAGGTGTAGTTACGGATCAGTGTTCGAGTATCTGTCCCCAGCCTGACGTGCGTTGCTGGTAACAGCGGGGTGCGAAGCTCAGGTTTCCAGGCCCAAGGGCTCCCGTTCCATCCGGGAGTTACAGGCCACGGGGAAGGCCGACAGGGTGAACAACGTGAACCCCTGGTGATGCCTCGTGATCGGAAGCCCCGCAGATGGGTCGTTGCAGCAGGGTCAAGGACTGACCGTTGAGAAGCGGCAGGCGCCGACCGGAAGACTCTAAGCCGGTCGGGAGAACACCGCCGTCCTCGGGGTATAGGGGGCACCCGACCCGGCCGCACCTCACTCGTGCGGAACGTGACAACCCCGTTGGAGTCCGAAGACGCCTGGCGTCTTCGGCAAGCCGACCGCAAGGAAGGCCCGATTCTCCAGCGGGCGCAGGATGGCCTCAGAAGCCAATGCCGGCGGCCGAAAGGCAGCGGGAAAACGAGACACCATGACCGGCTCTCCGCTGGTCGTCTCGCATAACCGGCCGGATACGGGCTGATGCCCGGACTCGAAAGGGTGCTGACGGAGGCCAGGTGAGCCTGTGGAGAGACGAAGAGAATGACACCGGAACCAAAGGACAAGTTGGACGTCATGACGAACACGCAGGTGAAAGCCGACGCGGACGTGATGACGAACGGACCGGAGGGCAATATCCCCGACTGGCACAATATTGACTGGCGTGCCGTCGAGGACGAAGTACGGCGTCTGCGACAGAGAATCTTCACGGCATCGCGGGAAGGCGACCTCAAACGAGTTCGCAACTTGCAGAAACTGATGCTCCGCTCCCGCGCCAACACGCTGCTGAGCGTGCGGCGCGTGACAGAGATCAACGCTGGGCGCAAAACCGCCGGAGTGGACGGCCGAACGGCGTTGCTGCCTCAGTCGAAAACTAAACTGGTCGACTGGGCGCAGTATCGCTCGAAAACCTGGACTCCTCTGCCGGTCAAGCGCGTGCACATTCCCAAAGCAGGCGGAAAGAAGCGCCCACTCGGCATCCCGGTCATCGCTGACCGGGCACTGCAAGCGCGGGTAGTCAACGCGCTGGAACCCGAGTGGGAGGCGCGGTTCGAGCCGAAGTCGTACGGCTTCCGGCCCGGCCGCGGCTGTCATGACGCGATATCCGCCATCTATCTGACGCTGAAGGGCAAGAACTCCCAGCGAATTTGGGTGCTGGACGCGGACCTGAAAGCGGCGTTCGACCGTATCGACCACGAGCACCTACTCGCCCAGCTCGGCACGTTCCCCGCCAGGGAACTGGTCAAGCACTGGCTGAAGGCCGGAGTGGTCGACGGCGGCCGGTTCGCCCCGACAGAAGAAGGCACCCCACAAGGGGGCGTCGTCAGCCCTCTGTTGCTGAACATCGCCCTGCACGGAATGGAACAAGCCGCCGGAGTTCGATACCGCAAGATCGGCACGAACGCCGCCGAGTCGGTTGAAGGATCCCCGGCCTTGATCAGATACGCCGACGATCTTGTTGCGCTGTGTCACAGCCATGACGAAGCCCAACAGGTCAAGGCGAAGCTCGCCGAGTGGCTGGCGCCCAGAGGACTGGTGTTCAACGAGGGCAAGACGCGAATCGTCCACGCTGAATCCGGTTTCGACTTTCTGGGATTCAACGTCCGCCGCTATGACGGCAAGTTGCTGATCAAACCGAGTCCGGCGGCTCTGAGACGAATCCGGGAACGGCTACGCACCGAGATGCGGGCCCTGCGAGGGTCCAATGTCAGTGCGGTGCTGCACAAGATCGATCCGATCGTGCGCGGCTGGTCAGCCTACTACCGGACGGTGGTCTCCAGTGCGGCGTTCACCGCGCTGGATGACTACATGTGGAAGCTCACCTACAAGTGGGCCAAGCACGGCCACCAGAACAAATCGAGGCACTGGGTCGTTAACCGGTACTTCGGTCAGTTCAGCAAGTCCAGTAAGAGCCGCTGGGTATTCGGCGACCGGGAGACCGACGCTCACCTGCGGAAATTCTCCTGGACGAAGATCGTTCGACACCAGATGGTCCCGGGCACATCGTCTCCGGACGATCCAGCCCTGGCCGAGTACTGGGCCAAACGGCGACGCAAAGAGAAACCCCTACCGCTGGACGCGTTCGGACTGCGGCTGCTGACGCTGCAAGACGGCCGCTGCCCATTGTGTCGGGGCTTTCTGCTGCACGCCGACCACCAACCGCAGAGCCCGGCTGAATGGGAACAGTGGATGGCGGTGGTCCGAAGGGCAGTGAAGAAGCAATATCTCGTTCTCGCTCCGGACCAAGGCACGTCGAACGTGGTCCTTCGTTTCGTGCACACAGCCTGCCGACGTCGGCGCCCTGCCGATATCGCACCAGGCCGAGCACCTCTGCTCGCCCGCGAGCCTTCAGGGCTTGCTTGAGCCGGATGCCGGGATGACTGGCACGTCCGGTTCTTAGGGGGCTCCGGCGCGGCAACGCGCCGGAGCTACCCGACAGAGCCGGCCGCATGGGGAAGGGCGGCAGCGGTATCGAGAAGGGAAGGACGCTGCAATGCCGGGGGACGCCCCGCCGAATGGCGGAGCTCCAGGCCCCCGGGCCCGGTGACCGTGGCCTCGGCATACTCCCCATAGGCGGCCATTTACGGCCCCACTGATGGCCAGGGATTTCCCCACGGACGGCCAGATATCTCCCCGCTCGCCCCAGACGTACCCGGTCGGCGAAGCTCGAGCGGGTGAAGAACAGCAGGGAGATCATGGACATCCTTGAGGCGTACGACCTCACGGGCAGTTACCGCGCGGCGGCCGAGCTCGCCCGGTGCGACCACCACACGGTGGCCCGATATGTGAAGATGCGGGCCGCTGGACAGCACCCCGACGTCCGTCGGCACCGCGACCGTGCGATCGACGTGTTCCTGCCGAAGATTGAAGAGCTGGTGGTCCGCTCGAACGGGCGGATCCGTGCGGATGTGGTCCACAAGAGGATCACCGCGATGGGCTTCACGGGCGGGGAACGCACCACCCGCCGCACCGTCGCCGAGGCAAAAGCCCAGTTCAGGGCCGGTCAGCGTCGGGTTTACCGGCCCTGGATCACCGAGCCGGGGCTATGGCTGCAATGGGACTGGGGCGAGGGCCCGCAGATCGGCGGACGACGCACTTCTTTGTGGTGCGCGTGGGTGGCCTGGTCGCGTTTCCGCGTGGTGATCCCGGTTTGGGACAAGACGCTGCCGACGATCACCGCGTGTCTGGACGCGACGCTGCGGCGGATCGGCGGGGTCCCGGCCTACGCGTTGACCGACAACGAGAAGACGGTCACCACCGACCACATCGCCGGGATCGCGGTCCGCAACCCCGAGATCGTTGAGGTCGCCCGCCACTACGGCATGACGATACGTACCTGTCTGCCGGCGGACCCCGAAACCAAGGGCGGGAGCGAGGCGACCGTCCGCATCGCCAAGGCCGACCTGGTCCCCAAAGACGTCAACCTCCTTGAGGAATACCGCAACTTCGCCGCCCTTGAGTCGGCCTGCCGCACCTTCTGCGAGGAGGTCAACAACCGGGTCCACCGCGAGACCCAACGACGGCCCGTCGAGATGCTCGCCGAGGAACGCCAGCGGCTGCATCCGCTGCCCAAGCAGCCCTTCACCGTCGCGTTCGGCACCACCCGCAGGGTCTGCTGGGACTCCACGATCTCGGTCGAGGCCGTGCGCTATTCGGTCCCGCACCAGCTGATCGACACCCGGGTCTGGGCCCGATTCCACGGCGACGAACTGATCGTCACCGCCGTCGGCCCTGCCGACGGTCATGCCCGCGAGGTGGCCCGCCACCCGCGCGGATCGGCTGGCACCCCGGTCCTTGACGACGCGCACTACCCGCCGCGCGAGAACAAGGAAGGCGATCGCGTCCCGAAGGCGACCAGCGCGGAGGAGGCCGCGTTCTTGATGCTCGGCCCCGGCGCCGCCTCCTGGCTGGTCGAGGCCGCCACCGCCGGAACACGCAAGGTCAAGACGAAGATGGCCGAGGCCGTCGCCTTCTCCAAGCTCTACTCCACTGCCGAGGTCGACCGGGCCCTTGGCACCGCCGCGGTCACCGGCCGGTTCGCCGAGAAAGACCTCATCTCCATCCTCGACTACCAGGTCGGCCTGGAAAACGTCGAGGTCACCCGCGCCAGCGAAACCCACAGCCTGCAGCCCGGCACCTCCGCCTGGTCCCGCTTCGGCACCATCCCGCTCGAACACGACGACGAAGACGAAGGCGACACTCTCTGATGGCCACCCCACTGCGCACCGTTTCCGGCTCCAGCGGCGACCAGCTCGCCGAGGCCATCGAACTGACCAAGCGGCTCAAACTCCCGCACATCCGCAAGGCGTTGACCGATGTGATCCCCACCGCGAAGGCCCAGAGGTGGGACCCCGCAGAAGTCGTACGCGTCCTCCTCTCCGAAGAGGCCGCCGGCCGCGACCGAGCGAACCTGCACACTCGACGCAAGCGGGCCGGGTTCCCCGCCGGGAAGACGTTCGGCGACTGGGACGAGCAGGCATCCTCCATACCTCGCGCGACCCAGGACTCCATCAAGACCCTCGAATGGGTCCAACGCAGGGAAAATCTCTGCGTAGTCGGCCCATCGGGGACCGGGAAAAGCCACTGGTGCGAGGCCCTCGGGCAGGCCGCCGTCGAGGCCGGGATGGCCGTCGCCTGGTTCTCCATCGAAGACCTCGGCGCCCTCGTCCGCCGTCACCGGGCCGACGATTCCATCGCCAAGGCCCTGACCCGGGTGATCCGATCCGACCTGATCATCGTCGACGACATCGGCCTGCTGCCCGTCAGCCCCGACGCCGCCGAGGGCTTCTACCGCCTGGTCGACGCCGCCTACGAACGACGCGCGCTCGCCGTCAGCAGCAACCTCCACCCCTCCGGATTCGACGAGATCATGCCGAAGACGCTGGCCACCGCGACCGTCGACCGGCTCATGCACCACGCTCACATCGTGGTCACCCAGGGTGACAGTTTCCGGCTCACCCAGGCCACCTCCGGACAGGGAGTCAAGCCCTTCAGCTGATCACAGCACTCACCACGGCGGGGAATTATCTGGCCGCCGTTGGGGAGATCTCGCAGGCCGCCAGCGGGGAGCACTCCTGGCCGCCTACGGGGAGAACTTCGAGGCCATTGACAGCCCGGGTACTGGAGATGCAGACCAAGCTTCACCGTTGGACGGTGGCCGATCCCGGCCGCCGGTTCGATGACCTGTTCAACTTCGTGCACGACCCGGCGACGCTGTTGGTGGCGTTCGACCGGGTCGCGGGCAACCGGGGTGCCCGGACTCCTGGCGTCGATGGCCTGACGGCCACCGACGTCGAGGAGTCGATCGGTGTTCCCGGGTTCCTGAACGACCTGCGGGCCGTTCTCAAGGACGGTTCGTTCCGTCCTTTGCCGGTGCGGGAACGCAGTATTCCCAAGCCGGGAGGCTCGGGGAAGGTCCGCAAGCTCGGGATTCCGACGATCGCGGACCGGGTCGTTCAGGCGGCGCTGAAGCTGGTGCTGGAACCGATCTTCGAGGCCGACTTCAAGCCGGTCTCCTACGGGTTCCGGCCCCGACTGCGGGCCCAGGACGCGATCGCCGAGATCCACTATTTCGGCACCCGAGGCCCCGTCCGGCAGCGAGAAGGCGGGCCGCCGCCGCCGGCCGAGGCGGCCCGCCACTGCTCCAGGCCGGCGAAGCCCCGGTCGGCCATCAGCAGGTCATCCGGCCCGAGGGCTTCGAACAGCTCCCGCGAGCACGGACTCCGCGGTGGTGAACGGCCCCAGAGTCGCGTGGGTGATGGCGTGTGTGCCGCACTCGGCCAGCGCCACCACCCGCACCTGAGGGAAGGCGGTCCGCTCACCCCGGTGGGTAGTGGGCGGCCGAACCGCGCGTCGTTCTCCTCGCTGTCCGGCACGTCGAACGTGGTCCCGTCGACCGCCATCAGACGCCAACGGCCGTACCAGGAACCGGCGGTGGAATCAGTCGCCACAGGCCCGGCGGTCTGCTCGAACAGCGCCTTGAGCGGCTCCGGCCCGAGCTTGACCCGGGCCCGGGAGATCGCAGCGGTTCACTTGGCGAATTCGGCGACGGCCTCGGCGAATTCGGCAACCCCGGACACGTCGAAGACCAGATGCATGGGGACCTGGATGCCGGTCCGCTCTTCCAGCTCCCGCACCGCGCGTATGGCCCGGTAGGAGTCCCCGCCAAGTTCGAAGAAGTCGTCCATCGGGCCGATGAGAGGAACGCCGAGCACCTTCGCCCAGACCTCGGCGACGAGGGCCTCCATGTCCGGGCGGTCCTGCGGGCCGGCTCCGCGGCGCTCGGTGCCCGTGGTCATGGTTACGGCATCGACGGCCTCGGCGCCGGTGATCTCGGCGATTCCCGCGGCCAGTTCCCGCACCGTTGAGTAGTCGAAGAGCAGCTCCACGTCGAAGTCGGAGCCCAGCTCGGACTGGAGCCGGGCGGTCAGCCGCATAGCGCGCAGCGAGTCTCCGCCCAGCTCGAAGAAGTCGTCGTCCGGGCCGACTTCGGGGAGGGTCAGCACCTCCTTGAAGAGCCGGGCGATCAGCTCCTCGTGGCTGCCCGCAGTGACGGGTGCGCCGCCGGACGCGGCGGCTCGGCCCGGCTCGTCGGCCGGGACGGTCAGCGCGAACAGATCCGCCTTGCCGGCGGGGGTGAGGGGCAGTTCGTCCAGCGTGACCAGGACCTCGGGAATCATGTACGAAGGCAGGCGGTGGCGCAGCCGCTCGCGCAGCCTGGCCGGTGCGGCGGGGGCATCCCGGTCGGCCGGGACGGTCCACGCGATGAGCCGGTCGTTGCGTACGGCGACGGCGGCCGCCGCGACCTCGGGCGCCTCCAGCAGGACCTCCTCGATCTCGCCGGGCTCGATGCGGTAGCCGTGGAGTTTGAGCTGACGGTCCATCCGGCCGAGCACCTCCACCCGGCCGTCCGGCAGGGTGCGGGCATGGTCGCCGGTGCGGAACATCCGCGAGCGGCCCCCGGTGAACGGGTCGGGCACGAAGCGCTGCGCGCTGAGCTCGGGCAGGTTCCAGTAGCCCTCGGCGACCCCGTCGCCGCCGATGCACAGTTCGCCCACGCAGCCGATCGGGACCGGGGCGCCGTGCGGGTCGAGCACCCGCAGCGCGGTGTTGAAGATGGGCCGGCCGACGGTGACCCGGGTGGTCTCGGCGTGGATCTCCTCGACGCTGGAGTAGACGGTGGTCTCGGTCGGGCCGTACATGTTCCAGACGGACTGGCCCCGCTTGGCCAGCGGCTCCGCCAAGTCCGGCGGGAACGCCTCGCCGCAGCTGTACAGCCGGGGGCGTCCGCTGCCCTGCCAGCCGGAGTCCAGCAGTGCGCGGTAGCGCGACGGTGTCGCCTGGAGGGCGGTGATGCCGTGCCGGGTCACATAGCCGTCCAGCTCGCTGCCGCTCAGTCCCAGGGACTGACGTCCGACGTGGACTGTCGCTCCGGTGGCGAGGGGGACCAGCAGCTCGGCCAGCGAGGTGTCGAACGTGAGGGTCGTGAGCGCCAGGAAGCGGTCCTGCGGCCCGAGCCCCGGGTGGCGCAGGGCGAGGCTGTCGACCAGGTTGGCGAGCGCCCGGTGGCCGACGGCGACGCCCTTGGGGCGGCCGGTGGAGCCGGAGGTGTAGATGAGGTACGCGAGTCCGTCCGGGGCAGCGCCGGGCAAGGGGACGGCGCCCGCCCCGGCGGCCGGTGTCAGTTCCTCCTGGGAGAGGTCGAGGACCGTGCCGTCCCAGCCTTCGGGGCGCAGCGCCGCCGTGCCGTCGGTGAAGACCAGGGCAGGGTCCGAGTCCTGGAGTACGTAGCCGATCCGGTCGGCCGGGTGTGCCGGGTCCAGCGGCACGAACGCGGCTCCCGCGCGCGCAACGGCCAGCAGCGCGGTGACCAGGTCCGCGCCCCGGCCCAGGCAGACGCCGACGCGGTCGCCGGGGCCCACGCCGAGGGCCGCCAGTCGGGCGGCAAGGGCGGTGGCCCGGACGTCCAGCTCCCGGTAGGTGTACGTAGCGTCGTCGGCGACGACGGCGGGGTGGTCGGGACGGCCGACGACCGCGGCGTCGATCAGGTCGGGGAGCAGGGCGCGCGGTGCGGTGCGGTCGACATCCGTGCCGTTCCAGCGGTCGACGAGCAGGGCGTACGTCTCCTCGGGCACGGCGAGGAGGTCGTGGACGGTGCTTCCGGGCCGGTCGGCGAAGCGTTCCAGTATGGCGGTGAAGTGGGCGAGCAGCTGCTCCGCCTCGCCCTCCCCGAACGCCTGCGCGTCCACGACCACTTGGAAGCCCAGCTCGTCGGCGGCTCGCACCACCAGCGTGGCGTGGTAGTTGGTGCGCGTCTCGTAGCGTACGTCGACGATGCGGAGCGCTCCCCCGGAGAGCACGGCCTCCGACGCGTCCGGGTAGTTCTCGAACACGACGACGGTGTCGAAGAGTTGCACGCCGCGCTCCGTCTCGGCCCAGCGCTGCACGTCCGTTAGCGGGGTGTGCTGGTGTTCCAGGACGGGGTGGCGGGCCGCTGCATAGCGGGCGAGCCAGTCCTCGGCCGTCAGGTCGCGCTCGACGCGCGCACGGACCGGGACAGTGTTGATGAACATGCCGATCATCTCGTCGGCGCGCTCCAGCGGCGGTCGTCCCGAGACGGTGACGCCCACCACCACGTCGTCCCGGCCGGAGTAACGCGCGATGGTGCCGGCCCAGGCGGCCTCGACCAGGCTGCCCAGAGTGGTCGACCGAGAGGCGGCCAGCGCGCGCAGCCGGGCGGCCGCCGCGGCGGGCAGGGTGGCCCGTACGGTGCGGAACTCGCCGGACGGCTGGACCCTCGGCCGGGCGCCGGGGAGGGTGAACACCGCCGGCTCGCGATAGTCGGCCAGGTAGTCGGCCCAGAAGGCGCGGTCCCGCTCGGGATCCTGCTGGCGCAGCCAGGCGATGTACTCGCGGAAGGCGGGGGGCGCGGTCCGCCCAGCGCCGCCGCCCGCGTTCCCGAGTTCGGCCGCGACCTCCGCCATCAGCAGGGCCGCCGACCAGCCGTCGAGGATCATGTGGTGGTACGTCCAGACCACCAGGTGCTCGTCGGGGCGCATACGCAACGCCAACAGCCGCATCAGCGGTGGGCGGGTCAGGTCGAACCGCTCGCTGCGGCGCCGTTCGAGCTCGGCGGCCACTTCCTCGGCGCGGGCCGCCTCGTCGAGGTCCGAGAGGTCGAGGAAGTCGATGTGGACGTCCGCGTCGGGCAGGACTACTTGGTGCGGGGAGCTGATGCGCTCGTGGACGAAGGCGGTGCGCAGTGCGGGATGGCGGGCGACCGCCGTGCGCCATGCCGAGGTCAGCACCTGGAGGTCCAGGTCGCCGAGGACCCGGAAGGTGGTCGTCTCGACGTAGAGACCTTGTTCCGGAAGTGTGGTGGTGTGGAAGAGCATCCCTTCCTGGGCGGGAGAGAGCGGGTAGATGTCCTCGATGTTGTTCACTGCGAGTCCTTTCCGGACCGGAACAGGTTCATGACCTGGGCAAGGTCCTCGGTGCTGAGGTCGGTGTCCGGGAAGTGGCCGGGGGCGTCTGCGATCACGTGGTCCGGCAGGTTGTCCCCGGTCGGCGCGGCGGCGGTCTCACGGGCGTCGGACTTCAGTCGCTCCGCCAGTGCGCGCGCGCTGGGGAGGGCGAAGATGTCGCTGGGTGACACCGGGAGGCCTGCGCGTCGCATCTCGGTGGTGATCTGAACGATCGTCAGGGAGTCGGCGCCCAGCTCGAAGAGGTTGTCGTCGGGGCCCACCCCGGGCACTCCCAGCATTCGCGCCCAGATCTCCGCGATGCCGCGCCGCAGGTCGTCCGTGGGCAGGTCGTCCATGGACAGCTCGTCCTGCCGCTCGTCCGCGCCGGGCGTGGCGGCCGGTCCCCCGGCGGGCCGGGGCGCGTCCGGTGAGACCGCCGCGACACGGGGGCTGACCAGGACGTGCGGAAGGTGGGGGTTGGCCAGGATCCGGTCCAGGGCGCGCAGACCCTCGCGGGTGGGGATGCCCACCGGTACGCCCCGGCCCTCCGCAGGCTCGTGACCGTGGGGCGCGGCCGGCATCGGGCGCAGGACGAAGCCCTCGACGACGACGGCCGGCCGGCCGTGCGGGTCGGTGAGTGTGACATCCACGACGAGTGTGTCGTCCACCCCGGGATCACCGGAGCGCAGTACGACATGCGCGTACCCCTCGGGCCCGAGGTCCTGATGGACAATCAGTTTCCGGTAGGCGACGGGGAGGTGGCGGCCCGTCCCTTCGGCCACGGCACCCGTGGCGACGTCCAGCAGCGCAGGGTGCAGCGGATGCACGGCGACGTCATCATGGTGGTCCTCCGGAAGCCGCAGGGTGAGCAGGGCCCACCCCTCGCCCGCGCGGGTCTCCGTCACGCAGTCCCAGCGCGGCCCGGTGACCAGCCCGCCGCCCGCTCCGCGTGCCTGCGGGGAGGCGACGGGAGCGCCGCCCTCGCGCAGGGAGTCCAGGTCGAGCCGTTGCGGACGGGGGCCTTCGTGTCGGCGGATGCGTCCCTGGCCGTGCGGTCTGCCGACGGACGTAGAGGAACGCACCTCCCAGTCGTGGCCGCCGTCCGGCTCGGGCCGCAACCGTACGACGACCAGCGGCGGTTCGGCCTCGGGGATCCGCAGCGGACTGGTGAAGACGGCGTCCAGATCGACGCAAGCGGCCTCGGCGGCGGGACCCGCGACGGGATGGTCCGCCTCCTCCACCACCAGCCGGTGGGCTGCGGCCGCCAGGTCGAGCAGCGCCGTGCCGGGGAGTACCGGTTCGTCGGCCAGGCGGTGCTCGCGGGAGAGCCAGGAGGTGTGGGTGCCGTGCCGGAGCAGGAGCTCGGTCCACCCGTCCGGCCCGTCGCGCCGGGCCTCGAACAGCAGGTGGTCGAGCGGATCACCGTCCCCCCATACCCAGTCGACGGCGCCGGACCGGACGGCCATGCCCGTCTCGGACCAGCGGTCCCAGCCGATGGAGACGGCGGTGTCGGTGGTGTGCGCAAAGCTGTCGAGAAAGGCGTTGGCGCCGGTGTAGTCGGCCTGGCCGGCCGCGCCGGCCACGGCCAGCACGGACGAGCAGAGCACCATGACGGGGCTGTCCCGCTCGGTGAGCCGGTGCAGCAGCACGGTGCCTCGCACCTTCGGCTCCAAGACACGGGCGATGTCCTTCCGGCGCCGCAGCGCCATGGTGCCACCGCCGGGCAGTCCGGCGGCGTGAACGACTCCGGAGATCCGGCCGTACCGTTCCCGGATCCTGTCGAGTGCTTCCGTCAGGCTCCCCTCGTCGGCGACATCGCTCTGCACCAGGCAGACCTTGGCGCCGTGCGCGGTGAGGCCCGTCAGGGCGCGGGCCGCCTCCGGCGGGCAGGACGGGGCGGGATTGGCCCCCTCGGGCCTGATCACCTCCCAGGCGGGATCGTCGGGCACCGGACGGCGGGTGAGGAGTATGAGGGTACGGCCGCCGTCCTCGGCCAGCCGCTCGGCGACGGCAGTGCCGATGCCGCCCAGGCCGCCAGTGACGAGCCAGGTTCCACCGGGCAGTGCGGCGGTCCGCTCCGCGTCGTCCGTGAGGGCGGGGTGCGCCACACCGGGAACGAGACGGGCACGCCCCCGGACGGCGACCAGCGGCTCACCGGCTCCGGCGGCGCTGCCGGCACCCCCGCCGGCGAGTGCAGCGAGTTCGTTGATCACCGCTTCGGCGGCCCGGGCGAAATCGGCCCGGCCGTGCGGTGCGCAGTCCAGATCGAGCGCGCAAACCGCGCTTCCGGGCAGTTCCAGGGGAAGGACCCGGGCTGCACCGAGGCCCACCGCGGCGTGCGGGGTGCGGGGACGCTGTCCGTTGATGGTCAGCGCCGCGTCGCTGACCAGGAGCATACGGACGGGCCGCCCGGGGAACCGCTCGCTCAGGGCCTGCGCGAGCGCGGCCGGCACGGTGACGGCGCGCAGTGCGCAGTCGGCCACGGCGTCGGGGGTGGCGCGGTCGATCGCGGGATCGTCGACCGCCCAGCAAGAGACAACCGCATCGGGGGCCATTCCCCGCGTGTCGAGCTCCGCGACCAGGGCACGGAACGCCTCCGGGTCGTCCGCGTCGAGCCGGTAGCAGTCACCCTCCGCCCGGATGCCGCCCGACAGCCCCGACGCGCCAAGGCGCACCAGGTGGACGCGGGCCCCGCCGCGGACGAGCCGTGCGCCGACCTCGTCGGCCAGGCCGGTCTCGTCGGCGAGCAGGAGGACCGTACCCGGGGCGCTACCGGCCGTCGCGGTCGGTGGCACGGACGGGGACCAGGTCAACACACGGAGCCAGTCGTCCGCGTAGCCGTCAGAAACCGACCCGTCGGCGGGGCGCGGGAAGGCGTAGCCGGTGGCAGGGGCAGAGGCGGCCGGGGACGAGGTGGCAGGGGACGAGGCGGAGGCGGCCGGTTCGAACCAGTGGCGTGTCCGCGAGAACGGATAGGCCGGCAGCGGAACCCGTCGCCTTCCGGTCCGCTCCCCCAGGGCCGTCCAGTTGATGTCGGCGCCGCGTTCCCACAGCCGGGCCACGGCGGTGAGCCGGGCGGGCGCCTCCCGGTCCGGGTTGCTCACGGGCCCGAGTACCGGGAGGACCAGCCGGTCCGACCCGACGGTGCGCCGGGCGAAGCCGGTCAGCGCCCTGCCCGGGCCCGTCTCCAGCAGCGCGACCGAATCGGGCAGTGCGCGCAGTGCGTCCACGAAGCGCACGGTCTCCCGCAACTGGCGGGCCCAGTACCGGGGGGACACCGCCTCGTCGGCGGTGAGCGGGCGGCCGGTCAGCGACGAGACAACGGTGATCGCCGGTGCCTGTGCGGGCACTTCGGCGACGAGCGCGGCGAACTCGTCGAGCAGCGCGTCGGCGTGCCGGGTGTGGAAGGCGTGCCGGACGGGCAACGGACGGGCCGTCACGCCGCTCTCGGCAAGGAGTTCCCGCAGCCTTTCGACGGCGGCCGGCTCACCGGCCACCACACAGCGGTCCGGCGCGTTGACGGCGGCGATCTCCGGTGCAGCGTCCGCCACCCCGCCGACACGGACACGGGCGGCGTCGACGGCCTCGCGCACCTGGTCCTCGGGCAGGGGCACCGCGAGCATCGCCCCGGCCGGCATCCGGCCCATCAGCTCGCCTCTGCACGCGACCAGCCGGGCGGCGTGCGGCAGCGTGAAGACCCCGGCAGCGCAGGCGGCCGCGAACTCGCCGACGCTGTGTCCGGCCAGGGCCACCGGCCGTACGCCCAGGGCCTTCCACCACTCCGTGAGGGCGTACTCCACCGCGAACAGGGCGGGTTGCGCCACCTCCGTGCGGTCGAACCGGTCCGGGTGCGCCGGGTCCAGGAGCAGGTCGCGCAGCGGTGCGGCGGTCCACGGCCGCAAGGCCGCCAGACACCGGTCGAGGGCGGCGCGGAACACCGGCTCGTTCGCGTACGGCTCCGCCGCCATGCCCGGGGCCCCGGCGCCCTGGCCGGGGTAGACCATGGCCACACCGGCGGAGATGTCCTCGGCCCGAACCGGCGCGCACGGCGCGGGCTCCGGGGACGCGGGGGCGGCCGGACGGCCGCGTGCCACCGTGACCGCTCGCCGCCAGGGGTGGGCCGTACGCCCGGTCTGAAGGGTGTGCGCGACATCGGCGAGAGCCGGGGCGTCCGGCTTCGCCAGTGCGGCGTCCAGGTTCGCGGTTACGCGGTCCACGGCCTCGGGGGCGTGGCCGGACAGCGGCAGCACCTGCCAGCCGCGGGCCGCCGGGTCGGCGGCCTGCGCGGGGCGTGCCTGGGGCGGGGCGTCCCGCAGGATCACATGCGCGTTGGTGCCACCGATGCCGAAGGAGCTGACCCCGGCCGTCCGGGTGCCGTCCTCGCCGGGCCAGGGCTCGGCGGCGGTGAGTACCCGGAAGCGGCTCGGGTCCAGACCGGGGGCGGGGCGCTCGAAGTGCGCGGTGGGCAGCAGTGTGCGGTGCTGGAGCGCCAGTACCGTCTTGATCAGGCCGGCCATGCCCGCGCAGGTGTCGAGATGCCCGACGTTCGACTTCACCGCGCCGAGCACCCGACGCGCGTCGGGGGCTTCGGCGAAGACGCGGTCGAGGGCGGCGAGTTCGATGCGGTCGCCGAGGGCCGTCCCGGTGCCGTGTGCCTCCAGGCAGGAGATGTCCTCGGGGCCGACACCGGCGACGGACTGGGCCGTGGTGATGACCCGGACCTGTCCGTCCATGCCGGGGGCGGTGAAGCCGACCTTGCGGTTGCCGTCGTTGTTGACCGCCGAGCCGAGCAGAACGGCCCGTACGGTGTCGCCGTCGGCAACCGCGTCGGCCAGCCGCTTGAGGACCACAACACCGACTCCGCTGCCGAACACCGTGCCGGTGGCGTCGGCGTCGAAGGGGCGGCAGTGGCCGTCCGCCGACAGAATGCCGCCTTCGGTGTGCACGTAGCCCAGTCCCTGGGCGACGCCCGCGGACACGGCTCCGGCCAGTGCGACGTCGCACTCGCCGCTGAGCAGCGCCTCACCGGCCAGGTGGACGGACACCAGGGCCGAGGAGCAGGCGGTCTGGATGCTCAGGCTGGGGCCGGTGAGACCGAGCCGGTAGGAGGCCTGGGTGGCCAGGTAGTCCTTGTCTCCGGCGGCGAGCAGCTGCATGTCCGCGCGGTCGGCGAGTTCGGCGGTGTGCGGCAGCAGATGGTGGGTCAGATACGAGTTGAAGCCGGCCGACGCGTAGACGCCGATGCCGCCCTCGACTCCGCCGGTGGGCTGCCCCGCGTCCTCAAGGGCGGCCACCGCGCACTGGAGGAACAGCCGTTGCTGAGGATCCATCAGCTCGGCGTCGCGGGGCGTGATACCGAAGTACTCGGCGTCGAACTCGTCGATGCCGTCCAGGACACCGCCCGCGGGGACGAACCCCGGCTGTGACAGCCGTTCGGCCGGAACCCTCAGCGCGGCCAGCTCCTCAAGCGTCCGGAAGGTGACGCTCTCCCGGCCCTCCAACAGATTCGCCCAGAAAGCCTCCGCGTCGGGCGCGCCGGGGAACCGGCATGCGAGGCCCGTCACGGCGATCGCGTCCGGCAGATCCGGGGAGTCGGCAGAGCCGGTGCTCCCGATGTCCTGTGTGGTCATTCGGTCTTTCTCCTTACGAGCGGTACGAGCCGCAGTTTCGCTGGGTGGCGGACAGGGCGTCCGGGGTGGCCGGGCCCTGTCCGCGCGTCCTCTCAGTCGGCGGACACGGCGCCCGGCCCGCCGCGACGGCGGGCGGCACGCCGCCGCTCGTGGTGCTGGCGCCGGTCGGCGGACGGCGCCGTCGCGGCGTCGTCCTCCGGCTTCCCGGCCACCGCGGCGTCCGCTGTGGGAGCCGTTGCCGGGAGCGGCTCCGGGGCGGGCTCACTGCGGTCGAGCAGCCCGGCAAGGTGCCGGATGGTGGGGCGGTCGAACATCTCGACGACCGACAGCTCCGTGCCGAACTCCTCGGCGATCCGCCGCTGGACGCGTACGAGATGGATGGAGGTCGCACCCGACTCGAAGAAGTTCGTGTCGACTCCGAGCTCCTGTCCGTCCATCACGTCGCGCCAGAGATCCGTCAGCCGCTCCACAGTGCTTGCGGAGGAGGTGTCGCCCCTGCCCGCCGCTGGTACGCCTGTCGTTGGTGTGGCGACAGGCGCCTGTGTGACGGCCGGGACCGCAGCCGGGGCAGTGGCAGGAGCCGGGGCCGCCGGCGCCGCGTCGCCGCCCAGTGCGGCGAGCGCCTTCCGGTCGACCTTTCCGTTGGTCGAGAGAGGCAGCGCGTCGATCGGCCGCACCTGCTGGGGAACCATGTACGCCGGCAGCCGTCGGGCGAGTTCGGCGCGCAGTCCGGCCGCCCACGCCCGCGGGTCCACGGGATCCGCGACGGAGCCCGCCGAGAAACCACCGAGCAGGGTGTGCAGCACAGTCTGGTCTTCCTCCAGCCGCAGGACCTCGTGCAGTGGCTCCTCGTACACGTCGCCGATCGGGCACAGGCCGATCCGGCAGTCGGCGGCCCGCTGCCGCAGCAGCTGGGCCATGGCACCGGCCTCCAGCAGCCCGAACCGGCCGGCGAGTTCCCCGTAGACGGGGGTGACGGCCGCGTTACGGGCGACCAGTTGGATGGCGAAGCCTGCCTGCACGGCCAGCGGCCGGTTGAACTCGCCGAACAGCATCGGATCGAGGGCCCGTTCGGCGCCCGGGGCGCCGTCCAGCGCCACTAGGGCGGGACCGGCGGGGTCGAGGTAGTACGTGCCGGCCGCGACCCCGTCGACGCCGCCCGGCGCCACCGTCACATAGGTCTGCACCGGATAGAGACCGCCGGCCGAACCGTAGGCGTACCGCGGCACGCCGTCCTCGTCCTGGCGGGCGAGCACGGTGAGCAGCGCGTACAGGTCCGTCGCCGGGACCGGCCCGGTCCCGAAGCCGGCCGCCGCGCCGCGCACAGCGGACGCGGCGCGCAGCGCCAGGGTGTCGGCGGGCAGGGCGAACGGCAGGATCTCCCGGCCCGTGAGGTCGTCGCGCCGTCCGGGCTGGCGCAGACGGGTCTCCAGCCTGCGTACCCGCTCGACGTCGAGTGCGGCCGTCGGGCCGGCCCCCGCCGCGGCGGTCGGCGCCTCCGGCACCTCGCGCACCACGTACGCGGCCAGTTGCGCGGACATGCCGGAGCCCTCGACGAGGGCGGCGGCCTCCTGCACGCCCTCGGTCCGGACGAGCGCGGCCTCGATCTCGCCAAGCTCGATCCGCATGCCGCGCACCTTGACCTGTGAGTCCTCGCGGCCGAGGAACTCCAGGTCCCCGTCCGGCATGAGCCGGGCCAGGTCTCCGGTGCGGTAGAGCCGTTCGCCCGTGACGGGGGACGTGGGGAACGCCCGGGCGGTGAGCTCCGGTGCGTTGCGATATCCCACGGCCAGGCCCACACCGCCGATGTACAGGGCGCCGGGCACCCCGGTGGGCCGCAGCCGGAAGGCGTCGTCGAGGACGTACAAGCGCTGGTTGCGCATGGGACGGCCGTACGGGATGCTCCGCCGCTCCGGGTCGACCGTGCCGACCGGGTGCAGAACCGACCAGATCGACGCCTCGGTGGCGCCGCCGAGGCTGATCACCTCGGCCTTCGGCGCGACCGCACGGATGTGGTCGGGCATGCCGACCGGGATCCAGTCGCCGCTGAGCATGACCAGGCGCAGTCGCTCCACGTCCACGGCCGGGTTGCCGTTCGCGTGGACGAGCAGCATCTCCATGAGCGCCGGTACGGAGTTCCACACCGTGACGCCGTGGTCGGCGATGAGCCGAGCCCAGCGGACCGGGTCGCGCTCCTCGCCGGGGCCGGGCAGGACGAGCGCCGCACCGGCGGCGAGCGTACCGAAGATGTCGTACACGGACAGGTCGAAGCCGAGGGACGACAGGGCGAACACCCGGTCGTCGGCGTACACTCCGAACCGCTCGTTGATGTCGACGACGGTGTTGAGCGCGCCCCGGTGATCGGTCATCACGCCCTTGGGGTCGCCGGTGGAACCGGACGTGTAGATCACGTACGCCAGGTCCTCGGGCCGGACTGCGACTGATTCCGGTTCCAGGGCGCCGCGGTTTCCGTCGGTGCCTTCGGTGGCGTCCGCGACCGCTTCGTCGAACCGGACGACCGTGACCCCGTCGGGGGCCCTGTCCTCGGCCGGAGCGGACCGCGGAACCACCAGTGCGACGGCTCCGGCGTGACTCAGGGAGCGGGCCACACGGGCGGGCGGCAGGCCGCTGTCCAGGGGGAGGTAGGCGCCTCCCGCGCGCAGGACGCCGATGACGGCCGCGACCTGTTCCCATCCCCTGTCGGCGAGCACACCGACGAGGTCGCCGGCCCGCACCCCGGACCTCTGCAGCGTGCGGGCGACGGCCAGGGAGGCCCGGTCGAGTTCGCCGTAGGTCACGGTGCCGGTGGCCGAGACGACCGCGGTGCGGCCGGGATCGCGGCGGGCACGCGCGAGGAAGGGCTCGTGCAGCAGACCGTCCGGGAGCCGACCGTCGGTGTCGTTGAGCGTCGCGTACCGCGCGGCCTGGCCGGGCGGCAGCGCCTCCCGGTGCGGGCCGTCCCAGGCCGTGGGGTCCTCTGCCAGCACCGTGAGCAGCGCGGTGTAGGCGCCGAACATGTCGTCCAGCGTCCCGGCCGGGAACAGCGCCTCGACGGCGTCCCAGGTGAGCCGGAGCCGGTCGCCGTCCTCGGCGATCTGGTGGTCGAGCCAGACCTGCGGGGTCTGTGTGATGGTGTGCGTGACACGGGCGCCGAGACCGGCCGGCGGTGTGCTGCCCGCGTCGGCGGCACCGAGTTCGCTGGTGAAGACGACGGGCATGACGGCGTCGCTGACACCGCGGCGCCGCGCCAGTTCACCGGCCACCCACACACCGCTGACCAGTTGGTGGTCCAGGTCCTGCCAGAGCCGTTCCTGGATCCGATGGGCCCTCTCCTGAAACGCCCCGGTGGTGCCGCCCTCCACTTCCAGCATGGTCAGCGCGGTGAAGTCACCGACCAGCGAGGCGAGGTCGGGATGGTCGCCCACCCGGTTGAAGAGGGTGAGGTTGAGGGTGAAGCGATCGGTGCCGGACCAGGTGCCGAGCACGGTGGCGTACGCGGTCAGGGCGAGCGCCGAGGGAGTGATCCTGGCCGCGGCGGCCCGCTCCTTCAACCGGCTCCACACATCGGCCGGGAGGTGGGCCTCACGGCGCCGGAACCGGACCTCGGACAGCTCCTCGGGGCGGCAGGCCAGCGGCAGCGGGGGGGCGGGCGGCAGCGTGTCCAGCCGGTCGCGCCAGTAGGCGAGGTCGCGCTCCCGCTCCGGTCCCCGGCACCGCTCCCGCTCGGCCAGGACGTAGTCCCGGAACGAGAGGTCGAGCGGCTGCGGTTGCAGTGTGCCGCTGTAGACCGCGAGGAGCTCGCGCAGCAGGATCTGCACACTTCCGCCATCGGCGATCAGGGTGTCGATGCCGACGTGTAGGCGGGCCTCGCTGTCGCCGGTATGGCTGGCCCGGATGTCGAACAGCGGCCAGGTCTCCGAGGGCAGCACCTGGTGGGACATCGCCTCACGGGTGGCCCGGAGCCGGCTCTCGCGCTCGGCGTCCGTCAGGCCGCGCAGATCCCCGACCTCGATCCGGTACTCCGGCACCTCGGGCAGGATGCGCTGGTCACCGTCCTCGTCGACCACGATGCGCAGCGCGTCGTGACGGCGTACGAGTGCCTGCCAGGCGCTCTCCAGCCGGGGCAGGTCGACGTCGTCGACGTCGAGTTCGATGTACAGGTGGCAGGAGACGTCACCGCCGACGGTGCCACTGCGGCCGATCCAGTAGGCGCGCTGCACATCGGTCAGCGGGAACGGGTCGTGGCGGTGTACCGGATCGGGCCGCAGCACGGCGGGGGCGGACGCCTCGGCCGCTTCCGTCCGGGGCGTGTCCGCACCGAACTCGTCCACGGCGCGTGCGAGTGCACCGACCGTGGGCGCCTCGAACAGGGTGCGCAGCGGCAGTTGTACGCCGAGGGCGCGCCGGATGCCCGCGACGACCTGGGTGGCGAGCAGGGAGTGGCCGCCGAGTTCGAAGAAGTCGTCGTACAGCCCCACCCGGTCGGTGCGCAGGGCCTCGCGCCAGACCGCCGCGATCCGCTCCTCGGTCGGGGTGACCGGCGCGGTGTAGGCATCGGATCCGGTCCGCTCGGGCCCGGGTGCGGGCAGCGCCGCGCGGTCGACCTTGCCGTTGCTGGTCAGCGGAAGCGCGTCGAGGACGACGAAGCGCGACGGGACGAGAAAGGACGGGAGCCTGCGGGCCAGTTCGGCGCGGAGCTCGGCCGGGACGGGCGGATCGTCCGGTGACTCGGGGACGAGGTACGCGGCGAGGGCCGCCCGGGACGTACCGAGGCCGTGGCCGGTGACCACGCACTGACGCACCTTCGGCAGTGCGGTGAGCGCGGCCTCGACCTCCCCCGCCTCGATCCGGAAGCCCCGGATCTTCAGCTGGTTGTCGTTGCGGGACAGGTACTCGATCCGCCCGTCGCGGCGGACCCGGACGATGTCACCTGTGCGGTACAGGCACCCAAGGGTGCCGGTCCCGGTCGCGCCGGTGGTCCCGGCCGTGCCGGATGCGCGGACGAAGCGCTCGGCGGTGAGCTCCGGGCGGTCCAGGTAGCCGGCGCTCACGCCCACTCCGCCGATGTACAGCTCGCCGGGTACGCCGACGGGCACCCGGCGGCGGTGCGCGTCGAGCACGTGGACGGTGGTGCCGGCGATGGGCCGTCCGATGGTGACGGCCCCTTGGGCCGGGTCCACGGTGTCCGTGGTCGACCACACGGTGGTCTCGGTGGGGCCGTACATGTTGCTGATCGTGCCGCGCAGGTGCTTCGACAGCCGGCCCACGAGGTCGGCGTCGAGCGGTTCGCCGCCGAGCAGCAGCTGCCGCAGTCCGCAGAGCGCGGCGGGGTCCGTCTCGTCGAGCAGGGCGCGGGCGCGCGAGGGGGTGCACTGGAGGTGGGTCACGCCGTGCGTGCGGATCAGCGCGGTGAGGGAGGCGTCGTCCTCCGGTCCGGGGGACACGATCCGCGCCGCGGGCGTCGGCTCCGCCGTGGCCCGGGTGATGAGGCCGGCCAGTCCGGACAGCGCGCCGATGGCGGCGTCCGGGTCGACACCGAAGTCGACGAGACAAGCGATCTCGTCCACCCCGACCGCGGACAGCCGGTGCACCAGGGGCAGCCGGTCCTCGGCCGTGCCGATGAGGGAGCTGTCCGCGAGGTAGCGGGCGCAGGCGTGGTCGAGGAGTGCTTCCTGGTCGTCGGCGGTGAAGTCGTCAGCCGTGATGTCGATGCCCTGCGCGCGGGCCATGTTCTCGATCAGGCCGACGGAGGAGCGCAGATAGTCGCGGAACGGCTGCCAGGCGTGTGCCCGTACCTCGTCGGCGTCGGCGCCGACGAAGGTGTGCAGCATCAGCGTGACGTGCGGCTCCCCGGGGTGGCCCGCCTGTCGCCAGGCGTCCCGGTAGACGGCGATGCGCTCGGCGAGCTCATCGACGCTCTGACCGAGCAGATGGGTGAGTAGTCGCGCGCCGGCCTCGCCGGCCCGGCGGCAGGTCTCCGGGTTGCCCGAGGAGGTGAGCCAGACGGGCAGTTCGGGCTGGACGGGTCGGGGCAGCACCCCCACCTCGATCGTTCGGTCGGCGGGTCCTTCGAAGGGAACCCGGTCACCGCGCCAGAGCCGGCGCACCTCGTCGAGGCCCTGGACGGTACGCGCCTGCCGGTCGTCGTAGGCGTCCTTGGCGAGGACGAAGTCGTCCATGTGCCAGCCGGAGGCGAAGGACAGGCCGACCCTCCCGTTCGACAGGTTGTCGACGACCGACCACTCCTCGGCAACGCGGACGGGGTGGTGCAGCGGCAGGACGACACTGCCCGCCCGGATGCCGATCCGCCGGGTGGCGGTGGCCACGGCGGCGGCGAGGACGGACGGCGCCGGGAAGGAGCCACCGAAGGCATGGAAGTGACGCTCCGGCAGCCATACGGCGCTGAACCCGTGCTCGTCGCCGAAGCGCGCTCCCTCCATCAGGAGCCGGTACTGGTCCGGGCCGGGCGGGATGCCGCTTGAGTCGCTGGCGAAGTAGAAGAGGCTGAACTCCGGGGTGGCGGATTCTTCGGTCGCCCCGGGGACGGCGACGGGTGCGGGCCCGGCGGCCGGCCGTCCGGCGTCCGGGCTCACCACCACCCGGTGGCCGCGGCTGACCGTCCACAGCAGTTCGAGCACGGAGATGTCGAACGAGACGCTGGTGACGGCGAGCCAGGTGACCGGGTCCTCGCCGGTCTCCACGACGCGGTCCATCGCAGCGAGGAAAGCCGTGAGGTTACGGTGGAGTACCACCACGCCCTTCGGCCTGCCGGTGGAGCCGGAGGTGTGGATGACATAGGCGGGCGTTTCGGGGCCCGCCACGGCGGCGGCCGCCTCCACGGGCGCGCCGGGGCCGTCCTGGCTGGAGCCGTCCGGTGCGTCGAGGTCGACCAGGGTCACCCCGTCCGGGACGACGCCGGCGGCGCCGAAGGCGTCACGGGTCGCGGCGTGTACGAGCACGGCGGCGGGCGTCGCGTCGTCGCACACGTACCGCAGCCGCTCCTGCGGGTAGTCCGGGTCGAGCGGCAGATATGCCGCGCCCGACATCAGGACGCCGAGGAGCGCGGCGGGTAGGTCCGCGCACCGGCGCACACCCACGCCGACCCGGTCACCCGGCCGTACGCCCACGGCCCGCAGCCGGCCGGCGATTCCGGCCGCCCTGCTCTCCAGTTCGCGGAACGTCAGCGAGTCGCCACCAAAAACCACGGCTTCCGCGTCCGGACGGGTGAGGACGGCCCGGGCGAAGGAGCTGAGCACGTCCTCAGCGTCGGCGGGCAGCGGTCCGCCGTCCCCGGCCGCGTCGAGCAGGGCCTGCTCGGCCGCGGTGAGGGCGAGCAATTCGGAGAGGCGCAGACCGGGGTCGGCCGTGCCACGGCGCAGCACCCGTTCCAGGGTGTCAGTCAGCGCCCGTGCGCCGGCCTCGTCGAACAGGTCGCGGCTGTACTCGCAGATCCCCTCGGTGAGACCGCCCCGCCGGGCCAGTTCCAGGCTGAGGTCGGTCCGGCACAGCCCGTTGTCCAGATCGACGGGCTCGACCTCGACGCCGGGCAGGGAGAACTCGCGCTCGGGGACGTTGCGGTAGCCGAACTGCACCTGGTAGATCGGCGCGTGGCTGAGGTCCCGGTCGGGGCTCAGCTCGCGCACGAGCCGTTCGAAGGGAACCTGGGCGTTGGCCAGGGCACCGAGGGCTGTCTCCCTTACCTGGGCGAGCAGTTCGCCGAAGGTCGGGTCGCCGGACAGGTCGGCCCGCAGGACGAGGCTGTTGACGAACATGCCGGCCAGCGCGCCGAGTTCGGGCCGGTCGCGTCCGGCGGTCGGTACGCCGACGACGACGTCCTCCTGCCCCGAATGGCGCATCAGCACCGCGTGCCAGGCTGCCAGGGTGACCATGAACGGCGTGGCCCTGGCGTCCCGGGCCGATGTCTCGACGGCCTCGGTGAGCCGCGGGTCCAGGGTGAAGCGCACCCGGCCGCCGCGGTGGGTCGGGACCGCCGGACGTGGCCGGTCCGTCGCCAGTTCGAGCAGGGGCGGGGCGTCGCCAAGGCGTTCCCGCCAGTACATGAGCTGTTCCGACAGTGCTTCGTCGGTGAGTTCCCGGCGCTGCCAGGCGGCCCAGTCCCCGTACTGGACCGGCAGCGGCTCCGCGCCGGCCGGTGTGGTGCCGTCGAGGTGCGCCCGGTATCCGGCGCACAGGTCGTCCACGAGCACCGCCCTGGACCAGGCGTCGCCGACCATGTGGTGGTTGACCACGACTAGCAGGGAGCGGTCGGGCGCCGACCTGATGAGCACGGCACGGAAGAGCGGGCCGTTCTTGAGGTCGAAGGGCCGGGCGGCCTCCTCCACGGCCGGCGCCGGCTCCTCGCCGGGCTTCACATCGACGATGCGCAGGGCAGGGCCCGACGGGGGAAGCACCCTCTGCACCGGGGTGCCGTCGGCGGGGGCAATGACGGTGCGCAGCGCCTGGTGGCGGGCGACGAGCCCGTCGAGCGCGGCCTCCAGGGCGGTCAGGTCGAGCGCACCGGTCAGCCGCAGCGCCACGTACTCGTTGTAGACGCCCAGTCCGGGGGTGAGCTGCTCCAGGAACCACAGGCGCTCCTGCCCGAAGGAGAGCGGCGCCGGGCCCGGTGCCGGGCGGATGGGCTCCTGGGCGAGGGGGCCGGTGGGGGCCGTGGACGCGGCGGTCGAACGACCGCGGGTGCGCGCCTCGAACCTGGCACGCTGTTCGGGTGTGAGCCGGGACAGACGGTCTTCCCGGCCGGTGGGGTTGGTCACTGGTTCTCCAGTTCGGCGAGGATGCGGTCCTCGATCAGCTCGGCGAGGTCGGCCACCCGCCCGCCCTCGAAGAACGCGCGGGCGGGCACGTCGACTTCGAACTCGGCCCGCAGCCTGGCCGCGATCTGGGCGGCGAGGAGGGAGTGTCCTCCGAGGTCGAGGAAGTCGTCGTGCACGCCGACCTCCTCGATGCCGAGCATCTCGCCGTAGACCTCGGCAAGGCGCTCCTCGGTCGGGGTGCGAGGGGCCACATACGCGGTGGCGAGGTCCGGGCGGGGCAGCGCGACCGTCGCGGGCCGCGCGGCTGCCGGCTCGTCGGCCAGCCTGAGGGTGCCGTCCGTGACGGTGGCCGCGGAACGCGCCACCACGGCGCGGCCGGCGGGCCCGTCGAGGAGAGCGGCGAAGGCCCGGGCGCCCTGACCGGGGGTGAGGGCGCCGGCGAGCATCCGCCCCTGGAACTCCTGGAGGTCGGCGGGGACCTCGGCCTCGCTGGCCATGCCGACTTCGGCCCACATGTCCCAGTCGATGGCGACGACATGGCGTTCGCCGCGTGCGGCCTCGGCCTCCGCGGCGGCGGCGAGGTAGGCGTTGGCCGCGGTGTAGTCCGCCTGACCGTAGGTGGGCACGAGCGTGGCGAGCGAGGAGCACACGAGCAGGACGCCCGCCTCACCCGGGCGCAGGGCGGCGAGAAGGTTGCGCATGCCCGCCACCTTGGGGCCGAACACCGTGCGCGCGTCCTCGTCGTCCCGCCGGGCGACGGAGCCTCCGCCGGGCACACCAGCCGCGTGCACGACGCCGTCGATGCCGCCGAAGCGGGCGCGGACCTGGTCCAGTGCGCCGGCCAGCGACCCGGCATCGGTCACGTCCGCCTGGAGCACGAGGACCTCCGTGCCGGACGCGCGCAGGTCCCGCAGGAACGCGGCTGCGGGGCCGGTGTCGCCGTCGGGGGTGGTCCGCCTCCCGAGGAGGACGAGCCGGGCGCCGTGGGTGCGGGCCAGGCGTGCGGCGAAGGTCCGGCCGATGCCACCGAGTCCGCCGGTGAGGACCCAGGTGCCGCCCTGTGCGACGCGCGCCGGGATGTCCGGGACGGGCCTCTCGACGACTTCGACGGTGCGGGTGAGCAACTGCCCGTCGCGCAGGGCGAGAAGCCGGGCGGGCGTGGCCAGTACGGCACCGAGCACGGCTTCGGCGCTCGTACCGTCCAGCGCGGTGCCGCTCGGCAGGTCCACCTGCGTGCATCGCAGGTTGCCGTACTCCTCGGGCAGGACCTGGACCGGGCCGCTGAGCATCGCCGCCGCGGGATCGGGGCGCTCGTGCTCGGCGGTGCGGAACGCGCCTCTGCTCAGGACGCCCAGGTGCACCTCGTTGACGACGCTCTCCTCCGCCATGGCACGGGCCAGCCGGACCAGTCCGAAGTAGCACGCGTCCTCGTCTGGGCCGGTGGCGTCCTGTCCGGTGTTGAGGCCCCAGGCGTAGAGCACGGCGGTGGGTGTGCGCACGAGTCCGCGCAGGTCGGCCATCAGCTTGGCGTACTGGGCCAGGTCCCGCGGATCGAGTTCGTAATTGCCGCGGCGGACCCGGCGGTAGCCGGGTCCGGGCTGCACCACGGTGACGATCTGTCCGCGGGCGGTGAGCAGGTCGACGGCCGGCTGCGCCTCGCCGTCCGGGTCCATCAGGACGAGCCAGGTCTGGCGGCGGCTACCGAGGCGGTCGCCGGCGTCGGCCTCGCCGTCCAGCGGGCGCCAGACGGGGACCGCGTGAACGGCGTCGGCGTCCACGGCCGTGCCCTCGGCGGTGAGGGCGGTCGTGGAGGCGGCCTCGGACGTCACGGGCAGGGCGGGCGTGCCGGGCTCGATCCAGTGGGGCCGGCGCTCGAAGGGGTAGCCGGGAAGGCCGGTCACCCGGGCGCCGGGAGCGGTGGGCCCCCAGTCGACGTGAACTCCGTTGGCCCACAGGCCGGCCAGGGACAGCGCCGCGCTCGCGGGCTCGTCCGCCGGCCCACGACGGCCGCGGGACGGCAGTGGTGCGGGGGCGAGCCTGGGAGCCTCGGCGCCGGAGCGCACCAGGTCGGTGAGCACGCTCCCGGGGCCGTTCTCCACGAGGACGAGGCCCTCGTCGACGGCGGCGAGGGTGCGCAGGCCCCGGTCGAAGCGCACCGGTTCGCGCATCTGGCGTGCCCAGTAGGCGGGGGCGGTGGCCTGCTCGGCGGTGATCCAGTCGCCGGTCACCCCGGAGAGGAACGGCACGCTGGGGGCGTTGCGTACGGTGTGGGAGACCTCTTCGGCGAAGCGCTCGGCGGCCTCGTCGCACAGGGCGCTGTGGAAAGCCCGGTCGACGGGCAGCCACAGGGGGCGCAGGCCGCGCTCCTCGAAGTCCGCGGCGGCCCGGTCCACGGCGTCGTGCGGGCCGGACAGCACGGACGCCGCAGGTCCGTTGATGGCGGCCAGGTCGAGGCCGTACGTGGCGGCTTCCCTGGCCGCGTCCGTCTCGCCCAACGGCACGGCCAGCATGGCGCCCGGGGCCGTCTCCTGCATGAGCCGTCCGCGGGCCGCGACCAGGCACAGGGCGTCGGGGAGTTCGAATACGCCCGAGAGGGTCGCGGCGGTGAACTCGCCGATACTGTGCCCGAGCAGGGCCGTGGGGCGCACGCCCCAGTGCTCCCACAGGCGGCCGAGCGCATGGCCGACGGAGACGACGGCGGGCTGGAGAATGGCCGTGCGCCGCAGTTCCTCCTCGCCGCCGTCGCGCAGCAGGGCGGTGAGCTCCTGCCCGAGGTGGGGGCGGAGGATGCCGGAACACTCGTCCAGCGCGGCGCGGAACACCGGGTGCGCGTCGTACAGACCCATCGCCATCCGCGGCAACTGGGCGCCCTGCCCGGGGAGCAAGAAGGCGACGGGCGCGTCGACGCGCTCGGTGCGGGCGCGGACCGCGTCGCGCCGCCCACCGTCACGGAGCACGGTCACCGCCCCGGCGATGTCCCGGGCGAGGACGACCCGGCGGTGGTTGAGGCGGCGGCGGCCGGTGCGCAGGGTGCGGGCGACATCGGCGAGGGACGCCTCGGGGTGGGCTTCGAGATGGGCGGCCAGCCGCTCGGTGGCGGTGTCCAGCGCGGTGGCGGTGCGTGCCGACAGCGGCAGCGCGACCGGCAGCGCGGAGGCGGGCGAGGTGCCGACGTCGTCCGCGGGTGCGGCGCTGGGGCGCGGTGCCTCTTCGAGGATGACGTGGGCGTTGGTGCCGCCGATGCCGAACGCGCTGACAGCGGCGCGGCGGGGCCCTTCCCCGACGGGCCACTCGGTGAGCCGGGCGGGCACGAAGAAGGGGCTCTCCGCGAGGCCGGGGGCCGGGTTCTCGCTCTCGGCATGCAGGGTGGCGGGGATCCGGCCGTGGCGCAGCGCCTGAACGGTCTTGATGAATCCGGTGATCCCGGCCGCGGTGTCCAGGTGACCGACGTTGGACTTGACCGAGCCCAGTGCGCACCAGGTGTCCGTGGGCGACCCGTCCCCCTGGGGGTCGGCAGCCCGGAAGGCGGCGGTGAGCGCCTCGATCTCGATCGGATCGCCGATCGGGGTACCGGTGCCGTGTCCTTCCACGTAGCCGATGGAGCGGGGCGAGACGTCCGCAACCGCCAGCGCCTCGCGGATCACGGCCACCTGGCCCGCCATGCCGGGGGCGGTGTAACCGGCCTTGGCGGCACCGTCGTTGTTGACGGCCGACCCGAGGATCACGGCATGCACGCGGTCACCGTCGGCGAGCGCGTCGGCCAGCCGCTTGAGCACGACGACACCGGCGCCGTTGCCGAACACCGTGCCGTTGGCGTCGGCGCCGTACGGGCGGCAGCGACCGTCGGGCGACTCGATGCCTCCGTCGACGGCGAGGTAGCCGGAGCGGTGCGGCACGGTGACGGTCACGCCGCCGGCGAGGGCCAGGTCGCACTCTTGTGAGAGCAGACTCTGCGCCGCCATGTGCACCGCGACGAGCGAGGTGGAGCACGCCGTCTGGACGCTGACGGCCGGTCCTCGCAGGTTCAGCTTGTACGCGGCGCGGGAGGCCAGCTGATCGGGCTGGTTGCCCTGGAACAGCATGGGCACGCCCAGTGTGGAGCGCAGGTCCGTGCGGGGCAGCAGGTTGTGGATCAGGTAGGTGCTGAGCAGCGACCCCGCGTACACCGCGATGGGCCCACGCGACCGGTCCGGGTCGCACCCGGCGTCCTCCAGCGCCGACCAGGCGCATTCGAGGAAGATCCGCTGCTGGGGGTCGATGACCGACGCCTCCAGCGCGCTGTAGCCGAAAAGCTGGGAGTCGAATCCGGCGATGTCCTCCAGGACTCCCTTCGCCGGTATGTAGCCCGGGTGGGCGGAGTCGGTCTCGGGCACACCGGAGGCGCGCAGCTCCTCGGCGGTGAACCGGTTGATCGCTTCGGAGCCCGCTGCCAGCAGCTCCCACAGCTCATCGGGGGATTCGGCCCCCGGGAAGCGCCCCGCCATACCGACGACGGCGATACGGCCGTCGGTGTCGGCCCAGTCGTCCCGATCCGGCTGAACTGGCTGTGCGTTCAAGATGTTCTCCGTTGGTAGCTCGGTGCGTCACCGCGCGTCGGCGGGCGGGGGGTGGGGGCGGTCGGGCTTTCCGCTGCGGCGGTGCGTCAGACCGCCATGAGGTAGCGCTGGAAGCGGGGCATCAGGTATTCGAGCGCGCGCACCTCGGTGGCGGTCAGCTCCGGGTGCCAGACGTCCCACAGCAGGACGGCACGCTGCTGGGTGCCCCGGTTCCAGGCCTCGTGGATGAAGCTGTCGTCGAAGAGGATGACCTTGCCCTCCTCCCAACCCCGCTCCTCCTCGCCGACCTTGATGACGCAGCCCGGCGGGACGATCAGCGGCAGGTGGGCGGTGAGCAGCAGGTTCACTCCGCCCGTGTGCGGGGTGATGTGGACGCCCGGGTTGAGGATGGTGAACATGCCGTCCCGCGGGCCGTGCGGGGTCGAGTCGAGTGCCTCGCAGGTCTTGGGGCAGCGTTCGCGGGCTTCGTCGCGCCAGGCGCCGTCGCGGTAGATCTGGTAGGTGTCCCAGCCCTGCCAGCCGAGTTCCTTGGTGTAGAGGTCCTCGTACGGAGCGAAGCGCGCCTCCGCCTCGCGCAGGGCCAGGAACTCCGCCTTGATGTCCTCGTACGCGACCTCCATCCCGGCCACCCACGGCTGGGAGGCGGGGTCGTGCCAGGGCAGCGCGCCGATCTCCGGGAAGAACAGTCGGGTGGGCTCCTGGTCGTCGTGGAGGTATTCCGGGGACCGCTCGCCGACGAGGATGGCCAGGCACTCCTCGACGCGCTCAAGTCCGTCGGAGCCAACGGCGTTGCGCAGCTCCGTCATCACGCTCTGCACGTCCATATCAGTCTCTCCTTGTCGGTGTGTTGAACTGGTCGGCCCGGCCGCGGGTCCGGGCCCGGACTGCGGCCCGCCGCCGGTTGCCGCGTGCGGCCGACTCGTTGGCCTGTGCGGGGCCGGGGCGGTTCACCGGGTCGCCTGCCGTTTCGTCCAGGCCCGCGACGAATTCGGCGACGGTGGGCCGGGTGAAGATCTCCACGAGCCGTACCTCCCGGTCGAGCCGGCGGCCGAGCTCCAGCTGAAGCCGGGCCGCGAGCAGCGAATTTCCGCCCGCCTCGAAGAAGTTGGTGTGGCGTCCGACGGGCCGGTCGTCGCCCAGGACTCGTCGCCAGGCGTCGGCGACGAGTTGTTCGGTGCCGGCCTTCGGCGGCGTGTCGGCGTCCGGGACGGCCGGCCCGGGTGCCGGAAGCCGCGCGCGGTCCCGCTTGTTGGTGCGGGTGCGGGGCAGCGCATCGAGCAGAACCACGTGTTCCGGCACGACCGCCGCCGGCAGTCGTTCGGCGAGGTGGGTGCGGAGTTCCGCGTCGGTGACCTCGTCCGTGACGACCGCGTATCCGATCAGCCGGGGCGACAACGGGGTGCCGTGCAGCGCCGCGGCGGCCTCCCGGACCGCAGGGTGGGACTCGAGGAGCGCCTCGATCTCCTCCAGCTCGACGCGGTTGCCGCGGATCTTCACCAGGCTGCCGGTGCGTCCGGTGAAGGCGAGTTCCCCGTCGGGCAGGATGCGGCCCAGGTCGCCGGTGCGGTAGAGCGTCCCACCGGGCCGCCAGGGATCGGCGACGTACGCCTTGGCGCTCTCTTCGGGCCTGCGGTGGTAGGCGCCGGCCAGGAAGTCGCTGCGCAGATGGATCTCACCGATCACGCCGACCGGGCAGGGCCGGCCGCGGTGGTCGAGTACCAGCGCCTGCCGGCCGGGGATCGGCACACCGATGGGTACGGAGACCGGGAACCGTTCGCCGGGCGCCAGTTCCCGGTAGGTGGCGAGCACGCACTCGGTGGGGCCGTACAGATTGTGCAGCCGGGGCCGGTCGGTCCGGTCCGCCCAGGCGGCGGCGAGCGACGGCGGCAGTACCTCGCCGGCGAGCAGCACGTGCTCCAGGGCGGGCAGTGTCTCCTCTGTGCGGTCCAGCGCCTCGGTGAGCACCCTGAAGAAGCCGGGCACGGTCTGGATCTGGGTAACCCCTTCGGTGCCGAGCCAGACGGCCAGGGTCATCGGGTCGTGCCGTGTGCCGTCCGGCGGTACGCAGAGTGTGGCGCCGTGGCACAGGGCGGCGAACACCTCGGTGTAGGCGGCGTCGTAGGTGAAGGGCGCCCACTGGGCGACTCGGCTGCCATACGTGATGCCGAACCGGTCGCGCTGCCAGTCGGCGAACTGTGCCAACGTCGCGTGGGGCAGGGCGATGCCCTTGGGGGTGCCGGTGGAGCCGGACGTGTAGACCAGGCAGAGGGTGTCGCCGCCGACGACGGGAGCGGCCGGGAGCGGCCGTTGCGTGTCGTCGGCGGACAGGCCCGGGTCGTCGGCCGGCACGCTCGGGTCGAGGACCTCCACCGGCACCTCGGCGAACCGCCCGGTGGCCCGGTCCCACAAGGCCGGCTGGGCGTCGAGGCAGGGTTCGGCGGCCAGGACGCAGATCGGCTCGGCGTCGGCGAGCACGGCGCGCAGCCGCAGTTCGGGACTGTCGGGGTCGAGGACCGCGAACGCCGCCCCGGTCTTGGCGGCGGCGAGGATCGCCGCGGTCTGCGCGGGACCGGTGGGCAGGAGCGTCGAGACGAAGCGGCCAGGTGCCGCGCCCCGGTCGAGGAGCCGCGCGGCGATCCGGTCGCTCCAGGCGTCCAGCCAACGGTAGGTGACGGACTGTCCGTCGTGGCGGACGGCCACCGCGTCGGGCCGCGCCGCGGCCTGGGCGCGGAACAGTTCGTGCACCGGCGTGGCGTACGCCGCGCTCTCGGCGGCCAGCGGGTTGCGTGGCCGCGGTGAGGGCGTCTCTTCCTCGTCCGGGTCGAGCGGGGCGAGGGCGGCGTCGGCGTCCGGATCGTCCAGCGCCGCGCGCAGCAGGGTCTCCAGGTGGCGTGCGAAGCGGGTCGCCGACCCGTGGGTGAACCGGCCCGACGCGTACTCCAGGAGTCCGTCGATCCGGTCGGGCCGCTCGTCGAGGGCGAGTGTGAGGTCGTACTTGGCGGTGCCGGTGGAGACCGGGCGCAGTTCTCCGGTGGCGTCGCCGAGCCGGATCAGGTTCGGCGGGGCCTCCTGGAGCACGAGGGTGGCCTGGACGAGGGCCGGTCGGCCGGCGTCGCGGGAGACACCGAGGGTGTCCACGAGACGGTCGAGGGGCACGAGCGGCCGGTCGAGGTCGGCGACGAGCAGTTTTCCTGTGCGGGCGGCGAGTTCGGAGAACGACGCGGTGCCGCGGAGATCGACGCGGACGGGAAGGGTGTTGACCAGCGGGCCGACCAGCCCCTCCAGCTCCGGTGCGCCCCGATTGGCCACGGGTACGCCGACGACGACGTCGTCGGTACCGGCGTAGCGGCCCAGCAGGGCGGCGTACACGGTGAGCAGCACGGTGAACGGGGTGACCCGCAGCCGGGCGGCGGTCGTGCGCAGCCGGTCGGTGAGGTCGGCCGAAAGCGTGACGGGCACGGACGCTCCGGCGCCGACGGGCTGCGGACCGGCGTCGGGGTCGGTCGGCAGCTCCAGCACTCCGGGGTACCCGTCGAGGCGGGCGCGCCAGTACTCCAGCTGGACCGTGCGGGCGGCCGCGCCGGTGACGGCAGTCGCGGCCGCGTAGCCGGTGAAGTCCGCGGCGGGGGGCGCGAGGGGGGCGCCGGTGCCGGTGTGGTGGGCGTACAGGGCGGCGAGTTCACGAATCGCCACGCCGATCGACCAGCCGTCCACGGCGATGTGGTGGGCGGTGCACAGCAGGACGGAGGTGTCACCCGCGCGCAGCAGGGTGACCCTCAGCAACGGCCCCTCGGCCAGGTCGAAGGGACGCACGGCCTCGGCGGCGGTGACGGAGTCCAGCCATCGCCGGGGCCCTTCGCCGCCCTCCGTGGGGAACTCCTGCGGTGCGTCGACCACGGAAGGGCGCACGGAGTCGGCGGGCAGGCGGACGAGGACCGGGCCGTCGTCGGCCAGCTCGCAGCGGACGGCCAGCACCGGGTGACGGGTGACCAGGTCGTGGAAGGCCCGGGCGAGGGCGTCCTGGTCCACGGGGCGGTCGAGGCGAATGGCGGCGGCAAGGTTGTAGGCGGCGGACTCGGGCGCGAGGTGGTGGGTCAGCCACAACTGGCGCTGCTGGTCCGTGAGAGGTACGGGGGCGGCCGGGTCGAAGGTCGGCGGGGGCGTGTCCGCCACGGTGTGCCCTTCGGCTGCCTGCCGGGCCAGGGCCCGGGGGGTGGGCTCGGTATAGAACCCGGCCAGCGGGGGCGCGTGCCCGAGCAGGTCGCGCACCCGGCCCAGGAGCCTGGTGGCGACGATCGAGTTGCCGCCCACGGCGAAGAAGTCGTCCGTGGTCCCCACCGTGTCGCGGGGGACGCCGAGGATTTCGGCCCACAGCTCGACGACGGTCCGTTCGGCGTCGGTGACCGGGGCGACCCGTCCGGATGCGGTGGCGAGTGCCTGGGCGGCCCGGGTCAGGGTGAGACGGTCGATCTTCCCGCTGGTGTTCAGCGGGAGTTCGGCGAGCGGGGCAACGACGGAGGGGACCACAGCGGCCGGCAGCAGACCCTGCAAATACCGGCGCAGCTCCCCGCCGAGACGCTCGGCGTCGTCGCCTTCACCTTCACCTTCGGCTAGGAATACGGCTGCGGGGGCCTCGGGTACGACGAACGCGACGAGCCGGGGCGCCGCCGGCCGGGCCCGGTCGACCACGACGGCGGCGGCCCGCACCTCCTGGTGACCGGCCAGGAGCGCCTCGATCTCGCCGAGTTCGACGCGGTGGCCGAGAATCTTGACCTGCTGGTCGGCCCGGCCGAGGACGACGATGCGCCCGTCCGGCAGGTACCGTGCCAGGTCGCCCGTCCGATAGACCGTATCCGTGCCGTCGCCGGCCGGGACGGCTCGCACCGGGTCGGGGACGAAAGCGGCGGCGGTGAGTTCGGGGCGGTGCCAGTAGCCCGCCGTGACACCCGCTCCGCCGATGACCAGTTCGCCGATCGCACCGATGGGTACGGGATGGCCGTGCCCGTCCAGGATGTGGCAGAAGGTGCGGGCCACCGGCCGCCCGATGGTCGCCGGCTCGCCCCGCAGCACACGCCCGCCTGTCGAATAGATGGTGGCCTCGGTGGGCCCGTACAGGTTCCACACCTCGGCGCAGCGGTCGAGCAGCCGCTCGGCCAGCCCGGAATCGAGGGCCTCGCCGCCGCTGAGCGCACGGAGCCCCGGGTGCCCCGGCCAGCCGCCGTTCAGCAGCGCGCGCCACAGGGAAGGCGTGGCCTGCAACAGGGTCGCCCCGGACCGGCGCAGCAGCGCGCCCAGCGCGTCGGGGTCGCGGACCGTCGCGTGCGGCGCGACCACGACCCGGGCACCGGCGACCAGCGGGGCGAACAGTTCGAGCACCGAGATGTCGAAGGTGATCGAGGTGACGGCGACCAGCACGTCGTCGGTGCCGATGCCGGGCTCCCGGACGATGCTGTGCAGCAGGTTGGCGACGCAGCCGTGCGGTACCGCCACGCCCTTCGGCCGTCCGGTGGAGCCGGAGGTGTACAAGAGATACGCGAGCGAGTCGGCCGCTGGTCCGTCCGGGAACGGGACCGCGGCGCTGCCGGCGGCCGCGGACAGCAGTTCCGCCGCTTCGGCGCGCGGTACATCGGTGGCCGGGGAGGTGCGATCGGGGAGGCCGGTGATGAGCAGCCGGGCGCCGCTGTCCTGGAGGACGTACGCCATCCGCTCGTCGGGCATTGTCTCATCGAGTGGTACGAGGACGGCACCGGCCCGCCACAGACCGACGATCAGCGGCACGAGCTCGGCGCCGCGCGGCACCAACAGGGCCACGCGGTCGCCGGGGCGCACCCCCAGGCGGTTGGCCAGCCGGGCGGCCACCCGGTCGGCGGCGGCGTCCACGTCGGCGCGGGTAAGGGTCCGTTCGCTGTCGCCATCGACGACCGCCGGTGCGTCGCCGCTCCGGGCGACCAGGGCACGCAGCGCCCCGGGCACAGTGCACCAGGGGGGCGGCGTCCGGTCGGCCCGGTTGAAGTCAACCAGGACCCGGCGGCGCTGGGCATCGGTCATCACCGGCAGGTCCGTCAGCGGCGTGCCTGGCTCGGACACGGCGGCTTCCAGCAGGCACAGCAGACCTTCCGCGATGCCCACCACGGTGTGCGGGGAGAGCAGTGCGGTCCGGAACTCCAGGCTGGCGTCCAGCTCTCCGTTGGGCCTCGGCCGGAGAAGCAGCGACAGGTCGTACTTGGCGGTGCCGCTGTGCGCGGGGGCGTGTGTTGTCTCGACGCCGGGCAGTCGCAGGGTCGTGGTCGGTCCGCTGTGGAAGGAGTACATGAGCTGGAACAGCGGGGAGCGGCCGCCGCCCGTGGCCGGGGCGAGTTCCTCGACGACGAGGTCGAAGGGAGTGTCCCGGTGGCCGAGGTCGGCCTTGAGGTTCTGCCGTGTGCGCCGCAGGGCCTCGGTGAAGTCGGGCTCGCCCGACAGGTCGACGCGGTGGGCCATGACGTTGAGCAGAGGGCCGATCATGGCGCCCAGCGCGGGCCGGTTGCGGGTGGCGACGGGCATGCCGACGACGAGGTCGTCCTGGCCGGTGTAGCGCTGGACGACGGCACAGAAGGCGGTGAGCACGATGGCGGGCAGGGTGGCGAGTTCCGCGCGGGCCAGTGTGCCGAGCCGGGCGGCGAGGTCCGCCGGGATCACGAAGTGGTGCACGGCGCCGGCGATGTCGGCGGCCGGCCCGTCGGCGGTTGCGCCCCGGGCACCTGATCTGGTGCTCAGGTGTCCGTCGGCGGGCAGCCGGAGTGCCGGCAGTTCTCCGCCGAGCCGCTCCCGCCAGTGGTCGAGGCCGCGCTCGGCGTCCGGGTCGGTGCGCTGCCAGGCGGCGTAATCGCCGAAGTCGGGCCCCTCGGTGGTCTCGTGGACCGCCGGGCCGCCGGTCTCGGCGGCGTACTGCGCGGCGAGTTCCTCCAGGAAGACGCCGAACGCCCAGGCGTCGACGACGATGTGGTGCGCGACGAAGAGCAGCAGATGCCGCTCCTCCCGCAGTCCGAACAGATACGTGCGCATCAGCGGCGGCCGGGCAAGGTCGAAAGGCTCGGCCACGGCCCGCGAGACGAGTTCGGCGAGCCGGTCCTCCCGCTCGTCCTCAGGCAGCGGGCCGAGGTCGGTGCGTTCGACGGTGGGGAAGGTGCGATCCGCGAAGCGCTGCCACGCCTCGCCGTCGCCATCGGGGGCGATGGAGCAGCGCATCACCTCGTGGCGGACGGCCAGGACGGCCAGGGCACGCTCCAGTGCGTCGGGGTCCACGGGGCCGTTGAGGCGGAACGCCGCGGTCTCGTTGTGCAGCGCGCTGCCCGGACGTACCTGTTCCGCACGCCAGATGGACCGCTGGGCGTAGGACAGCGGGGCGCGGCCGCGCTCCGGCCTCGGCGGAAGGGGCGCAGGGCTCATCGGGTACTCCCCGTGGCATCGGAGGGCGTCGGGAACTCGGCGATCACGCCGGCCGGCATCGTGTCGGTCACGGCCGCGGCAAGGCCGGCGACCGTGGGGTCGGCGGCGAAGACGCGCAGGGGTACGTCCACGCCGAACAGGGAGCGCAGCCGGTCCAGGAGCCGGGCGATGCCCAGGGAGTCGCCGCCCAACAGGGTGAAGCTGTCGTGGCGGCCGACCCCGGGCAGATGCAGCAACTCGCACCACACATCGGCGATTCGGGCCTCCGCCCCGTCCCTGGGCCGGTGCTCCAGGTGGGCGGCCCGCGCGGCCGCCGGCGGCGGCAGGGCCCGCCGGTCTGCCTTGCCGTTGAGGGTGCGCGGGATGGCGGCGAGGCGTACGTAGAGGGCCGGGCCGCTGCCCGGTACGAGGCAGGCCGCGGCGTGGTCCCGCAGCTCCTCGTCGGTCACGGAGTCGGCGGCCACGACGTAGGCGCACAGCACCGGGTCCGCGTCGGGCTCGGCCACCGCGGCGGCGCAGGCGTCGGCGACTCCGGGATGGCGGCGCAAGACGTCCTCCACCTCGCCCAGTTCGACCCGTACGCCGTTGACCTTGACCTGCTGGTCCCGGCGGCCGAGCACCTCCAGGACGCCGTCGGGCCGCAACCGGCCGAGGTCGCCCGTGCGGTAGCGGTCGGTGCCGGTGAAGCCGCCGGCCCTGCCGTCGAGATAGCCGCTCAAGGGGAACGGGGTGCGGATCTCGATCTCGCCGATCGCGTCGGTGACGGGCTTACCGGCGGCCAGTACCCGCACCTCGACGCCCGGCATGGGCAGGCCGACGGGCACGGTCCCGGCCGCGGCGTCCTCGGCGCCGAGGCGGCGGAACACCTTGGTCATCGTGGTCTCGGACGGGCCGTACAGGTTCACCAGTGCCTTGCGGTCGGCGAACAGTTCCCGCCACCAGGCGACGTCGGCGGGCCGCACCGGCTCTCCGGCGAGCAGGACCGCCCTCAGCCGGGGCAGGGAGTCGCCGGTAAGCGCGGCGGCGCGCAGGGTGCGGAAGACGGTGGGTACGCAGTGCAGCACCTCGATGCCCTCCTGGTCGAGCCACTCGGCGAGGGCGTTGCCGACGGGCACGGTGCCGGGCCCGGCAACATGGACGCTGCCGCCCGTGCGCAGCGGGACGAGGGCGTCGCGGAGGAAGGCATCGAATCCGGGTGAGGTCAGCAGGGAGACCCGGGTGCCGGAGGTGATGCCGAATGCGTCGGCCTCCCAGGCGAGGAAGTGCTCGACTGCCTCCAGGCTGCCCTTGATGCCCTTGGGGCGTCCGGTGGTGCCGGACGTGAAGTACACGTACCCGGCGTCGGGGACATCGAGCCCCCGCCAGTCGGCGGCGTGCCAGGGCATGGGCTCGACGGCCTCGGCGTCGATCCGCTCGCCAGTGTCGGTCGTGTCGCTGTCACGGCCGGCGAGGGCCGCGCGTCCGGCCTCGTCGGCGACGACGGCCGCGGGACGCAGGTCTTCCAGCAGGGCCGTCCAACGGGCTGCGGGCTGGCCGATGTCGACTGGTGCGAAGGCCCGGCCGACGGCTGCGCACGCCAGGATGGTGGCGATGACGGTGACGGGGTCGGCGCAGGCGACCAGGACCGGTCCGGTGTCTCCGGTCAGCCGGGCCCGCAGTCCGGCGGTGAACTCGGCGAGTTCCCGGCGGCTCCAGACGCGCTCGCGGGTGGCGACCGCGGGTGCCTGTCCGTCCTGCTCCATCCAATCGGCCCAGCGGTCGAGGATCTTCGTGTGGCTCACAGCTCTCCGTTCTTGATCCGGTGGGCCACGACCGCCAGTGGGTCGATGGCCGGGAACTCGTCCGACCGGCCCGAAGCCGCGATGGCCTGGGTGACCAGGTGGAGTTCGGTGCAGGCGGCGACGAATGCCCGTACCCCGTAGCGGGGCAGGATGGTGCGCAGGAAGTCGACGGTCCGCAGCGGATCGCCGCCGCACTTGATGCGGTAGACCTCCTGGTGCAGGGCCTCCTGGTCGTCCGGCCGGAGCATGACCAGGTCGCGTACCGCTTGGTCCGCCTCCGGGCCGGAGGTCAGGATTCCGGCCTGTGCGGTGCCCTTGGTACACAGCAGGAGGTGCGGCTCCGCGGTGCGGGCGAGTTCGCGGTGGACCAGGTCCACCAGGGACACGCAGCTCTCCAGGAGGTCGGGCGGCAGATCACCGAGCACCCGGTGGGCGGTGATGCAGGCTACGACCACCCGCTCGGCGCCTGCGGTCACCAGGCCGCGAACGGCCTTTTCGACGGCCCGGTACAGCGGCTCCAGGTCGCCGCTGCCGATTGCCTCGGTGCGGTCGACCACGGCGGGGTCGGACCACAACAGCACGCGCGGTGCTTCTTGTTCGGGGCGGGCGGGGGCGGCGCGATAGACGGTGCGCAGCAGCTCGGTCGAGGCCAGTGGCCCCATGCCGCCGACGATGCCGACCAGGGGGAGCGAGGGCCGGACGAGGTGCGGGCTCGCGGCCGGGGCGGTGTGTTCGCCGGCGATCTGCTCGCCGGGCGCGGCGAGGCGGGTCATCCCAGACACGGCAGGTCGAACTCCTCGACGAATAGCCCGAACGTCGCAATGACCATCAGGTAGTCCGTGTCGAGATGGGCGTGCACCTGACCGTCCTGTTCGCGCTGCCGGCGGACGAGCGCGGCGACCGTGTCCGGGTTGAAGTAGCCCTGCCGGCGTACCAGGGCCGGTGAGAGGAGCTCCTCGAACCAGTCGTCGTCGCCGCTCAGCAGGTGGCTGCTGGTCTGGCCGCGGAAGCCGAACTTGGGACGGGCCAGCACTTCCCCCGGGACATGTCCGTCGGCAACCCGGCGCAGCACGGCCTTCTCCGATCCGTGGGCGACCATCAGCTCCGGGTGCAGTGCGACGGCGTGGGAGACGACCCCGCGCCCCAGGAAGGGGAACCGCAGCTCGACTCCATTGGCGAGTGCCATGCGGTCGCCGTGGTCGCCGAGCAGATGGTCGGCCAGGCGCAGGTGGAAATCCAGGTAGGAGCGCTGGTGCAGCGGGTGACGGCCCTTCAGCCGGTCGGCGTCGACCAGGCGCTGGGAGGTGACGGTGAATTCGCCGAAGGAGGTGGCAAGGTCGTCGGAGTACAGGTCGCGCCGGAATTCCTGGGCGATCAGCTGATCGTTCTCGTATCCGAGGTCCACGCCCCACATCCGCTGACGGATCTCGCGTTCCAGATGGGCGTCGAGGCCGCTGAGCCGGCTTCCGCCGAGTCCCGTGGCGTCGTAGCGGTATCCGGGGTAGCCGCCGAAGAGTTCGTCGGCGCCCTCGCCCGTCAGTACGGCGACGGTGCCGTCGGCACGCACGGCCTCGGACAGCATCATCGAGCAGACGTTGTACGACTCACGGACGGGTGTCTCCGCGTGGCGGACCATGGTGGTGAGGCGCTCGGAGAGGTCGGCCTGGCGGACCGGGACCTCGCGGTGGCGGGTGCCCAGCTTGGCGGCGACCAGGCGTTGGTGGGGGCTTTCGTCGAAGTCGTGGTCGGGGAACACCGCGGAGTAGCTCGGCCAGGCGTGCCCCGGCCGGGAGGCCGCGGCCAGCGCGCCGATGAGGCTGGAGTCGAGTCCGCCGCTGAGGTAGAGGCCCACGGGCACGTCGGCGACGAGCCGGACTCGTACGGCGTCGTCCAGGAGGGCCGCCATACGGTCGGCGGCGCTGTCCAGTTCTTTGTCGAGGGTGGCGCCCAGGGGTACCAAGTCGTCCGCGGTGGGGTAGTCGAGGTCCCAGTAGCATTCGACAGTCACTCCGGACCGGTCTGCGATCAACTGCTCGCCCGGCCGCAGGGCCTTGATGCCCGCGAACATGGTGCGGGGGCTGACGAGTCCGGGGAGGGTGAGGATCTGGTCCAGGCCGTGCAGGTCGACCTCGGGCCGCACCGCGGGGTGGCGCAGGATCGCCTTGATCTCGGAGGCGAAGACGAGCAGCCCGTCCACGACCGTGTAGAAGAGGGGCACGATGCCTGCGTGGTCCCGGGCGAGCAGCAGGCGTCCCGCGGGCGCGTCGTGCAGCGCGAAGGCGAACTGGCCGTCGAGATGCGCGGTGAGGCCGGAGCCGTACTCGCGGTACAGGTGGACGAGCACCTCGGTGTCGCAATCGGACCGGAACCGGTGGCCGCGGCTGTGCAGTGCAGACCGCAGGCACCGGTGGTTGTAGATCTCCCCGTTGCACACCGAGACCAGGGTGCGATCCTCCGAGAAATGCGGCTGATTGCCCCGCTCGAGATCACTCAGGGCAAGTCTGCGAAAGCCCAGCGCAATGCCTTCCCTGGCGTAATACCCCTGATTGTCGGGTCCTCTGTGAATCAGCTTGGAAGTCATCCCGGAAACGACACGGGCATCAATCGGATGCACCCCGTCGAGGGAAAAGGCACCCGCTATTCCACACACGTTGGAAAAATCCCCGTTTCACACCTGCGCGACGATGGAATATACACGCGTCACGCTATCCCACGGAACAATGAAAGGTCAACAAGAAAATCTTCAATTCCCTACCATCCGGACCTTGGTGACGTACCGTCATAGACAACCTATAGTGCCGGGCGATCAAGGCGAGGCAAGCAATTCACGCTCTTTTCCATATTCTTGAGGGGTGCCCGTCAGTGACTCGCTGGCCTGCCTGGCCAATTCGGGAATAAGGTCGACCCGCGGGTCCCGAGGCCCGCGCAGAACTCCCAGAAACAGAAGGGCAGGGCGCAGTGACCGGCCACCTCAGAGTCGAACGCTCCGACCAGAACCGATGGACCCCGTGGGACTCCGACCCCGTGGCGTCCGACGGAACAGGACCCTTGCGTGTCTACTGCCTGCCGCACGCTGGGGGTTCCGCCGGTTCCTATCTGGCGTGGGCCCGGTCTCAGGACGTGCCCGGGCTGCGGTTCGTGCCGGTGGAGCTGCCCGGCCGGGGCACCCGCCTCGCCGAGCCCCTGCTCACCTCCATGGACGAAGTGGTGGAAGGGGTCCTCTCGGTACTGGAGAACCGGCCGAGGCAGGAGAGCTTCATGTTCTTCGGGCACAGCATGGGCGCCCAGATCTCCTACGAGACCACGCGCCGGCTGGCCGAGGCCGGCCAGCCCCTGCCGCGGGCCCTGGTGGTGTCCGGCTGCCGGCCGCCCGGCGCGCCCGTCGCGGCTCCCCTGCACGAGCGTAGCGACGACCAGCTGATGGAGGGAATCCTCGAACTCGGTGGTACACCGGCCGAGATACTCGAACACCGGGACCTGCTGAACATGCTGCTGCCGGTGATGCGCGCCGATCTCGGCCTGCTGGCCCGGTACATGGAGGGGGCGCGGCCGACCGTCCTGCCGTGCCCGGTCATGGCGTTCGGTGGCAGGGACGACCGGCTGGTGGGCCCGGAGTGGATCACCGGATGGCGGTCGATGACGGCCGGCGGGTTTCGTCACCGGATCTTCCCCGGTGACCACTTCTTCCTGCACAACCAGGTGGCGGAGTTGATGGCTGAGATCGCGGCCACTGCCCGGGAGCAGGCAGGCGTGACCGGCGGCTGAGGCGGTCGCCCCCGCCCGGGCCCCTCGCGGAGGTCCGGACGGGCAAGGCCGTCCCCGTACGTGCGGGTACCGGTGACGGGCGTCGTGCAGCGTGCCACGCTCATCGCGTGTCCAGCCGTGCCAGCTCAGCGGCGACGACCCGGCCGATGAGGTCGACCGGTCCGGGCTCGACCAGCTCCAGATGCTCTGCGTCGACCGGATGATCCACCACGGGCCCGGTGACGTAGGGACCCCACAGCTCCGCGGCCGTCGCGCGCGCCACCCGGCCGACCCTCCTGGCCTCGGCCGTCGCGGTGAAGGTGAGCAGCCCGCCGTCGTACACGCGGGGCAGCCAACGGACCATCAGCTCACCGTGGTAGCGACAGGTGTCGATCATGGCCGCCAGCGCCGCGGGGTCGATGGGCGCCGAGGCGCCCATCGCCGGGGCGAGGCGCCGCTGCAGCTCCTCCGGCTCCGGCACCAGGGTGCCCGCGGCCACGGCCACGATCTCCTCCTCCGGTGCGCCCACCGCGTCGAGCAGCGCCCGCAGGACGTCGGCTTCGGTGACCTGCCCGGTGTGCGGCCGGTCGTGCGCGGTGGGCGGGATGCTGTCCATCATCGCGACCAGCTCGACGGTCTCGCCGCGCTCCCTGAGCCGGACCGCCATCTCGTGCACGAGCACGCCGCCGAACGACCAGCCGAGCAGCCGGTAGGGGCCGCGCGGCTGCACGTCGAGGATGCGTGTCACGTACTCGGCGGCCAGTCCGCCCATGGTGTCGGGACGCGCCCGTCCGCCCGCCGGGCCGACGCCCTGGAGCGCGTACACGGGCTGGTCCGGGCCGAGGGCGCGCAGCAGTCCCACGTAGCCGAAGCCGTCGCCCACCACGGGGTGGACGCAGAACAGCGGCGGGCGGCTGCCGTGCGTGCGCAGCGGCAGCACCGGTTCCCACGCCGGAGGGCCACCGGCGAGGTCGGCCCTGAGGCCGGGCTCGGCGGCGATCCGGTTCGCCAGCGCGCTGGGTGACGGGCTGTCGAAGAGGGTGCGGATGGGCAGGTCCACACCGAGTTCGGCGCGAATCCGTTCGACGAGCCGGACCATCATCAGCGAGTGGCCGCCGAGCAGGAAGAAGTCGTCGTCCGGCCCTGCCCCGGGCAGGTCGAGGACCTCGGCGAACAGTGCGGTGAGGGACTTCTCCAGGGGCGTCGCCGGCTCCCGCGACGCCGTCGCCTCGGCGGTGGCCGCGGCGGGCTCGGGCAGCGCGGCGCGGTCCAGCTTGCCGTTGGGCGTCACAGGAAGCCGGTCGAGGGTCACATACCCGGTGGGCACCATGTACTCGGGCAGCCGATGGCGCAGGTGCTCGCGGAGATCCTCGGTGGTGGGGGCGGGGCCGTCCGTGAAAGGCACCACGTAGGCCACGATCCGGGCCGAGCTGTGCCGGTCCTCGCGGATCACGACGACCCCCGCGGCGACTGCCGGGTGCTCACCGAGCGCGGCCTCGATCTCGCCGAGTTCGATACGGAAGCCCCGGACCTTGACCTGGCCGTCGACCCGGCCCAGGTACTCCACCGCTCCGTCCGGGCGCCGGCGGGCGAGGTCGCCCGTGCGGTACATGCGGGAGCCCGGAGGGCCGTACGGGTTCGCGACGAACCGCTCCGCGGTCAGCGCGGGGCGGCCCAGATAGCCGTCCGCCAGCTGCACGCCGTCGAGATACAGCTCGCCCACCAGCCCGGGCGGGACCAGTTGCAGTTCGGCGTCAAGGATGTGGACGCGGGTGTTCCACACGGGTCGTCCGATGGGTATCGGACGGCCGTCGTCGTCCTCCGGTCGGCAGGTCCAGGCGGTGACCTCGATCGCCGCCTCGGTCGGTCCGTACTGGTTGACGAGCCGGACGCCCGGCAGGACTTGGTGGAACCTGCGCGCGGTGGCCGTCGTCAGGGCCTCACCGGCGACGATGACCAGGCGCAGCGAGACGCAGAGGGCGGCATCGGGGTGCTGCAGGAAGGCGTCCAGCATGGAGGGGACGAACTGGGCGACCGTGATGCGCTCCCGGCGGATCAGCTCGGCAAGGTACGCAGGATCCCGGTGTCCCTCCGGCCGGGCCACCACCAGGGTGGCCCCGGTGGTGAGCGGCCAGAAGACCTCCCAGACCGACACGTCGAAGCTGGACGGCGTCTTGTGGAGCACCCGGTCGTCCGCCGTGAGCAGGTACTGGGCCTGGCCCCAGCGCAGCCGGTTGGTCACGGCCCGGTGCGGAACGACGACTCCCTTGGGGCGGCCGGTCGATCCCGACGTGTAGATCACGTATGCGGGGTCGATGGGCTCCGGCGCCACAAGGCTCGTCCCCCCGGCCGGGGCCGGGGCGTCCGGGGTGAGAAGGCACACTCCCTCGGGCATGCGCAGCGCCGCGGCCTCGTCCGGCGTGGCGATCACGGCCGTCGGCCGGGCGTCCTTCAGCATGAAGGCCAGCCGCTCGGCGGGGTAGTCCGGGTCCAGGGGCACATAGGCGGCGCCCGCCCGGTGCACGGCGCACAGCGCCGCGACCAGTTCGACCGAGCGGGGTACGGCGACGGCGACGATGGCACCGGGGCCCACGCCCTGTGCGGCAAGCCTCCCGGCGAGTGTCCCGACCAGGCCGTCGAGCTCGGCGAAGGTCACCGCGCGGCCCTCGTACACGACGGCGGTGGCCTCCGGCGTACGTGCCGTCTGCTCGGCGACGGCGTCGGCGAGCGTGCTGGGCGACAGCTCCTTGCGCGTGTCGTTCCACTCTTCGAGCAGGAGCCGGCGCTCGTCGTCCGAGAGGAGCACGATCCGGCCGACGCGCTGGTCCGGGTCGGCCGCCGCGGCGGCCAGTAGCCGCGAGAGCCGGTCGGCGACGCCCGTCACCGTCGCCTCGTCGAACAGGTCGGTCCGGTACTCGACGGTGCCGGTGATCGGGCCTTCGCCGCCGTCCTCGGCCCGCTCGGCGGCCAGCATCAGCGTCAGGTCGAACTTGGCGGGCGCCAGCCCGGCTGTCAGCCGCTCGACCGTGACGCCGGGGATGTCCATGGCGACGTCGGTGCCTTGGTCCACGACGAGGGCGATCTGGAACAGCGGGTGGCGTCCGGGTTGGCGCTCCGGGTTGGCCAGATCCACCAACTGCTCGAAGGGCAGGTCCTGGTGTGCGTACGCAGCGACGTCGGTGTCCCGCACCCGGTTCAGCAGTTCCCGGAATGTCGGGTCGCCCTCGGTGCTGGTGCGCAGGACCAGGGTGTTGACGAAGAAGCCGACCAGGTCGTCCAAGCCTTCGTCGGTGCGGCCGGCGACCGGGGTGCCCAGCGGGATGTCTGTTCCGGCGCCGAGCCGGGTGAGCAGCGCGGCCAGACCCGCCTGTACGGCCATGAAGAGGCTGGCGCCGCTCTCGCGGGCGAGCGACGCCAGGGCCCGGTGAGTCCGCGCGTCGATGTGGACCGGGACGGTGCGGCCCTCATGGCCGGTCTCAGGGGTGCGCCGCCGGTCCACCGGGAGCGGAATCTCGTCCGGCAGGCCCTCCAGCGCCTTGCTCCAGTAGTTCCACTGTTCGGCCGCGAGACTGCCCGGGGTGCGGGTGTCCCCGAGCAGTTGGTGCTGCCAGAGGGTGTAGTCGGCGTACTGGACCGGAAGAGCGGCCCAGTCGGGCGAACGGCCCTCCGTGCGACCCCGGTACGCCGCGCCCAGGTCGGCGGCGAGCGGCCCGAGCGACCAGCCGTCGCAAGCGATGTGATGGATCGTCAGCAGCAGAATGTGGCGACCCGGACCCAGCAGGTACAGCCGGGCACGCAGAGGCGGCCGCGTGGCCAGGTCGAACGGCGTGGCGGCTGCGGCGCGCAGCTCCGCCTCCAGGGCCTCCCCCTCGGCGTGATCCGGGTCCAGGAGAACGATGTCCAGGAGGGAGGGCAGCTCGTGTGGGGTGAGGACGCGCTGGTGGGGCACCCCCTCGCGATCGGGGAAGACGGTGCGCAGCGCCTCGTGCCGGACGACGACGTCGTTCAGCGCGGCCCCGAGGGCACCGATGTCCAGCGGGCCGTCGAGCCGGAGCGGCAGCGGGATGTGGTAAGCGGCGCTGTCGGTCTCCAGCCGCTGCAGGAACCACAGGCGTCGCTGGGCGTGCGAGAGGGGAATCTCGGCGGGGTGCTCCACCGGGGACAACGCGGGGCGCCGGCGGCCGGTGCCTAGGAGCCGGGCCAGGCCGGCGGGGGTGCGTGCCTCGAAGACCGCCCGGATCGCCAGTTCCGCGCCGGTGACCGTGCGGACCCGGCTGATCAGGCGCATGGCCAGCAGCGAGTGGCCGCCCAGCTGGAAGAAGTCGTCGTCCGGTCCGACCTCGGGCACCCTGAGCACGTCGGCGTACAGCTCGCACAGTGCGGCTTCCTCGGCGTTGGCCGGGGCACGTCCCTGGATGTCCGCCACGCGCAGATCCGGTTCTGGCAGGGCCCGCCGGTCCAGTTTTCCACTGCTCGTCAGCGGGAGCCGGTCGAGGTGCGCGAAGGCCGCCGGGAGCATGTACTCGGGGAGGTGGCCGGCCAGGTGTTCCCGGAGCTCCGCCGCGCCGGGGAGGGATTCGGCGGCCGGTACGAGGTAGGCCGCGAGATACCGGTCCTCGGTACCCTCTCCGCGGACCACGACGGCCGCCTGCGCGATGCCGGGGTGCCGGGTGAGAACGGCCTCGATCTCGCCGGGTTCGATCCGGAAGCCGCGGATCTTCACCTGCTCGTCGGCCCGGCCGAGGTACTCCACCTGCCCGTCGCGCCGCAGTCGAGCGAGGTCGCCGGTGCGGTACATGCGGGAGCCGGGAGGGCCGTACGGGTCGGCGACGAACCGCTCGGCGGTCAGTGCCGGGCTGCCCAGGTAGCCGCGAGCAAGCTGGGGCCCTGCCAGGTAGAGCTCGCCGGGAACGCCCAGGGGCGCGGGGCGCAGCCGGTCGTCCAGGACGTAGGCGCGGGTGTTGTCGACGGGCCGTCCGATGACCGGGGTGTCGCAGGCGCCGAGTTCACAGGCGAGCGCGTCGACGGTGAACTCGGTGGGACCGTAGTAGTTGTGGACCGTGGTGCCGGGGACGTCGACGAGCCGGGTCCACAGCTCGGGTCCGACCGCTTCCCCGCCCAGCATGATGACCGCCGGACGGTGGTGGTCGCCCTCGTCGAGAAGGCCGGCGGTCAGCAGCGCCTCCATGTAGGTGGGGGTCAGGTCGAGAAAGTCGACCCGCTCGCGGCGCACATGGGCTACCAGCGTCTCGGGGTCGAGCCGCACTTCGTCGGCGAATAGGTGAACGCAGTGCCCTTCGAGCAGCCAGAAGAAGGGATCCCAGGCGGTGTCGAAGGTGATGGAGGCCACCAGGCCGACGTTCACGCGCCGGCCGTCCGGCGCGTGCCGCCGCACCAGACGGGTGCGGTGGTGCTGCGCGAGGTTGGCGAGCGCGCCGTGTTCGATGACCACGCCCTTGGGGGCTCCGGTCGATCCGGAGGTGTGTATGACGTAGGCCGGGTCGGACGGGCCGGTGGGCCCGTTGCGGTCGGCGTCCGTCAGGTTGGCCGCCGGGTGTGCCGAGACACGCTCCCGCTCGCGGGGGTCGTCCAGCGGCAGCACGGCGGTGCCTTCGGGCAGTCGGCCGGCGCCGCCCGCGGTGGTGAGCACACACACCGGCCGGGTGTTCGCCACGATGGTGGCGAGCCGCTCGGCGGGCGTGTCCGGGGTGACGGGGACGACCGAGGCCCCGGACTTGAGGACCGCGAGGAGGGCAACGACCAGGTCGGCATCGCGGTCCAGCATGAGCAGTACATGGCGCTCGGGTGCCGCGCCGCGCCGGACCAGTTCGCGCGCCAGCCGGTTCGCCCCGGCGTTGAGCTCGCCGAAGGTGAGCCGTGTGTCCCCCGCCACCAGGGCGAGAGCGTCCGAGTCCACGGCGGCCCGCTCCTCCAAGGCCTCGTGGAAGAGGGGGGCGGGCCACGGCAGTTCGGTGCCCCGCCACAGGGCGGGCAACCCGTCCCGCTCCTCGCCGGTGAGCAGGTCGATGTCGCCGATCCGCTGGTCGGGGTCACGTACGACGGTCTCCAGCAGCAGCGTGAGCCGCTTCATCAGCTGCTCGGCGCCGGCCCGTTCGAACAGGTCGCCGCTGTACTCGATGAAGCAGGTCAGTCCGGCCGGGCCGCCCTCGGCGTCCTTGCGCTCCATGACGTTGAAGGACAGGTCAAACTTGGCGCCGCCGGGGTCGGCCGGGACGACCTCGCACGTCACGCCGGGCAGTGCCAGGGCCGCTTCGGGGAGGTTCTGGAAGGCCAGCATGACCTGGAACAGTGGGTGCCAGGCCAGCGAACGCGGCGGGTTCAGGGCGGTGATCAGCCGCTCGATGGGCATGTCCTGGTGGGTGAAGCCCTGGAGGTCGGTGCGCCGGACGCGCTTGAGCAGCTCGCGGAACGTCGGGTCGCCGGACGTGTCCATCCGCAGCACCAGCGGATTGACGAAGTAGCCAACCACGTCGTCGTACCGGGAGTCGCTGCGCCCGGCGGTCGGGCTGGCAATGGGGATGTCCGTGCCGGCACCCGACCTGGTCAGGACGGTGGCGAGCGCCGCCTGCATCACCATGAAGAGGCTGACCCGGCAGGAGCGGGCGAGTGCCAGCAGTTCGCCGTGGAGATCGGTGAAGAACTCCCACGGGAAGTAGTCGCCCTGGTGGGACATGACGGCGGGGCGCGGCCGGTCGGTGGGCAGCTCCAGACAGTCCGGTATCCCGGCCAGCGCCTCCTGCCAGTAGGCGAGCTGCCGGCTGATGCCGCTGTCGGGGTCTTCGAGGCTGCCGAGGCTCTCGTGCTGGCTCAGCGCGTATTCGGCGAAGTCGGCCGGCAGCGGCGTCCAGAGGGGTTCGCGGCCCTGGCTGCGTACCATGTAGGCCGTACTCAGGTCGTGCGCAAGCGGCGCCATCGACCAGCCGTCGCCCGCGATGTGGTGCTGGACCATCAGCGCCAGGTGGTCCTCGGGGCCGAGCACGAAGACCCGCAGGCGCAGCGGCGGCTCCGACGCCAGATCGAAGCACTCGCGGCAGCCGGCCGCGATGAGCGACGGCAGGTCGGCTTCCGTCGCGGTCGCGACCGTGAAGGGGACAGGGACGTCGTCCGGGTCCAGGACACGCTGGAACGGCGTACCGTCGCGCTCCGGGAAGACCGTGCGCAGGGTCGCGTGGCGCCTCATGACGTCGGCCAGTGCGGCTCGAAGCGCGTCGATGTCGAGTGGGCCCGTCAGACGCAGCGCCACCGGCATGTTGTAGGAGGCGTCACCATCTTGGAGCCGGTCGTTGAACCACAGCGCGAGTTGCGCGTAGGACAGCGGGATCTCGCCCGCCAGACTGCTTTCGCCCAGCACTTCTTGTTGTCCCTTCCCCCATGTCCGCGACCGCCCCTGGGGGCGGTCCGCGTCACGCCTTGCTTGATGTGTGAACGCTGCCGGGGGATCGGCCCGGTTCCGGCTTCTGTGTCCCGTCGACGTGTGCCGGCGCGCCGGGGCATTCGGTACTCCCCCGTGCCGTGACGTCAGCCGGCGGTCCAGTGGTAGGTCACGTCGGGCTCCTTCTCCTCATTGCGGCTGCCGTCGTTGAACTCCCCGGCAGTGAAGCCGTGGCGCTCGTAGAAGGCCCGCGCCGCCTCGTTGCGCTGGAAGACGTGGAGCGAGACCTCGCGCGGGCCGGACTCCTTGACCGCCGCGAGGAGCGTCGAGCCGATGCCCCGGCGCTGTACGTCCGGACGCAGGTACAGATGGTCCAGTACGGTGCCGTCGAGGGCGGCGAAGCCGACGATCTCACCGGAGTCGGCCGTCTCGGCCACCCATACGGTGCTGCCGGGCAGGACGACCGCCTCGATCCAGGCCTGGGTCTGCTCGTCGCTGTACAGCCGCGGCAGGTAGGGCATGGCCTCGGTCCGCGACGCCAGGAACACCGCGGTGATCTCGCCGGCGTGCGCGGGCTCCGCCAGGCGCAGCCGCACGCCGGACGTGTTGACAGGTCCCTCGGCACTGTTCTGATTCGACGTCATGATGGTCGCTCTTTCTGGAGGTGAGCTCAGAGTGTGTAGGTACGGCTCGCGAAGGACATTCCCGCCGCGTCGGCGTCCCAGGTGAGCTCCGCGGGACGCGGTCGGTCCATGACCTGCTCGGGGAGACCGGCGTCCTCCGTCATGGCCAGCAACCGGACGGGCTTGTCGCCCCGCACGGTGAGCGTCAGCTGATAGCCCTCGACCGGCGGGGCGGCGAAGACGAGCCCCCACTTCCACGGTGATCCGGCATGTGGGCGGTTGACGCCCCCGGACAGGCTGCCCGCGTCCGCGGGGCCACCGGTTACCTTGGCGCCAACGACCTCGGTGACCGAGGTGTCCACGTACAGGGCCAGCAGCACGGGCGTGCCGGACTCAGGCCGGACGGACAGTCTCAGTGTCCGGGTGTCGCCGGTGCGTCTGTCGGAGAGGGTGCGCACGGCCGGGCGGGAGCCCGGCGCAATCGGAGCCTCACCGGCGAGGAGGCCCCCGGGCGGCGCGGCGAGGGCGGGCGACCAGGCCTCCAGACCGGTGTCGCGCCGGCCACCGGTGTAGTGGGTGACCCAGGGGTCGGGATCGGCGTCCTCGGACACCCAGTAGGCCCGCTTCTGGTCCACGTCCATTGCGTACATCAGGCTGATCGGCCGCGGATGCTCGGCGTCGGTTCCGTCGATGGCCGCGTTCACGCCCACCAGCGTGGCGCCCACCAGCGCCGCGGCCAGGCCGATGGCGAGGGTGTGCCGGAGCCGCACCGCCCGGACCGCGTCGGTCAGTGGCGATAGCAGGACGGCGGCGGCCACGGCGGCCAGGGCCAGCGGAACCGCGGCCGATGCCAGCCCGAGGGCCGGGAACAGCAGGGCGACCAGAGGCACCATCAGCACCACGGCCGGCAGTGCCGGCGCTGCCAGGGCCACCGTCCGCCACGGGACCCGCTCGGCAAGCCGGGCGGCGACCGCCACACCGGCCGCCCCACCGAGAGCGATCCAGGTGAACACATAGGCGGCACCGGGTAGCAGGACGGCGGAGAGCAGGCTCACCAGCGCCGGCCAGACCAGCGCTCCGGCGGTCGTCTCCAGCGCCGTGGCCCGCTTTCCGGCCCACGCGATCCACAGCCAAGTGACCGCAGCGGTGAGCAGCAGCAGGCCGGCGACCGCCGTACCCGTACGATACGGATCACCCCCGTGAAACAGCCCGTAGGACGGCCGGACGAGCAGCAGGACCTGCCAGGCAGCCCAGCCCAGCGCGGCCGCGGCCACCAGGGGAAGGGGGAAGGTCAGCGCCGCGAACGCGGCGGGCCGGACGCGCAGGGCCTGGCGGCGCCGGGCATACCACACGGATGCCGCCAGGGCGGCCAGGGTGGCCACCGCCAGGGGCAGCACCGCGCCGAGCGGATAACGGACGATCAAGGGGCCGACGTTGAACCACGTCGCCTCTGGTGCCTCGGCCACCCGCTTCAGGTCCATGGCCGCCAGATCGCGGGTGGCCGACAGCGCGGTGTCCCCCATATCCTGCAGGCTGCCGGGGTCGACGTGGTCGATGTCGTCCTCGGGGCCGTGGTAGCGGGCGCTGCCGCCGATCACCGCGAAGTTCAGCCCCGTCAGGCCGGCGTCACGGAAGTGCGTGAAGTCTGTCTCGTGCGGCAGGAGCCGGTAGACCTCGTCCGAGAGGGACGTGGCCACGGGCGGGGTGTCGCTCAACGCGGCCACCACCGCCGAGCTATGCGCGCCGGTCTCGAACATGACGACGCGGCCGCTGGTTCCGCGGGCGTCGAGGTTGACCACGACGTCCCGGCCGCGGTCGGCCTTCGGAAGGTCGCGTACGAAGGCCCTCGCCCCGAGCTGCCCGATCTCCTCGGCGTCGGTGAAGAGCAACACCACGTCGTTCCGCGGTTGTGCTCCCTGCTTGAGGACGCGGGCGATCTCCAGCAGGGAGGCCACGCCTAGCCCGTCGTCGGAGGCGCCGGGTCCGGTGACGACCGAGTCGGTGTGCGCGACAAGCATTACCCGGCCTGTGGACGACCGCCCCGAGATCGTGGCAATGATGTTGTGGACGCGGCCCGCCAGGTGGGAGGCCGTCCGCCGGGGAAGCACTTCGGTCGACTCGCGCTGCTCGGAGGTCAGTCCGAGGCTCGTCAGCCGGTCGGTCACATACGACCGCACCTCTGCTGCCTGCGGTGAGCCGGAAGCGTGCCCGGAGCGGGCCATCCGCTCGATGTGTTCCTCGGCCCGCAGTGCCGAAAAGGCGGTCGGTGCGGCATCCGCCGCCACTGGATCCGGTGTGACGCGCACCAGGTATCCGCAAGCAAGCACGGCCAGACACAGCAACAGAACACTGAACAGCGCGGGTAAGCGCAACCTCAATGGAACCCCCGGTCTGACGAAGCGCTCTGGTGGCAGCTTGATCACCGATGCAACTTAGCAGCAACGTTCTTAAGGAATAAAGGGGTTCACAAACAGGTCGGCGATGCGCTTGTATGGGCTGATGCGACCAGGTTGACGCGACCGCGCCCCGGTTGCGATTGCACTTCCAAAAGGGGGGAAACAAGCGGTGAACATCCCCGCTGTCCATTTTCGGGATGTCGTGAAGAGCTTCGGCTCCACAACTGCGGTGAATGGATTGGACCTCGAGGTTCCCGCTGGAATGTTCTTCGGTCTGCTCGGCCCGAACGGCGCGGGGAAGTCCACGACCATGCGTCTGATCACCGGGCAGAGCCGCGCCACCAGCGGCACGGTGGAGGTACTGGGTCACAGCATGCCGGCGGAGTCCCGCCGGGTACGTTCCCTCCTAGGCGTCGTCCCCCAACAGGACGATCTCGACACAGAATTGACGGTCCGCCAGAACCTTGAGGTGTTCGCCCGCTTCAGCGCTCTCCCTTCCCGTCGGTGCCGGGACGCGGTGGATCAGGCACTGTCCTCGGTCCGCCTCACCGACCGGGCCGACAGCCGGGTCGAGGCGCTGTCTGGTGGCATGCGCCGGCGGCTGCTGCTCGCCCGGGGCATCATCACGGCCCCTCGGCTGCTGCTGCTCGACGAACCGACAGTCGGTCTGGATCCGCAGATCCGTCAGGACCTGTGGGGTGTGATCGAGACGCTGCGCGCGGCCGGTACGACGGTGCTGATGTCTACGCACTACATCGAGGAGGCCGAGCGCCTGGCAGACGAGGTCGCCGTGGTCTTCGCCGGACGGCTGATCGCCAGGGACACGCCGCAACACCTCCTGCGCATCCATGCGGGAGCGCAGGCCGCCGAGTACCGCGGCGACGCGGCCCACCGCACGCTGGTCGAGGAGAGCGCGGCCCGCGCGGGTCTGCCGAGCCGCCGCACCGGACTCTCGGTCTCGATCCTGCGGGCCGAGACCATGCCGACGGACCTGCGCGAGGTGCTGGGACCGCCCGACGTCCTGCGTCCGACCACGCTTGAGGACGTGTTCGTCGCCCTGACCGGCGAGCTGTTCGTCTGACCGACCACCGGCACCATGCCGCTCGCCACATCAGAAGGGACCCCACGCCATGACGAGGGCCGTACCGGCACGCCCCGTGGAGACGCCGACGAGCACATCCGTGGACAGTGACGCCGTGGCACCTACGCTCTGGCCGACCCTGCGCGCGGTGTGGTTGAGGGAACTGCTGCTCTTCCGGCGTTATTGGCCCGCCATCACCTTCGGTTCGCTGGTGGAGCCCCTCGTCTACATGGCCGGCTTCGGCCTCGGCTTCAGCCGGCTGGTCGACTCGGCCGACGGGCGGCCGTACGTGCAGTTCCTGGGGGTCGGCATGGTCGTGACCTCCGTGCTCTTCGCCTCCGCCTTCGCGGGCATGTTCGAGAGCTTCAACCGGCGTTGCTACCAGCACCTCTACGACGCGGTGCTCAGCCGGCCGGTGGACGTGTGGGAGCTCGTCACGGCGGAGGCCTCGTGGATCGCGGTCAAGTCGTCCCTATACAGCTCCGTACCGCTGCTGGTCACCCTCACCGTCGGTCTCCCCGCGGGCCCCGGGCTGCTTCTCGTACCCCTTGTCAGCCTGCTTTCGGGCTTGGCCTTCGCGCTGTGCGGAATGTGGGTCTCCACGCTGGTGCCGGCGATCGACTGGCTGCGGCTGGTCGTGTCGGGCGTCCTCACGCCGCTGGTCATGGCGGCCGGTGTGTTCTTTCCGCTGGAAGGGCTGCCCGGCTGGGTCCACACGATCGCGGGCATCAACCCGATCTACCACTGCATGCAGCTGGTGCGCAATGCCGCGTTCGGCACCCTCGACTCGGGCGACTGGCTACACGCCTTGGTGCTCGTCGTGTTCACGGCGGCCACGTGGTTCCTCGCCGTGAAGGGCATGCGCCGTCGGCTCCTCGACTGACTCCCGCGCGGCCTTTTCGGCCTTCTTCGACCCTCGACCAGCAACAGGAGCTCATGGTGACCAACCCCTTCGAGAACACGGACCGTTCCTACCTCGTCCTGCGCAACGACCGTGCCGAGTACTCCCTATGGCCTGTGGGTATCGCGGTACCCGACGGCTGGAACACCATTCACGACGAGGACTCCCGCGACGCGTGCCTGGCCTACATCGAGACGCACGCGGCCTGAGCCCTGATCGACGTGCAGTCTGGCCTCGGCCGCACCAGGGGCCGAGGCCATGGTGTTGGCCTCGACCCGCAGGGCCTTGCGGACCGCACCGGACAGTCGCCCGAGCGGCGCCCTGCGGGGGACGGGCGGCGGGAGGCGTCCCGCCCTGTACTGCTCCAACGCCTGCCGCCGGCTCGCCTTCCAGCACCGCCCCCGCTCGACGAGTGGTGTGCAGGGCGGCCTCGGCCCGAATGGGGTCGAGCCGCCGGGCGGTTCTTCGACACGCTTCATTCCGCCTCGGCGATCTTGCGGGCCTTCGCCTTGTCGTACGACAGCCCGGTGCGGTGCCGCACTCATGTCCGCTGCCGCTCGATGTGCGGCCAGTCGGCGGTGCACTCCAGCAGCATCGACTCGAGGGGAAGAACCATGACTGCACCTCCTGCTGCTCCGCTCCGGGGTCCGTGCGAGGCCGTCTCGAAGTTCAACGCTGCGTAGTCAGCACCAAGTCAGCACGGGATAGGTGATCAGGGGTGCTGACATGCGGTTTCAGGTCAGCACCAAACCAGCACGGGAGTCAGCACCAGGGTGCTGAACCATGCCGGACAAAGCAACTCGGACAGGCGTCTGTCGGCCTTCAACACGGTCCTCGAAGCAGTCTCGACATGCCTGTCATGGTGGCCCCGCGCACACCCGGCCCGAGAACTATGGTGTCCCGCCACATGTGCCTCTGACCTGCCCATTCCTACGGTGTGGCGACACGAAACCGTCCCCGCCAACGTCCGGAAGTGGTGTTCATGGCTGCCTCGGCATCCGCCCCGCCGACCACCCGCTCACTCAAGCGCATCGTCGCCGCGAGCCTCATCGGCACCACCATCGAGTGGTACGACAACTCATCCGATCAGCGCTACGACCTGCTGTTTTCCCGCCACTGACCCGCCGAAGTCAGCACCGGAGATTCTCGTGCTGGGTGAGGGATCGAGAAAAGTACGCTCAAGCCGGTTCGGAACTCGGCCACAGACCCTGAAGAAGGTCACTCACCGTAGCAAGCTCACCCAGTCAGACGCCGAACCGTGCTTGGACGACAACATGGAGCAGGCCCCTACTCGGCGACCAGGCTTGGGCCCCACCGTCTACACGCGATCCGCCCGCCCCGAGCCGTGGAGACGCATATGTTCTTGACATAACTCGCGCATGTCGAGCCGAGACACGATCCAGTACGCCCCCGACGCGGGTCTCCTCATGATCCCGGGCGATCCGGCGAAGGACTTCGCTCCGGGCTTCGCGGTCTTCGACGACTCCGTCCCCGCTCTGCGCGCGTTCGTCCTGGGCTAGCTGCGGAAGGAAAACGTCAGGCCGGCACCGCCCAAGGCGAAGTGCGATGCCGTCCTACCCGTACGCGTTGGTCTCGTCCCCCGGCCCGACAACGACTACGACACGCGGGCTGTGTCGGTCGCCGCCCCGCCCCACCACGGCGGGTCCGTTCTCGACCGGCACATGGGCTATCTCTACAGCAGCGCGCTGCACGTCACGAGCGAGAGCATCCGCGATCTCACCGAGGAGGCCGGGACGCCCGTCGGCTGCCACGGATGGATAGAGCTCCACGACCTCGAAGCCGATGGCCGCTTCTACGACGACGAGGACGACGACGGAGATAGCGAGGACGAGGACGAGGACGACGCGGACTGGGAACCCAGCCGCCACGAGCTGGTGTCGTGGACGGAGCAGAAGGCCTTCGGGTATGCGGTCGGTTCCGTACGGGTCCTGCTGCCCGAGCGTCAGACCGTGCGCGCCCTCGTGGACTCGTACCTGGCCGCTCGTCGGCAAGAGGCCGACCGGTGCACGGAGAAGGAGCCGGCCCCGACCGGTGTCGAGCAGGGCCTGCGCCGGGCGCTCGCCGAGCGGCTCGCCATCCGGCTACGGACCGGTCTGAGCCATCGCGCCGCCGGCGGGGCCTGGGGCCGGGAGACCGAGCGTGACCGCGCGCGGCAGCGCCGGGACGCCGAGGCACGACCGCTCCTGCGCGCCTGGGAGACATACCAGAGCTCGCCACACCGTTTCCGTGACCTGCGTGCCGTCACCCGGTCCGTCTTCCACCACACCCGAATCCTCGTCCTGGACGGGTCCGGCGTGGAGGTCGGGCAGTACCACCAGCCGGACGGCCCGCTCACCCTGGTCGACGAGCGGGTGCGCGCCGAGGCACTCGACGCGCTGCGCGCGCACGGGTGCGCTCGCGCACGAGTCCGGCCTCCTTCAGGCGCACGAGTGCCAGATCGAGAAGACAGTCGGCGCGGTCGTCCTGGGTGAGGCGCTCGCGGAAGTCGGCCAGCACGCTGTGGTGGATGCCGGGAAATCGATCCGCCGCTGGTGGCACGGCCAGGACCACGCTGCTTACCCGCAGGCGACACGACTGCTGATCACCGCCGACGCGGGCGGCTCCAACGGCTACCGCGCCCGGGCCTGGAAACTCGAACTCGCCCAGCTCGCCGCCGAAACCAGGCTGACCATCACCGTGTGTCACCTGCCGCCCGGCACACAATGCCGTTGCTTGACTACTGAACTATCGAGGGCTGCAAGGTGATGACCTTGGCAGTGACACGTCGCGTCGGGCGCCGGTCCCGGGTGTTGATCCGGTAGGAGAGCTTCGAGGAGTACTTCGAGTCCGGACGCTTCAGGTGCCGGTCCGCCTCGCGCGGGCGCCTGACGCCGTTGTCGAGTTTCCGATACACCTTCGCCGCCAGCGCAACCAGGAACTCTTTGATCTTCGTGGGCGTGTCCGCGCACTGGCGGACCACACTGCGTCGCGCGTGCTTGAGGACCTTGACGAAGGAGATCCGGTCCGGATCGATTCCGTTGTCGTCGGCCAGAGCGATGATGACCTGGGTGAGGCAGTGGTGTACGACCAGATGTGCCCAGACTTCCGGACGCACCAGATCCGGGTCGCCCGAGCGCAGGACCTCAGCCGGCCCGCGCTGGAAGGTCTTGATCTGTCGGAACGCCGACTCCGCCTCCCATCTCGCGTGGTAAAGCCCTGCCAACTCCGCCGCCGGAAAGGCAATGGGGTCCGACAGATCGGTCAACAGCCTGACCACCTCGCCGCCGTCGACGCGGTACTCGATTACCCGGACCAGCACCCCACCGGGGTGCGCGCCCTTCTGCCCGGCCAGGTTCATCCTCGCCAGGTAGGTGCCATCTGGCAGGTGCTCGACCGGACACGCCGCGACACTTGAACGCGCCCGGATCAGCAGATGGGCCCCGGCCCCGGCGTATGCCTTCCACAGCGCCACCCCGGGAAAGCCCCGGTCCATGATGACCAGCATCCCGGCGGCCGAGCCGGCCATTTTGATCGCCAACTCCGGCTCGCCACCGCTGAATCCGCCCACCGCCGCGTCGATCTGCGCGTGCGTGCCGCACTCGGTCAGCGTCACCACCCGCGCCTGTGGGAACCCCGCGGGCCGGCCGTTCTTGACCGGCCCGCCGAACGCGGCCCGGTTGACCGTCGTATCCGGCGCATCCAGCACGAACCCGTCCACCGCAGCCAGCCGCATCCCACGGTAGAAGGCGCTCTCCAAACTGACAGGAGCCAACGGGCCGGCCAGCTCACGGAACATGGTTTCCAAGACCAGAGGCCCCAGACGCCTGCGCGCACGCGTGAAGGACGACTTGTTGCGGATGCTCTCGCTCAACTCCAGCATGCTGCCCACCAGTTGCTCCGCCACGTCGTCGTAGGAGTCCTGCTGGAACAGGGCCAGGGCGAGCGTGAAGTAGACCATGAACCCGGCCGGCAGTGCGCCGGACTTCTTGTCTCGAACCCCGCATTTCTCCAGCACTTCGGCGACGAGCTCCGGGGGCACCCATCGGGTCACCACCCCCAACCGCACATGATCAGATATCCCCACCCACGGATGCATGCCGGGTCCAACGACCGTGCTTCCTCAACGTCACCGGGAACTGCTTGCCACACTCAAGCAACGGCATTGGGTGGCGGCCTGGAGATGAGTGTCGCCTTCCGCAGAGGCGCTTGGTGTCTCTTTCACTTGCCCTTTGAAAGGTGCGAACATGTCGAGCATCACAGCACTTTCGTGGGATCAGAGCGCCGCGCCGAGGGGGATCCTCGCCACGTCGTCCCATGTGATCGTTTTAGCTTGAGCGTCCACGGTGACATCGACAAGATGCACCGCGTCGATGTGCTTGGGTCGTGACCCGGCCGCACCTCGTTGCGCAGCTTCCTCTGGACTCGATCGGAGTCGCACTCGTCGGCCGCGTACCCGATGGTGAGATATGGGACCTTGCTGGGGTAGCCCGTCGCGTGGGGTCCGCGTGCGGCTTGAATGGCGGCCCGGGCGGTGCGGTGGAGGTCGTTGAGGGGTTCATTGGGGTGGACGTCGGCGATGACTCCGCTGCGTACGACTCAAGCGATCCGATCACGATGTCGAATGGCTCGACGTCCGCGAGGCGCTTACCCAACTCCGCCACCAGGACGTCGCGTTCGGCCGGAGAGATGCCTGCTCCCACACGGTCGGTGACCTGATCGACGTGATGTGAAGCCAGGCGTCCTCCACGCAGGTGATCGGAAACTCCCGCAAGACCGCCCGCCCCCGGGTGTAGGCCCGCATTTGGATTGCCCCGTTCCATCGTGGCGATCTGGGTCTTCCCAACCGTCTCATTCGAGGGACACGACACTTCTGTCTCACGATCTTGGCCCTCCCGTGCCGCTCTCGGTCTCCTCGGGGGCAGCGCCTATGACTGCCACCAAGTCTGCCAGGAACGGCTCCAGGCCTCGGAACTGCTCGACGTGCACCGGGTATCCGACCCCGGTACGCGGCAGGGGCTACCCCTTTTCTTCTTTTCCGCCCGGATGGAGAGGCCCTTTGCGTACTCGTCCCAGGCTTCCTCCACCATGTCCGCGAACTTGAGTGGCTCGGCCCGGGTGATGAGGGCAGCCTCGTGCATGGCGGGTGCCGGTACAGGGAGGCAATCGCGCTCGATGGGGACGGTCACGGGCCCTTCGGGCAGTCGAACGAGGACCATGCCCGCTTGGCCGTTTTCGCCGACGCGGCGTGTGCCACCCTGATTGGATGTGTTGGGATGGCGGGTGGGAACTCCTGAGATGCGCTGGGCGTCACGTCAGGGGACAGGCGAGCGCGGGGGTGGGGGCGTTTGGGAATGGTACGGGGCGCGGGGATCGGAGCCTTGGCGGTGACCGGGGCTGCGGTGGCGACTCTACTGGGGCTCGCGGCGAATCAGGCTTCGTCCGAGGAGAGTTGGCCTGGACCGCTGAACGTGCTGAGGGAGCATCCATGGTCGGCCAGCGGCGGGTTGACGGTGGTCGGAGTTGTGCTGAGCCTGCTGTTGCAGCGTTTCGCAAGCGGACAGCGTGTGGCCGATCCGCCGCCTCCTTCCGCGTCGTCTGTGCCTGCATGGATCGTGGCACGCGCCGAGGCGGTCGATGTGATCACGGCCCTGCGTGCTCGTCAGAGGGGCACGGTCGGTATCACGACCGCCTTGGAGGGAGCGGGAGGCTTCGGCAAGACGACGCTGGCTGAGGTGGCCTGCGCGGACCGCAAGGTGCGGCGGAGGTTTCGCGGGCGTGTTTTCGTTGTGACGGTCGGGCGAGAGGTGCGTGGCCGGGCCGCGCTCGCCGCGAAGATCGCCGAGGCGACCCGGTTCGTTACCGGAGACACCACGACCTTCGAGGATCCGGCCCTGGCAGGAGCTCATCTCGGCCGGCTCATGGACCAACGCCCGCGCACCTTACTGGTGTTGGACGATGTATGGGAGCGCGAGCAACTGGAGCCGTTTCTGTACGGTGGGCGGAACTGCGTACGCCTCGTCACCACACGCGTCCCCAAGATCCTTCCCACCGGAGCCGCCCGTGTGCGCGTCGATGCGATGTCCCGTGAGCAGGCCCGCGAGGTCCTGACCTGGAGCTTGCCACCCCTGCCACGGCCAACCGTCGAACAGATCCTCACGGTGACCGGTCGCTGGCCTCTGCTCCTGCGCCTGGCCAACCGCCTCATCGCCGCGGACATCGCGACCGGCGCGGATCCGAGCGCCGCGACGCGCAGCGTACTCGACCGGCTGCGGACATACGGCCCGGTGGGTGTCGACCCGTCGACGCCGTTGGATCTGGACGATCCGAGTCAGCGGCGCAAGGCCGTCCAGGCTACCGTCGAGGCCGCCACCCGTCTGTTGTCGGCCGATGACGCGCGGCGCTTCACCGAACTGGGCATCTTCGCCGAGGACGAGGCCATCCCGATTCCGCTGGTGGCGCGCCTGTGGCAAGCGACGGGCAACCACACGGAGGGCGGAGCCCGCGAGCTGATCCGCACCCTGGCGAACCTGTCGCTGCTCACCCTCCGTCCCGAGGAAGGAGGCTTCGTCTCACTGCACGACGTGATCCGCGACTACCTTCGCCGCGAGCTGGGACCAGACCAGCTCGAGGCCGTGAACGCCCAGTTGGTGGACGCGGTAGCAGGTGGGCTGCAGTCGGCGACCGCGCCCGGCCCCGACGCGCAAGGCCCCGAAGTGAGCTGGTGGGACACGTCGTACGGGTACGCACTCGACCACCTGATCAGCCATCTGCTCGCTGCCGGCCGCGTGGATGCTGCCTCGGCGGTCGCCTGCGATCTGCGCTGGATCGAGACCCGCCTGTACCAACGCGGCCCCTCGGCGCCATGGAGCGACCTGGCTCAACTCCCCTCTCGGGAGGTCGGGTTGCGCGCTCGTGATTTGTCGCGTGCGGCGCATCTCCTGACGCCCACCGACCCGCGCCACGCCCTGGCGGATGTGCTCTACAGTCGGCTGGGGCCGCTGCCCGCCTGGCATGACCAGGTTGCCGCACGCCTGCGGGACCGTAACACCCTTGCTCTCGTTGACCGATGGGACCCGCCCGACCTCGTCGATCCCGCTCTGCGCGGCTCGCTGATCCACTCGAGCCCGGTGACCGCCGTGGCTGTCGCGCCGGACGACAGCTGGCTCGTCGGCGGTTGTGCCGACGGGACCCTCAAGGTGTGGGACACGGAGACGTGGAGTTGCGTCGACACGGTGCGGGCCCACGCGGGGGCGGTGACGGCCATGGCTGTGGCAGGGGACGGATCATGGCTGGTCACCGGCAGCGCTGACCATATGGCCAAAGTGTGGGACAGGGACTCGTGGACGTGCGTCGGCACCCTTGTCGGGCACACGGACGTGGTGACCGCCGTGGCCGTCGCCCCGGACGGAATGCTCCTGGTTACCGGCAGTGCGGACAAGACGGGCAGGATGTGGGATCCGGCCGCTTCGGCCTGTCTGGCGACGCTGCGATACCACACCCGGGCCGTGAGGGGCATCGTCTTCGCCCCGGACGGGACGCAGTTCATCACCAGCAGCGAGGATTATGCGGTGCAGCGGTGGGACGTTGCCACCGCCAGGCATACCTTGTCTGTGGCCTACGGCAGCGGTCCGATGGCGGCGATGCCAGGCGGGGAAGCACTCCTCGTGGCTCGGTATCAGGGGATGGAGGTCGTGCCGGACCCGTTCGAGGCAACGTTCTTCCATCCCTCAGCGGTGAGATCCATCGGCGAGACCCGCTCTGTGAAGGCGATTGCCGTCTCCGACGACGGGAACCTCATCGCAACGACCGGAGCCGACGAAACGGCGACGCTCTGGCACATCGAAGGCCATCACCTGGCTACCGTCACGGGTCATGCGGGCGCGGTGAACGGCACGGTAATCTCGCACGACGGTTCATGGTTCGCGACCGCCGGTAACGACGAGACGATCAAAATCTGGGACACGGCGCCCCAGATGCATCAGGAGCCTCGGCGGAACGCAGAAGCGCCGAGCGGAAGTCAATCCGCCTTCGCGGTCACCGCTCAGCGGGCGGCCATCACACCGGACGGCGGGCGACTCGTCACACTGCACACCGGAAAACTCCGGTTCTGGACGCCACACGCTCAGTCCGTGACGGGGTTGGAGATCAGCCAAGAGTTGCAAGTCTATGGCCGCGACGACGACGAGCCCGTCCTCGGGCTGTCCCCGGACGGCGCCTTCATCGCCGTGTGCGACGACGGACGGCGGCCCGCACTGGCCAACGCCACTTCGTATGCGGACCTCTTCGACGCGGCAGGGACCAGGCACGGCCGATTCCCACGCTACGAAGTCACCATCACCGCCCTGGCCGTCACCCCGAATGGCTCGCTGGTCATGGGCGATATGAAGGGTTCGGTGACGTTCTGGGAGCCCGGCGACAACCCTGGCGCCGAGCACACTCGCCACGGACACACCGGGCGCGTGACTGCGGCAACAGCGGCGCCCGACGGTTCCTGGATCGCGACTGGCGGCCAGGACAAAAAAGTCAGGCTGTGGGATATGACGACCCGCCGTCCGACCACACTGACCGGCCACACCGGCGAGGTGACAGCCATCGCTGTCGCACCGGACGGCACATGGCTCGCCACAGGGAGCGAGGACGCGACGACGAGAATTTGGGAGAGCGCCACCGGCTCTCATATGGGCTTGCTCAACGGGCATTCTGGACGCGTGACTTCAGCGGCTATCTCACCGGACGGAAGCTGGATCGCCGTCGTGAGCGCGTCGCGGACACTGCAGATCTGGGAGCGTGCATCGAGCGAGATCGTGGCCCTCATCCGCACGGAGGCCGCCCTACTTGACTGTGCCTGGACAGGAAACGGGCACGACCTGATCGCCTGCAGCTCACGTGGTCTGCACGGCTACCGTTTCCTGCCCAGCGCGACGACGCAGACTCCGGCCCCGTAGGTCGTCCGACTCGGCTGCTCCACTGTTGCGTCGCTTGTGGTGGGACAGTGAATCCACCCCAGTTCTACCCCACGCCCCTGTGGCGCGCCCTCGACAAAGGCACTACCTGATGGCCCGACCCGAGATCCTGAACGAGGACCGCCGCAGTACGCCACAGCACCGAGTGCGCGAAGACATCCACGCCCATCGTCGGCCATGGCCGGTTCTCGTCGATCTGCCCGCCCGTACGACGAAGTCTCGTCGAGCGCCGACCACACATGACATGCCCACTCCCGAGCAGCAAAAACGGGGAGCGAAGCCCCCGACCAGTTGAGACATCTCCACGATCACGCCGGAGAACGCCGCTGCATAGATGGAGAACGGGATGAGTACCACTGCGGACGAACGAGCAGACAGAAATTCGTCTCACAGCCTTGTCCCTTGGGCCTGACAGAGGCCACCGTCAATGAGAAAAGGACATGCGAAATGCGAACCTACACCGGGCGACGAGCGCAGCCAGCTCGCGGTCCTGATCGTGTGGGGTGAGAGACACGTGGAGCAAGGTCTCGTCCTCTGGCCACACGTCCTGGGCATGCTGGAACACGAACGGCTTCATGACCATGCACCGTAGCGTCTCGGCCCTGAACACGCGTCGACAGTAGGCGAGTTGGGTATCCGACCGGCGGTTCGGGTTCGGCGGCGGAGGCGAATCATGAAGAGTGCGCATGTGGGGCTCGCGGCGTTCGAGACCAGAGCGGGCGAGGCTGCCCGGACCTTGCTGCACAATCGTCCTGTTGGCACCGTTGATGAACGTCCAGGCCGCGTCGATCGCCGCACGGGGGCGCGGATCGTCGGGAACAGCCTGCTCAAAGACCGACAGGACGTCCTCTGCGTGCCGAACAACGTAACGCGCCACGACGCGCAGTTCGTCCATCGTCAGATCGAAGTCTCCGGACATGGTGTGCGTGCTCTGTGCCATGTTCCTGAATCGTATCCTTGAACGCTCGGTGGAGACTCTGCGACGAATCCTCCGCTCACCTGCGTCGGAACCCTCAATCGGAGGTCACATGCGGCCCGTGGACCTGGCTCGTCGCCATGGCCTGTCCACGCAGGCGGTCCGCAACTACGAGGACGCCGGCATCATCCCGCCGGCCCACCGCAGCCGGACGGGGTACCGGGACTACACCACCACTCATGCCGCCGGCCTCGCGGCCTACCTGGCGCTCGTCCCTGCCTTCGGCTACTCGACCAGCCGACGCATCATGCATGCCGTCACCGGCGGCCAGCTCGACGAAGCACTGCGCAGACAGACTGTCCTCCTGCTCGGCGGTGATGGAGCGCGCAGGAGAGCGGAGCTGCGCCCGCTCCCACCTCACCCGCCACGCGCCCGGCGGCTGACTGGTCCGGGTTCCGGCTTGGTGCCTGGTGAAGGTGGTCGGTTTACTCGGCAGGGAGCCGCCGGGTGTCCGCGTACATGCGTGCTTTGACTCCTGGTTCACCGGGCACTTTCCTTACGGGCCCGATCCCTGATGTGGCCCAATGCTGTTCGAGTGCGGTCATGACCGCCTGGGCGGTTGCTTCGTCGGCTGCGGTGATGTCGAGGACGACAAGCCCGGGCTCGCTGAGGTGCTGCGCGTGGAGCGGTTCCATGCCCGTACGGCTGTACACCGCCCTCGTCGACGCCTCCACGCACCTCCGCGGTCCCGAGCTGGATGTTCCGAGAGGGGATATCCTTGGGCCCGGGGCCGGACACAAATCCCGGCCCGATTACGGCGGGCCGGGATTCTGTGTTGTGCGCCTGGCCGGAGGGCCCCGGCCCGATTACGGCGGGCCGGAGTTCTCCAGCATGCGCATCAGGCGGTCGCTGGTTTTAGTAATCGCCGAAGTCGCCGAAGTCGCCGCCCTCGCCCTTCTCGCCGTGGTGGCGCTTGATGACGCGGAAGCTGGCGATGACTCCGTTCTTGACCTTCACGCCGCCATTCATCTCCTCGTGGTGCTTCTTCTCGTGGTGCTCGCCGTTCTCGCAGTTCTCGTCCTCGTCCTCGCCCTTGCCCTCGCCCTTGCCCGGGCAGACGCCGTCGGCAGAGCTGTGCGGGCCGACGGTGGCGATGGGGGCGCCGTTGTCGCACACGGCTCCGCGGAAGACCTCGACCTCGTTGCGGCTGTCGTTGCGGATGTTGAAGCTCTTGGCGCCCAGGCCGCTGACGACGGTGATGCAGCCGTCGGGGCGGCCGGAGTATTCGCGCTCGTTGATGTGGATCCTGCCCTCCTCGTGATGGCGCTTGCCCTCGCGCTCGTTGCCCTCGCGCTCGTTGCCTTCGTTGCCCCGGCGCTCGTTGCCTTCGTTGCCCTTGCCCGTGTTGCCGCCCTCCCCGCCCATGGGGGCCTGGGCGAGGACGGCGGCCGGGGCCACCTGGGCCTGGGCCCGGGGGGCGGGGACGGCGGAGGCGTAGGTGATGCCGGTCGCGGTCAGTGCCGCAGCGGCCGCGACGGCCGTGGCGATCGCGTGGGAACGGGTCATGATCATGTCGCTTGTTCTCCTTCTCGGACTCAGAGACAGTCCCGCTGTGACAGCCGGTGCGTGATTGAACGTACTAACACCCCCTATTCCTGTCATATCGAGCAAATCGGGACCCCCGGCTTCGTGGGGCTGATCGGGTATACAGAGCCCCTTTACGCCGCTCCGAAGAGGAGCTGACTGACCATCAAAATTGCCTCGAACGTGGGAGATTGAAAGACCGTTAGCCCTTGCAGGTGATCTTCTGACGTCCACTCACCCGCTGTGGCGGTGGGTCGCCGGAAAGTGTCGGCAAGTCGCTGCTTGACATGTGGCCTGTCGTAGGTTCCAAGGAGGCCACGTGAACGGTGGCTGTCCGACGAACGTGACCGCGCATAGCAGGGTTCTTCCAGGCCGGACGGTGACCAATGCCGGCGGGCACGGCCTACCAGCCGCGGCCTGGGCCGACCGCCCCGAGGACCCGAGCGGGCAAGCGCCAGGACCTGTCCGGGCACGATGACCATCTGCGTGGAATGACCCGCCTCCTGCTGGGCGCCGCCCACACGATCGGAACGCTCGGGACAGCCCGCTCGGGACGGTGCGCGCACTGCGGCGGGACCGGCGACGCCCGCCCGCTGAGGGGCGCTGAGCGCCTGGTCCTCGCCGCCGTCGACGCCCCCAAGGGGATAGGCGCCCTCACCTCCTACGCCACCGAGGTCGCGCTCCCGGTGAAGGCACCTGGAATAACCCCGCCATCGGCAGCGTCCACGCCGACGTCGTCATGATCGCCCCGGAGGCCGGGGTACCGCTGCTGTTCATCGAGGTCGACAACTGCACCGAGGAAGCCGTCCTCATCGCCGCGAAGTTCGACAAGTACACCCGGTTCTTCAAGAAGAAGGAGAAGGACACCGACGGCATCGACAAGCCGCTGTGGCGCACCCGCTGGTCCGCGCCCGCCTCGGAGAGGTACGAGCGCGTGCACCCTCCGGTCCTGCTCGTCTTCCACCAGGTCGGCAAGCGCTCCGCCAGAAGCTGGTCAAGGGCGCATCGTCCCCGGACGATCCGGCCCTGGCCGACTACTGGGCCGAGCGACGACGCAAGAGCACACCCCCGCCGCTGGACCGGACCACCCTGCGTCTGTTGCAGACACAGAAGGGCCACTGCCAGCTCTGTGGGCAATTGCTGCTGCACGCAGACCGATCTCCGCAGTCCCCGACCGGTTGGAGCAATGGCTCCGTAGCACCCGGAAGGCGATCAAGGCGCGGCACATCGCCTATCAGGGCCGGGGGAAAATCTGCGGAGTTTGGAACCATGTCTCCATTGGCCTGACCATCGAGCAGACTGTCGATCGGGCAACGCGCCTCCGGCACGAAGTGGGCATAGTGGTCCAGCGTGATGGTTGCAGACGAGTGCCCCAGCCACCTGGCCAGTGTCACCACGGACTCCCCCCTCAAGGACGATCGAGGTGTACGTGTGCCTCAGCACATGGAAGCCATCCCTGCGCTCCGCCTGCCACTGCCGCGGGTTCGCACACTCGTCTACCTCAAAGCCGCCCCGAAAGAGGTCGACCTCATCCCCGGCTTCACGGGGGACATGACGGGCATCGGCCACCACGGAACCTGCGACCTGGAGCTGCAACTGCGCAGGCAACGGCGTCCGCGATGGGGGTGGGTCCTGCGGTGAGTTCGAGGATGCGGCGGCAGATGCCGGGCTGGCGCACGAGTTCCGCGAGGACGGGGGCGATGTCGTCGCGGGGGACATCGGCGTAGTCGATGGCCTGTCCGATGCGCTGCCGCTGCCCGGCTGCTTGGTGGCTCCGGTAACCAGCCGCGTTGGTCTCACACCGCGTGGCGACGGTTCGCCGATTACTGCGGAGAAGCACAGGAGGCAGCGGCTGGAGGGGGGCGGACTGGTTGGGGGGCGTTGTTGACATAGGCGTACGGCGAGGAGTTGGGCGTTCCGGCCGTGGAGGGTTCCGGGTCGATGGTGGTGAAGCGGCGGTTGGCGGGGCATGGGTGTGGTCGCGTGGGTTCATCCGGCCGCCTATGTATGGGTTTCACGGTGCGGGGGCCTGCCGGTGCGGGACCACGTGCCACCAACCATGGCCGGCTCCGCAGAAACCCGCCAGGCCTCGGAAGGGGAGAACACTACCCGCCCGATCCGCCCCGAATGCCGAAGTTCAACGCTGCGTAGTCAGCACCAAGTCAGCACGGGACAGGTGATCAGGGGTGCTGACATGCGGTTTCAGGTCAGCACCAAACAAGCACGGGAGTCAGCACCAGGGCAATAAACCATGCCGAACAGCGCAATCCTGGCAGGCGCCTGCCGGCCTTCAATACGGTCCTCGAAGCAGTCTCGACGTGCCTGTCATAGTGGCCCCGCGCACACCCGGCCCGAGAACTATGGTGTCCCACCACATGTGCCTCTGACCTGCCCATTCCTACGGTGTGGCGACACGAAACCGTCCCCACCAACCGCCCGGAAGTGGTGTTCATGGCTGCCTCGGCATCCGCCCCGCCGACCACCCGCTCACTCAAGCGCATCGTCGCCGCAAGCCTCATCGGCACCACCATCGAGTGGTACGACTTCTTCCTGTACGGGTCAGCTGCCGCACTGGTCTTCAACAAGCTGTTCTTCCCCGAGTCCGAGCCGCTCGTCGGCACGCTCCTCTCCTTCCTCACCTACGCGGTCGGCTTCGCCGCCCGGCCGCTCGGTGCCCTGGTGTTCGGGCACTACGGCGACCGGCTCGGCCGCAAGAAGCTTCTGGTGCTCAGTCTGTTGATGATGGGCGGAGCGACGTTCGCCATCGGACTGTTGCCGACGCATGCCACGGTCGGGGCCGCCGCCCCCGTGCTGCTCACCGTCCTGCGGCTGGTGCAGGGCTTCGCCCTCGGTGGTGAGTGGGGCGGGGCCGTGCTGCTCGTGTCGGAGCACGGGGACGCCAAGCGGCGCGGGTTCTGGGCCTCCTGGCCGCAGACGGGTGCGCCGGCCGGGCAATTGCTCGCCACCGGGGTGCTCTCCGCGCTCACCGCGCTGATGTCGGACTCGACCTTCGGGGCATGGGGCTGGCGCATACCGTTCCTGCTCTCCGGTGTACTGGTGGTCGTCGGCTTGTGGATTCGTCTCTCTGTCGATGAATCACCGGTGTTCAAGGCGGCGCTGGCACAGGCCGAGGAGCGCAAGGCGGTCGCCGCGGCGGCCGAGAAGATGCCGCTCGTCGCCGTGCTGCGACACCACTGGCGCGATGTGCTGATCGCCATGGGAGCCCGGATGGCGGAGAACATCAGCTACTACGTCATCACGGCGTTCATCCTCGTCTACGCGACCACAGCAGCGGACCTGAGCAAGCAGACGGCGCTCAACGCGGTGCTCATCGCCTCGGCCGTCCACTTCGCGGTCATCCCGATGTGGGGCGCGCTGTCGGACCGGGTCGGGCGCAAGCCCGTCTATCTCGTCGGTGCGATCGGCGTGGGGCTGTGGATGTTCCCGTTCTTCGCGCTGATCGACGGCCGCAGCTTCGGGAGTCTGCTGCTCGCCGTCACGGTCGGGCTCATCCTCCACGGGGCGATGTACGCGCCGCAGGCGGCCTTCTTCTCGGAGATGTTCGCGACCCGGATGCGGTACTCGGGTGCGTCGATCGGTGCCCAGTTCTCGTCGGTCGCGGCCGGCGCCCCGGCGCCGCTCATCGCCACCGCGCTGCTCGCGGACTTCCACAGCTCGACCCCCATCTCGCTGTATGTCATCGCCGCGGCACTCATCACCGTGCTGGCGGTCGCCTGCGCCAAGGAGACCAGGAACCGGGATCTCGCGGACATCGAGGGGGCTGCCGCGGAGCCGGACGCAACCACAGCGCTGCCGGCCGACGCCCGTACCGTCTGAGCCGTGCTCGCCGGGCGGGCCCGAGAACCGGGCCCGCCCGGCGAGCGCCGGATGTCACTGCTGGGCAGTGGGTTCGAACCAGGTGGGTTCGTCGGTCAGGGACTGCTTGATCCTGAAGAGCCCGAACTCGTTCAACGGCGGCAGCGCGTCCACCGGGAACCAGCCCACCTCCAGCGACTCGTCGTCGTTGACGCGTGCCTCGCCACCGGTCGCCCGGCAGCGGAAGGTGACGTCCAGATACTGGCAGCGGTCGCCGTTGGCGTACTGCACCGGTTCCAGGGCCTGTGTGAGCACAACCCGCTCCGCCACACAGCGCACAGCGGTCTCTTCGTACACCTCACGCTCCGCCGTCGCCGCCGGTTGCTCACCCGGCTCGCAGATGCCGCCGATGACCGACCACTTGCCGGTGTCGGAACGGCGTCCGAGCAGCACTCGGCCCTCGTCGTCGAAGACCACGGCGGTGACGCCCGGCAGCAGGAGCAGCTGTTGGCCCGCGGTGGCGCGGATCTCGCGGATGAAATCAGGAGTAGCCATGGGCCCGACCCTACGTGGCGTGCGAGTGGATCAGCGGCTGCGCCGGAGCCGTACCGAACGGACGGTGACCCAGCCGAGCCCCGCCACGGCGATCAGCGCGAGGACTCCTTCGGGGAGCGTGCCCATCCGGGTCGCGGGCGTGAGCGAGGACCTCAACGGCACCTCGTCCACCAGCGCGTCCGCGGTGAACAGCTTCGTCTGCTGGGCGATCGTGCCGTCCGGGCGGATGATCGCACTGACCCCGCTGGTGACAGGGACGACGACGGATCTGCCGTGCTCGACCGCCCGCACCCTGGACATGGCCAGCTGCTGATAGGTCATCTCACTGCGCCCGAAGGTGGCGTTGTTGCTGGGTACGGCGATCAGTTGGCTGCCGTGCTCGACCGTGTCCCGTACGGCGTCGTCGAACGCCGCCTCGTAACAGGTCACGAGGCCCACGTTCGTACCCGCCAGATCGAAGACGCCGACCTGCTTTCCGGGGCCGAAGTCCCGCTGTACACGGTCCACGTCGGAGCTGAAGAGGCGTACGAAGGAACGCATCGGAATGTACTCGCCGAACGGCTGGATGTGCCGCTTGTCGTATGTGCTGACGGGCCCCTTCTTCGGATCCCACTGGATGAGGGTGTTGCGCAGCTTGCCGGTGTCGGGCGCGACGACCGACCCGATCACGGTGGGTACGCCGATCGCCTTCACCGCGTCGTCGATCACGATCCGGGCGTCGGCGTTCCGGTAGGGGTCGAGGTCGGAGGAGTTCTCCGGCCACAGGACGAAGTCGGGCTGGGGAACCTTGCCCGCCTTCACGTCCTGGGCGAGCTGTTCCGTGCGGCGCACATGGTTGTCGAGGACGGCGCGGCGCTGGGCGTTGAAGTCGAGTCCGAGCTGCGGCACATTGCCCTGGATCGCGGCGACAGTCGCGGTGCCGTCCTCGGCCGAGTCGTCCACGAGCGGCAGGGCGGCGAATGCGGCGGCGACGGGTACGAGGACGGTCGCGGCGGCTGCGGCGACGGCGGCCCGGGGCGCCTCACGCGTGTCGCGGTAGGTAAGGAACTGACGTACCGCTTCATAGAGACCGAAGCCGCACAGCACCACCGCGAAGGAGAGCAGCGGCGTGCCGCCCACCGCCGCGAGCGGCAGGAACAGGCTGTCCGCCTGCCCGAAGGCGATCTTCCCCCAGGGAAAGCCGCCGAACGGCACCCTGGCCCGGATCCCCTCGTCGAGAATCCAGACAGCGGCGGCCCACACCGGCCAGCAGGCGAGGCGGGAGACGGCGGCGATCCCGATGCAGCCGACCGCGATGAACAGCGCCTCGGCCGCTGCGAGTGCCAGCCACGGCACCGGACCGACCTCTTCGCCCGTCCAGTGCAGCAGCGGCAGCATGAAGCCCAGTCCGGCGAGCAGGCCGAGGCCGAACGCAGCGCGCAGTCTGCGTTCGTGCAGCACCCAGCCGAGCAGGGCGAAGCCGGGCAGAACCAGCCACCACAGAGGCCGGGGCGGGAAGCTCAGGTACAGCAGCACTCCCGAAATCACGGCGGCTGCAGGCCGTACGAGCCGCGGCATCACCCGTCTCCCCTGGGACGTGGGGGTGGATGCGGGCTGTCGCGGGTCGTCGACTGGGGTGATGGTGGCGCTCACCCGGCGGAGTCTACGGTGATCGACTGTGCGTCCGACAGCCCCGCTCGCGTTATGGAACCCCTCGCGCCGGATCGTTTCGTCACTTTCCCGCACAGATCCGGGTCGCTGGCATTACCGTGTCCGCCATCCCCCCACCGATCGGCCGTATCCGGGCGATCGCCAACGGGACGGTCACAGGTCGGGGGCGAACGTGACGATTGCACCAGCGGGGCGGGGCCGGGCGCGGGAACGCGGCAACGCTTCCGACGGAGCCGGGGCCGTGGTCCTCGCCGCCTGCGCGATCTGGTCGTTGATCAGCGCCGCCGGTCGGGAGACCGGTCCGGAGGGTGTCCTGCCGGCTCTGCTCGCCGTCGCCGCGGGCTTCGCCTGTGGACGGATCTGCGGAACGCTGCTGCCGGTGGCGACAGCCACGGTTGCCGCCGTGGGGGCGCTCCTCATGGGGCTCCTCTCGCGTCATCGCATGCCTGGCGCCACGGCCACGGTGGACACGGCGCCCGGTCACGCCGGGGCTGCCGCCGCACTACTGGTGCTCGCCGCGGGCGCCGCCTGCTGCGCGGCGGCGGCGTCCCGGCAAGCACCACTGCGTTTCTCCCTACGGCTGCTGGCGCTCGGCACAGCCTGCGCCGCGCCGGCGTTGCGCTCGGTGGCCGGGTTCGCCGCGGCACTCGGGGTGCTGCTGTGTTCGCTGGCCGCCGCCAGGATGCGACAACGGCTGCTCGGCCTCGCCGGGCTCGCCCTGTCCACCGGTCTCGTCGTCGCCACGTCGTGGGCGGTCGCCGCGGACGTGCTGCCCCAGGGCCTCATGGTGTCCCTGGAGGGTCCGCTCACCGCGCACCGGGTGCTGCTGTGGCAGGACGCGTTGGAGCTGGCCGGCGAACATCCGGTGCTGGGCATCGGCCCCGGACGGTTCGCCGAGCTCAGCCCCACCGTGGAGCAGACCGTCCACTCCGACGGCAAGCCGCACTCGGCGCCTCTGCAGCAGGCGGCCGAGCAGGGGGTGGTGGGGGTCGTGCTGCTGGGGTCGGCCTTCGGCTGGCTGCTGTACGTGCTGTGGTCGCCCCGCACCACGGCCGTCGTCCTGACGGCGGGCGCCGCGCTCACCGCTCTCGCGGTGCTGGCGAGCATCGGCAATGCGCTGAGCTTCACTCCGGTGACCGCGGGTGCTGGGCTGCTCGCGGGGCCGGCGTCGGCCCGGCGGCCCATCGGCGACGGTACGACAGGGGCGGACGGTACGGACGGGGCACGTGGACCGGATGGTGCGGATCACACGTGGTCCGGATGACGTAAATCAGATACGTGGTCCGGCGGGAGCCGATGGGGCGGCCAACCGTCCCGGCGACGCAGCCCGCCGCACACGGCGAGCGGACCGCTCCGCCCCGCTCTGAGCCGGTCGCGAGTCCCGAAGGCAACACATCGGCAGCGATCAGGCCCCGGTCGGTGTGCCGGTCGCCGACAGGTGCAGGCGCTCGCGGATGAACCGTACGCCCGCTTCCGCGTCGTCGACCGTGATGGTGAACGTCCTGCCGTCACCGAGCCGGAGCACCAGGCCCTCGCCCCTGCGGACCACCACGGCCGTACCCTGCTCGGGGCGCCAGCGGTAGCCCCAGCCGCCCCACTGGCGCGGGGTGACCTGGGGTGCGAACTCCGCTCCCACCACGTGGGTGAGCAGAATCCGGCGGCGCGGCAGGCCCATGTGGCCGCAGCGCACTTCGAGAGCGTCCCCGTCGACCCTGACGGCCACGTTCACAAAGGCAAGTGTGCCGAACAGCATGAGCAGTCCGGCGGCGACGCAGCCGATCACCGACATCAGCAGCGGGGCGAATCCGGAGGCCCAGTCGGAGGTGACGGCCAGCTGGATGCCGAGCGCCAGACAGGCGGCGCCTGCGGCGGCGAGTACCCACTGGGCCCGGTTGGTGGCCCGGCCGATCCAGACGTCGGAGTGGGGGTCGGCTCCGGTGTGCCTCGGATTTCGGGGGTGGTCCCTCATGTCAAGCAGCGTACTTAAGATTCCGCACGCCGGGGATGCATCCAAAGGCCTGCGCCGGGTCAGCGGGCGGGGCTGACGGCCCCCAGCAGCTGCCCCTCGGCGTAGGCCAGAGCGGTTTCCGGCAGCTCGGCGGTGCGCCCGCTGAGGAGGACGGTGAGGCCGCCGGCCGATTCGGCCGACGGAGCGGGTCCGGCCCCGATTCGGCGCAGCGCCTGGGCGGCGACGGCACCGGCGGAGCCGTGCAGCGCGACCGGAGGCAGACCGGGCTGCCGCACGGCGGCACGGATGCGTTCGGCGACCAGTTCGTAATGGGTGCAGCCCAGGACCACGGCCCGCACATCGCGCGGGGTGAGTGCGGCGGCTGCGGCGATGGCCCGGTCGATCGCCGGTTCGTCCGCGTGCTCCACGGCGTCGGCGAGACCCGGGCACGGGATCTCGGTGACGGCGACGGAGCCGGCGAATTCCCGGATGAGTCCGCGCTGGTAGGGGCTGCCCGTGGTGGCGGGCGTGGCCCAGATCGCGACGGGGCCGCCGCCGGCGACGGACGGCTTGATGGCTGGAACGGTGCCGATGACCGGCAGTGCGGGTTCCAGCTCGGCGCGGAGCGCCGGCAGGGCGTGGACGGAGGCCGTGTTGCAGGCGACGATCAGTGCGTCGGGCCGGTGGGCGGCGGCCGCGCGGGCCACGTCCAGCGCGCGGGCGGTCACGTCCTCGGGGGTACGCGGCCCCCAGGGCATGCCGCCAGGGTCCGAGGAGAGCACGAGATCGGCGTCGGGCCTGAGCCGGCGTACCGCTGCGGCGGCCGCGAGCAGGCCGATTCCGGAATCCATGAGCGCGATCTTCACCTGGTCACCTTAGTCGACCGCCCTTGCGGTTCCGTCACAGTGGGGCAGACTGCGGCAAATGAGCGCCGTTGCCTGGATCGCCGTGGGTTCGCTGGCCGCATGGGTGTGGCTGCTGCTGGGACAAGGGTTCTTCTGGCGGACCGATCAGCGGCTGCCGGACCGGGAGGCCCCGGAGCACTGGCCGTCCGTGGCGATCGTCGTGCCCGCGCGTGATGAGGCCGACATGCTGCCGGTGAGTCTGCCGTCGCTGATGGCGCAGGACTATCCGGGGGCCGCGGAGATCTTCCTCGTCGACGACTGCAGCAAGGACGGCACCGGGGACGTCGCCCGTGCGCTGTCCGTACGGTACGGGGGCCTGCCGGTGACGGTGGTGTCGCCCGGCGAGCCGGAGCCGGGCTGGACGGGCAAGCTCTGGGCCGTGCGCCACGGGATCTCGCTGGCCCGGGCCCGGGAGCCGGAGTATCTGCTGCTGACGGACGCGGACATCGCACATGAGCCGGACAGCCTGCGGGGGCTGGTCGCCGCTGCCGTCTCGGGCGGGTTCGATCTGGTCTCGCAGATGGCCCGGCTGCGGGTGTCGAGTGTCTGGGAGCGGCTGGTCGTACCGGCCTTCGTGTACTTCTTCTCGCAGCTCTATCCGTTCCGGTGGGTGAACCGGGCGGGGGCGCGGACGGCTGCGGCGGCAGGTGGATGTGTGCTGCTGCGGACCGGGGCGGCGGACCGGGCGCGGGTGCCGGAGTCGATCCGGCAGGCGGTGATCGACGATGTGTCACTGGCGCGGGCGGTGCAGCGCAGCGGCGGCCGGATCTGGCTGGGGCTCGCGGAGCGGGTGGACAGCGTCCGGCCGTATCCGTGGCTGGCGGATCTGTGGCGGATGGTGTCACGGAGCGCGTACGCCCAGTTGCGGCACAGTCCGCCGCTGCTCCTCGGGACGGTGCTGGGGCTCGCACTGGTCTATCTCGCGCCACCGGTCACGCTCGTCGCCGGGCTGCTGGGCGGTGCTCCGGTGGCGGCGTGGGCGGGCGGGGTGGCGTGGGCGGTGATGGCCGGGACGTACATGCCGATGCTGGGCTACTACCGGCAGTCGCTGTGGCTGGCGCCGCTGCTGCCGTTCACCGCTGTGCTCTATCTGCTGATGACGGTCGATTCGGCGGTTCAGCACCACCGGGGGCGGGGCGCGGCCTGGAAGGGGCGTACGTACGCCCGTCCCGAGGCCGCGCCGGACCGTTGAGCGGAGCCGTCCGTGGGCCGATGGCCGCAGTGCCGGCCGGACCCCCGGGGGGTCATTTACGGCCGGGTGTCCAGTTCATGCCCCACCCATAGGCGTAGTCGATGGTGCGCTGCGGGCTCACTCCGCGCTCGGGTACGAGATAGCGGGCCTCGCGCTGCACCGTGAAGTCTCCCCCGTTGTTGGTGAGGAGCGCGAGCGCGCAGACAGTGGACGGGACGGTGCATTCGTCGAGGGAGAAGTCGATCGGGGCGCCGTGCTGGGGCCGGAGGGTGACGGTCGCATGGAGATCGGCGAAACTCCGGGCGCCTTCATAGATGGTGACGAAGATCAGGACGCGGCGGAGCTTGTCCTTCTGGTCGAGGTTGACGGTGAGGTTCTCGCCGGTGGACACGGCGCCGGTGCGGTCGTCTCCGTCGAGATGGATATAAGGGGGCTGCTGGAGTGCGCCGAACGCGTTTCCGAGCGCCTGCACGACTCCTTTGCGGCCGTCGGTGAGTTCGTAGAGGGCGCAAAGATCAAGGTCGAGGTCCGCGTGGTTGGCGACCGCTCTGCCGAGTTTGCTTCCCCAGCCCTTGAACTGTTTGCGCACTTCCCAGTTGAGATTGACCCGGAGTGCTCCCGAAGTGCCGCCCTGTTTGGCGAGGGAGACCGATGGCGCGTCCTTGGTGAGAGTCACCTTCGACAGACGGACCGGCGGGGTGGCTGGGGGTACGGGAGGTGCCGGTGGCGCGGGCGGAAGCACCGGCGGGGGTGGCGGCAGATGGTCAACCCGCGTTCCCCGCTGGGGCTGTTGAGGCGATTGGGGTTGTTGATACGGCTGGGGCTGCTGTGGTTCATCGACGGAAATACCGAAGTCCGTCGCGAGACCTTCGAGGCCGGTGCTGTATCCCTGACCGACGGCGCGGAATTTCCAGGCGCCCTGGCGTCGGTAGAGCTCGCCGAGAATGATTGCGGTCTCGACCGTCGCATCCGTACTGTCGAAGCGCGCGATCTCCGAGCCGTCCGCCGCGTCCATGATCCGTACGTACAGCCCCGTCACCCGCCCGAAGGTGCCGCCGTCCGCGGAGGCCGCCAGGACCACGCGCTCGATGGCCGGCTCGATGCGCGCCAGGTCGACCGCGAGGCTGTCCGTCACCCCGTCACCGGCGGTCCGCTTGCCCTCGTGGCGCACGGCGCCGGATGCATGGGAGGGCTGGTTGTAAAAGACGAAGTCGGCGTCGTTGCGCACCTTTCCCGACACGACAAGGAGCGCCGAGCCATCCACGTCCGGTGCCTCTGGGGAGGTACGCCACCCCAATTCGACGCGCACGGCGTGAGCCGCCACCGGAACATTGGCTCCTTTTAGCATGGTCATGCCCGCCCCCATCGCGAGTCCGGCTGCCCGAAGACCTTTCTCCGCCAACCTAATCCCCTGCCCCTCACGGGGCCTACAGCGGCGCGGTCACCGTCCGGCGATCCGCCGGTAACGCACGGCCGAGGCGTCGTCGGTTCGGTTCCGGGCACTCAACGCCCTGGCGACTTCGAGGCCGTGCCGCACACGCCGCTCCACCGGCATGACACTGGAGTCGGCATCCGCGTCATCCCACTGCGCGACGCCCGGCACAGCATCGCCATGCTCCTCACGGCGGCAGGGAATCACGCCCCGCGTCGTGACGGAGACCCTCGGTCACTCCCGGATCGGCACAAGCTGGTGGGGAGGCTGCGTCCGGGCCGGGCCTCCGGAGGGTGAGGAAGGCCCGGGCGGCGGTGACGAGGGTGACATGGTGGTGTCGGCCGCACCGGGTGCGGCCCTCGAAACGGCCGGGTCCGGGTCCGTGCTCGAGCTCGCGGCGGCCGTGCCCGATCCGCCAGCGCGTCCTCGCCCGTCGCACCACGTCGTCAACCGGTGCGGTGGTGGGCAGGTTCGACGTCCGGCAGGCGGAAGGGACGTCCTGACCGTCCGGCCATCGCGCCGGCACGGTGCGGGCTCAGCGCAACCGGCCCAGCCGTCGCCGTACGCGCCGGACCTGGCGGTTGTCGGCGACCGCGTCGAGGATCTGGCGCCCGGTGTCGGCCTTGTACGCCGGACCCTCCAGGCGGAGCAGGGCGCCGTCGCGGACGACGGCGTACGCGACCGGCGTGTCCGCCTTCGGGAGGGTGACCGGGTGGCGTCCGGCCGGGAGCTTGAGGCGGGCGGGGAGGCGCAGCCGTGCCGTCGACCCGTCGGCGGCGGGGACCAGTTCGGCGGTGACCGTCAGGGCGGACACGGTGACCTTGACGGGAGCCGGGACGCCGGACTCCGCCGCCACGTACGGCAGCGGGAGCGACCGCTCGCCGCGCGCGGCGTTCGCGGCGGCGGCGCCGACCGTGTCGGGGCCGAATCTGCGCACGCGCTGGTCCACGTCGAGGGTGAGCTGGCCCACGCCGGTGGTCCAGTACGGGAGTGCGAGTCGGCCGCCGGTCAGCGCCGGGCCTGCGGCCGGGCTGTTCGGGGTGCCGTGGCCGGTCACGCGGACCATCCGGTCGATGCCCAGCAGGTTGACGAACGCCCACACGTCGTACACCCCGCGCTCCAGCGGCCTGCCGCCGGCCAGCCGCTGCGGGTCGAGCCGCAGGCGCCCGGAGACGAGGAGCTGCGACCGGCCCTCCCCGAGGGGTTGGAGCCGGACCTCCAGGTCGCCCTCCGGGTACCACCAGTCCTGCCGGTCCCGGTCCTTGACGATCAGTTCCGCGTACGCCATCCGGAACGGGTCGCGGACCTCCCATCCGTCTTCCGTCCCCGGTACGCCGGTCAGCAGCTCCGGATCCAGCCACCACTTCCCGTCCCGCTCCGTCAGGATCAGCGGCTCACCGTCGCCGCGCAGCAGTTCCAGCGCGATGTCGGCGACCAGGCAGCCGTCCTGCCAGCGCGGTGCGCCGAGCTCACTGCTTGCCTTCACCTCGCGGACGTGCTCCGCGAACGCGAACGCCCCGTCGAAGTCGCCGCGTTCCAGCAGTTCGGCCCTCAACCCGCTCACCGCGGGCAGTCCCCGCCGCACGGCGGCCGGGAACTCCTCCAGCGCCACCTGCCGGGCCGCCGCGAAGCGCCGGCGCTGCTCGGCCGGGTCCTCACGCAGGATCTCGGGCTCACGGGCCCGGGAAAGGACCTCGACGTGGTACAGGCGGTGCAGGAGCCGGTTCTGCAACGCGTCGATATCGTCGGACGTGGTGGTGCCGTCCTTGATCTGGCCGACGATGGTGCGGAGGTTGGGCCAGAATCCGTGCCGCGGGTTGAACCGGTGGCGGGTGTTGTTGCCGCCGTCGTCCCGCTTCATCCAGTAGTAGCAGGCGTAGTCGGCGAGGACCGAGATCCGTTCCGCCTTCAGGTAGGCGGCACTGACGAAGGCCAGATCCTCCATGATCCACGGCCCCTCGGGGAAGCGCAGCCCGTGTTCCTCGACGAAGGCCCGCCGGAACATCTTGTGCGGTGACATGCTCTGCATGAGTTCGTCGTTCTCGATCGTGCAGGCGTCCAGCGTGTGCCGAAACAGCCGCCGGGGCCGCACCATCGTGCTGGACATCTTGCCGATCACCACGTCGGCCCGGTTGCGTGTCGCGTGCTCGTACAGCCGCTCAAGGGCCTCGGGACCGAGCATGTCGTCATGGTCGACGAACTGCACGTACTCGCCCTTGGCATGCTTCATGCCGAGGTTGCGCGGTGCGCCCGGCCAGCCGGAGTTGGGCTGGGTGTGCACCTGGACGTTCGGATGCCCGGCCGCTAGCTTCTCCAGGCGCGTCAGCGTGTCGTCCGTCGACCCGTCGTCGACGTAGATGACCTCGTACTCATCGGCCGGAAGGCTCTGCCCGAGCAGCGACGGCGCGCACTCATCGACGTACTTTCCGGTGTTGTGGACGGGAACGATCACGCTGACCTTGACTCTCGGCATTCCACGGACCTTACCCGCCGCCGGGCGCAGGGCATCCGGCGGTCCCTCGCAGGACCGGACGGCGCGAGCCCGAACGCCGAACCCGTCTTGAACGGTCCTGGACCGCAGGACCGGCGTCCGGAGCGAGCCGACCCGGGAGAGCGGTGCGGGGTCGGCCTCATCGGCGTATCCCCCGGTCTGAGCGAGCTCGCCCGGGCGACCGCAACGGGTCAGCGGGATCAGGCCGGTGACCTCGTTCAGTTCCAGGCGCAGCGCTTGGCGTCCTCTGTCGGAGAAGGACCGATTCTCGTATCAGGAAGGTGACTGCTGTGACGGTCGTGGCCGAGGACGACACCGGGCTTGGGGGCTTCGCACACGTCGTCTTCGACGAGGACGGCCGCTGGGGCAGCCTCGTCGGCGATGTGCATGTCGTCCAGCACCGCCGGCGGACGGGCCTCGGCGCCGCACTGCTCTCCCGCGCTGCGCAGGTGGTTGTCGAACGCGCGACGGGCGACGCGATGTACCTGTGGGTGCTCGAACAGAACACAGCCGCCCAGAAGTTCTACCGAGCCCTGGGTGGCACCTGCGTTGAAGAGGCGCCGGTGTCACCCCCGGTGGCATACCATCCCGGCTCGCCGGCTCACCCGCCATGCTCTGCTTCACCTGGCCCGACGCCTCGCTGCTCGCGCAGACCGGCGGACGACGAGCCGCACGGACGACCCGGAGGAACACGCCATGACCGCTGACACCGGTACCGCCGTCGCCCACTACGACCGCCTGCTCGCCGAGCACTACACCTGGATGCTGGGCGGAGACGTCCACGAGGTCTCGGACCGGCAGGCCGCGCTGCTCGCGGAACTCGGCCTGGCGGGGAGCGAAGACGGCGGAACAGCCATCGATCTGGGCTGCGGCTCCGGGGCGCAGACGCTGGCGCTGGTCCGCCTCGGCTTCTCCCCGGTGATCGCTGTGGACACCAGCCGCCGGCTGCTCGACGAGCTCGTCTCGTATGCCGAGGGGGACGAGACGGTACGGCCGGTGCACGGCGATATCCGCACCGCGCTGCCCGAGACGGCCGAGCCGGGCACGGTCGCGGTGGTCGTCTGCATGGGTGACACGCTTCCCCACCTCCCGTCCAAGGCGGAACTCCCCGTGCTGCTCGGTCACATCAGCCGTGCCCTCGTTTCGGGCGGCCACCTCGTCGTCACCTACCGCGATCTCACGGCGGAGCTGCGCGGCACGGACCGTTTCATCCCCGTCCGCAGCAGCGATGACCGGCTGCTCACCTGCTTCCTCGAATACCGCGACGAGGACACGGTGATCGTCCACGACCTGCTCCACACCCGTACGAACGGCTCCTGGCAGCAACGAGCAAGCAGCTACCCCACGTTGCGGATCGCGTCCTCCTGGCTGGTCGAACAGTGCCGGGCGGCGGGACTGCACGTCCGTCGCGACATCGTCCGCCGTCGACCGCCGTGGCCCGGGCAGCGAACGGTACTGGCCGCGAGGGCGGCGGGCGCGGGGGCGTGGGACGGAGCCGTTCCACGCACCCCCGCGCCCGTACCCGCGCCTCTCCCAGGATGTCCTCAGACCCGGCTGCCCAGCCACTTGTGGACGGCGAGTGCGGTGGTACGGGCGTGTTCCTCCAGCATGGTGAAGTGGTCCCCGGGCACGGTGACCTCGGTGTGCGGCAGGCTCCAGTCCGGGGCGGGTTCGGCGCCGGGCAGCAGGTCCCGGGCTCGTACGTACAGGGTGGGGCAGGCGAGCGGTGCGGGTTTCCAGTCACTGAAGAGCTCGAAGTATCCGGCCATGGCGGTGAGTCGGTCGGGCTCGGCAGAGGCGAATTCCGCCGCCCGGCGCAGCATGTCCGACGTCATCGCGGAGAGCGCCTGACCCCGGTCACCGTGACCGGGGGGATAGGTGTCCACCAGGACGACGGCCGCCGGGGCGGCACCCTCGGACTCCAGACGCTCGGCCACGGCATGGGCCACCCAGCCACCGGCCGACCGCCCCAGCAGTACCGGGGGGCCTTCGGCCGCGGCTGCGCGGACGGCGGCGGCCTGGGCGGTGACGAGGGCGTCCAGTGTGGCGGGCAGAGCCTCTCGGGGCTCGAACCCCGGGTACCGCACCGCGGAAACCGGCCGCAGCCCCCGCAGCCCGGCACCGAGGCGCGCGTACTCCTGCGGTCCGGACAGCGCGCTGAGCGCGGGGGAGCACACCAGCCGGGCCCCCGTGCCGCCCTCCGCGAGCACGACGGGTGCGTGCGTCGCACCGGGCGCCCCGGCCCTGTCGAAGACCGGGCACAGGCGCGCGGCGACGGTGAGGAGCACCATGCCGTCCCAACTCTGTCCCCGGGCGCATGCGGTACGAAAGAGCGCGCCCAGGGAATCCGGGGCTCCCCCGGCGTGCGGTGCGTCGGCGGCCTGCACCCGGACGTCCGGCGGAGCGCCCGCCCCCGGACCGCCCCCCGCGCCGCCGTCCGCCGGTCGGCCCGGGGAGCCCGGAGGACCGTCGGACGCGGCGGCAGGAGGTGCCTCGGCGGCATACCGCCGCGTCAGCTCGGCGGCGAGCGCGCGCGGCGTCGGGAAGTCGAACAGCAGCGTGGACGGCAGTGCCAGCCCCGTCCACGCCGCGAGCTCATTGCGCAGATCGACCGCGGCCAGGGAGTCCAGCCCCAGGTCCGCCAGCAGGGTGTCCTCGTCGATCTCGCTCGCCTCCTCCCGGTGGCCCAGGACGCGGGCTGCCAGGGTCCGGACCTTGGTGAGCAGTACCCCGCCCCGCTCGCCGGGGGGAGCAGCCGCCAGCGCCCGACCGATTCGGTCCCCGCCCCCGTCGCCCCCGTCGGCAGCAGGCGTTCGGAGCCGGTTCGCCGCCGGGTCGCCGCCGCGGAGAGCGGCCGGGGCGAGGCGGGCCGCCACCACCACAGGTTCGTCACCGGCCACGGCGGCGTCGAAGAGGACCAGGCCCTCTTCCGGCCCGAGCGGGCCGAACCCGGAGCGGGCCATCCGCTGCCGATCCGCGTCGCCGAGGTGCGCCATCATGCCGTCGTTCTGCCGCCAGGGGCCCCAGGCGATCGACGTACCGGGCAGTCCGAGCCGCCCGCGGTGTCGTGCCAAGGCATCGAGCACGCAGTTGGCCGCGGCGTAGTTGGCCTGGCCGGCGGAGCCGAAGGTACCCGCCACCGAGGAGAACAGCGCGAACACGGCCAAGTCGTGTCCCCGGGTCAGTTCGTGCAGAGCGAGAGCGGCATCCGCCTTGGGGTGCAGCACCCGCCTCAGACGGTCGGTGGTGAGCGCCGCGACGACGCCGTCGTCCAGCACTCCCGCGGTGTGCACCACGCCGGTCAGCGGGTGGGCCGCCGGTACCGCGTCGAGCAGGGCGGCGAGCGCGGTCCGGTCCGCGACGTCACAGGCGTGAACGGTTACCTGGGCGCCCGCCTCATACAGCTCCGCGACGAGTTCCCGGGCCCCTGGAGCGTCCGGCCCGCGTCGGCCGGCGAGCAGCAGATGCCGGACGCCGTGGGCGGTGACCAGGTGCCGCGCCACCAGCATGCCCAGGGAACCGGTGCCGCCGGTGACCAGGACGGTGCCCTCCGGGTCAAGCGGCCGCCGCTTCCGCGGCTTCGGCGCCGCCTCGGCCAGTGGCACCAGCTTCGGCACGTACGCCGCCCCCCGGCGTACGGCTGCCTCCGGTACCGAGGCGGCCAGCAGGGCGGGCAGGGCACTCCAGGAGTCGGGGCGTTCGTCCACGTCGATCAGGGCGAAGCGGCCCGGGTTCTCCCGCAGGGCCGAGCGGACCAGTCCCCACACCGGTGTGTGCAACGGTACGGACGCTGTTTCGCCGGATCGGCCGTCATTCCCGCGATCGGCGCCATCTGCAGGGAAACCGTCGTCGGCCGAAGTGACGGCGTCGGACGTCACGAGGACGAGACGGGAGCGGGACAGGTGCGGTTCGGCGAGCCACTCCTGCACGAGCCTCAACGCCCAGTCCGCTGCCCGCAGCAACCCGGCGGCTTGGTCCTGCGCACCGCCGGTCGTGTCGGGCGGCGGGCACGGTGCCACGACGACGGCCGACGACGCGTCGCACGCCGCCGGGCAGGGGTACACCGGGACGCCGGAACCCGGGGGCGCGAGGGCGTCCACCAGCCGTGTGGCCGCCGTGCCCAGAACCCCCCAGCGGGGCATCGCCACGGGTGCGGGCGGCTCGGTCAGCGGCACCCAGTCCGTCCGGTGGAGAGCACCGGTGACCGCGTCCGCCGTCGCCGAGCCGGTACGCGGAAGGGGCCGGAGCGTCAGCGAACGGACCGTCGCCACCGGTGAGCCCGTCTCGTCGGTCAGCTCCACTCCGGCCTGCCCGTCGGGCCCGGCGGTCATCCGTACCCGCAAGCGCTGTACGCGGGTGGTGTGCACGCGCACTCCGCTGAAGGCGAACGGCAGGGACAACCCGTCGGCCGCCGGACCGGCTGTCCCAAAACCGTTCGTGACAAGGCTGTCCAGGGCCAGGGCGTGCAGCGCCGCGTCGAGCAGTGCGGGATGCAGGACGAACTCCGGGCCGTCCGCCTCCGGGCGCGGGGACCGGGCCGCTTCGGGCAGCGCGACATCGGCGTACAGCTCCTCCCCGTGCCTCCAGGCGGCGCGCATGCCCTGGAAGGCGGGGCCGTAACGCAGGCCGCCGACGGCCAGCCGCTCGTACGGTCCGGTCCCCGGACCGTCGGCATGCACCGGCATCGCCGCCTCCGGCGGCCAGGACACGTGCGGCCGGGGCGCGCCGCCGGCCTCGGCGGCGGCCGCTTTCCGGTCCGCGGGCGGCTGCGCCGGCGAAAGAGTACCGACGGCGTTCCGGAGCCAGGGCCGGTCACCCGCCGGAGTGTGCCGCCGGGAGTGGAAGAGCACAGTCCGCCGTCCCGCGTCGTCCGCCCCCGCCACCTTCACCTGCAAGGCGACGGCACCGTCCGAGGGCAAGGGCAGCGGCGCGGTCAGAACGAGCTCGTCCAGGACGGCCGCGCCCGCCAATTCACCGGCGTGAAGGGCCATTTCGACGAAGGCGGTCGCCGGCAGCAAGATCTCCCCAGCCACCACATGGTCGGCGAGCCACGGCTGGTCGCGCACCGAGAGCACCCCGCTCAGCAGCAACCCGTCGTCGTCGGCCGTGCGGGTGTCCAACCGCAGGAACGGATGGGTGGGCTCGGCCGTCGGGGACATGGGCGGAAGTCCCAGGGCGGGCTCCAGCCAGTACCGGCGGCGCTGGAAGGCGTACATGGGCAGGTCGACACGTCGCCCGCCGCGCCCGGCGAAGACGGCCCGCCAGTCGACGGGCACGCCGTGGGCGTGCAGCGCGGCCAGCGTGTCGAGCAGGGCGTCCGCTTCCGGCCGCGTCCCGCGCAGTGTCGGCAGGACCAGCGGTGCCGGGCCCCGCTTGCCGCCGCCCGCTTCGCCCGTGTCCGGGTCCGCCGGGGCCGGTCCGGACGAGGCGAGGCAATCTCGCACCAGGCCGGTGAGCACCCCGTCCGGCCCCAGTTCGACGTAGTGTGCCGCGCCTCGCTCACCCAGGTGCGCCACCGAATCGGCGAAGCGGACCGGACGGCGGACATGGTCCACCCAGAACTCCGGTGTGCACAGCTCCTCGTCGGTGGCCGCCCGGCCCGGCACGGCAGTGATCAGAGGCAGCCGCGGCGCGGCGAAGGACAGACGCCGGACCACGTCCGCAAAGTCGGCCAGCACGGGCTCCATCCGAGCGGAGTGGAAGGCATGGCCGACCCGCAGCGGCGTCACCGAACGACCCCGCGTCCGGAAGTACACGGCGGCCTCCCGCACCGCGGCCTCGTCGCCCGAGACGACCACCGAGGCGGGCCCGTTGACCGCGGCGATCTCCACCGCACCCCCGGTCCCGGCGAGGTGGGCGGCCACCTCGTCCGCCCCGGCGGCCACAGCCACCATCGCGCCGCCCGGAGGCAGCGCATCCATCAGCCGGCCCCGGGCCGCCACCAGTGTGCACGCATCCGCGAGGGACAACACCCCGGCGACATGTGCCGCCGTCACCTCGCCCACCGAGTGCCCGGCCACCAGGCCGGGGCGTACCCCCCAGGCCTCGAACTGCCGGAACAAGGCCGTCTCCAGGGCGAAGAGCGCCGGCTGCGCGAACCGGGTCGTATGCAGCAGCGCGCCCGTCTCCGTACCGGGCCCGGCGAACATGACGTCCCGCAGGGGCACCGGCAGCAGCGTGTCGAACAGGGCACAGCACTCGTCCAACGAACGGGCGAAGGCCGGATGCAGATCCCGCGACTCGTACAGTTCACGGCCCATGCCGACGCGCTGGCTGCCCTGGCCGGTGAACAGCAGGGCCGGCGGGCCGTGGTGGCGGGACGTGCCCGTGTGCACTCCGGGCCGGTCGCCACCCTCCGCCACGGCCCGCAGGGAGCCGAGCAGCTCGGCACGGTCCCGGGCCACCACCACGGCCCGGTGCTCGAAGGCCGCACGCGTGGTGGCGAGCGAGTAGCCGATGTCCACCGGGGCCGCATCAGGGGCGGCGACCACATGGTCGTACAGCCGTCGTGCCTGGGCCCGCAGCCCCGGCACGCTCCTGGCCGACACCGGAAAGGCCACCGCGGCCGTTCCGGGACGTGCCGCACCTTCCAGCACCGCCCCGGGCCCGACGCGGCCGCTTGCGGTCCCGCCGTACGCCACGGCACACGGCGGTGCGGCCTCCCCGTCATCCGGGGCCTCTTCGAGCACCACATGGGCGTTGGTGCCGCTGATACCGAACGAGGACACCCCCGCCCGTCGCTGACGGTCCGTCGCAGGCCACTCCGCCGTCCGGGTCAGCAGCTCGATCCGCCCCGTCGACCAGTCGACACGGGGGGTCGGCTCGTCGGCGTGCAGCGTACGCGGCAGCACGCCGTGCCGCATCGCCTGCACCATTTTGATCACGCCGGCCACTCCGGCGGCGGCCTGGGTGTGACCGATGTTCGACTTCACCGAACCCAGCCGGAGGGGACGCTGCCGCGCCTGGCGCCCGTACGTCGCGAAGAAGGCCTCCGCCTCGATGACGTCCCCCAGCCGGGTGCCGGTGCCGTGCGCCTCCACCGCGTCGATGTCCCCGGGATTCAGCCCCGCGTCCACGAGTGCCTGCCGGATCACCCGCTGCTGCGCCGGTCCGTGCGGTGCGGTCAGCCCGTTGCTCGCCCCGTCCTGGTTCACCGCCGAACCGCGCACCACGGCCAGTACCGGAAGTCCGGCGCGGCGCGCCTCGGACAACCGGCTCAGCAGCAGCATTCCAGCGCCCTCGGCCCACCCCGTGCCGTCGGCGGACGCGCCGAACGCCTTGCAGCGGCCGTCCGGAGCCAGCGCCCGCTGGCGACTGAACTCCACGAACGATGAGGGCCCCGACATCACCGTGGCGCCGCCGGCCAACACGAAGTCACACTCACCCCGGCGCAGCGCCTGGGCCGCCAGGTGCAGGGCCACCAGGGACGAGGAACACGCCGTGTCCACGGTGATGGCCGGGCCTTCGAGGCCGAAGGTGTAGGCGATACGACCCGAGGCGACGCTTCCGGCGTTGCCGAGGCCGAGGTACCCCTCGACATGCTCGGGCGTCCTTGTCAGGTGGCGGGCGTAGTCGCTGTACATCAGCCCGACGTACACCCCGGTCGCCGAGCCGCGCAGGGTGCCGGGGACGAGACCGGCGTACTCGAAGGCCTCCCACGCCACTTCGAGCAGCAGCCGGTGCTGCGGGTCCATGGCCAGCGCCTCGCGGGGAGAAATGCCGAAGAAGCCGGGGTCGAAGCGGTCCGCACCGGAGAGGAAACCGCCTTCGCGCACATACGTCCGTCCGGGCCGTCCGGGATCCGGGTCGTACAGCGCCCGGGTGTCCCAGCCCCGGTCGGTGGGGAAGGGACCGATGGCGTCCCTCCCGTCGGCCACCAGCCGCCACAGTTCCTCGGGAGAGGTCACGTCTCCGGGATAGCGGCATGCCATCCCCACGATCACCACGGGGTCGTCGTCCGACCGGGCCGCACTCCGTTTCACGGGCCCGGCGCCGGCCGGCGCGGCGGCTCTCCGTGCCCCGAGGTGGGCGGCGAGCGCGGCGACCGTGGGAAAGTCGAAGGCGACGGCCTCGGAGAGCGGCAGGCCGGTCACCGCCGACAACCTCTCCCGCAGCACCGTCGCCGTCAGGGAGTCCATACCCAGGTCCCGCAGTGCCGTGCTCGGCTCCACCGCCTGAGCTGTACAGCCGAGCACGGCCGCCACCTCGTCCCGCACCAGGGTCAGCAGGTTCTCCGACGGCTTCCCGGTGGCCTCCGCGCCCAGCGACCTCGCCGGCCGGCCGGCGAGGTCCCGCCGCAGGGTCTTCCCGGAGGTGGTACGGGGAATGTCCTCCACCTCGAACAGCTCGACGGGTACCTTGAAGCCGGACAGTTCCGCACGGCAGGCGGCGAGGATGCGCCCCCTGTCCAGCACGCCGCCATCGGGCTCGGGGACCAGATAGCCGACCGGCACCTCGCCGAAGACGGGGTGCGGGCGTCCGGCCACGGCGGCGTCCGCCACCCCCGGCAGCCGCCGCAGCACCGCCTCCACTTCCGAAGGATGGATGTTCACCCCGCCTCGAATGATCAGATCACTCGCCCGGCCGGTGACCGCCAGTCCACCGAAGGCATCGATCCTGGCCAGGTCACCCGTGCGGAACCAGCCATCCCGCAGTACCTCCGCGGTGGCTTCCGGCCTGCCGTGGTAACCGGCCATGATCCCGGGCCCGTTGACCCACAACTCACCCTCGCCCGTGTCCCGGCCGTCGGGGCCCCCGCCGACCCGGACCCGGGTGCCGGGCAGCACCCGGCCGCACGCCCCGGACGTCGTCGCCTCGCCCGGCGCCGGCATGGTGACCGGGCCCGCCTCCGTGCTGCCGTAGTGCTCCAGATAGGGGACACGGCAGATCGCCTCGAAGGACTCGCGGAACCCGGGCCCCGCCGCGGCGCCACCACTGACGCAACCCCGCAGCGCGGGGGCGCCGAGACCGCCGCCGTCCTTGCCGCTCTCCTCGCCCCGGACCGCGTCGAGCAACGCCGAATACGTGGTGGGGACCCCGCCGAGCAAGGTGAACGAGGCATCCCCACGACGCAGTTCGCCGAGCACTCCCGCCACCGAGAACCGGGGCAGCAGCACCGCGCTCGCCCCCACCGCGGTCACCCCGAGGAAGCACACCACCTGGCTCATCGCGTGATGGAGGGGCAACGGCCACAGCACGCGGTCCCGTTCGGACAGTCCCAGGACGCCGACGAGGCCCGTCGCGACCGGCGCGAGGCGGTTGCGCTGGGTGGACAGGACGCCCTTGGGCACGCCGGAGGATCCCGAGGTGTAGAGCAGCCAGGCCACTTCGTCCAGTGCGAGATCGTCCCGGGCCGGCGTCCGCGGCTCCGTACCCGCCAACTCCTCGTACCGCAGAACGCCGCCCGCGCCCGCGACCGCGGTGGGCCGGCCCCCGGTTGCGCCGGCCCCGTCCGCCGGCTCCTCGAAGTCCGCGCACCAAGGCGAGTTCCCGCCTTCGGCCACCACCACGGTCAGCCCGGGTCGCAACGGCAGCGCTCGCCGCCGCGTCAGGCAGGCGCCATCGGTGATGAGCACCCGTGCCCCGCTGTCGTCCAGCAAGCGGGTCAGCTCCTCCTCCGAGTTCCCCGGGTCCAGAGGTACGCCCACGCCGCTCGCCCGGGTGACGGCGAGCAGGCTCTCGACCGCCTCGACACGGTTGCCGAGCAGTACGGCCACCCGGTCACCGCGCGCCAGGCCGAGTCCTGCCAGGTGACCGGCCAGCCGTGCGGTCCTCCTTTCCAGCTCCCGGTAGGTCACACGCCTGAGCCGGTCCTGGAAAAAGACCTTGTCCCCGAGGCGCCGGGCGTGGTACCCGAGCAGTTCCGGCAGTGTTTTGACGATGTCGGCGTGCGGACCCACCGCATGACCTCCTTGAGACGACCCGTCGTTGAGGACGACGGCACGGTTCACCGGGTTGCCTCCCGGCGACGGGTGGACCGCGTCGGGGCCTCTCCCTGAGCCTTCCTCGCGCCCTTAGGGCTCGCAGAGAATCAAGGTGTTGCTTCCCGTGATTCGGCTCGTTGATGTGGTATGAGCGTATCCGAGTCGACTCGTGAGCAACTCGCCGCGAAGTTCGCGGTGTTGTTCCCGCATCTGGACGAGCGGCAGCGTCGGCTGCTGATGGGCGCCGAGGCCCGGATCCTCGGGCACGGTGGGATCCGGGCCGTCGCGCGGGCGGCCGGTGTCAGCGAGGCGACGGTACGCAAAGGTGTGGACGAGTTGGAGGCGGGCGAGGCGTCGCTGGGCCGGGTGCGCCGTCCTGGCGGCGGGCGGAAGAAGGCCGCTGACCTGGACGCGGGCCTGCGGACCGCGCTGCTTGAGCTGGTCGAGCCGGACATGCGCGGGGACCCGATGTCGCCGCTGCGCTGGACGACGAAGTCGACGCGTAACCTCGCTGCCGAGCTCACCCGCCAGGGGCACCGCGTCTGCGCGGACACGGTCGGTGACCTGCTGCGCGAGGAGGGCTTCAGTCTGCAGGCCAACGCCAAGACCGTCGAGGGTGCCCAGCATCCGGACCGCGACGCCCAGTTCCGCTACATCAACGAGCAGGCCCGCGCCCACCGGGACGCGGGAGACGCGGTGATCAGCGTGGATACCAAGAAGAAGGAACTGGTGGGGCAGTACAGGAACGCCGGACGCGAGTGGCAGCCCCAGGGTGAACCGGTCAAGGTCAAGACGCATGATTTCCTTGACCGGCAGGGGCCGGGCAAGGCGATCCCGTACGGGATCTACGACACCATCGCGAACACCGGCTGGGTCAGCGTCGGCACTGACCACGACACCGCCGCGTTCGCGGTCGCCTCCATCCACCGCTGGTGGCACGCCCAGGGGCGGGACAGTTACCCCACGGCCACCCGGCTGCTGATCACCGCCGACGCGGGCGGCTCCAACGGCTACCGCACCCGCGCCTGGAAGGCCGAACTCGCCGTCCTGGCCGCCGAGACCGGCCTGGAAATCACCGTCTGCCACCTTCCTCCGGGGACTTCGAAATGGAACAAGGTGGAACACCGACTGTTCTCCCACATCTCCATGAACTGGCGCGGCAGGCCCCTGACCAGCCACGAAGTCATCGTGAACAGCATCGCGGCGACCACCACCCGCACCGGACTGGCCGTTCGCGCCGAACTCGACACCAGCCTCTACCCCACCGGCGTGAAGGTCACCGACGCCGAGATTGACGCGCTGCCGATGAGCCGGCACCGCTTCCACGGCGACTGGAACTACACCCTTCACCCCGCACACCCCCACCCCGCCCGCACTGGAACCAAGACCACCGAAACACACGCCATGCACACGACCGACAAGCCAGGCCGGATCAACTCCGCCTCACTCCGCGACCCGGAACTGACCGGCATGACTCACCAACAACTGAACGCCTTGATCGGCGAGTTGACTCCAGCGCTGGCGGAACTTCGCGAGCATTCCCGGTGCGAACAACGCGGAGGCGAACGCCGCCGAGCCCCCGGCGCGGGCGCCAAGTGCAAGCTCACCTCGGCCGACCGGATCCTGGCCACCGTGCTTTACCTGCGCAGACTCGGTACTCAAGACCTTCTCGGCCAGCTTTTCGCTGTGAACCGGAGCACGATCACCGACGCCGTCGGCGAGGTCCGCCCGCTTCTGAAACAGCACGGCCACCGCATCCCCGCCTCGACAGCGCGGTTCCGCACCCCCACAGACGTGACCGCCTACCTCGAAAAATACGGGACCGAACCCCCGAAAGAGATCAAACCCGCATGTTGATTCTCTGCGAGCCCTTACGAGTTGGCGCGTGATAGCGGTGGGGCTGTTGCGGCGTTCTCGCTGTGGGATGGCGTGATCCGCTCGTGGTGATCACGGCGAATCGGGCGGTTCTCGCGCATCGGCTGTTCACGGGGCTCTCCCGGCGTCATCTGGCTGATGCGGGCGACTCCCGCGCCGACGCGTGGTCAGGAGCACAGCCGCGGACCCCGTGACCCTGTCAGCCGAAGTGCGGGTCCACTCGGGTGAAGTCGCTGACCCAGTAGCCGTGGTAACCGGCCGACGCCCAGGGCTCCGTCCCCTGCACCGGCCTGTTCTTGAAGACAGGCGCCAACCAGATGGCCGGCCGGGGTGATCGGCAGCATCACGCACTGCGTGGGATTCCGAGCCCGACCGGCCGCTGCCGGCGCGGGTGGGCGAGGAGATCACGGTGGGCGGGGAGCGCGCGCCTCACGGCGCTGCGCCGGGAAGCTCCGCGCATCCGTTGGGACACCGTGCTGTTCAGCGCCAAGGAGTCCGTCTACAAGGCGTGGTTCCCACTCACGCGTGCCTGGCTCGGCTTCCAGGACGCGGAGGTCGCGCTACGGGCGGACGGCACCTTCGCTGTGCGGGTGCTGTCGGCCGCCGAGGCCGTCGCGGACCCGCGCCCGTCGGGTTTCGCGGGGCGCTGGCTGGTCGGCAGGGGGCTGTTGATCACCTCGGTGACGAGCGTGCAGTGGTCCGCCCGGTCGCGGCCGGGGCCCGCTCCCCTGCGGTACGAGACGCTTCGAGGAACGCAGCCGGACACCGTCCGACTGCGGCGCTGTCGCAGTTGAACAGACTGCTGAACGCACCGGCGGAGAAAGCGCCTTGTTGGCCGGTCCGCCGCTCGGCTACGGTCACCGACCGTTGTCCGAACTCCGAAAGGCGCAACAATGGCCGAACCAGGTCCTGGCGCATCCTCCCTCTGGCGCAACCGGGACTTCCGTCTGCTGCTGAGCGGGCAGGTCATCTCCTTCGTGGGTGACCAGGCCCAGTTCTTCGCCCTCCCGCTGATCGTGCTGGCGATCTCCGGCTCGGCGACGCAGGCGGGCCTCGTCACCGGCCTGGGCACGGTGTCGTTCCTGCTGTTCGGCCTGATCGCGGGGGCCCTGGCGGATCGCTGGAACCGCAAAGCCACCATGATCTGGTGCGAAGCGGGCCGTGCGCTCCTCGTCGGTTCCGTAGTGGTGGCGCTCGCCACGAACAGTCTGACGCTGCCGCACCTCTACGGGGTCGCCGCGCTCAACGGCATGCTCAGCACACTCTTCCTGTCGGCCAACAGCGCCGCGCTGCCCAATGTGGTGGGGCGTGAACAGTTGTCGGCCGCGCTCGGGTACAGCGAGACCGTCCACAACACGATCCGGGTCTTCGGAGCGGTGGCCGCCGGTGCGCTCTACTCCCTCAGCCGTGTCGTGCCGTTCGCCGTGAACGCCGTGTCCTTCGCCGTGTCGGCCCTGAGCCTGCGGCTCATCCGGCGTGACTTCCAGGAGGCGCGGCGCACCGGGCCGCGTCCGCGACTGACGGCGGAGATCCGTGAGGGGCTGAGCTGGGTGTGGCACCAGCCGGTGATCCGGTTCCTGACCTTGGTGAGCGCTGCCGACAGCGTCCGCTACGGCGCCGGCTACCTGGTCATCGTCGTCCTGGCACAGGAGGCCGGGGCGTCCACGGTGGAGATCGGTGTGATCTTCAGTGGCGCCGCCGTCGGCGCACTGCTCGGTGCCCTCGTCTCGGACCGCGTCGTCAAGCGCTATCCGCTCGGCCGTATCGCCGTGACCATGCTGTGGCTGGAGGCGCTCGGTTTCCCCCTGTACGCGATCGCGCCCGATCCGACCACCCTCGGGCTCGTCGCGGCGCTCGAATCGCTGGTCGCCCCCGTGTACATGGTGGCGATCTCCACCTACCGGCTCGCGATCACCCCGGACGCGCTGCGCGGCCGGGTGAGCAGCACGGAGTCCACCTTGACCATGAGCGCCCTGGCCGTCGGTTCGGCGCTCAGCGGCACGCTGATCACCGCGCTCGGCACCGAGCGGGTCGTCCTGCTGCTTTCGCTGTGGATGATCTGCCTGGCCGTGCTCACCTCGACCCGGCGTGCCGTGCGCACGGCGCCGATCGCCGCGCTCGCGAAGCCCGCGCCCCGGCCCGCGTCCGGGACCGGTGACGAGAGCGTGGTCCGCACCGGCGGGTAGCCCCGGTCCGGAAGGCGCGCGGCTGGACGTACCGGCGACGCACGAAGGTGAGGTGTCATGGAGCAGCATCCGCCGCTGGACGCGCTTGTCGATCCCGACCCCCGGCGCGGCATCCGATTCTACGACGGGCGCGGCGGCTGGGGCTTCCACCCGTATACCGAACTCGCGCGTGCCGCCTTCGCGTTGGCAGATCGGTTGCGGACACTCGGTGTCGCGCCCGGCGATCTCGTCGTATTGGCGACGGGAACGGGTGCCGCACGACCGCGAGCATCGCTGGGTAGTCGAGCAGGCCGAGGTTGCTGTCCGAGATCTCTTGACAGTCGTGAGGTCCCAGGCGCCCGGGGTCGAAACCTCCGTCCTGGCGAGTACCACACGGATGTCGCTCCTTGTAATCCATCCACCACTTCTCGTTGACTACGGGGCCTCCCGACGGAAAAAGCCCCCGCTGTTAACGCAGGCTTTAACCATGTTTTGGCAGGTCAGGCGGACAGAACCAGCGTAAAAAGGATGACCCCGAGATTGGGGCTCCCCAACCGGCACATCGTGGGCTTAACTTAGGTGTCATGACCTCCCCCCGCTCCACCTACGGCGGCGGCTACTACGCCGCACCGTCGTTCTCCGACACTCCGATCTACGACTCCCTGGTCGCGGAGCGGGGCACCCCTCAGATCGCTCCGATCCGAGTGCCTGCCGCCTATGAGACCGGCAACAGCTATCTGCCGGCTCTCCCGGCGGCGCTGCCGGCTCTTCCCGCGGCGCCTGCCCAGCCCAATCCGTCGTACGGCTACCAGCAGCCGGCCCAGCAGGGCTACGCGCCGATGCAGCCCGCACAGTTGCAGCACGCCCCGGCGCCGTACATCCCGCAGCAGCCGACCGCGGCCCGCGGCGGGTACCAGGCGCCGTATCCGCCGCAACAGCAGCAGCAGCGGCCCGCGCCCGGCACCGGTTACGAGGCGATGCGTCCGGCGTCACCGCGCCCCGCCCCGGCACCCTCGCCCCACGAGGACCCGTACAACCGCCCGTACCAGGGCCGGGGGTACTGAGCCGGGTACCACACACGGTCGCACGGGGTCGCCGTCGAGCCATGGGGACTCGACGGCGACGCCGGTGTTCCCGCACCGGCAGCACAGCCCCTCGGTCGCGCACGCCCCGGACGGACCGTCAGCCCGGACCGGTGGGGCGGGGAACTCACGGGGGCAGTCCGTGCGTTGGCCAGGGTGAGGTTGCTCTCTCTTCGCCGCTCCGGCGAGCGAAGCGTGCCGTATCAGGTCAAGACGGATACGGAAGGGGGTGCAGGACTGTGCGAGCGGTTACGGGAGTGTGGCGTTGGCGGCGCAATCCCCTGCGCCGCGCCACTGACCGGCGCGAGGCGTGGGTGGCTCTAGTCGCACTGCTTCTCATGGTGCTGGCGGCACCGGCAGTGGGCTGGGTGTGCGGTTCGCTCGCGGACGACGCCCTGCAGAAGTCGGTGCGGGCCCAGCAGGCCCAGCGTCATACCACGACCGCGGTCGTGGTGCGCCGGGCCCCGGGAGCATCACGTCTCGTCACCGATCCCGAAGTGTCCTCGGAGCGCACCACGCAGACCTCGGTGGTGGCGCGCTGGAAGGCCCCGGACGGCACGGACCGCCGCGGTACGGTGACCACCTCCTCCCGCACGACGGATCCCGGGGCCGAGGTGAAGATCTGGACGGACCTCGACGGCCGCCCCGCGCTGCGGCCCATGGACGCTCCGACGGCTCATACGCATGCGGCGCTGGCCGGGCTCGGGACGATGCTGCTCGCCGTCGGACTGGTCGAGGGCGTCCGGCGCCTCATCGTCTGGCGCATGGTGCGGGGGCGGTACACCCTGATCGACCGAGCCTGGGCGAAGACCGGTCCGGACTGGGGCAGGACCGGGATCGGCAGCTGATCAGCTGCCGATCGGGTCAACTCCCGCCCGCCGCGCGCGCTACGGTGGACCGGCCCGCCCGCTTCCTCGGTGGGCGGGCCCGGGGTTCGTCGCTGCCGCAAGGCCGGTGACACGGGCATCACACACGCACGAGGTGGGGGCACAACAGCGCCATGGCACAGGGCACGGTCCAGGTGACGCACACCGGCACATCGCGGTGGCGGCGCCGCACAGGCGAATACGCCTCCCTCACCGCAGCCCTGGAGGCCGCGGCGGACGGTGATGTCCTCACCGTCGCGCCGGGCACCTACCGGGAGAATCTGGTCCTGCACCGCGCGGTGACGCTGCGCGGCCCCGAGGGCGCGGTCGGTTCTGTTCGGATCGCACCGGTCGACGGCGTACCGCTGACCGTCCGCGCCTCCGCCGTCGTCTCGGACCTGCATGTGGAGGGTCAGGACTCGACGGCCCCGGCGCTGCTTGTCGAGGACGGCGCGCCGGAGCTCGCGGATCTGCGGATCGTCACGCGTTCGGCCGCCGGGATCGAGGTGCGCGGTGCGGCCCGGCCGACCGTGCGCCGCTGCACGGTCGACAACCCGGCCGGGGTCGGCATCGCCGTACTCGACGGTGCGGGCGGGGTGTTCGAGCAGTGCGAGGTCGTATCGGCCGGCCAGGCCGGTGTCTCGGTACGTGACGGTGCGCATCCGCGTCTGGAGCGCTGCCGGATCCACCATGCATCGGGTGCGGGGCTGAGTGTCACCGGCGAGGGCAGCGGCCTGGAGGCCGTCGGCTGCGAGGTCTACGAGATCAAGGGCAGTGGGATACAGGTGACCGCTCGCGCGGCCGCCCACCTCACCGACTGCACGGTGCACCGCACTTCGGCGGACGGGGTCACGCTCGACACCGACGCCGTACTGACACTCGCCGACTGCGACATCCACGACATCCCGGAGAACGCGGTGGATCTGCGTTCCCGTTCGGTCCTCACTCTGACCCGCTCCACGGTGCGCCGGTTCGGTCGCAACGGCCTGTCGGTCTGGGACCCCGGCACCCGTGTCGACGCCAACCAGTGCGAAATTCATGACAGTACGGGCGATTACCCGGCGGTCTGGGTGAGCGACGGGGCGACCGTGATACTGGACTCCTGCCGGGTCCACGACGTACCGGACGCCATCTTCGTGCTCGACCGGGGATCGCGCGCCGATGTGGTCGACAGCGATCTGTCCCAGGTCCGCAATACCGCGGTGTCGGTGAGCGACGGGGCGACCGCCCAGCTCGACGACTGCCGCATCCGTGAGGCGTCCACCGGCGCCTGGTTCCGCGACCACGGCAGCGGCGGCACGCTGAACAACTGCACCATCGACGCCGCGCAGACCGGAGTGATCGTCACCAAGGGCGCCGACCCGACGATCGAGCGCTGCACGGTCACCTCCCCCGCCGAGGCCGGTTTCTACGTCTCCGCCGAGGGCCGCGGCACCTTCCACAGCTGCCGGGTCACCGGAAGCGAGGGCTACGGCTTCCATGTGATGGACGGCTGCCGTACGACTATGACCCGTTGCCGTACCGAGCGGTGTGCCCGCGGTGGATACGAGTTCGCCGAAGGCGGCGCCGCCCACGGCGACGGCACGGGAGCGGGGCCCGTCGTGGAGGACTGCACGAGCGACGAGAGTGCGCTGCGCGCCCCCGCTCCCCCGGCCCCGACCGTGCTGACGGCGACCCAGTCGCCCCCCGGGCTGCTCGGCGCGGTCCCCGGGCCCCGCGCCATGGAGGCCACCCCGGCCGGGGTGCCCGCCGCCGAGCCGGTGCGCGCGTCGGACACCGTCCTCGGGGAGTTGGACGCGCTGGTGGGACTGGACAGCGTGAAGCGGGAGGTGCGCGCCCTCACCGACATGATCGAGGTCGGCCGTCGGCGCCAGGAGGCCGGGCTCAAGGCCGCGTCGGTCCGGCGCCATCTCGTCTTCACCGGCTCCCCCGGCACCGGCAAGACCACCGTGGCCCGGCTGTACGGCGAGATCCTCGCCTCGCTCGGGGTGCTGGAGCGCGGCCATCTGATCGAGGTGTCCCGCGTCGATCTGGTCGGTGAGCACATCGGCTCCACTGCCATCCGCACCCAGGAGGCATTCGACCGGGCGCGCGGCGGGGTGTTGTTCGTCGACGAGGCCTACGCCCTGTCACCCGAGGACTCCGGCCGGGACTTCGGCCGGGAGGCGATAGACACGCTCGTGAAGCTGATGGAGGACCACCGGGACGCGGTGGTCGTCATCGTCGCCGGGTACACCCATGAAATGGAGCGGTTTCTCACCGTCAACCCCGGTGTGGCATCCCGTTTTTCACGGACCATCACCTTCAGCGACTACGAGCCCGCCGAGCTGCTGCGGATCGTCGAGCAGCAGGCCGACGAGCACGAGTACAGCCTGGCTTCCGGGGCCGGGGAAGCGCTGCTGAAGTACTTCACGGAGCTTCCCAAGGGCCCGGCCTTCGGCAATGGGCGGACGGCTCGGCAGACCTTCGAGTCGATGGTGGAGCGGCATGCGGGCCGGGTCGCCCAGCTCGCCGAGCCGAGCACGGACGACCTCACGCTGCTCTACCCGGAGGATCTGCCGGAGCTCCCCTGAGCCCGCGGGGTGTCTTGGGCCCCCTCCCCGTCGGCCTGGCGCGGCAGGACCGGTGCCAGCCGGTCCAGCAGTGCGGCCCGCTCCTGGGCGAAGACCGGGTCAGCCTGGTAGTCCGAGTGCCCCAGAACGGGTTCGGGCAGCGGATGTTCGGGGGTGCGCCCGTAGGCCAGGGGGTCCTTCAGCGGCCCCCGGTCCACCTCGGGCCCCGGTCCCTCGTCGAGCCGGACCCGGCCGCCGATCGGGTCGGTGGCCCGCCAGAGGTTGCGCCAGCAGTGCACGGACCGGTGCAGTCCGTGCAGCGGTGCGGGGCCGAAGTAGGCCGGGAACCAGCGCGCGTACAGTCGCTCGATCGGTGAGCCGTAGGTGAGCAGGGCGACCCGGCTCCTGGTCTCGGCGGACAGCTGCCAGACCGCGGACGCTGCGAGGACGCTGCCCTGGGAGTGGCCGGAGATGACGAGCCTGCCGCGGGTTCGTCCGGTCCAGCCGGACATCCGTGACGCCAGGTCGGGGACGGCGCGCTCGGCGTAGCAGGGCGGTGCGAAGGGGTGGGCGGCGCGCGGCCAGAACGTACCGACGTCCCAGAGGATGCCGATGGTGCGCCGGGCGGAGGCGTCGCGGTAGGCACGCCGTCCCCAGGTGACGAAGAGTATGAAGCCGAGTCCGACCATCCAGGAGCCGGTCGACTGGGCCGCTTCGGCCACGGACTCGACGAAGGGGCCGCTTCCCTCCATCGCGAGCCCGGGCACTTCACCGCTCGCCCAGGCCCCGCCGACCGCCGCCGCACCGAGCAGCAGCGTGGCGCCGGCGACCGGGCCGAGGATCCAGGGCGCGGAGTCGGTGAGGGCTGCGGTGGCCCGGATCCGGGCGATCTGCCGGGTCCGGGCGGGATCCGGCCGCTCCTGCCCGTACTCCCGGTCGACCTCGGGTTCCAGGGCGCGGGCGGCGAGCCAGGTGCGTACGAGCAGCAGAAGGCCGGGTACCGCCAGCAGCACCAGGAGCACGGGGATGACCGAGGCCTGCCAGCTGAGCAGCACCGGCGGTCCCTCGATGACGGCGTTCCTGCCCATGCCCGGGGTGCCGGAGCCGTCGAGCCAGTCGGCGACGCGCTGGGCGACCCCGCCGGTCATGACACCGCCGAGAGCGCACGCGAGCATGGCGACGGCCGGTCCGCCGACTCCGTACATGACGGTGCGGGGTTCGGGGGTCCGGCGGTACAGGCCCAGCGACACCACGGCGAGGACGACGACGAGCGCCCCCTGGCCGAGCGTGACGACACTGAAGGTGACATCGCCGGGCAGGGCGCCCGCAGAGACCCAGGCGGGGCGTGACCAGGCCGCGTACACCGCGGCGAGGACGAGCAGGGCCAGGGCGGCGCCGGGCAGACAGGTGATGAGGGCATGGTCGAGCCGGTTGTCGAGACGTCGTTCGCTGCGGCCGCGGCGGCAGACGACCCAGGGCACGACGAGCGCGCCCAGGACCAGCACCGCCTCGATCAGCCTGCCGAGGATCTCGGGCACGGGGCCGGTGACTGCGCGGTCGTGGCGGGCCGCGGCGCCCGCGACCGATGCGGCGACGGTGAGGAATCCGGCGGCGGTGTGGGCGGCGCGCAGCCGGGCGACCAGCCGGCGGCCGTACCAGAATCCGGGCCTGCCGAGAGCCGGGCGGCCACCGACCGCGGTGCCGGAGGTGTTCAGGTCATGAGGGGTCTCGGTGTCGACGTCGTCCGGTTCGGATCCGGTGAGCGGGCGCTGCGATTCGTACGCGCTCCATGTCCGGTTGGACAGGAACCAGAGCAGCCCCACCAGGGCGGTGGGCACCAGCGAGGCAAGGGCGAGCCTTCGGCCCGGCTGGGACCACCAGCCGCCCTGTGCCGTCGACAGAAAGCCGAGCCAGGACCGCTGGTTCGAGCAGTCCGGCACGCCCGCGCACTGCCAGGCCGTCAGATCGAGCGCGACCTCGCACGCCGCCGCGGTCAGCAGGACCGTGAGACTGAGCGCGACGAGCCGGACGAGGACGCCGTACAGGCGCACCGCGCGGGTACGGCCCCGGGCGGTGGGGCGCATCCAGTGGGCGAGGTTGACCACCATGAACGGGAGCAGCAGCAGCCACAGGGCGCGGGAGCCGTTGCCGGATGTGAGGTTGGACCAGCAGTAGGCCTCGGCGATGGGCCGGTCGCGGTACCGCTCCGGGTGCTGTTCGGCGTCCATGTCCCCGGCGCGGCGGTAGATGGCGGCGGTCGCGTCGCCGGTGACCCGAACCGGACGCGGATCGTCGAGCATCTCCTGCGGGGTGGCTCCGCCCACGCCATGGACCAGCAGTTCCAGCGCGGGCCCCGGACTCTGCGGGGCCTGGGTGACAGGTGGCACTGGAGTGACTCGCTCTCTCGGTCGTGGGGGGTGCTGATGCACGGTCACCAGAATCATGGAAGAGGGCCGGTGTACGCACCGCTCTCACGGAATCTCCCCAGTGCGACGGCCTACGACACCGCGTGGCAGGATGACCCCGTCCGAAGAGACTGTTGCACGGCCAGAGGGAAGGACCGGACCGGCGTTGAGCGAGAATCAGAACCTGCTCGCGGAGCAGCGGCGCGCCCTGATCCTCGACGAGGTGCGCAGGCGCGGCGGGGTCCGGGTCAATGAGCTGACCCGCAAGCTGAGCGTCTCCGACATGACGGTCCGCCGGGATCTGGACGCGCTGGCCCGCCAGGGTGTGCTCGAGAAGGTGCACGGCGGGGCCGTTCCGGTGGTCGAGGCCAGCACGCACGAGCCCGGTTTCGAGGCCAAGTCGGCTCTGGAGCTGACCGCCAAGGAGGACATCGCGCGGGCGGCCGCGGCGATGGCCGTGCCCGGCAGCGCCATCGCGCTCTCCGGCGGTACGACGACGTATGCGCTCGCCCAACGGCTTCTGGACGTACCGGATCTGACCGTGGTGACCAACTCGGTGCGGGTCGCCGATGTGTTCCACTCCGCGCAGCGGTCGGGGGCTGCGGGCGGGGCGCGTACCGGGGCGGCCACGGTGGTGCTCACCGGTGGGGTGCGGACCCCGTCGGACTCGCTGGTCGGCCCGGTCGCCGATCAGGCGATCGCCTCGCTCCACTTCGATGTGCTGTTCCTCGGGGTGCACGGGATCTCGGTGGAGGCCGGTCTTTCGACGCCGAATCTGGCGGAGGCCGAGACCAACCGCCGTTTCGTCCAGTCGGCGCGGCGTGTGGTGGTGGTCGCCGACCACACCAAGTGGGGCAAGGTGGGCCTGAGTTCGTTCGCGACCCTGGAGCAGGTGGACACGTTCGTGACGGACGCGGGTCTGCCGGCCGCCGCCCGCGAGGAGATCGAGGAGCACCTTCCGGGCCTGCTGGTGACGGGCCGCATCGCGGACGCCGACTCCTGAACCGTCGGCCGGTACGTGGCTTCCGCTCAGCTCGCGACGGTCGGTACACGGCCTAGGATCGTGCTGTGGCCGTCTTCCGGATCGAGCGCTTCACGCCCCTGCCCGCAGCCGAGTCCTGGCGCCGGGTGACGGACTGGGAACGGCACGCGGCGCATGTACCGCTGACCACGATCACCGTTCCCTCGGGGCTGACGACCCGGATCGGAACCGTTTTCGTGGCGCGCACGGGTGTGGGGCCGCTGGGGTTCGACGATCCGATGGAAGTGGTGCGGTGGACACCGCCCGCAGCCGGGCGCGCGGGGCTGTGCCGACTGGAGAAGCGCGGTTCGCTGGTGCTGGGCCGGGCGTCGATCGATGTGTATCCGACAGGTTCCGGATCGCATGTGGTGTGGGTGGAGGAGCTGACTGTCCGGCTGCTGCCGCGGTGGGCCGATCCGTGGCTCGCCGGAGCGGGCCGCCGGGTCTTCGGCCGGGTGCTGGACGGCATGCTGGACCGTCCGGCGCGGCCGCATCCGTAGGTGGCCGCGGTTGAGCGGGGCCGGTGGCGGTGCCGTGAGCCCGGGTGCCCGCGTGCCGCCGTTCGGAGTGCTCCACCGGCCCCGTACGGCGGCCGGGTGGAAGACTCGGGCGAGTGACCGAATCCTCCGGTGGTACGCAGCTGCGTTGTCTGGTGACCGGTGCCTCCGGGTACATCGGCGGCAGACTGGTGCCCGCACTCCTCGACGCCGGCCACCAGGTGCGCGCGCTGGCCAGGACCCCGCGGAAACTGCGTGACCACCCGTGGGCGGACCGGGTCGAGGTGGTCGAGGGCGATGTCTGTGACGCCGCCTCGGTGCGGGCGGCGATGCGGGACATGGATGTGGCGTACTACCTGGTGCACGCGCTCGGCTCCGGACCCGGATTCGAGGAGACGGACCGCGAGGCGGCCCGGACCTTCGGCGAGCAGGCACGGGCGGCGGGGGTCGGCCGAATCGTCTACCTCGGGGGGCTCACTCCCGCCGGGGTGCCTGAACGGGAACTGTCACCGCATCTGCGGTCGCGGGCCGAGGTGGGGCGCATTCTCCTGGATTCCGGGGTACCGACGGCCGTCCTGCGGGCTGCGGTCATCATCGGATCGGGCTCGGCATCGTTCGAGATCCTGCGTCATCTCACCGAGCGGCTGCCGGTGATGATCACCCCGAGCTGGGTGCGCACATCGATCCAGCCGATCGCGGTACGGGACGTGGTGCGGTATCTCGTCGGCTGCGCCCATCTGCCGGCCGACGTGAACCGTACGTTCGACATCGGCGGCCCGGACGTCATGACGTACCGGGACATGATGCAGCGGTACGCCGCGGTCGCCGGACTGCCGCACCGAGTGATCCTCCCCGTACCGGTGCTCACCCCGGGACTCTCCAGTCTCTGGATCGGCCTGGTGACACCGGTGCCGCCCTCCATCGCCCGGCCGCTGGCTCAGTCGCTGCGCCATGAGGTGGTCTGTCACGAGCACGACATCGCCCGGTACGTACCCGATCCGGCCGACGGCATCATCGGCTTCGATCAGGCGCTGCGGCTGGCCCTCCAGCGGATCAAGGATGCCCGGGTCGATACACGCTGGTCGTCCGCGGCGGTGCCCGGTGCCCCCAGTGACCCGTTGCCCACCGACCCCGACTGGTCCGGCGGCAGTCTCTACAGCGACGAACGGGAACTCACGGTGCCGGTGGCACCGGACGCGCTCTGGCGGGTGATCGAGGGCATCGGCGGCGAGAACGGCTGGTACTCCTTCCCGCTGGCCTGGGCCGTGAGGGGCTGGCTCGACCGGATCGCCGGTGGCGTCGGGCTGCGGCGCGGGCGGCGGGACGCGCAGCGGCTGCGGGTGGGCGACTCATTGGACTTCTGGCGTGTGGAAGAGATCGTTCCGGGTGAGCTGCTGCGGCTGCGCGCGGAGATGCGACTGCCCGGTCCGGCCTGGCTCGAACTGTCGGTGGACCGGAACGAGCAGGGGCGGACGGTCTATCGGCAACGGGCGCTGTTCCATCCGCACGGACTGCTCGGCCATGCCTACTGGTGGAGCGTGTGGCCGTTCCACTCGGTGGTGTTCGGCGGCATGGCCCGCAACATCACCGCAGCCGCACGAGCGGTACCGCAGCACTGTGCCACATAACGTCCTTGCGGGCAGGGACATCTGACGGTCTGTCAGATATGGTGTGCGCTACCCCGCCCGCCGCCGACCGCACGGGAGGTGCGATCCGTGCCACGCCGACTCCGTTCCGTGGAACTTGACTTCGTCGAGTCCGCTCCACTGCGACTGGTCTTCGCCGCCGAGGTGTCAGCGCCTCCCGAGGTGGTCTACCGTGCGCTCGCCGATGATGTGGCGGGCTGGCCCAGCTGGTTCACCTCGGTGACTGCGGCCCGGCCCACCGAGGACGGCGCAGGTCGCGAGGTCCGGCTCAAGGGCGGCACGGTGATGCGCGAGACGATCATCGCGGCGGCACCCGGCGAGCGGTACGTCTACCGAGTCGACGAGTCGAACGCCCCTGGTCTGCGGGCCCTGTTGGAGGAGTGGCGACTCACCCCGGCCGGGACCGGGACGCAGGTGCAGTGGACGTTCGCCGCGGACGGTTCCGCACCCTTCCGATTCGCCCTGCGGCTGGGCCGGTCGGGGGTGGGCCGGGCTTTCCGGGACGCGGTACGCAATCTCGACAGGCGGCTGACCGGGCCTGCGGCCTGAGAGCGGCCGCGGGCCGGGTGCGCCGCGTCCCGTCCGGGCTATCCGGGCCAGTTGCCGTCGGCCAGGAAGGAGTCGATGGTTTCCGTGTACGGGGCGATGTCCAGGCCCTGTTCGGCGAGCCAGCTGTCGGAGTAGTACTTGTCGAGGTAACGGTCGCCCGGGTCGCAGATCAGGGTGACAACGCTGCCGGTGGTGCCCTGCTCGACCATTTCGGCGACCAGTTTGAACGCGCTCCACAGCCCGGTGCCGGTGGAGCCGCCCGCCTTCCGGCCGATGGCCTTTTCCAGGGCGCGCACGGCCGCGACGCTGGCCGCGTCCGGCACCTTCATCATCCGGTCGATGGCCCCCGGCACAAAGCTCGGCTCCATCCGGGGCCTGCCGATGCCCTCGATCCGGGAGCCGCAGTCACTGGTGGCCAGAGGGTTGTGGTGGGTCCAGCCGTCGAAGAAACAGGAGTTCTCCGGGTCGGGCACACAGATCCGGGTGTCGAATTGCATGTAGTGCACGTAGCGGGCAATGGTGGCCGAGGTGCCGCCGGTTCCGGCCGTGGCGACGATCCACGTCGGCTCCGGGTAGCGCTCCAGTCCCAGCTGCTGGTAGATCGACTCGGCGATGTTGTTGTTCCCGCGCCAGTCGGTGGCCCGTTCGGCGTAGGTGAACTGGTCCATGTAGTGGCCGCCGGTGTCGGCGGCGAGCTTGGCGGACTCCTCGTACAACTTCCGTGAATCGTCGACGAAGTGGCAGCGGCCGCCGTGGAATTCGATCAGCCGGCACTTCTCGGGGCTGGTGGTGCGGGGCATCACGGCGATGAACGGCACACCGATCAGCTTGGCGAAGTACGCCTCCGAGACGGCCGTAGAACCGCTGGACGCCTCGATCACCGGCTTGCCCGGCCGGACCCAGCCGTTGCAGAGCCCGTAGAGGAAGAGCGAGCGGGCCAGCCGGTGCTTGAGGCTGCCGGTAGGGTGCGTCGACTCGTCCTTGAGATAGAGGTCGATGCCCCATGCCTCGGGCAGCGGGAAGCGCAGCAGATGGGTGTCGGCGGAGCGATTGGCGTCGGCCTGGACCTTCCGCACGGCTTCCTTGAGCCAGGCCCGGTACTCGAGGTCGGAGCGGTCGATGTCGATGGTCGCCATGGCCCGGCCGTCGTCTCTGTGCATTGCGGTGCCCATCAGCACGTTCCTCCTCGTGTCGCCGTCACTCTCCACCGTCAACGATATTCCGTCTACCTGCACAAACGTTCGCTTTGATGGTCCATAGCCCTGCCTTGGCGTTGGCGGGCGGGGCAGCTGCGGCATCGAGCAGGGACGCGGCCTGGCGCGTCGGCCGCGGCTTGTGCAGACTGCCCATCAGAAGCGTTACGAAGGGGGCGAAGCAGTCATGCCGGAAACGGAGTTCAGCGCGACGGGGGTACGGATCGAGCGGTGGGCCCGTTCGCTCACGAGGGCGGGGCAGGTGATCGTCAAGGACGGCAGGCTGGCTCTGCTGACCAGTTACGGCCGGGAGATCGACAGCGCCCCGGTGAGGGCGGTGAGCGCGGGCAGGCCATGGTTCGCCGGAGCCGGTGCGGCCGTGGCGCGCCTCAACGGGACGCGGTACCGACTGACGATGGGGCAGCGCAATCACGGTCCGGACAAGGCCGGGCCGGCCCACAGATTTCTCGAGACGTTGCGCAGTGCGGGCGGCCGGATGACCTGACGGGGCGCCGCCGGTACACCGCGAGTTGCGGAGCCGTGCCCCCTGAGCGACATTGGTCACACGTCACTCGTGGTTTACCGGCGGTGACATTGTGATCCGCACCGCCGGAGCTGAATCAGCAGCCAGTCATCTGCTGGATCGTTCCTTCGTCTTCTTCCGGACCTATTTCGGGGAGTCGCAGCCGTGATCAGCGAGCCGAGCAGGCACTGCACGGTGGAGCTCCAGGCCCTGCCGTCGCGGATCGGTCAGGTCCGCAGAATCGTTTCGTCGCAGCTGCGCTACTGGCATCTCGATCCTTTGATCGACACTGCGGCGCTCGGCGTCACCGAACTGCTGACCAATGTCCACCGGCATGCCCAGCCGGACAAGTCATGCACCGTCGAGATCGAGTTGCTGCTCGAAAGGCTGACGGTGTCCGTCCACGACCACGACCCACGGCTGCCGACCGTGCGCGAGGCCTCTGCGTCCAGTACGTCGGGGCGCGGACTCGCGCTGATCGCCGCGGTCAGCGAGAGCTGGGGGGTCTGCCCGAGGGGCGGGGCCGGGAAGGTTGTCTGGTTCACTCTTCCGGCGCCTTCCCTGTTCACCGCGCAGCCGCTGCACGCGGTGTACGGGGCAACCACTGACGGCCCTTTCGAGCCGGACGCCGTCACGTACCTGGACAGCAGGAAGCCCTCCGTCGCGCGGTCGTCGGTAGTCGGCTAGTGCTCTCGGCATTCGCGCCATCGCCGGAGCCTGCTGGGCAGAGCGGGGAAGGCCCGACCGCCCGCCTGCGACCTACCATCGCACCCACGAAGTGACCTACTTCCACGGCTGCCACTCAATCGGCGACGACACCCTCTGGGGCGTCAACCGCCGTCGGGGCGGGCGCCACGAACGCCCTCGCCGCCCTCAGGTCGATCCGCGCCGCCCGGCGCATGGCCCAGCGAGCAATGTGTCACCTGCCGCCCCGCACCAGAGGCGGTCGCTCCTCCTCGTGCCTGCTGATACCGCGCGTGGCTGGGCCGGGTGCTGCCGGAGTCGACCGGGTACGTCCCGTACGCGGCCGATCTCCCCCAGCCCACGGCCGGGGACACCCCCACGGCGAGTTGTGGCCGTCACCGTCGACGGCCGGCCCTGATCGCGACGACGTGGCGGCCCACCCAGGCGGATCGGGTGGGCCGCCGTCGTGCGGTGGTGTGCCCCGAAGGCCGGTGCGGACGTCAGAGTCTGTGGAAGAACGGGTCGTACGGCTCACCGAGGACGGCCCGGCCGATGGTGGCCAGCACGTGGTCGTCGTTGTCGTGGAGCTTGTACAAGGCCAGATCGCGCAGGATCCGCTCCACCGGGCTCGGGCGGATCAGGCTGCGGGCGCCGCACGCGCGGATGACGTGGTGCACTGTTTCTTCCGCCAGATGCCCGATCACATGCCAGGCCCTGCTGCCGGCGATCCGGGCCTCGTCGAGGCTGCCCTCGTCCCACAGACCTGCGACGTGGCGCAACCAGAGGCGGGCGGTCTCGACATTGACCGCCATGCTGCCCACCCGCTGCTGCACATAGGGATCACCGCTCTTGCCCTGCCGTTTCACATACGCGAGCCCGTACTCGTATGCGGCCAGGGCACCGCCGAGGAAGCTGGCCGCGTGCTGCGGGATGAAGGCGGTCTGCCACTGCCCGTCGAAGTAGCCGCCGGGGCCGCCGATGAGATGCTCGCGCGGTATGAAGGTGTCGTGGAAGCGCACCACGTGGCTGGCCGTCGCGCGCATACCGACGGGGTCCCACCACGACGTGTCCACGGTCACGGTCGGGTCCGACAGGTCGCAGGCGAGCAGCAGGAGCCTGCCGTGGACCTCCCGGGTTTGGCGCGCTCCGCCGGGGCCGACCGGATCGACGAGGAGGATCGCCCACTGTACGCCGGTGGCGCCAGTGGCGAACGCCTTGCTGCCGCGGAGGGTCCAGCCGTCCTGGACGGGGGTCAGCGTGGTGCCGAAGCGAGCGCTCTCGCCCGGCTTCGGGGTCTGGGGCTCGCCGCTCCAGGCGACCCATTTCTCCCCGTGTTCCACCACGCCGGTGAACCAGCGCCGCTTCTGCTCCGAGGTGGCGAGGGCGTCGATGAGGACGAGTGAGTTGGCGTGCCCTTCCCAGCAGCGGGCCAGCGACAGATCGGCCTTGGCCAGCGTGGTGGTCATCTCCCACAGGGGGAGGGTATTGCGTTGCGCGGGGCCGTAGCCCAGGCCGCCGTACTCCCGGGGCACGGCGGCGCCCAGGAGGCCGTCGGAGAACAGATCGTCGAAGTCCTCGGCGGGAAAGGCGGCCGTGCGGTCGTACTCATCGGCGCGGGGGGCGAATCTGTCTTCGGCGAGCTTCGCCACGGCGCCGAGAACTGCCCGGTCGTCGCCGACCGCCGGTTTGCGGGCCGGACGGGTGGCGTGGCCCAGGTCGTCGGTCATATGGGGGTGGCCTCTTCGAAGCGGAAGAAGTGGGCGCGGTACATCGTGTTCGGTATCTGGGCTTCGGTGGGATGGACGGTATGGACATCGATGGTCAGCAGGCCGCGGTTGAGGTAGCCGACGAGGATGACCTGCCGGGAGCCGAGCGGGCCTTCGGCGAGAAAGGCCACGGCCACGCTGGCGTCGATGTCGTCGGCCAGCGGGACGGCGGGCAAGATGGCGCCGGTGACGGGTGTCGTGGTCGGTGCGAGCGCGCCTTGTGAGGACTCCGGGCCGCCGCGCTCGGTGATCCGCAGCGTGAGCCGGCTGTGGTCGAGCGCGGCATCGACCACGTGGATACCGGTGGCGGTGGTGTCGAAGTTGACCCAGCCGCCTGCCAGCGGTGCCGGATCGACCACATGTGCCGTCATGGCCGCGCCTCCGCCCTGTGGAAGAACGAGCGGGCCCAGTGGTCGGCGCCCCCGCTGACGTCGCTGAAGACGGTGCATGTGGTGGTCACCAAAATGCCCGTCTTGTGATAGGCGCCTACAACGGTGCGCAGCGAGCCGAAGTCGTAGACCGCCGAGAACGACGAGGCGACCGACGGTGTGTCCGGCGAGGTGTAAAGGACCGCCGACGCCTCACCCCAGTCGCGTGGTTGCGGGCTACCGGTGCCGAAGGCCCTGACGAACATGCCCCCCTCGTGCCAGGTCACGCTCAGTCGGCGGGCGCCCTTCGAACTGCGCTGGTCGGTGTTGACCCAGTCGCCCAGCAGTGCCGAGACGTCCGGCGTGCCGGGTGGCCGCGGTGTGGCCGTTCCGGCAGGGGACGCGGAACGGGTCGTCATGGTGCCTCCCTGCTCGTAGGGTGCGTCGGGGCGAGCCCCGCTGATTCGGTGAGGTCGTGGGCATCGGGCGGCTCGGCTTGGCCGAAGCAGACGGAGTGCAGAGGCAGTGCCTCGGGCAGCGGATGGCCTGTCATCAGCTTGAACTGCTCGCGTACTTCGACGAACAGGACCTCCCAGCCGTCGATGCCGGTCAGTCCTCGGGCGCGGGTGGCGCCCATGAGCGCGGTCGGCGGATCGCGGTAGGCCATCTCCAGCACCGCCGCGTCCCAGTCGGCGGTGGAGACCGGGAACGGCTCCCGTTCCACCAGGGGCGTGGCATGAGCGAGCACGGCGTACCCCGCCGGGGAGAACCGGGACAGCGGCACATAGGGAAGCCCGAGACGCGAGGAGGCTGCCCGGCCCAGCGCAACCCCTCGGTTGACCAGGGTCACCCGGGCTCCGGCCTGGCACAGGGCCAACGCGACGGCCCGCCCGGCACCGCCGCAACCGATGACGGCGGCCCTGTGGCCGCTCGGATCGACTCCGGCCCGGGCAAGGGTGTGCAGGGCAGCGGCCGAGTCGGTGGTGGCCGCGCGCCAGCGCCCGGCGTCGAGGCACAGCAGGTTTGCCGCCCCGCACCCCCGTGCCTCCGGGTCGGCGATGTCGGCCGCTTCGAGCGCGCTCTCCTTGTGGGGGGCGAGCACGGTCAGCCCGTGCAGCGGCGGTCCGCCCAGTGCCCCGAAGTCCATGGCCCGGTGCCAGAATCGGGAGAACACATCCACCTGGAAAGGCAGGTAGAGGGCGGGCAGCCTCAACTCCCGCAACGCCGCGTTGTGCAGCCGGGGCGACAACGACCGCCCTGGGGCACGCCCGGCAATGCCGAACAGGCCGCCGAGCGGGGGCAGCGCGGGCAGGCCGTAGTCGGTGAGGAGTTGGCTCACGCTGGGCATTCCGTCCGCCCCGGGGACACCAGCCCGACCGAAGACCACGGGTGCCCCCAGCCACGGCGCCAGCACCCGGGTCCAGGTGCCGGCCGGACCGGACGCGAACGCCGTCACATCGGTACGTCCGAGCCCGGTGAGCAGCAGCGGCGCGGCCCATTCGCCCTGTGCGCCCGACTGCGGCACGAGGAGGTACTGGGCCGCTGGTACGGCAGTCATCGCGGCGAACCGCTCCAGCAGTGCCCCCGAGGCATGAAGCAGACCGGCCCGGAGGCCGGAGTCGGCCCATTGCTCGGGGCTTGGGGGCGCGTGCCAGGAGATACGCCGCTGCTTGGCCGGGATGCCCGCCAGCAACTCCGGCGCCACGTCGTCCATGGCCTCCAGATCGACCAGGTCGTAGTGGTCCGCCGCGCGCAGCAGCCGGGTGCGCCGCTCGACCGGGCCGGTGGCCGAGCGGCCGCCGTGTCGCCGCGAGCGCAAACCGTAGGTCAGCGGCCCGGGAAAATGCCGGCGCAGCCGGCGCGGATCGGGATCGCCGACCAGGTCGGCGCGGACCTCCAGCACGTCGGCCACACCTGCGAGGGCACGCAGGCGATTCGCGGTGAGGTCTTCCGGTTCGGCGATCACCGCCACCACACGGGCCCGACGCCCGACGTCGGCACCATATCCGCTCGTCAATTGCGCCACTGGACGTACTCCTCCAGACCGGCCCGCCGCGGAACGAACCGATTGACCGGGGCCGTCTCGTCCGCGTAGCCGACTGCCGGAGTGCACACGACGAGCCGGTCGGCGTCGATTCCCAGGAAGCGCAGGTTGTCACGGAGGTGAGTCCGAGCGGCGGCGTGGTCCGAGGCGGCATGGCCCTTGGCGAGCAGTACTCCCGACGCGGCGTGCCCGGCGCGGCGCTCGACGGCGTCGTCAAGCGACGGCGGCCGGTGGGCGTAGTCCGGTCCGGGCGGATCACCGCGGTCGAAGCTCTCGCACAGGGCAGCCACCAGCGCCTCCAGGGCGCTGCCGGTCACCTGCCACATCTGGGTGTTGCGGCTCGAGGGTGCGGGGCCGGCGGCGAGGAGTACCTCCGCCAGGACGTCCCGTGGCACCACCCGGTCCAGAAAGCCTCTCGTGCAGTGGCGGGAGGTGATCAGGGACAGACCGTCGCGGAGCCCGGGCGTCATCCGTAATCACCCTCGTCCGAGAGCGGGGCCGCAGCGCCCTCCGGGCCGAGGAGCTCGCAAAGACGGACGTGCACGGACCGCTGGATGTGCCGGGCGCACCTGCGGTAGACGTCCGGCGGCTGCCCCTCCGGATTGGGGATGTCACAGCGCGGGTCCAGGCACAAGGCGCGACCCTCGGCCTCGGGCGCCATGGCGATCACCCTGTCGCGGTGGGCTCGGGTCATGCAGTAGATGACGAAGCTGACCCGGCAGAGTTCCGGGGTGACCGGGCGTGAGCGGTGACGGCGGGGATTCCCCCGGCCCGGCACCCGCTGCAGACCGAGTTCAGCGAGCGCGGACCGGGCGGCCGGAGTCATCGGGCTCGCAGGCTGCGTCGTCGCGACACCCGCGCTGGAGAACCGGAAGAGGTGTGCGACTCCCGCCTCCGCGGCCTGGGCCCACGCGATGACCTCGGCCATGGGCGAACGGGAGGTGTTCCCGCCGCAGACGAACAGCACGCGGCATGCCGCGCCGGTGCCGCGTGTCCGCCACCAGACGGCGGCCGACTGGAAGGACAGGGCTCCTGCCGCGCCGACACCGAACGCGAGCGCGATGAGCTGAGAGGTCCCCGGAGCTTGGAGTCCGGCCAGCCACGCGAGCGAGAAGGAGGCGACCAGGCCGGACATCAGGCTGGCGAACGCCCAGGCCGGCACACCCCAGGTGTACTCCCGCCGGTCGAGATAGATCAGCGAAGCGAAGACGAACAGCACCTCGTATGCCACTCCTATCCCCGCGGCCGCCAAGGCGGCAGGGGTGCCGAGGAATGTGGTGATGCCCGCGCGCAGTTGCGGCTGCCCGGCCAGCGCCCCTGCCCCCAGCAGCAGAGCCAGGCAGACGGGTGCCGCGACATGCTCCTCCACGAAGAAGCGGCGGTCCGTTGCGACAACCCCGTTCTTGGCCACCCGGATCATGATCTCGAACCGGCCGAGGTAGCCGACGAGGTAGGTGAGGACGCTCAGCACGGCAGCGAGCGTGAGGTGGTAGCTGTGCACATCGCCGAGAGCCACCGAAACCGCTATGAGGCTGAGGCACAGCGCTACCCAGGAGGATGTCGTCACCCGCCGCTTGCGGGTCATGTCGACCAATGGGGAGAGGACCAGGACGCCTCCCCGCATCAGCAACAGCATGAAGAGGATCGAGACACCGGAAAAGGTGTAGTTCATCGTGGTGGAGCCGATGATGAGCGACGCGAAGAAGCCGGCCACCAGCGTCTCCCGGCCCGGTACCGGGATCCGCGCGTGGCCGATCCTGCTCCGCCGCATATGCCGCCACCGACCCGTGAGGCCGAGGAAGACGGTCATCGCCGCGAGCTGTCCGAGGACGGCTGCGGGCAGCAGCTCGAAGCCGTTGACCGGCTGGGTCGACAGCGGAGTCACTCCGCTGGCCAGTGCCTTCACCAGCATGGCGTAGGGAATGTACGAGACGAAATACCCGATGGTAAGCCAGCCCATGTGCATTACCCGTCGCTGATCGAACGTCTAGGTCTCAACATGGTGAGTCCGGGATCGACACGCCTGACCGACACCTGGCCGGAGCACATGCCGGGTAGCTTTCTGGACATTGACCGCCGCACACAAGGCAGTCGCGAATTCTACCTCTTTGTCGAGGGGCACATTGTGGACAGCCGCGAACTCTCGGGACCTTTTCAGAAAAACAAGCCGCGGCTTTCGCGAGTGTGCGAATCCCGTGGCCCGGCCAGAGTTCCCAATCTCTACCAGCCAGTCCCGTACGCCGTTCAAAAAGGCTACCTCCCGTAGGCATATACGGCCATCGCATGCGGCGCACGCACCCGGCCCTTCGCTTTCCTCGGCGGCGTATCCGGGATTGCGTTTCTTCTTGAGTGACGGTGCTGCTGTCGGCGTGTCCCTCGAGGCAGTCTTCTCGTTGCGGTAGCTGGTTGATCGGCTGGCATGGAGAGGCAGGCCGGCCAAAAGGGAGCGATCATCATTCACCACGAGGGCAAAGCGCACCTGCCTGGTGTACCCGCCTGAGCGACAGTGTCATCCAAGTACCGAAGTTCGGTTGGGTGCTTGATCCCGCTCCAGGCTCATGGCGGCGGCTGTCGGCAGCCAACCCACTCCGACCGAAGGCAACATCAGCCTCGCTGGAATCAGCTGGTGTGAAACGTGCGACGCCACGCAGTAGCTCAGTGCCATCCGTGGCTGCAACGAATCAAGCTACTTCGCGCCCAGTGAAGGTCATCGTGTGCTGTGGCCCAGGTGATCTCGCCGGGGTGATGGTGGTGAATTCCGGGACGCGGCGTCGGATGTACTGCTCGCGCGCTGCCTCCCGGGCCCTGTGCCTCGGCGGCATCGGCGCCGTCATCGTGCTGAGCCTTTGAATCCGGGCAGAAGTTACTGATGCCGATCAGGCTGCGGCGAAATCAAGCCGCTCGCACAGCGGCGCGGTGCTGGGACAGGCCGACGCCATCAAGACCGTCAGTTCCACCGCTGCTTCCTGGACTCATCGGCGTTCGGACGGCCCTTGCGCCGGCGTGATCCGCTCGCTGTCCGGCGCATACTCCCCTCTGAGAGCGGTGCCATTTGCTGTTCTCCCGCCGAGCCGGGCGAGGAAAGCGAGAACGAACAGTCCTTCTACCAGCAGGGAGAGGGGGCCGTACGGCGGCTCCCAGCCGGGTTCGTAATAGCCGTTCGGCAGGCCAACGGTGCGCGACAGCACAAAGCCGAATTTTGCCGGAACATCAGCCTCTTGAGGGTGACCCCGAAATCGATCACACCCTTTTCAGCACGGCATCACACGGAGCAACCCACCGACCTGCGCACAGCCCGCGCAATGAACTTCACCAAGCTTTCCCGTAAGCCCGCCGCATGAAGGGCCCGCGGCGCAGTGGATCACAGCGCGGACGGTGCCCTCGTCCGCGCTGCACCAACCCGTTGATCGTTTCCGGTCACAGCACGAGCGTGGCACCGTCCGGCGCCCCCCTCCACTCTCCGCCGGCGCGCTATTCGGCGGCGATCGCGGGGAGCACGTCCAGCCGTGCCGCCCGACGAGCGGGCCGCCAGCCCGCCAGCGCCCCGGCGGTGATCCCCACGAGGGCGACCACCAGGAGCCGCAGTGGCGGCAGCGCGAAGGCGAAGGCGGTGTCGCCCGTGCCCGCGGACGCCTTGACCAGCACCCAGCCGAGGACGCCGCCGAGCAACAGGCCGCCCGCCGTGCCGAACGCTGCGACCAGTACGGATTCCCAGCGGACCATGGACCGCAACTGGCTCCTGGTCTGTCCGACGGCCCGCAACAGGCCCAGTTCCCTGGTGCGTTCGTGAAGCGCCAGGGTCAGCGTGTTGGCGATGCCCAGCAGCGCGATCAGTACGGCGAGTGCGAGCAGGGCGTAGACCAGTGTGAGCATCATGTCGATTCCGCCGGCCGAGGACTGCGCGTACTCGCTGCGGGTCTGTACGTCCGGGTTGCCGTACGCCGCCGCGGTCTTCGCGACCGCCGCCTTGCCGTCGGCGGTGGTGACACCGGGCTTGAACGAGACGGCAATCAGCGAGTCGGAGTCCTGTGCACGGTGCGGGGCCCAGGCCAGGCGGGTGATGACGTAGTCGCCCGCCATTTCCGACCGGCCGTAGACGGCACGGACCGTGAAGTTCTGCTGCGTGCCGTCGGCGAAGGCGAGCCGTGCGGTGGAGCCGGTGTGCAGACCGCGCTTGCCGGCCTCCGTGCCGGACACGGCGATCCCGTTCGTGCCCAGCCCCTTCAGCGATCCGTCGACCCGGCCGAGGTCGAAGACCCTGCCGAGCGCGGCCGGGTCGGTGACGGTCAGCGCGCGTCCCGCACCGTCGACCTCCGCGACCCCCTTGCCGAGGCCGACGGCGGTCGCGACCTCCGGCAGCCGGTCGACGGCCGGGGCCAGCCGGGGGCTCAGGCCGCTGCCGCCCGCCCCGAAGGCGGGAGCGCTGATGGCGACATCGCCCGCGAAGGAGCGGTCGACCGTCCGGTTCATGGTGGCCTTCAGGGAGGCGCCGAAGACGGTGAAGAGGGAGACCACGGCGACGCCGACCATCAGTGCGGTCGCGGTGGATGCGGTCCGCCGGGGACTGCGCAGGGCGTTGCGCCGGGCCAGTCGGCCCGTGACACCGCGCAGCCGGTCGAGTGGGGCGCCGAGGAGCCGAACGGCGTACGAGGAGGCGACCGGTCCGAGCACTACGAACGCGGCGAGTGCCGACACCGCACCGGCGGCCGACAGCCAGACGGACACATCGGCCAGGGCGCCGCTCAGGATGGCGCCGAGGGAGGCCACCAGCAGCACGAGCCCGGAGAGGGCACGTGTCCGCGACTCCGCGGATTCGTCGACAGCGCTCTCGCGCAGGGCGGCGAGCGGCGCGGTGCGTCCGGCCCGGACGGCGGGCAGGAGTGCGGAGCCGAGGCAGACCAGGACGCCGACAGCGAGCGGCAGCAGCAGGGAAACGGCGCTGATCACCAGCGCGCCCTCGGGGAACGGGAATCCGACGGCGGGGAAGAGCGCCTGCAGTCCGGCGGCGATGCCGATGCCACCGGCCAGACCGGCGGCCGAGGCGATCACCCCGACCACGGTCGCCTCGACGAGGGTCGAGCCGACGACCTGCCCGCGGGAGGCGCCGAGGGCACGCAACAGGGCGTTCTCGCGGGTCCGCTGGGCGACGACGATCGCGAAAGTGTTGTGGATGGAGAAGGTGGCGACCAGCAGCACGATCCCGGAGAACACCAGCAGCAGCGTGGTGAACACGCTGAGGAAGGCACCGGAGATCATGTCCCGGTTCTCGGCGGCCGATGCCTGTCCGGTGATGGCCTCGACGTCCTTGGGCAGTACAGGGCGAAGTGCGTCGACGAGTTCCTGCTGGCTGGTGCCGGGGCCTGCGCGCACCTGGATGGTCGATGCCTCGCCGGGCTTCGGCGTGAGGTACTTCTCGGCATCGGCCTGCGTCATAGCGGTGTAGGTGACCTGACCCATGCCGTCCTGGCCGCCGAAGGTGGCCAGTCCGACGATCGTGACGTGAACGGGGTCGGGGGTGCGCAGCACGGTCGTGTCGCCGATCCCGAGCCCGCCCCGGTCGGCGGTGCCGCGGTTGATGACGACCTCACCGGGCGCGGACGGGGCGCGTCCGGCGGCGAGCCGGTACGGATTGAGCTTCGGGTCGTCGATCCAGTCGCCGGCGAGGGTGGGCGGCCCCTGACCGCCGATGGGTTTGCCGTCGGAACCGATGAGCTGGCCGGCGCCCTGGATGTCGGGGGCCGCCGCGGCGACGCCGGGGGTCTGCTCGATCCTCTTCACGAGTGCGGTGCTCACCGGCTGCCGGGTGCCCTGGGACTCGCCGGCGACCGTGACCACATTGGAGCTGCGCACGACGGCGTCGGTACCGGCGGTGGCGTTGCCGAACATGGTGTCGAAGCTCGCGCGGAGGGTGTCGCCCATGACGAGCGTCCCGGTGAGGAACGCGACGCCGAGCAGGACGGCGACGAACGTACCGGCGAAGCGGCGCTTGTGGGCGCGGAGCGAGGAAATACTCAGGCGTACGGAGGCCCGGGTGCTGGTCATGGCGTCACCGCCTGCGTGACGGGTGGGGGGCGAAGGACTTGAAGCGGTCGAGCACGCGCTCCGCCGTGGGATCGGGCATCCGGTCGACGAGCCTGCCGTCGGCAAGGAAGACGACCTCGTCGGCGTGGGCGGCGGCAACCGGGTCATGGGTGACCATGACGACCGTACGGGCGGTCTGCCGGACGGTTCGGCCGAGCAGCCAGAGCACCTCCTGGCCCGCACGGGAGTCGAGGTTGCCGGTCGGTTCGTCGGCGAAGACGACATCGGGACTGCCCGCGAAGGCCCGCGCCACCGCCACCCGCTGCTGCTGTCCGCCGGACAGTTCGCCGGGCCGGTGGTGCAGCCGGTCCCGCAGTCCGACGGTGTCGACGAGTGCGTCGAGCCACTCCGGGTCGGGTCGCTCCCCGGCGAGATCCAGAGGGAGGGTGATGTTCTCGGCGACGGTGAGCGTCGGCAGGAGGTTGAAGGACTGGAAGACGAAGCCGATGCGCCGCCGACGCAGCAGGGTGAGCCTGCGGTCGTCGAGGGCGCTGATGTCGGTGTCGCCGATGAAGGCGGAGCCGGAGGTGAGGGTGTCGAGTCCCGCCGCGCAGTGCATCAGGGTGGATTTGCCGGAGCCGGAGGGCCCCATGATCGCGGTGAAGCGGCCGGCCGGGAAGTCGACGCTCACCCCGTCGAGGGCCCTGACCCGGGTGTCGCCGGTGCCGTAGAGCTTCACGGCGTCGACGACCCGGGCAGCGGAGGCGGCAGAGGTGGGGGTGGGGGTGGGCTCGGAAGTGGGGACGGTGGTCGTCATGCCGCTCCTCCCTTGCTGCCGCGGCCGAACTGCTCGTCGAGGACGGAGAGCCGGCGCCAGTACTCGTCCTCGTCGACCTCTCCGGCCGCGAAGCGGCGGCCTAGCAGGGTGATCGGTGACGCTTCGGCGGGTGCTTCCTGGGTGGAGCGGGCCTGCCAGGGGCCTCGTCGGCCGCGCCGAACGGTACGGCGCAGCAGAGTGGCGCCGCCGATCACGACGGCCGCCCAGAAGAGCGGGAAGAGGAGGATCCAGGGTCCGGGTCCACCGCTGTACGCCAGGGTGTTCATCTCGGTCAACTCCCTCGGTTCAGGGTTCGCGTTCAGGTTTTCCTGACGATTCCGAGCCTGGCCCCGAAAGGGGGTCCGAGTCGTCGTACGGCCAGCGGCCGTACGCGTACCCCCTCGGGAGTACGTGGCGGATCTGCGGCTGCTCCCGTCGGCGGGCCGACATCACTGGATTCTGTACCTACTAGTATGTACAGTCGATTCATGAGCACTCCGGATCGTCTGATCGAAGCCACACAGGAGCTCCTGTGGGAGCGCGGCTATGTGGGCACCAGCCCCAAGGCCATCCAGCAGCAGGCGGGCGCGGGCCAGGGCAGCATGTACCACCACTTCGCGGGCAAACCCGATCTGGCGCTCACGGCCATCCGCCGCACGGCCTCACAGATACGCGAGACGGCCGGGCAGTTGTTCGACGGCCCGGGAACGGCGTACGAGCGAATCTCGGCATATCTCCTGCGCGAGCGCGATGTGCTGCGCGGCTGCCCGGTCGGCCGGCTGACGATGGATCCGGATGTCATCGCCAGTGACGAGTTGCGTGCACCGGTCGACGAGACGATCGGCTGGCTGCGCGGCAAGCTCGCCGAGATCGTCCAGGAGGGCCTGGATCAGGGCGAGTTCACCCGTCCCCTGGTTCCCGAGGACATCGCGGCGACGATCGTCGCGACGGTGCAGGGCGGCTATGTGCTGGCCCGCGCCTCCGGTTCGACGGACGCCTTCGACGCGGGCGCGCGTGGACTGCTCTCGCTGCTCGCCCCCGGTGACACCGCCGCCTGACACTCGAGGAGCACAACGCACATGCACATACTGGACCGGACTCGCGTACGAGGAAGGGCCCGCGAGGGCCTCGGCTCCACGGGCGTACGCGCGGGTCTGATCAAGGTCGCCGGCGCCTTTCACGGCATCGACGCCCATGCCCGGTTCACGATGACGGCAGCAGCACAGGCTCACCATCGCACCGGTGCGCCGATCGCCGTCCACCTGGAACTGGGCACGGCGGCTCTCGACGTACTGGACCTGCTCTGCGGGGAGTTGGAGGTCGCGCCGCAGCGGGTGATCCTCGGTCATCCGGGCCGTTCACCGGACGGGTCGTACAGCGTGAGGCGGCACGGGCGGGCGCTTTTCTCACGTTCGACGGTCCGTCGCGGGCCAATCATGCGACGGACTGGCGGCTGCCCGAGCAACTGACCGCCCTCACCGAGGACGGCTTCGGCGGGCAGCTGCTGCTGGGCGGCGACACGACAGTGCCCGAGACCCCGGGCATGCCGTATCTGCTGCGGAGGTTGCGCCCTCGCCTCGAACGGACCCTGGGGATGCAGGCGTTGGACGGAATCCTGGTGGGCAACGCGGCACGGGCATTCGCGTGGCGGACGTCTTCGGTCCTGTCCGACGGTTGAGGGCAGTGCGGCCGCCCGAGGCCCCCGTCACGCCAGCGCGGCCAGCGGATCGTCCAGCACCGGCTGCCAGGCCAGCTCCGCCGCCCCCACCAGGCTGTTGTGGTCGAGCGTGCACGGCAGGATGGGCACACTGCCGCTGCGCCCCCACAGGCTGCGATCGGCCACCACCGCACGCAGCCGCTCGGGATCCGCGTCGAGCAGTGCGCGGTGCAGTCCGCCGAGGATGATGCGATCGGGGTTGAGGATGTTGACCAGCCCGGCGAGCCCGAGGCCGAGCCGATCGATCAGCTCCTCGGCCGCGCCCCGTACCGCCGCGTCCTCGTACTCCGTACGCAGCAGATCGCCGGCCTGCTTGAGCAACGACTCCTCCGGACCGGGTTCGCGACGGGCGGCGATGAGGAAGGCCAGCGGGTCGGTCTCGACGTCCAGGCAACCGCGGCCGCCGCAGTGGCACGGGCGGCCCTCGGGGTTCACCGTGAGATGGCCGACCTCCAGCGCGAGTCCCGAACTCCCGGTGTGCAGACGGCCGTCGAGGACCAGGGCACCGCCCACGCCCCGGTGACCGGTGGCCACACAGAGCAGATGCTGGGCACCGCGCCCGGCACCGTGCCGGTGTTCGGCGAGCGCGGCGAGGTTGACGTCGTTCCCGGTGAACGCGGGTCCGGGGATGCCCGCTTCCCGTACACAGGTGGCGAAGATCTCTCGCACCGGGGCGCCCGCCGGCCAGGCGATGTGCAGCGGGTTGAGCGCGGTGCCCTCCGGTTCGGCGACCGCGGACGGAACCGCGAGGCCCGCACCGACACAGCGCAGTCCGCTGTCCCGCAGCAACCGGGCACAGTCGTCGACCACTTCACCGATGACCTGTGCCGGGTCCGCCGTGACGGTGACACAGCCGGGGGCGGTGGCGACGAGCCGTCCGCCGAGCCCGACGAGCGCGGCCCGGAACCCGTCGGCATGCACCTGCGCGGCGACGGCGACGGGCCCGGACTCCCGGATGGCCAGCCGATGCGAGGGGCGGCCCTGCGAGCCGGCGGCGGAGCCCGGCCGGGAGTCGACCCGGATCAGGCCGAGTGCCTCCAGTTCCGCGGCGACCGCACCGGCCGTCGCCCGGGTGACCCCGAGCTCGGAGGTGAGGACGGCACGGGTGGGCGCGCGTCCGGTGTGGACCAGTTCCAGCGCGGGTCCGAGCGCGCTGCGGCCCCTCTCCAACTTTGTCCGGGTGGTGGTCACCTTGCCGTTCATGGGGGCGAGTCTCCCATGATCCGCGGGTGCCGCCGACGCCCCGGTGACGCACTTGTGCCCCTTGCGGCCGCGACGGGCAGCCATGTTGCGCCCGTTGTCCGGACGCCCCTATGCTGAATTTGTGCCGCAACTAAACAAACTGCGGACGGCCCTACCGGGGGGACCTGGCGGAAACACCGCCCCACCTTCGTTGGCCCGCCTCCGTACCGCGCTGACCGTGTTCTTCGCCCTCGATGGGTTCCTCTTCGCCGGCTGGGTGGTCCGCATCCCGGCCATCAAGCACCAGACCGGCGCCTCGGCCTCCACCCTGGGCCTCGCCCTGCTCGGCGTATCCGCCGGGGCCGTGGTGACCATGATGCTCACCGGCCGGCTGTGCCGGCGCTTCGGCAGCCATGCGGTGACCGTGGTCTGCGGCGTTCTGCTCCCCCTCAGCATCGCCCTGCCCGCGCAGACGCATTCGGCACTCGCACTCGGCCTGGTGCTGCTGGTCTTCGGCGCCGCGTACGGCGGGATGAACGTGGCGATGAACAGCGCGGCGGTCGACCTGGTCGCCGCCCTGCGGCGTCCCGTGATGCCCAGCTTCCACGCCGCCTTCAGCCTGGGCGGAATGGTCGGTGCCGGGCTCGGCGGACTGATCGCGGGCGGCCTCTCCCCCGCCACGCATCTCTTTGTCCTCACCGGGATCGGACTCCTGGTCACCGCAACGGCCGGACCGGTGCTGCTGCGCCAACCGGCGCCGAAGCCCGCATCCGCGGCCGACCACGCCGAGAAGCCGCGGCGACTGGACGGGCGGGCCCGCCGCATGGTGCTCCTGTTCGGCACGATCGCGCTCTGCACCGCGTACGGCGAAGGCGCTCTGGCCGACTGGGGCGCCCTCCATCTGGAACAGGACCTGCACGCCCACCCGGGCATCGCCGCCGCCGGATACTCCCTGTTCGCACTGGCCATGACGGCCGGCCGGATCAGCGGCACGGCACTGCTCGAACGGCTCGGCCAGACCCGGACCCTGGTCGCGGGCGGTGCGACGGCCGCCGCCGGGATGCTGCTCGGCTCGCTCGCCCCGACCACCTGGCTGGCGCTCCTCGGTTTCGCTGTCACCGGCCTCGGTCTGGCCAATATCTTCCCCGTCGCGGTCGGCCGGGCCGGTGAGCTGGCCGGGCCCGGTGGAGTGGCCGCCGCGTCGACGCTCGGCTACGGCGGAATGCTGCTCGGACCGCCCGCGATCGGCTTCCTGGCCGACTGGTTCTCACTCCCGGCAGCCCTCACCACGGTGTCGCTGCTGGCCACCGCGGCCGCGGCACTGGGGTACGGAGCACGCAACGCGGCGCCCGCATGAGCGATACGCCCGTCCGAAGAGCAAAGTGCGCACGGAAACGCCGCGTTCCCTGCGGGTGCGGGCCACGGATACGGACGCCACCTGGACCGTGCGGCTCTCGCCGGGACCGCCGCAGGCCGTACGGGATGAAGCGGCACCCGAAGAGGGATCTGCGGACTGCGAGTTGAGCGCGACTGCCGAGCGGCTCTATCTGACGCTCTGGAACCGGCTGCCGCTCACGGCGATCACACTGACGGGCGACCCGGAACCGGCCCGGCTCTGGTGCGAGAACTCCGGAGTCACCTGGTCCTGACAGCAGGCCGGGGCCAGACCTCACCCGACGGGGCGCTCAGCGCCTCGGTTCGTTCGGCATGCGGGCGAGCACCGACCTCTGCAACGGCGGCCACCACACCTGTGACGCTTGGGAGCACAGGCGGTTGCGCACCCTCCGTCGTGGCCGTGTCAGCCGAGCCAGCCGGGGCGTACGAGCCCCGACTCGTAGGCGAGCACGACGAGTTGGGCCCGGTCGCGGGCGCCGAGCTTCACCATGGTGCGGCTGACGTGGGTCTTGGCTGTGAGCGGGCTGACGACCAGGCGGCGGGCGATCTCCTCATTGGAGAGCCCTATGCCTACGAGTGCCATCACCTCCCTTTCCCGTTCGGTGAGTTCGCTCAGCCCCGTTGCCGCCGCAGGCTCCTTGGACCGGGCCGCGAACTCGGCGATCAGCCGGCGGGTGACCCCCGGCGAGAGCAGTGCGTCGCCGCCCACCACCGCACGTACCGCCCGCAGCAGTTCCTCCGGTTCGGTGTCCTTGACGAGAAAGCCGGAGGCACCGGAGCGGATCGCCTCGAAGACGTACTCGTCGAGCTCGAAGGTGGTGAGCATGACCACCTTGACATCGCTCAGTTCGGGGTCCCCGGTGATGGCACGGGTCGCGGCCAGGCCATCGAGATGCGGCATCCGGATGTCCATCAGCACGGTGTCCGGCCGCAGTTCGCGCACCATGCGTACGGCCTCCTCACCGTCGGCGGCCTCCCCCGCCACCTCGATGTCGGGCTGAGCGTCCAGCAGAGCCCGGAAACCGGCCCGGACCAGCAGCTGGTCGTCAGCGAGCAGTACGCGGATCACGTTGTCTCCTCCTTGTGCGCTGCCGCGCCGGGCGCATCGGACGGCAGCGGAAGCTCGGCCCGCACCCGGAAGCCGCCGTCGGCCCGGGGCCCGGCCTCGATCGTGCCACCCAGTGCGGCGGCCCGCTCCCGCATTCCTGCCAGTCCGTTGCCGCTGCCACCTGCGTCATTGCCGGTGGCCGGTCCTTCGTCATCGATACGGAGCCGGATGTGGCCGGGCTCGTAACCGATACGGACCTGCGCGGTGCGCGATCCGGAGTGCCGGACCACATTCGTCAGCGCCTCCTGCACGATCCGGAAGGCGGCGAGATCCGCGCCGGGCGGGACCGCGCCGCGTACGCCATCGGTCTCGACGGCGACGGTCAGCCCGGCGCCCGCCGCCTGTTCGACGAGCTCGGGGAGCCTGTCGAGTCCGGGAGCCGGGGCCCTGGGGGCGTCTCCGGGGGTACGCAGGGTGTCGAGGACCTGGCGGACCTCGCCCAGCGCCTCCTTGCTGGCGGCCTTGATGGTGGTGAGGGCAGTACGGGCCTGCTCCGGGTCGGAGTCCAGCAACGCGAGACCCACACTCGACTGGACGTTGATGACGGAGATGCTGTGGGCCAGGACGTCATGGAGCTCGCGCGCCATCCGCAGTCGCTCCTCGTCGGCCCGGCGCTGCTCCGCGGCCTCCCGCTCCGCGCGCTGATCCGCCCACTGCTCACGGCGCACGCGTACGAACTCGGCGGCGGCGATGATGGCCACCGCCCAAGCGGCAACGCCCAGTTCCTGCCCCCAGGCGGCGGGGTGGTCGTCGGAGGGCGGCAGCCACCGGTAGAGCCAGTGAGCCACCAGGACGTGCCCCAGCCACACCATCCCGACGGCCGTCCAAGCGGCCCGCCGGTGCCCGGAGACAACGGCGCTGAAGCAGCCCACGGCAACGGCAAGGAAGACCGGTCCGTACGGATAGCCGGCCGCCAGGTAGATCATCGCCGCGGCCGAACTGCCGAAGACGGCCACCACGGGGTGGCGGTGGCGCAGCAGAAGTACGGCGACGGCCAGGAAGAGCAGCAGCCGCGCAAAGATGTCCAGCGGCGCCCGCTCGTCCATCTGCCCCCGGGCCGCGATGGTCGAACCGACCATGACGACGGCACCGAGCAGGATCGTCGACGGCCAGGGCAGCCGGGAGGCGTAGTGCCCCGGCGCCCCCGTCAGCCAGCGCGGCGGCTCGCCGTGCCCCCAGTGTGAGCGTTGCTCTTCCATGTCGGCCACGCTAGACCGCGAGCCGCGACGGAGGCGTCAGCCGGGCGTGGTGATCACCCGTACTCCCTGTGGAGTACGTCGGACGGGGTTGGGCGGGGGGCGACCGGGTGCCCCATGCCCTCCAGGACCTGTATCAAGGGCGGACGGATCAGGGGCGGGCAGGGCGCGACCTCTGGTGCGGTGCATCGCAAGGCCGACCGACGACAGCGCGGCGAAGCGCAGTGCCATGGCCCGCGAGCCCGGCATGTTCCGAACGAGAGGCCCTGGGTGGGCTGCCCCCCGCTCGAACGGCGTTGAGAGCTGGGGGATGTGCCAGGCACCGCGACCCCGACCGCGAACCGCCGGACAGTCCCCAGCCAGGCCCTGGGGTGATTTCCGGGTCTGCGGGTGCGGTGGGGTGATTTCTTCCCAGGCCAGGACCACCTCTGTACGCCCCTGTGCCTCGGCGGTGCGCCGGGCGTCGTCCAGGTCGTGCGGCAGCGGGATCGCCCACTTGGGAAGGCATCGGGGGCGGCCGGCCAGGACGGCATGCCCGTCGACGACGCCCTGCACGCCGAGCCCCTGAGCGATGCGGAGTAAATGTCCGGCCGCCGTCGGGGGGCACGGCTCAGCTCAGCGAGGGTACGTGCGGGTGAGTGTCCTGGCTTTCGCGCGACCGCGGTCGCCGTGCCGCTTGACCGTTTGGCGGGCGGCCGATCCGGGCGGATCGGCGGGCCGGAGGCGTGCCTATGGGGCGCGAGGGACCAGGCCGGCCTCGTACGCGGCAATGGCAGCCTCCACCCGGTTGCGCGCCCCCAATTTACCAAGGACCGCGCTGACGTGTGCCTTCACGGTGCCTTCGACCAGATGCAGCCTGGCGGCGATCTCGGCGTTGGACAGCCCTGCCCCGAGCCCGGCCAGCACGTCGAGTTCCCGTCCGGTCAAGTGCTCGAGCGGGCGGTGGGGACGTGCCGCCCGGTGTGCGCGCAGACCGGCGATGACTCGGGTGGCAACCCTCGGCGAAAGATAGGCCCCGCCGGCTCCCACCGCCTGCACTCCGTTCAGCAGTTCCCGGGGGTCGTCCGCTTTGAGCAGGAAGCCGCTGGCCCCGTCCTCGAGGGCCCGTGTGATGAAGTTGTCCTCCCCGAAGGTCGTCAGCATGATCACGCCGACTGTCGGCAGCGCCCGGTGGATCTGAGCCGCCGCCGCCAGGCCGTCCAGTCCGGGCATCTGGATGTCCAGGAGGACCACGTCGGGGCGATGGCGGCGCGTCAGCGAGACGGCCTCGTGGCCGTCTGCAGCCTCGGCCACCACTTCGGTACACGGGTCCCTGACCAGGATGGCTCGTACCCCGGCCCGGACCATCGCTTCGTCGTCCGCCACAAGAACACGGACCGGCCGACGGCCTGGTGTCGTCTGTTCCACAGGCCGAGCGTACGGCCCCAGGGCGGCTGTGAGACCGATCGCTGGGAGAAGTGCGACCAGCGGCGGGGCTGCACCCCTGACGAAAGGAAGGAAGGTGCTGACGAACGGCCCATGTGCCGCCGCGGCCAGTCCCTCTAGCGTCGCTGCCGTACGAGAGAAGTCCGGCAGATGCCGAAGGAGCCGATGTGATCACCCTCAGAGGGCTTACCAAGCGATACGGCGAAACCGTCGCTGTGAACGACCTGACACTGGACATCAAGGAAGGAAAGGTGACCGGCTTCCTCGGCCCCAACGGGGCCGGTAAATCAACCACGATGCGGATGGTCCTGGGCCTGGACCACCCCTCTCGGGGCACGGCGCTCATTGACAGCAGACCGTACTCTGCCCTGCGCCACCCCGTCCGTGAAGTGGGCGCGTTGCTGGACGCGAAGGCGCTGCACCCGGTGCGCTCGGCACGCAACCACCTCATCGCGCAGGCGCGCAGCAACGGCATCCCGGTGCGCCGAGTGGACGAAGTACTGGAGATGGTGGGCCTGGCCAAGGCAGCGCGACGCCGTGCCGGAGCGTACTCGCTGGGCATGAACCAGCGTCTTGGTGTGGCCGGCGCGCTGCTCGGTGACCCGCCGACGCTGATCCTGGACGAACCGGTCAACGGCCTCGACCCCGACGGCGTGCGCTGGATGCGACAGCTCGTGCGCGACCAGGCCGCCCAGGGTCGTACCGTCTTCCTCTCCAGCCATCTGATGAGCGAGATGCAGCTGACGGCCGATCACCTCGTGATCATCGGCAGAGGCAAGCTGCTGGCCGACACATCCATGGCGGACTTCCTTGCCGGCAGTTCCCGGGCATCTGTGCGCGCCCGGGTGCCCGACCCCGAAGAGCTGTCCCTGCTGGTGAGCCGTCTTGTTGCGGACAGCGGCGTGAAGGTCGAGGCATCGGACAAGGGCGAGATCGTCGTCAAGGGCCGGACCGCTGCCGAGGTCGGAGACCTCGCCCACAGCTCCGGCGTCCGGCTGCATCAGCTGAGCGACGTGCAGGCCTCATTGGAACAGGCGTACATGGAACTGACGGTGCGAAGTGTTGAGTACGCGACGGGCGCGGGATCGGAAGAGGGCCACACGACCGGGTCAGGGCGCAGCGCCGGATCTGAGCAGGGCACCCGGCATGAACGTGGCATGGCACGGCAGATCGGACGGTGGTCACGATGACGGCTGACATGACGGCGGATACGTCCGGAAGCGCCACCCGGGCACGGTCCGCCGGCCGGTTCGCCGGTGCGGTCGCCGCCGAGTGGACCAAACTGTGGTCGGTCCGTGCTCCGTACCTGTGCCTCCTGGTCGGTCTGCTGGCGACGGGGGTGTTCACCTTCTATTACGGATCGATCGCCCGCATCAACGAGCATGTCGTCCAGCCGGTCGGCAACGCCGTGGTGTCCTCCACGGTCCTCGTCCAGTTCGCCGTGGTCGTCCTGGCCACGGTCACGGTCACGAGTGAGTACACGACCGCCAGCATGAGTTCGTCGCTGCTGTGGGTGCCGGTCCGGCACCGGGTTCAACTGGCCAAGGCGCTGGTCACCGCTGTGGTCGCCTTCGCCGCCGGCGCGACGTTCGCCGCGCTGGGTATGGCGGTGGCTTGGGGGCCGTTCTCCGGCCATGCCTCGTTCGACGCTGTCGCGGCGGTCGGCCAGGTCCTGGCCGTCGGCATCTTCTACGCCCTCGTCGCGGTACTGACCGTAGGGGTGTCCTTCGCCACGCGGCATGCGGCCGGAGCGCTGACGGTGCTCTTCGCGCTGCTGTGGGCCCTGCCGAGCATGCTTGTGGGGCTCGGCGGCCCGGTCCTGCTCGCCATCAACGACTGGCTGCCGCACAGCGCGGGCGACCACTTCATGCGCAGCGGCAGCGCCGCCCCGTACTCGCCGGCCGCAGCGGTGCTGATCCTGCTGGCGTGGACACTGGCAGCCCATCTGACCGGTTCGTACGTGCTGCGCCGTCGCGACGCGTGAAGAGCGGCACGGCCCTCGCCCCCGGGTCCGAGCCGTCACCCGGCCGGTCCCTCTTTTCCGCCCCTCCGCCCGTCCGCTGCGCGACGGCCCGGCGGACGGGCCTGCCCCTTGTCGGTGGACCGTGACGTAGCGTCGGGCGGATGACAACACACACCGCGACCAAAGGAGAGGAAACCCGACGCCCTATGTGGCAGGTTCGTACCCCGCTGAGGTCGGTGCTCGGCGACATGGCACTGTGGGCTGTCTTCTGTGCCGCAGGCGTCATCCGGTTCAGCAACGACCCGGCGACCTCGGTCACGCTGGACCTGGTGCTCCCGCTGCTCGTGCTGGCCGTTGCGGTCCCCCTCGCCCGGTCCCGGCCGGGGACGGCGGTCCTCCTGGTGAACACCCTGTGCGCCATGGGACTGACCAACCCGGCCAGCCCCGCAAATGCCTACGTACTGGCGCTGGCCGGGCTGAGTTGCCTGCTGGGAGCGCGTACCGGCACGGCCCTCACCCCACTGCTGGTACTCGTCGGCTGCCTGGCGGTCGATCTCGCGCTGTGCGCCGTACTGCAGGTGCCTGCGGTGTGGTGGTTCTACGCGATGACCGTGCTCCCCTCCGCGCTCCTGCTGCCGTGGCTCGCCGGCCGCTACTGGCGGGGTCGGAGGGAACTGGTCTGGGGAGGTTGGCAGTTGGCCCGCAGCCTGGAGGAGCGGCAGCGGTTCGTCGCGGAGCAGGCGAGGCTGACGGAACGCGCGGACATCGCCGTCGACATGCACGACTCGCTGGGCCACGTACTGAGCCTGGTCGCTCTGCGTGCTGGGGCCCTGGAGCTCTCCCCCACGCTCTCCCCTCAGGACCGCGACGACGTCGCCGAGCTGCGCAGGACGGTATCGGACGCCGTGGACCAGCTACGTGAGACCGTCACCGTGCTGCGCGACGAGCCCCGTACAAAAGCCAGTCCGCCCGCGGCCGACAGCGTCGAGGAACTTCTGGGCCGTGCGGTCGCCTCCGGCGTCCCGGTGCGGTGGGAGCGCAACGGCCCCCTGCCCGCACTGTCACCACTGATCGAACGCGGCGTATACCGGGTGGTGCAGGAGGCACTCACCAACGCCACCAAACACGCCCCGGGCAGCACCGTGCAGGTCGGCATCACCCACGACAGCGACCGTATCCACGTCCGGATCGTCAACTCCGAGCCGCCCGCAGGCCCGTTGCCCGGAATAGTGGCGGGCAACCGTGGCCTGGCAGGACTGCGGGAGAGGGTAACGGTCCTCGGCGGCTCACTGCGGACCGGCCCGTACGAGGGCGGCTTCCAGGTGAGCGCCACCCTGCCGCATCATGCGACGGCGAAACCGACGCCACGGGGCTTGCCCGAAGACACCACCCGCCCCCTTCCCACGAACGGCACGCAGGACACCGGCGCAGAAGACACGGCCACCGGCGCCGCACCCGAATCGGCGCGCCGACTGGCGCACATACGGCGCAGCGCCCGCTGGCGTTTCGCTGCCGTCTTCGCGGTCCCCACCGTGGCAGCGGTGTTCTTCCTGCCCGCCGTCGCGTATCTGGCCTACCAGTTGGCCACCAGTGTGCTGCCGCCGTCCCGCTACGAGGAGCTGCGCGTCGGCCGGCCACGCACCGAAATCGCCCACCTCCTTCCGCCACGCCCCTTCCCCTATCCCCCCGACGATGCGCGCTTGGCGCCCCGGCCGCCCGGGACCACCTGTGAGTTCTACCGCTCGAACGGCAATCTCCTGGACCAGGTCGATCTCTACCGCCTGTGCTTCTCCGGCTCCAGACTGGTCGCCAAAGACACGCTCGATGCGGGGACGGAGTAGTCCCCAGCAGGTTTGCGGGGCATGTGTGCGAGCGGATCCCGGGACGGTGCTGTCACCTGGGGCCGAAGCTCTCCCCTGCGATGAGCAAGCGGTACCCGTAGTCCACGCTTTGCTGGTCGAGCAGGTCGGCATGACGGCGCCGCCAGGCACCGGAGTCCAGGTGGGCGCGCAGTTTCTCCATCGTCGGTTCCACGACGGAGGGCGGAAGCTGCGCGAAGGTGGAGCTGGCCTGCCGGACGGCCGGGTCGAGGTAGAGCTCGGGCCTGCGCCGGTAGGCGATCTGGGAACCGTCGGTGAAGTCGTGCGGGATGGGGAAGAGCAACACCGCATGCGGGTCGGCGTCTCGGCGACGCGCGAAATTGCGCTGGCGCATCGAACACGACTACCGCGCGCTGAAGACCACCCTCGGACTCGACCACTTCGAAGGCCGCTCGATCACCGGCTGGCACCGCCACGTCACCCTCGTCACCGCCGCCCACCCGTTCCTCACCGAACGACGGACCTGCCCAAAAGCCCCTGCAGGGCCTGCCCCTTTACCAGGCCCTGGACGTTCTCCAACGCCTCCTGGCCACCTGGACCGGCACCTGCCCCACCTGCCGACAGCCCACCCCCTGGCGGTCCCACGCCACCACCTGACAAATCCCTACCAGCTGCCTCGGCGGCCGAGCAGGCCGAGCGTGCGGGCCAGTTCGGTGACGGCTTCCCGGAAGAAGATCTCCCGGGCCTCCACCACCCCGTTGAACTGGCCGAAGATCTCGAAGGAGATCAGCCCGAACAGCTGCGACCAGGCAGCGATCAGTGGGGCGGCGACCTCCGGAGGAAGGCCGGGTGCGAACTCGGCGACCATCCGCTCGGCCTCGGCGCGCAGCTCGTCGGCGAGCGGCGGCAGGGCGAGACCGTCCGTGCGGTAGGCCTCGCCGACGACGGCGATCAGGACGAGACCGACGCGGGAGGCGGGACCGATCGTCGCCTGCGGTGCGCTGTAACCGGGCACGGGCGAGCCGTAGATCAGAGCGTATTCATGGGGGTGTGCGAGGGCCCAGTCGCGTACGGCGTGGGCGACGGCGGTCCAGCGGGTGATGTGGGGGGCGGCGTCGGCACGGGCGGCCCGGTGGGCGGCCTCGGCGCTCTCGCCCACGGAGTCGTACGCATCGACGATCAGGGCCGTGAGCAGTTCGTCCCGGCTGGGGAAGTAGCGGTAGAGCGCGGATGACGCCATTCCGAGTTCCCGTGCCACGGCGCGCAGCGAGAGCTTTGCGGCGCCTTCGGCCGCGAGCTGTTTCCTCGCCTCGTCCTTGATGGCGGCGGTGACCTCGATACGGGCCCGTTCCCTGGCTCCTCGGATAGCGCTCATGGTCTTCAGTCTGCCACGAGCAAAGAGCACTGAACGATAATGAGAGCACTGCTCTTGATTTTGAGCATCACTTCCATGCACACTGATCTCAAGCGAGAGCACCGCTCTCAAAACAATGGGGGAGTCGCCATGTCTCAGCCGTACTACCTTCAGGGCAACGCGTTCAACGTCCGGATGAACAGCATCATCGGCTGGCTCGCCCGGCACGGCGTCAGCCTTCTCGGCTCGGCCGAGATGTCGGTGCGCCGCCGCAAGAGCGGGCAGCTGCAGCGCATCCCCGTGAACTCCCACACCTACGAGGGCACGCAGTATCTGGTCTCGGCGCGGGGCCACTCCCAGTGGGTTCGCAACATGCGGGTCGCCGGTGGGGGCGAGCTGCGGGTGGGCCGGAAGATCCGTACCTTCACGGCCGTGGAGATCGCGGACGACGAGCAGAAGGTGCTGGTCGTCCGCGCCTACCTGGAGCGGTGGGGCTGGGAGGTCAACCAGTACTTCCAGGGCATCACCGCAAAGTCCACGGACGCAGAACTCCTGGCCGCCTGCCCGGACCACCCCGTCTTCCGGATCACCGTGGAGGGCTGACCGTGCGGCCCGGCCCGCCCTCGGTGTCAGGTGTCAACGGTCCATCGCCGACAGGGCCCGCTGCGCCAGCGGATGCGTACGGACCAGCTCAGCCAGCGAAGTCGTTCCCCGGGTGACCCCGGCGAACGCGTTCCAGGCCGGGCGGAATCCCGTCAGCACCGCGTGCAGCACCCCCGGCCGGCGCTCGAACAGCTTCAGCATGCGCCGTCCGACACTCATCTCGACACCCAGGCCGGCCTTGATGGCGAAGGCGTAGTTGAGCGCCTGGCGTCGGGCGTCCACGGCATCGTGCGACTCCGCGATCCGCACCGCCCACTCACCGGCGAGCCGCCCCGACCGCAGCGCGAAGGAGATGCCTTCGCGGGTCCACGGCTCCAGCAGCCCCGCCGCATCGCCACACACCAGCACCCGCCCGCGCGACAGCGGCGAGTCGTCGCTGCGGCATCGCGTCAGGTGCCCGGAGGAGATCTTCGGCTCGAAGCCGGCGAGACCGAGCCGGGCGATGAAGTCCTCCAGATACCGCTTGGTCCCCGCCCCGTCCCCCCGCGCCGAGATCACGCCGACGGTGAGGGTGTCGCCCTTGGGGAACACCCAGCCGTAACTGCCGGGCATGGGGCCCCAGTCGATCAGCACCCGCCCCGCCCAGTCCTCCGCGACCGTCTCCGGAACCGGGATCTCGGCCTCCAGGCCGAGATCCACCTGGTCGAGTTTCACCCCGACATGGGCTCCTATCCGCCCAGCACTGCCATCCGCACCGACGACCGCGCGGGCCAGAACCGTCTCGCCGCCGGACAGCACGACGGCGACCGTGCGCCGGTCCGGCACCGCGGCACCGTGCTGCTCGACCCTCGTCACGGTCGCTCCGGTACGGAGCTCGGCGCCCGCCTTCTGCGCTTCCTCGACCAGCCCCGCGTCGAACTCGGGGCGGTTGATGAGCCCGAAGAGCATCCGCTTGGAACGGCGGGTCCGCGCCAGCCTGCCGTTGAGCGAGAACGTGACCGCGTGGATCCGGTCCCGCAGCGGCAGTTCGAATCCGGGCGGCAGCGAATCACGCGAAAACCCGATGATGCCGCCGCCACACGTCTTGTAGCGGGGCAGTTCCGCCTTCTCGAGGAGCAGTACCCGTCGGCCGGCGACCGCCGCCGCGTATGCCGCGGAGGCTCCGGCCGGTCCGCCACCGACTACGACGACGTCCCACACGGTCGACTCTTCGTGCTCATGTACGGCGTCTGCGTTCTCGCTGCTCACGATGTGCTTCTGCTCCCGATCCCACCAGTGGCCCATGCTGCTCACGGCATCCTACGGCGCGCCCGACCCGGCACCCGCTGTGGGAGGATCGACCGTGAGTTCGTCCTACATGCAACGCCGCACACTCGGTGCACATGTACCCGGATTCGTATACATAACGTCGCACCCACGAGGAGCGTGCCCATGACCGCCCGTCCGATCTCCGAGACCATTGCCTCGCTGATGCCCCGTGCCAAGGCGGAGCTGACCGAGCTCGTGGCCTTCCAGTCGGTGGCGGATCCCGCGCAGTTCCCGAAGAGTGAGTGCGAGGCGGCTGCCAACTGGGTCGCCGACGCGCTGCGCGCCGAGGACTTCCAGGATGTCGCCCTGCTCGACACCCCCGACGGCACCCAGTCGGTGTACGGCTTCCTGCCCGGCCCGGCCGACGCCCCGACCGTACTGCTCTACGCGCACTACGACGTACAGCCGCCGCTCGACGAGTCCGCCTGGCTCTCCCCGCCGTTCGAGCTGACGGAGCGCGACGGCCGCTGGTTCGGCCGCGGCGCGGCCGACTGCAAGGGCGGCTTCATCATGCATCTCCTCGCCCTGCGCGCCCTCAAGGCGAACGGCGGCGTCCCGGTCTCCGTCAAGGTGATCGCCGAGGGTTCCGAGGAGCAGGGCACCGGCGGCCTGGAGCGGTACGCCGAGGCGCACCCCGAACTGCTGACCGCCGACACGATCGTCATCGGCGACACCGGCAACTTCCGGGTCGGTCTGCCGACGGTGACCGCGACGCTGCGCGGTATGACGATGCTGCGGGTCACGCTCGACACCCTCGAAGGAAACCTGCATTCGGGACAGTTCGGCGGCGCCGCCCCGGATGCGCTGGCAGCGATGATCCAGCTGCTCTCGTCGCTGCGCGCCGAGGACGGCACCACGACCGTCGACGGGCTCGCCACGGACGCCGAATGGGACGGACTGCAGTATGCGGAGGCCGAGTTCCGCAAGGACGCGAAGGTCCTCGGCGGCGTCGGACTGATCGGCACGGGTACGGTCGCCGACCGGATCTGGGCGCGGCCCGCCGTCACTGTCATCGGTATCGACTGCCCGCCGGTGGTCGGCGCGACACCGTCGCTGCAGGCGAGCGCGCGGGCGCAGGTCAGCCTGCGGGTGCCGCCGGGCCAGGACGCCGCGAAGGCGACCGAGTTGCTGACCGCTCACCTCAAGGCGCACGCCCCGTGGGGGGCCAGGGTGTCGGTGGAACAGGTCGGCCAGGGCCAGCCGTTCCGTGCGGACACCTCCAGCCCGGCGTACACGTCCATGGCGCAGGCGATGGAGGCCGCGTACCCCGGCGAGAAGATGCAGACGTCCGGGATGGGCGGCTCGATCCCGCTCTGCAACACCCTCGCCGCCCTCTACCCACAGGCCGAGATCCTCTTGATCGGCCTGAGCGAGCCGGAGGCACAGATCCACGCGGTGAACGAGAGCGTGTCACCCGAGGAGCTGGAGCGGCTTTCGCTCGCCGAGGCCCTGTTCCTGCGGAACTACGCGGAGTCCAAGCGGGCCTGACTTCGCGTCACTGATCCCGCCGTGTTCCTGCGGATCTCCTGTTCGCAGGGCTCGACCGGTCCGCCGATCCGTCCGCAGCGGGCCGGGGCCGGACGTGCTCCTCAAGACGGCCCGGACCACCCGCCATGGGTCGGTCCGGGCCCGGTTTCATAGGATCGGCCCGTGACAACGGGGACAGGGATCGGCTGGGCGCCGCCGACGGTCGCGTACGGCTTGGCCATCGGCGCCCATCTCGCCGTGCACAACGGCCTCGTCTGGAACCAGCTCGGCGCCGCCTACGCGGATTACGAGACGGACATCGCATGGCTGCGCAGTCCATGGGGGATCGAAAACCGCGCCGACCACCAAAGGACGCTCGACGCACTGATGGCCACGCGCCTCATCGGCCGCACCCATGAGTCGGTGCTACGGATCCGGCGTACTCTGGCCGATCGCCTGGAGCGGACGCCCTCCCGCCAGGAGTGGTCCGAAAGCGTCACCGAAACGTTGGGCCGGCGCCGCACGGCCGCCGCCGACCTGGCGGAGGCGGACGAGTCGCTTCGGTGCATCGCGCGGTACGAGGCGCGGTTCCGCGCCGACGGCGTCCTCGCTCCCGAAGGCCGGATCGACACGCTGTCCGCCTTCGACCACGGCCGTGCCGTCAATGTCGTACGGATGGCACTGGGTGCGCGCTACTGCGACCCGCAGCAGGCCGAGCAGGCCGTACTGCGGATCGGCGAACTGGCACGGCGGACGTACAGCTCCTGGGAGGAATTCCCCCTCGGCTACGCCCTGACCCGGTTGATCCTTTTCGACGGCGAGGTCCGTGCCGAGGAGAAGTACGCGGAGTCGCTCGCCCAGCACCGCATCCTCACCCAGGATCCGACGAGCCCTTACCGGAACATCCCGTGGTCATGAACCCACACCCGCTCCCCCGCTTCCCCGGCAACCCTGCGTACGGGGCTCCTTGGGCCTCTCCCACCATGACCGAGCATCTGCTGTACGAGGCCGGGATGCGCGGCGACGTGGAGGCGCAGCTGCGGGTACTGGCCGGTGCGGACCTCTACATCTGGGCGCTGAAGGCGGAGGTCGACGCGGATCCCGACATGATTGTCTGGCGCTCGCACCGGGACGAGGCGGGGCGTTACGGGCGCCAGGTGCTCACTCAGGGCATGCTGCCACCCTGGCATCCGGAGTGGGTGTTCCACCGGGTCTCCCTCAAGTGGATCGCCGAGTTCGGCTGGCGCGACCCGCAGCAGTTACTGTCGGTCAACACCGGCAGCCCGGCCCAGATCCTTCTCCCCACCACTCCGCAGCACCGGGCGATGTGGCTCCGGTACTACGCGGAGAACGACCGTTCGCACGGGGACCGGCTGATCGCGCTGCGGCACGGCGCGTTGCACGGGCCGCTCGCCTACGGTCTGGCCTGCGGCGCGCATCTGGCTATCGGGAACGGTGTGCCGTGGAACGGGGTCGGCACGGCGTACCACGGATACGTCGAGGAGCTCGAACTCCTTCGCGACATGTGGGGGATCACCGAACGCAACGGTTGGCAAAGGCAGTTGACCGTCCTGCTGGACGGTCGGAACAGTCCGCCGGAACCCGATTTCGCCCTCCGGGTTCGGGAGCGGTTGCGGGCCGCTCTCGGCGGGCCACCGCCCGCCGACCTGTGGCGCGAGACCGCTGCCGGACATGCCCAGGACATCGGGCTGGGCCATGACACGGTCACGCACATCGAGGAGCTGGTGCGGCGCATCGTCCGGTACGAGGCCCGGTTCCGCGCCGACGGGCTGCTGCCGCCGGACGGAGTGGTCACCACCACGGTCGCCTACGACTACGGGCGTGCCGTGAACCTGGCCCGCTGGGGGCTGTCGGCCCGGTTCTGCCATCCGCACGAGGCCGAGCAGGCGATCGTGCACGCGGGGGCGCTGAGCAAGTCGGCCTATGACTCGTGGGAGAGCTTCTCCGCGGCGTACGCGCTGGGCAGGGTGCTTCGTTTCGACGACGAGCAGTACGGCACGTTCTACGAGCAGAACGTCGCCGCTCACCGTCTCCTGACGGAGAACGAGGGCAGCCCGTGGCGGAACATCCCTTGGCGCTGACTCCGGTTCATGCCCGGCCCCGCAGGTTCCGGGCCGTCCGTGCAGCCGCACTACGCGCTGAGTGAAGCTCGCCCAGAGCGTAGATCCGGGCGGCGGGCGGGTACGTCCGCATACGTTCGCCGTATGGATCCCGTCGAGGTACTTCCCCAGCTGCACATGTTCCGCTTCCCCATCGGCCAGGCGTATCTGTGGCGCGACGGAGCGGACCTGACTCTGATCGACGCGGGCGACATCGATGTGGCGCCCGCGATCGAGGCCGCGGTGCGCGGCCTCGGCCTGGACCCCGACGGCATCAGCCGGATCGTCCTCACTCATGGGCATCGCGACCACTACGGTTCCGCCCAGGTGCTCGCCGATCGACACAGCGCCGAGATCCTGGCCCATCGGCTGGACGCCCCGGCGATCCGTGGCGAGGAGGCGATTGCCGACCCCGCCCTGCTGGACTGGGAACGCCCGTTGTACGAGCATGCGCTGACCGTGCCCCCGGCCCCGCCGACCCGTGTCGACCGCGAGCTGGCCGACGGCGACGAGATCCGCTTCGGATCCGGGGCCCGTGTGGTCCACGCGCCGGGCCACACCCCCGGCTCCATCGGTATCCATCTGCCGCACCACGGAGTGCTGTTCACCGGCGACTGCGTGGCCGGGGTCGGTCAGGTGATGCTGGGCGTCTTCAACATCGACCGGGCGCAGGCCGTGGCCTCGTTCCGACGGCTGGCCGCGCTGGAACCGGCCACGGTCTGCTTCGGGCACGGCGATCCCCTCACCGTCGACGCCGCCGCGGTGCTGCGTGCCTCAGCCGACCGGGACTCCGGCCTCCAGGTTGAGCACGGTTGACCGCTCCCGGGCGCGCAGTGCCCAGCGCAGCCGTTCGTACCGGGTCGGAGGAAGCATGGTGGCCGCCTCCTCCTCGGTGACGAACCGCCAGCCGCGCAGTTCGGAGTCGGGCAGCAGCAGCCGTTCGGCGTCCGCACCGGGCAGCAGGCCGCCGTCGAAGAGCATCCGCAGCCCTCCGTAGCCGGGTGGTTCGGGCGCCTCCCAGTCGATGACGAGCAGTTTCGGCACCCGCTCGAGATGGATGCCTATCTCCTCGGCCACTTCACGGATCCCGGCCTGTGCCGGTGCCTCGCCGGCCTCGACCACTCCGCCCGGGAACTCCCAGCCGGGCTTGTACGTCGGGTCGACGAGCAGCACCCGGTCATGTTCGTCAAAGAGCAGCACGCCGGCCGCGACGGTCTCCGCAGTCGGCTCGGGCGTCTGCACGATCTCGCATGCGGTGGCCGTCCCGGTGCGGACCGCCTCGGCTATCCGCTCGGCCGTCTCGTACGGAGTGAGCGCGCTGGTGTCGATGGTGTGGGCGTCCCGGGTGAGCCAGCAGAGCGCCGCCCGGTAGGGCTCGATGTGCTCGTAGGCCCACTGCCGGATGCGCTCGCCGTGCTCCGGGTCGTCGGCGAACTCCACCCGGTCGGCGATCCGTTTGCGCAGGATCGTTTCCTCAGGTGAGAGCAGAACATGGTGCACCGGTATGCGCCGGGAGGCGAGCCCTCCGAAGATCTCGTCGCGGTACTCCTGTCGCAGCAGTGTCATCGGCACCACCAGCACCCCGGACACCTCGGCGAGCAGGGCCGCGGCGGTGTCCACCACCAGACGCCGCCAGATCGGCAGGTCCTGGAAGTCCGTCACCTCGGCAAGTCTCTTCTGGGGCAGCAGGTACCGCAGCCCTGTGCCGATCAGCTCAGGGTCGTAGAACGTGCTGTTCGGGATCAGATCGACCAGCTCGCGCGCGGCGCTCGTCTTGCCCGCGCTGAACGCACCGTTGATCCAGACGATCATTCGTACTCCAGGACTGGTAGGCCGCTGAACAGGGGCGGAGCAGCATCGTGCAGGCCATCTGGGAGCGGCATGGGAAAAAGAGGCGTCCACAACCCCGCACCCACTACTTCTTTCTCCCACACACGCTGAAGGTACTCCCCAATCCTCTCCTCCATCCCGACCGTCACCTCGCTGTACACACCCTCCACACCCGGAAGCTCATGCCCCATTCGGGCTTCCACCGCCACGCGCGGAATGTCCCCCGGCTCATCCAGCTTCGCCTTGTGCCAGTGGCGCAGTCGGTAGATGTCCTGCCCGGCCATCTCCGGGACCGCCGGCATCGCGGGCCGCGCCCACCGCGCATACCGCGGCCCGGAGTCCCGTTTCTCGGCGCCGTCCCGCATCGGGTACCAGTAGTCCCGATCGAAATCCGTCCCCAGAAGCGGCTTCCCCGTGACAGACAGAAACGTCCACGGCTTCTCATGAGACGCCAGCAGAGCCTCATGCATCTCATGGAGGAAGGGCGGCATCACCAGTGTTCTCCAGGAGTCGTACTTCGGAGCTGCCAGCACGTGCTGCTTGTCCGCGACGTACGTCTGATACTGCACCCGCATCGCGTGCAGTGCCTCGTACCGCTGCTCGGCCTCCTCGCGCACTTCGTCATCAGGCTCGGAGGCGGGCCAGTAGGGCGACGAGTAGCCCCGAGCATGGAGCCCTGGTTGTTGGTGTTCGCGGTCCGCCCGTCGGTGCTGCCGTCTCCCTGAGGATCCGAGGTGAGATAGAGCTGGATAGTCCTGTCCTGGGCGTTTCCAAAGACACGTGGCGGCGCGTCGAGGAAGGGCGCGGGCGACCCGCCGGACGGCGACACCGTACCGCCGAGGACGGCGACGGAGCGTGCCCTGTGGGAGATCTGGGCGGATGCCCTGCGCGTGCGGTCCTTCGGGGTGCACGACAGCTTCTTCCTCATCGGCGGTCACTCGCTGCTGGCCTCGGTGGTGCGCACCTCGGTCCGCGAACGACTCGGGGTTGCCCTGCCGTTGCGCACTCTGTTCGACGTGCCGACCCTGGCCGGCCTCGCCGTCGAGGTCGAGCGGGCCGCCGACGAGGCGGCGGCCGTACCAGTGTCCGCGCGACCGGACGACGGCTCGGAACAACTCGACGGCCTGGTGGCCGAACTGGAGCGGCTCGCCGAGTCCCGGCGCGCCGAGGGACGAGCGGGGGGATCCGCATGACACACACCACGAAGACGGCCGACGCGATCGACGCGGATCTGCGGGGCAGGATCGAACGCCTCCCCGCCGGGCAGCGGGCCCTGCTGCGCCAGCGTCTGTGGGAGCAGGGCGCCCCGACCGGGCTGCCCGCCCTGGACGACGACGGGGAGGCTCCCGCGTCCTTCACCCAGCGCCGGATGGCGTTCCTGTCCGGGCTGGATCCGGACAGCCCGGCCTACCACAGCCCCGTCGTGCACCGCCTCACCGGACCGCTGGACGACACCGCCCTCGAAGCCGCCCTCAACGACCTGCTGCGCCACCATGCCGTCCTGCGCACGGTCCTTCCGGTCCGGGACGGCCGTACCGTGCAGCGGGTCCTGCCGCACCGGCATCGCGCGCTGCCCGTCGTCGACCTGTCCGCGCTGCCCGGGCACGACCGGCAGGCGGAGGCCGAGCGACTCGCGCGGGCGGACGCCGAGGAGCGGTTCGACCTGGCCGAGGGACCGCTGATGCGGTTCCGGCTGCTCCGCCTCGCCGCCGACGACGCGGTCCTGGTGCTCACCTTCCACCACGCGGTCGTCGACGGCTGGTCGCTGGGCGTCCTCCTGAGCGATCTGGGCACCGCGTACGGGGCGCGCCTGGGCGGGCAGGCGCCCGAACCGCCCGCCCACACGGTGCAGTACGCCGAGTACGCCCGCTGGCAGCACGAGTGGGCCGAAGGTGCCGAGGCCGCCGGCCAGTTGGACTACTGGGAACGCCGGCTGGCCGGTGCCCCGGACCCGATGCCGCTGCCCGCCGACCGACCCCGGCCCGAGCGCCCCGAGGGGCGCGCCGAGTCCACGGTGTTCACCGTTCCCGCGCCTGTGACCGACGTGTTGCGGAAGGTCTCCGCGCGCACCGGCAGCACCCTGTTCATGGTGCTGCTCGCGGCGTTCCAGATCGTGCTCGCCCGGTACGGCGGCCACGACGACGTGGTGGTCGGCACCCCCGTCGCCAACCGGCGCTACCGCGGCTTCCACGATCTGGTCGGCCTGGTCCCGGTGCCGGGCTGGCGTCTTGCGCCGCGCTTCAGGAACGCGGGGGCTGGGACGCCCGGACGTTCCAGCGCCCAGGGTGAGCAAGGTCAAGACGATCTCCGCGCTCGGGGCAAAAGAGCGCTGGGGCGGAGCGGGATGGTGGGACCGCGGGGGCCGGCCGCGGGGGCCGGCCCCGTGGAAGCGGCCGGGCGTTCCATCCGGATGCGGGACATGGCCCGGCGCCTGCCACAGTTGGTGCGTCGCTCGCTGGCTCTGGCCTGGCAGGTCGACCGACGGGCGACCATCGGTCTCCTGCTGTGCCAGGCCGTCGCCGGAGTGATGCAGGCCCTGGGTCTGGTCGCCATCGCCGGCACTTTAACGGCGCTGCTGAGCAGCGGGGACGTCTACCACCGGCTTCTTCAGGCGTGGCCGTCGGTGGCCCTGCTGGCGGGTGCGTCCGGTGTGCGTGCGCTTCTGGGGATCACTGTCAGCTGGCTGTCCTCCCGGCTGGGCCCGTTGATGTCGCGGGAGGCCGAGCAGATGCTGCTCACCGGCTGTGCCGGTGTGGAGCTGTGCGCCTACGACGAGCCCGACTTCAATCGCGACCGCGAGGCCGCCGACCGCGGGGCTCAGGTCACCGGGGATCTGATCGATGAGGGCCAGGACCTGATCGCGTCGAGTGCCAGTTTCCTCGCCGGGGCCGTCGTGCTGGCCGGTGTGCACTGGGTCCTCCTCCCGCTCTTGGTGGCGGCCAGTCTTCCGCAGGCCCTGGCCCAGGTCAGTGCCGCCCGGGTGCGGTACCTGGCGAATCTGCGCAGCAATGGTGACAACCGGATGCTGTCGGTGCTGCGTTGGCACATTTTCACGAGGGAGGCTGCGGATCAGATCCGTGCCGGCACCATGGCTGAGTTCTTGTCCGGCCGGTACCGGCAGACGGTTGCCCGGATCAACTGTGAGGACCGGGCCGCGGCCGACACGGGTGCCCGTATGTCTTTGGTCGTTGCGTTGTACGGTGGCGTGGGGTCCGCGGTGGTGTGGTCGGCGGTCGTGTGGTTGCTGGCCAACGGCCGTATCAGTGTCGGGCACGCGGGGACGGCTGTCTTCGCTCTTCAGACGGTCGGGCAGTCGGTCCGGGGGCTTGTAGCCGTCGGGGCGCGCGCCGTGCGTACGGGCCTGTACATGGATGACTGGAGCGGTTTTCTGGACAAGGCCGGCGGGTTCCGCCTGCGTCGGGGTTCGCACCGTCCGGAGGCGCCGCAGGAGATCGTGATCAAATCGGCAACCCACCGCTACTCGGGCAAGGACGACAACGCGCTGTCCGACGTGTCGCTGACCTTGCGCCGCGGTGAGGTCACCGCCCTGGTCGGTTTCAACGGCTCGGGAAAGTCGACGTTGTCGAAGCTGGTCAGCGGCCTGTACCTGCCCACCGACGGGCAGGTGCTGTGGGACGGCACACCTACCGGCGAAGCCGACCCCCAGGCGCTGTGGGAGCAGGTGGCCCTGGTCCCGCAGGACTACGCCCACTGGCCGCTGACCGTGCGCGAGAACGTGACCCTGGGACAGCCCACGGCTCGCGGTGACGTGGCAGTGCGTGAGGCGTGCGAGGCTGCCGGCGCCGATGAGGTCGTCGACAGGCTCGGCGCCGGGCTGGACACGCTCCTCGCCCGTGAATGGCTCAACGGGGAGGAGCTAAGCGGCGGTCAGTGGCAGCGCATCGCCCTGGCAAGGGCGTTCTTCCGGGAGGCCGGGCTGCTGGTTCTTGACGAGCCGACCGCGAATCTCGATCCCCGCGCGGAGTACCGGATCTTCCAGCGGCTGCGGGACCTGGCCCGGGACCGGGTGGTGTTGTTGGTGACCCACCGCATCACCAACGTTGCCGTGGCCGACCGGATCGTCGTCCTCGACGAAGGCAGGGTTGTTCAGGAGGGCACCTACCAGCCGCTCGCCCAACAGCCCGGACTGTTCCAGCAGTTGCTGTCCTATCAGGTCACTTCCGAGCCGGACGGCGAGAGGGACGGGACGCGCACATGAGCGGCCCCGGTGCCCTTGCAGATGCCCGAGCCGGCAGGAACTCGTCCACCACCCCGCGCTTCTTCGACCACCCCACCCTCTTTCGAGGTGATGACGTGCCGCCCACCCGTTCCCACATTCGTACGACCGCCGAGGCGTATCTGGACCGGCATCCGGATGAGCGGGAGGCACTGGCCGGGTTGCTGTCCGTCCTGGACAGTATCGACAACCCGTGCAGTCGTGCCACGCTGCCCGGCCACGTCACCTGCAGCACGGTCATCATCGACCGTGATCGACGCGTGCTGCACATCGGCCACAGGGGCACGGGGCTGCTCCTCGTCCCCGGCGGCCATATCGAGGACGACCGGACGCTTCTGGCGGCAGCTCTGCGGGAAGGGTGCGAGGAGACCGGGATCCGCCCCGTGGATCTGTGCCTGACCCCGCAGTTCCTCGGAGCGCCGGTCGATATCGACGTCCACGACATCGCCGCCAACCCGGACAAGGGCGAACCCGCCCACCAGCACTTCGACTTCCGGTTCGTCTTCTACCTCGCGGCCGGGCAGCCGCCTCCGCTCGTGCTCCAGGATGAGGAAGTCTCCGGCGCCCAGTGGCTTGCGTTCGCCGACGTCAAGTCCCCGACGCTGCGCGCCAAGCTCCTGGACGCCGGGGCCGCCCATGGGCTCGACGGGCAGCCGGAACCCGTCAACGCATCCGTTCTGGTCCATGACGGGCACGGTCGCTATCTGCTGCATCTGCGGGATCAGCGTGACGGCATTTGGCAGCCAGGGGTATTCGCGCTCATGGGCGGCGGCCGCGAGATGGGTGACCACTGCCTGGAGGCGACGATTCGGCGGGAGCTCGGCGAGGAAGCACCCGGCCTGAAAGTCGCGGACCTGGCGCCGTATGCCGTGGAGGAGGCGACGAGCGTCGACGGCCTCTCCGTCCCCATCCGGGTCTACACGGGCCTCTGGGGCGGTGATCCCGACGTCGTTGGCCTGCAGGAAGGCGTGTTGCTGCGGTGGTTCACCCCCGCATGCTGGACCGGCTGCGTCTGAGCCCCGGCCTCGGCGACCTGATCCGCCGGCACGCGGCCGAACACCCTCCAGCGGGCGACCCGCCGGGCGGGGTGCGTCTGCTGCGAGACGAGGCACCGGAGGGAACCGAACTCCACATCGTGGGTGTCCACCTCCACCTCCAGGACGAGCAGGGCCGGATCCTCCTCGGCCGGCGCCACCCCAACTCGAAGTACGCACCGAACCAATGGCACTTCTTGGCCGGGCACTGCGAGCGGAAAGAAGCGGTCAGCTGTCTGGCACGGGAAGCCGAGGAGGAAGCCGGGCTGATCATCAAGCCCGGGGACGTCGAGCTCGTTCACCTGGTCCACGTGGTCGACTCACCGTCCGCGCGGCCTCGGATCGGGCTCGTTTTCCGGGCCCGCACCTGGTCCGGCACCCAGCAGGTCCTGAAGCCCGACCGGTGCGTGGAGTGGCGGTGGTGGAGCCCGGAGGATCTCCCCACCGAGGTCGTTCCCTACACCCAAGCCGCCATCGACGGCATCGGCCATGGCCGCCTCTACACCGCGACGGGATGGTGAGCACCGATGACAGCTCCGCAGCCGAAGCCCACGTCTTGGCCCGAACAGTGCCCTGCCCCTCCGCCGTCGGCACGGCATGCATCTTGGACGGCGGACTGTGCCGCCGCGCGGCAGGAGATGGTGGCACGCCTTGAGGCATCGGGTGATCTCCGGCCCGGTCTCGTGCGCGAGGCGCTGCTGGCTCTGCGCCGTGAGGTGCTGATGCCGCAGGCCTATGTGCGACGTTCCGCGGACGGCGAGAAGCCGCGGCGCTGGGACTTGCTGGACTGGGCGGCGCCGCAGGACCGTGAAGAACTCCAGAAGGTGCTGTACGGCGGGGCCAGTGTGCTCGTCCAGCGCGACGGGGAGCCGCTTCTCGGCCGGGCGCGCGGACCGCGGTCGGGGGCGTCGATCACGTCCATGTCCACGGTGATGGGCGTGACCGCCTCGCTGCTGGACGAGCTGGATCTCCGGCCCCGTCAGCGGGTGCTGGATGTCGGCACGGGCGCGGGAGTGACGGCCGCGGCGGCCTGCCAGGTCTGCGGCGACCAGGGGGTGGTCACCCTTGACCGGGACCGGCACCTCACGCAGGCGGCCGCGGCACGGCTGGCCGACCTCGGATTCCGGCCGGAAGCGGTGTGCGGGGCGGGGGATGAAGGCTGTCCGGCCCGTGCACCGTTCGACCGGATCTTCGTGTCGTACGCGGTGGCAAGTGTGCCGCCCGCCCTCGTCGAGCAGCTGGCGCCCGGGGGCCGGATGCTGGCGCATGTCACCTCCGTCTCGCCCTCGTGGCCGGCCCTTGCCGTCGTCGAGCGCACCTTTGATGGTCATGTCCGGGCCGAGCTGCGGGCCGTGGAGTTCGCCCACCAGGCAGGTCACGGCCTGGAACGGATCTGGCTCCCCGAGGAGTTCCGGCAGCGCATCACGGCCGAGCCGGGCACGTGGACGCAGCGGAGCATGCTGCCTCCGCCCGCGGACACCGACCGGGGCCTGTGGCTGGCGGCCGATCATCTCCTCGGTGGCCTGGTGCGGGACTTCGGCGCCGAGCACCTGGTGATCGGCGCCCCCGGCTGCGGTTCGTGGCTACGCGCGGAGCCGCTGACCCGGCGGCGCTGGAATGTCATCACGCACGGTCCGCGTGACATCTGGAAAGAGATCCAGGACCTCGCCGCCCTGTGGCGGGCAGCAGGCTCCCCCGACCGATACCGCCTGGTCTTCGAGCCCGGCGGCGGGCAGCGGGCCGCCTCCGAATGCGGCCGCCTGACCTGGCACTTGCCTGTCCCCCGTGCATCCGATGAGAGAACCGCCTCGTGACACATTCGAGCATTCCGGCCCCGTCGCCGGACCAGGAAAGCCTGTTCGCGGCAGCGGCCGCCGACTACGCCCGCTACCGGCCAGGCGTCCCGGAGGCCGCGGTACGGCTGCTGGCCGAAGCCCTCCACGGCCGCCCGGGGGGCTCCGAGCGCCGGGCGGGCACCCGCGCCACCTACACCGAGCCCCGGCGCTCGTACCAGGAGGACCTCGCCGCCTCGGCGTTCACCGACGTGAGCGAGTACCGCTACCCCGTGGCCCGTACCTGGACGCCCGCCGCGGTCGTCGGCTATCTCCGCAGCACCTCCTTTGCCCACCCGGACCTTTTCCAGGACCGGCACGAGGCATTTGAGGCCGAAGCCCGCCAGCTGCTCGGCACATGCGCAAAGGACGGGACGTTGCAGGAAGAAGCGGTGTTCACCGTCCTTCTGGCACGCAGGCCCTGGACCGCGTCATGAACGGACAGCAGCAGCGGCACCAGGAGCCGGTCGACGTCCATCTGATCCTGCGCCGCGACGGCGCGGCGGGCCCGGAGGTCCTGCTGTCCCGCAGGGCCGGAAGCGTGTACGCGGCGGGACTCTGGCACTTCCCGTCCGGGCAGGGACGATGCCGGATGTGTCTGTACGCCCTTGCTCACATCGGAGAGCAGACTTTGACGTCCGGCGTCCAGTTGTGGATGGATGGGGCCGGGCTGCGTCCGCGCTGGCGCGGGTATCGACTCGTCACCGGGCAGGACGGCATCCGGCGTCCAGTCGCCGCTGAAGGGACCGCGGACCGCCGACAGCCCTTGGTATCTCCCGCGATTGCTACTGCCAGTCAGCTCGCTCTGTTCGCCGCACCGCCGCGGCACTGGGAGGTTCTGCATCAGCGAGAGCTGCCCGCGCTCAGCGACCGGGCTGAGGCACTTCGCCGTGAGCTCGCCCAGGTCGCCGCCCGTCAGCAGTGGCGCCCACGGGTCGCCAGCGCCCATCAACGGACACTGACCGTGATCACGGCGTGGCTGGGCGTGGACGCGCCGATCGAGGAGGCCGACCTGTGGGCGATCGCTCGTCTGGGAAACTCCTACAACGCCCGTCGGCTCATCCCCTTTCTCACTGAGCGCGGTCTGCTCATCGCTGACCACGTACGGCACGCTGACCCCCACCGGGCCGGTGTCGCCCGCCTACGCCGACGGATTCCTGGCCATCTGCTCCCCGAGGTCGACGTATGGATTGCGGTGCTGCGCGGGGAGGGCAGGCGGCCATCGCGCCCGTTCAGCTGGAAGACGGTGAACGGCTATCTCGGCTATGCGACGCCCTTGTTGGAATCGTGGGGCCCGTCGGTCACCTCCTTACGCGAGATCACCACAGTTCATGTCCAAGAAGCCGTCGACAACGCTTCCGGTGTTGGTGGTGTCTTCACGGCCTTGCGGTCCCTGTTTAAGGCACTCAAGCGGGAGCGGGTCATCTTTCATGATCCGGCCCGCTCAGCCACCTTCGCGTTCCGCGTAGCCGTCCGCAGGCCCGTGTCCTCGGACCGGCTCGTCGGGCTCATTGACCGTGTTCCCACCGCGTCAGGCAGGGTCGCAGTCGCGCTGACAGCCATCCACGCGCTGCGGGCGCACACCATCCGCGGGACCCTGCTGTCCGATCTGAACCGGTCGAAGGGGACCCTCGGTGTGCGAGGTACCTCCGGTAGACAGACGCGGCTCGTCTACCTGGACGACTTCACGCTGTCCCTGATCGCCACGATACTCAAGGAACGTGCCGCGCGCCGGCCGCACTCAACCAACCCACACCTGCTGGTCACGCGGGTGACGGCGCATGATCCTGAGGGTCCTCAAATGAGCCACAAGGCATTCCAGTACTTCTTTCGGCGCCTCGGAATCAACGCAGAGCAGGTGCGCATCGACAGGATCTTGGACGAGGCCCGGGCGACCGCCGATCCGGTTCACCTGATGACGGTCTTCGGGATCACGGAGGACACGGCCATGGACTACCTCAGGTCAGCCCACCCCGAGAGGTTCCCCACCGACCCCATCGCACCATAGGTCCGCTCCGCCCGGCAGTTGGCCTCCGAGGTCACGATGGCTCCTACTCAGCGCTGCCAGCTTGAACGCCGCCAGCCACTCCAGGGTTGTGACGTTGGTGGACCGGAAGCCGACGGCCACAGCGTCGGCGCCGATGAGAACCACGCTCCTGCGTCCGGTGGACTACCGCGTCATCCGGTCGATCAGGCGGGCGAGTTCGGTAACGTACGGTGGCTCGAACAGGGTTAGGTGGTCTCCTTCCAGGACGTGGTGGGTCAGCCGGGCGGGGGCACAGACACAGGACCAGGAGCGGATCGCGGTGCGCCGGAAGTCCGCATCCTGTTTGTCGGCCTGGACGAGTGCGACCGGGCCGGCGTAACGCGACGGGCGGTAGGCCCGGGCGGCCCGCAGATGGGCGCGGTTGGTGCGCCGTCGGAGGTCCAGCCGGAGCAACTCGGCGGCGCTCATGTCCTCCTCCACCGCTACGGAACCCGGCTTCTCCCGCTCGTCGTCCTCGTCGAACTCCGGGAGCTGTGCGGAGAGGTAGCTCTCGACGAGGAAGACCATCTCCGCGCGCTCACCCTGCAGTTCGAGCAGCCGGGCCATTTCGAAGGCCACCAGCCCGCCCATGGACCAGCCCAGCAGCAGATACGGGCCGGTCGGCGCCACCGCGCGTACGGCCGCCAGATAGCGGGCGGCCAGTGCCTCGACGCTCCGGTCCTCGTGGTCGGCATCGTCCGCCGATGTCTGGAGGGCGTACAGCGGGCCGCGCAGCTCGGGGCAGGCGGCGAGATGGCGGAAGCCGGTGGCCTCGCCGCCTGCCGGGTGGACGCAGAACAGAGGGGTGCCCTCGCCCCGGGGCCTCAGTGCCACGATGTCGTCCGGAAGGGCGTGCGGGACGGCGTTGCGCGCCTTGAGCAGCCGGGCCAGGTGCTTCGGCGTGGCCGCCCTTGAGGGCCGCCCCACCTCATGATCCGGCCCCGGCCCCGTCTCCGGTTCTGAGAAGAGCACGGGGACCGGGAGCTCGGCGTGGAACTCCCCGTTGAGCCGTGCGATCAGCCGTACGGCCAGCAGGGAGTGGCCGCCGAGCGTGAAGAAGTCGTCGTCCGCGCCGACGGGGGCGACGCCGAGCAGCTCCTCGAAGACCCGGGCCACGGCGGCCTCCACCAGGTCGGCCGGTGGTGTGCTGGCCCCGCCCGCCGACGAGACTGGGGACCCGGTGCTGCCGGCCTGGACGAGGGATCGCACCGCGGCCTGGTCCACCTTGCCGTTCGATGTGAGGGGTATCGCCTCGGTCCTGGCATACGTGGTCGGCACCAGTTGGGCCGGCAGCCGCTCGGCCAGGTGGGCGTGCAGGGCCTGCGTCGTCGTGGTGTGGACGTCGTCGGCGACGACACAGGCGGCCAGGTGGTCGCCGTACTCCTCGTCCGCGACCAGGACGACGGCGGCGTCCCGCACGCCAGGGTGCCGCAGCAGCGCGGCCCGGATCTCCTCGGGCTCCGCCCGTACCCCGTTGACCTTGATCTGGTCGTCCACCCGCCCCAGGTACCGGATCAGGCCGTCCGGGCCGACGCAGGCGAGGTCGCCCGAGCGGTACAAACGGCGGCCGGGTTCCGGTGAGAAGGGGTGCGGTACGAACCGTTCGGCGGTGGCGGCCGGGGCGCCCAGATATCCGCGGGCGAGGCTTGTGCCGCCGATGTAGATCTCACCCGGCACGCCCACCGGCACGGGGGTGAGGTCCTCGTCCAGGACGAGGACCTCGGCGTGGTCCATGGGCCGGCCGATGGGGACGGGGCCGGGGCCGTCGTGGGCGCCCACCTCGTGCACGCACACGCCGACGGCGGTCTCGGTCGGCCCGTACTCGTTGAAGATCCTCGTCCCCGGGGCGTGTGTCGTCCAGGTGTCGACCGCACTCCTGTCGAGGGCCTCACCGCCGAGGACGAGGGAGCCGGTGGTGCCGGTGAAGTCCCCTGGTTCCACGGACTGGTTGACGACCTTCAGGTGCGACGGGGTCAGCTTGAGCAGGTCCAGGCCGGTCCGGTCGGCCAGGTCCGCGGAGAGGGCGAGGGCGTCCCGCCAGGCGGGGTCGAGGAGGACGGGACGACCTGTGATCAGCGGCAGGAACAGACTCGTCACGGTGAGGTCGAAGCCGATCGAGGAGTGCGCCATCGCTCCGCCCCGGCCGTCCGCGCCGTCGCCCTGGTTGTCGTCCTCTCCGTCGTCGCGAACGGCGCCTGCAGCGACGTACGTTCGAGCGCTCCACAGCAGGTAGTCGCACACAGCCCGGTGCGGCAGCATCACCCCCTTCGGTGTCCCGGAGGAGCCGGAAGTGAACATGATGTACGCGAGGTGGTCCGGGCCTGCCTCGCACGACCGTCCGGGTTCGGCTCCCGCGCCCGTACCGGCGGGTGGCAGGTTGCGCAGGTCGACGCACGCGACGCCCTCGGCCGCCACCGCCTCGTCCGGGCGGTCGGTGAGCAGCATGCGGCATCCGGCCCGCTCCAGCAGTTCCCGGGTCCGCAGGGGCGGGAGCAGCGGATCGAGCGGCACATACGTCCCTCCGGCCTTGAGCACGGCCAGCAGGGCGACGACCAGCGCGGCCGAGGGGGCCGCCCGCACCGCCACCGGGGTTTCAACGCGGACGCCCCGGGCGCGCAGCACGCCGCTCCACCGGTCCGCCTGCGTGTCGAGTTCCCGGAAGGTCAGCCGATCGGTTCCGGCCACGACGGCGAGGGCGTCCGGGGACCGTCGGGCCTGCCGCTCGACGAGGCCGTGCAGACACCGGCCGTCCGCCGGCTCCGGGAGGCGGGCCCGCAGCTGGGCGGCGCCGGCCGCGGGAGGCAAGCTCGCCTCGCGCACGGGGGTGGCGGGCGCGGCCAGCAGCTCGGCGAGAAGTATGGCGTACTGGTCGGCGAGCACCCGGACATAGGCGTCGTCGAACTGCCGGCCGTCGTAGTGCCAGGTCGTGCGGCCTTCCGTCGCGCCCAGGGCGCAGGTCAGCCGTAGGGCGTGGGACTCGGTCTCGACGTCGTCCCAGGCCACGGCGAAGGCGACGCCGCCGGCGCACCGTGGTGCCGGGGTGTCCGCGCAGAGGAAGCCGATGTCGCGCCCCGTCTGCTCCGCGGCACCGGATGACGGGGTGTCCTGCTGGGCCTCCTCGGCGTCGGACAGGGCGCGTTCCGCGCGGGCGGCGAGGGCGTCGAGGACCAGACCGGGGTCGATCCGCGCGGGGATCTCCGCCCACTGGGCGAAGTGGCCGAGGACGGTGGCCGTCTCCTCGAACTCCCGGCCGCTGAGCAGCGCGTCGACGGTGATGTCACGCTGTCCGGCGATCCTGGCCAGCAGCGTCTGCCAGCAGGCGAGCAACACAGCCCCCGGCCGCACGCGCCGCCGCCGCGCGTAGTCGTGGACGGCCGTCGTGACGGCGTCCGGCAGGGGCGCGGTGACGGTACGGCGCTCCGGCCGGCCGGAGCCGGGAGGCCGACGCAGCGGCAAGGACAACCATGAGGTGGGTCCGCCCAGTGCATGGTGTGGTGGTTCCTCGCTGAATTCCTGGTGCTGCCACTCGGCGAACTGGCTGTACTGCAGCACCTCGTCGGTGGGCGGTGTGCCCGCGTACCGCTCGGCCAGCTCGTCGACGAGCAGCCTCAGCGTGTGACCGTCTGCGGCCAGGGCGGTAGTGGTGAGCAGCAGCGCGTGGCGGCGGGGGCCGAGGGCGAAGAGGGCGGCCCGCAGCACCGGGTCGTCCGGCCCGCCGTGCGGCTGCTTCCGCCGGGCGCGGACCTCCTCGTCGATCCTGCGGCGGCGCGCCGTCTCGTCCAGGTGGCCCAGCTCGGCGTGGGACCAGCGTGGGCCCGGACGGTCCGCGTCGTGGACGACGAGCAGCGCGTTGCGGGCGCCCGGCACCCGCCGGTAGACCGAGCGGAGAATCTCGTGCCGGGCCACCGTGTCGTGCAGCGCGGCCGTGAGCCGGTCCGTGTCCAGCTCGCCGTCGACGGTGACGAGCACCTGCGCCCAGGACAGCACGCCGCGTTCTGCGAGCTCCCACAGCCGCCGCTGCCGGAACGACAGCCGGAACCCCTCCACCCGCCGCACCTGCTCCGCCTCCGCCGTCACTGGTACCTCACCATGTCGCCCATGGCGACGAGGAGTTCACGCTCGCCGCGGAAGGGGTTACGGGCATGGGCGGTGAGGATGTTGTCCAGCAGCATCACGTCACCGCGTTCCCAGGGGAAGGAGACCTCCAGCTCCCGGTAGACCCGCAGGATCTCGTGCATCGCCTCGTCGGGTATCTCAGTGCCGTCGCCGAACCGGCAGCTGCGCGGGAGTTCCTCCGGGGCCATGGTGGACAGCAGCGACTCCCGTACCTCCGCGGAGAGGCAGGCGGTGTGCCAGTGCTGTGCTTGGTTGAACCAGGACCACTCGCCGGTGCGCGGATGGCGCAGCATCGCGGGCCGTACGGCGGTGGTGCGCAACCGGTCGCTGTGCCACTCGTAGCGCAGTCCCTGTCGGGCGCAGCGGGCCTCGGCCTCGGCCCGGTCCCCGGTCCGGAAGACGTCCCGCCAGTCGAGGCCGAGTCCGGTGCCGTAGTTGCGGACGTACATGACCCCCTTGGCGGTGAACTCCTCGCGCACCGCCGGGTCCAGCCTTCGGTGGACGGCGCGGCTGTCGACCAGGGGGGTCTCGCCGCCGGAGTCGGCCGGGCGGGCGCAGCAGAACCAGATGCGGGTCGGGCCCTCGTCGTTGAAGGAGTTCTCGTTGTGCCAGAGCAGCTTCTCCTCCGGCGGGAAGAACACCGGCGTGTAGACGTTGCCGCCGAGTGCGGCGCGCGGGTGCTCGCCGTTCTCACCGAAGAGGTCGTCGACGAACACGGAGGCGAAGCGTTCCAGGGCGTCCGGGTCGGTGACGGCGAAGCCCCGGAACAGCAGGGCGCCGTGCCGTTCCAGATCGGTGTCGAGCCGGGTGCGGTGCGAGCGGGCCCAGGCCACCAGGTCGACGTCTGGGCGGGCCGGGCGCAGCACGAGCGGCAGGTCGGCGCCGTCCCGCAGCGGCTCCCGTACGACCACGTCGTCCGAGGCCACGGCGACCTTGGTGGGCTTGATCCCGCGCAGGGCCCCGGGGCTGCGCCGCCTGGCCCTGCCCGGCGCGGAACGGGCCGTGGGAGCCGTAGTGGGCAGGGGTGCTTCGGCGATCGAGGCGTCCGGTCGGGCGGCCATGTCCGCGACCAGCGCGACGTACTGCTCGCGCAGTTCCTCCATGGTCGACGCGTCGAAGAGGTCGGGGTCGTAGTTGAGGAACCCGGCGACCCCGTCGTCGTCCTCTTCCAGGACGAGGGTGACGTCGAAGCGGCTGGTGTCGATGAGGTCCAGCGTGAACGGGCTCAGCCGCAGGCCGGCCATGGCGTCGGCGGCCCGCCGGTTGTTGTTGAGCACCAGCTTGATCTGGAAAAGCGGGCTCTGGTTGCGGGTGCGGGGCGGGCTGAGGGCCTTGACGACCTCCTCGAACGGCAGGTCCTGGTGCGCGTAGGCGTCCAGCGCCACGTCCTTGGTGCGGCCCAGCAGTTCGCGCCAGGTCGGGGCGCCGGTGAGGTCGGCGCGCAGCACGATCTGGTTGACGAAGAAGCCGATCAGCGGTTCGGTCCTGCTGTCGGAGCGGCCGGCGACGTCCGAGCCCACCACGAGATCGGTCTCCCCGGTCCGCCGGTTCACCACCGCGTACAGGGCGGCGAGCAGCGCCATGAACAGGGTGCTGTCCTCCTCCCGGCACAGCGCGCGCATCCCGTCCGTGGTCGGGGCCGGGATCCGGAAGCGCAGGCTCTCGCCCCGGTTTTCGGGGTACGCCGGGCGCGGCCGGTCCAAGGGCAACCCCGGCAGGTCGAGGATGCCCCTCAGGCGTGCCGTCCAGTGATCCACCAGACGGTCGAAGTGGCCGGCCTCGGCGAGCCGGCGCTGCCAGACCGCGTAGTCCGCGTACTGCACGGGCAGTTCGGGCAGGCGGGGCGCTCGGTGCTCGCGGCCCGCCGTGTACAGCTCGGCCAGTTCGTCCAGCAGGACGGCGGCGGACCAGCCGTCCACCGTCACATGATGGACCGTCAGCAGCAGAACATGGTCCGCCGTGCCCAGCCGGAGCAGCCCGGCCCGCAGTACGGGCCCGGTGGCCAGGTCAAAGGGCTCGGCGTACTGCTCCCTGGCCAGCCGTCGCGCCTCCGGTTCCCGTCGCTCCGGCGGGTAGGAGGTCAGGTCGGTGAGCGGGAGCGCGGGTGGCTCGGCGGGCAGTACGGTCTGGAACGGCTGCCCTTCACGAGCGGTGATCACGGTCCTGAGCACCTCGTGCCGCCGTACGATCTCCGCCACCGCCCGGCGCAGCAGGCCGACTTCGAGTTCGCCCGTCAGCCGGACGAGGACCGGGAAGTTGTACTGGGCGGTGCCCGGGTTCATCTGGTGGAGGAACCACAGGCGTTCCTGGGCGAAGGAGGCCGGTACGGTCCCGTCCCGTTCGGCGGGGGCCAGCGCGGGCAGCACGGGCCGGTTCTTCTCGGTGACCAGGCCGTCGACGAGGGCGGCCAGTGCGCCGAGTGTCGAGGCGTCGAACGGCCCGCGGATCGGCACCTCCACCTCGAACTCCTCCCGCAGCCGGAACACGAGCCGGAAGGTGAGCAGGGAGTGCCCGCCGAGGTCGAAGAAGTCGTCCTCGGCACGGATACCGTCGCGGCCGAGCAGTTCGCTCCAGATGGCGGCCATCCGCCCTTGCGTGGACGTGAGTTCGACCTCCGGCCGCACCCCGTAGCCCCCGGTGTCGTCCTCGTCCTCGGTTGTCAGGGGCAGGTCCGTGAGCGTGGCGCGGTCGACCTTGCCGTTGGCGTTGAGCGGTATCCGGCGCAGCACGACGTAGCGGGCGGGGAGAAGGGGACCGGGCAGGCGTTCGGCGAGCCGGGACTCGATCCCGGGCAGTGCGGCGAGAGCCGCGGGGCGCCACAGCGGTGCGGTGGCGAGCCGGTGCGGCTCCGTGGCGGTGACGACCGGCGGCAGCGCCGTCGGCGGCGTTCCCCGGCGGTGCAGCAGCAGGTCGTAGGAGCCGTCGGGCCGTCCCTCGGCCCAGCTCGGTTCGGCTTCGTACCCGTGGCGCCCGGCCAGGCGGCACAGCTCCTCCGGGTCGGCACCCGGCCGTACCGTGTCCGGCGCCGCGCCGGAGAGCCGGGCCAGCAGCCGCAGGTCCCCCGCCAGCCGGGCGTTGGGGATGCCGCGCAGCATGAGCCGGTCGGGGCGTTCGGCGCCGAGCAGCGCGTCCAGGCCGTCGGCGTCCAGGCCCTCCGCCTGCCAGTCCCGCTCCGGCGGTGACCCGGCCGACCCGACCTCGGGGCCTTCGTCCGCCGTGCGCTCGCCGGTGACGGTGAGCACGACGTCGTAGCGGTACCGGGTCAGTTCGTTGTCGGCCGTTCCCCGCTTCGGCAGAACCTTTACCGAGCCGACCCGCGGCCACCGTGCGGTCAGTCCGCCGAAGAACCGGGGGTCTAAGCAGAGTTCGTTCTCGGTCTCCACGCGCCAGGTGGTCTCGGCACGCAGGACGGCGTCGGCCGTGCCCGGCTTCGCACGGTGGGCGGCGACGGAGGCGTGGAAGGCGTCCAGGAGGGCGAGGTTGCGCAGGTCGCCGAGGAACACCCGGCCGCCGACGGGCAGCGCGTCGATCGCCCGCTCCAGGACCGCCAACAGGTAGTCCACGGACGGGAAGTACTGGACCACGGAGTTCAGGATCACGGTGTCGTACGTCTCGCCCGGGCGGATCGCGAGATGGGCGGGGCCGGCCCGCAGCCCGATCCGCTCGGGAGCGATGGTGGTGCCGATCTCACGCCGCAGCCGTTCGACGACCTGCTCGGACAGGTCGACGCCCTGGTAGAAGTCGCAGTCGGGGGCGACCCGGGCGAGGATCAGGCCGGTGCCGCAGCCGATCTCCAGGGCCCGGTTCGGCCGCAGCGCGCGTATGCGGTCGACCGTGGCGTCGAGCCACTCGCGCATCGCGTCCGCCTTGATCGGCTCGCCGGTGTAGCTGCTGTTCCAGCCGGCCAGGTCGAATGACGGGTCGGCGGGGCGCTCCGCGCAGCCGTAGGTGTCCTCGTACAGCGTCTGCCAGCGGCTCACCCAGTCCGTCTCGGCCGCCGCGTCCGACGGTGCGCCGACGTTGGTGTCGGGGCTGACGAAGGCGACCAGCTGCCGGGACTCGGGGGTGGGGCCGTGCGCGATCACGGCGGCCTCCCGGACCGCCGGATCCCGGGCCAGCTCGGCGGCCACTTCCTGCGGTTCGACCCGGTGACCGCGTATCTTCACCTGGTCGTCGAGGCGGCCCAGGTATTCGAGGTCTCCGCCGGCCGTCCGGCGCACCCGGTCACTGGTCCGGTACAGACGTCCGCCTGGCTCGCCGCCGAAAGGGTCGGGGACGAAGCGCTCCGCCGTCAGGCCGGGGCGGTTCCAGTAGCCGTGACAGACGCCCGCCCCGCCGACGTACAGCTCTCCGGGCGCTCCTGGTGGCACCGGGTTCATCGCCTCGTCGAGCACGTACAGCCGCGCGTGGTGCACCGGCCTGCCGATCGGCACGCGGCCGAAGCCGCCGGCCGGGTGCGCGCTGTCGTACGCGGCGCAGGCCACGGCGGTCTCCGTCGGGCCGTACTCGTTGACGATCCGGGGCGCTCCGGCACCCGTGCGCCAGGCCGCGAGCTGCTCCTCGTGCAGCTCCTCGCCGCCGACGACCAGGGTGCGGGTCCACGCCCCGGCACGGGCGGGGGCCGTGGAGCCCTCCAGCATCTTCAGGTGCGAGGGGGTGAGCTTGACGAAGGCGAGGCCGGTGTCCGCCTCGGCCGAGGCGCGCAGGGCCTCGCCGGGTGTGCCGGAGTCGTCGGCGAGGAGCAGGCGCCGGCCGGCCAGCAGCGGGGCGAAGAGGCTCGTCACGGTCAGATCGAAGGAGAGCGAGGAGTGCACGGGGACAGCGCCGTCCGCCCCGGGCGGCAGGTACGTCTCCACCGCCCACAGCAGGTAGTTGGCGACCTGACGGTGGGAGAGCATGGCGCCCTTGGGCCCGCCGGTCGAGCCGGAGGTGTACATCAGGTACATCAGGTCGTCGGGCCCGCCGTCACCTTCCGGCGGGGCCCCGGTCGCCTCCTCGGCCACCCGGTCCGGGTCCACCACGACGGTCGGGATGTCCGGGACGGCAGGGACCGCCGGGTCCCCCGGTCGTGCGTCGGTGACCAGCAGGACGGCCCCGCTGTCGTGCAGCATGTGATCGCGCCGGGCCTTCGGATAGGCCGGGTCGAGCGCCACGTACGCGGCGCCGCTCTTCAGCACGGCGAGCAGCACGACCAGCGCCTCGGGCGTGCGGGGCAGCAGCACCGCGACCACGCGGCCGGGACCGGCGCCGAGGCCACGCAGCCGGTGGGCGAGGCCGTTGGCGCGGCGGTCGAGGTCTCGGAAGGTCAGGTCGGTGCGGCCCGGCGCCGACACGGCCACTGCGTCGGGGGCGGTGCGCGCCCACTCGGCGAAGAGCCGGTCCACGCGCGTGTCCTCGGGGCGGTCGGCAGGCGCGCCATGGCCCTCGCGCAGGACCTGCTCGCTCTCCACGGCCGTCAGCAGCGGCAGCTCACCGATCCGTGTGTCAGGGGTGGCGGCCACGGCGTCGAGCAGGACACCCAGCGATCGGGCGAGCCGTTCACCGGTCGCCGTGTCGAACAGGTCCGTGGCGTGGATGAGCCGGCCCTCCAGTCCGGTGTCGGTCTCCCAGACGTTCAGGTCGAGGTCGAAGCGGGCGGCGTCGTGGTCCAGGTGGTCCAGTGGAATGAGACCGATCCCGCCCGGCAGGGTGCGAACCGGACGCGGTGGCGTGTTGTGCAGGGTGAAGTTGACCTGGTAGATCGGGTTCCTGCCGGGGCTGCGCTCCGGGTGCAGCCGCCGGGCGACCAGGTCGAGGGGCACGTCCTGGTTCTCGTACGCCTCCAGGCACGTCGTACGGACCTCGGCGAGGAAGTCCTCGAAGGACGCCTCCGGTGCGACCCGCGAGCGCAGCGGGACCGAGTTGGCGAAGAAGCCGACCAGATCGTGGAAGCCGCGGTAGCGCCGGTTGGCGACGGGGGTGCCGACCACCACGTCGTCGTGGCCGCCGTACCGGGCGAGCACGATCTGGAACGCCGCGAGCAGCACCATGAACAGGGTGCTGCCGGTGCGCGCGGAGACCTTCCGCAACACGTCGGTCACAGGCGCGGGAACGGTGAACACCGTGGACTCGGCGCGCCCCTCGGGGCGCTCGGGCCGGGGTCGGTCGGCGGGCAGCGGCATCGGGTCCGGGGCACCGGCCAGCCGGCGTTCCCAGTAGTCCAACTGGCCGGCGGCCTCGGCACCTTCGGCCCACTCGTGCTGCCAGCGGGCGTACTCGGCGTACTGCACCGTGTGGGCGGGCGGTTCGGGCGCCTGCCCGCCCAGGCGCGCCCCGTACGCGGTGCCCAGATCGCTCAGGAGGACGCCCAGCGACCAGCCGTCGACGACCGCGTGGTGGAAGGTGAGCACCAGGACCGCGTCGTCGGCGGCGAGGCGGAGCAGCCGGAACCGCATCAGCGGTCCCTCGGCCAGGTCGAACCGCTCCTCGGCGTCCGCCCGCGCGAGTCGCTCGGCCTCCGCCTGCCGGTCGTGCCCGGGCAGCGCGGACAGGTCGACGACGGGCAGCGCGCGATGCCGGTGCGGCAGGACCCGCTGCACGGTACGGCCGTCCCGGACCGGAAGGACCGTGCGCAGGACGGCATGGTGGCGCAGCAGGTCGTTGAGGGCGGCTTCGAGGGCGGTGTCGTCCAGCGGTCCGGTGAGGCGGTGCACGACGGGGCTGTGGTAGGCCGGGCTGTCCGGATCCAGCCCGGACAGGAACGCCATCCGGCGCTGGGTGAAGGACGCGGGAGCCTCCCCGTCGTCGTCCAGGGCGGGCAGCCCGGTCGGGGCGCCCTGCTCCCACAGACGCTGGCGCAGCAGGGCCCGCTGCCCGGCGGGGAGGCGTTCGATCCTGCCCCGCAGATCCGCGTCGATCGCGTCGGCCGTCTTCGTGGTGTGTGTCATGCGGATCCCCCCGCTCGTCCCTCGGCGCGCCGGGACTCGGCGAGCCGCTCCAGTTCGGCCACCAGGCCGTCGAGTTGTTCCGAGCCGTCGTCCGGTCGCGCGGACACTGGTACGGCCGCCGCCTCGTCGGCGGCCCGCTCGACCTCGACGGCGAGGCCGGCCAGGGTCGGCACGTCGAACAGAGTGCGCAACGGCAGGGCAACCCCGAGTCGTTCGCGGACCGAGGTGCGCACCACCGAGGCCAGCAGCGAGTGACCGCCGATGAGGAAGAAGCTGTCGTGCACCCCGAAGGACCGCACGCGCAGGGCATCCGCCCAGATCTCCCACAGGGCACGCTCCGTCGCCGTCCTCGGCGGTACGGTGTCGCCGTCCGGCGGGTCGCCCGCGCCCTCGGCGATGCCGGGCAGCGCCTGTCCGTCGATCTTCCCGCTGGGCGTCGTGGGCAGCTCGTCGAGCATGACGACATGGCCGGGCACCATGTGCGACGGCAGCCGGTCCCGCAGCCCGCCCAGCAGCTCCGGCGGGGACGGCCGGCGCCCCGGCCCGGGGACGACGTAGGCGACGAGCCGCCGGTCCCCGGCGACGTCGACCGCCCGCACGACGCATTCGCGCACGTCGTCGCGGTCCAGCAGCGCCGCCTCGACCTCCCCCGGCTCGATGCGGTAGCCACGGATCTTCACCTGCTGGTCGGCCCGGCCGAGGAAGTCCAACGCCCCGTCCGGGAGCCTTCGCACCAGGTCTCCGGTGCGGTACATCAGCGCCCCTGGCCCGGAGGCGAACGGATCCGGCAGGAAGCGCTCCGCGGTGTGGCCCGGGCGACCCAGGTAACCCCGGGCGACCCCCAGCCCACCGACGTACAACTCGCCGGTCACCCCGATCGGCACGGGGCACAGCTCCTGGTCCAGCACGTGCAGCGTGGTGTTGGTGAGGGCGGAGCCGATGGGCACGCTCGGGGTGTCCTCGGGCAGCCGGTCCACCAGGTGGGTCGTGGAGAACGTCGCGTTCTCGCTCGGGCCGTACCCGTTGTGCAGGTGCTCGGGCGGCGCGCCGCCGCGCAGCACCGCGCGTGTGCGACGGGGGTCCATCACCTCTCCGACGACGAACAGGTGGCGCAGCCCGCCGAAGGCCCTCGGGTCGATGTCGGCCACCCGGTTGAAGAGGGTGCCGGTGAGGGCGACGATCGTCGGCCGCAGCTCACGCAGTGCGGCCAGCACCTCGTCGGGTCCGAGGGGTTCGTCGCCGGGCAGCACGTCCACGCGGGCGCCGTTGCACAGCGCCCCCCACACCTCGAAGGCGGTGATGTCGAAGGCCGGGTCGCCAAGGTGCAGGAGGACGTCGCCGGGGCCGATGGACACGTAGTCGGTCGCGGTGATCAGCCGCACGACGGCCCGATGGGGTATCCCGACAGCCTTGGGCCGCCCGGTCGACCCGGAGGTGTGCACCACCGCGGCCAGCCCGACGGGGTGGGAGCGGGACCGCGGAAGCGGGCCGACGGGGCAATGCCTGACGTGCTCCGGGCCAGCCGCCACAGGCCTGTCGTGTGCCGGCCCGGCTGCCAAGGGCCCCTGCCGCTGCGGGCCGGTGGCGAGGGCCTGGGCGGGTGCGGGCTCAGGAGCAGCAGGAGTGTCGGGTTCCCGGTCGGCTGGCGCAGGCCCTTGCCGCTGCGGGGCGGACGTATCGGCGCTGTCGTGTTCCGCGTCGGTGAGTCGCAGTACGGGTACGCCCAGGCCGTGCAGCCAGGCGGGGGTTTCGGCGCGGCTGAGGACGGCCGAGATCTCAGCGTCGTCGGCCATGAACCGCAGTCGTTCCTCGGGGTGGCCGGGGTCGAGGACGAGGGGGGCGCCGCCGGCCAGGAGCACGCCGAGCATGCCCGTGACCAGGTCGGCGGAGCGTCGCATGTGCAGGGCGACGACGGAGTCCGGGGTGACGCCAGCCGCGATCAGGGTCCGTCCGACACGGTCGGCCCGCCCCCGCAGCCGCGCGTACGTCCAGGTTCCGGTGCGGTCGGTGAGGGCGAGAGCTTGCGGGGTGCGTTCCGCCCACGCGAGGAACAGGCCGTCCACGGTGGCCGGTTCGGGCAGGGGACGGTCGGTGGCGTTCCAGGCGTCGACCCGGGCCCGGTCCTCGGGCGACAGCACCGAAATTTCCCCGATCCGCCGGTCGGGGGTCTCGGCGAGGGCGGTGAGCAGTGTGCGGAAGGCGGTCGCCATGCGGTCGGCCGACTCCGGCACCCACAGGTCGGACGCGAGGCGCAACTCGGCCCCGAGGTCGCCCCGCCCGTCGTCATCAGTCACCGTGCACTGCAGGTCGTAGGGGACAGTCGCGTCGTCCAGGGTGAGTTCAGACGTGGTGAGCCCCGCCGCGGTGAAGCCCGTACGCCGCGCCCCCGTCACGGCGAAGACCGCCTGGCAGAGCGGGTGTCGGCTCAAGTCCCGCTCCTGATCGAAGAGTTGAACGAGCCGTCCGAAGGCGACGTCGGCGTGCCGCTCCGCCTCATCCCGGGTGCGTGCGACGCGACGCACCGCTTCCCGTAAGGAGGGACGGCGCGTCAGATCGACCCGCAACAGGAGCAGATCCTCGTAAGGCCCGAACGCTGTCCTCGCGGACGCCGGCGGACGACGGTCCATGGGGGTGCCGAACACCACGTCGTGCCGACCCGTCCAGCGCGCCAGCAGTACGGCGAAGGCGACCGCCGGCACCGTCGACGCCGGTACGCCTTCCTCGCGGGCGAGCCGTCGCAGGGCCTCGGCGTGCCGGGCGTCGAGGAGCAGCTCTCGGCCCGTCGCCCGGCGGGTCGGTGTCCTCGGCCGGGTCCGGTCGAGCGGCAGGTCGAGCGGCGGGAGACCCGCCAACCGCCGCTTCCAGTACGGCAGCCCCTCGTCCCGGGTTTCCCGCTCCAGGACCGCCCGGTCCAGGGTCGGCCGGTCCGCGTGCGAGAGCGGGAGCTGCGCCAGGCCCTCGCTCAATGCCGCGTAACGGCAGGCCAGTTCATGCTCCAGCACAGTGAGCGAGGCCCGGTCGGCGACGATGCGGTGCGCTGTGAGCAGCAGCACGTGCCGCTCCTCGGTGGTGCGCACCAGGGTGGCGCGCAGCGCGGGCCCGCGGTCGAGGGCGAAGGGCCGGGCGCTCTCCTCGGCGAGTACACCGCGCAGCTCCGCCTCGGGCACGGATCCGCCCCGGGCGTCCGTCCCCGGCGCGGATCCTCCCTTGAGGTCCAGTCGCCGCAGCGGCACCTCGGCCGTCGCACGGACGGTGCGGCGCGGCCCGTCCCCGCGATCGTCGAAGGTACTGCGGAGCAGCTCGTGGCGGGAGACACAGTCCCGCAGGGCGGACGCCAGTCGACCGGCGTCCAGCGGGCCCTCGATGAGAGTGGCGGCGGACACATGGTGGACCGGGGCAGCGACGGCGATCTGCTCCAGGTACCAAAGTCTTTTCTGGCCGTGGGAGAGCGGCAGCCGGGGCGCCCCCGCCGAGCGGGGCGTCGGTCGTTTTTCCAGGTCGTCGTGCACGATGGCCTTCCCTGGTTCGCGGTACGGCGGGTGCGGTGACGGACCGGGAGTCGGCCCGCCCGGTCGGCGCCCTCCGCCACCGGTGCGTCCTATCCGTTCCGACCGTCCTGTTCGCCCGCCCGCAGGCGACGACGCAGGCTCAGCGGACGCATGTCGGTCCACACGTCCTCGATATGAGCGAGACAGTCGGACTTCGGGCCGGTCCTGCCCGCGTCCGACCACCCGGCCGGGTTGCCCCGGTCGGCGGGCCAGACGGAGTACTGCTCCTCATGGTTGACCACGACCTTGTACTGCCGGTCGTCATCGTCGGGCTTCGGCGTCATCCCCGTGACTCTCCTCTTGTGGTAGCGGCGCATCAGTGGGCCGCGTCTGCGGGAGCGGTACGGCGGTCTGCTCCGGCTGGCGCTGTCGAATGGGAGTAAAGGCGGCGGCCACCACCACGGCCAGGAAGACGACCGCCACCGCGGTCAGCGGCCCACGTGTCCCCAGCCGGCCGACCAGGGCGGTGAGCAGAGCCGCGCCGAGGGGCGCGAGGCTGCCGTGGATCGTCCAGAACGCGGAGGTGACCCGGCCGAGCAGATGGTCCGGCGTGACCTGCTGCCGCAGGGACATCGAGCAGACGCCCGCCAGTGCCATGCCGAAGGAGTACAGACAGATCGTCACGGCCGCCACGGACACTTGCCCGGTGCCGCCCAGCACCAGCACCGACACCGAGCACAGACTCATCGCGCCGAGCCAGCAGGGGCCGAACCCCCAGGAGCGGCGCAGCCAGGCGGTCGCGGCGGCGGCCACGCAGGTGCCGAGCCCGGCCAGCGCGAGGACGTAGCCCACCGTGCGTTCGTCCTGCCCAAGACCGTGCCGCAGGTGGTAGATGAAGACGTCGGTCATGCCCAGGCTGAGGAAGGTGGTGACGGTCAGCAGCAAGGTGAGCGCCCGCAACACCGGCGTGCGCCACAGGAACGCGGCGCCGACCCGGAAGCCGGAGCGCAGGTCCTGGGCCCGGGCCGCCTTGTTCTCGGCCTCGTCGGCCGACGACCGCACGGTGGGCCTGAGCCTGATGAAGGCCAAGCCCACGAGAGAGATCCCGAAGCTGCCCGCGTTGATGGCGACAGCGGCCGTAGGCCCGAAGAACCCGGCCACCACACCGGCCAGGGCCGGTCCGGCGATGTAGGCGATCGCGTTGGTCGCCTCCAGCCGGCCGTTCGCCGCGACGATCTGCTCCTTGTCGACGAGGTTCGCCACGGCGGTGACATAGGTGATCCGGAACAACGTCTCGAAGACCGAGGCCAGTGCCATGACCACGTACAGCAGCCAGATCTGCGGGTTCAGGGCCCAGCAGACCGGGATCGCGCCGTAGAGCACCAGCCGGGCGGCGTCGCACAGCATCAGCAGACGCCGCCGGTCGAAGCGGTCGGCCCAGGAGCCGCCCACCAGACCGGTGAGGAGCGCGGTGGCGCCCGCGACGGCCGTGAGCAGCCCCATCTGTGCCGCCGACCCGGTGGTGTGCAGCACCAGCAGCGGAAGCGCCACCAGTGAGAAGGCGTTGCCGACCTCGGACAGTGCCTGGACCGCCCAGAAGACGGAGAAGTCCCGGTTGGACCAGAGCGAACGCGCGAACATACGAGGGTCTTCCGTCCTGGGGCTAGCGGTCGGGCGTGTACGGCTCCGCCATGGCGACCGCGATCCGGCGGGGCCCCGTGAATGGCTCTCGGCCGTGCGAGACCAGCATGTTGTCGATCACCAGGACGTCGTCCGCACGGTAGTCGAAGCGGGTCGCCGCGGCTCGGTAGCAGGCCCGGAGATGGTCCACAACGGCGTCCGGGATCGGTCCGCCGTCGCCGTAGTAGGTCTGGCTGGGGAGGTTCTCCTCGCCCAGCATCTCCAGCAACCCGAGCCGGACTGACTCCGGCAGCGTGGTGACGTGGAAGACCGTCGCGTGGTTGAACCACACCAGCTCGCCGGTCACCGGATGCCGGTGCACGACCTCCCGTACCGCCCGGGTGCGCAGCCCGCCGCCGGGCAGCCACTGTGCCTCGATGTCCCGCTCCCGGCAGTACCGCTCGACCTCCGCGCGGTCCTCGGTGGCGAACGCCTCCTGCCACGGCAGGCCGACCAGGTCGCCGTAGTTGCGTACGACCGTCCAGCCGCGCCGGGCGAACTCCCGGCGCACCTCGTCGTCGATGGCGGCCAGCACCCGCCTGGTGTCGGCCAGCGGGGTGGCGCCCCGGTTCAGCGGCGGGCGCACACAGTGAAAGTACAGGGTCAGCGGCCAACTCGCTTGGTACGAGTTCTCGTTGTGCAGGAAGATCTCTTCGCCGGGCGGGTAGTCGGTGGACGTGTAGACGTTCCCCTTGATCACGCTCCGGGGGGAGGAACGCTCGGTGTACGGCAGCGGCTCGCCGGAGAGCGTGCGGACGATGTCCGCGAAGCCGTCGGCGCCCCCGACGTCGAAGCCGCGCAGCAGCAGCGCACCGCGTTCGCGCAGCGCGGTCCGGAGTTCTTCCCGCCGGGCGCGCAGCCGTTCGACGGCCGACTCGCCGTGCCCCTCGACGACCAGCGGGAGCATCGGGGTGGTCTCGACCGTCATCGCGGTGCTTCCGACAACAGCGGCAGCAGCAGCCGGGCGCCGACCGTGGCGGGCTCTTCCCGGGCGGGTTCCTCGATCTCGCCGTCCGCTCCGGTCAGCACCAGGCTCATCACCCGGCCGTTCTCCGCGAAGAGGAACCGCTGTTCGGTGAGCGTGTCCAGGCGTTGCTGCAGGTCGTCCGGCCCCTCCGGCCAGTCCCGGGCCAGCTGCTCGGGCTTGGCCGGCGAGGACAACCGGCGCAGCAGCCGGCCGGTCACCGCGTCGACCGGGTGCGTCCGGAGAGCCCCGGAACGGGAGTCACGGACCGTGAGCCGGCCGTCGTCATCGGCGACCAGCCGCAGCTCGCGACGGGCTGCTCCGTCCTCCCCGTACCAGGCTGCACGCCACTGGGTGACCAGCCCGCTCAACTCGTCGTGCCACTCGACCGCGTCGAGCATGTACGGCGCCAGGTTCTGGTCGGCGAAGAAGTACGCGAGATCGGCCAGCGCTGACTCGTCGAAGGGATACGTGAGGGAGTAGTAGTCCACTGGCTTCAGGACGAGCCCGTACTCGTCGCTCCGCTTGAAGTAGGGACTGAAGCGGTCGAAGCGCACCATGTACACGCCGTGCGGCGGCACCAGGTGGACAAAGTCGCGCAGTTCCTCGGCGTACTTGCGGTAGACCGTCGGGTCCTCGCCGGGGAAGCCGATCAGCAGGTTCCACTCGGGCTTGATCCCGAACTCCTCGCAGTTCTTGAGGAACTGCAGGTTCTGGAACGCGGTCGTGCCCTTGCCCATCAGTTTGAGCGTCGAGGAGGACAGAGCCTCGATGCCGGGCTGGACGACGGTGACGCCCGCGTCCGTCATGGCGCGCAGGTCCTGACGGCTCAGTGGGAGCTTGACCTCGTAGAAGATCTCGGCCCCCGGCGGCGGGTCGAGTCGAGGGAAGACCTCACGCGAGTAATTGCGTGGCATGACATTGTCCGTGCAGAAGAGCGAGGTGTAGGTGGGCGCAAAGCCGAATAGCCACTCGAACTGCTGGACTGCCAGGTCCGGAGCCATGGCCCGAAAGGCCATGCTTTCGCCGTTCAGCCCGCAGAAGGTGCAGTGCGAACGCTGTCCCCACCAGCAGCCGCGGGACGTCTCGAAGAACAGCATGGGTTTGCTGGTACCCGTGCGCCGCAGTTCCGGATGGCCCTCCAGCGCCTCGAAGAAACTATCGTAGTCGGGCAGGAAGAAGTCGTCGATATCGCGTTCCGCACCGATGGCCTTGCGGAAGCGCGGGTCTCGGCAGTTCCGCTCGGAAAGGATTCCCGGAACGGCATCGGCGCGCTCCAGATCCTCGTCGAGGACACACCGTAGGAACTCACCGAAGGTGTTCAGCGCGGGCCCGGAGAAGACGAAGTCGACGGCCGGCACATGCTCGGCGACTACCGAGCCCATGGGTGCCTCGCAGTTCGCCCCGCCGAGCACGACGAGCGTCTGCGGGCTGCGCTCCTTGATCAGCCGCGCCAGGGCGATACTCGGCACATGCTGGGCGAACATCGAGCTGAACCCCACGATGTCTGCCTCGTCAAGCCGGTAGCGGTCAATCAGTTCCTCGCAGAACTCCCGCAGTCCGTCCCGCGCCGACAGGATCTGCTCACGGAAGTCGGCCCACCGGGCACCCCGGTAGTAGCGCTGAAAGTACTCGGCGGCAGTGTCGGCCTCGCCGGGAAAGGCGATGTGCCGGAACAGCCAGTCCCCGATCCCTGTGTCCACATGATCGTGACTCACGGAGAGGGCCTCGTACAGACGTGTCCCGAAGAACTCGGCCATGTCCTGGTTGAGATAGCACACGTGCGCTCGCGCCCGGTCGTCGAACTCCCGGTGAACGAGAGTCGACAACTGTCCCAGGGCGAATGACGGACGATTCCAGTCGGCAAATGGCATGTTCACTAAAGCGACATGCAACAACTGCGGCCTCCCCGTGATCATTCGTTCTGAGTCTAGTGCGCCATGGCTTGAGTCGGCAGCGATGTTCAGGCCAACGGTGATTCCGACGGGCGCGGGGTGGTCCGGTTGGGCTCGGGTTCTTTTCCTGCTGCCGCACAGGTGCGTTCGCAGTGGTCCGACGTGTGTTGGCCGAAAATTTCGCGGGCGTGGCGGCCGATCCTCACGCGGGACGACGCGGTCGGGGCGGGGGGATGATCCGGCCAAGTGGCAACAAGCGCTTGCGTCAGCGGACGGGAGGCCCGACCGCTGGACGTACGCCTCGTCATCGCGCCCAGTGGACGATGTTGCGGAAGCGGGCCTCTTGAAGTAGGAGGTGCAGGGCCTCGGTAGTCGACCGTCGAGGCGGGGGGGGCCTCGTGCGGGCCGCGTACGCCGACAAAGCCCAGGATCCCGTGGTACGCGTTCACCGAAGGTCCGACTTCTCCGCCCTGAGGGGCTCAACCGGCACGGCGTTGACCAACGTGGCACGGGCAGTTTCTGCGAGTCGCAACTTGAACCGTCACGATCCCGTGATCCAGCAGCGAACCCGCATGTCTGAAGCGATAATTGCCTGGATGTCCCTTGGGTTCCCGCAACTTCCCCCTCGAGATTCCACGAACCCGTCGGCTTCCAGGGTCCGGTGGCTACAACGCCGAGCTGCTGGCCCACGTCACCGGCCCCATGGGACGAGTCGTCACCGGCGATATCGACCCGTATGTCGTCCACCGCACCCGCCGGTTCACCGCGGAGGCGGGCAGCGGACGTGTCACAGCCTTCCAGGGCGACGGCGCCCTCGGTGCACCGGACCGCCTCGTGCCTCGCGGCGGATTCGACGGGAGCGTGATCACGTACAACGTGTGGGACATCGCCCCGGCCTGGCGCGACCAGCTGGCCGAGGGCGGGCGCCTGGTCCTGCCGCTCGAGGTGGGTGGCTACACCCGGGCCATCACGTTCCGGCGCGCCGGGGACGTCCTGCACGCGGAGCGGTTCACGCACTGCGGGTTCATCCGCGCCCAGGGCGAGCAAGCACGTGCCGTCCCGGTCGTCGACCTTCTCGGCGGTGAGCTGCGGCTCCGGTTCGAGGACGGCACCCCCGCCCCCACCGAGGGTTTGGAGGAGGCGCTGCGCGGGCCGCGGCACGAAGTCGCCACCGGGGTGAGGATGGGCAGCGGCTTCTACTTCGGCTCGCTCCAGCTCTACGCGGCCACGACGTTGCCCGGCTTCTGCCGCCTGTCCTCCCACCGGGAGAAGGGCACCGGCGTCACCGTGATCGCGGAGGACTGTGACGCCCCGGCGGTCCTAGGCGACGCCTCACTGGCCTACCTCGTCCATGTCCAGATCAGGCACGGCGACAGCCCGGCCGACAGGGAATGGGAGTGGGTGGTCCACGCCTTCGGAGAGCAGGGGCCGCAGCTCACCGAGCAGTTGGCGGCCACGGTGCTGGCCTGGGACCGTGACGTACGTGACGGCGACGGCCCGGCCCTGACCATCCACCCGGCCGGCACCCCCGATCGTCTGCTGCCCACCGGGGACACGGTGGACAGAACGTTTTCGCGCATAGTGTTCCGGTGGCCGGGCCGTGACGTGCTCCTCCAGGCCGCCGTTGAGCACGGCGGGACACCCGCCGCAGCCGTGGAGGGCACGTGATCATCTGGCTCAACGGCCCTGTCTGTGGCGGCAAGAGGACCCTCGCCGCCAACCTGCGCGAAGCGATACCCGGCGCGGTCGTCGCCGACCCGGAGGCCGTCGGCGATGCCCTGCGTACCGCGCTCGCCGGGCACGCTCTTCACCCGCAGGACTACCAGGACCTGCCGCTCTGGCGGACCCTGACCACTGAGCTGGTCACCGGCCTGGCCCGGTCATCGTGCCCATGACCGTCCTCAACCCCGCACACGCGGCCGAGATGTTCACCACGCTGCGCCGGAGCGGCACCGTTGTCCACCACCTCGTTCTGCACACCGCCCCGCCGGTCCTGCTGGAGCGGATCGACTCCAGCTGGGAGTACCCCGGGGATGCCGGGCGCAGTGAAGCGGTGAGGGTTCACCAACGTCGGCGTGCTGTCGGCTACCACGAAGCCGCCGCCTGGCTTCATACGGACGGGCACGTCATCGACACCACCATGTACACCACCGACCAGACCCTGCAGGCGGCCCTTGCCCTCCTGCACACCATCAACTGACCCAGCAACCGTCCCCCTGAAAGCCGACCATCACCGTGATCAGCACCATCACCGCCCGGCCTGTACGGCTGGGAACCCGGCCCAGCCCCATGGCCATGGAACAGACCGGACGTTTCGCCGACCTCTTCCGCGACCGCTACCCCAAGACCCCTCTGGACATCGTCACGATCACGTCCGAGGGCGACCGGCACCGCGGACCGCTCTCCCCGATCGGTGGGAAGGACGCCTTCACCCGGTCCGCCGACGCTCGCCTTCTCGACGGCCAAGTCGAGGCGACCATCGCGTGCGCCAAGGACCTGCCCGGCCCGCACGACCGCGCCCCTGGCATCACCGTCGGTGCGGTCCTGCCCCGCGAGGACGCCCGCGATGTCCTCGTCCTGTCCGCCGGCCACCCGCCGGCCACACTCGCCGACCTTCCGCCCGGCACCAGGGTCGGCACCAGCGCACCCCGTCGGGCGGCCCTCCTGCGCGCCCTCTACCCCGAACTGGTGCCGGTTCCGATCAGAGGCAACGCCGACACCCGTCTGTCCGGCCTCGATACCGGAACCCTCGGTGTGGACGTCATGATTGCCGCGCTGGCCGGCCTGCGCCGCCTGGGGCTTGCCGAGCGTGCCTCGCAGATCCTCGATCCGGCCCATTGGCTGCCCGCATCGGGGGCGGGAATCGTCGTCATCGAGCACCGCGCCGACGACCCGGTCACGGGGCATCTGCTGGCCCCTGTCACCCACGGTCCGACCCGCATCATGCTGGACGCCGAGCGCGCTGCCCTGGCCACCTTGCGCGGCAACTGCCTGACCGCCGCGTCCGTCCACGCCATCCACGACCCAGTGACCGAAAGCGTGACCGTGCACGCCGTCGTTCTCGACCCGGCCGGCGGCACCCCGATCCGAACGACCACCTCGGGCCCCGCCACCCACGCAACCCGCACCGGGCGACACGCGGGCCGGCAACTCCTCGACGCGGGCGCAACCGCCCTCCTGCGCGGCCCGTCATGACAGGACACACAGTCCCGCGGGAGCGCCCGGCGGTGTTCGCGCCACCCCAGGATCCGGCCGAGCAGGAGCGGATGCGCCGGGCTCACACTGCCGCGGCCGGCTCATCGGCCCTGCCGTCGATGACCAGCGCGTCGATCCCACCGCCGGCCAGGTCCAAGACCTCGTCCACCAGGGCCGAGTGCGCCTGGTCGGTCACTACACACACGGCACCCGCGTCGGCCAACAGACCCGCGCTACGGGCCGGCGGGGCCTCAGGGTCCAGCGGCAGATACACCGCGCCGGCCGTGCCGATACCGAGGAACGCCTCGATCACGTTGGCATTCCGTTCGGCGAGTACGGCCACGACCTGGCCGCGTCGCACACCCGTGTCCGTCAGACGGCGGGCGATCCGGCTCGCCCGGCCGGCCAGCAGTCCGTAGGAGGTCGAGCCGTGATCGTCCACGACGGCGACCGCGTCGGGCTGCCGCGTAGCCCATTCACGGACCCGCTCCACCAGACCGACCTCCGCGCCGGGCTGGATCGGGCGCGCGTCGCACTCGATCAGCATCTCCCGTTCCTGCCCGCTCAGGAGCGCCACGGCACCGACCCGGCGGTCCGGATGAGCTGCGACCTCCGCCAGCAGCCGTTCCAGACCGAGGACCACCTCTTCGACGGTCTCCCGGTCGAACAGGTCCTTCGCGTAACCGAGTTCACCAGCAAGCAGCGGCCTTCCGGTCGCATCAACCGTCTCCGTGAAGGTGAACGCCAAGTCGGACTTGACCGTTTCCTGCACCAACTCGTAGCCCGCACAGCGCACACTCGCCAGCGACAGACCCTCGTCCCCGCCCGCGTGCACCTCGACAGCGACCTGATAGAGCGGGTTGCGTGCCAGACTTCGGACGGGGTTGAGGCGCTCGACCACCCGGTCGAACGGCACGTCCTGGTGGGCATACGCGTCGATGCAGGTTCGCCGTACACGCTGCACCAGTGTGCGGAAGTCCGGATCACCCGCTACGTCGGTGCGGAGCACGAGAGTGTTCACGAAGAACCCCACCAGGCCGTCCAGTGCCTCGTCCACGCGACCGGCGACGGAGGTGCCCACCGCGATGTCCGTGCCGCAGCCCAGCCGGGACAACAGGCCCGCGACGGCGGCCTGCAGGACCATGAAGAGTGTCGCGCCCTCCTCGCGGGCCGTGCGCGCCAGGCCGGCACACACCTGGGCCGGGACCTCGAAGGGGACTCGGCCGCCCTGGTTGCCCGCCACCGGCGGACGAACCCGGTCCGCGGGAAAGTCGACCTCGTCCGGCAGGCCCGCCAGCTCCTCCTCCCAGTAGGAGAGCTGTCGCGCCATCAGCGAGCTTGGATCACTCTCATGCCCCAGGAGTTCGCGCTGCCAGAGCGTGTAGTCGCCGTACTGAACCGGCAGCGGGTCCCACTGCCGAGCAGCGTCCTCGCTTCGGGCACGGTAGGCGGTGGACAGATCGTCGAGCAGCGGTCGCAGCGACCAGCCGTCACAGACCAGGTGATGCAGCACCAGCAGGAGCACGCGTTCTTCCGGGCCGCTGCGGAACAACCAGGCGGTGACCGGCAGTTCGCTCTCCAGGTCGAACGGGTGCCTGGACGCCTCGTGCACCGTCTGCGCAAGCTCCCCGTCGCGGCAGGCGACGACGCGCAGGGGCAGCCGCTCGGCCGGCACTTGCTCGACGTGCTGGTGCACCAGTCCGTCGTGCTCGCGGCAGACCGTGCGCAGGATTTCGTGCCGCTCCAGCAGGTCGCCGAACGCGGCTGCGAACGCCGACTCGTTCAGGGGGCCGGTCAGCCGGAACGCCACGGGGACGTTGTACGTGGAATTCGGCCCGTCCAGACGATTAAGAAACCACAGACGCTGTTGCGCATAGGACAAAGGAATCAACGAACTCTCCATTCCCACTGAATCGCGAGGCAGCCGGCCCGCTGAGGAATTCGCGGCCGCCCGCCGCTGCGAGGGCATGGCGGCCGAGGTGGTGATGGATCTGGAACAGGACGCGTTCCTGGTGGTCGTACCGCAGCAGTCGACGGACCGGGCCCACCGAGACCTGGACTACCCCTTGCTGGAGCCCAGGGTGAGGCCCGCGATGAAGTGGCGCTGGAGCAGCAGGAATACCACGAGCGTCGGCAGAGCGACGATCACCGAGCCTGCGGCGAGCAGGTTGTAGTCCGTGAAGAACTGGCCCCTGAGATTGTTCAGCGCCGAGGTGATGGGGAGCTTGTCGCCGTCGGAGATGAAGACCAGTGCCCACAGGAAATCGTTGTACATCCAGGTGAACTGGAGCGTGCCGAGCGCGGCCAGGGCCGGGCGGCACAGGGGCAGGGTGATCCGCCAGTACCGGGTCCAGACGCCCGCGCCGTCGACGATCGCGGCCTCCAGGATCTCCTGCGGCAGGGTGCGCATGAAGTTGGCCAGGACGAAGACGCAGAAGCCCAGCTGGAAGCCGATCTGCACGGTGATGACGGCCCAGTAGGAGTCGAACATCGTCATCGAGTCGGACATCCAGTAAGGCAGTGGGATGCGGTTGAAGACGACGTACAGGGGCGTGACGATCACCTGCTGCGGCAACAGGTTCCCGGCGGTGAAAAGCATGAGCAGGAGGAGCCCGCCGCGCATCTTCAGACGGGCCAGCGCGAAGGCCACGAAGGAGGCGAGGAAGAGGGTGACGAGTACCCCCGGGACCGCGATGATCAAGGTGTTGACGAAGTACTTCGTCATGCCGGAGTCGGAGAACGCCTGGCGGTAGTAGTCCAGGGAGAGGTGGCGCGGCAGCGAGAAGTAGCCGTGTGTCGAGGTCTCGTCGTACGGCCGCAGCGAGGCGTACACCGCGAGCAGCAGCGGGGCGAGGAAGGTGAGGGAGACCGCCATCAGGAAGGCGTGGACGCCGATCCTGCCGGGGCGGATCCGGCGCCGGACGGCGGGGGCCGGTGGCGCAGGCGGTGCGGTGGGGCGGGCGGGGGCGATGTGGACGGTCAACGGTTCTTCTCCCCTCGGAGCTCCTGGACCAGGTACGTCACGACGAATCCCAGGGAGACGGCCAGCAGGACGACAGCGATGGCGGAGCCGAATCCGATGCGGCTGGCCTCACCGATGATGTTGTCGGTGACGAGCACCGAGAGGAGTTCGAGTCCGTTGCGGCCATGGTTGACGGCATACACGATGTCGAAGGCGCGCAAGGACTCGATGACGGTGATGACGCCGACGATGACATTGACCGGCCGCAGCGTCGGGAAGACGATACGGAAGAAGGTCTGGGCCTCGCCCGCCCCGTCGATCGCTGCGGCCTCCTTCAGCGAGGGGTCGACAGCCTTGAGCCCGGCAAGGTAGAGGATCATCACGTAGCCGGTGTGCCGCCAGGCCGCGGCCAGCAGGACCATCCAGATGTTGAGGTTCGGATCGCCGAGCCAGTCGGTCGGCGACTTCGTGTCCCCGATGACCGCGTTGAGGGCTCCCTGGTCACGGGAGAAGATCAGCTGGGCTATGAAACCGACCACGGCGAGCGACAGCACGACGGGCATGTACAGCGTCGACTGGTAGAAGCGGCTGAAGCGCACGCCCCTGTCGATGAGTACGGCGAGCAGCAGCCCGAACGGTGCGGCGACCAGGCCCAGGAAGGCGAGCCAGAGCAGGTTGTGCCGTGCGGCGGGCCAGAACTGCGGGTAGTTGGTGAAGAGATTCTCGTAGTTCTGCGTACCGACCCACTTGATGTCACCGATGCCGTCCCAGCTGGTGAAGGAGAGCACGACGGAGGCGAGGGTCGGTCCCCACACGATGGCGATGTCGAGCAGGACAGGTATGCCGAGCAGCACACCGAGTACGGCGAGGTCGCGGCCGGTGAACCGCCGCGAGACCCGCCGTCCGGTGCGCCGCGCCGAGATGAACGACACGGTCGGTACTCCAGGTTCAGTCGGATTCCATCGGGGTCGTCCGGGGTCAGTCGGCGGCGAAGATGGTCTTCTTCTGCCGTTCGATGTCGTTGACCAGGCCGTCCACGTCGTTCGGGTTGCTGATGAACCTCTGGATCGCCGGGATCATGACCGTGGAGGAGAAGTCCGGCCGGGTGTCGCGGTCCAGGAACTGGGAGATCTGCTTCGCCCCGGAGACCAGTTCCACGGCCTTCTTCTGGAGCGGTGAGTACGCGGAGATGTCCGCCTGGTCGCTGACTGCGATGTTGTTCGGGTCGCTCTTCAGGTAGATGTCCTCGGCCTTGCCGGTGGCCAGCCACTTGAGCAGGTCCTTGGCGCTCTCCAGGGTCTTCTTGTTCTTGAGGTTCTTCGACTTCTTCGCCAGCAGGAACCCGTCGATGGGTGCCTCGACCGCGTCCTGCCCGTGCTCCGGATTGATGACGGGGAAGGGGAAGAAGTCGATGTCACCCTGTTCGCCCTTGGGGAACTGTGCGCCCGGGTGCGGCAGGCCGAACACGGCCATGCCGGCCTCCTTCTTCTGGAGGCTGGTGGCGGCCTCCTGCCAGGTACGGCCGTTGGCGCCCTGCTGGCAGTACGGGAGGAGCCGGCGCCAGGTGTCGAAGACTTCCTTGACCCGCTTGTCGGTCCAGGCGACTTCACCCGCCATCAGGCTCTTGTGGAACTCATAGCCGTTGGTCCGCATGTTGATGTAGTCGAAGGTGCCCATGGCGGGCCAGCCGTCCTTGTCGCAGAAGGCGATGGGGTCCAGCTTGTCCTTCTGCATCTGCTTGGCGAGCGCCACGTACTCGTCGAGTGTCTTCGGTGCCTGATAGCCGCGCTCGTCGAACAGGCTCTTACGGTGGAAGACGGCCCACGGATAGTAGTAGTACGGCGTGAGGTACTGCTTGCCGTCCGCGGCGGTGGACTGGGCTTTCAGCGCGGCCGAGAAGCCCTTGTAGTCCTTCCAATTGTCACTGATTTCGTGCAGCAGGCCTTTCTCGGCGAAGAACTGCATCCGGTAGCCGGCGAACCACATGAAGACATCGTCCGGCTTGCCCTGCAGATACCGGCTGATGTTCTCCTGAAAGGTGTTGTGGTCGACGGTGTTGACCTTCACCTTCCGGCCGCCCGACTGCGCCTCGTACGCCGTGAAAGCGTCGGCGAAGGCCTTCTTCGGAATGGGGTCGGACGAATTCGAGCCCATGGTGATCGTCTTGCCGTCCCCGCCGGGGCCGCTCCCGCAGGCGGTGAGCAAGGAGGGGAGCGTCACGGCTCCCGCACCGACTGCCGCACCACGCAACAGACTCCGCCGGGACATCCGATGTCCTGCGACGCTGCCCGGCACACCTGACCTGTCGTAATCAGACTGCGTCATGCCCAACTCCTTTGGGATGCAACCCAACACAACCGAACGTGCGATTGGATCCCACCCCCAAGCGATGGAGCCGTCAAGGGTTTTGACGAGATGCCGAACAACCGATGCCGCTCCCCTTCCAACAGACTTCAACACGCTCTAACGTAATCGCACGCTTTGGCGTGCACATGCTGTGACCGATCCGGCACGAGTATGGAGGAACGTAACGATGCGTCATCTTCCAACCCGTACAACCCGAACCAGCCACCGCGGAGTCATCGGAGCGCTGCTGGCCGGGCTGCTCTGCGCCGCGGGGGCGACCGTTCCCGCCGTCGCGGACTCGCCCGCTCCCGCGCCCGCGCCCGCTCCGCAGGCCGGCAACGGCCTTGCGCTCACCCCTCCGATGGGGTTCAACAATTGGAACTCGACCCACTGTCGTGCCGAGTTCAACGAGGCGATGGTCAAGGGCATCGCCGACATCTTTGTCGAGAAGGGCCTCAAGGACGCGGGCTATCAGTACGTCAATCTCGACGACTGCTGGGCAAAGCCGCAGCGCAATGCGGACGGAAAGCTGGAGGCCGATCCGCAGCGCTTCCCGAACGGCATCAAGTCCGTCGCTGACTATGTCCACTCCAAGGGCCTGAAAATCGGCATCTACACCAGCGCCGGCACCAAGACCTGCGACAGCGTGGGGCTTCCGGGCGCGCTCGGCCATGAGTACAGCGATGCGCAGCAGTTCGCGGACTGGGGCATCGACTACCTCAAGTACGACAACTGCAACAACCAGGGCGTCGACGCGAAACAGCGCTATACGACGATGCGGGACGCGCTGGCGGCGACCGGCCGCCCCATCGTCTACAGCATCTGCGAATGGGGCGAGAACAAGCCCTGGGGGTGGGCCGGCGAAATCGGCAACCTCTGGCGCACGACCGGCGACATCGACGACAGCTGGGGCAGCATGCTGTCGATCATGAAGCGGAATCTGCCCCTCGCCGCCGCAGCGGGCCCGGGGCACTGGAACGACCCCGACATGCTGGAGGTCGGCAACGGCGGCATGACGGACACGGAGTACCGCACCCACTTCTCCATGTGGTCCGTGATGGCGGCGCCGCTGCTCATCGGTTCCGATCTGCGCAAGGCGGGCCCGGAGACCTTCGAGATCCTCTCCAACCACGAGGTCATCGCGGTTGATCAGGACCCGCTGGGCAAGCAGGGCACCGTGCTCTCCTCCACCGGCGGGCGCTGGGTCGTCACCAAGGAGATGCAGGACGGCAGCCGCGTCGTGGCCCTCTTCAACGAGACCGGCAGCGCACAGCGCATCTCGACGACGGCCGAGGCGGCGGGGCTGCCGAAGGCTACCGGGTACACGATGCGTGACCTGTGGGAGCACACGACGTACAACACGGCGGGCAGCGTCTCGGCGACCGTCCCGGCGCACGGGACCGTACTGCTGCGCATCGCCGCCGACCGCAAGTGGGCCGCGCATCCGCCTGCCGTGGAACTCGGGCTGAACGGAAGCCCGTTGGTCGAGGCCGGGCGCACGGCCGCACTGACGACGACGGTGACCGACCTCGGCCGGACCTCCGCCACGAAGGTCTCCGCGGCGGTCACCGGCCCCTCGGGCTGGCGGGTGAAGGCGGCATCTCCGACCGGATCACCGGCTCTGCCGACCGGCCGGGCCCTCACCACCCGCTGGCAGGTGACCGCCCCTGCGGGCACAGCCACCGGTACATACGATCTGACGCTCACCGCCCAGTACCGCTCACCGGCCGGGACACGGGTGAGGTCCACGGTCCCGTTCCAGGCCCATGTGGTGGTCGCGCCGCCTGAGGGCGCCGGCTACCTGAGCGATCTGCCCCGGCTCTCCGCCGCCAACGGATGGGGCCCGGTCGAGAAGGACACCAGCAACGGAGAGAACAAGTCGGGTGACGGAAATCCGCTCACCATCGGCGGCGCGGTCTTCGCCAAGGGCCTCGGTGTGCACGCCGACAGTGTCGTCGAGTTCTACACCGGCGAGGCATGCAGCGCCGTGACGGCGCAGGTCGGGGTCGACGACGAGACGGGCACCAGGGGAACGGTCACCTTCGAGGTCTGGGCCGACGGTACGAAGGTGGCGTCGACCGGCGTACTGGCCAGTGCGATGCCCGCGCAGCCGCTCTCCGCGGATGTGAGCGGTGCACAGGTGGTACGTCTGGTGGTCACCGACGGCGGGGACGGTACCGATTCCGACCACGCGGACTGGGCGGACCTGCGGATCACCTGCTGACGGGAGAGCTGACGGGGAATCGCGGTCGCGGCCATGTCGCGCCTTCGATCGCCGGACGGGCCCCAGGACACCGGTCCTGCCCGTCCGGCGCTTCTCGCCCCGCCCGACAGCAGGCCCTAAACGGCCACCGCCCCGCCCGAGCCCACCCGCACCGCCGCGGCCGCCGCGCCCACCAGCCCCGCGTCGGTGCCCATCACCGCCGGAGCCACCGTGAGCTGCTGGACGAAGGAGAGCGTGGCGTACTGGTGCAGGGCGCGGCGCAGCGGAGCGAAGAGGATGTCGCCCGCTCCGGCCACTCCCCCGCCGATCACCGCGATGTCGATCTCGACGAGCGTGGCGGTGGCGGCGATTCCGGCGGCCAGTGCCTGAGCGGCGCGCTCGAACGAGGCGATGGCGACCGGGTCCCCGGCGCGCGCGGCGGCGGCCACGGCGGCGGCCGAGACATCGCCGTCCGGTCCGGGCCGCCAGCCGGCCTCCAGCGCCCGGCGGGCGATGTTCGGTCCGCTGGCGATGCGCTCGACACAGCCGCGCGAACCACACGGGCACGAGTCACCGTCCAGGTCGACGCTGACATGGCCGATGTGCCCGGCGTTGCCCGTGGGGCCGGGGTGCAGTTTTCCGCCGAGGACGAGCCCGCCGCCTACACCGGTCGACACGACCATGCACAGAGCGTTGTCGTAGCCGCGGGCCGCGCCCAGCCAGTGCTCGGCCGCCGTCATCGCGACGCCGTCGCCGACCAGTTCGACGGGCAGTCCGCCGACCGCCTTACCGACCCGTTCCACCAGCGGGAAGTCGCGCCAGCCGGGGACATTGACGGGGCTGACCGTACCGGCCGAGGCGTCCACCGGGCCCGCGCTGCCGATACCGACGGCCGTCGCCCGCTCCCACAGCGGCGATCCTGACAGCTCGGCCAGGACCTCCGTCACGGCCCCCATCACCGTCTCGGCGCTCTCCCGGGCGGGCGTCGGCCGCTGCGCCCGCACGAGGAGCGCGCCGCTGCCGTCCACCAGCGCGGCGGCGATCTTGGTGCCGCCGATGTCCAGCGCGGCGGCGAGGTCGGTATGCATCGGTGTGGCTCCGTGAGTTGATGGCGAGGACCTGCGGCTTCGGTAAACAGTCTGCCCAGTCTCCATTCAGCTGACAACGTTGTCCAGGGCCTATGCTCGACGGCACAGTCTCCGGCCCCTCCGCGGCACCGCTCGCGGGCCCGCCGGACCACCCGCACGCGACGACAGGACAGCGCACCGTGGCCGAGACCGCCCGTCACTCCGAGACCCGTTACGGCACCCGGCCGACCATGAAGGATGTGGCCGCCCGCGCCGGAGTGGGCCTCAAGACGGTCTCCCGTGTGGTCAACAGCGAGCCGGGGGTCACGCCCGACACTGAACGCCGGGTCCAGGAGGCCATCGAGGCGCTCGGCTTCCGCCGCAACGACAGCGCGCGCGTCCTGCGCAAGGGCCGCACCGCTTCCATCGGCCTGGTCCTGGAGGATCTCGCCGACCCGTTCTACGGACCTCTGAGCCGCGCGGTGGAGGAGGTCGCCCGGGCACACGGCGCCCTGCTCATCAACGGGTCGAGCGCCGAGGACCCGGAGCGCGAGCAGGAGCTCGTACTCGCCCTGTGTGCGCGCCGGGTGGATGGGCTCATCGTGATTCCGGCCGGCGACGACCACCGCTATCTGGAGCCGGAGATAAAGGCCGGCATCGCCACCGTCTTCGTGGACCGCCCGGCGGGCCGGATCGACGCCGACATCGTCCTCTCCGACAGTTTCGGCGGCGCCCGGCAGGGTGTCGCCCATCTGATCGCGCACGGACACCGCAGGATCGGCTTCATCGGTGACCAGCCGCGTATCCACACGGCCACCGAGCGTCTGCGCGGGTATCACGCCGCGATGACGGACGCCGGGATCACCGTCGAGGACTCCTGGGTCTCCCTCGGCTCCACCGACCCGGCGCGGGTCAGGGCGGCAGCCGAGGCGATGCTGTCGGGCCCCGAACCGGTCACCGCACTCTTCGCGGGCAACAACCGGGTGACGGTCACTGCGGTGCGCGTGCTGGCGGAGCGGGAGCCTCCGGTCGCCCTGGTCGGCTTCGACGACATCGAACTGGCCGACCTACTGGGCATCACGGTCATCTCCCAGGACGCCGCGGCCGTGGGCCGGACGGCGGCCGAGCACCTCTTCCGCCGGCTGGACGGCGCGGACCACGCCCCGGCCCGCGTGGAGCTCCCCACGACGCTCATCCAGCGCGGCTCGGGCGAACTGCCGCCCGCCTGAGCCGCCGCACCAGCACGGTCACCATGACACGGCGGCCGGCGCGATCACCCGTTACGGCGCGATCACCGTGCGCCCGCCCCGCCGCGGCGACACGAACGCGTCCAGGTCCACGCGCGTCAGCCCGGTCAGGCGGGCGACCTCGGCGGTGTCCAGGGCGCCGCAGTCGATGCCGCGCAGGAGGTACCCGCTGAGCGCCTTGGCGGTGGCGGGTTCGTCCATGACGTCGCCGCCGGCCTTGGCCACATACGCGGCGAGGCGGGCGGCGGCCTGCTCCAGGCCCTCGCGGTAGAAGGTGTAGACGGCTGCGTAACGGGTCGGCAGGTGGCCCGGGTGCATGTCCCAGCCCTGGTAGTAGGCGCGGGCCAGGGCACGGCGGGTGAGGCCGTAGTGGAGCCGCCAGGCCTCGTGGACCTGGTGGGTCGGGCCGACCGGAAGGACGTTGGTGGAGCCGTCGGAGAGCCGTACGCCGGTGCCTGCGGCGGCGACCTGCATGACGGCTTTGGCGTGGTCGGCGGCCGGGTGGTCGCCGGCCTGGTAGGCGGGGCTGACGCCGACGCAGGCGCTGTAGTCGAAAGTGCCGTAGTGCAGACCGGTGGCGCGGCCCTGCGCGGCGTCGATCATGCGAGCCACGGCGGCGGTGCCGTCGGCGGCGAGGATGGACTGGCTGGTCTCGATCTGGATCTCGAAGCCGAGGTGGCCCGACGGCAGCGCGTGCGCCTGCTCGAACGCTTCGAGGAGCCGGACGAAGGCGGTGACCTGCTCGGGGTACGTCACCTTGGGGAGAGTGAGGACAAGCCCGTCGGGGAGGCCGCCCGCCTGCATCAGGCCGGTGAGGAAGATGTCCGTGGTGCGGATGCCGCGGTCGCGTACGGCGGCCTCCATGCACTTCATCCGGATGCCCATGTACGGGGCCGCCGTGCCGTTCCCGTACGCCTCCGAGACCAGCCGGGCGGCGCGGGCGGCGGCCTCGTCCTCCTCGGCATCGGGGCGGGAGCCGTAGCCGTCCTCGAAGTCGATGCGCAGGTCTTCGACCGGCTCGCGCACCAGCTTGGCGCGTACCCGGTCGTGGACGGGTGTGGCGAGTTCGTCAGGGATGCCGAGGACTGCGGCGAACGAGGCCGCGTCGGGGGCGTGCTCGTCCAGGGCCTTCAGCGCCTGGTCGCCCCAGGAGCGGATGGTGCCGGAGGTGAACGTGTCGCCGGGGACGTAGACCGTGTGGACCGGCTGACGCGTCCCCGGGTCGCCCGGGTAACGGTGGGCGAGCTCGGCGTCGACCGCAGTGAGGGAGGCGCTGATCTCCTCGCTGACCGCACCGGCGAGGCTCGTTGCCACCTTCTCCTGCTGACCCATTTCCACACCCTCCACAGTCACGCCGTTTCCACTTCCCGGAATCAACAATCCGTATAGTGAAGTTATAAGGCTGCCGGATCTGCGTCAATGGTGACCGGAAACGGTCCGGGGCCGCGCGGTGAGTTCACACCGCGCGGCCCCGGACCGTCGGAAAAGGGGTACAGCTGGACGGCGGGTCAGCCCTTGCGGGACGTGACCTCGTCGGTGAGCTGGGGGACGACCTGGAAGAGGTCGCCGACGACGCCGTAGTCGACGAGGTCGAAGATCGGGGCCTCGGCGTCCTTGTTGATCGCGACGATCGTCTTCGAGGTCTGCATGCCGGCGCGGTGCTGGATCGCGCCGGAGATGCCGGAGGCGATGTACAGCTGCGGGGAGACCGACTTGCCGGTCTGGCCGACCTGGCTGGAGTGCGGGTACCAGCCGGCGTCGACCGCGGCACGCGAGGCACCGACGGCCGCACCGAGGGAGTCGGCGAGGGCCTCGATGATCGCGAAGTTCTCCGCACCGTTGACGCCACGGCCGCCGGAGACGACGATCGCGGCCTCGGTCAGCTCCGGACGGCCCGTCGACTCGCGCGGCGTGCGGGACAGCACCCTCGTGCCGGTGGCCTGCGCGGAGAACGACACCGCCAGGGTCTCGACCGCACCCGCCGCCGGAGCGGCCTCGACCGGAGCCGAGTTCGGCTTGACCGTGATGACCGGGGTCCCCCTGGAGACACGGGACTTGGTGGTGAACGACGCGGCGAACGCGGACTGCGTGGCAACGGGGCCCTGCTCACCAACCTCCAGGTCGACGGCGTCGGTGATGACGCCCGACCCGATCCGCACCGCGAGACGGGCCGCGATCTCCTTGCCCTCAGCGGAGGACGGAACCAGCACCGCCACCGGGGAGAGGGCGGCATGGGCGGCCTGCAGCGCGTCGACCTTCGGCACGACCAGGTAGTCGGCGAACTCCGGCGCATCGGCGGTCAGGACCCTCACCGCACCATGCTCCGCCAGCACCCCCGCGGTGCCGGCGGCACCACTGCCCAGCGCGACCGCGACCGGCTCACCGACACGACGGGCCAGCGTCAAAAGCTCCAGGGTGGGCTTGCGGACGGCACCGTCCACGTGATCGACATAGACGAGAACTTCAGCCATGGGACTTCAATCTCCTGCGAGTAGCGAAGAAACAACGGGGAACGAACAGGGGGGTCAGATGAACTTCTGGCCGGCCAGGAACTCGGCCAGCTGCCTGCCGCCCTCGCCCTCGTCCTTCACGATCGTGCCCGCCGTACGGGCCGGACGCTGCGCCGCGGAATCCACCACGGTCCAGGCACCCGCCAGACCGACCTCGTCCGCCCCGATCTCCAGGTCCTCCAGGTCCAGCGACTGAACCGGCTTCTTCTTCGCCGCCATGATCCCCTTGAACGACGGGTAACGCGCCTCACCCGACTGGTCCGTCACCGACACCACCGCCGGCAACGACGCCTCCAGCTGCTCCGAGGCCGTGTCGCCGTCCCGGCGGCCCGTCACCGTGCCGCCCTCGACCGACACCTCGGACAGCAGCGTGACCTGCGGAACACCCAGACGCTCCGCCAGCACCGCGGGCAGCACACCCATCGCGCCGTCCGTCGACGCCATGCCACAGATCACCAGGTCGTAACCCGTCTTCTCGATCGCCTTCGCCAGCACCAGCGACGTGCCCATCACATCACTGCCGTGCAGATCGTCGTCCTCGACGTGAACAGCCTTGTCCGCACCCATCGACAACGCCTTGCGCAACGCGTCCTTGGCATCCTCCGGACCCACCGTCAGCACGGTGATCTCCGCATCGTCCGCATCGTCCGCGATCTGCAGCGCCTGCTCCACCGCGTACTCGTCCAGCTCCGACAGCAGACCGTCGACATCCTCACGGTCCAACGTCAGGTCATCGGCGAAGTGCCGGTCGCCAGTGGCGTCGGGCACGTACTTCACACAGACAACGATCCTCAAGCTCACGCCGGCTCTCCTACTGCATCGTCATTTCTGGGCTGCCTTGTTGCACGCAGCATAGGCGCCTGATGGGGCGGTTTCCGGTCGGGGCGACCGATACTCCGAAGGAAATATTACTAGTCAGTACACCCAGTGTTTCACCCATGAGCAAGCGCTTGGAACTGTGATCTGGCCAACGTGCGGCGCCCTTGTGCCACTTGGGAGTTCTCAGTCCCGCAGAGCGGTGAAACGGCCCTGGTGATACAGCAGCGGGCGACCACCTCCGGCCGGGTCGCCGACCACGGCCTCCGCGATCACGATCCGGTGGTCCCCCGCCGGAACCCGGGCCACCACGCGGCAGACCAGCCACGCCAGCACACCATCGAGCACCGGCACACCTTCGGGCCCACTGCGCCAATAGGTGGACGGGCCGAACCGGTCGGCGCCGCTGCGGGCAAAGGTGGCGGCCAGCTCCTGCTGGTGCTCACCGAGTATGTGGACGCCGATGTGTTCGGCCTCGGCCACGACCGGCCAACTGGAGGACGAGGTCCCCACACCGAAGGAGATCAGCGGCGGCTCGGCGGCGACGGAGTTGAGAGAGGTTGCGGTGAAGCCGACCGGCCGGTCACCTGCGGCGGTGATCACTGCCACACCGGCGGCGTGCTGCCGGAACACCGAGCGGAGGAGTTCGGGGGATGCCGTGCGGGAGGTGCCGAGCTCGGGCGAAGCCGTCATGGAGGTGTCCTTCTGCGGGGGAGGCGTACGGGGCCGTGGTTGCTCAGGCACCCGGGCAGCGCGCACTCGCGTTGCGGGCGAGATCCACATGGACCCGGCCGTAGAGAAGGAGTTTTGGCGGCATAGCGTCAGAGTGACGATGCGTGGTGGGGGTAGTCAAGAGCGTTCCGCAATGTGGGAGATGTGTCACGGTGCGTCACATCGCGTGTCCCAATGCGGCGACGACCTCGACGGTGCGCGGCTGCCCGACGGCCCGGCGGACGATCCGGCCAACGGCGTCGAGGATCAGTACGGTCGGCGTCCGGCTGATCCCCAGCTCGCGCACGAGAGTGAGATGCGCCTCGGCATCGATCTCGACATGGGCGACGCCGTCCACCATTCGCGCCACCTCGACGAGAGTGCGGCGGGTGGCCCTGCAGGGCTGACAGAACGCACTGGAGAACTGTACAAGGGTTGCCCGCTCCCCCAATTCCGCGCCGAGTTGGGCCGCGTCCAGCGTTCCCGCGTGTGTCTGCCCGTCCACCTTCGGCCTCCTGTCAGAACTCTTCGCAAGAGGTCAGCGCCAACGGGTACCAAGACATTCCCGGCGGTTCCACGTGACGAGAATCTCGCGGCCCACGCCCTCGGAGACTGGCCACCGCGTCGCGCATGGGGCACGATCGGCGCAATGCCGCAAACCTACGGCTGCGTAACTTCCGCCGGGAGAACCCTCCTCAGGCGCTGAAGAAGGGTCTTCCCCAGATGGCAGAACTCGTCTATCGGCCGGTCGTCGGCGCCGCACGTACGCTTTTCAAGGCGCTTGACCTGAAGATCGACACTCAGGGTTCCGAGCACATCCCGAAGACCGGTGGCGCGGTACTGGTCAGCAACCACATCAGCTATCTGGACTTCATCTTCACCGGGCTCGCGGCGCTGCCGCAGAAGCGTCTTGTCCGCTTCATGGCGAAGGAATCGGTCTTCCGGCACAAGGTCTCGGGCCCGCTGATGCGCGGAATGAAGCACATCCCCGTCGACCGCAAGCAGGGCGAGGACGCATATGCGCACGCCCTTGCCTCGCTGCGTTCCGGCGAGATCGTCGGCGTGTTCCCCGAGGCCACGATCTCGGAGTCGTTCACGCTGAAGAGCTTCAAGTCCGGCGCCGCCCGGCTGGCCCAGGAGGCCGGCGTGCCGCTGATCCCGATGGCGCTGTGGGGGACGCAGCGTTTGTGGACCAAGGGCCGGCCGCGCAATTTCAAGCGCCACCACATTCCGGTGACGATCCGGGTCGGCGAGCCGGTGGAGGCACCCGCCGACCAGTACGCGGGCGCGATCACCCGGCGGCTGCGGGAGCGGGCCCAGGAGCTCCTCGAAGCGGCTCAGCGCGCCTATCCCGTGCGTCCGAAGGACGCGAGCGACACCTGGTGGGTGCCCTCGCACCTCGGCGGTACGGCTCCGACGCCCGCCGAGGTGCGCGAGAAGAGCTGAGCGGCCGGCTCACGGCCACGACCGAAATATCACTCCGGGGTGCCGACGGTGATCCGCGCCCCGGGGCTCAGCTTCTCCAGCCGTTCGGCGAGCTCGGCGCCTGCGGCTTCGAGTTCGTCGATCGTCATGGGCGCGAGGGTGCGTGCGTCGTCGGAGACGGTGAACGTCGGGGGCATCGGCTGCCTTGCCTCGGGACGGGAACTCAGAGCGCTGTGGGGAGAGTGCGCCACAGCTGCGGGCGGTCCTCGGCGGACCGGAGGCCGCGCAGTACCGCCGGATGCGGTGCCGCATAGAGCACTGGATAGTCCACTTCATTGAACTCCGGGCGGACGGGCCATGCCAGCCGCTCCTCGTCGAGCGAGAAGTGTGCGTCGACGTCCGGCTTGTTACCCCGGGGGTCCTGACGGTCCCAGCGGTCGCGACCGGGCAACCGAACCGCGATCAGCCCGTGCACGGGGCCCGGATCCGCGTTCCGCTCGCCGAGCCCCTGGTAGCAGAGGGCGGTCGGGATACCCGCCGCACGGAGGAGGGCGGCCAGAGCGTGGGACTTGGAGTGGCAGATACCGTTGCGCGTCGCGAGGACGTCGGAGGCGCGCCAGGCGACCCGCATGTCGCCCGAATCGGCGGAGTGCGGAATGGCGTCACGCACGAAAGCGTAGGCGGCGGCCGCGTATGTGTATGCGTCGGTGGTATTGCTGCGGAGATCGGCGACCGTATCCCGTACCAGCGGATGCTCGTGATCGATGGCCTCATCGGCGGCCAGATAGGCGGAAAGTTCCGGTACTTGCTGGATCAGCTCCATGACCACCGAGCGTAGGTAAACGGCCGACCGAGTGTCAATGACTTTCCGGTCGACCGCATACCTATTCAGCTATGGCTACTTCGCCATCTCTTCCTTCAGGGCAAGGACGAATGCGTCGACATCGTCCTCCGTGGTGTCGAAGGAGCACATCCAGCGCACATCGCCGGCGGCCTCGTCCCAGAAGTAGAAGCGGAAGCGCTTCTGCAGTCGCTCGCTCACCTCATGCGGCAGCCGGGCGAAGACGGCATTGGCCTGGACGGGGTGGAGGATCTCCACGCCGTCCAGCGCACGCACGCCCTCCGCGAGCCGCTGGGCCATGGCGTTGGCGTGCCGGGCGTTGCGCAGCCAGAGGTTTCCGGCGAGCAGTGCCTCCAGCTGTACGGAGACGAAGCGCATCTTCGAGGCGAGCTGCATCGACAGCTTGCGCAGGTGCTTCATGGCACGAACGGCGTCCGGGTTCAGGACGACCACGGCCTCGCCGAAGATCGCCCCGTTCTTCGTGCCACCGAAGGAGAGGACGTCGACGCCGACGGTGTTGGTGAACGTACGCATCGGTACGTCCAGCGACGCCGCAGCGTTGGCTATCCGGGCCCCGTCCAGGTGGACCTTCATGCCGTGGCCGTGGGCGTGGTCGCAGATGGCGCGGATCTCGTCGGGTGTGTAGACCGTGCCCAGTTCGGTGTTCTGGGTGATCGACACGACCTGTGGCATGGCGCGGTGCTCGTCGTCCCAGCCGTACGCCTGCCGGTCGATGAGCTCGGGCGTGAGCTTGCCGTCCGGGGTGGGCACGGTGAGCAGCTTGAGGCCGCCCACCCGCTCCGGGGCGCCGCCCTCGTCGACGTTGATGTGGGCCGACTCGGCGCAGATCACCGCGCCCCAGCGGTCGGTCATCGCCTGGAGGGAGACGACGTTGGCGCCGGTTCCGTTGAAGACCGGAAAGGCTTCGGCGGTCGGGCCGAAGTGACTGTGCATGACGCGCTGGAGATGCTCGGTGTAGTCGTCCTCGCCGTAGGCGATCTGGTGACCGCCGTTGGCAAGGGCGATGGCCGCGAGGATCTCCGGGTGCGTACCGGCGTAGTTGTCACTGGCGAAGCCGCGTATCTGCGGGTCGTGGTGGCGTCGCGCGTCGGTCCTTACGGTTGTGGGGTCAGCCACAGGCGCTTTCCGTTCACTTCCGGGGCGGGCCGGTCCCAGACGCCGGCGATGGCATCGGCCAGCTCCTTGACGTCGGTGAAGCCCGCGAATTTCGCATTGGGGCGCTCGGCGCGCATCGCGTCGTGCACCAGTGCCTTGACGATCAGGATCGCAGCCGCGGTCCTCGGCCCTTCGTCGCCCCCCGCTTTGCGGAAGGAGTCCGCGAGCGCAAGCGTCCAGGCCTCGGCCGCCGCCTTCGACGCGGCATAGGCTGCGTTTCCCGCGGTGGGCTTGCTCGCCCCGGCCGCGCTGATCAGCACATAGCGACCCCGGTCGCTGCGCTGCAGACCCTCCTGGAAGGCCAGCGAGGTGTGCTGGACCGTGCGGATCAGCAACTTCTCCAGCAGGTTCCAGTCGGCGAGGTCGGTCTCGGCGAAGGTGGCGCTGCCGCGCCAGCCGCCGACGAGGTGGACCAGGCCGTCGATCCGGCCGAATTCCTTCTCCGTCTTGTCCGCCCATTCGCGGGCGGCAGCGAGGTCCAGCAGATCGACGGTGTCACCGGTGACCGTGGCGCCGCCGTGGGCGTAGCGGGCGGCGTCGACCGCCTCGGCCAGGCGGGTGGCATCGGCGTCGGAGGCGACGACGGTCGCACCGGCCTCGGCGAGCCTCAGCAGGGTGGCCCGGCCGGCCGGGCCCGCGGCCCCGGCGACCGCGACCACGGCGCCTTCGAGAGCACCGCTCCCGTTGCCCTTGCCGTTTCCGTTCATGGCCACCGCCTCCTTAAGCCCGGCGCTCACGCGGCTGCCTGCTCGGCATCCGCGGCGGTGATCCCCTTGGTCGAGGCGATCACGTTCTTCAGCTTCTTGGAGAGCGCCTCATAGAACATGCTCAGGGGAAACTCGTCCGGAAGCACGTCGTCGACGAGCTTCCGCGGCGGCTGGGAAAGATCCAGCGCGTCCGGGCCCTTGGCCCAGCGGGAGCCCGGGTGCGGGGCGAGGTAGGTCGAGACCAAGTCGTACGCGGCGAACCAGTGGACGAGCTTGGGGCGGTCGATGCCGTCGCGGTAGAGCGTCTCGATCTCGACGCAGAGCTGGTTGGTGACCTGCGGGGCACGGTCCCAGTCGATCCTCAGCGTGTTGTCGGTCCAGCGGATCACATCGTGCTTGTGGAGGTAGGCGAAGAGCAGCTGGCCGCCGAGGCCGTCGTAGTTGCGGACGCGCTCGCCGGTGACGGGGAAGCGGAACATCCGGTCGAACAGCACGGCGTACTGCACATCGCGGCCCTGCGGGAAGCCGTCGGCCTCCAGCTTCACGGCCTCCTTGAAGGCGGTGAGGTCGCAGCGCAGCTCTTCGAGCCCGTACATCCAGAACGGCTGGCGCTGCTTGATCATGAAGGGGTCGAACGGCAGGTCGCCGTGGCTGTGCGTCCGGTCGTGGACCATGTCCCAGAGCACGAAGGCCTGCTCGCAGCGCTGCTGGTCACCGACCATCTCGCGGATGTCGTCGGGCAGCTCGACGCCGAGCAGATCGACCGACGCCTCGGTGACCCGGCGGAAGCGGGCGGCCTCGCGGTCGCAGAAGATTCCGCCCCAGCTGAAGCGCTCGGGGGCCTCGCGCACGGCGACGGTCTCCGGGAAGAGCACCGCGGAGTTGGTGTCGTATCCCGAGGTGAAGCCCTCGAAGGTGATGCCGCAGAACAACGGGTTGTCGTAGCGGGTGGCTTCGAGCTCGGCCAGCCACTCGGGCCAGACCATTCGCAGCACGACCGCTTCGAGGTTGCGGTCCGGGTTGCCGTTCTGTGTGTACATCGCGAAGACGACCAGGTGCTGGAGCCCGTCGGTGCGGTCCTTGGCCGGCTGGAAGGCGAGCAGCGAGTCGAGGAAGTCCGGCACGCCGAAGCCGTCCGTGGCCCAGCGACGCAGATCCATGACAAGGGCGCGATGGTAGGCGTCGTCGTGCGGAAGCAGCGGGGAGAGCTCCTCGACCGCGGCGATCACGCGATCCAGCGTCGCCCGGGCAGCCGCCCGGGACGGCGCGCCCTCGGCGTCGAAGTCGATGGAACCGTCCTTCGACTGCCAGGGGCGGATCTCCTCCACGGCATTCTTGAGCGCGGGCCAGGCGGGGTGATCGACCACCCGCTGGTCCGTAGGTATGTCACCTGCGGCAACGTCGTGCACAAGAATTTCCGTCATAACACTTCCTCCACAGGAGAACCTCGCGTCAAGCAACCGTATCCATCCACGGTTCCTTCGGACAAGTGGGCCCCAGAAGATTATCCTGCCGACCCCCTATGGTCACCGCGATTCTTCCTGCCCAGAACCTTCCCCGCGAACGCTTCCGTCGACCGGACCCATTGTGGAGGCTCCGCTTCCGCCGGCCTCGCACACATGAGCGGTCAGGCCGTGCAGGGCGCGCCCACGCATGAGTGACACAGCTCGCCCGGCACGGCCGTCTGCCGGTAGGACGGACGACGACATCCGCCCATCGCGCCACCTCTGGAGATGCGCCGCGTGAGTATCCGTGCCGTTCTTGTCGCAGCCGTCATCACCGGGTTCCTGCTCGGTGCCGCCGACGTCCAAGGACACGGCGCCACTCCCCCTCGTCCGAGCGGCTCTCTCTCGGGGGTGGGCCATTAGGCTGCCGAATTGCCGTAATGCCGTAGTGCCTCGTGGGTAGGAGCCGCACGCGGGAAGACGCCGTCGACGGAAGCGAGTTGCCTTGTCTTTTCTCACCATCGGTCATCGCGGAGTGATGGGTGTCGAGCCGGAGAACACCCTGCGGTCGTTCGTCCATGCGGAGCAGGCCGGCATGGACGCCATCGAACTGGACCTTCATCTGAGCAAGGACGGCGCGCTGGCCGTCATGCACGACGCCGATGTGGACCGTACGACGGACGGCAGCGGTCCTATCGCCGAGAAGACCCTGTCCGAGCTGCGCGAACTCGATGCCGGGCAGGGCGAGCGGGTACCGGTCTTCGAGGAGGTACTCGACGCCGTACGGTCCCCGGTGCAGGCCGAGATCAAGGATGTGGCCGCGGCCCGCGCCCTGGCCGAAGTGATACTGCGACGCCGTCTCGTCGACCGGGTCGAGGTGTCGTCGTTCCACGACGAGGCGGTCGCCGAGATCGCCCAACTGGTGCCGGGAGTAAGGACCGTGCTCATCGCGAGCCGCTGGCGCAGCGATGTGGTGGACCGGGCGAAGGCGGTGGGTGCGGCGACGCTGGCGCTGAACATCCGCCGCCTCACCCTGGAGGTGGTCGAGCAGGCGCACGCCGAAGGGCTGAAGGTCATCGGCTGGGTGGTGAACACCCAGGACCATCTGCGGCTGGTACGCGCCCTGCGGCTCGACGGCGCGACCACCGACTACCCCGAAATCCGCCGCGCCGGCCGCTTCACCGCTTGACGACCGGCCCGGTCAGACCAGGTCCTTGATCAGCAACTCGAACGCGAGATCGTCGCGTTGCGGGACGCCGAAGCGATCGTCGCCGTACGGGAACGGGCTGAGCTTTCCCGTACGGCGGTAGCCGCGGCGCTGGTACCAGGCGATCAGCTCCTCGCGCACCGAGATCACGGTCATGTGCATCTCGGTCACCCCCCAGCTCTTCCGGACGGTGCGCTCGGCCTCGGCGATGATCACCTTGCCGAGACCGGCTCCCTGCAGCTCGGGACGGACCGCGAACATCCCGAAGTAGGCGGCCTCACCGCGGTGTTCCAGCTGGCAGCAGGCGATGAGCGCACCGTCGCGCTCCACCACGAGCAGTCGACTGCCGGGCGCCTCGACGACCTCGCGGACGCCGTCCGGGTCGGTCCGCTGCCCCTGCAGGATGTCCGCCTCGGTGGTCCATCCGGCCCGGCTGGAGTCCCCGCGGTACGCCGACTCGATCAGCGTCACGAGTGCGGGCACATCGGCGTCGGCCGCGTCTCGGAAGGTCAGCTGTCCCGAGTCCTCGGCAGGGGCTATGTCCATGGTGGTGCCTCTCCGTTTCTCTGCTGTGGCCGTGCCGAAGCAGCGTAACCCGCGTGTTCCGGACCTAGAGTCTGGCGCATGGTTCATGTGCTGAGCAGCCGGATCCTGTTGCGTCCGGCCGATCCCGAGCGGTCACGAATCTTCTACGGCCAGTCCCTCGGGCTGCCCGTCTACCGGGAGTTCGGCACCGGCCCCGAGCGAGGCACGGTCTATTTCCTCGGCGGCGGCTTCCTGGAGGTCTCCGGACGCGCCACCGCACCGCCGGTGCCCGGCCTCGAACTGTGGCTGCAGGTCGCGAACGTCCGGGCGGCGCACGAGGAGGTGTCGGCCCGTGGCGTCGAGGTGCTGCGGCCGCCGGTGCGCGAGCCGTGGGGGCTCGTCGAGATGTGGATCCGCGATCCGGACGGGCACAGGATCGTCGTGGTGGAAGTACCGGAGGACCATCCACTGCGCTACCGCCCGTAGAAGTGCCGGTGCGCCGTCAGTGCGCGGCGCGGCTTCTCTCCGCGCAGTCGACGAGCACGGGCAGGGCCTTCTCCAGGCTGCCGTCGTGGTCCGCGAACGGGAGGCGCAGGTGGTGGCGGAAGCCGTCCACGGCGGAGAACGCGGGGCCGGGAATGATCAGTACGCCCGCGCGGCGGGCCAGCTGGGCGGTGGCCTCGGTGTCGGCGCCGGGGATCTCCACCCAGAGAGCGGAGCCACCCGCGGGCCGGTCCCATCGCCAGCCGGTCTGCTCGCGCAGGAGCCGTTCGGTCTCCGTCAGGCGTGCACGCAGCCGGGAGCGGCGTCGGGCGCGGGCCTCGGGCAGTTGCTGAAGCAGCTCAACGGCCAGCAACTGCTCCACCACCGGGCATGACAGGTCGACGGACTTCTTGATGTCGGCCAGGCGGCGGATGACAGTGGTTGAGGCGCGTATCCAGCCCAGTCGGAGGCCGCCCCAGAAGAGCTTTGAGAAGGTGCCGATGGTTGCGGTGGCTGCGGGCGGCAGCTGGGCGGCGAGAGAGACCGGTGCGGCATCGTGGTGCAGGGACAGTTCCGCGTAGGCGTTGTCCTCCACGGCGTACAGGCCCTGTTCGGCCAGCACGGCGGCCCAGGCACGGCGGGTGCGCTCATCCATGCTGCGTCCGGTGGGATTGTGGACGGAAGGCTGCAGATAGACAAGACGTGGGCGGATGCGGCCCCCCAGCCGTGCCAGCGCGGCGGCACTGTCGCCATGGGCGGTGTCCGCGGGCAGCGGGACCAGACGGGCGCCGCGGGCCCGCAGTGCTTCGAGAGCGCCGCGGTAGGTCGGGTCCTCCACGACCACGGTGTCACCGGGCTCGACCAGCCCCTGGGCGATCAGCCAGACGGCCTGCTGGGATCCGGCGGTCACCAGGATCTGCTCCGGCGAGGTCGGCAGGCCCGCCGAGCGGTGGTAATGGGCGATCCCCTCACGCAGCTCGGGCAGCCCGTACGGCCGGTATCCGTCACCGGCCAGCGCGGAGCCGAGGTCCCGGGCGGACAACGAGCTGAGCGCCGCCGCGACCGCGGGCAGGCCGTCCAGCGCGCCGCTGGACAGGTCGATGCCCCCGCCCCGTGTTCCGAAACTGGCCAGCCTCCCCTCGGTCGCGGGCTCGCCCATCGCCCCGGAACCCCGCAGCCGGGAGCCGCTGCCCTGTCGGCTCTCCAGCCACCCTTCCGCTTCCAGCAGCCCGTACGCGGCCGTCACCGTACTGCGGCTGACACCGATCACCGCAGCGAGAGCACGCTGCGAGGGCAGCACCGTGCCGGGAGCGACATCTCCGCGCTGCGCCAGCTCGCGCAGCGCCTGAGCCAGCAGCTGCGGCATCGCGCCCGTGCCGTCCTTGGACCATCCGGTCAGCAGACGCGACAGGCGGGTGGGAGGAATCCGGTCCATGCACCCATCATCTCCCGCCGCAGGCCAATTGCCGTCAAGTGGTCTTTGCCGCCCTTGGACGCCTCGCACATGATCGGGAGAACGCCGTTGCAAAGGAGCAGGAACATGGCGACCGTGGTGCTCGTCGGGACACTGGACACCAAGGGGGCGGAGTACGCATGGCTCTCGGCGCGGCTGCGCGAATCGGGATGCGATGTCGTGCTCGTCGACGCCGGGGTGTTGCCGCCGCCTGCGGGCACCCCCACGGCTGACATCGACGCCACCGCCGTCGCACACCGCGCCGGGCACGATCTGGGGGCGCTGCGCGGCGCCGGGGACCGCGGCGCGGCAGTGGCCGCCATGGCCGAAGGCGTCGAACTGGTCGTCGGCGATCTGCACCGGGAGGGCCGGCTGCACGCGGTCCTGGCGGTGGCCGGCAGCGGAGGGTCGTTCATCGCCGCCCGTGCCATGCGGGCGCTGCCCGTCGGCGTTCCGAAGCTGCTGGTGTCCACCATGGCCAGCGGGGATGTGTCGCCTTATGTGGGCAGCAGCGACATCACCATGATGTACAGCGTGGTCGATGTCGCGGGAATCAACTCCGTGTCGTCCCGGATCCTGGGGAACGCGGTGGCCGCGGCCGCCGGCATGGCCGCTCACCACGAGCAGAGCGTGAACCATCCGCGGCCCCATGGGCGGCCGTTGATCGGTGCCAGCATGTTCGGCGTCACCACGCCCGCGGTCGACGCCGCCCGGCAGCGTCTGGACGAGCTGGGTTACGAGGTCCTGGTCTTCCACGCCACAGGGGCGGGCGGACGGGCCCTGGAGAAACTCGCCGTCGGCGGGTTCCTCGCCGGTGTGCTGGACCTGACCACCACCGAACTCGCGGACGAGCTGGTCGGCGGGGTGCTGAGCGCCGGGTCCGACCGGCTCACTGCGGCAGGCCGGGCAGGCCTCGCCCAGGTCGTGGCCCCGGGCGCGCTGGACATGGTCAACTTCGGCGCCGGGGAGACCGTTCCGGAACGGTTCGCCGAACGCCGTCTCCTCGTGCACAACCCCACCGTCACCCTGATGCGCACCACGGCCGACGAGATGGCGGAACTCGGCACCCTCATGGGACGGAAGCTGGCCTCGGCACACGGCCCGGCAGCGGTCTTCTGGCCGCTGGGCGGCCTCTCCGCCGTGGACGCCCCGAACGGTCCCTTCCACGACCCGGAAGCCGACGCGGCCGGACTGGCGTCCCTGCGCGCGGCGCTGAAGGGCAGCGCTGTCGAACTGCGCGAGATCGACGCGCATCTGAACGACCCGTCCTTCGCCGTGGCCGCCGCCGACCACCTCCACCAGCTGATCACCGCTCATGGCCGTATCCACGCGAACGTCTGAGTCACACACCGACCAAACAGGAGCTCATCCGTGAACCGCAACCAAGCCCTGGCACGCCTGACCGACCAGGTCAGGGCCGGCAAGGCCGTCATCGGTGCGGGCGCAGGCACCGGCCTGTCCGCCAAGTGCGCGGAGGCCGGCGGCGTCGACCTGCTGATCATCTACAACTCCGGTCGCTACCGGATGGCCGGCCGGGGCTCGCTGGCGGGCCTGCTGCCCTACGGCGACGCCAACGCCATCGTGCTGGACATGGCCGGTGAGGTCCTCCCCGTGGTCCGGGACGTCCCCGTACTCGCCGGAGTGTGCGGCACCGACCCGTTCCGGATCATGGGCAACTTCCTCGACCAGCTGAAGGCCATCGGCTTCACCGGCGTACAGAATTTCCCCACGGTCGGTCTGTACGACGGCAAGTTCCGCGAGAACCTGGAGGAGACCGGCATGGGCTTCGGTCTGGAGATCGACATGATCCGCCAGGCACACGAGCGCGATCTGCTCACCGCTCCCTACGTCTTCGACCCCGAGCAGGCCGCCGAGATGGCGCGGGCCGGCGCGGACGTTCTCGTACCGCATGTCGGGCTGACCACCAAGGGGTCCATCGGCGCCTCCACCGCGCTCACCCTCGATCAGGCCGCCACCGCCGTGCAGGACATGCACGACGCGGCCAAGCGCGTCAATCCCGACATCATCGTGCTCTGCCACGGCGGGCCGATCGCCGAACCCGAGGACGCCCGCTACGTCCTGGACCACACCTCCGGAATCGCCGGTTTCTTCGGTGCCTCGTCCATGGAACGGCTCCCCACCGAGCGCGCCATCACCGACCAGGCACGCGCCTTCAAGGCCCTCACGCTCGGCTGACCCAGCCGGCGGGAGCACACGGCGCGGCAGGGAACACCCCCTTCGCGCGCTCCCCGTGTACCTCAGTGCGCCGCGTACGACGGCCCGGGCCCGGGCATCGACTAAGAGGGACCGACGTCGTACGTCCAGGGGGAGGTGCGCTGTGCACGGACCGGCGATGTCCGGCTGGCTGCTGATGGCGTTGTGCGGGGTGACGGGCGCGTACTGCCTGCTGCGCACGCGCAGAGAGACCGGGGAGGGGCGCAGGACGGCACGTGCGGAGGCGTTGATGGGCTTCGGCATGGCCGCCATGGCCGTGCCGGCCGCCGTCGTGACACCACCTGTGTGGGGGTGGGCGGTGTACGCGGTGCTGTTCGGCGCGGCCTCGTTGCGCGCGCTGTGGTTCTCCCGGCGCAGCACGCACCATCTGCACCATCTGGTCGGGTCGTCGGCGATGGTCTACATGGCGCTGGCGATGGCACCGGGCGGTGGAGGGGCGCACGGCGAGCACGGCGGACAGACGGGCCATGATGTCGCGGTGACGGCCGGGGGCATACCTCTGCTGACCGGACTGCTGCTGGCTTACTACGCGGTGTATGTGCTGCGTTCGGGAGCCCGGTTGATACCGGTGGCCACCACGGCGGGGGGCGGCGGTGGGCCGGTCGGGGGTGGCTGGGGTGCATGGCCCGAGCTGGCTCTCGCCTGTCGGCTGACGATGGGGATAGCCATGTTCGCGATGCTGCTCACTCTGTGAGACAGGGGGCAGGCCAAACCGTGGTGTGCGTCACTTGCTGTGCACAGCCATACCCGTGGCTGCCCCAGCGCTCATAGGCTGACGCCATGTTGGTCTCCCTCGCGCTGCTGCTGCTCGGTGCACTGGCCGCCGTCGTGACCCCACGTCTGATGGCGCGGGCGGATTGGCCGGAGCGTGAGCCCGTCGTTGCGCTGTGGGTCTGGCAGTGCGTGGTGGCCGGGGTGCTGCTCTCCTTCGCGCTCTCCATGACGTTCAGTGCGGCCGCGGCCTGGCAGGCGGTGCGCAGCCATGTGTTCGCGCCGGCGCCGCGTGCCGTGGTGGAGGCGTATGCACTGGGCGGGCACGGGCGGTGGTCTGCGGCCATGGCCGTGCTGCTGGCGCTCGGAGGGGTGTGGACCGCGGCGATGCTGACCCGGGAGATCCACCGAGCCCAGACGCGTCGCAGGCGACGGCGCGCCGAATTGCTGGTGCGTTCCCCGCTGATGCCCGGCGAGGAGCCCGGCAGCGGTCGGCTCGTCGTGCTGGAGGGAGAGCGTCCGGATGCCTGGTGGCTGCCGGGCGCTGCGCCTCAACTGGTCATCACCACGGGAGCGCTTGGCCGCCTGAAGGGCCGTCAGCTTGATGCGGTGCTGGCCCATGAGCAGGGACACGCGAGGGCCCGGCACGACTGGCTGCTGCACTGTTCCGGCGCACTCGCGATCGGGTTCCCGCAGGTGCCGGTGTTCGCGGCCTTCCGCGACGAGATGCACCGGCTGGTCGAACTGGCCGCGGACGATGTGGCATCCAGGCGCTTCGGAAGGCTGACGATCGCCCTGGCCCTGGTGGAACTCAACGAGGACCGTGGCGTGTTCGGCCCGTGCCCGGCGCCGGACGCTCAGCTGCCGCTGCGGGTGAACCGGCTGCTGACCCCCGTGGAGCGGCTCACCGCGGGCCGTCGGCTCCGGCTGACCGCGGCGGCCGCCCTGGTGCCGGTGGTTCCGCTTCTGGTGGCATTCATTCCGGGACTCAGCGCACTGGGATAGCTGAGTGTGCGGATCATCCGCGAAGATCACCCCATGCCATCCCCGCCGCTCGCCCCACCGGCCCGCACCCGTTCCGGCGTCACACCTTTCGGCACAGCCGTGGTATGCGCGTCTGCCGCCCTGGTCCTGCTGATCCTGGTCGCCGTGCGCTGGTCGCCGCTCATGACGCTGGACCGTACGATCGCGGTCGCCCTGCACCGAAGGGCGGTCACCGAACCCGGGCTCGTCCACGTGAACCGGATCCTGACCGACTGGGTGTGGGATCCATGGACCATGCGCGCCCTGATCGCGGTGGCCGTGGTGGTGCTGTGGTGGCGCGGGGCACGGGCGCTCGCGGTGTGGGTGGCAGCGACGAGCGCGCTGTCGACTCTCCTGCAGCAGGGACTGAAGTCCGCGGTCGGCCGGGAGCGGCCACAGTGGCCGGACCCAGTGGATTCCGCCCACTACGCGGCGTTCCCCTCCGGTCACGCGATGACGGCGATGGTGACCTGCGGTCTGCTGCTCTGGCTGCTGCGACGGCACGGTACGGAACCCCGGATGTGGCGGGCGGCGCTGGTGGCGGCATGCGTCTCGGTGGTCGGGGTGGGCGTCACCCGGCTCTACCTGGGGGTGCACTGGATGAGCGATGTCCTGGGCGGCTGGCTGCTGGGGGCGGCCCTGGTCGGGTTCTCCGTCGCCGGGTTCGCCGGGTACGAGGGGCGCAGCGGACCGGCCTTGCCGCGGCGCTCCTGAACCGGGAAGGATCGCGTCCATGCAGATCAAGGGTGTGCTCTTCGACTTCTCCGGGACCCTCTTCCGTATCGAATCGGTCCGGTCCTGGTTGCGTGCGGTCCTCGCCGAGCGGGAGGTGACGGTGAGAGCGGCCGATTTCGAGCGGTACGCGCGGGGGCTCGAGGCCGCCGGGGCGTTGCCCGGCGGCCCGCCTCCCCAGCACGTTCCTGCCCGCCTCGCCTCCGTGTGGGCCACCCGCGACGAGAGTGCGGAACTCCACCGGGAGGCGTACACGGGACTGGCCCGGCAGGTGGCCCTGCCGGATGCGGGGCTGTACGACGCGCTGTACGAGCGGCACAGATCACCTGCCGCTTGGCAGCCCTACCCGGACGCGGCGGAGGTGCTCGGTGCGCTGCGCGACAGCGGCATCCGTATCGGTGTGGTCAGCAACATCGGCTGGGACCTGCGGCCGGTCTTCCGGGCCCACGGCCTGGACGCCCTGATCGACGCCTACGTTCTGTCGTACGAGCACGGCGTCCAGAAGCCGGACACACGGCTCTTCCACACGGCCTGCACACTTATAGGGCAGGATCCGACCGATGTGGTGATGGTCGGCGACGAACGGCGCGCGGACGGCGGGGCGGCGGCGTTGGGCTGTGACGTGCGCTTTGTGCAGCATCTTCCGGTGGAGGAGCGACCCGATGGGCTGCGGATGCTGGGACTGACGCCGGACGTTGCCTGAGAGACATGTGAGAGATGTCCCTGACGCCCAATGGGTCGGATTGTCACATCGGGGCCTTAGCCTGTACGCATGTCCCGTTCTCCGTGCTCCTCCGATTCCGTGCGTACTGCCGCCGTGGTGAACAAAGAGATTCGTGACCTGTGGCAGCGCTCCGGCGGCTGCCTGTCCCCGGAGGACGAGGAGCAGTACCAGCTGCTGCTCGTGGAATGGGCCGCGGCGACCGGCGGGAGCGCCAGGACGGCCGCCTGACGCAGGCGTCGATCGCGGCGTCCCGCCGGGCGGGGGATCCGCCCGGCGGGACGCGCTCGGTGCACGATGGAGCAGGGTGGTGTCGGCTGATCGGATGAACCGGCCGGATCAGCGGTCGAAGTAGTCCGGCTGCGTCTGAACATTGAGCTCGTCCAGCCGCACCCGATTCGCCGGGTCGGTTCGCCGGTCGTCGAGCTTCAGGACGTCGAAGCCCTTGGCGATGTCGTTGGAGTAGATGTAGCCGTTGTAGTAGTACGCCGACCAGGGGCCGGCCGTGGTGACCGCGTCCGCGCTGACGGGGCCGCGCTCGAAGTAGCCGATCTCCTTCGGCTTCGAGGAGTCGGTGAAGTCCCACACCGAGACTCCGCCCTGGTACCAGGCCTGGACCATCAGGTCGCGGCCCTTGACCGGGATGATCGAGCCGTTGTGGGCGACACAGACCTCCGTGTCGGCCTGCGGACGGTCGATCTTGAAGTAGCTGCGGAAGACCAGCTTGCGGTGGTCTCCCCTGCCGACGATGTCGTAGATGCCGTCGGCGCCGCGCTTCGGGCCGATCTCCTCGTTGCAGGTGGCTGCGCCACCGCCACCGAGTTCATCGGTGAAGACGACCTTGTCGGCCTTCTGGTTGAACGTCGCGGAGTGCCAGAACGCGAAGTTCACGTTGTCCTGCACCCGGTCGATGATCCTCGGGTTCTCCGGGTCCTTGATGGAGAACAGCAGACCGTCGCCCATGCAGGCACCGGCTGCCAGGCCCTTCGAGGGCAGCACGGTGATGTCGTGGCAGCCGGTCGTCCTGGAGACGCCCGGGTTGGTCGGGGCGCCCGGGTTGCCACCGTCCGGGAAGAGCACCGGGAAGTTCACGACCGCGGCCTTCTCGGGTGCGTTGCGCGGCACCTTGATGACGGAGATCCCGTCGTGGGGCGGCCGGCAGTCCGGGAACGTGTCGCTCGGCGAGTACGAGGAGACGTACACGTATACGTTCTTGCGATCGGGGACCAGCGTGTGGGTGTGCGATCCACAGGCGGTCTCGACAGCGGCGACATACTTCGGGTTGCGCTTGTCGCTGATGTCGAAGACCTTCATGCCCTCCCAGGAGGACTTCTCCGTGGCGGGCTGGGTCGTGCTGGTGCAGGAGTTGTCGCTGCGCGAGGAGTCGGTGGACAGGAAGAGCAGGTTTCCCGAGACCGAGACGTCGTTCTGCGATCCGGGGCAGAGGACCTGGGCGACCGTCTTCGGGGACTTCGGATTGCTGATGTCGTAGATCCGGAAGCCGTCGTAGTTTCCTGCGAAGGCGTACTTCCCCTGGAAGGCCAGGTCCGTGTTCAGCCCCTTGAGTGCGTCCTTCGGGACGTTGGCCAGATGGGTGATGTTGCTGCTGTGGACGATCTCGTCCACGCCGGGTATCTCGCCGCTGCTGATGGCGGCCGCGGCTTCGGCCTCCTGGGCGGCGGAGACATCGGTACGGGCGGTGGCCGTATCACCGGGGTCGGGCGTCGCGGCCGCAGGGCCGGCCGTCAGCAGCGTGGCCAGCAGCCCGGCCGCTGCCACGGCCACACCCAGACGTCTGCGCCGCGCCGGGCTCGTGTGCAACGAAATCACTGCGTCCTCCCATGCATCCGTACGTAGTTGAACGGTTCACGGACACCGGCAGTATCGTCCTCCCCACGGGTATCCCAACAGATGGCAACAGAGACGTGATGAAAGTTTCTGATCGCTGTCGTGCGGAAGCGTGTTAGGACGGTTCGCAACCACCCCATATGGCAATGGAGGTCCACTTGTTGATCCGCCGTCGGACCATGTGTGTACGCAGATCTGTTCTCGCCGTGGCCGTCATGTCCGCCGTTCTCACCCTGGGTGCATGCGATGAGGGAGGCGGTGACAACCGTAAGAAGGCGCAGACGGGCGGGGGGCCTTCGGTTGTGGCGCCCGGGAAACCGGGAGAGCCCGCGCGGACCCTGTCCGCCGAGGAGGCCGCGAAGGCCGCCGGGGACGACACCCCCAACTCGGCCGACTTCCGATATGTGCAGATGATGATCCAACACCACGCCCAGGCACTGGAGTTGACCGGTCTCGTCCCCACCCGCTCCGACTCCGCCGCGGTCAAGCGGCTCGCCGAGCGAATCACCGCAGGCCAGAAGCCAGAGATCGGTGCCATGGAGGGATGGCTCACACACAATGGCGGAGAGAAGCGCAAGAGCGGCCACGATCACTCGGCGATGCCCGGAATGGCGACCCCGGCGCAGCTGGATCAGCTGCGGACGGCGGACGGCGCGGCCTTCGACAAGCTCTTCCTGAAGTTGATGATCACCCACCATCAGGGAGCGATCACGATGGCGACGGAGGTGCTCTCGCAGGGGAACAATGTGCAGGTCGAGGAGATGGCCGGGGACGTCGTCGCCCAGCAGACGGTGGAGATCGACAGAATGCGCGCGATGTCGTCCTGACCCCACCGGGCGCGCCTCTCCCCTGCCCCGGCCACCGGTGCCATGCTGGAGGCATCCTGCGGGAAGAGGTGCGCCGTGCTCCATGTCGCCGTCGTCGGCTCCGGGCCCAGCGGGGTCTACACCGCCCAGGCCCTGGTCGAGCAGGACCGAGTGCCCGATGTCCGGGTCCATGTGCTGGACCGGCTCCCCTGCCCGTACGGCCTGGTGCGCTACGGCGTCGCCCCCGACCACGAGAAGATCAAATCGCTGCAGAACAGTCTGCGGACCGTCCTGGAGCACGAGCGGATCACCTTCCTCGGCAATGTCGAGGTGGGCGGCGACGGGATCCCGTCCGAACGGATCGGCGAGCTCTACCAGGCGGTCGTGTACTGCGTCGGGGCGGCGACCGACCGTGGCCTCGCCGTCCCCGGCGAGGACCTGCCCGGCAGTTGCTCCGCGACCGAGTTCGTCTCCTGGTACAGCGCACACCCCGACGCCGCCGCCAACAGCTTTGCGCTGCAGGCCCGTTCGGTCGTGGTGATCGGGGTCGGCAATGTGGCGGTGGACGTGGCGCGGATTCTCGCCCGGAGTGCGGAGGAGCTGCGCCCCACCGACGTACCGCACGGGGCGCTCGGCGCGCTGACCGGAAGCCGGGTGCGCGAGGTCCACATGGCGGGCAGGCGCGGCCCCTCCCAGGCCCGGTTCACCACCAAGGAGCTGCGGGAGCTGGGCGCGCTGCCGCAGGCGCGGGTGGTGGTGGACGAGGCGGAGCTGGCCCTCGACCCGGCGTACGCCGATCCGTCCCCCCGGTCGGCGGCGGCCCTGTCCTCACCACCGAACGCACCGCCCCTGACGGCGGCGGCGCGGCGCAATGTCGAGGTGCTGCGCGGATGGGCCGCAGCCGGCGCCACAGGTGCGGGCGCGGAGGGAGACCCGCTGCGCACGATCCACCTGCGGTTCTTTCTGCGCCCCGTCGAACTGCTGGAGCGGGACGGGCGGGTGGCCGGGGTGCGGTTCGCCCGTACCGTGCCGGACGGCAGCGGGGGCGTGCGCGACGCCGGTACGTACGAGGACATCGACGCCCAACTCGTGCTGCGGGCCGTCGGCTACCGCGGGCTGCCGCTGCCCGGCCTGCCGTTCGACCCGACGCGTGGGACGGTGCCGCATCTGGCGGGGCGGGTGCTGCGGGACGGGGTGCCGTCGCCCGGGGACTATGTCGCCGGGTGGATCAAGCGGGGGCCGACCGGGGTGATCGGTTCGAACCGGTCGTGCGCGAAGGAGACGGTGACATCGTTGCTCGATGACGCCACGCTGCTCGCCGGGCGCCCGTCGGCACCCGATCCTGTGGCCGCGCTGCGGGCGTGGGGGCTGCGCCCGGTGCAGTGGGACGGCTGGCTGTCCATCGAGCGGGCGGAGGCGGCACTGGGCCGGTCACTGGGCCGGGGGCCGGTGAAGATCCCGGACTGGGCAGGGCTGCTGAGCGCCGCGGAGGGTGGCGACCGGGGCGGACCGTGAGGCTATCGGTCCTCGCCGATGCGCTGCACCTGCCGGTTCGCGGCGTCGAGGATGCTGTCCAGAAGCCCGGGGAACAGCGCCTCCAGATCGTCGCGGCGCAGCCCGTTCATCTTGGCTGTGCCGCGGTAGATCTGCTGGACGATCCCGCTCTCGCGCAACACCCGGAAGTGGTGCGTGGTCGTCGACTTGGACACCGGCAGGTCGAAGCGGGAGCAGGTGAGCTCGGCATCGGCGGCGGCCAGCTCGCGGACCACGCGCAGCCTCATCGGGTCGGAGAGTGCATGGAGCACTGCCTCGATGCGGATCTCGTTCCGCGTGGGGTGGTCGAGCGAACGGCCGCCGACCGCAGCGGCGCCGGCTGGGGTCACGATGGCTCCACTTCCTGGCTTGGTCCGGTCTCGATAATACGAGACTCATCGTAGTTTGAGATCCACCCTACGACGGGGCCGGCCCGCGCATCACCCGGCGCGATCGGCGCGCGATGCCGCTTCACGGGCGTCGATGACCTCTTCCATGTGGAGCTCCGCCCAGGCGCGCACCGTGTCCAGCAGCTCAAGGAGACTCCGGCCGAGCAAGGTCAGTTCGTACTGGACGTACCGTGCCGGTCCGGCCCGGGCAGTGCGGACGACGAAACCGTCACGCTCCAGCGACCGGAGTGACTGAGTGAGGACCTTCGGCGTGATCGTACGCAGCGGGATCCGTAGCTCGGAGAAACGTCGCGGGCCGCCCTCAAGGCACTGGACGATCATCCCGGCCCATTTGTCCCCCACGCGGATCGGCATCAGCCCGGACGGACAGACCGGGTCGAACATCTCCGGATCCAGCGGCTTGGTCACAGAGCCACATTAGCGAGGTACCCGGGAGGTAACCACGGGTCCGGCTACCTTGCCCGAGCACGTCGGCACAGAAATTCCAGGACGCGAGGCGAGGTAGGCACATGAGCAGGATCATCATCTTCGGCGCAGGTGGCAGCGCGGGACGGGCAGCCGTCGGCGAAGCCCTTCGCCGCGGGCATCATGTCACCGCGGTCGTACGGGAACCGGCCAAGTACCGAGAGCTCGAAGGTCCCGGCATCCGGCTCGTGGCCGGCGACGTCACCGAAGTCGGGGCTGTTGCCGACCTCGCGACCGGGCACGATGCCGCGATCTCGGCCGTCCACGACAGGGGCGCCCTGCCCGATGTCTTCTTCACGGCTGCCGCCCGCGCTCTCACCGACGGGCTGACGCGGGCCGGTGTGCCCCGGCTGATCTCCGTCGGCCTGTCGGCAACCATGGAGACCGCCGACGGAACCCCGCTGATGGACACCCCCGGTTTCCCTCAGGAGCACCGTCCCTTCAGCCACGGCCACGCAGCCGGAACGGCGGTGCTGCGTATCGCGGCCACCGCGCTGGACTGGCTGGTCGTCAGTCCGGCCGGGAACTTCGACCACGAGGGGACGCGCTCCGGCCGTTACACCAAGGCCACCGTCGACGCTGCCGCCCGTATTTCCTACAGCGACTTCGCCATCGCCCTGCTCGACGAGATCGACGCCCCTGGTCACCACCGCACGCACATCGGTGTCAAGGAGGCATGACCGAACCGGCCGGCCGCAGCAGGCCGGTCGGCCGAGGCCGTCAGCCCGCCAGCCGGGCGACGGCCAGTGCGCGGGCGCGGTCGAGGGCATCGGCGGCGGGGCAAAGGACATCCGGCTGCACGCCGGTGCCCTCCCAGTTGGTGCCGGAGACGGGGTTGACCGGGCGGCCGACCGGGATGGTGGCCTCCAGGTGCGGATGCACCGTCCACCCCTCCCGCGGGTGCGCCCCACCGCCGGTCGGCTCGCCGACAACAACGGCGCGGCCGAGCTGCTGCAGGTCGTACGTCAGCTCCTCGGCGCCCGAAAACGTACGGGCACCGGTCAGCACGTACAACGGTTTGTCGCCGCCGAAGCGCGCGCCGGGAACGTGCGGCAGGCTCCAGGACTGCTCGCGGCGCTCGCCGTCGCGCCAATGCATGGTGTTGAGATGGGTGCGTTGGTCCAGCAGGTAACTGCAGACGAAGGCAACCGTGTCCGGGTCGCCGCCCCCGTTGCCGCGAAGGTCCACGATCAGCGACCGGGCACCGGCGGCCAGGGTGAGCGCGGCACTCAGCGGTTCGGCGGCCCACTCCAGCGGAAACAGTGCCGGTGCCAACTCCACCACGGCCACCCCTCCTTCGAGCAGCTCCACCCTGGGTGCACCGCCCAGCGAGGTGTCGTAGTCCCGGCGCATGGCCGCCAGGGTCGCCGCCCCCTTCTCCGCGGGCACGGGTTCGGCGTGGTACTTCAGCCGCAGGTGCCGGTCGCCATTGACGGACTGCAGATCCTCGGTGACCAGCCGGCCGAGCTCCTCGGCACTGTCGACGGCGTAGGCGCCCTCGTCGAGGCGCCGTTGCAGCAGGCCGGCAAGCTGCTCGGCCGTCTCCGGGAAGACGTAGTGCTCATTCAGGAGCCGGGCTGTCTCATCGATGACAAGGGCGGGCCGAATGTGCGTGGGAGCGGTCATGGCACGGAGTAGAGCACCGCCCTTGCGAAAGCGTCAAGAGAGTTGGACACTTCAGGTATGCGTGATCAGCCGCCCTTTCCGCCACCCCCTGACGACATCCAGGAGATCGGCGCGCCCGAGCAGTTCGCGGCGCTCGCCCACCCGCTGCGCCAGCAGCTTCTCTTCGCCCTGAGTCACCGGCCCGCCACGATCAGCGGGCTCGCCGTGCAACTCGACACGAAGAAGGGCAACGTGGCCCACCACCTCAAGGTGCTGCGCGACGCCGGACTGGTCCACATCGCCGAGACGCGCCAGGTCCGCGGCGGCACCGAGCAGTACTACCGGCGCACGGCCCGCCGCATCGTCGTCGCCGAACCCCAAGAGGCAAGCACCGCTGCGACGTTCGCCGCGGTCACCCAGGAGCTGGACCGCTCCCCCGCCGAGACCCACCTGACGCTGCGCCACCTGCGACTCAACCCCGCGAAGGCACAACAACTCGGCGAGACCCTCGCCAGGCTGGTCGACGAGGCCGAGGAGGGCGCCGAAGATCAGCCCGTGCACGGCGTGCTGGTGACGCTGTATCAGCAGGCCGGCCCGACCAACGGCACCGCATAGCCACGGGGCGGCCGGTCAGCCGCTGAGCAGGTCCGGGTTCTCGGCCAGTGAGGCGAGATGTCCGGCCGGATCGGCAATCAGCTTGCGGGCCGTCAGGTCGAGCATCCCCGCCACGCCCGTGACCTGCGCCGCGACAGTGCCGTCCTCCTTGAGAATCTCCTGCGCGACCTCGAACGTCTTCCCCTCGCCGTATACGAACCGGCAGGTCACCCGCACCCGGTCGCCGCCGCGGAGCTCCCGCAGGAACTTCACCGTCGTCTCAAGGGCCACCGGCCCGACGCCGCTGGCCAGCAGCTTCTCCTGCGACAGGCCGGCAGCGCGCAGCAGTTCCCAGCGTGCGTGCTCGGCGTACTGGAGATAGACGGCCTGGTTCAGGTGGCCCTGTGTGTCGAGTTCGTAGCCCCGGACGGTCACGTTCACAGAGAAGGTCATGGACGTCCCAACATCACGGCGCATTCCGCCATTCCCCCACACCCGCACAACTGCCCACGCCGCAGCTTTTTACGCTCCTGTCGTGCCCATTTCGACGGCCGCCCGGAGTCCGCCGGTGCCTCCCTGGTTTCGGGCCGTCGCGGTGTCCGCAGGCGGAACAGCGGCCGGGCCTCCGCTGCCGGGTCTGTCGCCACGACGAAGCCGGCCCAGTGGTCGGCCGCCGATGCCCTGCGAACAGGCGCGCCTCTGCCGTTGCGCGGATGCTCAGGCCGGGTGCGGCTCGAGGTGGGGGAACCTGAACCCGGTCCGACTGCGGGCGACTTCGCCGGGGCGCAGATCGGTGCTGGGGTAGTCGGGACGGTTGGGCGAGTCGGGCAGGTGCTGGGTCTCCAGGCAGTTCGCGCTGTGGCGTGCGTGGCGCAGGCCCGCGGGGTCCGCGAAGGTGCCGTCGAGTCGGTTGGCGGTGTAGACCTGGAAGTCGGCGAGCGCTGTGAATGCCGACTCGGGCACGATCCGCTTCTTGAGCTTCGCGCTGGACCAGCACAGGAACGCACGACAACGGTCGTGCACACAGAGTTTTCAGCGATGGAAAGATACTTCCGGCAGACAGACTCGCTCGGCATGCTTGCCTGCTCGCCTGTCTGCCGGTCTGTTTACCGAGGACCGGAGTGTCCTCCGTCGCGCACTCCTACTGCGGCAGCCCCGAAGGCGCGGTGGCCCACCCGGTGTTGGGCTCCTCGGACAGCCGGTAGGCCATCGAGCCTCCTCGGGCGACCAGGTCCGCGTCCGTCCAGGACCTTTCGCTGGTACGGCCGTTGACCTTGACGGCATCGATGTACGGATGCGTGGCGTCGGCGCCCGGGGCGCTGATCGTGATGTCCTTGCCGTGCGGCCGGCCGATCACCGCGTTCGGGAAGAGCGGGGCGCCCACCAGCATCGTGGCGGTGCCCGGCGTCTGCGGATACAGGCCCAGCGCCGAGAAGACGTACCACGCGGACATGGTGCCCAGGTCGTCATTGCCGGGCAGGCCGCCGGGGCCCGTACCGTACACGGTGTCGAGGATCTCGCGGACCGTCGCCTGCGTCTTCCACGGCTGGCCCAGCGCGTTGTAGAGCCACGGGGCGTGGATGCCGGGCTCGTTGGTCGGGTCGTAGCGCAGGGCGTCGCCGCCCTTCACCGACCAGGATCCGTCGGGCTTGTGGAAGAAGCCGTCGAGCCGCTTCGCCGCGGTGTCCCGGCCGCCCATGGCCTCGGCCAGCCCCTGGACGTCCTGGGGGACCATCCAGGTGTACGTGGCACTGGTGCCCTGCGCGAAGCCGCGTTCACTGCCCGGGTCGAACGGGGTCACCCATGAGCCGTCGAGGTTGCGCGCCTGGATGTAGCCGGTGGTTCCCGCGCCGTCGGTGGCCGCGGAGTTGAACACATTGCGCCACCAGCCTCCGCGCTCCTTGAAGGACTTGGCCTCCTCGTCGCGCCCGAGCAGTTCGGCCCAGCGGCCGAGCGCGGCGTCGGCCACTGCGTCCTCCAGCGTCTCTGCCGCGCCGCCCCAGCAGTGACACACGTCCTGGGGTGCGTAGTGCGACTTCAGATACTGCGCCAGATTGGGCCGCTGGCCGGTGCACTGGCCGGGACACCCCGCGTCCGACAGTCCGTCTTCGACGGGGACGGTCGCCTGGCGGGCCAACGATTCGTAGGCCCCTTCGTAGTCGAAGTTCCTTACACCCATGGCGTAGAAGGTGGCCAGAGTCGCCGCCGTGGGGTCTCCAGTCATGACGTGCGTGGCACCGTTGATGTGCACCCAGCGATCCCACACCCCGCCGTTCTGCTGCGCGAAGTTGTACAGCGACTGGGCGAAGTCACCGGCGATCTCCGGCTTGAGCAGTGCGAGCAGCTGGATCTGGGCCCGGTACTGGTCCCACCCGGAGAAGTTGCTGTACTGCGCCCCCTGCCCACGCTTCACCCGGTGCGACGCACCGTCCATGCCGGGGTAGCGGCCGTCGGTGTCGCTGATCAGGTTGGGCTGCATGAGGGAGTGGTAGAGCGCGGTGTAGAAGGTGGTGCGCTGTGCGGTACTGCCGCCGCCGATGCGTACGGAACGCAGCTCGCGGTCCCAGGTGCGGCCGGCCGCGGCCGCGACCTCGTCGACACCGGCATGCGGGGCCACTTCCTCCTTGAGGTTGGCCTCCGCCCCGGCCTGGCTGACGTACGAGATGCCGATGCGCATGTGGACATCGGTGCCGGCACTGGTGTCGAATCCGACCCAGCCGCCTGATCCCCGGCCGGCCCGGTCGGCGCCGGTGGCGTAGCCCTCGCCGCCGCTTCCCGTGGTCGCGCCCGGGGCGAGCGTGCCGTCCTTCCACGTACCGGTCGAGGAGAAGTCACGGTCGAAGGAGGCGCTGAAGTACAGCCGGTAGTAGCTCTTGCGGTTGTTGGTGCCGCCATTGGCGCGGCGCCCGCAGAAGGCTCCGGTGAGGACCGAGCCGGTGACTTTGCGGTGCGCGGTGTCGATGTCGACCTGGGCGTCCTCGCTGCCGTTGAGCGAGTTGGAGACGCGGAAGAGCAGGTTGGCGGGCTTACCGGCCGGGAAGCCGAAATCGGCCACGCCCGCGCGTCGGCTGACCGCCAGGTCTGCGGTGGCGCCGTTGTCCAGCCCGACGGTGTAACGGCCCGGTACGGCACGTTCGTTGTCGTGCGAGAAGTTGGCGGCGTAGACGGCGTCCTTGGTGTCGGCGGACGGCGACGAGGTGACATCCCCGACGAACGGCATGATCGGTACGTCACCGGCGGCGCCCGGATTGCATCCGGCACCGTTGACATGGGTGAGGCTCAGTCCACGCAGCCGGGTGGTGCCGTAGTCGTAACCGTTGGCGGCGCCGGTGCTGGTCTGGTCCCCTCTGGTGCTCGTCGGCGACCAGCCGATCATGCCGTACGGGAGCGTGGCGCCCGGGTAGGTGTTGCCGCCGTTCGAGGAGCCGATCAGCGGGTCGACGTAGGCGGTGGGATGTGTGACGGGGCCGGCGGTCGCCTCGGCGGCCGGGGGCATGACCGCGGCGGCGAGCGCGCCGGTGACGATCACGGCGGCCGTTCGCGCACCGAAGCGCCTCGCCGCGGGCAACGGTCTGGGGGGCATGTCGCAGTACCTTCCAGGAGTTTGGACAACGTTGTCGAAGCTGAGGACCGGCCGGAACAACGTTGATCGATTCGTGGCCGAGAGTAGATGCCGACGGCGTGGGAGGGAATGCCGCGAACGGCATACCTGGTGAATGAGCGGTGAACACAGACAGTGGGCGGCCGCATTGCCGGCCGACATATCCATATGAGCTGTGATCCGGTGGAGTTGTACGGTCCGCACGGTGAGTACCCAGAACCACGGCGGCATCGAGTACCGGCACCGCTGCGTCGATGAGGACTTCCATGACGTCGAGCCGTGGGTCCACGTGCTGGATCTGTGGCCGCTGAACGACGGGACGACTACGAGGCGTTCGGTTGCCTCTTCGGGGTGCGCAACTACACGGACTTCGAGCCGCTCGCGCCCGATCGCGGGCCGCCGACCGATCTGTCGGGTACGTTGCACGCGGACTCGGAGCCCGGGCCGACCACGGGTGCGATGCACAATGCGAGTTGGGTGACCTGGGCGGATGTCGCCGCGATGGCCCTCACGTCCCGACCCGGCCGGGGCGTAGGCCGTCCGACCGGGAGCAAGGGGTCGGCGTCGGAGTGCGCCGCGGCGAAAAGAGGCGTAACCCCGCAAAGAAGTGCGGCGCGACATCGTACCCCCTGTGACGCCGCCGCTCACCACCCTCGCGTGGCGGTTGAGTCACCTCAGTGAACTGCTGGTCCTGCGCGCCGACCACACGAACGGCAGCCACTCGCTGACCCGGGACGACTACCGCGTCATCGCGGACGCCGCCGGGGCGGTCGCAGACTTCAATTCCACTGCCACGGCCTGGCGGGATGCGCTGATCGGCGTCGACGACTCGACGCTGGACACAGTGGGGCACAGCACGTACCCGCATGGCAGCGATCCGGAGGACCCGTTCATCGAAACGGTCTGGTGGGTCAATCGGGAACTGCCGCACCACGGAGCCGAAATCGCTCTGCTGCGCGACCTCTTCCGCGCCGGGCAGCGCTGACGGCGATGACGGCGCTCGGCCGGGGACCGGCACCGCGGGCGGACGCACCTGGCCCCCACCGGATGTGTGGCGGAGGCCCAGGTGCAGTGCCCGGCTGCGGCCGCCCAGCTGTCAGACCGCGCGGAGGTACTGCTCGGGCGTGCGGAGTTCGCCGCCCAGTTCGCGGGCTGCGTGCTGGGCCCACGACGGGCTCCGCAGCAGCTCGCGCCCGAGGAGAACCGCGTCCGCCCGACCCCCTGTGATGATCTTCTCGGCCTGCTGCGGCTCGGTGATCAGGCCCACGGCCGCCACGGGGAGCGAGGTCTCCGCCTTGACCCGCTCGGCGAAGGGAACCTGGTAGCCCGGCCCGGTCTCGACGCGGGCGCGCGGGGCGTTCCCGCCGCTGGAGACGTCCAGCAGGTCGACGCCGTGGGCCTGGAGCTCCTTGGCCAGTCGTACGGTCTCGTCGACGGTCCAGCCCTCGCGCTCGTCCTCATCGTTCTCCGTGAGCCAGTCCGTCGCGGAGATCCGGAAGAGGACGGGAAGTTCCTCCGGCCAGACCTCCCGCACCGCGTCGACGACCTGCAGTGCGAAGCGGACGCGGTTCTCGAAGCTGCCGCCGTACTCGTCGTCACGCCGGTTGCTGTGCGGGGAGAGGAACTGTCCGACGAGGTACCCGTGGGCTCCGTGCACCTCGGCAACCTGGAAGCCCGCGTCGAGCGCGCGGCGGGCGGCCTCGCGAAACCGGCCGACGACGCCCTGGATCTCGTCCACGGTCAGCTCGTGCGGCACGGGGTGACCGTCGTCGAACGGCAGCGGGCTGGGGGCGACGGGCGTCCAGCCGTGCGCATCCGGCCCGACGGGACCGCCGCCCAGCCAGGGGGCAGCCGTCGACGCCTTGCGACCGGCATGGGCGAGCTGGATGCCGGGAACCGATCCCTGCCCCTTGATGAAGTCCGTGATCCGGCGGAAGGCGGCCACCTGGGTGTCGTTCCAGATGCCGAGGTCCGCCGGGCTGATCCGGCCCTCGGGGCTGACGGCAGTCGCCTCGGTGAGGATGAGTCCGGTGCCGCCGACGGCGCGCGCCGCGAGGTGGGCGAAGTGCCAGTCGGTCGCGACACCCGCGTTCGGCCCCACAGGTTCGGCACTGTACTGGCACATGGGCGCCATCCACACCCGGTTGGGAATGACGAGCGACCGCAGGGTGTAGGGCTCGAAGAGGGCACTCACGTCGGACTCCGTTTCGACGGTACGGAAGAATCGCTAGTACGATACATCCCGTACTACGACACCCGTCAAATTACGACGTCCCTCGTACAAGGGCGTGGACATGCGTGAGGCCCACTCCCGGTCCGTTTCCGGCCGGGAATGGGCCATACGGTCGCTGAGCGGCCGTATGCGGGCTATGCGCGACGCCTCAGTGTGATGTCGGCGTCCCCGTCGTAACCCTGGGTCCAGCTGCGTCCGGCGCCCGACTTCCAGGTGACATGGGCGGTGGTGCCGTCGATCCTGACGCCCTCCACCGTCATGGCCCGGTCGCCGTCCCGTACATCCCCTCGACGCAGTTCGCGCGCCTTGACGGTGACGGGCTCCGCCGACTGCGCGCTCTCGGCCTCGTCCGCCGCGAGGGCGAGAGCCGCCGCCAGTTCCCGGGCGCGGGCGGGGGTGCAGATCACAGTGAGCTCTCCCGACGGTGCCACGCCCCGGACCTGGACACCCGCCCCAACGGGGGTCACCTCCAGGGTCGCAACGTGTCCGTCGCGGTCCTCGATCCCACTCGTCATCGCTCTGTTCTCCCCTTGCCCGTTGCGCCCTTCGGCTCAGTGCAGCCGGAGGCTCTCCGGCGGGCCCGGACAGCTGGGCTTGAGGCCGCCGGTGTCGACCACCAGGTTCTGCCGCACCGCCGTCGGGTCGACCATCCAGAATTTCAGCACATGAACTCCTGGCCGACCGATCCGGTGCACCGTTGTCCGAGGTGTTGCGGGCCCACTGGACGTTCATCGTGCCGTCGTCGGAACCCGTCACCGCCGTGACGTTCACCTTCTGCGGTGCATCGTCGTCGAAGGAGACTGCGTACGTGAGCCCGTCGGAGGCCAGGGCGTTGTTACGGGGTGACAGATAGGTGTGGACGGCGACCGGGCCGGTCGTGAACAGGGAGACCCGGTACTCCAGCCGCGGGCTGATGCCGGGGATGCGCTGCCAGCTGATCCCGCCACCGCCGACGGAGCGGGAGTAGTGGTCGGCCTCGATGGAGACGTACCCGTTGGCCTCCACGAAGCCGGCTACATGGCGAGCCTCGAACTCCTGCAACTGCCCGACCCGCCCACCGCCTTGTTCGTGGGCAATGATCTCCAGGCCCTCGGCATCCACGAGGCCGCCCGCGAACTGGGGCTGCGCATCCCGGAGGACCTGAGCGTCGTCGGGTTCGACGATCTGTCCCTCACCCGGTGGATCGGACGACGGCTCACGACGGTGCGCCGGCCCCTCATCCAGATGGCCGAGACCGCAGCCCGCCTGGTCCTCGACCTCGGCCGGGGCGGCCGGCCCGCGACCACCCGGGTCGTTCTGGCCACCAAGCCGGTGGTACGGATCGGCTTCCGGCACGTCCGGGACACGGTGGAGGACGATGGCAGCACGACCCGGGTCCTGACCCGCTCCGCCGGCGCCGGCATCGCCGGGGCAGATCAGCCGCAGTAGACGTCCAGACGGCCGCACATGCCGAACTTTCCGTACGCGGAGGGCTGTTCGGCGTGCACACAGGCGTCGGCCAGGTATCCGCTGTCACCGCGCGCCAGAGCGTCGAGCTGTCCGCCGGTCACCTCGGACGCGGCAGCGGCCCCCTTCTGCCAGCGCCCCCGCCAGTCCTCGGTCCTCGGGCGCACGAGTGCGGCGGCGGCCCGGTGGAAGTCGACGAGCGGTTCGGGGTCACCCGCCTCGGTGGACCGGCGCAGCGCGAGAAAACCCTCGACGGCGAGATCACGGCGGGTGCGGGCGGCCCGCTCCCGTTCCGCTTCGGAGCCGTCGACGGGAAGGACGACCGCCGCCCGGTAGGTGTCGGGGTCCGCGAGGTGGCGGGGCGGCAGAGTGAGTACGGCGTCGCCGGCCTCGGGCAGCCCGCTGTTCTCCATGAGGACGACTATGCGCAGCCCGTCCTCGTTGACCAGGCGGTGGATCGTGCCCGGCGTGAACCAGACCAGGGCACCCGGGGCCAGTGGCGTCTGCCGGAACCCCGACGCAGTGAGGGTCTGCACCGAGCCCGTGCCCCCGACCACGACATATCCCTCGGAGCAGGTGAGGTGGAGATGGGGTGTCCCGCCGCGCAGGCCGTCCGCGGTGGGCCAGTCGTAGACCCGCAGGTGGGAGACGGCGACGGCACCGGGCAGCCCTTCGAAGGTCGGCACAGCCACTCCTCGGTCTCTCTGCGTCGGGGCCCGGGCAAGCGCTTTCCATGCCTGCTGCACCGTACCTTCGCCGACCGTGGAAGCAACAGGGTCCGGGTGACCGGAGCTGCCCTGCGGGCCACTGTCAGTGGTGGGGTACAGACTGGCCCGTATCCGACACAACGGCGTTTCGGGAGGTTCGGCCATGACCGACGTACTACTCACCGTGGGTACCCGCAAGGGACTCTTCATCGGCCGCAGACGCGGTGGCGCGTGGGAATTCGACGGCCCGCATTTCAATGCCCAGGCTATCTATTCGATCGCCATCGACACTCGCAGGCAGGTCCCCCGACTGCTGGTCGGCGGGGACAGCGCGCACTGGGGCCCTTCGGTCTTCCGCTCCGACGACCTGGGCAGCACCTGGGTCGAGCCACAGCAACCGGGCGTGAAGTTCCCTCAGTTCACCGAGGCATCGCTGGAGCGGGTCTGGCAGCTGCACCCGGCGGGCCCCGAGGCGCCCGATGTCGTGTACGCGGGGACCGAGCCGGCGGCGCTGTTCCGTTCTCAGGACGGCGGGGTGTCCTTCGAGCTGGTCCGCCCGCTGTGGGAGCATCCGACGCGTTCGAAGTGGGTGCCGGGCGGGGGCGGCGAGGGTCTGCACACGATCCTCACGGACCCCAGGGATGCTCGGGCCGTGACGGTCGCGGTCTCCACGGCCGGGGTATTCCGTACCAAGGACGGCGGCGCGAGCTGGGCTCCGTCGAACAAGGGAGTGTCGGCGGTCTTCCTCCCCGACCCGGATCCTGAGTTCGGTCAGTGCGTCCACAAGGTGGCCCGGGACGCGGTCGATCCCGACCGGCTCTACCTCCAGAACCACTGGGGAGTGTTCCGGAGCGACGACTCCGGGGACAACTGGACGGACATCGGCCGGGGCCTGCCCTCCGATTTCGGATTCGCCGCAGCAGCACACCCGCACCGCGCGGACACGGCCTACCTCTTCCCGATCAACGCCGATGCCGACCGCGTGCCGGCCGAGCACCGCTGCCGGGTCTTCCGCACCGGCGACGCGGGCAGCACCTGGGAGCCGCTGTCGACGGGCCTGCCCGAGGAGACGCATTACGGCACGGTGCTGCGCGATGCGCTGTGTACGGACGACGCCGACCCTGCGGGCGTCTACTTCGGCAATCGCAACGGCGAGGTGTACGCGAGCGCGGACGACGGGGACAGCTGGCGGCAGCTCGCCTCGCACCTGCCGGACGTCCTCTGCGTCCGGGCGGCGGTCATCGGCACGTGACCGGTGCGGTCGTCAGCAGTGGGGCAGGGCCCGCGGCAGCAACTGCCCCGTTGATGCAGTCGGTCAGGATGCAGAACTGCACGACGTGGCGACCGGCGCGTACGCCGGTGCCGACCGGATTCACCCCACAGTCCTGAATCCGCTGTTGCCGCCGCCGGTCCCGGACCGGCGGCGGCTTCCGCTCATGGCAGCTGCCAGTCCACCGGCTGGGCCCCCTGGCGGAGCAGGAGTTCATTGGTGCGGCTGAACGGGCGCGAGCCGAAGAAGCCGCGGTCCGCCGACATGGGCGAGGGGTGCGCGGACTCGATCGCCGGGAAGTCGTCGAGGAACGGCCGCAGATTACGGGCGTCGCGCCCCCACAGCACCGACACCAGGGGCTTGCCGCGCGCGGCCAGGGCCCGGATGGCCTGCTCGGTCACTTCTTCCCAGCCCTTGCCGCGGTGCGCACCCGGTTTACGGGGCGCCGTGGTGAGCGCCCTGTTCAGCAGCAGCACGCCCTGGCGCGTCCAGGGCGTCAGATCGCCGTTGGACGGACGCGGAAGCCCCAGGTCCGTGTGCAGCTCCCGGAAGATGTTCTCCAGACTGCCGGGCAGCTGACGCACCTCGGGGGCCACGGAGAAGCTCAGCCCCATGGCCATCCCGGGTGTCGGGTAGGGGTCCTGACCGACGATCAGGACCCGAACCTCGTCAAAGGGTTGCTGGAATGCGCGCAGAACGTTCGCGCCGGCCGGCAGATAGGTGCGGCCGGCTGCGACCTCCGCACGGAGGAAATCGCCCATCGCGGCGATGCGTCCGGCCACAGGGGCCAGCGCCTCGGCCCAGCCGGGCTCGACTACTTCATTCAACGGTCGTGGTGCCACGAAGCATCACTCTACCGGCGTACTGGACCCGCTCCCCGCCGCTGCGGCGGCTTCCGCAGCCGGTCTCCTGCGCCCCGAAGTCCCGCATCCGGGACTCGGGATAGGCTGCCGCCGTCATTCCTCTTCTCACCTCTTCTCTGTCTGGAGCCGGTCCATGAGGTCACGCAGGCATTCGCCGGAAAGCGGCAGTGCTCGTTGCGCCCGGCGGAGGCTGTCGTGACGGCGCAGACGGAGACGGACGCATCGGCCGGTGCGACGGGTACGTCGGGGCCGTTCGTGCTCGGCGTGGACTCGGGCGGTTCCGGGTTGCGGGTGGCGCTGGGCAACGTCGGCATGTCCGCCCCGGTGGGCACGACTGTCTGCGCCGAGCCGGTACGCACCGGACCTGCGGGGATCGATGCGGGCCATCTGCTGGAGCAACTGCTGCCTGCCGTCCGCCGGCTGCTGGAGCGGCACGGCAGCGGTGACGGCACCGGGATCGCCGCCGTGGCGATCGGCGCCGCCGGTATGGCGACGCTCGGCGGACAGTTGCGCGCCGAGTTGCCTTCGGCCCTGGAGAGCGCGCTCGGGATGCGTCGGCTGGCTCTCGCCGCCGACGCGGTGACCGCTTACGCGGGTGCGGTCGGTCAGCACCCGGGGGCGGTCGTCGCGGGCGGCACGGGCATGATCGCGCTGGGTACGGATCTGACGAGCTGGCGCCGGGCCGACGGCTGGGGTCATCTGCTGGGTGACAGCGGCGGCGGCGCCTGGATCGGGCGGGCCGGGCTCGATGCGGCCATGCGAGCCCATGACGGGCGGCGCGGTGGGTCCGCCGCACTGCTGGCCCGGCTGGAGGCGGTGTTCGGGCCGGCACCGGAGCTGCCGGGACTGCTGTATCCGCGCACCGACCGGCCTGCCGTGCTGGCCTCGTTCGCGCCCGAGGTCGCCGCGTGCGCCGGGCATGATCCGGTCGCCGCGGGCATTCTGCGCGAGGCCGCCGGACATATCGCGGAGGCGGCCGCGGCGGTGTGCCCGAAGGCCGGGGCCGACGACGAACCGTGCGAAGTGGCCCTGACAGGCGGCTTGTTCCGGATGGGCGATCCACTGCTCGTACCGTTGCGAGAGGAACTGTCCCGGCAGCTCCCGCAGGCACGGACGGTCCCCGGTTCGGGTGATCCGCTGTCCGGTGCGCTGTCCATCGCTCAGGCGTTGGCCACCGGGGATCTGCGACTGCCCCGCCATCCGACGCTGCTCTGCGTACCCGGTCACGTGCCTGAGCAGGAGCCCGGATAGGTGCAGACAGAGCAGGACAGTCGACCAGTAAGCCTCTCATCGGATAAAAGCGGACAGATGACGCCCGGCCGGGCCCTCCCCGAACAGAGGGGCACCCAAAACCAGTAGCATGCGGCGCCATGAGCACCCCCACTGGGCCCGCTTCCGGCCTGCCTGTACGAATGCCGCGACCTCGCCAGTCCGGACGGCACCGCCGCCCGGAGCCCGTGGTCGCACCTGAGGGCGCTGCCGCGCTCGTTCTCGCCGTTCCCGGTACCCCCTCTTCGGCCACGCGCAGCCTGGCCGAAGAGGTGATCAGCATCGCCCGTTCCGAGCTGCCCGGCCTCAATGCCCGGATCGGCTACCTCGACGGCGACGATGCCGAGTACCCGAAGCTCTCGTCCGTACTCACCCACAGCGCAGCCGAGCGCATCGCGCGCTTCGAGCAGGCGCAGGCCGCGGGCCGCGAGGTCGCCGAGCCCGAGGGTCCGTCCGCCGTCGTGGTGCCGCTGCTCGCGGGGCCGGACAGCGCCCTGATCCGGCGGATACGGCAGGCTGTGATGGACAGCGGTACGCAGGTCGAGCTGACCGATGTGCTCGGCCCGCACCCGCTGCTCGCCGAGGCGCTGCACGTACGCCTCTCCGAGGCCGGTCTGGCCCGCGCCGACCGTGCCAGGCTCTTCACGGTGGCCACGGCCGCCGACGGCATCGTGCTGGCCACGGTGGGTGGCGAGGAGGCCGTGCAGGCCGCCGGGATCACCGGCATGCTGCTGGCTGCCCGGCTCGCGGTACCGGTGATGGCCGCCGCACTCGATGTGGAGGGTTCCGTCGCGTCGATCGCAGAGCAGCTCACGGGCTCCGGCTCGGCGCAGCTCGCGCTGGCTCCGTACCTCGTCGGCCCCGAAGTGGCCGAAGGACTGCTGGACGCCGCCGCGAAGGAGGCGGGCTGCGCGACGGCCGAGCCGCTCGGCGCGTATCCGGCGATCGGCAAGCTCGTGCTGTCGCTGTACACGACGGCGCTCGGTATCGCGCCGGCGACGCCGCAGGGTGCTCAGGCGCACTGACCCGGTGCCGGGTACGCCCGGCAGCGGTCTTTCACCGATCGCCGGGCGGGCTTGATCCTTCTGGCCCGCCCGGCGATTCGGCTGTGCGTGGCGTGATGTCAGGCGAAGATCACGCAGGACGCGGCAGGGGCCTCCAGCGAGCCCGTTCGGCGCGGGATGCCGGTCGCCGGGTCGACGGCGAACCAGCTGACGTTCCCGGACCGCTCATTGGCCGCGTACAGCCATCGGCCGGTGGGGTCGAGCGCGAGATCGCGCGGCCAGTGCCCGCCGCAGCCCACGGTCGTGATCAGCGTCGCCTTCTCGCCCGTTCCGTCGAGCGCGAGAGCGGAGATGCTGTCGTGCCCCCGGTTGGCCGTCCAGAGGAACCGTCCGTCGTGCGAGACGACCACCTCGGACGGGTAGGTCGCCGTGTCCGCGCCACGCGCCGATTCCTCGGGCAGCACGGACGTCTCAGCGACCGGCTCCAGGACTCCCGCGGCGGCGTCCCACCTGCATATGGTGACGGTCGGTTCGAGTTCGTTCAGGACATAGGCGTGGCTGCCCACGGGGTGGAAAGCCAGATGGCGCGGGCCCGCGCCCGGCCGCAGGGCCGTCTCGCCGTGCAGCCGCAACGCCCCGGTGGTCGTGTCGAGCGCGCAGATCCGTATGGAGTCGGTCCCGAGGTCCACACTGAGCACCCAGTTCCCCGACGGGTCCGGCAATACCTGGTGCGCGTGCGGGCCCCGCTGACGTTCGGCGTCCGGACCGCTGCCCTCGTGCCTGAGCACGGCGGTGACGGCGCCGAGGGAACCGTCCTCCCGCACCGACAGAGCGGTGACGCTGCCGGAGCCGTAATTGGCGGTGAGCAGATGACCGCCCGCGAGCGCGAGATGGGTCGGACCATCGCCTTCCACCGGTCGGATCTCGCCGACCGGCTGCGGCACATCGCCGGTGATGTCGAGTGCGGCGGCCGCACCGTGCTCGGTCTCACTGACCGTGTAGAGCGCCCTGCCACCCGGACCCGGCCCGTGGCCCAGGACGAGATACGAGGGATCGGGAACGGTGTCCGTCGAGCCGAGGACGGTCAGGGCCCCGGTCTCCTGATCCACGGCGGCGGCGGTGATTCCCCGTCCGCCCGCCGAGGTGAACGACCCGATGAATGCCCGTCCCCCGCCGTTGTCGCTGCCCACCGTACTGCTCGTCACCGCACTGCCCCTCTCCGCCGACTGAGCACGACCGTTCGTGCCGTCGTGATCTTCCCGGGCGACGGTAGCAGGCGGACCATCGAGGTCTAGACCAAGGTCTCAGGTTGCAGGCCGGCTCTGCGGGGGCGCTTCACACACCGATCAACGGGGCGCGCGGATCGCTGTGCAGCGGGGCGGCGAGCTCGGCGAGTGCCCGCTCCAGACCGTGCAGGTGGGCGAGCGCGGGTTCTGCGACGGCCTGGTGCGGCGGGATGCTCGGCACGCCCGCCCTCTGCGGCAGATCCGGGGCCGTCAGCGCCGCCACGGAGGCTTCGACGCGCCAGCAGGCAGCAGCGAGGCGGGCGTCGTGGGATGCTTCCGGGTCCGCAGCGACGGAGGCCAGTCCGCGCACCTCGCGTGCGCATGTGTCCAGCAGAGCGAGTACCTGTCCTGCGCGGGCCTTTCGGGCGCGCAGTGGGCTCAGCGGATGCACCAGCGGGGCCAGGGACAGCCGCACCCGCCCGAGGAGCGCCTCCAACTCCGCGATTCGGGGCGCCGGGTCGGCGGTCGTCGAGCCGGAAAGTCGCGCCGCGGCTTCCGCGGTGCAGGCGTGCACGCAGCGCAGGGCCCGCTGGATCCATGCGTCGGTCGTGGCGTGTGTGGTGACCGGCAGCACGAGGAGCACCGCGAGCATCGCACCGAGCGCTCCGGCACCGGTCTCGGTGAGCCGCAGCATGAGCAGGGCCGGGTCCAGTACGCCGAGGAGTCCATAGAGCGTCCCCGCCATCACCGTCACGGAGAACACCATCCAGGTGTACGAGACCGCAGCGGTGTAGAAGATCCCGAAGACGCTGATCGCGACGACGACCGCGCTGGGCACGGCAGCACCGTGCAGCGGGACGACGACGGCCAGGCCGATGGGGATGCCGATCAGTGTTCCCAGGACCCTGCGGAAGCCACGTACCAGCGTCTCGCCGCGCGAGGCGGTGTTCACGAAGACCCACCATGTGGCGCCCACGGCCCAGTACCAGCGCGGCTCGGAGAGGAGCAGCCCCGCCGAGAGCGCGAGGGCTCCGCCGACGGTCGCCTGAATCGCCTGGCGCGTGGTCGCGCGGGCCAGCCCCTTGCCGGTCGCCGGGGTGGGTACGGCGACGGGCAGCCGACGCTCGTAGCACCACAGCCCGAAGCGGACGGTCGACGAGGCGAGCAGGGAGAGGGCGACCGCGGAGTACAGCTCGGGCAGCTGCCCGGGCAGCGTGTGGAGGAACTGCGTGGTGAAGAAGGCCATGAAGGCGAACAGGCCCAGTGAGTGGCCACGCGGCCCCCATCGTCGGGCGTACACGCCCAGGCCCATGACCGCGAGAAACGCCGCGTCCCGTGCCAACGGATGATCGTGAAGCCCTGCGGCAAGGGCGAGCACGGGGAAACCGACGGCAGGCAGCAGGGCGGTGGTGATCGCCTGATCGCGCACCGTGGCGTCCAGCACCGTGAACAGGGCCAGCAGCGCGGCAAGCCCGCCGGTGATGGCCGCGACGAGCGAATGACCGGCCAGACCGCACACCGCGACGGCCGGCCCGATGCCGAGGACGGCCCGGAGACCGCTGCGCAGCCGCAGTCGGCCCGGGTCCGGGGAAACGAACATCCTCTTCAGCACGGCATGCTCCCGCTTCTGCACACCGGCCCTGCACACCGGCATGAAAAAGGCGCCGCGGGGATCCGCAGCGCCATCGACGGGTACATCACAACATCTCTGCGGTCCGTGGCTCAAACGAGAAGGAAACCATTGGGCCATTGGCCCAGCCATTGGCCGCTGATGTGCACCATGGGTAGGCCAACGGACCGAAATGGGGCCGAACGCCACCCGCGGCACCCCGGCACCTGTGTGGCCGTCGCGTGGACGAATGTCTCATGCCGCCCCGACGGGGCGGGAAGTCATCGGTGATGGGCAGGGGGCTGTGTGGGCAGTGTCGCAGTCACTTCGTAGCCGCCGTCAGGGGTGGCTCCGGTGGCGAGTTCACCTCCCAGCATCGCGGTGCGCTCGCGCATCCCGAGCAGACCGTGGCCCGCGCCGACCGAGGGCGGGGCGGGCCGTGTCCGGCGGGGCGTTGGTGACCCGGACCGTGACGGCCGACGGGTGGTGGCCGATCTCCACCCGCACCTTTGCGCCCGGTGCGTGACGCATCGCGTTGCTGAGCGCCTCCTGCACGATGCGGAACGCCGACAGCTCGACGCCCGGCGACAGCGGATACGGCTCCCCGGTGATCTCGGCGGTGACCGAGAGCCCGGCGCCGCGCGCGTTGTCGATCAGATCGTCCAGCCGGTCGAGGGTGGGCTGCGGGGCGTGCCTCGCCGCCTGCGGCAGGGGGTCCTCGGAGCGCAGTACGCCGAGCACCCTGCGCAGTTCGATGAGCGCGTCGACCGCATTCTCGCGGATGCCCGCGAGGTTCTCCTTGAGCTCGTCGGACGGATTCTCGACCAGGTGCGGGGCGACCTGCGCCTGGATGGAGATGACCGACATGTGGTGGGCGACCACGTCGTGCAGCTCGCGGGCGATCCGGTTGCGCTCCTCCAGGAGAGTGCGCCGGGAGCGCTCCTCGGCGGTGAGTTCCTCCTGTGCGACCAGCTGGGTACGCGCCACCCCGATGCCACGCAGCGCGGCGCCGACCACCACGGCGACGACGAGAACCGCGACGGCGAGGTGGACGTCGTTGCTCCGGCGCCAGGGGGCGGCCACGCCGCAGGCAAGTCCCGCCACGACACTGATCGTCAGCGTCTCGGCGGCGATCCGGGGCCGGACCCGCAGTGCGAGCAGGAACAGCACCCCGGCCTGCAGCGCGATCCCGGCGCCGCTCCAGGGGAACATCATGCCCCTGGGACCGGAGGCTTCGGCGAACGGGGTGATCACGACCGTGACGAGCATCGACACCCACCAGGCCGGGATGGGGCGGAACAGTGCGGCGACGATCGCGGCGGACTGGATACCGGCGAACAGAATGCCGAGCTGTATGCCCATCCCGTACTCGAAGGCGTACTGGTTCGTGTTGAAGATGAGAATGCCCAGCGCGAGCATCGCCAACGGCACCACGAGAGCCGGCCGCCACTCCAACCAGCGCGACTGCCGCGCATACGGGGTCGGGTCGGCCGCCGACGTCGCCAGATCTTCGCGCAGGGTACGGGGCAACGCCCGCAGGACCTCCGCCGACCGCCTCACCATGTCCCCCCGCTTCACAGAACTCACCCTAAGCGCGCCGCGCCTCCGTCGACCGGGCGGGACGCCCCTGGCGGACGACCATGCTCTTCTTTCGCGGCCGCCCCTGCTCGTAACCGCGGAACGCCACCCAGCAGATCAGCAGCGCCACGGCGAACACAGGCAGCCAGGACAGCCGGGCGAGAACCCAGCCGGGGGCGTCGGGGACGGTGTGCAGGCCCGGCAGGGTCCCGCCCACCAACAGGCCGGTCGCGGTGACCGCGATCATCGCGGTCTGGTGCCACAGGAAAATCGTCATCGCGGAGAGGTTCACCGCCGCCACCACCGCCCAGACGGCCGGGCGTTGCAGCACCCGGCGCAGCGGACCGAGCAGCAGCAGTGCCGCTCCGCACTGCGCGAGGCCGAAGGTGGCGACGGCGAGGGTCGGCGGGTCGAGGTTGGAGATCTCCAGGCCGGGCACCCCGACCATGGCTGCCGGGTAGCCGGCCCAGAGGACGAGTGCGGCGGTGGCGGCGGCTCCGCCGAGCAGCAGCGTCCAGCCGGTCCTGCGACTGTGCAGGTCACCCCGGGCCCAGGCCGTGCCCAGGCAGTACGGAACCAGCCAGCCGGCAACCACGTTGACCGAGGTGAACTCGCCGGGCGTGTCCAGGCCGAACCGGTAGAGGTCGGTGATCAGCACGACGACGAACGGCCACAGCGGATGCAGCTTCGCCACCAGTGGGGTCGCCGCCGTCAGCGCTGCGAAGACCACCAGGAACCAGAGCGGGGACCACACGAGCTTGCACAGCGCGCGCACGGTGTCCTGGTCCGCCCCGGAGGCGAGCATCGTGCACGCCGCCACGGTCCATATGAGCAGCACTACGACCACCGGCCGCAGCAGCCGGGTCATCCGCGTACGGAGCCACCGGCCGTAGTTCTCGCCACGGGAGCGGGCGGAAGCGTAACTCTTCGCGCCGACCTGTCCGCCGACCAGGAAGAAGACGGCAAGGGTCTGGAACACCCAGGAGACCGGGGTGAATTGGGGCATGTACTGGAGCGGGCTGGAGCCGTGCATGGTGCCGCTGTCGACGACCAGTGCGGTCACCAGCCAGTGGCCGAGAACCACGCCGAGGATGGCGATGGCGCGCAGGGCGTCGATCGCGCGGTCACGGTCGGCAGGAGTGGCGGATTCCATCCGCCGGACGAAGTCACGCATGGCGCTCTCCCGAGGGCTCTGCGGACATGGCCGTTCCGGCCACGATCCGGGCGATGTTCTTCAGCGGTAGGGAACCGGGCTTCAGGTAGTCGCTGTGGCCGCCGTCGCCCGCTGCGAAGATCTTGGCGCCGAACTCGGGCGAGACCGGGTCCATTGCGAACCCGATGTTCATAAAGGGCAGTTGGAGCTTCATGTGCGGCACATCGGCGATCCAGTCGTCGCTGCCGCGGCCCGCCCAGACAGTGGCCGGGGTGTGCAGGTCGGCGGCGTTTCCGTAGCCGGTTCCGGGGCTCCCGCACAGGACGATGTCCGCGACCTGCAGTCCGTGCGCGGCGCGGGCGCAGACGACTGAGCCGTAGGAGTGGCAGACGAGGGAGGTCCGGACCGCAGGTTTCAGCCTTCTCAACTCCCCCATGAAGTACCGCAGTTCGCCGGCCGCCTCGTCGGCCCGCCCCGAGGTTACCGCCGTCGGGCTGACCGTCGTCGGGGTTTCGTATCCGAGCCAGGCGACGACGGCCGACCGCTCGCCCAACTCGCTGTGGAGTGCCGACGCGCCGTTGCGCAGCCGCCAGTAGTGGTCGACGCCGATGCCCGCGCCGGGGACCAGCACCGCGATCCGTTCGGCGTGGGACAGGTCGCCGGAGATCTCGACGCTGCGGCCCCCGTCACGGCCGTCGAAGGAGAGGAAGCGGCGTACGGGATCGGCCATGACGTGCAGCGCGGCGGCCCGCTTCCGGTCGCCGTGGTCGGCGGCTGCCCGCTCGGCCGCCCCGATGTCGGCACGGGTCGCGGCGTACCGCGCGGCGAGGGCCTCGGGTGCAGCGGTACGCAACGGGCCCCGGACGGTCGGAGCCGGTGCCGGTACGGCCGCGGGGCCGGCCACTCCCGCTATCGGCACGGCCACCGAGGCGGCCACCAGCGCGGCGAGCAGGCCGCGACGCAGGCGGCTTCTGCGCGGATGGGACGACATGGCAGGTTGTTCCTTCCGTACCGGATGGCTGCACTGGTTCGGGTACAGAAGCTATGGAGAGGGCCTTGTAATCCGCGTCCCACCAAGGTGTGAACCTTTTTTGTAGCTCTACAGGACTACGGGTATGAGATGCGGGTGAGGGTGCGTCGGATCGCTCCGACGGGGCCGCTGCCGGGCCATTGGTACAGTCGCAGCCCGGATCGGCCTACCAGGAAGAGACCAACGGACCATGGCGGTGGACGCCCTCGACACCCGCATCCTGCGATTGCTCATCGAGCAGCCGCGCACCAGCGTCCGCGAGTACGCACGCATCCTCTCCGTAGCCCGTGGCACCCTCCAGGCCCGTATCGACCGGCTGGAGCGGGACGGTGTGATCACCGGTACGGGTCCGGTCCTGTCCCCCGCCGCGCTGGGTCACCCGGTGCTGGCCTTCGTTCATCTGGAGGTCACCCAGGGGCATCTGGACGAGGTCGGTGAGGCGCTGGCCCCGGTGCCGGAGATCGTCGAGGCCTTCTCGACCACGGGCGGCGGCGATCTGCTGGCCCGGGTGGTGGCCCGCGACAACGGGCATCTGGAGGATGTGATCCAGCGGCTGATCCAACTGCCCGGTGTGGTCAGGACGCGTACCGAGGTGGCGCTGCGCGAGCGGGTGCCGCACCGGCTGCTGCCGCTGGTCGAATCGGTGGGCCGCGCGGCCGCCGGCAGCCCGAAGTGATCACCGTCTTGGCATGCTGGATGGTATGAGCTCCCGGCGCGTCCCGCCTCCACCGTCGTCTTCGATCTCGACGCCACGCTGGTGGACAGCGAGCCGAACCATTACGAGGCGGCGCGCCGCCTTCTGGAACGGTACGGCGCGCCCGGCTTCACCTGGGAGCACCACACCCGCTTCATCGGGATCGGTGTCCGCGAGACGCCGGCAGCCCTGCGTGCCGAGTGCCGGATCGAGGCGCCCGTCGACGAACTGGTGGCGGGTCAGGACGCCCTGTAGCTGGAGCTGGCGCGATCGTCGACCGAGGTCTTTCCCGAGATGCGGAAGTTCGTGGAGCGGCTGTACCAGGAAGGTGTCGGGATGGCGGTGGCGTCGGATTCGTCCCGGGCGGCCTCGGCGGGCACCGTCCCGGCTGCTCGGCGTGCCGCCGAGGTCCGGCGGCCCGATATCCTGATCATGCCGCGCGCCCCACCCCGCCCCGATCCCGGTCGGGTCGCCGCCGCGGCAGTCGAAGCGGCCCACAATTCGAGATTGGTGCACAGGTGCTGGTAGCTGGTCGGTACCGCTTGTTGACTCCCATAGGCCGCGGCGGCATGGGTGAGGTGTGGCGCGCCGCCGACGAAGTGCTCGGCAGGGCGGTGGCCGTGAAGCTGCTGCTCGGCGACCACGCGGACGAGTCGGCCACCGCCCGGTTCCGTCTGGAGGCGCAGACCGCGGCCCGCCTGAGCCACCCTCATCTGGTGGCCGTGTTCGACTTCGGGGCCTGGGAGGACCGCTTCTACCTCGTGATGGAGCTCGTCGAGGGAAGAAGCCTGGGCGATCTGCTCGCGGCGGAGGAGCGGCTCGCCGCCGAGCAGGTCGCCCGGATCGCGGGCCAGGCGGCCGCGGGGCTCGCCGCCGCCCATCGGCAGGGCATCGTGCATCGTGACATCAAGCCCGGAAACCTGATGCTGGACGCGGAAGGGACCGTCAAGATCGGCGACTTCGGCATCGCCCAGTTCGTCGACGACCCTTCCGCCGCGCTGACCACCACGGGGCAGATCGTCGGCACCAGTCTCTATCTCGCCCCTGAGCGCGCCCTGGGCCGTACGGCCGGTGCGGCGTCCGACATGTACTCCCTCGGCTGTGTGATCTACCAACTCCTGCTGGGTGACCCACCGTTCCGCTCCGACACTGCGACCGCCACGCTCTATCAGCATGTCGACACGGCCCCCGTGCCGCTCAGACAGCGGGGAGTCGACCTGTCTCCCGCCTTCGACTCCTATCTGCTGGGGCTGCTCGCGAAGCAGCCCGAGGACCGGCCCAGCGCCCAGCAGGTCGCCGACTGGTTCCAGAGCGATGCGTGGCGGGGACAGCCGGAGCCCATGCCCATGTACGCCCCCACGCCCCCTCCGGCAGCGCCGAGTGCTCCTTATGCCCCGGCGCCTGCCGCCGCGTTCGGCACAGCCCCGGCATCCGCCTCCGCTCAGCAGGCCGAGGGCGTGACGACATATCGCCTGCCCCAGGCCGGCGGCCACAGACGGCGTCCGGCGGACCGGTCCGCGCCGGTCCGGCGGCGCACCGGCGCCCGCGAGGCGATCAGGCGTCGGCCCAGAGTGGCCAGCGCAATTGCCGGTACGGTCGCCTTCCTCGCGGCCGTGTACCTGGGGATGAGCCTGTTCTCCCCGGATACCGGCTCGGCCGACACCCCGGGCACCGGCCCCACCGCATCCACCGGACCCGATTCACCGGCCCCCGACCAGCCGGCACAGGACAGCGAGGGCGACGGGGACGACGAGTAGGACTGAGCCGCTCTCCCCTGCCCGATGACCGTACCGCCCCGGCCGCGGCACCACCCGTCAAGCAGCCGTCAGGACCGGCGGCTACGGCGTCAGCGGTTCATCAACGGACGCCGACGGGCCGGCCGGCTTCCATAACGTCGCTGCCATGCGACGACGTGACATCCGAGCCGTGCCCGGCCCGCACACCGGCCGAGCACACCCTCCGCCCGATACGACCGCCCACGACCACGGCTGGGCCGGGGACCTGCGGTTCGCGGTCCGCTGCGCCGTGACGCTCCTCGGGCTGCTCCTGGCCATCGATGCGACGGCCGGTCACCTCACCTGGCTGCGCGCACTGCTGTGGACGGGCCTGGCCGCCCTGCTGCTCGTGGTCCTGGTGCCGCCACGGGTCCGTGCGGGTGCCGGGTGGCTGTCCTGCCGCGGCCTGGTGCGCGAACGGATCGTGCGCACCGACCGGCTGGTGTCGGTGCGCTGGTCGGACGGAGTCTCCCAGCGTCTGGTGCTCCGTGACGCGGACGGCGGCCGGGTCGAGGTCGACCCCCAGGTGTTCCTCGCCAATCCGGCGCTGTGGCACCGGCTGGACGACGACGCCCGCGGCTGTGTGAAGCGCGGGACGCTGCGGTGCGGGGTGACGGCGCTGCGTCAGCTGGCCGACCGTATCGACCGCCGGACCGCGCGTACGGTGTTCACGATCTCCGGCCTGGAGTAACTGCCCCGCACGCCCGGGCTGTTGTGCGATCCCACCATCGCGGCTTGACCAGACTTGCCAAGTCCCCCGAGAGCCCCCGCCATTCATTGACGAGGCATGACAACATGCAACCCGGGCGGCGGCAAGCCGTCCAGCCCGACGTGCAACAGCTCCTCGGTCACCGGCGTCGGCATCCAGAGCGCCGGCAAGGTCTTCTACGGCGGCATGCTGCTCAAGACGAGCGGAATGACCTACAAGCGCTACCGCACGACCACCCTCACCGCCGCCAAGAACCTCGACGCCAGTTGTGTGCTCTTCGACCGTCTGCGCACTCCCGGAGCTGACCGATGTCCGCGCCGTGGACGTCACCCGTCGCGACCGTGCACCGGACACACCAGCCCGTAGGTGGGCAGGCTCATGGGCAGGACGGTGTCCGGCGGCAGCATCGAGAGCAGGGCGCCACCTGCGGGCTCGCCGGGCAGGGGGCCCGTCCGTGCGGTGGCCGCGGCCGGACGTACGCCCCCGCCACCCTCGCCCGTACCATCCGGCCCTTCGGCCTCCGCCGCCTCGCAGGCGTCGAGGAGGTCGCCGCCGGCCGTCAGCAGATCGTCCAGCCTGCGGGCGAGCGGCAGCGGCGTCTTCCGGGTGCCGTGCTCCAACTTGCTGATGGCGGTGTGGTCGTAGCCGACGCGGGCGCCCACCTGGGCCTGGGTGAGCCCGGCGCGCCTGCGCCACTGACGCAACCGGGTCCCGAAGGCTCGCCACGTCTCTGCGGTACGGACATCCGGTAAAGGGCCCACGCCCTCGGTCACCCGGAACCCCGCGGAGCCCCGCCGGATCTCCCACGCGTGCCACGCTCATGGCTCATGGCTCATGGCTCATGGCTCATGGCTCATGGCTCATGGCTCATGGCTCATGGCTCATGGCTCATGGCCGGGAGGATAGCGAGCGCGTGTGCGCGGTGTCCCCGGTGCCGCGGGAAGATGGCGCCTTCCCGCGCCTTTCTCTCATCGCCCTGGCCGATTACGTAACACTCCGGCCCAGTCGACCAGTTGAGCCGGCCGGAGCCGCATGAAGGAGCAACCCGCCGGGCATATGACCGGTGACTGACAGGAGGTGGTGGCAATGGGCCGCATCAAGATCGTCCGACGTCCGCAGCTGCCGTCGCGGCCGCCGCCACTCGATCTGCGAACCCCGTCCGGCCGCCCGCTGCCGTACTGAGCACATCTCCGTACACCGAGACCGTCGGCTCCGGCTCCGCCCTCGTTCTGCGCAACGGCAAGGAGTACGACCTCGGATGGTTTCGGCGCACGGCCGGGTCCGGGACCTCCTTCACCACCCGGGACGGCGAGCAGATGACCTTCGCTCCGGGCCAGGTCTGGATCGTCTTCGCGCCGAAGTGGCGAGAGCGGCATCGGCGTGATCGCCGCGGGGCTGCGGGAGGTGAGGAAAACCGCAGGGTGGCGGATGCGGAGAACATCACCCGGTTCGACGGCAAACCCTGTACCGGCGCCGGCCGGCGCTTCCTAGCGTTGCCGGTGAGGCGCGACGGACTTCTCGCGCCTCTCCACCACCGGCCAGGAGTCACTTCATGTATCTCGTCACTCTGGGACTCCCCCAGGAACCCGCGGGCGGTGTCGCAGGCTGGGCGGCCGATCTCGTCGATACCATGGGGGGTCCGGGAGCCGGCCTCGCCATCGCCCTGGAGAATCTCTTTCCGCCGCTGCCCAGCGAGGTCATTCTCCCGCTGACCGGGTTCGCGGCCGGGCAGGGCGTCATCGGCCTGGCCTCCGCGCTCTTCTGGACCACGCTCGGTTCGGTGGTGGGCGCGGTGGTTCTGTACTGGATCGGAATGCTCTTCGGCCGCGACCGGATGCATGCGATCTGGGCGAGGCTTCCGCTGGTCAGGAATTCCGATCTGGATCGTACGGAGCGGTGGTTCGCCGAGCACGGCAACAAGGCCGTCCTCCTCGGGCGCATGGTGCCGATCTTCCGGAGTCTCATCTCCGTACCGGCCGGCGTGGAGCGCATGCCGCTGCCGCTCTTCGTGACCCTGACCGCTGTGGGCAGCCTGCTGTGGAACTCGGTGCTGGTGATGGCCGGGTACTGGCTCGGCGACCGGTGGGACCTGGTGGAGACCTATGTCGGGGTCCTCTCCAAGGCCGTTCTCGTCCTGGTCCTGGCGGCCGTCATCGCGTACGTGAGTCTGCGGTTGCGCTCTCGTCCCCGTTCCCGTGAGCAGGCTCAGCACCGTCGTTCGTCATGAGCTACGAGCCGCTGTCCCGCGCTCTCCCGGTCACCGCCGCCCACCAAGGACGATCTTGCCGTGACGGTGCCGCGCGACTAGCCTCGGCATCCGTGCAGGGGGACTCCGCAGACAGTGCAACCAGTCATCATCCGGGGCCACTCGGCCCGAGGCCCGATGAAGGGGGCACCTCGGTGGCGCGCACCTCCCCCTGGCCCCGCAGAGTCACGGGCACCCTGCTCGGCTGCTGCACCGCCGTGCTGGGCCTGCTGTATTTCGCCGTGCCGGGCGCTCTGTCGGGCCCGTTCATTCTGTGGCCCCGTACGCGTCGGCGCGCCTTGGCCGTGCTGAGTGCCGGGGCCCGTCGGCTCACAGATCTGGAGCGGATCCGTCGCAGCGTCTTCTTCGGCGACGTGTTCCCCACGCACCGCGCGTCCGACCGGAAAGTCCTTCGCTACCTCACCACCCGCTCCTGCACGGGGATGCTGTCCGGATTCGTGGTTGCACTGCTGGGGTGCGGGGTCGTACTGGCCGGACTGCTGGCGGCCGGGGTGGCACGCGCCACCACGAGCTGGCGGGAACTGCTGACCCAAGGGGTCCTCGGCGGTGTCCTCCTCTTCCTCGACCTCCAGGGGCTCTCCTCACTGGCCGCCCTCGACGCACGGTTGGCACGAGAACACTTCGGCCCGTCCGAACGGGAGTTGCTGGAGCGGCGCATCGCGGAACTGGCCGCCAGCCGTGCCGGGGTGCTCCGGGCGGTCGACGTGGAGCGCAAGCGCATCGAACGCGATCTGCACGACGGTGTGCAGCAGCGGCTCGTCGCACTCGCCATGCTGCTGGGCCGGGCCCGCCGCAACCGGACGCCCGAGCAGGCCGATCTGCTGCTCCAGCAGGCACACAAGGAGTCCCAGGAGGTCCTCACCGAGCTGCGGGAGGTGGCCTGGCGTGTCTATCCGTCGGCACTCGACAACCTCGGGCTGGAGGAGGCACTCGGCGGGGTGGCCCAGCGCTGCAGCATTCCCCTGCACATGGAGTTCGACCTGGCGCTGCCGTTGCCCCGGCCCGTGGAGACGGCCGCCTACTTCGTGGTGTCGGAGGCCGTGACCAACGCGGCCAAGCACTCCCGCGCGACCCACATCTCCGTCAGTGTCAAGGGCGACGGGAGCCGAGTGTCCGTATACGTCCGGGACAACGGCACCGGCGGAGCCGATCCCGCGGGCAGCGGGCTGGCCGGGCTGCGCAGCCGGGTGGACGCACTCGACGGCCGGTTGTACATCGACAGCCCTTCCGGGGGCCCCACCACCATCATCGCGGAGCTGCTGTGCGCGTAATGCTTGCCGAGGACTCGACCCTGCTGAGAGAGGGCCTGGTCCGCCTGCTCGCCGAGGAGGGACATGAAGTCCTCGCCGCGGTGGGTGACGGGACGGCCCTCGTCCGGGCAGTCGAGGCGGACCCGCCGGACCTCGTCGTCGTCGACATCCGGATGCCTCCCACCCACACCGATGAGGGGCTGCGGGCCGCGATCGAGATCCGTGAGCGCCGGCCCCTGGTCGGCGTGCTGGTGCTCTCCCAGCACGTGGAGCGCAATTACGCGGTGCGGCTGCTGTCCGCGAACGCCGAGCGGGTCGGCTATCTGCTCAAGGACCGGGTCGCGCAGGTCGACGAGTTCCTGGACTCGCTGGAGCGGATTCACGCGGGCGGCGCGTCCATCGACGCGGAAGTCGTACGGCAGTTGGTGGTCCGGACCACGCACAGTGACCCCCTGGCCAGGCTGACGCCCCGGGAGCGCAGCGTCCTGCAGGAGCTGGCGCAGGGCCGCACCAACGCGGCCATCGCGCAGCATCTGCACATCTCGCTCAGTTCGGTCGAGAAGAACCTCAACTCCGTCTTCGACAAGCTCGATCTGGCGCGGACCACGGGATACAGCAGACGAGTGCTGGCGGTCCTGCGGTACTTGGAGTCGTAGGCGCCGGTGCGCCGGTCCCTTCGGGCTCGGGTGGCACCATGCGGCCGTCGCCCGCCCGGACGAGGACAGCTTCCGTGATCGAAGTTCCTCACGCAGTGGTCTGTGCCGCATCGGGCGGGTGCCGGACATCCGGGCCGGGTTCCGCACCGGCCCTCCTTGATCGATGATGATGCACAGGGCCGCCGTCCTCGGTACGGCACCGCCTGTCCCAGGAACAGGAAGGGGTTCCCCATGCGGGAAACGACGCCGGACCAGTCCCCGTCGGACGATCGGTCCGTCCACGGCTCGGACGAGGAAGCCCAGGTGATCGTGGTGGGGGCGGGGCCGGCGGGCTCGGCCGCGGCCTTCCATCTCGCCAGGGCGGGCGTCGATGTCCTGCTCCTGGAGAAGTCCCACTTTCCCCGGGAGAAGGTGTGCGGGGACGGTTTGACGCCACGAGCGGTGCACCAGCTCATCAGGATGGGCGTCGACATCAAGGCTCCGGGGTGGACGCGTTCACGCGGGATGCGATGGGTGGCCGGGGACCATCAGGTGCACATCGACTGGCCCGCGCTCGGGCGTTACCCGGATTTCGGGCTCTCGCGCAGCCGGCACGACTTCGACGACATCCTGGCCCGGCACGCCGTCGCCGCCGGAGCCCGGCTGCGCAGCGGCGTGAAGGTGACCCAGCCCCTGACCGACCGCGCCGGCCGTATCACCGGTGTCACCGCCACGACCTCGGCGAAGGAGCCATTGGCCTTCCACGCACCGATCGTCGTCGCCGCCGACGGCGCCTCCGCCCGCCTCGCTCTCGCCATGGGCCTGCAGCGGGACAGGAGCAGGCAGATCGCGACGGCCGCCCGCCGTTACTACCGAAGTCCGGAGCGTTCCCAGGAGGAGTACCTGGAGCTGTGGGCCGACCTCCGCTTCCCGGGGAGCGATCACTACCTGCCCGGATACGGCTGGATCTTCCCCATGGGCGACGGCCGCGTCAATGTCGGTCTCGGTGCGCTGCCCCACCGGCGGCACGGAAAGGCGGACCTGCGCGCCACGTTGGACGAGTGGCTGGCGCGCACCCCGCACGCCTGGGGACTGCGCGAGGAGAACGCGGAGGGCCCTGTCCGGAGCGCAGCCCTTCCGCTGGGCTTCAACCGTCACCCCCTCTACACCCGCGGGCTCCTCCTCGTCGGCGACTCCGGAGGCATGATCAGCCCCTGGAACGGCGAAGGCATCGGCCAGGCCATGGAAGCCGGCGAAGTCGCGGCCGAGACCGCCGCGCTCGCCCTCGCACTCCCCCGGGGGCCCCGGCGGGAGCAGGTGCTGCGCGGCTACCCCGTCGAGATGAACCGCCGTTGGGGGCGCTACTACCGTCTCGGGAACACGGCCGCCGACCTCGTCTTCAGCCGTTCGGGTTTCCAGCCGGTCCTCAACCGTTACGTCATGGGGTCGCCATTTCTGCTCAACACCCTGGCCCGACTGCTGACCAACCTCACGGACAAGCCCTCGCACGACCTGATCGACCATGTGCTCAACGGCGTCGTGCGTCTCGTCCCGGAACCGAAGGTGCGACGCAGGCGCTGAACCGCGAGTCCCGGCCGGGGCACGAACAGCGCTCCGGGGAAAGGTCCGCGACGGAGAGGTCCGTGCCCCAGCCGTCACCGCGCTCGCCCGTCCCCGGGACACCGGGTGTGTTCTGGGTCCACCACTGCGGCGGGCTGTCCGCACCGTCGACGCCGAGCGGCCCGTCGGGGCTGCCGTAGTAGACGCCGACCGCCGCCAGGGCCAGAACCCAAGATCTTCATGAGTCTAGGACCGGCGGCGAGGCTTTCCTCGTTTGCCGCCCTTGGCGCCGCCGGAACCGCTCCGCGCGCTCTTCCCGGCCGCCTTGCCGGCTGCGGGCTTGCGGCGTGCACCGCCTGTTTCGGGGCGCTTGCCCTTCGGCTGCGCCGGGGTCTTGGGGCGACCCCGTGAACTGTTGACGGTCCGCCCTCGGACGATCCCGATGAAGTCCTCCACCAGGTCCGTCGTCTCGTCCTCCAGCCACGACAGTGCGACGCGCGACTCGGGGGCGTCCGACACCGGCCGGTACGTGAGGTCCTTGCGGTGGTGCAGGCGGGCGAGCGACTGCGGGACGACGAGAAGGCCCACTCCTGCCGCCACTAGCTCGATCGCGTCCGCCGTCGTGGCGGGCCGCTCGATCGCGGGCCGTCCCGGCCGGTGCTCCCATTCGAGGGTGTCGTCGAGCGGATGCAGCACGATGTCGTCGGCGAGATCCTCGGCGGAGACTTCGTCGACCGCTGCCACGACGTGGTCCTTCGGGATCACGACCACCGTGGTCTCGGCGTAGAGAGGGATCGCGCTGAGGCCCGTCCGGTCGATGGGCAGCCGCACGAGACCCGCGTCGGCGCCGCCGCCCCGCAGCACGTCGGATGCCTCGGCGGCCGACACCCCCATGAGGGTCAGCGGGACGTCGGGCAGCCGCTCGTTCCAGATCCGCACCCACTTGGTGGGCGTCACCCCCGGGACGTACGCGAGCCGGAACGAAGGGGTTTCTTCCGAGCTTGTCACTCAGCCAGGTTACCGGCCCTGGTCAGAGCTAGCGCACATGCTCGATACCCTTGGCACCATGACGTCGCACAAGACCACCCAGACAATGAAGCCCGCAACCGCGGCAAAGAAGCTGGGTGTGTACCTCGAGGCCACCCCCGCCGAGTTCCAGGAGGGTGTCGTCTCGCGCACCGAGCTGAACGCACTGCAGTCCGATCCTCCCGAGTGGCTGCAGGAGCTGCGACGCAACGGCCCGCACCCCCGGCCGGTGGTCGCGGCAAAGCTGGGCATCTCCATCTCGGGTCTCGCCCGTGGCGGAATCACGGACGCCCTCACCACGGAGCAGATCGAGGCGCTGAAGAAGGACAGCCCCGACTGGCTCCAGCAGGAACGCGCCACCCAGGCCGAGGTCCGGAAGGAAGCGGTTCGCATCAAGGAGAAGAACGCAGCGCGCGCCGATCAGTCCCACGGTCCGCGTTCCTGACCTTTGTCCCTCGACCATCCATCGGCGTGACGGCCCGGCGTCGGCTCGCGCCTCGTTCGACGGTGCTGCGCGACCCGGCGGTAGCGGCAGCGTCTCCGGGAGCCGCCGTGGCCCGGATGCTGCATGCGATGTTGCCGGGGACGGCGGAGTTCATGCGTTCGTCCTGGACACGGTCGTGACCCGGCAGCGCCGAGCCACCGGAATCGGAATGGCGCTGGTCGCGACGGCCGTACGCGAGGCTCGCGCCGCAAGGTGCGAATGGCTTCATGTTGACTTCGAAGACGATCTGAAACGCTTCCGCTTCGACACCTGCGGCTGCAGGCCGACGGACGCGGGATCGATCCCGCTCCGAACGGAGCGTGATCGCTTCCCTCGTTCGGAAGCGAGTTTGGGAAAATGATCGGTATGACAGGGTCTGAAGCTTTCGAGCCGGAGTCGGAGCGCGTCACCCGGCAGCTGCGGGACGACATTCTTGATGGCGTTCGGCAGCCGGGCAGCAAGCTCGTCGAACGCGAACTCGCCGCAGAGCTCGGGGTGAGCAGACTGCCCATCCGCGATGCGCTCAAGGTACTGGTGACCGAGGGTCTGGTCACTCCCCGGCCGCGGACGTGGGCGGTCGTCCGGGAGTTCACCTCCACGGACATCGCGGATCTCAACGAGATTCGTACGCCCCTTGAGCTGCTCACCTTCCGGCTCGCTGCTCAGCGGCGTACGCGGCCGGGCCTCGAAAAGCTTCGTTCGGACCTCGACGCCGAGCTGGAGGCCGCTCATACGGGAGATGCCGTGCGGGCTCGACGGGCCGCCGCCGACTTCCACCGGACAGTGACCTCGTTGGCCGGCAATGAGCTGCTCAGTGAGCTGGAGCGGACGCTTCGAAGCAGGATGCGATGGCTGCTGGCGCAGCATGACGATCTCATGGCAGTCGCGAACGAGCACGAGGCCCTGTACGCCGCGATCGCGGAGCGGGACATTCACCGAGTCGAAGAACTGGTCGTGAAGCACCTGGCGAGCAGCCGTGGCGCGGCCGCTGCACGTCGGAGGCGGCCTCAAAGTTCCTGACTACTGATTGCGCACAACCGTTTCGTCGTGCTGTAGCTCAACCCAGTCCTGGGCGACCTCGAACCGGTCTACCGGCGTGCTCTCGCACCACTTGTCGAGCACGGCGTGCTGCGCATCGTCTCGGGCGGTGGCGACGTCGGCGGTTACCTCGCCCACCATCCGGGCGTCGCGCAAGTCCACATCACCGGCAGCCTCACCACCCAATCCGGGAGCCGCGTGGCAGGGCGCCGGGGGCTCACGTCTGTTGGTCGAGCTCGGCGACGGCCAGGCTGCGGCGGAACTGGGAACGACCGAGTACTTCGCACCCGTGCTCGGCGTCCTCGCCCTGCCCGGCAGCGGCGCCGAGTTCCTGGACCGGGCCGTCGAGACCGCCAACCGCGACCTCTTCGGCACCCTCGGGGCGAACATCGTCATCGACCCCGCCACCATGAAGCACCTCGGCCGGGCGTTAGACAATGCAGTGGCCGCGCTGCGGTACGGCACGATCGCCGTCAACGCCTGGACTGCGGTCGGCTTTCTCACCGCGACGGCTCCGTGGGGCGCCTTTCCCGGCCACACCGTCACGGACGCCCGGAGCGGGATCGGCGTCGTGCACAGCGCCCTGCTGATCGACGCGCCGGAGCGGACCGTCGTCCGGGGGTCCGCTCCGGCCCTTCCCGAGGTCGGTCATGGGAGGCGAGCTCGCACTCTTCCCGAAGTCGCCGTGGTTCGTCACCACGCGCAGTGCCGCCGTGATGGGCCGTCGGCGCACTCGGCCGGCGAAGCAGCTGTCCTGGGCACGGGTGCCCGCAGTGTTCGCCTCGGCCTTCCGTGCCTGAGTACTGCCCGCAGCCCGCTGACGGACGAGGGGAGTTACGAGGCGCCGGGCGCCGTGATGATGCGTTCGGCGGCGGCGCGGGCCGCGCGCACCGACACGGTGACGGTGCGGATCAGGGCAGCACGGTGGTCGTGCAGATAGAAGTGGCCGCCGGGGTAGAGGTGGACGCCCTGGAGGTGCGGGGAGTGGTCTGCCCAGGCCTTGAGCCTCCTGGGCTCCACGACAAGGTCCTGTTCACCGCCGAAGACGGTGAAAGGCAGCGGCGGTGAGCCGGTGGCGGGGTCGCGCGCCCAGGTGTCGACAAGTTTGAAATCGCTGCGGAACACGGGCTCGAACAACTGCCACAGATCGTCGTTGTCGAGCAACTCGGCGGGGGTACCGCCGATCGACCGCAGCCAGTCACGCAGTTCGGCGTCGGAGCTCTCGTGCCGTCCTGGGCGGCGCCGGTACTCCGCGCCTCTGGGCGGGCCGAAGGCGGAGAGCCCGAGCCAGACCGGCATCGGTCCGCCCTGCGCGGCGAGCCTCAGGGTCAGTTCGTACGCGGTCAGGCCGCCCATGCTGTGACCGAAGAAGGCGAACGGCCGATCGAACAGCGGCAGCAACTCCTGATGGAAGTGGTCGACCAGATCTTCGACGCGGTCCACGGCGGGCTGATCGCGCCGGTGCGCACGCCCGGGGGCGTTGAGCAGACACAGCTCCCAGTCCGGCGGGAACTCCGGTACCCAGTCCCGGTAGAGCAGATGCGAACCACCGGCGTGGTGGAAGAGGAAGAGACGCAGGGACGGGTCGGCGACAGGGCTCGGGCAGACGGCGGATCCACGGAACATGGCGGTATGTGTCATGCTCCGGCCCTTCCCGTGGCGGCACGGGGACCGGGGCCGGTCAGGACCTGCTGTGCCCGGCATGGCTCGACCGACTCCAGCAAGTGCACTCCCACCGTGGCAATCCTTGTCGCACAGCGCGCCAAATGATGTCGCAGGGCGATTGTCGCATTCTCCTCGGACATCGGAGCCGACTTCCGTGGCGACATCGGCTGGGGTCTTTCGTTCGGGTCAGGCCGGATCAGGGGGCGAGGTCCGGTGCTGTGGGTCACAAGGCAGAGGAGGCAGGCAGATGGGGTCTCCCCCGCTCGAGCGCAACCGAGAGCTTGGGGAAGGAGCTCTGCCGGCCGACGACAGCACGCCGTCGTGGTACACGACAGCCGGTGCGCAATGCGCGCGGCGCGGGGATCAGTCGGGGCCCCGCCGCTCATCATCGTCGGATGACCGCGCTGCACCCGGCCTCCAGATCCTCGTCATCGAAGCCGGCCGGATCCACGAACAAGGCACCCACGACGAACTCCTCACCGCAAACGGCCTCTACGCCGATCTCCCCCACACCCAATTCGCCCATCAGGCCATGGCGAACCCGGACGCCCTCGACCTCGACTTCGAACCCCACCGACACGCATCGGCCTGCGCCGTGCGCACGAGGAGCAGCTCAAGTGGCGCAGGGCCCGGACTTCCCGGCTGGGGTGGGAAGTCCGGGCCCTGCGCGTCGTATGTCGCGGCTCCTCTACTCCTGCCCCGGCACGACCGCCGGAATGCCCTCGGGGTTCAGCAGCTGCGTCAGATGGCGGGCCGATGCGTCCCAGGACCAGGACTCCTGGGCCCACTTTCGGCCGGCGGCGCCCATTTCGGCGGCCTGGTCCGCGTCGAGCAGTATCCGGGTCAGCGCGCCCGCTATCGCCGCTGTGTCGGTGCCGTCCACGACCCGGCCGGTCCTGCCGTCGAGCACCGTGTCCGGGGCGCCGCCCGAGTCGCCGACGACCACCGGCAGTCCGCTCGCCGCCGCCTCCAGGAACACGATCCCGAGCCCTTCCGCCTCCAGACCGGCCTTCCTGGTACGGCACGGCATGGCAAAGACATCCGCCGCCGCGTAGTACTGCGGAGTCTCGGTGTGCGACTTTCCGCCCACGAAAAGGACCGAGCCCTCGGCGTGCCGGTGCGCCAGCTTGCGCAGCCGTGCCTCGCCCGGCCCCCGGCCGACCACGACGAGCACCGCGTCGGGCACCTCCCGCCGGATCAGCGGCAGGGCCCGGATCAGCATGTCCTGGCCCTTGCGCGGGACCAGTCGAGCCACACACAGGATCACGCGCTTGCCGTGCAGGCCGAGCTCCGTACGCAGGTCGGATCCGGCGCCGGCGTCGGGCCGGTATACCTCCGCGTCGACCCCCGGCACCAACCGGCTCATGCGCGCACGCGGGCCCAGGGACGGCCCGATCCGGGCACGCGTGTACTGACCGAGATACGTGACGACATCCACGCCGTCGCCGATACGGCGCATCATCTGACGCGGACCCGGGGTCCTGGCCCACCAGATCTCATGGCCATGGGTGGTCGCCACCATGCGCTGGATCCCACTGCGGCGCAGGGCCGGCGCCATGAGGGCCAGGGGCGCAGCAGCCCCGAACCAGACCCGGTCGCAGCCGTGGGCCCTGGCTATCTCGACGGCCCTCCGGGTGACCCGCCCGGTCGGCAGCAGCATGCCGCTGGAGTCCCGTACGACAGGGAACGGAAGGGCCGCGTCGTACGCGGTGTCGCCCGGCTCGCGCGAGGTGTACACGACCACGTCGTCGTCCGGTATGCGCGTGGCCATGGCGTGCACGAAGGTCTCTATGCCTCCCTGGCGCGGCGGGAAGTCATTGGTGATGACAAGGGTGGAGCCCATGAGTGTGTTGGATCCTTCAGCTGGATGCGGTCGAGCGAGCCGAGAAGAGGTAATTGCGGCAGTCGTCGGTCACGTAGGCAACACTTCGTGTCGTACTTCTCGAGGTGACGGTCCTCGATCTCGAGCAGGAGCGCGGGCCGGTGGCGCAGCAGCGTGCGCCGGGCCCCCGACAGCACGGCCGCCTCCGCCCCCTCGACATCGGCCTTGATGAAGTCGACGCGACCGAGGCCCATGTGGTTGCACAGACCGTCCACCGTCCGCACCGGTGTGGTCACGGGGCGGTTGCCGGCCTGGCGGCCAGAGGCCGGGACCGCAACTCCGAGACGGACCGCCCCATTTCCGGGCTCGATGTTGCGGTGTCTCCTCAGTACCCGCCCGGTCGCACCAGGCCCGTCTCGTACGCGTGGATCGCCGCCTGGGTCCGGTCGCGCAGGCTGAGCTTGACCAGGATCCGGCTCACATGCGTCTTGACGGTCTGTTCGGCCACCACCAGACGCTGGGCGATCTCCGCGTTCGACAGGCCCTGCGCGATCAGGGACAGAACCTCCGTCTCGCGCTCCGTGAGGTTGCCGCTGCGGCCCTTGACCGGACCGCGGGGGACGTCGGACATCCGGGAGAACTCGGCGATGAGACGCTTGGTGATGTTCGGCGCGAGCAGGGCCTCGCCGGCCGCCACCACCCGTACTGCATGGGCGAGTTCCGTGGCCGACGCGTCCTTCAGCAGAAACCCGGACGCGCCGGCGCGCAGCGCCTCGTACACATACTCGTCGAGGTCGAAAGTGGTCAGGACGAGGACCTTGGTGGTGATGTCAGCGGGCGATGCCGTGATGCGGCGCGTCGCCTCGATGCCGCCGACCCCGGGCATCCTTATGTCCATCAGTACGACGTCGGGAGTCAGTTCGGCGACCCTGGCGACGGCGTCGACGCCGTCCACGGCCTGGCCGACGACCTCGATGCCGGGTTCGGCATTGAGCAGGACGGCAAATCCCTGACGGACCATCACCTGATCGTCGGCGATCAGCACGCGGGTGGTCGTCACGGGTTGTCCTCCGCAAGGTCGGCAGGTGGGGCGGGGAGCTGCACGGGCAGCATCGCGATCACTTCGTATCCTCCGTCGGAGGTGGCACCGAAAGCCAGCATGCCACGCAGCGCGCTCCCGCATACCGAGCAGACCGTGGTCAACGCCCCTCGAGGGCTGGGCCGGCCGGATCGGCGCAGTGTTGGCGACCCGGATGGTGGCGGCGGACGGGCAGTGGTCGATCTCCACCCGTTTACCTCCGCTCCGGGCGCGTGCCGCATCGCGTTGCTGAGCGCCTCCTGGGTGATACGGAACGCCGACAACTCGATGCCCGGTGTCAAATGGGTCCGTCATCACGCCGATCACCGGCGCTGCACAAGGGCCGGTCGGGCCGTGCCCGGGTCTCCCACAAGCACGGTACCCAGCCCGATCGCTTCGAGGTGGTGACCGTCGCGATCGGTGACCAACCGAGTGAGCTGGCAATGCTGTTCGCGGATGTCGAACGCGCGGGCATCAACATCGAGGACGTCCGCATCGAGCACGCCACCAGCCAGTTGACCGGGCCGGCGGCTGCGCTGAGTACAAGAAGCACCCGACCCGCGAACAAATCGCCGCGCACCAAGGGCGGTTGCGCGTCGGTTGCGGTTCGCCGGTCCGACAAGCGAGCGGATATGGCACAGTCGTGCCGGTGGAAGAGCTGCGACCTCAGGACCCCGCGCAAATAGGCGCGTACCGGATTCTCGCCCGGCTCGGCGCGGGCGGCATGGGGCAGGTATATCTCGGCCGGTCGCCCGGCGGACGGCTGGTGGCCGTGAAGGTTATCCGCGACGAGATCAACGATCACCCCGAGGCACTGGCCCGGTTCCGGCGGGAGGCCGCGACCGTGGAGGCCGTACGCAGCGCCTACACCGCCCAGTTGATCGAGGCGTCGCTCGACTCGTCCCCGTACTGGCTGGCCACCGAGTACGTGCCGGGGCCCACGCTGCGCGGCGCCGTGAGCACGGGCGGCCCGTTCCCGCCGGACAGTGCCCTGCGACTTTTCGCCGCGCTCGCAGAGGGGCTGGCCGCGGTCCATGTCCACGAGGTCACGCACCGGGACCTGAAGCCGCACAACGTCATCCTCGCGCCGCAGGGACCGCAACTGATCGACTTCGGCATCGCCCGGGGACTTGAGCAGACGATCCTCACCCTGGACGGAATGGCATCGGGAACGCCCGGGTACGCGGCGCCCGAGGTCGTCCTTCGCAACGAGGCCGGCCCGGCGCTTCGCGCTGGGGGCGACGATCGCCTACACGGCGACCGGCCGACCCCCGTACGGCACGGGCGACGCGGCTGCGGTGAGCTACCGGACCGTGCACGAGGACATCGACCTGGCGGGGGTGCAGCCCGCGCTGGCCGCACTGATCCGGCAGTGTGTCGCCAAGGACCCGGCGGAGCGGCCCGACCTGGCCGCCGTGATCGCCCACTGTGCTGTGGACTCGGCACTGGCGACGGACGCCCACTACCGCTCGGTGGCCCGCGACGCCGAACCCGGGCCCGTGCCCGCGCATTTGAGCACGCCACCTTCGGAGGCGGAACCGGAGACCTGGGCCCTGACGCGGTCGGCGGATCGCGAGCCGGAGGATCAGGTACGTGAGCGGGCAGCCGAGACCGTACCTCCGGGAACCCCCGACACCACGCCGTACGACGCGCCGGATCATCAACGGCATCCCGCCCGGACCACACGTCGCAGGGGCTGGCTCGCCGCATGTGCGGTGGCGCTCGTCATACCGGCGGCGGTCTGGCTGCTCCCCGAACAGGACAGCCAAACCCCCGGAGCCGCATCCACGACCGACGTCACCGCGTCCCGGTCGGCCACCAAGGGTCCGGCGGGCCGGCCACCGGACCACATCGTGAACAACCGTGTCTCGCAGGACCGCTGGACCCTGTCGGACGATCCGAAGCAGGCCGCCCAGGGCATGGGCTCCTGCGACCTGGCCAGTTTCGCCGGGTCCTCACCGCCGATGGACCTGCTGTCCTCCGTCTCGCACGCCACCGGCTCGGACACCGCCTCGGTGGAGCTGCGTCCCAAGACTGCCGGCCAGGGAAAGCGGCCCGCACCGTACTACATCTCCGTGGGGGTGCGGCCCCCGCACGAGACCGACAGCGCCACCGGCCGGCCCCTTCGGTCCGTCGGCAAGGGCATCGGCTTCACCAGCAAGCCCGTCGACATCTACTCCCGGTGGTCCTCGGGCGGAACCGTCGAACTCAAGTATCCCGACGACTTCCGGGCCCACTTCGGCAATCGGACCGTCGACGCGATCCCGGTCGGCGACGACAGGGGCGACTGGACCGTGGTGCTGTACCACGTCGAGGGCGGGCCCACGAAGTACACATCCGTCGTGTGCAACGGCTTCCATGCCTAGGACACCGTTCACGGCGGTGCCGATGTATTCCTCCCCACCCCCGCAGAACGGGACGGCCGAGGCGGAACGCCTTGATGTTGGCTTCGGCCTTCACGCCGTTGAGGGTGATCGCCTCCTCGATGGCGTGGGCCGGCAGCGCCAGCCCGCCGGTGACAGCCGCCCCCGAGGACGGGAGCACGGGCGCATGACCGGCAGAACGCACCGTACGAGCCGCTCCTCCCCGACGGCGGCGTCACCGGGCTGATACCGCTCAATGCGGGCAGCACTGAGCCGGGCGGTGCGCGGAGGTGAACCGCGTACGGCCCGGCCCCGGAAATGGCGCCCGTGGATCAGGAGTAGAAGTTGCGCTGCCACCGGTGCTTGGCCAGCAGGGCGAGCTGGTCGGCGGTGAGCGCACGCCCGTCGCTCAGGGCCGTGTTGCGCTCGACGTTGCGTACGGTGCGCATGCCGGGGATGACGGTGGAAACCGCCGGCGAACTCAGTACGAACCGCAACGCGTTCTCAGCGATCTCATCGGGTGCGATGCCGAGGTCGGCAACGATCGCGGCCACCCGCTGTTCGACCTGCGCCGGGCGGTCTTCGCGGAAGTAGCGGTTGCGCCAGTCGCCCTCGGGGAACGTCGTACCGGCGGTGATCCGGCCGGTGAGGCCGCCCTCGTCCAGCGCCACCCGCACGATGACACCGACGCCGTGCTCCTCACAGGCCGGCAGCAGCGCGTCGGCGGGCGCCTGGTCGAAGAGGTTGTAGATGACCTGCACGCTGTCCACGGCACCGCTGCGTACGAGTGCGAGTGCGTTGTCGGGCTGATGGTCGTTGATGGAGACGCCGAACAGGCGGATCTTTCCCTCCTGCTTCAGTTCGGCGATCGTCTCCAGCCAGTCGCCACGTCCGACCCAGTCATCGCTCCAGACATGGAACTGCAGTACGTCGAAGTGGTCCAGGCCGCTGATGCGCAGACTGGTCTCCAGGCTTGCGCGGATGTGCTCGCCCGGAAACGTCCCGGCCGGGTCCAGACCGTCGGGCGTCGGCCAAATTCCGTTCCTCGGCGGCACCTTGGTGGCGACGAGCACCTCGTCGCCGGCCCGCTCGCGGACGACCCGGCCGACGATTCGCTCGCTCTCACCGTAGCCGCGGGCGGTGTCGATGAAGTTCACGCCGAGGTCGATGGCCCGGTGCAGGGCGCGTACGGATTCGTCCTCCGTGGCACCCACCCAGGCGGACGCGCCGATGCCCCAGGCACCGTAACCGATCTCCGACACGGACACTCCGCTGCGTCCCAGCTCGCGGTAGCGCACAATCGTCCTCCACGTCATGGTCCTCGCCCTGGACGGTCCGAGGCCTCCGCCAGGAATCACGTCGACGATAGGCGACCGGGGCGGCGGAGTCAGGCGGGTTTCCGCGTCGCCGCGGTCCGCGAGGGCCACCGCGTCGACACGGAAGGCGCAGGGGCCCACGATGCCCGCGCGCTACGCACCGGATCGTGTTACGTCTGGAACCTCGGAGCACCGCTTTCATAGGCCTGCGAGCAAGCGCTACGCCATGGCGGCGGCGCGGAGATCCATGCCGCCCGCCTGGAGGTACGACTTGCCTGACCTCTTCATCGGTGGCCGCCCGACCGGCACGTTCCAGCTGTTCCACTTCGGTGTCAGCTTCGGCGGGCCCGCCTACTGGTGGTCCTGGCCGATGGTCTTCACCGGCCAGCTGATGGTCGCGCTGTGCTTCTGCGAGCTCGCCGGCCGCTACCCCGTCGCGGGCTCGGTCCACAACTGGTCCAAACGAATGGGCGGCCCGCACATCGGCCGGCTGGCGGGCCGGATGATGACGACCGCAACGATGGTCTCGCCGGCAGCGGTGGCCCGCGCCCACCAGCTGACACTCCCCCAGATCTCCAGCCCCCCACCCGACCCACGTCTGCGGGTCCGGGGGCATCCGCAGCCTGCGGGTGGCGGGCGGGTCCGCGATGCCGGACCTCATCACCGTCGCCCCGTGCATCACCACCATGGTGATCGGCGAGAAGTACACCGACATGATGAAGGAGGACGCAAAGGGGTAGACCTTCGCCCACGAAGTGCCCGGCGGCCCCGCATGCCGCGAACAATCCCTTCACAGGACCTCCCCCCTACGTGTCCTGAACAGACCTTGCCTTGTCAACTCCGCGCGTTCCAGAGTGGTTTGAGCACCTACGCATCAGGGGTCACAAGCGGACTGCTTGCCCCGGACGGCCAACCGCCCGGGGGCTGACGGGGGAAACTGATGAAGCGCGTGCGATCGAGGCGCCCCGGGGCCACGGGGCCCGAGCGGTTGCGCATGTCGTAGCGGGCCGTCACGCCGACGAGCCTGTCTCCCCCTGCCGTCTCTTGGTGCCTTCACCCGGTGCCTGAGAAGGGATAGGAGGGGGAATGCCGACGAATGCAGTGAGCGCTGCCAAGCCGACGTATCCCGGTGTCTACGTCGAAGAGCTTCCCAGCAGTGTCCGCACCATCTCGGCCGTGACCACCTCGGCGACCGCCTTCGTGGGTCACACACGGCGCGGCCCGCTCAACGAGCCGGTGCGAGTCACGAGCTTCACCGAGTTCGAGCGCCGCTTCGGCGGGCTGAGCGCGCAGAGCGCCGTCGGCTACGCGGTGCACCAGTTCTTCGGCAACGGCGGCACCATCGCCGTGATCGTGCGGGTCGCGAAGGCGGGCACCGGCAAGGCCGCCTGTGCGACCCTCGAGTCCACCGAGGGGCACAGCGAGTGCGCGGCCCTCGAAGTGCACGCCAAGGAGCCCGGCGTGTGGGGCAACGGCCTGCGCGTCGCCGTCGACTACGACACACCACACCCGGAAGAGACGTTCAATCTGCGGGTGTACGACGCCAGGGGCGAGGCCCGCGAGTCCTTCACCGGCCTCTGTCTGGATCCGGCCGGCGGGCGCTACGCCCCGACGGTCGTCAACACCGGCTCGCGCCTGATCCGTGTGGACGTCGTCGGCGAGGGCCGCCCGGACCCGTCGGGCACCGTATCCAAGCCGTTCGGCCACGAACTTCCGGACCTGACAGTCGACTTGAATGTGAAGATCGGCAAGGTCGAGCGCGAGTTCACGCTGTACGACCCCGCATGCGACGGCGAGGCTCCGTGCACCGTCACCGAACTGGCGCTGCTCCTCGAACGCAAGCTGCGCGCACTGCCCGACGCGCCCGGCCGGCATGCCTTCGCCGGCGCCGAGGTCACCGCGTTCGGCCGGCGCCTTCAGGTCGTCGCCGGCTCCACCGACCCCGCGGACGTCGTCCGCTTCGTCGGCGAGTGCGCCAACGACCTGGGCCTGGAGGCTTCGGTCAACCCGCCGGTGTTCCCGCTGGGCGGCGGCCAGGACGGTGAGGCGCCGGGCCCGCGCGACCTGATCGGCAGCGAGACGGACAAGACCGGCATCCAGGCGCTGCGCGATGTCGCCGACGTCAACCTGCTGGCCCTGCCGGAGCTCGCGGCATACGAGTCGACCGACGACATGGTCACGGTCGTCTCGGCGGCGCAGCGCCTGTGCGAGCAGCAGCGAATCTTCTTTCTGGTCGATGCTCCCGGCAGCTGGGGCAGCGTGGACGCGGCGCGCGCGGGCCTGTCCGCGTTCGACGCGGTGCGCGGCAACCACGCGGGCCTGTACTTCCCGCATCTGCAGCTCACCGACCCGCTGACCGGACGGCTTCGTTCCTTCCCGCCGTCGGGCGCGGTGGCGGGCGTGTTCGCGCGAACGGACTCCGAGCGCGGTGTGTGGAAGGCGCCGGCCGGGACGGAGGCGCGGCTCGCGGGCGTGCACTCGCTGACGGTACAGCTGACGGACCGTGAGAACGGGCTGCTCAACCCACTCGGCGTGAACTGCCTGCGCACCTTCCCGATGATGGGCCCACTGGTGTGGGGTGCACGCACGCTGGAGGGCTCCGAAGCCCAGATGAGCGAGTGGAAGTACGTGCCGGTGCGGCGGCTCGCCCTGCATGTGGAGGAGAGCCTGCAACGCGGCCTGCAGTGGGTCGTGTTCGAGCCGAACGACGAGAACCTGTGGCAGCAGATCCGCCTCAGCGCCTCCTCGTATCTGCACACGCTGTTCCGTCAGGGGGCCTTCAAGGGCAGCACGCCGCGTGAGGCGTACTTCGTCAAGTGCGACAAGGACACCACGACGGACGAGGACATCGCGAACGGCGTCGTGAACGTGCTGGTCGGCATCGCGCCGGTCAGGCCCGCCGAGTTCGTGATCGTCAAGATCCAGCAGACGTCCGGGCAGTTCGAGCTCTAAGGAATACCGAGGAAATTCGATGGCTGAGTTCACGGTCAACGCCCATCGTTTCGATCCGTACAAGAACTTCAAGTTCCTGGTCCTGTGGGACGGTCGTACGGTCGCGGGCATCAGCAAGGTCAGTCCGCTCAAGCGGACCACCGAAGTCGTCAAGCACCGGCACGGCGGCGATCCGAGCTCCCCGCGCAAGTCGCCGGGACGTTCCGAGTTCGAGGGCATCACGCTGGAGCGCGGCGTGACGCACGACCCCGAGTTCGACCGCTGGGCCAACAAGGTCTGGCAGGTCGGCGCGGGGCTCGGCTCCGAGGTGTCGCTCGCGGACTTCCGCAAGGACATCGTCATCCAGGTCCTGAACGAGGCCGGCCAGGTGGCCGTCTCGCACAAGCTCTACCGGACCTGGCCGAGCGAGTACCAGGTACTCGGCGAGCTCGATGCGAACGCCAACGCGGTGGCGATCCAGAGCCTGAAGCTCGAATGCGAGGGCTGGGAACGGGACTACGAGGTGCCGGAGCCCGAGGAGCCTTCTTTCCTCAACCCTGCCTGAGCGCAAGCACGTTGAAACAACGCAGGTCGAACGGAACGGACGGGGGCACACATGGCGATCGCCCAGGCCACTGAGCTGCTTGCCACCTGGGAGGCCGGGCTCGACCGGGCCTCTTCCGGGCGTGCCCTGCTGCTGCACCGCGCGGCGCGCCCGGACACCGGCGGCGACAGCGAGGCGCTGCTCTCGCTGCCGGTGGGCGCCCGCGAGACCGATCTGTTCGCGCTGCGCCGGGCACTGTTCGGCGAGCGGATGCAGGTGCGCCTGGAGTGCGGGGCATGCGCGGCCGACATGGAATTCGACCTGGATGCCGGTGAGTTCGCCCGGTCGCTGCGTGGTCCCGACGCGTCGCCGGCGCGGATCTGCGAGGACGGCTGGGAGGTGGAGTTCCGGGTGCCGAGCGTCGCCGACCTCACGGCGGCGGCCCGGCATGCGGACGCGCGCCGGGCACTGCTCGAACGGTGTGTCGTCTCCGCCGTACGTGACGGGGGCGACGTGTCCGCCGGGGCGCCGGACGACTCGCCCGACGGGATCGCCGCGCTGGTCGACGCACTGCCTCCGGCCGTCCAGCGGCGCATCGCCGAGGCAGCGGAGAGGGCCGATCCGGCGGCCGACGTGACACTCAACGTCAGCTGCCCCGACTGCGGTGCGGCGACCCGCGCAGAACTGGACATCGCTTCCTACCTGTGGACCGAACTGGACGCCTGGGCAAGGGACTTGCTGCTCGACGTCCATCTGCTCGCCACTGCGTACGGGTGGAGCGAGCCCGAGATCCTGGCGCTCAGCCCGCTGCGGCGCCGCTACTACCTGGAGCTGTGTGCGGATGTCTGACTCCTCCGGGCGCACGCCCGAGGGCGCCGGGGCCCCCGACTACCTCGACCGGCTGCTCGCCCGCCACGCGCCGGGCGCCGCGCCGCGCCCCGGGGTGGTGCGCGTAAGGCCCCGCCTCGCGGGCCCCTTCGAGCGGGTCGAGGCGGTACGGGCCGGGGAGCCGGAGACACCGGAGCCCCTGTGGCCGAGTACGCCCCGCGTACCGTCCTTCAACGACGGGTTGGCGGATCGACCCGGCACCCGTGAGGTCCACCTCCGTACGGAACGGGAGCGGACCGTCGTACGGACCGATCGGGCGCCGCGACCGGAGCGGCCCGCCGCGTCCCGCGAGGCGAAGCGGGAGGCCCCTGTGGTGCCGCTGCTACGGCCCGCCTCCGAGGTGACGCCCAGGCTCGGGCTCGCTCCGGACCGGGAACGTCGAGCAGCCCGTACCCGGGCACACGTACCCGCATCCCGGAGCGCGGTTTCCGCGCCCATCCCCCCGGGTACAAACGCCGCTTCCGCCATCACGCCCTCTCCCCTGCGGCCCAGCGCCGCGGACACGGCGGCGGCGCGGGACGCCGTGCGGCAGGCGGCGGGCAGGCGGTCGGGGCGGGGCGGGGAGCAGGTGGTGCACGTGCAGATCGGGCGGCTGGAGGTTACGGCGGCGGCGCCGCCCTCCGACAGCAGCCGGACGCAGTCGCCCCCGGCACGGCGGTCCGGGGCGACCGTGAGCCTGGAGGACTACTTGGCGCGGGGGCGCGAGTGAACGACGCGAGGACAGCCGAACGGTTCGCAACAGGATCAGGGACTACGGGATCAGGGACTGAGGAACTGACGCCATGAGCAACGCACTCGCCATCGCCCACGTCACCCAGGCCCTCGCCCTGCTGATCGAGGCCAATCTGCAGCCCGAGATCGACATGGCCGTAAAGGTCGAGACCCGCAAGCCGCCCGCCGACCCGCCCACCGAGCCCACCATCACCGTGTTTCTCTACCAGGTCACGCCCAACACTTCGCAGCGCAACAACGATCTGGCCACCCGCGCACCGGACGGCAGGCTGCTCAAGCGGCCCGCGGCGGCACTCGACCTGAACTTTGTGATCAGCGCGTACGGAGAGGAGATGGAGCTGGTCGGGCAACGGCTCATCGGAAGCGTGGTGCGCACGCTCCACGAGATACCTGTGCTGCCTCACGACATCATCGAACAGGCCGGCGAGCGCCCCTACTTGGCCGACAGCGATCTGGCCGCCGCGGCGCAGCGGGTGCGGTTCGTGCCGACGGTCATGGACATCGACGAGACGTCGAAGCTGTGGGGGATGCTCAACCAGACGCCGTACACACTCTCCGTGACGTACCAGGCGGCGCTGGTCCTGATCGAGGGCCGTGAGACGCCGGCGCCGGCGAAGCCGGTGGAGCGCAGCACGGTTCGGGCGCTGCCGTTCGGGGCGCCGGGGGCGCCGGTTCCGCCCGGCGCGGCCGATGGGGGCGACGCGAACGATGGGGGCGAACCGGCCGGGACGGTCGGCGCCTCGTCCGAAGCCGGTCCCGCCACCGGGCCGGACGCGAAGACCGACACCAAGCCCGTCACGAGGTCCGTCACGAAGAGCGTTGCCAGGAAGCCCACGAAGGCCGTCGCCAAAGCACCCGCCAAGACACCCGCCCGGACCCGCAAGTCGACAGCAGCCACCGCCGCCGCCAAGCGCACCACCCCCGACGGAACTGCCACCGGCACAGGCAAGCGCACCGCCCCCGACGGAACTGCCACCGGCACGGGCAGCTCCGAGGACGACGGGAGCTGAGGCGCGGTGCGGGCGACGGGGGCAGGTGAGGACATGGGTGCGTACGAGAAGGGCACGGCGGCCACGCCGGACGACGGGTCAACGCTGCTCGCGGAGGTTCGGCGCGTCCTCGCCCTGGTGGACGCCCACGCGGCCCGCGCGGCACGCGACGGCGTGCCCGGTGACGGATCCGCCGACGGGTCCCCCACCGCGGCTGCCGGCGACGAGCACCCCCCGCACGGCACCGACCCTGCCCCCGCGGGCGCGGCGGTCGAAGGTCCCGGTGTCGCGCCCCTCGACGCCCTCACTGCCTGTTTCGGTCTCACCCCGTTCGAGCGGGACCTCGTACTGCTCACCGCCGCCTACGAGTTGGACCCCACCACGGCCACGCGTTGTGCCGCTGCCTGTGGGGATCCCGAGCGGGCGTACCCCACCTTCTCGCTGGCGCTCGCCACGCTGGGCGGGGCGCACTGGAGCGCTCTGACTCCGGTCGCGCCGCTGCGCCGGTGGCGGGTGGTCGACCTGGAGGACGAGACGCGGCTCACCCGGTCCCGGCTGCGGCTCGACGAGCGGATCCTGCACTTCCTGCTCGGCTCGCCTTATCTGGACACCCGGCTGCACGGCCAATTGCGGCGCACTCCGGTGCCGGACGAGCTGCCGCCGTCGTACGACCTCGCGGTGTCCGGCGTCACCGCGGGCTGGACGACGACGGCGCGGCCCGGCGCGCCGCTGCTCGTCGAGGTCGTCGGCGGGGATCTGCGCAGCCGGGCCGACATCGCCGCCGCGGCGGCCGCGCGCTCCGGGCTCGGTCTGTACGAGATGAGCGCGGAGGACATCCCCACCGACCCGGCGCAGCGCGATCTACTCGCCCGGCTGTGGCAGCGCGAGGCGATCCTGCTGCCGGCCGCGCTCCTGGTCGAGGTGGGCGAACTGGACCGCGACCAGCGTGCCGCGACGGAGGCGTTCCTGGCCGGTGCCGCCGTGCCCGTCGTCGTATCGAGTCCCGATCCCCGGCCGACGGAGCGCCCGCGCGGCCGGCGCGTGACCGTGCCGCGCCTGGACGACGAGGAACAGCTCGGACTCTGGGCGGGTGCATTCGAGGACGTGGCCGACATCGACGAGGGCGAACTCCGGTCGCTGGTCGCGCAGTTCCAGCTGCCGCCGCACGTCATACGCACCGCGGCCGACGCCGTACGCCGTGATCTGCCCGGCGAGGACGAGCTCGACGCCGCCTCGCTCGCCTGGCGGGCCGGGCTCGACGAGGCCCGGGTCGGCATGGACGAACTGGGACGGCGGATCGAGCCGGAGGCGGGCTGGCCCGACCTGGTGCTGCACGAGCGGCAGACCAGCACCCTGCGCGAGATCGTCGCGCATGTGCGCCGGCGTGCGACCGTCCACCAGGAGTGGGGCTTCGCCGCCACTCTGCGCCGCGGCCTCGGCGTCACGGCCCTGTTCGCGGGCGGGTCCGGTACGGGAAAGACTCTGGCCGCCGAGGTCATGGCGAAGGAGCTGGGGCTCGACCTGTTCGTCATCGACCTCTCGCAGGTCGTCAGCAAGTACATCGGCGAGACCGAGAAGAACCTGCGCAAGGTCTTCGACGCGGCCGAACGCGGCGGTGCCCTCCTGCTGTTCGACGAGGCGGATGCCCTCTTCGGCAAGCGCAGCGAGGTGAAGGACAGCCACGACCGGTACGCCAACCTCGAAGTCAGCTACCTGCTGATGCGCATGGAGGCCTACCGGGGCCTGGCCATCCTCACCACCAACATGAAGAAGGCCCTGGACACGGCGTTCATGCGCCGTATCCGCTTCGTCGTCGACTTCCCGTTCCCCGCGGAGCACGAGCGCGCCGAGATCTGGCGCCGGGTGCTTCCACCGCAGACGCCGACGAAGGGCATCGACCCCGAGCTGCTCGCGCAGCTCACGGTCGCGGGCGGCTCGATCCGCAACATCGCCCTGTCGGGGGCATTCCTCGCCGCGGAGGAGGGCGACCGGCTGCAGATGCGCCACATGCTCGCCGCGGCCCGTACCGAGTACGTGAAGCTGGAACGCTCCCTGACTCCCTCGGAGGTCCGCGGATGGGTGTGACAGGAGAGCGGGGCGTGCGCGCGGCGGAGCAACGGCAGCCGCACACGATCCGGGTGGACATCGGCGAACTGGTCCTCGACGGCTTCGACGTGGACCCGGAGCGCGTATCCGCCTCGTTCGAGCGGGAGTTGAGCCGTCTCGTACGCGAACAAGGCGTCCCGATCGCCGCGGACGGCGGCCGGAATCTGGACACGCTCTCCGCGCTGCCACCGCTCCCCGCGGGTGTATCCGCGCGCCGTCTGGGCCAGGAGCTGGCGCGCGCGGTTCACGCGGGTCTCTCGGGCCGCGGGGAGGTGACCCGTTGAGCGCATCGCAGACCCAGGACGCGCACGCCGACCAGGCCGCTGAGCGGCGCCGCAAGCGCAGGGAGCGGGCCGCCAAGTCCCGCGCACCCGAGCCGAAGGACATCGTCAGCGGCGCTGGACAACCCCTCGATCTCGGCGTACGCAGGGAGTTGGAGGAACAGCTCGGCCACGACTTCAGCCGCGTACGCCTGCACACCGACCGGGACGCTGGCTTCCTCACGGACCTGCTCGGCGCGGACGCCGTCGCAGTCGGCCAGGACATCTTCTTCCGGGAGGGCACCTACCGGCCCGGCACGGCGGACGGTCAACGCCTGCTCGCCCACGAGCTTTTGCACACCGTGCAGAACCCGCACGGCCTAGGCGCACTGCGGGCCGGTCGCGACCTGGGCGCGGTGAGTCTGCCGCAGCAGGCGATCGAGCGCGAGGCGGAGTTGGCCGCGCAGGATCTCGTACGTCCTTCAGCGGGCGATCCTGCCGAGGCATCCGCGGAGGTTCACGAAGGGCAGGCCACGCCCGGTTGGCTGCGGTACGCCACGGTCGACGCGGACCGCAACCGGATGGAGCGCATTGATCCGGCGACCCTCATGGACCGGCTGACGAACTCGGTCGTGCGCTCCCTGCGCGGCGACCCGGAGGACCTCTCGAAGCGCACGCGCAAGCAACTTGCCCGGCTGTCCGAGGAGATGCTGGACGACGTCCTGGAACGCCTGGAGAGCAGGCTCCTCAGCTCGGAGCAGGACCGCGTGCTCGATATCGTCGCCGAGATCGAGGGCGGCGATGAGCCCGGTGCCGACGACGAGCTGGAGCTGAACTCCCATGACGCTCCGGCAGTCGAGCCGGACGCGGCAAAGGAGTTGAGGTTCGAGCGGGAGAGCGAGCGTCGTTCCGCCGAGGAGCGGCGAGAACAGGAGCAGCGGCCCGCCGCGGCGGCCGGTCCGGAGAAGGACAAGACCGACGGTGCCCGGAAAAGCCGGGCCCCGAGGACTCCGCAAGCCAACGGACACCAGCGGATCGGGGACTCCCCTGCCGAGGAGCAGCATTCGGCCCCGCCGGCCTCGGCTCCCCGGCAGGAAGCTTCCTCGCAAGGACAGTCCGCGGGCAGGAGTTCCGCGTCCGACGGGGAGAAGAAGGCGGCGGGCTCCGGCGCGGGCAACGAGGGCAAGGAAGGGACGGAGCAGCAGGGCGCACCGGCCGCGAGCAAGGAGGAATCTGCGGCCGTGAACCGTCCGGGCGCGGTCGAATCCCTCGTGGCAGGTCAGCAAGTGAAGCCCGAGGACAAACGGGGTTCGCGGAAGCCGGACGGACCGAGCACGGCCGCGGGGAAGGACACCCGGCTTCCGGGTGCGTTGAGCACGCTCGACGGTGTGCGCGCTCAGGATCTCGACGGGCCGCAGGAGAAGGCGGACGAGGACCCGTTCGGTGCCGGCAGCGAGTCGGAGGTCGAGGTCGGGGGCGGCGAGCAGAGCGCCTGGGATGTCAAGCTGCAGCCGGAGGACTTCCTTCCCGAGCAGGATCTCGATGTGTCCGGGGTGCCGACGGCGGACCGTCTCGATCCGTCCTCGACCGCCTCGTCGGCGGCCCCGTCGATCCCCGCGCCTCCGGTGACCAAAGCCGACAAGGTGCAGGCCGAGCGGGAGGCGGAGGACGCCGAGGACGCGGCGGCCGAAAACGAGCCGAAGGAGGAGGGCGTCGACGCGACCGCCGACGCGGAGCTCGCGCCCGAGGCGAACGATGCCGCGTCGGAGGGCGAGCGGGCGGACGGTCCGGCTCTGGAGCAGGCCGCAGAGGTGCCGTCCGCGGCGGGTGCGGTGTCGAAGGATCCGAACAGCGGCGCCGACCCGAAGGCCGGTCCCGTCACCGCGCAGACGACGGCGCAGGAGGCGCCCGGCAGGTCCACCGAGGCGGGCAGCGACCCCAAAGAGGGGGCCGCCAAGAAGGAGCAGGGCACTCCTGCCGCGGGCGACCCGTCCGGAGGTGCTCAGGAAAAGGCGTCTCCCCAGGCAGTGACCGGGCGTTCGGCGGCACCGGATGCGGGGGCCAAGGCGGAGCAGCCGCAGTCCGGCGCGACCGGGGCGAGCGAACCGACGACCGACGCGCCATCTCCCTCGCCCGCGCGGGACACTCATGTGTCCGGTGGGTCCAACGCGGATACCCCCGGCGGGGGGAGCGCCGATGCGGCGGTGGAAGGGGATCCCGACCGAGCGCCGGCGGCCCAGGAGTCCGCGCCTGCGGCGGCGGCCCAGACTCCGAAGACTCCCGAGGCTCCGGCCGCACCGCAGTCGGCGAAGGGGCCGAAGGCCTCGAAGGCGGCCGCGGCGCCCAAGGCGTCGCCCGCGGTGAAGGGCTCGCGCGGTGGCGGCGGAGGCGGTGGGGGTAGTGCCCCGACCGCGCCGGCCAAGGGGAAGAAGGACTCGGGTCCCGCCCCGAACCTGTCGACCGTGTCACCGGAATCCGGTCTCTCCACGGCGGCAAAACTCAAGCCCCACAAGGCACTTCAGGCCATGTCCGGGGTGGGCGGCTCGGTGGACCGCACCGTCGGCGACGAGCACAAGGCGCTCGCCGCCGCGCCTCCCTCGATGACCCGTCCGGCGGGTGCGCCGCAGACCCTGCAGGGCAAGCCGAAGGCCGACGCCCCGGCCCAGTACGCGCAGGACCCGGCGCAGAAGTCCGAGGCGCCCGAGCAGGAGAAGGCCGAGGTCGAGGGCGCCAAGGAGCCCGAGGGCCAGATCGAGGCGGAGAAGGCGGAGGAGCCGAGCGGCTGGGACACCTTCAAGATGGCCCTGGGCTTCGGCCTGGGCAAGGTGGCGAGCTGGCTCGGCTTCGAGGTCGACGCGCAGGAGCTGGCTGCCAAGTTCGCCGGGCTGCCCACGAAGGACGAGGCGCTCAAACAGGCCCAGGCGGGCAACGCTCCGGGCGTGCAGATGCAGGGCGCCGCCGAGCAGACGGCGGGTGAGCAGGGCTCCGCGGTGGACGTCAAGGGCCAGGAGACCGTCGCGACGGGGCGTGACGACGCCGGGCGCCCGATGGGCGAGGACCACGTCTACCCCGACGTTCCCAAGGAGCAGATGCGCGCCAAGGTGCCGGGCGCTCAGGGCGGCCAGGGCAGTGTGCCGGCGGGCGACACGGGGACCGGCGCCGTACCGCCCGAGGCAGCTTCCGAAGTGGCGGAGCACGAGCGCGGGCCGCAGTTCCAGGCCGCGTTCGGCGAGGGCCAGAAGGCCATGTCCGAGGGGCGGCAGACCAAGGACCGGGACTTCCGCGACTCCCAGCAGAAGCACAAGCAGAAGGTCGATGCGGAGGTCGAGACCAACACCGAGAGCCAGGCGGGTGAGCGCGACAAGGCCCTGACCGAGGTCGCCTCGCAACGTGCCGACTGGCGTACGGAACAGGACGGGGAGCTCAAGAAGCTCGGCACCAAGAAGACCGAGCGGCACGACAAGGTTCGCCAGGACGTCAAGGCCAAGGAAAAGAAGACTGACAAGGACGTCGCCAAGGAGAAGGACGATGGCGACAAGAAGATCCAGGACGAGAACGCCAAGGCCGAGAAGGACGCCGAGAAGCAGCGCGACACCAGCGTCAAGGATTCGGGCCACTGGGTCAGTAAGGCCTTCGACTGGATCAAGCAGAAGGTCATCGAGATCAAGAACGCGATCGTCCGCGTCATCAAGGCGGCGCGGGACGCGGTCGTCGGGTTCATCAAGAACTTCAAGGAGACGGTCGAGCGCTGGATCAACGAGGCGCGCAAGTTCATCGTCGACACGATCAAGAATCTGATCAACGATCTGATCGAGTTCGCGAAGAACATGGTGCGGGCCGTCATCGAACTCGCCAACCGCATCCGAAAGCTGATCACTTCACTGATCGCGGCGGCGATCGCTCTGGTGAACCGGCTCGCCAAGATGCTGCGGCAGATCGTCAGCGACCTGCTGGACGCCATCGGCAAGGTCCTGAGCGGCATCCTGGACATCCTCAAGAAGATGCTGCAGGCCGCGGTCAAGGCGGTCATGGACGCGGTGAAGGCGGTCCTGGACTTCGCCTCGAAGCTGCTGAGCGCGCTCGGCGCCTGGATGCTGATCGCGGTCGACTTCCTCACCGACCCGGGCGGATGGCTGAGCGGCGCGAAGAACTCGGCGGTGGACGGGGCGAAGAACCATCTGTTCCGCGAGGTCTCCTCGGCCGTCAAGCAGTGGTTCAAGGACAAGATCCAGGAGATCATCGGCGTCCCGAAGGCGATCCTGGACAAGCTGGTCAACGGCGGCTTCACACTGGACAAGATCGTCAAGGAGGCGTGGGACGCGGTAGTCCCCCAACTCCCGCTGATCATAGGCGAACTGGTCATGACCAAGGTCGTGGCGAAGCTCATCCCCGGCGCGGGTTGGGTGATGGCGGTGATCGACGCGATCCGTACGGCGTGGGGAGCCCTGAGCGCCATCCTGCGCGCGCTGACCATGGTCCTGGACTGGCTCAAAGCCGTCCGCATGGGCGGCGCGGGCCTCCTCTTCGCGAAGGCGGTCGCCTCGGGCGTGGTCGCGCTCCTGGAAGTCCTCTACCAGGCCCTGATGAACGGCATCGGCAAGTACGTCGCCAAGGTCGGCAAGCGCCTGAAGGGCGTCGCAGCCAAGCTGGGCAGGGGCAAGGGGGACAAGGGCGGCGGCAAGGGGGCGGCCGGCGCGGGTTCGGACGACAAGGGCGGCAGGGCCGGCGACAGGAAGAGCGACCAGTCCCCAAACGCCCCGAAGAGCACCACGGCCCCCGCCTCCCGCCCGACCACGACGAGGCCGAGGCCGGACACGGGCAAGGCCGCCGCCCCGAAGCGCCCCACGGACAAGGACAAGACGCCCGGCTCCCCCGGCAAACCGAAGGACAGGCCCACCGACAAGCCGGACACGCGCCCGACACCGTCCCCGAAGCCCAAGCCGACCCCGGAGCCACGGCCGAAGCCGAAACAGGACCCGGAGACCACCAGGCCCCGGCCGAAGGACGACCCTTCGGCACGGCCCAAGGACGGGAAGGACACGCCGACCAGGCCGAAGGACGACGGCAGAGGCCCCAACAGGACCGACGGCAAAAGCCCGAGCAGGCCAAAAACCGACGACAAGGACAGCCCCGGACGGCCCAAGGGTGGCAAGGACTCCGACAAGCCCGGCAAACCCAAGGAAAAGGACGGCAAGGACAAGGGCGACGGCAATAAGCCGAAGGACAAGCACGAGAACAAGGGACCGAACAAACCGAAGCGCCCCAAGCACGAGGCCCGCAGGCCGAAGGACAAGGACCCGGACAAGGCGAAGCAAGACAAGAAGGACCAGCAAAAGAAGAAGGAGGATTCGCCGGAATCGAAGGAGAAGCGGCTTTCCGAGATCGTTGCGCGCATGCGGCCGACGCTCGCCAAGTTGCTCGGTAAGGGTGTCGGGCGAGTAGTCCACCGATCGACGCTCACTGGAATGCGCCTGTGGTATCGCCTGACCCAGCTCTCGGTGGAGGGCACGTCCGCCTTCAACGACCTGGCTGTCCTGAACCCGCGCAAGATTGTCATCAACGGCAGAGAGCTGGACTCCGAGCCAATCCTTCTGTATATCCGCACTCTGGAAAACGATATTCTCACGCAGCGGCAGGAGCAGCAGGGGGCCGGGAACGGCGGTCGGCAGATTTCCACCAGCCGTGAACAGATTCCCGGACGAAATGATCGACTCCTAGCGGACATTCCAGAGGATCTGGACATCGCATCGGGCAGTACACAGCTCAAGGCCGCGGGCCTGGTCACCCAGGTCATGAACTGGGGGAAGGCAAAGGTCTGGCGGACGCGGCTGCCTAGCGGTCCATACCTCCAGAAGTTCCGCAACAACAAGAACTACCAGGAGAGGCCTTCGAATCCGAACTCGTCAACGAAGTACCGAGAGATCCTCAAGCGTTTGCAGCGCTCGAAGAGCGTCGGTGAAATCGCCCGAACTCTCGGCCGGTGGCATTCCGATCGGCGGAGTCAACTGCCGTATGAAGAGACGGAGGACATCGCGCTCGTCGGTTCGTTGGCCTACCTCGGCGAGCGGGACCGGAACCCCGGGAACATGGTCACGTCCATCCTGCTGGCCGACTTGTACAACCAGGTCCCTTCGCCGGACCGACGGCGCGAGATCAGCCGTCTCCAGCGCACCTTCAACCTTCAGCCCATGATCCCGGCCGGCTCCCCGGCGGGCGCGAAGATACTGCCCGCGTATCTGGAAGGCCCTCCGGGCGCGCTGGATCGGGCGATCACACAGATGCAGGAGGAACTGCGCCTGGCCGACCGCTATCCGCAGGCCGGCCTCGACGATGCCCGCGGATACCTCGAAAGATTCACCGACCAAGGTCCGGGGAGAAACCGCCGAAGCAGGGTGCAACGGATGCGTCCGGGACTCACGGAACTGAGGAAGCTTCAAGACGCCAACAATCTGGCCAACCGTGAGGTGCGTCTGGTCGAGCTCTGGTTCGAAGCGACTTACCGGAACACCGACTTCGGTTCAGGGGTCAGCGAGGAGGAACTGCAGAGGGAGATCCGTGAAAAGATCAAGGCCAGGTTGCAAGGTGTCTTCCCGTGGTGGGAGCCGCGGGTGTGATGGGAGTGGTCATGGTCTCGTCTCCGAGTGGCGTCTCTCGGTCTCGAAGGTTCGTTCTGCGACACTTCGTATCCGAGGAATCGATCGGGATGTTCGCGGCGCGTATGGGCTGGGTGCTAGCGGTGGACGTCGCCGGTGATCAACGCCGCGGAGTGCCGCGCCGGCTGGCGTGGCAGGTCTCGCTGGGGCTGAATTTCAATTATTTCCGTGATGATGCACTTCGCGTGTCATATGTATCTTTCATGAGCAACCTGGGCCAGGAGATCGCCGATCATCTCACTGGTCTCGTGACGGCCGGTATCGACGTGCTTGACGATGTCGAACTCCTGCAGGGCGTAGTTGATGCCGGAAGTAAGAAGGAGCGCGCCGACGCCGTGATCAAGGTGGGCCTCGGAGCGCCACGAGAATTTGACGAGCGGTTCTTCGGGTGTCTTGTACATGCGGCCCGGGATGCTGCGCCCGAATTCCGAGAGGCGGCCGTTCAGGCAATCTTCCACACCAAATGGCAGCAGTTCACAGATGTACTCACGGACATCTCATCGGCCGACCCCAAAAAAGCCGTTCGAGAGCTGGCCACCCGAGTACTGGCCGCCCTTGACACCGGACGGAGTTGAGCACATTGACCCGCTACGCAGACATCCCCAAACCCATCCGCTCCGGAATAGTCCTCATAGACCCCGAACGCGGCACCCCCCAGCGCATCATCGTCCTCCAGTTCAACCCGGACACCCTGGAACGCAGCCTCTCGCCCCAATCGGCCGGCGGAAGCGGCGACTCCGGAGGAGGCGGCAGCGGGTCCGGCGACAGAAACGAGGCCCTCCGTCTCAAAGGCCCCGCTCAGGAGACCTGGAAGTTCACCGCCGAGATCGATGCCACCGACCAGTTCGAGATCGCCGCGCCGGACGGGATACACCCCCAACTGGCCGTTCTCGAAATGCTCGTGCAGCCCACATCGGCCCAACTGCGGGAAGCGAGCCGCCTGTCCAAGAAGGGGACCATCGAGATCAGTCCGATCGAGATGCCGCTGACCCTCTTCACATGGGGCAGCAAGCGCGTCATGCCCGTGCGGCTCACGGAACTGTCCATCAATGAATCCGCCTTCGACGTGAACCTGAACCCGATCCGCGCCTCGCTGAGCATCGGCTTGAAGGTGCTCACGGTCAGCGACCTGCCGGCCGGCCACCGCGGCGCCGAGCTGTACTTCGCGCACCTCGCACAGAAAGAACGGCTGGCCGGCGCCGCGCGTGCGGGAAGTCTCGGCACTCTCGGGCTCACCCCCGGCGACATCGGCATGGGAAGGAGCTGACCGGACACCATGGCCGGCACGGAACCGTACGAGAACGCCCTGGACGCGATACCCGGCGCCCATCCCTACCCCCGCTCCAGCCGCTACCACGACGCCGAGATCGGCGTGCACCGACAGCCGGACGGGACCGAAGTCCGTTACACCAAGCGACGGTTACTGCCCCCGATCGTGGCGGCGGACACCGACGACACGCAGCCGCACACCGTCAACACCGGCGACCGCCCCGACCTCCTGGGACAGCGCTACTTCGGCGACCCCGGCCAGTGGTGGCAGATCGCCGACGCCAACCCCGTCCTCGACCCCCGCGAACTCACCGCCGAACCCGGCAGCGAGATCGAGATACCGCTCGCCGGCAACTTCCCGCGGGGAGAACGACGTGTCTGAACTGCCCGTGGGCCAGGGCCCTGTCCACATCACCCTCTCCATGGGACCCCAGCTGGCCCGGCCGGTCCCCGCCGAGGTGGCCGAGGCACTCCTCTCGGCGCAGATCACCACGACCGCGGGTGAGCGGAGCGGGTTCCAGCTCGCCTTCGACCTGACCAAGAACGGGCTCATCAGCCGCACCCTGCTCCCCGAGGGATTCTTCGATCCGAAGACCCGCGTCATCGTCACTGTCACGGTCAAGGGAACCCCCGAGGTCCTCTTCGACGGACTGATCGTTCGTCAGGAAGTGGGTACCAGCAACCAACCGGGACACTCCACCCTGACCGTCACCGGCGAGGACCTGACGCTGCTCATGGATCTGGAGGAGCGCACGGACCGGTATCCCAACCTGCCGCCGTCCGAGCGTGTGCTCGCGATCCTGCGCCGCTACTCGGAGTACGGCATCCGGCCGGACGTGTACACGGAGAAGATCTCCCAGCCCCCGCACCAGAATCTGCGCGTGCACTACCAGACGGGCACCGATCTGCAATACGTCACCGAGCTGGCCCGCGCCAACGGCTACACCTTCTACCTGGAGCCGGGACCCAACCCCGGTCAGTCGTCGGCCCGCTGGGGCCCCGAGGTCCGCCTCGGCATCCGCCAGCACGCCCTCAACGTCAACATGGATGCCAACTCCACTGTCGACCAGCTGACGTTCGCGTACGACGGAACCGCCCGCGAGGAGCCTCAGGCGCGCTGGCAGGACCCGAGGACCCGGCAGTCCACCCTGCTCCCCCAGCCGGTCATCAGCCCCTTGCGCCCGCCCCTGGGCAAGCGGGCCACCCCCGCGCTCAAGCGCAGGACGCTCTCCGGCACCGCCAAACAGCAACGCGAGGCGGCCGAGGCCGAACTGCTCGCGCGCGCGGCCGTGTCCGCCGATGTCATCTCCGGATCGGGATCGCTCGACGTCAACCGGCACGGCTACATCCTGCAGCCGCGCCAGTTGGTCGGCGTGCGCGGCTCCGGCCGTGCGTACGACGGCGACTACTACGTGAAGTCCGTGACGCACAACCTGCGGCCGGGGTCCTTCCTGCAGAACTTCACCCTGTCGCGAGAAGGGATCGAAGCACGCAGCGCCTACGTCCGACCCTGACGCACCACCGGGCAACATCCCACAGACCAGGAGCAGTTCAGCATGGCGGAACCCAGCAATCGCTACCTCGGCAAGTTCCGTGGCCGAGTCGTGGACAACAACGACCCGCTGCACATCGGCCGGGTCACGGTCGAGGTCCCGGACGTACTGGGCGACGAGCCGTCGACGTGGGCGCTGCCCTGTCTGCCCTTCACCGGACCGCAGGCGGGCCAGTTCGTGGTGCCGCCGCCGGGCGCGGGCGTGTGGGTCGAGTTCGAGCAGGGCGATCCGAGCTTCCCGGTGTGGACGGGGTGCTGGTACGGGGCCGAGGCCGAGCTGCCACCGGACGCGCGCACCGCCGTGCAGCAGAACTCGCCGAACAAGCCGGTCGTCGTCCAGACGCCGGGCAATCACAAGATCGTGATGAATGACGCGCCCGAGCAAGGGATTCTGCTCCAGGCACAGGACGGCGCCTACATCCGGATCACCAAGGAGGCCGTGGTCATCGCGACCGGCGACGGAGCCGAGGTCATTCTGCGCGGCAAGGAAGTGACCATCAACAAGGGCCAGTTGAACCTGGCCGCCAAGCGATAGAAAACGGGGGATCAACAGGATGTCCGGGATTTCCGGGAGTCTGCTCACCGTCGGCTCCGGCGGTGGCTCCGGTGCCGTGATCAGTTGCCCGCACGGCGGTCGCGCCACCCCGACGGCCGGCTCGTCGGACCGGTCCGTGCTCATCAATGGCGCGCCCGTCGCGACGGCTGCCCACAGTTACGCCGTGGTCGGCTGCCCCCACACCGTCGGCGGCGTGCCCGAGCCGTGCGCCGCCGTGCGCTGGTCCGCGGACGCCACCGGCATCACGGTCGACGGCACGCCGGTGTTGCTCGACACCTCCGCGGCCCAGTGCGTCACGGCGGCGTTCGTGCCGCAGGGCCCGCCCTTCGTCCAGCCCGCGCAGCGAGAGGTGACCTTCCGGTGAACCCCCGCACCCGGGTCCGTAGCGACCTCGCCTTTCCGTTCCGGGTCGACCGGCGGGGGCGCACCGCGCACGCCGACCGCGACGAGCATGTGCGCGACCTGATCGAGCAGCTGCTCTTCACCAGTCCCGGCGAGCGCGTGATGCGCCCCGACTTCGGCTGCGGCCTGCTCGATCTGGTCTTCACGCCCAACAGCCCCGAGCTGGCGAGTGCGTTGGAGCTCTCGGTGCAGGCGGCGCTGCAGCGCTGGCTCGGTGACCTCATCGAGGTCGCGGCCCTGGACGTGGTGAGTGAGGAGAACGTCGTCCGCGTGTATCTGTCGTACACCGTGCGCTCCACGGGGAGCCGTCGTGACGACGTCTTCGAAGGGAGGGCCGAGGCGTGACCAGTCCCGTATCCACTCGACGGGCCAAGGTGAGGGCGGCGCAGCTCAATGGAATCGACGCCGTCGAGGTGAGTGACGACGGGCTCCTGCTCACCGTCTCCTTCCTCGGCAAGGCCCCGCACGGCCTGCGCGCACAGAACGTACGCATCGACGGCGGCCGGCGGATCACCGACATCGAGGCCGTGGACGTCAGCGTGGAGCGCGAGGAGGACCCCGAGCTCGACGACCGTCTGTACGTCACGCTCGACAAGGCCGGCGACACCTCTCGCTACCGGCTCGGCCTGGTCGAGACCGACCCGTACGGGCGGCCGGGCACGGAGCCCTTCCGCGGCTTCGACCAGCGCTACCACAGCGTGGTGTTCCGCTTCCGTCCCGACTGTCCCACGCCGTTCGACTGCGCGGACGAGACGACGGAGGAACCCTCCTTCCCCCGCACGCCCGTCGTCGACTACACGGCCCGCGACTACGACACCATCCGCAAGCTCCTCCTGGACCGCCTTGCCCTCACCACGCCCGACTGGGTCGAGCGCAACCCGGCCGACCTGGGCATGACGCTCGTCGAGCTGCTCGCGTACACCGGCGACCAGATCAGTTATCAGCAGGACGCGGTCGCCACGGAGGCGTATCTCGACACCGCGCGACGCCGGGTCTCCGTACGCCGTCATGTGCGGCTCATCGACTACGCGATGCACGACGGCTGCACCTCCCGTGCGTACGTGATCGTGGAGGCGGCCGGTGAGCACACGCTGCCGCCGGGGACGTTCCGCTTCGCATCGGTCGACGTACGCGTCCTCGATCCGCACGACCGACCCGCGCCCGGGACGGTCATCGACGACCGGGATCTCGCCGACCTCGCCGAGCAAGGCACCGTGGAGGTCTTCGAGCCGGTCGCGGCCGGTGATTCCCTGGAGTTGCGCCCCGCGCACAACGCGATACGGCTTTGGACCTGGGGCGGCGACGTGTGCTCCCTGCCGAGGGGGGCCACGTCGGCCACGCTGCGCGACGAGTGGCGTGACGCGGAGACCTGCGAGGGGCGTCACCTCCGCCTGAAAGAAGGTGACTTGCTTGTCCTGGAGGAGGTCAAGGGGCCGCGCAGCGGGACACCGGGCGATGCCGACCCGACGCACCGCCAGGCCGTGCGCCTCACGTCCGTCACCCCGGGCGTCGACCGCATCGAGGATCAGCCGGTCCTGGAGGTCACCTGGGCGGCCGAGGACGCGCTGCGCTTCCCGCTCTGCCTGACCACGCGCGGCGGACGCGGCTGCGCACCTGTAGAGGACGTCGGCGTGGCGCGCGGCAACGTGGTCCTTGTCGACCACGGCCGTACGTTGCACTGGTGCGGGGAGACACTGCCGGAGACGTCGACCGTGCCGCCCGCGCCCGCCACCCCGGTCCCCTGCGGCCCATCTGCGTTCGGCTGCTGGGACCACGACGAGGGCAACGCGACGGCGAAGCTCATCAACTCCCTCACGGACAAGGCAGAGTGCGGCGTGGCACTCACCGCTGACGACATCCGCAAGCTGTTCGACGTGGTGGGCGAGGACGCGACCGCACGCGCCGGGCTCGGCCTGGAACCGGCCGGGCAGCGGCAGGAGCGCGTCGTGCCCGGCACGGCGTACGCACAGGCCGCAGCGATGCGCACGCTGCTCGCACAGTCCGTCTACCCGGGCATCGCGCCCCGCTTCCGGCCGCTGCTCGGCCGCTCCCCCGTGGTGCAGGCCGTGCCGTTCCCCGACCCCGGGGCTGTTTCGGCGGGGCAGGCCGAGCGGATCGGCGCCATCCCGGGCCGGGTGAAACAGCGTCTGGTGGAGCTGTGGCGCAGCGCCCGCGACCACGACGGGCTCGGTGACGAGGAGATCGCCGAACTGGCCGTGATCTACGGCCTGCGGGTCCTCGACCGTTTCGAACTGCGGCTGCACCCGGTCCGCGCACTCCGCGAACTCCTGCACCGCAGCGACCGGTTGCTCGACTCCAAGCTGCGCCGCATCGATGTGCTGGCCGCGCGCGCCCGCGCCGGGGCGGTCCTCGACGGGCACATCGTCTGGGAGATCGCGCACAGCTGGGGCCCGGCGTATGCGGAGGGACTCCACCCCGACGAGCCGGTCCTGCGCGGTTCCGCCACGACGGGGCTCGCGCAGGACGCGCGCCGCACCCTTCCCGCCGTACGCCTCCACGAGGGCGAGCTGCGCTGGACGCCGCGCCGTGACCTGCTCGAGAGCGGGTCCCGCGACCGGCACTTCGTGGGTGAGCTGGAGGACGACGGGCGGCTCGCGCTGCGGTTCGGCGACGGGCGGCACGGCGCGAAGCCGACGCCCGGCGCGCGCCTGGAACTCCACTACAGGCTGGGCGGCGGACTTACGGGCAACGTGGGCGCGGAGGCCATCAACCACTTGGTGCTCCGCCACGATGGCGACGATGCGGACACGGGCGAAGAGCCGCCGGTGACCGGGGTTCGCAACCCGCTTCCCGCCGTGGGCGGCACCGAGCCCGAACCCGTCGAGCAGGTACGCCAGTTGGCTCCGCTCGACCTGCGTCGCACCCGGCTGCGCGCCGTGACCGCCGACGACTACGCGGCCCTCGCCACGGACCTGCCCGGGGTGCAGAGGGCGGCGGCGGAGCTGCGCTGGACGGGCAGCGTCCAGGAGGCACACATCGCGATCGACGCCCAAGGCGCCGGGGCCCCGACGCCGGCACTGCTCGACGCGGTGGCCCAGTCGCTGGAGGCCTATCGGCGCATCGGCCACGACGTGGTGGTGGGGCCCGCGCGTCTCGTGCCGCTCGACATCGCACTGTCGGTGTGCGCGAAGCCCGGGCACCAGCAGGGGCAGATCCTGGCCGAGCTGTACCGCGTGCTCGGCAATGGCCGGCTCGCCGGCGGGCGGCTCGGCTTCTTCCACCCTGACGCGCTGACGTTCGGCGAGCCGGTCAGGCTCAGCCGGCTGGTCGCGGCCGCGGCGGCCGTCCAGGGCGTGGAAAGCGTTCACGTCACCCGTCTGCGGCGGCTGTTCGAGGAGGACCGAGGAGAGAGGGAGGACGGCGTGCTGCGGCTCGGCCCGCTGGAGATCGCCACCTGCGACAACGACCCGGACCGGCCGGAGAACGGCCACCTGGCGATATCCCTTGGGGGTGTCCGATGAGCACGGCGGAGCAATGCTCACCCGACGACCGCGCCACGCCGGGTGCGGGTCGGTGCGTCGCATCGCGCCCTGCCCTGCGCGCCGCCCGCGACCACCGCCACCGGCCCGCGACGGCAAACCCTGGAGGTGCCCGATGAGCGACGAGCTCACCCCCGACTGCGGCTGCGGCTGTGCCGGTACCAGCGCGGGCGGCCACGACGAGCGGGTGGCACCCGCTCGGCCGCACAACCCGCCGGGCCGCAACGCCCTCGACTACCGCGTCGGCGCGTACGGCTCCTTCCTGTCCGCCCTGCTCGACCGGCTTGCGTCCCCCGCCTACCCGGCGCTCGACAAGCTGACCGTCCGCACCCCCGACGACCCGGCGATCGGTCTCCTCGACGCGACCGCCGTCCTCGGTGACCTGCTGACGTTCCACTCCGAGCGGATCGCCGACGAGGCATACCTGCGCACGGCCAACGAGCACCGCTCGCTGGTGCTGCTCGGCCGCCTGGTCGGTCACCGGCCACGTCCCGGCGTCGCCGCGAACACGCATCTCGCGTACACCCTCGACCGTGACCCGCGGGCGGAGACCCTCCCCGTGGTCATCCCCCGCGGAGCGCGCAGCAACAGCGTCCCCGCATCGGCCGACGAGGAGTCGCAGACGTTCGAGACCAGCCGGGACCTGACAGCCCGCTGGGACTGGAACCAACTGGCGCTCCGCCGCCGGCGCCCCTCCCTGATCACCCCTCAGGACCTCACCCGCCGCTCCGAACTCTTCATTGAGGGCACGGCGAACTCCCTTCAGACGGGTGATCAGCTGCTCTTCGTCTTCGGTGAGCAGGCGGGTGGCGAGCGGCTGCTTCTTCCCGTCTCGCGCGTACGCGTCGACCGAGACGACGGGATCACGGCGATCAGTCTGCCGCGCTCGGCCCCGCCGACGCTCAGGGAGCTCGTCGACGAGGTTCGCCGCTGGACCGCCGAGCCCCAGGACCCGGGCGAGCCGGGCGACGAGCCGCCCACGCCCGAGGTCCCCAACCCGCGTCCGGTGAGCCGTCTGATCGACGACTTCGACGACCAGGTGCTCACTTTGCTGCGGGACGTCCTCGACGGAGTGAAGACTCCGGAGCAGTTGGCCGCCGCCCTCATGGAGCCCGTGGACCGCCTCGCCGAGGCACAGGTCCTGGCGACACCGTACGAGGACGTGGCCGAGTGGTTCGCGCAGCTCGAAGCCGTACTGGCCGAACTTGCGGAACGGGCAGGGCATTTGTCCCCTTCTCAACCGGATGCGGACCCTCCTCGACCGGAGTCGGTCCGATCCCGACCCGGAACGGACCCGTCCCGGCCGGCGTCGCCCGTTCGGACGGGCGCCCCGCTCCCTCGCCCGGAAGAGGCCGCACTGCAGGCGCTCACCGCCCTCCTTCCCGCCCTGGGCGAAAAGGCTCCCGCCCCGAGGGGCAGCGGGTCCGCCACCCCGGGCGCGGACACGGCCCGTCTGCTCAAAACCCTCAACCCTGCCCTTGGCACCCTCTATCCCGCCTGGCGGCAGGCCGCGGTCCCGGGCGCTCCGAGCCTCCTGCGTGAGCTGCTCGCCCTGCGCGCACAAGCGGTTCCCTTCGGGGCAACGGCTCCCCTGAAGCCGGTACAGGACGACCGCGGGCGGGTGATCCGTACCGCCGACTGGCCCCTGACCGGCGCCGTCCTCACCACCATGCGCGTGGTGTTCGACCCCGCGGGCAAGGTCCCGCAGACGGCCGAGTTCCAGCACGTCGAGGGCAGCAGCTCCGACCAGCGCGCCAGGACTCTGCCCATTCCCCAGCCGGAGAACCTCCCCCTCGGCCCCGGTCAGGTCGAGCTCTCCACCCGCAACGGCCAGGACCGCGAACTGAACTGGCTCAGCCGCCGCCCCACCGACTCCCAGGAGCCGGGCGTCACCGCCCGCCTCCACTCGGGCCTGCCCGAGCGGACGCTCTTTGTTTCGCGCCCGGACGCGCACGGCGTGATCAACGTCGGCGTGTACAACGGCACGGCCAAGGAAGTTCCCCTCCGTCCGGGCGTCCCGGTGCATTTCACGCACGGCGAGTACGAGGTGGCCCTCCGGTACACGGTCGGCACCACCGCTCCCCATGTGGAGATCGTCATCGCCACCAAGCCGGCCCCTGCCAACCGTCGCGTGGTGCAGCTGGACACCGTGTACGACAGCATCACCGTCGGGAGCTGGGTCGCGATCGAGCGGCCCGCCAAGGGAGACGACGAAGCCCACCCCGGTGACAAGAAATTCAAGCTGGTCACCACGAAGGTCGCGGCCGTGCGCACGGCCGCGTACACCAATTACGGCATCACGGGCCGCGGCACCGAACTCGTCCTCGCCGAACCCTGGCTGGACGACAAGGACGTGCTGCTCTCACACATCCGCGACACCACCGTGCACGCCGCCGGTGAGCCGCTGCGCCTGGCGGACGAGCCGCTCGGCGAGGACGTTCACGGCAACGAACTGGAACTCGCCGAGCTGTACGACGGGCTGCGCCCCGGCCGTACCCTCGTCGTCAGCGGCAGGCGCAGCGACATCCCCGGCGCCTCGGGCGCGGGCGTCGAGGCCACCGAAGTCGTGGTCATCGCGGCTGCCGAACCCGCGCTCGATCCGCAACTGCCGGGCGACCACGTCCATACGAAGCTGACGCTGACAGCCGATCTCGCGTACCGCTACCGGCGCGAGACGGTGAAGGTCCTCGGCAATGTGGTGGAGGCGACGCACGGCGAGGGCCGGGACGAGCCGATCGGCAGCGGCGACGCCGACCGTACGAACCAGACGTTCACGTTGTGGCAGTCGCCGCTCACCTGGATGGCGTCCGACACCCCGCTGGGCGCCACGCCCGTCCTGGAGATCCGCGTCGACGGGCTGCTCTGGCACACGGTCGACAGCCTGGCGGGGCGCGGGCCGCGCGAGCGCGTGTACATCACGGGCACGACCGGCGACGGCCGCACGACGGTGACGTTCGGCGACGGCATGCACGGCGCGCGCCTGCCCAGCGGCCACGACAACGTGCGCGCCCGATACCGCTTCGGCACCGGCAGGGCGGCGAACGTGGCGGCGGAACGCATCACCCAGGCCATGACCCGCCCGCTCGGCGTCACATCGGTCACCAATCCGCGCCCGGCGTCGGGCGGTGCGGACGCGGACGGGCCGTCGCTGACCCGGCGCACCGTGCCGCTCGCGGTCGCGGCCCTGGACCGTCTGGTGTCCGTGTCCGACTACGAGGACTTCGCGCGCTCCCGCGCCGGGATCGGCCGGGCCGCTGCGCGTGAACTCTTCGACGGGCGACGGCGTGTGCTGCACGTGACGGTCGCGGGCACGGACGACGTTCCGATCGCCGATGGCACCGGAGATTCAGCGCTGCTGCGCGCACTGCGCGGCTCGCTCACGGACTACGGCGACGCGCGCCTGCCCGTTCGGGTGGACGTGCGCGAGCTGGTGCTGCTCCTGATCGCTGCGAAGGTGAAGCTCGCGCCAGACCACACCTGGGAGGTCGTCGAACCACGACTACGTCAGGCGTTGCTGCGCCGACTCGGCTTCGAGGGAAGGGAGTTGGCTGCATCTGCGCGCCTCTCGGAGGTTCTTGCAACTGCACATTCGGTGCCGGGGGTCGACTACATGGATGTCGATGTCTTCACCGGGGTGTCCGCGTCCGCCGCCGCGGGCGCCACCGCGCAGGAGCTGACGCGGCTGCTCGGCACGCCCGGTGAGCCGAGGTCCACGGTCCCGGCGCGCTCGGCGATGTACGACGAGAAGATCCACACCGTGCGCAAGAAGGACGGCGAGACGTTGTCCGAGGTCTGCGCACGCCACGGCGTGCCGCTCGCCGAACTCCTGCGCCTCAACCCCGACATCACCGATACCCGGCGCCTCGCCGAGGGCCGTTCGGTGTTCGTCTTCCGCGGCATCCGCCCGGCGCAGCTCGTGCTGCTGACGCCGAAGGCCGCGGACACACTGATTCTGACGGAGGTCAAGTGATGTCCAGGGAGCCGGACGGGCTCGCTCAGCTGCTCCCCCCGTGGCACCGCCTCAGGGACGCCGAGGAGGGCGAGCCGCTGCGCGCCCTGCTCGCGGTGATGGCCGAGCAGATCGATGTCGTACGCAACGGGGTCGAGCAGAGTTACGACGACCTGTTCGTGGAGACGGCGGCGCCCTGGGTGCTTCCTTACCTCGGCGACCTCGTGGGCTATCGCACCCTGCCCGGCTACGAGCGCGTCCTCACCACCGCTCTGCGGGGCGGGAGTTCGGCTGCCGGCCTGACGGAGGCGATCGCACCGCGCCGCGACGTGGCCGCCGCGGTCGCGAACCTGCGCCGCAAGGGCACGCTGCACCTGCTCGAAGAGCTCTGCGAGCAGGTGACGGGATGGCCGGCCCGGGCGGTCGAACTGTCCCGGCTCGTCTCGCACCAGCAGCAGGTCAAGCTGTACGGGTCCGGGTCCTCCGGGTCCGGGGACGCGAACCGCTCGCGGCGCGGACGCCTCGCTGACCTGCGGGACGGATCCGCACTGGACCTGGCGGGTTCCGCCTTCGGGACGGTGGCTCGCTCGGTCGACGTCAGGAGCGCCAACTCCCTTCGCAGGCAAGGTGGTCTGACACCCGCCGGGGTCGGCCTCTTCGTCTGGCGGCTGAGGGCGCACCCGCTGACGTCCTCACCCGCGTACTGCATCGACCGGGCCCGCAACCTCTACACCTTCTCGATCCTCGGCAACGACAGCCCGCTGGTGACCAAGCCGGTCCCGGAGCCCTCGGCGACGCACATCGCGACGATCGACAACGTTCCCGCGTTCATCCGGCGCCGCCAACTGCACGACCGGCTCGCCGACTACTACGGCCCCGGCAAGAGCCTCGTCATCCGGCGCGACGGCGAGGACAGGCCGGTGCCGCCGTCGGACATCGTGGTGGCCGACCTGTCAAACTGGCGCTACCGGCCGAAGCGCGGGCAGGTCGCCGTCGACCCGGAGCTCGGGCGGATCGCGTTCGGGTCGCGGTCCGCGCCTCGGCAGGGCGTCCGGGTCGACTACCACTACGCGTTCGGCGCCGACATGGGCGGCGGCGAGTACGCACGGCACCACCCGCCCCGCCCGGAAGCCGCTCTCTACCGGGTCGGGCCCGGGCAGACGTATCGGCAGATCATGGACGCGTACCGGGCCTGGCAGCACGACCGGCGGGCCGGAACCTGCGGCCCCGAGGGCATCATCGAGATCACGCACAGCGGCGCCCACCAGGAGCAGCTGGACTTCGACCTCGACCCCGGCGACCGCCTCGAAGTGCGCGCGTCGGAGGGCACCCGCCCGGTGATCCGGCTCCTGGACTGGTACAGCAACCGTCCGGATGCGCTCAACATCCGTTCCGTGCACGAGGATTGCGAACCGGGGGAGCGTCCGCGGATCACCCTCGACGGACTGCTCGTCGCCGGACGCGGCATCAACGTGACGGGCCCGGTGGGTGCAATCGTCGTGCGCCACACGACGCTCGTACCCGGCTGGTCCCTGGAACCCGAGTGCGCTCCGCACGCCCCTCAGGAGCCGAGCATCGTCCTGGAGCGCACCACGGCGTGCCTGCAGATCGAGGACAGCATCCTGGGCACGATCGAGGTCATCGGCAACGAAGTTTCCGAGGAACCGCTCGACATCCACATCCGCGACAGCGTCCTGGATGCCACCGGAAGCGAGCGCCCGGCCCTGTCCGCCCCGGACTGCCGACACGCCCACGCCGTCCTGCACGCGCACCGCACCACGGTGATCGGCGAGGTGCACACGCACGCGGTGGCGGTCGCGGAGGACTCCGTGTTCACCGGACGGCTCCACGTGGCGCGTCGCGGCATCGGCTGCCTGCGCTTCTCGTACGTCCCCGTCGGCTCGCGCACACCGCGCAGGTATCGCTGCCGGCCGGACCCGGCCGGTCCCGGCGAGGCCCCGCGCGTGCGGCCGCTGTTCACGTCAGAGCGCTACGGGACGCCCTGGTACGGGCAGTTGGCGGACCGGTGCGCCCAGGAGATCCGGCGCGGGGCGCAGGACGGGGCCGAGATGGGCGCCTTCCACGACCTGTACCGGCCGCAGCGCGAGGACAGCCTGCGGGCGCGGCTCGCGCAGTACACGCCCGCGGGCACGGACGCCGGGATCTTCTACGTCACCTGATCCGGCCACAACGATCCCGATGACTCTCTCGACCCGCACATTCCTGAACCAGGGGGACCCCCTTCATGCACGCTGATCTCTCCCGCTCCACCTTCCGCCCGGAGCGGCACTATTCCGCGGTCATCTCCCAGCAGGGCCGCGTCCAGCTCGACGCCGACGCCAACGAACAGGCCGCGATCGAGCTCCACCGGGTGCGTACGCTCGCCGCCGATCTGATCGGCCGGCACGGAGCGCCGCGCGACGCGGCGGGCTTCCGCATCCAGTACGTGGGTGGCAAGCACGACATCGACACCCTGAACATCTACGGCGGCCGCTACTACGTCGACGGCATCCTGTGCGACGCGGACCGGACCGCGCCCGGTGTGCCGGTCCCGGACGAGGGCGCCGCGGACGACGACGCAGAGGCCGCCACGCCGCCCGCGTTCTGGACGTACTGGGACCAGCCGGACGGCTTCCGCGACCCGGAGAAGCCGGGCGACCGGCTGCCATCGCCCGCCCAAGTGCCCTTCGTGGTCTATCTGAAGGTGTGGGAGCGTGTCGTCACCGCGGCGGAGGACCCGGCGCTGCGCGAGGTGGCGCTCGGCTCGGCGATGCCGGATACCGCGGCGCGCGCGAAGGTCGTCTGGCAGGTGCTTGCGCTGACGCTCGCCGCGCTCGGCATCGAGGAGAGCGACCCGTCGAAGGAGCAGGTGAGCGAGAAGTTCGCCCAGTGGGCGCTCGGCCAGAGCGCCCCCTGCGCGTACCTCGCGGCCCGCGCCGAGCGGCCCGACCACGCGGACGAGGACCCGTGCCTGGTCAAACCGGACGCCCGCTACCGCGGCCCGGAGAACCAGCTGTACCGGGTGGAGGTGCACAACGGGGGCCCGGCCGGGGACGCCACGTTCAAGTGGTCGCGCGAGAACGGCTCGGTCGTCTTCCCGGTGGACGAACTGGACGGAACATGGGTGCAGTTGGCGAGCTTCGGGCAGGACGACAAACTGGACCTGGACGTGGGCGACCAGGTGGAGTTCACCGACACCGCGTACGCCTCGCGTCTGGAGGCCCTCCCCCTGCTGCGGGTCGAGGAGCTGGACCTGCCGGGACGGCGGGTGCGGCTGTCCGCCGAGCCGGAGCCGGGCGTGGGACGGCTGCCCCATCTGCACCCGTTCCTGCGCCGCTGGGACCATCGTGGGGGCTCCAGGCGCCAGGGCCGCACGGTCGGCCTGCCGGGCGGAGCCGTCCGTGTCGAGGAGGGCGAGTGGCTGCCTCTCGAGGACGGCGTCGAGGTGTACTTCGCCAAGGACGGCACCTACCGCACCGGCGATCACTGGATCGTCCCGGCCCGCACCGCGACCGGCAGCGTCGAGTGGCCCACGAACGACGCGCGCAAGCCGCTGCTCCAGGCCCCCACGGGCATCGCACGGCACTTCGCGCCGCTGGCCCTGGTGAAGGGCGAGGACGCCCCCGTCGACCTGCGGCTCGTTTTCGCCCCGCTGGGGTACGGCATTCCGGCCGCGGACGAGGCGACGCTCGCCGCGGAAGCACTCGCGGCCGAAGAGGAGTACGCGGCGGAGGCGACGGAGGACGCCCCGGCGGAACCCCGGTCACAGACCACGTCCGAGGCGGAAACCGCAGTGGAAGGAGACAAGTGATGGCCAAGCCACTGAGCGCGTCCAAGCTGGTGGAGATCCTGCGCGCGGAGGGTCTGACAGTCCACGAAGTACGCAACTGGCGTACACACAACCGCAATTCGAAGGGCCCCTGGGGCCCGATGAACGGCGTGATGATCCACCACACCGTCACCTCGGGCACCGACGCGTCCGTGGACATCTGCTACAACGGCTACTCGGGCCTCCCCGGCCCCCTGTGCCACGGCGTGATCGACAAGAAGGGCCACGTCCACATGGTCGGCAACGGCCGCGCCAACCACGCGGGCCTCGGCGACGGCGACGTCCTGCGCTCCGTCGTCAACGAGACGAAACTGCCACCGGACAACGAGGCCGACACCGACGGCAACCGCCACTTCTACGGCTTCGAGTGCATCAACCTCGGCAACGGCAAGGATCCCTGGCCCGAGGCCCAGAAGGAGGCCATCGAGAAGGTCTCGGCCGCCATCTGCCGGGCCCACGGCTGGAGCGAGCGTTCCGTCATCGGCCACAAGGAGTGGCAGCCGGGCAAGCAGGACCCGCGCGGGTTCACGATGGACGGCATGCGTTCTCGCATCGCCGACCGCCTGCGGAGCCACAAGCCGGGCGGTGGCGGAAGCCCCAAACCGCCGACCAAGCCCCGGCCCGAGTACGAGCCGTTCCCCGGCTCGGCCTTCTTCCGGGCCGGCCGCCACGACAAGCGGATAACCGCCATGGGCAAGCGCCTGGTCGCGGAGGGCTGCGGCCGTTACGAGGAGGGCCCCGGCCCCGAGTGGACCGACGCGGACCGCAAGTCCTACGCGGCCTGGCAGCACAAGCTGGGCTACCGGGGCAAGGATGCGGACGGTGTTCCGGGCAAGGCCAGTTGGGACAGGCTGAAGGTGCCGGCGTCGCGGTAGGGCGCGCGGGGTCTGCCCGCCGAAGGGCGGGCGGACCGGCTACCTGACCGCGGCGGCTGTGGCGCCGCGCTGTTCGACGGCGCGGTCGACGTCCTCGTCCCGTAGGTCGGTGGCGGTGGCGAAGGCGGCGGCAGACCCCGTGCCTGCGGCGACGGCCCACTCGCGCAGGAGCAGGGCCCGGCGCACCGCCCCACACTCATCACCGACCACGGCGGCAGCTCTCAGCGGGCGGCCAGGTCTTGGGCTGTTCGGATGATGTGGGTGCGTGAGATGCCTGCGGTGTCGAGGAGTTCGAAGGGGGTTCCGGAGCCCGGCAGGTTGCGCACGGCGAGGTGGACGACTGCGGGGGCCAGTCGCTGTGCGGCGAGTGCGGCCAGCACGGCCTCGCCCATACCGCCTTCGGGGTGGTGGTCCTCGACGACGACCAGTGCGCCGGTTTCCAGGGCTGCGCGGGCGAGCGTGTCGAGGTCCAGGGGCTTGACGGAGTACAGGTCGACAACGCGGACGGGGACGTTCTCGGCGGCAAGCTGGTCGGCGGCGGCAAGGCATTCGTGGAGGGTGACGCCGGCGCCGATGAGAGTGACCTTGTCGCTGTCGCTCGCGCGCAGGGTCTTGGACCCGCCTACGGGGAAGGTTTCGTCGGGGGCGTAGAGGACGGGGTAGGCGCCCCGGGTGGTGCGAAGGTAGGAGATGCCGTCCAGGTAGGCCATGGCGGCGGTCAGAGCAGCAGCGGATGTGGCGTCGCTGGGGTAGAGCACGGTGGAGCCATGGACGGCGCGCATCATGGCGATGTCTTCCAGGCCCATCTGGGAGGGGCCGTCCGCGCCGATCTCGACACCGCAGTGGGTCCCGCACAGGCTCATGGAGATCTGGGACACGGCCGCCATACGGATGAAGTCATGGGCTCGGGTGAGGAAGGCGGCGAAGGTGGTGGCGTAGGGGCGGTAGCCGCGTGCGGCCATACCGACCGCGCCGGCGATCATCTGCTGTTCGGCGATGTACATCTGGAAGTACCGCTCGGGGTGTGCCTTGCCGAAATCCTCTGCGTGGGTGGAGTTGCCCACCTCGGCGTCCAGGGCCACGATGTCGGGCCGGGCGCCGATCGCGGCGAGCGCTTTGCCGAAGGCGACGCGGGTGGCGACGGTTTCGCCGACCTCGAAGCGCGGCAGCGTCACCTCCACGGGAGCGGCCGGGGCACTGGGGGTGACGGCGGGCGGCTGGGGGCCGCGGACGGTGAGGTGGCGGACGCCGCCCAGTTCGGTGATGGCGCGTGCGGCGAGATCGTCGGGCAGCGCCTTGCCGTGCCAGCCCTCGGCGTCCGCGACCTCGAAGACGCCCTGACCCTTGACGGTCTTGGCGACGATGACGGTGGGGGCCTGCCCGTCGTTCGCGGCGGCCAGGGCTTGTTCGACGGCCACGAGGTCATGGCCGTCGACGACCAGGGCGCGGCAGCCGAAGGCTTCGGCGCGGTGGGCGTAGGCACCGGTGTCCCAGCCCAGCTCCGTGGGGCCGCTCTGGCCGAGGCGGTTGACGTCGATGATCGCGACGAAGTTGGCCAGCCGGTGGCGGCCTGCCTTGTCCAGGGCCTCCCACACCGACCCTTCGGCCATTTCGCTGTCGCCGCACAGCACCCACACACGGTACGGCTGGTGTTCCAGGTCCCGTCCGGCAAGCGCGATGCCGACACCGTAGGCGATGCCCTGGCCCAGGGAGCCGGTGGCCGCATCCACCCAGGGCAGGACCGGAGTGGGGTGGCCCTGCAGTCGGGCGCCGTTGCGGCGGTAGGTGGTCATCAGTTCCTCTTCGTCGATCGCACCGGCGGCGAGGAACATCGCGTACAGCAGGGGGGAGGCGTGCCCCTTGGAGAAGATCAGGTGGTCGTTGGCCGGGTTCTTCGGGTTCTGCCAGTCGTAGCGCAGTTGGCGTGTCATGAGGACGGCCATCAGATCTGCGGCGGACAGGCTGGAGGTGGGGTGGCCGGAGCCGACGGCGGTGCTGGCACGAACGGAGTCCACACGCAGCTGCTGAGCCAGCTCGAAGACCTGGTCCAGGCCGCTGTCGGGCCCGAGGGAGACAGTGGGGGTGTTCTCGACCGACATCGCGGCTTCCTCTCGTTTCCTGCGTTCTGATCCGGTCGTCGACGGCTGTCGGCTCGCGGGCCGCGCGCAGAGGCTGCGTGGGGCGCCTGCGCTCTTGCCGACCGTATGTCCGTGGTGTGGTGGCCGCGATCTGAACGCGTACAGGTCAGAGGGTGCGGTCCAGGAGCGCCGTCAATGCTTTCCAGTGGCGTTCGTCCGCTGTGCTGTCGTAGCCGGCGGTGTCTGCCTGGGTGAAACCGTGGTGCGCCCCGGTGTAGACCTCGCTGCGGTGGCGCACGCCCGCTGCGGCGAGGGCCTCGTCGAGGCGGTTGATCTGCTCGGGGGGCAGCGAGGGGTCCTGGTCGGCGTGGCCGAAGTACAGCTCCGCGGTGATCCGGTCGGCGACAAGGTGCGGGCTGTCGGCAGCGTCGGTGGCCAGGCGCCCCCCATGGAAGCCGGCCACGGCCGCGACCCGCTCCGGGTAGGTACCGGCGGTACGCAGGGCAAGGCCGGCGCCCATGCAGTAGCCCGTGATACCGACCGGCCCGTCAGTGGCCAGAGGGCAGTCTGTCAGCCAGGCCAGGTAGGCGTCGGCGTCGCGCATCGCCGCATCGGGTGTCAGTGACTGCATGATCGGGCCGAGACGCTCGAAGATCTCCGGGCGTCGGGCCGGGTCGATGAAGTCGGGCAGCTCGACCACCGGCGCTCGCCCATGGCGGTAGAACACGTTGGGGGCCAGGACGGTGTAGCCGGCTTCGGCGAGACGATCGGCCATCTTCTTCAGGTGAGGACGGAGTCCGAAGGCGTCCATGTAGAGCAGGACCCCGGGGTGGGGAGTTCCGTCGTCGGGATGGGTCAGGTAGGCGTCGGCGGCGCCGTCCTGTGTGGGGATGTCCACAGATGTTCCGCGCACGGCGGTCATGGGCGGTTCTCCTCTCTCCTCCGGTGTCCCTCCGCGCTCGGGGCAAGAGGCAACGAAGGGCTGCGGTTGCAGTCAGTGATCGTAAGCGGTCAGTGACCGCTCGGCCAGTCGCCCGGTCGGGTGGACGGGGAAACCCGCAGAAGGCTTCGTCGCAGCCGCCGAGTGACCGACCGTGGCGACGTCTCGAAGCCGTTCTCGGCTCAGGACGGATGCAGCGTAGGGCGCCAGCGCTCGGGCACCGTGTCGCCGTACTCGATGCCGGTGGCGCCGATCAGGGCGGCCAGGTCGTCGAGTTGCCCGGTGACCGCCCGGCACAGCACCGCCGTCGGCTTGATGTCGGTCTCCAGGTACAGGCCCTCGATCCGCAGGACTCCTCGACCCCGGTCGAAACGAGGGGCGGCCCGGCCGACCAGTCGGTCGCCGTGCAGTATCGGCAACAGGTAGTAGCCGTACTGCCGTTTGGCCTTCGGTATGTACATCTCGTTGCGGAAGGCGAAGGTGCGCCCCTGCCAGTGGCCCGCGCGGATCGCCTCCAGTTCACCCAGTGCTTCGGCATGCACGTACCACGTCTCCGACGGGGGACCTCCACCGTCGACCCGCACCGGCACGACGCGGCCCTGTTCCGTCAAAGTGCGGAGCACACCTGCCAGACCGGTGTACTTCCCGCGAAGGAAATACTGTCTGATGTCCAGCGGACGGGCGACCCCGAGGGCGCGCAGGGTGTGCTCCGTGGCCTTGGACACCATCTCGGCCGGCGACACCGCCGGTCGGCGTCGGCCGGCAGGCAGGCAGGCGTCGGGAAGCCCCCACAACCGCTGCCCCGCAGCGCGGCCGGCCACCATGATCTTGCCCTGGAGCCAGAGGAACGTCAGCATCCGCTCGACATTGCGGCCGGCTGTCCATCCGGTCGAGGCCCAGTCGACCACCGCGCAGTCCTCGAACGCATCGGTGGGCAGCGGAGCGCCTTCGCCGAGTCGATGCAGCACGTGCTCGCGAAGCCGGTCGTCGGCGGCCATCCATGTCGCGGTGTATGACAGGTTCGGCGGAGGATACGCGTCCATCGAAACCCGGTGTATCGGGTAGTCCTCGGTGAGTACCACGGCCGCGGCGTGCGCCCAGTACTCGAACAGCCATCGGTCCTGCCACCACAGGCCGGAGAAGAGAGAGCCGGCCCGTGGTCCGAGGCGGCTCCACAGGACCAGCTCCTGGCTCGGCGCCACGACGTCGATGGGGTCCAGTTACACATAGCGCAGTGCCCGGAGAACGGTGCGCAGGCTCGTCGCGTCCGCCGGCGGTCGGGGGCCGGCCAGGTGCTGCCGCGAGAGGGCCAGACGGCGTGCATCCGCCTGGCTGATCGTCAGGTACCGCTGGGGCGTGGGCATCGTGGGGCTCCTTGCTCCGTCACCTGAGCCCGTGGGCGAGCCGCCGGACGGCCCACCGTACGGTGCCCGGCCAGTCGGTGTACCCATGGGGCGACGGCGGTCCCGATCACCTCGGCACCGAGATATGCGCACTACAGGTGGTGTCCCCGGGGTGCCGGACTTCCGACTCGGTATCGTCGTCCGACATCCTCGGTGAACCGACAGAACTGGCACAGACGGCAGGTGCAGTTTCCGGTAGGGAGCCATGACGGTGAAGGATTCGAAAGGCCGATGACGGACAACTCCGACATGATCGACTTCGTTCGGGCGCGTCTTGCTGAGGAAGAACAGATTGCGCAAGCGGCAGGCGGCGACAGCTGGCGGTGCCCGGCCGACGTGCCCGGCGAAGTGCACGACCGGTCCGGCGCCATCGCGTTCAGCGTGCGGCATCTCGGCTTCGACCAGCACATCGCTTTCCAGGACCCTGCGTATACACGCCGCCGCATCGAGACGAACAGAGTTCTTCTCAATGAGTACGCGGAGGTCGCCGACAAGGACACCGACCGCCCCGACCACGACTTCCCGTCCGGCCGCGCCGTCGGGCTCGGTTTCGCCGTCCGGCAGATGGCCGCAGAGCATGCCAGCCATCCCGACTACCGGGCCAGGTGGCTGCCGCGTTTCATCCAGTAGCGCCAGGCCACTGCACGCCGGCCCGGTGCCTTCACCGCCGACGACCGGGACGGCGTCGGTGCACTGCTCGACTTCTGGAATTTCGCCTGGCCCGGGCGATTCGCCACCGGAGGCTTCCTCAACGACACAGCACTGCCCCGCTCGTTGAAGTCGGCTCTGCAGACGGTCGTGTCGTCGGGCGGGCGGCCTGCTGTGCGCGCCTCCCGGGGCAGACTGCTCCGGGAGGCCGAGCACAGGCTCGCCGCGGAACAAGCCGGTGCGAGGGCGTCGCCGATGTGCTCGCCGCGCCCGATGTGGAGCTCCGCACGCAGAGGCCGGCGGCCGGGGCACCGGCACGGTTGCCGTGTCCCGCAGCCAGGACGCCGCGGACTTCATCACTTTGCGACCCTTTAGTGAGAACTTATTCATAAATGAGGGCATATATCACCATGTCGTTGACCCGGGGGCTCACCGAAGGGAGCGGTTGCATGGAGCGGACCACGTGCTGTGTGGTGGGCGGCGGCCCCGCCGGAATGGTGCTCGGGCTGTTGCTGGCCCGGGCGGGGGTGGCGGTCACGGTCCTGGAGAAGCACGGCGACTTCCTGCGCGACTTCCGCGGTGACACTGTGCATCCGTCCACCCTGGCGCTGCTGGAGGACCTCGGGCTGGCAGGGCAGTTCGGCCGATTGCCGCAGCGGCGGGTGACGACGGTACAACTGCCGCTCGGCCCGGACCGTGCGCTGGTCACCGTCGGAAACATCGGCGCGCTACGGGGCAAGTACAACTACATCGCGATGGTGCCCCAGTGGGATCTGCTCAACCTCCTCGTGGACGAGGCCGGGCGGGAGCCGTCCTTCTCCGTGCGAATGAACACCGAGGTGACCTCCTTCCTGATGGAGCGCATGGAGGTCCCCCCTGGTCGAGCGGAGCCGAGAGCTCGGGGGAGGGTCACGGGGGTCCGGTACCGCACGTCGGACGGCCGTACCGGTGAGCTGCGGGCCACCCTCACCGTGGCCTGCGACGGCCGGAGCTCGCTGGCCAGGTCGTTGCCCGAACTGGGACTGCGGAAGTTCGCCTGCCCGATGGACGCCTGGTGGTTCCGGCTGCCGCGGCGGGAGGGCGACCCGCACGGGCTCGTGGGAGGCGTCGGCGACCGGTTCCTCACCGCCATGATCGACCGCGGGGACTACTGGCAGTGCGCCGCACTGATCCCCAAGGGGACCAACACCCAGCGCCGCGCCGCCGGCCTCGACCGGTTCATGGGCGAATTCACGGCCGCCGTCCCCTGGCTCGCAGACCGGGTGCACGCGCTCGGGTCGTGGGACGACGTGAAGCTGCTCGATGTACGGCTCGACCGCCTACGGCGCTGGCACCGCCCTGGACTGCTGTGCATCGGCGACGCGGCACACGCGATGTCACCGGTCTTCGGCATCGGCATCAACCTCGCCGTCGAGGACGCGGTGGCCGCCGCCCGGTATCTCGTCGAACCGCTGCGCGGGGGCGCGGTCGGCCTGCGGACCGTACGCCGCGTCCAGCGCCGCCGCTGGCCGACTACCGCCGCGACGCAGGCCCTTCAGCGCTTCGCCCACACGAACGTCATCGAACCGGTCCTGTCGGGCCGCCCGGCGTTCGGCGACCCGAAGCGCGCCCAGCGGCTGAGCGAGCTCATTACGACCTCACGGTGGCTGAACCGCCTGCCGGCGTACTTCCTCGCCTACGGCGCCCTGCGCGAGCGCCCGCCGGCCGCATCGGTACGCTGAGCCCGCCTGCCGTCCTCCGCCTGGAAGCCGGTCGCTGCGCCCCCGGCCCCAGCACACGGCACACCATGTCTGCGAAGGGACCACGCAGATCCTGCGCGAGCGCTTCGACCGTATGGAACGCCTGTTCACCGGTCCCGGGAGGAATCCGCAGGAATGGCCGGGCTCTCGCGACGGCCTCATCCCGCCTTGCCGCTCGCGCCTCCTCTCCGGACCCCGCTGCATCAGCCGGCCACCGGAAGATGTGCATCGTCCCGCAGCAGAAGTGGAATACGGTCAGCGGAGCATCCAGGGTGCGCCAGGTGCCGCCCTCGTACGTCGTACCCGTCCGGGCACACCTTCAGTGGGCACCCGTCGGCAGATAGGTCTCGCGGCCGACAGCACCAAATTCCGTGACGGGGGCAACCAGCAGATCCATGTGAATCAGCCCATCGAGCAGTGCGGTATCCAGTACACCGTGCTCGGCGCGGCCGGTGAGCAGCAGGACGTTGCACTGGTGGCGGCGCGCGGCGACGCCGGCGGAGAGCATGAACCCGCCGCCCAGCACCCTCTTCGGACCGGCATCCGCGCGACGGCGTCAGCCCGAATACCGGAAGGCGTCGTCCGCACAGGCGACCGCAGGACCCGCGATGACCGGCTACTACGGACCGTCATCGATCTCGAGGCCTGTCGCCCGCGGACGCCGCGCCCCACCGCGGGGCCGCAGGGCCACCTGCAATGGCCCGTTACTGGTTGACCCGCCGAAGGACCGGCATGGGCAGCGGTGTTGCTGCCTGTGCCGGTCCTGGCTCGCGAGGTGGGTGCTGAGTCTGTGGCTCAGTAGGCGGAGTTGACGTTGTCGATCGAGCCGTAGCGGTGGGCGGCGTAGTTGGCGGCCGCGGTGATGTTGGAGACGGGGTTGGTGAGGTCGTGCACGGTGCCGGCGACGTGGTAGGCGTTGAAGGTCGGCTGGATGACCTGGAGCAGGCCCTTGGAGGGTATGCCGTTGCGCGCGTTGACGTCCCAGTTGTTCTGGGCGTTGGGGTTGCCGCTCGACTCGCGCATGATGTTGCGGTGCAGGCCCTCGTAGGTGCCGGGGATGCCCTTGGCCTTCATGATGGCCAGCGACTCCTTGATCCAGCCGTCGAGGTTGTTGGCGTAGCCCCTGCTGCCCGGTGCGCCCTGGGCGCCGTCCGCGGAAGCCTTGACCACGGACGCGCTCGCCGGTGCCGCCTCGGCTGCCTGCGCGGATGTCGACGTCAGCGTGAGGGCGGCGGCTGCGGCACCGAGGGTGGCGACGCCGGCGACGGACAGGTTGCGGAGACGGGCGATGCGGCTGGTGCGGGTCTGCGTGTTCGTGGTCATACGGAAGGAACTCTCCAATGGGGATGTCATGGTGTTGCCGACCGGTTGCGGTGGCTTGCGGGGCGGCGCCCCGCGCTGCGGGCCGGAGCGAACGGATCCGAAGGAATCCACCCGGCCCTGTCGCGGCTTCCCGCAACGACAGCCATGGTTAGCGACATGCGGGGCGAGGCGCAATGATGTGACGTACTACCCAACATCGGACAAATGTCCGAAATGACATGTTCTGTGGCGCTTCCTTGCCGTTCGGGCGACCCTCTGCCCTACTACCCGTCTTAGGATGTGACACAGCTCCTATGGGTGGCATCACATCCACGACACCAAATCGGCGGCCTCGACGGGGCATCGGCGACGCGCGAGCCGAGGCAGGCGAAGCGGGACGGCTCACGGCCCACAGCCCGGACGCGAACGTCTCCCGGCTCCCGCCACCGCGGTAGCCCGCTGGGCCCTGCGCCGGCCGGACGTGGTGAGGCGAGGCGTCCGGTCGGCGCAGGGAGACGGAGCGGCACGACCGGCCCGGGCCCGCAGGCCGACCGAGCAGGAGAGGCAGAGGCCAAGGCGTCGTTCGACGACGGGCACAGCAATTCCTTCCTTACGGGGTGACATGGGGGCGATGGCGGACTGGCCCGACCCTGGCCACGCGTACCGCATCGCCACCAGCGTCGGCATGCCCCTGCCTCTGCATAAGAGCGCCGCCGGCAAAACACTGCCGGCCCACCTCCCCCGGCCGAGGCGGCCGCCCTCCTGGACCGCGCCGGCCTCCCCGAACGCACCCGGCACACCATCACCGACCGCGGGAGGCTGGACGACGAACTGGCACGCGTACGCGAGCGGGGATATGCCTCCGAGTACGAGGAGGCCGACGAATCGGTCTGCTCCCTCGCGGCCCCCGTGCTGGACCGGGACGGCTATCCCAGAGCCGCAGTCTCCGTGTCCTCACTGACCTTCCTGGTGACCGAGCCCCAATTGCGCGCCGTCGCCCCAGCCGTCTGCGACACCGCCACCGAAGTCGCCCGCGGACTGTGACCCGCCCGAGGGGGACGAGGGGAGCCGATCAGCGTCGGCGCGGTTGGTGCGTGACCGAAGCGGCTACGGCCCCATCGAACAAGGCCCGCAGGGACGGTTGTTCCAGTCTGGCTCGGATGGCCTCGGCTCGGGACCGGTCGTTCGCGGGGAACGCCACGGAAACGAGTTGCGGCCGCAGCCTGCCGTCGCCGCCCGCATATCTCCGTCGCCTGGAAGCCGTGCCGACACCGACACGTGTCGCACTCCTGGACAGCACCTCGGATACTCAACGCATGCGCGTCGAATTCGATCCGGAAGCCATGAGTACTGCCAGCTTCTACAGGTTCATGACTTCTGTCGTCGTTCCACGCCCCATTGCATGGGTATCCACCATCACACCCGACGGTGCCACCGAGAACCTGGCGCCACATTCCTTCTTCAGCATCGCCAGCACCGACCCGCCGATCGTCCAGTTCACCTCCATCGGCCGCAAGGACTCGCTGCGCAATGTGGAAGACACAGGGGATTCGTGGGCCGGCGAGCCGGCCGAGCACTGTGGCGATTGCGGGCAATACCCGCAGGTGACTGTGTGAACCCGCGCCGGTCTGCTGCCAGCTGGGCGTGCTCGGCATCGAGGATTCGCCTTTGACGCTGTTCCCAGCGCCTTTGCGTTTCCGCCGGCGTCTGGCTCATCGGCACAGCCGGCGAGGGGAACACCACGTTGCCGTGAATGACACCGGACTGCACCACGTGGCCTGCGCCATGGCCACTCAACTCATTGCGACCATAGGACCGTTCGGTCATGCATCGCAGCCTGCGCCCGATGCTCAAGTGACTCCGTTGGAGGGCCCATTCCTTTGCCGGAGCACGGCACCCCTTGACCCCCTACGCAGCGAGTCCTGCACTACTGAGCTGAACGCCGGCGGCCGGTGTGGGTCTGCTCGGTCCGCTCAGATCCCCGGCGACCCGACCTTGCCGACTCGTAGTGGGCCAACGTTGCCCATTGGCCGGCAGCGCCGACCTTGATCGTGGCGTCGCGATTCCGGCGCCGTATGGCACGCAGTTCCATCTGAGCGCCCCAGGCCTCGACAGTGGAGCGGTGACGAGCAGCTTCTTCTCGTCCCGTATCCGTGGCCGGTTTTCAGCCAGTCGACAACGTTACGGCCGAGGCGGTCCACCGGGTGGCGACGAGACCGTCCCGGCCCGCGGCTCGGCGGTACTGGACGGCCGGGTCGCCGCGTTCCGCACCGCTTTGCGCTCGTCGAGCTCCATCGCCCCCGGGGCGCGCATCATCAAAGGAGGGGAGACCATCGACTAGGAGTGGCGATGAGGTTGTCGTTCCTTGAACCCCTCTACGCGGAGCCGGGCCCGTTCGCCTCCGTGTACCTGGACACCTCCCGAGACGTCGAGCATCCCGAGCGGGCGATCGCGCTGCGCTGGCGGCGGCTGCGCGAGAGTCTGTCCCGTCAGGGCTCGGACCGCGCGCTGCTGAACGTACTGGAGGAGGCGGTCGGCGCCGACACAGAGGTGCCGGGGGTGCACGGTCAGGCCATCTTCGCCGCCCACGGCACGCTCGTCCTGGACGGGGAGCTGCCCAGGCCGCCCGAGCACGACTCCGCGCGCTACAGCACCCTGCCGGACGCGATGCCCCTGGTCACCCAGCACGTTCCGGAGATCCCCTACATGGCCGTAGTCGTCCACTACGGCGGACTTCCGACCGCCGAGACCCACGGCTGGGTAACGCTGGAGGCGGAGACCGGCACCTGGCCCGCGTCCACCGTCACCCCGGGTGAGCGGCTGCACCGCAGGGTCGCGGTGTCGACCTGGCACCGCACCTCCCTCCGGCTCGGCCACCGGCTGGACGAACGGGCGCGGCGCGCCCATGCCGACGCCGTCGTCGTGGGCGGGGACGAGTGGGCGTGCAACGTACTGATCCGCCGCCTGCCGCACTCCCTGCGGGACAAGGTCGTACGCGTGGGCGGCCGGACCCCCACCGACACCGGACGCGCCCTGTTGGAGCCGCAGCTCGACAGCGTCTTCCGCGGTCGCATGGCCGCGCACGACCGGGAACTCGTGGACATCTTCATCGGTCGGCGTGCCCTGGACGGACCCATGGCGGAGGGGCTGGCCGCCACCGTCGCCGCCCTCCAGCGCGGCCAGGTCGCGGCACTGCTGCTGAACCGGCCGCCAGGGTCTTCGCTGCGGCTCTGGGCGGGCTCCCGGCCCACTCAGCTCGCCTTGACCGAGGCGGAGCTGATGTCCTTCGGCGTGCGGGCCCCGCGCGAGGAACGCGCCGATGAGGCCCTCGTCCGGGCCCTCGTCGGCACCGGTGCCGAGCTGGTCGTCGTACCGGAGAGCGAGCTGAGGCTGTACGAGGGCGTGGGCGCCCTGCTGCGGTACACCGACCCGGGGACCCCGTCCTGACGCCGGCGCGCTGCGCCTCCCGGATCACGGGTCGCCCCTTGCGCCCGACCGCCCCGGATCGCGCCGCGCGCGGAACGTGCCGACACTGGGCTGGAGCGGCAGCGCGGCGGATGAGCGGCGGATGGGGCACATGGACAGGAGCAGGAGCGGCGCGGAGGAGACGGACGTCTCGATCACCCCGCCCAAGACCTGGGTGGTAGGCGTGCCGGCGGTGGCCAACGCGCTGCGGTGCTCCCTGGAGCAGATGGAACGCACCACGACCGGGACCGCCGGCGCCACCGCCACGGCCCCGCTGTCCGATGGCCCATAAAGGGAGCCCCGAGGACCTGGTCCGCGCGGCCCGCGCCGTGGGCGTGACCGACGACCGTCTCCTTGAGGCCGTACGGAGCATCCCCCGGGCGGAATTCGTCCCCGCGTACGAGGTGGCATCCGCGTACCGGGACACGCCTGTTCCGCTCCCGCACGGGCAGGTGACCACCCAGCCCTCACTGATTGCCATGATGGTCTCCGCTCTCGGCCTCACCGGAGACGAACAGGTCCTGGAGGTCGGGACCGGATACGGCTGGCAGACCGCGCTGCTGGCCCGTTTGGCGGCGTACGTCGTCAGCATCGAGCGCTGGCCCGACCTGGTCGACGAGGCCCGCCTGCGGCTGGCCGGGCAGGGCGTCGGCAATGCCGAGGTCGTACTCGGCGACGGGACCCTCGGGATGCCGACCCGTGCCCCGTACGACGCCGTCATCGTCTGTGCGGCCTTCCCGCGAGTGCCTGAGCCGCTCGTGGATCAGCTCCGCACCGGTGGCCGGCTCGTCCAGCCGATCGGGCAGGGCGGGCAGGAGCGCGTCGAGCTGTACGAGCGGCGGGCCCGCGGCCTGGTGCACCGCAGCACGGTCACCGCGGCCCGGTTCGTCCGGCTGTACGGCGCCCATGGCTACGACCAGCGGTGACGCGTTCAGCGCTGATAGGTCCCTACCAGGGTGCCGAAGGCCAGCTCCCTGCCCTTCAGGGCACGGTGCACGTCCTCGGCACCCGGGTGGCCGTGCAGCGGCAGCGGCTCGGACAGGGCGTACAGGCGGAAGAAGTAGCGGTGCGGCCCGTGCCCCGGTGGAGGCATCGGCCCTCCCCAGCCCACGCGACCGAAGCCGTTGGGCCACGGCAGGCCTCCCAGGGGCTTCTGGCCCTCCGCCGCCCCGGTGGTCCCCGGATCGATGCCGGTCACCAGCCAGTGCAGGAAGGTCGTCCCCGGCGCGTCCGGGTCCTCGCACAGGAGCACCAGCTCCGTGGCCTCGTGGGGCACCCCCGCCCAGGTCAGGGGCGGTGAGATGTTCTCACCCTCCCCGCTGTACCGACGGGGGATCACCGTTTTGTCGTCGAACGCGGTGCTGCTGAGTTCAATTCCGCTCATGCGCGCCGCCATACCCGCGACGGCGGCACCGGCACCGGTCCGCACCCAAAAACCCCCGTTCGGCCGAGCCCACCCGGGCCGCCTCCGGAAGCGGGGGTGAAGATGGCAGTGTGCCGACAAGGATCCTGCTCGAGGGCCGCCCTGGCGCGGGCAAGACGACCGCCGTCCGTCGGCTGGCCGCGCTGCTGCCCACCCACGCGGCCACAGGCTTCACCACCGAAGAGATCCGGCAATCCGGCGCCCGCGTCGGTTTCGCCCTGGAAACCCTGGCAGGCCGGCGGGAGGTGCTCGCCCATGTCGACCTGCCCGGTCCGCCACGGGTAGGGAAACGCAGCTGGACGCCGCGCGGGCCGCTGCCGTCCACCGACGACGACTCCGCCCTGCGCCACCGCGTACACACCCTCGAAGAGGAGCGGCTGGCCCTGGGGCAGCGACGCGATCGGCTGCATGCCCGCCTTGACCTGCTCGGCCGCCTCGCCGCCGATCTGCTGCGGGAGATCGGCGAAGGCGCCGGCTCCGGGGAGACCGAACGGCCCCGCTGGGCCCGCGAACTGGACCGGGTGGACGACGAGCGCGACGCGCACGGCGAGCAACTCCGCACCGTGGAAGCCCGGCTGGCCGCCCTAGCCGTCGAACTCGGTGAAGCCCAGCGGGCCATGCAACTCTCCGAGGAGGAGCCCGCCGAGCTGGTCGGCCATATCGAGTTGACCGTGGAGTCCACGGCCGCCGGGCCGGTCGGGCTGCGCCTGAGCCACCTCACCCCGTGTGCGCTGTGGCGGCCCGCCTACCGGGCCGTGCTCGACGGGGACTCCCTGACACTGGAGACCGACGCGATGGTCTGGCAGCGCACCGGTGAGGACTGGTCGGACGTACGGCTGACATTGTCGACGGCCCGCTCGGCGCCGGCCACCGATCCGCCACGGCTGGGCGAGGACCGGCTGACGCTCAAGGACCGCTCCGCGGCGGAGCGCCGCACGGTCGACGTCGAGCTGCGCGAGGAGGAGATCGGGACCCTCGGCCCGGCCCCGGTGCTCGGCCTGCCGGGGGCGGACGACGGCGGCGAGGCGCGGGTGCTGAGATCCCCCGCGCCGGTCTCGGTGCCCGGTGACGGCCGCGCCCACCGAGTGCCGCTCTCCGCATTCACCACGGCCGCGCCCAGTGAGTACGCTTGCTCACCGGAGTTGTCCCCCCTCTGGTCACCCAGGTGGTGCGGTTCGACAACCTGTCCGGCCACGCACTGCTCGCCGGGCCCGTGGACCTGGTCCGCGGCAGCGGATTCAGCGGCCGGGGCACGCTGGACTTCACTGCCCCCGGCGCCCCCGTCGAGCTGGCCTTCGGCAGCTGCGACGACTACCGGGTGGTCCGGCATGCCGAGGAGTCCCGCGACGTCGCCGGTATCACCCAGCGGACCGTGGTCACCCGCACGGTCCGGCTGCACCTGTCCCGGTTCTCCACCCCCGGGGAGCACAGCGAGCGAGTGGTCGTCCTTCGGGAGCGGATCCCGGTCTCCGAGGTCTCGGCGGTGGAGATACGCCTGCACAAGGATTCATGCTCCCCGGCGCCCGACGTGGTCGATGCCGAGGGCATCGCCCGCTGGGACGTCATTCTCCCGCCTGGCAGCCGCCGCACGGTCACCCTGGTCTACGAGCTGTCGGCGAGCGCCAAAGTCACCGGGCTCTGAGTTCGGTGGGCCGCTGCACAAACCCACCCATCCGCCACTCTCGTCGCGCCCGCCGCGTCAGCGCGGCTTCGCGCTCGGGGCGGTGTCAAGGGGTGGCCGGGGCGGAGCATCCGTGGGCTTTCGCCGAGCGCTCAGCGAATGCCTTGAGTGCGGCAGTTTCGTAGGCAAGGTCCGCGTCGTCTCTCGGGTACGTGCGGTTCTCCCCCCTCTCAGACGAGGGCTGCAGGGTGAACAGGGCTTGACCGCCAGGGCACTTGGCCGTTGTCCAGCTCATCCGGCCGTCACGGTCGCGGTGGTGCGCGGGTGTGTCGGAGTTCGGTGTGCCCTCATAGTGCTCCTCCTCGTAGCGGAGCAACTGCTCTTGCGCATAGGGGCCGTAGTCCGCTTCGAGTACGTAGCGTGTCCTGTGGCCGGCGTCGGCAAGCCGGCACGTTTCGTGCGGGGCGCCCCCGCGGGCGGTCTCGGTGACGATCGCCATGCCGCGGGCGGCGGGGATGCCGGAGCAGGTTCCGTCGGCTGTGCCGAGCGGCTTGTACTCGTCCTCGTTCACCGGCAGGTCCAGGCTGCTGACGGGCTTTCCGAGCTTGGCTCCGCAGTGCCGGGCCTTCGAGGCCTTGGCCGCGGTGGAGGTCGCGATCTCGGCGAACTCCGGTCGTTCAGCCGGGTCGTCCAGCGTCTTGTCGAGGGTTGTCTCGACGGTGACGGACAGGCCCTTGGCACTGCTTTCCTTGGTGCACTCAAGGACCAGGCCCGTGGTCACTTTCTCGTCCTCGCTGGCCCTGAAGGGGTCCGTCTCTCCGAGGGTGTCCGGGTCGGCCCCGAAGAGCCCCGTCCATCCGTGGCCGACCGGCACGGCAAGCGCACTCGGCGACCCCGTGTAGAGGGAGTCCAGACGCTGTCCGACCTGTGCGGTGTCGAGGATACGGATTTCAGCGGTGCCACCGTCCTGGACGTGCACCTCGCAGCCCACCAGGCCCGCACCGCTTCCTTCCTGCTCGACCTCGACGGCTCCTGGCCCGAGGACGCCGCGCACCGCGTTCCGGTCGAGCAGGCCGTCGCAGGCTCCGTCGAGCGCCGACTCGTCGCTCCAGCGCTGGAAGTCGCCGTGCACCAGGAGATACCCGGCGACGGCAACGGCCGCTGCGACCGGGGCCGCGACCGCCCGGAGGACGATCCGCCTCACCGCCATCCCTCCACCTCTCCAAGGATCTTGGTGTCATGGCACCGCTGCTGCCCGGGCCAGCTGTCGGGGTCGGCGAGATAGCCGTCCATCAGCTTGCGGGCGTCCTTGGAGAACTTGGTCCGCTCTGCCTCACTGAGCGTCTGCGGGCTGAGGCTGGAGGTCTCCGTGCGAACGGTGACACGATGGTACGTGGTGCCCGCGGCGCACTCCGACCGTGCCCACAGGGCAAGTTCGTGCGGCTCCGAGTCGGGGATGACCTTGGTCCGCGCCCCTTCGCGGAAGCCGACGCTGTCACCGGTATGGTGGTACTGGTCGTTGGCGGACTCGCCGAGCGGCCCGGCCCAACTCGCCGCCGAGACATCGACGACCGCACCGTCGGGTGGTGTCGGATCGGTGTCCATCGGGTCCTTGCGGTCCAGGACGGTGGCGTCGCAGACGCTCAGCAGTCGTGAGTCCTGCAGATCGCCGCTAGCGGTCCACTCGCCGGGGAAGCCCGCGCGCTTGCCGAGCCCACGGCACTTTTTCACGCCCAGACCCGGCTCGTCGATCCCCACGACCCTCATGTTGCCCCCGTCCGCGTCCGAGGTGACATGGGCCTCATACGTGTCGATGACCCGCGTAGGCATCTTCAGCGGGGAGCCACCGCATTTCTGAGCCGCGTTGATCCCGTTGGCGACCTGGACGGCGGTACGGAAGTCCGCGAGATACTCGGCCGACTCCCCCTTGCCAGGAACGGGCAGATCGACATCGGCGGTGACATACATCCCGGACACCTCGCGGACCCGGCCCTCGAGCCCGCCGGGGCACTCGGCGACGACCCACGTCCGCCCGTCCTTGCCCACCCTGCCGGTGACCCCGAGTGCCTCGTACCCCTCGTCGTCACCGCCGGGCAGGATGTCCTCGGCCCGCACCGTCATCGGCATCCGGGAGATGAGCGCGACGGCCCGCACCCGCACCGACCCATGCCCCGGCCAGGTGAGGGAGCAGTTCACCAGGGAGCGGCTGTCCTCATCGGGCTCGAGCATGGTGCCGTACTGGCTCACCGCGCCCGCAACGTCGTCGGGCACGAGGCCCCGCAGCTCCTCGTACGGCAGCAGTCCCGCACAAGCACGCTTCAACTGCACCCGATTCGCCGCCGAATGACCACTGCCGCCCGAACGGTCGACGCCGAAGAAGAACACCGCCCCGGTGACCGACAACACGAGCGACAGCCCTATGAACAGCGGCTTGCGCAACCATGACGGCACCCGGCCCACGGAGCCCCCTCCCCAGCACTACCAGCAGAATCAAGTCATCACCGGCGGATCAAGGCCTGGAACCTATCAGAGCCGTAGCTTCCTACGAGTTGCACCCGTCGGGAGCCCTGCCCTACGACGACGAGAAGTCGCGCCAGCAAGGCCCGGCACCGCTTGTGGAATACGGGCAGTCCCGAACTCCGCAGTGAAGGAGGCCATGAGTGACAAGGTGACCGGACCCGGGATCCAGCCCGCAGCACCGTCCGTGCCCCGGCTGAGCCCAGGGCACAGCAGCAGCCACGCACGTGTCTCATTCACCGACGACATGGCCGTCCCTTCACTCACCAGTGCACTCTGCCAGTCACGACAGACGGTAGGACGAGCGTCCGCCGACCTCTGCCGCCAACTCGCCCCACAGGCAGCCGTGCTGGGCATCGACCCCTATTTCCACCTCGGTCCCTGCGTCCTCGTTGAGCAACGCGAGATAGGCGCTCCGGACACCGGCCCACTGCTCGACCGGGCCAACGGACGCGTCCTGCAAGGGATCAGCGAGGCTTCTGGCCAGCATGGCCGCCGTCACGAAGCGGGGGATCGAGGGTTCCAGCCGGAACAGAGCGGCATTGTGCGCTTCCAGGACTGCGGAGGCATGCGGATAACGGTTCGGGCGACAGCCTCCTCGGTCCGGCCCTGCCCTTCCAGGAAGCCCGCAAGCGCGCCAAGGGCGCACTCCCCTCCCTCCTCGGTGAGGAAAGCACGCAGCTCCGCCTCTCGTCCGTGCCGGGCCAGGAGAGCGGCGAGTTGCTCGGCATGCCCGGCCACGATCAGGGCGGTCACCTGTGCCGGGGCGAGGTCGGATTGACCGGTGCGTCACCCACCCTACGCATCTGCATCCGATGTCCAGCACCGGCAACGCAATGCGCTGTGCCCAGCCCTTTCTGATGCGTGAGCGCCAGACCGGTTCGGCAGGCCGGAGCTGTCGGTCCTGAGCGTCTCGGCGCAACTTCTGTGACTCCTCCAGGGACTAGCGAGCCCCGCTGAAGGAGAAGGAAACGGGAAACAGTATCGATCACCTTGTCCATCCGGCAGGCGCTGCAGCAGTCTTTCGTGCGGGCCTTCGCCTGGATGGATGGTTAGGGAGGATCTCGTGCCCCTGCTGTCCACCGCGTTCGGTGAGGAACTGAGGAGGCGTCGTCTGGACGCGGGACTCAGTCTCACCGCACTATCTGCGGCCGTGCATTACAGCAAGGCGCAGCTGAGCAAGGTCGAGCGGGGCATCAAGGCGCCGAGTCGTGATCTCGTCCGGCTGTGTGATGCCGCGCTGAGAGCTGATGGAGCACTGATTGCTCGGGGCGCGGCCAGCATTGCCGCCGCACCGGTCGGGTCGGGGTCGGGTGGGATCGATGAGGAGGAGTGGACGATGCAGCTGTCACCGGATGGCCCGAGCTGGTTTCAGCCTGCGGGGCGGCGGCAGGCTGTGAGTGCCGGCGCGGCCTCGTTACTGAGGTTGCAGATGGGCGGACAGGGCCCGGTCAGCCCTGCGGCAGGGGTCGGGATGCTGGAGGCGTCCCGTTCTCTGTTTACGCACTACCGGCGGCTGGGTCAGAGCGTTGAGCCAGGGTTTTTGCTGCCCGGGCTGATTGCGCAGACGCACACGCTGCGGGAACTGTCCGCGCATACCGATGGCGGTACCCGTCAGGAGTTGCTGGCGCTTGGCTCGCGGTACGCCGAGTACGTCGGCTGGCTGGTGCAGGAGTCGGGTGACGACCAGGCAGCACTGTGGTGGACGCAGAGAGCTGTGGACCTTGCGACGGCCAGCGGTGACCGGGATCTGGGCGGCTATGCGTTGGTCCGCAGGGCTTTGGTCACGCTGTACCAGGACGACGCCGAGCAGACGGTTGCCCTGGCGCAGAGAGCGCAGAACGGGGCGCTACCGCCGCGGATTCGCGGTTTGGCGGCGCAGCGTGAGGCACAGGGTCATGCGCTTACGGGTGATCGCGATGCGTGCCTGCGGGCGCTGGATCGTGCGCGTGGGTTTTTTGCCCGTCAGGACGACAGTCCTGGCGCACTGGTGATCGGCAGCATGCATTTGCCGGATTCTGTGGGCATGGTCACGGGCTGGTGTCTGGTGGATCTCGGGCGACCGGGGGAGGCAGCTGAGGAGCTGGACCGGCAACTTGCTCTGGTGTCCGACGATGCGTTGCGGACGCGGGTGCGGTACGGGGTGCGCCGTGCACTCGCGTATGCGGCTAGTGGTCAGATCGACCAGGCCTGTGCGTTGACGGAGCCGCTGCTCGACGGGGTGGCGGCGGTACGGTCGGCGACCGTGACGATCGATCTCCGCCGCCTCGCCCGCGCCTTGGCCCGCTATCCGGATCACCCTTCCGTTCGCCAACTGGGACCGCGGCTGGGCACGTTGTCGTGCTTTCCCGTTTCCTGAAGAGAGGCATCATCATGACGGACGTGTTCATCAACTACCGGACCGGGGACGGCGAGAAGACCGCTGCACTGATCGACCAGGAGCTCTCGCGTCGCTTCGGCAGCGATCGAATCTTCCGCGCCTCGAAATCTGTCTTACCCGGCGAGGCATACCCTCAGGCCCTGCTGACCGGTCTGCGCCACAGCGCTGTGCTCCTGGCTGTCATCGGTCCGGACTGGACCAACTTCCAGGCCCGGCTCCGCGATCCGGAGGACTGGGTACGCAAAGAGATCGTGGAAGCGTTCGCCTGTGAGCTCCCGATCGTTCCCGTACTGGACGGCCGGAAAACCGACCGGCTGAACAAGGCCGACCTTCCGACGGAACTGGCCCGGCTCGCCGACCTTCAGTCCATCCCCTTCGGGACACACGACACCGAAACGAGCCTGAAGCGCCTCGGCGATGTGGTCGCCGACATGGTCCCGGGGCTACGCGACCTGGACAGGGATGCCGTCTCCTCGCTCGTACCGAGCTCCGTGGCCAACTCGATCAGAGAAGTCAGCGGGACGGCCGTTCAGAGCCGTGACTTCACAGGAGACGTCGGCGGTACCGTCATCAAGGGCACCAGCGGACCCGTCCACACGGGCAAGGGCGACATCTACCAGAACTCCTCCCATGTGTCGGGCGGCCGGCACTTCTCCGGCAACGGAATGACGTACTTCGAGGGCGACCACCACGGCGATATCCAGCACCGGTTCGGTGAAGCGGACCGGCACGGGGACGACGACCGGTGAGCGAGCACAGCAGCACCCGGATCGACAACGCGCGGGGCCCCATGCATACCGGCAGCGGCAACATCTACGTCAATGCCGGCCCCGATCTGCGGGAATCGGACAGACCGTCCTTCCGGCGCGTAGCCGACGACCAGCTCGCCTGGCTGAGACGGGTGCTGGTCGCCCCGGACGGCATGGGGAACGCTCGCTCCAGACTCGCCGATACCGGCACCGTCATCCTGGACGGCACGCCCGGGAGCGGCCGGACCTCAGCAGCCCGAGTACTCCTGCGCGAATACCACCAGGACGCTGGCGTTCTCCACGAACTCCTGCCCGGCGAAGAAGGCGAACTGTCCCTCAGGCACCCTGACTTGGTGGGATCCGGCGACCGGCTACTGCTGGACCTCTCAGCAGCCGATACCGTCCGCTGGGCCGCCGCGCAGGCCGACATCCCCACCCTCCGCAAGGCCGTACACGACCGACACGCACACCTCGTAGTCATCATGTCGCACGGCAGCGTCCTCGACCCCGACCTTCAGCACTACCGGGTTGAGATCAAACGCCCGTCAGAACGCGATGTCCTCCGGCGGCACCTGCGTATGCACGGGGTGCCACGCGAGCAGTACATCCAATACATTCAGTCCGACCCCACCGTTGAGGACTTCCTGCGCGAACAGAGGACGATGCGGGAGGTCGCCGACTTCGCCGACCTCGTACGACGAGCCCGGGAGGCTGCCCCGCCGGGTGACGGATTCACCCAGTGGTGTGCGACGGCCCGGAAGGCACAAGCAGATCGACGTAAGGACGTCGCCGAGCTCGTCGCCCGGTTGCGGGAGAGCCCCCAACGGGCTCTCCTGATCACGGTCGCCATGCTGCACGGAGCCCACGCCGACGTCATCCACCGCGCCACGCAACTCCTGCTGCGTACCACCGGTTCTCCGCCTGACGACCTTCCGCTCCTTCAGCACAAGGACCTCGCCGAGCGCCTGGCGGAGATCTCCGCCGAAACCAGACCCGGCGGGCATGTACGGTTCACCGAACTCGACTACGACGCCGCGGTCCGTGCCCACATCTGGGACCATCTGCCCGACCTGCGGCAGCATCTGGGCACCTGGGCCGCGCGCAGCGTGGACCTCAACGACCCCCACCTCACAAGGGAGCTCCGCGACACGCTGGTGGCACAGCTGGCCGGCGAGTATCTACGGACCGGCCACGGGGCGGGGCTGGCATCGCTCGCCGAGACCTGGAGCTCCACAGCCACCGGCCGCGCCAGGCTGGAGGCCGCCGTCCAGGCACTCACCTGTGGACTGGCCGATCCCGTTCATGGGAGGAGCTTCCGCGAACGGATCTACCAGTGGTGCGTCAACAAGCAGCCCAGGGAGGGCTTCTCCCAGGTCCTCATCCGTGTCTGCGCCGACGTCATCGCAGTCAGCCACCCCGACCAGGCCATGCTTCGGCTGTACCACCTGGCACGCCGTGAGCCCGGAACCAGCCACGCCCGCGAAGCACTGTGCGCCTTGGTGGAGACCAGCCACCGACTGCGCCGGAGGTTGCTCGACCGGCTCGCACGCCCCGGACGCACGTCGGCGGAGCTCGACATCTTCCTGCGCGTCTGCGACCCGCACCCACTGACTGCCCCGTATGACAACGCGCGCACGCTGGTGGGGGAAACCGGCGTCCAAGACTCCTTGGCGACCTGCTGGTGTGCGGTGCTGAGCGAACTACCACAAGCGACATGGCAACCGTACGTGGAACGTTGGCTGCACACGGCGACCGTCACCGGCCACCACGGTGACATCCTGCTCGATCTCCTCGTGGCAGCGGCCGCCCAGTGCGACCACCGACGAGGCGCCACCTTCGCCGCGCTGTACGCAAGCGCACGCGATGCCGAGCGCACCGCTCCCACCGGACCCGCGCACGCCACAGCAACCACCGACCGGCTCCTCCAGAAGATCAGCGCAGCCCAGGGCCTCGGCCCACCCATCACACCGACACAGGCAGAACCAGCCAGGGGGACCGAACAGTGACGACCGGATGCAAGACGACCACCTTCTTCCTCACCGTCCTTTCCGGGCTGCTACTGACCATCCTCGGACTGACACAACAGTGGCCCATCTGGGCTTGGCCGACCCTCGCAGCACTCCTCGTCGCCCTCCCCGCCGCAGCCTTCAAGGCTGCCGTGCGACGCCGCGGGCAAGTTCCGATCACCTTCGAGGAACAACTCACGGCAGCCCCCATCGAACGCCAGGAACAACACATCAGGCATGTCGCCCTGCCCAGCCACTGGGCCGACTACGACTTCCTGGTCTCCGCAACCGTCCGCTGGCACCCCCTCGACACCTCCGACCGCGCCCCCGTGCTCAACCCGGCTGGCCTCGCTGTCGAAGCCGTCCTCGACCGCGCCCGCGCCATCACCGAACAGCGGGAGCCCAGCCGCGCCTCACTCGTCCAGCACGAACTGAGCGGCGCACTCAGCCGCATGCTCCCGGACAGCACCGGCCACCTCCACGCGATGGCCGAGAACGTGACACTCACTCTCCACCAACACGACCAAGAGCGCCTGGACAAACTCGCCAGCGTACGCAAAGACAAAGCGGTCTGGGAGCACCAGCGGAAGTACGAGCAGAGCAAGCGCAAATACCTGGGGGAGGACGTCCTCCGGGATACCGGCAGCGCCGTGGTCTGGTGGCTCGCCAAAAACGACGACCACGTAGAAAAAACCGTGGCCGACCTCGGCCTTCTCGCCCAGCTCACCTCCGCAGCGAACAACACAGACGTCCCCGAACGACTGCGCGACCTCATCCCTCAACCGCGCGGCGAACAGGACAACTTCCCGGGACGACATGACGCCCCCTACGAACAGGAACAAGCACCAACTGCCGCAGACCACTTCGCCGACGCCCTGAACGCCATGGGCTTCCCCCAAGGCGACCCCCGACGGGGCATGCTCGCCAAGCAACTGGCTGAGGTCATCCGAACCCAGGAACAGCACGAAACAGCCGACGCCGTACTACGCCGATTCGACCCGCCGGCCACATACACGCCGAATCACACAGCTCCGCCGGGCCACGCTGGCGGCGAGACCGGCCTACCGCCCAGGACCTGACCCCCGAGAGGAAAAACAATGGACACCGAACTCGCTGCTCTCGCCGCGTCGGGAGCCACCACGCTCGTCTCCCTCATGGTCACCGACTCCTGGACACAAGCGCGTGATCTTCTCGGGAGGCTCCTCTCCCGCACCTCTCCCACCGCAATCGCTGACCTGAATGACACGCGGGCCAGACTGCTCGCCGCCGACGAGCGCAACGAAGCGCAAACCGCCCGCGAAATCACCACCCAGTGGCACGTCCACCTGCACCACCTTCTGCAAACCGGGTCCGTAACCAGCGACAACCTGCGCGACGTGCTGACCTCTCTGCAGCAACTCGCGAACACCTCCGCTCCACACCCCGCCGCTGTGCACAACAACATCAACGGAGGAGTTCAACACGGCCCCGTGATCCAGTCAGGCCGGATCGCGGGACTCACCCTCCACGTCCAGGATCACTCAGCTCCCGGGCAGGGCTGACTACGGCCGGTCCGGGCAGCAGAACTGCCGGTTCAGCTGTGCGCGGCTGTACCGGATCGGCAGTCAGTAGTGATCGACCAGGTCGACACGGCGTTCGCGCACACGGCGCGGCTGGATACGGTCGCGCCGCCCACGTCTGCCTTTCGGGACGGCCCAGGAAGCCGGCCTCCAGGGTGGGGCCTGGCACACTCGTACAACGGCGGAAAGAAGACGTTGGGTGCGGCTGCACGCTGCGATCCTGACCGAGTGGCGGCCGACCGAGCTGCTGGAAACGGACGACTGTGCCATCGCCGGCCGGCAGGCGCCGCCCCCGGAGCAAGCACCACGTCATCGTCGACCAGCACGACACACCGCTCGCGGTGTCACCCAACGACGGCAACTGGCACGGCGTCACCCAGCTGATGCCGCTCGTCGATGCCATCCTCCGCATTCGTGGCCTGTACCGACGGCCCCGCCACCGCGAATTCTGTCGGTAGGGACGGGTGACGGCAAAACCGGCCAGCACTGCGTTCGCGCTCTCCCCTACCGCAGCCTCGATAGATAACACCAGTGTGTTTACGCAGATCCCTCAGCACCAACCGCTTGGACCCGCTCCCTCGCTCCCGTCACATCACCGCACAGGACCGCTCCCACGGCCCTGGCCAAGGCCGGGCGGGCCCTCTCACTTGGTGCGGCCGGAAATCGCCTCTACAGTCGTGACTTCCTCGGAGCTACCCGAGGAACGACAGCCGCACCTGCCTGTTGGTATTGCTGGTGTTTGTATCGACCAGACACACCGACTGCCACGTCCCCAGTTCCAGCCGCCCCCCGATCACCGGCAGTGTCGCGTGCGGCGGGACGAGGGCGGGGAGCACGTGGTCGCGGCCGTGGCCGGGGCTGCCGTGGCGGTGTTGCCAGCGGTCGTCGGCGGGAAGCAGGGTGTGGAGGGTGGCCAGGAGGTCGTCGTCGCTGCCCGATCCGGTTTCGAGGATGGCGATGCCGGCGGTTGCGTGCGGTACGAAGATGTTGAGCAGACCGTCCCTGGCGACAGTCCTGGCGAGGAACTGTTCGCAGTCGTGCGTCAGGTCGGTGACGGTCTCCGTCGCTCCGGTGGTGATGTGCAGGACACTGGTGGTGAAGGCACGGGGCATGTCTCCATCCTCTCGCTCATGAGGCGAGATCGCGCGTCCACGTGCCGAGACATCATTGACCTTCTCAGTCGTGGATCGCCTACGTTCAGCGCCATGTTCCGTTCAGCTCTGCTCACTTCGCGCGGTCACGTCGACCTGCTGAGGGTGGCTTCCGCCGCGTGTTGTCCCGGCTACTGACGTCCTTTCAGCGCATCCCCCGCCGGTGACCGGGCGCTCCGGCCACCCGTCTTCGCTGCCGTACGTGCCTGTTCGCCTGCGCTCCGGCGTACTTTCCCTCGTCGACCGCGTGTCGTAGTCCCTGTTCCGTAATGGCAGCAGTGGTTCGCGTACGCGTGTGGCCGAGGTGTGCCTTTCCCTGTCTGTGGACTGCTCGTGTAGCCCTCATGACCACGGGTCATGCTCCCGCCCCACCGGATATATCCCTGGAATCCGGTAAAAGTTCTGTTTCATCTGCCCATCGGTCGCTCGATCTGAAGCCGATCGTTCCGGCTTCTGCCCGGGGTGTGCGCCTGCGGGCAGTGCCGCGCTGGATCCGGCGCACCGTCGGGCCGTTGCTGCTTCACGTGTCGTGGTCGGTGCTCAGTGCCACCGAGGTCCTGCACCCCGATGCGCTCGCACCACCCGGCACCATCGCCCGTGCCGGAGCGGATCTGGTCGCGGACGGGACGCTGCCATACGCAAAGGGGATCTCGCTGCTGCGGGTTGCCGTGGGACTGGTGCTCGGGGGTGTGGTCGGGACGGCGCTTGCGCTGGATTCAGGGCTCTCGCGGCTCGGCGAGGATCTCGTGGACGCGAGCGTGCAGATGCTGCGCACCGTTCCCTGGGTCGGGGCTGATCCCGCTCTTCATTATCTGGCTCGGGATCGGCAAGGCTCGGTGAGCCGGGGGCGGTGGTGAGCCGGGGGCGGTGGTGAGCCAGAAGGCTGGGCCGGCACGCCGGTGCGTCGCCGTGTCGGGCCTCCGGTGCGTCGGCCGGTGTGAGGAAACCGCTGCAGATCGCGGGAAGATCCTCACCCCCGAAAAAGTTGGTAGAAGCGTGAACAACTTTGGGGTGGTCGCAACGCACATGGTCGATGTCGTCGTGGTGGGTGCCGGACAAGCAGGACTGTCCGGCGCCTACCATCTGCGACGCGCAGGAATGGAGCCCGACCGTGATTTTGTCGTGCTCGACCACGCCCCGCGCCCCGGCGGCGCCTGGCAGTTCCGCTGGCCCTCGCTGACGTACGGCAAGGTCCACGGCATGCACGCGCTGCCCGGCATGGAACTCACCGGAGCCGACGACAGCCGGCCCTCCTCCGAAGTGATCGGTGAGTACTTCGACACGTACGAGCGCGCCTTCGACCTGCGGGTTCACCGGCCGGTCGAGGTAAGCGCCGTGCGCGAGGGCGACGGCGGGCGTCTGCTCGTCGAGACGTCCGAGGGTACGTGCGCCACCCGTGCCCTGATCAACGCCACCGGCACCTGGGACCGGCCGTTCCGGCCGCGCTACCCGGGCCAGGAGAGCTTCCGGGGACGGCAGCTGCACACCGCGAACTACCCGGGGCCCGCCGAATTCGCCGGGCAGCGCGTGGTGGTGGTAGGTGGCGGCGCCTCCGGTACGCAGCATCTGATGGAGATCGCCGAGGTTGCGGCCGGGACGTACTGGTTGACGCGTCGGCCGCCGGTCTTCCGGGAGGGGCCGTTCGGCGCGGACCAGGGGCGGGCCGCCGTGGCGATGGTGGAGGATCGGGTGCGGCGCGGGCTGCCGCCGCAGAGTGTGGTGAGCGTGACCGGGCTGCCGCTCACCGACGCGATCCGGCGCGCCCGCGAGGAGGGGGTGCTCGACCGGTTGCCGATGTTCGACCGGATCACGCCGACCGGGGTCGCGTGGGACGACGGCCGGACCGTCGAGGCCGATGTCATCCTGTGGGCGACCGGGTTCCGGGCCGCCATCGATCATCTCGCGCCGCTGAAACTGCGCGAGCCGGGCGGCGGCATCCGGGTCGAGGGCACACAGGCGGTACGGGACGAGCGCATCCATCTCGTCGGGTACGGGCCGTCCGCCAGCACGATCGGCGCCAACCGGGCGGGGCGGGCCGCGGTGCGTGCGATCACACGGCTGCTGGACAAGGCCGGGGCGGAGACGGAAACGAGGACGGACGAGGAGCTCATGCCGGCCGTGGTATGACGGCGCAGCCGCTCAGCCGCCGGACGCGCTGCGGCGGTTTCGGTTGAACTCCTCCACGTTTCTCTGCTGTTCCGCATAGCTGTCGGTGAAGCGGGTGTCCCCCGGCGCGACCGTGACGAAGTACAGCCACGGTCCGGGGGTGGGGGTGATCGCCGCCATCATCGCCTGCTCACCCGGGTTGCCGATGGGTGTGGGCGGCAGCCCCTTGCGCTCATAGCTGTTGTACGGACTGTCGATCTTCGTGTCGCCGGTGGTGGTGTCCAGGGTGCTGCGGTTCAGCGCGTAATTGAGTGTGGAGTCCATCTGGAGCGGCATGCCCCCGTCGATCCGGTTGTAGATGACCCTTGCGACCTTGCCCATGTCGCCCTCGGTGTCCGCCTCGGCCTGCACGATGCTTGCGATCGTCACCGTCTGGTACACCGAGACGCCGTTGCGCCGCGCGCCTGCGGTGATGTGGTCCGCGCCGAAGCGTTCAACCGCCGTGTCGACCATGTACCTGAGCAGGCTCTGCGGGATGGAGTCGGACGTGACGGGGTACGTCGCCGGGAAGAGGTATCCCTCGGGATTGCCCTTCGCCTCGGCCGGAAGCGGCAGATCCGCCGTACCGGCGGCCTTCTCGGTGGTGCCGGATGCCACGGCCAGGGTCTTGTCGACTGCGGCGTACACCTGGGACGCCCGCCATCCCTCGGGGATCACGAGCGGGCGAGCCCGCTCGACCTTCGGCCCCCGTGTCAGCAGCGGTACGAGGACAGCTGCTGCCACGACGAGGACGATACCGATGCCGATGAGCAGCATCAGACGACCGCGCCGGGTCGGGCGGAGAGTGCGACGGGGCGGGGTGTCCGGGGACTCGTTCACCATGCGGGCACGCTAACCCGCCGTCCGGAGTCCCCACCTGGACGACACGGGCCCACACCCCATGAACAGAACATACGAACAGGGGATCGGGTGTTCGCTGGAACGCGTGATCGTTTCGCTGTTCGTTGCTCAACTCCACTGCGGCAGATGATGATTACAGGGCGCAAGCGACGGGCTGCAGACCGAGACTGCGCAGTCCCACACATGCACCATGTACAAGGAGAAACACCGGATGAACCTGATTACCAACCTGCTCGCCGGCATCGTCCACTTCGTGGGTTGGCTCGTCTGACCATTGCTCCGCCCGGCGCCGTCGCTCCCCGTCCCACGGGAGTGGCGGCGTCGCCGCGTGTACGGACTCGGCAGAGGCACGCCCGACCCCGCCGATCAGCTTGGCACGGGGGCCAGTTCGATGTCCCGCCGGACCAGGGCGGCGTAGCGGCCGTCCTGTTGGAGGAGTTCGTCATGACTGCCGCGCTCGGCGGTTCGGCCGCCGTCCAGGACGACGATCTGGTCGGCGTCGCGGACGGTGGAGAGCCGGTGGGCAATGGTGATGGTGGTGCGTCCCGCGGAGAGTGTGTCGATCGCTTCCTGCACAGCGAATTCCGTACGGGTGTCGAGGGCACTCGTCGCCTCGTCGAGCACCAGGACGGGCGGGTCGCGCAGGATCGTACGGGCGATGGCAAGGCGTTGTTTCTCGCCGCCCGAGAAGCGGTAGCCGCGTTCACCGACCAGGGTGTCGTAGCCGTCGGGCAGTGAGGCGATGTGGTCGTGGATCTGCGCCGCACGGGCGGCTGCCTCGATTTCGGCGTCGGTCGCATCCGGCTTGGCGAAGCGCAGGTTGTCGGCGACCGAGGCATGGAAGAGATACGTCTCCTGAGAGACCACACCCACGGCCCGCGCCAGGGTGTCGAAGTCCAGATCGCGTACGTCGACACCGTCGAGCGTGACCCGGCCGCCGGTGACGTCGTAGAGTCTGGGCACCAGATAGCTCAGCGTGGACTTGCCGGACCCGGTCGGTCCGACGACCGCCAGGCTGCCACCGGCCGGCACGGTCACATCGACGCCGCTGAGGGTCGGGCCGCTCTTCTCGTCGTAACTGAAGTCGACGTCCTCGAAGCGGATCTCGCCTCGGATCTTCTCCAGCCGGACGGGGTTCTCGGGCTCGGTGATGTCCACCTCGAGATCGAGGTACTCGAAGATCCGTTGGAAGAGCGCGAGGGACGTCTGCATCTGCACCCCGGTGGAGAGCAGGCTCACGGCGGGCCGGAAGAGACCCTGCTGAAGCGAGACGAAGGCGACGAGCGTGCCGATGGAGACGGCGGGGCCGCCGGACTGCACGGCCATGCCCGCCGCCCAGTAGATGACGGCGGGCATGGCGGCCATGACGATGCCGATCGTCGACATCCGCCACCGCCCTGCCATGCTGGAGCGCACTTCGAGGTCGACCAGCTTCTCGGACTCCTCGGCGAAGCCCTTGGTGAGGGAGTCCGCCCGGCCCATCGTCCGGCCGAGCAGGATGCCGCTGACGGACAGCGACTCGGTGACCGTGGCCGCCATGGCGGCCATCTGCTTCTGGCGCTGGGTGGTGATCTTCTTGCGCTCACGGCCGACCCTGCGGCTGATCCAGACGAAGACCGGAAGCAGGAGGAGCGAGACGAGGGTGAGCCGCCAGTCGAGCGCGAGCATGGCGACGACCGTGGCGACGACCGCGGTGAGATTGGAGACCAGTGACGTCGCGGTGGAGGTGACGGTCGCCTGCATGCCGCCGATGTCGTTGGCGATGCGGGACTGCACCTCGCCGGTGCGCGTCCTGGTGAAGAAGGCGAGCGGCATCCGCTGCAGCTGCGCATAGACCGCGGTGCGCAGGTCGTGCATGACACGCTGGCCGACCGTGGTGGAGATCAGGGTCTGCAGGACACCGAAGACGCTGTTCATCACGGCGGTGAGGATCATGCCGAGGGCGAGCAGCGACAGCAGTCCCGTACGCCCCTGCGGGATGGCGGTGTCCAGGATTTCGCGCAGCAGGAACGGCGAGGCGACCGACACCAGCGAAGAGGCGCCGACGAGCAGCCCGACCAGGGCGAGCCGGCCTCGGTAGGGACGGAAGAGGCGCAGGATGCGGCGCAGCTCGGCGGGCGGGCGGCTCCCGTCCCGGGGCGGGGGTGACCAGGTGATTTCGTCGGGTTTCATGGGCTCCTTCGTCGGGCGCGCGACAGCGAGGACTCGGACTGCTGACTCGAACTGGAGACTCGAACTTTTGAGAGCATAGCTCATTGTTACCTGTACTCACAATGCACAAGGTCCTGATACTGTTCCCCTCATGGACCCCTCCGACGCCGATGGCGTGCTCGCCGAGCAGTTGCTGCGGGTGACCCGCAGGCTCCAGCGTATTCAAAGCCGCCAGCTGGAGCCGATCGGCATAACTCCCGCACAGTTCCGGCTGCTCCGCACCGTCGCGCATTACGACGGGCCGCCCCGGATGGCGGACCTCGCGCAGCGCCTGGATGTCGTCCCGCGTGCCGTGACCAGTCTGGTCGACGGCCTGGAGGCGAGCGGCCGGGTGCGTCGCGCCCCCGATCCGGACAGCCGCCGGGTGGTCCGTATCGAAATCACCGAGGAGGGCCTTGCCACCCTCCGATCGCTGCGCGACGCGCGCCGGGCCGCCGCAGAGGAGATCCTGGCCCCATTGACCGCCGATCAGCGCGAGGTGTTCGGCGGGCTGTTGACCGCCCTGGTCAACGGAATGCCGGAGCGCCGCTGCTGAACCCGTGCGGACACGCGTACACCGGATGGGTGCTGCGTGTGTGCCGTCGCCGTACCGAGTACCGAACCGAACCACCGAGGAGAGCTCGACATGCCACTGCTGGAGCCGAAGCCGGAAGCACTCCGCCCTGCTGCGGTGCGTACTCCGTCCCTGGACCGGGTCCCCGACCGGCAGGCTCCGGGTACGCCCGAACCACTGCGCGGCGAGCTGATCGACCTGCTGGGGCCGGAGAAGGTGCTGTGGAAGGTCTCCGACCTGGTGAAGTACGCCTCCGATGCCAGTCCCTACCGGTTCATCCCACAGGTCGTCGTGGTCCCGGAGGACATCGACGACATCTCGGCGATCCTGTCGTACGCGCACGGCAAGGGCCGCGAGGTCGTCTTCCGGGCGGCCGGCACCAGTCTGAACGGCCAGGCCCAGGGTGAGGACATCCTTGTCGACGTGCGCCGGCACTGGGCGGGCATCGAGGTCCTGGACGACGGCGCGCAGGCCCGCATCCGGCCGGGTACGACGGTCTTGCGGGCCAACGCCACCCTCGCCCGGCACGGCCGGCTGCTGGGGCCCGATCCGGCCAGCGCCATCGCCTGCACGATCGGCGGAGTGGTCGCCAACAACGCCTCCGGAATGACCGCGGGAACGACCCGCAATTCGTACCGCACCGTCTCCTCCCTCACCTTCGTACTGCCGAGCGGCACGGTCGTCGACACTGCGGATCCAGCAGCGGACGAGGACCTGGCCCACGCCGAGCCGCGGCTGTGCGAGGGGCTGCTGGCCCTCAAGGCGGAGATCGAGGCGGATGCCGAGCTCACCGCCCGGATCCGTGCCAAGTACGAGATCAAGAACACCAACGGCTACCGGCTCGACGCCTTCCTCGACGGCTCGACGCCCGTACAGATCCTGCGCGGTCTGATGGTCGGCTCCGAGGGCACCTTCGGCTTCATCTCCGAGGTCGTGTTCGACACACTGCCGCTGGACCGCCGCATCTCCACCGCCCTGCTGTTCTTCCCCTCCCTGACCGCCGCGGCGGCCGCCGTGCCCCGCTTCAACGAGGCGGGGGCGATCGCCGTCGAGTTGATGGACGGCAATACGCTGCGTGCGTCGGTGAGCGTCCAGGGCGTGCCCGCGGACTGGGCCGAGCTGCCCAAGGAGACCACAGCACTGCTGGTGGAGTTCCGCGCTCCGGACGAGACGGGCCAGGAGGCGTACGAGCGGGCGGCGGCGACCGTCGTCGAGGGGCTCGACCTGGTCGCCCCCGTTGCCTCGGTGACCAATGAGTTCACGCGCGAAGCCAAGGTCATCTCCGGCTATTGGAAGGCCCGCAAGGCGTTCGTCACCGCGGTCGGCGGCTCCCGGCCTTCGGGTACGACGCTGATCACGGAGGACTTCGCGGTGCCGCCCTCCCGGCTGGCCGATGCCTGTGAGGCCCTGCTCGGGCTTCAGGCGGAGCACGGCTTCGACGCCGCCGTCGCCGGCCATGCGGCGCACGGCAATCTGCACTTCCTGCTCGCCTTCGACGCGGCGAAGCCGTCCGATATCGACCGCTACGCCGCGTTCATGGACGACTTCTGCCGGCTGACGGTGGAGCGCTTCGACGGCTCCTTGAAGGCGGAGCACGCCACCGGCCGCAATATCGCCCCCTTCCTGGAGCTGGAGTGGGGCCCGAAGGCGACCGAGCTGATGTGGCGCACGAAGCAGATCATCGACCCCGACGGAGTTCTGGCGCCCCGGATCGTCCTCGACCGCGACCCGAAGGCCCATCTGCGCGGGCTGAAGACCATCCCCAGGGTCGAGCTGATCGCCGACCCGTGCATCGAGTGCGGCTTCTGCGAACCGACCTGTCCCAGCGAGGACTTGACCACCACTCCGCGCCAGCGGATCGTGCTGCGCCGGGAGATGATGCGGCAGCCGGACGGTTCACCGGTGGAGGCGCAGCTGCTCGACGCGTACGGCTATGACGCCGTCGACACCTGCGCGGGCGACTCGACCTGCAAACTCGCCTGCCCGGTCGGCATCGACACCGGCGCAATGATGAAGGACTTCCGCCACCAGCGGCACTCGCCACGCGAGGAGCGGATCGCGGCGCTCACCGCGAAGAACTTCAAGGCGGTGGAGGCGGCGGCACGGCTCGCGGTCGCCGCGGCCGACCGGATCGGCGACCGGATCGGTGACGGGCCGCTGGAGACGCTCACCGGGCTCGCCCGAAAGGCCGTGCGTCCCGATCTGGTGCCCGAGTGGCTGCCCGAGATCCCCGGCGCGGCCGCCCGGAAGCTGCCCCGTACCTCCCGTGTCGGGGCGAGCGCTGTCTATTACCCGGCGTGTGTGAACCGCATCTTCGGCGGTCCCGAAGGCCATCGCGGCCCGTCGCTGCCGCAGGCCGTCGTCGCCGTCTCCGCCCGCGCCGGAAAGCCGGTATGGATCCCGGACGATGTCGCGGGGACCTGCTGCGCGACGATCTGGCACTCCAAGGGGTACGACGCGGGCAATGCCGTAATGGCCAACCGCATCGTGGAAGCGGCCTGGGGCTGGACGGCGGGCGGAAAGCTGCCGCTGGTCGTCGACGCCTCGTCGTGCACGCTGGGCATCGCCGATGAGGTGGTGCCCTATCTCACCGACGACAACCGGGAGTTGCACCGGGAGCTGACCATTGTCGACTCCCTGGTCTGGGCGGCCGACGAACTGCTTCCTGAACTGACAGTCCTCCGCAAAATCGACTCGGCAGTCCTGCATCCGACGTGTTCCATGCAGCATCTGGACGACGTGGAGCAGCTGCGCACGGTCGCGGAGGCCTGCGCGGAGGAGGTCGTGATCCCGGACGATGCCGGGTGCTGCGCCTTCGCGGGCGACCGCGGCATGCTGCACAAGGAGTTGACGGCCTCCGCGACGGCGAAGGAGGCCGCCGAGGTGAATGCGCGGGAGTACGACGCGTATCTCTCGGCCAACCGGATGTGCGAGATCGGTATGGACCGGGCCACAGGGCAGTCGTACTACTCGGTGCTGATGGAGCTGGAGCGGGCCACGCGGCCGGGGGCTGTGGTGCGGTGATCAACGGGGCCGTCCGGCGGCCGATTCGTCCTCGGCCGCCCGACAGGCCTGACGATGCTCTCAAATAGCCGGGCGGGCTCGGTTTCCGAGCCCGCCCGGCTTTTGCGTGGGCACAAAAGTCCATGGTTTCAAAGCAGGAGTCCAATCACTCCCCTTGCGCATCAGCAGCCCCAACTACCAAGGTCCTTACCGAGGTTAATTCACCAGCCGCGCACGTCAGACCCCCCTTCTGGAGGATCGATGAACGACGCAGCACAGCAGGACGACGGTACGCAGGACGGCGACGAAGGCTCGATGAGCCGCCGCTCGGTCCTGTGGACGACCGCCTCAGTGGCCGGTGCCGGGCTCGGACTCGGCGGTCTCAGCAGCGGCACAGCGGCCGCTGCCACTCCCACCCGGAGTCCTGAGGCCACTCCCGCGGGACAGGCGGCCGCTCCCAAGCGCCAAGGGCGCACCATGGTAGGAGTGCCGTTCGACCGGCGCTCCACCGTCCGGGTCGGCATCGTCGGCCTCGGCAACCGTGGTGGCAGCATGATCGATCTCTTCCTCGCCGTCACCGGCGTACACGTCGTCGCCGTGTGCGACCCGGTCAAGACCAAGGCCGAACGGGCGGCAGCGAAGGTGACCGCTGCCGGTCAGCCGGCGCCCGCCGTCTACACCAACGGCGAGGACGACTACGAGAATCTCTGCAAGCGCGGGGACATCGACTTCGTCTATGTGGCGACGCCCTGGGACTTCCACTTCGAGATGGCGAAGACCGCCATGCTGAACGGCAAGCATGTCGGCGTGGAGTGTCCGATCGCTCTCCAGCTCGACCAGCTCTGGGAGTTGGTCGACCTCTCCGAGCGCACCAGACGCCACTGCATGCAGCTGGAGAACTGCTGTTACGGGCGGAACGAGATGCGGGTGCTGCGCATGGCGCATGCCGGTCTCTTCGGTGATCTGCTGCACGGCGCGGGCGCGTACAACCACGATCTGCGCGGCCTGATGTTCGACCCGGGGTACTACGAAGGTCCCTGGCGCAGGCTGTGGCACACCAGGTTGCGGGGCGATCTCTACCCCAACCACGGGTTCGGTCCGGTCGCCAACTACATGGACATCAACCGCGGCGACCGTGCAGTGAGCATCACCAGTGTCGGATCCCCGTCCCTGGGGCTCGCCGAGTACCGCGAGAAGAACATGCCGGCCGGTGATCCGAGCTGGAAGGAGACCTATATCGAGAGCGACCGGACGATCAGTCTCGTCCAGACCGCCAAGGGACGAGTCATCCGGCTGGAGCACGATGTGTCCACTCCGCATCCGTACTCGCGGATCAACAGTCTCGGCGGTACGAAGGGTGTCTTCGAGGACTACCCGGCCCGTATCTACATCGAGCCCGACCACACGGACGACAACTGGGGTGACTTCGCCAAGTACACCCAGTGGGACCACTGGCTGTGGAAGGAACACGCCAACCCGCCCGGCGGTCACGGCGGTATGGACTACATGCTGGTGTTCCGGCTGATGCAGTGCATGCGGCTCGGCCTCGTCCCCGACTTCGATGTGTACGACGCGGCGACCTGGACGTCACCCGTTCCGCTCAGCCATGTGTCCATCAAGGCGAAGGGCGCGCCGCAGCAGATTCCGGACTTCACCCGCGGCGAGTGGAAGAAGGCCCGATCCGGCATGGACTCGGAGAATCCGGAAAAGGCCTGACGGGCCGATACGACGGGCTGCGGGGCCTGCTCCGGTCGAGCCGGCCCCGCAGCAGCTCCCCCGCCCGCATCGTGACCATGGCGCGATTAGTGCCGTTCCTGGAGAAAACCAATTGCTCCGACAGACGTCCCGGGGCGAACCTTGCACGGTTTGAGTCATTCACCGAACAAACCGACACACCGAACCATGGGACGTCATGCAGATTCGCGATCTTCCGTACCCGGATCCAGGCGATCCCGATGTCCGGTCAGGCCCACGCTTCCTGTTCTGGCTCGGCCGCAATCAGCTGCGCGGCCAGCTCAAGTCCTTGTCCTGGGGCCTTTTGCACCAGTGCTCCCTTGCCGGGCTGCCGCCTGCCGTCGGCTTCGCCGTGCAGGCGGTCGTCGACCGTTCCGGCAGCCGGCTCGCGTGGGCGGGCGGCCTGATCGCTGTCCTGGGTGTGCTGATCGCGCTGGGCGACACCATGCTCCACCGGACCGCCGTCACCAACTGGATCACTGCCGCCGCGCGCGTTCAGCAGCTGCTGGCCCGTAAGACCGCGGAGCTCGGCGCGGCGCTGACCCGCCGTGTCGCCGCGGGCGAGGTCGTCGCGGTGTCAACCGGCGACGTCGAGAAGATCGGCTGGTTCGTCGAGGCGCTCTCCCGCTTCGCGGCGGCCGCTGCGGCCCTCGTACTGATCTGCGTGGGGCTCATCCTCTATCTGCCGTCGCTGGGCGTCCTGGTGGCACTCGCCTTGCCGTTGCTGGCACTGGCCGTGCTGCCGCTGCTCCCCCGGGCCACCCGGCGCGCCGACCTCCAGCGTGAAAAGGCGGGCAAGGCCACGGAACTGGCCTCGGACACCGTTGCCGGGCTGCGGGTACTTCGCGGGATCGGCGGCGAGGAGCTGTTCCTGGGCCGTTACCGGCGCGCCTCGCAGGAGGTCCGCAAGGCCGCGGTGCGCAGCGCGCGGATGTGGTCGCTGATCTCGGCGATCCAGGTGCTGCTGCCGGGCGTGCTGCTCATCTCGCTGGTCGTGTACGGGGCGACGCTGGCCCGTGACGGCCGGATCGAGGTCGGTCAGCTGGTCACGGTGTACAGCGCGGCGTCACTGCTGCTGTTCCCGCTGCGCCACTTCGAGGAGATCGCGATGGCGTACTCCTTCTCGCGGCCCTCCGCCCAGCGCGCGGTCCGGGTGCTGTCGCTGCAGCGCACGGACCGGCCGTCGACCGTGGACGCAACACCGACCGGCGATCTGTACGACCCGGTCACCGGGCTGATGGCCCCGGCCGGCCTGTTCACCGCGGTGGTCTGCGGCGATCCGGACGAGGCGGGCCGGCTGGCCGAGCGTCTCGGCGGACACGCGCATGCGAACACGGACTCGGACTCGGACGCGGACTCGGACGAGGTCGGGAACGGGGCGGAGGCTTCAACTGAGAACGGAGCGCACGGCTCCACGGACGACGCCACGACCGGGCAGAAGACCCCGTCCGTCCTGCTCGGTGGCGTACCGCTGGACGAACTCCCGCTGGACTCGGCGCGGACCGCCGTACTGGTCCAGGACAAGGACCCGGTACTGCTCTCCGGCACGCTGCGCGAGCTGCTCGACGTTCCGTCGTCCGGCCGGGTGACCGCGGAGGACGCGCTGTCCGCCGCCCAGTGCGGCGATGTGCTGGGCTCATTGGCGCAGGCGTCCGTCGCCACGGACGGCGACCCGATGACGACACGCATCACCGAACGCGGCCGGTCGCTCTCGGGCGGCCAGCGCCAGCGGCTCGCTCTGGCCCGCTCGTTGGTGACCGACCCGGAGGCGCTGGTTCTCGACGAGCCGACCTCCGCCGTCGACTCGCACACGGAGGCCCGGGTCGCCGCCGGAATCAAGGCACTGCGCCAGGGCCGCACGACCGTGGCGTTCGCCTCGTCACCGCTGCTGCTCGACCTCGCGGACCGGGTGGTGCTGGTGCACCGGGGCACGGTCGTCGCGGTCGGCGCACACCGTGAACTCCTGCACGCGGACCCCCGCTACCGGGCGGTCGTGACGCGCGAGACGGACGACGAAATCGCGGTCCTGACCTCTCAGGACACGATCAAGAGGATCAGGACGATCGAGGAAATCGAGGAACGGGCATGATCGGCGTCGCAGAACCGGTGTACGACCCGGCCGCACCGGAGTCGGCGACGACCCTGCCGGTCGGCACCCCCACCACCGTACGGAGCTATGTACGGGAGCTGCTGCGGCGCCACCGCAGGCCGTTCACCGTGCTCATCTCGTTCAACGCCATCGCGGTGATCGCCTCGATCGTCGGCCCGTATCTGCTGGGCGGGCTGGTCGAGGACCTCTCCGACGGCGTCACCGACCTGCATCTGGAGCGCACCGCCGGGGTGTTCGCGCTCGCGCTGATCGTGCAGACCGTGTTCACCCGGATGATGCGCCTGCGCAGCGCGATGCTCGGCGAGGAGATGCTGGCCGATCTGCGCGAGGACTTCCTCGTACGGTCGGTCGGGCTGCCGCCGGGCGTGCTGGAACGGGCCGGGACCGGTGATCTGCTCTCCAGGATCACCACGGACATCGACCGGTTGGCCAATGCGATGCGCGAGGCCGTGCCGCAGCTGGCGATCGGTGTGGTGTGGGCGGGGCTGCTCCTGACTGCACTCGCCGTGACGGCTCCGCCGCTGGCGCTCTCGGTTCTGGTCGCCCTGCCCGTCCTGATCCTCGGCTGCCGCTGGTACTTCAAGCGGGCGCCGTCCGCGTACCGTTCGGAGGCCGCCGGATATGCGGCGGTCGCGGCGATGCTCGCGGAGACCGTGGATGCCGGACGGACCGTGGAGGCCCACCGTCTGGGTGCGCGCCGGGTGGCGCTGTCGGACCGACGGATCAAGGAGTGGACGGCGTGGGAGCGGTACACGCTCTTCCTGCGTTCCGTGCTCTTCCCCGTCATCAATGTCACCTACGTGACGATTCTCGGCGCGGTGCTGATGCTCGGCGGCTGGTTCGTCATCGAGGGCTGGCTGACCGTGGGGCAGCTGACGACGGGTGCGCTGCTGGCTCAGATGATGGTCGACCCGATCGGCCTGATCCTGCGCTGGTACGACGAGTTGCAGGTCGCACAGGTGTCGCTGGCCCGGCTGGTCGGCGTACGGGACATCGAGCCGGACGCGGGCGATGCGGAGGTCGTCCCGGACGGCCGTGATGTCCGGGCGGACGAGGTGCACTTCGGCTACCGCGCCGGGCTCGACGTCCTGCACAAGGTGTCATTGGACGTCGCACCGGGTACGCGCCTCGCGCTGGTCGGCCCGTCCGGTGCCGGCAAGTCCACGCTGGGCCGTCTGCTGGCCGGGATCTACGCCCCGCGTACGGGTGAAGTCACGCTCGGTGGAGCGGAGTTGTCACGGATGAAGGCGGAGCGCGTACGTACGCATGTGGCGCTGGTCAACCAGGAGCACCATGTGTTCGTCGGTTCGCTGCGGGACAACCTCCTGCTGGCCCGTACCGACGCCGGGGACACCGAGCTGTGGGCGTCGCTCGCGGCGGTCGACGCGGACGGCTGGGCGAGGGCCCTGGAGGAGGGGCTGGACTCCGAGGTCGGCTCCGGCGGCCTGGCGCTGACGCCGGCTCAGGCCCAGCAGATCGCACTGGCCCGGCTGGTCCTGGCCGATCCGCACACGCTGGTGCTGGACGAGGCGACGTCGTTGCTGGACCCGCGGGCCGCGCGACACCTGGAGCGTTCACTGGCCCGGGTGCTGGACGGTCGCACGGTCGTGGCGATCGCCCACCGGCTGCACACCGCACACGACGCGGATGTGATCGCGGTGGTGGAAAGCGGCCGGATCAGCGAGCTGGGAAGCCATGACGAGCTGGTGGCGGCGGACGGCGCCTATGCGGCGCTGTGGCGGTCCTGGCACGGCTGAGGGGGCTGGATCTTCGCCGATGAAGGTTCCGCAAACTGCGGTTGGCGGACTTCGCCTGGTCGGTTCCATGGCGGAGCTTTCGCTCCGTCCACGGCCGGACGCGCCTCAGTGCGGTCCGAATCGGTCAGCGATCACTAAGGTGCGGTACATGACAGATTCGTACATGGATCCGGGGACCCCGGACCGTCGCAGCGCCGTGCGGTACCTATGGCGGCTGATCACCAGTCAGCGCCGCCGGATCGCAGCCGGTGCGCGACGCGGTAGCGCCTGGATGGTCTGTCTGACGCTGCCGCCGTACGTGCTGTCCCGCGCCATCGACGACGGGCTGGAACCGGGGCAGTGATCCGCGCTGGTCGGCTGGGTCGCGGCGTTGTTGGGTGTGGAGGTGTTGAACGCGTGGCTGGCCATCATGCGACACCGCACGATGACCAGGGTGCGGCTGGACGCCGCCTTCCGTTCTGTGCAGGTTGTGGTCATGCAGGCGACCAGGCTGGGTGGGGCGCTGCCGCGCTGTCGTCCGACATGGAAATGTCAGTGGTCCCGACATCGGAAACGTCAGTGGGGTCCGTGCTCTGGGGCTGAGCCGGTTCTCGCCGATCCGTCCAAGGAGTCGAGGTAGGTGGAGAGCTGACCGGCGGCGTACAGCTGGGCCAATCCGCGCGACGTGAGGTCGCGCCGCCACGGTTCCAGGGTCCTGGCCAGCGCATCGAGGCTGCCAGCGTCGCGGAGTTCTCCGAGGACGGTGGCGATGGTGCCCAGGGGCTGGCCTCCCCGGCGCAGCAGGTGCGCCAGTTCGGCGTCGCGCACGTCCTGCGCAAGGTACTGGCGGTGCCCGGTGCGCGAATCACGTTGTGGGGTGAGGACTCCAGCGCGTTCCCAGGTGCGCAGGGTGGCCGGGTTGAGCGCGAGGTGGCGGGCGAGTTCACCGATGCTGTACGGCGTCCGAGTGCTGGCCGCTGCATCCGGGGCGGAGGCTCCGAGGTGTGAGAGCGCCGCTTCGACGGTTCGTAGCGTGTTGCGGTCGCGAGCCAGGAGTGAGTGCCCGTCGTCGACGTACTCCAGTGCTTCGTCGAGCTGGCCGCCGGTGACGGCATGCATGATGCGTCGGCTGGTCGAGTAGCCGAAGGCAGGGACGAGCGCCAGGTAGGCCGCGAGGCCGGCGGCATGAGTGGTGGTGTAGTCCCGGTACCCCGTCCGGCTGCGGTGGGCCGGCGGGATGATGCCGGCGTCCTCGTAGTTGCGGACCGCCTGCGTGGACAGGCCATGGCGACGAGCCAGGTCCACGGGCCGCATGTGACCTCCGATTGAGGGTTCCGACGCAGGTGAGCGGAGGATTCGTCGCAGAGTCTCCACCGAGCGTTCAAGGATACGATTCAGGAACATGGCACAGAGCACGCACACCATGTCCGGAGACTTCGATCTGACGATGGACGAACTGCGCGTCGTGGCGCGTTACGTTGTTCGGCACGCAGAGGACGTCCTGTCGGTCTTTGAGCAGGCTGTTCCCGACGATCCGCGCCCCCGTGCGGCGATCGACGCGGCCTGGACGTTCATCAACGGTGCCAACAGGACGAAATTGCAGCGCGTCACTTCCCTCGACGCTCACCGAGCCGCCCGGTCCGCGCCCTCCGAAGCCGCACGACTGGCCGCGCGATCCGCCGGCGACGCCGCATCGGCCGCGTACTTGCACCCCATCGCCCAGGCCGGCCAGGTCGGCCACATCCTGCGGGCCTGCGCGAGCGCTGCGCGTATCGGGGAGGTGGAGGCGGGCGGTGATACCGCGATCGGGGATGCCCTGCTGGAACGGTCGCGGCAGCGTGCGACACCGGTGCTCATCGATGTGCTGTGCCGCTACCCGCCCGCGGCAGGCGGCAGCAGTCGTGTCGCCCGGCTGATGGGCACTCTGGATCATTCCCTGCGCCAGGCGGCTGACCGGCCGCCAGGGCACACCGCAGCGAGCGGCGCCGATGCGCGCAGGAGGGAGTGCACGTCGTGATCCTCCCGAAGGTCCGCGACCCTCGCTTCGTGACGATCCGCCGTGGTGGGACTCTCACTGATGCGGATCACCGTCTCCTCGCTCTATGGGCTGCCGCCTGCGCAGAGCACGTCCTTGGCCTCTTCGAGTCGGCCCGGCCCGTGGACCCGCGACCGCGCCGGGCGATCGAGCATGCCCGGGCCTGGGTACGTGGCGAGGTCAAGATGATGCAGGCCCGCGCGGCGGGCGGGCATGCGATGGGGGCAGCCAGAGACCTGCGTGGGGCAGCACGGCATGCCGCGTACGCCGCCGGCCAGGCCGGGGCCGTCGCCCACGTCGCCGCGCACGAGCTCGGCTCGGCCGCCTACGCGATCAAGGCGGCACGTGCAGCGGCACCGGAAGGCGAGAGCGAGACCGCAGGACGACTCGAGTGCCAGTGGCAGCGCAATCAGCTCCCGGAGGCGATCCGCGAACTCGTACTTGATGACCAGCGGCTGCGCAACGACATCTGCTGGTCGGTGTTCGACTGCTGAAGCCGAACCGTGCACGGCCTCTCATGGGTACGGCCGCAGCCCTCCAGGACCTGGTGAACATGGTCGCCGCGCTGCGCGAGCGGCATCTGCCCGCCGGTGGAGACCCGGGCGTAGCCGATGCGGATCTCGCTGGAGCGCAGCGGGAAAACGGCGAGGAGGTCGTCGTCGGCGCCGAGCGCGTCAGTCACGGTGGGCAGTCTGCCCTCAAGTAACCAAGGTTCTTTGAAGATCGTCAGGCTTCGGTGGTCGACACACCAACCGGCTAGTTGTTGCGGGGCGGGACGTTCGTGACGCTCCGCAACAACTAGGCAGCGCCGCGCGTTGCGCACGCGTCGTACGGCGCGCTTGGCACCTACCGGTATGGAGCGGTCCGAATCGCGTCGGCGGCGGCCCGCAGAAGGCGACAACTCTCAGAATGACTCGCCGTAGCAGGTGGCGATCGCGGCGGCGCGGTTGCGTAGGGAAGTTCGCAACGACTGCGGGGCCAGGGCTTCCGCGTCCGTGCTGAGCTGCCACAGCGCCCATTCGGCGTGTCGTGAATCTTGGAAGGTCACATCCAGCCGCAGCCAGCCGTCTGCGTCGGGGTCTTCTGCGCGGACGGCCAGCGCGGTGTCCAGCAGGTCCTCCCGCCGCGCCGGGTTCACCCGTACCCGCACGTCGCCGCCGGAGAGAAACTGCGCGGAGCGTTCCCGCCAGATCCGGTCCAGATCGACCTGGATTGGTCGCTGTGCCGTTTCGGGGAGTTCCTCGGCGGCCAACACCCGCGACAGCCGGTAGGTGCGGTCCGCGCCAGATCTCGTGGCCAGCAAGTAGCCCCGGTCGCGTACGGTGACCAGACCGATCGGGTCCACCGTGCGCCACTGTGGTGTCTGGCCTGTGGCCGCGTAATGGATGCGCAGCTTGTGTCCGGCGAGCACCGCGCGCCGGACCTCGATCATTGTGGTGTCGGGTACCTCCACAGTGACCAGCCGACGTGAGAGCAGGTCGGTCTCCGGGTCGACGAGAAATCGCTGGGCCGCGTCGCTCGCGGTGGCCCGGTGGCTTTCGGGCAGCGCGTCGACCACCTTCCGCATGGCCGAAGCGAGCGCCGAGCCGAGGCCGACTCCCTCAAAAACCCCGGCCCGTCAAAAAGTCAGCACCACCCATTGATGAGGGAATCCGAGCCGCCTCGGCCGTATCTGGATCACGCCGGGCCCGCGTGCGCCACCGGTTCGGCCGAGGTCCACTCGTACGTGTGGATGCGGGCGCATGTTCGGGCACGGCGCCGCCGACACCACTGACACTTCGGTTCATGGGGAGGGTGTCGGCGGAGAAACGCCGGGCGGCCGTCGAACGGCCGTCCCGGCTGCGGGAGGACGAGGCGTTGACCGCCGCGCACGTCCGTACGGTCGCGGACGCGCTGGAGGTGTCGGAGCGGACGGTGTGGCGGTGGCTCGCGCCGCCGAAGGCCGCCGAGCCGGCCGTACGGCCCCGCTACGAGCTGAGCGCAACCGACCAGGCGGCGTTCGCGTTTTACCGGGGCAACGTCGCGGCGCCGGCCCGCGCCCGGCGCGCGGTCACTGCCGGGGACGGCACCACGGCCGGGGCGCCGGTGCCCGACTTCCTCGCCGAGGGGTGGGCGCGGGCGAAGACCGTCACCGAGCGGACGCTGCAACGCGCGTTCATCGCCGACATGACCGCCTCCGACCGGGCGGCGTGGAGGACCGGTGAGGCCGGGCGCCGGGCGGCCGCGGTCTACCTGCGCCGCCCGGACGCGCTGCGCGGGCGGACCTGGGAGATGGACCACAAGCAGCTCCCGCTCCTGGTCCTGCCGCCCAAGGGCAAGGCGCTCGCGCCGTGGCTGACCACCGTGGTGGACGACGGCACCCGGGCCCTGCTCGGCTGGGCCATCGCCGTCACCCCGACCTCCGGCACGGTGCTGACCGCGATGCGCATGGCGCTCACCCACGAACCGGACCTCTCGCCGTTCGGCGCGGTGCCCGAGCGCGTACGGATCGACCGCGGGCTGGAGTTCGCCGCCGGCGCCGTGAAGGAGGTCCTCGGCGGCCTGGCCGTCGTCATGCACCGCCTGCCCGCGTTCACCCCGCACCGCAAGGGCAAGGTGGAGCGGCTGAACCTTACGATCGAGCAGACGCTGATCTCCCAGCTCCCCGGCTTCACCGGCGGCCCGCGCGACGCCGGCGGGAAGCTGTACGGGCCGGTGAAGGACTCCGTCGCCGCCCAGCACGCCGCCGAGACGGCCGCCGAGGACACCGGCCCGCTGCGCATCGAGCGGTTCGTGGACCGCTTCGCCGCCTGGGCCCGCTGGTACAACACCGAGCGCCCGCACCGCTCCCTGGCCGGAGGCGCCCCGCTGACGGCCTGGACCGAGGACACCGCGTTACGGGCGCGGATCGTGCTGGCGTGTGCAGGCCCTGACGTTCCGCCGATTGTTGTGGTGGCGCGGGATCTTCGGGTAGCGGCGGATACGGTCCGCAAGTGGCGTCGGCGGTTCCTGGCCGGCCGGCTGGACGGGTTGGTGGACGAGCCCCGGCCGGGCCGGCCGCCCACCATCAGCGTCGACCAGGTGGAGGCGGTCGTGGTCAGCACGCTGGAGGAGATGTCCGCCAGATCCGGCCCACTGTCGACTTCGACAGCCCACTGCGGTCGGCCATCGATTTGCGTGACCAGTGGGTGGCGTTCTTCGGTTCCATCTGGGGCCTCACCTGACGGACACGTTCAAACTGTCGACGGACCCTTTGCGCTTGAGTGTGGCGACGGGGCGCTCGACGGCGGCACGGAGTCTGGCCAGCGCGGAGTTGGCGCGTTTCTCCCAGCCGTTGTGGCCCTTGCCCGGTGGTCGCTTGAGGGGGCGCGGATGGTTCCGCCGGCTCCTTGGTAGCCGGAGTCGGCGGTGACTTCGATGTCTGCGTGCGTCGCGGCGCCCACGATCCCGTCGGCGCGGGCGGCGGTCAGGTCGTGGACGGAGCCGGGCCGGGCCTGGCCGAGGAAGAGCAACTCCCCTTCCGCAGTGGCCAGTCCCTGAATGTTCACACCGTGGTCGTGGTGCTTGCCGCTGTATGGCGGGTCGGAATTGGTCGCCGTGGCGGTCGCCTGGCAGCGCCAGGTGCGCACCGGCGTGCCGCGATTTCGCTTCCCGACCGGCCGAGGACACGTGCCGTTCACGTCCTCCCGATAAAGGTGAAAATGGTGCGGACGACACCGGGGGGTGAATCACGATCATGTTTCACTAAAACGGACACCAGGGCATCAGTCGCCGCAGATGAATCGGGCCCAAGGATTCATTGACCTCGAACCGTGCTAACGCCTAGAGTATCGATCAGCACGCGGGAATTTATTGACCTGCAACGCCACGGGGGGCGATTGATTGTGTTCTTCCTTCTACCTTGGGATTTGCCGCACCTGGCGGGCTCTGCCTGAGGCGAGCGTCCACGGCTGACTGACCCACGGATCCCGTGCGGAAGTTTATCCGTCAACTTCTGCTGATTACTGCAGCGTACATGACGTTTCGCGGTCTTTGGCATCAATCATTCCCTGGCATGGTGGCTGGCTTCGCCATGCCGTGATGCGGTCCAAGTGCTCTCCCAGATGGGCCATCGCCGACCTCAGAGCGAGATTTCGAGGAACTTCTGTGTCTTATCGTGTCTTAGTGGTGCAGCCGGCGTTCTCAGCGAACGCCTATATCGCGCACGCCCATGCCCTGGGCTGGGATATCGTCGTGGCCTCCTATGAGAGAGAGGGTCGCGTAATTGCCGACGCAGTACGCTCCCTTACCACCGAGATAGTCACGGTGGATACCAATAACAATGCCGCCCTTGAGGCCGCCGTCATGGAATCCCATGAGCGAAACGCGATTCATGCCGTGGTGGCCGGAGGTGAATACTACGTACCCGGTGCCGCACAACTGTCGGCACGTCTCGGACTGCCCGCCCTGACCCCCACCGCCGTCGACCAGGTCCGGCACAAGGGGAGAATGCGCCAAGCGGTGGCCGAGGCCGGCCTGGAAGTGCCGAAGTTCGTGGTGGTGAGCGACTCGGCGGACCTCGAAGAGGCCTGTGCGCACGTCGGATTTCCCGCGGTCATCAAGCCCGTCGATTCCGGCGGCAGCGTGCACGTCTCGCGCGTCGACAGCATCGAAGAGGCGCGCGTGGCACTGGCCGCGATGCACGCCGAGGAAGGGCTCGAATTCGACCGCACGCTCACCCGCGACGCGATCCTCGAACAATACGTGCCCGGTACGGAGTACAGCGCCGACGGATATGTGCGCGACGGAGGTGTGGTCGTCGTCGCGGTGACCCGGAAGCTGCTCGGCCCCGAGCCCCGGTTCCTGGAACTCGGACACCTCACGCCCGCCCCGCTGGATGAGGCCACGCGCCACGAACTGGCGTCGTACGCCACGGGTGTCGTCAAGGCCGTGGGCATCACGACCGGCCCGTTCCACTGCGAACTGCGCCTCAACGAGGGCCGCCCGGTCCTCATGGAGGTGGCCGCGCGGCTGCCCGGCGACAAAATCACCGAGCTGATGGAAATGGCCACCGGCCTCATGCTGCCGGGCAAGGTCCTCGCGGACATCACCGGCGCCGATCCGGAGCGCTCGGGGGCGTACCGCGAGCCCGTCGCCAAGGCGGCCGGCATCCGCTTCCTGACTGCCGGCGGCGCGGGTTCGTACGCGCGGCTCGAAGGCTGGGACGAACTCGCCGCCGAGCCCTGGGTGGTGGCGAGCCACGTCCTCGTCGAGCCCGGCGCCGGGATCAAGACGGACGAGGCCGACTACAGCTGCCGGATCGCCGCCGTCGTCTTCACCGCCGACTCCCCCGAAGAGGCCCACGAGCGCTGGTCCGAGATCGGCGACCGCGTCCGTGTGCTCGGCGCCTGAAACGTCAACGCGTTCCCGGTGCCCGCAACGGAAGGAAGAAACACGATGGAACCCCTCCGTCTCCACTGGTGCTCGCCGCCCGACACGGGACAGGCGAAACCCACGGACACGTACAAGATCGGCAAGCTGGACATGGGCGAGGTCAAGGACTTCGTCCAGGAGGCTGAAGAACTCGGCGTCGACAGCCTGCTGTTCGGCATCTCCAACTACCTGCCCGACCCGCTGCCGGTGCTCGGCGCCCTCTCGCAGGTGACGGACCGCATCAAGTTCATGCTGGCCTACCGCCCGGGCCTGATGTCGCCGACCCTGTTCGCGCAGGTCGTCAACACTCTGTCCTGGATGACCGACGGGCGCATGTCCCTCAACATCGTCTCCGGCATCTCCCCGGCGGAGCAGGCCGGTTATGGCGACTTCCTCAGCCACGACGAGCGTTACGCCCGGTGCAACGAGTTCCTTGAGGTCATCCGTGGCCTCTGGGAGGGCGACTCGCCCATGAGCTACGACGGGCAGCACTACACCCTCAAGGACGCCTCGCTCGGCCTCGGCCACAAGGACGGCGGCCGCCCGGAGATCTACATCAGCGGTGCCTCCGCCGTCGCCCAGCAGACGGCGATCGCCTCCGGCGACTGCTGGCTGCGCTACGGCGACACCCCCGAGGGCATGGCCAAGGCGAGTAAGCCGCTCCTCGACGCCGGCAGCCGCGTGGGCACCCGTATGCACGTGCTGTCCCGCGACACGCGCGAGGAGGCGGTGGCGGAGCTCGCCAACCTCATGCGCAACCCGGACGAGGACCACACGGCGTGGATCCGCCAGTGGGTGAACACCACCGACTCCGAGGCGGTCAAGTCCTCGTACCAGCTGGCGGAGAGCGCCAAGGACGAGTGGCTCTCGCCCTACATCTGGACCGGTGCCGTGGCCTACCGCGGCGGCCCGGCGCTGTGCATCGTCGGCAGCCACGAGGAAGTCGCCCGCTACATCCACAGCTACAAGGCCGCGGGCATCAGCGAGTTCATCTTCTCCGGCTGGCCGACCCGCGACGAGATGCGGAACTTCTTCACCCACGTCGCCCCCCTGATCCGTCGTCTCGAAGAGCAGGAATCATGAGCGAGCGGGAAGAGCGCGAACTGCTGCTCGTCGGCGTCGGGATCATGGGCCGCCCGTACGTGGCGGCCGCCCGCCGGCTCGGCCTGCGGGTGCGCGGCATCGAGTCGCAGGACTGGGCCGTTGGCATCGAGGGCCTGGTCGACGCCGTCGAGCCGAGCCGGGGCCAGTACGGCTCGCTGGACGAGCTGTGGGCGGAGACCGCCCATGACGCCGCCCTGCGCAGTCGCCCGGCCGGGATCTTCGGATTCACCGAGTGCCACGTCCTGGGCGCCGCCCTGGCCCAGGAGACCCATGGCTTACCCGGACCGTCCCTGGGGGCGGCCGTGATCTCGCGGAACAAGGCACTGCAGCGCGGGCGCTTCCGCGCCCACGGGATCGGCCAGCCCGACTACGTCCTCACCAACGACCTGGCCGGGGCGGCCGAGTGGGCCAAGTCCCGCCTCCCGGTGGTGATCAAGCCGCTGTCGTCGGCCGGCAGCGACGGCGTCGAACTCGTCGCCGACGCCGCCGCCTTCGACGCCGTGGCGGTACGACGCGCCTCGGAGCGGCCGCTGCTGGTGGAGACCGCGGTCGAGGGACCCGAGTACAGCTGGGAGGCCCTGGTCCGCGACGGCGAGGTCTGGTTCGCGAACCTGACCGCCAAGACCACCACGGACGCGCCCGACTTCGTCGAGCTGGAGCACCGGGCTGCGGTGTCCCTGCCGGCCGCCGAGACCGAACAGGTCGCCGAACTGGGCCGGTCCGTCATCGCCGCCATAGGGATGCGCACCGGCATCGTGCACCTGGAATTCCGGATGACGAGCTCCGGCCCCTCGGTGATGGAGGTCGCGGTCCGCACGCCCGGCGACTACATCATGGAGCTGTGCTCCCTGGCGTACGGGATGGACTGGTTCGAGCTGGTGCTGCGGCTCGTCGTCGGTGACGAGCTGCCGCCACCGCCCGAGGGGCCGGTGAAGTTCTCGGCCAGCCTCTTCGTGGTCTCCGACCCCGGCGAGGTGATCGCCGTCGACGGTCTCGACGAGGTCCGCGCGCACCCCGCCGTCGTGGACGTCGCCGCCAAGGTGAAGGCCGGCGACACCGTCCAGCGGACCTCCTCCTCCCTGCAGCGCACCGGGTACGCGGTGCTCGCCGCGGACTCGCGCAAGGAGCTGGAAGAAGCCATCGAATTCGTCCGGCGAACCCTGTCGATCAAGACGGTTCCCGTGGCGACGGAGGAGTGAGCCGTGCACATTGTCGTCGTCAACCGCTGGCCGCGGTACACCGAAGGGCCGCGCTGGGACTTCTCGATGGGCCGCTTCGAGGAGCTCATCGACCATGATCGGCACCGCGTCAGCTACGTCGTCGACGCGGTCGGCGCCACCGGGATCCTTGCCGCTCCCGAGCGGATCGCGAGCACCGTCCAGATCGAGGACGTCAACGACTTCGAGGCGCTGCGCGACGCGGTCCGCCGGGTCACGGACGAGGTCGGCCCGGTCGACCGGCTGATCGCCGTCTCCGAGTTCACCCTCGGCATCGCGGCCGAGGTCCGCGAGGCGCTGGACATCCCCGGGCCCCGCCCGGAGGAGGTCGCGGTCTACCGCAACAAGCTGCGGATGAAGGAGCTCGTCGCCAAGGCGGGCGTCCGCGTGCCCCGCTTCGACGCTTGCGGAAGCGCCGGGTCCGCGCTGGAGTTCGCCCGGGCCACCGGGTTCCCGCTGATCCTCAAGCCGGTGTCCGGGGCCGCGAGCATGGGCGTGCACCGCGTCGAGGACGAGGCCGCGCTTACCATGCTGCTGGCGGAGGTCGACCTCGCCGACTACGAGCTCGAGGAGTTCGTCGAAGGCGCGATCTATCACGTCGACGGGTTCGCGGACGGGGACGCCGGGATCCCGTTCATGGCGGTGTCCCGCTACATCAACGACTGCCTGGCCTTCGAGGCCGGCGGGCAGCCGCTCGGCTCGGTCGTCGTCCAGGACTCCCCGCTGCGCATCCGTGTGCACGAGTTCGCCCGGCGCTGCGTGTCGGGTCTGGGCATGACCTCCATGCCGTTCCACCTGGAACTCTTCGTCACGCCCGACGGGGACCTGGTGTTCCTGGAGATCGCGGGCCGCATCGGCGGGGCAGAGGTGCCGTACCTCACGGACAAGCTCTTCGGGGTCAACCTCTTCGAGCTCTGGCTGGACGCCCTGTGCGAGGGGCGGGCGACGGTCCCGCCGCAAGCGGGCGACCCGTCCGGCGGCTGGCTGATCATCCCGAAGCCCGCCGGCCTGCCGGCCGAGGTCGTCTCGGTGACCTCCATGCGGGACCGCTTCTCCACTATCTGGCGGGAGTTGGTGCCGGCCCCGGGCGAGGTGATGGAGCCGGGCGGCAGCTATGACGCGGTGCACAGCGGGCGGTTCATCTTCACCGGCAACGAGCCGGCCGTCGAGGAGGACATCCGGAAGATCATCGCCGGTTTCCACATCGAAACCGTTCCGGTGCCGCAGTGAGGAGTCTCGGGCCGGGCCGCTCCCGGCCGAGCACAAGGGAGCGATCGATCTCATGACCGCGCGATCCGTACTGCACCAAAGGCTGTTCGCCTGCGGTGTCCTCCTCGGGGTGGTTGCCGAGCAGATGGTGATGTTCGCCGTCCCGCTGCTCATCTTCCAGGACACCAAGGAGGTGTCGGCCCTCGGCCTGGCCTACGCGATCGAGTGGCTCCCGGCCCTCCTCGCGTACCCCTTCGCCGGACTCCTCGCCGACCGTGACGGCGGGGCGAGGCTGTTCTCCGTCGTCACGGCCGGCCGGGCCGTCGTCCTCGGCGGCGCCCTCGTCGGCTGTCTGGCCGCGCCCTCACTGCTGACGCCCATTCTGATGACGGCCGCGCCGCTGCTCTCGCTGCTCATGGCGCCGGTGCGCATGTCCGTCGAGAAGGTCGTGCCCCAGCTGGCCAAGGGCACCGAAGTGGCCAAGATTCAAGGCCTGGTGCAGAGCATGGAGGTCTCGGCGATGGCCATCGGCCCCGCCCTGGCGATGCTGGGCGTGGCCTTCATCGACAAGACCTGGCTGCTCGGCGCCGCCGCGGCGGTCTTCGCTGCCGCCGCTGCCTGCTGGTTGCCGCTGCCGCGCGGGCTGCGCACCCCCAGCAGCGGCGGAGCCGCGGAGATCGTCGCCGAACTCCGGCTGGGATGGTCCCTGTTGGTCCGCAGCAGGCCGCTGGTCCTGCTGGCCTCGCTCAACTTCTCGATCAACCTGGTCTTCGCCGTGGTGCTCGCCGCCAACGCCGCACTCGTCACCGGCGTGTTCCACGCCCCCGAGTCGTCGTTCGCCATGCTCAACATCTGTATCGGCGTGCTGGGGATCGTCAACCTCCTGGTCATCCCGTTCCTGCTCCGGTACGTCAACGTGAGGATGCTCGGGATCTTCGGCTTCGCCCTGCTCTGCTCCTGTCTGCTGCTCATCGGCTTCGCCTCCTCCATGCTGCTGTACGCCCCGGCGTTCGTGGCGGCCATGGTCGGAGTGACGTACTTCAACGTCTTCAACCGGACGCAGCGCATCAAGGTCCTTCCCGAGAAACACCTCGGAAAGGTCATGGGGCCGTTCTATCTGCTCAATATGCTGGCCATGCCCATAGCGGGACTTCTGGTGGCCGGCTCCGGATCCGGCCTGGGCCCCCAACAACTCGTCCTGGTACTGGCCGTGGCGCTCACCGCATTGGGTGCGGTCATGTTGCCGCTGACGATCCAAGCCTTCGGCCGCGCGATTGCCGCACGCGAGACGACTCTCGTGGGCGCGACCGCGGAATAACCTTCGCCGCGAAGGGGCGGCGGCGGTTACAAAAAACACCATCGTGGGCCGTTGATTTCTTCGGCCTGCCCGAAAACGATTCACGAGCTGCTCCGCGGAGGGACTTGATGGACATCGGTTCTGTACGCTTCAGCGAACTCTTTGGCTCGTTCCCGACCCCGATCGCCATCGTGACGGCAACAGACGGAAAGGGTGAGCCGTACGGCTTCACCAGCAACGCCGTCTGTGCGGTGTCGGCGGCGACGTCGACGCTGCTGGTATCCGTCGGCAAGGGGTCCCGCACACTGCCGGCGATCATGTCGTCGCAGGCGTTCGCGGTGAACTTCCTCTCCTCGTCCGGGCGTGACGCCTCTCAGGTGTTCGCGAGCAAGGCCACGGACAAGTTCGCACATGTCGAATGGCGCCCCTCGGCCATTGCCGAAGGCGCGCCACTGCTCACCGGAATTGCACTCGGCTTTGCGGAATGCAGGGCTGAAAAAGCGATCGAGGTGAGTGACCATTGGCTTGTCATAGGCCGGGTGGAAGGCGTCGAAATCTTCCCCCGTGAGCCACTTCTCTACCGTCGGGGCGACTACGGTGTCTGGTCGCCGCTGAACGAGTTCTCCACTCTCTAGAGCGATATTCGGGGCCGAATCTCTTGATTCACCCGCTCGCCACTCTCTGAAAACATCTCGACTTTCTCCTGCCGAACATGGAAACAGAAGGGTTTCGCATGGATATCGGGGCCGTAGACCACGTCGAGTTCTATGTTGGAGATGCCCAGCAGTCCGCGTTCTACCTCTGCACCGCTTTCGGCTTCCGTATGTGCGGCCAGGCCGGGCCCGAGACCGGACAGGCCGACTACCGCTCGCTGCTGCTGCGCCAGGGCGGCATCGAGGTCGTCCTCACCTCCGCCCTCGCCCCCTCCCACCCGGCCGCGTCCTACGTGATGCAGCACGGTGACGGCGTCGCCAACATCGCCTTCGAGGTCAGCGACGCCGCCAAGGCCTTCGAACTGGCCGTCGAGCGGGGCGCCACCGCCGTCGAGCAGCCCACCGTCCACAGCAAGGACGGCACCGAGGTGGTCACCGCCGCGGTCCTGGGCTTCGGTGACGTCGCCCACCGGTTCGTCCAGCGCACCGGCGACCGCGAGCAGTTCCTGCCCGGCGTGATGGACATCATCGCCGCCGACCCCGAGGCGGGCGAGGAACTGCTCAGCACCGTGGACCACGCGGCGATCTGCCTGCCCGCGGGCCAGCTGCGCCCCACGGTCGCGTTCTACGAGAAGGTCTTCGGCTTCTCGCAGATCTTCGAGGAATTCATCGAGGTCGGCACCCAGGCCATGGACTCCAAGGTGGTCCAGAGCCCTTCCGGCAAGGTGACCTTCACCCTGATCGAGCCGGTCACCGACCGTGAGCCCGGCCAGATCGACACCTTCCTGGCCCGCCACGGCGGCGCCGGCGTGCAGCACCTGGCGCTGCTCTGCGACGACATCGTGGGCACCGTGCAGACCCTGGAGAAGCGAGGCGTCAACTTCCTGCAGACGCCGGGCTCTTACTACGACCAGCTCCAGGAGCGCTTCGAGCGCCTCAACCTCCAGGTCGAGGACCTGCGCCGGACCAACGTCCTGATCGACGAGGACCACTGGGGCCAGGTGTTCCAGATCTTCACCCAGTCCCAGCACGTACGGAAGACGTACTTCTGGGAGGTCATCGACCGGCACGGCGCCCGCACCTTCGGCAGCGGCAACATCAAGGCGCTCTACGAGGCGGTCGCCCGCGAGAAGGCCGTCTCCTGACCCGCTCCACGCGCTGTCCCTCCACCGAACCACGCACCTTGTAAGGATGACCATGACCATCCAGGACGCCCAGAGCTTCACCCTCACCGACGAGGAGCGCGCGCTGCTCCCGACCGACGAGGACGTCGCCTTCTACGCCGAGCACGGCTGGTACCTGTCGAAGAAGCTGTTCACAGACGAGGAGGTCGAGCAGCTGGAGGCCGCCAGCGAGCGCTTCTACGCCGGCCACCGCGACCGCACCCTGCCGGTACGTCCGCCCAAGCTGGCCTACTGGGAGCCGGAGAAGGGCGACGTCCAGCGGCACAACGACTACATCCACTACGAGGACGACACCATAGGCCGCATCCTACGCAAGCCGCTGCTGGGCGCCGTCGCCGCGCGCCTGGCCCAGGCCGAGCAGATCCGGGTGTTCCAGTCGACGCTCATCTACAAGCCCCCGGTGGCGCAGGAGCAGTCGAACATCGTGCCCTGGCACTTCGACCGCCACTACTGGTCCACCTCCACCTCCGAGCGGATGCTGACCGCGTTCATCCCCTTCCACGACTGCAGTGAGGAGATGGGCACCATCACGATGGTCGACGGCAGCCACCTGTGGAAGGAGACGGCCGAGAACGACGCCACCTCCCTGCACTTCGCCGAGCGCGACCGCTCCGAGCTGGACCAGATGCTGGAGGACAACGCGGCCTTCAACGGGGGCGAGGTCAACAAGATCCCCGTCTTCATCCCCAAGGGCCACGTCAACTTCCACCACTGCCGCACCTACCACGGCAGCGGTGCCAACGTCAGCGGCCGCCCGCGCCGCGCCATCTCCTTCCACCTGCAGGACGGCGAGAACCGCTACCACGACTTCTTCCGCTCGGACGGCACCCAGGTCAACTACAACCACGACGTGCTCGTGCGGCGCACCGCCGAGGGCACCCCCGACTACAGCGACCCCGAGTACCTCCCGCTCCTGTGGAGCGACCACTGATGCGAAGTGCCGCAGTGGTCGGAACCGGCCTGATCGGTACCTCGATCGCCCTGGCCCTTCGGGGCTGGGGCGTGACCACCTACCTGATCGACACGAACCCGAAAGCGGCGCGCGCCGCCGCAGACCTCGGGGCCGGTATCGCAGGAACACCTCGTGGACCGGTCGACCTGGCCGTTATCGCGGTACCACCGCGGCACGTCGCGGCGGCACTGAAGGAACACCAACTGCAGCAGCTTGCGCACGACTTCACGGACGCCGCGAGTATCAAGGAACTGCCCCAGCAAAAAGCGGCCCAGGCCGGCTGCGACCTCACCCGCTTCGTCGGCGGCCACCCCATGGGCGGCCGGGAGCAGTCCGGCCCGCTCGCCGCCCGGGACGACCTGTTCCACGGACGGCCCTGGGTGCTCACCCCCTCCGCGCACACCCGGGCGCAGACCGTCGAACGCGCCCGGCTCCTAGCCGAGTTATGCGGCGCCCGGCCGGTCATGATGGCCCACGCCGAGCACGACCGCGCGGTGGCGCTCACCTCGCACGCCCCGCATCTGGTGTCGAGCCTGCTCGCGGGGCGGTTACTGCACGGCGACCCGTCCCAGCTGGTGCTCGCCGGACAGGGACTGCAGGACATCACCCGTCTCGCCGCGGGCAGCGCCGACCTGTGGACCGACATCCTCGGCTCCAACGCCGTGGCCGTCGCCAACATCCTCACCGGTTTCGCCCAGGACCTGCACCAGGTGGTCGAGGCCCTGCAGGGCCTGGGCACCGCCCACGAGCCGGAGCAGCAGCGCGTCCACACGGACCGGCTCACCACGGCTTTGGTCCGCGGCATACAGGGCCGGGCCCGGATCCCCGCACGCAACACGGCCCCCACCCTGAGCACGGCCTCCGCGGCCGCGCCGAGAGGAGTCTGAGCGGTGACACAGGCCGCCCCGCCGTCCCTGCAGGCCCTGGCGCTCGACGAGCTGCACGGGGCGCTCAGCGACCCGGTCCTCGACGCCATGAACTTCCTCAACGAGGTCGTCGGCCGGTTCCCGCAGGCCATCTCCTTCGCGCCCGGTCGGCCCACCGAGGGCGACTTCGAGCCCGACGACCTCGTGCGCCACCTGCACACGTACACCAGCTACCTGGAAGAGACCCTGGGCTGGTCGCGCGACCGGGTGCGCACCCAACTGTTCCAGTACGGCCGCACCAACGGGATCATCCACGAGCTGATCGCCCGGACGGTCGCCAACGACGAGGGGATCGAGGTGCCCCCGGAAGCCGTTGTGGTGACGACCGGCTGCCAGGAGGCCATGCTCCTCACCCTGCGGGCGCTCTTCGCCGCCCCCGAGGACACGCTGCTGGTCAGCTCGCCGTGCTACGTGGGCATCACCGGCGTGGCCCGGCTCCTGGGCATCCGGGTGCGGCCCGTGCCCGAGGGACCCGCCGGAACCGACCCGGAGGCGGTGCTGGCGGCCGCGCGCGCCGCCAGGGAAGCCGGCGAACGCCCCCGGGCCTTCTACGTCGTCCCGGACTTCGCCAATCCGTCCGGCACCAGCATGAGCCTCCCGGACCGCGAGCGCCTACTGCGGGTGGCCGAGGAGGAGGACCTGCTCGTCCTGGAGGACGACCCCTACGGCTTCTTCGTACGGACCGGTTCGGCCCGCCCCACGCTCAAGGCCCTCGACACGGGCCGCCGCGTGGTGCACCTGGGCTCCTTCGCCAAGACGGCGCTGCCCGGGGCCCGGGTGGGCTACGTCATCGCCGACCAGGAGGTCGTCGGCCCGGGCGGCCGGCGCTCGCTGCTCGCCGACGAGCTGTCCAAGATCAAGAGCATGACGACCGTCAACACCTCGGCCGTCAGCCAGGCCGTCATCGGCGGACTGCTCATCGAGAGCGACTGCCGACTGCGCGAGGCGAACGCCGGGGCCATCGCGTATTACCGCACGAACATGGACACGCTCCTCGACGAGCTGGAGCGGCACTTCCCCGCGGAGCGCCGGGCCGAACTCGGCGTCTCCTGGAACCGTCCGGACGGCGGCTTCTTCGCCGTCGTCACCGTGCCCTTCGCCGCCGACCACAAGGCCCTGGAGCTGTCCGCGCGCACCTACGGCGTGCTGTGGACGCCGATGAGCGACTTCCACCTGGACAGCGGCGGCACCCACCAACTGCGCCTGTCGTGTAGCGCGCAGAGCCCGGAGGTCATCGCCGAGGGCATGGCCAGGCTGGCCGCCTTCATCACCGCGCGGACCACCGGCACCGCCGCCTGACGGCCGGTGCCCCGAACCCCTTGAACAGTACGGCGAACGGAGAAGATGTGGTGCTGGCGCTGCGCGCGTACGAGGCGGCGGCCGAGGAGCGGCTGCCGCAACCGGTGTGGGACTTCTTCGCGGGAGGCAGCGGCACCGAGTCGATGCTGACGGCGGGGCGGGTGGCCCTGGACCGGATCCGGCTGCGGCCGCGCTGTCTCGTCGACGTCTCCCACTGCGACCCCCGCACCGAGCTGCTCGGCGCGGACCTCGCCGCCCCCCTGGGTATCGCCCCCATGGCGTACCACCAACTTGCCCACCCGGAGGGTGAGGTGGCAACGGCGCGGGCCGCTGGCGAGGCCGGCGCCCTGTTCACGGTCAGCATGTTCGCGAGCCGGACGCTGAAGGACATTGCCGCCGCGGCCACCGGCCCGCTGTGGCTGCAGCTGTACTGGCTCAGGCGCCGCGAGCTCCTGGTGGACCTGATCCGCCGGGCCGAGGCCGCCGGTTTCCGTGCGCTGGTCCTCACCGTCGACGCGCCCAGGGTGGCGTTCCGCCCTCGGGACGCCACCAACGGGTTCGCAGTGCCCCCGGGCATCCGGGCGGTCAACGTGGCGCACGACGTGATGGCCGCCTCGCACGGCAGCCGTGATGGGGAGTCGGCCATCGCCCGGCACTCCAAGGAGCAGTTCGACGCCTCGATCACCTGGGAGGACCTCGCCTGGCTGCGGGAAGTGACCTCCCTGCCCCTGGTACTGAAGGGCATCCTCACCGGTGAGGATGCCGAACTTGCCGTCAAGCACGGCGTCTCGGGGCTCGTCGTCTCCAACCACGGCGGCCGCCAGCTGGACTTCTCCCGCAGCGCCCCCGACGCCCTCGCCGAGATCGTGGACGCCGTCGCCGGGCAGTGCGCGGTCGTCCTCGACGGCGGAGTCCGGCACGGCGCCGACATCGCCAAGGCCCTGTGCCTGGGCGCGGACGCCGTGATGGTCGGACGCCCGGCCCTGTGGGGGCTCGCCCACTCCGGCGCGGAGGGCGTCGCGGACGTCCTGCGGCTGCTCATGGGCGAGTTCGAGGAGGTCATGGCCCTGATGGGGGCACCCACCGTGGCCGGCTTCGAGCGGTCCGGGGTGGTCCTTCCCGGGTGCGCCCACCTCTCCGCCTGACACCGCGCGTCCACCCGGACACCCGAAGGCTCCCTCGGCCCGCACCGCGTGGTACGCGGTGCGGGCCGAGGGAGCCTTGTCGTAGGGACGTTGGGAGTACGGCGTCAACCGGTCTGCCCGGTCGGCCGCATGGTGATGTGGTTGATGTCCACGCCCGCGGGCTGGTTGACGGCGAAGACGATCGTGTCCGCGATCTGCTCAGCGGTCATCGCCGGCGCCGCCTCGGGGGTGCCGCCGCGCCTGTCCCAGAACGGGGTGTCCACCACCCCGGGGGCGACGACGGTCACGCCGACCCCGTCCTTGCCGACCAGCAGCCGGGTGTTCTCCGCCAGCGCGTGCGCGGCCCACTTGGTGACCGAGTACAGGTTGCCGGGCGTGTTGCGCACCCCGGCGACCGAACCGGTGATCACGATCCGGCCCTTGGACTCCCTGAGGTGCGGCAGGGTCTCCCGCACCAGCAGGGCCGGGCCCAGGACGTTGGTGAGGACCATGGCGCGCATGTCCTCGGGAGCGTGGCTCTCCAGGTTGCCGGGCAGCGAGAAACCGGCGTTGGCGATGACGTTGTCCAACCGGCCCCACGCGTCCACCACGTGGCGCACGGCGGAGGCGACGTCATGCTCGTCGCTGGTGTCGCCGGTGATCGTCAGCAGCCGCTCGCCCACTCTGGCCAAAGCGGCGAAGGCGGCCAGCTTGTCCGCGTCACGTCCGGTGACGGCCACGCGGTGGCCCTGATCGAGCAGGGCGCGGGCAGTGGCGGCGCCGATTCCGGTCGAGCCACCGGTGATCAGCGTGACGGGTTCCATGGGACGGCCTCCTCGGCAATGTGGTCATCGGGGGACCGCCATGGTCCCGGACGTCGATGAACGCGAGGTGGCGCGTGAGCTCGACCGACTCCGGGCTGCCGCTGGTTCCCCGAAACCCCTGCACTATACCCAGAGATCCTCCCACCGAGCCGGTACGCCATCGCTGACCGGCCACGATGCCGTACGAAGTGGCCGAATCCGCGCTGCCGGCTGTCGTGTTGGCCCTGCGCGCCGCGCAGGGCCCGGGCCGCGCTCACGCTCTCTCGTCGAAGTCCAGGCTGCCCTGGCCGAGCCGCGCGGTGTACGTGACGAGGATGCCGTGCCCGGCCGCCGGGTCGCCGTGGACGATATCAGCGTCGGTGCGGCGGCGCCGCCGTCGAACTCGACGCACGCCCGCTCGCCCCCACTGCGGTGCCGATCGTCGAGTCCGTCCGCCACGACCGGCCCCTCGCGGGTAATCCGTGCCGCTCCAGCACGGTCGGTCCACCGGCTGCAGCGCCTGGCAGGTTGGAGACACGGCCGCCCGAACGTGTTCTGGCCGTACGGGCGCACGCCGCGCCGCAGCCATCGAGGCGGTCTTCACGCAGCCTCGGCCCGGACAGCGCTGAGGCCGGACCGTGGCTCGCAGTAGCCCTCGCTCGGGCGCGAAGTCCTACCAGATGCCGCCACCCCCTTCCGAACCAGCGTTTCGCCTGGCCAGGAAGGGTGGCAGCGGTCATTGTCGATCAAATGTCCCGGAAGAGACCAGGCGGCCCTGTGACCTGCTGCGTCCCAACGAACTCACCACCAGATCACTGGCCCACACCCCACCCCCCTCCGGGGGGCTGCTCGGCTACCGCCTCCTGGTGTCCCGCGGCGTGGACGACGAAGACCACGACCGCGCGGACGAAGGAACCGTCCCGCCGTTCCGGGAGGCCGTGCGATGACTGCCGGCTCCCAGCCGACGGCCCGAGCCCTGCCCATCGCCGAACCGTTCCGGATACGCCGGGCGGCGCTCCGGCTGATCCGACTGGACGGTCGCGCTTTCGCCGCCGCGATCGGCCTCAACGCGCTGGCCGCCGCTGCCGGACTCCTCGGCCCGTGGCTGCTCGGCCGCATCATCGACGAGGTCAGGGCCGGCGGCGGGGTGGCCACAGTGGACCGTCTTGCGCTCACCATCCTCGTCTTCGCACTGGCACAGCTCGTCCTCCTCGGCACGGTCCGCGACAACCTGCAGATCGCTTCGGCTTGCGCCACCGATGCCGAGCTGCGCACGGCACTCGTTGCCGTCGGCGCCGAGTGGGCCAACGAGCTGCCGGACGGCCTGGACACCGATCTGGGCCACGGGGGGCATCGGCCGGATGGCGCCCAGGCACAGCAGCTTGCCTTGGCGCGCGTGGTGTTGGCCGACCCGCACATGCTGATACTCGACGAGGCCATCGCACTCCTGGACCCGAGGACCGCCCGGCGCACGGAGCGGGCGCTGGCCGCTGTCCTCGCAGGCCGGACCGTCGTCGCCATCGCACACCGCCTGCAGACGGCCCACGACGCCGCCCGAGTCGCCGTGATGGACGACGGCCGACTCACCGAACTCGGCACCCACGACAATCTCGTAGCAGCCGACGGCGCCTACGCCACGCTCTGGCGCTCATGGCACGGCGAGCGGCCGCCTTCCTCCTGAGCCGGCTTCCCCTCGCCGCCCGGACAGAACCCCTGCCCTCGTGTCCGGCCCACCAGACCTCCTTGCCGGAGAGGGTCTCGGTGGCTCCGGGGACGACGGTGAGGTCGTGTCCGGCGAGGGCACCGAGCCGGTGTGCGAGGCGGGCCCGGAGCAGGGCGTCGCCGTAGGCGGTGGTGATGCCGTCGACCAGGCTGTGGTGGCGCAGGCTACTGACGAGTGCCGTCGTGGCGGGCGGCAGAACGGTCAGGGAGATCGTCCTGGCCCACCGCCTGGTGCCCCGCGAGTCGGCCAGAGCGCTCCGGGGCCGGACTCGGACGGTCGAAATCCAAGGGTGGGAGTGCGGCGGCCGAAATCCGGTGGCCGAAGTGCGGCGGTCAGATGAAATTCAGCGCGGCCGCCCCGCTCACTCCCCCGAGCACCATGAAGGCCGGCATCAGCACCTTCAGCTCCACCCAGCTGCCGGCCCGGAACCGCATGCCCTTCGGCGGCCCGATCGGGTACCAGCGCTTGCGGCCCAGCGGTATGGGCCACAGGATCGGGCAGCCGGAGACGGTCAGCGCATCGCCGATGTCATGGACGAGGGCTCCGAGCACGATCGGGAGTCCGAGCCACAGATACTCCTGGCCGGGGGCGCTGAACAGCCAGTCCGAGCCGTTCCCCGGCTTGTCCAGGACGCCCGCCAGTATCCAGGCGCTGGTCGCGCCGAGCAGCCACACCAGGACGTCGCTGGACACCCGGGCGGCCCGCCACAGCAGTCCTTCGACGGCGAGCACCAGGTGGACGAAGAGGATCCCCAGGACCGCCCACCGACCGCCGGTGATCGCCGCGGCGGAGGCCCCGGCGCCGATCAGGACCGCCCACAGCCAGGTGTGCGTCAGGGTCCGGTGGCCGCCGTTCCTGCGCGGGTCGCCGGAGCCCCGGGTCGCCTTGTAGACGGCGTGCGAGAGCTTGTCGACGATCTCGCAGAGTCCCCGGGAGACCGGCCCGAAGGCGCGCGAGATGGTCGCGGACTTGTGGTCGAGGTCCGGGGCGAGTGCGGCTCCGGCGGTGATCAGCGCACCGACGACGAGAACGGGCCACGGCATCGCGTGGCCGGCGGCGGCCGCCGCCGCGCCCACCCCCAGCCAGGCCGCCGCCCCTGACAGAGAGTGTGCCGGTCCCATCATTGTTCTTCCCGCCCCCAAAGTTGTCCTGCTGCCATTGCCGCCCCAGGCACGGCCGAGTTGAGTGGGCAGCGTATCGTCCGTGATCTTCATACGGTCGTCCGGTTCCCTCATCCGGGCGGAAGGCAGGCAAGATGGGGGCGTGACCCTTATCGATCAGCTGCCCCCGACCGACGACCCCGACGCCCTCTTCGAGGCTTTCTCGTCATGGACCGAGACGCAGGGCATCACCCTCTATCCCGCTCAGGAGGAGGCACTGATCGAGGTGGTCTCCGGCGCGAATGTGATCCTTTCCACCCCGACCGGCTCCGGAAAGAGCCTGGTCGCGGCGGCTGCGCACTTCACCGCCCTGGCCCAGGACAAGGTCACCTTCTACACCGCACCGATCAAGGCGCTGGTCTCGGAGAAGTTCTTCGATCTGTGCAAGTTGTTCGGTACGGAGAACGTCGGCATGCTCACCGGCGACGCCTCCGTCAACGCGGACGCCCCGGTGATCTGCTGCACCGCCGAGGTGCTGGCCTCCATCGCGCTGCGCGACGGGAAGTACGCCGACATCGGCCAGGTCGTGATGGACGAGTTCCACTTCTACGCCGAGCCGGATCGCGGCTGGGCCTGGCAGATCCCGCTCCTGGAACTGCCGCAGGCCCAGTTCGTCCTGATGTCGGCCACGCTCGGTGACGTCAAGATGTTCGAGCAGGACCTGACCCGCCGCACCGGCCGCCCCACTTCCGTGGTGCGCTCCGCGACCCGGCCGGTCCCGCTCAGTTACGAGTACCGGCTGACCCCGATCACCGAGACCCTCACCGAACTCCTGGAGACCAGGCAGTCGCCGGTCTACATCGTGCACTTCACCCAGGCCGCGGCCGTCGAGCGGGCACAGTCGCTGATGAGCATCAATATGTGCACCAAGGAGGAGAAGGAGAAGATCGCCGATCTCATCGGCAACTTCCGCTTCACCACCAAGTTCGGCCAGAACCTCTCCCGCTATGTGCGCCACGGCATCGGCGTGCACCACGCGGGCATGCTGCCGAAGTACCGGCGCCTGGTGGAGAAGCTCGCCCAGGCCGGTCTGCTGAAGGTGATCTGCGGTACCGACACCCTCGGCGTCGGCGTCAACGTACCCATTCGCACAGTGCTGTTCACGGCACTCACCAAGTACGACGGCACCCGCGTCCGTACGCTGCGCGCACGTGAGTTCCACCAGATCGCGGGCCGCGCGGGCCGGGCCGGATTCGATACGGCGGGCTTCGTCGTGGCGCAGGCGCCCGAGCATGTCATCGAGAACGAGAAGGCCGTCAAGAAGGCGGGCGACGACCCGAAGAAGAAGCGCAAGGTGGTCCGCAAGAAGGCCCCCGAGGGCTTTGTCGCCTGGTCGGAGACCACCTTCGACAAGCTGATCCAGTCCGATCCGGAGCCGCTGACCTCCCGCTTCCGGGTCACGCACACGATGCTGCTGTCCGTGATCGCGCGACCCGGCAATGCCTTCGAGGCGATGCGGCATCTGCTGGAGGACAACCACGAGCCGCGCAGGGCGCAGCTGCGTCACATCCGCCGGGCCATCGCGATCTACCGCTCGCTGCTGGACGGCGGTGTCGTGGAGCAGCTCGACAAGCCGGACACGGAGGGCCGGATCGTTCGGCTCACCGTCGATCTCCAGCAGGACTTCGCGCTCAACCAGCCGCTGTCCACCTTCGCGTTGGCCGCGTTCGACCTCCTGGACCCCGACTCCCCCTCGTACGCGCTGGACATGGTCTCCGTCGTCGAGTCGACGCTCGACGACCCGCGGCAGATCCTCGCCGCCCAGCAGAACAAGGCGCGCGGCGAAGCGGTCGGGCAGATGAAGGCGGACGGAGTCGAGTACGAGGAGCGCATGGAGTTGCTCCAGGACGTCACGTACCCGAAGCCGCTGAGCGAGCTGCTGTGGCATGCCTACGACGTGTACCGCAAGAGCCACCCGTGGGTGGGCGACCACCCGGTGTCGCCGAAGTCCGTGATCCGTGACATGTACGAACGCGCCATGACGTTCACGGAGTTCACCTCCAACTACGAGCTGGCCCGTACCGAGGGCATCGTGCTGCGCTATCTCGCGAGCGCGTACAAGGCTCTTGAGCACACCATCCCGGACGACATCAAGTCCGAGGACCTGGAGGACCTGATCGCCTGGCTCGGCGAGATGGTCCGTCAGGTGGACTCCAGCCTCCTCGACGAGTGGGAGCAGCTCGCCAACCCGGAGGTGGAGACCGCCGAGGAGGCGCAGGAGCGGGCCGACGAGGTGAAGCCGGTCACGGCCAATGCCCGCGCCTTCCGGGTGCTGGTGCGCAACGCGATGTTCCGCCGGGTCGAACTGGCCGCGCTGGACAAGGTCGGCGAGCTCGGCGAGCTGGACGGCGACGCGGGCTGGGACGAGGACGCGTGGGGCGATGCGATGGACGCCTACTGGGACGAGTACGAGGATCTGGGCACCGGTCCGGACGCCCGCGGGCCGAAGCTGCTGAAGATCGACGAGGACGCCGCGCACGGCCTGTGGCGGGTCCGGCAGACCTTCGCCGACCCGAACGGCGACCACGACTGGGGCATCAGCGCCGAGATCGATCTGGCGGCCTCCGACGAAGAGGGCCGGGCGGTCGTCCGCGTCACCTCCGTCGGTCAGCTGTGAGCACGTACACCAGGGCGGCGGCGCCGCTGCGAGAGTGGAGACGAACCGCATGACGAGCCCCGCCGAGCGCCTGGTCGACCTCCTCGACCTGGAGCGGATCGAGGTCAATATCTTCCGTGGGCGCAGCCCCCAGGAGTCCCTGCAGCGGGTCTTCGGCGGGCAGGTCGCCGGGCAGGCGCTGGTGGCGGCGGGCCGTACCACCGACGGGGAGCGGCCGGTCCATTCGCTGCACGCCTACTTCCTGCGTCCGGGGCGTCCGGGTGTGCCGATCGTCTACGACGTCGAGCGCATCCGGGACGGCCGGTCGTTCACCACCCGCCGGGTCACGGCCGTCCAGCAGGGCCGGACGATCTTCAATCTGACGGCGTCCTTCCACCGGCCGGAGGAGCCGGGCTTCGAGCACCAGCTGCCGCCCGCCCGCGAGGTCCCGGATCCCGAGGAGCTGCCGACCGTCGCCGACGAGGTGCGTGAGCACCTCGGGGTGCTTCCGGAGGCGCTGGAGCGGATGGCCCGCCGGCAGCCCTTCGACATCCGGTACGTGGACCGGCTGCGCTGGACACAGGAGGAGGCCAAGGGCGCGGACCCGCGCAGCGCGGTCTGGATGCGTGCGGTCGGCCCGCTGGGGGACGACCCGCTGGTGCACACCTGTGCGCTGACGTACGCCAGTGACATGACGCTGCTCGACGCGGTCCGCATCCCGGTGGAGCCGCTCTGGGGTCCGCGCGGTTTCGACATGGCGTCGCTGGACCACGCGATGTGGTTCCACCGGCCGTTCCGGGCGGACGAGTGGTTCCTCTACGACCAGGAGTCACCGATCGCGACGGGCGGACGCGGGCTGGCGCGCGGCCGGATCTACGACCGCGGGGGCAATCTGCTGGTGTCCGTGGTGCAGGAGGGGCTGTTCCGCCCGTATGGCGCAGGTCACATGGACTCCGCGGCGCCTCGCCCCTGAACCCTGACGGCTGCCGCACATGGGATCGGTGGGCATGCCTGGCATCGTTCCACCGGGCAGGGTCTCCGTATTCGTCCGCGAACCGCCTGCTTGAAGTCCATCGCATCCACTGAACCGGGGTGTCGCGACGACCACTGGAACTCAAGACCGACCGGCGGACCGCTCCGCGTTCCGGTTCCGGCAGGTGCCGGTCAGCCGGCGTCCTCCAGGCGCCACAGGTGGATCGACGTCCGGTCCTCGGCGACCGTGTACCAGGTGCCCTCGCCCGCGCCACGGACAGGACCGGTGACGGGAAAGGGGTAGGTGATCTCGCCGAGCAGCGTCATGTCGCCCGCCGTGACGAGCCAGTGGCGGGGCGCGCCCTGACCGGCGTCGCTCTCCGAGGTCCCCGCCACGACGGTGTCCTCGTCGGCGAAGGCCCCGTCGAAGTCCCAGTACACGCGGCCCCCGCCGGTGCCGTACGGGGGCACCGTGCCCTCGGCGTCCAGGTCCCGCAGGATCGCACCGTCGCGCGTCGCGTGCAGATACAGCGCCGACTGCGTGACGTCGGTGGCCAGCAGATGCAGGCCGGACGGGCTCACCGCCTGCAGAATCGTCTCGTCGTCGATCTTCCGGACCGACAGGGCCCGCCCGTCCCAGCGCCCCCACAGCGAGGGCGATCCCTCCTCGCCCTCGCCGATGCTCAGCCCCATCTGCGCCGGGTCGGGGTGCGGCGTGTGGAACGAGCCGGAGGCCACGGTACCGGTGGCGGCGCGCCCGAGGACGCGGCCGTCCGCGGCATCGATGACGAGCCACAGCTCGTCGTCGTCGGCCTCCTCACCGTCGTCGGCGAGCGGGCCGCGGACGTGCGCCCGGACGAGCTTGCCGTCGGCGGAGACCGCGGCCGATCCGCTGTCGGGGTACGCGTGCTCGTCGTCGGCGGCGTACTCGTCGAACGACGCGTGGATCAGCCGACATTCACCGCCCCAGCACCCGTGCCGCACCTCCCAGCGCGTCGCGCCCGTCACATCCACGCAGCGCACCGCGTGCACCCCGGCGAACACGGCCGTGCCGCCGTCCGGGGAGACGGTGGCCGTCCCGAAGCGGCGCGGCCACGGCGCGGGGAAACGTACCGCATCGGCCGCATCGTCCCCATCGGGGTCGAACGCCACGAGTTCGGTGTCAACACGCTGAACGAGCGGCCTGCGACCGGCCTGTTGCAGCAGTTCGGGAGCGTCCGCGGAGTCCGGATCGAGCGGTGCGGGGACGGTGGCGACGAGGTGGGCGACAAGCACGGAGTCCTCCGGCAAGCGAGAGGCGACCTGGATGCGCTCACCGTACGGGGAGGGGGCATGCGCCGTTGGTCCTGCGGTAGCCCTGGGCGGGGAGCCGCGCCGGCTCAGATACCGGGGAGCGGGTCCTGCTCGACCTCGTGGCGGCGGGTGCGGATGTCCGGGGGCGCGGGGTGCAGTTTGGCGTCGCAGGCGGGGCCGAGGCCGGTGCGGCGTGACTGCGTACCGGTGAGCGGGCGGCCGCACATGCGGCAGCGCACCACCCGTCGGCGGGTGGCGCGGTCGGCGGAGCCGTCGCCGGGCAGGGGCTCGATGCCGGATTCGGGGAAGGGTTCAAAGGATTCGGCTGACTCCACGAATCGATCTTCTCAGGACGCCCGTCCGCCCTGCGACTTCCCAACGGCACACGACGGAGCAGACGGCCGCGCCGGTGGCGCGTGCGGACAGGTCAGGAGGCGAGGATCCGGGCCTTCTGGGCCGCGAACTCGCTGTCGCTCAGCAGTCCTTGGCTCTTGAGGTCGCCGAGCTCCTTGAGCTGGGCGATCTTGTTGCTCATCTCGTCCTCCGGCGCGAGAGGCGGAGGTTCCGCGGGGGCGGACCGCGTCTGCGCCTGTGCGGCGTCCTGCCGCGCCCAGCGGCCCGCCTGTCGCCGGGAGACCCGGTTGGAAACCGAGGTGGCGGTGCCGGCGATCACCGCTGTACGGGCGACGCCGCGAAGAAGGCCTGGCATGGTGCATCTCCTTTGAATGGCTCTGCGGGCGGCCGGTCCGGCAGGACCGTGTATGGCTCAGATCCGGGACTCGGCCGCGTCGAGCGAGGCCAGGACCTCCTGGATCGGGATACGCCCGTTGGCGACGAGCCGGCCTCCGGAGCGGCGCAGCGCGGCCGCGAGCGGTCCCGCCCACACGTTCTCGTAGATGAGGATTCCGGCAGCGCTGCCGGGTTCGAGGACCGTGCTCGCCTCGTCGATGTCGTCCTGGCCGAGCAGGCCCGAGGACGCCCCTTCGAACACGGCGAGGTCATCGCCGCCGTCCCCGGCCGCCTCGGAGAGTTCCACGCCCTCGACCGTTCCGTCCTGGTTCTTCCTGACGAAGATCAGATCCAGGATCCGGATGATGCCCCGGTCGACCAGGTCGACGAGCAGGGGCAGTCCTTCTCCCGTCATCCGGCTTCCCGCCGGGAACTCGATCACCAGGTAGTCGATCGGTCCCGTCTCGTCGCTCTCGCCGCTCACGCCAGCTCCTCAGAATCTTCGACTGCCCCGGTTCCACCGGAGACCACGGCCTCGGCCATTGCAACAGCGGGTGGACCGCAGCGCATCTCGGCCATGGACGTGGAAGAGCCTGGGCCCCGTTGGGCCATTGGACGGACAGCGGGTCCCTCCCATGGCCGAGTGGTGCGAGCCGCACCCCTCCCGTCCCCCGCCGCCACGGATGGTTGTCGCGGAGCTGGCCCGGCGGTACGAGGCCGGGGCCCGGGTGGTGGAGCCGTCCCGGCCGGGCACGAACACCCACATCCCGACTGCGCATCCGGGAGACGTCGCCGTCCTGCTGCGTCCCCCGTCCCGGCAGCTGTCGGCCTGATGACCGTCGCTGTCAGCGGCGCGCCCGGTCCTGCGCCTCGTCACCTTTCTCTTCAGTCTCCTGGTCCGCGGTTTCGGCCTGGAGTCGGCCGCGTTCGACGCGGGGGTGCGGCCCGTCTCCAACCTGATCAACACCCCCAACTTCTTCTCGGTCGCCGTGGCGGCGCCGGCAGGCATCGTCGGCATCGTGTCCCTCACCGAGGCCAGAACGAGCGCCCTGCTCGGTGTGTTCATCTCGGTCACGACCATCCCGGCCGGCATGCGGGCGTTGGGCGAGGTCTGCGGCACCACACTGGCCCGCGCCCATGCGCGATCCGGCGACCGGATCGCGATCGCCGCCTACCTGGGGCGCGGCCATGCGTTCGACCGTGCGCTGACCTACTTCGCAGAGAAGTACGCAGACCAGAACGAGCGGGACCACCGGGCGCTCGTCGACGCGATACGCGCAGGCCGGTTTCCCTCGGCCGGGAACCCTGAGGCATCCGGCGGCATGACGTGTACTCACATCGGGGAGCCGCCTTGGCCGTTGTGACCCCCTGGGCGGCGGCCCGCCCCCGGCGCTGGTCCAAGCGAATGGCCGTACGGAAATCACCGCCCGCACACAGCGAAGGCATCGCGGCCACGTGACCGCATTGTGCTAACTCCTTGTGGACGCTTGCGAAGCAGCGTGTTCCAGATGGGTTCCGACGCTGAGGAGACAACGATCATGCCGGCCACCACCACGGCGCCGCCGGACCCCTTCACACTGATCCGCACCCGCGCTTACGCCATGCTCCTCGTGGTGGCGGCGCTTCTCGGAATCCCGATCTCGGCGGTGGCGTTCGGGTTCCTCGCCCTCGTCCACGAACTCCAGTCGCTCACCTACGACGACCTGCCCAGGGCGCTGGGCTTCACCGGCACGCCCTCCTGGTGGCCGGTGCCGCTGCTCGCCGTGGCCGGCCTGCTGGTCGGACTGACCGTCCGCCACCTTCCCGGGAAGGGCGGCCACCGGCCCGCCGACGGTCTCATGAACACGGGGGCGCCCTCGGCGGTGGAGCTGCCCGGCATCGCATTCGCGGCGCTCGCCTCGCTGGGTATCGGGGCCGTGCTCGGTCCCGAGGCGCCGCTCATCGCGCTCGGCGGCGGTCTGGCCGTGTACGCGGTGCGTCTGGTCAAACCCGGCATCAGCCCCAAGACGAGTGCCGTGGTGGGAGCCGCGGGGAGCTTCGCCGCCATCAGCGCACTGCTGGGGTCTCCGCTCCTGGGCGCCTTTCTCCTGATGGAGGCCTCGGGGCTGGCCGGAATGTTGCTCGGGATGGTCCTGGTGCCGGGACTGCTCGCCGCCGGCATCGGGGCGCTCATCTTCACCGGTCTCGGCTCATGGACCGGCCTGGGGACGTACTCCCTGGCGCTCCACCATGTGCCCCACGCCGAGGAGCCCGACATCGCACAGTTCGGCTGGGCAGTCGTGCTGGGCCTCGCGGCATCCATCGTCGGCACGGGCATTCAGCGGCTCGCCCTGTTCCTTCAGGCTCGGGTCGAGCGGCGGACGGTGGTGGCCACTGTGATCATGGGCCTGGTCGTCGGTCTGGTGGCGTTCGTGTACGCGCAGGGCACGGGAAGGGACGCATCCGAGGTGCTGTTCTCCGGGGAGAGCGCGCTCGACCCGCTGCTCTCCCGGAGCGCGGGCTACTCGGTTGCCGCACTCCTGGCGCTCGCCCTGTGCAAGGCGCTGGCGTACTGCGCGTCCTTGAGCAGCTTCCGGGGAGGCCCCGTCTTTCCGGCGATGTTCGTAGGGGCGGCGGGCGGGCTCGCGCTGTCCCATCTCCCCGGGCTGAATCCGACGTCGGGCTTCGCGATGGGCATCGGTGCCATGTGCGTGGCGATGCTGAAGCTGCCGATGACCTCGGTGCTGCTGGCCACCTTGCTGCTGGGGTCCGAGGGCCTCACCGTCATGCCGCTGGTGATCGTCTCGGTCGTGGTCTCCTATGTCGTCACGCTCGGGCTCGCTCCGTCATCGGCCACCCTGCCTCCGGCACCCGACGCTCCGACGGGTGCCGGCTCCCGACCGGATCGAGGATGACGGGCAGGCCGTGGCCTCAGGCCGCTGCCGCCTCCTGCGGACCCGCGCAGAGCGTCGGCTCCGCGCAGGGAGCATCGGATCGACCGGCGAGAGCGTCCACGTCCTTGTAGGCAACGCCCCCTCGGCCGAATCCGGGCGATCGGGCTCGTGCCGATCAACTCGAGGGCGTGACAATGGCTGTGGAAGTGACCCTCACAAGGAGAACCTCATGACGCTGCACGACATCCCCCTGCGCACGCTCACCGGCGAGCCCACCTCTCTGGCCGATTACCGGGGCCGGGCGGTCCTGTTGGTGAACGTCGCGTCGAAGTGCGGACTCACCCCGCAGTACGCGGGCCTGGAACGACTCCAGAACGAGTACGCGGACCGCGGCTTCACCGTGCTCGGCGTGCCGTGCAACCAGTTCGCCGGCCAGGAGCCGGGGAACGCGGAGGAGATCCAGACCTTCTGCTCGACGACGTACGGTGTCAGCTTCCCGCTGCTGGAGAAGACCGACGTGAACGGAGAAGGGCGCCACCCGCTCTATGCCGAGCTGACCGGACTCGCGGACGAGGACGGCGAGGCCGGTGACGTCCAGTGGAACTTCGAGAAGTTCCTCATCTCGCCTGCGGGCGAGCCGGTCGCGCGCCTGCGCCCGCGCACGGAGCCGGAGGCCCCGGAGCTCATCGCAGCCATCGAGTCCCAGCTGCCCGCCTGACCGGTTCCGTCCTCAATACCGGAGGGCCGCTTTGCGCTCAATCGCCGGACGGGCTGGAATCTCGGCCTGCCCGGCGATTGAGGACAGCCGGCGCCGGGGTTCGGGCCGTACGAGCGTGAACCGTGCACACCCCCCGTCCCGCCCCGCGCTAGCGGATCGGCATGCCCGAGAGGGTGCGGGCGATCACCAGGCGCTGGATCTCGCTCGTGCCCTCGAAGATCGTGTAGATCGCCGCATCCCGGTGCATCCGCTCCACCGGGTATTCACGGGTGAAGCCGTTGCCGCCGAGGATCTGCACGGCCTGCGCGGTGACCTTTTTTGCCGTCTCGCTCGCGTACAGCTTGGACATGGAACCCTCGGCCGAGGTGAACGGCTTGCCGGTGGTCGCCATCCAGGAGGCGCGCCAGACCAGCAGCCGGGCCGCGTCGATCTGCGTACGCATGTCGGCGAGCTGGAAGGCGATGCCCTGGTTGTCGATGATCGGCCGGCCGAACTGGGTGCGGGTCTTCGCGTAGTCCAGCGCGACCTCGTACGCGGCACGGGCGGTGCCGACCGCCATGGCGCCGACCGCGGGGCGGGAGGCCTCGAAGGTGGCCATCGCCGCGTTCTTCACCCGCTCGCCACCGGACGCGGCGCGCTCGCGGGCCCGGGCCAGGCGTTGATCGAGCTTCTCCTTGCCGCCGAGCAGGCAGTGGCCGGGGACACGGACGTCCTCGAGGACGACCTCGGCGGTGTGCGAGGCACGGATGCCGTGCTTCTTGAACTTCTGGCCCTGGGAGAGGCCGGGGGTGTTCGGCGGCACGATGAACGAGGCGTGCCCCTTGGAGCCGAGCTCCGCGTCGACCACGGCGACGACGACATGGACGCCCGCGATGCCGCCGTTGGTCGCCCAGGTCTTGGTGCCGTTCAGCACCCACTCGTCCTTGGCCTGGTCGTACACCGCGCGGGTGCGCATCGAGGCGACGTCGGAGCCCGCGTCCGGCTCGGAGGAGCAGAAGGCGGCGACCTTCACATCGTCGGCGTCGCCGTACATCTGCGGGATCCAGGTGCCGATCTGCTCCTCGGTGCCGTTGGCGAGGACGCCCACGGCCGCCAGGCCCGTACCGACGATCGACAGGGCGATGCCCGCATCCCCCCAGAAGAGCTCCTCCATCGCCATCGGGATACCGAGGCCCGTCGGGTCGAAGTACTGCTGGGCATAGAAGTCGAGGGAGTAGATGCCGACCTTGGCCGCCTCCTGGATGACGGGCCAGGGCGTTTCCTCACGCTCGTCCCACTCCGAAGCCGCCGGTCGGATCACATCCGCGGCGAATCCGTGAAGCCAGTCACGGACCTGCTTCTGGTCATCGTTGAGTTCGAGCGTGAACTCGGCCATGTTCCCCTCCACGTACTGCCCCGAAAAATCACTCGTTACTTGCGGTAACCGCAGTCTGTTACCGGCAAGTAGCCTCTGTCAACCGCCCGGGTGCCGATCCGCGCCCCGCAGGGCAGGGTGTTACGTTGCGCAGGCAGGACGCAATTGCACGGCCAGGGGTGGGGAGAGGCGACATGGAGACCACACGACAGGCCGAGCGCCAGCGGACAGCGGCCGAGAGCCGCCGCCGCGAGCTGCTCGAGGCCGCCGACCGCGTGGTGCTCAGGGACGGGCCGGGGGCCTCGATGAACGCCATCGCGGCGGAGGCCGGAATCACCAAGCCCATCCTCTACCGGCACTTCGGCGACAAGGGCGGCCTCTACCGCGCCCTCGCCAAGCGCCACACCGATGCCCTGCTCATCGCTCTGCGGGCCGCGCTCGACGCACCCGCCGAGCGCCGCCGGCGCGTGGAGTCGACGCTCGACACCTATCTCGCGGCGATCGAGGCCCGCCCGCAGGTCTACCGCTTCCTGATGCACCCGTCCGACGACTCGGCACCCTCGACCGAGCAGGGCTTCGATGTCGGAAGGCACTCCGCACCGCTGCTGCGCCGGCTCGGCGAGGAGCTCGCCCTGGTGATCGCCGAGCGGGTGGACCTGGGCCCGGACAGCGAGGCCATGGCTCGCATCTGGGGCCACGGCATCGTCGGCATGATGCACGCCGCGGGCGACTGGTGGCTGGGTGAACGCCCTTGCTCCCGCGAGCAGTTGGTGCGCAGCCTGGCGGATCTGCTGTGGGGCAGGCTGGCCGACGCGCGCGACCGGCCCGGCGGCCCGGGATTCTGAGGGTCTGTGCGGTCAGCCGCCCGCCGCCCAGGGCGCCCGGCGGGCCGCGCGCAGCGCTCTCGCCCGGCGCAGCCCGGTCAGCCGGTCCGTGTACACCGTTCCTTCGAGGTGGTCGCACTCGTGCTGCAGGCAACGGGCGAAGAAGCCGGTGCCGGTGACCCGTACCGGCTCGCCCTCGACCGTCACGCCCTCGACGACGGCACGGTCGAAACGCGGGGTGCCGGCCTCGATGCCGGGCAGCGAGAGACAGCCCTCCGGGCCGCGTACGGTGATGCCGTCCGCCTCGACCAGGTTCGGGTTGACGAGATGCCCGAGGTGACGGACGTCGTCGTCGTCCGGGCAGTCGTAGACGAACACCCGCAGCGGAACGCCGATCTGATTGGCCGCGAGTCCGACCCCCTGGGCCGCGTACATGGTGGCGTACATGTCCTCGACGAGGCGGGCGAGCGAGGGACCGAAGTCCGTGACGGGTTCGCAGGCGCCGTGCAGCACCGGATCACCGAGCAGACTCATGGCACGAATCAGTCCGGAACTGCCGGGGATCGGGCGGTTTCGCATGGAGGCAATCGTACGTTCCACGTGACCTCCACCGTCCCGGCGGTGCCGCGGTGCGGTCGCCGCGCCGGACATCGATAGGCTGGGCGTGGACCGATGCAAGGAGGATCTAGGACGATGGCAGGCAACACGGAGCCGCTGTCGCCGCGGGCCAAGCTGGCCGTGACGGCGGGTAAGGCCGCGGCAGCGGTGTCGCGGGCTGCGGGGCGCGGCAGCGGATCGGTGATCGGCGGCCGGGTGGCACTCAAGCTCGACCCCGACCTGCTGGGGCGGCTGGCGCAGCACCTGGACGTGATCCTCGTGTCGGCGACGAACGGCAAGACGACGACGACCCGGCTCATCGCCGAGGCACTGCGGGCTGCCGGCCCGGTGGTGTCGAACGCGCTCGGAGCGAACATGCCGGCGGGCATCACCTCGGCGCTGGCAGGCGGCTCGGACGCGAAGTACGGCGTGATAGAGGTCGACGAGAAGTACCTCGCCGGGGTCGCTCGCGACACGACGCCCAAGGTGATCGCGCTGCTCAACCTCTCCCGCGACCAGCTGGACCGCGCCGCGGAGACCCGGATGCTCGCGGAGAAGTGGCGTGAGGGGCTGTCCGGTTCGAAGGCCGTGATCGTCGCCAACGCCGACGACCCGCTGATCGTCTGGGCGGCGTCCTCCTCCCCCAATGTGGTGTGGGTCGCGGCCGGCCAGGCGTGGAAGGACGACGCCTGGTCCTGCCCGTCCTGCGGCGGTGTGATGCAGCGTCCCGGCGACGACTGGTTCTGCGGCGAGTGCGGATTCCGCCGCCCCGCCCCCAGCTGGGTGCTGCACGGCGACTACGTCCTGGACCCGCACGGTTCGGCGTGGCCGATCCACCTCCAGCTGCCCGGCCGCGCCAACAAGGCCAACGCCACCAGCTCCGCCGCCGTGGCCGCCGTCTTCGGTGTGCCGCCGCAGGTCGCGCTGGAGCGCATGTACCAGGTGCAAGCCGTCGCGGGCCGCTACGACGTGGTCAGCTTCCTCGGCCGTGAGCTGCGGCTGCTGCTGGCGAAGAACCCGGCGGGCTGGCTCGAAACGTTTTCCCTGATCGACCCGCCGCCCACCCCGGTGATCCTCTCCGTCAACGCCCGTGGCGCGGACGGCACGGACACCTCCTGGCTGTGGGACGTGGACTACACCCAGCTCGCCGGCCACCCGATCTTCGTGCTCGGCGACCGCAAGCTGGACCTCGCGGTCCGTCTCGAAGTCGCCGGTCTCGACTTCCGGGTCTGCGAGAACCTCGACGAGGCCGTGCAACAGGCCCCGCCCGGCCGTATCGAGGTCATTGCCAACTACACCGCCTTCCAGGACCTGCGCCGTCGTGTCGGCAACTGACCCCGGCCCCGGCCACCTCCGGAGAGGACGAAGCATGAGCAACAACGGTCTGCGTCTGGTCTGGGTCTACCCCGACCTCCTCAGCACCTACGGCGACCAGGGCAATGCGCTCGTGGTGGAGCGCCGGGCCCGCCAGCGCGGTCTCGACGTGCAGCGCGTCGACGTCCGCAGCGACCAGCCGGTCCCGACGTCCGGCGACATCTATCTGATCGGCGGCGGCGAGGACCGGCCGCAGCGCCTCGCCGCGGAGCGATTGCGCCGCGACGGCGGGCTCAGCCGGGCCGCGTCCAACGGCGCGATCATCTTCTCGGTCTGCGCCGGGTACCAGATCCTCGGCCATGAGTTCATCAACGACCTGGGTGAGCGCGAGCCCGGTCTCGGGCTGCTCGACGTGGTCTCCACCCGCGGCGAGGGGGCCCGGTGCGTCGGTGACGTACTGGCCGACATCGACCCGCGCCTCGGCCTGCCGCCACTGACCGGTTTCGAGAACCACCAGGGCATCACCCATCTCGGCCCGACGGCACGGCCGTTCGCCCGGGTGCAGTTCGGCGGGGGCAACGGCACCGGCGACGGCACCGAGGGTGCGTACAACGACACCGTCTTCGGTACGTACATGCACGGGCCCGTGATGGCGCGCAACCCCCTGATCGCGGATCTGCTGCTGAAGCTGGCGCTCGATGTCAACGCCCTGCCGCCGACGGACGACCGCTGGTACGAGGCGCTGCGCGCCGAGCGCATCGCCTCGGCGACCCAGCCCGCCTGATGAGGCACATTTCGCTCAGCTGAGCGGCGTCCAGCAGGCGGACGCCCGGTTCGGTCCCGCCACCCTGCGCCGGTAGGGTGGCGGGGATCCAACCGGACGACGTGGTCCGGTCGTCGGCCCACGTTGCAAAGGTTTCCCGGGCAATGCGAATTGGTGTACTCACCTCCGGCGGCGACTGCCCCGGCCTCAACGCCGTCATCCGTTCCGTCGTGCATCGCGCGGTGGTCGACCACGGCGACGAGGTCATCGGCTTCCACGACGGGTGGAAGGGTCTCCTCGAGTGTGACTACCGCAAGCTCGACCTCGACGCGGTCGGCGGCATTCTCGCCCGCGGCGGTACGATCCTCGGCTCCTCCAGGGTCCAGCCCGCCCATCTGCGGGGCGGCGTCGAACAGGCCAGGAGCCATGTCGCCGATCTGGGTCTCGACGCGATCATCCCGATCGGCGGCGAGGGCACGCTCAAGGCGGCCAACCTGCTCTCGGAGGCGGGCCTGCCGATCGTCGGCGTACCGAAGACGATCGACAACGACATCGCCTCCACCGATGTGACCTTCGGCTTCGACACCGCCGTCGGTGTCGCCACCGAGGCCCTCGACCGGCTGAAGACCACCGCCGAATCTCACCAGCGGGTGCTGATCGTCGAGGTCATGGGCCGCCACACCGGCTGGATCGCCCTGCACTCGGGCATGGCAGCCGGTGCGCACGCCATCGTCGTGCCGGAGCGCCCCTTCGACATCGACGAGCTGACCGAGCTGGTCGGCAAGCGCTTCTCGGCCGGCAAGAAGTTCGCGATCGTCGTCGTCGCCGAGGGCGCCAAGCCGCGCCAGGGCGGCTCCATGGAATTCGAGCAGGGCACCAAGGACATCTACGGGCACGAGCGGTTCACCGGCGTGGCCACGCAGCTCTCCATCGAGCTGGAGCAGCGCCTGGGCAAGGAGGCCCGCCCGGTGATCCTCGGCCATGTGCAGCGCGGCGGCACCCCGACCGCGTACGACCGCGTTCTCGCCACCCGTTTCGGCTGGCACGCCGTGGAGGCCGCGCACCGCGGCGAATTCGGCATGATGACGGCGCTGCGCGGCACGGACATCGCGATGGTGCCGCTGGGTGAGGCCGTGGAGGCCCTCAAGACGGTCCCGGCCGAGCGGTACGCCGAGGCGGAGTGCGTGCTCTGAGTGACACCCCTGTCCGACGAACTGCCCCCGGCCGCAGCTGCGGCCGGGGGCAGTTCTACTCTGGTCGGGACAACCGGCACGAAACGGGGATGTCCCCAGCGGGAGTGAACAGATGGATCACAGCGGGCACGGCATGAACATGGATCTGCCGCCGTTCACTCTGGGACGTGGGCTCCAATTCTCCGCGGACCCGTTCTTTCTCATCAGCTGCGTGCTCGCCATCGGCCTGTACGGGTACGCCGTGCTGCGGCTGCGCAGACGCGGGGACAGCTGGCCGGTCGGCCGGATCGTCTTCTTCGTCGTCGGTGTGCTGTCCATCGCCCTGGTGATGTGCACCAAGCTGAACGACTACGGCATGGTCATGTTCAGCGTGCACATGGTGCAGCACATGGTGATCAGCATGCTGTCGCCGATCCTCCTGCTACTGGGCGCTCCGGTGACTCTGGCGCTGCGTGCGCTCCCGGTCGCGGGGCGTGGCCGTACCGGCCCGCGTGAGCTGCTGCTCATGTTGCTGCACAGCCGGTACATGAGGATCATCACGCATCCGGTCTTCACGATTCCGCTCTTCATCGCCAGCTTGTACGCGCTGTACTTCACCCCGCTCTTCGACTTCCTGATGGGTTCGAAGACCGGGCACATCGCGATGATGGTGCACTTCCTCGCGGTCGGTCTGGTGTTCTTCTGGCCGATCATGGGCGTCGACCCGGGGCCGCACCGGCCCGGCTATGTGATGCGGATGCTGGAGCTGTTCGCGGGGATGCCGTTCCACGCGTTCTTCGGTATCGCGCTGATGATGGCGACATCCCCGATGGTGGAGACGTACAAGAATCCGCCGGCCTCGCTCGGCATCGACGCTCTGAGCGATCAGAACTGGGCGGGCGGTATCGCCTGGGCATTCAGCGAGATCCCGTCGGTGCTGGTGCTGATCGCGCTGGTCTTCCAGTGGTACCGCTCCGAGCAGCGGACGGCGAAGCGCTCCGACCGGGCGGCCGACCGGGACGGGGACCAGGAGCTGCAGGCGTACAACGCCTATCTCGCCTCGTTGCAGGCGCGCGGGCAGTAGCGGTGGGCATGCTTCCGGGGTGACGATGGCATCCACGGCCGCGTGGCCGATGAGGAGGGTGCGGGCATGTCCGGATCCACGAAGACCATGGGAGTGATCACCGTGGCGGCCCTGGTGGCGGTCACCGCCTACACGGTGGCGCTGGGGAGCAGCGGCTGGCTCTGGTTCGGATGGGTGGTGCTCGGTCTGATCACCCTGGGGATGGCTGCGACGCGCGAGTCCTGAGCCGGGTGGGTCACCCGGATCGGGCCGGCCGGGCTCAGAAGCGGAAGACCGGTCCGGTGACCGCGTCCATCACGCAGGCGTTGGGGAAGGTCCGCTGCCGGCTGACGGGGCGCCCGTCCCAGTTGCCGGTGGCGGTGGCCGTCACCGGGTCGTACCCCTCGATGCACAGGCGCGGGCTGCCGGGCAGGGCGTCCAGATCGCCTTCCGCCCAGTCGATCGCCGCGCAGGCGGCGGCCGCATGGGGGTGATGAGCGTCCGGGGTGGGCGGGCAGAACAGTGCGACGCCACGGATCCAGGTGTTCTCGCTGCCCGAGACGGTGAGGAGGAGCCCGCGGTCCGGCACCGGGTTCTTGGACTCGGCGGCCGCGGCAGGCACCGCGACGGTGAGAGTGAGCAGGGCAGCGGCGGCGAGAGCGGCACGCAGGCGCATCGGAGAACTCCTGTGGCTCGGGGGATCCGGGTCGGACCGGGTACGTCTCAGGCGTCCTGGACGGCCCGCATTCGGGAACCCGGCAAGATGATCTTTCAAGTTCGCACCGGGCAAGGAGCCACGCCGCGGGTCCCACCCTCCGGAGTCGGTCGGCGGGTCCGGCCCTCCCCGTCGGAATCGGTCTCCGCCTCGGCGACCGTGGCCTCCTCGTCCGTCCCGCTCGGGACCATCCTGGTCGACGGGAAGGGCCGGACCCTCTACCTCTGGGAAGCCGACACCACGTCACGGTCGACCTGCTCGGGCGAATGCGCCAAGGAGTGGCCACCCATGATCGTCAGCGGCGAGCCGGTCGCCGGCAAGGGTGTGAAGGCCGATCTGCCGGGTACGACGAAGCGCAGCGACGGCAGCAGGGAAGCAACGCACAAGGGGCACCCCCTTTACTACTTCGCGGATGACAAGAAAGCCGGTGACGTCGGCGGCCGGAAGGTGAACGACTCCGGCGCCGAGTGGTACGTACTCGACACATCCGGCAACAAGGTCACGGGCAGGGCGAAGTCCGGCACGCCGCAGCCGAGCCCGGCTCAGCCGACCAGCGGTGGCGGTCACTGACATCATGCGCGCTCTGCTTCTGCTCGGCCGGGCAGGTATCGCCGTGGCCGCCGCGATCGGCCCGTATGACGGTCGCCCCGGGCACACTGATCACCGTCGCCAACGAGGACGCGGCACCCCACACCATGACCGCGACCGGCAGCAAGGCGTTCGACACCGGCGATGTCGCGGCAGGGCAAGCCGTCACCTTCACCGCACCGGCCAAGGCCGGCACGTACCCATACATCTGCACCATTCACCCGTACATGAAGGGTTCACTCACTGTCCGATGACGCGCGGAATCCCCCGCGGGCGCAACACACGGCTGCGACCCCGGGCGCACCTCGCGTCACCAGCAGTTGTGCGCCGTGGGCTCGCCGTTCGACGGGACGTCAAGTCAACGAACCCATAAAGCAGTTTCGATTTCTCTTGACAGGTGCACATCATCACTCTGGCGGCTGGTGTTTCTCAGGCGGGCTGAATCCCGGGACGGCCCGCCTCGGTCACGAGCGAGGTGCGGGTCGAGACAGGGGCGCCTGGGGTGGTGACGTACGGGAGGACCCGGAAGTCGGCGCGGCAACTCTCCCTGGTCAGCGAGCAACGTACGTATCCGCGCTGGAAGTTGGTGAACTTGATGTGCTCGTTTGCCGCGAGCAGTCTGGCGCCGGAGGGATCCAGGTCCATCCCGTCCTTCGTGGTGGAGATGGACGAACCGACGAACTCGACGCCGAGCGTGGGCGATTCGGGGTCGTTGAAGTTCTGCTTGAGATCGGCGGCGAGGTGACGGTGCATGTCACCGGTCAGTACGACGGGGTTGCTCACGCTGCGGTCGGTGATCTCCTTGAACAGTCGTTGGCGTGCGTCCACATAGCCGTCCCAGAAGTCCATCACGAATGCCTGGCCGGGGCCGGGGTCGGTGTCGACCTGGGTCACGGGGATCTGCTGGGAGATCATGTTCCACGTCGTGTCCGACCGTCCGAGGCCGCGGTAGAGCCACTGCTCCTGTTCCGGGCCGAGGATGGTGCGGCCGGGTGTCAGCCGTTCGTCGCAGCCGCTCTTGGTGCCGTCGCCGCAGGGTTGGTCATCGCGGAAGAGCCTGGTGTCGAGGATATGGAACGTGGCCATCCGCCCGTAGCGCAGGCTGCGGTACATCCGGGCCTCGAAGCCGTTCGGCTTGTTCGGCAGCCTCAGCGGCAGATGTTCGTAGTACGCCTGGAAGGCCGCCGCCGCGCGTTGCCGGAAGACCGCCGGGTCCTGGTCGGGTTCGGTGTCGGCCTTGGACCTGTCGCGCGCCCAGTTGTCCTCGACCTCGTGGTCGTCCCACACGACGGCGAACGGGTGGACCCGGTGGGCGGCGATGAGGTCGGGGTCGAAGCGGTGGAGGGCGTGGCGGTTGCGGTACTGGACGAGGTCCATCGGCTCGGGGCGCAGTTCGGCGGCGACGGGGACGTTGCGTACGCCGCCCATCGCGTCGATGGCGTTCTCGTAGATGTAGTCGCCGAGGTGCAGGACCAGGTCGACGTCCTCCTCGGCAAGATGCCGGTAGGCGGTGTAGAAGCCTTCGAACCACGCCTGGCAGGAGACGAAGGCGAAGTCGAGTTGCTTGGGACGGCTGTGCGGCGGGGGTGCGGTGCGGGTGCGGCCGACGGGGCTGTGCACACCACCGGCGCGGAAGCGGTAGTAGTAGTGCCTGCCCGGCTGCAGCCCGGAGACCTCGACGTGGACGGAGTGGGCGAGTTCGGGCACTGCGCGGGTCCGTCCCCGGCGTACGACGGATCGGAAGCGTTCGTCGCGGGCGACCTCCCACTGGACGTCGACGGAGTACGGCGGCATGCCTCCGGCCCCGTCGGGGGCGAGGGGCTGGGGCGCGAGGCGGGTCCACAGCACGAATCCGTCCGGCCATGGGTCGCCGGAGGCGACTCCCAGGGCGAACGGGTCGTCGCGGAAGGGTGCGTCACCCCAGGCGCTGCCTGCCGACAGGCCGGCCGCGGCAAGGGCCATCCCGACCGTCCCGCCGAGCATCGCCCGTCTGCCGAACCCTCCGGTGCCGCCTGACCCACTGTTCATTTGCATGAAACTCGTCCCTTCGTAGGGCGGGATCCCGTGCGGTACGAGGTGGGATCGACGCGTGATTTCACGTCCGCCCATGTGGTAATCACAGGCTGGATATCACAGGGGAATCGCGCGCCACAAGACCACGCGTCGGTGGTCGCACAGCCGTTCACAGGCGCTTAGTTGGGGAGACAATGACCATTTCCCGAGGCGGCTGAGGACGGGTCGGCAACACCCTTGACACCCCTCAGGGGGGCTCATAGTCTCCACGCCACAGAATTAACGTTAGATTTCACATCGGGAAAATCGGTGCGACGGAAGGACGTGCTCGTGTCCGGTCCCTCGGCAGCGGATGTGCCCGCCCACCGCCCCGCCGAAGGAGCAGCGGCCGGACGTCCCGAAGACCGGACGTTGCGGCCGTACGGTCTGCGATGCGAGCACCGCACCACTCCGCTGGGGATCGACGAACCCGCGCCCCGGCTCTCCTGGCGACTGGCGTCCGACCGCCGCGGCGACGACCCGGTGGCCTACCGGGTCCGTGTCGCCGAACGCCCCGAGGAGCTGAACGGGGGCGGTCAACTCCTGTGGGACACAGGCCGGGTGGCTGATCCCCATGCGACCGCCGTGGAGTACACCGGACCCGCTCTCCTGGGCCGTACCCGCTATCACTGGCGGGTCTCCGTCTGGCCGGCCGGAACGGCGGTGCCCGCCGAGGCCACGTCCTGGTTCGAGACGGCCTTCACCGACGCCGGGGCGTGGCGGGCATCGTGGATCAGCCACGACCCGCATCCGGTCGACGTCATGGACGCACCCACCGAGGGCGAGTTCGCCCTCGACGACCACGGGCTCGCCCCGTGCCCCGTCCTGCGACGCACCTTTACCGGCTCGCCGGGCACGCACGCCCGGCTCCTTGTCAGCGCGCGCGGCCTGTACGAGGTACGGCTCAACGGCGTACGGGTCGGCGACGCCGAACTCGCCCCCGGCTGGACCGACTACCACTGCCGCGTCCAGTATCAGACTTATGACGTGACCGAGTTGCTGCGTGAGGGTGAGAACGTTCTTGCCGCGACCGTCGCCGACGGCTGGTGGAGCGGATTCGTCGGCTTCGAACCACGCAGGGCCGGAGCACACTACGGCTCGTTCCCCCAGTTCCTGGCAGAACTTCACCTCACCGGTCCGGACGGCCGCAGCACTGCGATCGTCACCGACGAGGCGTGGCGCACCAGCACAGGAGTCATCCGTCACGCGGATCTGCTGATGGGCGAGTGCCATGACCTGCGGCACGCGGCCGACGGCTGGGAACTGCCGGGCTTCGACGACACCGGCTGGTCCCCGGCCCTGGTCGCGGCGGCAGATCACCATCTGCTCGTGGCGTCCGTCGACGAACCCGTGCGGGCGATGGCCGAGCTGCGCCCGTGCTCGGTCAGGCGCATCTCCCCGGATGCCCACATCGTCGACTTCGGCCAGAACCTCGCCGGTCGCGTACGGCTCCGAATCGGGGAACTCGCCGCCGGGTCAAGGGTGGTGATCCGCCATGCCGAGGTGCTGGACGAGTCGCACCAGCTGTACACGGCCAATCTGCGGACTGCCGCCGCGACCGATGTGCTCGTCGGGGACGGGCGCCAGGACATCGTGTTCGAGCCACGATTCACCTATCACGGGTTCCGTTACGCGGAGATCAGTGGTGTCCCGGAGCTGGCCGAGTCCGATGTCGTTGCTGTGGCACTGCACAGCGACACCACGTGGGCCGGGGAGTTCGACTGCTCGGACGCCGAGCTCCGGCGACTCCACGACTGTGTGGCGTGGGGGCAGCGCTCAAACTTCGTCAGTGTGCCCACGGACTGCCCGCAGCGCGACGAACGGCTCGGCTGGCTGGCCGACGCGCAGGTCTTCCTGCCCACGGCCGCGCTCAACGCGGACGTCGCCGCGTTCTTCACCAAGTGGCTGCGCGACATCGATGACGCCCGCACCCCCGACGGCGGTTTCACCAATGTCGCCCCGCGCCTCGTGGGGGTCTGCGCCGAAGGAGCGCCCGGCTGGGGCGACGCGGGTGTGATCATCCCGTGGCACCTCTACCGAACCTACGACGACCCGCGGTTCCTCGCCCGGGCGCTGGAGGGAATGCGCGCCTGGGTCGATCTGATTCACCGTCACAACACGGATCTGGTCTGGCGCAGGCGGGTGGGTCCGCACTTCTCCGACTGGCTCGCCCCCGGCACCCCCACCCCGCGCGATGTCATCGCCACGGCCTGCTTCGCCCACAGTGCCCGCCTCACCGCGAAGGCTGCCGATGCCCTGGGTCAGAAGGACGTCGCGGATCACTACCACCGGCTGGCCGACGACATTCGTCGCACGTTCGCCGAGCACTTCGTCACCGTCGAGAATACCGCTGCCGCACCTCCTGCCGTTCGTATCGCAGGGGACACCCAGACCGGCTATCTCGTCGCCCTCGCCTTCGAGTTGCTGCCCGCGGACCTCGTCGACGCCGCCGCACACCGTCTCGCCGAAATCGTCGAGTCGGCCGGACCCGCCCTCCTGACCGGATTTCTCGGGGTCGCGCTCGCCGCGCCCGTCCTCGACGCCCATGGGCGGGCCGACCTCGCCCATGCGCTCCTGAACCGTGACGAAGTGCCGTCGTGGCGGTTTCCGCTGCGGCACGGCGCCACCACGATCTGGGAGCGCTGGGACGGGTGGACCCCCGATACCGGGTTCCGCGCACCGTCGATGAACTCCTTCAACCACTACGCGCTCGGCTCGATCGGCGAATGGCTCTACCGCGGCATCGCCGGCCTCGATCAGGCGCCGGACTCCACCGGATACCGGCATCTGCGGATTCGGCCCCACCCCGGTGCCCTGCGCCACGCGAGCGCCCGCCACGAATCGGTCCGCGGCACCATCGAGGTGACCTGGGAGAGGCACGGCGGCCGGCTCGCCCTGCGGGTACTGGTGCCGCCCGGCTCCACCGCCGATGTGTACGTGCCCACCACGGACCCCCGCTCGATCCGCGAATCGGACGTGGCCCCGAGGGCCGACGACCGCCACATCACGCTGCTCGCGACCGCCTCCGACCACGTTCTCTACCGCGTGTCCTCCGGTGCCTACCGCTTCACCGCGACTCATCCACCGGCAGACGGCCACGCCGGGACGTCTCCGGCGGACCGGCCCGAGACAGCGCTCACCCCGAGCCGACGCACATCAGGACCGGCGGCGAAACCATCGTCCGCCCGTTCGCACGAGGAGGACACACCATGACGACGGGCTCTCACAGCCGGCCGGGCCGGAGCACGGTCGGCCGCCGGGGATTTCTCCGTATCGGCGGTGGGGTCGCGGCGCTCGCCGCCCTTCCCCCCGCGCTGACCGCCTGCTCCGATTCGAGCAGCGGCTCCGGCAAGCTGCGCATCGTCGGCGTCGCCGACCAGCAGAAGCCGATCGAGGAACTCGTCGCGCTGTACCGCAAGTCCCACCCCGACGACGAGTTCTCCACCTCCTTCGCACCCACGGACCAGGTACAGACAGTGGTGCGCACCCAGCTCGCGGGTGGCAACGCCCCCGATGTGCATGTGCTCTATCCCGGCAGCGGCAGCGCCATGTCCATGGTCGAGTTGGCCAGGGCCGGGCTGCTCGCCGACCTCGGCGACCAGGCATGGACCAAGGAAGTCCCGGCGAACTTCCACCCCGCCTACCGGCACAAGGGCAAGACGTATCTGTATTCGGCGGGAAGCAGCGCCATCGGCGCCATCCACAACAAGAAGGCCTTCGCCGAGGCCGGCGTCGAGCCACCCAAGACCTGGAGTGAACTCCTCGACGTCTGCGCCAAGTTGAAGGCCAAGGGCGTGATACCGATCGCGCTCGGGGCGCAGACTCCCTGGGTCACGCAACTGATCACCTACGCGCTGGTCCCCAATGCCGTCTACGCGAAGAACCCCGGTTTCGACGCCGAGATGGCCGCCGGACGGGCGCACTTCCGCGGCTCCGGGTGGGCCGACGCGATGGGCAAGTACCAGGAGTTGCAGCGCCGGGGGTTCTTCAACGACAACCCCAACGGAACGACGTACGAGCAGCAGACATCGATGGTCGCAAGTGGTAAGGCGGCGATGGCCGTCCAGGTATCCGCCGTACTCGCCAACTTCCGTCAGGCCACCCGGACACCGGACGACCTCGGCATGTTCCCGTTCCCCGGCGGTGACGACGCCGCGAACCTGTGGATCCCGGCAGGCATCGTCGTCGGCCTCGGCGTCTCCGCACGGTCCAAGAAGGCAGCAGGGGCAAAGGCGTTCATCGAATTCCTCGGGAAACAGGAGAACGTCGACCGGTGGGCGCAGTCCGTTGCCGCGATCCCGTTCAAGCGCGATGCTTCCACCGAGATCGACCCCGTCCTCAATGACTTCCTGCCCATCATCGACGACAACCGGGCCGTCCCCTTCATGGACCAGAGCTGGCCCAACGCCGAGGTGCAGCCCGCCCATTTCGCCGCCGTGCAGAACCTGCTCGCAGGAAAGACGGACGTCGACGGCGCCCTGGGACAGATGGACAAAGCCTACGGGAAAGAATCGTGACGACCACGTCCCAGAAGGCCGACTCCGGCACGGTCGGCAAGGCCGGAGGCGGGCCGCGGACCGGCTCCGGCCGCCCGGTCCGGCACCGCGATCACACGGTCCCACCGTGGATCTTCGTAGTTCCGGCGCTCGTCGTCTACGGCGTCGTCGTCCTGTACCCGAGCCTCGCCGGGGTGATGTACGCCTTCACCGACTGGTCCGGCATCGGCGGCTTCTCCTTCACCGGCCCGGACAACTTCCGGGCCCTGCTCGACGACAGCCGGGCACTGGATTCCGTCAGCAACACTCTGCTGCTCACCGTCGCCGTGGTCGTCGTCCAGAACGGCGTCGGCCTGCTGCTCGCGCTCGGCGTCCACGCCAACATCAAGTCCCGCGCGCTGCTGCGGCTGATCTTCTTCGCGCCCGCCGTCGTCAGTCCCGTCATGGTCGCGATCCTGTGGAAGTACGTCTACAACCCCGAGAACGGCGCAGGCCTCAACGGTGTCCTCGGCGCGGTCGGACTCGGCGGTCTGCGTCAGGACTGGCTGGGCGATCCCTCGCTCGCCCTGTGGTCCGTCGCGGCGATGGTCGTGTGGCAGTACGCCGGATACTCGATGGTCGTCTTCCTCGCCGGCTTGCAGGGCGTACCCGCCGAACTCCACGAGGCCGCAAGAATCGACGGCGCCGGCTCCTGGCAGCGCTTCCGCTATGTCACCTGGCCGCTGCTGGCCCCGGCCCTGACGATCAACCTCATGTTGTCGACCATCGGCGGTCTCAAACTCTTCGACCAGGTCTACGCCGCCACCAATGGCGGACCCGGCACCTCCAGCGAGACCTTGTCGACCGTGCTGTACAAGGAGGCGTTCGTCTACGGGAAGTTCGGCTACAGCACCGCCGTCGCCCTCGTCCTCGCGCTGTTCGTCGCCGCGGTCTCCCTGGTCCAGCTTCGCTATCTGCGCGCGAGGGAGGTCACCGCGTGATCACCGACACGTCCCGCGGACCCGCGAAACAGAAACCCGAACGCAGAGGCCGCAGGCCACGGTTCGGGCAGTACGCCCTCGAACTTGTCATGATCGCGGTCGCCGTCGTGTTCCTGTTCCCGGTGTACGCACTGGTCACCCTGGCGATGAAGGACCCCCAGCAGATCTCCGACTCGCCCCTCTCGCTGCCCTCCCCACCCACTTTCGCCAACTTCGGCAACGCCTGGTCCTCCGCGTCGCTGGGGCCCGCCCTGCTCAACAGCACGGTCATCACCGCCGTCAGTCTGCTGATCCTCGTCGTCCTGGGTTCCACGGGGGCCTACTACCTCGCGCGCCGCGCCCGCGGCATCGGCTACGGCCTGTACATCCTGTTCCTGCTGGGCATCGTGCTGCCCTTCCAGCTCGGCATGATCCCGCTCTACAAACTCGTCGACGACCTGGGCTGGCTCGGCACCTATCAGGGCATGGTGCTCTTCTACACGGGCATCCAGCTGCCGTTCACCGTCTTCCTCTACACCGGATTCATCCGGGCCCTGCCGCAGGACTACGCACAGGCCGCGCTCATCGACGGCTGCAACCACCGGCAGGCGTTCACCCGAATCGTCTTCCCTCTGCTGCGCCCCATCACCGGCACCGTGATCATCCTGAACGCCGTCTTCATCTGGAACGACTTCTTCACCCCGCTGCTGTACCTGGGCGGTTCCGACAAGGAGACCGTGCCCGTCGGTGTGTTCGCGTTCGTCGGCCAGTACGTCTCCGACTACGGACTCGTCTTCGCCGGACTGGTGCTGGCCGCCCTGCCGATCCTGGTGGTGTTCGTGGTCCTCCAGCGATATGTGATCAAGGGCTTCGCGGGCGGTCTCAAGGGCTGAGGGCATCTCATGACACACCCGGCGCACCCACCACTCCCCCCGAGCATCGCGGCGGTACTCGCCGAACCCCCACGTGCCTTCTCGCCCACCGCCATCTGGTGGTGGAGCGGAGAACGGCTCGACCACGCGCGGCTGCGGGCGCAGCTGGAACGGTTCACGGAGGGCGGGGTGCACAACCTCGTGCTCCTCAACCTGGCGCCGTCCGGCCCCCTGTTCGGCTCCGACGCCGACGACCCGCCTTTCATGTCCGACGCGTGGTGGGCCCTGCTCGACAGCGTGTGCGACGACGCCCGCGAACTGGGCGTCAGCCTGTGGTTCTACGATCAGCTCGGCTTCTCCGGTGCCGACCTCCAGGCGCGCCTCGTCGACGAACAGCCCGCCCACGCGGGACGTCGGCTCGACCGCTTGCGTGCCGTCGTCGACTCCACAGCGATACGGACCGGAGAGCTGCGGTGTCCCCCGGACGGCCGGCCGCTCGCGGGCCGCGCCGAACCGGTCGACGCCGACGGCCGGACAGTCGGCCCGGCGGTCCCGGTCGCGGTGGCCGACGGCGTCATACGGGCGCCGAGCCCTGGACGCTGGCGCCTGACGCTCCATCATCATGTGCCGCTCGGCTTCGACTACCTCGGCGCTCAGGCGTGTGCAGCGCTGCTGGACCGGGTGCACGGGGAATTCGAGCGCCGACTCGGCGACCGGCTCGGGACCGTCGTCGTCGGCTCGTTCCAGGACGAGCTGCCTTCCCTGCCCACCTGGTCCACCGGTTTCGCCGACGCCTTCGTGCGCCTTCGCGGCTACGACATCACTGCACGGCTCGACGCCCTGTACGACGACAGCACGGATCCGGACGCCCACCGGGTCCGGCGCGACTTTCAGGTGACCCGCGCCGAGCTGGCCGAGGAGGCGTTCTTCCGGCCGCTGGCCGCCTGGCACGACCGCCACGGCCTGCTCATCGGCTGCGACCAGCAGGACCCGGCCCGTGCCGGACACCCCGTCGCGGGCGTGGAGTTGTACGCCGACTACGCCCGCACCCACCGTTGGTTCTCGGCCCCCGGCTCCGACCACCACGGGGACGCCCGCATCCATTCCTCGCTCGCCCACCTCTACGGCCGCCCCCGCACCTGGATCGAGGCCTTCCACTCCACCGGCTGGGGCGGCACGCCGGAGGAGACCTTCGACTGGCTGCTCCCGTGGCTCCGCGCAGGCGCGACCCTCTACAACCCGCATGCCGTCTACTACACGACCAAGGGCGGCTGGTGGGAGTGGGCGCCACCGGCAACCGACTGGCGTCAGCCGTACTGGCGCCACCACCGCGTCTTCGCCGACGCCGTGACCCGGCTGTGCGCGATCCTGAGCCTCGGCCACCACCTGTGCGACATCGCGATCCTGCTGCCCACCACCACAGCCCAGGCCGGTACCGCTCTGGACGGGGTCACGGATGCTGCGGCGCGGGCCCAGTCGACGTATCTCCAACTCATTGGTGACATGGCCTGGTTCCGTACCCGGCCGGGCATCCTGGACCGTCTCGGTCTCGACGCCGACGTCATCGACGACGCGTCCCTGGCGCGCGCCCGGATCGCTCCGTCCGACGGCGGTGTACGGCTGAGGGTCGCGGACGAGGCGTACGCCACGATCGTGCTGCCCTCGTGCACAGTCCTTGAACGGGACACAGCACGCCGACTCATCGAATTCGCCTCCTCCGGTGGGACGTTGATCGCGGTCGGCGCCCTCCCCGAGCACGTCATCGGCCCCGGATCGACCACCGTGCTTGCCGAGCTGCGCGCGTGTTTCGCGGACGGCCGGGCCGATTCCGTCCCCCTGACGGACGATCCGGCCGACTCGCTCGCCGCGGCGCTCGCTGGGGCGCACCCGGTGGTCCGGGCCCCGGTCCCCGCACTCGCGCGCCGTGTGGACGGCGCCACGGTGGTGTTCCTGACCGCCGCCGCCCCACGGGCAACCCGAGCGGCCGTCGCGGCCCCCGACGAGCGGGGCGCCGCACTGGGCTGGCTGGATGCCCGATACGACTTCGATCCGGACCGCTGCGCGCGCGGCGCACGGGTGCGGGTGCGGGACGTGGTGGGCCCGGCGGTCCTGCTGGATCCGTTCGGCGGCGCTCCCCGGACGCTTCCGGTGCGGCCCGCCGATGACGACGTCCGGGCCGTGGAGGTCGATGTTCCTTTCGATACGGGCCCCGCAGCGGTGCTGGTCTTCCCGGCGGGGACCCGAGAGACGGCGATGACCGCAGCGGCCGACGCACCCGGCACACCCGGCACACCCGCACCTGACATCACCACCATCGAGATCCCTCCGGACGCGGACTGGGACATGACGCTCGTGCCGACCCTCGACAACACCTGGGGCGACTTCGCCCGCCCCGCGACCGGCCCGCCCGCCGGCCCGGCCGTCACCGAATGCCGGACCTTCCGGCACCGAGTGGAAGAGGCCGGGGAGGACGGCGTACGCGATGGATGGGCCGTGCCGGACCGCGCCGATGAATCAGTCGCGGCCACGGTCCACGCGACGTTCGGCCCGCACGCGGTCGTGCTCGGCGACGGCCCCGGCCACGACGTCCCGTCGGCCCTCGAATGGTCCGACACCCTGGGTGTGTACAAGGACCCGATCCACCGTGCCGTTCTGGGGCCCAAGGGTCATGTGCCGGAGGAGTTCGTACACATCGGCCCCACCGCCGCCAAAGAGGTGGTGCGGCTGCGCATGGAACTGCTCCTCGACGAGGCCTTCGACGGACACCTCGCGATCGGGGCCGCGGCGGCGAAGCAGGCCCGGCTCGACGGGGCCCCCGTCTCCCTGGACGACGGGGGTCACCTTGCGATGGGCCCGGTAGGAGTGGCAGCGGGACGCCGTCTGCTCGAACTGGAGCTGACACCCGATCAGGATGGTTATCTGCGGGCGCATGTGGCGCTCGTACGCGATCCGGATCGCTACCGGCGTCCGGAATGGATTCATGCCTCCGGGACGACGGGCACAACGCTGCGTCTCCCGGCCCTCCCCGTCCGGGCCATCGTCCAGGTGGTCGCGCGCGTACCCTGCGTACTGCGCGTCAACGGACAAGTGGTCGGCAGGCAGGGCGGATTCGACCCGTACGCCGAACACTCGGTCCCGCGCGTGCGACGGCATGACGTGGCGGCGGCCCTGCGCATCGGTGACAACGACATCACGGTGGAGACGTCCGGGGGCGGCGACCGCGCGGTCCTGGTGGACGCGGTTTTCGACGACGAAATCGGCAACCGTGTCGCGACCCTGCACAGCGACGCCCGCTGGTGGGCCGAGAGCGCGGAGGGGCGTGTGCCGGTCGCGGTACGTCGCGAGCCGATGGGTGACCCGGCCGCGTTGTATCTGCGCCGCCGCCCTCATCCGCTGCCGGGCGCCGCCTGGCTGGATCCGACCGCGGACGACGGCACGGTGGCGCCGGTCCGGTTCGCGGTCCCGGGGCGCCGGAGAGCGGTGGAGTGGCTGTGGTGCGAACTGCCGCCTGGCGCAACCCGGTTGACTGTGCTCGTGCGCGGCGAGACGACTGTCTTCGTGGATGGCTCCGAGTGCACTGGGCCCGTCACCGCCGTCGACGCGCGGGACTCGCGGGACGTGCTGAATGTGACCGCCTGCCTTGCGGCCGGTGGCCCCTCCGGACCCCGGACCGTGGCCCTGCGCATCCGGACGCACCCCGGGTACGAGGGTGGCGCCGCGCTGGCCGGTCCCGTGCGCTGTGAGGTGGGGCCGGGGCGGATTCGCGTCGGCAACTGGGAGACGCACGGCCTCGCCGAGTACAGCGGCGGTGTGCGGTACCGCCGCGTGGTGACCGTGCCCGCCGAGGTCGCCCCGGGGCATGTGTCGCTCGACCTCGGACGGGTCCGCGGGACGGCGGAGGTGCGGGTCGGTGGCGTCGCTGCGGGGGTGCGCGTGTGCTCCCCGTACGTCTTCGATCTGACAGGTCTGGTCGGGCCCGGCGCCAATACCCTCGACATCACCGTGTTCGGGACGCTGGCGCCGCACCTGGACGCGACGAGCCCGACCCACTTCGTCTTCCCGGGCCAGCGTGTCAGCGGTTTGCTGGGTCCCGTACGGCTGCGGGTCGGCGGTTCCGACGGGGGTCAGGGGCAGCTTTGACACCGTCCTGACCTTCCCGTGTCGACGTCGTCCCGACCACCCCGTCAAGAACGCGTGAAGAGATCACCGTTTCGCGCCAAGAACGCGCCATTGGCTGCCGTCCCCGGCCGGAAGCGGGAACACCCTGAGCGGACCCGATCGAAGGACCGCAAAGCAGATGTCTCTTCTGGCCTCAGACCCCGATACGGCACCGAGTGCCGAGGAACCCCCCGACACCGGGGCCCGCCACAAGCTCACCACCCTCACCGGCCTCGCCGCTCTGTCGCTCGACGCAATGGCCTCGGTGGCGTACGGGCCCGAGGCGATCGTCCTGGTCCTGGCAGCGGCCGGCGGTCACGGGCTCGGCTTCACGCTCCCCGTCACGCTGGCGATCGCCGTCCTCCTGGCCGTCCTCGTGGCCTCGTACCGCCAGGTCATCGCGGCCTTCCCGGACGGTGGCGGAAGCTACGCTGTCGCCAGGGCGCACATCGGCCGCCGCACCAGCCTGGTCGCGGCCGCCTCACTGGTTCTGGATTACGTCCTGAACGTCGCGGTCGCCGTCACCGCCGGAGTGGCCGCGCTGACCTCGGCCTTCCCCGGTCTGTACGACGAGCGGCTGTGGCTCTGTCTCGGCGTGCTGGTCCTGATCACCGCGGTGAATCTGCGCGGGATCGTCGATTCCGCGCGTGCGTTCGTCGTGCCGACCGCAGTATTCATCGGGGCGATCCTGGCGCTGATCGCAGTAGGTCTCTTCCGGTCCGCGCCGGTGAGCACCGAGGCGGCGGCCGGCCATGCCTCCGTACTCGTCGGCAACGCCACCACGGTCGGTACGCTGCTCCTGCTCAAGGCCTTCGCCTCGGGCTGCTCGGCGCTCACCGGTGTGGAGGCGATCGCCAACGCCGTTCCGTCCTTCCGTGCCCCGGCCGTCCGCCGCGCCCAGCGCGCGGAGGTCGCTCTCGGTGCGCTGCTGGGTGTGATGCTGATCGGTCTGTCCGTGCTGATCTCCCGGTTCGGGCTGCAGCCGGTCGAGGGCGTGACCGTGCTGGCGCAGCTCGCCGACGCGTCCTTCGGGCACAATCTCGCCTTCTATGTCGTGCAGTTCGCCACCATGGTGCTGCTGGCGCTGTCCGCGAACACGTCGTTCGGCGGTCTGCCGGTGCTGCTCAAGCTGCTGGCCCGCGACAACTATCTGCCGCATGTCTTCGGCCTGAAGGCCGACCGGCAGGTCCACCGTCACGGGGTCCTTACGCTCGCGGCCGTCTCCGCCGCGCTCCTGGTCTTCTCCGGCGGCAATACCAACACCCTCGTCCCGCTCTTCGCGATCGGCGTCTTCGTCGGCTTCACCATCGCCCAGACCGGGATGGTCATCCACTGGCGCGCAGTCCGCGGCACCAAGTGGGTTGGCAAGGCGTTGCTGAACGGCCTGGGCGCGCTCCTGACGGGGGTCAGCGCGGTCGTCGTCACGGCCACCAAGTTCCATGACGGCGCCTGGCTGATCGTGGTCGCCCTGCCCCTGCTGGTCGCCGGCTTCGAGTCCGTCCACCGTGCCTACACCAGGATCGGCGAACGGCTGGGCGTCGGCCGCATCCCGGAGCCACCGCACCGCGACCGCTCGCTGATCGTGGTTCCCGTCTCCTCGCTCACCCGGCTCACCAGCGAGGCCCTCACCGCCGCTGTATCCCTCGGAGACGAGGTCCGCGCGGTCACAATCTGCCACCCCGATGCCGAGGACCGCATCCAGACCGAAGCGCTGGAACGGGACTGGGCACTGTGGAACCCGGGCGTCCCCCTGGTGCGTGTGACCTCGCAGCGCCGTTCGGTCGGCCGCCCGGTCGCCGCGTATGTACGCGAGGTGTCGGCCGCTGATCCGGGCGTACGGATCACCGTGCTCATCCCCGAGGTGGAACCGGCCCACATGTGGCAGCGGCTGTTGCAGAACCAGCGAGGCGCGGTCGTCGCGCACGCCGTCCGCCACGAGACGGACGCGGTGATCTGCCGACTGCGGTTCCGGCTGTTGGATCCTCCCCTGGAGGTGCAAGCGGCTGCACGACCGTCAAGGACGACGTGCCGCGGCGGTTGTCGCGGTCATGTACTGAGCAGGCGATTGAAGAACGAGCGGTAACGCTGGAGTGCTATCCGCAGGTCCTCGGTGAGGACCTCTTCTCCACGGCCCCATTGACTCTCAAGCCCTTCCTTCCGGGATGCGAATGAACTGGCGAGCGACTGCATGACCTCGGCGACCAATGCGTCGGCGTTACGAACGGCATCCTGCGGATCGTCGACGAAGGCGGTCTGGACCGCCTTCCATCTGGTGTGGAATTCCTCGGCTTCCTCGGGCCCGAGGAGTGGCTCGTTCTCCTGAGCCTGTTCCGGCGCCGAAGGCTGCGGTGTGCCCGCCGCCGGCTCCGCCGACGCGGCCTCGTCCTCGGAGGCTGGTGACTCGCTGCCTCGACCTGCCTCCGAGCCTTCCCGAGGACCGGCAAGATCCTCCGTACTCAGGCCTTCCCTCGTCGCACCACCGTGATCGTCTGTTCCTCTGTCTTCACGCTGCATGTTTCTCCACCTCGTCCGGCAGCAGCTCCGTCGGGTGCTCGCTCCTTGCCTTCCGCCACCGTGGACGCCTTGGTCACGCGCGCTGCGTCCCCGGCTCTTCGCCGTTGCTGAGCAGATCGTCGAAGAGCGCGCGGTAGTGCACCATCGCGCCCCGCAGTTCCTCAGTGGTCGTCCGTCGGCCACTGGTCCGTGTGTTGACCTCGTGGGCCGCGCGGTAGTGCTCCAGCGTGCGTCCGTGTTCGACGGACAGGTCCTTCACCTGCTGCTCGTACCCCTCGGTCGGGTAACCGCGTTCCCTCATGAGCCGGGTCACCAGTTGATCCGCCTCACCGACAGCCTCGTCGGGGCTGTCGACGAAGTGTTCCTGCACGCCGTTCCACTGCTGCGCGTACTGTTGCCGGGCCGTCGGGGTCAGCGATTTCACGTCGAGGTCGTCATGGCGTTGTTCACGCGCGCGCAAATCGCGCTCTGCCGCCATGCGACTGCCCCCGGTTTCAACAGCGCGCTCGTATTCCGGCCCGAAGCGATCCCGCAGGTGTCTGCGCCGAATGGCGAGCCACAAAACCAACGCGAGCGCGACCAGCACCACTACGACGACGATGGCAATACTGATTCCTGTGGACACCTGGCCCTCCATTCAGGTCAGCCATGATCCCGCGATCGGCGACTGCCCCAGGGGCGTTGCACTCGGACGCGCGCGCATCCCTCGGCTCGGTCAGCGGCGATTGCCCCCGGCGAGCCGCCCTCAAGTCGATTCGACTGCTTGATCGGTCATCGCGGTCGCCCTTTCCGGAGAAAGGTCATTCGACTCCACCGCGGTCAGTCTACGCGCGGTTTACCCACATCGCTTGAGAAGGAACGCCCGAAGTCACACCGTGTAGTACATCAAATACGCATCCAATGCGCATGAACTCACCGCCCGGTCGACTCGACCCAGTGTGTTTTCGCGACGAGGCCGGCCGAGACGGAAGGCCTCGACGCAGACGGTTTCGACTCCGTCCACCCGCAGCATTTCCGCCACGAGAACGGGGTCGAGCCGAGGGTCTTCGGTGAGGATGCGGCGTAGGTGGCAGTGGCGTCCCGGGCGGGGCAGCGACGATCCACGCACCGGGGCGCACGCCGAGCGGCGCCCCGTGCGCAGCGAACGGCGGCCGCCTACCGCTCTCTTGCCAGCATCGGCAGCAGCAGCGCCGCGGACCAGCTGAAGTTGGGCGAGTTGAGCGGTGCCCCGGTGATCGGGTCGTAGTTCTCCATGATCGGTCCGTTGCCCGCGAGGCCCGACGCATGGGTGAGGAGCTGGTCCGTCAGGGCGTCCGCATCCTTGGCGTAGCCGTAGCGGCGCAGGCCGCCGAGGGCGAAGTATGCCTGGTCGAACCAGACGGGGCCGCGCCAGTACGCGGTCGGCGAGAAGTAGGGGGAGCTCTTCGCCACGGTCGGGAACGGGACAGTGGTGGCGAACTCCCCCGGGTCCGTCAGCTTGTCGCGCACGGCACGGGCCTGCGCCTGGGACGCTGTGCCGGTCCACAGCGGGACGGCGCCCTCGATGCCGCGTCCGCGGGCCGTGAGCGGTGCGCCGGTGCCGAGCGCGGTGTCGTGGAACCAGCCGTCCGCGGGGTCGTACATCGTCGTGCGGACGGCGGCGGACGTGGCGGCGGACCGCTGCTTCCACCGCTTGGCGTCGGCGCCGCGGCCCAGCGTGCCCGCGATGCGCGCCAAGTAGCCCTGGTCAGCGGCGAGATAGGAGTTCAGGTCGACGGACTCCTGGTCGAGGGAGTAGCCGAGAAGTGTTCCGTCGGCCGCCCGGTTGGCGACGATGCCGGTGCCGAGGGCGGCGTCGAAGCGGGGTGCGTTGTCCATGCCGCTCTCCCAGGCCGCGGCGAGGCGCCGCTCCTCGGGCGAGTTGTTGGCGGGGTCGACGGTGGCACCGTACTCGGCGAGGCCGTCGTGGTCGTGGTCGCGGTTGCGGTACCACCAGGCTTGGTAGGCGGCGAGTTTCGGGTACATCTCACGCAGGAAGGCCTTGTCCCCGGTCTTCGCGTACACCTCCCAGACTGCCCAGGCGGCCAGCGGGGGCTTGGAGTTGCGCTCGTTCCAGTTGCCGCCGCCGCGCGAGGGGTCGTTGTAGAAGATGACGTCGGGGATCATCCCGGCGTCCTGCGGGCGGGTCGTGGAGTCCGGGCTTATCTGCCAGTCGAACATGGCGCGGATCTGCGACTCGGCCAGGTCGGGCGCGAAGCGTGCCGTGCCCACAGCCTGCTTCCAGGTGTCCCAGGCCCAGATGCCACCGGTGAACCACTTGTAGGAGATCGACGGCGTGATGCCGTCGTGTTTGATCTGCCCTGCCGCGCCCCGCCAGTTGGTGACCAGGGTCTCCAGCGACTTCACGGCCGTGCGCCGCCGATCCGCCGGAACGCCCTGCGTCACCCCCGCGACATAGCCCCGCCAGCGCGCGTCGGAGGCGGAGACGACGGCATCGGGGTGCGCGAGTACGTCACGGACCTTCGCCTTCTCCTTCGCGCGCTCGGCGGCGGTGAAGGTGTAGGACTCGGTCCAGTCGAAGCTGTGCGAGCGGCCCGGCGCGAGGGTCACCGGTTCCACGGCCTCGGTGCGGTACGTGTCGCCGTCCACCGTCGTACGGACGGCGTCCTTGTGCGTGACGTCGAAGCGTTCCGTGCCGTCGGTGAGGTAGTCCCAGGTCTCCCGGACCTTCGCGAAGCCGACGCCGACACCGGAGCCGGTGGCGGTCAACGAGGGCGCGTCGCGCATCGGCCGGTCGGCGGGCCGCAACAGGCTGCCCGTCCAGTCGGCATCCAGCGTGCGGGGCGCCGGGCCGGTGTTGCGGACCTCGGCCCGCACCAGGGCGCTGCGGTCGGTGGCGAAGCGGAGTTCGAGGGTCAGGCGCAGGCCGCGGCCGAGGTCGTACGACTGGAGGAGCCGGCCCGGGAGCGAGGTGAGGCGTGGCGCGCCTCCCCCGGCCAGGTCCAGGGTGCGGCCGTGTTCGGTGAGGCGGATGCGGCTGAAGGACTTGCTGAGCCACCAGGGGTATTCCTGTGCGATGTAGAGGGGCCCGGAGAAGCCGCCGTAGGCGTCCTTGTCGCCGGCCTTCGGCAGGGCGTAGGCGTGCCAGGCTCCCCGGTCGGCGAAGACGGTGACGGGGTTGTTGTCCTCGTCGTCGCCCGGCTCGGCGGCAGCGGGGGTGCCGTGCAGGTCGAGGACGTCGGCGTACGAGGAGGGCGGCTTCGGGCGCGCATGGGCGGAGGCCGTCTGCGGGACGGCGAGGGCACCGCCGGCGAGAAGGAATGCGATCAGGGCGCACAGGGGCCGGTGTCTGGTCACTTGTCGGTCTCTCCAAGGGAGTCGGTGGCGATGCGCAGGACTGCGGCGCCGAGCGGGCCGAGGCCGATGTGGTCGCGGACGGCGGCTCCGGTGAGCAGGTCGGTGCCGCCGGCCGCGTAGGGGCCGGTCAGTTGCGTCCGGGTGTCGTGGTCGCTGTGATTGAGGACGAAGAGGTACGTGCCCTGCGTGCCGGAGCGCACGGTCGCCTCGACTCCCTCGGGGACTTCGAGCACGGGGCGTACGCCCGCTGCCCGCAGCACGTCGTCGAACACGGCTGAGATGCCGTCGCCGAGGTGGGCGCTCACGTACCACGCGGTGCCGGCGCCGTAGGGATGGCGGGTGACGGCGGGGCGGCCGGTCAGTTCTCCGGACGCGTACGAGTCGACGACCGCGGTGTCCGGGGCGTCGGGTTCGATCCACTCGCTCCAGTGGGTGGCCTCGGCACCGGAGTCGAGCCGCACCGCCTCGCCGTCGGGGATCGGCCAGAACTCGTCGACGGACACGCCGAGTACGTCCCGCAGCGGTCCTGGTGCGCCGCCGTCGTGGATGTGGTCGTGGCCGTCGACGACGCCGCTGAAGGGGCCGCACACGAGGTGGCCACCGCCGCGTACGTAGGCTGCGATGCGTACGGCGTTCTCGGGCCGCAGAAGGTGGAGGTTGGGCGCGAGCACCGCCCGGTAGCCGTCGAGGTCCGCGTGCGGGGGCACGAAGTCGGCGGTGACGGCTCGGGCGTGGAGAGCCGCGTACCAGGGGCGCAGGAGGTCGGGCCAGCGCATGCGGGCGGAGGGATGGTCGTCGGCCTCGAGGGCCCACCAGGAGTCCCAGTCCAGGACGATCGCCACGTCGGCCCGGGTGGTGGCGCCGGTGACTTCGCCGAGCCGGGCGAGTTCGGCGCCGAAGCGCACGGTCTCGCGCCAGCCGCGGGAGGCGGTGCCGCGGTGCGGGAGCAGCGCGCTGTGGTACTTCTCGGCGCCGGCGCGGGAGGCGCGCCACTGGAAGTACATGATGCCGTCGGCGCCGCGGGCCAGGGCCTGGAGGGACCAGAGTCGTTGCAGGCCGGGCTTCTTGGGGACGTTGACCGGCCGCCAACTGACGGCGGAAGGCGCCTGTTCGAGGAGCAGCCAGGGCCGGCCGCCCTTGAGGGAGCGCATCAGGTCGTAGTTGAGGGAGGCGTTGACGTGGGCGCGCGGGTCGGCGGGGTCGGGGTAGGCGTCGTCGGAGACGAGGTCCTCGTGCTCGGCCCACTTCCAGTAGTCGAGTGCCTTGAACATCGACATGAAGTTGGTGGTGGCCGGGATGTCCGGGCTGAGTTCCCTGAGTGCCTCGCGCTCGGCGCGGTGGCATTCGAGGAGTGCGTCGGAGCAGAAGCGCCGCCAGTCCAGGAGCTGCGTCGGGTTGCCGGGTCCCGGAGCGGTGCGCGGCGGTTCGATCTCGTCGTACGTGCCGTAGCGCTGCGACCAGAAGGCCGTGCCCCACGCGTGGTTGAGGCCGTCGATCGTGCCGTACCGGTCGGTGAGCCAGGCGCGGAAGTGGTCGGCGGAGCGTGCGCAGAAGCACTCGGTGACATGGTCGCCGTACTCGTTGTGGATGTGCCACAGAGCGAGGGCCGGATGGCGTGCGTAGCGTTCGGCGAGGGCTCGGGTGAGGCGGAGAGCAGCGGCACGGTACTCGGGCGAGGACGGACAGTAGTGCTGGCGCGAGCCGAATTCGAGTCGTACGCCGTCGGCCGTGACCGGCAGGATCTCGGGGTGGGCGCGGACCAGCCACGCGGGCGGTGACGCGGTCGCGGTGGCCAGGTCGACGGCGATGCCGTGGGCGTGCAGCAGGTCGAGGAGCCGGTCGAACCAGGGGAAGTCCCACGTGTCCGGGCCAGGTTGGAGCCGTGCCCAGGAAAAGACGCCGACGGTCACCATCGTGACGCCGGCCTCGCGCATCAGCTCGGCGTCCTCGGCCCAGACGTCCTCGGGCCACTGTTCGGGGTTGTAGTCACCGCCGTAGAGGACGCCCGGGACGCGGGTGAGGCGGCTCATCCCTTCACCGCCCCGCCGAGGAGTCCGGCCACGAACTGCCTTTGGAAGAGAAGGAAGAGGGCCATCAGCGGAAGGGTGGCGAGGAGTGAGCCGAGCATCAGTCCTGAGTAGTCGACATGGGAGAGCCCCGTGAGGGTGTTGAGAGCGACGGGCACGGTGTATTTGTCCTCGGAGTTGAGCATGAGCAGCGGCCAGATGAAGCTGTTCCACTGCGCCATGAACGTGAAGATGACCAGGGCGCCGAGCTGCGGGCGCACGCACGGCAGCACGACTTGGTAGAAGGTGCGCAGCTCGCCGGAGCCGTCGATACGGGCCGATTCGAGGAGCTCGTCGGGGAAGTCGACGAAGCCCTGCCGCATCAGCAGGATGCCGAAGGAGTTCGCCAGGAACGGCAGGACGACCGCTTGGTAGGAGTCGATCCAGCCGACGCTCGCCATCATCTGGAACAGCGGCACGAGCAGCACCTGGAACGGGATCATCATCGTCGCGAGCACGGCGCCGAGCAGCAGACCCCGGCCGCGGAAACGGTACTTGGCGAGCCCGTAGCCGCACATGGCGGAGATCAGCGAGCTGAGCGCGGTGTGCACGACGGCGATACCGAAGCTGTTGACCAGGACCCTCCCGAAGCCGATGGTGTCCTGGAGCCGCGCGAGGTTGTCGAGCAGACGGCCGCCGGGCAGGAACGGCGGCGGCGAGCGGAACAGGTCCGACGTGGAGTGCGTCGCGGCGATCGCCATCCAGAGGAACGGCACCAGGCTGACGACGGCGCCGGCCGCGAGGAACAGGCGTACGGCGTAGCGGCCGGCGCGCCGGGCCGGGTGGACACGTACGGGGGCCTGCTGGAGGGCGGTCACCGGCGGCGTTCCCTTCCGAAGGCGACGTACTGGAGGGCGGAGATCGCGGCGATGAGGGCCACGACGACCCAGGCGATGGCCGCGGCGTAGCCGAAGTCGAGCTGCTGGAAGCCGACTTTGTAGAGGTAGACGACCGGGGTGAGGGTCGCGTCGTCGGGGCCGCCGCGGGTGAGGACGTAGTTCTCGTCGAAGAGCTGGAGTGTCCCGATGGTGGAGGTGATCACGCAGAACAGGACGACCGGGCGCAGCTGCGGCAGGATCACGCGGGTGTACGTGGAGAGGGTGGTGGCGCCGTCGATGGAGGCGGCCTCGTACTGTTCCTTGCCGATGGACTGGAGTCCGGCGAGCAGGATGACGGCGTTGTAGCCGGTCCAGCGCCAGGTCAGGGACGCGATCAGCGAGACGCGGGCCCAGGTGGGGCTGTTGAGCCAGTCGACCTGACCGATGCCGACGGCGCCGAGGATCTGGTTGACGAGGCCGCCGTCGGTCTTGAGGAGGACCTGGAAGACGACGGCGTACGCGACGAGCGTGGTGACGGCGGGCAGGAAGTAGACCGCTCGCCAGGTGCCGCGGAAGCGCAGCCAGGACTGGTTGAGCAGGACGGCGAGGACGAGTGCCAGGCCGATCATCACGGGGACCTGCACGACGAGGATGATCCCGGTGTTGAACAGGGACTCCAGGAACGCGGGGTCGTGGATCATGCGCCGGTACTGGTCGAGTCCGACCCAGTGGGTGGCGCCGGCGTCCTCGGTGGTGAAGCTCTGCAGGAGGCTCGCGCCCAGCGGATAGGCGAAGAAGAGCGCGAAGAGGGCGGCCGCGGGTCCGGCGAAGATCCAGGCGGTGGGGCGTCGGCGTCTGCGGCGCGCCTCGACCGGGGCGCGGGCGGGGGCGACCGGCCGGTCGTAGGTGGTGTGGACGGCCATCGGGCTACTTCACCCTTTCGCGGCCGGTGGCCGTGGCGAGCTGCCGCGCGGCCGAGTTCAGGGCGGCGCGCGGGTCCTTGCCCCGGAGCATCACGCCGGTGACGGCGGAGATCATGATGTCGGTGGCCTTCGCGTCGTCCTTGTTGTTCTCGACCGGCGGGATGTTGCGGGCGAGCCGGGCGAACACGTCGAGGGCCGCCTGCCCGCCGAAGTACTCCTGCTTCGCGCTCAGATACGGGTCGTCGAGCGCGGGCAGATAGGCGGGGAACAGGCCCTCACGCTTGAGCATGGAGACCTGGTTCGCCTTGCCGGTGAGCAGGAACTGAATGAAGGCCCAGGCCAGTTGGGGGTTCTTGCTCTGCCCTGGGACGCAGAGCGTGGAGCCGCCGATGTTCGAGGTGCGGATGCCGTCGGCGGTGAATCCGGGCAGCGGCACCACCCCGAACCTTCCCTTCAGCTCGGGCATCTCGTCGCTGAGCGTGCCCGTCCACCAGGCGGCGGTGGGAGTGGTGGTGGCCTTGCCCTCCTTGGTGCCGGTGACGAGGCCGTCCCAGCCCTTCTCGTAGTCGACGAGACCCCTTTCGTGCAGGGTCTTCATCAGCGTCAGGGCCTTGACGGCCTCCGGGGTGTCGACCGCGACCCGGCCGCCCTTGAAGTAGGCCTGGCCCTGCTGCTGGAGCAGCATCGGCAGGATCCCGGCGTCCGTGGAGTCCATGATGAGCAGCTTGCGACCGGTGGCCTTCTTGATGCGGACACCCGCCGCTACGTAGTCGTCCCAGGTCAGCAGCGACTTGGGGTCGACTCCGGCGGCGCGGAAGTGGTCCGTGCGGTAGTAGAGCGCGCAGGGGCCGATGTCCCAGGGCAGGGCGAAGACCGCGCCGTCCTTGCCGGTGACGGTACGCCACGCGGCGCGGTCGAAGTCGCCTCCGTAGCGGCCGCCGAGGCTCGTCAGGTCGTAGAAGCCACTCGGGAAGTTGCCGATGTAGCGCGGCATGTGGCTGCCCTCGACCGTGAGGACGTCGGCGAGGCCCGAGCCGCCGCGCAGGCCCACGGTGATCTTGTCGTAGGCGTTGTCGTAGCCGATGTCGACGACGTCGACGGTGGTGCCGGGGTGGCGCTTCTCGAAGGTGCGGGCGAGTCGCTTCATGGCCTTGGCGGCCACGTCCCACGACCAGACGGTGATCTTCCCGCTGACCTCGCCCCCTTCGTCATCCTTCCTGCCGCCGATGTCACGGGCGTCTCCGCCGCCCGCGCCGCCCATGGCACATCCGCTGACCAGTGACGATGCCGCGGTCGCGAGACCTGTGGCCAGAACAACCCGTCGGGTGGACCTTGTTGACACTCTTGCCTCCTGGAGCCTGAATGCCTAATGCTGTATTCAGAACACTGAATGACGGAGCCTGCCGTCAAGAGGTGTACACCCAAAGACTTTTGTTGCTGTGGTTCATGACTGACCTGACCGAGTCGGCTCACGCGAAAGGCGCGGCATGACGTCACCCCAGGAATCCGTCCCCCCCTACACCCACCCCTACATCCCGAACGCGGTCCCGGCCGTTCGGCAGGCGATGCTCGACGAGATCGGCGCGGCGAGCGTCGAGGACTTCTACGCCGACATCCCGGACGGCATCCGGCTGCACCGTCCCCTCGATCTGCCGGCCCCGCTGCGTTCGGAAGCCGAACTCACCCGCCACATGGAGGAGCTGCTCGGCCGCAACACCTCGACGCGGCAGGCGCTCAGCTTTCTCGGCTCCGGCTGCTACCAGCACCACGTACCGGCGGTCGTGGACGAGGTGGTCAACCGCAGCGAGTTCCTCACGGCGTACGCCGGCGAGCCCTACGAGGACCACGGCCGCTTCCAGGCGTTGTGGGAGTACCAGTCGATGATGGCCGAGCTGCTCGACGTCGAGATCGTCAACGTCCCGGTGTACGACGGCTTCCAGGCCTCGGGAACCGCCCTGCGCATGGCAGGCCGGATCACGGGCCGCCGCCGCGTGCTCGTCGCCACCGCGATCGACACCGACAAGCTCTCCCGCATACGTGACTACGTACGGCCCGACCACGACGTGACGGTGATCCCGGTCGACCCGGACACCGGCTGCGCCGACCTCGACGCGGTGCGTGAAGCGCTCTCCGCCGACGACACGGCGGCGGTGTACGCGGACACGCCCTCCGCGCTCGGCATCGTCGACGAGGCACTGCCCCGCCTCGCCGAACTCGCCCACGAAGCAGGGGCGTTGTTCGTCGCGGGCTGCAATCCGCTCACACTCGGCGTGCTCGCGCCGCCCTCCGCGTACGGCGCCGACATCGCGTGCGGCGACATCCAGCCGCTCGGCCTCCACCAGAGCTTCGGCGGCGGCAACGCGGGATTCATCGCCACGCGCGACGAGGAGACGCTGGTCGCCGAGTACCCGTCGCGCCTGTTCGGCCTCGTGCCGACGACCGTCGAGGGCGAGTACGGCTTCGGCGACGTCGCCTACGAGCGGACCTCGTTCGCGCTGCGCGAGGAGGGCAAGGAGTGGGTCGGCACGGCCGCCGCGCTGCACGGCATCGGTGCCGGGGTCTATCTCGCGCTGATGGGACCGCAGGGCATGCGGGAGATCGGCGACACGATCCTCGCGCTCACCGCGTACGCCCGCAGGCGCCTCGCCGAGGTGCCCGGCATCGAGGTCCCGTACGGCGACGCCCTGCACTTCGCCGACTTCACCGTCCGCTACACGGGCGGCAGGACCGCCGCCGAGATCCGCACCGACCTGAAGGAGCGGGGCATCTTCGGCGGCGTACCTACCGGCGGGCACGAGGCCACGTACTGCGTCACCGAAGTCCACACCAAGGCCGACATCGACCGGCTCGCCGCAACCCTGGAGGAGATCGTCAAGTGACCGCCCCGCACGCGCCCGTCTCCGTCTCCCCCGAGGAGGCGCGCATCGCCGACAAGCCGCGCCTCCGCCGTTTTCAGCAGGCCTCCTGGGACGAGGAGCTGATCTTCGAGCTCGGTTCGCCGGGCGAGCGAGGCGTCCTCGTACCGGCCACGGACCCGTCCATCGGGAAGGCCGAGATACCCGCCGCCCTGCGCCGCGCCGAACCGCCCGCACTGCCGGAGATGTCCCAACAACAGGTCCTGCGCCACTACTTGCGCCTGTCGCAGGAGAATCTGGGCGCCGATCTCAACATCGACGTCGGCCAGGGCACCTGCACCATGAAGTACAGCCCCAAGGTCAACGACCAGTTCGTCCGTGACCCGCGGATCGCGGCGCTGCACCCCCTCCAGGACGAGGACACGGTCCAGGGCGTCCTCGGGATCATCCACAGCCTGGAGCAGCTCCTGAAGGAGATCTCCGGCATGGACCGGGTCTCGCTCCAGCCGGGCGCCGGCTCCGCCGCGATCTACACGAACGTCGCCATGATCCGCGCCTACTTCGCCGCGCGCGGCGAGCTGGAGCAGCGCGACGAGGTCATCACGACGATCTTCTCCCACCCGTCGAACGCGGCTTGCGCGAAGACGGCGGGCTTCAAGGTCATCACGCTCCACCCGGACGCGGACGGCTACCCGGACATCGAGGCCCTCAAGGCGGCGGTCGGCCCGCGCACGGCGGCGCTCCTCATCACGAACCCCGAGGACACGGGCATCTACAACCCGCGCATCGAGGAGTTCGTACGGATCGTGCACGCGGCGGGCGGCCTGTGCTCGTACGACCAGGCCAACGCGAACGGCATCCTCGGCATCACGCGCGCCCGGGACGCGGGCTTCGACCTGTGCCACTTCAATCTGCACAAGACGTTCTCGACGCCGCACGCGTGCGGCGGTCCGGCGGCGGGTGCGTGCGCGGTCTCCGAGGACCTCGCCCCGTATCTGCCGCGCCCCACCGTCGAGTTCGACGGTTCGGCGTACCGTCTTGACGACGACCGGCCCGAGTCGGTCGGCAAGATGCGGCCGTTCTACGGCGTCGTGCCGAACCTGGTCCGTGCCTACGCCTGGATCATGTCGCTCGGCGCACAGGGCCTGCGGGCCGCCGCCGAGACGGCCGTCCTCAACAACAACTACCTGCTCCACAAGGTCCGGCAGATCCCGGGCGTCTCCATCCCCTACGCGGCGGGGCGCCCGCGCGTCGAGCAGGTCCGCTACAGCTGGGAGAAGCTCCACGAGGACACCGGCCTGCACTCCGAGGACATCGGCCTGCGTGCCGCGGACTTCGGTACGCACTACTGGACCAGCCACCACCCGTACGTCGTGCCGGAACCCATGACGCTGGAGCCGACCGAGTCCTACACGCGCGCCGACCTCGACGAGTACGCGGCGATCCTCACAGAGATCGCCCGTGAGGCGTACGAGGACCCGGAGACCGTACGAACGGCGCCGCACCGCTCGACCATCCACCGGGTCCGCCCGGAAGCCCTGGACTCCCCGGCGACCTGGGCGGTCTCCTGGCGCGCCTACCGCCGCAAGGTGCTCGGTGAGGCCGGCCGGTGACGAGGATCGGCCTGGTGGTCAACCCGGTCGCCGGCCTCGGCGGCCGGGTGGGCCTGGGCGGTACCGACGGCCCGGACCGGACCCGCGTGGCACTCTCGCTGGGCGCACGCCCCTTGGCGGGGGCGCGTGCCGCTGCGGCTTTGAGTGAACTGGCGGCACGTTCGGGTCAGTTGACAGAGGCCGGCCGTCCTGCGTGGGACGGGCCAGGCAGCGAGTCGACAGCGGCGGTGCACCCCGCGCCCAGCCGGCGCACACAGCCGAGCGCCGCTTCGACGGCCTCCGCGCCGGATGGGCGTCCCGATGCGTCGCAGAGCACGGCGCACGTCCCCGCGACCACGCGGGAGCGCACGCCACACCCCGTGCCCGGCCGCCGGGCCGACGCCACCGCGGATCCCGCGCCGAACGAGCTCAGCGACACGAACGCCGGGGCGGCGGCCATCGTCCCGGCCGCTCACCCGCCGGGCTCAGGAATCCTCGTCGTGACCGCCGCCGGTCCCCTGGGCGCTGACTCCGTCGCCGCCGCAGGGCTTGCGGGGCGGGTCGTGTACGCCGCCGGGGCCGGGCGGGACACCTCGGCCGCGGACACGGCCGCCGCGGTGCGGGCCGTCGTCGCCGAGGGCGTCGACCTCCTGCTCTTCGCCGGCGGCGACGGCACCGCGCGGGACGTGCTCGGCGCCCTCCGCGACGTGCCCTGCCCGGTCCTGGGCGTACCGACCGGCGTGAAGATGCACTCGGCCGTCTTCGCCATCAGTCCGCGCGCCGCGGGTGAGGTCGCGGCGGCGTGGCTCGCCCGCAGGAGCACTGTTCGGCTGCGGGACGCCGAGGTGATGGACCGGGACGAGGACGCCCTGAGCGAGGGCCGCGTCGCCTCACAGCTCTTCGGATGGCTGCGCGTTCCCGACGTACCGGTCCGCGTACAGCAGCGCAAGACCGGCAGCACCGCCACCACGCCCGAGGCGGTCGGCGGCATCGCGACCGACGTCGCCGAGCGCGTCGGGGACGGGCTGCTCGTGCTCGGCCCCGGCAGCACCACCCGGGCGGTCGCGGCGACGCTCGGCGCGGACGTCTCCCTCACGGGGGTCGACGTGCTCCGCCTGCGGCCCGGCCACCGGCCGCGAATCGTGGCCCGCGACGCGGGCGAGAACACCCTCCTCTCCGTCGGCCCGGCCTGGATCGCCCTCTCCCCCATCGGCGGCCAGGGCTTCCTCCTCGGCCGCGGCAACCAGCAGATCTCGCCGCGCGTCCTGCGCGCGGCGGGCGGCCGCGAGCGCCTGCTCGTGCTGTGCACTGAACAGAAACTGGCCGCGCTCGGCGGCCGCCCTCTTCTCCTCGACACCGGCGACGACGCGCTCAACGCGGAGCTGTCCGGCCACCTGCCCGTCATCACCGGCAGGCGGCGCACGTCGCTGTACCGCGTGGTCGGATGACCCCTTATGCCTCCCATCACACCCAGAAGGAGCCAAAGATGATCTCCCTTGACGGCAAGCGTGCCATCGTGACCGGCGGCGGAGCCGGAATCGGCCGCGCCACCGCCCAGGTCCTCGCGGAGCTCGGCGCGCGCGTGGTGATCGCCGACATCGACACGGACGGCGGCGAACGCACCGCGAAGGACACCGGAGGGACCTTCGTGCGCTGCGACGTGTCACGGCGCGAGGACTGCGAGGCCGTCGTGCACACGGCGCAGGAGCAGTTCGGCGGCGTGGACGTCCTCTTCAACAACGCCGGCATCATCCGCCGCTCCACGGTCTGCGAGATCACCGAGGACGACTGGGACCTGGTGATGGCCGTGAACATCCGCTCGGTGATGCTGATGAGCCGCCTCGTGATCCCGGGGATGGCGGCCCGGGGCGGCGGCTCCGTCATCAACACCGGCTCCGGATGGGGCATCCGCGGTGGCGGCCGGGCCGTCTCGTACTGCGCGTCGAAGGGCGCCGTCGTCAACATGACCCGCGCCATGGCCATCGACCACGGCCCCGACAACATCCGCGTCAACTGCGTCTGCCCCGGTGACACGGCGACCGGGATGCTCGCCGAGGAGGCCCGCCAGCTCGGCGAGAGCTCCGACGCGTTCTACGCCGACGCCGCCGACCGGCCGCTCGGCCGGATCGGGCAGCCCCGCGACATCGCCCAGACCGTGGCGTTCCTCGCCTCCGACGCCTCGGCGTTCCTGAGCGGGGCGATCATCCCGGTCGACGGCGCCGGTACCGCGTGACCCGCCGGTAGCGGATAATCGACCGGACCGAAGGGGAGGGCAGCCTCACATGCCAATCGAAAATCGCCCGCTGCGCGAACAGGTCAAGGAGGAACTGATCAAGCGCCTCGGGCGCGGCACGATCGCTACCAGCGAGCCGATCAACGAGGGGCAGCTCGCCACCGAACTCGGCGTCAGCCGTACTCCGCTGCGCGAGGCACTGATCACGCTGGAGCGCGAGGGCGTCATCACCAGCGAGCGCGGCAAGGGCTTCCGCTTCACGCCGCTCAGCGCGCAGGAGTTCCGTGACCTGTCCGCGATCGTCGCGACGCTGGAGGCGCTCGCCCTGGAGTCCAGCGATCCCGAGCACCTGACGGCGACAGCCCCCCGTCTCCTGGAGGAGGCGCGTGCGTTCTCGGCCCCGCAGGCACCGCACGACGTCATAGAGCGTTACGACGACGCGTGGCACGACCTGCTCCTGTCCGGCTGCACGAACAACCGCCTGATGAAGCTGATCACCTCCCTGAAGGTGACGATGCACCGCTACGAGCGGGTGGCCCTGGGCGACCAGGACATCCTGGAGCGTTCGGCGGTGGAGCACGAGCGGATCGCCGAGTGCCTGCAGCGCGGCGACCTCGACGCGGCCGTCGCGGCGCTCAAGGAGAACTGGAACAGCGGGATGCACCGGATCCTGGAGCATCTGAAGGACTGACCACGGGCGGCGAGACCCTGACGGGGACAGCGGAGAGGAACTCCACAAGTAGGACCGACCGGCAATTGGGGGGTGGGTGAAGGAGCGGGGCTGGGGTGCGTGCATCGCAAGGCGGAGGATTGAGCCATGGAGCATGGGGCCTCCCCTGCTCGAGCGAAGCCGAGAACTCGGGGAACATGGTGATTGACGACAACGCCGCGAGGTGCGTGCCCCAGCCCCGTGACGCCGCCCCCCAATTGCCGGTCGGTCCAACTTGCAAGGTTCCTTGTGGAGTTTTACCCGGGTCATGAACACGAACCCCAGGCCGCAGCAGTCCACTGCGACCGCGCAGCGCCTCGACGACGCGATCAAACGGCTGCGCGCACGCCTGCGCGCGGAATCGGGGCAGGACGCGACCGGCCTGACCGCCACGCAGCTCGGCGTGCTGGCAAGCGTGGTACGGGAGGGCCCCGTCACTGCGGCCCGGCTCGCCGCGCTGGAGCGCTTCAGCGCGCAATCCGTCGCGCAGAGCCCGGCGGTACTCAAGGCCGCCGGGCCGGTCCACAGCGAGCCCGCTCCGCAGGACGGCCGCAATGAGCTGATGAGCGCCGACCCGTCCGCGACCGAACTCGTCGACAATCTGCTCGCGGGACGCGCCTCCCTCCTGGCGCGGGCCATCGACCAAGTCGTCGCCCCTTCTCGGCGTCCACTCCGTGAACCCGGTGGGGGGAAGCCGCACACGGGATTTCCACTGTGGGGGCGGGACCCCTGCTCCTGCCGATGGGCGCCGTCTCCGCGCTGCTCTCGCGCCCGCTCGCCAGCCGCAACCTGGTGCGCGGACCGCTGATCGCCTCGGCAGTGACCATGCTGCTCGGCTCAGTCGGCATCATGCTGCTCACCTCGCGCAGCCCGGCGATCGCGATCGTGCTGGTCTCCCTGATCTTCGGCGTCACGTCCGCCTCCACCACGGTCGGCAACCAGACCGCCCGACAAGCGGATCACGCCCGAGCACGGCGACATCGTCGTCCGCAAGATCCGCTACGGCTCGGCCTCCACCACCGACCTCCACCAACAGCTGACCGACCGCGGCATCGGCACCCTGGTGCTCGCCGGAATCAGCACCAGCGGCGTCGTTCTGTCCACCCTCATCGACGCCGCCGCCATGATTACCGGGTCTACGTTCTGTCCGGCGGCATCGTGGGTCTTCAAAGTTGAGCGGTGCGGAGGTGTCCGCGGGCTCGCCGGGTGGTGACGCAGCTTGTCCGTAGCCGCTGGTTCTCGGCGTTGCGGAAGCCGAACGCGTTGCGGGCGACGAGCTTGATCACGCGGTTGATGCCATGACGATCACAAAACCGGGGTTGGAGGCGTGCCGTCGGGATCTGCGGCCTGGCCGCCCGGCTTTCAACGGTCGCAGGTGACGTGGAGTCGGGCCCAGGCGTTGTTGGCGTAGCCCTTGGGGTTCCAGACCGTCGCTGGCGACTCGGGCTGTACGGCTGCGGCGGAGTCCCAGGCACGGGCGAGGAGTTCCGTCTCCCCTGCCGGGAGGGTGAGCGTGGCGCGCCAGTGCTGCCACGTCCATGGGTTGTCCGGTGCGTGCAGATCGGCGTGGACCCACGTGGTGCCGCCGTCGGCGGACACGTCCACGCGTGTCACCGTGCGGTCGTCGCCGGCGAAGGCCACGCCAGTGACCTCGGCAGGTCCGGACGACAGCTGGGCACCTTTGCCGGGCCGCAGGATGGCGATGTGAATGACGACCGGCCCGAGCGTGATGCCGTCGCCTGGTCCTGCCTTGTGGGGGTCGGCCTCGGGAGGCAGGAGGCTGTATTCCCACTGGAAGTAGTTGTCGGACGATTCGGTCTGTGCGGTGATGCGCTGGAGCCATTTGACGCTGCGGGCGCCGATGTAGCCCGGGACGACGGCGCGCAGCGGGGCGCCGTGCGCGACGGGAAGCACCTGATCGTTCATCGCCCAGGCCAAGAGCACCTCGCTGGAGGTGGCCTTCGCCGCCGGTATGGAGGCGCCGAAGGGCTGTGGCGGGTCGGCGTCCTGTGACACGTCGGCGCCGGTGAAGGCGATATGGGCCGCTTCGGCCTGCAGCCCTGCCTCGGTCAGTACATCCGCCAGGCTCACACCGGTCCACCATGCCGTGGAGATGGCCCCGGGGCCCCAGGGGACCTGGCCGGGTATGTCGCGGAACTCCATGAGGTCGGCGCGGCGGTTACCCGCGCACTGCAAAGTGGCGAGCACTTTCCGTTCGGGGAAGCGGCGCCGCAATTCGTCCAGCGACAATTCCAGCGGGCGGTCGACCGTGCCGTCCACCCGCAGCCGCCAGCTCGCCCCGTCCACGCGGGGGATCGGGGCATGGTTGCGGCCATAGAAGGTGTCCAGAGGGGTGACCGGGTCCACGAGCGCGCCAGGAGGTGGTTCAGCGTTGTAGGGCTCGACCTGGTGCACGATCATGTCGTCTCGTTTGCCCCATATGCCCATATCGCCACTATGCTCGAAGTCCTTCCAAACGGCACTTTCGATCCCGCTCGTTTTCGGCGACAGCGACAGAATGCGCATCGCTGCGGCCTCCAGCAGGAGAGCGAGTCATGGGCGAGGAACGCCCCGGGGATGACACAGATCCATCCCACGCCCGAGATCATCTGGCGAACGAGCGCACCTACCTCGCATGGTTGCGCACATCCGCGACCGTGATGGCTCTAGGGCTGGCCGTGGCCAAGTTCGTCGAAGGCAGCCGTACCCGTTCACTGGCCGCAGGCGCTCTGCTGATGGCTGTCGGAGCGGCTGGGCTGGCTTACTCCGCCGTGCGCTATCGAAACGCCGCAGCCGATATCAGGCACGAACGGCTTCGCGCCGCCAGCCGAACCGGAGGACCACTGGCCGCAGGCGCCGTACTGGCCGTCGCACTCGCTGTCGCCCTATTGCTGCTCTGGTGACGTCAGTACGGCCAGGACGAAGGTCGGCCCGCGGATGGCCTCGGGCCGACCTACGACACCGCGTTCTTGCTGATGCATCTTGTTGGCGAGCGGGACGACGTGGAAAGTGGTCGACGACCACGATGACGTCCGGGAGACCGGCGCGCACGGCGGCTCGGTAGGTGGCTGACATGTCGATGGCGACGTAGCGGATGTGCCGTCTCCAGGTTAGGGGCGTGGTGGACAGCCAGGCCAGGACGTCGGCCACGGCGCGGCCCTCGACCTGGCCGAGCATCCCGCCGGTGCCGAGTGCGTCGACGAACCCGGTGTGCCGGCGGTCCCGCGTCAGCTGCCACTTCCCGGTGTCGGCATCCTGCTCCCAGCGGGTGCGGCCGCGCCGGGTCCCGTCGATGCCCAGCACTGAAACCTCGGGCAGCTCCCCTTTTCCAGGGTCTGTCCATGACCGGGACAGGGTGGATGCGTACTCCTTGCCGGTTGAGTATGCCGACCAGTTCGGTCTCCGCCGGCCACAACTCGGAGATCTCCCGGGGCAAGGAGCCGCGTTCGGACGCCTGCAGAGTCGCTACGGCCTCGTGCCTGCTCTCGTCGGTGAGAGCGGACGCGTCGTCGTGCGCCTGCGTGGCGGTCGACGTCAGCACGGATGACCTCGGCCCGCACCCTCTCCGACACAGAGAGCCCCGGCCTGACGCCTTGTCAGTAAAGTCAGCGTCGGGTCAGCATCGACCTACCCAAAGACGGTTACACGGGAGGACAGCTGCACATAGTGTCCTCCCGTCAGGTATCCGCTGACCTGGCAGAATGCAGCCCTGGAGCCGATCCGGCAGAGCTAGGAGCCGCCCCGTGTTCTATTACGTGCTCAAATACGTCATCCTCGGGCCGCTTCTCCGACTGTTCTTCCGCCCCAGGATCGAAGGCCTGGAACACATCCCGGAGGACGGCGCGGCCATCGTCGCCGGTAACCATCTGTCGTTCTCCGACCATTTCCTGATGCCTGCGATCCTCAAACGGCGCATCACGTTTCTCGCCAAGGCGGAGTACTTCACCGGACCGGGGGTGAAGGGGCGGCTGACCGCCGCCTTCTTCCGCAGCATCGGGCAGATTCCGGTGGACCGGTCCGGCAAGGACGCGGGGCAGGCGGCGATCCGCGAAGGGCTCGGGGTGCTGAGCAGGGGCGAGCTGTTGGGGATCTACCCGGAGGGCACCCGCTCGCACGACGGCCGACTGTACAAGGGCAAGGTCGGCGTGGCCGTGATGGCGATCACGGCACAGGTGCCGGTGGTGCCGTGCGCGATGGTCGGTACGTTTGAGATCCAGCCGCCGGGACAGGTCGTCCCGCGCATCAAGCGGGTCACCATCCGCTTCGGTGAGCCGCTGGACTTCTCCCGCTACGCCGGTCTGGAGAACCAGAAGGCTGCGATCCGGGCGGTCACCGACGAGATCATGTACGCGATCCTCGGCCTCTCCGGACAGGAGTACGTCGACGAGTACGCGGCCAAGGTGAAGGCCGCGCAGGCCGAGCAGGTCAGGCAGTCGAAGAAGTTCCCGAAGCTGCGACGCTGACAGCGAATCCGCGCTGGGTGAACTCCACTGGTCCGGGCGACGGCCTCGTCCTAACGTGCCTCTCATGAGCAGGGGAAACGCATGGGTTCTGGGAGCGACGGGACAGATCGGGCGAGTGGCCGTGCAGGCGCTCGTCGAGGACGGCTGGGAGGTGACGGCCGCTTCACGCGGCGGCGGGCGGGACGCGCGGTGGGACGGCGCGGTGCGCACGACGGCTCTCGATCGCGACGAGGACGGGGCGCTGGCGGCGTCGCTGGGTGACGGTTGTGACGTACTGGTCGACATGGTCGCGTACGGCGCGGACCACGCCCGGCAGCTGACCGGCCTCGCAGACCGGATCGGTTCGGCCGTGGTCATCTCCAGCGGTGCGGTGTACGAGGACGATCAGGGTCGCAGCTTCGACACACAGGGCGAACCCGACGGAGCCCCGCGGTACCCCGTGCCGGTCCCGGAGACACAGCGCACCGTGCCGGCCGGCGATGCCACGTACGGGACGCGGAAGATACAGCTGGAGCAGGATCTGCTCGCGGCGGGGGACGCGCTGCCGGTGACGCTGTTGCGTGCGGGGGCGATTCACGGGGCGTACTGCCGCTCGCCACGAGAGCTGTACTTCGTGAAGCGGCTCCTGGACGGCCGGGGGCGGCGGGTGCTCTCGTACGGCGGGACATCCCGTTTCCACCCGGTCCATGTATCCAACCTGGCCGAGCTGATCCGGCTCGCCGCCGGGCGGCCCGGTTCGCGGGTGCTCAATGCCGGGGACCCGCAGGCGCCGACGGTCGCGGAGATCGGCGAGGCCGTCGACGCGGTGCTCGGCCGGAGGACCGAGACCCTGCTGATGACCGGCGCTCCCGGGGACGACGGCGTCGGCTCGACGCCCTGGAGCGCCGCCCATCCCCTCGTGTACGACATGACGGCCGCCGAGCGGGAACTCGGGTACCAGCCGGTGACGGGCTACGCGGAGTCGCTTCCGGAAACGGTCGAGTGGATCGGCGCGCAACTGGAGGGCAAGGACTGGACGGAGGCCTTTCCCGTCATGCTGCGGGCATACGGGAAGCAGCTCTTCGACTACGCGGCGGAGGACGCCTGGCTGGAGACGTACGACCGCAAGGCATGAGGCGGAGCCCGTACGCGAGAACGGGCGGCCGGTGGTTCGAGGCCTCCGGCCGCCCGTGCCCGTGAGGTGTGACCGTTACGGCTTGGGCGTGGCGTGCGGGGCGCACGTCACGTCGCTGCGGTCGGTCCTGCCGGTGAGCAGGTAGGTGTCCACCCGCTCGTTGATGCAGGGGTTGACCAGGCCGGTGACACCGTGCGAACCGGCGTCCCGCTCCGTGATGAGGCGCGAGCCCTTGAAGCGCTTGTGCAGTTCGACAGCGCCCTCGTACGGGGTTGCGGCGTCACGCGTGGACTGCACGATCAGCACCGGCGGCAGGCCCTTGCCGGTCTTCACGTTCAGCGGGGTCTGCTGCTTGGCCGACCAGGTCGCACAGGGCAGGTTCATCCAGGCGTTGGCCCAGGTCATGAACGGGTAGTCCTTGTGCAGCCGGGTGTTGTCGCGGTCCCACTTCTGCCAGCTGGTGGGCCACTTGGCGTCCGCGCACTCGACCGCCGTGTACACGGCGTTGCCGTTCTCCGAGGAGATGTTCCCCGCGATGTCCGACATGGTCGGTCCGGCGGCCTTGACCAGCGCCTGGGTGTCGCCGCCCAGGTAGTCGCTCCAGGTCCGGGCGACGCGCGCCCAGCTGGAGTCGTAGTAGGGCGCGCTCTGGAAGAAGCCGATGAGCTCGGCGGGGCCGACGACACCACCGATCGGGTTCTGCTTCGCGGCGGCGCGCAGCTTCAGCCACGCCTGCTCGACCTTCTCGGGGGTGTCGCCGATGTGGAAGGCGGAGTCGTTCTCGGCGACCCATGCCTTCCAGTCGTCCCAGCGCCCCTGGAAGGCGATGTCCTGGTTGAGGTTGGCCTGGTACCAGATGTTGTCCTTCGCCGGGTCGACGACACTGTCGACGACCATGCGGCGGACGTGGGTCGGGAAGAGCGTGCCGTAGACCGCGCCCAGATAGGTGCCGTAGGAGACACCCAGGAAGTTGAGCTGCTTCTCACCGAGGGCGGCGCGGATGACATCCAGGTCGCGTGCGGTGTTCGGTGTGGTCATGTGCGGCAGCATGTCGCCGCTGCGTTCGGCGCAGCCGTCCGCGTACTCGGCGGCGAGCTTGCGCTGGGCGCGCTTGTCGGCCTCGGAGTCGGGTACGGGGTCGGCCTTCGGGGCCTTGGCGTACTCCTGGGGGTCGATGCAGGAGATCGGCGCGGAGTGGCCGACGCCCCGAGGGTCGAAGCCCACGAAGTCGTAGGCCTTCGCCGCGTTCGCCCAGATCGCGGTCTGGTTGATGATGCGCTTCGGGAACGCCATGCCCGAACCGCCGGGGCCACCCGGGTTGTAGAGCAGGGCGCCCTGACGCTCGTCCTCCGTGCCGGTGCTGACGTGCCGGTCGACGGCGAGCCTGATCTGCTTGCCGTCGGGCCTGGCGTAGTCGAGCGGCACGGTCACCCAGCCGCACTGGATCGGCTTGGCCAGGGCCCAGTCGGCCGGACAGTCCTTCCAGTCGATGCCGGACCTGGCCGCCCGTGCCGCGGCGACCTGAACGCCGCGTGCCTCGGAACCTTGGTGGTGACGGCCTTCGGCAGTGGCCGCCGGTGCGGTCACCGCGCCTGCTATGAGCGTGCCCGCGATCAGAGCGCCGGCCGAGCCGAGCACTGCTGTGCGTCTCAAGTGGAACCTCCCCCATCTCTGAAGCGCCGCCGGTGGCGGCGCAGTTCATTCGGGACCTCCCGCGGATCCTGTCGTCTGTGAGGTTCCTGAGAACAGGTCACACACCCACTTCTTTACCGAATCGATAACCGGACACCCGTGTCCCGCTGAGCGGTATTCACCCTGCCGGGATGTCGAGTACGTCGCTCAGAGCGTCGTCCAGGACCCTGCGCAGCAGGCGTGCATCGGGGGCGACCGCTGTCACCAGAACGGCCGGACCGGCGAGCGGGGTGAGGACGGCGGTCGGTCCCAGCAGGCGCGCTTCGGGACTCTTGTCGTCGAACGACGGGTCCACGGCGAGGAGTTGACCGATGGCTCGGTGGCCGCCCAGGACGGCCGCGCCGTCCCAGCCGCCGGGTGCTCCTGGCCCGTACGCCACCTGCTGGCCGATCAGCGGACGGCCGGCGCGGTGCACGGTGAGGCGGCTGGTGAGGGTGCCGGTGCTCTCGCCGTGGCGGCCGAGAATCTGCTCCTCGCGCAGCACCAGCCTTGCGGTGGGGGCGAGTTCGACCCGTGTGGTCATGTGCAGGACGCTGCCGTGCGCCGAGACGAGCTGCTCCGGCAGCCAGCAGAGCTCGGCCCGTTCCCCCACGCTCAACCCGATGTCGTACGTGGCCGGTTCGGCGGCCGCTCCCGGTCCGGGCAGGGCGATGGTCGCCGCGGCCGAGTCGACGGTGAGCCGGGCGCCTTCCTCGACCCGTGCCTCGATGGCGAGCCGGTCGCCGCCGAGCGGCGCGCTCATGGCGCCGACGACGGTGACACGGGCATACGGGCCGTTCGCTGCCCGGGTCCGGCGCAGGGCGAGCGGTCCGTCGCTCTCCAGCACGGGGAGTGAGGTGACGCCCCGGCTGTCGAGGACCGCGGTGATCCGGGCGGTGGCCTGGACGCTCATGCGGTCCAGGCGGCGAGCTGCCCCCGCACCCAGTCGACGACGGGCCCCACGCCTTCCTCGGAGGCGAGCGAGGTGAAGGCCACGGGGAGCGGGCCGCGCTGCTGTGCGGCGTCGTGAGCCATACGGTCGAGATCGGAGCCGACGTACGGGGCGAGGTCGGTCTTGTTGATGACGAGCAGGTCGGAGGTGGTGACGCCGGGGCCGCCCTTGCGCGGGATGTCGTCACCGCCCGCCACATCGATGACGAATATCTGGGCGTCGACCAGGCCTTTGGAGAAAGTGGCGGTGAGGTTGTCGCCGCCGGATTCGACCAGGATCAGATCAAGCGGCCCGACGGTGTCCTCCAGGTCCTCGACGGCTTCGAGGTTGGCGGAGATGTCGTCCCTGATCGCGGTGTGCGGGCAGGCACCGGTCTCCACGGCCTGGATGCGCTCGGGCGGCAGGACGGCATGGCGCAGCAGGAAGGCGGCGTCCTCGCGGGTGTAGATGTCGTTGGTGACCACGGCGATGGAGAGCTGGTCGCGCAGGGCCCGGCACAGGGCTGCGACGGTTGCGGTCTTTCCCGAGCCGACCGGTCCGCCGAGTCCGATGCGCAGGGCGCGGCGGGTGCCGTCGGGGCGGGCGGCATCGGCGCTCACGGCGGCGGGGCCGTGCTGGGCGTGGTCGAGGTGCATGAGGTCGGCTCCTGGTTCTTGCAGGTCTACGAGGCAAACAGGCGAATTGGCCAGGCCGCGTGCGCCTCGGCGGTGATGTCGAGGAGAGGGGCGGAGGCGGCGGGCAGCGCGTCGATGGTTCCGTGCGCCGCAGCGGCGGCCTGTTCGGCGATCCGGTCGAGCTCGGGTGCGAGGCGGGCGAGGACGGCGGTGGCCTCGAAGGGGTCGAGGGAGAGCAGGCGGACGACGGCGGTGGCCGGTCCGCTGACGGTCTCGTAGGCGACGCAGTGCGCGGCGTCCTCGGGCCGGAGGCCCGCGGCGCGGGCGGTGAGGCCGAGCACGACGGGCTGGTGGGCGCCGCGCGGCCGGGCCTGGGCCAGGGCGGCGAGTTCGGGACTGGGCCAGGTGGCGCGGGCGGCCCGCATCAGCTGCCGGCCGAGCTTGCGCGCGACGGTCCGCAGCGCGGGCGACGGGGTACGGGCATCGGCGGCCTCGTCGAGCGCGAGCGGGTCATGGCCGCGGGCGGCCGCCGCGGCAAGTGCGGCGGCCGTGAGTCCGGTGGTGTGGAGGCGGCCCCGGCAGAACTCGGCGAGGTCCTCGGCGTTACGAATACGTCCTTCCTTCACGGCCGGTTCGGCGCCGCCGGAGTGGGCGTGGCCACCTGCGGGGAACCGGCCGTCGGCGAGGACGAGCAGAGCTGCGCGGCTCATCACAGGGTCCGCATCAGAAGAGGAAGTAGCGCTGGGCCAGGGGAAGTTCGGCGGCCGGTTCCGGTTCGACCGTTTCGCCGTCGATCGTCACGGCGAAGCTGTCGGGGTCGACGTGGACCCGCGGCAGTGTGTCGTTCTCCCGCATGTCGGCCTTGGTGACGCCGCGCGTGCTGGTGATCGGAACGAATTGCTTGCCGAGACCGAGGCGTTCGGGCAGCCCGTCCTCGATGGCCGCGTTCGCCACGAAGTTGAACGAGTTGGCGGCGGGCGCCCGGCCGAGTGCGCCGAACATCGGCCGCGGCATCACCGGCTGCGGGGTAGGGATGGACGCGTTGGCGTCGCCCATCTGCGCGTACGCGATCTGCCCGCCCTTGATGACGGTCTGCGGCTTGACGCCGAAGAACGCCGGGTCCCACAGCACCAGATCGGCGAGCTTGCCGGTCTCGACCGAACCGATCTCCCGGTCGAGGCCCTGGGCGACCGCGGGGTTGATGGTGTATTTGGCGACATAACGACGAACCCGGTGGTTGTCGGCCCGGCCGTCGCCGGGAAGGACGCCGCGGCGCTTCTTCATCACATGGGCGGTCTGCCAGGTGCGCAGGACGACCTCGCCGATGCGGCCCATCGCCTGGGCGTCGGAGGAGATGATCGAGATCGCCCCGAGGTCGTGGAGGATGTCCTCCGCCGCGATGGTGGAGGGACGGATCCGGGACTCGGCGAAGGCCAGGTCCTCCGGCACGGCGGGGTTGAGGTGGTGACAGACCATCAGCATGTCGAGGTGTTCCTCGATGGTGTTGACGGTGTGCGGCCGGGTCGGATTGGTGGAACTGGGCAGGACGTACGGCTCCGAGACCACGGTGATGATGTCCGGGGCGTGCCCGCCGCCGGCGCCTTCGGTGTGGTAGGCGTGGATGGAGCGTCCGGCGATGGCCGCGAGCGTATCGGCGACGAAGCCGGCCTCGTTGAGGGTGTCCGTGTGGATGGCGAGCTGCGCGCCGCTCTCCTCGCACACGTTCAGACAGGCGTCGATGACGGCGGGAGTGGCACCCCAGTCCTCGTGGATCTTGAATCCGAGGGCGCCCCCGCGCAGTTGGGCGCGCATGGCGTCGCCCGACATCGTGTTGCCCTTGCCGAGCAGCCCGATGTTGACGGGGTAGGTCTCCAGGGCCTCGAACATCCGGGCAAGGTGCCAGGCGCCCGGAGTGACCGTGGTCGCCTTCGTGCCCTCGGCCGGTCCGGTGCCGCCTCCGACGAGCGTGGTGACACCGGCGGAGAGCGCCTGGTCGACGATGGTCGGCGAGATGAAGTGGACATGGGCGTCGATGGCGCCCGCGGTGAGGAACTGGCCGTTGCCCGCGACGATTTCGGTCTCGGGGCCGATGACCAGATCGGGGTCGACGCCGTCCATGGTGTCCGGGTTGCCGGCTTTGCCGATCCCGGTGATCCGGCCGTCGCGGATGCCGATGTCCGCCTTCACGATGCCCCAGTGGTCAATGATCACGGCGCCGGTGATGACGGTGTCCGGGGCGCCTTCGGCGCGGGTGGTACGCGCCTGGCCCATCGACTCGCGGATCACCTTGCCTCCGCCGAAAACTGCCTCGTCTCCCGCGAGTCCGGGGCCGCCCGAGCGGTCCTCCTCGATCTCGACGAGCAGATCGGTGTCGGCGAGCCGGATGCGGTCGCCGGTCGTGGGGCCGAACAGGTCGGCGTAGACCGCGCGGTCGAGTTCAGCCATCGATGGCACCTCCGGTTTCGCCGCGCAGGCCGGGGACGATACGCCGTCCGGCGAGCGGGACGAGCTCGATGTCGACGGGTACGCCGGGTTCGAAACGCACGGCGGTCCCGGCGGCGATGTTCAGCCTCAGTCCGCGGGCGGCCGAACGGTCGAAGTCCAGGCCCGGGTTGGCCTCGGCGAAGTGATAGTGCGAACCGACCTGGACGGGTCGGTCGGCGGCGTTGAGAACGGTGAGGCGGGTGACGGCCCGGCCCTCGTTGAACGGTACGGGCCCGTCTCCGTACAGGATCTCTCCGGGAATCACCGGTGACACCTCCTGTCAGACGATCGGCTCGTGCACGGTCACGAGCTTGGTGCCGTCCGGGAAGGTGGCCTCGACCTGGACGTCATGGATCATCTCGGGCACCCCGTCCATGACGTCCTCGCGGGAGAGCACCTTGCGGCCCGATGCCATCAGTTCGGAGACCGTACGACCGTCGCGGGCCCCCTCCAGCAGATGGGTGGTGATCAGCGCGACCGCCTCGGGGTGGTTGAGCCGCAGTCCGCGCGCCCGACGCTTCTGAGCCACGTCGGCAGCAACATGGATGAGCAGGCGTTCCTGCTCATGCGGAGTCAGTTGCATGCTTCCACCTCACAGTCCTGTGCCCAGTACCGGCCCTGGGCACAGCGAGACACTAGCCGCAGTCAACAGACTGTTGAACATCGAACCGGTCTCTCACGGCGAGGTATTGCACGTTGGAGCCGAAGTTTTTCCGGCGCGTTAACTGATCTTTTGCAGATCCATGGACATCAGGCCGCGCAGGCCGTTTTCCAGCACTTCGGGTTCGGCGTCGCCGAACATCGCCAGCTGGGCGATGAACCCCTGAGCGGTGGCGATCAGCGTGCGGGCCACATGATCGGCGGACACATCGGAGCCGAGCAGGCCGATGTCGCGGTACACGTCGACCAGCTCCGTCCACGCCGCCCGCAAACCCCCGAAAGCCTCGGCGAGTGTGGCAGCCAGCCGCTCACTGCGCAGAGTCTCGGACCACACCTGCACGATCAGTCCGGCATAGGCCTGTCGACCCATGCCACGCCCAGCACTTTCGAACAGCGAGCGGGCCACACGACCGATCAGCACATCAGGGGCAGGCGGCGGCGAAACACGGGCGGCCTCCTCGAACGCCCGCCTGACGCCGCCGACCGCCTCATCGGCGATGGCCGCGATCAGGTCTTCCTTCCCGCTGAAGTAACGGTAGACCGCACCGGCCGACAGGCCGACCTCCTTCAGCACCCCCTGCATCGATGTGCCGTGGAAGCCGTCGCGCGCGAAGCAGCGCGCCGCGCCGTCGATGATCTGCCGACGGCGGGCGTCGAGGTGTTCCTGGGATACACGGGCCATGTCGCAAATCTAAAACGAACGTTCCTTCTTGACAAGCCCCGACACCCGACGGACAGTGTGGCCATCAACTAAAACGAACGATCCTTCTCTTTGAATCGAGGCCTCTCGTGTCCGCTACCCCGAACCGCCGCATGGTGGCGGTCATCCTGCTGATCCCCGTGGTGGTGATCCTCGCGCTCTGGGCCTTCGCCTGGCCCGCGGCCCGGATCGCACCACACGATCTGCCCGTCGGGGTAGCCGGTTCCGCACCGGCCGCCGATCGGCTCCAGCAGCAGTTCGAGCAGCGCGAGGGCGCCTTCGAGGTCCATCGCTACGCGTCCGCGGCCGATGCCCGGCACGCGATAGAGGACCGGTCCGTATATGGCGCGGTCGCGGTCACCCCGCAGGGCCCGCAGTTGCTGACCGCATCCGCGGCGAGCCCGGTGGTGGCCCAACTGCTGCGCGAAGCGGTCACGGCCCAGGCCCCCGAGGGCGCTCAGGTGCAGGTCACGGATGTGGTGGCGGCGCCCGCCGGGGATGCGCGCGGCAACGCGCTCGGTGCGAGCTTCCTGCCACTGGCGATCGCCGGCGTCCTTTCGGGCTCCGCGGTCACGATGCTGCGGCTGCGCGGAGGCCGGGCCGCACTGGCGCTCATCGGCGCGGCCACACTGGTCGGGGTCGGCGCGGCGGCGCTGACCGACAACTGGCTCGGCGTGATCACCGGCGACTGGTGGGCCGAGGCCGGGACTCTGGGCCTCACCGTCCTGGCCACAGGCGGGACGGTGGCGGGGCTCGCCGCGCTGATCGGTCCGCCCGGTGTCGGCCTCGGCGCCCTGCTGATGGTGCTCCTCGGAAACCCGTTCTCCGGCGTTACCAGCGCTCCCGAGCTGCTGCCCCGGCCGATCGGGACGATCGGACAGCTGATGCCGCCGGGTGCGGGCGGCTCACTGCTGCGGTCGGTGGCCTTCTTCGACGGCAGCGGTGCGGGCAGTGCGCTGCTCACGCTCACGATATGGGCGGCGCTCGGGCTGACGGCGGTACTGATCGGCGGCCGACGCCGGGCCCGGCCTCCGGCCGTGCCCGCTCCCAGCGCCCCGGAGCCGGCCCTGATGGGCTGACCTCGTTCGAGCATGCCGTGCACCCCCGCCGCAACGGGCGGGGGTGCACGGCATTTCCGCGTTACGGAACGTCAGTGCGGCGCTCAGCTGCCCGGCTCGCGGTACCCCGTGTGTTCCGCCGCGATGCCGAAGCGCCGCCGTTCGCCGGGAGCGGACACGGAGGAGCCGATCGAGGAGACCGAGCTGATCACCTGCTCCTCGGCAGCCGCCTCGTCGTTTTCGAGTCGCTCCAGGTCAGCGGCCGAAACGAGCGCCACGAGCGGCTTGCCGTGCCGCGTCACAACCACTCGCTCGCCGCCGTAGACAACGCGGTTGATCAGTTCGGCGAGCTCAGCTCGGGCTTGCGTCACCGGAATCTCGTAGGCCATGCTCCCTAGCCTATGTAATGTCCACCTGGTCCGCCGTGGTCCGTAGCGACGGCGATTATCCAGGTCAGAGGCTCTCGCGTGCTCCCGTGCGCTCTCGATTGTGAGAGATGTGTGAGACGAGGTGGGACGAAGAGTTTTCTGGTAGCCCCGGATCCTGACGGGTCTCAGCGTCGGGGCCGGAAGCGGGGTGAGATACCGCTGAACGCGGGGTCGAAACAGCCCTCGGGCACCAGACATCCGCCCTGCTCAGGCAGCTGAACACCGCCTGCGACAACGCTGAACAGCTCGAAGAAGCCGTCACGCAAGCCTTCGCAGAGCATCACGATGCCCCGATCGTCCGCAGCTTTCCCGGACTTGCCTCACTGACCGGCGCCCGGATTTTGGCAGAGATCGGCGATGACCGGACCCGCTTTGCCAACGCTCCCGGCACGCGCCAAGGGTTCGTACTCGTCGCCAGCTCATGGCCGCCCGGCCCTCGCCGCACACGAAGGCCGCCCGGGCGCCAAGGCTCAACCAGTCTCACTGGTCACGCGGTTGTCCTGGCCGAGTCCCGGTGCCTTGGCCACCGCGCTCGGTCTCACGTTGGAGTTCGGACACGCTTCGGAGAGTCGCCTTGAAGGCCGTGTACTCCTGCTCGCCCAGCGCTTTCGCATGGCGTTCCTCGATCGCGCGCATGATCGAGGAAGCAGCCTCCATCTGGAGCAGGCCCCGTTCTGTGGGGCAGATCAGTTTGGCGCGGCGGTCCACAGGGTCGGGCTGGCGTTCGACATACCCCAGGCGTTCGAGATCGTCGACGAGAGTGCCGATGACCTGCTTGTGCTGCCCGGAGGCGCGGGCGAGTTCGCTGGCACGGATGCCGTCGGCGCGCAGGTAGGCGAGGACTGCGCCGGCGCGGGGAGCTATGTCGTCGAAGCCCTGCTCGGCGAGCGTAGTGAACAGTTCCCGCTGGACGGAGAAGAGAACTCGGGCGGCGAGTACGCCGAGGTCCGGGTCCGTGGCCTGGTGCCCGGTCAACGCTCCTCCGTCGGTACGCTCGTCCGCGGTTCTGCCATGACCAGCAATTTTAGCCCTGCCCGGTGGGCTGTCCATCGCCCCGGGTGCCGGGGGCCGGGTGCCCAGTCCCTGCCGATGCTTGCGCTCCAGGTGGCAGAAGGCATAGCCTCAAATTCGTCACTAATCTTGACTATCAATATCAGTGACCAGTGAAGCCGTGGCCCAACCCTCGAAGGAGCGGAAAATGAGCGAGCACAGCAAGTTCCTGGAGTCTGTTACCCGGGAGAACGCCGCCGTGGTGCTGGTTGACCACCAAGTGGGCCTCCTCTCGGGCGTCCGGGACGTCCCGGTCGGCGAGCTGAAGCACAACGTGGTGGCGCTGGCCCGGGCCGCTACCGTGCTGGGCATCCCGCTGGTCGTCACCACCACAGCGGCCGACAGCATGTGGGGGCCGACCACCCCCGAACTTGTCCAGGCACTGCCGACCGGACAGAAGATCATCGACCGCGGCACGGTCAACGCCTGGCACGACGACCGGGTACGCGAGGCCATCGAGACCACCGGCCGGCAGAAGCTGATCTTCGCTGGGGTGTCGCTAGAGGTTTGCGCGGCCCTGCCCGCGATCTCCGCCACAGCTGCCGGGTACGACGCCTACGTCACCGTGGACGCCTCCGGCACCTTCAGCCAGGCCAAGCGTGAGGCCGGACTGCTCCGCATGCAGCAGGCAGGCGTCATCGTCTCCGACTACGCCACTCTCATGGTCGAGGCGCTGGCGGACAACGCCGCACCCGAGTCCGGCGCCCTGTACGCCGCCCTGGACATGCCGTTCGCCGTCCTGGTGGGCCAGATCTCTGCGGCCTACCGCGCATAGGGGCTCACCGGCCGCCGGGCCCCGGCACACGCCCGAGCCAGGGCCCGCCAATGGCCAGAAGGCAAGTACCAGTAGCACCACGTCCTGCCTCGACCCCCACGCGGAACCCCGAGCCGGGCAGCAACCGAAACACGGCCGGCAGCAGGGAAAGCAGCAGGGCCTCCTCGTCAGCTTCCGCCTCCACCTGGACGGCGTGCACCCGGACCTGAAAGTCCGAGCGCCCACCGGCGGCTACCGCTCCGATGCCCTTGGCAACCTGATCTGTCCCGCTGAGACGACGCTCACCATGTACGCGCCTCAGGGCAACGGCTCTGCCAACCAGCCCAGAACCGGTACGAAAAGAAAAAGGCCACGCGCCTGAGACGGGAACGTGGCCACGGGCGTGAGACATCCCAAGGACACGCAGGTCGCAGTACTTCAAGATGACAAGGAATTTGAGACCCACAACAATGAAGTCAGCCGACGTCAGTGCTCTGACCAGGCTCGACTGACTTCGTTGTCACGCGTCACCGCTCTTCTCGTGCGGCTGGTGCCTGCCGCCGGCCGGGTTTCACATGCGGCCGATGCCGCGACGCCGAGAACACCGCCCGCCTACAATTCCAGTGAATATGTTCACCATTGCAGATATATGAGAGATTATGCGATGGATGGTATCGCCGATATGGGGGGAACCCCGGGATGGGGTCCCGTTCATCCGCCGAGACGCGATGAACCTGTTTTCGAGGAGCCCTGGCAGCTCAAGGCATTCGCGCTTGCGATCCTCTCCAGCCGCGTTGCGTGCGGCGGCATCAACACGGACGCCTTCCGGCACGCGCTGGAGCGCCTGGACCGGGCCGCCTACCTGGACGACGGCTACTACGGGCGCTGGCTCAACGCCGGGGAGCTGATGCTCACCGACAGCGCCATCCTGGCGCCGGGCGCGATCGACGCCCGCGCCCGCAACCTGCGCGGTGAGCGCGTCGAGGAACCGCCGATCCCGGAGCCCGCCCGGCCGGACTACACGCCGACCGCCGAGGGCTCGCTGCGCACTGTGGACGCCGCCCCGGTCTTCGCCGTCGGCGAGCGTGTGCGCGCCAAGGACATGTCGCCGCCCGGGCACACTCGGCTGCCGGGCTACGTACGGGGCCATACCGGCATCGTCGAGCTCATCCAGCCCGCCGCGGTGCTGCCGGACACCAACGCGCACTTCCTGGGCGAGAACCCGCAGCACGTCTACTCGGTGCGGTTCGACTCGCACGAGCTGTGGGGCGTCGACGCCGAACCCTTCGCGCTCACCGCAGAGCTGTACGAGAGCTACCTGGAGACAACCTCATGACCACCACCGGCGGACCGGGCGAGAGGCTTCCCGCGGCCCTGCGCACCGAGGCGCTCGAGCAACTGCTCACCGAGCGGGGCCTGATCGACCCGAAGGTGATGAACGGGATCATCACCACCTACGAGACCCACGTGGGCCCGCTCAACGGGGCCGAGGTCGTCGCCAAGGCGTGGACCGATCCGGAGTACCGGCGGCGGCTGCTCGAGGACGGCACCGCCGCCATCAAGGAGTTGGGCTTCTCGGGGCAGCAGGGCGAGCACATCGTCGTCGTGGAGAACACCGCGACCACCCACAACGTGGTGGTCTGCACGCTGTGCTCGTGCTACCCGTGGCCGGTGCTCGGCCTGCCGCCGAGCTGGTACAAGGACCCCGCCTACCGCGCGCGGATCGTCAGGGAGCCGCGTAGGGTGCTGGCCGAGATGGGACTCCAACTCTCCGACGACGTGCGGATCACCGTCCGCGACTCCACCAGCGAGGTGCGCTGGCTGGTGCTGCCCGAACGTCCGGCCGGCACCGAGCACTTGTCCGAGGAAGAGCTCGTGCCGCTGGTGACGAGGGACGCGATGGTGGGCGTGGCGAGGGTCGAGGCCCCATGAGCGCGCCGTTGGACATCGAGGGCCCGACCGCACCGCCCCGCTCCAACGGCGAGTTGGTGTTCGCCGAGCCGTGGGAGAGCCGTGCCTTCGGCATGGCCGTCAGTTTGTACGAGGCGGGCGCGTTCACCTGGCCGCAATTCCAGGCCGCGTTGATCGCCCGGATCGCTGCCTGGGAGAACGCGTCGGCGCGGGAGGAGCCCTACAACTACTACCTGCTCTGGCTGGGTGCCCTGGAGGACGTGCTCGTCGACCTGCGCGCCGTGTCCACGGACGAGGTCACCGCACGCACCGAGGCCCTGGCGCAACGCCCCGAGGGCCATGACCACCGTCACGATCACGACCATCCGCACTCACACTGATCCGCAGCGTCCTCCCCCGACAGCGGATCGCGACCCGCCGCCACACGTTCTCGCCGTGGCGGCGCAGCGCATCGTGCAGCCACGAGCCCGTGGCCATGCCCTGGTCGACCGCGGGCTCTACCTGCCTAACAGAATCGCACACGGACAGGCTGCATCCACGGCGCATGCGTATCCCCGGCCTGCTCGACGGCCGGGACCAAAGTGGCCCCGGGCACTCACCGATTGGCGTACAGCTTGTCCAGTCCCCCCGAGAGCCTGGCGCGTACCTGGCGGGTGACCTCGTCAACCAGCACTTCGGGTTCATCGTTGAGCAGCCCCGTCATCGTCGCCTCGGCCACGTCGCCGACGAGGGTTTTCGGGGAGTCGACGTCCGCCGACAAGTCGGTGTCGACATAGCCGGCATGCACGCCGACCACCAGCGTGCCCTGCTCCTGCAGTGCCAGCCGGAAGGCGTTCGTCAGCGACCATTGAGCGGACTTGGAGGCCGCGTAGCTCGGAAACTGCCGATTGGCCACCCACGACGCCACGGATAGCATGTTCACCAGTGCTCCACCGCCATGGGCGGCCAACACGGGCGCGAACGCACGCGAGACAGACCAGGTGCCGAAGTAGTTGACTTCCATCTCGCGTCTGGCACCGTCGAATGACCCCTCCAGCAGCGAGGGGCCACCGGTGACCCCGGCGTTGTTGATGACAATGTTGACATCATCGGCGGCACGTGCGGCTGCGGCGACCTGCTCCTCGTCGGTGACGTCCAGTCGCAGCGGAGTGAGCCCGGAGGCCAAGGCGGCCTTCGGGTCCCGGACGCCGGCGTAGACCTTGGCCGCGCCGTGCGCGAGCAGGGCCTCGGTGAACGCCATTCCGATGCCACGGTTGGCTCCCGTGACAAGGGCTACCGAACCGTTGATGTCCATGATCAACACTTCCGTCAGCGAAGGCGAAGGACTCTCTTCTTCAAGGCTAGTACGGGACTGTAAAACGTTCGTTTGACAGACCCTCTGCCGGTGATGGACGGACCCAGGCATACGGAACTGCGCCGCGTGTTGATGAAGGCGTTCTCGCCACGAGCCCCGGCGTCGGTGGTGGACAGCATCGCGAACGCCTCCCGCGCACTGGTCACGGAGGCCGTGGAGCGGGGCCGGTGCGACGTCGCCCGGGACATCGCCGCGCAGCTCCCCCTTCGGGCAATCTGCGATCTGCTCGACGTTCCGCCGGCGGACCGGCAGCAGTTGCTGACCAGGACCTCGAAAGCGCTCGGGGCGGAGAGCGCAGAAGAGCTGGCAGCGGACTCCTGGGTGTCCCGTGGCGAGATCCTCTTCTACTTCGCCGAGCTGGCGGCGCGGCGACGGCGCGAGCCGGGGGACGACATCGTCAGTCTCCTCACCCAGTGCCGGGTCGGTGGTCAGAACCTCACCGACGAGGAGGTGGTCCTCAACTGCTACAGCCTGATCCTCGGCGGTGACGAGACCACACGCCTGGCGCTGGTCGGGGCGGTGGCCGCGCTGCTGGAGAACCCCGAGCAGTGGCGGACCTACCAGGCGGGCGGCATCGCCACGGAGACGGCGGTGGAGGAGGTCCTGCGCTGGACGACGCCGACGCTGCACGCGGGGCGTACGGCCACGGTCGGCATCGACCTGCACGGCCGGACCGTCCGGGCAGGTGACGTCGTCACGCTCTGGAACGCGGCCGCCAACCGGGACGGGTCGGCCTTCGACGAACCGGACCGCTTCCTGCTGTCGCGCTCCCCGAACCCGCACCTGACGTTGGCGTTCGGTCCGCACTTCTGCCTGGGGGCGTTCCTCGCGCGGGCCGAGATCGGCGCGGTCCTGTGCGATCTGCGGGACCTGGTGGGCGAGATGCGCCCCACGGCCCCGCCGCGGCGCGTCTACTCCAACTTCCTGTCCGGGATCGACTCGCTCGCGATCGCACTCACACCGGTCCGCTGACCGGGCGCGCACGACCTTCCCGGCTACGTCATCACGGTCTGCTTCACCACGGCCACCATGGCGTAGGCGACAGTGTCGGCCCGGTAGCCGGTGCGGTTGGACCAGTGAGCAGTGGATGGTTCCTCGGTAATCCTGAAGAACCGTCATGATCCGTTCGGGCCCTCCGCGCCTTCGCCCCGTGCCACACTCGCGGGATGTCGCTCACATGGCCAACTGGCGCGACGCCGCGCTGGAGCTCGGCGAGTTCGCCCCCGTCGGGCCCGCACTGCGGCTCTGCCCCGGCGGGAAGGACGACTGCCCCGTAGGCGGTCAGGCGCTCGGCTTCTTCTGCTGGGCCGCCCAGACGCGGCGCACGAGCTGGATGCGGGATGGCCGAGCCACCAGTTCGCCGCCGTAGCCGCAGGCCGTTGACGCGGCGGACAACCCGGAGAGTCCTCCACTAGCTGCCGGACAGGTCGCGCCTCTGCTCCGCGGTGAACGCCGCGTCCGCCTGTGCCTGGCGTCGGTCCACGAGATCGGCGAAACGGGCGACCGAGGCACGCTCGGTCGGCGTGAGATCGTCGACTGTCGCCTCGATGGCGGCGCGGACGCCGTCGCCCACGTCATGCGCAGAACGGAATTCGGCCTCGATGGCCCCGACCGTTTCGAAGTAACCGAGTTCGACGAGGCGTCGAACAGAGCCACGGGTCTCAGCCTCCGGCATGCCAAGTTCAGAGATCAGCCAATCGACATCGCCGTATGGGGCACAGACGTCCAACAGCCACCGGCAGCGCAGATATACGCCGAGGTCGGTCGCAGAGAGGCGACGGTCGGTGATGGGATCGTGGGGGACGACAACCGCGTACGGCCCGGCGCTCTCACTGCGAAGTCTCACCGGTTCGGGGGTGGGCATGCCTGGTCCTCCTTGGGGCGGTGTCCCCGTGAGTCTAGGGTTCGGCACCGACGCGGTCCGACAGACCGAGCAGGAACTTCAGCACACAGACGGTGGCCAATTGGGCGGGCGAGATGCCGGGGCGTCCGTCACGCGGGTACCAGCCCGCGAAGTCCTCGTCGCACCACAGTCCGTCCAGCCGGTCTCTTACCCACATCGCCGTCGTACCGCCCGGGTTGCTCGCCCGCGCGATCTGCGCGGTCAGAGACGGGACCTGCTCACCGGAACGGGGACGGAGCGACAACTGACACCTCGACAACTGCATCGGCCTTCGAAGCAGTCCCGAGCATGCCCGCTGATCACGCTGGCGCACCGGGAAACTCCAAGATCCCCGACAGAGTCAAGTTAGCCGCGACCTGTTGCAAGGCGCAGGTGAGTCACCGTATTGTCTCGCAGGCGATGATGATCGCGACGGGGATTCCACCAGCGGGCACCGCGAGGTCCTCGGGTTGATGGTCGGCGACAGCGAGTCGAAGCCGTTTTGCACCGAATTCCTGCGCCGTCTACGGGCCCGCGGCCTGGACCACGTCCAGCTGGTGGTCTAACGACGGACCGACGTCGTCCAGATCTTCCCCAACCCCGCCGCCCCTGGACCGACTCGCCGCCGTCCTGATCGAAACAGCTGCCGTGACTACATCGCCCAGCGGGACGTGACCGTTGAGTCGGCAGGTCAAGCCCGTACCGGGGGCTCAGCGCCGGCAGGACAGGGTACGTCGTGTCGAGAGCTGTGCCGGAAGGGCGTGCTGGTCACTTCGCACACCGAACAAGGAGAGATCTTGCCCACCCATCCGCTCACGTCAGACGGCAGTGAACTCAGCTCGCTTCAGCATGATTTGCCGTTCGACCCCACCTACGGCTACGACCTGCCGCGCCTCCTTGCGGTGGGGGCTCCGCCAGGCCCGGACGGCTTCGCCGACTTCTGGCAGGAGCGCTACGCGAGTGCGCTACGCGTCGACCCGGCGCCTCGGATCGAGGGACCGTGGGCCACCGTGGACGGCGTGCGGGTCGCCGACGTCTCGTACACATCCGCCGACGGCGTCCGTATCGGCGGGTGGCTGACCGTCCCTGCCGATGGCCGCGTTACGCAGGGCTGTGTGGCGACACACGGATACGGAGGCCGGGCGGCCCCGGCCCCCTGGCAACCCCCGCCGGGGACTGCGACCATCTGGCCCTGCCTGCGCGGGCTCGGAACGCGGAGCCTGCTGCCCGGCGTTCCCTCGGACTCGGCGGGGCACGTTCTGCACGGCATCGGCGCCCGGGAGTCGTACCTCATCGGCGGGTGCGTGGCGGATGTCTGGTGTGCGGCCACCGCACTGCTGCGGCTGGTGCCGGAGGCTGCCGGGCGGCTGACGTACCTGGGCACGAGTTTCGGCGGCGGCATCGGGGCGTTGGCGCTCCCCTGGGACGACCGTTTCCATGCCGCCGGCCTTACGGTGCCGACCTTCGGAAACCATCCGCTCCGGGTGACACTGCCGTGCACGGGCAGCGGAGAGTCGGTGCGTACGCGGCTCGCCGAGGAGCCCTCGGTGCTGGACGTCCTGGCGTACTTCGACGCCGCGACAGCGGCCCGGCACCTTCACATCCCAGTGCATGTGGGTGCCGCCCTGTTCGATCCGGCGGTACCCCCACCGGGGCAGTTCGCGGTGCACAACGCACTGGCCGGGCCGCGCGAACTCTTCGTTCTGCGGGCGGGGCACTTCGACCACCCGGACGAGCGGGCCGAAACGGCGGCCCTGGAAGAGGTCCAGCGACGCTTTCTGTCGGGGGCGGACTGAGTGGTGGTATCGCGCCCTACCGCTTGACCGCCTCCCGCACGGACGCGGTTACGGGGCTCAGCACAGTCGGCGTGACAGCGGTGAGGGGCAGCTCGCGCCTTCCCGGGGGAAAGGGCCCGCCGGACGGGCAGATGGGAGAGCACAGGTCCGATGCCTGCACCACGGCAGTACCCCGACGGGCTGCGCGAGCGGGCCATCCGCGAGGTCCAGGCCTCCGGTCGTCCGGTCGCCCATGTCGCGAAGGACCTGGGCATCCACAAGGAGGCCCCGCGCGGCTGGGTTCACCAGGCCGAGGCGCTCAACGGTTCCTTCAAGGCTACGAAACTCGGGGCAGCTCAGACTGCCGGGTGAATGCCGGCAGTTCCGCGACGTCGCCCGCGTCTGGCCCGGGTGACGTCGCGGAACTGCCACTGTCGCTGATTTCAGGTACGGGCGTCGATGATGCGCGATATGCTGATGCAGATTGTGCAAGCGATTTGCAAAACGAGGAGGGTCATGGCTACGCGGGCGACTGATGTCGGGACGAACCAGAGCGTCGAACGAGCGGTCTCGGTGCTGCGCGCACTCGACTCCGGTCGGGCCGAACTCCGTGTCTCCGACGTCGCCGAGCTCACCGGACTGGGCTCGTCGACCACCTCTCGCCTGCTGTCCACCCTGGAACGCCTCGACATGGTCGAACGCGATCCGGTCAGCAACCTCTACCGGCTCAGCCTCGGCCTCCTCCCCCTCGCCGCCACCGCCACCAACCGCCACCCCGTGCACCGGGCCGCCCGCATGGTGCTCCAGGACCTCGCCACCCGCACCGGGCTCGGGGCCAACGTGGCCGTACGCCGCGGTACCGAGCTGATGTTCCTGTGCAATTTCGAGGGCACGCGCGCCCCCAAGTCCTATACGCAGGCCGGACACACCGCCCCGCTGCATGCCACGAGCATCGGCAAGTGTCTGCTCACCGATCTCGCTCCCAAAGAGCGTCGCAAACTGCTGGGAGAACCTCTCGACGCGCACACCGAGTACACGACCACCAGTCACGACCTCCTCGACACCGAGATCGACACTGTCCGGCGCACCGGATACGCCGTCGAAGCCGAGGAGCGCGCCCTGGGCCGCGCGTCCCTGGCCGCGCCCGTCCGCGACGCTTCGGGGGACGTCGTCGCCGCCATCTCCCTGTGGGGCCCGACCTCGCTGCTCGGGGACCGCTCCGATACCGAGGGGCAGCGCCTCGCCCTCGTACGCGAGGTCATCGAGGCCGCCGACGCCATCAGTCAGGCACTTGGCGCGCTCTGACGTACATGGCGAAGGGGTCCGGTGGAGGCTGATCAGCCTCCACCGGACCCCTTCGCCATGTGGCTATGCGCCGTACGCCTTGAAGGCGATCACGTGCGCGTGCCGTGCCCCGTGCGTCGCGTCGACCACGAGCCGTAGTGCGTCGGTGCGTACGGGGCTGCCGTCCGCGGCCCTCAGTTCGTGTACACGGTGGCGGCGTCGGTTGTCCGTCACCGTCAGGAGTGTGTGCCAGGTACCGGCGGCGTCGCGGCTCTGGATGCGGTAGTCGCGTACGAGTTCCGGCATGACCTCGTACGGGGTGCGGTGGCGGTGCAGGTTGTTGAGGTATTCGTCGACGTCGTCGTCGAACACCAGGCGCGTTTCGGCGAGTTCTTGCTCGTTGCGCCAGTCGAGACGGAGCCACTCAGCGGCGTCCTCCGGCGCGGAGGACCACATGTGCGGGCCGCCGTAGGGACGTTGGTATCCGCCTACGGCCCGTTCGGGGTGGAATGCCGTGGTGTCGGGGGCCGCTCGAAAGGCGAAGGTCTGGCGGCGCAAGCCGCGGGCCTGCCATTCCAGGACCAGTTGTCCGTCTTCTTCCGGGATGTCGTGGTCGACGGCCGCGTCTCCCTCGGCCTTCCTGCGCAGGGCGAGGACACCGTCGGTGCGTTCGGGTAGGAGGACCAGGGCCGTGTCCGCGCAGGCTCGGACGATGAGGATCGCGTTCTGGGGGGTGTCGGGGTGGTGGTCGAGGCGGGCCGTGACCCAGTGGGGGCCGTCGGACGGGACGGTGACAGTGGTCGTGAGGAGGTGGTCGGCGGGGACCGCGTTTTCGGGGTGGCCCGTGCTCCACAGTTCCACGGTGAGTTCGCGGGACTGGCCGTTCGGGGCGCCGTGGACGAGGAGGTCGACCGTGTCGAGTGCGGGGTCGACCGGAAGCAGGAGGGCCAGGTCGCGGGTGAGGGGGTACGGGGTGCCGGGCGCGGCCGGTGTGGGTTCGGCGGCCAGACGCGTCAGGTGGGAGGAGGCGGTGACGCGGGCAGTGCACGCCAGGTTGTCGGGGTCGTCGTCGGCGAGGCCGATCACGGAGGCGTCCTGGCGCAGCAGGGTGTGGCGTACCAGTTCCGGTCGTTTGGTGGCGAGTTCGCGCGGCGTGAGGCCCTCGGCGACGCACAGGGCCGCGGCGGTGCCCGCGGCCTCGCCGAGTGTCGCGCAGGTGGCCATGACGCGGGTGGCCCCGAAGGCGATGTGGGTGGCGGAGATGTTGCGCCCGGCGAAGTGCAGGTTCGTGACGTTCGCCGAGTACAGGGAGCGCAGCGGGATGTGGAAGATGCCGTCCGCGTATCGCTGGCGGGCGCCGGGCTCGTCGGCGTACATGCCCTGTACGGGGTGGAGGTCGACGGACCAGCCGCCGAAGGCGATCCGGTCGGCGAACTGGCGCTGCTGAAGGATGTCCTGCTGAGTGAGGACGTAGTCGCCGAGGAAGCGGCGGTACTCGCGCTTACCGGGGAGACTGCCGACCCATTCCAGGGTGAGGTTCGCCGCGTCGGGGAACTGGCCTGAGTTCTTGATGTGGTCCCAGACGCCCATGATCACGGCCTGGAGCTCGTCGCGGATGCGCTCGTTGTCGTGGACGGTGTCGAGTTCGCCGCCCCACTCGATCCACCAGTAGTCGCAGCCGTTGTCCCCGGTGCGCAGGATGCGGTTGCGCAGGATGGGCGTGGTCGACAGGTCCTTGGCGTAGGCGGGCGGTACGAACTTCGCCGGCCGGCCCGTGTCCCTGGTGTGGAAGAGGATCGTCGAGCCGAGCAGCGCCTGGTCCGCCTCGGCCGGCGCCCAGGGCTCGTCGAACTCGGTCTGTGCCTCGCGGCCTATGCGGTAGCGGGCACCGGCGAGGTGGCCGAGCAGGCCGTCACCGGTGCAGTCGAGGAACTGGCGCGCATGGAAGGTGATGCGGCGCTCCGAGCCCACCATCCAGCCGGTGCAGGAGTGCACCTCGCGGCTGTCGTCGGGGCCGCTCGCGTCGACCTCGCGTACGTCGGTGTTGAGGTAGAGGTCGATGTTCGGTTCGGCACGGACGGCGTCGAGGACGACCTGGTCCCAGTAATAGGGGTTGCCCTCGGGGTTGCGGTACTGGTTCTCGGTGTACAGCTCGCCCATGATTCCGGTCTCGCGGGCCCAGCGGTGCACGCCGTGTGCGGTGGCGCCGCAGACCCAGACGCGGATCTCGCTGCTGGCGTTGCCGCCCAGGACGGGCCGGTTGTTGACCAGGGCGACGCGTCGGCCGAGCCGGGCCGCGGCGATGGCCGCACAGGTCCCCGCCAATCCGCCGCCGATCACGGCGATGTCGTAATGGACCTCTTCTTCCCGCACGGTGCGGCCTCCTTGGTGTGAAGCTCGGATACTCCCCGGCAGCGGAGCAACCTTGAACGTACATCACATCCATATTGTGCAACCACTGTTCAGTCAGTGGGATTCGTTGTAAGTTCCGGTTACGGCCACCGACCTGGCTGTCGCAAGCCGAAGTTCAAGTTCAGAGCAGGTGGGGCGAGTTCGCCGGTCCTGCACAGAACCGGCGATTCGCCGACCAAAAGGGTTGACGCCATCGCACGATATGGAGAACGATCCCGCATGCTGCAACTTGCATTCAATGGAGCATGGATGGCGTTCACGCAGGGCCCCGGCGCTCCCGCCCCGTTTGAGAGGACACACCCATGAGTACGGCCGCACCTCCCCAGAAGGCGCCCCCGCCCCGTCAGCGGACCGGCGGACGGCTCTCCAACGGTGCGTTCGCCCTGCTGCTGACCGCACCGGGACTCGCCCTGTTCGCGGCGATCATCTTCTACCCGCTGCTGTCGGCACTGTTCACCGGCTTCTTCAAGCAGGATCTGCGGCTGCCGGGCCGGGAGTTCGTCGGCCTGGACAACTTCACATACTGGCTGGACGGCGACTTCCTCACGATCCTCAAGCAGACGCTGATCTTCACCGTCGGCGCGACGCTCGTCCCCTTCGCGCTCGGCTTCGCGCTCGCGCTCGCACTGAACACCGGCCTCAAGGGCAGCGGCGTCCTGCGCGGCCTGTTCCTGTTCCCCTGGGTGATCCCGGGCGTGGTGGTCTCCTTCCTCTGGATGTGGATCTTCAACGCAAACTACGGGGTGCTCAACGGCGTCCTCATGAAGACCGGAATCATCGACGAGTCCGTCGCCTGGCTCGGCCAGCCCGGCACCGCGATGCTCGCCGTCATCGTCACCAAGACCTGGGCCAGCTTCCCCTGGATGATGGTGATGCTCCTGGCCGGTCTGCAGACCGTGCCCAGGGAGCTGCACGAGGCGGCCTCGATGGACGGGGCGGGTTCGATCCGGCGCTTCTTCGCCGTCACCTGGCCGCAGGTCCGCGGTGTCGCCTCGATCGTGCTCCTGCTGGAGTTCATCTGGAACTTCCAGCACTTCGACACCATCTACGTCCTCACCGGCGGCGGACCGGCCGGCACCACCGAGACGTTCGCGACCGCCGTGTACCAGACCGCCTTCAAGGGCTTCGACATCGGCCGGGCCACCGCGCTGGGCGGACTGTGGATGCTGCTCCTGCTCCTCCTCGTCGCCGTCTACCTCAGGATCACCGAGCGGAAGGGCGACGCCTGATGACCTCCACTACCTCCACCGCGCTGTCCGCCGTCGACCGGCCGCGGCCGTCCGCCACGCGGGCTGGGCGCAGTGCTCGGCGCCGTATACGCAAGGACCTGCTGCGCTCGCGGATCGCCGCCTGGAGTGCGGTCGTCGTCATCGGCGCCTTCGGTCTGCTGCCGGTCTACTGGCTGCTCGCCACCGCGCTGAGCACCCCCGAGTCGACCTTCCAGTTCCCGCCGAAGCTGATACCCACCGATCTGACCCTCAGCAACTTCACGGCCCTCGCCGAGAACGACCAGCTGATCAAGTACATGATCAACTCGCTCATCGTGGCCTCGATCACCGCCGTGCTGAGCGTGGTCGTCGCCACATACATGGGCTACTCGTTCTCCAAGTTCCGCTACCGCGGGCGCCGGTCGCTGATGCACCTGGTACTGGCCTCCCAGATGTTCCCCCAGGCGCTCCTGCTGGTGACGCTGTACACCGTCTTCTCCAGCTTCGGCATGCTCAACACGTACACCGCCCTGGTGCTCTCCTTCACCACGTTCACCATGCCGCTGTGCGTCTGGATGCTGAAGGGCATCTTCGACACCATCCCGGACGCCCTGCTGGAGGCGGCGTCCATCGACGGCGCGTCCCGGTGGCGGACGCTGCACTCCATCGTGGCGCCGCTGGCCGCGCCCGGGATGATCGCCGCCGGGCTCTTCGCCTTCGTACGCGGCTGGAACGACTTCATCTTCGCGCTGACCCTGGCCGACAAGGAGAAGCAGACCCTGCCTCCCGGCCTCGTCTCCACCTACATCGGCGAATTCCAGACCGCCTGGCCCCAGTTGATGGCGGCCTCGCTCATCGTGTCCATCCCGGTGGTCGTCGCCTTCATGTTCCTGCAGCGCTACCTCGTCGGCGGCATGACCGCCGGTTCGGTCAAGAGCTGAACCCGCGGGATCAGCCCGCGCCCTCACGTACCTCCCCTCCCACTTACCCCCCCATGGAGAGATCATGACCACCTCTGGCATCAGCCGGCGCGGCGCGCTGCGCATGTTCGGCATCGGCGCGCTCGGTGTGGCCGGCGCCGGTGTGCTCGGCGCCTGTGCACCGTCCGGCGCCGGCAGCACCTCCAACGGCGGCGACCCGAAGTCCAAGAACTTCGACTTCACCTCCTGGTCGCTCAACGAGGAGGCCGCCAAGCCCTCGATCGAGAAGATCATCGCGGCATGGGAGAAGGCCGAGAAGTCCACGATCCGCGCGGTCTCGTACCCGTACAACGAGTACCTGAGCCAGCTCACCCTCAAGCTGGGCGGCGGGGAGACGACGGGTGCGGTGCACCTCGACATCGCCTGGCTCGCCGCGATGGCGCAGATGGGCAAGCTGGCCGACCTCGGATCGGTGGCCGGTAAGGGCGGCTACACCGACGTGGCGCTGAACAGCGGCAAGTACGACGGCAAACAGTACGGGCTGCCGTGGAACACCGGATCGATCGGTGTGATCGCCAACTCCCAGCTCCTGGAGAAGGCCGGGATCAAGAAGCACCCCACCACCCTTGAGGAGTTCGAGGCCGCACTACGGGAGCTGAAGGGGCTCGGCGGCGGTGTCGTGCCGTATGCCGCTGCCACCAAGGTCGCGCAGCTCAAGGACATCTTCCCGTGGATGCAGACCTTCGGCTGCAAGCTGCTCGACGGTGGGAAGGTCACGATAGGCGACGACGCCTCGATCGACGCGGTCACCTGGTACAAGAAGCTGCACGACGAGAAGCTGATCGCCGCCGACGTGGACCGCTTCGACGCGCGCGCCCTGTTCGGGCAGGGCAAGGCCGCCTTCTACGACGACGCGATCATCGGCAAGGGCGTGACCTCTGCCCAGTCCAAGGACAAGACGCTGGCCAACGCCATGCAGCCGATGGAGCGTCCGGTGCTCAAGGCCGGGGACACGCCGCAGGCGCTGCTGTGGGGCGGCGTGATCGCGATCGTGAAGGGCAAGGGGCAGGACGCGGCGACCGAGTTCGCGCTGCACACCACCACCGACCAGGCCACCACCTCCGAGTACTTCGCCGCGCGCGCACTGCCGCCGTCCACCACCGCGGGTCTGGCCGCCCCGGAGGTCGCCAAGGACACCTTCACCACGGAGTGGACCGAGAAGATCACCAAGACGGCGACCGGCAGCCCGTTCTGGCAGTTCGCGCAGAATGCCCAGATCGAGGAGGCCGTCGCCAAGCAGGTGCAGGCCGTCCTCGTCGGCAAGTCGAAGCCGAAGGACGCGATGAAGCAGGCCGGCGAGGAGGCCGCCGCGCTCATCAAGCGCTGAGGCCCAGCGCCGTAGTCCGGGCCAGGCGAACGTCGCACGACCCTCGCCTGGCCCTGCTCCGTACCCCGCACGACGACCGCGCCGGCCGGCTCTCGGGCCGCTGCCGTCCGCGTCACCTCCACGCCCGCGCACGCACCCGCGAAGGAGCTCATCTTGCGACGTCCCACGGTACGCACGTACACCGCCTCGGCCACGGCCCTGGCCGCCCTGCTCCTGCCCGTCCCGGCCGCCCGGGCCGACACCGCGCAGAGCACGGCAGCCGCGGCGGCGTTGATCGAGAAGGTCCCGTACGCGATGGACTCGTCGAACCAGGCCGCTTGGTGGACGCCGGTCGCCACGTACAAGGGCCGCGGCCAGTACACGTACTTCGCCTTCAACGAGCCGGGCTCGACGGCCGCCACGCACCGGCCCGCCGTCGCGCGGCGCGACCCGGACGGGGTCTGGAGCCTGCTGCCGCTACTCGACCAGAGCGGGGCGCAGGCGGAGTTCCCTGACGACAACGGCCACAACCAGCCGTCCGTCGCGCGGGACGGCAACGGACGTCTGCATGTGTTCGCCTCCATGCACGCCGACGCCTGGCGCTACTTCCGTACCGAGGCCCCCGGCGGGGACGTCACCGACCATGCGGCTGAACTGCCCGACCAGGGCCAGGGCATCACCTATCCGATCGTCGCCACGGCGCCCAACGGCGATCTGTACCTGGCCGCCCGTGTCGGCGCCGGCGCCGATCAGCGCCCCGGCAAGCTCTACCGCTGGGACAACGCAGCGGCGCGCTGGAGCGTGGTTGCCACGTTCGCCGGCGCGCTGAACCGCTCCGTGTACCCCGACGACCTGACGGTCGACAGCGAGGGGCGTGTGCACCTGCTGTACGAGTGGGCGAAGGCGCCGGCGACCGGGTTCCGCCACCAGCTCTCCTACCTGCGCTTCGACCCGGCGACTGGCGACTTCGCCGACAGTACGGGTGCGGCGCTCACCGTCCCGGTGACGCCCGACACCTCCGACGTGATCCAGCAGCTGACCACCGGCGAGGAGTGGAGCATCGACAACGCGTACGCCGGTCCTGCGGTGCAGAGCGCCAAGCTCACCCTCGACGGCTCCACCCCGAAGGTCGCCTACCGCTACCGCTCGGCCGACAGCGGCGGCAACTTCCGTGTGTACTACGCCTATCCGAGCGGCAGCGACTGGGTCAGCAAGACCGTGTACGCCGGCGGACAGACCGCAGCCGCCCTCGGCATCACCTGGGACGAGACGGACACCAAGCGGATCTACTACGTGACCACCTCGGGCACCGACCGGGTCTTTGCCGCGACGCAGTCGGCGGACGGGGCCTGGACCGCGCAGTCCGCCGCGCCGGGCGTGAGCGCGGACCGGCTCGCGGTGCGGCGGGACTCGGACGGTCACGATGTGCTCTATCTTCCGGACACCGTGCACAACTCCCTCTACTACGGCTTCCGTTGAGGCCGGTGCGCCGCCCGCGCCGTACTGATCGCTGCACGAGGAGACTGTTCGTCATGCGCATGCTGGGATGCGGGCATGGAGCGAGAGCCGTATCCGAGTGACCTATCGAACGAGCAGTGGGCGTTGATCGAGCCGGTGATCACGGCCTGGAAGCAGGCCCGGGTGGAGCGGTCGGCGACCGGAGACCCAGGCTCCTGTGATCTCCGGGAGGTCGTGAACGCGATCTCCTACCAGAACCGGACCGGCTGTCAGTGGCGGTACCTGCCCCACGACTTCCCTGCCTGGTCGGCGGTGTTCTACTACTTCACGCTGTGGCGTCAGGACGGTCTCAACCAGCGGATCCTGGAACTTCTGTGCTGCCAGGTACGGGAGAAGGCCCGCCGGTTAGAGGCCCCATCCCCCGTGATCACCGACACCCAGTCCGTCCGCGCCGCGGCGGGTGTCCCGAAGGCCACGACGGGATTGGACGCCGGCAAGAAGACACCGGGACGCAAGCGGGGACTGGCCGTCGACGTCATGGGGCCGGGCTGGCCGTTTCCGCCCACAACAACGCAGCCGGCACCTCGAAGAGGTGCGGGACCGCGAGCCGGCCGCCCGTCTGTTCGCAGAGGGTGAGGCCGTCCCAGGTGAAACGCCCTGGAGAATCCAATTGCACAAAGAAACCCCCGAGCTGCCGGAATCGCAGTACAGCTCCGCACGCATTCGAGCCACGTGGGACGGAACGGGAAGCGTCACGGACGCATCGAAGGCGTTGGGCTTTTCGCGGGCGAAGGGCTACGCACTGGTTCGTCGGGGCGAGTTCCCGTGCCGGGTACTCAGGGTTGGCCGCTCGACTCGCGTCGTCACCGCGTCCTTGCTACGCGTGCTTGATAGCGGAGAGCCGGAGTACAACGCTGCCCGCGCCGAATGCCACACGACGTCGTAGCCCGTTGCGCGACGAAGCCTCGCTGAAGCGTGCTGACGGGGCTTCGTCGTCTCACGCGCTCTCTCACTGATCTATGACGGGAGCATGGCCGTGCGGGCCTGACCAGGCGGAAGGCCTCCCGGGCAGGAGGAATCGCGGCTTACCGTAGGCACTTCAGGAAGCCTGCTGAAGTAGGCCAGTTAAGGGGGGTACATGCCGCAGATCAAGAAGGTCACGTTGCAGAGCGGCAAGGTCCGTTACCGCGCCGTCGTCGACATGGGCCATGACGCCCAAGGCAAGCGCAAGCAGCGCACCGTCACGATGGACACTGCCACAGAGGTGCGTGACGAGATCGCCCGCATCCGCAATCAGCGGGCGACGGGCATGTTCGTCATGCCGAGCAAGATCACGGTGTCCGAGTGGCTCGACATCTGGCTGGCCAAGAAGGCCGAGGACCTGGAGGAGAGCACGGTCCAGGGGTACAAGAACGCTTTGGTCCACGTGCATTCCTACCTCGGCTATATGCGCCTGCAGGAACTGACGGAGGAACACGTCGAGTCCATGGTCGCCTGGCTACTCGTCGGCGCCCGCAGGCGCGGCGGCCAAGCCGGCACAGGACTGCGCCCCTCGACGGCCCAAGGGGTGCTCAGTCGCCTGAAAGAGGCCCTCGGTCGGGCCGTCGTACGGAAATTGGTGCATGTCAACGTCGCCGAGTACGTGAAGATCCCTCGCCGCGCCCGCAAGGAGGACAAGCGCACCAGCAAGCGTCCCGCCCCGTGGAACATCGTCGAGGTCAAGGACTTCCTTCTCGGCATCAAGGACGAACGCCTGTTTGCCCCGCTGATACTCAGCCTCATGGGCCTGCGTCCTGCTGAGGTCGCCGGTCTGCGCTGGGAGGACATCGACTTCGACGCCGAAACGCTGGTCATCGCCAACACCAGGACGATGATCGGCAACGCCCGGGTGCTGGAGAAGGACACCAAAACCGAGGCGGGCGAACGCACACTGCCGCTGCCGCTGCCGGTGAAGCAGGCGATGCTCGCCTTTCAGGTGACGCAAGAGGTAGAGCAGATGTCGATGGGCGCGGTCTATCAGCGCTCTGGCTACATGTTCGTCGACCACCTCGGCCAGCCCCTCACGACTCGCCACCTGCGTGAGGCCGCGTACTCCCTGCAGCGGAAGCTGGAGCTGCGGAAGGTCCGGCTCTACGACGCGCGCCACTCGTGCCTCACGTTTCTTGCCGTCAACGGCGTGCCGGACGTCGTCCTCGCCGCATGGGCCGGGCATGCCAACGCCAACTTCACCAAGCGGGTGTACGTCCGCCCGAGCCCCGAGGACCTCCGCGTCGCCTCGGACCACCTCACTTCTCTACTCGGTTTCAGTGAGGGCGAAGCAGCCTGATGATCAAGACGTCGTGACAGATTGTGAGATACCTGCCCTCGGCGAACAGCTAAAACAGCCTCTGGCCTGGGAATTTTAGTGGATCACTAGGATGTGCTCCCCATCATAACCTTCTGTACGTCCTGTACATTTTCTACAGATGCTTGTGCAGATCCCCGTACAGCCCCGGAGGAAAGGCAACGCCATGCTGCTCCGCCCCACCGCCCGTTACGTGCTGCCCGAGTTCACCGAGCGCACGACCAACGGGACCCGCACCCTCGACCCGTACTCCAAGCTGCTCGCCGAACGGATCGTCTTCCTCGGTACCCCGGTCGACGACACCGCGGCCACCGATCTGATCGCCCAGTTCATGTATCTGGAACACGACGCCCCGGACCGGCCCATCTCGCTCTACATCAACTCCCCCGGCGGCTCGTTCGGAGCCATGTCCGCGATCTACGACACGATGCAGTACCTCGCCTGCGAGGTGGAGACCTACTGCCTCGGCCAGGCCGGTTCCTGCGCGTCCGCACTGCTCGCCGCGGGCGCTCCCGGCCGGCGGCACGCATTGCCCGGCGCCAGAGTCGTCGTGCAGCAGCCCGAGCTCACCGAGCCGGTTCAGGGCCAGCCGTCCGATCTGCAGATCGAGGCACAGGAATTGGAGCGGGTCCGCGAAATGATCACCACACTGTTGGCCCGTCACACGGGCCGCAGCACAGGGCAGATCGCCACCGACATCGAGCGCGACCTCATCCTCGACGCGGCGGGCGCCAAGGCGTACGGTCTGGTGGACCACATCACGGAGAACCGGAAGTCGTCACTCCCGCCGCACAGCGCGAGGTGAACACCCTGTGCATCCACCGGAGTTGCCGCCGCTCCCCGCACTGACGTGCGCCGAGGGGGAGTTCATCGACTGCTATCTCGAAGTCCTGGACCAACTGGGCCGGATCAACCCGGCCCGCGGCAGCGACACCTACGCCGCACTGCGCGCCGCACAGGCACTGGCCTCACGGGCGGGTGCGCTGCGGGACGCCCTCGCATTGATGCATGAGCGCGGCGAGGCGCAGATCCACGCCGCCACCTTGGCGCGGGCGCTGCGCGTGCTGGACGGGGAACGGCGGGCGGGACGCGTCACCGTACCCCCCGCTCAGGCGAGTTGATCAGCCAACTTCGCCTCCGGCCGCGGCCGGGTCCGGCCAACTCCCCCTGCCTTCACCTCCGACGGGGTTTGCTCAGCTCACTCCGACCCCGACCCCGACCCCGACCCCGACGGACTTCGCTCAACTCCCCTGCACGACACGCCCGGCAGGCAAATCGAAATTCCTAGCTCGTTCGGCGTAGGGATTCCCCCTCGCGAGCGACATCTCAACTTGCGTTTTTTTGCGAGGGCAGCGAGCGGAATCCGTCATTCCGTCCCTGGTACGAGACCGGTCCGAGTGACCGGCGCGGTCTTCGAAATCATCAGCCCCACTCGAACGGATCATCCGCGAGGAGACTCACATATCGTCGTTTCCTTTCGGAAATCCGGCAGTCGGTGCGTCAAGATCCCTGGGACGACAAGCCCCCGCCACCGCGGCGGGGCGGTCCGGGCGGACGCCGAGTCCTGCCGCCGTCCGGATGCCTGGTCGACAGAAGTGGATCGGCAGGAGTGGAGGACCCGAGCACAACGGGTCGACCGGAACATCGGTCGACCCTCGGGGTGAAGCCGCCGAGCGCGGCCGGGCAACTTCGCCAGCCCGAACCCGACAGGTCACCCTTCACAGGCGGCTGACGAAGGGTTGCGCATGACTGCGCAGGTTCATGTCCCGTCTCTGCTCGCCCGGGCCGGCACGGCCTCGGTTCTGACACTGGCCGCCGTCGGCGGCACCATGCTTGCCCCGGGCGCCACGCCGCAAGCCCGGGCAGCGACCCTCTCGATGAAGGCACTCAACATCGCCGCGTCGAAGAAGGGATCGCCGTACGGGTGGGGGGCCACCGGCCCCAACCGCTTCGACTGCTCGGGTCTGACGGTCTATTCGTTCAAGAAGGCGGGCAAGAAGCTCCCGCGCACGGCCCAGCAGCAGTACAACAAGACCCGCCATATCTCGGCCTCGCACAGGCAACGCGGCGACCTGGTCTTCTTCCATTACGGCCGCAGCATCTACCACGTGGGGATCTACGCCGGTAAGGGCAGGATCTGGCACTCGCCGAGGACCGGCGCAGTGGTCCGGCTGGAGAAGATCTGGACGAAGGGCGTCTATTACGGGCGGGTCCGCTGATGCCTGTCCGGCGGATCAGGCCCGCGCCCCCGGCCGTGATCCGCCGGACAGGCCCTGGTCCCCGCCGCCGACCCGCTCGTTACTCAGTGCAGCAAGGGGCCGGACACCAGCACCAGCCCCAGACCGGTGAGCGCCGCGCCGCTGCCGCCCTCGATGGCGCGGGCGGTACGCGGCCGACGCAGCCATCGGCCCAGCCGGTCCACCAGGAGGGCGACCGCGGTGAACCAGATCAGCGCAAGCAGCACCACGATCATTGCGAGCAGCAAGGTTCTCGGGAGCGGCGGCTGCCCGTCGGGAACGAACTGCGGCAGCAGGCTCAGGAAGAGCACCGGCGCCTTGGGATTCAGGGCGTTGGTGAGGAAGCCCTGGCGCAGCGCGCCTACGGTTCCCTGGCCCGCTGGTTCGCCCTCGGCTTCCCCCGCCCTGCCCGTGGTGCGGCGCCGTGCCGCGTACAGGGCGCTGATGCCGAGGTAGAGGACGTAGGCCCCGCCGAGCAGCTGAACGGTGCGGAACAGGACGGGCATCGTCACCAGCACAGCGGCAAGCCCGGCGACGGCCAGCGCGGTGTGCACGAGGAGTCCACCGGCAACACCCAGCGCGGTCGCCACCCCCGTTGACCGGGAGGCGAGCGCGTTGCGTACGACGACGGTGAAGTCCACGCCCGGCAGCGCGACCATGCCGGCGGCGACCCCGATGAAGGCGATCAATTGTGCGTCCATGGATCCACCCTGGCCCGGCAGAGCCTTTAGCGTGTACTTGCAATCTTCTGGGTCTGCCAAAAGGAACGCTTAATGTACGACCCGACACGGCTCGCGGCGCTGGTGGCAGTAACGGAGGCCGGATCGATCACCCGGGCCGCCGCCCGACTCGGCTACACCGCGCCCGCGCTCTCCCAGCAGATCGCCAAGTTGGAGCGGGAGGCGGGCGCCGCACTGCTGGTGCGCCACCACCGAGGGGCCCGCCTCACGGCCGCCGGTGAGCTGCTGGTCGGACGCGCACGTCGGATCCTCGACGAGATGGACCTGGCCCGCCACGAACTGGCCCGTCTCTCCGGACTCTCCGGCGGACGCCTCCGGGTCGGCACGTTCACCACTGCGGGCATCCATCTGTTGCCGCCGGTGTTGAGCGCCTTCCGTCGCGCCCACCCGGATGTGGAGCTGGCGGTCACCGAGTACGAGCCGCCGGACGGGGTCGCGGCGGTGGCCGCGGGCGAGGTCGATCTCGCGCTGACCCATGTGTACGAGCCGGCTGCCGCAGCGGCCTGGCCCTCCGGGGTATTCGCCGAACCGCTGCTGGTCGAGGAACTGGTCCTGATCACGGCGGTCGGGCAGATGCTGTCCGAGGCCACCGGGAGACTGCCGGTGACGGAACTTGCGGGGCGGCCTCTGATCAGCAGCGCGCCGACGCATCCACCGCGCCGTGGGGTGGAGCAGGCGTTGGCCGAAGCAGGTGCGACACCCGCCGTGGTCTGCGAGTCGCCCGGCTACGCGCTGGTATGTGCGCTGGTCAGCGCGGGCATCGGAATGGCGGTCGTACCTGAGATGGTGGCCGCGATGTCGTCGACGCCGTTGTCCGTGCGGCGGCTGGAACCCGCTTCGTTCCGGCGGACGATCTCGATGGTGCACCGCGGCGACCGGGCGAGCGCCGCGGCGGCAACACTCCAGGCGCTGTTGCGCAGTGGGTTCGGGCGCGCGGCCTCGGCGCAGCGGTCGGGCGGCGAGGGCGGGTGATCACGCAATCGGGAGACGGGGAGGCGGCGGATCGAAGGGTCGGTCAGCTCTGCACGGGGATGCTCCATGGGAGCGCGATCCAGACCGTCTTGCCGCCGTCGGCAGTGGGGGTGACGGTGAGCCGGCCCCCGCACTCCTTGGCCAGACAGCGAATGATCACCATGCCGCGTCCGTTGTCCTGCTGAACGGCGGCGGGCAGCCGCCGGGGCCAGCGCGGGTGACTGTCCGTCACACCCAGATGCAGCTGTTCCTCCCGCTCCAGCCTCAGGTCCACGGTGAAGGTGGGCGACTGTCCGAAGGTGTGCTGGACGGCGTTGGTCGCGAGTTCCGAGACGATGAGTCGGATGCTGTCGGCGAACTCCGTGTCGATGGCCAGACCCCATTCGGTCAGCACCCTTGCCACATATCTCCGGGCCGACGAGACCGAGACCGGATCGCTCGGCAGAGTGACGCTTGCTTCCTGATGGTCTGCCATGGCGAGCCGTCCCTTTCCCACTTGGACCGACCCGCGACCGGTCCCGGTTGTGCTTCGCGCCAGATTGCCACCGATGCTGGCCTCCGTTACGGCGATCCACCAAGATATGCATATATCTGTCGCTCAATGCGGTGAACCCTGCCACGCAAGACCGTATGCGGGCGTCACACTGTCCGCTCGGCAGAAGAGGGAGGGAGGCCGCAGATGCAGCACGGCCCTGCGGTGAGGCGCCGCAAGCTCGGGGAGGAGCTCCGGAGTCTGCGCCACGCGTCCGGACTGACGAGCCGGGACGCCGCACGGATGCTCGGCTGGCACCAGTCGAAGGTGAGCCGGATCGAGACCGGTGTCAGTGGGGTGCGACCGGCCGATGTGACCCGGCTGCTGGACGCGTACGGCGTGGACGACCCGCAGCTGCGGACGCTCCTGGCGGCGCTGGCGGGTTCGGCGGGCGGTGGCGGCACCGGGTGGTGGCATGCCTATCGCGGTCTGATCCCGCCGCAGTACCGCGACTTCATCAGCCTGGAGTCCCAGGCGCGGACCGCGCGGACCCTGGAGACCTCGGTGGTGCCGGGGCTCCTGCAGACGGCCGACTACGCACGTGCGGTGACCCGGGCCGCGCTGGACGGGTTACCCACCGGCCAGCTGGACTCGCTGGTGGAGGTGCGGCTGGCCCGGCAGGGGGTGCTGCGGACCGATCCGCCACTGCGACTGAGCGCGGTGCTCGACGAGGCGGTGCTCCGGCGCGAGGTCGGCGGGCGCCGGGTGATGAGAAACCAGCTGCGCCATCTGACTCGCGTGGCTCAACTTCCCCACGTAGAACTTCAGTTGCTGCCTTTCTCGGTCGGTGGCTACGCCGGCCTCACCGGCCCTTTCGTTATCTTCTCATTTCCGAACACTTCTGATCTGGACGTGGTAGTTCTCGACCATTTGACGAGTAGCCTCTATCTGGAGCGGAAAGAAGACCTTGAGGCGTACAGCTCGGCCTTCCGCACGATGCAGGCGCACGCGCTGTCGCCGGAGCACTCGTTGGACCTCATCGCCGCGATCGACCGCGACGGTCGGTGACCCCGGACTGCCCGAGGGGGGCTCATGTCGGATTGCCTCGCACAGCACGAGTTACGGTGGCGGCGCAGCAGCCGCAGCACGGGTATGAACAACTGCGTGGAGGCCGCGCCGTTCGGAGACGGGCGGCTGGCCGTGCGGGACTCCAAGGATGTATCCAGGCCACCGCTGCGGTTCTCCGCGGCGGCCTGGACATCTTTCGTCTCCGGTCTGCACCGGGGTTCGGTCAGCTGACGGGAGCGGTCCGCCGTACGATCGCCACGGCGGTGGCGATCTGCTCCTGGGTCAGATCGGCTCGCGCTGTCAGCCGCAGCCGGGAGACACCGTCCGGCACCGATGGCGGCCGGAAGCATCCCACCGCGATTCCCGCGGCGCGACAGTCGGCCGCCCAGCGCACCGCCGCGTCCGCCGAGGGTGCCCGCACCGAGACCACGGCCGCGTCGGGGCGAACGGCGGTCAGACCGGCCTCGGTCAGCCGCTCGTACAGAGCGGTGGCGACCGCACGGGCCCTGCCTGCGCGTGCCGGCTCGCGACGGATCAGCCGCAGGCTCCCGAGAGCCGCGCCCGCCGCGGCCGGTGCGAGGCCTGTGTCGAAGATGAACGTACGGGCCGTGTTGACCAGGTGTTCGATGACCCGGGCCGGACCGAGGACCGCCCCGCCCTGGCTGCCCAGGGACTTGGAGAGGGTGAGCGTGGTGACGATTCCCTCGCCGCCCGCGAGACCGGCGGCGGCGAGCGCACCCCGGCCGCCTTCGCCCAGCACTCCGAGGCCGTGCGCGTCGTCGACGAGCAGTGCGGCGCCCTCCGTCCGGCAGGCATCGGCCAGTTCGGGCAGCGGCGCGGCGTCGCCGTCGACCGAGAAGACCGAGTCGGTGACCGCCAGCGCGCGTCCCCCGTGTGCCTGCAGGGCCTTGCGCACGGCATCGGGATCGGCATGCGGTACGACGGCGGTCTGGGCCCGGGAGAGCCGGCAACCGTCCACGATCGAGGCGTGGTTTCCCGCGTCGGAAACGATCAGCGAGCCGCGGCCTGTGAGCGCGGTGAGGGCGGCGAGATTGGCCGCGTAGCCCGATGACAGCACCAGGGCCGCCTCAAAACCGCAGAAATCGGCCAGCTCGCGTTCGAGTTCGGCGTGCAATGCGGTGGAGCCGGTGACGAGCCGCGATCCGGTCGCCCCCGCTCCCCACCGGCACGCGGCCTCGGCCGCGGCAGCGGTGATCTCGGGGTGCCGGGTCAGGCCCAGATAGTCGTTGCTCGCGAGGTCCAGAAGTTCTGGTTCGGCGGGCCGGGGGCGGAGCGAGCGGACGAGTCCGGCGTCCGCGCGGCGGCGCGCCTCGTCGTCGATCCAGTCGAACGGGGCGAAGGGCATGAGCGGTCCCTTTTGTAGGCAGCTCACAGACCCTAACCGGGCGCGCAGCAGGTCATGGTGTGGCAATACACACACCCCAGACGGGCTCTCTTGTCCGGTTCCTCCTTGGCTGCGGGCGGTGCCGTAGGCCAGGATCAACGCCATGGACCTCCTGAACACGCTGGTGGACAAGGGACTGCGGCGCGAACTGCCGACCCGCGAAGAAGCACTCGCCGTACTGGCGACCTCCGACGACGACCTGCTCGAAGTGGTGGCCGCGGCCGGAAAGGTGCGCCGTCAGTGGTTCGGGCGGCGCGTGAAGCTGAACTATCTGGTCAATCTCAAGTCCGGGCTCTGCCCCGAGGACTGCTCGTACTGCTCGCAGCGGCTCGGCTCGAAGGCCGAGATCCTCAAGTACACCTGGCTGAAACCGGACGAGGCGTCGAAGGCCGCCGCCGCCGGGGTGGCGGGTGGCGCCAAGCGGGTGTGCCTGGTGGCCAGCGGTCGCGGTCCGACGGACCGGGATGTCGACCGGGTGTCGGAGACCATCGAGGCGATCAAGGAGCGACACGAGGGCGTCGAGGTGTGTGCCTGCCTCGGTCTGCTCTCCGACGGACAGGCCGACCGGCTGCGGTCGGCGGGCGCCGACGCGTACAACCACAACCTCAACACGTCCGAGGGGACGTACGGGGACATCACCACCACCCACACCTATGCGGACCGGGTGGAGACCGTGCAGCAGGCGCAGGCCGCCGGGCTCTCGGCGTGCTCCGGGCTGATCGCCGGGATGGGTGAGAGCGACGCCGATCTGGTCGATGTCGTCTTCTCGCTGCGCGAGCTCGACCCGGACTCGGTGCCGGTGAACTTCCTGATCCCGTTCGAGGGCACTCCGCTGGCCGAGGAGTGGAACCTCACCCCGCAGCGGTGTCTGCGCATTCTGGCGATGGTCCGGTTCGTCTGCCCGGACGTGGAGGTGCGGCTCGCGGGCGGGCGCGAGGTGCATCTGCGCTCGATGCAGCCGCTCGCACTGCACCTGGTCAACTCGATCTTCCTGGGCGACTACCTCACCAGTGAGGGACAGGCGGGGCAGGCGGATCTGGACATGATCGCGGACGCCGGTTTCGAGGTGGAGGGAGCGGGGACGACGACGTTGCCTGCGCACCGTGCGCAGGCGGGTGGCGGCTGTGGTTCGCACGACGGCGGGTGTGCACCCTGTGGCGACGCACCCGCAGAAGCCGCTGCCGAGCCCAGCGAGATTCCGGCTGCACGCACGGATCTGGTGGCGGTCCGCCGTCGCGGCGCGGGTACGGATCTCGCCCCCAATGCCTGAGGCCCTCTCCCCGGCCGAACTGCGGTCTCTGGACCGGGCCCACGTCTGGCATCCGTACGGCCCGATGCCGGGGCGCCAGGAGCCGCTGGTCGTGGAGTCCGCGTCCGGGGTACGGCTCCGGCTCGCCGAACCGGCCCACGGGCAGCACGAATTGATCGACGGCATGTCGTCCTGGTGGTCGGCGGTGCACGGCTACAACCATCCGGTACTCAATGAAGCGGCACGCGGTCAGCTGGACCGGATGAGTCATGTGATGTTCGGCGGGCTCACCCATGAGCCCGCCGTGCGGCTGGCCACGCGGCTGGTCGAGATCACCCCGGAGCCGCTGCAGCATGTCTTCCTCGCCGACTCCGGGTCTGTGTCGGTCGAGGTCGCGGTGAAGATGTGTCTGCAGTACTGGCGCTCGGCCGGGCGGCCGGCCAAGCAGCGGCTGCTGACCTGGCGCGGCGGCTATCACGGGGACACCTGGCAGCCGATGTCGGTGTGCGACCCCGAAGGTGGCATGCACGAGCTGTGGTCGGGCGTACTGCCCCGGCAGATCTTCGCGGACGAGCCGCCGGCCGGCTTCGACGCGGAGCCGGATGCCACGTACGTACGACACCTGTGGGAACTGATCGCGGAGCACGCCGACCGGCTGGCCGCGGTGATCGTGGAGCCGGTGGTGCAGGGCGCGGGCGGAATGCGGTTTCACTCCCCCGCCTATCTGCGAGTGCTGCGCGAGGCGTGCGATGCGCATGACGTGCTGCTGGTGTTCGACGAGATCGCCACCGGTTTCGGCCGTACGGGGAAGCTGTTCGCCGCGGAGCATACGGGGATCTCGCCCGACGTCATGTGCGTGGGCAAGGCGCTGACCGGCGGCTATCTGACGATGGCGGCGACGCTGTGCACCGCACGGGTGGCGGAGGGCATCTCGCGCGGCGAGGTGCCGGTGCTGGCGCACGGGCCCACGTTCATGGGCAATCCGCTCGCCTCCGCGGTGGCGTGCGCCTCCATCGACCTGCTGCTCGGCCAGGACTGGGAGAAAGAGGTCGAGCGGATCGGCGGCGGGCTGCGGGACGGTCTCGCCCCGGCGGCGGAGCTGCCCGGGGTACGGGATGTGCGGGTGCTGGGCGCTGTCGGCGTCGTACAGCTCGATCACCAGGTGGACATGGAGACCGCGACCCGGGCGGCGGTACGGGAGGGCGTGTGGCTGCGGCCGTTCCGCGATCTCGTCTACACGATGCCGCCGTATGTGACCGGTGACGAGGATGTGGCGCGGATCTCCCGCGCCGTGTGCGCGGCTGCGCGGGAGGGCTGAGATGACGGTTCTGGTGGTGACGGGTACGGGCACGGAGATCGGCAAGACGGTCGTGACCGCGGCCGTGGCGGCGGCGTGCCGGGATCGCAGTGTCGCGGTGCTCAAGCCCGCCCAGACGGGCCTGGCCCCCGGCGAGCCCGGGGATGCCGCAGAGGTGGCACGGCTGGCGGGCGGCCATGTGACCGCGGTCGAACTGGCCCGGTTCCCCGAGCCGTTGGCGCCTGCCACGGCCGCCCGCAGGGCAGGTCTCCCGCCGGTACGGCCGTACGAGATCGCCGAGGCGGCCGAGAAGCTGGCGACCGAACACGATCTGGTGCTGGTCGAGGGTGCGGGCGGACTGCTCGTACGGTTCGACGACGACGGCGCGACCCTGGCCGACGCGGCACGACTGCTGGGCGCACCGGTCCTGGTCGTGGCGGCGGCCGGACTGGGCACGCTCAACACGACCGCACTGACCTCGGAGGCCCTGCGGGCCCGGGGGCTGGAGTGTCTCGGCGTGGTGGTGGGCAGCATGCCCGCCGAGCCGGACCTCGCGGCGCGCTGCAATCTGGCGGACCTTCCGGTGGCTGCGGGCGCCCCGCTGCTGGGTGCCGTACCGGCCGGTGCGGGGGCGCTGGCGCCTGCCGACTTCCGTGTCCTGGCCGGGAGTTGGCTGGCTGCGGAACTGGGCGGCAATCGGCCGGCCGATTGAGCGGCTGAGCCGCCCGGGACGGGGGGAGAATCGAAGTAGCCGTACCTTTCCGGTCGAGCGCCGTGTCGAGGAGGCCCGTCATGCGTCTGCGCAGCACAAAAATCCCGGAGGACGCGGTGCACCACCCCGTCTTCGCCCGGTTCTACGCCCGGATGAGTGTGGCCGCGGAGACCGGAGCGGGGCTGGGCGCGGTGCGCTCGGAGCTGCTGGCCGGTATGTCCGGCCGGGTCATCGAGATAGGTGCGGGCAACGGCCTGAACTTCGCGCACTACCCGCCCGCGGTGTCGGAGGTGGTGGCCATCGAACCCGAGCGCAGCCTGCGGCAGTTGGCGGTGCGGTCGGCGCTGCGTGCCGGAATTCCGGTGGATGTGGTGCCGGGCGCGGCGGAGGCCCTGCCGGTGAAGAGCGAGGCGTTCGACGGGGCCGTCACTTCGCTGGTGCTGTGCACCGTACGGAATGTGGAACGTTCACTCGCGGAGATCGCACGGGTGCTGCGGCCGGGCGGCGAGCTGCGCTTCTTCGAGCATGTGCGGGCCGATGACCGGGCCATGGCAGCGGCCCAGCGGGCGCTCGACCGTACGGTCTGGCCGCTGGTGACGGGTGGGTGCCACACGGCACGCGACACCCTGGCCGCCATCGAACGGGCCGGGTTCACGGTGGAGACCTACCGCAGGGTCAGAATGCCCGACTGGGGAATCCGGCTGCCCACGTCCGCATGCGTGCTGGGCGTGGCGCGGCGGCCGGCCGTGCTCGACTGACTCATCGGCCACCACCGCGTACCGGCGGTGTCACAGACTCCACTGGCGCAGTTCGTCGGCGATGGCCCGGACGTCCGCCTTGCCCTCCTTCACCAGTCGAGCCAGGTCGCGCACCTGCTCGGGCGAGGTGATGACCTTCTGCCCGGAGGCGACGAGATAGCCGTATGCGACGGCCGAGGAGAACATCGCGTTCGAGTGTTCGAGCGCTGGAACATGGAGCAGCAACTGCAGAAGGGCAGCGGCCCTGGAGTGCGGGTCGCTGTAGACAGGGCTGCCGAAGATCTCGGCCTCATGACGGGCCACCGCAGCCACGAGCGCACCCCAGTCGACGACCTGCGGATCGCCGGGAGTCTTGTGCTCGGCCACCATGAGCAGCCAGGAAAGGTCGATCTGGAGGTTCAACGCGTGCCTTTGCGCTCCGGGCCGAACTCCTCGGCGAACACCGCCTCGTACTGCTTCATGAAGTCGGCCGCGGCTTCGACAAAGGTGTGTCCGACCTCGCCCGCATCCTGCTTCACGAGCTCCTCTATGTAGCGGTTCACGCTCATTCCCCTCTGCAGCGCGCGCTGTCGCGCGGCCTCGGCGGTGGCCTCGTCCACTCTCACGTTCAGCTGAGTCTTGGGCACGGAAACACGCTAGCGCGGGTGCGCTAGCACCGGCAAGGGGAGCCCTCCGGTGCCCCGTACACCGGTCGCCGGTGACCGCATGGCGCAATTCGTCCTCCGCATTCTCCGTCGGCTCTGCGAGGGCGCCGCCCAGGGCAAGGACAACCGTACCGCCGGGATGCGGCGGCCCCTCGGAAGCGGATTGCGACGGCCGTGTGCCCCCACCCGAAAGGCCCTCCCCGGCCTGCCTCGCCTCACGCGCCGTCGACCCTGCGGTGTTAAAAAGGGCAATGTGGCCAGACGTTTCGGCCGATTCCGGAACGCACCGGTTCGGTCACTCACGGAGAAACACCCCTGGAGCCTCGCCGGGCAGGTCTTCGCCCTGCAGGTGGCTCTGGTGGTGCTCCTCGTGGCGGCCGCGGTGCTGGCACTCCTGCTGCAGTCCCGGCACGACACCAACGCAGAGGCGAGACAGCGCTCGATTGCCGTCGCAGAGACGTTCGCGCACTCACCGGGCGTCCTGGCCGCGCTGAAGTCACCCGATCCCTCCAAAGTGCTCCAGCCGCTCACCGAGGCGGCTCGGAAAGCGGCCGGCGTCGACTTCATCGTGGTGATGGACACGACGGGGATCCGCTACACGCATCCCCAGCCGAGCCAGATCGGGAAGAGGTTCGTCGGCACCATCGGGCCATCGCTGGCCGGCCATGTGTACACCGAGACCGTCAAGGGCCCGCTCGGCCGCGAGGTGCAGGCGACCGTCCCCATCTACGACCTCGGTCACAAGGTCGTGGGCCTGGTGTCGGCCGGCATGAAGGTCCAGAAGGTGGCCGGCGCGGTGTCCCGGCAGATTCCGATCATCATCGGCACCGGAGCCGCCGCGCTGGCCGTGGCCACGGCCGGGACGGCGCTGGTGGCCAGGCGGCTGCGGCGGCAGACCCACCGTCTGGGCCCCGCCGAGATGACTCGCATGTACGAGCATCACGACGCGGTGCTGCACGCCGTACGCGAAGGCGTGCTCATCGTCGGCAACGACGGTCGGCTGCTGCTGGCGAACGACGAGGCCAGACGGCTGCTGGATCTGCCGCACGACGCCGAGGGGCGGCACATCTCGGACTTGCCCGGCCTTGATCCCGGCACGGTGGAGCTGCTGACCTCGGGCCGTGCGGCCACGGACGAAGTGCTCCTTGCGGGGGACCGCTTGCTGGCGGTGAACCAGCGACTCACGGCTCGTCACGGTGGCCCCGAGGGCACGGTCGCGACCTTGCGTGACTCCACAGAGCTGCGGGCGCTGTCCGGAAAGGCCGAGATCGCCCGCCAGCGGCTGAGACTGCTGTACGACGCCGGGCTCGGCATCGGTACCACCCTCGACGTGGTGAGTACGGCCGAGGAACTGGCGAAGGTCGCGGTCCCCCGGCTGGCCGACTTCGTCACCGTCGATCTGGCCGACCCGGTCCTGCGCGGGGACGAGCCGTCCAGTACGGGCGCGGACATGCGCCGCGCCGCCGTCCAGGGCATCCGGGATGACCATCCCCTCTATGAACGCGGCCGCCTGATCGACTTCCTCCCCTCCACGCCGCAGGCACGGGCCTTCGGCAGCGGCCGGCCGGAGCTGGTGCCCGACCTGTCCGCCGCACCCGGCTGGCTTGCCCAGGACCCGGAGCGGACACAGAGGATCGTCGAGTACGGCATCCATTCGCTCATGACGGTGCCCCTCCAGGCGCGGGGCGCCATCCTGGGCATGGCCAATTTCTGGCGCTCGGAGAAGCCCCAGCCGTTCGAGGAGGACGACCTGTCCGTGGCCGAAGAACTGGTCGCCCGGGCGGCGGTCAGCATCGACAACGCCCGCCGCTACACCCGTGAGCACGCCATGGCCGTGACTCTGCAGCGCAGCCTGCTCCCGCGGGCCCTGCCCGAGCAGAGCGCACTCGAGGTCGCCCATCGTTACCTGCCCGCGCTCTCCGGGGTGAGCGGCGACTGGTTCGATGTGATCCCGCTCCCGGGCAGTCGGGTGGCTCTGGTCGTCGGGGATGTCGTCGGCCACGGCCTGCACGCGGCCGCCACGATGGGACGGTTGCGCACAGCCGTGCACAACTTCTCCACGCTCGACCTGCCGCCCGACGAGATCCTCGATCACCTCGACGACCTGGTCGGGCGTATCGACCAGGAGGAGGTGGAGGCGACCGCCGGTGCGGTGATCACAGGCGCCACCTGCCTGTACGCGATCTACGATCCCGTCTCCCGCCACTGCGCCATGGCGCGGGCCGGGCATCCCTTGCCCGCGCTGGTCCAGCCCGACGGCAGTGTGTCGTTCCCCGATCTGCCGGCCGGGCCACCCCTGGGCCTGGGCGGTATGCCCTTCGAGACCGCGGAACTGGAGCTGGCGGAGGGCACGCAGCTCGTCCTCTACACCGACGGGCTCATCGAGGACCGCACCCGGGACATCGACGTGGGGATGGAGCTGCTGCGTCAGGCGCTGGCGTCCCATCCCGACCGGCCGCCGGAGGAGAGCTGCCAGGCAGTGCTCGACGAGCTCCTGCCCAGCCGGCCGAAGGACGATGTGGCGCTGCTCATCGCTCGCACACAGGCGATCCCGCCCGACCACGTCGCCAACTGGGACGTGCCGTTCGATCCCGCCGCCGTGGCGGGGATGCGCGCCGCCGTGGCCGAGAAGCTCGACGACTGGGGTCTGTCCGAGCTTGCGTTCGCCATGGAGCTGGTGCTCAGTGAGCTGATCACCAACGCCATCCGCCACGGTTCCGCACCGGTCAAGATACGACTGCTGCGCGACCGCACCCTGACCTGTGAGGTGGCCGACAGCAGCAGTACCTCGCCCCATCTGCGGTATGCCGCTGCATTGGATGAAGGAGGCCGCGGCCTGTTCCTCGTCGCGCAACTGACCGAGCGCTGGGGCACCCGCTACACCCCCACGGGAAAGGTCATCTGGGCGGAGCTGGCACTGCCCCGACCCGGCGGGAGCGTGGACGGCACGGCGTTCTTGAACATTCTTGACTCGGAACTCTGACGGCCTGCACCGGCATCCGAAGTACGAGGGGGTCCAGGCTGTCTTCGACAGTGACGACATCGGCTGGGAACGATGGACCCAGTTCCATACGGTCTTCGTGCACGTGACCAAGTTCGGTGACCTCGACCGATCGGAGTACCTCGCTTCTCAGATCGGCAGCAAGGTACTGGGGGACGCTGTCACCGGCTGGTGAACACGGCAGTGGGCAGATCGGACGCCGCCCGGATCTCCGCGCGGAAACCGTTCGCCGAGCGGGCCGTCCCTCTGCTTGGCTCGCCCCATGAGTGATCTCCACATCCGCTGCGCCGGCCTCGCCGATATCGACCCCGTGTTGCGGTTCTGGCGCGAAGCCGCGGAAGGGACGAGCGTCAGCGACGACCACGACGGAGTGGCGCAACTCATCTCAAGGGACCCCGGGGCCCTGCTTCTCGCAGAGCGCGACAGCCTTCTCGCGGGAACCGTCATAGCCGGTTTCGATGGTTGGCGATGCTCCGCCTACCGGCTGGCCGTACATCCGGACTGCCGCCGGCAAGGCATCGCCACCGCCTTGATGGCAGCAGCGGAACAGCGGTTCGTCTCTCTGGGCGGGCGACGGGTGGACGCCATGGTCCTGGAAGCCAACGAACGGGCGCACCACACGTGGGCTGCGGGTGGCTACCACCGCGAGGATCACTGGCGGCGCTGGGTGAAGCCCCTCACGGACTGACGCGATCACACGAAAGGGCGGACGACTTTGCAGATCCTTTACGATGGGTGGTCTCCTGACCGATCCTTCCGAAAGGTGTGAACGTCCGCCCATGGGCGAGCCTCCCAGTAGTCGACATCGCCGGCACCGAGCGATCCTCCTGCCCCTGCCCGATCATGGGACGGAGGTGAACCGATGACCGAAGTGCTTCTGCTGCTCGTGGCGGTACTGCTCTCGCTCGCCTGCGGCGCCTTCGTCGCGGCTGAGTTCTCCCTGACAACCGTCGAGCGCGGTCAGCTCGAACGGGCCGTGGAGCAGGGTGAGCGCGGCGCGGCGAGCGCCATGAAGGCCGTACGCAGCCTGACCTTCCAGCTCTCCGGCGCACAACTCGGCATCACCGTCACCAACCTGGTGGTCGGCATGCTCTCCGAACCGTCGATCGCGAAGCTGATCCGCGGTCCGGTGGAGGCCGTGGGCCTGTCCCCCAGCGTGGCGTCCTCCCTGGCCCTCGTCCTGGGAACCGCACTGTCCACCGTGTTCCTGATGGTCGTCGGCGAACTCGTCCCGAAGAACTGGGCGATCTCCTCCCCGCTCGCCGTGGCGAAGGCCGTGGCGACCCCGCAGCGGGCCTTCACCGCCATCTTCCGGCCGTTCATCAGCCACCTCAACAACACCGCGAACCGGATCGTGCGCCGCATCGGCCTGGAACCGGCCGAGGAGCTGGCCTCCGCCCGCAGCCCGCAGGAGCTGGTGGCGCTGGCCCGGCACTCGGCGAAGGCGGGCGCACTGGAGGCCGACACCGCGGAACTGTTCGTCCGCACCCTCAATCTGGCGGAGCTCACGGCGGAGAACGTCATGACCCCGCGGGTGCAGGTCACCGCACTTGAGGTGCAGGCGACCGCCGAGGACGTCGCGAACGCCACCCGTGCGACCGGGCTGTCCCGCTTCCCCGTCTACCGGGGCAACCTGGACACCGTCGTCGGCGTGGCACACATCAAGGACGTGCTGGCCATCCCGGTCGAGCAGCGGCACCGTACACGCGTCTCGGAGATGCTGCGCGAGCCCCTGCTCGTACCGGAGACCCTCACCGTGGACCGGCTCCTGGACCGGCTGTCCGGCAAGCTCGCCATGGCCGTCGTCATCGACGAGTACGGCGGGACAGCCGGCGTCGTGACTCTGGAGGACATCGTCGAGGAGGTGGTCGGCGAGGTGCGCGACGAGCACGACCCGCACGAGACGCCGGACCTGGCACCGGCGGGTGAGGACGCCGACGGACGGACCCTGTGGTCGGCCGACGGCGCCGCCCGCCTCGATCAGCTGAAGAGGATCGGACTTCGGGTGCCGGACGGACCGTACGAGACACTCGCCGGACTTGTCGCCACCGAGGTCGGCCGCATCCCTGCCGTCGGTGATTCGATCGAGCTGGCCGGCTGGCGGGTCGATGTGGTGGACGCCTCCGGGCGCCGTGCCGCGCGAGCCCTGCTGCATGCGCCACTGCCCGGCGACGACGAGCAGACGGAGGAAGCACGATGACCGCCGTCCAGCTCTTCATCGGACTGATGACCCTGGTCGTCAACGCCTTCTTCGTCGGCGCGGAGTTCGCGCTGATCTCCGTACGCCGCAGCCAGATAGAGCCCGAAGCCGAGAACGGGAACCGGCGGGCGCGAAGCGTCATCTGGGGCCTCGAACACGTATCGGCGCTGCTCGCGGCGGCACAGCTGGGCATCACCCTCTGCACGCTGGTCCTCGGCATCGTCGCCGAACCGGCCATCGCGCATCTGCTGGAACCCGTCTTCACCGCGGTGGGTGTGCCGCACGGACTGATCCATCCGATCTCCTTCGTGATCGCGCTGTCCGTGGCGACTTATCTGCACATGCTGCTCGGCGAGATGGTGCCGAAGAACATCGCTCTGGCCGAGCCCGTGCGGACCGCGCTGCTGCTCGGACCGCCGCTGGTGACCCTCGCCAGGGCGCTGCGCCCGGTGATCTTCGCCATCAACGCCTTCGCCAACGCGCTGCTGAAGCTCCTGCGGGTGGAGGCGAAGGACGAGGTGTCCGCCACCTTCTCCGACGACGAACTGGCCCGGCTGGTGAAGGACGCCGGGGACGCCGGGCTGGTCGACGACCGCGCGGCCGAGCGGCTGCACCACGCCCTTGAGCTGGGCCGTCGCCCGGTACGTGATGTGGTGATGCCGGTGGAGCGGGTGGTGTACGCGAGGATCGGGACGACGCCGGAACAGCTGGAACAGCTCTCGTACGAGACCGGTTTCTCGCGTTTCCCGGTGATGGACAGCGAGAAGCGGATCCTGGGCTACCTCCATGTGAAGGATGCCCTGGACGCGGCACCGCGCGATGTGCCGTTCCCCGTGTCGGCAATGCGGCCGATCGCCCGGGTACGGGCCGCCACACCGCTCGACGACGTGCTGACCGCGCTGCGGCGCAGCCGCACACATCTGGCGGCGGTTGTGGACGAGGACGATCGACTCGCAGGAATGGTCACGATGGAGGACGTGCTGCGCGAGTTGGTGGGCCGACCGCAGGCACGCTGACCGGTGGGCGGGGGCCGCTGGGGGCCAGGTGCGGGTTCAAGCGCAGGCAGGCTGACCGGTGGTCGGCGGGGCGGGGCGCCGAGGGGGTGGAGGTGCCGGGGGCCGAGGCTCGTGCCCTGACTTCTCCAGGAACCGACGGCTTGCTGCGGGGTGGCGGCAGGACGCCCTGACCAATCTACTCAATCCGAAGATGGGCGTGTTCTACGTGGCCGTCCTGCCCCAGTTCATCCCGGCAGGCGCCCCGCACTTCGCCAAAGGACTCCTGCTGACCGGGGTGCACATCGTGCTCGGCCTGCTCCGGTCGGCGCTGCTGGTCGCCTTCGCCCAGGTGCTGCGGGGCTGGCTGCAGCGCCCGCAGGCCCTTCGGCTGCTTGACCGGATCACCGGGACCGTCATCGCCGGGTTCGGCCTGCGGCTGGCCCTGAGCGACTGAGGACGCGACCGCCGAGAGCGCACTACGACGCTCGGTACCTGGCCGGCGCCTTCTGGAAGGGGTCGGACCCCACCGCGATACGATCGCATCGCCATGGAAATGAATGCCTCCTACACCAGTCTCGTCGCGGTCGGCGACTCGTTCACCGAGGGCATGTCGGACCTGCTGCCCGACGGCTCGTACCGGGGCTGGGCAGACGTCCTCGCCGGACGGCTCGCGGTCCGCACTCCGGGATTCCGCTACGCGAATCTCGCCGTACGGGGCAAGTTGATCGCCCAGATCGTCGACGAGCAGGTCGATGCGGCCGCCGCCATGCAGGCGGATGTCATCACACTCGTCGGCGGTCTCAACGACACGCTGCGGCCCAAGTGCGACATGGCCATGGTCCGCGGAAGGCTCGAAGAGGCCGTGGAGCGTCTCGCGCCCTCATGCAGGAAGCTTGTGCTCATGCGCAGCCCCGGTCGCAACGGCCCGGTGATGGAACGTTTCCGTCCGCGGATGGAGGAGTTGTTCTCCCTGGTCGACGAGTTGGCTGCCCGCCACGGAGCGTCGGTCGTCGATCTGTACGGAGCACCGACCCTGGGTGATCCCCGCCTGTGGGACGTCGACCGGCTGCATCTGACGGCCGACGGCCACCGCCGGGTGGCGGAGGCGGTCTGGCAGACGCTGGGGCTGCCGCCGGAGAACGACTGGCGGACGCCGCTCCCGGCCTCCGCACCTCCGAAATGGGCGATACGACGCGTCGACGACTTCCGCTTCGCCCGCCGGCACCTCATACCGTGGATCGGCCGCCGTCTGACCGGCCGTTCGTCCGGAGACGGGCGGACGGGCGCCCAGTACAGCGCCGAACTGGGGAGAGCGTTCTGGGTCACCCCCGAGGATGCCCACGCCCCTGGCCCGGTGGCGACGTGGCGCCAGGTGGATGCGACTCCGCTCTCGTAGCAACCCACAAACCGGACCGCGGCGTCGGCCTGCACAAACCGCCAGTAGAATCTGGACACGTGACTGCTGTGTCTGCGAAGCCTCGCATCCCCAATGTCCTGGCCGGCCGCTACGCCTCCACGGAGCTGGCCGTCCTCTGGTCCCCCGAGCAGAAGGTGAAGCTGGAACGCCAGCTGTGGCTGGCGGTGCTGCGCGCTCAGAAGGACCTCGGGATCGAGGTGCCGGACGCCGCCCTCACCGATTACGAACGTGTCGTCGGCCAGGTCGACCTGGCCTCGATCGCCGAGCGCGAGAAGGTCACCCGTCACGACGTCAAGGCCCGCATCGAGGAGTTCAACGCCCTCGCCGGCCATGAGCAGGTCCACAAGGGCATGACCTCCCGTGACCTCACCGAGAACGTGGAACAGCTTCAGATCCGGCTCTCCCTGGAGCTGATGCGCGACCGCACGGTGGCGGTCCTGGCCCGGCTCGGCAAGCTGGCGGGCGAGTACCGCGAGCTGGTCATGGCCGGCCGCTCGCACAATGTCGCCGCGCAGGCGACCACGCTCGGCAAGCGCTTCGCGACCGCGGCGGACGAACTGCTGGTGGCCTACGGGCGGCTGGAGGACCTGCTGGGCCGCTACCCGCTGCGGGGTATCAAGGGCCCCGTGGGCACGGCCCAGGACATGCTCGACCTGCTGGGCGGCGATGCCGGGAAGCTCGCCGAGCTGGAGCAGCGCATCGCCGGGCACCTCGGTTTCGCCCAGGCCTTCACATCGGTCGGCCAGGTCTACCCGCGCTCACTCGACTACGACGTGGTGACGGCACTGGTGCAGCTGGCCGCGGCGCCCTCGTCGGTCGCGAAGACGATCCGTCTGATGGCCGGGCACGAGCTGGTGACCGAGGGCTTCAAGCCGGGTCAGGTCGGCTCCTCCGCGATGCCGCACAAGATGAACACCCGCTCCTGCGAGCGCGTCAACGGCCTGATGGTCATCCTGCGCGGCTACGCCTCGATGACCGGCGAGCTGGCCGGCGACCAGTGGAACGAGGGCGATGTGTCCTGCTCCGTGGTCCGCCGCGTGGCGCTCCCCGACGCGTTCTTCGCATTCGACGGTCTCCTGGAGACCTTCCTGACGGTGCTCGACGAGTTCGGGGCATTCCCGGCCGTCGTCGCCCGCGAGCTGGACCGCTACCTCCCGTTCCTTGCCACGACCAAGGTCCTGATGGGTGCGGTGCGCGCCGGTGTCGGCCGTGAGGTCGCCCACGAGGCGATCAAGGAGAACGCGGTCGCCTCGGCCCTGGCCATGCGTGAGCAGGGCGCCGAGCGCAACGAGCTGCTCGACAAGCTGGCCGCCGATGTGCGCATCCCGCTGGACCGCGCACAGCTGGACGCGCTGATGGCCGACAAGCTCTCCTTCACAGGAGCGGCGGGCGACCAGGTCACCGCGCTGATCTCCCGCATCGAGGAGATCACCAAGCAGCACCCCGAGGCCGCCGCATACACGCCGGGCTCCATCCTCTGACGGCCGCCACCGCAGCCGGATGACACCCGAAGAGCTCCAGGCCGCCCGCGACAGCACCGTTCCCGATGTGGTCGCGGGCGGCCTGCGTGTGCTGTTCTGCGGGATCAACCCGAGCCTGATGACAGGGGCAACGGGCCACCACTTCGCCCACCCCGGCAACCGCTTCTGGCCGGTACTCCACCGGTCCGGCTTCACCCCTCGGCAGCTGAAGCCGGCAGAACAGACCGAACTGCTGCGATACGGCCTGGGCATCACCAATGTGGTCGCCCGGGCCACCGCACGGGCGGACGAGCTGTCCACCGAGGAGTTCCGTGAGGGCGGACAGAAGCTGGCAGCCAAGGTCGAGCAGCTGCGACCGCGGTGGCTGGCAGTCGTGGGGGTCACTGCGTACCGCACCGCCTTCGGGATACGAACCGCCCGGATCGGTCCGCAGGATCACACGATCGGCGACGCCCGCGTCTGGGCCCTTCCCAACCCCAGCGGCCTGAACGCCCATTGGAACGCTCAGACGATGGCGCAGGAGTACGGACGCCTCCGCACCTCTGTCGAATGCGACGGCATCAGCACCACCGAAGGATCCTGACTCCCCGGCGCCTGCACGGCGGCTCGACGCCGATGGTCGTGGTTGTGGTTGCGGTTGCGGTTGTGTCCGTGGCAGGAGGCTGGCGCCTGGCCCATCACGGCGAGCGATGGCGGGGCCGTCGCGGAGGGTTGGTGGCGGGACCCGTCCGCAGGAGGCGGATACCGTCGTCCTGCCTCGTTTGCTCCACCTTTGAGGACGTGGCAGCGGGCTATACGTCCCTTCGCCGGATCGTCCACCAGCCTGCCGGCTGTGCGGCCGCTGCCCACGCCGCTGGCACCGCGAGTCCGCTCCACGGTCCGAGACTGCCTTCGGGATTCTGGTGGAGCACCAACTGTCCTGCCCTGTCGGGCAGATATTGTGCCGCGCCACCGACGACGTCGCCGATCACGAAGGAGACGCCCGCCGACCGCGCCGAGGCCTGCCTCGAGGGAGCCACCGGGCCCGTGCGGGCTGACACGATGGCAGCATGTTCCGCCTTCTCCGCCCGCTCGCCACACCTGTCACCTACACCCGGTGGCTGCATCTCCTCATCCCGGGTGCGGTCTACAGCGTGTGGGTGTTCATCTCCCCGGACACTCCGTGGGCGCCCGTGGTCCTCGCTGTGCCAGTGGGGTTGTTGCCCGCCGTGCGGCTGGCCGAGGGTGTTCAGGCACAGCTCCTGCTCACGCCTGCCGAGCGGGGCAGCCCCCACGCGGCGATCTCCGCAAGCGCTGCGGCCACTTGGGCGGATCGCTGGCGAACCGTGTTGTGGCTGGAGATACGACTGCTGCTCTGCGTCGCCGTGGGGTTCTCAACAGTGTGGCTGCCGGCGACCGCGGTTGATCTCGTCCTCACCGCGGCGGGCGACGTCCCGAGCGGCGAATGGCTGGTCCGCGGGGTGGAGCCGCACTGGTGGTACGCCCTGCTGGCGCCTCTGCCCATCCTGGTGCTGCTTGCCGTGGTCGCGGCGAACGGAGAGCTGATCACCGCGACCGCCCGTCGGCTCCTCGGTCCCTCACCGGTGCAGCGGTTGACCGCTCTGGAGGAGCGCACCGAGCAGTTGCTGGAGCGCAATCGCATCGCACGGGAGCTGCATGACTCGATCGGACACGCGTTGACGGTCGCGGTCGTACAGGCGGGTGCGGCCCGGGCGGCTGACGACCCGGAGTTCACCGAGCGGGCACTGGCCGCGATCGAGGAGACCGGCAGGGACGCGCTCGACGATCTGGAGCGGGTTCTGCGGGTGCTGCGCGAATCGGGAACACCGGTGGGGCAGCGGCCGACGCTCTCGGAAGCGGACCGGCTCCTGGACTCCGCGCGTGGTTCGGGGGCGAAGATCGATGCGGACGTCTCCGGTCCGCTGGAGCAGGTTCCGGGGGCGGTCTCCCGCGAGGGGTACCGGATCCTTCAGGAATCTCTCACCAATGTGCTACGTCACTCCGGGGCGGTTCCCGTCCGGGTGCGGATCAGCGTCACGAGCGGCCGGCTGGAGATGGAGGTAACCAATCCGCTCACTGATTCCGTGGGAACGCCGGGCGGTGGGAGCGGGCTGCGGGGCATCCGCGAGCGGGCCGCGCTGCTGGGCGGAAAGGCCAAGACAGGTCCGCACGACGGCGAATGGAGGGTGCACGCAAGTCTTCCGTTGAACGGCCTAGGCTGACCTGATGCCGGTTACCGTTCTTCTGGTCGATGACGAACCCCTCGTCCGCGCGGGGCTGCGCGCGGTTCTTGAGGCTCAGCCCGATATCGAGGTGGTGGGCGAGGCGGGTGACGGCGCCGCAGTGATCCCGTTGCTGCATCAGCTGCGCCCCGATGTGGTGGCCATGGACGTCAGGATGCCGCTGATGGACGGCATAGAGGCGACGCGGGTGGTGCTGCGGACCGTACCGGAACCACCGAAGATCCTGGTGGTCACCACATTCGAGAACGACGAGTACGTGTACGAGGCGCTGCGCGCCGGAGCGGACGGTTTTCTCCTCAAGCGTGCCCGGCCCGCCGAGATCGTGCATGCGGTGCGCCTGGTCGCAGAGGGCGAGTCGTTGCTGTTCCCGGCGGCCGTCCGGCAACTCGCCGCCGAGTACGGCACGAGCAAGGCGCGCGCGGCCATGGACCGGGCGTCGCTGACCGAGCGTGAGGCTGCGGTCCTCCGGCTGATGACCCGTGGCCTGTCGAACGCGGAGATCGCCGCCAAGCTCGAGGTCGGTGTCGAGACGGTGAAGACCCATGTCAGCGCCGTACTGGCCAAGTTGGGTGCGAGGGACCGTACCCAAGCGGTGATCGCAGCGTACGAGTCCGGGTTCGTCGCTCCGAGCTGAGGGCCGCCGGCCCCGGATACCCGTTCCGGCCGGCAGTCGCCCTGCACCCGGGCAGCGAGTACCATCCGCCTGACATGCGCACGAGCTGGGAGGACACACCGTGAGTCGGCTGACCGGTGGGGATCCGTCACTGCTGCGACGGATCAATTCCGCGGTGGTGTTGCATGCCCTCCGGGGCGCCGACTCCCCCACCCTCACGGACCTGACCCGGATCACAGGTCTGTCCCGGCCGACGGTCGAGGGCGTCATGGAGGGGCTCTTCGAGGCCGGACTGGTCGTGGAGTCGTTGCCCGACGGGGGCGAGACCCGACGTCAGGGGCGGCCGGCCCGCCGGTTCCGGTTCCGCGCCGAGGCCGGGCATCTGCTCGGCATCGAGATCGGCCCGCGCCGGATCTCCGCACTGCTGTCGGGGCTGGACGGCCGGATCATCGGGGCGGGCTCACGCGAGGTGTCGGAAACAGCCTGCGCCGACGACCGGCTCGACAAGGTCAGGGCCGTGGTCGCCGATGTCCTGCGGCGGACGGGCGTGGCCCGGAGCAGTCTGCGCGCGGTCGGGGTCGGCAGCCCGGGCATCGTGGAGGCCGACGGGACAGTACGGCTGGGCACCGCACTGCCGGACTGGACCGGTCTGGCGCTGGGTGAGCGGCTGAGGCGCTCCTTCCGCTGTCCCGTCCTCGTGGAGAACGACGCCAATGCCGCGGCGGTCGCGGAGCACTGGAAGGGTGCGGCCACCGAGTCCGACGACATCGTGTTCGTCCTGGCAGGGCTGAGCCCGGGCGCCGGTTCGCTGATCGGCGGGCGGCTGCACCGCGGTTTCGGCGGTGCGGCGGGTGAGATCGGCGCACTGCATCTCCTCGGCAGCGAGGCGACGCCGGAGAAGCTTCTGTCGACGACGGACACGCCATTGGACCCGTTGGACGAGCCTGCGGTCGCCGCCGTGTTCGCAAAGGCACGGCATGGCGATGTCCGGGCGCAGGCGGCGGTCGAGCGGTTCATTCAGCGCCTGGTGCACGATGTCGCGGCGCTGGTGCTGGCGCTGGACCCCGAGCTTGTGGTGATCGGCGGCTGGGCCGCGGGGCTGGACGGTGTGCTGGATCCGCTCCGCCGTGAGCTGGCCCGCTACTGCCTTCGGCCTCCGCGGGTCACGCTGTCGCTGCTCGGCGAGGCGGCGGTGGCCACGGGGGCTCTGCGATTGGCTCTCGACCATGTCGAGGAGCAGCTCTTCGCGGTGGAGGGAACGGTGACGGCCCGCCGCTGAGGGCGACGGGCCGTACGCAGACATGGCAGACCGGCGGAGCCGGTCGTGCTCAGGAGGCCTGGCGCTCCTGGCCGCGATGGCTGATCTCCAGGTCGCCCGAGTCACCGAAGGTGAGTCGGCACGTGTCGGCCCGGTAGGTGGCGACGGAGAGCGCCGCGGTACCGCCCGCCACGAGATACCGGGTGGTGACGACGAGAACAGGGGCGCCGGGAAGCCGGTCGAGCTCCTTGGCGTCGTCCACGCGCGCCGAACCGAGCTCCACCGAACGGTCCTGGCCGTCGAGGCCGAGGCGGTGCAGTTCACGCAGGACGCTGCGGGCCCGGGCGGGGCCGGACGGGGCGTCGATCGCGGAGAGTTCGGGCACGGACGCCGACGGGACGTACAGCAGCTCCGCCGCGACCGCCTGACCGTGGGTGACCCGGATCCGGCGGACGATGTGCACCGGCTCGTCGCCGTCCACGTCGAGCATGGCCACCACTGATGCCGGTGCGACCGCCGTCGTGCAGTCCACGGGTTGCCACGCCTCGCCGACACCGCCGTCGGACCAGTCCCGCTGTGCCGTGGAGACGGCGACTCCGACGCGCGGCGGGGCGACGGTGGTTCCGACGCCGCGGCGGCGCTGCAGCCTGCCTTCGAGTTCGAGCTGTTCCAGAGCCTGCCGGAGCGTGGCTCGGGCGACTCCGAACCGGGCGGCGAGCTCGCGCTCGTTGGGCAGGATCTCGCCCACCGCGAAGTCCGAGTCGAGTGCCTCACTGAGCACGGTCTTGAGGTGCCAGTACTTCGGCTCCTGCACCGTTTTCAGCTGCGTGGTCCCCACCCTGTCCTCCGCAATCGCCCAGCGGCTTTTCCGCGACGTTATTTATTAAAGGTTCCTGTCTTAACGCTGAGACCATAGGACGGGACACCCCCTTGGTCAAGACCAATCCTCCTTCGGTCACGCAGCGAAACGGTCCTCTGCCGCAGAGCGTTCACAGGACGTTCGTGGTGCCGCGAGCCGCCCGCAGCACAAGGCCCCACGGCCGGGCGGACCGTGGGGCTTCGGGCAGGGACGGCAGAGGGATTCCTGGGCAAACCTGAGGCGCTTGCGACGGTTGGGAGCGCGACCAGCCGCCGGGAGGTCCGGCTACACGCCGGCGAGGTTGGCGAGCTTGTCGGGATTGCGCACGATATATACGCACTGAATGAGCCCGTCCTTGACGTCCACCTGGAAGACGGAGTCGGGCTTTCCGCCCAAGAGCACCAGCAGGCTCGGCGCACCGTTGAGCTCCAGGAACCGGATGTCGAGGTCCTGGACCTGGTCGTGGGCCACGGCATAGAGGAAGCGGCCGACCTTGTCGGCGCTCTCGATGACCCGCAGCGGCGCCTTGCACTTTCCGTCGCTGTCGCCGACGAGGCGCACATCGGGCGCGAGCAGGGCCAGAAGCTCCTCGATGTCACCGCCCGCCGCCGCGGCGAGGAACCGTTCCGTGAGGTCACGGCGCTGGGCCGGGTCGACGTCGTAGCGCGGTTTACGCTCCTCGACATGGTGCCGCGCACGTCCTGCGAGCTGCCGCACCGCGGCCTCGGTCCGGTCCAGGGTGGCGGCGATCTCGGCGTACGGGAAGCCGAACGCCTCGCGCAGGACGAAGACGGCCCGCTCCAGCGGCGACAGCGATTCGAGGACGACAAGCACAGCAACCGATACGGAGTCGGCGAGAACCGCCTGTTCCGCGGTATCGGGCACGGCCGGCCCGAAATCGGTGACGAGGGGCTCCGGCAGCCACGGTCCGACGTACGCCTCGCGCCGCGACTGCACCTGCCGCAACCGGTCGATGGCGAGACGGGTGGCGATCCTCACGAGAAAGGCGCGCGGCTCCCGTACATCCTCACGCGATGCGGACGACCAGCGCAGCCATGCCTCCTGCACCACATCCTCGGCATCGGCGATCCTGCCCAGCATGCGGTAGGCAACCCCGGTGAGCACGGGGCGGTGGTCCTCGAAGACGTCGGTCGCGGTGTCGGCTGTCACCCCTCCATCCCAGCCGAGACTCCGCAGTCTGTCCAGCACGAACCGCCCGGCCTCTTGAACTGCAAGCTACTGAGCGGTAATTGTTGTTGACGAGACGTCTAAGTCACCTTCAGGGATGGCCCGTTCATGCCGGATCACCCCGGGAGCACCGGCATGGCCATCACGGTCTCGTTCAGCGTCGACTCACCTCAAGGACCTCGGGCCATGTCCGTCGCGTATGAACGGACCGGTTCCGGGGAGCCGTTGCTCCTGCTCCACGGCATCGGCCACCACCGTCAGGCCTGGGATCCGGTAGTGCCCGTCCTGGCCGTGGAACGGGATGTGATAGCCGTGGACCTTCCCGGTTTCGGTGCCTCCTCGGCACTGCCCGACGGTGTTCCGTACGACCTGGCTAGCTTGGTCCCGGTGCTCGGAGCGTTCTGCGAGGAGCTCGGCCTGGGCCGGCCGCATGTGGCAGGCAATTCGCTGGGCGGTCTGCTGGCCCTGGAGCTGGGCCGCTGGAAGCTCGTGCGGTCGGTGACGGCTCTGTCGCCCGCCGGTTTCTGGACGGAGAGCGAGCGGCGCTATGCCTTCGGGACGCTGCGGGCGATGCGGCGGGGCGCGCTGTCGATGCCCATCCCGCTGATCGAACGGCTCTCGCGCAGCGCGGCCGGACGTGCGGCGCTGACCAGCACCATCTATGCCCGGCCCGGCCGCCGTTCACCCGGTGCCGTTGTCGCGGAGACCATCGCCCTGCGCGAGGCGACCGGTTTCCACCAGACGCTTGCCGTCGGGCGGAGTGTCACGTTCACCGACGACGTGCCGGGGCTGCCCGTGACCGTCGCCTGGGGCAGCCGCGACCGGCTGCTGCTGCGTCGCCAGGGGATCAGGGCCAAGCACACCATTCCCGGTGCCCGGCTGGTGCGGCTGCCCGGTTGCGGACATGTTCCGATGAACGATGATCGGGCGCTCGTGGCGCGCGTCATTCTCGACACCAGCCGCTGATTCGGCACCCCGCGCCGCGCCACTCCGAGGCAGGACGCCCGAGCCGAGCACCACACCGAGCCCGACCAGAAGGCTGCCGCGCGAAGCGGTCGCACAGGGCGATCCCGGAGCCCCGCTCGGCCGTGATCTCCAGATCGCGGAACTGGGTACATCAAGCACCGGCGGATCACCGGCACGATCTGGCTGACGGCCGATGTGCACTACACATCGGCGCAGCACTACGAGCCCGAGCGCGCAGCGTTCAAGGACTTCGCACCGTTCTGGGAGTTCGTGTCCGGACCACTGGCGGCCGGTCGGTTCCCGGCCAATGCACTCGACGCAACGTTCGGTCCCGACCAGGTCTTCGTGCGGGCGCCCGTCCGCGCGAACGTGTCGCCGATGGAGTCTCCGCAGTTCTTCGGCGAGGTCGACATCGACGGCGGCAGCGGCGAGTTGACCGTGCGGCTGCGGGCGCAGGGCGGTTCTGTGCTGTTCAGCAAGGTGTTGCAGCCGGGGCGCGTCGGACAGTGAACCGGCACGCTGACAGTCGGCCCCGGGAAGCGGTCGGGGCCGACTGTCAGTGGTGGGTTCTACGGTTCTTGCATGACCCGATCCGTTCAGGCATTGGCCTACTCACGCCCGTCCGCTCTGGAGTCCTCGCAGGCCGGACAGCTCCTCGGCCTGGAGACCGCCGGTGGTCACACGCGGCGGGGCACCGAGCCCCACCCCCGGTTCTTCTCCGGTTTTCTCACATCGCCGAGGATCGCTGCCCGCGGCCTGCTGGCCGTGGCGGACGTGGCATCCGCGCGCTATTACCAGCGCACCCTGCCCTCGTCGCTCGACCCGGTGGTGACGGGCAACGGTGACCGGTTGCGCTTCGAGTCGTTCTCCGGCTGTTGCGGGGTGTATGCGCGCCTCGATGTGCTGCGGGACGGTCTGGACGGTGCGCAGACGGGTCACGGTACAACGAATGTGGATGTGAACAATCCGCTGCGGGAGGCGCTTTCGCGGATAGCGGGGGACGATCCGTTGCACATGCGGGTGGGCCCGGACGAGTTGGCCGTCACCACCATGGACGGTCCGGTCGTGGAGAAGAAGGTGCCCCTGCCCGACCGGTGGTTGCGCGGCTTCGCCGAGGCGCAGGTGGTGTCCGCCGGATTCGATCTGCGGGCCGAGCTGTCGGCCGCGGAGGCTGTGCGGTTCCTGCGTTCGCTGCCTCGTTCGTCGGGGAATGCCTCGCGCGGCACGCAGTGGGTGGTTCCCGCCGGGAAGACGTTGCGGCCGACGACACGGCCGGTGGCGGGGGCAGTGTGTCTGCCGGGCCCCGAGCGGCTGGCGGCACTGCAGCGGGTGTTGCGTCATGCGACATCGCTGCGGGTGTACGGGCCGGTGGCCGACGGGGCGGCGACCGCGAGCGCCTGGGAGGTGGTGCTGCCGGGCATGCGGCTCACCCTGACGCTGTCGCCCGATGCCTCGCGCGGGTTCTCCGGCGAGGGCGGGGTGCTCGATGCGCTGGCCACCGACGATGCCGCGGCCGACGCCGAGCTGGTCTCCGTGCTCCTGGCCTGGGAGCCGCGGATCGAACCCGCCGATCTCGCGGAGCAGTCGGGTCTGACGGTGGAGCGGGTACGGGCCGCGCTCACCCGGCTGGGGACAGCGGGCCGGGTCGGCTACGACCTCGCCGACGCGGCCTACTTCCACCGCGAGCTGCCGTACGACGCCGACCGGGCCGAGCGGCTCAATCCGCGGCTGGTGGCGGCCCGGCAGCTGGCCGGCTCTGGCGCCGTCGTGCTCGACGGGGACGTGGCGGCCGTGGCCTCGGGAGAGCACCGCTACCAGGTGAGGGAGAAGGACGGGATGCTGAGCTGTACGTGCCAGTGGTGGGCGGACTACCGCGGGCGACGGGGCCCGTGCAAGCACACGCTGGCCGTCCGGATGGTCCGTCGTGGTGCACCGGTCGCCGGAGGCGTGCGATGAAGGAGCTGCTCACCGCGGTACGGGAAGGTCGCAAGCAAGACGTGTCGGCGCTGCTGGCCCGGCTGGACAATGCCGAACGCAGGTCGGCGCTGGCGGAGTTGAAGGCGCTCCGCAAGGAGGCGCGGAGCTGGCACTGGCGCGAACAGGACAAGATCCGGAAGGCCCTGCTGGTGGCCGGGGCGGGCTGTCACACCGGCGCCGCGGGCTGCGCCACCTGGATCGGCGGCCGGGATCTGCTGGGCTGGGCACGGCCCCCGTACCCGCTGGTTCTCGAAGTCCTGGCAGACCGTGACCCCGCCTGGCTCGGTGACGTCGCGCATCGGCTGGCGGGGCGGGCCGCGACGGCGGAGACCACGTACGAGCTGATCGCCGGGCTGGTGAAGATCGCTCAATGCCCGGTGCCCACCACTGATGGCTTCGTGCAGAGCTGGGCCGAGACAGTATCGACCGAACCGTGGCGGCGGCAGAGGACGCGACCGCTGCGCGACATCCTCCGTGCCGACCCGCATCTGACCGTCATGGTGCCGCGGCTCTTCGAGGTGGCGGAACTGCCGCCACAGGTGACCTGGATCGACGAACCCGACAACCCGTGCCACTGGCCCGAGGCGCTGGCCGCCCTCACGGACGAGGGCCTGCTGGAGCGGTTGGTACTCGTCAACGGTTGCGTGACCCGGCTGCTGCGCGGCGGAAAGCCCGGCAGTCTCCGGTTCTTCCTGGCCGTGTTGCGCCGGCTCGCGCTGACCGAGCAGGAGGAGGCCGAGCGGGTCGACGACTGGATCGCAATGGCCGCGGACGGGATCTCCACCGTGGCCGGCCTCGCCCAGGAGGTGCTCGGTCGTCTGGACGAGCGCGGAGAACTGCCCGTGCGGGCCCTGGCGGACATGTCGGGTTCGGTGCTGTTCCGCACCGAGAAAAAGCTGGTCCGGGCCCAGCTCGTGCTGATCGGCAAGGCGCTGCGCCGCGATCCGTCGACGGCCGACGAACTGCTGCCCGTCGTCGCGGAGGCCTTCGGGCATGAGGACATCGCCGTCCAGGAGCGGGCGCTCAAACTCGTGGCGCGGTATCTGCCCGCCGTCGGTGGCGCGGTGCGGGAAGAACTTGCCCTGTCCGCCTCGCTGTTGGGACCTGCGCACCGCACCGCTGCGGCCGAGGTGTTCGGCGACCTGCTGGACAACCGGTCGGCTGCTGAGCCGTACGAGGAGCTGCTGCCACCCGCTCCGCCCCTGCAACATCTCGAACCGGCACCGGTGACGCTGCCCGAGCTCGTCGAGGACGTGGTGGTTCTGGCGAGATCCGCATCGAGGGATGTCACCGCGTTCGAGCGGGCGCTGGACGGGCTGGTCCGCCATGCCCACACCGATCGGTCGGCGCTGACCGACGCGCTGCGTGATGCGCTGGCGGGTCAGTGGTGGCTCGACGACGAACCGTTGCCGGAGGTCGAGCGGCGGCTCCGCTCGGACGCGGGCATCGAGCTCGTTGTGGCCGTACTGCTCGGACGGGTGTCGGAACAGGCCGTGCAGGACGGGCGTGCCGCCTGGACCGGCACCGGGACCTGCGTCCACGCCGCACTCAAGGGGGTGATGGAGGCCCGGCTGTGGGAGGCCGCCGACGTCGTGCTGACCGGCAGCGCACCGTTCCTGCTGGCCTTCCCGACGTGGCACACCGGCTCACTCGACCCTGCTGTGCTGGTCGAGCGACTGCGTACGTACCAGCAGCTCGGAATCTCGCCCGGGGACGCCGACTTCGCCCAGGCCCTGCTGCGCGTACGGCGCGACGGTCAGCACGAGGCCGCGGCGGCGGCCTCCCTGCTCGGCACCCCGGAGGGTGACCGGCTGGCCGCCTGGCTGCAGGCCGACGAGCCGCTCGCGCCTGTGTTCCGGTTCGATCTGGAGAAGCAGCAGTCCTTGGCCCATGGTTGGGAGATGCGACAGCCGGCCGACTGGACGCGGCGCGTCCTGATGGCCAGCAATGAACGCCCGGTCATCCAGCGCGAGTTCCCTCGTTCCTTCCACTGGCTGGGCCATCCGCATACCCCGCGCCATCGCATCTGCTACCACTGGGGCGACCACCCGGGGGCCTGGCTCGCCACGCTGCCCGAGGACGGCGAGACACTGGCCGCATGGCTGCTGCCGACCATCGCAACGTGTGCGACCGATGAACTGAGGGGCGCGGCCCAGCCGCTCACCGCACTCGTCGAACTCGGCGGGCCCGCCTCCGAGGCCACACATCTGACCGTGGCATACGGGCTGGGAGCCCGGTATCCGGAGGACCGACTGTCGGCGGTGGACGCCCTACTGATGCTCGCGGCCCAGCAACGGCTGGACGCGGCGTTGCTCGGCAAGGAGCTGGCGCTCCTCCTCGGATACAACCTGGTGAAGCCCAATCGACTTGCGGACTCCACCCGTACCGCGGCCGCCACCGGCGCATACCGGACAGTGCTCTCCGTGCTGGCCGTCGTTCTGCCGGGGCTGCTGGCGCACAAGAAGGGACCTCGCGGGCTGAGCGACCTGCTCTCCGTGGCCGCCGAGTGCGTGGAGCACTGTGGTGCGACAAGTACCGAGCCGATACCCGGGCTCGCCGAAACTGCCGCGCGCGGCGGATCCTCGCAGCTGGTACGTCAAGCAGCGCGCCTGAAGGCGGCCTGGGAACAAGGTTCGGTACTGGCATGACCGCCCAGGACATCCTGCCGTAACCCGCGGCAACCTGTCCGGGCCGATGGGTTCTGCCCGCGCCGGGCAGGTCCCGTCCGGCGCGACGGCCCCTGTCCGGGCCCGACGCTCGGGGTCCGGGCCCGGACGGGAGCTGCCGCGCCACCGGCTCATGGCCCGGGCCCGGAGGAGGCTGCAGTACTCCTGCGAACCACAATCGATCAAGACATTAATCCGCCAAACCGGATGATAGAGGACTAGATCCACACTTAACCCATCAGTCACAGAGCGTTCGTGATCAGGCAACACCGCTCAGTCACAGTGAAGGCATGACTGATGTGACATCCGCCAAGACTGCCCGCCGCTCCCACCACTGGCGGCGGGACGTGACCGAACTGGCCGCACTGTTCACCGCGGTCGCGGTGGCCGACGCGATCGCCAACCTGATCGGACACCAGCCGGACGGACCGTATCTCCTGATCGCCTCGGCCGTGGCCCTGGCCGTCACAGCCGCGTTCCACACCTGGTGGGCACGTCGCCACAGCCACGCCCCGCCACCGACCCGCAACGACATCATCTCCGACAGCGACAGCCTGTCGCACCGCACCGACGCCGCCGCGACCGTGCTCGTGACCACGCCCACCGCCGCCGGCCCGGCCCTGTCCCCCGAAGGCACGGTGCTGTGGCGAATGCGTACCACCGTTCGGGACATCCCGGGCAGTCTGGCCGCGCTGTGTGTCGCGCTCGCCCGGCACCGGGTCGACATCCTCACCCTGCAGACGCACCCGCTGGCAGAGGGCACGGTCGACGAGTTCCTGCTGCGCGCCCCCGCCCCGCTCCAGGCACAGCAGCTGAGTCGGGCGATCTCCGCCGCGGGAGGCGGCTCCACCTGGATCGAGCGGGCCGACGCGCACGACCTGGTGGATGCGCCGACGCGCATTCTGGGCCTCGCCACACGCGCAGCCCTGGACGCCGCCGAACTCCCCCTCGCCCTGCGTCAGCTGCTCGGCCGCTGCACCATCCACTCGCTGCCCACCGTCTCGATCACCGGCCGCGCAACCGGTGAGACCGCGCCCGCCGAGGGCATGCCGGCTGAGACGGTGATGCGGCTGCGCGACCCGTCCGGCGGCGCCATCACCATCGAACGGCCCTACCTTCCGTTCACCCCGACCGAGTTCGCCCGGGCCCGCGCCCTGGTAGAGCTCGACGCCCGGCTCGGCCCCCGTGCGCCGCGCAGCAAGCAGGTGCTCACTCTTCCCGAGGGCAACGAGATCACCGTGCGCCGCGCGGACGGCAGTGACGTCGAAGCGGCCCGCGCCATGCACGACCGCTGCTCCGAGCACACGCTGCGGCTGCGGTACCACGGACCGGTCCGTGACGCCGACCGTTACCTGGACCACCTGCTGAGCCCTCGCTTCGGCCGCACCCTGGCAGCGCAAACGGCCTCGGGCCGGCTGGTCGCCCTCGGCCACCTCCTCTGGGACGGCGACGAGACCGAGGTCGCCCTCCTGGTCGAGGACGAATGGCAGTGCCGTGGGATCGGCTCCGAGCTCCTCGGACGCCTGGTGACGCTCGCCATCGAGGCAGGCTGCGAGAGCGTCTACGCCGTCACCCAGGCGTCCAACACCGGCATGGTCGCGGCCATGCGTGCGCTGTCCCTGCCGCTCGACTACCAGATCGAGGAGGGCACGCTGGTCATCACCGCACGGCTGGACGCGACTCCGGTTCGTTCGCTGCCGCCGTACGAGCAGGCCGGCCGCTGACACCCTGACGACCGAAGCCGTGAGGACCGATCTCCTTGCGGCCGCCCGCCTCCTGTGAGCTCAGCGCCTGGCACAGATCGGCCCACAGATCCTCGACATCCTCCAGACCGACCGACATCCGCAGCAACCGGTCCCCGACGCCGGACGCCTGCCGGTCTCCCTCATCCACAATGCGGTGGCTGATGGAGGCCGGATGCTGAATCAGGGTGTCCACACTGCCGAGACTGACCGCGGGTGTGATGAGACGTACGGCCGAAATCACCTGGTGCGGATCCCCGTACACCTCGAACGAGACCATCGCCCCGCCAAGCTTCGGGTAGTGGACCCTGACGACACGCGGATCGGCCGTCAGCCTGCGGGACAGTTCGGCGGCGCTCGCGGAGGCCGCCCGCACCCGGACCGGGAGCGTGGCGAGGCCGCGGAGCAGCAGATACCCGGCCATCGGGTGCAGCACCCCGCCGGTGGCGAAGCGCACCTGTCGCAGGCGGGCGGCGAACTCCTCGTCGCAGGCGATGACCCCGCCCATCACATCGCCGTGCCCACCGAGGTACTTGGTGGCGCTGTGCAGCACGATCCGTGCACCGTACTCGACGGGTCGCTGGAGTACGGGCGTGGCGAAGGTGTTGTCGACGAGCAGCGGCACGGAACCGCAGGAGTGCGCGATCGCGCGGATGTCGACCTCGGCGAGCGTCGGGTTGGCGGGCGTCTCCACCATCACCAGCCCGGTGTCCGGACGGATGGCCTCCGCAATGCCCGCAGGGTCGGTCCACGTCACTTCGGTGCCCAGCAGACCGGCGCCGAGAAGGTGATCGCTGCAGCCGTAGAGCGGTCGGACGGCGACCACATGGCGCAGTCCCATGCTCGCCCGGACCAACAGGACGGCGGTGAGCGCCGCCATTCCGCTGGCGAACGACACGGCACTCTCCGTTCCTTCGAGCCGGGCGAGGGCGGTCTCGAAGCGGGCCGTCGTCGGGTTGTCCAGCCGTGCGTAGACGGGCGGTCCTTCGAGCCTGGCTCCGGTGGCGGCGAAGGTGTCGATCCGCTCGGCCTCGCCCCTGGAGTCGTACGAGGGGTAGGTGGTGGACAGATCGATGGGCGGGGCATGCAGGCCCAGGGCCGCGAGATCGTCGCGGCCTGCGTGCACGGCTTCGGTGGCCAGCGCCCTGGAGCGGGTCGTCGTCGAGGGCGCCATCGAGGATTCGGTGTCCATGACACGACTCTGAACAAGCACCGGGTCTTCATGCGAAAGCCCCGTGCTACGTTCGGCAGATGACCGATTCAGTCGTTCTGGACCCGGTGGACCTGCACATTCTGCGACTGCTGCAGAACGATGCCCGGACCACCTACCGCGAACTGGCCGCCGAGGTCGGGGTCGCACCGTCGACCTGTCTGGACCGGGTGACCAGGCTGCGCCGCTCCGGCGTCATTCTCGGCCATCAGCTGCGTCTGGACCCGGCGAAGCTGGGCCGCGGCCTGGAGGCGCTGCTCTCCGTACAGGTCCGTCCGCACCGCAGAGAGCTCATCGGCCCGTTCGTCGAACGCATCAGGACGCTGCCCGAGTCCCGCGCACTCTTCCATCTGACCGGGCCCGACGACTACCTGGTCCATGTCGCGGTCACCGACACCGCGGATCTGCAACGCCTCGTGCTGGACGAATTCACCTCACGCCGCGAAGTGGCCAGGGTCGAGACCAGGCTGATATTCCAGCAGTGGGAGTGCGGACCGCTGCTGCCACCGTCCGCAGGATCGGCCGGGACAGGCAACTGAGACCGAAGAATGATGACGCGGAGGCCCCCGCCGTACGAGGATGTCCGCATGTCAGACATTCCCAGCAGCGCGCTGCCCCGTCAGGTCGCCGACGCCTACGTCGACGCATTCATCGAACTCGACCCGATCGCCGGCACCTATCTGGGTGTCGCGGAGAGCTCGCGCCGCCTTCCCGATTTCTCCCCCGCGGGGCAGGAAGCTCTTGCCGAGCTCGCCCGCACCACCCTGGCGAAGCTCGATGCCGCCGAGCAGTTGCCCGGCGCGGACAGCGATGCCGAGCGCCGATGCGGCCGCCTGCTGCGCGAGCGCCTCACGGCGGAACTCGCCGTCCATGAGGCCGATGAGGGGCTGCGCACGGTCTCCAACCTCGCCTCCCCGGCGCACAGCATCCGTGAGGTGTTCACGGTGACGCCGACCGAGACCGACGAGGACTGGGCAGCGGTCGTGGACAGGCTGCGAGCGGTTCCCGCCGCGCTGGAGGGCTACCGCGAGTCGCTCGCGCTCGGCCTGGAGCGCAAGCTGTTCGGCGGTCCGCGCGCCACGGCCACCTTCATCGACCAGCTCGACGATTGGTCTGGCGACGGCGGGACGGGATTCTTCCAGGACTTCGCTGCCGCCGGCCCGGCGTCTCTGCGTACCGATCTGGACGACGGCGCCCGCCGTGCCACGGAGTCGGTCGTGGCGCTGCGCGACTGGATGCGCGATGTGTACGCCCCCGCGGTCGAGGGCGCGCCGGACACAGTGGGCCGTGAGCGGTACGCGCGCTGGTCGCGCTACTTCAACGGCACCGACCTGGACCTCGATGAGGCGTACGCGTACGGCTGGTCCGAGTACCACCGGCTGCTCGCCGAAATGAAGACCGAGGCCGAGAAGGTCCTGCCCGGCGCGGGTCCCTGGGAGGCGTTGGCCCATCTCGATGTGCACGGAAAGCACATCGAGGGGGTCGATGAGGTCCAGGCCTGGCTGCAGAGTCTGATGGATGAGGCGATCGAGGCCCTCGACGGGACGCACTTCGAACTCGCCGAACGCGTACGGAAGGTGGAGTCCCGCATCGCCCCGCCCGGCGGCGCCGCGGCCCCGTACTACACGGGCCCGTCCGAGGACTTCTCGCGCCCCGGCCGCACCTGGCTGCCCACCATGGGCGAGACCCGCTTCCCGGTGTACGACCTGGTCTCCACCTGGTACCACGAGGGTGTGCCGGGCCACCATCTGCAGATCGCCCAGTGGACGCATGTCGCCGACAGCCTCTCCCGCTACCAGGCGTCGATCGGCGGTGTCAGCGCCAATGCCGAGGGCTGGGCGCTGTACGCGGAGCGGCTCATGGACGAGCTGGGCTTCCTGCCGGACGCCGAGCGCCGCCTCGGCTATCTGGACGCGCAGATGATGCGGGCCTGCCGGGTGATCGTGGACATCGGCATGCACGCGGAGATGGAGATCCCCGCGAACTCCCCGTTCCACCCCGGCGAGCGGTGGACCCCTGAGCTGGCCCAGGAGTTCTTCGGCAACCACAGCGGCCGTCCGGCCGACTTCGTGGAGAGCGAACTCACCCGCTATCTCTCGATGCCGGGGCAGGCCATCGGCTACAAGCTGGGCGAACGCGCCTGGCTGCTCGGCCGGGAGAACGCCCGCAAGGCACACGGCGACGCGTTCGATGCCAAGGCCTGGCACATGGCCGCCCTGTCGCAGGGGCCGCTCGGACTCGACGATCTCGTGGACGAGCTGTCCAAGCTCTGACCCGCCTCTCGCCCCCTCCCCTCCTGCTTTCGGCACTCCTGATAGAGCGGCCGGGAGGGGGCATTCGTCCGGCCCGGCCGGTCAGCAGCCGCAGTCGTCGGAGGCGACCGGTGCGGTGAGCGGGTCGGCGTCGCGCCGCTCGCGCCCCTCCCAGGTCTCGAACTCGAACCGTTCCTGGCTAGAAGGGCGGACAGTCGCTGTAGCCCGTCGGCTCCGGCAGTGGTACGGCGGGGCGCGGCGTCCGCAGCAGCGCCACGGCCTCCTCGACCCGGCCCAGCTCCACCAGCAGCGGGCCGAGAGCCCGTCGGTGGTCCAGGCGGTCCGCGTCCAGGAGGGCGACAGCCTCCTCCGGGCGTCCGGCGTCGGCCAACAGGCCGGCCAGGCTCTTCACCGCGTACGGACTCCCGCCCTCGGGGTGCGCCCGGGCCTCCTCCACCGCCTCGTCGAGCTGTCCGCAGGCGGCCAGGAGCGGGCCCCGCAGCCGGAACAGCTCCCACTCCTCCTTGTCCCGCCGGGCCTTGAGGGCGTCCAGGTGGGCGAGGCCCTCCTCGGCGCGGCCCTCGGCGGCGAACAGCCCGCACAGCAGGTCGACGACCCAGTCCTCGGCGCTGTCCAGCGCGCGCATCACCTCGATGGCCTCGGCGCCCCGCCCGTGCCGGGCAAGCAGCTGCGCCAGCAGTGTCGGCGCGTGCCAGCCGTCGTGCTCCGCATGCCGCCTGTACACCTCGACCGCGCCCGCCACGTCGCCGCGTGCCTCCAGTAGCTCCGCCATATGGCGGACGGCTTCTGGCCGGTCCGCGTCGGCCGCGTAAGCGCGCAGTTCGTCGATCCGGCTGTGCCGCACCAGCAGTTCGGCCAGCGGGTCACGGTTGTTAACCGGCGTGGAACCGTACGTGCGCAGCACCTCGACCGCCTCATCCGTGCGGCCCTGCCCCTCGCGAACGGACGCCAGTAGGTTCACCGCGTTGAACGGCTCCGGGTACCGCCCGCCGCACTCCGGGCTGCCGCACCGCGCGCACGGGCACCTCGGCGCGAGCCGGGCCGTCAGCAGGGCCGCAACCTCCTCGCCCCGGCCCAGGCCGACACCCACCTCGACCAGGGCCTCGGCGAGGGACCAGTCCGCGACGTGCGGCAGGAGCAGCTCGTAAGCCTCCTCCGAGGGCGAGGAGACGGTCAACGAGATCCGGCGGTATGCACTCGTCGTGCCGCTGCGGTACGCGCATGGGAGGCGACGATGACCGCAGGTGGTGAGCAACTGATGGTGAGCGCTGCCGTGCACTCGGCCTCTGGCGAGGTCGTCGCTGCCACAGTGGCCACCGTCCCGGCGAGCGGCGGCCCCGTGGCTGACCAGCACGACACCGCCGTCCTCCCCTGAACATCGACGACAAGGACTGGCTCGATGGATCAAGGCTGAACAAGCCATCTGGCTCCACGAGCACTTCCCTGGAGTCCGCGCCGTCATCTCGACCGTCAACCAGGAGAACCTGCGCATGACAGCGGTGAACCGATCGCTGGGATACCGACAATACGGCAGCTGCAGAACATGGGTACTCCGCCAATATCACGGGCTGGCATGTCCAGCCATTCCCGATGCTTTTACCAGCAGTCTTCCGGAAAACGTGGATGAATGCCGTGCGGAACAGCGAGGCCGTCCTGTCGCAACGCTGGCGTCCGGTCTCAATCCCGCCATTACGGCTCCGGGGCGCGATCCATGGCCACGGCCTGCAGATATCCAGTTGGTCAGTTGGTCAAGGACTGACAAGGTGAGGCTTATGTCGTCGTCCACAGTCGAACAAGTGCTCCGTGAACTGCACGCCTCGCTCACACTGCGCAAGCGCCCGGAGGATGTAGCCCGGCTGATCCAGGATCTTTATGCGGCCCAGAACACCGAGCTCGACGCGGCCACTGAGGCGGCACTCGCCAAGGCCGCCGAGCACTCGCTGCGCAACCTTTGGCACGGCTATACCTCCATGCTGGAGGATTTCGCCCGACCGGTCGGCGCACAGCGCCAGCTCGCCCGTGCGGCAAGCCTGTTCGTGAACGTGCCGGAACTCCCGGACAGTGCGGGAGACGATCCGGAGCGGATCGAGGCAGTGATCCGGCGTGCAGGTGAGTCCATAGGCCGCGCGTACGGGCAGAACGACTTCGGCATGGACCGCCTCGACCGGACCGAGCGAACCGCTGCCGGCCTCGGCGAGGTCTCCAAGCGCCAGTACAACAAGCGCTTCCGTCTTCTGCGCCGCATGGAGGCCAAACTGGCGCGGCTGATCCACGAGCAGCGCCGCCGCAAGGTGACCATGACGGGCAAGGGAGCGCTCGCCCATACATTGCCGTACGGTCTCTTCGTCGCGGACGCGGACACGGCGGCTTTCATCGCGTACATCACAGCGCGGGGCTACATGCGCAGCGTCTTCACCAACGGCCGCCAGCGCCAGGTCTACGACGAGGTCGCCGAGGCACTGTTCCAGCGCTTGCGCGATCATCCTGAGCGGACCTGCTGGTCTGCGGTCGCGCATGTGCATCCCACGGCAGAGGTGCTGGCCGCGGTGTCCGACGAGGACCTCACTCAGCTGTTGGTCCGGTGGAACGGCTTCCTGCGCCAGGTGGCGGAACTGCTGGAGGACGCCTGGAACCGGCATCCCCTGGAGCGCGACACGATGATCGTGCGCCGCGGCGACGACTCGTCAACGTGGAACCAGGCCGCACAGGCATGGAACGCGGCCCGAGCGCACTGGTTCGCAATCCTGTCCGAACTGGGCCAGGAGAAGATCCTGGACCGGGTATGCCCGGGTAAGGTGCCCCGGCTGATGGCTGCCGATGTGGCGTACTGGCATCGCATGAGCGGCGGCGGCCTGCACCCGGACACCTACATCTGGGCAGAGCTGCCGTTGCCTTGGGAAGTACTCCGGGGCGAAAAGGAATGTCCACGCTCGCTGGTCGAGTCAGTCTGCGCCCGGCATCGGGTAGACCCGGTTGTCGGAGCCTGGACCGCCCCCAGGCCGGCGGCTGAGGCTGTGGCCTTCCGTCGGACGCCCGAACTCGTACACGGTGTCGCCGTTGCGGACCCTCTCATGGCCAGCGCCCTCCGGTCGGCTGGAGTCTTCTCCGGCAAGGGCAAGCGCGCTGCGGCGAGAGAGTGGCTGTGATCGACGGTCCCAGGTCCCTCGGGAAATCGGTTGCCCCAATACGGCGGCCCCAGCCATGATCGACGTGGCGACGAGGAAGCTCTGCGGAGGAGCGCCCGGCTCTGATCCCGGGTGGACGTAGGTTCGAATCCTGCCCTCGTCGCCTCTTTCTTGCCGTCCTCTTTGGTCAGTCCTGCTTGCGGCTGGCGATGTAGTCGAGCCAGTCACGTTTGGCGTAGCCGGTCCAGCGGGTGGCGTTGCTGATGCTGGTCCCGGTGAAATCGCGCGAGGACCGATGCCGGCAGGTCGGCGGCCAGGGCGAGGCGAGCACTGTTTCGGCCTGCAAGGGGTCGATTCCGTGTTGCCGGAGCTTCAGGCTGAGGTAGGTGGCGCCGAGGGGGCGCGCGGGCTCCTGTCCGGGGAACAGCCAGGGTGTGGTGCTGGCCGTCTGATCGAGCTGCCAGCAGGAGGTCACGGGGAAGATCGGTGCCCTCGGCTCCGTGACCACGAGCGTCGTCCACTCCTCGCCGCTCCCCCGGCGTGCCATCAGCCGCTGACCTCGCCCGTGGTGCGGTGCCGTACCGCCGATCCGTGCCGCTCCTTCACCACTTCGAGCTGTGCGGGGATACGGCGGCGCAGATCGGCGACATGGCTGACGATGCCGACGCTGCGGTCCCGCTCGCGCAGCGAGTCCAGTACGTCGAGCACCTCGTCGAGGGTCTGGTCGTCCAGACTGCCGAAGCCCTCGTCGATGAAGAGGGTGTCCAGCCGTACGCCGCCCGCCTCGTCGGTGACGACATCGGCGAGGCCGAGCGCGAGGGCGAGCGAGGCGAAGAACGTCTCGCCGCCCGAGAGCGTCGCCGTATCGCGCTCGCGACCGGTCCACGCGTCGACAACATGCAGACCGAGGCCCGACCTGCGGCCTCCGGCGCGGGCATCGGAGTGGACCAGCGTGTAGCGGCCGGACGACATGCGCTGCAGCCGTGCGGTGGCGGCTGCGGCGACCTGTTCGAGCCGGGCCGCGAGCACGTACGACTCCAGCCGCATCTTGCGTTCGTTGTCCGCGGAAGTACCAGCGGTGAGCCCGGCCAGCCGTGCCACCCGGTCGTACTCCTCGCGCAGCGGACCGAGCCTGCGCACCTCGTCCGCGGCGCTGCGCGACAGCCGGTCGAGCTCGGCGCAGCGCTCGCGTGCGGCGGCCAGTGCCGCGGCGGCGTCCCGCACCTGCCGCTCGGCCCTGTCATATGCGGCCCGCGCGACGTCAACCTCGGCTCGCGGGCCGTCGGCTGCTGCTCGGATCGCGGTCTCGGCGAGACGGTCGGCGACGGCGGCCGCCTCGGACTGCCAGGCGTCGATGAGACGCTGGAGTTCGCGCTGTTCGGCATCGGTGAGGAGGGTCGCGGCCGCGGCCTGCGGGGTGTCGAACCCGGCCCGGAACGCGGCGTCCGCGAGCCGGCCGTCGGCCTCCTTGCGGCGCTGTGCGGCCGTCTCCTCCTCCCGTACCGCCTCGGCGGCCGCAGCGAGCAGACCGACCCGGCGCTCCAGCAGCTCGGCGCGCTCGGCGACGCTGCCGGAATCTCCGCGGGCGGTCGCCAACTCGGCCTCCAGTGCGACCTGTTCACGGTCCAGACCTTCCCGCAGCGAAGTGCGTGCCGCGGCCCGGCGCTCGGCCAGCTGCCGGCTCTCAAGGCGGTCGGCCTGTTCCCGCTCGGCGGCTGTGAGGGCCTCGCGCGCCGCGTGCATACCGGCGGCGGTCCGGTGCGCCTCTGCATGCATGCGCGTCAACCGGTCGACGAGTGCGCCGAGTTCGGCGATGGTGGGGTCGGCGAGGGGCTCGGGGGCGGAACCGGGAAGGGGTTGCTCGGAGTCGGCCACATCGGTGGCAACCACCTCAGCCCCGGCCACCGGCTGCCGCGCAGCCGACTCAGCGGCAACAACCCCGGCCATCCGCCCGGACACAGCCGGCTCAGCGGCATCAGCGCCGTCCCTCGGCTGCGGCACGGCCGACTGTGCGGCAACCCGGGCCGCCATGTGCTTCTCGCGTACGACCCCGAGCTCCCGGTCCGCCTCCGTGCGCGCCTCCTCGGCCCGCCGGTACGCGTCGAGAGCCCTCTCCTCGGTGGCCCGGTCGACATGCCCATCGGCCGCGCGGGCGGGCTTGGGGTGGTCGGCCGAACCGCACACCTTGCAGTCCTCGCCGTCCACCAGCTCCGCAGCCAGCTCCGCGGCGATGTCGCGCAGTCGTCGTTCGCGAAGCTCCAGCCACGACTCGTGGGCGCCCGAGGCCTGCTCACGGGCCGCGGCCAGCCGCTCGGCGGCGGCCGACGCCTGGATGGCCAGCGCGTCGCGGCGGCGGGCCGCTTCCAGCCGTGCGCGGACCGGCTCCAGCCGCCCGGCAAGCTGTTCGGCTCGAGTGGCGGCTTCCTGGGCCTCCTCGATGCGTGCCCGCAGGTCGTGGCGTGTCGATTCCCAGCCGGCCAGCCAGCCTCTCGCCTCGTGGATCAGCTCGTCGTCGGCCCGGGCCTGGCGCTCCAGTCCGGCCCGCTCGGCGTCGATCTCCGCGCTGCGCCGCTCGGCGCGCTTCGCGGCGTCGAGCCCGCCGAGCTCCTTGCGCAGCCTTCGCTCCAGTTCCGCCAGTTGTTCGGCACCGGCGTCGGCCAGGGTGTCGGGCAGCAGTGCACGGGCGCGGTCACGGACCTCGCGGGCCGTGCGGTAAGCGCGCTCGGCATCGTCGCGCAGCTCCAGCCCGGGGGCGACGAGGTCCGCCTTGCGGGCCCGCGCCAGCCGTTCGTGGTGTCGGTCGTGGTCGGGGCGGCCGGCTTCGATTGCGGTGGCGCGTCGCTGCGTCTCCTCGTAACGCTGCTGGAGCCCGGCGAGTTCGCGCTCGCTGTCGAGGGCCAGGCGTGCGGCCGACTGCCGGCCTTCGGCCATGGCCAGTACGGACTCGGCGATGTCGAACAGTTCCCGGGAGTTGCTGCGGGCCGTCGCGGCCCACTCCAGCACACCGCCGGCGAGCCCCGGTTCGCCGGGCTGGATGTCGGGCAGCGGCGATTCACGGGAGGCCGGTCCGGCGGCCTGGGCGATCCGCTGGGCGACCGCGAGGATGCGTTCGTCCCCGGCCCTGACCTGTGCTTCGGCGGTACGGCGCAGCTCGGCCAGGCGCTCCTCGACCGCGGCGAACCGGCGGGTGTCGAAGAGCCTGCCGAGCAGTTTGCCGCGCGCCTCGGCATCGGCGCGCAGGAAGCGTGCGAAGTCGCCCTGCGGCAGGAGCACCACCTGACAGAACTGGTCCCGGCTCATCCCGATGAGCTGGGTGATCTCCTCGCCGATCTCCTGGTGCGAGCGGCTCAGCGGCTGCCAGCCGTCGTCGGGGTCGTATTCCCGCAACCAGCTCTGGGCCTTCTCCGTCGTGAAGCCGTTGCCCTTCTTCTTGGGGCGGGGCTGTGCGGGGCGCCGGGTGACTTCGAGGCGCCGGCCGCCGACGGTCAGTTCCAGCTTGACCTCGGTGGAGAGGTCTGCCGGGGCGTGGTCGCTGCGCAGCGAGGTGCCAGGGCTCTGGCGGGCGCCGGGCACCGCGCCGTACAGGCCGTAACAGACGGCGTCGAGGACCGAGGTCTTCCCTGCGCCGGTCGGCCCGTGCAGCAAAAAGAGCCCGGCCGAGGAGAGTGCGTCGAAGTCGATGTCCTGGGTGGCGCCGAACGGCCCGAAGGCGGTGAGGCTGAGCCTGTGGAGTCTCAACGGTTCACCTCGCGCGCGCTGTCGTCCACCCGCACGTGGTCGAAGGCGCCGCGCAGCACCGTTCGCTCCCGCTCGTCCGCTGCGGACCCGCCCCGCACATGTGCCACGAAGTCCTCCGCGATCTGCTGGTCGTCGCGCCCCTTGAGGCGCTGTGCGTACGAGGCGAGCGGGTCGTCGGGGGCCCGGTCGGGTTCGAATACGAGACTGAGTGTGTGCGGGAACCGCTCGATGAGGCGGGCCATGGGCTCGACCGGGCGCACCGGGTCGGTGAGCGTGGCCTCCACCCAGGATTCCCGGTGCTGCTCCAGCGCGGGGTCGTCGATGAGGGTGTCCAGGCTGCCGCGGAGTCTGGCGAGCGGACGGGGCACCGGGCAGTCGATGCGCTCGGCGGCGATCGTTCCCGAGGCGTCGAGGTCGATCAGCCACATCGTCTTGCGGTGGGCGACCTCGGAGAAGGAGTACGCGAGCGGCGAGCCCGAGTAACGGACCCGATCGGTGACGGTCTGGCAGCCGTGCAGATGCCCGAGCGCCACGTAGTCGACGCCGTCGAAGACTCCGGCGGGTACGGCGGCCACCCCGCCGACGGTGATGTCGCGCTCGCTGTCGCTGGGCTCGCCGCCCGCGACGAAGGCGTGGGCGAGCACCACGGACCGGGTGGTGTCCGGGCGGCTCGCGAGGTCGGCGCGTACCCGGTCCATGGCTGCGGTCAGCACCGCCTCGTGCCCGGCGCGCTCCGCCTTGAAGACGTCCTTCACCAGGGCCGGTTCCAGGTAGGGCAGCCCGTAGAACGCCACGTCGCCGTGTGCGTCGCGCAGGACGACGGGTGTGGCGCAGTGGGCGGGGTCGGTACGCAGATGGATTCCGGCCCGCCCGATCAGGCCCGCGCCGACGCCCAGCCTGCGTGCGGAGTCGTGGTTCCCGGAGATCATCACGGTGGGCACACCGGCGGCGGCGATCCGGTGCAGCGCGTCGTCGAAGAGCTCGACCGCGGACAGCGGCGGCACGGCCCTGTCGTACACATCACCCGCAACGAGGACCGCGTCCACCTCGTGCTCGCGCACCGTCGCCACCAGGTGGTCCAGGTACGCGGTCTGGGCTTCGAGCAGGGAGACCCGGTGGAACGACCGCCCCAGATGCCAGTCCGATGTGTGCAGAATTCTCAAGAGCCGACTCCGACCTGCATTGTTCTCTTCCTCCGCCCCCGGGGCCCGTGTCTGCCGCGCACCGTGATCACACCGGGTCGGCACGGACCCTCGTCGTCTGCACCGACCACGTCGACACCGGTGAGCCCCTGTTTCCTCACCGGCCCCAGTCTCCCACCACCGCCGACCGTAGCCGGGGCCTTCAGCCGAGAAGATCGATCCGGGTTCCGACCGAGAGCCGTTCCGCCTGCCGGTACGCGTCCCAGGCGACGGCCAGGTCCTGCCAGGGGAGCCCGACGGGTGCGTAGACGGAACGGGTCGTGGCGGAGGTGCGGCCGGGATGCGCGCCGCCGAGCAGTTCGCCGAGGGTGGCGTCCGCGGCGGTGGTCGGCAGCCCCGCTGCGGCGAGGGCGCCCATCGCCGCGGCCTGCTCACGGTCGTCGACGACGAGGAGGGCAGCGGCGAGCAGGTCGGCGGAGAGTTCCTGCTTGCCGGGTTCATCGGCGCCGAGCGTGGTGAAGTGCTGTCCGGGGCGGCTGTGGGCAAGGCTCAGCACAGGTGTGCGTGACCAGGTGGAGAGCAGGACGACATCCGTGGCCGCAGCGATTTCGGTCGCGGAGCCGAGGACCCGGCCGTGGTGCCGGGCGGCGAATTCCGCTGCGCGTCCCGGATCGGTGTCGTGCACCACGAGATCCCGGAAGCTCCGCAGGCTCCGCAGTCCGCGGACCATGATCTCGGCCTGTGCGCCCGCGCCGACGACGCCCAGCACGGCTTCGCCCGCAGGGTCGGGAGCGGCGATGACATGAGTACCGAGGGCGGCGGCCAGTCCGGTCCGCCACGCCGTGATGGTGGCGGAGTCGAGAAGGGCGAGGAGTTCGCCGTCCCGGCCGCTGTGCAGACAGATCACACCACGCAGCGCCGGCCGGGCGCCCGGGAACTTGGCATTGACCTTGACGGTGTACGCATCAATGCCCGGCAGCAGCCCGGGTATCAGAACCGTCGCCGTGCCCGGGAAGGGAAGATCCGTGCGCACGCGCTGCCCGGTGACCGTCGAGGAATCGGCGTGGCGGAACCCCTCTCGCAGGGCCTTCAGTGAGGCTTCCGGATCGAGGACGGCCGAGAGATCACTGCTGGTCAGGAGTCGGGTCATGCGCCCATTGTCCCGTGGGGCGGATCAGGCCCCGGCAGCACCCGGGGGGCCGGAGACAGCTGTGGGGACGTGGAGACCCGGTCAGGCGTCCCCGTACGCCTCGCCACCCAGTTCCAGCTCGGCCTCGCCCGCTGTCGCGTCCGCCAGCCAGCCGCGGAACGCCTCGACATCGGCGTCCGGCAGCCCGATCTCGATGACGACAGCCTCCGCGTAGCGGACCTCGCGGACACTCCGCCCGGTGGCTCGCAGGTCGTTCTCCAGCTTGCCCGCGCGCTCATGGCCGACGGTGATCGTGGCAAGGCGGAACCGCTGCCGGATGATGGTGCCGAGTTCGTCGAGGGCCTCCCCGACCGCTCCCCCGTACGCCCGGATCAGTCCGCCCGCACCGAGCTTCACACCGCCGTAGTAGCGGGTGACGACGGCGACGACGTACCGCATCTCACGGCGTGTCAGCATCTGCAGCATGGGTACGCCCGCGGTGCCACCGGGCTCTCCGTCGTCGCTCGCCTTCTGTACGGAGGCGTCGGCGCCGATCACGTAGGCGAAGCAGTTGTGGGTGGCGGTCGGGTGTTCCCTGCGGATGCGTGCGACGAAGTCCTGCGCCTCCTGCTCGGTGGCGGCTGGGGCGAGCGCGCAGATGAAGCGCGACCTGTTGATCTCGGTCTCGTGCACGCCCGCTCGGGCGACTGTCCGGTACTGCTCCTGCATCCGGCCACCCTATGCCCCGGCCGGGAATGGTCCGGGGCCACCGTCCGTTGTGCCGATCATGTACGCAGACGCAGAGACGATCCGCAGGATTCTCCGGGACACGGGCGAGACCTGGGCGGTGGTGGGCCTGTCCGACAACCGGTCGCGCGCGGCCTACGGCGTCGCCGAGGTGCTTCAGCGCTTCGGCAAACGGGTGGTCCCGGTGCACCCGAAGGCGGAGCGGGTCCATGGCGAGGACGGCTACGCCTCGCTGGCCGACATACCCTTCCCGGTCGATGTGGTGGACGTCTTCGTCAACAGTGAAGTTGCCGGCGGCGTGGCCGACGATGCGGTGGCGGCGGGCGCGAGGGCGGTCTGGTTCCAGCTCGGCGTGGTCGACACCGAGGCGTACGACCGCACGCGCGCGGCCGGGCTCGACATGGTCATGGACCGCTGCCCGGCCATCGAAATTCCCGCGCTGAGCCGGTAGCCGCAGCATCCCCGTCTCTCGTCCGAATGTGCGTGGTGTCACACTCGGCGCCCGGCTGGGAGAATGACCCGCTGTGAGTACTAGGACTGCGCCGACCGTCCGCCACAGCCGAACAGCGCTGGCCGGGCAACTGTCCGAGCTGGGCGTGGAGCGCAACGGCGTCCTACTGGTGCATGCGTCGATGCGTGCGGTGGGGTCGGTGAGCGGCGGGGTCCGGGCGGTGGTCGCTGCGTTACGGGACGCCCTCGGCAGGCACGGCACCCTCGTCGTCCCGGCCTTCACCCCGGAGAATTCCGACTCCTCCCAGCACTACCTCGACCGGGTGCGCGGTCTCACCGACCGGGCCCGGGACGCCGTACGGGCGAGTATGCCGCCCTTCGACCCGGCGACGTCGGCCGCGCCGTCGATGGGCCGCCTCGCGGAGGCCGTGCGGCTCACCGAGGGGGCGGCGCGCAGCGTCCACCCCCAGACATCCTTCGCGGCGCTCGGCCCCTCGGCCCGGAAACTGGTGGCGCACCACCGGCCCGACTGTCATCTCGGCGAGGACTCCCCGTTGGCCCGGCTCTACGGCCTGCGGGCCCAAGTGCTCCTGCTGGGCACCGGGTTCGACACCTGCACCGCGTTCCATCTCGGCGAGTACCGGATGCCCGCCCCGCCCCGCCGCACCTATCGCTGCGTGGTGAGCGCCGGGGGCCGGCGCCAGTGGTGGGAGTACGAGGACGTCGCGCTGGACGACACCGACTTCGCGGCCCTGGGAGCGGATTTCGCCCGCTCGGACAACGGTGCGGCTGTCCGCATCGGACCGGTGGGGTCATCAACGAGTCGACTCTTCCGCTTCACCGACGCCGTCGACTTCGCGTCCCGCTGGCTGCCGTCACATCGGGGCGGGGTGCCTGTTCAGTCCCTCTGCCGAGCGCACGGCTGAGAACCTCAGACCCTGACGCCCAGACCCTCGACGACCACCGCGCCCGGCAGCGCCGCCAGCGCCTTGCCGGAGACGATCAGCTTGCCCCGCCGGCTGCCGCTGCCGATCAGCACCCATTCCTCGTCGACGACGGCGGGATCGATCAGCAGTGGCCAAGCGGCCGGGAGTCCGATCGGCGTGATTCCGCCGTACTCCATGCCGGTCTCACCGACTGCCGTGTCCATCGGGGCGAAGGACGCCTTGCGTGCGCCCAGGTGCTTGCGGACCGCGCCGTTCACGTCGACACGGGAGTGGGAGAGGACGAGGCAGGCCGCCAGTGTCACTTCGCCGCCGCGCTTGCCCGCCACCACGACGCAGTTGGCCGACCGGTCGAGCAGTTCCGCGCCGTGGTGCTCGACGAAGACCGCCGTGTCGGCGATGGCCGGATCCGTGTCGACGTGGATGATCTGCGCGGCGGGGACACCGCCCCAGCCTTCGCTCACGGCTGCGGCGACGGGCTCGGTGAGCAGGTCGAGGCGGTCGACCGCCGGGCAGGCATTCTCGAAGGATCCGATGGGTGCGCGCATGCACGCAACGCTAACAGCGTCTCGAAGGCGGCCGGTTGACCGTCTCACCGTACGGGCGGGATGGAGATCGCCATGGTGACCTCGGTCGGCTCGGAGCCGTCGTTGCGGTAGGCGTGCGGGTGATGCGCCTCGAACGTGGCGGACCCACCGGCGGGTACGGAGTACGAGGTTCCGTCGACGACCAGGGTGAGCTCGCCCGCGGTGACGTGGAGCAGCTCGACCGTGCCCTCGGGGTGCGGATCGGAGGCGCTGCCGTCGCCCGGCATCAGGCGCCACGACCACAGTTCGAGCGGCCCCCTGGCCTCCGTACCGACGAGCAGCGTGGTGGAACTGCCCGACTCCGTGGACCACATGCGCACCGCCTGGCTCTCGGGCACCAGCCGGACCGGTGAGCCCTGCTCGTAGTCGAGCAGTGTGGTGATGCTGACACCCAGCGCGTCGGCGAGCTTGACCGTAGTGCCGACGCTCGGGTTGGTGCGGGCCTGCTCGATCTGAATGATCATGCCGCGGCTGACCCCGGCACGGGCGGCGAGTGCGTCCAGAGTGAAGCCGCGTTCCCCCCGCCAGCGCTTGAGATTGCGCGCGAGCGACTGGGTGAGCTGATCGAGGTCAGACACGTTCCGTCCAATATTTTGGATGACGGGGTAGAAAATACTGCACTACGGTGTGGTGTACCCAACCGTTCATCGCACTGTACTGCGAGGCGTGCAATGACAGCACTGTTCGCCCTGGCCACCAGCCTGCTCTGGGGGCTGGCCGACTTCGGCGGCGGGCTGCTCACGCGACGTACGCCCGCGCTCACCGTGGTCGTCGTCTCGCAGACCGCCGCGGCCGTGGTGCTCGGCGTCATCGTGATCGCGACCGGCGGATGGAGCGAGGCGGGCCCGCAGCTCTGGTTCGCCGTCGCGGCGGGCGCCGTCGGGCCGGTTGCGATGCTGAGCTTCTACAAGGCCCTGGCGCTCGGCCCGATGGGCGTCGTCTCCCCGCTCGGATCACTGGGTGTCGCCGTGCCGGTGAGCGTCGGGATCGTCGTCGGGGAGCGGCCGGGGCTGCTCCAGTTCGCGGGGGTCGGCGTCGCCGTGGTGGGCATCGTGCTGGCCGGTGGTCCGCAGTTGCGCGGGGCGCCGGTGCAGCGCCGGGCGGTGCTGCTGACCCTGGTGGCCGCGTTCGGCTTCGGGTCGGTGATGTCCCTGATCGCGGAGGCGTCCACGACGGTGACCGGGCTGTTCCTGGCGCTCTTCGTCCAGCGCCTCACCAATATCGCGGTGGGCGGCGGCGCCCTGTACGTATCGGTGCGCCGCGGGGCACGCGCGCTGCCGGAGGAGGGCGGGGCCGCCGTGGTGCTGGCCGCGCTGCCCGCCCTGGTATTCGTCGGGCTCGCGGATGTCGCGGCCAACGGCACGTACTCGATAGCCGCACAGCACGGCCCGGTCACCGTGGCCGCCGTACTCGCCTCGCTCTATCCGGTGGTCACGGCCCTGGCCGCGCGCGGAGTGCTCAAGGAACGGCTGCGTGGGGTGCAGGCGGCCGGGGCCGGTCTCGCCCTGGTGGGCACGGTGCTGCTGGCGACCGGCTGAGTATCCGACGCCCCACCGCCCATCAGTCGCCGGACGGGCCCGATGTCTCGCCCGGTTCCGCCAGGGCCAACAACTGCTCGGGCGTGACGCCCGACGGGATCGGCACCGGAGCTGGGGTGCGCAGCGGCGGTTGCCAGCCCTTCTCCGGATCCCAACTGCGTACGACACGGGCGGGAGCACCGGCCACCACCGCATGGTCGGGCACCTCACCCCGCACCACCGCGCCCGCGGCGACCACCACATTGCGCCCGAGCGTGGCCCCGGGCAGGATCACCGCTCCGGTGCCGATCCAGCAGCCCGGCCCGATGGCGACCGGCTCCATTCGGGGCCACTGTCTGCCGACCGGCTCGTGCGGATCGTCGTAACTGTGGTTCGTGGACGTGATGTAGACATACGGCCCGCAGTACGTGTCCGAGCCGATGGTCACCTTGGTGTCGGCGACGACATGGCTGCCGCGGCCGAGCACGACCCCGTCCCCCAGGGTCAGGATCGGCTCGGATCCGAGGTCCAGGTCCGGCATGAGTCCGGCCGTCAGTGTGACCTGTTCACCGATCACGCAGTGGGCACCGAGCTCGATCCACGGCTCCCCGAAGACCGTGCCCTGCGGGAAGGCCAGCCGGGTGCCTGCGCCGATCCGGCCGAACCGCAGCCGGCCCGGGTGTTCCGCGGTGACCGCGCCCGACTCCTGCACCCAGCGCCAGCCGCGGTGGACGGCCCGGGACAGGGCGCGCCGCCGCCAGGCGGCGAGGGAAGAGAACGTGTTCCTGTTCTTGGGCACTCGCACACGGTAGTCGGCGGCGCCCGGCGTGATCACCGCGGCAGCCTGTGATGTTCACCCCACTCGGCGGCGCTCCACCGCCCGTCGCATACCGTTCCTCTGACGCGATCGAACAGCGGCGCCCGAGTTGCTGCGATCGGACGACCGCGACCGCACAGCACCGGGGCACGGAGGAACGGGCGATGGCAGAGCAGGCGTTGATCACGGGAATGGGCGGCAAGGAGCCGGACATCGATGCGGAGGCCTTCACCGCACCGACATCGGTCGTGATCGGTGAGATCGCTATGGCCGCGGGTTCCAGCGTCTGGTACCACGCAGTACTGCGTGCCGACTGCGGTCCCATCGTCATCGGCGCCGACAGCAACATCCAGGACAACTGCAGCGTCCACGTCGACCCCGGGTTCCCCGTCACGGTCGGCGAGCGCGTCTCGGTCGGGCACAACGCCGTACTCCACGGCTGCACCATCGAGGACGACGTTCTGGTCGGCATGGGGTCCACCGTGCTCAACGGTGCCCGCATAGGCGCCGGTTCACTGATCGCGGCACAGGCGCTGGTCCCGCAGGGGATGCAGGTGCCGCCGGGGTCGCTCGTCGCGGGCGTACCCGCCAAGGTCAAGCGGCAGCTGACCGAGGAGGAGCTGGACGGGATCAAGTTCAACGCGGTGGGCTATGTGGAGCTGGCCAAGGCACACCGTCAGGCACATGAGAGCTGAGCGGAACGCGACAAAACCAAGGAGCGGGGGCGGTCGGACGAACGGAAGCGTCGGCCGTTTCCGCGCGCCCGCACCGTCCCCGGTCAGTCGGTCGCAGCGGTACGACCGGTCAGTCCGCCACCGGTACGGTCCCCGTGTCGGGCGCGGAGACGACCGGCCCCTGTGCCGCCGCCTTCTTGGCCCGGTTCTTCAGCACCAGCATCGAGGTCACGCCGATCAGCACCGCGACCACCAGACCGAGGTAGGAGAACCGCTTGAGCCAGGCCTCGGCGACGACTCCCACCGAATAGACGACGGCCGTGGTGCCACCGGCCCAGACAATGCCGCCGAGCAGGTTGGCGATCAGGAATTTCCAGTACGGCATGTGCAGGACGCCGGCCAGCGGACCCGCGAAGATCCGCAGCAGTGCGACGAAGCGGCCGAAGAACACCGCCCACATGCCCCACTTCTGGAACGACCGTTCCGCCATGCCGATCTGGCTCTCCCCGAAGTGTTTGGGGAACTTCCCGCCGAGCCGGGCGAGGAGCGGCCGTCCGCCCTTGCGGCCGATGGCGTATCCGACCGAGTCACCGATGACCGCGCCCGCCGAGGCGCAGGCCCCGAGGATCCAGGGGTTGATTCCGTCGTGCCCGGCGGCCAGCAGCGCCGCGCTGACCAGGACGATCTCGCCAGGCAGCGGAATTCCGAGGCTCTCCAGCCCGATGACAACGCCCACCAGGACGTAAACGCTGACCGCGGGGACGGTCTCCAGCCATTCCTGGATGTGCAACGCCGGTTCCTCCCGTACTGATCTCCCGTTGCCCGCCGGCCAACTCCTCGGCGCACGGCGGGAATGCTACCTGTCCCGCCAACTGCCCGAACAGCGCGAAAAGCCGCCACGCCCCCCTCATGGGGTGCGCGGCGGCCCTTCACGGAGCCGTCCCGGATCAGGCGTTCGGACGCAGCGTCCAGACGACCGTCATCTCACCGGTCACCGCACCGTCCGCGCGCTGGATCTCGATGACCACGGGGAACTCGGGCCGCTTGCCCTCGTCGAGTTCGGCGACGACATCGGCCACCGGGCGGCCGAGGGTCGCCGTCGCGGTGACGACACCCATGGCCAGCTTCTTGTAACCGATCTCCGCCTTCACCGCCAGCGGCACGGCACGCGACATCTGGTCGCCGAAGGCGGCGATGACGATCGCACCGCTCGCCGACTCCGCGAGCGTGAACATCGCACCGGCGTGGGGTCCGCCGATGTGGTTGTGGTAGTCGGCCTGGTCCGGCAGACGGACCACCGCACGCTCGGCGGTCGTCTCCAGAAACTCGAGATTGAGGGTCCGGGCCATCGGAACCGTCGCGGCGAGCATCTCGCCGACGGTCATCTGTTCAGCGCTCATGACCAGATGTTACTCACGAGTAGATCTGTTTGACCATCCCCGGATCGATCCCCCCATGCCCCATCCACTGATCGCATCCTTCACCGTCCGCTCACGGGGGCGGGCGTAGCAGACCGGCCACCACCCCTCTATCGTTACTCGCCATGTGGCCAGGACAGCAGCCGCCCGGGGGCGAGCAAAACCCGCAGGACCAGAATCAGAACCCGTATCAGCAGCCGGGGTACCAGCAGCCGAATCCCTATCAGCAGCCGGGCTATCAGCAGCCGGGCCAGCCCGGACAGCAGCCGGGATATCAGCAGCAGGGCCAGCAGCCCGGCTACCCGCAGCCGAACCCGTACCAACAGCCGACCGTGCCGCAGTACGCGGTCCCCGGTCCGCCCGGTGGTCCGCAGCCCGACGGCAGCAAGAAGAAGACCACCGCCATCGCAATCGTCGCGGCCACCGCCGTCGTCGTGGCTGCCGTGGTCACCGGCGTCGTCGTGATGAACAAGGACGACGACAAGAACTCGTCGGCGCGCGCCAAGCCGTCCGATTCCGCGTCCTCGCCCGAGGCGAACCCGCGCGGCACCGACGGGGACGCCAAGCCCCTGATCGCGGGCTGGAAGGTCGTCACCAACCCCAAGTGGGGGACCCAGTTCGACGTGCCCGGCGACTGGAAGGTCGGCTCTCCCGGCACGCTCTCGTTCTTCGAGGACGACAAGAAGGGTGACGGCTCGCCCTACATCGGTTTCTCCGCACCGTCGTACTACCAGAGCAAGTGGTGCGTGGACGATTCCGACAAGGACGGCACCAAGGAGGACATGAGCCTCGCCAGTGCCGGCACCAGGGGCGCCCAGGGCGCCACCGACGCGGCCAAGAACGCCCGCAACGAGGCCGGCGACTGGGCGTGGGCCGCCTACGCGCAGCACATGCCGAAGAGCACCATCAAGTTCACCGAGGCCAAGCAGTACACCACCAAGTCGGGTCTCACCGGCCAGGTCGTCACAGCCACCGCCCCGAATGTCACGAAGCGGACGAAGTGCGACAGCGACGGCAAGACGATCGCCTTCACCTTCAAGAACAAGAAGGGCGACTTCGCGTCCTGGATCCTGTACGGAGCCGATTCCGTCAAGGACGAGCTCCCGGACACGACGATCCAGCAGATCCTGAGCACCGTGCGGCTGGTGGACGTCGCCCCATCATCCTGACCGTGTTCGCCGCCTCCGGGAAAGCATTTGGCAGGGTGGGGTCGCAGCGGCGATAGTCCCTTGGTGACTGCCGCTTCCGCACCCCTCATGAGCCGCCCGGCCGCAATTACCGTCTGCTGACCGCCGCCGCGATCATCACGGGCCTGGGTACCCATGGCGCGCTGATCGCGGCGGCGTTCGCGGTTCTGGAGTCGGGCGGTGACGGCGGCGACGTCGGTCTGGTGGCCGCCGCCAGGACCGCACCGCTGGTGCTCTTCCTGCTGATCGGCGGGGCGATCGCGGACCGGCTGCCGCGCCACCGGGTGATGGTCGCGGCAAACGCCCTCAACTGCGTCTCGCAGGCCGCCTTCGCCTGGCTGGTCCTGGCCGGCGATCCGAAGCTGTGGCAGATGATGCTGCTCACCGCGTTGTGCGGCACCGGGCAGGCGTTCTTCAACCCGGCGGCTGAGGGCATGCTGATGTCGAGCGTCAGCCGTGAGCAGGCGAGCCGCGCCTTCGCCCTCTTCCGGATGTCCATGCAGGGCGCGGCGATCGGCGGTGCGGCGCTCGGCGGCGCCCGCCCCTGGGGCTTCGCGCTCGCCGCGTTCGGAGTCGGCACGCTGGGCGGGGCGTTCTTGATGACGCGCTGGAAGCCCCGGCGGCTGCTGCTGGCCGGAACCCTCTGTGTCTTCCCGCTGGCCATGCCGTCGGCGGGACTCGCGGTGCCGCTGCCGGTGGCCGGGCTCTGCGTGGTGATGTTCGTCAGTGGGGTCGCCATCGAGGTGTTCGGGGTCTCGTGGATGACGGCCATGCATCAGGAGATCCCGGAGGAGAAGCTGTCGCGCGTCTCGGCGTACGACTGGTTCGGCTCGGTGGCGATGATGCCGGTCGCCACCGCGCTCGCCGGTCCGGTGGAGGCCCTGGTCGGGCGCAGTGAGGCCCTGTGGGGCTGCGCGGGGCTGATCTTACTGGTCACCGGCGCCGTGCTGTTCGTACCCGAGGTACGCAATCTGACCCGTGCCACCGTCACCACCGAGGTGGTGACAGCCAAGGCGCAGGAGCCGGCCTCAGCCGATGCTGAAGGCTCCGTCGGGCGGCTCGGGTGAGGCGACCGCCTCGCCGTCCCTGACCGGCCGGGCGGCTTTGACGAGCCGGTCCAGCGAGGTCCCGTGCTCGACCCTGGCGGGGAAGGCGTCGGCGGCACAGCGGCGGGTCAGCGTCGCCGTGTCGATGGGGCTTCGGGACGCGACGAGGACGACGTTGCCGAAGCGCCGGCCGCGCAGCACCGCCGGTTCGGCGATCAGTGCGAGTTCCTCGAAGACGGCCGCGAAGGTGGCCAGTTGGGAACGGAGGAAGCCGAAGGGTGCGCCGTCCGCGAGGTTGGCGGCGTAGATTCCGCCGTCGCGCAGCGCCCGGCGGGCAGCCTGTGCGTACTCGACGGTGGTGAGGTGGGCGGGCACTCGCGAGCCGCCGAAGACATCCGCGATCAGGACGTCGACGGAGCCGGGCGGGGTCTGTTCCAGTCGGCTGCGTGCGTCCGCGCCGTGAACGGTGATCCCGCTGCCGTCGGGGACCGGCAGATGCTCGGCGACCAGGGCGAGAAGCCCGAGGTCGGCCTCGGCGACGTCCTGGCGGGAGCCCGGCCTGGCCGCGGCGACATAGCGGGGCAGGGTGAGCGCACCACCGCCGAGATGGAGTACGTCCAGCGGTGCGCCCGGTGCCGCGGCGCCGTCCACGACATGGGCGAGCCGTCGCGCGTACTCGAATTCGAGGTGGTCCGGCGCGTCGAGGTCGACGTACGACTGGGGCGCACCGTCGACGGTGAGCAGCCAGGCCCTGTCCCGGTCCACGTCGGGCAGGAGTCTGGCGGTGCCCTGGTCCACGTCCCGGATGACAGGTATTGACTCGTTCACTCCCCCATTGTGGGGTGCCCGATCAGTTGCTCACGACCGCGGCGACGGCTTCGGTGTGCGCCGCCGACTGGGCGAGCCCGGCACGGGCCGCCGCGGCCCGTCGGCTGGGGTCGAGGGAGTTGCGGCCGAATGCCTTCTTCGCCGCCGCGTCCGGGGTGATGACCTCCACACGGGCGCCCTTCGCGGCCAGCTCGGCCGCCTGCGAGCGCGGCGAGACGATGACCTTGTTGCCACTGGCTGTCGGAGCGATGACGACGACGCGCCCGTAACCTGCGGCGAGATGAGCATTGGCCGGGGAGTGCACCCCGCCGTCGATCCAGGACCGTTCCCCGAAGGTGGCGACGGGCCATACGGCCGGGACGGCGGAGCTCGCGGTGACGGCGTCCACGAGGGGAACTCCGCTGTCCTTGTCGAACGTGTGGAGCTCACCGGTGGCCGCGTCGACCGCGGTGATGCGCAGGGGACGCCCGGGCCAGTCGGGTGACAGGAGACGGCCGGCGATCGCCGCACGCCGTTCCTCCGCCGTGATGCCGAGGTGGGCGTCCTTCGCGATCCGGGCCAGCTTCCGCCCGTACGCCTCGGGGGTACGGGCGGACAGCACGGCCCCCGCATAGCGCAGGAACGTCAGCGCGCCGAGCTTGCCGCCGGTCATGCCCTGCGGATCGGCGAGCTGGAGTTCGTACAGTTCCGGAAGGCCGAGCAGTCCGGAGGCCAGCTGCGCGCCGACCACCGCGCCCGCCGAACTGCCGATGATCAGATCGGCGGTGGACAGGTCCACGCCCGCCTTCGCGAGCCCGTACAGAATTCCGGTCTCCCAGGCGCCGCCCGTGACGCCGCCGGCACCGAGCACCAGTGCTGTGTCTGTCATACCGTCAGTCTTGCTTACGGCACCGGGCCCGCCTCCCGTGGGGTACGGAAGGCGGGCCCCTGGTGCGACACGGCTCAGAGCAGTCCGGTGACGGTGCCCGCGCCGACGGTGCGGCCGCCCTCGCGGATCGCGAAGCCGAGTCCGGTCTCCAGCGGGACGTCGCGGCCCAGCTCGACGGTCAGGTCGACCGTGTCCCCGGGTCGCGCCACCGCCACCGCACCGAGGTCGACGTCGCCCACGACGTCCGCGGTGCGGATGTAGAACTGCGGCCGGTATCCGGTGGTCACCGGGGTGGTCCGGCCGCCCTCCCGCGCCGACAGGACATACACCTGCGCGGAGAAACGGCGGCTCGGCGTCACGCTGCCGGGCGCCGCGACCACATGGCCGCGACGCACCCGGTCGCGCTCCACCCCGCGCAGCAGCAGGGCCACGTTGTCTCCGGCCTCCGCGGACTCCATCGGCTTCCCGAAGGTCTCCAGACCGATGACGACCGTCTCGATGTCCGGGCCCAGCACCGACACCCGGTCACCGACCCGCACAGTGCCGCGCTCGACGGCTCCGGTGACGACGGTGCCCCGGCCGGTGATGGTCAGGACGTTCTCCACCGACAGCAGGAACGGCGCGTCGGTGTAGCGGACCGGCATCGGCACATACGTGTCGACGGCGTCCAGCAGCGCCTCGACGGCCGCGGTCCACCGCGGGTCGCCCTCCAGGGCCTTCAGGCCCGACACCCGTACGACGGGGACACCGTCGCCGCCGTAGCCGTGCGCGGAGAGCAGCTCGCGGACCTCCAGCTCGACCAGGTCGGTCAGCTCGGGGTCACCCGCGTCCGCCTTGTTCAGGGCGACGACGATGTGGTCGACACCCACCTGACGGGCCAGCAGGACGTGCTCGGCGGTCTGCGGCATGATCCCGTCGAGCGCGGAGACGACGAGGATCGCCCCGTCGAGCTGGGCGGCGCCGGTGACCATGTTCTTGATGTAGTCGGCGTGCCCCGGCATGTCGACATGCGCGTAGTGACGGGTGTCGGTCTCGTACTCGACGTGCGCGATGTTGATGGTGATGCCGCGCCGGGTCTCCTCCGGCGCCCGGTCGATCCGGTCGAACGGGACGAACGTGCCGGTTCCGCGGTCGCTGAGGACCTTGGTGATGGCGGCGGTCAGGGTGGTCTTTCCGTGGTCGACGTGGCCCATGGTGCCGATGTTGAGGTGCGGCTTGGTGCGCACGTATGCCGTCTTGGGCATGGCTCATTCCTTGGAATTCGAAGCTGAGAGAGAAGACCCCAGGGACTCGCCGACCCTCCCCTTACGGGGTCCGCCGGACTGTCGGGGGAGGGTCAGCTTCGTGCGCCGCCGATGGGCGCCGCGGCAGCGGAGAACGCTGCCGCTGCGACAAGTGCCGCTGCGGTGACGGGGTTCACGGCAGCCTTCGGCGCGTCCGCGACTGCGGACTGCGCTGCGAGGAAGGCGTACCGGAACATGGGTCCGATCATGGCCGACCGGCACGGCCACGTCGAATGGTTTTCCGGCGGACACTGCAAGCCGGACACGGGAGTTCGGGTTCCGCCCCGCCGTCGCAGATGCCTGGTCCGCGGGACGCCGGCAGCGCGCGGGAGCGATATCGGCCGCCTGGCTCGCACCGTGCACATTGCGGCGATCACCCCCGGGCGTCGGTTAGTCTCCCCGCATGCTCGACCCCGTCCCCGCCGCCCGGCCCACAGGCGGCCTCGCCGTGCGCTGCACGAGGGCGCTGCTCTCGCCCTGGTCCCGGTTCTCGCTGCTCGTGGCGGTGCTGCTGGCCGCCGCGGCGACGATGCTGTTCCTCGAACCCCAACGGTTGCTCGCCACCGGCTGGCCTGCCCAGCTGAGCGGTGGCGCCGCCGCGGTCGTGCTGTTCGGTGTCGCGTACGGCGTGTGCACCGTGGCCTTCGTACCGCGGCCACTGCTCAATCTCGCCGCCGGTGCGCTGTTCGGCTCGCAGGCGGGGCTGGCCGCGGCGCTGGCGGGTACGGTGCTCGGCGCGGGCATCTCGTTCGGGCTGGGCAGGGTGCTCGGGCAGGACGCACTCCGTACGCTGCTGCGCGGGCGCTGGCTCAAGGCGGCGGACGGTCAGCTGAGCCGGCACGGTTTCCGCTCGATGCTGGCGCTGCGGCTGTTCCCCGGTGTGCCGTTCGCGGCGGCCAACTACTGCGCGGCCGTCTCGCGCATGGGGTATCCGCCGTTCCTGATGGCCACCGGGCTCGGCTCGGTCCCGAACACCGCCGCGTATGTCGTCGCGGGCAGCGAGGCCTCGTCACCGACGTCGCCCGCGTTCCTGGCCGCGATGGGCTTCATCGTGCTGACGGGGCTCGGCGCGGCCGTCGTCGCCTGGCGCAAGCGCCATCGCCTCGTCGCCGAGTGATCCGGTACGCGTGGGAGCAGGCACCGGGGCGGTGGGCGGGCGCGGGGGTACGCGTAACGCTGTTCATCTGAGGGCGATACCCTGCCCGCGACCGACCGAAGATCTCCGGGCCCGGCACGGCCCTGCCCTCATTTGACCGCAATGCGCACGTTGCCGACGGCCCTTACTGCCGTCGGTCGATGCACGATCACCTCCGGGATGGCCAAAGCCCCATGAGCTGGTTCGAATCGTTCGTCCTGGGCCTCGTTCAGGGACTGACCGAGTTCCTGCCGATCTCCTCCAGCGCACATCTGCGGCTCACTGCAGCGTTCGCCGGCTGGCACGACCCGGGTGCGGCGTTCACCGCCATCACCCAGATCGGCACGGAGGCAGCAGTCCTCATCTACTTCCGCAAGGACATCGTCCGGATCGTCTCGGCCTGGTTCCGCTCGCTGACCAACCGGTCGATGCGCAGCGACCACGACGCCCAGATGGGCTGGCTGGTCATCGTCGGCTCCATCCCCATCGGTGTGCTCGGCGTGACGTTCAAGGACCAGATCGAGGGGCCCTTCCGCGATCTGCGGCTGATCGCCACCACCCTGATCGTCATGGGCATCGTGCTCGGCATCGCCGACCGTCTCGCCGCCCGCGACGAGGCAGGCGGCAGACACCGGGCCGCCAAGGAACGCAAGACGCTGAAGGAACTCGGCGTCAAAGACGGCCTGATCTTCGGCTTCTGCCAGGCGATGGCCCTGGTCCCGGGCGTCTCCCGCTCCGGCGCCACCATCAGCGGCGGTCTGCTGATGGGGTACACCCGCGAGGCGGCAGCCCGTTACTCCTTCCTGCTCGCGATCCCGGCGGTGCTCGCCTCGGGTGTCTTCGAGCTCAAGGACGCGGGCGAGGGTCATGTGTCGTGGGGTCCGACGATCTTCGCGACGTTCATCGCATTCGGCGTGGGCTATGCGGTCATCGCCTGGTTCATGAAGTTCATCACGACCAAGAGCTTCATGCCGTTCGTCATCTACCGCGTGCTTCTCGGGCTGCTCCTGTTCGCCCTGGTGACGGCAGGGGTGCTGAGCCCGCACGCGGGCGAGTCGGCGGGCTAGCGCCACGTACGCGCGCCCGCGAGGCCCGGGGGCCGGCTCAGCGCTTCGCCCTGCGGTGGGCCAGCAGCCCGCCTATCACCAGCCCGACCAGCAGGGTCACGGTCAGTACCGCCCAGAGCGGCAAGGTGACGGTGGGTATCCACAGCCGGATGCCGACCGATTCGGTGTTCGCGGCGATGAACCAGATCGCAAGACCGATCAGTACCAAGATCCCGATGGTGCGTATCCGCACGTCCCGGCCCTTGACGGAGAGGGTCGGCGGGGCGTGCGGTCGAGACGTCTTCTGTGCCATGAATCCAGTATCGAGCGATTCAGGCGATTAGTCCCGACAGGTCTCATTCATCACGCTCTGTGCAGCGGGCTCGGCCCCGGCCACCGCCACACCATCTCTACGAAATGGCGTGGCGGTGCGGGTCAGAGTATGTCGCCCTGCCAGTCCCACCGGTCGAAGTCGCCGTCCCTGGGTCCGTACTCCGCTCGTCCGCCCGGGCCGAACCGCCCGATCTCCGTGTTCAGCGCCGCCCCCTCGCGCAGTGCCGTCTCCGTCCAGCCGGTCACATCGAGGAGCAGCCCGTCGAGCGGGCCGCCCACCAACTCCCGGTAGGAGTGCCCCGGCTGGGGCCCCGGGTCCGGATCGTCATGGTCGGCGCCGTACACGCGCCGCTGCCGCATCAGCTCGTCCATGGGGGCAGGATCGCATCCGGCACTGACAATCGCAGTGGGCCGGAAGCCTCACGGCCCGCACAGGCGTCAGGCGCGCCTCGATGCCGGTGGTCGTCTGTGCGTTGGACTCGAACAGGAGCCCACGCATACCGGCCGCTTCCGCCGCGGTGACGTCGACCGCGAAATCGTCGATGAAGGGACAGTCCGTGGGCTTCACCTCCAACCGGGCACCAGGTCACTTCGAACGCGCCCGCTTCAGGCTTGCAGATGCCGATCTCGTGCGAGTAGACGATGTCGTCCACCAGATCGCCGAAGCCGTACAGCCTCTGTGTGCGCCCGGCGGGCGTCGTACCGGCGGCGCGGGGCCGGCCGTCGGCGCTGCTGCGGATCAGCGTCGCCGTCAACGCGGGCCTGAACCGGGTTCTGATCCACGGGAACTTCGGGCTGCGGGTCGTTCGGACCTGCCGCGCTCGCCGCGCACACCGCGGTCGACCACTCGTCCACATCGTCTTCCAGGTCGCCGTCGGCCTCTCGCACGCAGCCGGACTCCTGCGGGGTCTCGACGACACCAGGAGCGGTTTCCGCATCACGCTCATCGGCTACTGGGCCGTCGGCCTCCCCGCTTCCTGGCTCCTCGCTCATCCGCTCGGCCTCGACACCCCGGGAATCTGGCTCGGTCTGCTCATCGGCCTGGCGACCACAGCCGTACTTCTGCTCCGCCGCTACTCGGACTCCCTCTCCACCCACGCCAGGCATCGTCGGGCCGTGGCGGAGGCCTGAGTCCGTCCGGGCGGTCCGGGACCCCAGCCGCCGCCTGCCCGTTCACCGCACGGCCACGGGCGGCCGGCCGAGCGATCGACGCCCGTGTTGAAGTGTGTCAGGGCGCGGCATGTTGCGCGTGGTGGCATCTGCCCGGATCTTCCCGGGCAGATGAGGCCGAAAGGCCCTGCCGTAAGACGTCTGCGCGTACCAGCCTGGGACATGTACAGCCGGAACCCGGAGGGAAATCATGACCATCACCGAGCTTCCCGTGATCGCAGCCGTCGACGGCTCGTCGCACAGCCGTGAGGCACTCGACTGGGCCGCCCGCGAGGCCGCCCGCCGGGGGCTCCCGCTGGTGATCGTGCACGCCCGGACGCCGAACCGGCGCACCGGTCAGGAGACACCGCAGCGCGAGGCTGAGGAACTGCTCACCCAGTCCGTGCGAAGGGTGTCCGAGATCGTTCCGGATCTGCACCCGTCGACGCTCGCACCGCTGGACTTCCCCTCGGCGGCACTCACCTCGCTGAGCCGTGATGCGTCGCTGGTGGTCGTCGGCTCGCGCGGTCTGGGCGGTTTCCGGTCCCTGATGCTCGGCTCCAACAGTCTGGCGACCGCCTCAATGGCCCAGTGCCCCGTCGTCGTCATCCACAGCGGACCGTCGGACGAGGACGAAGGGGAGGCGGCCGAAGCGTTTCCCGACATTGTCGCGGGCGTGGCCGCCGACGAGAGCAGTGAAGCGGTGCTGGAATTCGCCTTCGCGACGGCCGCTTCCCGGCCCGGTGCGCGGCTGCGGATCGTGCACGGCTGGACGATGTTCTCCTCGATGCTGTCCGGCGGCCCCGTCTTCGACCGGGACGCGGCGGCAGGTGCGGCCGAGCGGACCCTCGCCGAACTGACCGCCGGCTGGCGGGAGAAGTACCCGCAGGTCGAGGTCGTCAGGGAACCGGTCGGCGGCTCCGCCGCACGCACCCTGGTCACGGCCTCGGCGACCGCGGCGCTGACCGTGATCGGGCGGCGCAAGGGCGGTGAGTCCCTCGGGCTTGGGCTCTCCCCCGTCGCACAGACCACGCTCACGCATGCGCTCGGCCCGGTGGCCGTGGTGCCCTGCTGACGGTTGTGCCGGCCCGTCGTGCGTGCACGCCCCTTGGCCTCGGCCGCCAGGCGGGCAGACACTGACCCGATGACGCAGCGTGTGGATCTCTCGACCGTGATGGACCAGCTTTCCATCGATGCAGTGATCACCGGCTATGCGATGGCGGTGGACGACGGCGAATGGATGGACTACCGGGCCCTGTTCACCACGGACGGCCGCGCCGACTACCGCAGCGCGGGCGGTATCGAAGGGCCTGCCGCCGAGGTCGCCCAGTGGCTCGCGGAGACCATGCGGCTCTTCCCCGTACGCCAGCATCTGATCGTCAACCGCCGGCTCGACATCCAGGACCTGGGCGGCTACCCGGGCGACCGGGCCGAAGTGCGGGCCGACTACCTCAACCCGATGCGGCTGGACAGCACGGCGGGCGGCGAAGGCGGCTCCGGGGCAGGGGCGACCGCGCCGAACTTCGTCTCCGGCGGGAGGTACGCCTTCACACTGTCGCGTACGGGGAACGGCTGGCGGATCCGGACCGTGACCGTGCACGAGAAGTGGCGCGGCACAGCTGACGCGCTCACCCCCTCCTGAGCCGGCCCACCGGTGCTTCCGACCTCCCGCGCCGGGAAAGAACTGCGGAACGGGTGACCACGGGGGACACTGCTGATCAGCAGGACGAGGAGGCGCGGCATGCGGATTCCGGCCGGTCGGCGCGAGCAGTGGGAGCGGAGGCTGCGGTCCGGCCGGTGGCGCGCCTGCGTCGCACTGCTCGCCGGTGCGCTGCCCGCGCTCGCGTTCCCGGCGCCTTCCCTGTGGTGGCTCGCCTATGTCGGTCTGGTGCCGTGGCTGCTGCTGATCCGGTCCGCCGGTACGGGGCGCCGGGCAGCGCTCGACGGCTGGCTCGGCGGGATCGGCTACCTGCTCGCCGTGCATCACTGGCTGATGCCGAGTCTCCATGTGTTCATCGTGGTCCTGGCGGCCCTGCTCGGTCTGCTGTGGGCGCCGTGGGGTCTGCTGGTCTTCCGGGTACTGCGCGCGCCGGTTTCCGTCGCAGCTGCCATGGCCGCGGTCGTCGTCGTGCCGTGCGGCTGGCTGATGATCGAGCTGGTCCGCTCCTGGGAGGGCCTCGGCGGTCCCTGGGGGCTGCTCGGCGCGAGCCAGTGGGAGGTGGCTCCGGCACTCCGCGTGGCATCCGTCGGCGGGGTGTGGCTGGTGAGCCTTGTGGTGGTAGCGGTGAACACCGCCGTCGCTCTGCTGTTCGTGGCCGCCGCCGCCCGTACGGTCGCCGTCGTCGGCATCATGGTGTGCGCCCTGGCCGTGGGGGCGATGGCGCAGTGGGCACCGCAGCCCGAGCGGTCGGGCGTGGCCAGGATCGCCGTCGTGCAGCCGGGTGTGATCGCGGGTCCCCACAGCGTGGAGCGTCGGCTCGCCATCAGCGAGCGGCTGACCGGTGAGCTGGCGGGGCGCGATCTCGATCTGGTGGTCTGGGGCGAGAGCAGTGTCGGTGTCGATCTCTCCCGGCACCCGGAAGTCACCGCCCGGATCGCGGCCCTCTCGCGTCGGGTGGGCGCGGATGTGCTGGTCAACATGGACGCCCGGCAGACCGGCGGACCGAGTCGGACGGGGATCTTCAAATCCGCGGTGCTGGTGGGTCCGGACGGACTGACCGGGGACCGGTACGACAAGATGCGGCTGGTGCCGTTCGGCGAGTACATCCCGGCCCGTTCGGTGCTCGGGTGGGCCACGTCCCTGGGCAAGGCGGCGGGCGAGGACCGACTGCGGGGCACCCACCCGGTGACGATGTGGCTTCCCGGGGCCGCCGGAGGGAGGGGTCTGCGCATCGGGCCGCTGATCTGCTTCGAGTCCGCGTTCCCCGACATGAGCCGGCGGCTGACCCGGGACGGAGCGCAACTGCTGATCGACCAGTCGTCGACCGCGACGTTCCAGCACAGCTGGGCTCCCGAACAGCACGCCTCGCTCGGGGCGCTGCGGGCTGCCGAGAACGGCCGCCCGATGGTGCATGCGACGCTCACCGGCGTCAGTGCGGTGTACGGCCCGCTGGGCGAGCGGATCGGTGCCCCGCTCGGTACGGATACGAGCGGCGCGGCCGTCTTCGATGTACCGCTGGCGTCCGGTACGACGCTCTACGTACGGCTGGGCGACTGGCCGGTGCACGGGGCGTCGGCGGTGCTGGCCGTGTTCTGCGTCTTCGAAGGGGTGCGATCGCTCCGCAGGCGCCACCGGGGCGGGCCGGCCGCTACGAGGGGTGCGGCGGCTCCGGCGGTTGCCTCACCCGCCGAATCCGACGAATCCACCGGTCGCTCCAGGCCGTGAGCCCGGAGACCGGCCGGACTATCCGGGGCCGTTCACGGAGACGATACGGCCCTGGGCGTCGACGGTGAGCGAGATCCGCTCGACCTTGTTGGTCACGGCGAGCACCAGCCACACGGCGCCCCAGAGAAAGCAGGTGAACACCATCAGGATGGCGTGAAGCACGTGGTTCAGCGGCCGGCCCCGGACCATGACGACCTGTGTCTCGGAGCGTGATTCCACTCGCCAGCCGCTCGCGATCCGCTGGTTGACCGCCCAGTCGAGGATCAGCCCGCGCTGCATCGCGTCGGGCGGCCGCCCGTCGGCCGAGTAGTAGCCGGGCGGCGGCTGGAGTGCTCCCCAGCCCTTTGGCTCGTCGTGGGGCCTCACGAGGTCACCTCCACGGGCCGGTGGTCATCTCCCCAGCCTGCATCGGAGCGGGGCCCGACGCATCCCGAGGCCGAAGGGCCCCTGGCCGGACACGGCTCCAGAGCCTGTCCGGCCCTTGACCCGCCGGAAATCCGCCGGACAGACCCTGGCTAGGCGCAGTCCAGGTCGCGCAGGATGCGCTCGCACAGCTCATGCGTCTGCAGGGCGTCGTCGGCGCTCAGCACCTTTCCGGCCCGCACGGCGTCCAGGAAGGACAGCACGCTCTGCTCGATGCCGCGCTGGCGGGTCACCGGCATCCAGTCGCCACGCCGTCGTACGCTCGGCTGCCCCTTGTGATCGATCACCTCGGCGAGGTTGACGACCTCGCGCTTGGAGTCCTGGCCCGAGACCTCCAGCCGTTCCTCGTTCGAGCCGCTGAGCCGGTTCATCGCGCCGACGGCGGTGAATCCGTCACCGGCCAGTTGCAGCACGACATGGTGCATCAGACCGTCGCGGATCCTGGCCTGTACGACGGTGTGCTCGATCGGCCCCGGAGCCAGGAAACGCAGTGTGTCGACGACATGGATGAAATCGTCGAGCACCATGGTGCGTGGATCCTCGGGCAGGCCCACCCGGTTCTTCTGCATGAGGATCAGCTCGCGCGGGTGCTCGGCGCACTGCGCGTAGCCGGGCGCGACCCGGCGGTTGAAACCGACGGCGAGGCTCACCCCGCGTTCGTCGGCCAGGCTCACCAGCCTCTCGGAGTCGGCGAGTTCATAGGCCAGTGGCTTGTCGACGTACGTGGCGACGCCCGCGTCCAGCAGCCGGCCCACGATCCCCGGATGCACGGCCGTCGGGGCGTGGACGAACGCGGCGTCCAGGCCCTCGGCGAGCAGCGATTCGAGGTCGGTGTGGCGCTGCCCGGACGGGATCCGGTGGCTCTCGGCGACCGCGGCCAGGGTGGCGGGGGTACGGGTCTGCAGATGCAGTTCGACCCCGGGCAGGGTCGTCAGAACCGGCAGATATGCCTTCTGCGCGATGTCGCCGAGCCCGATGCAGCCGACCTTCACAGGGGTCTCCCTCTCACTGTTCAGCGCCGACCGGCGCGGTGTTCACCGGTTGAGGGTGCCCCGTCGAGCTCTTCGAGCCGATGTCTGCCGCGGTGACCTGTGCGCGTCCTTCGTCGGGGCAGCATACGTGTGCTGCGGCGGCTGCCAGTCCGCGATGCCGTCGAAGGTGCGCAGGACGAGAGTGGGCCCGAGCCGCGAGACGGTGCCCCGGCCGTCGCGCAGCGCCACGGCCGGGGCACTGGTCAGGCGCATCAGCCGGGAGGCCTGTGCGGCCTTGCGGACGATGGCCGATGTTCGGGGCAGCCGGTCGGCGGTGTACACCGCCGGACCCGCGCCGAGGTCCCTGCCCGGTGTCACATGGTGGGCGAGCACGATCGCGTCCTCGACAGCCTGGTTGCCGCCCTGACCGAGGCTGGTGGGGGCCATGGCGTGGGCGGAGTCGCCGACGAGGGCGGTGCGGCCCCGGTGGAAGGGCGGCAGGGGGTCGGTCAGCTGGTACACGTCGTTGCGGAGTACCTGTCCGGACTCGGCGCCGATTTGGGCGCGAGGGCAATACCGGCGCCCACGGGTTCCAGGGAGGCTGCGCGCTCCAGGACGGTGACCCGCCAGCCGCAACCCTGCAGGGCCACCGCCGCGGTGAGGCCGCCGATTCCGCTGCCGATGACGACGGCATGGGGCTTCTCCATCACCCCTCCCCGAAACTACATCTGCAGTGACAGCCTTCGACGCGACGGGCCGGCAGTTCCGCGAGCCGCTGATGGCGCTGATGACGGCGGCTCGGGTCGGCCGAGCCCGAGCGGCACACCCTGTCCCTGATGGCCTGGTGCGAGGGGCTGATGTTCTCGTGCGCCGCGGGGTCGTACCACCGCTCCGTACCGACCGAGGAAGAGCTGCGTACCGGCTTCACCGAACTGCTGCGCGGGATGCTCGGATCGCAGGCGGCATTGAGCTGACCGGCGTCACTCGTGCGGGCCAATCATGGCTTTCCGGCTCACTCAAAACCGGGTCCGCACAGCAGAGTTGATCAGGTGCAACGAACCCGAATCACCGTGAAGCTCCTGGTCGGCGTGGCGGTCACGACACTGTCCGGCTGTGTGTCCGTGGCGCCGCAGCCGGACGTGCCGTCCCGGCCCGGGACCAGCAGGCCCGCCCAGGATCTGGCGCCACAGATCGTGCGGCCGCCGGTCCACGACAGCCTGGGAGTCGTACCGGCCCCCGAGCCGTCCGCCTCCGCATCCGCCCCGGCGCGTGGCGCACCGCCGGACACCCGCCGCGCCACGCCCCGCGCACCACAGCAACGGAAGCGCCCCGGGGCGGCACGGCTTCGGCCGCGTCAGGCCCCGCCCGCCGTGACCGCGCCCGTCCCGGACCTGCCGCCCCCCGTCACCGGGAAGGACGTCTGCGCACTGGGACGGGGATACGGGCACTGGCCGGCGGGCAGTCCGCAGTCCCGGATCTGTGAGAACACCTACGGCCGCTGAGCCCGGTAGGAGAGAGCCGAGCGGGTGGCCCGTCCGTCGCGGACGGGTCACCCCTCACAGCTCCCGCAGCCTCAGCTCCAGTCGCGCGATCGCCGCGCGGACTCCTCCCCCGTACCCGTCATCCGCCCCGTCGTCCGCGAGCACACCGGACGCGGCGCGCGCCCGGTCCAGATGGATCCGGGCCGCCTCGGGACGGTGGAGCTTCACATAGTCCGCCGCGAGATTGAGATGGAGCGAGGGATAGAACGCCCGCACCGCGAGCGCATCGGAGTGCTGTGCCGAGCACTCGTCGGTCAGGCTGCCGGCCGCGGTCAAGGCCCTCAGGTCCCAGGCCAGCTCATCACCGGGGTCGTCCTGCGTGTCGGCCATGTAGTGGGCAAGGGTGCACCGGTGCAAGGCGTCCCCGTCCTCGCCGATCTCCGACCAGAGCTCGCCGAAGCGATTGCGGGCCTCCTCCCGGTCGCCGCCGTGCAGCAGCATGATCGCCTGGCCGATCCTGGTCAGGACGGCATCCTTCGACGCCTCCCGCTGCTCCGTCACTGCGGCCTCCCTGTCCACGTCCACCCGGTTCCGTTCGACGCTAGCCGCAGCCGCGGTCAATCCCGCTGAGGCTCGGGCGGGCGGCCCGGACCTGTCCACCGGGCGCCCGCCGCCGGCCCGGGCCGAAACCGCAGCGTCAGCCCAGGTCGGGGATGCGCCAGTCGATGGCCTCGTGCCCCTGCGCCGCCACCGCCTCGTTGATCTGCGTGAACGGACGGGAGCCGAAGAACTTCTTGGCGGACAGAGGTGACGGGTGCGCACCCTTCACCACCACATGGCGCTCCTCGTCGATCAGCGGAAGCTTCTTCTGCGCGTAGTTGCCCCAGAGCACGAAGACCGCCGGATCGGGCCGCGAGGCGACCGCGCGGATCACCGCGTCGGTGAACTTCTCCCAGCCCTTGCCCTTGTGCGAGTTCGCCTCGCCCGCGCGCACCGTAAGCACGGCGTTGAGCAGGAGCACGCCCTGCTCGGCCCACGGCATCAGATAGCCGTTGTCCGGGACCGGCAGGCCGAGCTCGTCCTTCATCTCCTTGTAGATGTTCCGCAGGGAGGGCGGCGTCTTCACGCCCGGCCGCACGGAGAAGCACAGCCCATGTCCCTGCCCCTCCCCGTGATACGGGTCCTGGCCGAGGACGAGGACCTTCACCTTGTCGTAGGGCGTGGCATCCAGGGCTGCGAACACCTGGTCGCGCGGCGGATAGACCGGCCCCTTGGCCCGCTCCTCCTCGACGAACTCGGTGAGCTCCTTGAAGTAGGGCTTCTGCAGCTCATCGCCGAGGACGCCGCGCCAGGACTCGGGCAGCAGGTCGGTGTCGGTCACGTCAACAACCTCCGGTAAGTAATCAGTTCTTCAACCGAGAACCTACCGGGGGCCACTGACAACGGACCCTGCGAGCCCTGCCGGGGCCTACCAGCTGGCCTTGCGGTACAGCTCCCACATCTGCATGACCGTCTGCGGGTCCAGGGCACGCTCGCCGCCGCCGATGTCCTCGCCCGCCGCGACGTACAGCTTGCCCTGCCACAGCGGCAGCAGCCGCACGTCGTTGACCAGGATCTGCTGGGCCCGTTCGAACTGCTTGCTGACCGCGCCCCGGTCGCTCTCCTTGCGGGTCTGCGGCAGCAGCCGCTCGGTGATCTCGCTCTTCATGTACGGCACCCCGGTAATACTGTCCTCGCCCACGAAGGGTGCGATGAAGTTGTCCGGGTCCGGGAAGTCCGGGAACCAGCCGCGGCCGAAGACGGGGTACTGGCCCTTGTTGAAGCCTTCCTGGAACTCCTTCCAGGGCTTGCTCTTCAGCGTGATCCGGAACAGCCCGGAGGCCTCCAGCTGTCGCTTCAGCTCGTCGAACTCGAGGGCCGTGGACGAGCCGTACCGGTCGGTCGTGAACCAGAACGTCATGGAGACGGGCTTGGTGATGCCCGCCTTGGCGAGGATCTGCTTCGCCTTGTCCTTGTCCGGATCACCGTAGGCGTCGAAGAAGCTGGTGGTGTGTCCGGCGATGCCCTTGGGGACCATGGAGTACAGCGGCTCGGCCGTCCCCTGGTAGACCTTGGCCACCAGGGCGTCACGGTCGACGAGCTGGGCGATGGCCTGCCGTACGGCCACATTCCCGGTGTCCGGATCCTTGGGGTTGAAGACCAGGAAGCGGATGTCCGCGCCGACCGTCTCGACGATCTGCAGATTGCTGTTCTTGTCCTTGTTGTCTTCCAGGCTGACGACCTCCTCGGCGGTGAGGCCGCGGTAGATCGCGTCGATCTCGTTCTTCTTCAGCGCCGCGACCACGGGGGCGGAATCCTTGAAGTACCGGATGGTCACAGCGTCGTTCTTACGGTTGGCGAAACCCTTGTAGTCCGGATTCTTCACCAGTTCGGCCCGGTTCCCCGGCTTGTACGAATCCAGGAGATAGGGGCCGGATCCGGTGACCTTTCCGTCGCTGCGGACCTTGTGCTTCGAATAGTCGCTGGGCGCCACCAGCGACATCGCTGGCGTGGCGAGGATGAACGGGAATGTGGCGTCCGGCTTGGTGAGATGGAAGACGACGATGTCGTCCCCCTTGGTCTCGACCCGGTCGAGCGAGCCGAGCATGCCGACAGGACCGCCCTTGACCTTGATGGCCGTGATCCGGTCCATGGAGTACTTCACGGCCTCGGCGTCGAGTTTGTCGCCATTGGAGAATTTCAGGCCCTTGCGGAGTTTGCACCGGTAGGCCGTGCTGGTCATGTCGGTGAACTTGCACCATTCCGCTGCATCGGGCTCGGGGCTGGTGCTGCCTGTGGGGAAACTCACCAGGGTCTGGAAGACATTCCGCATCAGTTCCCAGGAGTTGTCCCACGCCGCCGCCGGATCGAGGGTGGAAAGCTCGCTGGTCGTACCGACGACTATCTTCTGCTCCGCTTTCGAGCCACTGTCGGAGAGAAGGCCGCAGCCTGCCAGCAGAGAGAGGGAAGCAAGGGCTGCAGCGGCCTGCAGACTGGCCCGGTAGAACACGTGAACGCTCCTCGATCAGCCATGGGTCGGCAGACCATACCGCAGTGCCCCGTCGGGTCAATCCACAGGCCCGACAGGGCACTTGAGTCAATCAGGGCCAAACCCGCTCAGGCCGCTCTCAGCTCACGCCCGCATTCAGGAGGATCCCGCCGTCGACCACCAGGGTCTGTCCCGTGATCCAGTCGCTCTGGCTCGACGTGAGGAACGCGGCAGCGCCGCCGATGTCCTCGGGGACCCCCAGCCGGCCGAGCGGATAGGCCGCGGCGGCCTCCGCCTCGCGGCCCTCGTACAGCGCCTGGGCGAACTTCGTCTTCACGACCGCGGGGGCGATCGCGTTGACCCGGACGACCGGCGCGAACTCGTGCGCCAGCTGAAGGGTCAGGTTGACCATGGCGGCCTTGCTCATGCCGTACGCGCCGACGAAGGGCGAGGCGGAGATACCGGCGACCGAGGCGATGTTGACGATCGCCCCGCCGTTCTCCTTCTGCCAGGCCTTCCAGGTCCGCTGGGCGAAACCGAGCGCCGAGATCACATTCGTCTCGAAGACCTTGCGGGCGACATTGAGGTCGAGCTCCGCGATCGGGCCGAAGACCGGATTCGTACCGGCATTGTTGATCAGAAAGTCGACACGGCCGAACGCATCCATGGTGCGCTCGACCGCCGCCGCCTGGTGTGCCTCGTCGTGCGCCTTGCCCGCGACGGCGATGACCCGGTCGACGCCCAGCTTCTCGACGGCCTCCTTGAGGGCGTCCTCGCCGCGCCCGGTGATGCACACCCGGTCACCGCGGGCGACGAGCGCCTCCGCGATTCCGTAACCGATCCCCCGGCTCGCGCCCGTGATGAGCGCGACCTTTCCGCTGTCCTGCACAGTCATGATGTCTGCTGCCCTTCGGGTCAGTTGAGCGGTCCGCCGGCGACGTACATGACCTGGCCGGAGACGAAGCCCGCGTCGTCTCCGGTGAAGAAGGCGATGGCGTTGGCGATGTCCTCCGGGCGGCCGACGCGCTGCACGGGAATCTGGGTGGCGGCGGCGGCCTGGAACTCCTCGAAGCCCATACCGACCCGGGCCGCGGTCTGCGCGGTCATCTCGGTGACGATGAAGCCGGGGGCGACGGCGTTGGCGGTGATGCCGAACTTGCCGAGCTCCTTGGCGAGGGTCTTGGTGAAGCCTTGCAGACCGGCCTTGACGGCGGAGTAGTTCGCCTGGCCGCGGTTGCCGAGTGCCGAGGACGACGACAGCGAGACGATACGGCCGAAGTTGGCGTCCACCATGTGCTTCTGGACGGCCTTGGCCATCAGGAACGCGCCCTTGAGGTGCACGTTCATCACGGTGTCCCAGTCGGACTCGCTCATCTTGAAGAGCAGGTTGTCGCGGAGCACGCCCGCGTTGTTGACGAGAATCGTCGGCGCGCCGAGCTCGGCGGCGACCCGCGCAACCGCGGCTTCCACCTGGGCGCTGTCCGACACATCGCAGCCGACGGCAAGGGCGGTGCCCCCGGCGGCGGTGATCTTCTCGACGGTGTCCTTGCAGGCCGCCTCGTCGAGGTCGAGTACGGCGACGGCGCGGCCCTCGGCCGCCAGGCGTACCGCGGTGGCGGCGCCAATGCCCCGCGCCGCTCCGGTCACGATGGCGACGCGCTGCTCGGTGGTGGACATGCTTGGTTCTCCTCGCCCTTGGATCGCGGCTCAGCGGACGTCGGGGCACCCCCGGCACGGAACCTTCGCGTGCGCGGAGCCTTCCCGATAACTGAGCAACCGCTTAGTACCTTCAGCAGACGAGACGCTAGAAGCCCTGGCACTCGGTGTCAACGGCCCACGGCCGCAGGGGCGCATGTCACACCCGGCGGCGCCGCTGCCGCAGTGGCTGCGGGCGGCGCCGCCGGGCGGCGGATCAGCGCACCAGCAGGTCGAGCAACCGTTCGACCTCGGCCTCCGGGTCGGTCGTGAGACCGCTGTGCACGGGGCTCGGCTGGACAACGGTGGAACGCGGGGCGATCAGCCAGCGGAACCGACGGCCTGCGTCGTCGCGGGCCGCCTGGCCCGCGTCCCTACCGCCGCGGCACACACCCTCGACGGCGTGCAGGGCGGCCCGTACACCGACCACATCGGCGGTCGGGTCCAGAGCCTTCAGCTTGGTCTCGTCGAGATGGGTACGGGCGGCGACGAAACCCTGCGCGTGGCAGTAGACGACCACTCCCGCGTTGAAGAACTCGCCGCGCTGTACTCGCGGCACCACGCGCAGCAGCGCGTACTCGAAGACATCGCGCTTGGTCACCGCTGGCCGTCCTTGTCGTTCTTCTTGGTGGGGTGCGGCCAGGGGGTGAGGTGCTCGGTGAGCCAGCCGGGGGCCTGTGACGGCTTGGGCTCGGTGGGGCCCTCCATCGTGATCCGTTCATGGATGGTGGCGGCGCGCGGCAGCAGCGCTTCCACATAGGCGCGGCGCAGCTCGTCGGTGGAGTCGAAGCCGGGCTCGTCCACCAGCCACTCGTCGGGGACATCTGCCGCGACTTCGGTGAGCAGTTTCTCGGTGACCAATGGGGCGAGCTCGGCGGCGGCCGTCGCGATATCGGGGGCGAACGGGGCCAGCGCATGGTCCGATGCGTTGTACGGCTTGGCGGCGGAGGCCTGGGCGCCGGGCCAGTTGTGGTGCCAGATCATGGTGGCGCCGTGGTCGATGAGCCACAGGTCGCCGTGCCAGATCAGCATGTTCGGGTTGCGCCAGGACCGGTCGACGTTGTTGATCAGCGCATCGAACCAGACGACACGTCCGGCTTCCCGGGAGTCCACCTGGTAGGCGAGCGAGTCGAAGCCGATCGAGCCGGGCAGGAAGTCCATCCCGAGATTGAGCCCGCCGCTGGCCTTCAGGAGTTCCTGCACCTCCTGGTCGGGCTCGGCGAGCCCGATGACCGGGTCGAGCTGGATCTGTACGAGGTCGGGAACGCGAAGGCCGAGCCTGCGGCCGAGCTGTCCGCAGATGACCTCCGCGACCAGTGTCTTGCGGCCCTGTCCGGCGCCGGTGAATTTCATGACGTAGGTGCCGAGGTCGTCGGCCTCAACGATCCCGGGCAGAGATCCGCCCTCCCGCAAGGGCGTGACATAGCGGGTCGCGATGACTTCGGTGAGCATTTCCCCAGGCTATACGGCTCAGATCCCTGGAGATCCACGGACCGAGGTCAGGGCCGTACAGCCTGGGGAATCACCCCGATCAGCCCTGGGGAGAATCTGGGGAGTTTTGGCCGACGACCCGCTTTCCGAGGAAACCGTCGATCACAGCCCGGCCCCGGTTCCCCGCCTCCGGCATGAAGTGCGCGTAGTAACCGAGCGTAATCGTCGGCGATGAGTGCCCCAACCGCTGGGCCAGGGTGACGACAGACTCGCCTGCCTCCAACATGATCGAGGCGTAGGTATGTCGCAGCACGTGGAAACCGTCCTTTGGAGCTGCAGCCCACTGCCAGGGCTTGGCTCCCTCGGGCCGCTCGGGGATGACCTCAGCCTTGGCCAGAGCAGGCTTCCACGTATAGGTGTTCCATGTATTGACCGCGATGGCGTTGCCAAATCGCGTGGTGAGCAGCAGCGAGAACTTTTCCGTCGGCCTGTCCTCCCCTGGCCGCCCCCAGGGAAGCTCAACCGCTGCGGGCGGGAAATCCCTCACATGCCTTTTCAGCTCTTCAGCCACGGACGGCGGCATGTCGACGACGCGGGCCTTCCGAGACTTCGGGAGCGCGTAGTACAACTTCCCGTCGATCGTCTGAGTCTGCCGACGAACGTGGAGGACACCACGTGCGTAGTCAATATCATCAGGACTCAGCCCGAAGACCTCCCCTTGCCGGAGACCACACCCCAGGCCAAGGACAACGGCGATCCTGTTCCGCTCATTGATGACATCACGTACTCGGAGGGCAGTCTCCAACCGTGAGTCCAGGGTTAAATCAGGGTTTTCACTCGCAGACCTCCTTCGTATACCGTCTGGCGGGCCGCGACCGGGAGACCTCCGCCTCGTACTACACGCCCGAGTCGCTGACGCAGGTTACCGTCGAGCTGACCCTCAAGCACCGCCTCGACCAGGAACGCGACGCCGGGGGCAACACCGTCAAGACCCGGGCGTCCGAGCTGCTCAAGTACAAGATCTGCGAGCCGGCCCTCGGCTCTGGCGCCTTCCTCAACGAGGCAATCAACCAGGTCGCCGAGGAGTACCTGCGCCGCCGCCAAGACGAGCTCGGCACCAGCATCCCGACAGCCGACGCTCTCACCGAAAAGCAGAAGGCCAAGGCGTACATCGCCCTCCACAACGCGTACGGCGTCGACCTCAACGCGACGGGTGTCGAACTGGCCGAGATGTCGCTGTGGCTCAACACCATGCACCCCGGCATGCGCGCCCCCTGGTTCGGCCTACACCTGCGCCGAGGAAATTCCCTCATCGGCGCCCGTCGTGCCGTCTACGCGGCTGACGACGTCACCGGCAAGGAATGGCTCAAGGCCAAGGGTGCCCTCGCTCCAACCCCGCTGCCGTTCCTTAATGGAAGCGAGCCTCAGCCCCTCCCCCAGGACGCGGTGCACCAGTTCCTGCTGCCGAGCCCCGGCTGGGCGGCGGTCGCGGGCTCAAGGGAGGCCAAGGAGCTTGCGAAGGAGGACATCAAGCAGCTGGCCGCCTGGAAGAAGGGCATCCTCCAGCGTCCGAAGCGCAGCAAGGGCAGTAGAGCAAAGACGGAGCCGGTATCGCAGTTCACCAAGCTGCGGGACGCCGCCCGGCGCGCTGAGTTCCTCTGGTCCCTGGTCGTCAAGCGCATGGAGCTCTCCGAGCAGGCGATCGCCCGCCGAATCGAGGTATGGGGAGCCGACCCGGCCGACCCCGAGTACGGCTTCCTCCAGCGCCCCGACCGGGTCGTGCCCAAGGAGAAGGTCCTCGAAGACCTCTTCAACGCCGCGGACACCCCATACTGGCGATTGAAGAAGATCATGGACGCCTGGTGCGCCCTGTGGTTCTGGCCCGCAGACAAGGCCGGACTGCTCGACGGCACCGTCGGCGAGTACGCGGCGCACTCGATGGTCACCGAGGTGGACAGCCTCTCCCGGCTACTCGACAGCACACCACTGACCGACGAGCGGCCGGCTCCTGCGGCTGATCCGAAACCGTCAGGCTCCCCCACGCCTCGACCGGCACCGCGATTCGTCGAGGCGACAGCTCTGTTCTCGTTCGGCCCCGAGCAGACAACCTTCGAGGACCTTGAGCTGACTGCGGACGACGACGCGGTCGTGGAAGTGAAGCAGGTTGGGCCAACGGCCAGGAAGGCCGCGGCGCCAAGACCCAAGACGACATCGGAGCGGCGGCAGATCGTCCCGCTCAAGGACCTTGATGACTGGTTGGAGTTCCTTGAGGCCATGCTGGGCACGGCCGACGTGCCCGAAGGCACCCTCATCGACAGCTTCACCAGCCTTGACGCCCTCAAGACCTTCGAAGAGACGCTTCCCGGCTTCATGGGAATGGACGCTGGCAACCCGGAGGACCACTTCCCCTGGCTCCGTGAGGTTCGCGACATCGCGGAGGAACAGGGCTTCCTGCACTGGGAGCTGGAGTTCGCGCTCGTCTTCGCACGCGGAGGCGGCTTCGACCTCCAGGTGGGCAACCCGCCATGGGTGCGGCCCCGCTGGAACGAGGCAGCTGTCCTCGCAGAGCGCGAGCCGTGGTTCGAACTGGAGGACAAGGCATCCACGTCCGAGAAGGACCGCCGACGTCGCGAAGTTCTGAAGTCCTCAAATGCTCATCGGTACATCCTCGGCGAGCTGACGAACACAACCGCGCAGGTCGCCGTGTTCGGCTCTCCGCAGATGTATGCGTTGCTCACGGGAACCCAACCTGATCTGTATCGAGCATTCGCGTGTCAGGTATGGGCCCATATGTCAACAGCTGGAACCGCAGGGATTTTGCATCCGGATACGCATCTCACGGGGGAGAAGGAGGGAGCACTCCGGCAGGCAGCGTACCGGCGACTCCGGATTCACGGAGACTTCGTCAACGCAGTCTGGCGATTTTTCCCTAAACCCGTTGGGCACACTACCCACTTCGGGATCCACATTTATGGCCAGCCGCAGGAGATCAACTTCGATCATCTGTCTTGGCTGGTCTCCGTGGACGCCTTGCGGTACTCCGCTGAGCACGACGGTTCGGGGGACGTACCGGGGGTCCGCTACCGCAACGGCGAGTTCGACGAGCGTCCGCACAAGGCCCGCGTCGTCCAGGTCGACACTCCCCTGCTCTCAATCTGGCAGCGTCTGCTGGACGAGGCCGACCACCCCGTCGAGCAGGCCCGCCTGCTGTTTCCCGTCAGCACGGGAGAGGCGGCAGCCATCGAGGCGCTGGCGGACTACCCGCTGCGACTCGGTGCGCTGGCTCCGCAGATCTCACCCGGATACCACGAGAGCGGGGCGAAGAAGGACAACCTGATCGACTACAACCGTCCCGACCCGACCGCGGGCCAGGAGAACCAGCCGGACCGCTGGCGCCATGTCATTCTCAAGGGAACTCAACTGAGCGTTGGAACACCCGTGTTCAAGCACCACGCCGCGAGCACCAACGACCCATACGGCGCTGATCTCGTCACCCTTCCTCCGAACTTCGTACCCGACACCGAGTATGTGCGGCCGGGGGGCAGAAGTCAGGCCTATCTCGCCGCCCAGGACCGCTGGGTCGATCACCAAGCACCGGCCCGGCTACGCGTCAGCAAGAAAGCTGTCGCTCGCGCTCGCGAGCAAATCGCGCGCACTGACGGCGTCCCGGAATCACAAGTCGCTCCAGACAAGATCGATACCGCGCTACGGCAAAGAGCACGTCGTCGTTACGTGACGTTCTATCGACTGGCCTGGAGAGAAATGATCGCTCCAGACACTGAACGTAGCCTGTACGCAACCATCATTCCGCCTGGCGCAGCACATACGAATGTGATTCGCAGCGCGTGGATCCAGGACAACCGCACAACGGTTCTCCAGGCTGGCATGTGGGCGGCTCTGCCCATCGACTACCTTCTGCGTGTAACAGGTACAGGCCACCTCGATGTCGGCCGCGCCAGTGGCTTGCCCGCTCCCCACCCCGATCACCCCTTGGCCCCGGCGCTCCTCCTCCGCACCCTCCGGCTCAACTGCCTCACCCGCGCATACGCCGGCCTCTGGACCGAGTTGTACGACCCGACATGGCCTGCCTACGAGCCGTGGGCGTGTGAATGGCCCGGCCTTCAGGAGCTGCACGGCGTGACCCTGGACTGGCGTGCCGAAACGCCCCTCCGTACCGAGCGGGCGCGCCGGTCCGCCCTGGTGGAGATCGACGCGCTGGTCGCCGTGTGGCTCGGCATGGATGCCGACGCGCTCGTCGCCGCGTACCGGGGCCGTTTCCCCGTGCTGCAGAAGTACGAGGCGGTTACCTGGTTCGATGCCGATGGCTGGAAGATCGCGGGCAACGCCCGCACGATCGGGCAGCGGCAGACGAAGGAGAGCTGGGCGCAGTTCGAGGCGTACCAGGCCAATCCGTCCAACGCCCCGGTGCCGGAGGGCTACACCGCGCCCTTCTACAAGGCGGATCGCGAGGCGGAGATGCGGGCAGCGCACGCCGTCTTCAAGAAGCGGCTCGATGACGCCGTCGCCCGTGGTGAGTGGGATCCGGTCAAGCAGGAGGTTCCGAAGCCGTGAGGCCGACGCTTCAAGCACGCGGGCTCAAGGAGAGCCTGCTGCAGTATCTGTCGACGACGTACGCGCTCACCGACGAGGGCGCGCGCGAGGCCCTGCACCGGTTCCTCGGGGACGAGACCTCGGGGATGTTCCGCGGGCCGTACCTGCGGATCCGCACGCCGTTCACCCTGGCAGGTGAGCAATGGCGGAAGCATCTGGAGTGGCAGCGGGAGGGGTTCAGGCCGTACGCGCACCAAGCAGTCGCCTTCGCGCGGCTGACTTCCGCGCACGGGCACACGCCGCAGCCGACGCTGGTCACCACCGGTACCGGGTCCGGAAAGACGGAGTCGTTCTTGTACCCCGTGCTCGATCACTGCCGACGCGAGCGGGAAGCAGGAAAGACCGGCGTCAAGGCGGTCTTCCTGTACCCCATGAACGCCCTCGCCACCGACCAGGCGCAGCGCATCAACGATCTACTCACCCAGAACACCGAGCTGGCAAAGCTGTCCGCCGGCCTGTACATCGGCGAGCGGGCCGCGACCCAGTACGAGAAGGTGCGTACGCGGCGTTCGGACATATAGATGTCGCCGCCGGACATCCTGATCACGAACTACAAGATGCTGGACCTTCTGCTCCAGCGGGCCGAAGACGCCCCGCTCTGGCGGGAGTCGGACATCCGCTACGTCGTCGTGGACGAGTTCCACACCTACGACGGCGCGCAGGGTACGGACGTCGGGATGCTGCTGCGGCGGCTCGCCGCCGCGGTCGGCGCGACCGAGGACGGCCGTCCACTGGGGAAGATCTGTCCGGTGGCGACATCGGCGACCCTCGCCTCGGGGACGGACGAAGACGGTGTGGCCCGTCTGTTGGACGTTGCGACTCACGTTTTCGGTACAGCGTTCACGGCGGACTCGATCGTCGGGGAGAACCGGCTGTCGGTCGAGGAGTTCATCCCGCTCGGTGATGTGACGATGCAGCCGATGCCGACGCCTGACGAGCTGCTGGCTCTGCCCGATCCGACGAGCGGCGGCGAGGCGCTGCTGGACCTGATCGAGAAGGTGACGGATGTCCGTGACCTCGATCCTTTCGTGCTCGGCGGGAACCTCAAGCGGCATCTGTTCACGCGTGCGGTGATGCAGGCACTGGGCGGTGAGGTGAAGACCAGCGCCGAGGTGCTGGATGTGATGTGGCGGGCCGGTGCGGCCGGCTGGTCGGAGGCGGTTGCCCGGCAGCCGGAGAAGGCCACCGAGGCACTGGCACGGTTCGTCGCGCTGCTGTCGCACGCCCGGGATCCGGAGTCCTCGCCTGCCGAGCCTCGGCCGTTTGTTCATGTCGAGGTGCATCAGTGGGCGCGTTCGGTGTCGCATGTGCTGCGTGGTGTGCTGCCGTGGCCGAAGGCTGAGTTCCGCTGGGATGCGGCGGGCATGGCGGACGCGAGCGCTGCTGATGGCGGCCGTACGGCGCCGGTGACGACGGCCACCTCGGGCCAGAGCGCGAACCTGTTCCTGCCGGCGATCTACTGCCGCGACTGCGGGCGGTCCGGCTGGGCGGTGTTCTCGCCGGAGAGCGATGACCACGACGTCCAGTTCGACACGTACAAGATTCGCCGGGCCTCTCTCGGTCAGGACAAGGCGCGGGTGCGGAACCTGATCGCCGCCACGGACCAGCAGGCCCGCGAGGGCTCCGGCGCGGCGCCGATGACGGCGACCAGCGGCAAGGCGGGCTCGGCTGCGTCGCAGGGGGCCGGTGGGATCCTGATGGTGCTCGACGGCACCCGTAAGCGGCTGCGGCTGCCCGATCCGCTGAACGACTACGACCGGGAGAGCAAGGAACCCCGGCTGACGGCCCGTGACTCGGCCTTCATGCTGGTGAACTTCGGGGAGACTGCGAACACCGCGGCCAAGGAGGACTGGTGCCCAGCGTGCGGTGAGCGCAACGCGATCCGCTACCTCGGAACCGGTGCCGCCGCGATGGCTGCCGCGTCGATCACGCAGCTGTTCACGGGTGGGGAGCTCGACAAGGAGCTTCGCGAGGACAAGACGCTGATGTTCAACGACTCGGTGCAGGATGCCGCGCACCGGGCCGGGTTCGTCGCGAACCGCTCGTACACCTTCTCGCTGCGCGCGCTGCTGGCCGACCATCTGCGGCACGACGAGCCGACCGCGCTGAACGATCTGATCGCGAACGTGGTCGAGGCGACGACGGACAAGGACACCCTGTCAGCGGTGGTGCCGCCGGACCTGCACGGGTTCAAAGGTGTGGACCGGCTGCTGTCCGGGCAGGGCCGCGGCGGGGACTTGAAGACGTGGCGGCTGATCGGCCAGCGGCTGGCGTTCGAGGCGCTGATGGAGTTCGGGTTCCGGTCGCGCAACGGCCGTACGCTGGAGCTGACCCGGACCGCCGCCGCCCAAGTCCGCATCGACAATCCGGTAGCCGTGATCGCATTGGTCAAGCAGCTGCACGAGGAATGTGTCCGTGACGGCCTTCCGCTGGTCGCGCAGGACGATGCCCGATACCTGGCGTTCGTCCGCATCTTCCTGGAGCGACTGCGTACCCGCGGCGCGGTCGCCCACCGGTGGTTGGACAAGTACATCGACGAGGCGGGCACCAGCCGGTACTACATCTGGGGCAAGCGGGCGCCGGGCATGAGGGCGTTCCCCAAGGGGATTGCCGCTCCGGTCTTTCTGCTCGGGCAGACGAAGAACGGCAGCGAGTTCGACTTCGCGACCGGCCGGTTGTCGTGGTACGAGCGGTGGGCCGGGCGGTGCCTTGAGCTGCCGCGTGAGCTCGCACCGGAGCTGTGGAGCCGGCTGCTCCCCGAGCTGGCCGCGATGGGCCTCCTGTCTGTCCGTACCCCGAACGACACCTCGGTGCGGGTTTACGGGCTCAAGCCCGGCAACATCGAGGCCCGGCTCCTGGACGACGAACAGGTCCGGTCCTCCTATGTGCGCTGCCCGGTGTGCTTCTGGGAACAGACAGTCCACCCGTCGCTGCTGGACCAGTGGCACGACCAGCCCTGTCCCTCCTACCGATGCCGCAAGGGCCGCCTGGTGGCCGGCGACCGGCCCGAGGGCCTGGGGATACACCACCGTGACCGTGACTACACGCACGACTACTACCGGCGCCTGTACCGCGGTGCGGGTACGTACCAGGTGGTGACCGCCGAGCACACCGGCATGCTGACGCGACCTCAGCGAGAGAAGGTCGAGGAGGCGTTCAAGCGCGGCGGCGGGTTCAAGGACCCCAATGTGCTCTCCTGCACGCCGACGCTGGAGATGGGTATCGACATCGGTGACCTGTCTGCGGTCGTGCTGGCCGCGCTGCCTCGCAGGCCCGCCTCGTACGCGCAGCAGGTCGGCCGGCCGGCCGACGAACCGGAAACGCCTTCTTGTTGACCATCCCGGACCGGCGGCGTCGTGACCTTTACTTCTTGGAGCGGCCGAAGGATCTGATCGCCGGCACCATCGTCCCGCCCGGCTGCCATCTCTCGGCCATCGAGATCCTGCGCCGCCAGTACCTGGCGCACCTGTTGGATTTGGCCGCCGCAGGGCGCCTGATTCGGGCGGACGGCATCGTGCTGCGCGCGCTACCGCACAAGGCGCCCCGCTTGTTCGGGCCGTCCGGCTCCTTGACCGATCTGGTGGAGCTGGCCATCGACCAGGGCGAGGAGCTAGTCAAGGGGTTCCTGCGGCTGTTTCCCACCGGCGTCAACGACCAGGCCAAGGCCGATCTGGAGGAGTACGCGACGCACGGTTTGCGCAGCAAGGTGGAGGATGCGGAGCGGGAGTGGCGGCGGAGCGAGGACGCACTTCGAGCGCGGCTGCGTGAGATCGACGAGGCGCACGACGAACTACACGACTCCGACCCTGACCAGGCCCGGCAGAAAGCCGAACTGGACGCCGAACGGCGAGGAGTGGGCAGGCGTCTGCTGCATCTGGGCGAGACCTCTGCACAGAATGCGCTGTGCGACCTGGGCCTGCTCCCGAACTACGCACTGATCGACTCAGCGACGACGCTGTCGGCGACCCTGTACGGGGAAGACGGTATCGATCCGAAGACGGGGAAGGTGCGGTTCACCTCCGAGACCCTCGCCTATGAGCGGCCGCGTCGCTTTGCGCTCGAGGAACTGGCGCCGGGCAACACGTTCTACGTCAACGGCTACCGACACGAGATCACGGGGCTGGAGCTGTCCACGGGCGGGCGTCAGGAGTGGCGTACTTGGCGGGTGTGCCCGGGCTGCGGATATGTGCGGACCGAGAACGCCGCAACGGATCGCTCGGCGTGCCCGAGGTGCAAGACGAGTCAGATCGCCGATGATGGCTCCTGCCTGTTCCAGATTGTCGAGCCGGCCACGGTGACCTCACGGGACAAGCGTGAGGACGCCCGGATCCGCGACGACAAGGACGATCGTGACCGCCGCTCGTACACCGTCGTGGACGCAGTGGACATCCCCGTCGAAAAGATCGAGCGGGGCCTGTCCTGGCGACACGACCGTGAGACCTTCGGTGTCGACTACTGCCGCAGTGCGTTGATCCGCCGGATCAACCTGGGGCCGGTCCGCTACGACGCACCCGCCCGCGACGACTTCGCCGGGCACCTGGTGCGGCTGAACCCGTTCCACGTGTGCACCGCGTGCGGGGCGGCCACGGCGGACGGCAGGCCGATCTTCGACCATGACACCGAGCGCCGCTGGTTCCTGGTCCTCTTCGACTCGCTGCCCGGCGGCACCGGCTACCTGGACCGACTCACCGACCGCAACGCCTTCCGTGACACCCTCGCCCGAGCGTACGAGCAGCTCAGGGCATGCCCGTGTGCGGAAGAACAGCGCCGGGCATGCCACCGCTGCCTGCACCGCTACACCCCCGAGCAGTTCCAGGACGACGTCTCCCGCCAGACCGCGCTGACGATGCTCGAATCACTGCTGTTCAAGGGCGAAGGCGAGGACGGCTGGGACACCAGCGAGGTGGAACACACCGGTCTCGTGGGACTGGATGCCCAGGTCGAATCCGACCTGGAGGCCCGCTTCCTGACCGCGCTGCGGGACTGGGTGAAGGTCACGGACGACGCCGCCCTGGACGAGGACGGCCACGCCAGTGGCCACCTGCGGTTCACTGACGGCTCCGACGTGATGCACTGGCGGCTCACTGCCCAGCGACAGCTCGAAGGCACCCGTACCGACTTCACCTTCACGCGCGTGGGCGGCCCGACGCAGAGCGTCCACGTCTATCTCGAAGGCTTCCGGTTCCACGCCAGCCGGGAGCACAACCTCATCGCGAAGAACGCAGCCCAGCGCACCGGGCTCCGCGCCGACGGCAAGGTCGTCTTCCAAATCACCTGGGCCGACATCGACCTGTTCGAGGGCCGTCCGGGGCGGACCCGACCGGCCTGGCCGCCGTACAGGGGCACCGCCCAGGAACAGGCAAAGGCGGCGTACGAGCAGTACGGCGGTAACCGTGCTCACTTCGGTGAAACGGTCTTCGCCAACCCGATCGACACACTGATCGCCTACCTGCGTGACCTGGACGCCACGCGCTGGTCCCGTCGGGCGCGCGCCCTGGTCACCGGGCTCACGGGCGTCCCCGCGACGACCGCCGTCGCCGCGACGGGAAAGCGCAGCGAACTTGTCACCGCGCTGCGCAGTCAGCTCTCCGCCCTCGGGGCCGGCGAGCGGCAGGACAAGCCGGTCGTTCCCAACTCCGCTGACATCGGCCCCGTCCACGTCTTCCGTACCCAGGACGAGCACGGCCTGCCGATCCTCTTCGCGCTCGATGCCGCGGACCCCGAGAACCTGCGGTGGACCGCGCTGACAGCCTTGGACGACAGCGACGCCGTCCTTGAAACGGACGAGCACAAGCTGCGTTGGCGGTCCTGGCTGTACTGGACCAACATCACCCAGTTCCTGTCCTTCGCCGGCGGCGACGGCGTCCAGCTCGCCACCAGCCGGGCCGCGGACTTCGAGGTCGAAGTACTCGCCGTATGCGGCGGACTTGGCGAACTCGACTCCATCACCGCCGAACTCGCGCCAGCACGCGAAGCACGGGCCCAGCCCGCTGCCCCGGAGCACCCAGGCGACTCGGCGGCCGAGGCCGCCCTGCGTCGGATCATCCGGGACAGAGCCTGGGACGAGGACATCCTGGAGATCCTGCGCGAGGACCCTGAGGAGGCTCCCGACCTCCTCCGCCTCGCCGAGACCCTCGCCGACCACGGCAAGCAGGCACCAGTCTTCGGCTTCGAACTGGGCGCGAGCCGCTGGCAGGCAGATTTCGCCTGGCAGATCCCCGGCTTCAAGATCGCAGTGGTGACCGCCCACAACGGGGCCGACGACCCCGAGGCCCAGCGTCGCGATGTCGCGTACGCCGAGGACGGCTGGACCGTACGCACCGCCGCCGACTGGCTCAACCGCCTCGACACCCTGCTCGACCAGCTCCCCGATACGGAAGGCACCACCCGATGACCGCCCGGCTCAGCCTGTACCGCAAGGCCGAACACGAGCTGTACAAGCTCGACCGCTCGGTCACAGCGCAGTTCTACGACTTCTGCCACGTCTTCCGGAACAACTCGAAGCAGCCCGGCCTCAAGCTCAAGAAGCTCAAGGGCGACTCCCGGATCTGGTCGGCTCGCGTCAACGACTCCTACCGTGCTCTCCTCACGCCCACAGGCGTCGATGCCGACGGTATCGAGAGCTGGCTGGTCATCGCCGTCCGCCACCGCAAGGACGTCTACGAGGAACTCCAAGTCGCGGTCAACCGCGTCACCGGCGAGATCGAGTTCGTCGACCTCGCCGTCGTCGGCGACAGCGCCCTACGCCGCGCCGGCATCACCCTCACCCCGGCCGAGCCCGACAAGGCCACAGCACCCGCCGCACCCACCGCAGAGCCCGCACAGCCGCAGACGGACCCGCCGCTGCTCGCCGCCTACACCGCCGGCCAGCTGCGCGAGCTGGGTGTCGCCGATCAGCTCATCGAGCTGGCCCTGGCGGTCACCGACAGCACTGAGCTGGACCAGCTCGTCGAGGGCTCGCCGCTGCTGTCCAAGGACGTCCTGTACGGGCTCGCCGCCGGCATGAGCATCGAGGAGGTCCGCAAGGAGATCACCCAACCGGTCGAGCTCAGCCACGAGCCCGACCTCGGCGACTTCGCCGCGGCCCTCACCCGCACCAAGGTCACCGCCGTCGACGATGACGTGCAGGCCGCGATCGACGAAGGCGACTTCCGTGCCTGGAAGGTGTTCCTCCACCCCACCCAGGAGCGCATCGTCCACCGCCACTACAACGGCCCCGCCCGCGTATCTGGCGGCCCCGGCACCGGCAAGACCATCGTCGCCCTGCACCGCGTCAAACACCTGGCCGAGCAGCTGCCGCTCGGCCTCAACAAGCCGATCCTGCTCACCACGTTCACCAAGAACCTCACCACGGACCTGCGGCTGCGCCTGTCCTCCCTCATCGAGCCCGAGCTCCTCGCACGCATCGAGATCGCCCACATCGACCAGCTCGCCGCCCGCGTCCTGGGAGAGAACACCGCTCCTGGCCGCGGCAGACAGCGCGTGTACGACCACGTGGCGCTGAACGAGATGCGCCAGCTCCTCGCCGAACTCGACGACCGTCGCTGGGAGCCGGAGTTCCTGCTCGAGGAGTGGGAGCAGGTCATCCTCGGCCAGTCCGTCCCCAACCGGTCCGCGTACTTCCAGGCCCGCCGCGCCGGCCGTGGCCGATCCCTGACCCGTCCCGAGCGCAACCACATCTGGAAGCTGATCGAGCAGTTCACCGCCCGCCTCGACAAGCTCGGCGTAGAGACCTGGGGCCAAGCCTCCGAGCGCGCGGCCCGCTTCGAGATCGAACGCGCCGCGAAAATCCGGGCCCGACGTGAGTACAAAGAGGAGGTTGGCGGCAAAGACCTCATTCACCGGGACGACAGCTCTGGCATGCGCTACCTCGGCTACCGCTACCGCCACATCGTCGTCGACGAGGCGCAGGACCTCAGCCCGGCGCACTGGAAAATGCTGCGGGCCATGGTCGACCCGGACCTGCCCAACGACATGTTCATCGCCGGCGATGCCCACCAGCGGATCTACGACCACCAGGTCGCCCTCGGCGCCCTCGGCATCAACATCCGCGGCCGCTCCTCTCGCCTCACCCTGAGCTACCGCACCACCAAGGAGATCCTCGCCGACGCCCTACGTGTCGTCGAACCGAGGAAGTCCGGCCAGACGATCAACTACGACGACCTCGACGACGGCACCGACACCCTCTCCGGCTACCGGTCCGTCCTCCATGGCCCCGCCCCCGCCTTCACCCCGTACGACAGCTGGGACGACGAACTCGCCGGCCTCGCCACCACCCTGGCCGCTTGGCGCAACGAACTCTCAACGGACGACAACGGCTCTCCCCGCGACCCCAGCGGTCACGTCGCCGTCTGCGTCGCCGACCGCGACATGGTCAGCCAGACCATGTACTACCTGATCACCAAGGCCGGCATCACCTGCGCCGAACTCACCAAGGACGGCCCCAAGGGCGACGGCGAAGTCCACGTCGGTACCATGCACCGTTTCAAGGGCCTTGAATACCAGCGCCTCGCCATTGTCGGCGCCAGTGACGGCATCATCCCCCGCACCAGCGTTATCGAGCGCTTTCGCACCGAAGACCCGCCGCGCTACGAGCGCGAGCAGCGCAAGGCCCGCTCCCTGCTGTTCGTGGCGACCACCCGGGCCCGCGACGCGCTGAACATCAGCTGGCACGACAAACCCAGCCCCTACCTTCCGATCTGACCTCGGCGCCGCCCTCCCCACTCGGGGGAGGGCCGCATTGGCAGTTCTCGGTTCGCTCTCAAGCGCGTGAGAGGGAGCTCGCCTCATAGCGCAGCTGATAGGCACGCACTCCGCCGCCGTTCATCCGATAGATCGTGATCGCGGACAGGAACTGCTCCTTGACCTCCATCGTGCGCCGTCGTTCCTTCTCGGCGATTCCGCTGATCCAGTCCTCCACGTGCTCGGGCAGCTTGAACGCCAGTTCGTAGGCGCCCTCCGCACTCAGCGGCGACAGCGTCCACTCCGCCGAGCTGCCACTCCCCCGGCGCCGGATCCGCACCGCATGGTCCGGCATGGCATCCGCGTACTCAACGAACGCCTGCTGATCAGCGGCAGCCAGCGGCAGAATGAACGGAGCCGCCGGGAACCCGAGCAGCAGCTCGGCGTCGCTGTGCTGGCGCAGCACGGCGACGAAGTCCGCGATCGCAGCGCTGGCGGCCTGCTTGAACTTCCCTTCAGGGACCGTCACCGTAGGCAGCAATTGGGCTGGCGAGGTCTCCAACGCCTTTCGCAGCTCGGTACGCAGCCAGGTCATGGGGAACGTCTCGGAGGGGCCCTGGTACTTCTGAGCCTCATGCAGTGTCCAGGCCGTCGTGCCGATGGCGCCGAGCAGCCAGGCGAATGACGCGCCGGACAGGTCCACGAGCGAGATCTGATGGGCGAGTGCGTACTTCTGCGCGTCCGCCGTAAACCCGTTCGCCGAAAACAACGCGTACGAGTACTGGTACCGCTGGCGCGGCCGTGTCCCGGCGTGCGTCATGAAGTTCTCATTCACGTCGTGCAGCACACCGTGAGCGTTCCGCACGATCTCCAGCCCGCAGCGCTCCTTGTGGAACTTGGCCTCCAGGAAGAGCCGCACCGGCATGGAGAACACCGGCGTGAAGGCGAACTCACCCAGCGCATCCACTTGATGCAACGCGCCCCGGCCACGCACCCGCAAAGTGCCGCCGTGAGTCACTACTGAACTTGATTGGGTGATGTCGGGCCGTTCGCCTGACATCGGCTGAGTCGGGTCGGTAGCTGTGGGGCGTGAGATACGCGCAGGGCGGCGGTTTGACCGATGCCAAGAGGGCGGCAAGAGAGCGGATCCGGCTGGAAGCGGTCGGTCACTTCGAGAGCGGCGCGAAGAACCGGGACATCGCGGCCGCGCTGCGGGTGAGCGAGCGGTCGGTGGAGCGCTGGCGCCGTCAGTGGCGTGAGCGGGGTGAAGAGGGTGTCCGGTCGAAGGGATCGCCAGGGCGTCCGAGGCTTTGGATAGACCAAATTGCCAAACTGGAGCGGGAGTTGGAGCGCGGCCCGCTCGCCCATGGCTGGGCTGACCAGCGGTGGACACTGGCCCGGGTAAAGACTCTCATCGGACGGTTGTTCCACGTCGGCTACACGGTGGAGGGGACATGGCGGCTGCTGAAGCGCCATGGCTGGTCGTGGCAGCAGCCGGCCCGCCGGGCGATCGAACGTGACGACGGAGCTGTGGAGTTGTGGAAGAAGGAGGTGTGGCCGCAGGTAAAAGTACGGTGGCGGCCTGCGGGGCCTGGATCGTCTGTGAGGACGAGGCCAGCCAGTCGCTGAGCCGCCACGCGCGAGGTCCTGGGGCCGCATCGGCCAGACGCCGGTCGTCCGCGTCCGGGGCAGGGGTTCCGGACGGGTTTCGATGGCGGGAATGGTCTGCTTCCGACGCGGAGACCGGTCGAGGCTGATCTACAGCTTTCGCGTCCACCGGGGCCGCAAGGGCGAACCCAAGGGATTCACCTGGCAGGACTACCGCGACCTCATCGTGCGGGCGCACAACCAGCTCAAAGGCCCCATCGTCCTGGTCTGGGACAACCTGCGCACCCATCTCATGCCGCAGATGAAGGACTTCATTGCTGCGAACGAGGACTGGCTGACCGTCTTCCATTTCCCGTCCTACGCACCCGACCTCAACCCGCAGGAGGGCATCTGGTCCCTGGTGAAACGGGCGATCGGCAACCTCGCCGCCGCGAACCTCGACCAGCTCGCCGCCGCCGTGAAGCGCAGCCTCAAGAAGACCCAGTACCGACCGCACCTCATCGACGGCTGCCTCATAGGCACCGGCCTGACCTTGACCAGCTGACACGATCAGGTCGACATCACACATTCAAGTTCAGTAGCCGCTCAACAATCCCCACGATGAACGACAGCCTACCGAGTCCGCAAAATGAGATGACTTCTAAATGGGCCAGTGGTTCCACCACTTCATTAGCGCTCCTCTGTCCTTGCTCTTGGCCATGACGATGAAGTACTCATCATGTGCGCCGACGTAATAATCATTCGTAAACGTCCAAGTGATCGTGGAAAATTCCCATACATTCTTGTGTGTGAACACTTCACCAATCGGCTCTCCTTTCTTATTTTCCACCGGACCCCGGTACGGGAAGTCGCTCACGCTCAAGAGAGGGAGCGCGCTCGGGTCGTCTTTTTGCTCGCTTCGCGTTCCGTCATCCTGAACTTCCTTTTCCTCGCTTTTGACAAACGATTCGTATTCGTCTGAGCCCTTCGGAAATGAAGCGACAGTCACGGTGGTTTGGTTGGCTTCGGACTCCGAGATCATCATGCCTGGACCGTACTTTGGTTTGCATGAGAGCGTGGCTTTTGCCCCTTTGATCCGGTAGAGGCTTTTTGCGCTTTCGCAATCCATCAACCCTTTGTCGACGCGGTCCTTAAGGTTTATTTCGTCCTCCTCTTTACTGGGAGGCTTTTCTGTCGGGGATTCATGGGTAGTCGCTTCCCTGCTCGGCTTGTTGTCCGAGGCATGGTTTCCTTCGTCGGTGTTGCTGCTCCAGGGGCCAATCCAGACGATGAATGCTGCAATTCCTGCGACAGCAAGTACCGCTGAACCTGCGGCGAGCTGCTTTCTCGAAGTCCTGGCGGCAGGTGCCGGCGGTGCCGGCGGAGGCGGAACTGCGAGATTACCTGCCGGAATGGGCGAGTGCTTCGGTGCCGATACTGAAACCACAGTGAACTGCTCGGGCAGCCACCCGGCCTCGGGCAGCACCTCGGTCAGGCCGAGCCGGCTGCCCACCTCCCGGCACATGGCAACCACCTCAGTGGCTGTGGGGCGATCAGCGGGGTTCATCGCCAAGCAGCGGCCAAGCAGGGGCCGCAGCGGGGCCGGACAAGCGGTGAGGTCCGGTGCGGTGTCCTGAAGATAAGGAACAGCGGCGAATAATTCCTTCTCGAAGGGGTGGAGTCCCGTCGAGGCGACATGGACAGTCAATCCCAGGGAAAACACGTCGGCGGCCGACGTGGTCGGTGCGTTCCCCTTAATTTGTTCCGGAGCCATGAAGGCTGGGGTGCCGATGCGGGTGTTGGCGCCCGTCAGAGAATCTGAGTCGATAGCTCGTGCGATACCGAAGTCGATCACGGACAAGCCGTTTTGCGTCAGGACGACGTTGCCCGGCTTGAGGTCTCGATGAATGACGCGGGCGGCGTGGATGGTTTCCAGGGCGCTCGCAATGCCGGCCGCCACCCCCAGACATGTTCTGAGCGGGAGCGTGCCATGAGCGGAAATGGCCTGTGCCAGCGATACACCCGGAACGTACTCTGTGGCCAGCCAGGGCATAGGTCCTTCGGTATTGCTGTCCAATACGTTTGCGATATAGTGCCCCCGCACGCGCCGAGCAGCCTGTACTTCCTGTTCGAACCGCTGCCGAAAACGCGGGTCCATCGCAAGGTCCGGGCGCACTGTCTTGATGGCGACCGGTTGTCCCCCGCGCGTGGTCGACAGGTATACGGTTCCCATTCCGCCAGTTCCCAGCCGGCCCTGGAGTACGTACCCCGAGATAACATCCGGGTCCCCTTGAATCATCGGATGCACCACCATGCATTTCCCTCCCGATCTCGCCACGGCTGGACGCGCCACCCTATCCAGGGCAGGGCGTGAGCGTTCTCGTGTGACGAGACGTCACTCTACAGATTCGGAACGACAAATGTGGGTGGTCTACGACGCCTTCTGTCGTGACCGCTGGCCCGTGTACTGGCGCTATGGCGCAGTGAGTGCGGGATCCCTCCCCGTCGGCGTCGAGATCGCACTGGCAACGGGCGATCGGCAACCTCGCCGCCGCGAACCTCGACCAGCTCGCCGCCGTGAAGCGCAGCCTCAAGAAGACCCAGTACCGACCGCACCTCATCGACGGCTGCCTCATAGGCACCGGCCTGACCTTGACCAGCTGACACGATCAGGCCGACATCACACATTCAAGTTCAGTAGCTCCACGGGATCCTGATCCTCGTGTACCAGAAGACGGTAGCCGGAGAACCGCAACAGCCATGCCAGCGACTCCTCCAGCAGATAACCCCGCAACGCGGAATCCTTGACCATGCCCGCCCCTCGCCTCTCGTTCACTCCACGGCCCCTCGTGATCTTCTCACTTCACGCAAAAGCAACCGAACGTGAGGACAAAACCAGACGCAGACCGTCCCTCGTGGGCCCAGAGGAAGAAGAGTGGCAGGTGGAATCTCCCTCGAAGTACGACTGGGACTTGGTACGTTCGGGCGCATGACGCTGCGTTCGGTGGATCTACGCAAGGAACCCGTAGAAGAGGTACTGAACCGTGTGGAGCGATCGCTGGAGGTGCGCCTGGACCAGGAGCCGGTGGTGCGTAAGCGCCGCTCTCTGGGCGCGCGTACGGACCGCGGTACATGGGTGCGCATCGAGCGGCGCGGGCTCGACCGGATCGGGGTTCAGGGTGGGGATGGCACCGCGTCCGCCGAGGCCCTACTCGGGATCGCGAAACCGGCCTGGCTCGCCGGCGTCGCGTGGCGGGACGAGACGGAGCCGGTGATGTGGCGGGCCGACGAGACGGAGCTGCTGCCGGGGCCGCCGGTGGGCAGCGCAGTGGTGACGGAGGATCCGCAACTGTCCGAGGAGTGGTGGGCCGCGATGAACGCCTCCCTGGATGCCCTCGCCTCGCAGCACACCAACCGGTTCGCGACACCGGATACAGAGACCCTCACACAGGAGCTGGTCACGGGAACGATCCACAGTGTCTTCCCTGGCGGCGATACGGCCGTGGTCGAATGGCGTCCCGCCCATGCGGATTTCAACTGGGCGAATGTGACGGGGCCTGTGTTCTGCGTGTTCGACTGGGAGGACTGGGGCATGGCCCCGTGCGGCTTGGACGCGGCGAATCTGTGGGGCGCTTCCCTTGCCGTCCCGGCTCTGGCCGACCGCGTCCGCAGCGAGCGGCGCGCCGATCTGGAGAGCCGGGACGGCAAGCTGATGACGCTGTTCGTCGCTGCGAAGATCCTTGGCCCATACGCCGACCCGGACGATCCCCGGCTGGGGGCCGCCCGGGAGACGGCGGAGCGAGTGGTGAAGGAACTTCAGACGGGTTGACGGCGGGCCTGGAGGAGCTGCCGGTACTCCTGGACCACCTGGTCATCGACCTCGTATGCCAGGGCGTCGATCAGCTCCTGCAGGTGGTCGACGTTGTCCGTTCCGACCGCGACCGCGTCGACCCGGGGCAGGCCGTAGGCGGAGCGGAACGCCGCCTGGACCCTCGTGGCCGACAGGGCATCCCGCAGGAAGATCCGCGGGTCGAACTTCCCCCACACCGCCGCGGTCGTACTGCCGCCGAAGGGGCTCATGCCCCACACCTCCGACGGCCGCCACCGCGTCACGATGGCCTCGGCCGCTTCGAGGACGTCGACACCCACCAGCAGCCCTGACCGGACCATGAGGACATCAGGGCGGGGTGCGCCGAAGTCCACAAGCGGGCGCGGATCCCAACTCGATACACCACACCCCCCGCACAACCCCGCCTGCGCAGCGCCAGCCAGGACCGCGCACGCCTGCGCCAGCATCTCGGCGTCGGGGTGGGAGTGCTCGGGGTTGTGGAGGAGCACTGTGTCCGGTTCCCGTCCCAGGTCCTTCGCAGCCTGCTCGACTCCGGCGCGCAGCCGGGCGGGGGCGAGGGAGTGTTCCCCAGGGAAGTACCCGACCTTGGTGGAGACCGAGAATTTCGGCAGGAGATCGCCGGCCTGCGTCTTCAGAGGGCGTTAAGTCCGTTTCTGGTAGCGGCCGCGTCCGGGTTGCTCGAGGAATCCCTGACGGGCGAGTCGTCCCAGGTGGGAGCGGGTGACGTTGATCGAGGGCTCGTCGGTGGGTAGGCCGAGGTGCTCGTGCAGATCGTGGACGCGGAACACCTTGCCGGGGTGCTCGTTGAGCGCGGTCACGATGCGCTGGTAGACGGTGGCGGTGGTGGTCTGCGCGGGGGCCGGTTCGTGGTCGGGTGGGGTGAGGCCGTCGATGACCTTGCGGGTGGCGGTGAGCTCGGCCAGGCGGGCTTCGGTCTCGGCGAGGGCGGTGGTGAGCCGCTCGATCTGCTCGCGCAGGTTGTCGGCTCGTGCGGCGGTCTCATCGTGTTCGGTCTGCAGCAGCCGCAGGAGTTCGCAGACGTTCACGCGGCCAGCTCCACGTCGTCACGCCATGTGGGGGTAGGGGTGGTGAGGCGGCGGAGCATGCCGGCGGTGGAGGCCCAGTAGACGCGGGAGGCCGCGTTGTCGGGCCGGTGGTCGTAGTCGCGGGCGAGGCGCCGGTGCAGCATGAGGGTGCCGTTGACCTGCTCGACCACCCATCGTTTCGGTTGCGGGACGAAGCCTTTGCCCTTGTCGTCGGGGTTGCGGCGGACCGCCTCGACGGTGATGTCCTTCACCGCCCCGTGGATGATCACGGCGTCTTTGAAGCCCTGGTCGACGAGGACTTTTTCCAGGCGCATCCCGCATCGTTCGGCCGCCTGGTCCAGCAGGGCGATACCGGCCTCGTTGTCGTGCGCGCTCGCGGCGAGGGGGCTCGTGGCCGGTCAGGCTTCATGCCTTTGGACGAGATCGCATCCGACGAGATCGTTAGTGACCAGCGGCGGCAGGTGGCATTCAGCCTCCCGGCCCGGCTGTAGAAGTTCGAAGCCCCGCACATGGGTGACCCGTGCGGTGAGGCGTGTAGAGGCTCGCGGTCTGTTGCACCGAGTAGCCGGTCAGCAAGGCAGACGGGTACCACTTGGAAGCATGCGCCCTTACTCTGGGTGACCGCTCGACTGGGGGTCAGTGCCGCTGGAGGTGTCTGGCGGCGCCTCGCTCAGGGCGCTGTTGAGCGTTTTCAGTGCGGCGATCACCGCGTCGACCTCCGTGTCGGAGAGTGCGGGGAGGATCTGTCGCAGAGTCGGTTCCGCGTCCCGGTTCCTGGCTTCCCGGGCCTGGGCGCGGGCATGGTCGGCGATCTTGGCGACAGTGCGGCGCCGGTCGGCGGGGTCGGCTCCCAGTTCGACCAGGCCCCGCTTGTGCAGCGCCGCCACCACGGTGGATACCCGACTCTGGGCGAAGCCGGTGCGCCGGGCGATGGCACCCACCGGCTGCGGACCGGCGGTGTAGAGCTGCTCCAGCACCAGCAGCTCGGTCGACCCCAGGTCGGAGGCGTCCTTCATCGCCGACGTCGCGGCAGCGGTGAGCCGCCGGCCGAGATGGTGCAGCTCAGCAAGGTCTAGGGAACTGGTCGGCGATGCCACGTACATCCTCCTCAGGAACATCTCCCATGATACATCTCCCATGATGCATCATGGGAGATGCATCTTGGTGGGCGCATTTGCCCCGAGACGCCCTAGGAGGAGACATGACCCGACCGATAGCCCGAGTGCTGCTGTTCCCGCTCGCCATGGCCGCACTGCTGGTCGGCATCTACACCGCCGCCATGCATGCCCCGGCCCCGCACCACCTGAAGATCACGATCGCCGGACCATCTGCGCAGACGGAACCACTGGCCGCTTCCCTGCGCGGGGCTCTGGGCGACGCGTATGACGTCAGCACCGTCACCTCCACCGAACAGGCCCGGCAGCTGGTAGCGCACCGGACCGTGGCCGCCGCCTACGTCCCCACGCCGACTCCCGGTGACCGCAGCGCCGGTACGGCGGGCATCGCCTTCGCCCAACCGCAGCACCCAGACGGCCCCGTGCTCTACATCGCCTCAGCCGCCGGTGCCGCCCAAGTCAACCTGGCCGCCCTGCCGTTCCAGAACGCCGCCGTCCAGCAGCACCAGTTCCTCCAGGTCCGCGACCTGGTCCCGCTCAGCGCCCACGACACCAGCGACACCAGCACCCTGTACGCCGCGATCGGCCTGACCCTCGCGGGCTACCTGTCAGCCGTCATGCTCTCCACCGTGTTCGGCACCGCCCTCACCCTCAAGCGCACGGTGGCCACGCTCGCCGCCTTCGGCGCCGTCGCCGCAGCCGCCGTCTGGCTCATCACCGGCCCCCTCCTGGGCGCCATGCACGGCTTCGCCCCCGCCATCCTCGTCACCGGCTGGCTCACCGTCATGGCCGTTGGCATGGCCACCTTGCTCCTGTCCCGCTTCTGCGGGCGCATGACCGCGTTGCCCGCCGTCGGGATCTTCATGTTCCTCGGCATGCCCGCCTCCGGAGCCGCCCTGCCCATCGAGACCATGCCCGCACCCATCCGCGCCCTGCATGACCTGCTGCCGATGACCTCAACATCCGGCAGCCTGCGCCAGATCATGTACTTCGCCGGCGACGGCATCGGCCGCTACTGGCTCGCCCTCACCCTGTGGGCCGTCACCTGCCTCGCCCTGACGCTCACCTACGACGCCATCAAGGCCCGCCACACCGCCCACCGCAACAACACAGACACCCTGCCCCGGCAGACCGCCGAGCCCATCCCCTCCCGCTGATCGCACCCCCAGCACACATCCACCGCCACACCCCAGAACGAGGACGAACCCGTGACCGAAGCACCACCGCCGTTCAACGACCACAACACCGACCCAGCCGGTCCGCCAGGCGACCCACTGACCCTGCTCGCCACCGAAACCGAACTGACCGGTCTCGACTTCACCGGCCTGGACCTGCGCCCAGCCCTGCGCCGCGATTCGCACCCCCGGACATTCACGCGCTGCACCTTCACCGAAGCCAACCTACGCGGCGCCCAACTCGCCGAGGCCGTCTTCACCGACTGCACCGCCGTGACAGCCGACTTCACCGGCGCCCTACTCGATCAGGCCCACTGGAAGGGCGGCAGCGCCGCCGGCGCCAACTTCACCGACGCCGACTGCGGCGACCTCACCTGCGACAGCGTCGACCTGGCCAACACCAAATGGGGCGGCGCCATGCTCACCGACGCCACCTTCACCGGATGCCGCATGATCGGCGCCCGCCTCACCGGCCACCGCGGACTCGGCCTCAACCTCACCCGCTGCAACCTGGCCGTCGCCAACCTCAACGGCCTGAGCCTGCGCGGCACCCACCTCGTCGGCATCCGCTTCACCGAAGCCGACCTCGGCGGCGCCGACTTCCGCGACTCCACCCTCGAAGACTGCCGACTCGCCGACGCCAACCTACGGGCCGCCACCTTCACCGACGCCGACCTACGCGGCGCCGACCTCGGCGAACTCACCCTCGCCACCGCCGCCCAGTTCCGCGGCGCGGTCATCTCCCCTGACCAGGCCGCCCAAATCTGCGCCGCCCTCGGCCTGAACGTCATCGGCTGATCCCCAATGGCAAGACAGGCACTGGCCTCCCCGGCGATCACAGAACGTCGCGACTCCATGATCGCCAAGACCTGTGCTGTTTTGCTGTCGGGATACCACCACCGTGCCTATCTGCGCGGCCTCTTAATCAGTTATGACGGGCGACCAGAAGATTGACCGACGGAGTCGACATGAGCCCCATGACGGGCAGGAGCACGAGAGTCGCATCCAGCCTTCCTGGCTATAGATGCAACGATCATCAGACAGTCGGGACACCCGCAGGCAAGTCCGTACGAGCGATCGAGTCGCCACTCTTAATCAGCAGTTACGGGGCGTCCCGGAAGGCCGGCCGACGGAGTCGTGAAGAGCCCTTTGATGGGCAGGCTGCTACGAGTCGCATCCGGCCTTCCTGGCCGGACGCGGAGTTTACCGCCCGACCGGGTGCCCACCTGCACGCCCGTACTGTAGCGATCCTGATCGCAGCTCTTAATTAGCAGCGAGGGCGAGCAGCGGCACCGGCGTCCCGGGGCTGCCGCTCATGCCCGATCGAGCCTGCTTGAAGCGTACGGGCTGCTACTCGGTCGGCGACGACATGTTGTGGGGCGTCAACCGCCGCAAGAAAGGCGCCGCGAACACGCTGGCCGCGCTCAAGTCGATCCGCGCCGCCCGGCCCGACGGCGCCCCCATCTACGTGATCCTGGACAACCTGTCCGCCCACAAAGGCACCGACATCCGCCGCTGGGCTACAAAGCACAAGGTCGAGCTGTGCTTCACCCCGACCTACGCCTCTTGGGCCAACCCCATCGAGGCCCACTTCGGACCGCTGAGGCAGTTCACCATCGCCAACTCCAACCACCCCAACCACACCGTGCAGACACGAGCCCTGCACGCCTATCTACGCTGGCGCAACGCCAACGCCCGCCACCGCGACGTCCTGGCCGCCGAACGCAAGGAACGCGCACGCATCCGAAGCGAGAAGGGCATCCGTTGGGGCGGACGCCCCCTCAACACCGCAGCCTGACCAACCGCGAACTTACACAGCCACAGCGCATCATCGGTCCGCTCGTGGCCAAGCGCGGACGACCGAAGCGTTGTGAAGATGATCTCGGCTGGGCAGACCCGGAGCCCCGAACGGGGCCGGTTCAGGAGAAGGACGGCGCCAGAGGCGAATGACTCAAGAGGCGGACGGCTCGATCTCCCCCGCGAAGACGATGACCTGGTCGATGAGGCTCCGCCGCAGATGGACGACGTCCGTTCCCGCCAGGCGGGGGCCTCCATCCGGCGTCGTGAAGACCCACTGGTACCGGGCCCACTCGTCCGGCATGTCCACCGCCGAACAGCGCACCATCGTGCCGGTCCCCGCGGGGTGGCGCCGGATGTCCAGCACGAACCGCTCGACCGCCTCGATCCCCTCACTGCGGCCCAACGGTCCCCAGAAGACCACGTCCGAGGTTAGGGCCTGGGAGAGCAGCGCAGTCACATAGCTGTCGTCCGAGGCGTTGAACGCGGAGATGAACGTGTCGATCGCGGACCGCGCGGTCTCTTCCTGCATGCACCAGTAATACCAGAGTCGCCTCGCGGACCGCGCTCGTCCCGTGAGCCGTCTCCCGACCACGGTAAACCATCCCGGTCACAGCACTAGCGGCCCCCGGTCGCTCGTCGTCCCCGCTGATCCAGGCCAGGGTGGGAGGAGCACCTGGGTCTTTTGCTGATCACGCTGGGCTGGCGGGTTCTCCAAAGTGTGACTTGGGACTACAGGTTCGAGTTCACCTTGGTGACGTTCGCGGCTTGTGGCCCTCGTGGCCCGTCCACGATGTCGAGCTCGACTGACTGTCCGCGGTGACCCAGCCGACGGGCAGGGGCGAGGTGAGAGCCCGCAGGATGATGGCCCGCGCCAGTTCGCCCTTGGTGGCGAACACGCGGTCGTCGGGGACGCCGGCGGCCCGGCAGCGTTCGCGGTCCTCGGTCCAGGACTTGGGCAGGTAGAGCTCGCGGTCGACCAGAGTGTGGCCGCGGAAGGTGGCGTAGGCGGCGAAGACCCCGATCTGGCAATTCTCGGTGCGGCCTGCGGTGCCGGAATACTGGCGCTGGACACCGGCGGAGGTAGTGCCCTTCTTCACGAAGCCTGTGTCGTCGATGATCAGCACGCCGTTGTCCGCGCCGAGGTACTCGGCGACGTAGGGGTGCAGGTCGTCGCGGACCTCGTCGGCCTCCCATCGGCTCCGGGACAGGAGGTGCTGCAGCGCGTCGGGGGTGGCGTGACCTGCGTATTCGGCGAGCTGCCAGCCGTTCTTGCGGACCACCGGACCAAGGAGCCCACGGACGTAGTCCCGCACCCGGCGCCGAGATTCCACGCGGGCAAAACGTCTTCCGATCCGCAAGAGCAGCTCAGCAAGTCCCTCTTCCCACACGCCCGTTGGTTCATCACTCATGCGAGCGAGCTGCCCGGAACGTTGCCACGACAAGCAGCGCGGCCACGCGTTCGTGGGACGGCCCGGCAAAGACCGCCCCACCCCTATTCCAGCCCGCTACACTCCCCACACCCAAGGCGCTGACCAGCGCTAAAGAAGTCCGGCTGGAGTACTAGGGAGCTGACCCATGGGTGCTCACGAGAGCAGAGCCTCGTCGAGGTAGTTTTGCACTGGTTCGAATAGCCCATACGGAACGTACTGCGGGATTTGGCCGTGAGTGGCCCACGCCAGTTCGGCGAGCTCTTCGACGCTCGCGACAAACGCCGTGCCGCTGAGGGGTCGGCATGCGATGTAGTGAATCTCCCGGCCCGTCACAGGGTGAACCCGTTGTCCCAGCACACTGGTCGGGGTCACCAGGAGCCCCGTCTCCTCCTGGGTTTCACGCACTGCAGCCTCTTCGGGAGCTTCGCCAGGCTCGATCTTCCCTGCCGGGAACTGCCACGAGAGTACGCCTTCCGCGACTCGTCGCCGCACGAGCAAGACTCGCTCGTGCTGAACAACGATGGCAGCGGCGACTGCTGTCTGAGTCTCTATCGTCACGGGCATTCCCCCTACCGTCGCACCTGAATCAGCGCGTGAGTTCCACTAGTACGCCAGGCAGCTCCGGACCGTTCGAGAGCGTCCAGCATTCCCTGCTCAAGGCCGACGATGACGTCGGACTTCAGGGTCCGCAGCGCCGCGACGGCCCCCGGGAAGTACGCGGCGAGATCGGCGAAGGGCACCGTGGGGTGCCACAGCTGGTCGCCCACCAGGCGACGGTAGTTGAGGTCGCCCTTCAGGATGGTGAGCGTGGCGCTCGCGAACTCGCCGCGAAGGTTCTCGGGCATCTCCTCGTACGGCAGCGGAGCGCAGAAGAACGGGTGGGTGCGGACCTCCAGGCTTCCTGCCGTCATGGCCTTCCACAGTCGGCCGCCGATCCGGCCGGCTTCGCCGGGCGCCTCGGTGAGGCGATGGAGGCAGTCGACGACGTCAGCCGTCATCGCGTCGGAGACGTAGTAGGGGTAGGGCTTGACGTGAAGCACGACCCGTTCGGCATGCCGGTGTTCGAGGAGGTGGTCGATGAGGAGCAGATCCGGGATGAGCTCTCGTCCAGCGTTGTCCGCCACAACGGCGACTGTGGAGGACGCTCCGGCGGGCAGGAGCTGCCACACCACCGCGCTGTCATCGGCCACCAGCGCGGAGGCAGCGGCGTCACCGATCGCCGGCTCCCCCGCCGAGACGCGGAAGCCGAGATCCGCACGGTTGCCCCACAACGAGGCGTGGAGCAGGGCCGTGGCCCGCTCGTCGGCCGGAGCGCTCGCGAGAGCGTCCAGGGCCAGTAGCTCCTCCTTGACCGCGTCGCCTCGCAGTTCGGCCTGCTTGAACGGCGCGAACGGATCGACTCCCTGCCACGGCCCGGTACCGAAGTACTCGACCGCGCCGAGCAGCCTGCGATAGAAGTAGCTCTCTGCCCACAGGAACGGGGCGTCGTACCACGAGCGCCCGAAGTACTCCTGCCCCCAGTCCGCCCAGCGGACATGGTCGTGTTCCGCAGGGGCAATCGGTTTGACGACGCCGTTGGTGATCTCATCCAGCAGGGCGTCGAGGGCCCCGTGCTGTCGACGTCCGTACGGGAAGGCGTCTCGTACCTGCTGGATGAGGGAAGGGTGGCGCTTGGCCAGCACACCCCAAGAGAACGAGCCGGGCTCGTTGCTCAGGATGACCGGCGCGCTGGCCGCGGCGGCCGGCCCGGAGCCGCGAACGGCCTTTTCGCCCGAGGCGCGGGAGGTCTTCTCTGTCATGGTGTCCACTCCCGTTTCTTCTCGCTCGTCACGGCGAGTCCTCCCTGAACAGCATGCCGAAACGCCCAGCGTAGCCAGTCGTGTTCGGCAGTGGTGCGGCATTGCTGCAGCACTCGGACGACACACCCTGCCCTCGGCCTGCACCATGCTGAGTCCCCCTGAGCCGGAGATGCCCACCGCCACCAGGCGGGCCTCCGCCCGTTCTCTCCTATATCCACGATCAGAAGGAGCCAACGGCATGACCGACATCATCAAACGCAACGCCCGCGCCATCCTCCTCGACGGCGACGAGCTGGTCCTGATCAAGCGCACCAAGCCGGGCAGGGAGCCGTACTGGGTGTCGGTCGGCGGCGGGGTCGAGGAGGACGACACGACCATCGAGGCGGCCCTGCACCGCGAGGTATTCGAGGAGCTGGGCGGCAAGCTGCAACGTGCCGAGCTCGTCCACCTGATCACCGACGAGCTGGAGGGCGGCATCGGAGTTCAACACATCTTCGCCGCGCGCCTGGAGTCGATGAACCTGACCGCACGCACGGGTACGGAGTTCACCAAGCCGGAGCGGGGCGGGTACGAGGTGGTCCGGGTTCCGTTCACCGCCGAGGCCGTCCGGGGGCTGAACCTGATGCCACCAGAGCTGGCCGACTTCATCACGGCGAACAGGGACGCGATCGTCTCCGTCCTCGACACCCCGATCCGCGAGGGATAGCGCGCACATCCTTGGCTTCGTCAGCCTCAACAGCCGACCAGCATGGGCAAGACAACCCATCTCGTGCGGCCGGCCGATGGGTGTGGCGATTTGCCGCAGCTGGGCGCTGTCGCCATGAGCCGCCGACGCCCCAGGAGCCATCCATGCACGGATCGGGCACAGTCGCGACGCCGAGTCTTCCCTGTCTCCGGCAACGGTCGGCCGCACGAATGGACGCATATTAATCAGACAAGCGCGCAGACTGCTTCGAAGCGAAGCAACATAGCGCAGGATCGCCGGTTAGCCAAACCGGCGATGCTGCGCATCATTGATGGTCCACCGCCACTACCTGTCCGTAAGTCGAAAGGCGTCGCCAAGACCAGCATCTATCCAACTCGCCGCGCATCGTCGGCGCTTCACACTGCCGCATAGCTCGTGAGGAACAGGCCCCGGTCGCGCTCCAGATCTTTCGAGACACGCAGTTGGACCGCTAATTCACTGTCGCCGTGGTGGCCGAGTCTTGTCACGTCCTGGGTAGAACCGACAGCGAGTTCGATCTGGATGGCCTGCACATCGGCATCGACCTCAGCACACGATGCGGCGTTTCCCCGCTCACACCTGCTGGTCTGATCAGTTGCTGGCCCGACTCCGCGGTCCACTTACCCGCCATAGCGTTAGAGCCAGATGTTTCCCGCAGACTCAGCACCAATCGGCTGCGCGCAAGCAGCGTCGCCTTGAAAGGGATCGAAGAAGCCGAAATGCACACGCAGAGCAACGAGTTGCAGGGCACGCAATACAGCCCTACGCGCATCCGTGCCACCTGGGACGGAACGGGGAGCGTGGAGGACGCTTCCAAGGCGTTGGGGTTCTCCAGGGCGAAGGGCTACGACCTGGTTCGTCGCGGGGAGTTTCCGTGCCGCGTGCTACGCGTCGGCCGTACCACGCGTGTCGTCACCGCCTCCTTGCTCCGCGTGCTCGAAAGCGGAGAGCCGGAGTACAACGGCGCCCGCAGGACACCATCGACGCCGGCGTAGTCCACCGGGCACAGAAGCCCCGCCGGTATCCCGGCGGGGCTTCCTTGTCGCACGCGCTCTCACAACAGCCCCTATGACTGGGTTACGACTGTATGGCCCTGACCAGGTGGAATACCTCACGGGCGGCGTAGCGTTTGAGGCACCGGATGATCTCGCGGCGGGTCTTACCCTCCTTGAGTCGGCGTTCGCAGTACTCCTGGGTGCGTGGATCGCAGCGCAAGCGGGTCTGCACAATCCGGTGCAGGGCGGCGTTGGCCTGCCGGTCGCCGCCGCGGTTGAGGCGACGGTATTGCCGGGTGCCCGAGGAACGCTCGACCGGGCTGACTCCGCACAGCGCAGCAAACGATGCCTCACTGCCGAGGCGCTCCGGGTTGTCCCCCATAGTGATCAGCAGAGTGGCGGCAGTGTCCGGGCCGATGCCCACCACAGCAAGCAGCTGCGGGACGTGGCGTTCCGCGAGCCGGGCCAAGCGGCGTTCCAGGTCCTGGATCTGTTCGGTGAGTTGCTCGATCCGGTGGGCCAGCAAGCGCAGGGTGGTGCGGGTGGCCTGCAGCACCGTCTCCTCCTCGCCCTCGTCGTTCTTGCTGTCGTCAGCGAACCGTGCACAGGTACGGAAAAGCTCCGGGTTGTTCAGCCCGGCCAGCTCTTCCCGCAGGTCCGGGTGGGCGGTGATGAGGACGGCCTTGAGCTGGTTGATCGCCTGGGTGCGGGCCTTGACCGCCGACCCCTTGGTGAGTTTGTACATCTGGGCTATCTGTACGGGGCCGTCGCCTGTTTTGGCCCGGGCGCGTGCCCGCCCGCTCAGTACCGCCCGGGCGGCGTTCTGGGCATCGAGGGGGTCCGACTTGCCTCGGAGACGACCAGACTCTCCAGGCGGGCACCATCCGCGCCCGGCTGGTCATCGAGGACGAGCACTCCACGATCACCACGGTGGAGGCGGACACCCACTTCGATCTGGACGACTACCAGCAGGGGTACGGCGACGGCGTACAGGAGCCGCTGCGCGAACTTTTGGTGGACGAGGTGTTCAGCAACGAGGACGAGGAGCAGCTGGACCGGACCCTCCTCTTCGCTTCCGCGCAAACGACGCGACAGCTCGCTGACCCCGCATCGTCACTGCACGGGAAACCCCGGAGACGTATCGCCTACGAACACAGCTCCGCCACGACTCGGCTGCGGAGAAGCTCATACTCCTCACGGAGCCGCACGATCTCCGCAGGCCGTTCAATCACAACTCTGCCGACGACTGTCTCATCGGGGCCGAACTGCTCGCGGGTGAGATCGATTTCGATCCCCATGCCCAGACGGTTCCACCAGTGGTAGTCCACTCGCTCGCCATTGACATGAACCTCACCGCGGATCAGGTCACCGCCCAACAGGTCGTGCACCACCAGGGCGGTGACACCGCACTGGTCACGCGCCGGATTGTCCGGGGTCCAGTTCGGACGGTGATCCGGCGTCGTGGTGTCCGCGCCCCAACCGCCGCGAATGGCCCGCTCAAGGTCGTTGAAGTTCCTCAGTGTCATACCGCTCAGCCTTGCAGATGCCTCTGACAGTCACGCGCAATGCGTGGCCTCCCCGTAGCCCGGCCCGTGCCTGGGCAAGGGCCGGTCGGTCCGGATTCCGCCTGTCATGGTGTCTCCATCACTCCCCCATTCGGCTCCACGGCTGACGACGCGCTCGACAACACCCGGTGACTCCCCCGGCAGTTCGCCCGCACCCTCCGCTGCTCGCTCGGAGTGCCCCGACAGTTCGCCGTCTCACCGGACGGCGCCCGGGTGCTCCTCGTACGGACCACGTCCGGCACGGGTCAGGTCAGCCGGCTCCGGCTGTACGAGGACGGTGACGTGAGCTGCGCGGCAGGCCGTATCTGCCGTCGTGGCACCGGCCGGGGGACGCCCAGTTGCCCGTACTGCTCAACCCGTTCGCGGGCCACGGCATGCGAATCATTCTGAAGGTGCGTATCCGGTGGGTCGCGGTCGCCCAGTGGTTCGCCGAACAGATTTTCGCGGTGCTGGTCACGGATGGCCGCGGCACTCCGGGGCGTGGGAAAGCCTGGGAGAAATCGGTATACGGAGACCGGCTGACGGCCGTTCCGGAGGACCGGACCGACGCGCTGCACGCGGCTGCCGCCGTGCTGCGTCACCCGGAGGTCTTCCACGCGGCGGTCGCCTGTGCTGCGCCGACCGACGGCTCTACGACACCCATTGAGAGGAACGGCTTCTCGGCCATCCGGATGTATTTCCGGAGAACTGCGACCGCAGTTCACTGCACTCGGAGGCGGCCGGGCTGACACGCCCGCTCATGCTGGTGCACGGACTTGCCGATGACAATGTGGCCGTCGCCCACATGCTGCGGTTCTCCGCCGCGCTGCTGGCCGCGGGCCGGTCGCACACGGTTCTGCCGTTGTCCGGGTCCGGCCATCTGGTCACCCGGGAGGAGACGGTCAGCAATCTGTTGCTGCTGGAGCGGGACTTCCTCAAGAAGTCCCTGGGGCGTTGAACGCGGGCGTTCCGCTGCGCGTACCCCTGGTAGGACACCGAAGTCATGAACATCGCGGAAGGGAAAGTCAGCATGAGCGCATCGCAGGACCACGAGGTCCGTCCCGGGCGTCGGGCCGTTGTCGCAGCGGTCGGGGCCGTCTCGGTGGCTGCCGTACTCACCGCGTGCGGCAACCAGAAGGACTCGGGCGGTTCGGATGCGGTCGACGCAGGCGGTTCGCATGCGGTCGAGCCGACCAGTGACGGATCCGACGGCGGCGGACCTGCTCTGGCCAAGACCGCCGACATTCCGGAGGGCGGCGGAATGATCTTCGCCGACCAGGACGTCGTGGTGACCCAGCCCAAGGCCGGCGAGTTCAAGGCGTTCTCGTCGAAGTGCACCCACCAGGGATGCGCGGTGTCGAGCGTGTCGGACGGAACCATCAACTGCCCCTGTCACGGAAGCAAGTTCGATGTGGCGACGGGCAGTGTGGCGGCGGGTCCGGCCACCCAGCCGCTGCCCGCCCGGCCGATCACGGTCGAGGGCGACTCGATCACGCTCGTGTCCTAGGGCGTGTGTGAGGTCGTGATCATCGGGTCGTCTATGTGAGGTCGTTGATCCAGATCATGGAGGCCCGGAGGTGGAGGCCGGCGTCGTAGCTCTCGGGGCTCTTGTCGTAGCGGGTGGCGATGCCTCGCCAGGCTTTCAGTTTGTTGATCATGCGCTCGACGGTGTTGCGGTCCTTGTAGAGATCCGCGTCGTGGGTGACGGGCCGGCCGCCCCTGCTGCCTCTGTTCTTGCGGTGGGTGGACTGGTCCTTCTTCTCCGGGATGACGGCCTTGATGCCGCGTCTGCGCAGGTAGGCGCGGTTGGCGCGGGAGGAGTAGGCCTTGTCCCCGGCCACGGCGGCGGGCCGGGTGCGCGGGCGGCCGACGGGTAGCCGGACGCGGACCTTTTGCAGGACGGGGACGAACTGCGGGCTGTCGGCGGCCTGTCCGGCGGTCACCACGATCGACAGCGGCCGACACCTGCGGTCGGAGGCGAGATGGATCTTGCAGGTCAGGCCGCCTCTGGATCTGCCGAGCAGGGCCTGTTTCAGGCGGGCTCTGCGTCTGCGCCGGACGCGTCGCCGTTCTTCCCGCCCGGGGTCGTCTCCGTCGTCCTGTCCGTTCTGTTCCTCGCGGCCGCCCCCTTTTGCCGGGCCTGCTCCTGTTCGCGCACGGCTTCCTCCAGGGCCTCCATGACCTCGGGACCGATGCGCATCCCCGCGGCGTCGTGATGCGCGCGGGCGGTCGTGGAATCCACGCTGACCAGCGACAGGTCCGTCTTCCCCTGCCGGGCGGCCTCAGCGATCAGCCCTTCCAGCAGCGCGGTGAACACCCCCGCGTCCCGCCATACCCGGAAACGGCCGTAGACGGTGGGCCAGGGGCCGAACTCCTCGGGCATCTCCCGCCACTGAGCGCCGGACCGGAAGCGCCAGATCACTCCCTCGAACTGGTCACGCAGCCTCACCGGGTAAGGGCCGTACTCGCCGATCGGCAGGTACGGCTCGATGAGTTCCCACTGGTCATCGCTCAACTGTCGGCGCGTCACACCGTCGTCCTATCGCGATCCACCCCGGCGCGGCAGCAGAATACGAATACTGATCACGACCTCACACACGCCCTAGGGCCGTTCCGGCCTGATCCGCCGATCAGGCCCTGGCCCGCCCTCGGCTCCGCCAGCAGCCGAGTACGTCATCGGTGGTCGTGATGGTGGCGACGAGGGCGAGTGTGTTGCGGATCATCGCGGGGGTGTAGTCGGCCGGCACCCCCGCGATGGCGTCGGACGGCACCACCGCCGTATATCCGAGATTCACCGCGTCGAACACGGCGTTGGGGATGGCGACATTGGCCGAGACCCCGGTGACGACGAGCGTCCGGCAGCCGAGGTTGCGGAGCAGTGCGTCCACATCCGTGCCGGCGATGGGCGAAAGACCGTGCAGTCTGCGCACGACGAGGTCTTCGTCCGCCACCTCGATGGGCGCGGCGATCCGTACCGCCGCGGTGCCCGAGTGCTGTTGTACGGGCAACCGGCCGGCGGCCCGGAAGAGGCGGGCGTTGTCGTTGGCGCCCCGCCCGTCGGGACGTCGTTCGGCCACCGCGTGCAGTACCTGGATCCCGGCCTCGTGGGCGGCTGCGACCAGTCGGGCGACGCGGTGAAGGGCGCCGGAGGACCTGACCTCCTCGGCCAATTCGGGCAGTGCGCTGCCCGGGCCCACGACGCCCTGCTGGCATTCAACCGTCAGAAGCACGGTGGTGGCCGGATCGAGCTGCTCGGCGAGCTGTTCCTTCGACGGCACGGCTGTCCCTTTCGGTGGCGGATCGGGCGCGCGAGGTTAACCGCCATTGCGTGATGAGGGAAGAGGCCCCATGATCTCTGACACAGAGTCAGCTATCGGGAGGGGGCGTCCCATGGCCGCCATTCAGCGACGGGGCCGTCGGATCATGATGACGGACGCGGAACGCGACACCTATCTCGCCGAGCAGCGCACCTGCCGGGTCGCCACCGTTTCCGCGGACGGCCGCCCGCATATCGGCGCACTCTGGTTCGCCTGGGACGGCACCTCGATCTGGCTGTACTCGATCACCCGCAGCCTGCGCTGGTCCCAGCTGCGCGAGGACCCGAGGATCGCGGTGGTCGTGGACGACGGGGTGGAGTACGCGGATCTGCGCGGCATCGAACTCTCCGGCGCGGCCGTCCCTGTGGGCGAGGCACCCCGTACCGGCGAACCGTGCCCGGAACTCGACGTGCCAGAACGGCTGTTCACGGCGAAGTACTTCGGGATGGACGCCATGCCGCACGACGGCCGGCACGCCTGGCTGCGGCTCACCCCTCAGTCCATCACCTCCTGGGACTTCCGCAAGCTCGCAGGACCGTCCGCGACCTGAGGACACCCTTTCCCGTCCTACGACGACGGCACATCCAGCCCCCGACCGGCCATCCGCAGCGCCGCCACCGCCGCCCTGATCGACGGACGCCGGTCCGCGTCGGTCCGCCACACGGCATGGACGTGCCGTCGCATCTTCTGCCGTACGGGCACGAGCCGCACTCCGTCGGGTACCGGTCCTCGGCCCAGCCGCGGCGCCACACAGACCCCCATCCCTGCGGCGATCAGGGCGAGTTGGGTGTGGTGCTCGCCCGCCAGATGCGCGATGCGCGGTTCGATGCCCTTCGAGCGCAGAGTGAACATCAGCCAGTCGTAGCAGAATTCACCCTCCGGCCATGAAACCCATTCGTCGTCGGCGAACTCCTCCAGGTCCACCTCCGCCCGGTCCGCGAGCCGATGACCGGCCGGCATCGCAATGTCCGGTGCGTCCGAGAACCACTCCTCCCGCCAAGCCCTCCGCCCCTGCCCTACCGGCCGGGACGACCGCTCCGGCTCCGGTCCCGGCGCCTGCCGCGCGCCGGGCGCCGGACTGGCGCATCCGGTTCGGGACGCTCTCGCTGATCTGGGGGTTCAGCTTCCTTCTGATCAAGGTCGGTACCGAGGGGTATGCCCCGTTCCAGGTCACTCTCGGCCGCCTCCTGTCGGGCACGGCGGTGCTTGCCGTCGCGATGGCGGTACGGCGTGAGCGGCTGCCGCGCGGCGCCCGCACGTGGGGACACCTGGCCGTCGCCGCGTTCTTCCTGAACGCACTGCCGTTCTCGCTCTTCGCGTATGCCGAGCTGAGTATCCCGTCGACGCTGGCCGGAATCTGCAATGCGACCTCGCCCCTGTGGGGCATGGCACTTTCACTCGTCGCACTCTCCGAGGACCGGCCGACCCGTCGCCGCGTCGCCGGACTCGGGCTCGGATTCCTCGGTGTGCTTACCGTGCTGGGCGCCTGGCAGGGCTTCTCCGGGCTGGACTTCAGCGGTACGGCCATGGCCCTGCTCGCTTCCCTCAGCTATCCGGTCGGCTGGATCTACGTCCGCAGGACGCTGGCAGGCAGCAGTTCGTCCACGCTCGCCCTGACCGGCAGCCAGCTCTTTCTCGGCACCGTTCAGATCGCCCTGGTGACCCCTCTGTTCACATCGGCTCCCGATGGATTCCCGCTGCTCCCGACACTTGCCGTGGTCGCCCTGGGGGCGCTCGGCACGGGCCTCGCGGTGCTGATGCAGTACGGCCTGGTGGCAGAGGTCGGACCGACGACCGCACAGATGGTGACCTACTTCATTCCGGTGATCGCCACCGCGGCCGGAGTCGTCGTGCTCGGCGAGCAGCTGAGCTGGAACACTCCGGTCGGCGCGCTCGTGGTCCTGGCCGGTGCCGCTCTCACCCAGAACAGGGTCCGCAGCGGCAAGGCCAGGACCGAGGCTCAGCCGTAGTTCAGCGGTTTCGCCGGTCCCGCCGCTGCCGCCACCGCATCGGCCAGCGGCCCGATGTCGGCCCCGGTCAGCGGTGAGATGGTGAGCCGGATCCCCTGGGGCGCGGTCACCCGGAATCGCGCCCCGGGCGCCACCGCCCAGCCTGTGTGCAGCAGCCGCGCCACCGCACCGGTCTCGTCACTGACCGGTACCCATACGTTCATGCCACTGCGTCCGTGCGCCTCCACGCCCCGCTCCTCCAGTGCCTTCACGAGCGCGTCCCGCCGCTCTGCGTACGCCCCTGCCACCTCGCCCGAGTCGACCGCACCCGAGGACCACAGGTGCACCACGGCCCGTTGCAGCAGTCTGCTGACCCAGCCGGGGCCCAGCCGTTGCCGGCCCGACACCCGGTCGACCGTGACCGGGTCGCCGGTCAGCACGGCGACCCGCAGATCCGGTCCGTACGCCTTGGCCACGGACCGCACGAATGCCCACCGGTCCGTGGCACCCGCCAGCGGGTACAGCGGCAGATCGACGATGGCGTGCCCGTGGTCGTCCTCGATCAGGAGGACGCCGCGGTGTCCGGCAAGAACACCCCGCAGCTCAAAGGCGCGCCCGGCGCTGATCGCGGCCCCGGTCGGATTCTGCGCGCGGTCGGTGACCACGAGGGCGCGGGCACCGGCGTTCAGCGCGTGCTCGACGGCATCGGGCAGCGGTCCCTCGTCGTCGAGCGCGACGGGCACTGGGCGCAGCCCGAGCGCCGGTACGAGATCCAGCAAGCTGCCCCACCCCGGGTCCTCGATGGCCACCGCGTCACCGGGCTTGAGATGCGCGACCAGGACGCGCTCGATCGCATCCAGCGATCCGGAGGTCGCGACCACGGATCCGGCCGGCACTCCGTCGGCATCCAGTGCGGCGCGGGCGAGCGCGGCGAACTCCGGGTCCACCGGTGCCTGTCCGTACATCCCGGGCCGCCGCGCGTACTCGCCCGCGGCCGCCGCGAACGCCTCCCCCAGCGCGGGCAGCAGCGCCTGATCAGGGTTCCCCTCCCCCAGGTCCCGCACCCCGGGCGGCGCCTCGACCCGGAGCGAACCGCGCGCCGTACTCGCGGGTCGCGGCCGCACCCTGCTGCCCCGGCGCCCGGCCGTCTCGATCACTCCGCGCTCGCGGAGCGTGCGGTAGGCGGCCGCCACCGTATTGGGATTCACCCCCAGCTGGTCCGCCAACTCCCGCATGGGCGGCAGCACTTGTCCGGGCGTGAGCTCTCCCGAACCGACCCCGCGCTCCACACTGGCGGCAATTTCCGCTGCACGCCGCCCGACGATCCGATATTCTCCTAGCACAAACAAGATTATGCACTAGTGCAATGGAGTACGCAATGCCGGACACCGCACCGCCGCAGACCACGGGCCCGGACGCCGCGGCCGGATACCAGCCGACCGAGCGCACCGCCCCGACCCGTTCCCGCGATCGCGCGGCGTACGACCGGGAACTGGTCCACTCGATACTCGACGAGGCGTACGTCTGCCATCTCGGCTTCGTCCGTGACGGCTCACCGGTCGTTCTGCCGACGCTCTTCGGCCGGGTCGGCGAGCGGCTCTACGTACACGGCTCGACCGGCTCCCGGCCGCTGCGGGAGGCCGGCCGGACCGATCCCGGCCTGCCCGTCTGCCTGACGGTGACGCATGTCGACGGGCTGGTGCTCGCCCGTTCCGCCTTCCACCACTCGATCAACTACCGCTCCGTGGTGGTCCACGGCATCGCGCGCACGGTCACCGACCCGCAGGAGCGGCGGGCCGCTCTCGACGCGATCGTCGACCACGTGGTGCCGGGCCGGTCCGCGGACTCGCGGCCCGCCGACGAAAAGGAGCTGGCCGCGACAGCGGTCATCCGTCTGGACCTCCAGGAGGTCTCAGCCAAGATCCGCACCGGTGGCCCCAACGACGAACCCCGCGACCTCGAGCTGCCCCACTGGGCGGGCGTCGTCCCGCTCGCCCACGGCTACGCGGCGCCGCTCCCCTCGAACGACCTCGATCCCGCCATCGGAGTGCCGGACTACATCGCCGCGCTCTGACCCCTCCCGGGGTGGCCGAGCCCGCCGCCGGGTACCCGCCCGGCCACCCCGTCGGTCAGGCCGGTACGGCCGCCCGGCGGCGGGCGTGCGCGGCGCTGCGCGCCTCGGCGAACGCCAGCCCCGCCACGGCCGCGAGGAGCAGCAGTGTCCCGACGACGGTGGCCGCGGTGAGCTGTTCGCGGAGCACCACCACGGCGATGACCGCCGCACTGACCGGTTCGAGCAGCATGATCACGGACACCGTCGCGGCACGCACCGCCGCGGCGCCCGCGAAGTAGAGCGCATAGGCGAGCGCGGTCGGTACCGCCGCCACGTACACCAGCAGCGTCACGACCTGCGCGACCTGAACGGTATGCGGTACGAGCCCTTCGGCCGCAGCCATCGGCAGCAGTCCGACGGCTCCGATCCCGAATGCCCATGCGCTGGTGGCGAGCGAGTCGGCGGCGCCGCCGTCGCGGCCGAGCCATCGGGTCAGCAGGGTGATCGTCGCGTAGCCGGCCGCGGAGAGCAGTGCCAGGGCGACTCCGGCGGGGCGCACGGTGGCCCCGTCGCCGCCGAGCACCAGTACGGCGAGCCCTGCCAGCGCGCCCACCACCGCGGTGAGGCCGCCGCGGCCCAGCCGCTCCCCCATGGTCAGCCGTGCACCGACCGCGATGAGCACGGGGCCCGCTCCAAGGGTGACGACGGTCCCGACCGCGAGACCGGTCGCCTCGACGGCCGCGAAGTACGCGCTCTGGAAGACGGTGAGACCGACGCCGGTCCCCAGGACGCGCAGCAGCCGACGGCGGCGCGGTTCGGCGGGGACGGCCGCGCGTCGGGGCCGTAGCGCCAGCGCGGCGAGCAGCAGCACGAGGCCGCCCAGGCAGCGCCAGAACGACAGGGCGAGCGGGCCCAGATCGCTGACCTCGAAGATCAGCGAAGCGGCGGCCCCGGCAGTGCCCCAGGCAACACCGGCGACGATCAGATAGAAGAGGCTCCGCCCGACGGGCAGGCCGGTAGCAGGGTTCGACACGTGACTTCTCCGGATGAGGACAGGACGGTGGTCGCTCGGCTCCATACACGGGCAGCGACGAACCGCTCGGGACTGCCCGAGCCCGGTCTTCGTCAGGAGTGGCCGCCCGCGCTAGGCGGCAGGCGGCGGAAGTACGGTCGAATGCATGATCGGCACACTACGTCGCAGTACGACCCGCGGACAACTCCTCCTCGGCAGCGGCACGGCCTTCGTCCGATCCCGCAGTGCGCCCCTCGCCCCGTCCGGATGCGACGGGACCGGAGGACGTCTTCGGTGTCGCCGACTGGGCGATGAAGGCACCGATCAGCACCATGGAACCGCCGATGAGCTGCGGCGCCGACAGGTGCTCGCCGAGCATCACCCAGGCGAGCACGGTGGCGATGACCGCCTCCAGACAGGCGACGACACCCGCCACCGCGGGTGAGAGCAGCCGCACCGAGATCACCCCGGTGACGTAGGCGATCACCGTCGATATCAGCACGATCCAGACGAGCAGCAGCCAGGCGGGTACATCCATGCCGTCCATGCCCGCGCTGCCGCCCAGAACCGACCAGTCCATGCCCCAGGGCCGTGCGACCACGGTGAGGACGACCGTGCCGATCAGCAGCCCGTACGCGATGACACCGACCGGATGCGGAGGTTCGACTCCTTCCGCGCTGTCCGCGCTGCCCTGGTCCGACAGGACGAAGTAGCCGACCTGACAGCAGGCGGCGCCGAGCGCGAGCAGCAGCCCGACCATGTCGAAGCTCAGCCCCGACCAGATCTCGACCACGCAGGTGAGTCCCCCGACGGCGAGCATCACACCGACCGCGGCACCCCGGGTGACCGGTCGGCGCTGGACGAAGCGGACCCAGCCGAGGACGAGCGCGGGCGCCAAATACTCGACGAGAAGAGCGACTCCGACGGGGACACGGGAGATCGCAGCGAAGTAGAAGGCCTGCACACCGGCCACGGCGAGCAGCCCGAACCCCAGCAGCAGGATTGGCCGGCTGCGCACGAGAACCCGGTGGCGCCAGGCGACGGGCAGCATGACAAGGGCGGCACCCGCCACCCGTAGCCACACCACATGGAGCGGATCGAGTCCTGCCTCGATCAACGGCTTGGCCGCCACCCCTGAACCGCCGAATGCGAACGCCGAGGCCAGGGCAAGTCCCAGGCTGGCGCTTCTCCCCTGAGACGCGTGCATCGGCACATCATGACAGCTGTGGTCAGTAGCGTCACCCCTGTGACCCCTGACGTGCGCTCTCCGTCAGACGCTCGGCTCCACCGCAGCTTTCGCCATCAGCTCGCCCAGCCCGGCGACGGCCAGTCCATCCATGTAGTCACGGACCCGCACGATCAGTCCGTCATGGACGCGGACGATCAGCACACCGGGCACGGTGAAGGTGCCACTCCCGGTCGGCAGTGCGCCGACCACGACGTGCTCGCCAATGATCACTTCCGGATCGGCGGTCTCGTGGATCTCCAGGTCCTCGATGGCCTCCACCCGGACGGGGCTCGCGCCCCAGGCCGCCCGGTATCCGGCACGCACCTCCTCGCGCCCCTCATAGCGCGAGGGGAACCCGGGGGAGGAGAACGGGAACTCATGCACCGCGTCCGCGGCGTACAGGTCGGCTAGGTCGTCCGCGGACTTGTCGAGCATGGCCTGGTGGTAGCGGCCCAGCACCTCGCGGGGCGTACAGGCCGAGGGCTTCTGCAGACCTGACACGGAACTCACTCCATCCACTACTCACTCCGTTCACTCAACGGATGTTGACCCAATCAACGTACGAGCCCGCCAAGGCTTCGGTCAACGGCTGTAGAGTGAAATCGTGACCGTCCCTCACATCTCTCGCGCCGACCGCCGCCGAGCCACCGAGGCGCGCATCCTCGACAGCGCCCGTGAGTTGTTCGCCGAGCGGGGCTTCGATCGCACCACCATCCGTGCCGTGGCAGCCACGGCAGGCGTCGATCCGGCTCTGGTCATGCAGTACTTCAGGTCGAAACGCGAGTTGTTCACCCATGCCGTGCAGGCATCCCCCGCGCCACCGACCGACACCGACGGCGACGCGCTGGTGGATCAACTGATCGCCACGCTCGGCCTCAAGCTCGGTGGCCTTCCCGACGGCACGCTGGCGATGATGCGCTCCATGCTCACCGATCCGGCCGCAGCCGATCACACCCGCGCGAGCCTCGACCGGCAGATCAGCAGCATCGGCGCGGCGCTGCCGGATGTCGAGGACCCCGAGCTGCGCGCCGCACTGGTCATCACCACCATGGTCGGCGTCACCATCGGCCACCAGCTCCTCGGCCTCGACGCCCTCCGCGACGCTCCCGCCGAGCGCATCGCCACCCTGCTCCGCCCGGCCTTCAAAGCCCTGACCGAACCGCCACGCTGAATCGGCGCCCGCACGTCAGGCCGTCAGCCCCCGGCTCCCCGCCACCCCTGGCCGGACGCCCCCACGATCCGGGCCGCAAGCTGCTCCGCGTCGACGCCGGCCCGCTGCAGCACCTCGACGGCCCGGCACTCGTGGTCCGAGGCCAGTGCCGCCAGCAGATCGAGCCCTCCGACCCGCACGTCGCCGCGCAGCTCCGCCCGCTCACGGGCTTCGGCCATCGCCGAAGCGGCCGAGGGCGACCAGCCCTCCACCCCCGTCTCCCGCACCGCGGAATCCGGGTCCTCGACAACCGGGACAGCACGGGAGTCCTCCACCGCACCCTGCCAGCGCAGCCCGTATCCGATACTGCGCTGGACGAGATAGCCGAGCACCTTGGCCAGTTGGGGTCCGCCCTCGAAGGCCGCCCGCACCTCGGGCTCCGATTCGATGAGGGAGTGCAGCAGATGTGCGGTGTCGATCTGCCGGTCGCCGTCGCGCAGTGCGCGCCTTCGGGCACCCGTCACCACGGCGGCCAGCTCCACAGTGAGTCTGGCGTCGAACTCAGCACGGTTCGGTGCGGGCTGCTGAGGGATCCGCGGCGTCCGGTTTTGCACACCTCTTACCCCATCAGTCCCACCGCGCCGAAGCATCGCCGGAGGGGCCCATTTAGGCATCCCACGCAAGTTGGGCACACCCGAGCGGCTCCTCCTCCTTACGGATGAGATCTCGCCATTCTCGGATCCGATCCGGGAAAACGGCGCGCGCCGCCTTGCACCGCACCCCCGGAGCAACCGCGAGCCTCCCCCGTACGTCCCACAGGCCACACCACCCGTACGGCAGCTGGAAGGGAGTCCGCGGACGTGTCCTGGTTGGTCGCCCTACCGGCGCTCGACGGACGGGAGTACGTATACCGGATCCGCGCACCGGCGGACGCCCTGCGCGCCGATCTCTTCTGGGCCGCGTTCCACTGCCATGACGACGGCCCGCACCCGCGCGCCTCCGACCGATTCGATGCCGCACTGATCTGGCTGGTGGGAGCGGAGGGAACGGACCACACAGATCTGACAGTTCATCAGTATTGAATGTTCACGTCGCTGCGACTACGTTCCGCGACACCGTAACCCGCCGAGAAGGGGTGGTCGCATGGCCGAAGTCAGCGCAGAAGCACGCATCGAAGCACCGGCCGAGAAAGTCTGGGCCCAGCTGACGGACTTCACCGCGTACGGCCAGTGGAACGCCACCCACACCAGTTTCCCCAAGGGCGGCCCCACGACACTCGAACTCGCGGCCACCTACGAGGAGAACATGAAGCTCATGGGCTTCCCCGCCGAGGTGACCTGGACGGTGGCGGAGCTGGAGACCGCGCGCCTGCTGGCCACCAAGGGCAAGGGGCCGATGGGCGTCAACCTGGCCATGCGCTACTCACTGACCCCCGACGGGGACGCGACCACAGTACGCATCGACGGGGAGTTCACCGGCGCTGCGGTCTCCCTGATGGCGGGCAAGCTCAAGGACTCGGCGACCGCCGCGCTCGTCGAGTCGCTGCGCAAACTGGGCGGGCTCGTCGCCGCCTGACCGCCACCGGAGCGGCGGGAAGGGCCTCGCGGCTCGGCCACGAGGCCCTCGGCACCCCGCCCACGGGCTCAGTCCTCGTCGGCGAGAATCAGATAGAGCTTCTTACGGGCGTCATTGATGACCGTGAGCGCCTTCTGGCGCTGATCGACCGAGCCGGTCTTCCAGACCTGACCGAACGCCTCCATCAGACCGAAACCGGCCTGCCGGATCTCGTTGACGCTCTCCCAGTCGACTCCGCGCCCGGCTTCCTCCCAGGGCGCGTCGGGACCCGACTCCGCCTCGGTGCGGCCGGTGTCGGTGAGCGTGAACAGCTTCTTGCCGCCCTCGCTCGCGCTGACGATCAGACCCTCGTCCTCCAACAGCTGGAGGGTCGGATAGACCGAGCCCGGGCTGGGCCGCCAGGCCCCGCCGCTGCGCTCACCGATCTCCTGGATCATCTCGTACCCGTGCATCGGCCGGTCCTTCAGCAGCGCCAGGATCGACGCACGTACGTCACCGCGGCGCGCCCTCCCCCGGCCACTGCCCCGGCCGCGTCCGCCACCGAAGGGGCCGCCCCCGAAGGGACCGCCACCGAACGGCGGACCGAACTGCCCGAAGGCCGCCCGCCGCCCCTCGAAGTCGCCCCGACCTTGATGACCGGGCCCGCAGTGCCCATGTCCGTGCTCGTGTCCATGTGAACGCATCGCTACGCTCCTTCCATCGTTGATCTGTCGCGATGCGTCAACGATATATCGGAACCGATCGCTTGACAAACACCTTGATCGGCCTTCGGTTGACCTGTCTCGGTGAAGGGTGATGCGATCTCAAGCAATCTGCGCTGATCCGCTTCCGTCTCGGCGAAGGTTGACGCTTGCCCGTTCGTCTCAGTGAAGGTTGATCGCCTCGGCGCCGACCGTCTGGGACCGTGATCGATCGCCTGCGGTCGTGTTTTAGAAGCCGATCATCTGGAGGCTGTCCGTCGGCGATCATGGCGGGCTGCCAGCCGGACCCGAAGGCGCCCGCCTTCCGCACTCCGCAGTCCGGTCTGGTGGATGCGAAGTGGATGATGGTTCGGTGACGAACATCAGTGACGACCACGTGAAGGTCCATTTCCGCATGGACATAGACGAGGACGGCTGGCCGCCGGCGAGTGTCGAGAGCCTGTGGGCCGTAGACCTCGGCGACAGTACGGTGCGGCTGGACAACACGCCCTGGTTCGTCCGCGGAGTCGCCAGCGGAGACATCATCAGGGTTCAACCGGATGACGAAGGTGTTCTCTGGGCCGGGGAAACGGTGCAGCCCTCGCAGAACTGCACCATTCGGCTCATCGTGCTGAAGGACGGCGGCTCGGCCGCCGCCCGGCAGAGCGTGCTTGAGGTCTTCCACCGCCTCGGCACGACGGGCGAAGGCATCGAGCAGTTCCGGATGGTGGCCTTGGATGTCCCGCCGCAGGCAGACCTGCCGAAAATCCGCGAGCTGTTGGAGCACGGCGAGACGAAGGAGTGGTGGCACTGGGAAGAAGGGTGTGTCACTACCGCCTGGAAATCCGCTGCGCGAGCGTGAGAACAGCGGTGCCCCGTTCAAGCCTGCGGTGAGCCCAGGGCTGCATCGTTCTCGTGCAGGAACCGGCCGCTCAGGTCCGCACGAAGCAAGGTTGGCTCTGTAGGTGGGTTTCGAGAACGTCTGTTGCTCGGCGGCAGGAACGCTCCTGGTTATGTCCATGAGAACGAGGTTCTGGCACAGATCTTGGGGAGCGGTCGCTGAGCGTCACCTTGGTGTTCGATTGTGAGGGGCTGGGTCGCGTGAGACCGCGTACGCCTGGTCGTCCGGTAGCCGAGAATGACGCTCCGTCAAGTCTTTGGTCGTCTCTGCCGTGGTCGGCCGTGAACGGTGATCGTGCTGGTCATGCAGACCGATGCATCATTCTGGGACTCGCTCGTGTTCGACGGTATCGACGAGGTGGACGTCGAAGCGGTGACCGCTGTCTTCGGCACAGTCGAGGTGGTGGCGAGAGGCCGGGTGGCCGGGGCGGAGTGTCCCGACTGCGGCCGCTTCTCAAACCGGGTGCACGACCGCTATCACCGCAGGTTGAAGGATCTTCCGCTCGCTGAGCAGGGCTTCGTGATCCGGTTGATGGTCCGGCGTTTCATCTGTAGGGCGGCGGACTGTCCGCGCCGGACGTTCGCCGAGCCGTTCTCACGGTTGGCCGCCCCGTACGCACGGTTCACCACTCGGCTCAACCACGCCCTGGAGCGAGTAGGGCTCGCCCTGGCCGGGCGGGCCGGCGCCCGGCTGGCTGGCTGGCTGGCTGGCTGCCCAGCTGGGCTTCGGCGCGGGAAGGATGACCTTGCTACGCAGGGTCATGGCATTGCCCGATCCGCAGTTCAGCACGCCGCGTGTGCTGGGCGTGGACGACTTCGCGATCCGCCGCGGGCAGACCTACTCCACCGTCTTGACCTGCGTGGAAGCCCATCGCGTGGTCGATGTGCTCCCGACGCGTGAAGCCGGGCCGCTGGCCGCGTGGCTGATCCGTCACCCCGGCGTGGAGATCATCTGCCGGGACCGATCCGGCGCCTATTGTCGAAGGTGCCCGGCGCGGTGCCCCCGATGCCCTGCAGGTCGCTGACCGGTTCCATCTGTGGCAGGGCCTCGGCCGGGCCGTGGAGACCTGCGTCGCCGCCCACCGCGACTGCCTGCGCAGCCCGTCGCCCAGCGGCACACTGCTGGAGGCGATCAGCCCAGAGTCCAGTCGGCCGCAGGACGACTGCGAACCCATCGGCCGGCGGGCCGAGCGCAAGAAGGCCGCACACGCCCTGGTCCACCAGATGCTCACCCAAGGCCACTCACGCCGGGCGATCGCCCGGCACCTGGGCTGGGGCCTCAACACCGTGCTCCGGTACGCGACCGCCGCACGCTGGCAGGACACCATCCGCGAGAACCGGCCCCGGTCCAGCAGGCTGGACCCCTACAAGCCCTACCTGGAACGGCGATTTGCCGAGGGATGCACCAGCGTCACCCACCTCCACCGTGAACTCCTCGCCGACAACGCGCCCGTCACCTACCAGATGGTTCGCGCCCACATCGCCACTTTGCGCACGGCTCCGGCCAGCGCGCCGCCGCGGCCTCCGACAGTGCGGCAGGTAACCGGCTGGCTCACCCGTCACCCCACGGCCCTGACCGAGGAGGAACGTACCGCCCTGAAGAATGTCCTGGCTCGCTGTCCCGAACTGGACGTGGCCGCCGGGCATGTCCGTGGCTTCGGAGAGTTACTCACGGGCCGCCTCGGCGCCATGCTCCCTGCCTGGATCGACGCGGTCGAGGCCAGCCAACTACCCGGCCTCACCGGCTTCGCGCTTCACCTGCTCCGTGACCGCGACGCCGTGACAGCCGGCCTCACCTTGGACTGGAGTTCCGGCAGCATCGAAGGCGCCGTGAACCGCATCAAGAAGATCAAGAGGCAGCTCTACGGGCGAGCCGGATTCGAACTCCTACGCAAGATGATCCTGCTTCAGTGACCCTCAGCCACGACTCCCCAGGATCTGTACCAACGTCGGGTCAGGCCAGCTCGACAAATCGGTGGACACGAAAGGACGTCAGGTGATCGGGTTCGACGCTTGCCGAGTCCACCCGGTAGCGGCCAGCACCGAGTTCGAGAGCGGTGCTGGCCGTGAGTGTCCCTACTTCGGTGCCGAAGTAGGCGGCATCGAACATGACGAGCTCGCCAGTAGTGCTCAGTTCAGGCCCTTCCTCCCACTCTGCGGTGAGAAGTCCAACCCGGATGATGTCAGCGACACCTTCCTCGCTCTCCGCGTAGCACCAGCGGACGAGGACTCGGTACTCAGGAAGGTAGGCGGTGGACAGAGGTTCGTCCCCGAGGACGAGCGCCTCGGCTCCGTCGGCCAGTGCGAGGACTCCAACGAGATCCATCACCTCGCAGGCCCGGTCGTAGTCGCCCTCCGTTCCCGACCAGTGCACCAGCGCGGAGCGTGGAACCACGATGAACGGGCCGCCCTCCGTCTCCAGCCACGTCAAAGACACGCCGCCTCCAGCTTCAGGATCTCAGTTTCGTGGCGACAGCGTATGTGCCGGGTCGGACAGGGCGGCCTCATGCCTGTGGTGGTCGGGGTGCGCGGTGACGGGCCCGAGGTCCGCGACTATCCCTTGCAATCGAACGATGCCGTCACCCTCCGCGATCGCTCCCCAAGATCTGTGCCAGAACCTCGTTCTCATGGACATAGCCACGCTCCCCTCCCCCGGAAAGTGATGTTGCCGAGTTCCGAGAACGCCTCAGTGCTTGCTTCAGGACCGTGGTTGCGCTCAGCACGATGTACCGAGGAGAACTCGGCCTGATGTGACCAGGCGCCGTGTGTCATCACGGACGGGCTCGCGGCAATCCGTTCGCGTGGCGTCTTCCCGGCCACGTACGGTCTGCGCATGACCAGGACCACGCCGACCAGACCGGCATCCGTGGAAGCCGTCTTCCCGGAGCTGGCCGCCCACCGAGGCCGGACGACCCGGCTGCACCCCAGGCCGGGACGGCCCGGCATGCGCGACAGCCATGTCGGCGGGCCGATCCTGTGGCCGGACCTCGAACCGTGGCCGGTCTGCCACGAACCACACCAGCGCGAGACCGAGGGGTACGTGCCGGACGAGATCCGCAGCGCCCGGGCCGCGGGCGTGTGGCCGTGGCCCGGCGCCGGAACGCCTGGGCAGGACGGACCGGCGCCGTTCGTGGGGCTCGCCCAGTTCTTCCGCCGGGATGTCCCGGGCCTGGCTGCCGGGCCTGACGGTGCGGACCTGGTGCAGCTCTTCCGCTGCCCGTTCACCCACGGTCCGTACCTGGAGCGCCGCTACCGCCTGCAGTGGCGACGGGCCGAGGAGACCGAGCGCGCGGAACGCTTCCTCGCCGCCCCGCCCGAAGTGCCCCTGCTGCGATGGGAGCACGAACTCCCCGAGCCGTGTGTCCTGCATCCCGAAGAGGTGGACACCTATCCCTGGGCGGAGGACGACACGCTGCCCGCCCCACTGATCGCCCTCATCGACTCCTGGGACGACGCCCAGGCGGCGGAACACGGCCCCGACGCCCCCAGCTACCAGTCCGACCTTTCGATCCCGCCCGGATGGCGGGTCGGTGGCTTTCCCAGCTGGGCGTCTACGGGCCCGATGGCTATCGGCTGCGCATCCTGCGCGACCCCGATGCGGCTGCTGCTGACCGCCGGCGGCGATGAGATGGACGCCGACTCGCACAGCTGGATGCCGCTGGAGGACCGCGACCCGTCCCTGCGAGGGAAGGCCTCGATCCAGGGCGGTCCGTCCATTGCCCAACCCACTCGGCTGCGCTTCGGCCGGGACCGGGACCTGCACGTTTTCACCTGCCCGGCCGACCCCGGACACCCGCCCCAATGGGTGCTTTCCTAGGGCGCTTCAGGGCGACGGACTTGACCAGCGAGCTGGCTGCTGCAGGCTGCCGTCCCACGACACGCGCAGCGCCCTGTTCCTACTTCTCGCCAACATTTCCCACAGCAGCCGTCCGCGGTCGTTCCCAGAATCCGGCAACAACCGTTTCTGCATGTGGCCTACGTAGCCACAAGGTCATCTAGCCACTTTCAAAACACGGCCTAGCTCCGCTGCGGCTGCTCAGGCCAGCCGCGGGACAACCGGTAGCACTTGCGCGAGCACCATCGCCGAGTCCAGCCATCCTTTCGGCGGTCTAGTGGCTTCTGGCACTGTCCGCAGGCCACCGGCTTGAAGAAGATGGATGGGTCAACACCCCCAGACGACCATGTGCGGCAACGGCGGCTGCACCAGCGGCGAGGGGGATCGGTGAGCGATTTCGCTCCTAGTCGCCGTCACCTGCGGATCACGGTCAAGCAGGATCAACCGGTCTCGCTCCAGCCACGACTCAGCCCGGATCCACCGGCTTGATTGTGGTGTGATTGGTTCGGGGTCGTGCAGGGCGTGTCGGGGCTGAGTTGCGGATTCGGGCGTGAGGTGGCTGGTCTGTCCAGCTTTTCCACTTTTCCGCAGGTGTCGGGCCCTTTCGGGCAGGTCGGTCAGGGAGTGTCAGAGGGCTGGTGGCGCGTGCACGATGCTGAAGAGCTGGGTGAAGTCCGTGCTCCAGGGCCAGCGTTCGGGTAGGTGCAGGGTGAGGCGGCGGGCCGAGCGGGCCAGGCGGGCGGGCACGTTGATCAGGTGGTCACGGATGGTGGCGGTGGTCGCTCTGGCATGGAACGTTCCGGCCAGTGCGCCGGCGGCGCGGGTCAGGTTGTGTGCCAGGGCTGCCAGGGCGAGCCACGCGGCATTGGCCTGGAAATGTCCGGAGGGCGCGTGGGCGAAGGCGCTGTTCTTGACATCCGCGATCACCTGCTCGACGACAGCGTGCCGTCGGTGATCACGCTCGGCATTGTTCAAGGAGAGCGGGGAGTCGGTGAACGCGGCGTGGTAGCGCCAGGTGTCAAACAGCGTGCCCTGTCCGGCGGGGACGGCTTCAGCGCTCAGGCGTTTGACGCGGCGCACGATCAGACGGGCGGTGACCTGCTGCTTCTTCGGCTTGGAGGTGAAGGCGGTGTAGCCGGTCTCGGCTATCTCGGCGTCGGAGATCCAGCACTGGCCCTCCTCGTCCCAGACCGCCTGGGGGTACTTGATCGGCGTCCAGGCGTCCTCATCGATGCGGGCGATGGCGGCCTTGACGGAAGCATTCATCCGCACGGTGATGGAGAACCGCGCGCCCAGCGCCCGGCAGGAGTTGACGACATCGGCGCCGTAGAACGCCGAGTCCGCCCGCATCACCAGCAGGCCACTGGCGCCGCAGGCGCGAGCGGTGCGGATGGTCTCGGCGACGAATGCCGCCGCCCCGCGCGCGGAGTTCGATGGTCCCTTGCGCAGCCTCGTGGCGGCGATCACCGGGGCGGCCAGGGGTGTGGAGACGATGCCGAGCAGCGCGTTCAGGCCCTTGACCTTGCTGTATCCGTAACCGGCTCCCTGCTTGGCGTAGCCGTAGGTGCGGCGGATGGTGTCGTCGATGTCCACGTAGGCGACCTGGCCCGCGCCGGGCAGCAACGGCGCGTGACGGGCCAGTTCGGGAAGGAACCGGCGGGCCACAGCATGCAGTTGCTTCACATGCCCGTGCGTGAAGGAACGCAGAAACGACCCCAGCGTGGACGGGGCCCGCACACCGGAGAAAAGGCGGCCCATCGCGCCGTGCCGTAGCCGGTGCATGTCATCGATGCTGTCGGCGCCCGCGACCATGCCGCCCACCAGCGACATCACTTTCGCCGCGGGGAAGGCACCGGTGCCGTCCTTCGAGGCCGGCAGACGGATGTATTCCCCGACCAGTGCGGGCAGACCGCACCGCTCGGCCAACCGCACCACCGGCTCCAGGCCGCCGTACGCGATCAGGTTCGGGTCGTCGAACGCGGATGAGACCGCCGCTGCGGCATGGGAAGATTGCATCTCGGAAGTGCCTTGCTGATCGTGCCTGATGTGGTCCTAGAGAAACCCCATCATCGCAGGTCACAAGGCACTTCTTCGTTCCCCGAGAAACTGTCCACAGACATCAAGCCGGTGGATCCAGGCTGAATCGCACCGTCCGCTCCGGACAGAGTGTTGCTCCGGTCAGTCGTCGGGGGTGGTGTTGACGGCGCCGCATGACCAGCAGTTCCATTTGCCGGGTAGTTCGTAGTGGGTCGTTGTCCAGAACCCTTTGGGGCGGCCCTTGATGTAGTTGGTCTCCCAGCAGTCCCAGCACTCGAACTCGAAGTCCTCCATGTGCCAAGGATGATGCCGCCGAAAGCCGGTTGGGGCTCGATCACGGCAGAACGCGGAGGGTCCTGGGGGCGCCTCTCGCTGACGATCAACCATCCTGGTCCCCCCGTTACCTTCTTCGTGGCCCCGCAACGGGGCTCCCGGCCTCCGGCTCGGCATGACTGTTCCCCCCTGTAGTTCGCATGATCCGGGGGTGGTGTCACCGGGCCGGAGGCACCGGTAGACCGCTGATAGGGGCAGGACCACCAGCTCGCTGGGAGGCTCTTCGTAACGTGGATGCCGGCGACTGGTGCCACGCCAACGAGGCCGGGACAGCACGACCTCGTAAGGGACCAACGTGATCGACACCGGTGATGTGGACGTCTTCCTCGGCCTGGACGTCGGCAAGGGAGAGCACCACGGGACCGCCCTGACCCCAGCTGGCAAGCGGGTCTTCGACAAGCGGCTGCCGAACAGCGAACCCAAGATGCGGGCCGTGCTGGACAAGCTCTCCGCCAAGCACGGAACGGTCCTGGTGGTGGTCGACCAGCCGGCCTCCATCGGCGCCCTGCCCTTGGCGGTCGCCCGCGACGCCGGATGCCGCGTCGCTTACCTGCCTGGTCTGACGATGCGCCGCATCGCCGACCTCTACCCCGGCGAGGCCAAGACCGACGCACGCGACGCCGCGATCATCGCTGACGCCGCCCGCACCATGCCGCACACCCTGCGCGGCATCGAGCTCACCGACGAGACCATCGCCGAGCTGGAGATGATCGTCGGCTTCGACGACGACCTCGCCGGCGAGGCGACCCGCATCGCCAACCGCCTGCGCGGACGACTCACCCAGATCCACCCGCACCTGGAACGCGTGCTGGGCCCCAGGCTCGACCACCCGGCGGTCCTCGCCCTGCTGGAGCGGTTCGGCTCACCGGCAGCACTCCGCAAGGCCGGACGCCGCCGCCTCCTCAGCGTCGCCCGGCCCCTGGCCCCGCGCATGTTCGAACGCCTCATCGAGGACGTCCTTGCCGCGCTCGACGAGCAGACCGTGGTCGTCCCGGGCACCGAGGCGACCGCGCTGATTGTGCCGAGCCTGGCCGGCTCACTGCGAGCCGTTCTCGACCAGCGCAAGTTCCTGGAGAAGCGCATCCAGGAGCTGCTGGACGAGCACCCGCTGTCCAAGGTCCTCACCTCCATGCCCGGCATCGGCACCAGGACCGGCGCCCGCGTCCTGATCGACGTCGGCGACGCGAGCGCCTTCCCGACCGCCGCCCACCTCGCCTCCTACGCCGGGCTCGCCCCCGCCACCCGCAGCTCCGGCTCCTCCATACGCGGCGAGCAACCCTCCCGCCGAGGCAACAAGCAGCTGAAACGCGCGTTCTTCCTGGCCGCGTTCGCCTCGCTCAGCGACCCGGCCTCCCGGGCCTACTACGACAAGAAGATCAACCAGGGAAAGCGGCACACCCAGGCCCTCCTCTGCCTGGCCAGACGCCGGGTCGACGTCCTGTTCGCCATGCTCCGCGACGGCACCTTCTACGAACCCCGACCCGCCGGGTCAGCCTGAATCAACAAGACTCAGGATCCCCGCACACCGGACAGTCGTACTCGTCCCTCGAATCCATGACGACTGGGTGCCCACAGAAGACACAGGGACGCATGCCCTCGTCCGCAGGCACCACCACAGCTGGCTCATCCTCCATGCCGACCACAGTGCCAGCCGATCCCCCCGACAGTCACCAACCCCCTTGACCAAACACATAGGGGCACCCCCCCGAGGATCGAGCGCCGGGACTGCAGTCAAGGCCCTGGACGACCATCTTGCCGGAGAACTCCAGCCGGCCTGCATGAAGGCAGCCCTACAAGAAGACCTTCTCGCGCTCGCGCAGGAGCTCATTGCCGGCGAGGCGCTCCGCTACTTCACCAACCGGCTGGATGAACTCAACCTGCCGGACGTACCCGCCAACCACACCGTTCGCCTGGTCGACGCCGTCGGGAAAGTTTCAGCACACCGCCCTCTCGGTGAGATCTACAACCTGGCGTGGCGCGCGACGCGTGCCGCCGCCGAGGCGACGCAGAAGAACCCCCGAGCGTCGCGGGCGAACATGACCACCTTCGCGGTGAACCAGCTCGAGTCGCTCGCGAAGCGTGCCGTCGACGAGCCCGACTGGTCGATCAAGCCGTTCAGCGAGAACCAGCGCTACGGTGCGGCCGCCATGACCCGAGTTCTGTTCTTCAACGTGCTCGACGCCAACCCCTCGATGCAGCGCTTCCCTCGCTCCGGGCATCTCTTCCCGCGCCCGTTCCGGAGTATGACGACGGCGGTACTGCCGAGCCCGACAGCGCCCCAGGTCCGGAATGGGAAACTCCCGCTGATCTCGCCTGGCTGGGCGCCAACCAGCAATCATGGAACCCTATGGGGGTTCCGCGGCTTCTCAACGCGATCAACAAGAAAGCGAGCGACTCGCCCGACCCGCAGGTAGACGACCGGGTCCTGGCCCGCGGAGCGACACATCTGAAGGTCCTGTACGAGAACCTCATGCCGCACCTCGGCGCACACCATGCGGCCATGGCAGTGTTCGGTGCCGCGCCACTGCTGACCCACCCGCTGAGCTTCACCGACGAGCCGTGCACGAGTGGTGAATTCCTTCAGGAGCTGATGTCAAACTTCCTGGTGAAGATCAAGGAAGAGCAGGATGCCATTGCCCCGACCGACGACGTGCCGGACTAGAAAGCGCATGTACGACGGGATCTCCGATGTGCTGGACGGCATCAAGAGGCGCCGGCGGGCCGCGGCGGGTCCGCCAGCGTCGTCTGGAAGAGCGCGGAAATCAAGATTCCCCAACAGCGTCAGGTACCCAGGCGAGCACAACCTCGTCCGTGCTGGCCGCAGGCCGGTACGGCTGGCCTGGTCCTGCCGTACCGAGCTTGGTTGGGCCACCCCCGGAAGCAGGGCAGGTCGACGAGTGCCGCCAGGACCCCGCTCGAGCAGTATCACCGCATCAAGTGGGCCGAAGTACTTGATCTGGCGGCAGACTCAGCTCGAACCAGACCACTTTGCCGGTCGAGAGGCGTGCCCCCCACCACCTGGCCAGGTGGTTCACGACCAAGAGGCCGCGTCCGCCTTCGTCCATGTCGCGTGCCCGGCGCTGTCGGGGCAGCTGCGGGGCGTCGTCGCCGAAGGACTCCAGGAGCAGTACTTCAAGGACCGCGGTCGCCGCGCCGCCGGGCTCCAGGTGGAGCTCACCGACATCGACTACATCGAGCTCGACTTCTGAAGCAGATCGCGAGAGGCCGGACCCGGCGTGCCGGGTCCGGCCTCTTCGGCGTCCTCGTGCGCCAACACGAGGATGCAAGGTCCCTTGTCAGCAGTGGTTGGAGCCATTCGCATCAGGGGAACGCCGTGCATCGGAGCAACGGTCATCCGGATCGTGACAGCCCACCCACGCAGCGGCAAGTGAAATTGGGACAGCCGTGCACCAACACATACCTCACGGAGAAGCGGGAGTCCGAGGGGGCTCAGCGGCAAAGCTCCCGGTGCAGCTCACAGGCAGGCCACGAGGTTGATGCGCAGCGTCTCAGGGTTATAGCGACTGTCCTATCTTCAGGTCCGACTATTTCTGCTCTGAGACGGCTACGCAACAAAGGCACCCCGGAGAGTAATCAGACTGGCACGATGCTGTGTACATCACATGACGGCGCCAACCGTCTGTGATGGGGATCGAGTTGGAGCCATCCGCATCACACAGTGCCGGCGCGTAAATGCGCCGACGAAACCTTTGGAGAACGCCTTGCTGCCGTACTGCACGACGACGACCTGCGTCATGCCCGCCCCGGCCACTGCTGTCCGGCTGGGTGGCACAGAGGCCGCCGTACTCATCGTGATCATTATTCTTGCTGCCGTCCTTGCCAGAACAGGGACTCCGCCCACCGAAGTCATTGCGTTGCTTACCGGGGCCGGCCTGGCCGGTACAACCGTCACCACACTCACCGCGCGCGGTCCTGAGTCAGCACTCAGGACCCTCGTCCAAAGAATCCTGGGACCCGCGCAGCGGTAACGAACGCCGATAGCCCATGGGTCGCCCGGAAAAAGACATCCCTTACCCAAACAGCGCTTTAGGGAAGCTTGCTACGCACCTTCGTTTACAACGGGCACGTATGGGCCTCGCATACAGCCAGTTGGAGGCGCTCACCCAGGTGAACGCCTCCAACCTTTCGCGCGCCGCCAACGGCATAACGCTCCCCACTCTGGAGGTGGTGCTTGCCTACGACCACGCCTGCGGTGGGGGCACTGGCAATGTCCGTGAACTGTGGGAGATGGCTCAAGCGGAGAAACGGCGGCGCACTCATGGGCCTACTGTGTCTGCGCCGCGCCTGGACCTGGTACGCGACCGCGCGGATCTCAGCGCCGTGCTCGTGAGGGCATACAAGCAATGCGGCTCACCCAGCATGAGGGTCATGGAGCAGCGTGCGAATACCAGGGGGAGGGAATTCGGTCCGCTCTCCCGCTCAAGCGCGCATCGCATCGTCAACCGGCAGACGGTTCCGACCACCTTGCACCAATTACATTCTTTTCTCCACGCATGCGGCATCCCTGACGCAGAGTTCGCGCCTTGGACGCAGGCGTGGAAACGGGCACAAGGCCAGCAGCATGTCGAGCGCTCAGAGAAGAAGGCTCCGGCATCTCCGCTCAGGCAAGTGACGTTGAAGCCCATCGACATGATGCGCTCGGCGGGCTTCAGCCCCGAAGAGGACTACCGGAGCTTCACTCGTCCATGGACCTGCCGCTGTCTGTTGTGCCGTGCGATCGTCCGCGTCCGGCTCTCGGACGCCTCTGAAGGAAACGCTCGCTGCCCTGTGTGCTCACGAGACGGCAGCACACAGACCGCCCGCTCCCATGACGTCGTCGGCCGTCGGCTCCCGGCTGCCACGGCAGCGGATGATTTCACGCTGTTCTTCACGGCGCACAAGCAAAATTTCATGCGTATCGCTGTGGCTCGGCTCCGCAATCTCCACGATGCTGACGAAGCACTCATGGACGCCGCCATAAAGATGCACTTCAATTGGCACCGCATCAGGTCCCATGGCAACCCCATCGCCCTTGCCTACGCGATCCTCAACAGCGCGACCACGGACTTCTACCGGCGACGCGCCCGCCACGCCGCCCGCGAGATCCCCGTGTCAGGCATGTCCCCCACGACGTACACGGCCATGCCCCCCGTCGACGCCGTGCACAATTTCGACGGGCTCGAACGCGCTCTGGCCGGCCTCGAAGGCCGTTGGCCCTTGCAGGCCGCGTGCATCAGGCTGAACTACCTCGCCGACAAGAACCTCACCGAGATCGCCGCCTACCTCGACATCACGGAAGGTGCCGCAAAAACAAACATCCACCTCGGACTCAGGACTCTGCGCGCACTGATGGACCTTCCCAGACCCGGCGCGTCGCGCTTCAAAGACCAGTCCTGATCGTCCGGGCCAACCTGAACGGAGAGCAGGATCCGCGGACCCTATCGACAGGGGAACCCTCCGAGGCTTCGGTCATGACCGAACGCGATGCGCCTCGGCACGTCCCGACGCGAGCACGGCGCGGGCAGATCTCAGCGTGCCGAGAATGGGAGCGGGCTCAGGAACCGGTGACGTTCTGGCGCTTCAGCTGGTCGGGGGCGCCATTCGGCCGGATCTTCGGATCGCCCGTGGTGGGTGGTGCGCCGGTGGCACACCTGGAGAGAGTGGTGTGAGCTGCGTCACATGGCGGTGCAGGTGGGGGCACCGTGTGTAACCGGATGGGCATCTTCCGCACAGAACGCGTATCTCAGAGGTAACCCTGACGGGGCTCCGATTCGGTGAGTAAGGGTGAGAACACGTTGTGTTCTCCCCTTGGTCGCAATGACGCGGCCCGGGGAGCCCCAACTGCCCAATGAAGGAGGCTTCGTGAAGCTCCACCAGACCCGATACGCGCTCGCTCTCGCCCGCGCCTTCCGGACGCTCGCCGTGTGCTTCGAAGCCGTCGTACGACGCTCTGACCGCATCGGCCGACGCGCCTGCGGACCCCGCCCGACACCACTGTCCCTCCGGCCCGTGCGGTTGGCCCAGAGTGAACCTGGAGCCACCCTCGTCCGCCGTCAGGCTCTGCTCCGAACCGCAGCCGCCGGTCCGGGAGCCGCCTGGAGGAGCCAGTGACCGACACCTTTGGCCGGGAATACGACCTGGCCAACCCCGAACCGGAACCCGATCCTGAGCCCGAGCCGGTCAAATTGCCGCCGGACTTCGATGCCTTCTTCCGCATAGCCCTGAACCGGCTGCACGACCCCCGCGACGCGGACGAGGCCCTGAGCGACGCGGCGATGGTGATGTACAAGAAGTGGGAGCGCATCCTCGCCCACCCGAATCCGATCGCGCTGGCGCACCGGATCCTGGACAACAAGCTCACCGACTTCGGGCCTTGACCCAAGGCCGGGTAGTTAACGTTTTCGCAGGTCATGCAAGGGGCGTTGGTGACCATGTCGTGGCGGCTTAGAGCCCGGGGCCGAGCTTGTGGATGAGGCCGGTCTCGGCCCATCTGGAGAGCTGTCGATACATGGTTTCCATGGTGATGTCGCCGAAGTGGGAGGCGATGTCGCGGGGGCGCCAGAGGCGGGTGGGGTCTTCTTCGAGCAGAGCCAGGATCCGGTGGCGGCGGCGATCGGCGGGGGCGGTGTGCCGGTCGTCGCGGGAGACGGCGGGGAGCTGGGGTGCGCTTCGCAGGGCTCGAGGACGCTGATGTCGAGACCGGTGATGGACCTCTCGGCCTCGGCCGCCAACTTTGGGGGAGTAATTGTCAATTCCTGTGGAGCGGTGGTGCGCTTCAGCCTTCCTCAGGCTTCTGACCGTTGGCTTCGAGGAGGCGGCGGAGACGTCGGATCTCGGCGATCAGGCGGGGAATGTCCTGGCGGGCGTTGGCGATGAAGTTGGCGTTCTCGTCCCAGCGTTCGTCCGCGACGTCGACATATCGTGGCTGCTGAACCAGGGTGGCGGCCACGATCTGCCGGTGGTAGAAGTCTGGCCAGCGTTCGCCGGCTCCGGTGTCGGGGACAGTGCTGATGGCGACGAGGCTCATGGCAAAGTCGTCGTCCAGTTGGCGCACGTGCCAGGGGCCGGGAGTCGCAGCACCGGCAAGCTCCTCGATCACGGCGAGTTCCTCGTCGGCCGACTGCCTGGTAGACCTCGGAGCGGGAGAGGATCTCGCCGGTGGCGGGGAAGTCGAGCCAGGACTGCAGGACGGCCGCGGGGTCAGGGTGCTTGCCGAGTTCGTCGTCGCTGAGCAGCCGCAGCACACTGTCGTCTTCGTCCTCGGCGGCCGGGATGGCCGCCGCCGTGTTCAGGAACCGGTCGGGGCGCGTCCGGCTCGGCGACGCGCAGCCGCTGTTCGAGGAGGCCCGGCAGGCGGTGCGCGAGACCCGGGCGCACCACATGGCCGACAACGGTCCGCGCGTCCGCATTGTTGACCGGTGTCAGGCCCTGCTCGACAACCGGGGCCTGCAGTCGTCGTGACTCATGACGGTGAGGAATCGGATGGTGCGTCGTCCGTGCGGCCAGCTCCGAGAGTGCGTCGTGGGGTCTGCGGGGCCGGGATAGGGGCCCCAAGCACTCCACGGGCCCGCAACTCGCTGAGGTCTGAGAGAGTGGCGACGCTTCCACATCTTGAGGCGCCGGCCGCGAAACGGAACTCGGACGGGTCCGCCGGCGCCTTGATACGCCTTGTCCGCCCAACACCGGAGTCCTGCTTCGGTAAGGGCTTCGATGATCCCGTGCTGTCGCGCGGCGGTCAGGTCGTGAGCCGATCCGGGCGTGGCGAGCGGTGTAGCCAGGGTGGTTGGGTTTACTGACGGGCTGCGGAGAGGCGGCCGTCGAAGGTGATGTCGAAGGCGTTGAGTGCGGTCTTCCAGCGAGAGACTGTGGCCCCGCCTACTGGCGGAGCCACAGTCAGGGAGAGACGCAACGGGGCTCAGTGCCGTCGCTGGGAGTGATTTGTCTGGGTCATTTCCGCGTGCAACGCTTGAGGATCATCCGAAATATTTCGCAAACCACGGCCGCAGTGAGGATGACGAAGATTGATTGCTGAGCTATGGAGGCATAGCCCGGCCCGTCAGGGGTGTCCAGAGCCATCGCTCCTACCAGGAGCCAACATCCCAAGAGGGCAAGGGTTCCCTTGCTTTCATTCTCCCGCATCAGAATCGTCCTCTCCACGACCGGTATGTGTATCGGGGATACCAGCGCGGGGTGACACTGTTGTGCACGTATGCAAGCCCGTTCCACACAAACCTCTTGGCATGCCGGTAGGTGTTTCGCCCGTACCAGTAGGTGTCAGCAACGCTGGCCACACCGGTAGCGCCCCATACGCACTTAGCTTTGCCCCATCCGCCCCTGCAAGCTCGCCGAATATTGCGGAGTTTCCAGGCGCTCTTAGCTGAACTGCGCCCCCAGCCCCCCGGCGAGAACCCGAGGCCGAAATTTACGGCTGAGTGCAGCATGTCAGCGCTGGCGTGTCGCTGTCGGTGCTTCCGCCATTTCCTCACCCAGTGCACCGGGTTCCACCAGGCTCGTCCGTCGAGGTCGTATTGGTTGATGGGGTCGCCGGGGTAGGCGTAGCGGTTGTCGCCGCCGCCGTATACGGGGTCGGTGGAGAGGAAGCGTCCGCCTCTACAACCCCACCACCGGACGCTTCCTCTCCACCGACCCCGTATACGGAGGTAACGCCAACGCCTACGAATACGTCCACGCCGACCCCCTCAACAAATACGACCTCGACGGACGGCGATGGGGTTGGGCCAAGCGGGGCTATCGTTGGGCGAAGTCGGGTTACCGGTCTACCCGATCGTTCTTCCACCGCACCCCGAAAAAGTGGATGGTCTTCGGGCAAAGCAACCGACATTTCGTCATGCGGAAGCACAAGCCAGGCTTCCACTGGGGTAACCACCAGAACCGCATCGAGTGGGACAAGCACCACGGCTGGCACTTCAACAGGGCAGGTAGCAAGGGCCACTACAGTGTGAAGCGTGGTTTTTGGAACCTCGGCAAGGACAGTGTGCGCTGGGCCTTGCGCCGTGGCTGGCGCCGCTAGTGTCTGCCGATGTCTTGGGTGGCCGGGTTAAACCGCCGGCCACCCGATCCCTGACCACGCAACACCGAAGGAAAGCACATTGAACTTCACGTCCTCCAGCGACGCCGACATGGAAGTCTTCCTGTCCGTGGTCGGCAAGCATCTGGGCAAGATCGGCGCGGATACCGTGATCGATCTGTATGTGGATGTAGCCATCACTGATCCGGAGTCGAAGCGTGTCTTCGAAGAGATGATCAAGGAGGCAAGGTCTGCTCAGGGGCCGGGATCCGACAGACGTAAGGACCGTCTCATGGCGGTGCCACTCGATCTGCTCTCTGAAAAGGGACTGAAACGCTTCTCACTCCTCGCGCATCGCACCATTGGATGCGAAGCATCTCTGGGCAACGAGCTTGTCTTCTCGACCGTTGAGAACGAGCGTATTGTCTGCCTCGATCTGCCGCAGGCTGACATCGAGGCGCTCGAATCACAGGCTCGACAGGCTGGCGCGGAGTCTCTGTCACACGTCGCCTAGCAACAATGAGGCTTGCTGCCTGAGCATCAGAACCACAAGGAACAGCCCCCGGTCTGGGACTACCCCAGACGCTGTTGGTTAATTCGGTGGCTGGTCCTGCTTCGCCCCGTCGAGCATGAGCTCGGCGGGGCGAAGTGCTGCGAAGCGGCCTAGCCGATCGCGGCGACGGCGGGTGCGATGCGTTCGGCGATCTGGTGGGTGTAGCTGACCGGGTGCCGGTCGGGCAGCACCTGGATCTCGCTGATGCCCAGGGCGGCGTACGCCTCGGCGTCGGCGAGGAACGCGGCCGGCTTGTCCAGCACCGGCCGTTGTACATCACGGTCTTGGTGATGGCGTCGTAGTCGCGGTCCTCCGCGGCGCAGTGGGCGCGCAGCACGTCGAGCTTGTGGGCCACTTCCTCCTGGCCGATGGCGAAGAGATTGCAGGCGTCCCCGTAGCGGGCGACCAGGAGCAGGGTCTTCTGCTCGCCCCGCCGCCGATCATGATGGGCGGGTGCCCGCCGATCGGTTCGGGTACGCACAGCGTCTCGGCCAGCTGGGCCTGCCCCGGGGGCGACCGGTCTTGGTCAGGACTTGCACGGTGGGAGATCCTGCGCGGTCAGTAGCCCTCGAACGGTTCTCAGTATGTCCTTCGATGCGCCGGTGAGCTCATCGTCGCTACGGTTTCCTCGGCGCCAGTGTGGGAACCGTCCACTGCCTGTACGCCCGAGCCTGGGGACACTGCGGCACCTACATCACCATGTGGACCGGCATCAGAGCCGGTCTGGGCACCGCGCGAGGATGGGGCGGAACAGTCCGCCACGCCTGGAAGTGGTGGCGCGGCCGTCGCGGCTAATGTGACGCCCAGCTACCTGCGGTAACCACGCACACTACAGCAAAGCGAGTCGCGGGTGGGCAGAAGAGCCCTCTGCCCACCCGCGAACTCCGCCCAAAAACCCGGGAGAGCATGACATGTCCACATGGCAGATAACGGCCTTCCTCCTCGCTCACTCGTCAGGGGTCCAAAGCCTCAACCACATCGAGGAGTTTTCTGGCACAGCAGAGGAAGCGCAAGAGCGTCTGCTCCAGCAGACGAAGACCTGCACCAATGACGTTTCCAAAGAAGTACGCAGGCGGGTCTTTGCCCATCAGCACAAGACGGCGTACCGCGTTGAGGTCGAAGGAAAATGGTCCACGGAGGAGTACCTCTTGGAACTCTCCGAGCTCGTATTCGACTCTCAACTGCAATGACGCCTAAAGATAACGAGCAGAAGGCTGAGGTTGTTGGGCAGCTGGTTCAGTAGGGTCGGGGACTGGCGCGGTGGCCTGTGAGGCTCCGTTTCCAGCCCCCGCCCGTCAAACCGTGCATGCGCTTCTCGCGCACACGGCTTACCGACATCGTTCACCGGCTGGCATGCACCGCCACCCTGCGCACGTTTCCAGACAGGCGAAAGGCTCCGAGCCTGGCGAACCACGCGCCATCGTGGCGCTTGCCCCACTTTCTGCCCGGGATGCCGCGCTTGCGATTGTCGAAGATCGCGAGACGCTCGTGGACGTAGCTGTCGATCGTGGAGAACTTCCCGGCGGAATTGCCGTTACGGAAGTACGCCGCCCAGCCTCGCAGGACCGGGTTCAAGTCGGCGACCACGGCCGACAGCGACCGTCCCACGTGCCGACGGTCGGTCGCCGCCCGGATCTTGTCCCGCAGCACCCCCATCGCCCGCTGAGACGGCCATCGTTGCAGGTGGAACCTGCCACGGCGGCGCCACGATTCCACCTTCCGGTGGTGGAAGCCGAGGAAATCGAAACCCTGCCCACCCCTGGCGAGATGGACGATGCCGGTCTTCTCCGGATGCAGCTGCAACCCGAGGCCGACCAGCACCGTCCCGGCCAGTTCCCGCGCCTGCACGGCACGTTCCCTGGTCGGGCACAGAATCACGAAGTCGTCGCAATACCTCACCAACACCCCGAGCCGGTGCCCGTCTCGCTGCCATGCCACGTCCAGGACGTGCAGAGCAATATTGGCGAGCAACGGTGAGATCGGTGAGCCCTGTGGGGTCCCTGCTCCTGGTGAGCCGGTCGCCCCGTCCTCCAGAACCCCCGCCCGGAGCCACATCCGGATCAGCTTCAACATCGGGCCGTCCACGACGCGCCGGGCCACCTGGGCCACGAGGGCGTCATGCCGAATCGATCCGAAACAGTCGCGGATGTCGGCCTCAAGCACCCACTCCCGGCCCCGGTTCGCCTCCACGCGCACGCTCTCGCACGCGTCAATCGCGGACCGCTTGGGCCTGAACCCATAGCTGACCGGCAGGAAGTCCGCTTCGAAGACCGGTTCGAGAACCAGTTTCGCGGCGGTCATCACCACCCGGTCCGCCACCGTGGGGATCGAGAGCGGCCGGAACTCTCCCGGCCGCCCCGGCTTGGGGATCAGGACCTGCCGCAGCGGTGACGGGCGATACGTATGCGCCCGCAGTTGCTGCGACAAGTCGTTGAGGAACTCCTCCACCCCGGCGGCGGCCACGGCATCGACGGTCACCCCGTCCACGCCGGGAGCGCCCCGGTTCGCACACACGCCGGACCAGGCCCGCCACAAGACATCTCTGCGGGAGACATGGCCGTACAGGGAATGAAACCGACGTTCAGGATCTTGCTTGGCACAGCGGTAGAGCGTCCACTGCAAGGCACGGACCTTGTCCAAAGGCCGGCCATCCAGTCGTGCGACGCCTTCCTTCCGGCGGGCGGAACTAGCCACTCCGGCACTCACCCGAGCCACCTCCTCACACGCGACACGCATCGATGAAGCAGGGGCCCTTCGCTCCTGACGGGTTGTGTTGTCCCGCCGATCGGCACTACTACGACCCCCTCCGACTGCCTCTCGGCAGCCCGCCACTTCCCGGCTCCACCGGTTATAGGCGGGCCCTGCTTCCCGGGCCGCAGACCCGGGGCCGAGGAGGCCCTCTCCAGTTCCCAGGACAACCTTCCGGCCGTTCCACGCCCCTTACGCCGGGAGGTTCTTCGACGCCCGCTCCAGATTCCCAGGCGTCTTCCCTGGCCTTCGCCCTCTAAGGCACGGGCTCGGCTCCTCCTTGGCCCCGCTCACGCGGGTCGGTGCTGACGACGCTGCAGGCTTCACTTGATGTTGCGGACCGGCCGGTTGCGCACCCCCAAGGGGTGATCGTCGCTCCACTTCGACACCGGCCTCTCGACCGATGCCGGGAGCCCCGCTACCGAGGACTCTGGCGTCTCCTCGGACCGGACTTGCACCGGCTGGCTGCCCTGAACTTGTCGCCCGAATTACATCGAACCTCCTTCGCGTCCGACGTTTCGGACTGCTGGACGTACGCCCGGATCCACCGGCTTGATTGTGGTGTGATTGGTTCGGGGTCGTGCAGGGCGTGTCGGGGCTGAGTTGCGGATTCGGGCGTGAGGTGGCCGCTGGTCTGTCCAGCCTTTCCACTTTTCCGCAGGTGTCGGGCCCTTTCGGGCAGGTCGGTCAGGGAGTGTCAGAGGGCTGGTGGCGCGTGCACGATGCTGAAGAGCTGGGTGAAGTCCGTGCTCCAGGGCCAGCGTTCGGGTAGGTGCAGGGTGAGGCGGCGGGCCGAGCGGGCCAGGCGGGCGGGCACGTTGATCAGGTGGTCACGGATGGTGGCGGTGGTCGCTCTGGCATGGAACGTTCCGGCCAGTGCGCCCAGGCGGCGCGGGTCAGGTTGTGCGCCAGGGCTGCCAGGGCGAGCCACGCGGCATTGGCCTGGAAATGTCCGGAGGGCGCGTGGGCGAAGGCGCTGTTCTTGACATCCGCGATCACCTGCTCGACGACAGCGTGCCGTCGGTGATCACGCTCGGCATTGTTCAAGGAGAGCGGGGAGTCGGTGAACGCGGCGTGGTAGCGCCAGGTGTCAAACAGCGTGCCCTGTCCGGCGGGGACGGCTTCAGCGCTCAGGCGTTTGACGCGGCGCACGATCAGACGGGCGGCGACCTGCTGCTTCTTCGGCTTGGAGGTGAAGGCGGTGTAGCCGGTCTCGGCTATCTCGGCGTCGGAGATCCAGCACTGGCCCTCCTCGTCCCAGACCGCCTGGGGGTACTTGATCGGCGTCCAGGCGTCCTCATCGATGCGGGCGATGGCGGCCTTGACGGAAGCATTCATCCGCACGGTGATGGAGAACCGCGCGCCCAGCGCCCGGCAGGAGTTCACGACATCGGCGCCGTAGAACGCCGAGTCCGCACGCATCACCAGCAGGCCACTGGCGCCGCAGGCGCGAGCGGTGCGGATGGTCTCGGCGACGAATGCCGCCGCCCCGCGCGCGGAGTTCGATGGTCCCTTGCGCAGCCTCGTGGCGGCGATCACCGGGGCGGCCAGGGGTGTGGAGACGATGCCGAGCAGCGCGTTCAGGCCCTTGACCTTGCTGTATCCGTAACCGGCTCCCTGCTTGGCGTAGCCGTAGGTGCGGCGGATGGTGTCGTCGATGTCCACGTAGGCGACCTGGCCCGCGCCGGGCAGCAACGGCGCGTGACGGGCCAGTTCGGGAAGGAACCGGCGGGCCACAGCATGCAGTTGCTTCACATGCCCGTGCGTGAAGGAACGCAGAAACGACCCCAGCGTGGACGGGGCCCGCACACCGGAGAAAAGGCGGCCCATCGCGCCGTGCCGTAGCCGGTGCATGTCATCGATGCTGTCGGCGCCCGCGACCATGCCGCCCACCAGCGACATCACTTTCGCCGCGGGGAAGGCACCGGTGCCGTCCTTCGAGGCCGGCAGACGGATGTATTCCCCGACCAGTGCGGGCAGACCGCACCGCTCGGCCAACCGCACCACCGGCTCCAGGCCGCCGTACGCGATCAGGTTCGGGTCGTCGAACGCGGATGAGACCGCCGCTGCGGCATGGGAAGATTGCATCTCGGAAGTGCCTTGCTGATCGTGCCTGATGTGGTCCTAGAGAAACCCCATCATCGCAGGTCACAAGGCACTTCTTCGTTCCCCGAGAAACTGTCCACAGACATCAAGCCGGTGGATCCAGGCTCATAGCCCACGTGATCCCGCGCGGTCACCGAGTAGTACCAGCCGGCGAATCCCGGCGTTTCCTTGTCCCAACGGAACGGCCGGACAGGTTCGACCGCCTCGAAGGAAACCTGCCAACTCGCTCCCAGAGGGAGCCTGCGACGCTCTCCGTCGCTGAGAAAGTCCAGTTCAAACGCTGCTAACGCCTCATCGCCGTACGCACGCGACAGAGCTTCCACCGCACCCCCAGCCCCCAGGCCAAGCAGGTGCTCAACCTTCGGTGAGATTAGGAGTCGTCCATTCACCTTCGCTGAGAATCGCGGAATCTTCACTGAGACGGGTCATCGGTGTCCCGTCTCACTCCATCGAGTCGCTTTCTCAGAGAACCGAGTCGTTCGGGCTTCTCTCTCAGCGAACCCGGTCGCGCGGCTGAGTGCGCTCAGGGTGCTGGGTGGCGGTACAGGCGGGAACGGATCCAGCAGGGCCGCGGAACAGGCCCACTGGCGGAAGGGGCACTACCCCCACCACCGCTGCTGATCCCGCACCGGTCCCAAGACCCACCGCCTGGCTGTCAGCACCTTCCTCTGGGGTCGCCCGCGTGACCGAGCCCTCCCGCCTTGCAGCGGTCCGGGAGCCGCACAACACCGTCGCTGCCCCCCTACGTGGAACTCATCAAGACCCCGGCGGAGCTGGTTCCGTTGTCACGCGCGATGCCGGCCGCGTTCGTCGAAGTCGTGCAGGCGGCCGACCGCGGGCCGGTCGCAGACCTGGGATGCGGCCCCGGCCTGGTCACGGTGCATCTGCAGACCTGGGAGTGCCCGTATTCGGCATCGACCTGTCCCCGAAGATGATCGAGCTCGCCCGGCAGGCACATTCGGGCCTGAACTTCACGGTGGGCCGGACTCGCCATCACCACGCAACTCGTACAGGAGCCGGACAAAGGAGCGAAGAGGACGATCGCCACCTCTCTGGCTCGGAAGCCCGAACTACCGTGAGCACAAACGCATCTCCAAGCAACCGACGGTAGCGGCAGCAAGGGCATGGTGCAGAGGCCTGGCAGGGGTCCATTCAGGATGCTGATCGGGCGCCACACATGCGACTGCCGCCTGCACCGCCTGTTGGAACCCTGACCCCAAGTCGCCTGACCGCACTGGGTGTTCTGTCCGCTCACGCCCCCTGCGGGTCGGTGACTTGGCACGCGGCATGGGCCTCAGCATGCCCAGCGCCTCCCGACTGGTCGACATCCTGGTGGCCGCCGTCCCGACCGGCACGACCAGCGCGCTCCCCTCCTCGCCCTCACCGGACCGGCACAGCCGTCCTGGACGGCCCCATCACACCTCCGCCGCTTGACAACACCACCCCTTGCCAACCTGACGATTCCTTGAGGATCGCGGCACACCGGGAGCAGCACCGTACGGTCTCCACGGCCCGGGCATTCCTCGGCCACAACTGTTGGGCGATGCTGAGCAGGGAAGGCACATTTGGCCGCTCCCCGACCGGCAAACCTTCTCGGACGTGGTGACCGGCCGCCCGGCCCCGCCCGGCCCCGTGGCGTGCTTCGCGGTGGCAAGCGCGTTGGGGACTGCGGCGCTGTTGGTCGCGGGGCGGTCCCGGCGGAGCCCGGCGCTGTCCCGGATCGGCACGGCCGGCGTCGCGGCCGTGCTCGGCGTGCGCGGTGTGGCCGGGCTCTCGGGGCGGACCGACCTACTGTCCCCGGGATCGGTCTCGGCCCGCTTCCGGCGTCTTGACCGGCTCACCTGTTCGCCGCTGTGCGTCGCACTCGCGGCCTCGACCGCGATCGCCGCCCGGCGCAGCCGGTAGCCGGCTTACCCCAGGGCGAAGTGGCGGCGGCAGCGGTCAAGAGCGGGGGCCGGTACGCAAGATCTGCGGCCAAAACCCCTGCGGTGTCTTCAGCGACACCACCGCAAGCTCCGACAAGCCTTCTGCACCCCAGCGTCGTTCAGCATCCGCAACGGAGCAAAGGCCGCTGTCAGACCAGGCAGAACTCGTTGCCCTCCGGGTCGGCCATCACCACATGATCGGGCCTGCCCTGCAATTCGTCCACGCGGATCACGGTCGCACCCGCAGCAGTCAGCTGCTCCAACGCCTCGACCACACGCGGCCATCGCGCCTCCCAGGGCGTGTCACGACCACCACCGACCTGCACGTCCAGATGAAGTCGGTTCTTCACCACCTTCGACTCCGGCACTTGCAGGAGGGACACACCGGGGCCCACCCCGTCCGGATCGCACAGGTAGGCGCCCTGATCCCACTCGTCCTGCGGAATCTCATGATGCGCAAACCATTCCTCCCAGCTCCCGAACCCTGCCGGCGCGGGCTTTGCCGTATAGCCCAGTGCCAGCGCCCAGAACGCGGCCAACTTCGCCGGGTGCGCGCAATCGATCGTCAAGCTCCACCTGGTCGTCATGAGGCCTCCTCGGTCCAATGTACGAAACGTACCGCCCGCCTCTGACGCACACGGTGCGCCGCATCGAGCCCGGCGCTCAAGGCCTGATGAACAGAGCAGCACCCGGAATCGGTGGCGGACGGTCGACGTCCTTGTCACCGTCCGGGCTTTCGGTCCAGCGACACGGAATTGGCCTTGGTCTGCGGCTTTCCGCCGCACGTACGGTCACGTCATGAGGATCCGAATCGTCGATACGTTCACCGACCGCCCCTTCACCGGCAACCCTGCGGGAGTCCTGCTGCTGGACTCCGACGCCTTTGCCGACGACGAACAGCTCCAGCGGATCGCCATGGAGCTGAACCTCTCCGAGACCGCCTTCGCCCACCCGCTGCCGCCGGGTGGCGACGCGGACTGGGCACTGCGCTGGTTCACCCCGACCACCGAGGTCGACATGTGCGGGCATGCCACCCTCGCGACCGCGTACATCCTGCACACCACCCAGGCGGCGAGCGGCACGGTGCGTTTCGCGGCGCGGTGCGGCATCCTCACCGCGACCGCCCACACCGACGGCAGGGTCACGCTCGACTTCCCCACAGCCCCGCTGGCACAGGAGACCGCCCCGGCCGGGCTGGCCGTCGCCCTGGGCACGGAACCGCTCTCCGTCCACGACACCGGCCCCCACATCGGCGGCCTGGTCGTCGAACTGGCCGACGAGGCGACCGTACGAGGACTGACCCCGGATCTCACCGCACTGACCCGACTCTCCCGACGGGGCATCATCGCCACAGCCGCCGCCGAAGACCCCGCCCGCGGCTACGACTTCGTCTCCCGCGCCTTCTTCCCACGCGTCGGGATCGACGAGGACCCGGTGACCGGCAGCGCCCACACCGCGCTGGCCCCCTTCTGGTCGGCCCGCTTCGGCAGTGACGAGCTGACCGGACTACAGGCCTCCGCCCGTCCCGGTCTTGTCCGCACCTCGCTGCGCGGCGACCGCACCCTGCTGACCGGCAACGCCGTGACGGTCATCGACGGCGAACTGCTCGCGGCGCCCTGAGCCTCCCGATGACAGCGCAGAGGGCGTACGGACCATTCCCGTACGCCCTCTGCGCTGAACACCGCCCACGGACCACTCCCGTACGCCCCGTCGGTGAACACCACCCAGCGATGCCCACCCCACTCACGGTGTGGGAAGCCACCCCACCTTCCCCGCCAGCAGGGCGTATCCGACAAAAGCCCCGATATCGAGCAGTGCATGCGCCGTGACCAGCGGACCGACACGGCCCCAGCGCCGGTACAGCAGCACGAAGACAACACCCATCACCATGTTGCCGATGAAGCCGCCGACGCCCTGATACAGGTGGTACGAGCCACGCAGCAACGAGCTCGCCACCAGGGCCGCCACCGGCGTCCACCCCAACTGCCCGAGTCTGCGCAGCAGATACCCGACGACGATCACTTCCTCCACCACGGAGTTCTGGAGCGCGGAAAGGATCAGGACCGGAAATTTCCACCACACATCGGGCAGTGATTCCGGGACCACGGTCAGATTGAAGCCGGCTGCCCGCGCCGCCAGATAGAAGGCGAGTCCGGCGCTTCCGATACCCGCCGCGACCATCGCGCCGCGCCCCAGGTCCAGCCATGGCCTGGTCCGGTCGAAACCGATGGAACGCAGGCCGACCCCCTCCCTCATCAACAGATGCGCGACGAGGGCGACGGGCACCAGAGCCGTCGCGATTCCGAAGAGTTGCCAGGCGAGATCCAGCCATGGACGCCCTGGTGCGTACGAGCTGTTGAGCGTCGCAGCCTGTTCTTTCAAACCCCCTGGTTTCGTCAGTGATCCGACAAAACTGATCAGGGCAGACACCCCGCTGGCACCCAATGAGAGAGCCAGTACCAGCACCGTTTCGGACCGCAGGATCCGTCGCGACACAGCCTCTTGGGGGAAAGATTCAGCCACGCGCCCCGCCTCCACCTGTACACCTGACTTGAGTTGTGCATTCACACCCCGTCCCGCTCCCCGTCCCGCTAAGGTCTCGAATGCAGGTACGAAGATCATGCGCGACAGGCCGGGGGACGAGGCTCCAGCAGACGCTCGGCATGTGGACGATCACGGTGCAGAGCGCCCGGCTGACGACGGTCGTCGATGCCTCGGGTTCGATGGCCACGATCGTGCCGGGGCGCAACCAGTCCCGGATGGACGTCACGAAGGCGTCCCTGATCCAGGCCCTCAACCAGTTCGCCCCGAACGACGAGATCGGGCTCTGGGAGTTCGCCACCACGCTCGACGGCGAGAAGGACTACCGCAGGCTGCTGCCGACGGGCCGACTCGGGGACCCGGCGAAGGGCGGCGGCACCCACCGCGAGAGGCTCGCCGCGGCCTTCTCCGCGCTGCAGCCGGTGCCAGGCGGCGCGACCGGTCTGTACGACACCATTCTGGCCGCGTACAAGGATGCCCAGGCAACGTATGTGAAGGGCAAGTTCAACGCTGTGGTGATCCTCACCGACGGCTCGAACCAGGACAACCGCTCCATCTCCCGCAGTGCCCTGGTCGCGGAACTGAACCGGATCGCCGCCCCGGAACGTCCGGTGCCGCTCCTCGCCATCGCGGTCGGCCCCGAGGCCGACCGCGAAGAGGTGAACGAAATAGCGAAGGTCACCGGCGGCGGGGGCTACCAGGTCACCGATCCCGCCGAGATCCAGGCCGTGATTCTGCAGGCCGTCATGACGGCCGGGCAGAGCAACCACGCCGCCCGGGAGTAGCACTCGGCGCGGTCCGGAACGGCAGCGGTTGGCGGCTCCCGCCACGACGGGTCACAGTGCGGGGACACCCGTCGGCCAGCTGTGCACGGGTTCGCCGCTGTGCATCAGCTCGGCGTACCGGCGGGTGGTCGCGGCCAGCGCCGCATGCCGGTCGAGTCCGGCCTCCCGTGCCCGGTGGTAAGTGTCCACCTGCCAGGACGCTCCATTCACCCGCCGTTTGCAGCGCTCCTCGATGACCCCGAGGTAGCGGTCGCGGTCCGTGGGCTCGATGTTCCAGGCATCGAGCCCTGCAGCGGCCAGCGGCAGCAGTTCGTCCCGTACGAGCTTGACGGCCGGCACCCGGGTCAGCCCGCCCGAACGCCCGGGACGGGGCCAGATCAGCTCCGCGTCGATGCCGTGACGGCAGGCGGCGTCGAAGTTCTCGGCCGCTGCTGCGAACGGGAGCCTGGTCCACACCGGACGGGATTCCTCGGCAAGCGCCCGCACGAGCCCGTAGTAGAGGGCGGCGTTGGCAATCACATCGGTGACCGTGGGGCCTGCGGGCAGGACCCGGTTCTCCACCCGCAGATGGGGTACGCCGTCGGCCAGTCCGTACACGGGCCGGTTCCAGCGGTAGACCGTACCGTTGTGGAGCACGAGCTCCTGCAGCCGCGGCACCCCGCCCTCGTCGAGCACCCGCAGCGGGTCCTCCTTGTCACAGATCGGCAGCAGCGGGGGGAAGTAGCGCAGATTCTCCCCGAAGAGCTCGTACGCCGAACCGACCCACCGCTCACCGAACCAGGTCCTGGGCCGCACCCCCTGGTTCTGGAGTTCGGGCGGCCTGGTGTCCGTGGCCTGCTGGAAGAGCGGCGGCCGCGATTCCCGCCACAGCTCCCTGCCGAACAGGAAGGGCGAGTTGGCACCGAGAGCGATCTGGACCCCGGCGACAGCCTGGGCCGCGTTCCATACGGCCGCGAAGCGCGCCGGTGTCACCTGCAGATGCAGCTGGACCGATGTGCAGGCGGCCTCAGGAGTGATCGAGGAGGAGGTAGAGACCAATCGTTCCACGCCTTGGATATCGAGGGAGAAAACCTCGCCCCGCGCAGCCACCATTTGATCATTCAGCAGTGTGTAGCGGTCCACGTCCGAGAGGTTCGCCGCAACGAGGTCCTGACGGCCCAGGGTGGGCAGAATTCCGATCATCATGATCCCGGCATCGACCTCCCCCGCCTTCCGATGGGCATATCCGAGGCCGGTCCTGAGCTCTTCCGCCAGCTGATCGAAAACGCGTCCGTCCAGGCGGTGCGGGACTATGTTCACCTCCAAATTGAACATCCCGAGTTCGGTCTGGAAATCACGGCTCGCGATGCGCGGGAGCACCTCCCCATTCATCATCTTCGGCATACCGTCGGAGCCTGCCAGATTCAGCTCGATCTCCATGCCCATGAGGTTGCGGGGGCGGTCGAACCTCCGCTCCGCCAGGAGCCTCTCCAGCCCCTCCAGGCACTGGTGGAGCTTCCTCCGGTACCTCTGCCGATCGGACAGATCAAAGGCGCCCGCCACGACCTTCTCCCCCATCGAAGCGTCCCTCTCTCAAGTGGGCGGCCCGCGGCCCAGGCCGCTCGCATCACGATCGATAATGCCCAGGCCGGGTGATCCATAACGCCCCACGAACGCCGCGCACCCAGTAATCTGAGGGCGGCCGTCCGGGGCACATTCCCTCGGCATGGTGCAGTGCGCAGTTTCCGCCGCCCGGCGCGTGGTGAAAACGCCGACGCGTTTCGGCCGACCGCGTCCAGGGAAAAATCCCTGGCGGTGGCTGCGCCGCTGACGACGAATCAGCAGAATCTCCGCATAATAAAGTCTTGATACCGCCTTGTCGGCAATACCTGCGACGGCTAGTGGAATCACTGCGTGAACACGTGTCGTATAAACTTCGCGGACGAGGCAGAGAGTTGACGCACCGGCCCAGTCACCGGCCTCCTCTGGCCCCGCACGCCGACAGCGCCGTCTGCACCCGCCCACGCATCACCGTGTCTCCGAAGTGAGAGGCGACCCACTATGCCGCTGCATGTTCCCCCGGCTCCCGCGCCCGCTCTGCGCAGCGTTCTCGCGGCACTCGGTTCACCCACCGCAGTCCGCGAGGCCCGCACACCTGCCCTCCGAGCCGCCCAGGGACCACTGAGCCCCGAACTCCCGCTCCCCGTCCATGTACTGGACCGGATCGACCCGAGCGGGCTCGCACCCGCCACCCGGCTTGCCGCGTGGCGGTTCCTGATCCGCAGCTCGGAGCAGGCCGTCGCCGCGGCAGACACCATGCTCACTCCGGACGGCTGGACCTTCTCGCACTTCTTCGAGGGCCCCTACATCGCCTCGACCGAACTCGCCGTGCGCCAGGCCGAGACGGTGACCCCGCACTACCAGCCACGGCTGCTGTCCATCCCGGAGCTCTACATGCTGGCGCTGTGGCTGCACGCCGACACCGAGGCCGACGCCTCCGGCGGGGCACTCGCCCCCGCCGATCTCCTGGTACCGCTGGCACCCGCACCGCCGGGTATCGCGGCGCATCGCCCGCACCGGGTCGCCGATCTGCTCCGCGTGATGACGCTGCGCATCACCCCGGGCGCCGGCCCCCTGCTCGGATCACCGGCCTGACGACAACCGCACCCCACATCACCGCGCTGTGCCCCGCCACCGTCCCTGGTGGTGGGGCACAGCGCTGCGGGGCGCACATCCTGCCCATCTGGACTAGCCCGGTCCGGCCACCCCGAACCACCCGAAGTGACAGTTCGGTTGCGGTGAACCGTCCGGCCGGGTGACACGTCCTTGGAGTAAGGAGAAGTGCTGCTGCGAAATCCCTGCGGATTGACGCCCGTGGGGCAACACTGGGACCGGACCGATCGATACGGGGGGGGGCGGCCATGAAAACCTCATCAAGCCGCAGGACATTCACCACAACGCAGCGAAAGAACCCATCCATGTGCCAGCACCAGCCACCATGCCCGACCGCCGACTCAGCCGACCGGGAAGCCGCCCGCCTGACGGCACACCATCCGGAACAGGGCTGGAGCCTGCTGTGCAACGGCGTCCTGCTCTTCGAGGACACCGGTGAGCTGCTCCCGGACGGGCAGATCATCGCCCCGCACCGGCCCCTGGAGACCGGCCGGGTGATGAAGGCCGCCTGACGCGGCAGGTACGAACTGGGGCCGGCCCGGAGAACTCTCCGCACCGGCCCCGACGCATGTCCGCGTCACGCCCTACCGCTCATGGCTCAGTTGTCGTACTCGTCCAGCGGCGGGCAGGAGCAGACGAGGTTGCGGTCACCGAAGGCACCGTCGATCCGGCGCACCGGCGGCCAGTACTTGTCTGCGGCCGAGACTCCGGCCGGGAAGACCGCTACCTCACGGCTGTAGCCGTGGTCCCACTCCCCGCCCACCATCGCCGCGGTGTGCGGAGCGTTGCTCAGCGGGTTGTCGTCCGCGCTCCACTCGCCGGAGGCCACCTTCTCGACCTCGCCACGAATGGCGATCATCGTGTCGCAGAATCGGTCGAGCTCCGCGAGGTTCTCGCTCTCGGTCGGCTCGATCATCAGCGTCCCGGCGACCGGGAACGACATGGTCGGCGAGTGGAAGCCGTAGTCGATCAGACGCTTGGCAATGTCGTCGACGCTGACGCCGGTGGCCTTGGAGATCGGCCGCAGGTCCACGATGCACTCGTGCGCGACGAGCCCCGCCGGGCCGTTGTACAGGATCGGGTAGTGCGGTTCGAGACGCTTGGCGATGTAGTTGGCGGCGAGTACGGCAACCTGCGTCGCACGCTTCAGGCCCTCCCCGCCCATCAGGCGTACGTACGCCCAGGAGATGGGGAGAATACCGGCCGAGCCCCACGGAGCGGCCGAGATCGGTCCGACACCGGTCTCGGGGCCCGCCACAGGCTGCAGCGGGTGGTTCGGCAGGTACGGCGCGAGGTGCGCGCGGACACCGACCGGGCCGACGCCGGGACCGCCGCCGCCGTGCGGGATGCAGAAGGTCTTGTGCAGGTTCAGGTGCGAGACGTCGCCACCGAACCGTCCCGGCTTGGCGAGGCCGACCAGCGCGTTGAGGTTGGCACCGTCGACGTAGACCTGACCGCCGGCGTCGTGCACCTCGGCGCAGATGTCGGCGACGTGCTCCTCGAACACACCGTGCGTCGACGGGTACGTGATCATGAGCACGGCGAGCTCGTCGCGGTGCTTCTCGATCTTGGCGCGGAGGTCCTCGATGTCGACCTCGCCGTCGTCGGCGGTCTTCACCACGACGACCTTCATGCCGGCCATCACGGCGCTGGCGGCGTTGGTGCCGTGCGCGGAGGACGGGATGAGGCAGATGGTCCGCTGGTTGTCGCCGTTGGCCCGGTGGTACGCACGCACGGCCAGGAGGCCGGCGAACTCGCCCTGCGATCCGGCGTTCGGCTGGATCGAGACCGCGTCGTACCCGGTGACCTCGGCGAGGCGCTCTTCAAGCTCACGGATGAGGGTGAGGAAGCCCTGCGCCTGCTCGGCCGGCGCGAAGGGGTGCAGTGCGCCGAACTCGGGCCAGGTGATCGACTCCATCTCGGTGGTCGCGTTCAGCTTCATGGTGCAGGAGCCGAGCGGGATCATTCCGCGGTCCAGTGCGTAGTCCCGGTCGGCGAGCTTGCGCAGGTAGCGCAGCATCGCGGTCTCGGAACGGTGCTGATGGAAGACCGGGTGGGTGAGGATCTCGTCGGTGCGCAGCAAGCCCTCGGGCAGCGCGTCGGCAGCCGCGGCGTCCAGTGCCTCGATGTCCCCGTCGGCGCCGAAGGCGGCCCAGACAGCGGCGATCTGCGTACGCGTGGTGGTCTCGTCGCACGCGAGGGAGACCAGGTCTGCGTCTACGAGCCGCAGATTGACACCGCGCTCGCGGGCGTCGGCCACGACATCGGCGGCCTTCCCCGGGACACGCACGGTGAGGGTGTCGAAGTAGGCGCCGGTCACGACATCGATGCCGGAGGCACGCAGGCCCTCGGCCAGGATCGTCGCGTAGCGGTGGGTGCGCTGAGCGATCGTCCGCAGCCCGTCCGGGCCGTGGTAGACGGCGTACATCCCGGCCATGACGGCAAGCAACACCTGAGCGGTACAGATGTTGCTGGTGGCCTTCTCGCGGCGGATGTGCTGCTCGCGGGTCTGCAGGGCCAGCCGGTATGCCTTGTTGCCGTCCGCGTCGACGGAAACGCCGACGAGGCGGCCCGGCAGGCTGCGGGCGAACTTCTCGCGTACGGCCATGAAGCCTGCGTGCGGTCCACCGAAGCCCATCGGTACACCGAAGCGCTGCGTGGTGCCGACCGCGATGTCCGCGCCCAGGTCGCCCGGTGAGGTGAGCAGGGTCAGGGCCAGCAGATCGGCGGCGACCGTGACGATCGCACCGAGCTCGTGGGCCTGCTCGATGACGGGCTTGATGTTCCGTACCGCCCCGGAGGCGCCCGGGTACTGCACCAGGACACCGAAGACGCCGCGCTCGGCGACCTCCGCCGGGATGCCGTCGGAGAGGTCAGCGACGACGACCTCGACGCCGGCCGGCTCGGCGCGGGTCTCGATGACGGCAATCGTCTGCGGCAGGGTGTCGGCGTCGACCAGGAAGACGCCGTTCTTGACCTTGCCGACGCGCCGCGCCAGCGCCATCGCCTCGGCGGCCGCGGTGCCCTCGTCGAGCAGCGAGGCGCCGGAGGTGGGCAGCCCGGTCAGCTCGGCGACCATCGTCTGGAAGTTGAGGAGGGCCTCGAGTCGGCCCTGCGAGATCTCCGGCTGGTACGGCGTGTAGGCCGTGTACCAGGCGGGGTTCTCCATGACGTTGCGGAGGATCACCGGCGGGGTGAAGGTGCCGTAGTAGCCGAGCCCGATCATCGGGGCGAGGACCTGGTTGCGGTCGGCGAGGGAGCGCAGCTCGGCCAGGACCTCGGCCTCGGTGCGGGCCGTCGGCAGCTGCAGCGCCTCCGTGCTCTTGATGACATCGGGCACCGCGGCCGCGGTCAGGTCGTCGAGCGAGCCGTAACCGACCTGGGCGAGCATCTTCGCCTGCGCCTCGGCATCGGGTCCGATGTGGCGCTGTTCGAAGGGGATGCCCTGCTCCAGCTGGGAAAGCGGAGTGCGACGGGGGGTCATGGTGGAGGCCTCCTGGTCTGTCACGACCTGCGAGGGGCACCACGGCGTGGGTGCCCGAACGGCCTCCCCCTCTGTCATCTCAACCTGAGAGCTTCACCGGCGCGCCCTGCGGCGTACCGGCTTTCACCGTCGGTGAGGAAGGGAACCGTACCGGCACTGGCCGCACGAAACCCGCCCTGCTTTCCAGAGTGACCTCGTCCGTGCGGTACGGGGGCCTGAGAGATTCCGGGGAGGATTTGCTCCTTCGGCGCCTTCGGATTCGCTCCGGAGGACTCTCCCGCACGGGGTCAGCAGCCATCACCAGCCTACCAGCGGGGTTCGCGGCGGAATTCTCGAGTGGCCAACCCCCCGGATCTGCACTTCTGTAGTGCTTGTGGAGTAGCCGCGACCAGTGGGAGGGACCGTGCAGACCGACATCGATCCGCGCCGCCTGATCGGCCGCAAAGCGTTCGACCGGAAGGGCACCAAGATCGGAACCGTGGACGAGGTGTACCTCGACGACGCGACCGGTGTGCCCGAGTGGGCGGCCGTACGTACCGGACTGTTCAGCCGGGACGCCTTCGTTCCGCTGGAACCCAGCGAATTCGTGGAGGATTCGCTCCGCGTCCCCTTCGACCGTGCGCTGATCAAGGACGCGCCTGACTTCGGCGTAGGCCGCCATCTCTCACCGGAACAGGAACTCCAGCTCTACCGGCACTACGGTCTGGACTCCCCGCCCGAGGAGACCGGCCCGGACAAGGATTTCGGCAGACTGGCCGGCCAGGACGAGTAGTCCACCGGGTTCCGCACCAGCGGCAGCGGATCGGCCGGCTGCAGTTCCGGATCGTCGATGCGGAACGTACGCACCCGGCCGGGCGCGGATCCGGGTTCCTCGAACCGCACCGTCACCCGGCCGACACCGCTGCCCTGCACCCAGCCATGGCCGTAGGTGTCATGACGTACGTCGTGTCCGGCGGGCCAGCGCCGTGCGGCGAGCTGCTCGGCGGTCTCCTGGACCTCCTCCCGCGCACCGTCCACCAGCTTGTTCCCATCGCCCCCCGGCGCTGTCTCCTCCTCGGTGGCTTCCCCGGTTGCGGCCTGCTCACCGGCGGCCTGGGCGAAGAGGTCTTCCTGCGTGTAGTCGGCAAGCCCCGTGACGCCCACCCCCAGGAGCCGTACCCCTCCGGTGGTGTCCACGGCCTCCAGGAGCCGTGCGGCGGCCTCCCGGACCACTGCCGGGTCGTCCGTGGGCCCACGCAGCGTCTCGGACCTTGTGAGCGTGGAGAAGTCGTACCGCCGTACCTTCAGCACCACCGTCCGCCCGGAGCGCCCCGCGCCGCGCAGTCGCTGGACGCATCGGTCGGCCAGCCGTTCCACCTCCGTCCTGACCCGCACCCGGTCGTGCAGATCCGCGTCGAAGGTGTCCTCGACCGACACCGATTTCGCGTCCCGCTCCGCGACCACGGGCCGGTCGTCGTACCCGAACGCCATACGGTGCAGCGAGCCGCCGTGCGCCTTCCCCAGCAGGCGTACGAGCTCCGCCTCACCCGCCTCGACCAGGTCATTGACCGTCGTCATCCCGGCGCGGCGCAGATGGTCCGCCGTCGCAGGCCCGACGCCGGGGAGGATCCGTACCGACATGGGCGCGAGCAGTTCCCGCTCCGTCCCCGGCTCTATGAGCAGCAGCCCGTTCGGTTTCGCCTCCTCCGAAGCGATCTTGGCCAGCATCTTGGAACCGGCGAGCCCGACCGAGCCGGTGAGCCCTGTGACCGCCTTGATGGCCGCACGCAGCTGCTCACCGATCTCCAGCGCGGAAGCGGTGTCATCGGCCGTGCCACCCGCTTCGAGGTCCACAAAAGCCTCGTCCAGGCTGAGCGGCTCGACCAGCGGGGAGAGCCGCCCCAGCAGCTCCATCACCTGGTCACTGACCGTCCGGTAGAGCAGGAAGCGGGGCACCAGATAGGCCGCGTTGGGAGCCAGCCGCCGCGCCTGCGCCGTGGGCATCGCCGAGTGCACCCCGAAGCGCCGTGCCTCGTACGACGCGGTGGCGACGACTCCGCGCGGTCCCAGTCCGCCCACCACGACCGGTTTGCCGCGCAGGCTGGGCTTCGCCGCCTGCTCGGCAGAGGCGTAGAAGGCATCCATGTCCAGATGCAGGATGGTGGGCGCGGCTCTCACATCAATCGATGCTGCCCTACGGCACTGACAATCGCCGCACCCGATTCCCCAGCCAAATCAGCCGGCGCGGTTGCGTCGGCGCGCGAGCTCATCGGTGGGGTTGTTCCCGACCAGCGTCTCGCCGGTGTCCACCCGCTCACCGTGCAGCTGTGACAGGGCGGCGTCGACGTCCTGCCACACCACACCCACGGCGATACCGAAGACCCCCTGGCCGCCCTGGAGCAGATCGACGACCTCGTCGGGCGAGGAGCACTCGTAGACCGTCGCCCCGTCGCTCATCAGCGTCATCCGCTCAAGATCCTGGAAGCCGCGGGCCCGCAGGTGCTGAACCGTGGTGCGGATGTTCTGCAAGGCGACGCCCGTGTCCAGGAAACGCTTCACGATCTTCAGCAGGACAACGTCCCGGAAGCTGTAGAGCCGCTGTGTGCCCGAGCCGTATGCCGGACGCACGCTCGGCTCGACCAGCCCCGTGCGCGCCCAGTAGTCGAGCTGCCGATAGGTGATCCCCGCGGCCGCGCAAGCTGTCGGCCCGCGATAGCCGATGTCGTTGGCCGATGCCACGCCGCCCCCCGCCACCGCCGCCGGTTCAACCGGTTGCCTGATGGTGTGGCCGGCTTTACTCCCCTGCTGCGGATACGGCCCACCCACTGCCGTACCGTCGCCGCTGCTTCTCACGCCGACCTCCGTCCTTGACCTGCCATCTCGAAGGTAGGCAGTCACTCGGGGTGCGTCAACGATCGCCACACTCGGCACGCCGAGTGATAATCACCCTGAGAGTGGTTTCCCGTGTCTTGCAAGCGGGAAGGGCTTGTCGGATGCGCTGACTGCGACCCCGTAGAACGGTTACTGACTGTTGGTACCGAAGTCCTCCGGTGAGATCTGGTCGAGGAACTCGCGGAACTTCTCCACCTCGTCCTCCTGCTCGTCCGGGATGGCGATGCCGGCATCGTCGAGCACCCCGTCACTGCCGTAGATGGGCGTTCCGGTGCGCAGTGCGAGCGCTATGGCGTCGGACGGCCGCGCACTCACCTCGACCCCGCTGGCGAAGACCAACTCCGCGTAGAAGACCCCTTCCCGCAGGTCCGTGATACGGACCTCGGTGAGCTCTTGGCCGACGGCCTCGAGCACATCCTTGAAGAGATCATGGGTCAGCGGCCTGGCCGGAGCCATGCCCTGCTGGGCGAAGGCGATCGCGGTCGCCTCACCAGGACCGATCCAAATGGGGAGGTACCGATCGCCTCCCACTTCACGCAGGAGCACGATCGGTTGGTTGGAGGGCATTTCCACCCGGACACCCACAACGTCGAGCTCGTTCACACAGCAACCCTAGGACGTGCTCGGCAGGTTTGGGTAGTCGGGCACCGACATGATCAGTGGAGCCGGACCCGCAGAGCGGTCTGCACAAGCGCCGAATGAAGCCGTACGGACAGCTCTGCGAGCTCCCTCGCGGTGGCCTCCGCATGCGCTCTGGTCTGCGGATTCCGGTGCCGGCGCAGGGGCGCGACCACTTGCTCGATGAGTCCCGCCTCACGGTCCGCGGCCGCCCGAATGGCACGCAGGTGACGCGGTTCCAGACCGAATCGACCCAAGTCCGCCACAAGCTTGGCCACCGTGACCATTTCCGCGTCGTAACCGCCCTCGGCGGTCGGAGCGACCAGGCCGTACGACTCCCACTCATCCAGGTCACTCTCGGTGACCTCGGCGGCCGCCAGCAGCTCGGCACGGCCGATACAGGCCGCGGTCGCCCGTCCGGAGCCGACGTCGGTCAGATCCCGCGGGTCGCCCCCGGACGGCAGGGTGGACTGTTCGCCACGGGCGAGGGCATCCAGATGCTCTCGGATGACCTTCAGCGGGAGGTAGTGGTCCCGCTGCATACGTAGCACCTGAGCGAGCCGCTCCACGTCGGCCCCACGGAACTTGCGATAGCCGGAGGGGGTCCGTTGCGGCTCGATGAGACCTTCGGCCTCCAGGAAACGAATCTTGGAGATCGTGACTTCGGGAAACTCGTCCCGCAGTTGCAGGAGCACCGTGCCGATGCTCATCGGGCGGTCGTCGGCAGTGGCGGTGCCGTGACCGGCACCGCCCGTCGGTGTTCTCAGCATGGACCTTCCCTGACGGGTCAGATGCCCCGCTGGCTCGCGTAGAAGACCAGCCGGTACTTGCCGATCTGCACTTCGTCACCATTGGACAGGGCGACGGAGTCGATGCGCTCGCGATTGACGTAGGTGCCGTTCAGGCTGCCCACATCCCCGACCGTGAAGCTGCCGTCGGGGCTCCTGCGGAACTCCACATGCCGCCGCGACACCGTCACGTCGTCGAGGAAGATGTCGCTCTGCGGATGACGGCCGGCCGTGGTCAGCTCACCGTCCAGCAGAAAGCGACTGCCAGAGTTCGGACCACGTCGCACCACCAGGAGTGCCGAGCCGAGCGGAAGAGCATCGACTGCGGCCTGCGCCTCGGGCGAGAGGGACGGTACGGACGTCTGCCCGGTGGCCTCCGCCTCGTATGCCTCAAGACCGGAGATGGAGATGGTCGAGGTCGTCTCCGAGGCACGCTCGGGAATTCCACCCCTCAGCGGCGTACCGCAGTTGGAGCAGAAGCGACTGGCCTCGGCGTTGCGATGCCCGCACCTCGAACAGACCGGCATGGACGAACCCTCCTGCCCCGGGGCGAGCCCTCCACCCGTACCTGAGGTTGACGGTTCTGAAAAACCTATGCGGCCGACACCGGCAGGGTCAACAGACGACGCGCCGGAAGCGCCCGAATTGTTACTGCCCGAACCGGACATCTGATCGCGGAAGAGCGGGCGCTCCGAGCCCTGCTCCTCTGCCTGGCCATGGCGCGGTGCGCGATGGCGGGCAGCTTCATCGCGAGCGCTCTTGCCGAACAACTTCCCAAACAACTTCACGGGCGATTCCCCTTGACCGAAATAGACCCGCCCGTGGGGCAGGACGAACCCTGAACGAACACACCTGCCGACCCGGACATCTTCACAACGTCCGTATCCACTCGACAGTTTCCACCACGCACCACCATTACGATGCGGCGACCCCCCGCAACCTCCTGCCCGTGTCCTTCGACCCCTCCGTGGCGCGGCCTCACGAGGATTACGGCCGAGCGTAGTCAGGCCGCTTCGCCGGTCGCAAGACGTCCACGACGATGTCGTCGGCCTGCTCCACATGCACAGTGGCCTGCTCCTTCTCCAGTGTCTGCACCACACCGCCAGGAATGTTCAGCGCCGGCTCCAGATCCTGGGGCTTACCGATCACCTTGAACACGTACGGCGCGGTGATCTTACGGCCGTCAACCTTGATGTTGCCGCCGTCACCGGAGAAGAACGTATTGGCCACCACTCTCACTCCGTTGACCTCGATCGCCTCGGCGCCCGCCGCACGCAACTCCTGCAGCGCGTCGAGCAGCATGTCCGCCTTGATCCCGTCTCCCGGGTCATTGACGGTGAGCGTGATCCCGGGCCCGTGTGCCGCCACGGTGCCAGCGAGAATACCGAGTTGCCGCTGCTTCTCCACCGTCTGCTTACGTGCCTCCTCAGCCTGGTCGGAGCTGTTCTCCAGCTCCGTACGCTGAGCGTCGAGGCGCTGCTTCTCGTCCTCCAGACGCTGTGTTCGGTCGTCCAGCTCATCGAGAATGCGGACCAGGTCCTCCTGGCGGGCACCCCGCAGTGCGCTGTTGTCGCTGTTCGAGCGCACCTGAATGGCCAGCCCGAGACCGAGGACGAACAGCAGGACCGCAACGATGAGTTGGGCTCGCGTCACCCGCGGCGGCCAGAGTCCGGCGATCAGCCGCTGACGTCCGGTGAGCTCCTTGGTGGCGTCGGTCGGCTGCTCGCCGATGCGCCCCTTGTCGCTGGGAAGTTCCTCGTTGCTCATCGGCCTCAGGCCCGGAAGACGTGCCGGCGGATGGCCGCGGCGTTGGAGAAGATCCGGATCCCGAGCACGACCACCACACCGGTGGAGAGTTGCGCTCCCACGCCCAGCTTGTCGCCCAGGAACACGATCAGTGCGGCCACCACGACGTTCGACAGGAACGACACGACGAACACCTTGTCGACGAAGATTCCGTCGAGCATGGCCCGCAGACCCCCGAAGACTGCGTCGAGGGCAGCCACGACGGCGATCGGAAGATAGGGCTCGACCACCGCCGGCACCTCGGGTCGGACCAACAGTCCGACCACGACTCCCACGACGAGGCCCAGTACGGCGATCACGATGTGCCCTTCCCTGTGTCTGCCGCACCACTGCCGGTGTCTGCGGCCTTATAAGGCTCTGCTGTCCGTACGATCAGGCTCGGCGCAACCGGAAGGTTCACCTTCTCCTGGACGGACATGCTCGTCCGGATGTCGAAGGTGTCCTTGAGCGCCTGCAGATACTGGCCGTCAGCACTGTCCTGGAATGCGGTGCTGAGCTGCTTCCCGTTCCCCACCGCCAACAGCGTGTACGGCGGCACGAGCGGTCTGTTGTCGACCAGTATGGCGTCGCCGGCTGCACGGATCGCCGACAGGGCCGTCAGACGCTGCCCGTTGATCGCGATCGCTTCCGCACCGGACTGCCAGAGTCCGTTGACGACCCGCTGCAGGTCCCGGTCGCGGACCCGCCCGGTGTCGGCGAATCCGCTGGTCTCCCTCGGCCCGCCACCGCCCTGGTCAGTGTCCTTGGCGTCGTCGACGACGAGTTTCACTCCGGGCCCCTCCACCGCTGTCGCCCCGGCGAGCAGTGCCACCAGCTCCCCCTGGTCCCCGCCGTGCTTCTCCAACGCCTTGCGCTGGCGTCTGCCCACGTCGTCCCGGAGCTTGTCGACCTGCGACTCAAGGGTGTCGGCCGCCGCCGTCTCCCCGTCGATACGATCGATCAACTCCTGGCGCTCCTTGGCGAGGACCGGCGCGGAGACACGTGCCTGCGCAGCCCCGAGCGTGACCACAAGTGCAGCAAGCACCAGACATGCGGCGAGGCCGAGTCTCGACTTGAGCGTGCGGGGCATGCCCGCGCTCCCGTCGGCCTCCCGACGCGCCGATGCCTCGGCGTATCCGTCGTCCAGGCTGTGGTCCATCACATTGGTCAGCAGCGACATGGACGCGTCGGGGCGCGCAGGAGGCGAGGCGGTACTCCGATCGGGGGGCTGCTGCGACATGCCGCACATCGTCGCACGTCGCCACTGCTACCGCCGAATGGCCCCACCTGTGTGCCCAAAGGCGCCGCCGGACGCCGCCGGGAACACCGGTGGAACCCTCAGTGACCTGCGCTCTCCACGACCGCCGCCCATTCGTCCAGCAGCGCCTGCGCGGAGGCGTCGTCCGGACCCTCAGCCCACAAATGGGTGACCGCTTCGGCAGGGTCCGGCAGCACCATCACCCATCGCCCGTCGGCCTCCACGACCCGTACACCGTCCGTCGTATCGACACTGCGGTCACCGGCGGCCTCCACGACCCGCCGCATGACCAAGCCCTTGACGGCCCAGGGTGTGGCCAGATCACGGCGCAGGACATGGGCACGGGGAATACGGGCATCGATCTGGCTGAGAGTGAGCTGGGTCCTGGCGACGAGCCCGATGAGTCTCACGAAAGCAGCCGATCCGTCGAAGACGCTGCTGAATTCGGGAACGATGAATCCACCGCGGCCGTCTCCACCGAAGATGGTGCCTTCCTCGCGTCCCACACGAGTCAGATCGTCGGGCGATGTCGTCGTCCATTCGACCTGCGTGCCGTGGTACGCCGCGACCTGCTCGGCGACCCGCGTCGTGGTCACCGGCAGCGCCACCCTGCCGCTGCGCCGCTCGGCCGCCACGAGGTCGAGCATCACCAGGAGCGCCCGGTCGTCCTCCACGATCCTGCCCCGTTCGTCGACCAGGGAGAGCCGCTCGCCTACCGGGTCGAACCGCACGCCGAACGCGGCCCGTGCCGAGGAGACGATCTCGCCCAGCCGCACCAGTCCTGAGCGCCGGGTCTCGGCGGATTCGGTGGGCCGTGATTCGTCGAGGCCGGGGTTGATGGTCAATGCGTCCACGCCGAGCCTGCCCAGCAGGCTGGGCAGGACAAGCCCGGCACTGCCGTTGGAGGCGTCGACGACAACCTTGAGACCCGCGTCGGCAATCCCCGCAGTGTCCACGTTCCGCAGCAGCGATCCGGTGTACGAGTCGAAGACGCTGGACGGGAAGTGCAGGTCCCCGATCTCCCCCGGGAAGGCACGGCGGTATTCCTGTCGCGCGTAGACCCGGTCCAGCTTCCGCTGCCGCGCCTGGGAGAGGTCCGCGCCCCGCTCGTCGAAGAACATGATGTCGACCGAATCGGACACGCCGGGGGACGTACGGATCATGATCCCGCCGGCGCTGCCCCGCGCGGTCTGCTGGCGTGCGACGGGCAGCGGTACGTTCTCCAGGTCCCGGACATCGATGGCACTGGCCTGGAGCGCCGAGATCACCGCTCTCTTCAGCGCACGGGCACCGCGGGAGTGGTCACGGGCGGTGGTGACCGTCGAGCCCTTTTTGAGGGTCGTGGCATAGGCTCCGGCGAGCCGGACCGCCAGCTCCGGCGTGATCTCGACGTTCAGAATCCCGGACACACCACGGGCCCCGAAGAGGTGGGCCTGTCCGCGAGATTCCCAGATCACCGAGGTATTCACGAAGGCGCCGGCCTCAATTGTCTTGAACGGGTAGACGCGGACATTGCCCTGAATGATCGATTCTTCACCGATCAGGCACTCGTCTCCGATGACCGCGCCGTCCTCGATGCGGGCGGCCCGCATGACGTCGGTGTTCTTACCGATCACGCATCCGCGCAGATTGCTGTGCTGGCCGATGTAGACGTTGTCGTGAACCACTGCCCTGTGCAAGAAGGCGCCGCTTTTCACCACGACGTTCGACCCGATGACTGTGTGCTCGCGAATCTCCGCTCCGGGTTCGACCTTTGCGTAGTCCCCGATGTAGAGGGGTCCCCGCAGTACCGCGTCGGGATGTACATCCGCGCCTTCTGCGACCCATACACCCGGCGAGATCTCAAAGCCGTCGATCTCGACGTCGACCTTACGCTCAAGAACGTCTGCCTGGGCCTTCACATAGCTCTCGTGGGTACCGACATCCTCCCAGTAGCCCTCGGCGACATAGCCGTAGATGGGCTTTCCTTCCTTCATGAGCTGCGGGAAGACATCACCGGACCAGTCCACGGAGACGTCAGCCTCGACATAGTCGAACACTTCGGGTTCCATGACGTAGATGCCCGTATTGACGGTGTCCGAGAAGACCTGGCCCCAGGTCGGCTTCTCCAGGAAACGCTCGACCTGGCCTGCCTCGTCCACGATGGTGATGCCGAACTCCAGAGGATTCGGCACACGGGTCAGGCACACCGTCACCAGCCCGCCCTTTTCCTTGTGGAAGGCGATGAGGTCGGTGAGATCGAAGTCGGTGAGCGCGTCACCGGAAATAACGAGGAAGGTGTCGTCCTTCAGCGCTTCCTCGGCATTCTTCACACTCCCCGCGGTGCCGAGCGGTTTCTCCTCATTGGCATAACTGAGCTCCATCCCGAGCTCTTCGCCGTCCCCGAAGTAGTTCTTGACCAACGAGGCCAGAAACTGGACCGTTACAACGGTCTCGTTGAGCCCGTGCCGCTTGAGCAACCGAAGCACATGCTCCATGATCGGCCGATTGGCGACGGGCAGAAGCGGCTTGGGCATGCTTGAGGTCATGGGGCGAAGACGAGTGCCTTCGCCGCCAGCCATCACGACGGCCTTCATGTCGGAAACGTCCTCCTTGCAGAGACGACGGTTTAGCCGACTTCGCCCGTCAGGGCACCACCCGGGTCATCAGCGGCGGGCCGGCCACACTGCACGGCTCCCGCATCAACGAGCTCAATCGGCTGCTACATCCGCCTTGACGAGCCGGCGGACCTGAACCACGTAGAGGATCCCTGCCCACCAATAGAGCGTTGTACCCCAACCTGCGAACGCCCATCCGAAAATGGCGGCCAGCGATGCAAGCCAACCACTTCCGTCGCTGAGCAGCAACAAGGGGAACGCGTACATCAAGTTGAACGTGGCAGCCTTCCCCAGAAAGTTCACCTGGGGCGGCGGATAACCGTGGCGGCGAAGGATTCCTACCATCACAAGGAGCATCAGCTCGCGGGCCAGAAGTGCTGCAGTGAGCCAGAGCGGCAGGATCTCCCGCCAGGTCAGGCCGGCGAGGGTCGACAGGATGTAGAGGCGGTCTGCAGCAGGGTCCAGAAGCCGACCGAGGCTGCTGATCTGGTTCCACCGGCGGGCGAGCTTACCGTCGAGGTAGTCGCTGATGCCACTGAACATCAGCACCAGCAAGGCCCAGCCATCGCTTTTGGGGCCGCCGAACACGGGGCGAAGAATCAGCCACAGGAAGAGCGGAACCCCGACAAGGCGAGCCATGCTGAGGATGTTGGGGATGGTGAGTACCCGGTCCGTCTGAACCCGAGTCTCCTGGACCTCCACCCGGGGGCCTCCTGTGTGAAGAACGTGCCAATGATGCCCCCTGACCTTACCCTCAGCCACCGCTGGCAGGTGCACAGGGGTAACGCAAGACCTCGTGAACGCAGAAAAGCCCCGCACCAGAGGTGCGGGGCTTTCCCGTAAAAGGAGTTCGGCGGCGTCCTACTCTCCCACAGGGTCCCCCCTGCAGTACCATCGGCGCTGAAAGGCTTAGCTTCCGGGTTCGGAATGTAACCGGGCGTTTCCCTAACGCAATGACCACCGAAACACTATGAAATTAACCAACACCGGAACACAACACGGCCGTTCGTTATTTCAGAACTAACACAGTGGACGCGAGCAACTGAGGACAAGCCCTCGGCCTATTAGTACCAGTCAGCTCCACCCGTTACCGGGCTTCCACATCTGGCCTATCAACCCAGTCGTCTACTGGGAGCCTTAACCAATCAAGTTGGTGGGAATACTCATCTCGAAGCAGGCTTCCCGCTTAGATGCTTTCAGCGGTTATCCTTTCCGAACGTAGCCAACCAGCCATGCCCTTGGCAGAACAACTGGCACACCAGAGGTTCGTCCGTCCCGGTCCTCTCGTACTAGGGACAGCCCTTCTCAATATTCCTACGCGCACAGCGGATAGGGACCGAACTGTCTCACGACGTTCTAAACCCAGCTCGCGTACCGCTTTAATGGGCGAACAGCCCAACCCTTGGGACCGACTCCAGCCCCAGGATGCGACGAGCCGACATCGAGGTGCCAAACCATCCCGTCGATATGGACTCTTGGGGAAGATCAGCCTGTTATCCCCGGGGTACCTTTTATCCGTTGAGCGACAGCGCTTCCACAAGCCACTGCCGGATCACTAGTCCCGACTTTCGTCCCTGCTCGACCCGTCGGTCTCACAGTCAAGCTCCCTTGTGCACTTACACTCAACACCTGATTGCCAACCAGGCTGAGGGAACCTTTGGGCGCCTCCGTTACTCTTTAGGAGGCAACCGCCCCAGTTAAACTACCCATCAGACACTGTCCCTGATCCGGATCACGGACCCAGGTTAGACATCCAGCACGACCAGAGTGGTATTTCAACGACGACTCCACAACCACTGGCGTGGCTGCTTCAAAGTCTCCCACCTATCCTACACAAGCCGAACCGAACACCAATATCAAACTGTAGTAAAGGTCCCGGGGTCTTTCCGTCCTGCTGCGCGAAACGAGCATCTTTACTCGTAGTGCAATTTCACCGGGCCTATGGTTGAGACAGTCGAGAAGTCGTTACGCCATTCGTGCAGGTCGGAACTTACCCGACAAGGAATTTCGCTACCTTAGGATGGTTATAGTTACCACCGCCGTTTACTGGCGCTTAAGTTCTCAGCTTCGCCGACCCGAAAGTCAGCTAACCGGTCCCCTTAACGTTCCAGCACCGGGCAGGCGTCAGTCCGTATACATCGCCTTACGGCTTCGCACGGACCTGTGTTTTTAGTAAACAGTCGCTTCTCGCTGGTCTCTGCGGCCACCCCCAGCTCATGGAGTAAATCCAATCACCAGTGATGGCCCCCCTTCTCCCGAAGTTACGGGGGCATTTTGCCGAGTTCCTTAACCATAGTTCACCCGAACGCCTCGGTATTCTCTACCTGACCACCTGAGTCGGTTTAGGGTACGGGCCGCCATGAAACTCGCTAGAGGCTTTTCTCGACAGCATAGGATCATCCACTTCACCACAATCGGCTCGGCATCAGGTCTCAGCCTTAACGTGTGACGGATTTACCTACCACACGGCCTACACCCTTACCCCGGGACAACCACCGCCCGGGCTGGACTACCTTCCTGCGTCACCCCATCGCTTACCTAGTACAAGTCTGGTTCGTCGGCTCCACCACTACCCTCAACTCCGAAGAGATCGGGCCGGCTTCACGGACTTAGCATCGCCTGATTCAGTATTGGGCGTTTCAAAGCGGGTACCGGAATATCAACCGGTTGTCCATCGACTACGCCTGTCGGCCTCGCCTTAGGTCCCGACTTACCCTGGGCAGATCAGCTTGACCCAGGAACCCTTAGTCAATCGGCGCACACGTTTCTCACGTGTGTATCGCTACTCATGCCTGCATTCTCACTCGTGAACCGTCCACAACTCGCTTCCGCGGCTGCTTCACCCGGCACACGACGCTCCCCTACCCATCCACACAGGCGTTAGCCCTTAACGTATGAATGACACGACTTCGGCGGTACGCTTGAGCCCCGCTACATTGTCGGCGCGGAATCACTTGACCAGTGAGCTATTACGCACTCTTTCAAGGGTGGCTGCTTCTAAGCCAACCTCCTGGTTGTCTCTGCGACTCCACATCCTTTCCCACTTAGCGTACGCTTAGGGGCCTTAGTCGATGCTCTGGGCTGTTTCCCTCTCGACCATGGAGCTTATCCCCCACAGTCTCACTGCCGCGCTCTCACTTACCGGCATTCGGAGTTTGGCTAAGGTCAGTAACCCGGTAGGGCCCATCGCCTATCCAGTGCTCTACCTCCGGTAAGAAACACACGACGCTGCACCTAAATGCATTTCGGGGAGAACCAGCTATCACGGAGTTTGATTGGCCTTTCACCCCTAACCACAGGTCATCCCCCAGGTTTTCAACCCTGGTGGGTTCGGTCCTCCACGAAGTCTTACCTCCGCTTCAACCTGCCCATGGCTAGATCACTCCGCTTCGGGTCTTGAGCGTGCTACTGAAACGCCCTATTCGGACTCGCTTTCGCTACGGCTTCCCCACACGGGTTAACCTCGCAACACACCGCAAACTCGCAGGCTCATTCTTCAAAAGGCACGCAGTCACGACTGCATGTGCAAGCACATACAGCGACGCTCCCACGGCTTGTAGGCACACGGTTTCAGGTACTATTTCACTCCGCTCCCGCGGTACTTTTCACCATTCCCTCACGGTACTATCCGCTATCGGTCACCAGGGAATATTTAGGCTTAGCGGGTGGTCCCGCCAGATTCACACGGGATTTCTCGGGCCCCGTGCTACTTGGGTGTCTCTCAAACGAGCCGTTGATGTTTCAGCTACGGGGGTCTTACCCTCTACGCCGGACCTTTCGCATGTCCTTCGCCTACATCAACGGTTTCTGACTCGTCTCACGGCCGGCAGACCGTGAAAGAGAGATCCCACAACCCCGCATGCGCAACCCCTGCCGGGTATCACACGCATACGGTTTGGCCTCATCCAGTTTCGCTCGCCACTACTCCCGGAATCACGGTTGTTTTCTCTTCCTGAGGGTACTGAGATGTTTCACTTCCCCTCGTTCCCTCCACACTGCCTATGTGTTCAGCAGCGGGTGACAGCCCATGACGACTGCCGGGTTTCCCCATTCGGACACCCCCGGATCAAAGCTCGGTTGACAGCTCCCCGGGGCCTATCGTGGCCTCCCACGTCCTTCATCGGTTCCTGGTGCCAAGGCATCCACCGTGCGCCCTTAAAAACTTGGCCACAGATGCTCGCGTCCACTGTGCAGTTCTCAAACAACGACCAGCCACCCATCACCCCACCCCTGAGGGCGAGTTCACTGGGGCCGGCAACTGAAGGCGACCTCACGGCCGTACCCTCAGATACCCAACAACGTGCCCGACACAACCGATCCCTTCCCACGTTCCACGCCGAAGCAGTACTAGTGAAAAACAACCTGTCGTGCCGAATAGTCAACGTTCCACCCATGAGCTGACCACCGTCGAACATTTGCCGACGTAGTGGCTCTGGATTCCTTACGGAATCTAGATGCTCCTTAGAAAGGAGGTGATCCAGCCGCACCTTCCGGTACGGCTACCTTGTTACGACTTCGTCCCAATCGCCAGTCCCACCTTCGACAGCTCCCTCCCACAAGGGGTTGGGCCACCGGCTTCGGGTGTTACCGACTTTCGTGACGTGACGGGCGGTGTGTACAAGGCCCGGGAACGTATTCACCGCAGCAATGCTGATCTGCGATTACTAGCAACTCCGACTTCATGGGGTCGAGTTGCAGACCCCAATCCGAACTGAGACCGGCTTTTTGAGATTCGCTCCGCCTCGCGGCATCGCAGCTCATTGTACCGGCCATTGTAGCACGTGTGCAGCCCAAGACATAAGGGGCATGATGACTTGACGTCGTCCCCACCTTCCTCCGAGTTGACCCCGGCAGTCTCCTGTGAGTCCCCATCACCCCGAAGGGCATGCTGGCAACACAGAACAAGGGTTGCGCTCGTTGCGGGACTTAACCCAACATCTCACGACACGAGCTGACGACAGCCATGCACCACCTGTATACCGACCACAAGGGGGGCACCATCTCTGATGCTTTCCGGTATATGTCAAGCCTTGGTAAGGTTCTTCGCGTTGCGTCGAATTAAGCCACATGCTCCGCTGCTTGTGCGGGCCCCCGTCAATTCCTTTGAGTTTTAGCCTTGCGGCCGTACTCCCCAGGCGGGGAACTTAATGCGTTAGCTGCGGCACCGACGACGTGGAATGTCGCCAACACCTAGTTCCCAACGTTTACGGCGTGGACTACCAGGGTATCTAATCCTGTTCGCTCCCCACGCTTTCGCTCCTCAGCGTCAGTAATGGCCCAGAGATCCGCCTTCGCCACCGGTGTTCCTCCTGATATCTGCGCATTTCACCGCTACACCAGGAATTCCGATCTCCCCTACCACACTCTAGCCTGCCCGTATCGACTGCAGACCCGGGGTTAAGCCCCGGGCTTTCACAACCGACGCAACAAGCCGCCTACGAGCTCTTTACGCCCAATAATTCCGGACAACGCTTGCGCCCTACGTATTACCGCGGCTGCTGGCACGTAGTTAGCCGGCGCTTCTTCTGCAGGTACCGTCACTCTCGCTTCTTCCCTGCTGAAAGAGGTTTACAACCCGAAGGCCGTCATCCCTCACGCGGCGTCGCTGCATCAGGCTTTCGCCCATTGTGCAATATTCCCCACTGCTGCCTCCCGTAGGAGTCTGGGCCGTGTCTCAGTCCCAGTGTGGCCGGTCGCCCTCTCAGGCCGGCTACCCGTCGTCGCCTTGGTAGGCCATCACCCCACCAACAAGCTGATAGGCCGCGGGCTCATCCTTCACCGCCGGAGCTTTCAACCCCGTCCCATGCGGGACAGAGTGTTATCCGGTATTAGACCCCGTTTCCAGGGCTTGTCCCAGAGTGAAGGGCAGATTGCCCACGTGTTACTCACCCGTTCGCCACTAATCCACCCCGAAGGGCTTCATCGTTCGACTTGCATGTGTTAAGCACGCCGCCAGCGTTCGTCCTGAGCCAGGATCAAACTCTCCGTGAATGTTTTCCCGTAATCGGGACACACATCACGAGAGCGGAACGATCAGCCGGAATAAGACCGATCGTTCACAGCGTCCTCGCTGTGTAAATTGCCTACCGGAACCGTGAGGCCCGGCAGGACTTTCAAAGGAACCACCAACCTGCCGAAGCAGGCCGGGGTATCAACATATCTGGCGTTGACTTTTGGCACGCTGTTGAGTTCTCAAGGAACGGACGCTTCCTTTGTACTCACCCTCTCGGGCTTTCCTCCGGGCTTTCCCTTCTGTCTTGCATTTCCGACTCTATCAGACTCTTTCGTGTCCGATTCCCGGTCGAAGCGGCCCCCTGCGGAGCAGGAGAATTTTTACTGCGCTTTCCAGTTCTTCGCTTTCGCGTTTCCCTTTCCGGCGAGTCCGACTCTATCAGGCCTTTTCATTTCCCTTGACCAACCTCCTGCAGGCATGCAGGTGCCGATCCGGGTTAGAGTCAAGGCTTAAAAGTCGCCGCCGACCCCCGACTTAAAGTCGTGCTGGGGCCAGGCAGGAGTACGACAGTACAGGCCGCCGGGAGTTGAGGCAAATCGTTTCCGGTACCCCTCTAAGGCCGCGAATCATCAGGACTCAGGCGGAACCGGATTCTTATGACTTACCCTGCTGAACAGTACGCCGTCGCCCACAAGCTGTGACGGCGCCATTCCAGCTCCACCCCTGGGAGGTTCCCCATGACCACTGTGACGTCCCCTCTTGCCGGACGTGCCATCGGGCTCGCTGCCGTACCGGACCCGGTCTTCTCCGGCGCGATGGTGGGTCCTGGAACCGCCGTTGATCCCGTACGCGAGCCGTCCGAGGCCGTATCGCCGGTCGACGGCATCGTTGTCTCCCTGCACCCACACGCGTTCGTCGTCGTGGACGACCACGGGCGCGGCGTTCTCGTGCACCTCGGCATCGACACCGTTCAGCTCAATGGTGAAGGTTTCGAGCTGCTCGTGAACAAGGGGGACACAGTCACGCGCGGTCAGGGCATCGTGCGTTGGGATCCTGCGGGCGTCGAGGCGGCCGGCAAGTCCCCCGTGTGCCCGATCGTCGCGCTGGAGGCCACCGCTGATTCCCTCTCCGACGTCCGCGAGGACGGGGACGTGAAAATCGGCGACACATTGTTCGGTTGGCAGTGACGGACTCGGCGCAGTGAAAGCCGACTGGATATCCACCGCGGAGGCACGGGCCGCCGCACAACCGGGGACGGGTGAAATGGAGACAACGCTGCGAGGCGTCGGTGTGAGCCACGGAGTGGCGATCGGCGAGGTGCGCCATATGGGCACGGCGGTACTCGAACCGCCGGCCAAGCAGATTCCGGCCGAGGAGGCGGAGCGCGAACAGGGGCGCGCTCGCCAGGCTGTGGAGGCTGTGGCGGCCGACCTGATTGCGCGCGGCAATCTGGCCGGTGGCGAGGCCCAGCATGTGCTCGAGGCCCAGGCCATGATGGCTCAGGACCCCGAGCTGATGGCTGATGTGGAGCGGCGCATTGCCGTCGGCAGCACCGCCGAGCGCGCCGTCTACGACGCGTTCGCCGCCTACCGGGCGCTGCTCGCCAACGCCGGGGAGTACCTTGCGGGTCGGGTTGCTGACCTCGACGACGTGCGCAACCGGATCGTGGCTCGCCTGCTCGGTGTGCCGATGCCAGGTGTGCCGGACAGCGACGATCCCTATGTGCTGATCGCACGGGATCTCGCGCCCGCCGACACTGCGCTGCTCGATCCGGCTCTGGTGCTCGGCTTTGTGACCGAGGAGGGCGGGCCGACCAGTCACAGCGCGATTCTGGCGCGGGCGCTCGGTGTGCCTGCCGTGGTGGCGCTCCCCGGCGCCGGTGAGCTGGCCGAGGGCACGGTCGTCGCGGTGGACGGCAGCACCGGTGAGATCTTCGTCGAGCCCAGCGCCGAGAAGCGTGCGGAGATGGAGAGCGCCGCTGCGGCGCGCAAGGCCGCACTGTCCGCTTCGACCGGTCCCGGCGCTACCTCCGACGGCCACAAGGTCCCGCTGCTCGCCAATGTCGGTGGGCCGGGCGATGTGCCGGCGGCGGTCGAGGCCGGTGCCGAGGGCGTGGGGCTGTTCCGTACCGAGTTCCTGTTCCTGGACGACAGCAAGCAGGCACCGTCCGAGGAGAAGCAGGTTGCGGCGTACCGGGCCGTGCTTGAGGCGTTCCCCGAGGGGCGTGTCGTGGTGCGGGTGCTGGATGCCGGCGCCGACAAGCCGCTGGACTTCCTGACGCCGGCGGACGAGCCGAACCCGGCGCTGGGCGTGCGCGGGCTGCGGAGCCTGCTGGACCACCCCGAGGTACTGCGGACCCAGCTGACCGCGTTGGCGAAGGCGGCCGAGGGTCTGCCTGTCTACCTTGAGGTCATGGCTCCCATGGTGGCCGACCGTAAGGATGCGAAGGCCTTTGCCGATGCCTGCCGTGAGGCCGGGCTGCGGGCGAAGTTCGGCGCGATGGTCGAGATTCCGTCCGCGGCGCTGCGGGCACGCTCGATCCTGCAGGAGGTGGAGTTCCTCTCGCTGGGCACCAATGACCTCGCGCAGTACACCTTTGCCGCCGACCGTCAGGTGGGGGCGGTGTCCCGGCTGCAGGATCCGTGGCAGCCTGCGCTGCTCGACCTCGTGGCGCTGTCGGCGGAGGCGGCCAGGGCCGAGGGCAAGAGCTGTGGTGTCTGTGGTGAAGCCGCCTCCGATCCGCTGCTCGCCTGTGTCCTGACGGGGCTGGGTGTGACGTCGTTGTCGATGGGGGCCGCGTCCATTCCTTATGTCCGCGCCACGCTGGCGAAGTACACGCTTGCGCAGTGCGAGCGTTCCGCTTCCGCCGCGCGTGCGGCGGACTCCGCCGAAGAGGCACGGGTGGCGGCTCAGGCGGTGCTGTCGGGCGAGTAGCTCTGCGGCGTCAGTGGTGAAGGGGCTCCCCGCCGATGGTGGCGGGGAGCCCCTTCGATTTGTCAGTGGTGTGATTCCGGTTCGTCCGCGCCCAGGTCGAAGCCCGCGCAGTACTCCACATGTGACTCCGGGGCGACCGGTTCGCCGGTGTCGGCGTCGGTGCAGTAGGCGCTGAAGACCTCACCGGCGGTGAGCGGGACCAGGCTGCCGCGGGCCAGCCGCCAGCCGTGGACCCGGTCCTGGGTGCCGGGGTTGCTCGTACGGAGTACGACTCCCCCGGGCTTGTCGAGGGCGATACCGACGGCGAGCACCGTGACGAACTCGGCTCCTTCCGCTGTTTCGAGGCGGGCGGGTCCCGTGGTCTCGCGCTCGGTGTGCAGGACGGCGAGCAGGTGCTCGTTCTCGGTGTGGGTGCTGCAGACGAGGTGGTGGGTGCCCGGGCCTGCCGTCTCCAGCATGCGCAGCAGCAGGTGGGAGGCCCGGTCGAAGGCGGCGCGGCCGATGTCCTGGCCGCAGTCCGCGCAGTCTCCGAGACCGGCCAGGGTCATCGTGGTGTACTCCCAGGTGGCCTGGCGGACGGCTCGGCTGACGAGGAGCGGGATCAGGGTGTCGATGGGCTGCCCGGCGTACGCGACGGTGGCCCCGGCTGAGGCGATCTCGGCGGTGAAGCGGCTGCGGCTGGCGGGAGCGTCAGGAGCGATTCCCGACTCGGTGCAGAACTCCGCGTACTCCTCCGGGTCGAAGAGAGCGACCCTGGCGTGCATGCCCTGTGCGGCGAGGGCTTTGAGCAGGCCCTCGACCTGCTGCAGATAGACGGTGTGGTCGTCGAACGTGAAGGTGCGGTAGTGCTGCATCGCCGCGAAGTCCTGCTCGTCGGCCAGGAGGCCGATGGTGCTGGGTGCTTCGCGGCGCAGCGTACGTCGCATGGATGTGCCGGAGCGGCTGTACCCGGCGGTCGTGCTGTGCTTGGTGTTCCTGGTGTGCGCCATGACTCCCCCAGTGCGCTGTCGATCATTGCTCACTCAGAGTAATCATGGGCACTGACAATGCGGACGGTCAGGCACGCTTGCGGGCGAGGTCCTCGTAGAAGCGGAGGAGTTCGAGGTTGTCGATCGAGCCGGGATTGACCGCCTTGGCCAGGGCCGTGCCCTGCAGAAGGCGTTTGACCGGAACCTCGATGCGCTTGCCGGTGAGGGTGTGCGGAATGCCCGGGACCTCGATGACCTCGTCCGGGACATGGCGCGGGGACAGGTTCTCGCGGATGGTCTGCTTGATGCTGTTGCGCAGGTCGTCGTCGAGCGCGGCCCCGTCGGCGAGGTGGACGAAGAGCGGCATCCAGTACCCGCCGTCGGGCTCCTCGATGCCGATGACGAGGGATTCGCGGATCTCGGGGAGCCGCTCGACGGCTTCGTAGATGTCGGCGGATCCCATCCGTACACCCTGGCGGTTGAGGGTGGAGTCGGAGCGGCCGTGAATGACGACCGAGCCGCGTTCGGTGATCGTGATCCAGTCGCCGTGGCGCCACACACCGGGGTACATGTCGAAGTAGCTGTCGTGGTAGCGGCTGCCGTCGGGGTCGTTCCAGAAGCGGATCGGCATGGAGGGCAGGGGTGCGGTGACGACGAGTTCGCCGACTTCGCCGATGAGCGGCTTGCCCGTGGGGTCCCAGGACTGGAGGTCCGTGCCGAGGCACGGGGCCTGGAGTTCGCCGATGTGCACGGGGAGGGTGGGGACCGCGCCGGCGAAGCAGCTGCAGACGTCCGTGCCGCCGCTGACGGAGGCGATCCAGAGATTGTCGGCGACTTCGTCGTGGAGCCAGCGGAAACCGTCGGGCGGGAGCGGGGAGCCGGTGGTGGCGACGCACTGGATGCGGGAGAGGTCGAAGTCGCGGCCCGGGTGGATGCCGGCCTTGCGGCAGGCCATGACATAGGCGGCGGAGGTGCCGAAGAGGGTCGCTCCGGTCTGTTCGGCTACGCGCCACTGGGCGCTGACGTCCGGATAGCCCGGGCTTCCGTCGTACAGCACGAGTGTGGTCCCGGTGAGCAGGCCGGAGACGAGGAAGTTCCACATCATCCAGCCCGTGGAGGTGTACCAGAAGAACCGGTCGTCGGGGCCGAGGTCGCAGTGCAGGCCGATCTGCTTGAAGTGTTCCAGCAGGATGCCGCCCTGGGACTGGACGATCGCCTTGGGGAGTCCGGTCGTGCCGGAGGAGTAGAGCACCCACAGCGGGTGGTCGAAGGGGACCTGTTCGAAAACGGGCTCGGTGTCCGCGGATGTGAGGGCGGACCATTCGAGGGCACCTTCCGGGGCCTCGGTTCCCAGCAGCGGGATGTGGACGACGGCGCGCAGAGTGGGGAGTTCGCGGCGAAGCTCCGCGACCGTGTCGGCGCGGTCGTGTTCCTTGCCGCCGTAGCGGTAGCCGTCGACGGCGAAAAGGACGACGGGTTCGACCTGCTGGAAGCGGTCGAGGACACTGCGGGCGCCGAAGTCGGGGGCGCAGGAGGTCCAGACGCCGCCGACGGCCGCGGTGGCGAGGAAGGCGACAACGGCCTGGGGGACGTTGGGGAGGTAGGCGCTGACACGGTCACCCGGTTCGACGCCGAGGGCACGGAGCTCGGCGGCGAGCGATCCGACCCGGCGGCGGAGTTCGGACCACGAGATGGGGACCTGGGTGTGGGTCTCGTCGACGTGGAGCAGGGCGGGGGCGTCTGCGCGCAGGGGGTCGTCCGCAGTTCGCAGCGCGTGTTCGGCGTAGTTGAGGGTGGCACCGGGGAACCACTGGGCGCCGGGCATGGTGCGGTCGCCGATGACGGACTCGTACGGGGTGGAGAACCGTACGTCGAACCAGTCGGCGACGGCCTGCCAGAACGCGTCGAGCTCATCGACCGACCAGCGGTGCAGGGCCGGATAGCCGCCGTCGGCCGGTGCTCCGTACCGCTCGGCCGCCCAGTTCTGGAAGCGGGTGACGGCCGCGGCCGCGATGCGGTCGGGGCCGGGCTGCCAGAGGGGGGCTTCGTAGGCTGCTGCGGTCATGGGGCGGCTCCCTGGCTGTACGGGTACGCGGGATGGGCGTGGGTCGCGCGCACACGTGCTGGGGTGTGCGCGTGAGGCGGCTTTTACGGACGATGCCATGTGATCGTCTTTCGCACCAGGGTTCGCCACCCATGGTCACGTGTCCGGATATGTGGTCCGGCCACGGGTGAACGGAAGTTGAACGGAGCCCGCACCCGCCCTGTCGGGTGGCAGGGTGAACCGCATGAACGGTCGTGACCTGGTGCGCTCGGTGAAGATGGTCGGTTCGGTGCAGGGGCTGCGCGCGGTGCGCTCCTCCTTGCGGCGTCGGAATGCGGATGCGCGGGCGCTGCCGCGGCGCGGCGCGGAGCGGGCGAGAGTGCCGGGACTTGTGGTGGGGGCGGATCCGGGGCCGGGCGGGGGTGTGGTGCGGTTCGCGCGTTCGGAGTTGCGGGTCCGGGTGGCGGTGGGCGGTGCGGTGTTCTGGGGCTGGGACGGCGCGGAGCCGTTGCCGTCGTACGCACTGGCCGGTGCGGCGCCCGAAGCGGATCCGCGGGCCGAGCTGGAACCGGACAAGGACGGCGGCTGGAAGGTGGTCTCGGAGCGGCTGACCGTTGCGGTGTCGCGGCACGGGGCCGTGGAACTGCGTACTCCTGGCGGGGTGGTGCTCCGGCGCGAGTTGCCGCCACGCTGGTGGGAGCCGGTGGCGGGTGGTGCCGCTCGGTGGGTGCAGCGTTCCGAGGTGCCGGCGGACGCCCGGTTCTTCGGGCTCGGCGGACGTGCGTCGGGGCCGCGGCTGCGGGACGGTGTGTACGAGCTGTGGAACACCGATCCGGGTGGGCACTTCGGGCCGAATGACGATCCGCTGTATCTGACGATGCCGGTGCAGATGGTGATCTCCGATGCAGGGACGCATCTGGTGTTCCACGACAACACCTGGTCGGGGCGGGTGACGTTGCGCGAGGGCGAGGAGGGTGCCGGATCCGGCCATGACCGTCCGGGGATGTGTGAGGTACGGATGGACGGGGGGCCACTGCGCTGCTGGGTGATGGCCGGTACGCCGGCCCGGGTGCTGCAGTGCTGGACGACGCTCACGGGTGCGCCCGCGCTGCCGCCGTCCTGGGCGTTGGGTCCGCAGCATGCCCGTTGGGGGTTCGGGAGCGAGCGGGAGGTGCGGCGGATCGTTGCCGGGTACCGGGAGCGGGGGCTGCCCTTGTCGGTACTTCATCTGGACATCGACCACTACGACGCACATCGGGTGTTCACCGTCGACCGTGAGCGTTTTCCCGATCTGCCGGGGCTGGCGAAGGAGTTGCGGGAGGACGGGGTGCGGCTGGTGTCGATCGTCGATCCCGCGGTGAAGGCGGAGCCGGGGGATGCGGTGTTCGACTCGGGTAGGGCGGTCGGGAGCGGCGGGGCGTTCATCCGGGATGCGCGGGGGCGGGCGGTGCGCGGGGAGATGTGGCCGGGTGAGTGCGTATATCCGGACTTCACCGATCCGCAGGTGCGGGAGTGGTGGGGCGGTCTGTACGAGGAGCGGCTCGCGCAGGGGTTCTCCGGTGTGTGGCACGACATGAACGAGCCGGTGTCGTTCGCGGCGTTCGGGGATCCGACGCTGCCGCGGTCGGCGCGGCACTCTCTGGAGGGCCGCGGGGGTGATCATCGCGAGGCCCACAATGTGTACGGGCTCGCGATGGCGCGTGCCGGGTACGAAGGGCTTCGCCGACTGCGGCCGGAGGCGCGTCCCTTTCTGTTCTCGCGTTCCGGTTGGGCGGGGATGCAGCGTTACGGGGGCACCTGGTCCGGTGATGTGGAGACCGGCTGGCCGGGACTGCGGGCCTCGCTGGCACTGGTGCTGGGGCTGGGGCTGTGCGGGGTTCCGTATTCGGGGCCGGATGTGGGCGGGTTCGACGGCTCGCCGTCGCCGGAGTTGTATCTGCGGTGGTTCCAGCTGGGTGCGTATCTGCCGTTGTTCCGTACCCATGCGGCAATCGACGCGGGACGGCGGGAGCCGTGGGAGTTCGGACCGCAGGTGCTTGAGCATGCGCGGGCCGCGCTGGAGGAGCGGGAGCGGCTTCACCCGTACTTCGTGACGCTGGCGCAGCTGGCCCGGCTGACGGGTGCGCCGTATGTGCGACCGCTCTGGTGGGGTGCACCCGGGGAGCGGGCATTGCGGGAGTGCGAGGACGCGTTCTTGCTGGGCGACGCCTTGCTGGTGGCGCCGGTGCTGGAGCGTGGTGCGGATCGCCGGGCCGTGCGGTTGCCGCGGGGGCGTTGGTATGACACGGCGACGGGTGAGATGTACGAGGGGCCGGGGCAGGTGTTGCTCGATGCTCCGTTGTCGCGGGTGCCGGTGTTGGCGCGAGCGGGTTCGGTGCTGCCGGTGCGGGGCGCGGACGGGGGTGTGGAACTGGAAGTGTGGGCTCCGGCCGCGGGGCGCAGTGGGGGCGGTCTGGTGGTCCGGGATGCGGGTGACGGCTGGGAGCGGGCGGAGGTCGAGCGGTATACGTCGCGGCTGGTGGACGGCGAGGTTCGGGTGGAGCGGGAGGGCGAGGAGGGGCCGGTGAACCACCCGGTGCGCGTGCGGGGGTTGTAGGTCGGGTCGCGGTGTGCGCAGGGGCCGTCGGTCCGGTCAGTGGTAGCCGCCTTCGAACCACGTGCGGGCGGCCCGGGTGTGCAGGGGGAAGGCCGGCTCGGTGGGTGTGCGGAGCAGCTGGAAGCCGGAGGTCTCGTCGGTCGGCCCGGAGGGCGGGAAGCCGGCCGCGGGGCGTTCCGGAAGCAGGCCGAAGAGGAGCAGGTGGCCGTCCGGGGTGCTGAGGGCATCGGCGAGGCGGACGTCCTGTTCGTCGGCCTCGATGCCGGTCTCCTCGTGGAGTTCACGTACGACTGCGTGTTTCCAGTCCTCGTCGTGGTCGATGAAGCCGCCGGGAAGGGCGAGGCCTCCGCGGTGGGGCGGGATGGTGCGGGTGATGACGACGAGTCCGGTGCCGTCCCGGTCGGTGACGGTGAGCAGGGCCACTGCGACGGGCAGCGGGTTGCGGTAGGCGGTGTCGCCGCAGACGGTGCAGGTGCGGGGCCAGGCCGTGGGGGACACCGAGGCGGCGTACGGCGCTCCGCAGGTGCCGCAGTAGGAGTCCTTGACCGGCTTGTCGGGGTTGCTCGTGGGCACAGACACGCGCGGACTGTATCCGATCGCCTGCCGGCTTCCCCCACAGTGCTGGATTATGTGCTCATGACAGGTCTCCCTTCCGCTTTCCGTGTCCTGGCAGCCGCTGCCGCCACCCTGCTCGCCGTCACCGCCGCCGCCCCTGTGGCGCAGGCGAAGCCCGAGCCGAAGGCCCCCGAGGAGTTCGTCGCGCTGCGTTCGGTGGATCCGACGATCATCCAGGAGATGCGCTACCCCACCGCACACAACTTCATGGGCGTACCGGTGGACGGCTACCGCCGGCCGCTCTGCATCCTGACCCGGCCGGCGGCCCGTGCGCTGCACCACGCGCAGACCCGGCTGCTCAAGCAGGGCTACTCGCTGAAGGTGTACGACTGCTACCGGCCGCAGCGGGCGGTCGACCACTTCGTGCGGTGGGCGAAGGATCTCGACGACGAGACCATGAAGGGCGAGTTCTACCCCCGGGTCGACAAGACGCGGCTGTTCGCCGACGGTTACATCGCGGAGAAGTCCGGGCACAGCCGCGGCAGCACGGTGGACCTGACGCTGGTGAAACTGCCCGCCGCGCCGACCGGACCGTACCTGCCGGGCCAGAAGCAGGTGCCCTGTTACGCGCCCGAGGCCGACCGTTTCCCGGACAATTCCGTCGACATGGGCACGGGATTCGACTGCTTCGACACGCTCTCGCACACCGATGACCCGCGCGTCCAGGGAACTCGGCGCGCCAATCGACAGTTCCTGAAGAAAACACTCACCGATGCCGGCTTTGTGAATCTGGCCGAGGAATGGTGGCACTACACCTTCAAGCCCGAGCTGTTCCCGGACACCTACTTCGACTTCCCGGTGGCCAGGAGGTCCGTCGCGGGGCACTGACGCGAGCGCGGAGAAAGGGCGGCCGGGACCACCCCCCTGAGTTCCGGCCGCCCATTCTTCTTCTCGGACGCGGATCGACCGTTTCCGGTTGTCACTCAAGCCATTACGGTGCCCGTATGTCACAGCAGACGTTCGATTCATACGAAGAGTTCTGGCCCTACTACGTCGCGATGCACTCCAGGGCCGCCACCCGCTGGGTCCATCTGACGGGCACCCTCACCGGCCTCGCGGTCACCGCGTACGGCCTGGCACGGGGGCGCAAGAGGTACGCGGCCGCACTGCCGCTGATCGGGTACGGGACCGCCTGGCCCGCCCATTTCCTGATCGAGAAGAATAATCCGGCCACCTTCGGGCACCCCGCCTGGTCACTGCGTGGCGACGTACAGATGATCCGGATGATGCTGGCGGGCCGCGACCGGGAGCTGGCAGAGACCGCCGCCAAGTGGCTCGCCGACAACCGCTGACCGTGGCACACTTCTGACGTTCCGTCAGAACTCATGCCGGGGAGGGGTTTTGCCGCAGACGCGCACACCAGTGGTGGCCGGATGGTTCACCGAGGACAGCACCGACCAGGACTTCCGACTGCTGGGCACCCGCTGTTCCGCCTGCTCGTCGGTCTTCTTCCCGCGTCAGGACGTCTTCTGCCGCAATCCGCAGTGCGAGGGCGGTGAGCCGGCCGAAGTGCCACTCTCCCGGCGCGGCACGGTCTGGTCGTACACGGACTGCCGCTACCGGCCGCCTGCCCCCTACCTCTCCGACCCCGACGTGCCCTGGGAGCCGTACACGCTGGTGGCCGTCGAGCTGGCGGCCGAGCGCATGGTGGTCCTCGGCCAGGCCGCGCCGGGGATGGGCGTCGCGGATCTGGCGGTCGGGATGACCGTCGAGGTGGTGCCGGGCGTGTTGAGCGGAGGCGCCGCCGCCGGGACCGATTCGGCCCCGGTGTGGACGACCTGGCACTGGCGGCCGGTGCCGTCCGAGGGCACCGGCGGGGCCGGGGGCGGTGCGGCATGACCGGGGAGGTGGCCGTCCTCGGCGCCGGGATGCATCCGTGGGGCAAGTGGGGGCGCAGCTTCGTCGAGTACGGCACGGTGGCGGCCCGGACGGCGCTCGGTGACGCTGGGATCGGCTGGCGGGACGTGCAGTCGGTGGTCGGCGCTGACACCGTGCGCGGCGGCTACCCGGGCTATGTGGCCGGTGCGACGTTCGCGCAGGCACTCGGCTGGCAGGGGGCGAGGGTCGCCAGCGTGTACGCGGCATGTGCGTCGGGTGCCCAGGCGATCAACACTGCCAGGGCACAGATCCTCGCCGGCCTGGCGGAGGTGGTGCTCGTGGTGGGTGCGGACGCCGCACCCAAGGGGTTCTTCGCCCCGGCGGGCGGCGACCGGCCGGACGACCCCGACTGGCTGCGCTTCCGGGTGCTCGGCGCGACGAACCCCGCGTACTTCGCGCTGTACGCCCGCCGACGGATGGCCGTGCACGGAGACACCCCGGAAGACTTCGCGCTGGTCAAGGTGAAGAACGCGGCAGCCGGTGCGCTGAACCGTAACGCCCGCTACCGCGCGCCCGTGACCGCCGAGCAGGTCGCCGCCTCCGCCGTGGTCGCCGATCCGCTGCGGCTGCTGGACATCTGTGCGACGTCCGACGGCGCGGCGGCGCTCGTGCTGTCCAGCATGGAGTTCGCACGGCGTCACGGGGCCGCGGATCCGGTCCGTATCCGCGCCGTCTCCACCGTGACGCCGACCTACCCGAAGGCCGTACTCGACCTTCCGGACATCGCGACCGATTCGGCGGTCGCCGTGGAGCCGGCCGCGGAGAGCTTCCGCGCCTCGATCGCCCGGGCGGCGTACGAGGAGGCGGGCGTCGGGCCCGAGGATCTGTCCCTGGCCGAGGTGTACGACCTGTCGACCGCTCTTGAGCTGGAGTGGTACGAGGACATCGGGCTGTGCGGTGCGGGTGAGGGCGCCAAGCTCGTACGTGAGGGGGCGACGGCACTCGGTGGCCGTATACCTGTCAATCCGAGCGGCGGACTCGCCTCCTTCGGGGAGGCCGTGCCCGCGCAGGCCATCGCCCAGGTCTGCGAGCTGACCTGGCAGCTGCGCGGCACTGCGGGCCGACGGCAGGTTCCGGGCGCGCGGGTCGGGATCACCACGAATCAAGGGCTGTTCGGCCATGGTTCCGCAGTCGTCGCGGTCCACTGAGCGCTTTCCCATCCGATTTGCAGTGTGCGACGGCCCGTACGGCATCTGTCGTGAACAGCGCTTGCCGTCAACAGGCTTGACGATCCATCACACAGGATGAAAAATCCTTGCCCAGTCAGGCAACAACACGCGGCCCGTACCCCGGTCGGCGGGGGTGCGGGCCACGTTCCCGGCGCTGTGTCGGCCGATGGGCCTACGTCGTTGCGGGCTGGCGGGGACGCTCCGCGCGGGCCACTGCGTGCTCGACGACCGCCACCAGTACGTCCCGTGCGGAGGAGCGGTCGCGCGCGTCGCACATGAGCACCGGCACCTCCGGGTCGAGGTCCAGCGCCGCCTGCACCGTCTCGGTGGGGAACTTGCCGGCTCCCTCGAAGCAGTTGACGGCGACGGCGAACGGAATCGCGCGGCGCTCGAAGTAGTCGACCGCCGCGAAGCAGTCCGCCAGCCGGCGGGTGTCCGCGAGCACGACCGCTCCCAGCGCGCCCTGGGCAAGTTCGTCCCACAGGAACCAGAAACGGTCCTGCCCCGGGGTGCCGAAGAGGTACAGCACCAGGTCCTCGCGGAGTGTGATCCGGCCGAAGTCCATGGCCACGGTGGTGGTGGTCTTCGCCTCCACACCCGCCAGGTCGTCCACCGGGCGGCCCACCTCGCTGAGTCTCTCCTCCGTACGCAGCGGCCTGATCTCACTGACCGCGCCGACCAGAGTCGTCTTGCCCACTCCGAAGCCGCCCGCCACCAGGATTTTCAGGGTAACGGGCTCAACGGGCCGCCTGTTGCGGCTAGAGCGCCCGAAGGCCATTGATCACCTCGCGAAGAATGTTCACGTCCGGCAGCTCGGCCGGCGGAACGGGACGGGTTACATGCACCAGCTCGTCCTCGACGAGATCACCGACCAGCACCCGGACCACCCCGACGGGAAGATCCAGGCCGGCCGCGAGTTCGGCGATCGACTGGGGCATGTCACTGCAGAGTTCGACGATCTCCACATGTTCCGGGGAGAGCGTCTGGTTCCGGCCGGGATCGTCGGCCGCGGGTTCCGGGAAGACGATCGCGATCAGGTCGAGCCGATGACGGGAGGCGCTGCTGGTACGGCCCCGGGTCATCGCGTACGGACGGACCACAGGGCCCGCTTCGGCGTCGTACCAGCGCGATGCCTGCGGGTCCGTGGGCGTTGCCGGAGATCTGGAGGAGTCAGCACTCATGCCGTCCACTCACCCCCCGGCGGTCAGACCGGTCGTCCGGGGGGCGTTGGCCAGGTGGGCGCCGACGCGCTTGACCATCAGCGTCATCTCGTACGCCACCTGGCCGACGTCGGAGTCGGCGTCGGCCAGCACGGCGAGACAGCTGCCGTCACCGGCCGCCGTGACGAAGAGGAACGCCTCGTCGAGTTCGACGACGGTCTGGCGGACCCGGCCCGCGTCGAAGTGGCGTCCCACGCCCTTGGCGAGGCTGTGGAATCCGGAGGCGACGGCCGCCAGATGTTCGCTGTCTTCGCGGGTCAGGTCCTTGGACGTGCCGGTGGCGAGGCCGTCGCTGGAGAGCACCAGCGCCTTGTGGATGCTGGCGACGCGGTCGACGAGTTCGTCGAGCAGCCAGTTGAGCTGGCCTGAGCCCTGGCGTGCGGCATTGGGTGCTGCGGCGTTCGGTGCGGTCATCGACCGTCCCCTCCCGGAGTGGTTCCTTGTGCTGTTTCACCGGGACCGGTCACGTCCTCGGCGTTCTGCCGACGGCCGCGCTGCCAGCCGCGTTGGAGCGAAGCCATGCGGCTGCGTACCTCGTCCGCATCGCGCTCGAAGTCCTGAGACGGTTCCGTCACGGCCGGCTCCGCATCGCGGCCGCCGGAGACTTCGCGAAGCTGCGGGGCGAGGCTGGCCTGCCGGATGCGCCGGGGCAGACCACCCACGGTCTCCCGGGCCGCGCTCGGCGCTGTCGGAGGCGCGGGCTCAGGAGGTGTGGCCGGCTCGGCGGCTTTCCGGAAGCCGGTGGGCTGCCGGGGTTCGGTGGGGTGCCGCGGCCCGGTGGGTCTGCCGGTGTCGACGGCGGAGGGCCACGGGACGGCGGCCGACAGCCTGATCCCGGCGTCCGTGGTGGGACTGCCGGTTTCGGCCGGACCGGGTGAGGAGTCGTGCTCGGCGGTTGCGGGGTGGGCGCGGCCCGCCTCGTCGACCCGGCGTCCGTTGTCGGCGACCAGGGTCGGCGGTTTGCGGCGGGGCAGCGGCACCGGGCCGCCGGGGCGCATCGCCCGTACATCGGCTGCGGACTCCCCTGCCTGGTCGGACGCCTGCTGGTGCTGTTCGCGGTCACCGTCGCGCCGGGGGGCGCGGGCGCGGAAGATGCCGCCGCGTTCACTCTCGGTGTCGCCGATGTCGGAAGCACCGCCAAGCAGAGGGTCGATCAGCGGATCGAGTACGGGGTCGTTCTCGAAGCCCAGCGCTCCGACGGGTCCCTCCAGCTCGACGGGCCCGTCCAGGAGGGCCGGGTCCACGAGGCCGGTGGGGACGGGGGCGAGGCCGGAGGACCTGCCGGTGGCGCGACGGTCCGGCACGCCGTCCCTGCGACCCTTGTCGCTGCCCGGTCCCTGGCCGGCTGCTCTTCCGCCGCTGCCGATCGACTTCTCGGACCGGCGGTCGAGGCGGAACCCGGCGCCGTGCGTCTCCGGAGCGTCGGTGAGCAGCGCCACCGGGATGAAGACGACGGCGGTCGTGCCACCGTACGGAGAGGTCTGCAGCGAGACACGGACGTTCTGCCGCTGAGCCAGACGGCTGACCACGAAGAGACCGAGCCGGTCGGTGTCGGAGAGTTCGAATTCGGGGGTCTCGGCGAGCCTCAGGTTGGCGTCGAGGAGGATGTCGGGAGCCATGCCGAGACCGCGGTCGTGGATTTCGAGCGTGAAGCCGTTGGCGACGCGTTCGCCGTGCACCTGGACCGCGGTGTGCGGCGGCGAGAACACGGTGGCGTTCTCCAGGAGTTCGGCGATCAGATGGGTGAGGTCGGCGACGGCGGGGCCGCCGACACCGATGCGGGGCAGCCGGCGGACCTCGATCCGCTCGTAGTCCTCGACCTCGGCGACCGCTGCCCGTACCACGTCCATCAGCTGGATCGGCTTGCGCCACTGACGGGACGGTGCGGCACCGGAGAGGATCACCAGGCCCTCGGCATGGCGCCGCATGCGGGTGGTCAGGTGGTCGAGGCGGAAGAGGTCCGCGAGTTCATCGGTGTTCTCGGTGCGGCGCTCCATGGTGTCAAGGAGCGTCAACTGCCGGTGCAACAGGACCTGGTTGCGGCGGGCGAGATTGACGAAGACCTCGGAGACCCCGCGGCGCATGTCCGCCTGCTTGACCGCGGCTTCGACGGCGGCCCGTTGCAGGGTGTTGAGGGCCTGGCCGACCTGGCCGATCTCGTCCCGTTCGTACTGGAGGTGCGGCGCCTCGGTCTCGACATCGACCTGTTCACCCGCGGCGAGCCGGCGCATCACGCTCGGCAGCCGTACGCCGGAGACCTCATGGGCGTCCTTTCGGAGCCGGGAGAGGTCACGGATGAGCTCGCGGCCGATGCGTACGGAGACGAACACCGAGGCGAGCAGGGCGAGGAATCCGAGGACACCCGCGACCCCGGCCTTGATCAGGACGCTGTAGCCGGCGGGCTTGCCGCGGTCCTGGAAACGGTTGTTCATCTCGGTGGAGTCGTTGGCAAGCCGGTCCAGGACCGGCGGGGCCACTTCCTGCCAGCGCTCGGCGTCGACCGCTCGCGGGTCCTTGGTGGGACCGCCGCTGATGAGGGTGTTCTCCGCGGTCCTCAGCGCTTCGCTGTCCGGGCTCGCCCAGTACTGCTCCACGCGTCGGCGCTCCGACGAGGGAAGCATCTCGCCATTTATCTCGTAGAGCAGCTTGCGATTGGCGACGAGGTCGGAGATCTGGCGCAGTTCGGAAGCGGTGAGCCGTCCGGCGATGAGTGACGAGGCGACCAGAGCGTCTTCGCGGGAGAGCATTTCGCGGGCTCGTGAGACGCCCACGAGCGCGCGGACCTGCTTGTCCATCGACACGTTCTCCATCGTGCGGAGGCCGGTCAGAAAGCGGTAGCAGGGGTCTATGAGACGGTCGTAGAACTCCATCGCCTTGAGGCGGTCGATGGTGCGTTTCTCGACCGAATCGCGGAGTGCGCCAAGGCCCTCGACCGTGCCGAGGACCGCGTCCAGCTGTGATTCGTCCTCGGGCCGCAGTGCATCGCGGATGTCCTTCTGCCGTGCGCTGTCCCTGACATCCGCCATGACACGGTCGGTGGCTGCTCGTTGGCGTTCCAGCAGAGGCAGAGCGTTGGAGGCCCTGGGGTCGGCAAGGAAGACAAGGGTCTGACGGCGCTCGTCCTGAATGGCACGGACTGTACCCTCCAGAGGATGACCGACCTTCTCCACGATGGTGCTCGCACTCATCAGATGGCCGGCCTCGCGCCCCGTCAGGAAAGTGGCAAAACCCCAGAGTCCGGTGAGGGAGACGAGCGGCACCAGCAGCAACGCCACGATCTTCCTGCGGATGGATTTCCCGCGAAAGCGCATGGCCTCCTCCAGCCCGGCCCCACGGGGCGTTGGTCGTGTTCCGTCAACAAACGGCGCGAGCCTACTACCGACAGTGAGACAACTCGAAGGGATGTCCGGACGATTTTCAGCCGCACTCTCCGGCGTTGATCACGAGTTGTCCCGGTATTCCGGGCAATGAAATTCACGAAAGCGGCAGAAGAGACCTGTCAGAGCATCACACTGTTCGGTACGGCAGTTGGCTGGAATTCTTCGTTCGGTGGTGGGTCGAGGGAATCTTCACAGCTGGTCACTCGTCTCTCTGTACGGGTCAGAGGGAACACGGGGAACGCTCAGGGCAGGACGGTCCGGTCCGCCCGCGTAGAAACGGCGCATGCCGGGCAGCAACCTTGAAGTCGGACATTGGTGGGGAGTTGAGAGTCCTTGGATACGGAAGAGCGTCGGAGTCCGGTGTCGTCGGCACCGGCTGCGACGGCGGTCTCGGCGGCGACCGGCGGGGCGAAGATCCCGTGCCAGCAGCACCGGCAGCTCTGGGTGGAAGAACCTGCGATACGGCGGCGGATGCCGGACCCGGTCCGTAAGGCTGCCGTGCGTGCCGTGCTCATCATGTCGCTGACGATCATCCAGGCCATGGTGGCGTTCCTGTGCACGCTGGCGGGGTCCTGGCTTGCCTTTCCGATGGTGCTGAGCAGTGTGGGCAGCACGGTGGTTACGACCTGGTCGGTGCTGGATGTCTGGGTCACCCGGCAGGTCTGGAATCAGCGCAACGGCGTGGTGTCCGTGCCGAGCAGTTCGGCACGGCAGTTGCGCCGTGAGCGGCGCAGAGCCCGGCGGGCGGCGCGGACCACGCAGCGGGACGATGCGCGGATACGCCGCCGGGGCGCGGGCAGCCTCTCGCGGGCCTGAGCACCGCCCGACCTGTCCCATGGATCGAGCAGGGCTCTCGCGGCCTGCGGCCGCGCTGTCTCCTTACTCGTCGTTCCTGCTCGTCGTCCTTACTCGTCGGACGGGCCCTGAGCGGGAACCCGGGCGGTGTCGGGCGGTGTCGTGGCGCGCTTGAACATGCGGGTGGCGGTGATCTCGCCGTGCACCGCCGTCTCGCCGTTCGGGTCCTGCTGCGGCAGCCCGGGGCGAAGGTGCTCCTCCACGCTGATGTACTTCAGCCCGGCCCGCAGGTCCGCGTCATTGCGCAATCGGATGACCAGCGGGAATTCGGCGAGCGCCGTGGTGTCGAAGAGTCCGGTCGTGTAGAGCAGTTGTACGCCGAGGGCGTCCGACACCGCTCGCTGGAGCTCCAGCAGATAGGTGGCATTGGCCCGGCCGATGGGGTTGTCCAGGAACAGCGTGCCCGCGTGCCGGTGCTGATGCCGGTCGCGGCCCCGGTCGTTGCTGCGCAGTGCAGCCATCGTGCAGTACAGGGCGATGGCTGCGGTGAGCAGCTGACCACCGGAGAAGACGTCGCCCATCTGTCCGACCGGGACGCGTTCGGCACGGAGCACCGCGTCCGGCTTGAGGATCTCCACGGCAATGCCCTTGGGCTCCAGCGCCGCCTGCACACCGCGCAGCAGGAGGGACATGCCGTCCCTGCGCAGATCGGAGTTCTTCTTCAGGGCGGCGCGGGTGGCCTCGTCGATTACCTCGCCGAGGCGCTCGGTGAGCGTCGCCTGATCTGGTTCCTCGAAGCGGATCCGGAGGAACTCCTGGCCTGACCACTCCCCCAGTCCTTCGGGGAGCTGGGAGAGCCGCTGGGCGGAGCGGAGGGTGGTGAGCGCGGACTCCACGAGCCCTCGGAGCCGGTCGACGATGGAGTCGCGGTTGCGCTCCAACTGGGCCAGCTCGTCGGTGAGGACACGGAGCCGGGGTGCGAAGGCGGCGGCCCACTTCTCGGCGTGCTCGGGCAATGCCGCGGCCGGCAGTTCGCGGATCTGCTGGCGGGCGGGGGTGCGCACCTGTTCGTAGCGGGTGGAGTTGGCGTGCCGTACGAGGACGTCGCTCGCTTCCCGTACGGCGCTCTCCGCGGCGGACAGGTCGGCGGCGCAGCCGCGCAGTGAACGGCGGGCCTCTGCGGCGGACTGCCGGGCCTCGTCGAGGCTGCCCGGGTACGGCTCGGGGGCCTCGGTGTCGTCGTCCGCGCCGTGGTCCCTGAGGAGATCGCGCAGGAGTGCCGCGGTCTCGTCGAAGCCGCCTGCGGAGTCCTCGGCGGTGCGGTGGGCGTGCAGCAGCTCGGCGTGGGCGGCGCGGGCGGTGTCCAAGGTTGCGGTGGCGGAGGCCAGTTCGGCCGTGGCGGTACGCAGGAGGGCCTGGGCCTGCTCGGCATCGGCGGGGACCAGCTCGTCGGGGAGTTCGGTGTGATGGGTCTCGCCGTCGACCGGGGCCAGGCGCTCGGCCTCCCCCCGCAGTCGGCCCAGCTGCTCGCTCGCGGTGGAGGTCCTGGTTTCCAGGAGCTGGACCAGGGATTCGGCACGGGCGGCGGCCGCCTGCCTGGAGGGGCTGTCGGCGCCGTCGGTGCCTTCGAGAAGCTGGGCGGCCCGGGTGCGGACCTTGTTGGTGAGCCGGTCCAGCTCGGCGAGGGCGGCGCTCTCGTCGCTCTCCGCGCGGGCCTGTTCGGCGCGCAGGTCGGCGCCGACGCCCACCTTCTCGTACAGCTGGGATGCGGCTCGGTAGGCCTCCCGAAGCGCGGGAAGCGCGGGGCGTGGGGTGTCGTCCTCGGGCTCCGGGAGGTGCTCGGGGGCACCTGCGATCTCGGCACGTTCGGCGCGCAGGGCGCGGGCGGTGCGGCGGGCGTCGTCGGCGGCGCGCTGAGCGGCCCTGCGGTCCTCGTCGGCGACACGGGCCCGCTCCAGGCAGACGGTGGCGCGGGCCTCGGACTCCGCTGCCTCGTCGATCAGTTCGCGCAGTTTCGCCTGCCAGCCCGCGCGTTCGCGGAGCCGGTGGGCGAGGCCCGCGAGGGCGTCGGCGGCGCGGCGAGCGCGCTGGGCGGCCTCCTGGCGTTCATCGCGGACGCGGGCGGTGTCCGCGGCGGCCTCGTCGGCCTCGGCGCGCAGGGCACGGGCTTCGGCGAGTGCGGCCTCTGCCGCCTCGGCGGCCGAACGGGCGGTGCGGGCTGCTTCGGCGAGCTCGGCGAGCATGCCGGGCGGGCAGTCGGCGCGCCAGGAGCCGATGCGGGCAACGAGGGAGCGGTCGGCGGTGAGGCGGGCCGCGAGGGTGCGGATGTCCTCGTCGCGGGCGGCGGCCCTGCTCCTGAGAGCCTGCCGCTCCTCGTCGGCCGCGTGTTCGTCGTGCATCGCCGGGTTCGGCGGAACGAGGAACACCCCTTCCGTGCTCGCGGCCGACCCCGTGCCGGTGGCCGGGACGGGGGCGAGCAGTGCGGCGGCGGTGCCTACAGCGACGGCGGAGCGCGGCAGAAGGGCGGCGCCGCTCAGGACGTCCCGGGCGCGGGCGTGCGAGTCGGGGTCGGTGATGACCACGCCGTCGACAAGTTCGGGACGGGCGGCGAGTACGGCCGCGTGGTCGGCGGGGTCGACAGCCTGGGCGAGGTATCGCCAGCCGGGAAGGGCGGGGATGCCGTGCTCGCCGAGGTATTCGACGGTGGCCAGGACATCTGGGCCGGGCGGCAGCAGTCCGCCGTCGCCGAGTGCGCCGAGGATGCGGGAGTCGTCGGCGGCCGCGGTGCGCAGTTCGAAGAGGCGGCGCTCGGCGGAGGCGATGCCCTGGTCGAGCAGCTCCCGCAGTTCGTCGGCGCTGCGGTCCAGCTCCTGGGCGGTGAGCGGCTGTTCGTGGGCGGCGGGTTGTTCGGCAGTGACGGTGTGCGTGGCGTGGGCGGCCCGGTCCGGCCGGCCTGTCTGGCCTTCCTGACCCGCCTGGCCCCTCTGGCCTGCCTGTTCCTGGTGCCGGTCCTGGGGGTCCGGACTGTGCGGGGCGTCCGGGTCCGTCTCCGTTTCGGCCGCTCCGCGGCGGGGCCGGGACACGCCTGTGCCGTGTGTGGCGGGCAGGCCCAGCAGGTCGGCCAGGCGGTCGTCGGCGGCGATCGACTCGGCGGCCCTGAGCTCGGCCTCGTACGACTGATCCGCGGCCTGTGCGGCATCGGCGGCGCGCGCCGCGGCGAGTTCGGCGCGGCTCTCGGCAGCTGCGGCTTCCCTGGCCAGGTCGGCCGCCGAGCGGGCGGCCTCCCTGGCGGTGTCCCACGCGGCGACGGCGGACTGTTCGGCGTCGCTCGCGGCGAGGGCGGCGCGCGCCGGGTCGGCGTCCGGCGCGGTGTTGTCGAGCCAGCCGGCCCGTACCGCCTCTGCTGTCTCCTGCTCGACCTCGGCAAGTCGCTGGCGCAGATGTCCGGCCTCGCTGCGGGCGCGCTGGGCCTCGGTGGCTGCGGTGGTGGCATCGCGGTGGGCGGTCTCGCCCGCCGTCTGAAGGGTGTCGGAGCGCTCCTCCTCCTCGTTGGCCAGGGTCTCGCCGGCCTCCGCCGCGGTGTGCAGGGCCCGTACGAGATCGGCGGCGGCTTTGGCGCGGGCGGCGAGCGCAGGCGCGGCGTCGCGCTCCGCCTCGCGGATGGCCACGGCTACACGTGCGGAGCGGTCGGCGGCGGCGCGGTGTCGCAGTACCGCCTCGGCGGCCTGCCAGGCGGAGTGCAGAGTGCGGGCGTCGACCAGTTCGCGACGCTGGGCGGCCGCGCCCTTCTCCGCCGCGGTCAGGGCCAGGGAGGCGTGCCGGTAGGCGAGTTCGGCCGCGATCAGGGCTCTGCGGCTGCGGGCCTCCTCGGTGGTGGTGACGGTGTGCGCGGCGCCCGTCACCTGTTGGGCGAGCTCGGCGGTCCGGCCGCGCTCCTGGCCGGCGCGGGCGGAGAGCCTGCGGGCGAGCGTACGGGTGCGGCGCTCGGCGCCCGCGTGGATGTCCCTGGCGCGGGACCGGGTGCCGGCGGCCTCGACGATCCGGCCGAGCAGATCGACCGAGCCCGCGGTGAAGTCACGCTCCGCGGTCAGCTCGGCTCGGCGGCCGAGCTTGTTGCCGAAGCCGCTCACCAGGTCGGCGAGCCCGTCCGTGTCACGGGTGTCCGTGACGGCGCGGAGGAGGAGGTCGGTGAAGTCGGAGTCCTTCTTGACCGCGAAGAGGCCGGCCGCCTCGCCCTCGTCGGCGTTCATCTCGCGCTGGTAGCGGAAGAGTTCGGGGTCGAGACCGAGGTCACCGAGGTGCTCGTTCCAGCGGTCGTGGATCTCTTCCCAGTGCACGTCGAGGTGCTGGTAGAACTTGCCCGCCTCGGTCAGGGCGTCGCGGAAGCCCTTCATCGTGCGCCGTCGGCCCTGCGCGCCGGAGACGCCGTCGACGGGGCGGTGCACGGAGGTGGCCTCGGCGACCGGCAGGGAGTCCAGGCTGAGACCGGGGCCGGGGCGGAAGGAGTACCAGGCCTCGGCGAACTTCCGCGGGTCGTTGGAGACCTGCCGTCCACGCCACTCGCTGACCTTGCCGACGACGACGCACTCGCCGGTGAGGGTGTGCTGCCACTCCAGGGCGACATGCCCGCAGTCGTCGGCGAGCAGGAACTTGCGCAGGACGCCGGAGCTGGCGCCGCCGAGGGTGTTGCGGTGGCCGGGCAGCATCACCGAGAAGATCAGCTTCAGCAGCACAGACTTGCCGCCGCCGTTCTCCAGGAAGAGCACACCGGCAGGGGCGGGGCGGCGCGGCGGGCCGACCGGCTCCTCCTCGAAGAACTCCGCCTGTGCCGGGGCGGGGTTGGGCACGGGCTCGCCCACTCCACGCAGGTCAAGCACGGTGTCGGCATAGCGCGCACCGGCAGGCCCGATGGAGTAGAGGCGGACCCTGGACAGCTCGTACATGGCGGCGGACTCTCGTCGTTCAGACAGCGGGGGAGACGGCGGTGGTGGGGCGGGCCGGTCAGGCGTGGAAGGGCAGACCGGCGTCGGCGACCAGCTCCAGGTCGTCTGGGTCGGGCGGCGGCAGCAGCGTCGCTGTTCCGTCGGTCACCGGTACGACTCCGAGTTCCAGCAGTTCGGCCATGGCGGCGTTGCCGGCCATGTCGCGGACCTGGAGCTGGTAGCGGGCGGTGGTACGGAAGGCGCCTCCGGCGTCGTCCCCGGTGCGCTGGAGGAAGCCGGAGTCGGTGAGGAAGGCGACGGCCTTGCCGACGATGCCGGTGGTGGAGCCGGCCAGCCTTCGGGCGTCCTTCGTGGCTCCGGTGGAGCTGCGCCGGGCGTAGATCCGCCAGGCCGCCTCCAGTCCGGGGGCGTCGGTGGCCGGGTCGGTGTTGTCGCCATGCTCCTCGGCGCGCTCCTCCAGGCGGTGGCACGCCTGGCGTACGAACGAGTCGACGCCGTTGACGGTGATCCGGCCGATGTACGCGTCGTCGGCGAGGTCCTCGGGGCGGGGGAAGGCCATCGCGGCAACGGCGAGGTGCGCGAGCCCGTGCAGGAAGCGGTCGGCGGAGTCGGACGAGGCGCGGCGGGCGTAGTCGCCCATGCGGACGGCGAAGACCGAGTCCTCACCGGCGGTCACGGCCATGCCGGCGCGGGTGGACACTTCCAGGACGACCAGGCCGAGTCCGGTCGCCACTGCGTCGGCGAGCCGGGCGAAAGTGGGCTCCTCCCGGTACCGGCGGAGCAGTTCGGCGTATTCGGCGTCGCGTGCGGGCAGCAGTTTGGGCTGCAGCCCGAAGGCGACGAGCCGGGCGGCGTCGGCTGCGTCGGCCGGGGTGACGGGTGCGGCGGCGGCTGTGGGCCCTGCCGGGTCGGCGGGCGTCGGGCTCTCGGTCGCGTGCGCGGCAGTCGGCTCGCTCCACGCGTCGGCGTGCTGTGCGCGGTGGTCGCTCACGACTGTCGCTCCTCGATGCGGAAACTCTTCGGTACGGGGTGGACGGCGCCGGTTCTCACGGCATCCGTCCTGGGCGGCACCGTCCTGCCCGCGCACACCGCGCGGGCAGGCCGGCGAAGTCCATGGCCGACGTGCGCCGACCCGGTCGGCGAGGCGTGTGCCTCACGGGGCGCGCCGCTCATGACGCCTCCGAGCGGTCCGCGGCCATTCCGACCGCGTCCAGCAGGGCCGTACCCACTATCAGGTCCGCACCGCCGAACTCCGGGTCGTCGAGCTGTGTCCCGTCGTCGACGGAGAACAACAGGCGCTGCTCGCCCTGCCGGTAGGCGGTGCCGACCGGCGGACTCGCGGCGTGCACCGCGAGCAGAGCGACCAGATAGGGCAGTTCGGGATCGCGGCCCCGGGCCTCCGCGAGGAGTCCGGAGAGCCGACGCGGGGCGTCGTGCTCCAGGTCGAGGAGTTCCATGGCGCTCGCGAGCTGCTCCTCGCTGAACCTGCTGTCGTCCGGGGTGGCGATCAGATCGGGTTCGGGCATTTCGGCGCCCAGGTGTTCCCGCTCCAGGGGTGGGGTGAGCAGCATGTCGACGAGGTCGCCCACCCGTACCGAGGTGGGGGTGCGCAGTCCGGTGCCGTGGGCGAAGAACGCGTCCGTGACGCGGATGGCCTGTTCGACGGGGAGCGGCAGCAGCGGGGCGACCAGCTGACCATAGAGATCGAGGCCTGTGCGGGCCGTGGGGGTGGCGAACGCCTGCCGGTCCTGTTCGGCGCGGAAGAGCGGTCCGGCTTCCAGCAGGCGGGACTGCAACTGGGTGTGGCGGCGGATGCAGTCCTTGACGATGTCGACGAGCTCGGCGGCGCGCCGCTTGTGCTCGGGCTCCTCGGCCTCGTCGCGCGCCTTGCGGATGTTGGTGAGGATCGCGTTCTCGTGGCGGTAGCGGTCGGCGACGTGATCGAGTGCTTCGGCGATCATGTCGGGTACCGCGTTGAGCCAGTCGACGGCCCGGACGTTGCGCCGGGTGGCCTCCAGCGTCTTGCGGAGGGTCTCCGCGTACTGCACGGTGCGGTAGCGGGCCTGCTCGGCGGCGAGCTGTGCGTCCGCCAGGCGGCCCCGGCTGATGAGGACCTCCAGCTTCACCTCGGCGGCGATCTGGGCGCTGGTGACGTCCGTGTCGAGGGCGCCGACCAGAACGTTGACCGCCTCGTCGGTGGCCCGGAGATAGACGGTGCCGCCGTATCCCGGGACCTCTTCGATCAGCTTGAAGTCGTAATCGCGACGGACATACACCCCATCGGGGCCGAAAGTGCCGTACACCGCACGGAATCCGCGGTCGACGCTGCCGACATTGATCAGGTTCTCCAGCACCCAGCGGGCGACCCGCTCGTGCTCGGCGGCCGGGCGGCGCGGGGCCTGCGCGGCGACGCGGGGAAGCAGCCTGGTCACTATCTGGTCGTGATCGGCACCCGTGTCGAAGTCCATGTTGAGGGTGACGAGGTCGATCGCGGCGAGTGCGACCTCGGCCATCGCGTAGACGGTGTACTCACCGGCCAGATTCGCCTTTCGCACATCGAGGTCGTGCAGTGGCGCCGTGCAGGCGAGCGCGCGCAGCCGCCGCGAGAGCCCCTCGTCGGCGGCCGGGCCCGGGGCAGGCCGCGGCCCCGCGCTGAGCTGGGGCGCAGCGTTGTCCATGTAGGCAGGCGAAGTCACGCTGCACAGATTAGGTCCTCACACTGACAACGGTCGAAACGGCGCAGAAGCGACCCTTGCCCGGCGCCGGCCGGCGCCGACTTCACAGCCGTTCCCCGGTGCGTTCCGGGCGGTCGTTCCGGCCCGGCTCCGGGGTTCCGTAGCCCCCGCCGCCCGGTGTGCGGAGCACGAGTACGTCCCCCCGCTCCACCTCGGCCGTGTCACAGCCGCGCAGTGGTGTGACCGTCCCGCCGCCAGAGCGCTCGATGTGCTGCTCACCCAGCGCGCCGGGTTCACCGCCCGCCATGCCGTACGGCCGGACCCGGCGGTGGCCGGAGAGCAGCGCCAGGGTCACAGGTTCGAGGAAGCGGATTCGCCGCTCCACACCGCAGCCGCCGTGCCAACGCCCCGTACCCCCGCTGCCGTCCCGTACCCGGAAGCTCTCCAGCAGCACGGGGTAGCGCCATTCGAGGACTTCGGGGTCGGTGAGGCGGGAGTTGGTCATATGGGTCTGTACGGCGTCGGCGCCGTCGAAGCCGTCGCCCGCGCCCGAGCCGCTCGCCACGGTCTCGTAGTACTGGACCCGTTCGTTGCCGAAGGTGAGGTTGTTCATGGTGCCCGAACCCTCGGCCTGGATGCCGAGCGCCGCGTACAGAGCACCGGTGACGGCCTGGGACGTCTCCACGTTTCCCGCGACGGTGGCCGCCGGATGGACGGGGGACAGCATGGAGCCCTCCGGAATTCTGACCTCCAGGGGCTTGAGGCAGCCGCTGTTGAGCGGGATGTCGTCCGCGACCAGGGTTCGGAAGACGTACAGGACAGCCGCCATCACCACGGATTTCGGCGCGTTGAAGTTACCCGGCTGCTGCGGTGAGGTGCCGGTGAAGTCGACGACTGCGCTGCGGGTGGCCCTGTCCACGGTGAGGGCGACCTCGATGACCGCGCCGTTGTCGGTCTCGTAGCGGTAGGCGCCGTCGTGCAGTTCGGCGATGATCCGGCGGACGGACTCCTCGGCGTTGTCCTGTACGTGCCCCATGTACGCGGCTACGACCTCGGTCCCGAACTGTTCAGCCATGCGCCGGAGTTCGGCGATGCCCTTCTCATTGGCGGCGATCTGGGCGCGTAGATCGGCGAGGTTGGTTTCCGGGTCACGGGAGGGGTACGCGGCGGTGGTGAGCAGTTCGCGCGTCTCGGTCTCGCGGAGTCTGCCGTCCCGTACCAGCAGCCAGTTGTCGAACAGCACGCCTTCCTCGTGGATGGTGCGGCTGAAGGCGGGCATGGAGCCGGGGGTGATGCCGCCGATCTCGGCGTGGTGTCCACGTGAGGCAACAAGGAAGCGCAGCTCCGGCTTCTCACCACCGGCCTCGTCGAACACGGGTGTCACCACGGTCACATCGGGCAGATGTGTGCCCCCGTGGTACGGGTCGTTGATGGCGTACACATCGCCTGGCCGCATCGTGCCACTGTTGCGCCGCAGCACCTCCTTGATGGACTCCCCCATCGAACCGAGGTGCACGGGAATGTGCGGGGCATTGGCGATCAGATTGCCGTTCGCGTCGAAGAGGGCGCAGGAGAAGTCGAGCCTCTCCTTGATATTGACGGAGTGGGCCGTGTTCTCCAGGCGCACACCCATCTGTTCGGCGATCGACATGAAGAGGTTGTTGAAGACCTCCAGCATGACGGGGTCGACCCGGGTACCGACAGCCGTGCGATCCGGGCGCGGGCGGACCCTGGTGAGCAACAGATGGCCGGTGCCGGCGAGAGCGGCCTGCCAGCCCGGGTCGACGACAGTGGTGGCATCCGCCTCTGCGATCACGGCAGGGCCGGTCACGGTGTCCGCAGGGCGCAGTTCCTCGCGCCGGTGGAGCGGGGTGTCCTGCCATCGGCCGTCGGCGAACATCCTTACGGTTTCGTGCGGTTGAGGTTCTACGCTCTCACGGGGCGTGCGGTCGGCCGGGCGCGGTTCGTGCTGTCCCGCCGTTCCGATCGCCTCGACCGACACCGCCTCGACGACCAGGGGTTTGTCCATGGTGAACGCATAGCGTGCGCGGTGCTCCGCGGTGAACGCCTCGGCCATGGCGGGTGCGTTGTCCAGGCCGACGGGCAGGCTCGAGTCCGTACCGGCGTAGCGCAGGAGCACGCGGGCGTGCGTGCTGATCGCGCTGTCGGGGATGGCGTCGGCGCGCAGTTCGGCGCGGGTGCGGGCGGCGAGTTCGTCGCAGAGTTCGCCCACCGCGGTACGGGTCGCCTCACTCAGTTCCGCCTCGACGGACTGTTCGCGCATCGCGGTGGCGTCGGCGAGACCGATGCCGTACGCGGAGAGCACGCCGGCCAGGGGCGGTACGAGGACCGTGTCGATGCCCAGGGCGTCGGCAACGGCGCAGACGTGCTGGCCCCCGGCGCCGCCGAAGCCGGTCAGGGCGTAGCGGGTGATGTCGTGTCCGCGCTGCACGGAGATCTTCTTGACCGCGTTCGCCATGTTGAGCACGGCGATCTCCAGGAACCCGGCGGCGACCTCGGCCGCCGTGCGCCGCGTTCCGGTGGCGCGCGCCACGTCCTCGGCGAGCGCGTCGAAGCGTTCGCGCACGAGGTCCGCGTCGAGTGGAAGGTTGCCGTCCGGTCCGAAGACGGCCGGGAAGTGCGCGGGCTGGACCCGGCCGAGCATCACATTGGCGTCGGTGACGGTCAGCGGTCCGCCGCGTCGGTAGCAGGCCGGGCCGGGGATCGCGCCCGCCGAGTCGGGGCCGACGCGGTAGCGGTGGCCGTCGAAGTGCAGGACGGAGCCGCCGCCGGCGGCGACGGTGTGGATGTTCATCATGGGGGCGCGCATCCGCACACCGGCCACCTGAGTGCCCAGTTCGCGCTCGAACTCGCCCGCGTAGTGCGACACATCGGTGGAGGTGCCGCCCATGTCGAAGCCGATGACCCGGTCGAATCCGGCCTGTCCGGACGTACGGGCCATGCCGACCACGCCACCGGCGGGGCCGGAGAGCACCGCGTCCTTGCCCCGGAAGTGGGAGGCTTCGCGCAGCCCGCCGTTGGACTGCATGAACATCATCCGGATGCCGTCGAGTTCGAGGGCGACCTCGTCGACGTACCGACGCAGGATCGGTGAGAGATACGCGTCGACGACGGTGGTGTCGCCGCGTGGTACGAGCTTCATCAGCGGGCTCACCTCGTGCGAGCAGCTCACCTGGGTGAAGCCTGCCTCGCGGGCTGCGGCGGCCACGGCGCTCTCGTGTCCGGGGTGGCGGTAGCCGTGCATCAGGACGACCGCCGCGCTGCGCAATCCGTCGGCCCGGGCCGCCATCAGTCGCTCGGCCACCGCATCCCTGTCGAGCGGTGTGACGACCCGGCCGCGGGCATCGATCCGCTCGGGGACCTCGATCACCCGCTCGTACACGGCCTCGGGCAGCAGGATGCGTCGGTCGAAGAGTCTCGGCCGGTTCTGGTACGCGATGCGCAGCGCGTCGCGGAAGCCTTCCGTAATGACCAGGACGGTCGGCTCACCGCGCCGCTCCAGCAGGGCGTTGGTGGCGACCGTCGTGCCGATCTTCACCGTGCCGACCCGGTCGGCGGGGACCGGGTCGGTGGGGCCGAGGCCCAGCAGCCCCCGGATTCCGGCCACGGCGGCGTCGCGGTAGCGGTCCGGGTCGTGGGAGAGCAGCTTGCGGGTGACCAGGTGCCCATCGGGATCCCGGCCCACGACATCGGTGAACGTCCCGCCACGGTCGATCCAGAAATCCCAGCGTCCGGTCATCCCTCCATACTGACCCGTGGCACGGACAACGGCCCAGACGGCGCAGCCTGTTCCCCCGCCGCCGCACCGGCCGGCTGCACGGCGGCCAGCGCGCTCCGCAGCGCCTCCTCGGCCCGCCGGTCCAGGCGCCCGCCGGTGCCGCACACGCGGTGCTGTATCTCCGCTCCGGCCAGGCACAGCAGCTGGGGCAGCAGATCGGTGCTTCTTCGGGGGCCGGCCAGCCGGTGCCGGCGGTGGCCAGCCAGAGCCATGTGTCGGCGCGGCTCGGGGGCGGCTGCTGGGCTTCGAGCCCCGGCGTGGCGCCGTGTGCCAGACCTCGGGCGGCCAGCAGATTGTGAAATCCGGCCGCGACCGTCCGATGACCGTGTTCGGCCGGGTGGAGACGGTCGGCGCTCCACAAGGAGCGGTCGCAGACCCAGGCCCGGTCCGCCATGTGCAGATGAACGGCGTCGTAGCGTTCGGACAGTGCGTGCACGACGGCGTTCACCGGGGCCTGGCGCCGGGCGAGCGGCCTGCCCAGGGGCGCGGGGAGCCCGAGTACGGCGCCGGGGTGGGCTGCCGCGGACGTGCCGGGCGCGCAGCACCGTACTGCGCCGGTGGGGGCGGCAGCGCCGCAGGTCCACTCCGAGCGGGGCGCGCACGACATTGCGGGCGCCGATGCGCAGGAACTCGCGCTCCGCCCATTGCGTGGTGCACACGATCCGGGTGTACGCGTGGGCGCTGCGCGCGTTGAGGCGGTCGGCCGTACGCCCGGCCGCACCGGCCGGGACGCCCCAGGTGCGCAGCACCCCGTAGGCCGTCTCGTGGGAGACCATCACTGTGGGCACCCTGGCACAGCGCGCCCACTCCCCCGTCCATCGCAGCGTGGTCCGGTCGGAGACCTCAAGACGGTCGGGCCGCAGCGTTTCCAGGAGGCGGCGGAGGCTGCGCCGGCCTGCCAGTACGCGGTAGCCCCCGCTGCCCGGCAGGACCGACCCGGGGAGCGTGATCACCCTGCCCTGCTCCGTCCGCTCGTCGCTCCGTATGTCGCCGGGCACGATGAGCACCGGCTCGTGCCCGGCCGCGAGATAGCCGCGGCCGAGTTCCTCAAGGGCGGTGCGCAGTCCGCCCGATGACGGGGTGATGAAGTTCGCCAGCCGGACGATGACCGCGCGCCGTTCGCGGCCGGTCATGCCGCCACCGCCGTCCGGTCGCGCAGCACCTCGTCGTAGTGGTCCAGGAGTTGATCACCCACGGCCTGCCACGTGCGTCCCTCGACCGTGGCCCGGCCGGTGGCTCCGTAGGCCGCCGCGAGCGCGGGGTCCGCGGCGAGTGCGCCGACTGCCGCCGCCACAGCACCGGTGTCGAACGGCGGGACCAGCAGCCCGGTCCGCCCGTGGTCGACGAGGTCGAGCGGTCCGCCCGCCGCCGGGGCGATCACGGGTACTGCGGAGGCCATGGCCTCCTGCACCGTCTGGCAGAACGTCTCGTACGGTCCCGTGTGCACGAACATGTCCAGCGAGGCGAAGAACCGGGCGAGGTCGTCCCCGGTTCTGCGGCCGAGGAAGACCGCGCCGGGCAGGGCGGTCCGCAGCGATGCATCACTGGGTCCGTCCCCGACGACCACGACCCGGACCCCGGGTGTCGCGCAGGCCCCGGCGAGGAGTTCGACGTGTTTCTCCGGGGCGAGCCGTCCGACGTACCCGACGATCCGCTCCCCGCCGGGCGCGAGACGACGGCGCAGTGCCTCGTCGCGCAGTCCGGGCCGAAACCGTGCGGTGTCGACGCCGCGTGGCCACAGCCGTACCCGGGGCACGCCGTGTTCGGTGAGGTCGCGGACGGCGGCGGTGGACGGGGCGAGCGTGCGGTCGGCGGCGCTGTGCACGGCGCGCATCCGGTGCCAGGCGGTGTTCTCGCCGGTGCCGAGATACGTGCGTGCGTAGCCGGCCAGGTCGGTCTGGTAGACGGCCACGGTCGGCAGCCGGAGCCTGGTCGCGGCTGCCATGCCCCGTACGCCGAGCACGAACGGTCCTGCCAGATGGACGAGTTCGGCGCGGTGCGCGGTGAGGGCGGCCGTCAGCCGCCGGCTCGGGAGTGCCACCCGGACCTGGGGATAGCCGGGCAGGGGAAGTGAGGGGACCCGCACCACGGGGCACGGTGCGTCGGCTTCGAAGGCGTCGGAGAGGTCCGAACGGGGTGTGGTCGTCGCGCCGGCCGTGGCCGGGGCGACGACGAGCGGTTCGTGGCCGCGGCCGGCGAGATGCCGGGCCGTCTGCAGGGTGCAGTGGGCCACACCGTTGATATCGGGCGGGAAGGATTCGGTGACGATGGCGACACGCATACCTGTGTTGTCGCCACGCCGGACGTGTCCGGGTCGACTTGGATCTTTCCGCCCGGAAAACGCCCCATGAGCGTTTGAGCCGAGCGCGCCCCCGACGCGCTGCTCGCCCGTTCGCGCCGCGCACCCCCGACGCGCGCCGCTGTGCGTACTCCGGTCAGACCGCGGGAGTGTCGGGCCCGATCCTGCTGCGTACCGCTGTCTGAACCTCGGCCTCCTCGGCCGGGTCCGCGGCAAGTCGGCGCAGTCGCTCGGCGACCCTGATGTCGCCGGTCTCAGCGTGGAGTGCGGCGACCTCGCGGGTGGTCTCCTCGCAGTCCCACAGGCATTCGACGGCGAATCCGGTGGCGAAGGAGGGGTCGGTCGCGGCCAGTGCGCGGGCCGCTCGGCCGCGCAGGTGCGAGGAGGACGTCTCCCGGTAGACATGGCGCAGTACGGGGGCCGCACAGGCGATGCCCAGCCTGCCCGTGCCGTCGACGAGGGTCCACAGGCGTGGTGCGTCCGGGCCCTCGCCCCGCACGGCCTCGCGGAGTGCTCCGAGGACCAGTGAGGCGTCCTGGGCGCCGCCCCGGCAGGCGAGCACACCGGCCGCGGAGGCGCCGAGCGCGTCGGGCCGTCGGGCCCAGCGCCGGGCACGCTCCACCGCCGCGTCGCCGCACATCCGCTCGAAGGCGGCGACGGCCGCGTCGGCGACGATGCGCGAGGCACCGACCGCTGCGATCTCGATCAGGTCGAGCACGGCAGGATCCCTGGCCTCGACCAGAAAGTGCAGGGCGGCGCAGCGTGCGCCTTCCGGGCCGCTGCGGGCGGCCTCGGTGATCGTGGACCGGTCCTCGGGTCCGGCGACGGCGGTGAGACAGCGGGCGGCCGGGACATGGAGGACGCTGCCGCGTTCGAGTCCCTGCTGGGCCCAGTCGAGGACGGCCTGGACGCTCCAGCCGGGGCGGGGGCCGCCGGGCCGCATCTGCCGCTGCCAGCGGTCGAAGGAGCCCTGTTCGGAGGCGGCCCTGACCCTGGCGCCGACCTCTTCGCGCGGGTCGTCCGCCCAGAGCCGCCAGGGGCGGGGTTCAAAGGCGTCCCGTACGGCGGCGGCCAGCTCGGCGGCCCCCTCCTCAGTGGCCGGGAACCGGCCGAGCACGGGTACGGCGAGGGCTCGAAGCCCCGCGTCGTCGTCACGCAGGGCGAGCTCGTCGAGGGCCCAGGCCCAGTTGGCTCCGGTCGCGGCGTACCGCCGCAGCAGGGCCAGCGCGTCGTCCCGTCCGTACGAGGCGAGGTGGCCGAGCACGGCGAGGGCCAGCCCGGTGCGTGAATCGTCGGTGTCGAGGTGGTCGTCGGGATCGCACAGATGGCGCTCGATCTCTTCGATACCGCCGTCGAGGTCGAGATACAGGCGTGCGTAGTAGAGCGAGCGGTTCTCCACCTGCCAGTCGTGACGCGGATCGCTCAGGACGCAGTGGTTGAGAGCCGCCAGGGCCTCGGGGCGTGGTGCGGCGAGCGCGTGGAGCGTGCCGTCGCCACGGCCCCTCTGCAGCAGGCCGAGCAGAGTGCCGCTCGGCGCTATGAACGGATCAAACATGGAAAAAGCCTCACATCAAGCTGTCGACGCAACCGGGACTGTGCAGTTCCAAGTGCCGGGTGGGGCACTACGCCGCGCAGCAACATGATCGGCCGACCGCCGTCTTCTGCTTGGTGTAGACCATCTTCCTCTGCCTCTCGTCGGTGGCCCGAACCGGGCCCGCGACGTCATGATGACCCAGCCATTTCGCCACCGCGACCACATTTACGGCGTACCCGGTCAGCGGGGGCCGAAGAGTTCCAGCAGGTCGGCCTTGCCGAACATGCGTGCAGTGTCCAGTGCGGAGGGGGTTCCGGCCGACGGGTCGGCCCCTGCGGCGAGCAGCGCCTCGATCACCGCGTCCTCACCCTTGAAGACGGCTCCGGCCAGCGGTGTCTGTCCGCGATCGTTGGCCCGGTCCGGGTCTGCGCCACGGCCGACGAGGGCGGCGACCGCGGCGGCGTGCCCGTGATAGGCGGCGAGCATCAGCAGCGAATCGCCCCGGTCGTTGGTGAGGTTCACGGGAACACCCGCGTCGACATAGGCGGCGAGTGCTTCGGTCTCACCGCGGCGGGCCAGGTCGAAGACCTTCGTCGCCAGCTCGACCACCTCGGGATCGGGGGTTTCGCTCATCGGACGGACCGCCTTCCATCAACCGGATTCACACTGTCGACCTGCTGGGGCGTACGGCGTCGGGGCCGTACGAGTGAATCGACAGGGTACTGCTCAACCGCGCACATGACCCGGCCCGCCCATGGCAAGAGATCACGTCCGGTGACGGCGGAACAGCGCGTGACGTCGAGGTTTTCGCCCTGCCCGCACTCTCGCATGGGCCAAGCAGGTGAAAATGAAGACTTTTCACCCAAATGCAGCTTTTATCGTATAGATACTTCCGGTGAACCTGGAAGGACTCATGGTGACCGTCCCTCTAACCAGGAGAACTTCTCATGATCCTGTCCATGTCAGGCGTAGTCATCCTCGGCATCATCGTCTTCCTGTTCTTCAGGAAGGACGGCCTCAAGGCATCGCACGCCGTCGTCACTGCCATGTTCGGCTTCTATCTGGCAGGCACCGCCATCGCACCGAGCATCACCGCGGGCGGCGCGAGTCTCGCCGGCCTCTTGGGCGGGATCAAGTTCTGACCCTCCGCGACCACTCCCACCCCATCAGGAGACCGACGTGGCCCGGCGACCACTCCCCCGCATTCTGAGCAGCGGCAGCGCCTCGATCACTCGCAGTCGCGAGTTCGCGCGCACGGCCGCCGACAACACCACCGACGTCCTCCATCCGCTGATCATGATCACTCGTGGTCTGCGGCTGCTGGCCGGAGCCGGACGGCAGAAGTGGGCCGCGACACCCAAGGACAAGCGTGGTCCGACGCTGTTCTCCGTCGCGGCCTGCGTATTCGTGGTCGCGCTCATCCCGTACGGGTCCGTGCTCGCCCTGGTCACGGTGATGGGCGCAGCCGCATGGAAGGGCCGGGAGCGGACTCCTGCGAAGACCGGCCCCGACGAGGCGCAGACCGGGCGGTTGCGGTCCCTGTACGAGGCGCTCGTGCCGTACTTCTCCGTGGCCGACGACCCCAGTCCGCTGTTCGCCCACGGTGGCGACTGGGACAAGGTCTTCAGCGGTTACGAGTTCGACAGCAACGGGCGCCTGACCCACCTCAGGGTGACGTATCCCCCTTACTTCACCGACAGCGAAGCCGACTCCCGCATCCGGATCGAGCAACTGCTGCACGCAAAGTCGGGCCGTGGCCGCGAGTACCACTTCGCCTGGGACGAGGAAGGCAACCGGCTCGTCATGAGCGTGCTCGACGCCCTGCCCACCTCGATCGGGGCCCAGCGCTTCGTCACCGCCCCCGGCGAGACCGTGCTGGGTTTCACCGACGGCGACGCGGTGCAGCGCACCGTTCCGGTGAACGACGGCGACGTGACCCGCGACGCACCTCCAGTCGTCTGGCGGACCGGCGCCCGCTCCACCGAGCCGCATCTGCTGGTCGTCGGACAGCCCGGCAGCGGCACCACCACACTGATGCGCTCCATCGCCCTGCAGGCGCTCCAGCACGGCAACATCCTGATCATCGAAGGCAGCGGAACCGGCGAGTACGCCTGCTTGAGCGGGCGCGACGGCGTACTGGCCGTGGAGTGCGGTCTGGCGGGCGCGCTGGCGACCCTGGAATGGGCGGCCCACGAGACGGAGCGACGGCTGATCGCGGCGAACCGGGCCCGGCAGTCCGGCCACCCCGCCCCCGACGACATCAAGCGCCCGCTCTGGATCCTGCTGGACCGGCCCAGCGTCCTCGGCCACCTGGCGGCCGCCGACGGCAAGCCCGACCCCCAGGAACTGCTCCAGGTGCCGCTGCGGCACGGCAGGGCGGCCAACGTCACCGTGGTCATGACCGATCAGTTCGACAGCCTGGACACCCTCGGCGAGACCGTACGGACCCACACCAGGGCCCGGGCCGTGCTCGGCCACTGTTCCCGCGACCAGGTCGAGTCGGTGCTCGGCACGGAGCCGCACACAACGCCGACACCGGACGTCCCGCCCGGCCGGGGGTACGCGCGGCTCGGCACCGGTCCCGTACTGCGGCTTCAGGTCCCGGCCACACCCGATCCGTACGACGAGGCGACCAGCGAGGCGCAGCGGCAGGCGGTCCTCGGTCTGCTCCCCGGGCTGCAGGCGCCGGCCGAGGCGACCACACCGGTCGGGGCGAGCGTCCCGGACCCGGCGATGCCGCCTACCGTGACCGCGGCCGTGGCTGTGGCTGTCGAGGGCATGGCGGTCGCCGACTGAACAGACGGCACAGGGCTGCTCAGGGGTGACGGATCGGCTGATCCGTCGCCGACCGAGCAACCCTGTCGATCAGGCGACGAAGGTCCGCGGCGCCTCCACCCCCGCGCCCGCCCCCGAACCCACCAGCTGGGCCGCCGCCGCGAGCCGTACAGCCGCCTCGTCCGCGACCGGCCCGGCAACCGTGAACGGCAGCCGTACGTACCCCTCGAAGGCGCCGTCGACACCGAACCGGGGGCCGGAGGGAACGCGTACGCCGACCCGCTCCCCCGCCACAGCGAGCCGGGAGCCGGAGAGGCCGCCGGTACGCACCCAGAGGGTCAGACCACCGCGCGGAACCGAGAACTCCCAGTCCGGCAGCTCCCGGCGGACCGCGGCGACGAGCGAGTCCCGGTTCTCCCGCGCCTGTTCGCGCCGGACCTGCACGGCCTGCTCCCAGCCGCCGGTGCGCATCAGCCAGTTGACGGCGAGCTGCTCAAGGACGGGCGTCCCCATGTCGGCATAGGCGCGGGCGGCCACCAGGCTGCGGATCACATCCGGGGCGGCGCGCACCCAGCCGATCCGCATACCGGCCCAGAAGGCCTTGCTCGCCGATCCGACGGTGAGCACGGTGGAGCCTGCCGGATCGAAGGCGCAGACCCGGCGCGGCATCTGCACATCGGCGTCGAGACACAGCTCGTTCATGGTCTCGTCGACGACCAGGACCGTGCCGGCGGAACGGGCGGCTTCCACCAGGTCACGTCGCCGGTCCTCGTCGGCCAGCGCACCGGTGGGGTTGTGGAAGTCGGCGACGACATAGGCGAGCCGCGGCGCCGCGTCCCGCAGCACCTGCCGCCACCGGTTCATGTCCCAGCCGCCGAGCCCCTCCTCCATCGCCACCGGCACCAGCCGGGCGCCCGCCTCCCGCATCAGCTGCAGGATGTTGGCGTAGCTCGGGGACTCCACCGCGATCCGTTCGCCGCGGCCCGCGAAGAGGTGGCAGATCGCGTCGATCGCGCCCATCGCCCCGGTGGTGACCATGATCTGTTCGGGCATGGTCGGGATGCCGCGCTCGGTGTAGCGGTCAGCGATCATCTGTCTCAGTGCGGGCAGACCGGCAGGGTAGTCGCCGTGGGTGTGGGCGTACGGTGCCAGCTCCTCCAGGGCGCCCTGGACCGCCCGGGTCAGCCACGGTTCGGGGGCGGGCAGCGAGGCGCAGCCCAGGTCGATCATCGAACCGAGCGACTCGGGGGGAAGCGGTTCCAGCCCGCGTGCGGGCAGCGGATTGCCCGCGGGCACGGCGGTCCAGCTGCCGGCACCCCGGCGGGACTCCAAGAACCCCTCGGTCCGCAGGGCCTCGTACGCGGCGGCGACGGTGGTGCGGCTGACGGACAGGGCGAGCGCCAGTTCACGCTCGGCGGGGAGCCGGGCGGCCACCGGCACCCGGCCTTCGAGGACGAGCAGACGGACTCCGTCGGCCAGCGCGCGATAGGCGGGCGGCCTGCGGGCACCCGGTCCGGCAGGCCGGGGCTGTTGGGCCTGGAGCTGCCGGGCGAGCTGTGCCGCACCGACTGCCGAAGTCCACTGCGCCATGAAAATCAGTCCACCTTCCTCGGATTGGCCATAGTTGGCGGCCAATCCCCTGCCACAGAGTGACATGCGGCAGTCCACTACCACCACTCCAGGGGGCACTTCTTGTCCATCACCCCTGTCCCTCGCGGGGCGCACCTCACTCGAAGGCTGATTCAGCTGTACGTCGGCCTCGCGCTGTACGGGGCGAGCTCGGCGCTCCTGGTCCGCGCCGGTCTCGGCCTCGAACCCTGGGGAGTGCTGCACCAGGGACTCGCCGAGCGCACCGGACTTTCCATCGGGATCGTCTCGATCATCGTCGGCGCCGCCGTTCTGCTGCTGTGGATACCGATCAGGCAGCGTCCCGGCCTCGGCACCGTCTCCAATGTCTTCGCCATCGGCATCACCATGGACGGCACGCTGGCCCTCGTGCCCGATGTGCACGGCCTCGCCGCGCAAATCGCCGTGATGGTCGCCGGTGTCGTGGTCAACGGTGTCGCGACGGGGCTGTACATCGCGGCACAGTTCGGCCCGGGACCGCGCGACGGGCTCATGACCGGTCTGCATCTGCGTACCGGCCGCTCCGTTCGGCTCGTCCGCACGCTGATCGAGGTGGCGGTCGTGGTGACCGGCTTCGTGCTCGGCGGCTCGCTCGGCGCGGGCACGGTGCTCTACGCCCTGGCCATCGGCCCGCTCGCCCAGTTCTTCCTGCGCTTCTTCGCAATCGGCGGGAAGCCGGCAGCAGCGGCCGCCGCCGGGTCCGATGACGAGGCGGCCGTCGCACCCGAGTCGAGCAGCGTCGACACCACCGTCACCGCCCGGACATCTGAGCAGGCCATACTGCCGCAGTGACCTCTGTACGCCACCCCTATCTGGACCACCCCGCAACAATCCCCTTCGCCCATCGAGGCGGTGCCGCGGACGGGATCGAGAACACCACGGCCGCGTTCCGCATGGCCGCCGACGCCGGGTACCGCTACTTCGAGACCGATGTGCACACCACGGCGGACGGCCGTCTGGTGGCCTTCCACGACGCCACTCTGGACCGGGTGACGGACGCCCGGGGCCGGATAGCCGAGCTGCCGTGGAGCGAGGTGCGGCAGGCCAGAGTGGCGGGCCGGGAGCCGCTGCCGCTGTTCGAGGAGCTGTTGGAGACGTTCCCCGAAGCCCGCTGGAACGTCGACATCAAGGCCGAGTCCGCCCTGGTCCCGCTGATCGATCTGATCCGCCGGGCGGATGCCTGGGACCGGGTATGCGTCGGCTCGTTCTCGGAGACCCGGGTCGCCAGGGCCCACCGTCTTGCCGGGCCCCGGCTCGCCACCTCCTACGGCGTCCGCGGCGTGCTGGGCCTGCGGCTGCGCTCGTACGGAATTCCGGCGGCGCTGCGGGCCGGCGCGGTGTGCGCGCAGGTACCGGAGAGCCAGAACGGCGTCCGAGTGGTCGACCGGCGCTTCGTACGCGAGGCACACGCACGCGGACTCCAGGTGCACGTCTGGACGGTGAACAAACCCGATCGGATGGCAGCGCTCCTCGATCTCGGTGTGGATGGCATCATGACCGATCACATCGAGACGCTGCGTACGGTGCTGAGCGAGCGGGGGGCCTGGGCCTGACGCCGGTCGTGCGAGGTCTCCACGGGGAGAGACGAGGGGGTGCGGGTTGAGCGCCGAGACCGCGGACACCGCTGAGCCGACTGGACTCACGACGGGTTCCGCCGACGCCGCGAGCCGCAGACGTGAACAACGCGGCTGGTATTTCTACGACTTCGCCTGCTCCGTCTACTCGACGAGCGTCCTGACAGTATTCCTCGGCCCCTATCTGACGTCGGTCGCCAAGGCGGCCGCCGACGCCGACGGTTTCGTGCACCCGCTCGGCGTACCGGTGCGCGCAGGATCGCTGTTCGCCTACGCGGTCTCCGTGTCCGTCGTGGTCGCGGTGATCGTCATGCCGGTCGTGGGCGCCGCCGCGGACCGTACAGGGCGGAAGAAGCCGCTGCTGGCGGCCGCCGCCTATGTGGGGGCCGCCGCGACCACCGGAATGTTCTTCCTGGACGGCCACCGCTATCTGCTGGGCACGTTCCTGCTGATCGTGGCGAACGCCTCGATCTCGGTGTCGATGGTGCTCTACAACGCCTATCTGCCTCAGATCGCCGGACCGGACGAGCGGGACGCGGTCTCGTCGCGCGGCTGGGCGTTCGGATACACCTCGGGTGCGCTCGTCCTCGTCCTGAATCTGGTCCTGTACACGGGCCACGACTCCTTCGGCCTCTCCGAGTCCGACGCAGTGCGGATCTGTCTCGCATCGGCCGGCGTCTGGTGGGGCGCCTTCACCGTCGTACCACTGCGACGGCTGCGCGACCGGCGGGTGACGCCGGGCGGCGAGGGGGCGGTCGGCTCGGGGTGGCGGCAGCTGATGGCCACCCTGCGCGACATGCGCCGCCATCCTCTGACGCTCTCCTTTCTGCTGGCGTACCTCGTCTACAACGACGGCGTGCAGACGGTGATCTCCCAGGCCTCGGTGTACGGCTCCGAGGAGCTGGGCCTCGACCAGACGACGCTGATCACGGCCGTGCTGCTGGTGCAGGTGCTCGCGGTGGCCGGAGCGCTGGGGATGGGCCGGCTGGCGCGGGTGCACGGCGCGAAGCGCACGATCCTGGGCTCGCTCGTCGTCTGGACGCTGATTCTCGTCGCCGGCTATTTCCTGCCCGCCGACGCGCCGGTGTTCTTCTATGCGCTGGCCTCGGCGATCGGTCTGGTGCTCGGCGGCAGCCAGGCGCTGTCGCGCTCGCTGTTCTCCCATCTGGTGCCGCACGGCAAGGAGGCCGAGTACTTCTCCGCGTACGAGATGAGCGATCGCGGACTGAGCTGGCTGGGGCCACTGGTGTTCGGTCTCGCGTATCAGCTGACCGGGAGCTATCGGGATGCGATCATCTCGTTGGTGATCTTCTTCGTGGTCGGTTCCGTACTGCTCGCGAGGGTGCCGATCCGACAGGCCGTGGCGGCTGCGGGGAATCCCGTTCCGGAACGGATTTAGACGTTGAAGTGAAAGGCCGGTAGTGTACGCCTTTGGCCTGCCCGGAGGACCGTTACTGCGAGTGGAAGAAGCCAAGCCGTTGGGTGACAACTTCTGCCAGACGTGACAAACCGGGCATTGGCGGGTACTTGAACCCTGGGAAACCTGATAAAGCAGCGGCACGACGGGCGACGCATGACCGGCAACGGGAATCTTTGCCGCCGACCGGACGTTGACCGGATGACGACGACAGCGACACCTGTCCTGTGGGCGACAAGCCCGGGAGGCACGATTCATGAGTGAGCGAGCTCTCCGCGGCACGCGACTCGTGGTTACCAGCTACGAGACGGACCGCGGCATCGATCTGGCCCCGCGCCAGGCGGTGGAGTACGCATGCGAGAACGGACATCGATTTGAGATGCCGTTCTCGGTAGAGGCGGAAATTCCGCCGGAGTGGGAGTGCAAGGCGTGCGGCGCCATGGCACTCCTGGTGGACGGGGATGGCCCCGAGGAGAAGAAGGGCAAGCCTGCGCGTACGCACTGGGACATGCTCATGGAGCGGCGCACACGCGAGGAGCTGGAGGAGGTGCTGGCCGAGAGGCTGGCGGTTCTGCGCTCCGGAGCCATGAACATCGCCGTGCATCCGCGGGACAGCAGGAAGTCTGCCTGACCGCGTAACACCGCAATACGACGGAGCCGCGGGCTGTGACACACCGAGCGTGTGTCACAGCCCGCGGCTCTGTCGCGTCACGGTCCGTTATCAGGGGGTCAGCGGCGGCCGGGGGCCCTCGTCGGGCCGGGAGCCCGGCTGCGTGCCGTCCTGGCGGATGACCTCACCCTGCACGATCTTTCCGTCCGGCCGGTGAATCCGGGCCTGCTGGAAGGCGTCGGAGAGGCTGCCGGGGTTCGCGGCGCGCATGCGGCGCTCCAGCGACCGCTCCGCGTACCGGCCCATCATCGAACGGACCGGCGGCACGAGCAGCAGAAGCCCCGCCGCGTCCGAGATGATCCCGGGGATCATCAGCAGCAGCCCGGCCAGCATCAGGAAGCCGTTGCCCTTGCTGCCCGATGGGGTGGCCTGGGGAGCTGCTGCGGCACCGGGCTGCCCCGGCATCTGCTGGAGCGTCTCGGTGAGGTTACGGAAGGCCCGGCGGCCGGCCCGCTTCATCACCACGGCCCCGAGCACGATCCCCGCTGCCAGGAGCAGCAGCACGGTGAACCCGCCCGCCGTGTCGGCCACGACGGTGAGCAGCCAGATCTCCAGCACCGCCCAGGCGGCGATGGTGAGGGGGACGAAGGTACGGGCGCGTGAGCGCGTGGGGGCGGTCGGGGGCGGTGTGCCGGTCGTCATGGTCCCCAGTGTGCCTGTACAGGCGTCCGATCGGCGTATGGGGGTGATCATGAGCGGCTGACGGGCGCCCGCCGCCCTCGGTGGATCAGGTCGCCTTGCGGCCGAGGACCCGGTTCGTACGAGAGGCGACACCCCAGGAGGTGACCCGCCAGAGCGCCTCGACCAGGATGTCGCGGCTCATCTTCGAGTCGCCGATCTCGCGGTCCACGAACGTGATCGGAACCTCGACGACGTGATACCCGGCGTCGATGGCGCGGCGGGCCAGGTCGACCTGGAAGCAGTAGCCCTGCGAGGCGACCTGGTCGAGGCCGATGCCCTCCAGGGTCTCGGCGCGGAATGCCCGGTAGCCGCCCGTGACGTCCCTGGTCCGCAGCCCGAGGAGGAGCCGGGAGTACGTACTGCCGCCGCGGGAGATCATTTCCCGGGACTTGGGCCAGTTGACCACCCGCCCGCCCGGCACCCAGCGGGAACCGAGCACCAGGTCGGCACCCTTGAGCGCAGTGAGCAGACGGGGCAGCTCCTCGGGCTGATGGGAGCCGTCGGCGTCCATCTCCACGAGCACGCCGTAACCGTGCTCGATGCCCCAGCGGAAGCCCGCGAGGTAGGCCGCTCCCAGCCCTTCCTTGCCCTTGCGGTGCAGCACCTGGACCTGGTCATCGGCCGAGGCGAGCTCGTCGGCGATCTTGCCGGTGCCGTCGGGGCTGTTGTCGTCGGCGACAAGGATGTCGGCTTCCGGCACAGCGGCGCGCATCCGGCTCACGATCGGCTTGATGTTCTCGGCCTCGTTGTAGGTCGGAATGATCACCAAGGTTCTGCCGAGCGGGCCGTATCGCCTCTGACCGCCGTCGTTCACTTACTGCCCCTTAAGTCCGTACGCAGGTGCACACCATATCCAGCGGGCGGGGGCCCGATACCGACGCGGTCGGGCGGGATCGGACACCGCCACGGACAGAAGGAGGGAAGTACGGACAGACCCCCTGACGGGAACCGACGGGAACTACGGATGGGGGCCCAGCGCCCTTCGGGCCGACCTGGGACCCGCTGGCTGCGGGTCGACCTAGAGCCGTTGTCTACTGAACGTCCGGGCCCCACCCGGGTCGCACCTACCGTCCGGCTGAAACCTTCCCTCGCCCCCGAGGCGCGGGCGCTGAACCTGGCTGTCAGTGGTGGTGCGCCGGTGCGGCACACCCCCCCATGACCCAGCGGCGTTCGACGACTGCGTGGAGGTTTAACCGGTCGGACGTCCTGTGGTGGACTCGGCCGAACCTACCGGCCGGTGGGCGCGTTCTGTCAATAGCCGCCTGACCTGCAATGTTTACGGAACTTGCCTGGTCAGTAGTGAAGATCCGCAGGTCGCGACGGAGCGGGGACGTCTTCGATCGGCGGTACGAAATGTCCGGACGTCACTCGTTCGGCCGCACGTAGACATTTTGTCCGAAGACTGCGGTGCTCAGGCAGACCGGGAGCTCGGCGCCCGGGGTGAGGTCCGGCAGGCCGGGCGTTCCCGACCTCGGGTCGGTCGACCAGCGGGCGACCCGGTCGTCCGGGGCCTGGACCACCAGGTCAGCGGTGCGCCAGATCGCATAGTCGGCCGGGGCGCCGGGTACGAGGATCCCCGAGTCGTCGCGGCCGACGGCCCGCCAGCCGCCCCTGGTGTGGGCGGTGAAGCCGGCCCGCACGGAGATCCGGTGCTCGGGCGTGCGATGGAAGGCGGCGGCCCGTACGGTGCCCCACGGGTCCAGCGGGGTCACGGGGCTGTCCGAGCCGAAGGCCAGGGGCACACCGGCCCTCAGGAGCGCCGCATACGGGTTGAGGGTCCTGGCCCGCTCGGCACCGAGCCGCTGCGCGTACATGCCCTCCTCGCCGCCCCAGGCCGCGTCGAAGGCAGGCTGCACGGAAGCGGTCAGACCCAGCTCCGCGAAGGCGGCGACGGTCTCGGGGGTGAGCATCTCGGCATGCTCGATACGGTGCCGGGCGGCCCGGATCCGGGCCAGACCGAGCGTCTCGGAGGCGGCCCGGACGCCCTCCACCACGGCGGAGACCGCCGCGTCGCCGATGGCGTGGAAGCCGGCCTGCAGCCCGGCCTCGGTGCAGGCGGTGACATGGGCGGCGATCCGCGCCGCGTCCAGGTGGGCGGTGCCCGTGTGTCCGGCCGGACCGTCGGCGTACGGCTCATGCAGGCAGGCGGTGTGCGAGCCGAGCGAGCCGTCGACGAAGAGGTCCCCGGCGGCGCCGATCGCACCGAGTTCCCGGATGCGCCGGGCGTCCTTCTCGTCGCCGACCTGCTCGGCCCAGTAGCCGAAGACCCGTGGCCCGCTCTCCTCCGCGGCGAGCTTGAGCAGCGCGACGAAGTCCTCCTCGTCGGAGATGTCCGGGCCGCCGCACTCGTGGACGGTGCCGATGCCGAGCGACGCGGCGTGGCTCAGAGCGGCGCGCTGGGCGTCGGCGCGCTGCTGCGGCGAGACGGCGCCGTGGGCCGCGGAGCGCACGGCGTGGTGGGCGGCGCCGGTCAGCGGGGCGTCGGGGTGGTACCCGGTCAGTTCGGTGACGCCCGGGACCAGATCGAGCAGGGCGGTGGTGACGACTGCGGAGTGCACGTCGATACGGGGCAGGTACACCGGCCGTCCGCCGGCGGCTGCGTCGAGCTCGCCGCGCGACGGCGGGCGTTGCTCCTGCCAGCGTGTGGCGTCCCAGCCGTGGCCGAGGACGACCCGGTCCGCGGGGTGCGCCGCCACGTAAGCGCGCAGGAGACCGAGCGCCTCGTCGAGGGTCCGGGCACCGGAGAGGTCGAGGCCGGTGAGGGCCAGGCCGGTCGATGTGGTGTGGACGTGGGCGTCGGTGAACGCAGGGGTGACCAGCGCACCTTCGAGGTCGATCACTTCGTCGACGCCGCTCGCGAAGGCGTCGGCGGCCCCTTCCGAGCCCACCCAGGCGACATGGCCGCGTTCGACCACCATGGCGGTGGCGAAGGGGTCGGCGGGGCTGTGGACGTCTCCACCGCGCAGCAGCACGGTGCGGTGTTCGCTCTGGGGGGCGGTGCTCTCGGTCATGGGACCAGTCTCGCGCCTGCCCGGACCCGCGCGTTCCGCGGCCCCCTCAGATCTGCGGGGGCCGGGCCTCGTACGGCGTGGAGAGTACGACGGTGGTCCGGGTGGAGACACCGGCCAGCGAGCGGATCCGGGTGAGCAGGTGTTCCAGCTCCAGCGGGGTCGCGACACGCACCTTGAGGATGTAGTTCTCGTCACCCGCGACGCTGTGACACGCCTCCAGCTCCGAGACGCCCGCGAGCCGCTCCGCGATGTCGTCCGGCGCGCTCGGGTCGAAGGGTTTCACCGAGATGAACGCGGTGAGCGGCAGGCCGACGGCCTCGGGGTCGACGACCGCGGCATAGCCCCGGATCACCCCGCGCTGCTCCAGCCTGCGGACACGCTGATGAACTGCCGAGGTGGACAGGCCCGTGGCCTTGCCCAGGTCGGTATAGCTCATCCGCCCGTCCTTGACGAGCAACTCCACGATCTGTCGGTCCAGCTCCTCCATACGGATCAACCTATTGCCCCAGGCCCCTCCAGGCACAGCGGTGAGGGCTCCCGAAGGGCCCCCGCGGCGGTCATGTGACGAATGCCACAGGTTTACGGGTGGGTAGTCGACCCCCTCGTGGTTACGGCCGATGCGCGACGGGAAGTGCTTGCTGTGGTCGAGGCCGTGGCGCCTTGTCGGCCCACCCGAGGGGGGAATTTCCCATGCAGAGCCTGAAGCTCACCGGACGTACCGAACCGGAGCCTGTTGATCCGGTCGAGGACACCGCTCCCGACGCGTACGACATGTTCGAGATGTACCGGGTGATCTGCCCGGACTGCGCGCAGCCGATCGCGCTGCTGGCGGACGAGGACGTACTGCCGGAGCACGCGCTGTGCCCGACTCCGTGGAATCCGTTCGTCCTGACGGTCTGTGCCGGTACCGGGCGCGCGGTGTCCCAGACGCGGCCCGCCGACGAGTCGCTCGGCCTCCAGGAGCAGGAGACGGCCCTGCTGTTGACGCTCCCTCAGGGACTCGACTGGCGAATGCAGCCGTTCTCGCATGCCGGCGGCCCCGGCTCGCGCCCGCTGCGGGTGCCGCAGATGCGGCGCGACGCCGCCTGAGGACCCTTCCCGCACCTGCGCGGGACCGCCCGGACGCATCCGGCGCATCTGCGCTGCACCACGCCGGCCCGGCCGGCGTGGTGCCCGCGGTCGATGAAACTCCGCCCCCGGGGACCCGGCGAACGGGCTCGCGAATCGGCCAAGCAGTGACCCGGGCCCGCCCCGCACCGTTGGCCAGGCATGACCCTGCTGCACTCAACGGCCGGTCCCGGTCACCGCCGTCTCAGCGCTCCGACCGCCGAAGAATCGGTTCCGCAGCCCGGTTCACAGCCGGTGCCGCAGCCCGCGCCTCCCCGGTCCACGCCGCGACCGGCGCCGCACTCCACCGATCCGCCCATCTACCGGTCCCTGCTGCGTCGTTGGGAGGGCACGGGACGGACCCTGCCGGGCCGCCATGACCAGGAGTGGAACCGGATCATGACGACGCCCGTGTGGTCGGAGCGACCGCTGCGGGTCAGCGCGTCTCAGGACCCGCGAGGTGGCGCGCGATGACCATCCGCTGGATCTGATTGGTACCTTCGACGATCTGCAGCACCTTGGCCTCGCGCATCAGCCGCTCGACGGGGAAGTCGAGGGTGTAGCCGTATCCGCCGAGCACCTGGACCGCGTCGATGGTCACCCGCATGGCCGCGTCCGTGCAGAACAGCTTGGCCATGGCCGCCTGGCGCGAGAAGCGCCTGCCCTCGTCGCGCAGCCGGGCCGCCTCCAGGTAGAGCGCCCGGCCCGCCTCGATCTGGGTGGCCATGTCGGCGAGCATGAAGCGCAGGCCCTGGAAGTCCGCGATGGGCCGGCCGAACTGCTGCCGCCCGGTGGCATAGGCGACGGCCTCACTCAGAGCGGCCTGGGCGACGCCGATCGCACAGGCGGCGATGCCCAGGCGTCCGGAGTCGAGTGCGGACAGGGCGATCGCGAAGCCCTGGCCCTCCTCGCCGATCCGCCGGGCGTCGGCGACCCGTACGCCGTCGAAGTTCAGCTGGGCGGTGGGCGAGCCCTTCATACCCATCTTCTTCTCGGGGGCGGCCGCGTTCAGCCCCTCGGCGTCGCCGGGGACCAGGAAGGCCGTGATGCCGCGGGCGCCCTCGGCTCCGGTGCGGGCCAGGACCGTGTAGAAGTCGGCGATGCCGCCGTGGGTGATCCATGCCTTGGTGCCGGTGATGACCCAGTCGTCGCCGTCCCGCACGGCCTTCGTACGGAGCGAGGCGGCATCCGAGCCCGAGGCGGGCTCGGAGAGGCAGTAGGCGCCCAGCAGGCCACCTCCCAGCATCGACGGGAGGTGTTCGGCCTGCTGCTCCTTGGTGCCGTATCCGGCGAGCGCGTGGCAGGCGAGGGAGTGGACGCTGACACCGAGACCGACGGTGAGCCGGGCGGCCGCGAGCTCTTCGAGGACCTGGAGGTAGACCTCGTACGGCTGGTCACCACCGCCGTGGGCGGAGTCGTAGGGCAGTCCGAGCAATCCGGACTCGGAGAGCAGAGTGAAGACTTCGCGCGGGAACCGGCCGGCGTCCTCCTCCTCGGCCGCCCGTGGCGCGATCTCTCGCTGAGCGATGTCGCGTACGAGCGCGACGAGCTGCCTGGACTCCTCGGTGGGCAGACGGCGTTCCACCAATTGCGGGGCACGGTCGGTCATGACGGCGCTCTCCTCCCTGTCGGGCGTTGCGACGGTCGCGCGCGCGGGGTGTGGGCGGCGCCGCCGGGGGGCTTCCGGGCACGGCCCGGAGAAGCACTGCTACCCAACCGATGCCGGTCTCCCGGATTTCGGGAGTCGCTGGCCAGCGGCTGTGGCGGCTTGAGTATGCCCGATCGGACGATATCCGTCACGGGGTGACGGAGCGACTCGGCGGCGAGCGGGTCCATCGCGCTGGAGGAGCAGCGCACCACCCAGGTGCTGCGGACCGTGGTCCACGACACCAGTGTCGGCATCCATCTCTCCTTGTCGGCCCGGACGGTGCTGGAGGACATCCGGGTGACCGGCACGACCGGGCCGGGCATCGTCCTGTCGGGCGGTACCGATCCGCTGCTGCGCCGGTGCCGTACCGCCCGGACGAAGGGTCCTGGGCTGCTCGTCTCGGACCGGGCCCGGGGTACCTTCGAGGACTGCCGGCTGGACTCGGCCGAGGACGCCGCGCTGCATGTACGGGGCTCGGCGTCCCCGGTGCTGATCGGTCTGACCGTCCGGGACTGCGCGCGGACGGGTGTGCTGCTGGAGGAGGAGTCGGTCGCCGAAGCTGGACCGCCTCGAAGTGCTCGACGCGGGCAGCACGGGCGTCCGGACAACGCAGCGGCGCCAACCCGCTGGTGCGCAGGGCCAGGATCGGCGGCGCCAAGGTCCCGCACACAAGGGTGCTCGCCACTGGGCACCTGCGCGTCGAGGATCAGCGTGCGGCGGTCGCCGGTGAGGCGGGCTCCGGTGACCGTGGAGGACTCCATCGAGGTCCACGGGATCGGCGCGGTCGCCGTTGGCGACGGTGACGTCTCTCCCCCTTGACCGGCCACCTGTGTCCCGCACGCGCCGAGGAACAGTACGGCGACAGCGGAGAGCAGAGCGGCCACGGCCGCTCCGTGCGTTCCACCTGATCGCAGGAGCGCTCAATCTCCCTGCACTGCACCGACGTTGCCCCAGGCCGATATAGAGCTGCGATCGGGAAGGTTCACCGGAGGCGGTGGGTTTCGGTCGTCGTACACCCGGTGCCGCCGTGGAGCTGACCGGCCACGAGGTTGACTCTCACCGCGTGGCTCCGGCTTGCACCCCACGCGGTGAGGGCCTCGGCCACAGTCCCATCACCTCTGCTCGATGTGCAGATGAATCGGACCTCGCAGGACCGGGCTGGGCCGGTACGGCGGCGGGTCGGCTACCAGCCTGGGCCGGTCGAGTCGGCGGACCAGTTCGCTGAGTGCGATCTGGGTTTCCAGCCGGGCCAGCGGGCCGCCGAAGCACAGGTGGATGCCGCTGCCGAACCCGAGGTGCTGGTTGTCCTGTCGATCGGGGTCGAAGCGGTCGGGATCGTCGAAGCGGTCCGGATCGCGACTGCCGGAGGCGAGCATGAGCATGATCTGGGAGCCCTTGGGGATGACGGTGTCAGCGATGGTGATGTCGCTGTACGCCGCCCGCCAGGGGATGATGTGGACGGGAGGCTCGTAGCGAAGCAGCTCCTCGACCAGTCGCACGATCAGGTCCGGTTCGTCGCACAGCCGTTGGAGCACGTGCGGGTGGCGCAGCAGCGTCAGCATGCCATTGGTGATGAGGTTGACGGTGGTCTCATGGCCGGCGATGAGCAGCAGGTTGGCGGTGCTGATTATTTCCTTGTCGGTCATCCGCCCATCGGGCCCGTCATCGTTGGCCAACCGTGACAGCAGGTCGTCGCCGGGCCGGTCGTGGCGTGGCTCCAGCAGCCCACCGAGATACTGACGGATGTCCTTGGTGGCCTGCACGCCATCGTTCAGTTTCTCCGGCGGGTCGGTCTTCGGGTCGTAGTCGAGCGAGTCGATGATGGCGTTGACCCACTGGTGGAACCGTGGTTCGTCCTCGCGTGGCACGCCGAGCAGGTGGCAGATCACGGTGACGGGGAACGGGTAGGCGAAGTCGTCGACGATGTCGATCAGTTGCCTGTCCGCGAAGTCGTCGATCAGGCTGCTGACGATCGCGGTCAGGTCGGGTTGCATGCCGGTCACCAGCCCCGGGGTGCGCGGGGGGCCGAAGTGGCGCATCGCCAGGCGCCGTAGGCGGTCGTGCTCGGGCGGGTCGATGTTGATGAACGAGGGCGTGTCCCGCCCTTCGGCCGAGGGCATTGGTCGCGACAGGTTGCGGACGTCCGAGCTCAGGTGCGGGTTGTGGAGTATGTCGGTGATCTCGCGGTAGGTGCTGATGACGTAGCTGCCGTCCTCCTGCGGGGCCACCGGGGTCTTGCGCAGCTCGGCGTACAGCGGGTACGGGTCGGCGCGGGCGGAGTAGTCGAGGATTCGGTGCAGGGTGCTGGTCTCGGTCATGTTGCTTTCCCTCCTACCGGTGGGTCCGCACGGCCGTGACGTGCCGCTCGCTCGGTTCATGGCCGGTGACCACTACGGTGGCGCCCTGGCTGAGCAGGGTGGGGCCGGGGAAGTCGACGGGCACCGGCTTCGCGTCGACAGGTTGATCGGGTGTGGGGCAGGGTGGCGGGAAGGGCGCGGCCGTCTCGATCAGCTTTCGGTAGTGGTCCAGCCACTTCGCGTTGTTGAAGCTGACCGCCGCGGTGACGCGGCCTTGGTAGCCGTACGCGGCGACGAAGCGGTGGTCGGGCACTGAGCCCTGGGTGACAACGACCTCGTCGGCGAAGGTCGGCACACCGACGGACTTGATGTTGACACCGAACTGGATGGACCAGAACGCCGGGATGGCCAGGTGCGGCCAACGGTCCGACTGAGCGTTGACCATGTTGTGTGCCGCGATGTCGGCCTGTTCCACGGCGTTGGCCCAGTGTTCCAGTGAGATGAAGCGGTACTCGTAGACCGGGTGCGGGCAGCGTGCCACGTCTCCGGCGACGAAGACGTCATCGGTGACCAGGCCGTTGAGGTCGAAGGCGCGACAGCCCGAGTCGCAGGCGATTCCCCATACGCCTACCGCCAGTCCTGAGTCCTGCAGCCAATCGGTGTTGCGAATGCCGCCCAGCGCCACCACCGCCACGTCGGCGTCGACGGTGCTGCCGTCGGAGAAGTGAGCGCGGCACAACCGCCCCTGCGCATCACCTTCCAACTGGGTGACCTTGACACCGCAGCGCAGGTCGACGCCGTGAGCACGCTGCATGCCGGCGGCAACGTCACCGATCATGGCGCCGAGCGCCCCGACGAGCGGGGCGGGTCCGAGCTCAGCGACGGTGACCGGAATATCGCGCTCGCGGCAGATGGAGGCGATCTCGGAGCCCGTGAAGCCCGCGCCGATGATCAGTACGCGGGAGGGGCCGGCGGCGAGTGCTTGCTGCAGGCCGTCGGCGTCCCCGCGCGTGCGGACGACGAAGACGCCGTCCAGGGAGGCTTCTGCCCCGACGGGCCAGGGCCGGGCGCGTACTCCAGTGGAGATCAGCACTCGGTCGAAGGCAACCTCGTTGCCGTCGGCGAGGTGCACATGATTGGTCGCCAGGTCAAGGCCGCTGGCGGGCACGCCCAAAAGCCACTGCGCGTCGATGTCGCGACGCCGCGGCAGCGTGGTGCCATCGGTCGGCACCCACCCGGTCAGCACCTGTTTGGACAGGGGGGGCCGGTCGTAGGGCTCACCCAACTCGTCGCCGATCATGGTCAATGACCCGGTGAATCCCTCACCGCGCAGAGCCTCCGCGGCCCGCAGTCCTGCCAGTGAGGCTCCGACGATCGCGATACGGCCTTCGCGCTTGAACCCCTGGAGGGTGTGAGCGCTGCTCATGACAGCGACGCCTCCACCGGCGCGTCCCGCTCTTTCAGCTGCTCGACGAGAATGGCCTGGAGCGGGCAGGCTGCCGCAGCGCGTTCCACCTGTTCGCGCTGGGCGTCGTCGGGGTTCGGGTGATACATCAGCGCTTCCTCGCCGTGCATCCGGAACACGTCTGGGGCAAGGAATGCGCACTGCGCGTAACCCTGGCATCGGGAAAGATCTACGACAACCCTCATGCCGACCCTCCGTTTCAGGGGCTGCAGAGCTGCGGTCCCTGAGGTAACGCCGCGTCGGCCCGCAGAACGCGAGGGTGGGTCTCCGAAGGAGAAATTCGGCTGTTGCCCGCCCCTTCGAATGCGAAGGTGACAGCGGTGCTCATCAAAGGTCTCCGCAGGTAGGACTCGTCGTCTCGAACCTGGTGACCGGTGTCTGCGACACCGCCTGGAGAACCTGACTGTCCTCAACAGCGTATCCCTCGCGTATATCACTCGCATGCCGGAAAGGGGGCCGGCATCAGGCGATGGCCGCGTAGATGGCCATCGCCTGTGCGGGAGGAACGCCCTGAAAGCAATCGTCGCGGGCCCTCAGCCGCAGGCTGCCTCTGATACCCGATGTGACTGGGGAACGTCCGGTTGCCGTGCGTCAGACATGACTGACCGGCCTTGACCGCAGGAACAGCCGGTAACGGCCGAAGCAGCCCGTAACCCGACCGTGTGACGTGCCCGTCCGAAACACGGCTGCGTGGCGCGGCGATCCGTCCGCCCGCGGCACAGAGTGCTTTCGTCTGGTGCGCAGGTCTGCGTCGGCTCCTGTGCGCCCGTCCCGGTGGGCAGGCCGAGCAGCCCCCCTGCCTCATGTGCGTCGTCTGTTCCCGTAGGCGTTTATCGCGCGGGTGGGGGCACCCTTCAAAATCGCCTGAGGAGAGATCGTGGCAGGTAGCGTCGACGAGAGCCGCAGGATCGTGTCCGCGCAACTTCTCAGAGGTCAGAAGGCGCTGGTGACCGGTGCCAACTCGGGTATCGGCCTGGCGACCGCCATCGCCCTGGGCCGGGCCGGAGCGGACGTTGTGGTGAACTACGTCGCCGGCGCGGACGAGGCCGAAAAGGTCGTGACGCAGATCAAAGACTTCGGGGTCCGTGCCTACGCCCACGAGGCCGACGTGTCCGACGAGACCCAGGTGGTCGCCATGGTCGCCCGGATGGTCGAGGAATTCGGCACCATCGACATCATGGTGGCCAACGCGGGGCTCCAGCGGGACGCGGCCGTGACGGAGATGACGCTCGCCCAGTGGCAGAAGGTCATCGACGTCAACCTGACCGGCCAGTTCCTGTGCGCCCGGGAAGCCGCCAGAGAGTTCGTCCGGCGCGGCGTGGTGGAAGAGGTGTCCCGCGCGGCCGGGAAAATCATCTGCATGAGCTCGGTCCACCAGATCATCCCGTGGTCGGGACATGTGAACTACGCCTCTTCCAAAGGCGGTGTGGCCATGTTGATGCAGACCCTCGCCCAGGAGCTCGCCCCCCAGCGGATCAGGGTCAACGCGGTTGCGCCCGGCGCGATCCGCACGCCGATCAACCGCGACGCCTGGTCGAGCCCCGAGGCCGAGGCCGATCTCCTGCGGCTGATCCCGTACCGCCGCGTGGGCGACCCTGGGGACATCGCCAACGCCGTCGTCGTCCTCGCGTCCGACCTGCTCGACTACGTCGTCGGCGCCACGCTCTACGTCGACGGGGGAATGACGCTCTTCCCCGGCTTCGCCACCGGCGGCTGACTGCCGATGCAAGACCGTGTCACTGCCCGCCGGGTGATTCTCCTCGGCGAGGGCACCGGGCCGATCGCCGTCGCTCCCCGCGGCAGTCACCGGTCACGGTGACCCCGTTCGGCCGCAGAGACGCTGTACGGCGCCGCCGTCATCGACATCGTGTGTCGGACCTGTTCTCGGCTGCGGCCGGCAGCACGCGACGTGGCGTGACATCGTCAAAGGCGCTTCGGTAGGCAAAAGCGTGGACGGCACCGACCATGCGGCGGACGCGTTCGCAGAGTTCGGCGAACGCGTCGCCGCTCAGCCGCGGCATGCGGTCAGCGCCCCTGCTCATGGTCGAGCGCCTCATCGAGGGTGACGGCGGCCATGATCAGCGACAGGTGGGTGAACGCCTGTGGGAAGTTTCCCAGTTGCTCCCCACTCGGACCGACTTCCTCGGAGAAGAGTCCGACGTGGTTGGCGTAGGTCTGCATCTTCTCGAAGGTGTAGCGGGCCTGGGGCAGCCGGCCCGCCCGGGCGAGCGCGTCCACGTAGAGGAAAGTGCACAGACTGAAGGTGCCTTCCGAGCCGCGCAGCCCATCCGGCGATGCTGCCGGGTCGTAGCGGTAGACAAGGCTGTCGGAAACGAGCCTGCGGTCCATCGCATCGAGTGTCGCCAGCCAGGAGGGGTCTCTGGGGGCGATGAACCCGACCCTCGGCATGAGCAGCAGCGAGGCGTCCAGGACGTCGCCGTCGTAGTGCTGGATGAATGCGCGCTCCGTCTCGCTCCAGCCGCGTTGCATGACCTGCTCGAAGACGGCGTCTCTTGCCCTGCGCCATCCTTCCAGGTCAGCGGGCCTGCGGAAGGACTCTGCCAGGCGAAGCCCGTGGTCGAAGGCGACCCAGGACATCACCCGGCTGTAGGTGAAGTCCTTTCTGCCGCCGCGGGTCTCCCAGATGCCCTCGTCCGCTCTGTTCCAGTTCTCGGTGAACCAGTCCAGTGTTCTGGCCAGTGCCGTCCACCCGTGGTAACTGGCCTGCTGCGCGATCTCGCCCCCTTGCGCCAGTGCGTACACCGCCTCGCCGTAGATGTCGAGTTGAAGCTGGTCGGCAGCGCCGTTTCCGATGCGGACGGGGAAGGAACCGCGGTAGCCCTCGAATTGATCGAGTGTCTCTTCCGGCAGTTCGGGGTTGCCGTCGATCCGGTACATGGTCTGCAACGGCTCTCCGTCCTTGCCCTCACGTTCGCGCAACCTGTCCACCAGCCAGTGCACAAAGGCTGTGGCTTCCTCGACGAAGCCGAGGTCCAGCATGGCCCGCACGGACAGCGCGCCGTCACGCACCCAGGTGAACCGGTAGTCCCAATTGCGCTCTCCGCCGACCTGCTCGGGCAGACCCGTCGTGGCCGCCGCGATCAAGGCACCGGTTGGGGCGTAGGTAAGGAGCTTGAGGGTGATGACCGAGCGGTGCACAAGCTCGGGCCAACGGCCCCGGTAGCGGGACTGGCACAGCCACTGCTGCCAGAAGCGGACGACCTCCTGAAGCTGTTCTGTCAGCCCGTCGACGGTGGGGAAGGCAGGCACCTCGGCGCCGGACGCGCAGACGGTGAAGACCGCACCGTGGGACTCACCGGCCCTCAGCGTCACCTTGCCGCGCACGTCCTGGCCGTCCCGCTCCAGAGGGAAGGTGGTCTGCAGGTGCCCATCGATCCCCGGAGCCCGGAACAGGGCGCCTTGGCCGTCGAGTTCGAGCTGATGCTCGGCCCGGCCGTAGTCGAAGCGCGGACGGCACTCGAGCGTGAAGTCGACGGTGCCGCGCACGGCGCGTACACCGCGGATCAGGGTGTGGCGGTCCGTGGCGGTGCCGGTCTGGTCCGGAGGCATGAAGTCGACCACTTCGCCCACGCCGTCCGGCGACATGAACCGCGTCACCAGGACGGCCGTGTCGGGGTAGTAGAGCTGTTTGCAGGTAACGTCGGGGTCCTCGGGAGCCAGACTGAAGTACCCGCCGCGGTCGTGGTCGAGCAGGGCGGCGAAGATGCTGGGAGAGTCGAACCTTGGAGTGGCGAACCAGTCGACGACACCCTGCGACGAGACGAGCGCCGCGGTTTGCAGGTCACCCACCAGACCGTGCTCGGCGATGGGGGGATAGCGGTCCATGGCTGCTCCGGAGTCTCGAAAAACACCCCACCATCCACCATCCCTCACCCCAGTCGTCCCCACCAATTGCAGTCTCACGCCATCACCAGTGTCATGTGACGCGAAAGCTACCTCGTACTCCCGCGAGGGCATGACCACATGACACCCGGCAAGAACGAGAAGGAAGCGGGTGCCGCCACCTCGCGGTCGATGGTGGTGTCGGCGCTGATCTCCGCGACCAGCTCGGAGGCGACCAGGACGGGTTCGAGGGTGTCCCAGGTCCCCAGCCGACACTGAACTGGAGATCGGTCCGCAGGTGCGCAGCTGCGGGCGGCCCGGCGCTCGATCCTAGGTGAGCAGCCCGGTCCCGGAAGCGATGCCAACGGGCGCGGCCCCACAGTCCGCGGTCGGTGCTGATGGCCGCGGCCATCAGAAGATGCGGAATGTCACCGCGGCATCTCCCTGCGTGCTGTCGAGGAGATGGAGCTCGGTCCCGACCTCACGGAATCGGGGCGAGGTGCCATGGTGCATCAGGGAGCGTGGAGCGCGCGGCTGCGGCCAGCCGGAACGCGTACACCTGGCGTGCTCCGGACATGGGGCCGAGATAGTCGTGGCCGACCATGTGGCACCAGGCCGGCAGGTCGAGGGGCGCGGCCGGATCCGTCGCGATCACGTGCACCACGGTGCCCGGTGGCGCTCCCTCGATCTGCTTGCGGAGGCGCAGCAGGAGCGTGACGCACAGCAACCCGGTGCCGTCGACGGTGATGTCCGCTGCGGGTATCGGGTCGGGGCTCACCGGGGCAGAGGTCTGGGTGACGCGCCACAGTCGGCGGGGCAGGTCGCCTTCCTCGAACGCGTGGACTTCGTCGAGCGTCCAGCCGTCGGCAAGGAAGTCGACGAGGCGACGGGGAAAGAAGTGCACGGCGAAGCCGCCGTGTTCGTAGATGTCGTCGCCGTGGGCGGTGCCGGCGCCGTAGTGGGCGTCGCCGGTGTGCCGGGCGGTGTGGACGAGTACCCCGCCGGGCCGCAGCACGCGGCGGACCTCGCCCACGAGGGTGTGGATCGCCTCGGTGGACAGGGCCATGCACAGCAGCATGTGTGCGAAGACTGCGTCCACGGAGGCGTCTGCCAGGGGCAGCGGCTCTCGTACGTCGTGGACCGCGATGGATACCCGCTCGGCGACATCCTGGGATCGGGCGGCCTGACGAAGCTGTTCCAGGCCGACGGGGCTGAAGTCGGTGGCCTGGACGGTGAAGCCCTCTCGGGCGAAGTAGAGAGCGTCGCGGCCGTGCCCGGCGCCCAACTCCAGCACGTCCTTGGCTCCGGCCGCGCGGAAGACCTGGGCGGCGTGGACGGCGAGGGCGGAGGGCTCCTCGCCGTACAGGCCCGGGTGGGCGGTGTAGGTGTTCTGCCAGTGCTGCAGCTGTGTCTCCGCAGGCTCCTTGGCGTCGTCGCGCATGTCTGTTCGCTCCACTTGCCGGATTCGACCGTCAGCCTAGAGGGCGTTGGACAGGGCTTGGCGCAGCTGGTCGGTCGCTGGTACGCCGGTCAGACCGTCCGGGGTCGCGTATACCCGACAGGTCAGTCCCGCGGCCCGGCCGGGCTCGGCAAAGGGGTCGCGTCCGTCGATCAGGAACGTGGGCGATCCGGCGAAATGCGCTGCTTCGGCCTCGGCCTGGTCGGCTACTGTGTGTGTCTGGAACGTCACGTCATGCAGGCCCAGCCCGTCAAGCGTCTGGCGGAGCCGGTCGGCTGCGAGCCGGGTGTTCGGGCAGTCGGGTACGACCAGCAGTTCGATCTTCATGGCTTGAGCATTACTCATGTCGGGTCTCCGAGCACCTCGCCGCTCACGAGTGTCCTCACAGCGCACTCCCCCTTGTCCGAAGCAGCAACTGGCCCCGGCTTCCCCGCGGGCCCGAATCTGGGGCAATCATCTCGGCTCCCACTGACAACGCCGGCACGTCCCCAACTTGCTCGCCTCAAGCTGTGGCCCGACCGGTCGGCGTGCCGCGGGTGGCTGCGGTGGCGGGGATCTGGAGCTGAGTACAGAACGCGGTCCAGGTCTTCCAGTCGGCCCGGTAGGCCAGGGTGGTGTTGTCGGGCCACTGTTCCTGGGCGTGGGCGTCACTTGCTGTGTCGAGCGCGGCGAGGCGAGCACGTAGGCCGCCGCCGTATTCGGCGGACAGTAGCGGGCGGATGGGAGCGCCGGTCGGCAGTCGGCCGTCGAGGGTGTGCTCGGTCACACTGCAGCCTCGGGCAGAGCCGTAGCCCAGTTCGTGAGGACAGCGAAGTCATCCGGCAGGAGACCGAGACGCGGATTGATCCAATGCAGAAGCGTGGGCGCGCCATGGTGAGCTGCGAGCCATTCCCGGTCCTCGGGGCCGAGTTCATCGTCTACCCAGGCGAACGGGCGGCCGGCGGCGTACTGCGCCAGTGCTTGAGTCTTCCAGTGCAGGCGTGCGTTGGTTTCCGGTGTCGCGGGCCAGTCCACGAACGGCAGTGTGGGTAGCCCAAGATGCGGACCGATCCACTCGTTCGCCTCTGCCCTCCATGTGGTTGCCCATACCAACTCGTGAGGCAGCGCGAGGAGCTGTGCGCCATGGTCGTGGTTCAGCCACACCCTCAGGGGCTTTGTCCACGGGTTCTCCCAGCCGGTCGGCCGCATGCGATGCGTGCTGTACCCCTCAGGCCGCTTGTGCGATGCAGCGTCGTACGGGTTCAGCGGGCCGTCTACATCCAGGAAGAGCAGTGGGCGCGAGTCTCCGTTGTTCGGCATGTTCTCTCCCCTCGACATGACTCTTGACATGTCTGCTCATCGTGGACCAGATCGCGCGTCCCGGACTGATCTACCGTCAAACTCCTACGTGTGTACGGGCTTGGGCGTCTGAAGACGAGCCCCGGACCGACCACTGCGGCCTCCTCGTTAGAAGTGCGTCTAAGACCGACCGGCAATTGGGGGGTGGGTGAAGGAGCGGGGCCGGGGTGCGTGCATCGCAAGGCGGAGGATTGAGCCATGGCGCATGGGGCCTCCCCTGCTCGAGCGAAGCCGAGAGCTCGGGGAACATGGTGATTGACGACAACGCCACGAGGTGCGTGCCCCAGCCCCGTGACGCCCCCCCAATTGCCGGTCGGTCTAAAGGACTCCTAACACAATGAGCTATCGGGAATGGCTGTCTGTCAGAGAGACGCGGGGGTGGGGTGCGTGACGGCTCGCGGCCGACCCGACCTGCGACGGTTACTGCGCAGGAGAACTACACGCATGCTGTTCGGTGCCGTTCTCTGATCCCGTTGAGCAGTTCGGGACGGGGACCGGGGAGGTGGGCGGGTGCCAGCTGAGAATCCAGCCGGCGGTCAGCGTCGCCGCGCCGCCTGCCAGGGCGATTGCGCCGCCTGTTCCGATGCCTGCGGCCACCGAGCCGAAGCAGACCGGCCCGACGCCCTGCAGCGTCATGTTGCCGGAGCCGAGCAGACCGAAGGCCTGGCCCTGGCCATCCTGCGGCAGGGCGTCCAGGAACGGCCGTTGCAGGCCGAGACCGTAGGCGAATCCGAAGCCGCAGAGCAGCAGCAGACAGGACGAGACGCCCACTCCGGGCTCGGCGGCGAAGCCGACCAGCGGCAGTCCCATCAGCGCAATCAGCGGGACCACCAGTCGCTCCCGGGTGGGTGGCCGTAGCAGTCGGCCCACCAGCAGGTCGCCGACAAGCATGCCGACCGGCAGACAGCCCATCAGCACCGCGTACCAGCCGGGCGCGAAGTGGCGTCCTCCCGCGTAGGCGACGATCAGACCTTCCGCGCCCGCTACGAACGCGGGCGGTAGCCACTGGGCCAGCATCAGTCGTCGTACCGTGTGTCCGCGCAGCAGCAGGCCGGCACCGTGCAGGCTTGCCCGGACGGCCCCGCCATCGCCCCGAGCGCTGCCGGGTGTGCTGCCGAACGCTCCCGGCTGCAGCCGGGGTAGCCGGAGGCGGATAGCGAGCGCGCAGCCGAGGTAAAGGGCGGCGCTTACCGCGAGTGCCCGGTGTGGGCCGAGTACCGCGACGGCCGCACCTCCCAGCGCCAGACCGAGCAATTGCGCGCCGGAGGAGGCGATGTTGTTCAGTGAACGGCCCAGTACATAGGCGTCGCCCTCCAGCGACTGCGCGACCAGCCGACTCGACGCGCCGTGAAACACCGGTGTGGCGAGGGCGACCAGCGCCACGACACCGAGGCTTGCCGCGACCGGCATCCGCACCAGGGCGAGCAGCAGGGCGGCGGCGCACGTCAAGGCGTAGCCGCCGGTGATGAGCGCGCGGGGCGGCAGTCGGTCGGCCAGTGAGCCCAGCAGCAGCGAGCCGAACAGCTGCGGGATGAAGCCGATGCCGAAGGCCAGTGCGCTCAGCAGCGCGGAGCCGGTGGCCGAGAAGACCAGCACCGAGAACGTGGTGATCCGCAGCGCGTCCGCAGTGATCGCGACGGTGCGGGTTGAGAAGAGCAGCCGGAATCGTGGCTCGGCCAGCACCTCCCGGTAGGTGGCACGGTGGTTGCCCTGCGCGGGTTCGGCGGTTGGGGTCATGACGCGCAGCCTCGCCGTGCGCCCACGCCACTCACCAATGATTCGTCGCTGGACGAATCGGAACAGACGTCCTTCGGTAGCATGGCGCGGTGCTCCGCTTCGAAGTCTCCGTCGAGGACCTGCTGCGCAGCCGCTTCGCACTGTCGCCCGCGATGGACCTGTGCTTCCTGCTACGCTCGCTCGCCGGCCAAGACAGGCCGCTGCCGCGAGCCTGGGCCACCCGGCTCCTGCCGGCCTTCGAACGGCTTCGCCGCGAGAGCGAACTGAACGCCGCCCTCGCCCTGCACACCCCGCAATCCGGACCGAACTTCGTCGCCCCGCCCCCGCGCGGCCTCAACCAGACCTGGGCAGACGACCTCGCCATTATCCGGGCCACACCGCTGGAAGCGGCCCGCCACGAAATCGCCACCAACGCGACCGGCCCGTCCGCCCGTGATCCCCGCGTACGCGCAGTGCTGGACTCGACGGACGCCGTCTCCAGGATCGCCGAGGCGATGGACCAGGCGTGGCACGAGCTGCTCGCCACGGACTGGCCGCAACTGCGCGCGATCTGTGAGCGCGACGTCGTGCACCGGGTGGGTGTGATCGGCGAACACGGCTGGGTCACGACCATCGAGAGCCTGCACCCGAGCATCGCCTGGCAAGCCGGCAGTATCGAGATCGGCCACTTCCCCCAAGTCGGAACAGTCCGCCTCGCCGGCGACGGGCTCCTGCTGATCCCTTCGGTCTTCGTCGCGAATATCGCCGCCCACCTGGAAGACCCCTGGCCCAGGACCTTGATCTATCGTGCCCGCGGCACCGCCGCCCTGTGGGGCGAACAGGAGAGCGTCCCCCGACCGGACGCGCTGACCGCTCTGGTCGGCCGGTCCCGAGCCCGGCTGCTGGTGGCGCTGGACGCCCCGGCCAGTACCAGCCACCTCGCCCGAAGCCTCGCCATGGCACCCGGCGCGGTGGGAGACCACCTCGCCATCCTGCGAGGCGCGGGGCTGCTCGTCCGCGCCCGGTCCGGACGGTCGGTGCTCTACCGGCGCACCCCGCTCGGCGAGGCGCTGGTCAGCGGTTCGGGCTGAGGGCTCAGATCAGCACTATTTTTTGAGGCGCCGCCAGCAGATGATTCCGCAGCCGAGGGTGACGAAGGCCTGGTGGATGTCGGCGCGGATTTCCCAGCGGATACGCAGCCGGCGGAACCAGCGCAGAAGTGCGAAGGCCGCTTCGACGACCCACCTTTGGCGGGGGTGTATGTCTCGGACCGGGTGCGGCGGGCCGCCGAGGAGTACGCGGCGCGCACCCTGCGGCTGGCCCTGCACCGCCGCAGTGTCGTGACCGCGGTCCTGGCCACGTGGCCCGCCGATTCGCGGCGGCGCACCGAGGCGGAATGGGCGGCGTTGCGGACGGTGCTGCCTGCTGGGGTCAGTGGTGCGGAGATCCGCAACCGCACCCGGCTCCTTGGCTTCGGCACCGTCGTCGACACGAACGACCTGTCCAAGGCGGTGTTCACCAACAGGCTCCAGCAGCTCGAGACCCGCAGGGGCGCCGAAGCCGAGTGCGCGCCCGGATACGCGGACAAGACCCGGCTGTGCACGATCAGCCGGGTGCCCAACGCCATGGCGTGCGTCGGGGACTCCGGCGGACCGCAGATCCAGCGGGGCAGGGGCGGGCGGTGGGAACTCATCGGAACCACGTCGGGCCCCGGCGCCCCGAGCCTGAACTGCGCGAGCGGGCCGGGTCTCTACAGCAGCGTGCCCGCCTATGCGGGCTGGAACCGGAAGACCATCGGCACGAACGGCTGCCATCGCGCCGCAGGGCCCACGGACACCAGGGCAGTGCAGGAACTCCAGGCTACTCAGAACCTACTGACGGCATCGCGTATCACGATGTCGTGCGTTGGGGGTCGGGTAGGAACGGACCAGGAACTGCAATTCGGTGTCACAAGAGTTGACACTCCCTGGAGTGACGACGAACTCGGCCCGCATCCGCTCGGAGCGGCGCGCGACCTTCAGGGGGCGTGGTCATATCCGGCCGAGAACTCCCGCCAAGGGCTGCGCGGCGCGGTGGCACGCGGGTGCTGTGATGCCGCGCAGGTGCCCGGGTCGCCGGAGCAGGTGATCGACCGGATGATGCCGTCGTGAGTGTTCCGGGCGGTTGGAACCGCCCGGAACACTCACGACACGAGAGCAGCAGCGGCCTTACCTGGCGAGTTCGGCCGGTTCGTCGAGCCGCGTCAGCTTCCGCGGGTTTCGCACCACATAGATCCGGGTGACCCGCCCGTTCTCCACCACGAGGCTCACCGCAGCCGGCTCGCCGTCGATCTCGATCCGGCCCGCGGGCGCGCCGTTGAGCCACACGGCCGTCGCATCGAACCCGGCCACCACCCGGTTCGCGCGCGCGAGCAACTTCGCCACTGGTTCGACCCCGTGGATCGGGGCCGGAGCGGCGGCCACAACCCCGCCACCGTCGGCGATCATGACCACGTCCGGCGCCATGACCTCCATCAGCTCCTGCAACTGCCCGGTTCGCAAAGCGAGCAGGAACCGCTCCACCACGGCCTGCTGCTCCGACCGGCTCACCTGCACCCGCGGCCGCCGTGCCGCCACGTGCTCGCGTGCCCGCCGCGCGATCTGCCGCACCGCGGCCGCGGACTTCCCGATGGCCTCGGCGACCTCGCCGTACGGCATATCGAAGACCTCGCGGAGCACGAACACCGCCCGCTCGGTCGGCCCGAGCGTTTCCAGGACGGTCAGCATCGCGATCGAGACGCTCTCCGCGAGTTCGACGTCCTCGGCAACATCAGGGCTGGTCAGCAGCGGTTCCGGCAGCCACTCGCCAACGTATTCCTCGCGGCTGCGCGAGAGCGTGCGCAGGCGGTTGAGCGCCTGCCGCGTGACGGTTCGGACGAGGTAGGCCCGCGGGTCACGCACCTGCGCACGGTCGACGTCGGCCCACCGCAGCCAGGACTCCTGCAGCACGTCCTCCGCATCGACCGCCGACCCGAGCATCTCGTAGGCGACCGTGAACAGCAGGCTGCGATGGGTGACGAACGGGTCCTGGGTCATGTCGTCGACGCCACGCCGGAGTTCTGCGGACGCGCGGCCAGCGGAATCTCGCAGGCCTCGGAGTAGCCCTGCGACGTGATCCCGTGCGCCGTATTGCACCTGGTCGCCATGTTGGCGAAGCCGATGAACACGGTGAGTTCGACCAGCGCCGCGGGGCCGAGCCGGTCGAGCAGACGCTTCGACAGCTCGTCGGTGACGGTCGGTGGCGTGTTCGTCATGGCCTCGGCGTAGTCGAGCACGTCGCGCTCCAGCGGCGTGAACACCTCCGACTGCCGCCAGCGCGGCACCTGGCTCGCCTTGGCCGGGTCCAGGTTCTGGTTCAGCGCGTGGAAGTAGTTGATGTCGAGGCACCAACTGCAGCCGACCTGTGCCGCGACGGCCATGTGCGCGAACGTCTTGAGGCTCGCGTCGGCCGTGTCCCACGCGCCCACCTTGGCCGCGAACTCCTGGTTGGTCTCGGCGAGCTCGGGGTTGTTCCACAGCACCTCGACGGGCTCGGGCACGGCCCCGAGCTGCTTGATCATGCTTTCGCGGAGCTCGGCGGTGAGCTCGGCCTTCGGGACGCGTAGCGTCATGGTGTTCTCCTTGTACGTGTGCCTGTTTGGCCGTTCGGCATGAAGACACCGCCGGACCCGCGCATGTGACAACCGTCGACACCGCGCATGGATCGTCAGCGCAGGGGCCGCCGACAGCGCCTTCGCCGCGATCGAACTGCTCATGCCGGGACGTGCTGCGGCTCTCACCGGTGCATGGGCGTCGGGGGCCGTACTCTTCGCCGCACTCGCCTGCGCTGGATTCATCCGCTCCGGTATCGGCAGCCACCTCGCACAGTCGGCTGCCCGGCTTGCGGGCAGTGGCGAGCGTGCAGTCATGGTGAGCCTCGGCACCAGCGCGAGCTTCTGCTCGGCGCCACCGCAGCGTCCACGGCAGCGGGCTCCATAGTCCTCGCCGCCAGCTCCTCCGTGCCCGCCGACGTCAGAGCCCGGCCTGGCGGAGCACCCGGAGCACTCGGTCCGATGCGGGGTCGCGAGCGTCGCGGACGAACCGCCGGGGTTGCCGGCCCGGTCGGCGGACGCTCCGGATCCCTCCGTGAGGTCGTTTCTCGCGATGAACGACCATCTGCCGCCAGAGCTGCTGACCCGCCTGGCCGCAGACCCGGAGCCCAGTGCACAGTCGTCGATCAGCCAGCACTGGCGCGATGCCCCGGACTGAAGCGAAAGAAGGCGAGTGGCGCAACATACCCGCGCCCGCTTCCCTTCAGCCCTTCATCGATGGGCTTCCGGTCCGCAACGCGAGTGGCGGCCTGCCGTACCCCGATCTACCGCGCAAGTCGTGGGATCGGGCCATCAGGCGGCTCGGGCTGCCTGAATACAACCCGCACGACTTGCGACACAGATGGACCACCGTGACCTCGACGAGCGGCGTGTCCATCCACGAGGTGTCTCGCCGGCTCGGGCATCGCTCGATCAAGGTCACGGTGAACAAGTACAGCCACCTCACCCAGGACGGCCGGGAACGCTGCCGTCAGGTGGTCGAGGCGGCCGTGGCGCCGCACATGCTCACAGCAGGCCGAGTGACTTCAGAACCCGGCGCTGACTCGGTGCCGGGTGAGCGGGCCAGTAGATGTAGCAGACACCGCCCGTACCGCTTCTGACCTTGCCGTTCGCGTCATAGCGCTTGGTGCGGAGCCAGATCGTCTCCCACTCCTGGCGCTTGTAGACCCGCCGCACGGCCTCGTTGCTCGGCGAGGCCGGGTCGTTCGCGATCACGTCGCCGTCCGAGGTGAACCCCATCACGGTCATCAGGTGGCCGGAGGTCCCGTACCCGGCGCCGGTCAACTCCTCCTTGAGGAACGACTGCGACGTCATGACCGGGATACCCGCCCGGATCAGCTTCTCCAGGTCCGTCAGCGAGCCGAGCCGGGTCACCGCCGCGCTCATGTCGTCGTACGTCGCGGCGTACGCGGCGTTGAACGGCCAGTTGCCGCAGCCCTCGTACTGGTAGTCGTATGTGAACCGGGCGGCATGGCAGACCTGCGGGTCGGCCAGGCCCGGCTTGACCCAGGCAAGCTCCTCGGCGGTGGGCCTGCGCCCCCAGTACTCGATGATCATCTGCGAGGAGGTGGGGCTGCACCAGGCCTCGCCGCCGTTGTCGTACTCCGGGTACTGGCCCGCGTGCACATTCTGCGAGTAGCGCGGCACCGGCAGTTCCCGGGCGAGGCCGGGGGTGCTGGCGGGCACGGTGAAGCGGTCCGGGACGTCGGAAGCCATCGCGCCGAGCCGCCAGACGGTGGGCGTGAGGCGGCTGCCCGAGGGGCGGTGGAGCGTGAGCCGCAGCCGATAGGAGACCAGCCGCAGCCCGCTCGCCGCGTCGTCCACCGAGAAGGTATCGGTCCAGATGGAGCTCTTGCCGTCGGTCTGGTCGTCGACGGACGTCCGGCGGATGTCGGCGTCGCCCGCGGCCCAGCGGCCCATCACGTACCAGGGTGTCGACGTGGCGTCCGAGTAGCGGCCCTGCAGCTCGATCTGGATCCAGGTGCCCGCCGGGGTGTCGGCGTTCCAGGAGGCGATCACCTCGGTCGCCGGGACGGCGGACCGGTGGACCGGCGAGGTCCAGGTCGCGTACTCCCAGTCGGCGGTCCGACCGGTGTGCGGATCGGTGTAGTCGGTGACCCCCACGGCGTGGCCGATCACCAGACCGGGCCGCCCCCCCGCGACGGCGCGTGTCCCGGCGCCGCAACCACTGCGCCAGTCGGTGTACGTGTGCCAGGAATGGTTCTCGACGAGAGAAGCGGTTGCCGAGGGGGCGGAGAGCGGGGCGGCGGGAACTGCGGCGGTTGCGGAGCCGGCGGACGACACCGTGCCGGCGGCGGCCGCTGCCGCGAGCGCGGCGGTCAGCATGGTTCTGCGCGAGGTCGGTCTGTTCATGGGCGAGACCCCCGGTCGTAAGCGGAATGGGGCTGCAAGTGCACGACAGTGGGCCAACTATCGCGGGTAGTGGCCGGGTTCGGCCAGCGATTCGACTTGCGCCAATAAACCAATATTGGTCTGGTCCACTGGCGTGACCTGCGATTGCTTCGGATCGACTCGTAGGCTGGGGCGCATGAACGACCTCACGCTCCTCGCCGCGCGGCTGCGCACCCTGGCGCCGTCCTGCGGACCGGTGCGGCTGATCGCCGTCGACGGCCATGCGGGATCGGGGAAGAGCACCTTCGCATCCCGCCTCGCGGCCGTGCTCGACGACGCCCCCGTACTGCATCTGGACGACCTGGCCACCCATGAGTCCTTCTTCACCTGGGTGGACCGGCTGCGGGAGCAGGTGATCGGGCCCCTGTCGCGCGGTGAGTGCGCGCGCTATGCGCCGTACGACTGGACCGCGCGGACGTTCGCGGCGCCGCGCAGCCTGGAGCCCGCACCGGTCGTCCTGATCGAGGGGGTCGGGGCGGGCCGCCGGGCGCTGCGGCCCCATCTGGCGCGGCTGTTGTGGATGGATCTCGCTGCCGACGAGTCCTGGGAGCGGGGCCGCCGTCGGGACGGACCGGCTCTTTCGGCCTTCTGGGACGGGTGGACGGCGGCCGAGGCGGAACACTTCTCGGCCGATCCCTCGCGCTCCCACGCCGATGCTCTGGTACGGCAGTTGCATGTGGGGTACGAGTGGCTGGAGGGGCCTGACGCGGCAGCAGGAGTGAACCATTCCGTCACAGAACGTGATCACATTGCGCTGCCGTACTGAGTGGTGAGAAATCGGCCTGGAAGTACCTCAACTCTGCTTGACCCGAGGGCGGTACAGGTCTTACGTTCTCAATGTGCGGCTTTTCGGAGCCCTCGCGGACACGAAGCCCCCGGTTGTTCCCCCGTGATCGGGGGCTTCGTTCTGCCCTCGCACCCTCTTTCCCACGCCGGTTCGGCGGATTCTGCTTACCCTCGGTCACGGTCTCCCTTCCGCCTGCGGCGCTCTTAGTCGCACACTCCCTGCGCAGGTACGATGCCTCTCGGTGCGGTCAATTCCCGTCCGTGGCACAGTGATTCAGCGCGCCTCGGCGGGCAGGTCGTGCGGCGGGACATCCTGGGGGCACGGTTTGTGGGGGACCAGATGGACATCGGCACGCAGGGCGCACAGGCCCCGGCCGACCTCGCCTGGCTGCGCGGCGTGGACGCCTACACCATGGGCGCCTACCCGCAGGCCGAAGAGGAGTTCAGGGCTGCGGTACGGATCGATCCCGGCATGGCGGACGGCTGGCTCGGCCTTCATGCGCTGAGGGCCGACACCACGACGGCGCTCCTGAGCATGTACCGCCATCGCGAACGCTTCGGCGAACAGCGCACCCGCCATCGGCGCACGCTCAACTCCTGGTACTGGCTGGGCTGGTGGGTTCAACCGGTGCTGGAGAGCCCGCGCGATCTGCTCCTCGCGCACGCCTCGCACTGGCTGGATGGGCGCCATGTCCCCGAGCTGGACCGTGCGCTGGCCGGTCTGCCGCCGGTGGACGCGGACCCACAGGTGCGCTTCCTGCACGCCTGCCGCTCCTATCTGGTCAAGGACTGGGAGCAGCTCGTACGCAACACCGAGCAGCTGATCGACGATCCGATGCTCGGTATCGAGGCGGGGCTGTTCGGCGGGATGGCGCGGGTGCGGCTGGAGATGTACGGGCAGGCCGAGCCGCTGCTCTCCGCCGCACTGATGCGCTGCCGCAGCGAACAGCCGCAGCGCAAGGAACTGCGCTACTGGCTGGCCCGCGCACACGAGGGCACCGGCCGCAGCGCGGCCGCCCTGCCGCTCTACCGGGCGGTGTACCGGATCGACCCGGCGTTCATGGACACCTCGGCGCGGCTCGCCGCGATCGCGGACTACGACGGCCTCGAAGGCACCGACGAGGCCGCCGGTCTCACCGCCGTGTCGCTGACCGGGTTCGGCACGGACGCCGTGGCGGAGGCGCAGCCGGACGGGGATTCGCTGCTCGGCACCGATCTGGTGGACGGCCGGGAGCTGCGGCCGGGCGGCGAGACCCCGGGACTCGTGGGCATCGGGGTGCCGCCGTCCGACGGGGCACGGCGGAAGACCGCGGTGCCCGGCCAGCCGACAGCCCCCTTCCCGGCCGGGCCCAGCGATCCGGTGCTGCTTGCCGAGGCGCTGGCGGAGCTGGAGCGGATGGTCGGCCTGGAGCCCGTCAAACGCCAGGTCAAGGCGTTGTCCGCGCAGCTGAACATGGCCCGGCTGCGGGCCGGCCAGGGGCTTCCCGTGCAGCCGCCGAAACGCCATTTCGTCTTCTCGGGCCCATCCGGCACCGGCAAGACCACGGTGGCCCGCATCCTCGGCCGGGTCTTCTACGCTCTCGGTCTGCTCGGCGGCGACCATCTCGTCGAGGCCCAACGGGCGGATCTGGTGGGCGAGTTCCTCGGCCAGACCGCCGTCAAGGCCAATGAGCTGATCGACTCGGCGCTCGGCGGGGTGCTCTTCGTCGACGAGGCGTACAGCCTCTCCAACACCGGCTACAGCAAGGGTGACGCGTACGGCGACGAGGCCCTCCAGGTCCTCCTCAAGCGCGCGGAGGACAACCGGGACCATCTCGTCGTCATCCTCGCGGGCTATCCGGAAGGCATGGACCGGCTGCTGGCCACCAATCCGGGGCTCTCCTCACGCTTCACCACCCGGGTGGACTTCCCGAGCTACCGGCCGCTGGAGCTCACCTCCATCGGTGAGGTGCTGGCCACGGAGAACGGTGACGCGTGGGACGAGGAGTCCCTGGAGGAGCTGCGCTCCATCAGCGGCCATGTCGTCGACCAGGGCTGGATCGACGAGCTGGGCAACGGGCGGTTCCTGCGCACCCTGTACGAGAAGAGCTGCGCCTACCGCGATCTGCGGCTCTCCGGCTATGCGGCCGTGCCGAGCCGGGACGATCTGGCCACGCTGCGGCTGCCTGATCTGATGCAGGCGTACGGCGAGGTGCTGTCCGGCCGGGGGCCGGTGGGCCGGGGGCCGCAGGAGCCGCCGCCGTTGTGAGGGCCGGCTGCCGGAGTCACCCGGTGGCCGTTGTCCTCGATCGCCGGACGGACTGGAGATCAGCCCGTCCGGCGGTCGAGACCCTAATGGACCGACGCGGTGAGTTCGCCGGTGACGGCGGCCGTCGTGTCCGTCGTCCGGCGCGGGACCGAGACCCGGTGAGCCGGGTCGCGTACCTCACCGACCAGCATCTCCAGGACGTCCTCCATGGCGACCAGACCGAGGACCCGGCCCGATGCATCGGCGACCTGCGCCAGATGCGTCGCCGCGCGGCGCATCACGGTCAGGGCGTCGTCCAGGGGCAGCTCGGCCCTCACGGTCGCCATCGGGCGCCACACGTGCTGGGGGACGGCCCGCTCACCGTCCTCCAGGTCCAGGACATCCTTGACGTGCAGATAGCCCATGAACGGGCCGCCGCCCTCCGCGCACACGGGAAAGCGCGAGTAGCCGGTCCGTACGGTCAGCTCCTCGATCCGGTGCGGGGTGACGGAGGGGTCCACCGTCACGAGGGAGGCCAGGCTGAGCAGCACATCGGTGACGGGCCTGCTGCCCAGCTCCAGTGCGTCCTCCAGCCGCTCCCGCGCCTCCGGCTCCAGCAGTCCGGCCTGGCCGGAGTCCTCGACGAGCCGGTTGAGCTGCTCGCTGGTGAAGACGGCCTCCACTTCGTCCTTCGGTTCGACGCCGAAGAGCCGCAGCACCAGCCGGGCGCAGGTGCCCAGTGCGGAGGTGACCGGACGGCAGACGCGGGCGAAGCCGACGAGGCCGGGGCTGAGCCAGAGCGCGGTCCTCTCCGGCGCCGCCATTGCGAGGTTCTTCGGGACCATTTCACCGATGACGAGATGGAGGAAGACCACGAAGACGAGCGCCAGCACATAGCCGAGCGGATGGATCAGGCCCTCGGGCAGGTGGACCGCTTGGAAGACCGGCTCCAGCAGATGGGCAACGGTCGGTTCTGCGACGGCGCCGAGGGTCAGTGAGCAGACGGTGATACCGAACTGGGCGGCAGCCATCATCTGCGGCAGGTTCTCCAAGCCGTACAGCACCTGGCGGGCCCGGCCCGACCCTGCTGCCGCGAGGGGTTCGACCTGGCTGCGCCGTACGGAGACGAGGGCGAACTCGGCACCGACGAAGAAGCCGTTCGCCAGCACGAGGAGCGCGGCGAACAGCAGCTGGACGAGGCTCATCGCACGGCCTCCAGGACGCCGTGGGCCACCGATGCCTCGGTGACGGGGTCGGTCACCTCGGCGGCGCGTACGAAGCGGACCTTCTCGGCGCGGTAGTGGCCGACCTGGCGGACGGAGATCCGCCAGCCGGGCAGTTCGGCCCGGTCGCCGGGGGCAGGGATGCGCCCCAGCAGATCGGCGACGAGTCCGGCCACGGTCTCGTACGGTCCGTCGGGTACGTCGAGCCCTATCCGGCGCAGGGTCAGGACCCGGCAGCTGCCTTCGGCGTCCCAGGCCGGGCGGTCGTCCTCGGGAGCGGCGGGGGCCAGTTCGGGCCGGTCGGCGCCTTCGGCGTCGTGCTCGTCCCTGACCTCGCCGACCAGTTCCTCGATGATGTCCTCCAGGGTGACGACCCCGGCGGTGCCGCCGTACTCGTCGACCACCACGGCGATCGGCTGCTCGTTGCGCAGGCGCTGGAGCAGCTGCTCTACGGGCAGTGTCTCCGGCACCAGCAGCGGCGGTACGGCGATCCGGCCCGCCGACGTGCGCAGCCGGTCCTGGGCGGGCACGGCGAGCGCGTCCTTGAGGTGGATCATGCCGACGACCTCATCGATGCGCTCCCGGTAGACGGGGAAGCGGGAGAGGCCGGTGGCGCGGGTGAGGTTGAGGACGTCCTCCGCGGTCGCCGAGGACTGCAGGGCGCTGACCTTCACCCGTGGGGTCATGACGTGCTGAGCGGTGAGTCCGGCGAGCGACAGGGTCCGTACGAAGAGATCCGCGGTGTCCTGTTCGAGGGTGCCGGCCTCGGCCGAATGCCGGGCCAGGGAGACCAGTTCCGCGGGGGTGCGGGCGGAGGCCAGCTCGTCGGTGGGTTCGACACCCAGCAGTCGTACCAGCCGGTTGGCGACGGCGTTCAGCAGGCTGATCACCGGCCGGAGCGCGGAGGAGAAACGGTGCTGGGGGCCGGCGACGAACCGGGCGACCTGGAGCGGCCGTGAGACCGCCCAGTTCTTGGGCACGAGTTCGCCGATCACCATCTGGACGGCGGAGGCCACCATCATCCCGATCACCACGCTGATGCCGGGTACGGCGCCGTCGGGCAGACCGGTCGCGGTGAGGGGGCCGTCCAGCAGCTGGGCGAGTGCCGGTTCGGCGAGCATGCCGACGACCAGTGACGTGATGGTGATGCCGAGCTGGGTGCCGGAGAGCTGGAAGGAGAGTTCACGCAGGGCTTCGACGACGGTGCGGGCCCGCCGGTCGCCCTCGGCGGCGGCGCGCTCGGCGTCCGGCCGCTCCACCGTGACGAGCCCGAACTCGGCTGCCACGAAGAATCCGTTGGCGAGGATGAGAAGGAATGCTGCACTCAGAAGCAGCAGGGGGGTGGTCATGCCGCCGCCTCCGGGGAAGGGGCGGCGCAGGTACTACCGGACGATCCGTCCATTGCTGGAAGGAGTCACTCCTTGGGTCGCAGGAAAGCCCCGCAGGCCTCATGGACCCTCTGGTGCGGGGCGGGGCGCACGGGGCGCCGCCGTCCTCCAGAGTAATCAAGAAGAGGCCCTGCAGGGCAGGGGGCTCAGCCGTTGTCCGTGCCGGTGCCGTGGTTCTCGGCGAGGGCGCGGAGCGTACGGGCGTCGCGGATGGCCTGCTGCTTGGCGATTCCCGGCTGGATACCGAGGGCGGGCATGCTGGTCCCGTCGCTCAGGTCGAGAAAGACCCAGGGGTCGCCGACGCGCAGGTTGACACCGAGAATCTCCGCCCAGGAGAGCCGGCGCGTTCGGGTGAGATTGACCACCGTCACCCCGTCCTCGTTCGCGACGACCTTCGGTCGGCTGAGCAGCGCGAGCACGCCGAAGAACAGCAGTGCGGTGAAGATGAAGCTGGACCGCTCCCCCGCGCTCAGCTGCTCCAGGGTCAGGGCGATGACGGTGATGACGACGAACATCGCCGCCCCCACGGTCAGCAGGACCACCCGGGTTCGGGTCGGCCGGAACGTGACCGGGAGCGTAGGGAGTTCGGACCGGGGCGCGGGGGCGGACATGGTGTTCTTCTGTCTTCCGGGTGGTCGCCCGGCCGTCAGAGGCGGCAGGCGTGGATGGCGGTGGTGAGGATGGCGCGGGCGCCGAGGTCGTACAGATCGTCCATGATCCGCTGGGCCTCCCGGGCGGCGACCATGGAACGGACGGCGACCCAGCCCTCGTGGTGCAGCGGGGAGATGGTCGGCGACTCCAGGCCCGGGGTGAGGGCTACCGCGCGCTCCAGGTGCTCGACGCGGCAGTCGTAGTCCATCATCACGTAGCTGCGGGCGACCAGGACGCCCTGGAGGCGGCGGAGGAACTGCTGCACCTTGGGGTCGTCGTCCGGTGCGCCGGTGCGGCGGATGACGACGGCCTCCGACTTCATGATCGGCTCGCCGATGACTTCGAGTCCGGCGTTGCGCAGGCTGGTGCCGGTCTCCACGACATCGGCGACGACCTGGGCGACACCGAGTTCGATGGCGGTCTCGACCGCGCCGTCGAGGTGGACGACGGAGGCGTTGACGCCGACATCGGCGAGGTGCTTGGCGACGATGCCCTCGTAGGAGGTGGCGATCGTCTTGCCGTCGAAGTCCTGCGGACCCTGGGCCGTGCCCGGCTTGGTGGCGTAGCGGAAGGTGGAACGGGCGAAGCCGAGCTGGAGGATCTCCTCGGAGTCGGCGCCGGAGTCCAGCAGCAGGTCGCGGCCGGTGATGCCGATGTCGAGGCGGCCGGAGCTGACGTAGATCGCGATGTCGCGCGGCCGCAGGTAGAAGAACTCGACCTCGTTCTCGGGGTCGACGAGGACGAGCTCCTTGGACTCCTTGCGCTGCTGGTAGCCGGCCTCATGGAGCATCGCCATCGCAGGCCCGGAGAGTGAACCCTTGTTGGGGACGGCGATGCGAAGCATGAGGCCAGGTTTCCTTTGCGAGGAGGGAGTCTTGTACGGATGTGCGGATGTACGGAGTGCTACGTGGTGCTCAGGTCGTACTCAGAGGTGAGCGTAGACGTCGTCGAGGGAGATCCCGCGGGCGACCATCATCACCTGGACGTGGTACAGCAGCTGGGAGATCTCCTCGGCGGCGGCGTCCTTGCTCTCGTGCTCGGCGGCCATCCAGACTTCGGCGGCCTCCTCGACGACCTTCTTGCCGATGGCATGGACACCCTTGTCCACCAGCTCGGCGGTACGGGAGGTGGAGGGGTCGCCGTTGGCGGCCTTGAGCTGCAGCTCGGCGAAGAGCTCTTCGAAGGTTTTGTTCGCCATGATGGTCCTTAGAGTACGGGGTCCACGCCCCCCACTCAGCGCCAGGGCTCGCTGACCGTGCGCAGCGTGGCGGCGGTGGCGACGGCCGCGGTGACCGCTTCGTGCCCCTTGTCCTCGTTGGAGCCGTCCAGTCCGGCCCGGTCGAGCGCCTGCTCCTCGGTGTCGCACGTGAGTACGCCGAAGCCGACCGGGACTCCGGTGTCGACGGCGACCTGGGTCAGGCCGTTGGTGACGCCGTGGGACACGTACTCGAAGTGCGGGGTGCCGCCGCGGATGATCACGCCGAGGGCGACGATCGCGTCGTAACCGCGACCGGCGAGGACCTTGGCGACCACCGGGAGCTCGAAGCTGCCGGGCACTCGGAGCAGGGTCGGCTCGTCGATGCCCAGCTCGTGCAGGGCGCGCAGCGCGCCGTCGACGAGTCCGTCCATGACCTTCTCGTGCCACTGGGCGGCGACGACCGCCACACGCAGGTCACCGCAGTTGCGTACGGACAGTTCGGGTGCGCCTTTGCCGCTCATGTCTCTCCTACCGCTCGTTTCCGTGATCGTCACTGATTGCCGCAGGTCGACGCCGTGGCGGCGTCGAGCCAGGGCAGGTCGTGCCCCATGCGGTCGCGCTTGGTGCGCAGGTAGCGCAGATTGTGTTCGCCGGCCTGGACGGGCATCGGCTCGCGGCCGGTGACGGCCAGACCGTGCCGCAGGACCGCGGCCGTCTTGTCGGGGTTGTTGGTCATCAGCCTGAGGCTGTGGACGCCGAGGTCCTTGAGGATCTGGGCGCCGGCCGCGTAGTCCCGGGCGTCGGCGGGCAGGCCGAGCTCAAGGTTGGCGTCGAGGGTGTCGCTGCCGCGCTCCTGGAGTTCGTAGGCGCGCAGCTTGGACAGCAGGCCGATGCCCCGGCCCTCGTGGCCGCGCAGATAGATGACGACGCCGCGGCCCTCCTCGGTGATCCGGCGCATGGAGGCGTGCAGCTGGGGCCCGCAGTCGCAGCGCTGCGACTGGAAGATGTCGCCGGTCAGGCACTCGGAGTGGATCCGCACCAGGACGTCGTCGCCGTCCCCGATGTCGCCGTGGACGAGCGCGACGTGCTCGACGCCGTCGGTCGTGGAGCGGTAGCCGTACGCGGTGAATGCGCCGAAGCTCGTCGGCAGCCGTACCTCGGCCTCGCGGCGGACGGTCGGCTCCGAGCTGCGGCGGTAGGCGATCAGGTCCTCGATGGAGATGATCGTGAGGCCGTGCTTGCGGGCGAACGGGACCAGCTGGGGCAGTCGCAGCATCACGCCGTCCTCGCCGGCGATCTCGACGATCGCGCCGGCGGGCCGCAGTCCGGCGAGCCGGGCGAGGTCGACGGCGGCCTCGGTGTGGCCGTTACGGACCAGCACACCGCCGGAGCGGGCGCGGAGCGGGAAGATATGGCCGGGCCGTACGAAGTCGCCGGGGCCGGCCTCGCCTCCCGCCAGCATCCGGAGCGTGGTGGCCCGGTCGGCGGCGGAGATGCCGGTGGTGACGCCGTGCGCTGCCGATGCGTCGACGGAGACGGTGAACGCCGTGCGCATCGATTCGGTGTTGTGGGCGACCATCTGCGGCAGTTCGAGCCGTTCCAGCTCGTCGTTCTCCATGGGCGCGCAGATCAGACCGCGGCATTCGCTCATCATGAACGCGACGATCTCGGGGGTGGCCTTCTCGGCCGCGATGACCAGGTCGCCCTCGTTCTCCCGGTCCTCGTCGTCGACGACCACGACGGGCCGTCCGGCGGCGATGTCGCGGATCGCCTGCTCGACGGGGTCGAGGGTGAGGTCCTCGACGGCGCTTTTGCTTTCGTGTTCCCGGTGCAACCAGGTGGGCTGGGCAGTCATGCCGTGGCTCCTTCCAGAGCGGGTGTCCGCGAACGCAGCCACCAGTCGCGCATGCCCCATAGGACGAGGGCGCCGTACACGACGTAGATGAGACCGGAGAAGGCGAGACCGCTGTGGAAGTTCAGCGGTACGCCGACCAGGTCGACCAGGAGCCAGGCGAACCAGAACTCGACCATGCCGCGGGCCTGGGCGAGCATCGCTACGAGCGTGCCGGCGAATATGTACGCGTCCGCCCACGGGCTCCAGGAGAGCGAAGGAAACGCGGTGAACAGGCCGCCGACCGCGAGGGTGCCGAGTGCGGCGCCGCCCAGCAGGTAGCCGCGCTCGCGCCAGGTGGCGAACCGTACGGCGATGGAGCCGTCCTGGGCCTGCTGCCTGCCCCGGGTCCACTGCTGCCAGCCCCAGACGGCCACGGCGATGACAACGAGCTGCTTGCCGACGCTGCCCGCCTGGTGCACGGAGACATTGGCGGCGACCAGGACGACTCCGGACAGGAGCTGGGCGGGCCAGGTCCAGATCGAGCGGAGCCAGCCCAGGGTCAGCGCGATCAGACCGACTGTGTTGCCGATCATGTCGGACCAGATGATGCGCTGCCCGAAGACGGTGAACGCCTCCGAGTTCAGCCAGTTCAGCGTGGTCACCTCGCCGGCTCCTCGGGTTCCTGCGCGGTATTGCCGAGCAGCCGCTCGACGTACTTCGCGATGACGTCCACCTCGAGGTTGACCGGGTCGCCGGGCTCCTTGATGCCGAGCGTGGTCAGGGCGAGGGTGGTGGGGATGAGGCTGATGGTGAAGTAGTCGGGTCCGGCGTCCACGACGGTCAGGCTGACACCGTCGACGGTGATCGACCCCTTCTCCACCACGTAGCGGGTCAGGTCCGCGGGGAGGGAGATCTTCACGATCTCCCAGTGCTCGGAGATCTTGCGCTCGACGATGCGGCCGGTGCCGTCGACATGGCCCTGGACGATGTGGCCGCCGAGCCTGCCGCCGACCGCCATGGGGCGCTCCAGGTTGACCCGGGAGCCGACCTCCAGGGCGCCGAGGCTGGACCGGTTCAGGGTCTCGGCCATCACATCGGCGGTGAACTCGTGCTCGCCGAAGTCGACGACGGTGAGGCAGACGCCGTTGACGGCGATGGAGTCGCCGTGCTTGGCGCCTTCGGTGACGACGGGACCGCGCAGGCGGAAGCGGGAGGCGTCGCCGAGCTTCTCGACAGCGGTGACTTCACCCAGTTCTTCGACAATTCCGGTGAACACTCAGTTTCCCTTCCGGGCAGGGCTGGGGACAGCGGTGATGCGCAGATCGGGGCCGATACGGACGGTCTCGGTCACATCGAGGCGCAACGCATCGGCGATGGTGGAGATTCCGGCGTCGGCGAGGGCCGCGGGGCCGGCGCCGAGGAGCACGGGAGCGAGATAGCCGACGACCTTGTCGACCGTTCCCGCCGCGACGAAGGCCCCGGCCAGGGTCGGGCCGCCTTCGAGGAGTACGGAGCGGATGTCTCGCCCGTACAGGGCGGTGAGCAGGGCGGGGACGTCCAGGCCGGGGCCGGTGGCGGCGCGCGGCAGCCGCAGGACGGCCCCTTCGGGGAGATGGCGGGCGTCGGCGTCGGCGGCGACGGCGATCAGGGTGGACGCGGTGTCGTCGAGGACGCGGGCGCCGGGGCGTACGGCGGTGGCACCGGTGTCGACTACCACCCTCAGAGGCTGTACAGCGCCTTCGATGCCCCGTACGCCGAGTTGCGGGTCGTCAGCACGGGCGGTGCCGGAGCCGACCACGACGGCGTCGGCCTCGGCGCGCAGCCGGTGGACGTCGGCGCGGGACTCGGGAGAAGTGATCCAGCGGCTGGTGGCGTCGGCGGCCGCGATCCTGCCGTCGAGGGTCGCCGCGTACTTCCACAGGACGTACGGGCGGCCCAGGCGCACCGAGGTCAGCCAGGCCGCGTTGCCCGCCTCGGCCTCGTCCGCGAGGAGCCCCTGATCGGCTTTGACCCCGGCCGTGCGCAGGGTGTCCGCACCGCCGGTGGCCTGCGGGTTCGGGTCGCCGACGGCGTAGACGACGCGGGCGACACCGGCCTCGATGAGCGCCTGGGCGCAGGGGCCGGTGCGGCCGGTGTGGTTACAGGGTTCGAGGGTGACGTAGGCGATGCCGCCCCGGGCCCTGTCGCCTGCGGCGCGCAGGGCGTGGATCTCGGCGTGCGGCCCGCCGGCGCGCTGGTGGAATCCTTCACCGGCCTGCCGGCCTGCGGCATCGAGGATGACGCAACCGACGACCGGGTTGGGGCTGGTGGAGCCGAGACCGCGCGCTGCGAGCGTGATCGCTCGGCGCATGGCGGTGATGTCGGCTGCGGTGTCCACCGGGTCCTCCTGCCTCTTCGGGCACGGACTCCGGGGCCTGTCGACGACGACAGATGAAGCGGGAACGCAACAGGGGGACGCCGAATGCCGAATACACGGATGGATCGGTTGCCCGAAGACCATCCGCCGACGGCGGCGTACCCGTGAAACGGCCCGCCGCGCACTGCCTCCCATCCGGACTTTAACCGTCGGTCCAGGAATCTCACCTGGTCAACCGGCCGCTGGATGCGGACGGGTCGCGGACTATAACCGCCGGTTCGGAATTGCACCGACCCCGGAGTGCGCTGCTGCTGGTACACGATCAGTGTGCCACGCCTGCTCATGGGCCATACGGGTGAGCACCTGTGGAGTGGCTCACAAGGAGCCCGAACGGACTCCGCAACGGGACAGTCGGGCATTAAAGGTCCAGACCTACTGACTCAATGGTCTAGTCCTCTTAATCTCTGCGTCACCTCCGAGGAGCGATCCTGCGGCGTGCGCACACCGCGGGACATCAACACGACCCACCTCCTTGTCAGTTGTGTTCTGCCGAACCTCCCCGGGAGGAACCGAACGTGCTGTCCCCCACCCGTGCGAGAACCACCCTGCTCGCAGCCGACGTAGCCGTCGCCGGACTGCTCATGGGCTCGCTCGCCGCCACCCCGTCGGCCGCCGCCGACCAGGAGTCCTGTCGGCCGGACGGGCTCTACGAGACCCTTGGTGTCGCCGTCCCCCTACTGCTCCGTCTACGACACCGAGGGCCACGAGAAGATGGGCGCCGACCCGCCCGGACAACGCCTCGACCGGCATGACCTGGCCGGGTGTCGCGGGCGCCGAGATGGACCCGGACCTCCCCTACAAGTGCCATGTCAACCTGCTCAACAAGTTCAAGAAGAAGTACCCGAACGTGAAGACCATGGTGTCGGTGGGCGGCTGGGCCGAGACCGGCGGTTACTTCGACGCAGCGGCAAGCGGGTGGACTCCGGCGGCTTCTACTCGATGGCGACCAACGCCGACGGTTCGGTCAACCAGGCCGGCATCGACACCTTCGCCGACTCGACCGTCGCCTTCATCAAGAAGTACGGCTTCAATGGCGTCGACATCGACTACGAGTACCCGACAACCATGAAGGACGCGGGCAACCCGCTGGACTGGACGCCGTCCTCGGGGCCTGCCGACCCTCCCCCGACCGCCCGGCGGTGACCGGTTCACCCCCGGTCACCGCCGGGCTCACCCGCGCTCTGAGAGGGCGGGCCCATGACGGCGATTCTGGTGACCGGCTGAACCGGAACACTCGGCCGGCAGGTCGCGGACCGGCTGCGGGCGGGCAAGGCGTACGCCGGATACCGGCGCGGAGACCATCTGAGCCCCGAACGGGCCGTGGGGAAGGTGACGTTCGAGGAATTTCTCGCCGAGCGGTTCAGCCGGCCGGAGTGAACAGCTCGTCCTGAGCCGCCTCCCGGGCGGCGAGCAGCGCGCCGCGGAGCACCGCGGCGCCGCCGAGACGGCCGGCCCTGACCTCGGTGCGAAGCGGGGACATCGTGGCCAGCCGCTCCTCGACCCGTGCCGCGAGCGCGTCACCGCCCGCGTGGCCGACCTCGCCCGCGAGCAGCACACAGCCCGGGTCGAGGACGGAGGCGATGGCGGCAGCGCCGAGCGCGAGACGTTCGGTGAGGGCGTCCAGGAAACCCTCGCTCTCCCCCTCCCCCGCAAGCGCGGCCCGTACGGCGAATGCGGCGCCCGGCTCCTTGTCCCCTTCGGCCGCGCCCGGGGGCACGTATATGCCGTGGGCGGCGGCCAGTTCGCAGACCGGGGCGGAGCCCACCAGCGAGTGGAACCCGCCGTCGCAGTTGACGGCCGACGGGGTGCCGATCGTGCCGGGCACCGGCAGGAAGCCGATCTCGCCCGCGCCTCCCGAGGCGCCGCGGCGGAGCTTCCCGTCCAGCATGACGGCGGCGCCGACGCCGTGGCCGAGCCAGAAGAACACGAAGGTGTCACGGTCACGGACCGCGCCGATGCGCTGCTCGGCGACGGCGGCGAGATTGGTCTCGTTCTCGACCAGCACGGTGGCGGGCAGCCGCTGCTGCAGCACCCTTACCAGTCGTCGGTGCCAGGCGGGCAGCCCGGTGGTGTCGCGCAGTTCGCCGGTGACCGGGTCGATCAGACCGGGCGCGCCGATGCCGACGCTGTGCAGCGGGGCGGCACCCGCCTCCCTCGCGGTGCGTTCCAGCAGCGCGGCGGCCTGTTCGGCGGCGGCCTCGGTGTCGGTGTCGCTGCCGATGGGCAGAGTGGCCTCAGCGAGCGTGGCGCCGAGGAGATCGGCGACGACCACGGCGACACTGCCGGTGCGTATGTCGAGCGCGGCAAGGTGGGCGCGGTCGGCGGCGATCCCGTACAGCCGGGCGTTGGGGCCGCGGCGCTCGGAGCCGGCCTCACCGACCACCCGGATCAGACCGGCCCCCTGCAGCCGTTCGACGAGGTCGGCGACGGTGGGGCGGGAGAGACCGGTCAGGGTCTTCAACTGCGTGGCCGTCAGCGGGCCGTCCTGCTGCAGCAGTCGCAGGGCGAGCCGGTCATTGATGGCCCGGGCAGTGCTCGGTGATGCGGGCATGCCGGGATCCTTCCAGATCACTGCCGCACGGGATGAAAGGATGGACTATTTATCAGGCAGGGTTCCTGATATTTTACGGCCCGCACTGCGGAGACGGGCGCCGGGGGCGCCGGTGACAGAGGATTCCCAGGGGAGGGCGCGGCGGTATGAGACCGGATTCCACAGAGACGGCCTTCGGCATGGAGCAGGTGAGGCGGGCCAGGTTCGCCGTCGCCGCGGTCTTCGCCGTGCACGGCGCGGTGACCGGCAGCTTCGCCACCCGGGTGCCCTGGATCCAGGACCACGCGGGGGTCAGCGCCGGGCAGCTCGGCCTCGCCCTGGCCTTCCCGGCGATCGGTGCGTCCCTCGCCATGCCGTTGGCCGGTGCGATCAGTCATCGCTTCGGCGCCAGGACCGCGCTGCGCGGACTGCTCGCCCTGTGGACGCTGGCGCTGATCCTGCCCGCGCTGGCACCCAACCTGCTGACGCTGTGCGCCGCGCTCTTCGTGTACGGGGCATCGGCCGGCATGTCGGATGTGGCGATGAACGCCCTCGGTGTCGAGGTGGAGAACCGCCTCGACAAGTCGATCATGTCCGGGCTGCACGGAATGTGGAGCGTGGGCGCCCTGGTCGGTTCGGCGGCGGGCACGGTGGCCGCGCATCTGGGCTCCGACGCCCGGCTGCACCACACGATCGCCGCTCTGGTGCTCACGGCACTCGGGCTGATCGTCTGTCAGGGCGTACTGGATCTGCGCAGCGAGCCGGACGAGGAGCCGCCGCCGCGCTTCACGTTGCCGCCGAAGTCGGCGCTGATCATCGGCGCGGTGGGCTTCTGCGCGGTGTTCGCGGAGGGCGCCAGTCTGGACTGGTCGGCGGTCTACCTCCGGGACATCATGGACACCTCCGCCGGGCTCGCCGCGGCGTCCACGACGGCGTTCGCGCTGACGATGGCGGTCGCCCGGATCGCCGGTGACAAGGTCGTCGACCGCTTCGGGGCGGTCAGGACCGTACGGGTCGGCGGTGTCCTCGCGACGGTCGGCGGACTGCTCGTGGTCGCGTCACCGAACGCGGTACTGGCGATGTGCGGTTTCGGGCTCCTCGGCCTCGGTGTCGCCGTGGTCGTCCCGCTCGCCTTCGCGGCGGCCGGACGCAGTGGCCCGAACCCGAGCCAGGCGATCGCGGGCGTCGCCACCATCACGTACACCTCCGGGCTCATCGCCCCGTCCGCGATCGGCTCGCTGGCCGAAGCGACCTCGCTGGTCGTGTCGTTCGGCCTGGTGACGGTGCTGGCGTTCGGCCTGGTGCTGGGGGCCGGGGTGCTGCGGGCGGGCGACCGCAGGGCCGTGTCGTCCTCGGCCGCCGCCGCTCCGAGCGCGGCGGCGGCCGAGCCGGGCCCCTGAGCCGACGGCTGCACGGGGCACCGGCCGGTCGAGGAACGCCTGCCTGTTCGGAGTGACGATGCTTTGCGCACGAGTCATGTTGGCCTCGGACCCCGTCTTCACCGGTGAGCTGGACCGCTTCGCCGCCGACCTGGCCGCGGCCGACCGCACGGTCGCCGAGATTCGGGACCAGGGCGCAGCCGAGCGCAAGGCGCGGTCGTCACTCCGCTCGTCCGTGCCGAGCAGGCCGTTCTGGGCGCGGTCTTCCCCGGCCAGCTCGACCGGCTCTCGTCCTGGCTGCGCCCGGAACACTTCTCCCGTCCCGCGCACAAGGCGATCTACGCCGCGATGGTCCAGCGGCACCGGGTCGGCGGCTCGAGCCGCATCCGGCGTCGGTGGACGACCCGGGCGATCCGATGGATCGGAAGGTGCTGACCTTGCTGCTCGCCGGGCACACCGACGCGGCGGTGGCGGCTCGGCTCGGCGTCAGCCTGCGGACCGTGCAACGCCGGGTGCGGCATCTGATGAATCTGGCGGGCACCGACTCCCGGATTCTGCTCGGCTGGTACGCACGCGACCGTGGCCGGCTCTGAGTCGCCTCAGGCCGGCCACGGTCGCGGTCGGTACGCAAGAGCTATTCGGAGATCTGATCCGGTATGTGCAGCAGGACAGTGCTCGACGAGGATCCGGTGGGCCCGCCTTCGCCGTAGACCATCAGATCGTGGTTTTCGTTGATGCCGAAGCTGTAGGTCGGCAGGAACCAACCGTCCCCGGGGATCATCGCCGACAGATCCCAGAGCCGGCCCTGCGGATCCCACAGCGCCGAAACCTCGAAGTCGGGCTGCAGTTCCACGGTGCCGAGGATCCAGCCGTCGGTGGTGATCTTCTCCGCCTTGGCGTTGAACCCGTAGTCGGGCAAGCGTTTCATTCCGGCTGCCGGCGTCCAGACGAACGCGTCGTCTCCGCTGGCGCCGACCACCGAGCCGACCTCGTTGACGCCCAGGGCAACCGAGTTGAACTGCCCGGGAAGGGTGCCGAGATCGGTGATCTTCCCGGTTGAGGTCTGCCAGGTGACGGCTCGCGATTGACCCTCAGCGTTGAGCGACGACCCGACCGCAGTGCCTTGGGCGTTGATCGCTCTCGGCTGGGTCTCCGTGGTGTTGTCCGACAGGTGGGCCAGCTTCGCGTATCCGCCGTTTCTGGTCCAACTGAACGGGTCCACGTAGGTGTGTCCCTGTCCGTTCTCCCGGTACTGAAGGCTCGCGAACCCGACGACGGTCCCGCTGTCGCTGATGCCGGTGGCGAACCCGCTGCCGTAGGCCCTTTCCCGCCAATCCGGCAGCCCGAGGTCCGTCACACTGCCGTCGGCCGCCCACGCGGCCGGACGGGTGCCTCCCCCACCACCGTAAGAGAGCATCCCGGCCGCTTCCTGGCGCTCATTCATGTCCAGCGCCGAGCCGTTCTTCGCCGTCCCCAGGGCCAGGTCGGTGAACCCGGCCTCCTTGGTCCAGGTTGTCGGCGTCATGTTGGCGTTGAACTGTCGATCGCCTGCGACAACGCCGCTGTTGGTGAGTTTGGCACCGACAAAAGGCTTTTCCCATTTCACCGCCGCCAGCTTCGGCGCGACGACTCTGTTGATCCTGACCTTCGCTGCGCCGACGATGGTGCCGTCCGTGTTGGCCACTCGGACCCGGCCGATCACCGGCTCACTCGTCCGGGTGACCGCGCTCAGGTCGATGTCGGCGCCCACCGGCATCGACTGTCCCGGCTTGAGCCGGAACGCCTTGTCGGACTGTGCCGTGATGGTCCCGATGCCGCGGGAGAACATCTCCTCGTGATAGTCGAAGGTAACCGGGCCGGACGGGACGTTGGCGCCGGTCACCACCACGTAGTAGGTGCCAGGTGCCGGATCGTCCAGGACGATGCGCTCCACGCCCGGGCCGATGTTCATGCTGGTGGCTGCGATGCCGCGGGCTCCGACGATGTACATGTCGAGATCGGCATCGCCGGAGCGTGGGGTCAACGTCACGTCCAATCGCGTCGACTGCCGCGGCACGTCGACCCGATTCGCCGTGAGCTGTCCGTTCGCGACGGTGGAGAACAGGTTCCGGACGAACCCGAGCTCACCGTCGGTGGCCTTGAGCTTCGCCGTGCCCCAGGTGTTCGTCCCGGTGAACTCGACCGACGCCTTCTGGTGCACGGTGGCCGACGGCAAGGTCGTCACGTCCGGCGCAAACGACATTCCCTGCAACGAAATCGATGCGGCGAAGGGGTTCTCGGCGGTCTTGGAGGTGCGTCGGGCTTCCACGACGAACTCCCAGATGCCCGCCTTCGGCCGCAGCACGGCCCTGGATCGCGGATCGCATCCGGCCGGATCGCTGTATCCGGTGTAGCAGTGATTGCTGGCGTTGGAGTCTGCCGGGATCCCGTCGGGACCGATGGGCAGGACTCGCATCTGGCTGCCCTTGGCCAGTCCGCCAAGGTTCAGCTGCAGGGCTTCGACGCCCTGCGGCACCGCAACCAGGAACGACGTCGCTTGGGCGCGACCAAGGGTTCCGGTCCTGCTGACCTGATATGTCGGGCCGCGCAACGGATCCGCCGCCAGCACGGTAACCGCTACGAACCGGTCGATGCCGGCCGTCGTCGGATCGTCGATCGTCATGATCGCGCTGTGCACACCGGTCGTCGCCGGAGTGGCGGTCACCGTCACGGTGTTCGAGGCGCCGCGCCGCGACGAGAGGGTCTTCGGCGCCCGGAACGTGCCGTCGTTGCCGATCCAGCCGATCCGGCTCCTGGTGCTTCCGGCCTCTCCGCTGGTCCTGGTCACCGTCACCCGGTAGGACTTGCCGGTCGCGACCGGCTGCCCACCCGACCCGGGCAGGCACCGGTTGTAGATCCCGGCGCCGCTGTTCGGCGTGGCCAGATTGCCCGACAGCGCCGTGCACACCGGAGCGGAGACGTCATAGTTGTTGACCCGCACGCCCTTCGAGAGCTGCTTCCAGGCGGCCGGGACGTCGACCAGTCCGGCGCCCTGGGCGGTGGTCGGCACTCCGTCGATGTGTGTCGCCGTTCCTGTCAGCACGGCGCGCAGCGCCGTTGGGCCGGATTCGACGTTCCGGGACTTCGCCGCCGACAGCAACAGGGCAGCGGCTCCGGCCACCTGGGGTGCTGCCATAGAGGTTCCGTTCGCCATGCCGTAGCCGACCGGCAGTGAGTAGCGCGCTTCCGGCACGGCCTCACCTTCCAACCAGCCGGGGATCGAGGAAATCGCCGACCCCGGGGCGCTGACCGCGGGTGCGAGCGCACCGTCCTCGGACGGGCCGTGGGAGGAGAACCCGAACAGTCCCTGCGGTGCATCGACCGCGGAACCGTAGTTGGCCCACCAGGTTTCCTTGCTCACCGAGGCTGCAACGGCCAGCACCGACGAGGAGACCGCCGGGGAGCCGACGGTGTTGGTGCCCGCGCCCTCGTTACCGGCCGCCACCACGATCTGCACGCCGAAGTGGCCGGTCAGCTTGTTGTACAGCTGGGAGATCACGTCGGATCCGTCGTTGAGCGCCGGCAACCCGCCGATCGACAGGTTCACCACATCGACGCCGCGATTGACAACCAGGTCGATCATGCCTTCGGTGAGCGCCGCCTCTGTGCAACCGCCGCCCCAGGTGCAGGCCCGGGACGAGACGATCTGCGCGCCGGGAGCCACACCGTGCATCGCGCCGCCGAACAACGACGTGCCGGCGGTGATTCCCGCGACATGGGTGGCGTGCGACCCCGACGGCAACCCGATGTTCACGTAGTTCGCCACCTTGCCGACGGAACTGCCGCCCAGCGGCGACAGGTCGACGTTGTCGCGGTAGTCCACGACGAACGGAATCCGCTCGGTGACAGCGGTTCGCGGATCTTCGGTACCGAAATGGCCGATCTGCCGCTGCTGGCCGTACGGCAGCATCGCCGGCGCATCGGTGAAGTCGTGGTCGCCGTCGGCATCCACCCACACCTGGTGGGTCTGCGGGTCGTACAGCGCGCCGAACCTATCGGTGGTGGTGCCATTGTTGTTGAGATCGCCACCGAAATCGCTGTGGGTGGTGCTCATCTCGTAGAACAGGCCGAGTTGGAATGATCCCTCCGGGGCCGTCCATGCGGCCCCGGCGTAGTCGAACCGGGGACCAGTCACTGCCTTGCTCATCTGCACCCAGGTTCCATCGCCGTCCGTCACCGGATCGGTGGCCGTCACCCAGTCGACCACCTTCGGCCGCCCGTCGCTGGTTTTCTGCAGGGCCGGATGATCGAGGTCGACGCCGGTGTCGAGCACTCCGACAGTGATCCCGCGCCCGTCCCACTTCTGGTGCGCCGCAACGAAATCGACGGCACCGATGTCGTTGACCGGCATATACGGATTGTCGGCCGGCGTGGTCGCGTTCGGCGCCGCCGGATGAGCAGCCCTCGCCTCGGCTCCGGCCGGGCTGACGGCGTTGCCCAGCTCCGGGCTCGGCACACGGAACGTCTTGTCCAGATCGATGGCCTTCACCACCGGGAGCGCGGCCAGGCTCTGGACCTTGCCGGTCGGGACAGTGGCCCGCACGTAGCCGATCTCGGGCCGGACCTTGCCTACGGCGCCGCCGGCCTTGGCGACGGCCGCCGTTACCTCCTTGGTGTTGCTTGACTTGGCGAGCAGCATCACCGTGACGGTCTTGGTCTTGGTGGCCTGCGCCTGCTGCAGCACCTGGGTGTCGTGGACGCCGAGCTTCTCCGAACTTCTGCCGACGGACGCCGTGGCGTCCAGCGGCTGGAATCCCTTGTCGTCCGTGGGCGGCTGATACGGATCGTCGGCCGCCGGCGACGGCTCCGCAACGGGCACCCGCGGGACGCTCGTCCCCCGTCCGTCGCTCCCCGGACTGTCCGTCGCTGCCGCGGCGATGGGCGGCTGGCCGATCATCAGGACCGCAGCTGCCAACACCGCTGCGCCGATCGTAGTGAGCGGTTGGGGTCGCTTGCGTCTCACGCTGCTCCTTCTGGTGACGTGTCCCGGCTCGGTCGCGAGCCCGTCCCGGAATCTCGCAGTCGGAACCAGTGCGCAGCAATGGGCCGGGCCCGGCGGATTTGTGACATGGCGGCATTCCGCCTGCATCAACCCGCCTGTTGTTGGCGCTACAGCAGCACGGCCGATCATTGAGCACGTTTCAACTTGAAGTTGCTGGTCACGGGGCTGATGTGGACTGGTAATCGGGTGCTCGCGCAGGTCGTGGGCGGCGGCTAGCCATCTCGGATGTGGGGCTGGTCCCGTACCGCACCGGGGCCACATCACCGCGGTCCGGGCGCGCTGTCACGCGCACATCCTTTTCCCGCTGGTGTACGCGGCCGGTGCTCGACACGCTGGTCCTTGCGTACGGACGTACAGACCGCCCGCGCCCGCCCTCACTTGCGGCCGACGCCCGCGTACATCGCAACGTCCGGCGTCGGTGTCTCCGGCCGGCACGCGGAGCACGACACCACCCCGGGCTCGAGTAGCTCCAGGCCGTCGAAGTAGCGCGCGACGGCAGCAGGGGTCCGCTGGGTGAGCTTCGGGGTGCCGTGCTCGTTCCAGAACGCCACTGCCGCGTCTTCACGTGCGTGAAGTCGGCCACCCAGCTGCGGTTCGGCGCCGATGCGACGAAGTCGCGGTCACGGAAGTTGGCGTGGCAGACCTCGCCGATCAGCCCCTTGAGTCCGGCATCCCGGACCCGCCGGGCCGAGGGGGCGGCCTGGCGCTTCTTCGCCGCGTAGTAGGTGGAAGGGGCGATGCTGCAGTCGTGCTCGGTGAGCGTCCTGCAGATCGGCTCGACGCCGCCGAAGCGGTCCCGGTGCTCGTCGATGAACGCTACGAGCGCGTGTGTGGCCGGTCGGTGAAAGTCGGTCCGGGGCGCGGTTCCGGCCTTTCGACCGGTCCGTTTCCCCGGACCGCTTCCCGAACCCGGCGGGCACCTTTCAATGCACCGGGCTCTCCACAAGTCCCGTAGTGAGCCGCGTGTTGGATTTTCTCATCCCGTGACAGGCCAGGGAGTCGGGATAACGGAGCCCCGATACCGGTAGCGGGTCGTTCCTGCCTTCTCGGGGTCGTGCAGCTCCCTGTTCTCACTGGCGGGCCACCATCCGCCGCCGCAATAGCGGTTGCGGAGTTCCTTCCAGGTTGACCGGCGGTGTTTGCGCCGAATCCGCCCGCACCTCGCCCAGCAGGGGGGCGGGCGCGAACGGCGGCTGAAGCAGCGCCGCCCGCGCCCGGCACGTCTCAGTCAGCGCGCGTTCCCCTTCTTACATCGCCGAGTCGTCGTACCTCGTCGTGCCCTCGTCCAGCAGCGCTCCTTGCGGCGCGGCCGCTGTTTTGGAGAGCCAACGGAGGGAGTGGTAGCCGGTGAGCACCAGAAGGGTGCCGAGGGCGATGCCGCTGAGCTCGAAGTTGTCGGTGATCTTCAGCGACACGTCGCCGATGCCGACGATGACGCCGGCTGCAGCCGGAATCAGGTTGAGCGGCTGGCTGAAGTCAACCTTGTTGCGGACCCAGATCTGAGCGCCGAGCAGACCGATCATGCCGTAGAGGATGACGGTGATGCCGCCCAGCACGCCGCCCGGGATGGCGGCCACAAACGCCCCGAACTTCGGGCACAGACCGAAGAAGAGCGCGAAGAACGCGGCGCACATGTAGGCGGCGGTCGAGTAGACGCGGGTGGCGGCCATGACGCCGATGTTCTCGGCGTAAGTGGTCGTGGCTGGGCCACCGGCAACCGTGGAGAGCATGGTGGCCGCGCCGTCCGCGGCGATGGCAGTGCCGAGCTTGTCGTCGAGGGGGTCGCCGGTCATCTCGCCGACCGCCTTGATGTGGCCGGTGTTCTCGGCCACCAGAGCGATCAGGACAGGGAGGGCGACGACGATCGCCGACGCACTGAACGAGGGCGCGTGCATGTCAGGGAAGCCGATCCAGGCGGCGTCCTTGACCGAGCTCAGGTCGAGACGCCAGTGGTCCACAACCTTGCCGCTGGCATCGGCGGAGTGGATCTTGCCCAGGGTGAGGTCAAGGATCCAGGAGAGCGCGTAACCGAAGACCAGCCCCAGGAAAATGGCGATACGTGACCAGAATCCGCGCAGGACGACGAGCGCGAGGCCGGTGAACAGCATCGTGGCGAGCGCCGTCCACTGGTCTTGCGGCCAGTAGGTCCCCGCAGCCACCGGAGCGAGGTTGAAGCCGATCAGCATGACCACGGCACCAGTGACCACCGGCGGCAACACCGCATGGACGACCCGCGCGCCCAGGAACTGGACCACGACACCGACCACGGCCAGAGCGAGGCCCACCACGAACAGGGCGCCGGTGAGTTCCGCCGGCCCACCGCCCTGGCTTCCGATGACAGCGGCGACACCCACGAAGGAGAGCGACGATCCCAGGTAGCTCGGAACTCGTCCGCGCGTGATGACCAGGAACAGCAGGGTCGCGACACCCGAGGCCATGAGGCCAAGGCTCGGATTGAGCCCCATGAGCACCGGGGCGACGAAACAGGCACCGATCATCGAGACGACGTGCTGCGCACCCAACCCGACCGTCCGGGTCCAGGTGAGCCGCTCGTCGGGCTTGACGACCTCGCCTGGTTTCAGATGCCGGCCATCCCCGTGCAGCTTCCACCCGAAACCTGACATTAAGCACTCTCCATTCGTGTACTTGCCGAATGGAAAGTACAAGATCAGCGGTCAACCATTCGCACCACCCCGTGCCGAACCCACCCGGACTGCCATCCGCGTGACCTGTCCCGCTCGTAGAGGACCTACGAGGGGTTGCACGTCGATAATGGTACGAGGGCCCGTTCGTACACCCGTGGTGCAATCAGGTTGCGACGTTCGTCGCCCCGGTGCTCATGGGCCTGGACCCGAACCTGGCGATCATGGTGTCGGGTGTCGCGACGGCCATCTTCCTGCTGGCCACGCGCGGCCAGGTGCCCAGCTGCCTCGGCTGTTCGCTCTCCTTCGTCGGGGCCGCCGCGACAATCCGGGCGAGCGGCGGCAGCAGCGCCGTGGTGACTGGTGCGGTATTCGCCTTCCCTGTTGCTGACGGCGCCCCGGCCTCCTGGAAACAACCGCGCCGTACCAGTCAGAAGCAGTCGCCGTACCAGTGGACCGCGCCGGGCGCCGTGACCGTGGCCCGCACCGAGTCGGCGGTGGCGTGCAGCGGGCGCGCCATGCCCACGTGTTCGTCCACCGACCGGGGGTCCGCCAGCAGGACCGGCAGTGCTGCCCGGACCCCGGGGCCGTCGGGAATCCGGACCCGGGCCCGACTCAGCCCCGCGGCCCGGCCCCGTTCGCCGACGGCGGCGAACAGCTCTCCCAGGCACCCGGGTACGCCCGCGAATTCGCGTACCTCCACGCACTCCCTCTCGTGCTGGGCCACCATCCAGCCGACGAGCGCCCCCGACCCGGGGTCCTCCGCCACGAGCGACCGGTCGACCGGGCCGTACCAGGCGGGCACGCGCTCCGCCCAGTCCTCCGGAGCCCGCAACGAGCTGAGCGGTCTGTTCGCGTTGTACGCATGGTGCAGGGCGGCCACCTCCACGGCGTCCTCCGCGGTGGCCTCGCGGACCCGGAACGCCCCGGGGGCAGCCGGGGGCGCAAGCGTCCCCTCGGTGTACGCACTGCCGAATTCCTGCCATCCCGAGCCCCGGTAGACCCCGGGCGTCCCGGTGAACAGCAGTGACCAGGCGCACTGTTCGGCCATCATGGTGCGCTCCGCCTCCACCAGCAGCCGCCGCACCAGCCCCTGCCCCCGGGCCTCGGGACGGGTGGCGACGCTGCCGATGCCGCCGACCCGCTGCGGGGTGCCGTGTGCGTCGCGGATCAGCCTCGGTACATAGACGACGACCGCGTCGATCCCACCCCCCGGACCGTTCTGCGCGACGAACGTATGACGGTGGCGGTCCGGGTCGAGGGCATGGAGGGCGGCGATCTGCGGGGCGTCGAAGCACCGCTGCCACAGGGCGGCCAGGGCCGGATCGTCGGCCGCCGTCGCGGTCCTGATGACGGCGGTCACAGCGTCAGGTTCCCGTCCGTGCGCACCGAGTCGCTGTTCGCGGGCATCACGCTGCGCTTCGTACCGTCCTCCACGCACGCGGTGTGCAGGGCCGAATCGAGTGCGTCCGGGGCGAGGTGGAGCGTGCCGCCGGTGAAGCGGCTGCCGGTCGCCGCGTAGTGGTTCGTGCCGTCGGCGATGCGCACATGGGCGGTGTCCGGTCCCAAGGCGGCGCTGCTGAGCGCGTTGATGTCCCAGGTCACCTTCCCGGGGCCGACTGCGCGGCCGAGAAGCACCTTGGCCTTGTTGCTGCCGGTGAGGCGGGTGCCGCCGGTGACGGTGATCCGCTGGTCGCGCACGGCGCTGAGTTCGACGCCGGTGTTGTCGTAACTACCGCCGTCGATCCGTAGATCCGCCGATCCGACCGAGAGCGGGGCCGCGTTCTCGGCGCCGGTGACGGTGCAGTCGGTGAAGTGGACGGGCCCCGCACCGCGCAGGATCGCGCCGTCGACGCCCTTGAAGGTACAGCGTACGAAGTGGACGGGAGCGGTGACCGGAGTCTGGACGAGGACAGCGCCCGCGGGCGGCTCGAAGGAGCAGTCGCTGATGGTGGTCGGCCGGGTGGAGCGGGCGGAGCGCTGGGCGACGGCGAAGGTCTTGGCGGTGCAGCCGCGCACCTGGGCTCCGTCGGCGTTGACGGTGAGGGTGCCGGCCTGGTCGAAGGTGGGGCGCGCGATCACCGTGATGTCTTCGAGGGTCAGGTCGGTGATCTTGGTGTTGGCGGTGAACCAGGAGCAGACGTGTCTGCGTACGGTGATCCGCTTCGCGGAAATCCCCCACTGCGAACCGGAGTTGGCTATGTCCATCAGTCCGGAGTTGCCGTCGAAGAGCAGATCGTGCTCGTACTGCCCGTGCGTCGTGAAGGGGTTGCCGCCCGCGTCGTCGCCGTCGCCGTGGCAGTTCACGACGGTGCAGTAGGCGGAGGCGGTGAGGTCGTTGAGATGACGGACGTTGCTGGTCGTGCAGTCCGCGACCCGTCCGTACAGGCAGTAGATCTGCTGCGTGAGATAGCCCGCGCCGCCGTACTCGACGGTGGGCGGGTTCTTCAGGGAGCACTCCTCGGTACGGAACCGGGTGCACCAGCGGCGCATGATGACCGGCCAGAAGGAGCCTGTGGCGTGGATCCCGGAGACGTCGCAGCCGACGGCGTACTCGAAGCTGACGGGGTGGGATCCTGTGTACTCGTCGGGGCCGGCGCCCTCGAAGACCAGATTGCGGATGTGGGTGTTGTGGACCGGCTCGATGCGGGTCCAGGTGAGGTTGCGGCCCGCGGCGAGTTCCCAGCCGTTGAGGTAGCCGATCCGGATGTGGTCCGCGTCGATGATCTCGGTGATCTCGACCAGCTTCTGCAGCTCGCGTTCGTCACCGCCGCCGCCCGCGACCGGATCGACCTGCACGGCCCACCACTGGCCGACCTCGAACGCCCTGGCGTCGGGAACCGGGAAGGTGTCGGTGAGCTCGATGACCTTGCCGGAGAGCACGTGCGCGACGGTGGTGTCGGTGACGGTGCCGCGGAAGGAGAGGACGGCGCCGAAGGGGTTGTCGTGGGTGTTCTTCTCGATGCCTTCGGTGCGCATGCGGTGGCCGCCGAAGTCGAGTTCGATGTGGGAGCGGTCGAAGAGGTGGCGTTTGGTGAAGAGGAGGTCGGTGTGGGCCTCGATGCGGTGGACGCTGTTGTCGGCGATCATCGCGTCGAGGGCGGCGTCGGCGGGTTCTTCGGCGTCGAAGTGGCCGAAGGTGCGGAAGTCGAGGGTTCCGGTGTGGAGCTGGAGCCAGCGGCCGGTCTTGGTGGCGGTGGGTGCGATGACGGTTCCGCCGTTGTGCGCGGCGTCGGACTTCCGGTCCCAGCGCACGGCCATCGTGCCGCCGTCGCCGGGGGCGTGGTAGCCGGCGACCAGGACCTGGGTGCCGTCGTCGAGCGGCTCGGTGTTCAGCGCGCGCAGCTCGGCGACCGTGTCGACACGCAGCACATCGCCTGCGTGCGACGGTGCGGCCTGCGCCGAGCCGGAAGCCACGGCCGAACCGGCCATGACCAGACCGGCCAGCCCCGAAGCCCGCAACAGACTACGACGGGACGAAGCGGAGGACTTGGCTGGGGACGATGCATGGACGGACATGGCGGAGGTACTCCTCGCGTTGTCGATGCGTGCTCGATGAAGACCGGTCGGTCGCACTCAGATCGTGTTGCGGTACGGCGGCATGAATCGCATGCGCGGCATCTGGTCGGCGAGGACTCCCCCGTCGACGACGATGCGCGCCCCGGTGAGGTACGCCCCGGCATCGGAGGCGAGCAGCAGCAGTGCGCCCACGCATTCGTCGGGCTGTGCGTACCTGCCGAGCGGGATGCGCTCGTGGTACGCGGATTCGAAGGCCTCCCGGTCGAAGGGGAATTCGCCGTCGATGGGGGTCTCGACCATGCCGGGGGCAAGGGTGTTGGCGGTGATGCCATGCGGGGCGAGTTCGACCGCCAGGGTCTCGGTGAGCAGTTGGGCGGCGGCTTTGGAGGCGTTGTAGTGGGCCAGGCCCGCCTCCGCCACCAGGGCGTTCTTCGACGTGATGGTGATGACGCGGCCGGCGACGGAGTCCGCCGTCATGTGTTCGGCGATGCGCTGGCTGAGGAAGAAGACTGCGTCGACATTGACCCGCATGATGCGCGACCAGCTTGCGGGGGTGATCTCGTTGAAGCGTTCCAGTGCCGCCGTTCCCGCGTTGTTGACCAGGATGTGCAGCGGTCCTGCCTCGGCGCGTACGGCATCGACGAAGCCGGGCAGCGCGTCGATGTCCGCGAGGTCCTGTCCGTACGTCCGGCACCCGCGGCCGAGTGCCCCGACCGCCGCCGCGGTCTCGGTGACGCCCTCGGCACCGGGCAGGTCGACGAGGACCAGATCGGCACCCGCCTCGGCGAGCCCGACGGCGAAGGACCGGCCGAGGCCCCGGGCGGCTCCGGTCACGACCGCGGTGCGGCCGGTCAGGTCGAAGCGGTCACTGCCGCGGGGCGGGACGGCTGTGGTCATGGCGTGGGTTCCTCCAGGCTGAGAGGTACGGAGAAGGGTGGGCCGCCGCGCAGGGACACAGGGTGGGAGCGCGGCGGCCCGGCTGCCGGTACGGCGCCCGGGTAGCAGGGGGGGGCACCCCGTGCGGCGTATCGGCAGATCTGTGGGGACAGCGCGGTCAGCCGTTCAGGCCGAGCAGCTCCAGCGACGGCCGGTGGATGATCTCCTCCACCGCGTCCGCATCCAGCGGCGGCAGTCCGGGGATGCCGGGGATCCGCGCGATCTCCCGCAGCCCCTTCACCGAGTCGTCGACCGTCGTGAACGGGTAGTCGCTGCCGAACATCAGCTTGTCGAAGACCCCGTAGTCCTGAACCAGCCGGAGGCTGTGCCAGAGCTGGAAGGGCCGGTAGTGCAGGGCGCTGATGTCGGCGTAGACATGCGGGTGCTTGCGGATGACCGCGATGCACTCGCCCTCGAAGGGGTGGCCGAGGTGGGCGAGGACCATCCGCAGTTCGGGGTGCCGGATGGCGACTGCGTCCAGGTGCCGGGGCATCGCCCATTCCAGCGGCGCGTTCGACACGAAGGTGGTGCCGGTGTGCACCAGGAGCGGGAGTCCGTGCCGTTCGGCGTAGGTGTACAGCTCGTCGTACTCCTCGGCGGCCGGGTCGAAGCCCGCGTACATCGGCATCAGTTTGATGCCGCGCAGTCCCAGTTCCTGGTGGCCGTAGCGGAGTTCTTCCTGCCAGCCGGGCTGGGTGGGGTCCAGGGAGAGGTAGCCGATCAGCCGGTCGGGGTGCGCTCCGGCGTACGAGGCGACGGCGTCGTCGTCGACCCAGAGGCCGCTGCGCCGCGCCTTGCCGCCGACGACGATCGTGCGGGTACCCTCGGGTGCCGTTGCCGCGTACTCCTCCCACTTCACCGTGAGGTCGACCTCGCCCGCGTGGGCGCGGGCGGAGTCGGACTTGAACGGGTCGGTGAAGTCGTGGCTGTGCCGGAAGAGATGTGAGTGGACGTCGACGATCATGTCCGGTTCCGCTTCTCCCAGCCGTCCGCGAACATGTTCCAGAAGCGGTGGCTGGGCGGGTGTTCCTCGAAGACCTCGTCGACGAGCTCGACACCGAGTCCCGGAGCGGTCGGCAGGCCGATGTGGCCGTCGACGATCGGGAGGGTGCCCTTGAGTGCGTCGAAGACGTAGTCCTCCAGGAGTCCGTCGAAAGTTTCGAGGATCTTGAAGTTGGGGATTCCGAGCGTCGCGTGCACCGAGACGGTGGTGCAGAGCGGCGAGTTGGAGTTGTGCGGGGCCACGAGCATGCCATGGGTATCGGCGATCGCGGCGAGCTTCCTGACCTCGGTGAAGCCGCCGGCCATCGAGAGGTCGGGCTGGATGATGTCGACCGCGTCGGTGGCGAAGAGCTGCTTGTACTCGTAGCGGTTGTGGAAGTGCTCGCCGCCGGAGATCGGGAACGCCGCGCGCCGGCGCAGCTCCGCGTACCGCTCGATGTGGGTCCAGGGCATCGGCTCCTCGAACCAGCCGATGTCGAAGGGCTCCAGCTCCCGCACGAGGCGGGCGGCGGTCGGCATGGCGAACCGGGCGTGGCCCTCGATGAACAGGTCGACGTCCGGCCCGATGGCTTCGCGGACGGCGGCGACGAGAGCGATGGAGCGGCGCAGTTCGGCGCGCTCCAGCTCGTGCAGCCCGGGGCCGAACGGGTCGAACTTGAGAGCGGTGAAGCCCTTCGCCACGGTCTCCTTCGCCTTGGCGGCAAAGGTCTCGGGCTCGCGTTCGCCGGTGTACCAGCCGTTGGCGTACACGCGTACGTCGTCCCGGCAGGCGCCGCCGGTCAGCCGGTACGCGGGGACGCCGAGCGCCTTGCCCATCAGGTCGTACATCGCCTGGTCGAGGCCGGACAGGGCGATGCCGCCCATGTCGCCGCCACGCAGGAAGTCGCCCTGGTAGACGCGGAGCCAGAGCTCCTCGATGTCGAAGGGGTCGGCGCCGATGAGATGACGCTGTGCGAGGGCCTCGGTGAGGGCGCAGACCTCGCTGACCCGGTAGGGGTGGGTGATCTCACCGATGCCGGACAGGCCCTCGTCGGTGTGCACCCGGACATAACCGAAGTCGCGCCAGGAGGTGCCGAGCATCAGGGTCTCGACCCGGGTGATCCGTCCGGCGGGGCCCGCGGGGCGGGTGCGGTTGACAGTGAGCATCAGCGGGTCGCTCCGCCCATGGTGGAGGTGTTCTCCAGGTCGCGCGCGCCGCCGTCGGCGAGAACGGCCTTGACCGCGGCCTCGGTACCCTCGATCAGACGGTCCACGTCGGCGTCGGTGTGGGCGTAGCTGATATGGCTGCGCTTGAGGTTGAGCGGCAGCTCGAACAGACCGTGGTCGAGGAGCTTGCGACGGTAGCCGACGAACAGCGAGGCGTCGTTGTTCAGCAGGTCCGCGTAGGTACGGGGGGTCTCGCCCGCCATGAAGTAGCTGACGAAGACGGAGCCGTAACCGGTGACGACGGCGGGAACGCCGAGGCGCTCGTACAGTCCGGTCAGTTCGCTGCGGACACGGTCGCCGAGCCGGAAGACGTGCTCGTGGACCGGCTCCTCACGCAGCTTGCGCAGGGTGGCGAGGGCGGCGGCGACGACGGACGGGTGGCCGTTGTACGTACCGGCGAAGAAGGCGGGGGCGCCGGGGCGGGTGGAGAAGAGGTCCATCAGGTCGGCACGGCCGCCGATCGCGCCGACGGGGGCGCCGTTGGCGATGGCCTTGCCGAGGGTGGTGAGGTCGGGGGTGATGCCGGAGATCTTCTGCCAGCCGCCGATGTCGTGGCGGAAGCCGGTGATGACCTCGTCGAAGATCAGGACGCTGCCGGCCCTGGTGGTCTCCTCGCGCAGCGTGGTGAGGAACTCCTGGTACGGCAGGAGCGTGCCGACGTTGTGCGGAACGGGTTCGACGATGACGGCGGCGATGTCGGAGCCGTGCTCGGCGAAGGTGCGGCGGACGGCTTCGCTGTCGTTGAAGGGCAGGACGAGGGTGGCTTCGAGGACCTCGGGCAGGATGCCGGTCGAGATCGGGTCGTGGCCGCCGACCATCGAAGGGGCGGAGATGACGTTGAGGCTGACCGCGTCGTGCCAGCCGTGGTAGCAGCCCTGGAACTTGACGACCAGGCGGCGGCCGGTGGCGGCGCGGGAGACGCGCAGCGCGTGGAACGTGGCCTCGCTGCCGGTGCTGGTGAGCAGCACCTTCTCGAGCGACGGGATCAGCTCGGTGAGCTGTTCGGCGAGGAGGACCTCGCCCTCGGTGACGCCGACACCCATGTGGCCGAGGGTCGCGCCGGCCTCGGCGGTGGCACGGGCCACGTCGGGGTCGTTGTGACCGAGCAGGGGCGGGCCGAACGCCGAGTGGAAGTCGGTGTACTCGCGTCCGTCGGCGGTACGGAACCGTGCGCCGTCGGTTCCGGTGACGACCAGGTCGGTCAGTCCGGGAACGCTGCGCTGACCGCTGTTCACGCCGCCGGGTACGACCTGGCGGGCGCGCTCGGCGAGTCGGGCTCCGGATTCGTTGCCTACCGGGCCTGAACTCATATCGCTTGCTCCTTGCGTCGAGAGTCGTCGGTATTCGCAGGCCCTGCCCGGCCTGTGAGTCCCTGGCGCCATCCGCCCGGCAGTCGCCGCAGGAAGAGGGTGATCCGTGGTGCTTGGGTGGTGCGTTGCGCTTTTTCCGAACGCTGTTCTGTAGAGCAGAACAGTGCCTGGATATTACGTGCGGCGTCAGGGTCGGTCAACCCCTTTCCGGACACCAGAAGGCCCGTTCCCAGGCTTTCTTCACAGAGAAAGCGCAATCCGACCCCCTGGAGGCACTAGGCTGTTCTGCTATGACGAACAGTGCTGCCTCAGAAGAACCGAAGTACTGGGTCAAGAGCGTGGCCAGGGCAGCGGACATCCTCGAAGCGCTCGCCGCCCCCGCACAGGGGAACGGCCTGAGCGTCACGGAGGTCGGCCAGGCCTGCTCCATCTCCAAGAGCGCCGCCTTCGGCATGCTCCAGACCTTGCGTGCCTACGGCCTCGTCTCGGACGACGGCGAAGGCATGAACCGCCGCTACCGGCTCGGCATGAGCCTGGCCCGGCTCGGCGACCGGGCCCGCTCCCAGGTGTCGCTGCGCGGAGTCGCCCACCCCGTCCTGCGCGAGCTCACCCGGACCACCGGCATGGCGTCCAGGCTCGCCGTACCCGAGGACGGCCATGCGGTCGTCGTGGACCAGGTCGAGCTCGACCAGCGCGTCCGGCTCGATCTGCGGATGGGGCAGCGTGAGCTGCCGCACTGCACGGGCCTGGGCAAGGCGCTCCTCTCCGCCGTGCCGCAGAGCGAGGCCGCCGCGGTCGTCGAGCGGTTCGGGCTTCCCCGTCGTACGTCCCGCACGATCACCGACCCGGCCACTTTCCTGTCGCATCTGCGCGACATCGCCCGGGTCGGCTACGCCCTGGACGACGAGGAGGACGCCGAGGGCATCATCTGCATCGGCGCGCCGGTCTTCGACGACCGTTCGGCGTGCGCCGGAGCCATCTCCATCACCGGCCTCAAGCTCGGTCTGCCGGCCTGGCGCTACCAGGAACTGGGCGGCCAGGTACGGGACGCGGCGCGGCGCATCAGCGTCTCGCTGGGCTGGGTCGACGACGCGCAGGACGACACATCCGACACCGACACCTCGCATTCCGACGGATTCGGGTCTTGACCAATCGGCGTAACCCGCCGTAGGTTCCCTGCCAACCGCGGTGACGCTCACTCGTCACCGACGATTTACCCCTTCCGGTCCGCTTCCGACGCCTGCCCACCGCGTCGTGAACATCCGACGACCGGACCCTTTTCAGCCATCCGCCTCATGGCAGTCCACCGCAGGAACGCTCCCTCATTTTCGGCACTTCTCGGAAGGCGAAGTCCGCATGAGCGCTCCGCACCCACACACCTCCGCTTCGTCCCGTCGTAGTCTGTTGCGGGCTTCGGGGCTGGCCGGTCTGGTCATGGCCGGTTCGGCCGTGGCTTCCGGCTCGGCGCAGGCCGCACCGTCGCACGCAGGCGATGTGCTGCGTGTCGACACGGTCGCCGAGCTGCGCGCGCTGAACACCGAGCCGCTCGACGACGGCACCCAGGTCCTGGTCGCCGGCTACCACGCCCCCGGCGACGGCGGCACGATGGCCGTGCGCTGGGACCGGAAGTCCGACGCCGCGCACAACGGCGGAACCGTCATCGCACCCACCGCCACCAAGACCGGCCGCTGGCTCCAGCTCCACACCGGAACCCTCGACTTTCGCACCTTCGGCCACTTCGACGCCGAAGAACCCGCCGACGCCGCCCTCGACGCGATGATCGCCGACAACAGCGTCCACCGCATCGAGGCCCACACCGACCTCCTCTTCACCAAACGCCACCTCTTCGACCGCTCCCACATCGAACTCGACTTCGGCGGCCACCGCATGCGCACCGAAGGCATCGAGAAGAACACCCACGACAACCCCTTCGGCGCCGTCCTCTCCTTCCGCGGCACCGTCACCGACACCACCGTCGCGCACACCCTGAGCGCGGCGATGCCGGATCTCTCGGACCTCTTCGAGGTCGGCGACTCGACAAAGTTCTCAGTCGGCCAGTGGTGGGCCGTGGAGATCAACGCCCTGTCGGGGAAGTACGAGAAGGAGATCCAGCGCCTCGTCCAGGTCACCGATGTCGTCGACCCGACGCACATCCGGGTCAACTACCAGATCGGCTGGGACCTGGCCGCCGGCCGCACCCTCACCTGGACCCGGATCGAGCCCGTCGACCGCGCCCACGTCCGCAACCTCGTGTTCGAGGGCTGGGGCGAGGACGAGATGACCGGCTCACACCCGGTCGCGTACGAGTACGCGGTGCGCTGCGACGTCTCCGGGATCGAGGCCATCGGCACCTTCTGGCCGGTGGTGATGCGCCGCTGGTGCACGTACTACCGCACCGAGCAGTGCTCGCTGACCAACCCCAAGTCCGTCACGTACGGCGGTGCCGGATACCTCACCCAGCAGATCTACTGTCTGTACGGGCACGTCGAGGACTGTCACACCTCCAACGCCCGTCATCTCAACGACTTCACGGCCTCCGCCTACTGCTATGTCACCAACTGCCACGGCGACGGTGACGACGAGGGCCCGTTCGTGACGCACGGGCAGTTCGAGCACGACCTCGTCTACACCGGCAACTCCGGTCTGATGACCTTCGCCAACTCCGGTGCGGCGTGGGGCGGCAGGGCCAAGCGGATCACGGTACGCAGGCACGCCTGCTCCTGGTTCGTGGCCCGCGTCAAGATCACCGATCTGACGCTGGAAGACGTACTGGTCATCGGCAAGAAGTCCCTGGCCGGCTCGGGAATGCTCTGGGTCAACGCCGACGGTGTGCAGATGCGCGGATGTACGGCCTCCGGCCCGCTGATCGTCTCCCGGGCCTCGGACCTGTCCGCCCGCCCCAATGTGATCGCCGACTCCTCGTTCGCCTTCGCGGCGGGCGCGGAGATAACCCAGGCCGGTGTCACCGTCCCGCTCACCCTTCAGCGCAGCACGCTGAAGGGCGTCGACGGCGCGGTCTTCAACGGCACCGGCCCGCTCGTCCTGGACCAGTGCGCCCTGACCGGCTCCAAGGACACCGCCCCGGTCTCGCTCGCACACGCCGACATCACCGTGCTCGGCGGCGAACTCCGCGACACCGGCCTCAAGTTGACCTCGGTGAAGAACCAGCGACTACGCATCGACGGAACGCGCCTGGCCGGCACCAACAAGGACGGCGCCCTGCTGGCCCGTACCGGCTCCGGACGGACCGTCGACTGGCAGCTCACCGGCCTCGACTCGACCGCCCCCGAGGGCACCGCCCATGTGCTGGTCACCGAGGGCCCCAACCGCTACCGGGCCACCGGCTCCACCTTCACCGGCGGCCGGCTCGAACTGCGGCCGGCGGCGTTCAGCGGCAACTCCAGCCATCTGCTGCACACCGGCTGCGTCGAGGACGGCACCGAGCGCACCGCGCTGCCGGACGAGGGCGACCGTGTCGCCCACACCGCGGCCACGCTGCGCTTCTGACCACTTCGCCCATCGATTACCAGGGATTCCCCGTGCCCACGCATACCCCGATCAACGGCCGGCCCGTACGGGTCGCGCTCGTCGGCGCCGGCAACCGCGGTCTGACGTACGCCGAGTGGATCAAGGCGCACCCCGAGCGCGCCGAACTCGTCGCCGTCGCCGATCCGCGCCCCGCGGCGCGGGCCGCCGCCGGTGCACCAGTCGAGTTCGACGACTGGCGGCCGCTGGCCGAGAACCGCATCGCCGACGCCGTCATCGTCGCCACCCAGGACCGTTTCCATGTGGAGCCGGTGCTGGCCCTGGCCGAGGCCGGATACGCGATCCTCGCCGAGAAGCCCCTCGCCCCGACCGAGGACGAGACCCGGCGGATCGTCGAGGGTGTGGAGCGGGCCGGGGTCCTCTTCGCGGTGTGCCATGTCATGCGGTACACCCCCTACACCGACCTGGTGAAGGAGGTCGTGGACTCCGGCGTGCTCGGTCAGCTGGTCTCCCTCGACCATCTGGAGCCGGTCGGCTGGTGGCACTACGCCCACAGTTATGTGCGCGGGCCGTGGCGCAGCGAGAAGGACTCCTCCCCGATGCTGCTCGCCAAGTCCTGCCACGACCTGGACTGGATCACGTATGTCATGGGCGGCCGGATCGAACAGGTCACCGGTTTCGGCGGGCTGAAGCACTTCCGGCCGGAGAATGCTCCGGCCGGGTCCGCCGACCGGTGTCTCGACTGTGCGGTCGAGTCCGCCTGCCCGTACAGCGCACTGAAGCTGTACATGCCGACGCTGCGCGAGAAGGGCGCGGTCTGGCCGGTCACCCATGTCACCGAGGCGACCGACGAGGCCGGGCTCGTGCAGGCGCTGCGCGAGGGGCCGTACGGCGTCTGCGCGTACCGCAGCGACAACGACGTGGTCGACCACCAGGTGCTGGCGATGCAGCTGACGGACGGGGTGACCGCGACCTTCCAGATGGTGGCGTTCACCGAGCAGACGCATCGGCAGACGCGGATCTTCGGCTCGCACGGCTGGCTGATCGGCGACGGTGAGCGGGTCACCGTGCAGGACTTCCGGACCGGCGGGAGCACCGTCCATGAACTCGGCGCCTCCGGTTCGAACGCGGCCGACGGGCACGGCGGCGGGGACGCCGCGCTCGTCGAGGCGTTCGTCACCGCCGTCGCCACCGGTGATGCCGGGGCCGTCCGCTCCGGTCCCGCCACCTCGCTCGGCAGTCATCTCGCGGCGTTCGCCGCCGAACGCGCCCGGCACACCGGCACCGTCCAGACGGTGCCCGCCAAGTGACACCCCCTCTCCCCCGCCCCACCCTCACGTCCTCGGAGGACCACCTCATGTCCCGTCTGTTCACCCGCCGTTCCAGAGTGCGTGCCGTCGCCGCCCCCGTCCTGGCCACCGCGCTCGCCGCCGGTGTGCTGGCCGGCTGTTCCGGCAGCGGCAGCGACGACAACACGGTCACCATGTGGACCTACCCGGTCATCTTCGACGAGGCCAAGAACAAGGCGTACTGGGACGGCCTGGTCAAGGCGTTCGAGAAGGAGCACTCGGGCGTCAAGGTGAAGGTGGAGACCTTCCCGTGGGCCAACCGCGACACCGCGCTGGCCACCGCGATCGCCTCCGGCAAGGGCCCGGACGCGGTCTACCTGATCCCGGACCAGCTGCCGAAGTACGCCAAGAGCATCGTCCCGGCCGACGACTACATGCCGGCCGACGCCAAGTCGGACTACACGGACTTCGCGCTGAAGTCCGTCGCGGTCGACGGCAAGGCGCTCGCCACCCCGATCCTGACCAGTGCCAACCCGCTGATCTGCGACAAGCGGGTGTTCGCCGCGATCGGCGAGAAGAACTACCCGACGAGCTGGGCGGACCTGGAGGCGCTGGCCCCGAAGCTGAAGGAGAAGGGCTACTACGCCACCAGCTACAGCGGTGACACCCAGCAGACGCTGAACATGACCTTCTACCCGCTGCTGTGGCAGGCCGGCGGCGACGTCTTCTCCGAGGACGGCAGGAACGTCACCTTCAACGACGCGGCCGGCGTCAAGGCCCTGACGTATCTGAAGAAGCTCGTCGACGGCGGCTACACCGACAAGGACCTGGTCACGACCACTCCCAAGCTGGAGCAGACCCCGACCGCCAAGGGCAAGACCGCCTGCACCTGGCAGAACACCCCGGCGGACGTGGAGCCGTTCTGGGGCAAGGAGAACATCGTCGTCCAGCCGCCGCTGAAGGACGCCGAGTCGGTCGGTTACGGCACCGTGGGCGCCCTGTCGATGCTGAAGGGCGCCGACAAGAAGAACACCGGCGACTGGCTGAACTTCGTCGCCGAGTCGAAGAACGCGGCCGGTCTGCAGAAGGCCGCGGGCTACTTCCCGGCCCGTAAGTCCGGCGGCGACCTGTACCCGGACGACGCACTGCAGACGGCGGTCGGCGCCACGCTGCCGAGCATGACCGTGGGCCCGCTCCAGGACAAGGCCCGTGAGGTCCAGGGCGTGCTCGCGCCGGAGATCCAGGCAGCGCTGCTGGGCAAGAAGAGCCCGCAGGAGGCGCTGGACGCCGCGCAGAAGGCCGCACAGGCGATGCTCGGCCGCTGATCGTCCGCGGGGCCGGGGTCCGGCCGCACCGGACCCCGGCCCCGCACCCTCCCCCGCAATTCCCCCGTACCGCAAGGAGATCCCCGTGGCAGTCGTCGCGGAACCCACCCGCCGGGGCCGTCGCAGCGGGCCGCAGGCGCGCCGCGAGGCCCGGATCGGCCTGCTCTTCGTCCTTCCGTGTTTCCTGCTCTTCCTCGCCTTCCGGTTCGGTCCGGGCGTCGCCGGTGTGCTGATGAGCTTCACCGACTACTCCCTGACCGGCGGCGGCAGCTTCATCGGGCTGGACAACTTCACCCGTCTGTGGGACGACCCGCTGTTCTGGCAGGCGCTGAAGGTCACGGTCCTCTACACCGTGCTCGCGGTGCCGGGCACGCTGATCGCGTCGGTGTCCCTGGCGCTGATCACCCGCCGCGCGTTCCGCGGCGCCAAGTTCTTCCGTTCGGTGTTCTTCCTGCCGGTCGTCACCTCACTGGTGCTGGCCGCCACCGTGTTCGTCTGGATCTTCTCGACCGGCGGCCCGTGGTCCACTCTGATGGGCTGGTTCGGGATGTCCGAGGGCTCCTGGCTCTCCGACGACGTGCTGGTGCTGCCCGCGCTCGCGATCGTCGGTGTCTGGTCCCGCTTCGGGTACGGGATGCTCATCCTGCTGGCCCGGATGCAGGACATTCCCCGTGAGCTGGAGGAGGCGGCCCTCACCGACGGTGCGGGCCCCTGGCAGCGGTTCCGGTACATCGTGCTGCCGCAGCTCAAGCCCGCCCTGTTCTTCCTCGCGGTGATCGAGACGACCGCCTCGTTCCAGGTCTTCGACGCGGTCTACACGATGACCGGCGGCGGCCCCGCCAACGCCAGCTACACGCTCGTCTTCCAGCTCTACGACGCGGGCTTCAAGTACTTCGACCTGGGTTACGCCTCCGCCATCGGCGTCGCGCTCTTCGCGCTGACCGTGGTGGTCGCGGTGATCCAGCGGCTCGTGATCGGGAAGGACCAGTGACCATGACCGCAGCACCCGCCCAGACCGAGACCCCGCCCGCGCCGAAGGCACCCGCGGCCCCCGACCGGGCCGCGCGCCGCGCCGAACGCAAGCTGCGCAAGCTCTCGGAGCAGGACACCGTTCCGCACGGCATGCGGCCCACCCGGGCCGGCCGGATCGCACGCGCCGCGCTGCTGACGGTGGCCGCGATCGTGACGGTCTTCCCGTTCTACGCGATGGTCGTGCTCTCCCTGAAGCCGTCCGCGGCGGTCGAGTTCCCCGGCAGTCTGCTGCCGTGGCCGCTGACCGGCGAGGCGTACGACACCGTCATGAACTCCCAGGACGTGCCGCGCTGGCTGTTCAACACCCTGATCTACTCGGTCGTCTCGGTCGTCGGCGTGCTGCTGCTCGCCTCGCTCGCCGGGTACGCCTTCGCCAAGAAACGCTTCCCGGGCCGGGAGACGATGTTCTGGTCGTTCCTGTCGATGGTGATGGTCCCGTACCACGTCACGATGATCCCGACCTTCGCGATGATCGCGAAGCTGGGCGGCGTGGACACGTACTGGGGTCTGATCGTGCCGACCCTGGCCAACGCCCAGGCGGTGTTCCTGATGCGCCAGTTCATCCAGGGTCTGCCGGACGAACTCTTCGAGGCGGCCCGGCTCGACGGCTGCAACGAGTGGCAGATCTTCTACCGGATCGTGCTCCCGCTGCTGAAGCCGATCCTCGCCACGCTCGGCGTCTTCGTCTTCCTGTGGCACTGGAACGACTTCCTGTGGCCGCTGATCATCGGCCAGTCCACCGACATGCGCACCCTCACCGTCGGCATCGCCTCGCTCCAGCAGCAGAACGTGCCGCTCAATGTGGTGCTCTCCGGCTCCGTCATCGCGTTCGTGCCCATCTTCGCCGCGTACATGGTGGGCCAGCGCTACTTCACCGAGGGCGTCACCGCGTCCGGAATCAAGGGATAGCTACGAATGTTCACCGATGAGGCCGCTCTCGAAGAGCGGCTCGCCACCCCCTCCCCCGCGCTCGTCGCCGACCTCGGCCGCCTCGAAGGCGATCTGCTGGTACTCGGCGCCGGCGGCAAGATGGGCCCCAGCCTGTGCCGGCTGGCCCGCCGGGCGCTGGACGCCGCGGGCCGCCAGGACGTGACCGTGTACGCGGTCTCCCGCTGGTCCGACAAGTCCGCCGCCGACGAGCTGGAGGCCGCCGGGGTCTCCACCGTGGCCTTCGACCTGATGGACCCGGCCGCCGATCCGGCCGAGCTGCCGGATGCCGGGAACGTCGTCTTCATGGTCGGCGCCAAGTTCGGCTCCGCCGGAGCGCCTTCGTACGCCTGGGCCGTGAACGCCGCGATGCCGGACCGGGTGGCGCGCCGCTGGTCGGGATCGCGGATCGCCACGTTCTCCACCGGCAATGTGTATCCGCTGGTACCGGTCCCCTCCGGCGGCTGCACCGAGTCCGACCCGGTCGGCCCGGTCGGCGAGTACGCCATGTCGTGCCTCGGCCGTGAGCGGATCTTCGGCCATGCGGCGCTGACCCGTGGCACCAAGGTCGCCAACATCCGCCTCAACTACGCGGTCGATCTGCGCTACGGCGTCCTCGCCGACATCGCGTACCGCGTACAGGCTGGTGAGCCGGTCGATGTGACGACCGGTCATGCCAATGTGGTGTGGCAGGGGTACGCCAATGAGGTCGCCCTGCGTTCCCTGCTGCACGCCACCGACGGCGAGGCGTTCACCCTCAACCTCACCGGTCCGGAGACCGCTTCGGTGCGCCGCATCGCCCAGTGGTTCGGCGAGGAGTTCGACCGGGAGCCGGTCTTCGCGGGCGAGGAGGCGCCCACCGCGCTGCTCTCCGACGCGAGTCGCTGCCATGCTCTCTTCGGGTACCCGGATGTCGCTCTGCGCACCCTCGTCGAGTGGCAGGCCGACTGGCTGCGCCGCGGGCTGCCGCTGTCCGGCAAGCCCACCAAGTTCCAGGTCCGTGACGGAAGGTTCTGATCCACTCCATGTCCACTCCCTCCCTCCTGTCCACCCCCGCCCTGGACGCACTCGCCCACGGTGCCGTGATCCCCGCCCATCCGCTCGCCCTGCACGTCGACGGCTCCTTCGACGAGCGTCGGCAGCGTGCGCTGACCCGCTACTACCTCGCCTCGGGCGCGGGCGGGGTCGCCGTCGCCGTACACACCACCCAGTTCGAGATCCGCGAGCCGGAGGTCGGTCTGTTCCGGCCGGTTCTGGAGCTCGCCGCCGAGACGATCGACGCCGAGGCCGGCCGGCCGTTCGTCAAGGTAGCCGGTGCCTGCGGATACACGGCGCAGGCCGTCGCCGAGGCCGAGACCGCCGCCGAGCTCGGCTATGACGCGGTGCTGCTCAGCCCGGCCGTGCCCGGTGCGGACGAGAAGGGTCTGCTGGAGCGGGCGCGGGCGGTCGGCGAGGTGCTGCCGGTGATCGGCTTCTATCTCCAGGAGGCCGTCGGCGGAAGGTACTTGTCACCGGGCTTCTGGTCCGCGTTCACCGATCTGCCGAACACGGTCGCGGTGAAGATCGCCCCGTTCGACCGGTACCGCACCGCCGATGTCGTACGGGCGGTGGCCGCCGCGGACCGCGCCGACGAGGTGGCGCTGTACACGGGCAACGACGACGACATCATCGGTGATCTGCTCACCCCGTACGAGACTGCGGGTGGCACACCACGCTGGTTCGCGGGCGGCCTCCTCGGCCAGTGGGCCGTGTGGACGAACTCCGCGGTGACGCTCCTCGACGACGTCCGCAAGGCGCGCGGCGGGGACCACGAGGCGATGGTGCGCTGTCTGGCGCGTCGCTCCGAGCTGACCGATGCCAACAGCGCGGTCTTCGATGTGCGCGGCGCGTTCCGCGGCTGCATCGCCGGGGTGCACGAAGTGCTGCACCGCCAGGGCCTGTTGGCGAACATCAGGTGCCTGGACCTGACCGAGACGCTCTCCCCCGGGCAGGCGGAGGAGATCAGCCGGGTGGCCGCGGCCTACCCTTGGCTGACCGATGACGCCTTCGTTGCGGAGCACCTCGATGCCTGGCTCTCCTGATCCTGCCGACCGCCCCCGGGTGGTCGTCGCCGTACCGCCGGGCCTGCGGGCCCAGTTCTTCACCACCGAGGTGTGGCGGGAGCTGGAGCGCGCGGCAGAGCTGACGGTCCTGGACAACCACTCCGACCGGGCGGCGGTGGCTGCGGCGCTGCCCGGCGCCCGCGCACTGATCACCTCGTGGCGGGCGCCCAAGGTGGACGCCGAACTCCTCGCATCGGCCGACCGGTTGGAACTGGTGGCGCACACCGGTTCGGCGGTCGCGCCCTATGTCACCGAGGAAGTGTTCCGGCGGGGCATCCTGGTCACCCAGGCGGGTGACGAGATGGCCCGCCCGGTCGCCGAGGTGGCTCTCGCGTTCACGCTCTCGCTGCTCCACCGCATCCAGCGCTTCGACCACGCCCTGCGCGGCGGGCTGGAGTGGGTGGCGGCGAGCGAAGCCCCTCCGCGCCATGAGATCCACGGCAGCGACATCGGCGTGATCGGCGCCTCCCGCACCGGACGTGCCTACATCGCCCTGGTGCGGGCGATGGGGGCACGGGTCAGCGTCACCGACCCGTACCTCTCCGATGCGGACGCCGAGGCGCTCGGCGTGAAGTCCGTACCGCTTCGGACTCTGCTGTCGCGCAGCAGGATCGTGGCCGTGCACGCGCCGGTCACCGAGGAGACCCACAGGATGATCGGCGCCGAACAGCTGGCGCTGATGCCGGACGGGGCCGGACTGGTGAACACCGCCAGGTCGTGGCTGGTCGACGAGGACGCGCTCATCACCGAGCTGGCATCGGGCCGGCTGGATGCGGCAATCGATGTCTTCGACGCCGAGCCGCTGCCCTCCGGCCACCCCTTCCGCTCCCTGCCGAATGTGCTGCTCACCCCGCACCAGGCAGCGGGCAGCGTCGAGTGCCGGCAGCGGCTCGGAATGAGTGCCGTCAACGAGGTGCTGCGGCTGCTCGCCGGACGCCCCCCGGTCCACGCGGTCACCGCCGACGCCCTCACCCGTCTGCGCTAGGGCTGTCCGGCGGATCAGGACCAAAGAGGCCCTGCCCCCTACCCAACCCCCATATTTTTCAGGAGAGTTCACCCGTCATGCGACTGATGCGCATCGGCGAGCCGGGCCATGAGCGCCCCGTTGCCGTCTGCCCCGAGGGCCATCACCACGACCTGTCCGGCATCACCCACGACATCGACGGCGCGTTCCTCGCCGCGCTCGCCGACAATCCGCACCTGGTCCCCACCGAGCCGGCGCTCCCGGAGATCGACATCACCGGTCAGCGGATCGGCGCTCCGGTGGCCCGTCCCTCCGCACTGCTCTGCATCGGCCAGAACTACGCGGCCCACGCGGCGGAGTCGGGTGCCGAGCCGCCCGCGCAGCCGATCCTCTTCTACAAGTCGCCGAACACCGTCGTCGGCCCGTACGACGACGTGCTGATCCCGCGCGGCTCGAAGAAGACCGACTGGGAGGTGGAGCTGGCCGTCGTCATCGGCCGCCGCGCCTCCTACCTGGACTCCCCCGCCGACGCCGCCGCGCACATCGCGGGCTACGCCGTCAGCAACGACGTATCCGAGCGTGCCTTCCAGCTGGAGCAGTCGGGCGGCCAGTGGTCCAAGGGCAAGAGCTGCGCCACGTTCAACCCGCTGGGGCCGGTGCTGGTGACGGCCGACGAGGTCGGTGACCCGCAACAGCTGCAGCTGCGCAGCTATGTGAACGGGGAGCCGAGGCAGGACTCCAGCACCGCGGACATGATCTTCAGCGTGGCGCATCTGGTGCACCATCTGTCGCAGTATCTGGTGCTGGAGCCCGGCGACATCATCAACACCGGTACTCCGCAGGGTGTGGCGCTCTCCGGCCGCTTCCCCTACCTGGGTCCGGACGATGTGATGGAGGTCGAGATCTCGGGCCTGGGCCGACAGCGCAGCGTCTGCCGGCCCGCGTAACACCGAACGGGTCTCGGACCGAGCGGTCTCAGTCCTCCGGGAGTTCGACCGGGGCGATGTCGTCGAAGACATCGCCGGGGCCGGGGTTCGTCGCATCGGTCGCGCCGCCGAACTGGGTCATCACACCCCACACGGCGTTGAGTGCGGTCTGTACGGCGCCCTCGGCCCATCCGGCCGTCCAGGAGATGTCGTCGCCCGCGAGGAACAGACCCCGCCGGTCGGCGGGCAGCCGGTCCTGCATGAAGTGGGTGAACAGCCGCCGCTGGTAGCGGTAGTGGCCCGGCAGATTGGCCTTGAACGCCCCCATGAAGTAGGGCTCGTTCTCCCACGAGACCGTCACCGGGTTGCCGATGATGTGCTTCCTGATGTCGACGTTCGGGTAGATCTCGCCGAGCGACTTGAGCATGACGTCCATGCGCTCGTTCGGGGAGAGCGGCAGCCACTTCAGGCTGTCGTCGCACCAGGTGTACGAGAGGCAGATGACGGCGGGCCGGTCGGGGCCGTCGTCCAGGAGGTACGTCCCCCGGGTCATCCGGTCGGTGAGCGTCATCGACATGGTGTCCCGCCCGGTGATCTCGTCCTTGTCCAGCCAGAACGGCCGGTCGACGGGGACGAACAGCTTGGACGACTCCATGTAGTGGGTGCGCTCCATCGCCGTCCAGTGGTCGATCGGGAAGAGCGCGTCGTCGCAGTCGATCTTCGAGAGCAGCAGCCAGGACTGCCCGGTGAAGATCGCAGCGGGGTAGGTGCGGATGTCACCGGTGGCGTCGGTGACGGTGATCCGGTTTCCGGCGGTGCGGTTCAGCCGGGTCACGGCGGGGCGCGGCTCGCCGTTGTGCAGCGAGGACAGCGACGTGCCGAGCGGCCAGTGGACGATCTTCTGCGGTTCGCGGTCCCAGAGCCGCAGCGGAAGCTGCTGGCTGCCGCCGACGATGCCCCGGTGGTGGTCGTCCGCCTCGGTGTAGACGACGCGCAGGATCTCCAGGATGGAGTTGGGGAAGTCGGTGTCCCAGCCGCCGGTGCCGAAGCCGACCTGGCCGAAGATCTCACGGTGCCGGAACGACTTGAAGGCGTCGGAGTCGCAGAGGAATCCGTAGAAGGTCTGGTTGTCGAGCTTCTGGACGAGCTTCGCCCAGATCTCCCGGATGCGGGGCACATCGCGTTCGCGCATCGCGCGGTTCATGTCGGAGAAGTCCGCGCCCTCCTCCAGACACCGGTTCCAGGCGTCCATCACATCGCGGTAGACCTGCGGCAGATCGGCGATGGTCCGCGCGTAGTGCGACTCACCCTTGAGGTCGACGACGGTGGACGGGGTGGCCGGGGAGAGCGGGTTGGGGAACGGCTTCGTCTCCAGGCCGACCAGATCGATGTAGTGCTGGAGCGCGGTGGAGGACGGCGGGAAGCGCATCGCGCCCATCTCGGCGGTGAGCTCCCCTTCTTCGCCTGCGGCGGAGCAGCCGTCGAATCCGACGGTACGCAGCCGGCCGCCGATCTCGTCAGCTTCGTAGACGACGGGCTTGAGCCCCATCTTCATCAGCTCGTACGCGGCGACGATGCCGGAGAGCCCGCCACCGATGACGGCGACCTCGGTGCCGTGCTCGGTCGCCGGTATCTGCCCGATCCCCGCGGGGTGCGCCAGGAAGTCGTCGTACGCGTAGGGAAAGTCCGGCCCGAACATGGTGATCGGCTCGGCCGCGTCGGTGTGCTGGACGGCGTTGGGCACCGTGGACGTCATGGGGTACGGACTCCTTGCACGAAAAAGGTGGAACGAGGGGTGGCGGGCTCAGACGAGGGAGCCGTAGAGACCGGGGCGGCGGTCGTTCAGATACGGGTTGGCGGCGCGCGACGCGCTCAGGAACTCGGGGTCGACCTCACCGATGACCAGTTCCTCGCCGCGTCCGGCACGCGTGCGGACGGTGCCGTCGGGACCTGCCAGGCAGCTCAGCCCGACGAACTCGAACTCGCCTTCCGGGCCGGTCCTGTTGACGTACGCCACGTACATCTGGCTCTCGAACGCGCGGACCGGTACGACGGACTCGGCGACGAACTGGAAGGGGTGCATCTGCGCGGTGGGCACCAGCAGCAGATCGGTGCCCGCGAGGGCGTGCGAGCGGACGTTCTCCGGGAACTCGACGTCGTAGCAGATCATGATCCCGATGCTTACGCCGTCCAGCTCGGCCTGGACGACGGGCTGCTCGCCCGGGGTGAACCACTCCTGCTCGAAGCAGCCGAAGAGATGGGTCTTGCGGTAGTTCGCGAGCGCCGACCCGTCCGGCCCGATGAGCTGCGCGGCGTTGAAGATCTGCTCGCCCACGCGCTCCGGGTAGCCGTAGAGGACCGCGAGCCCGTGCCGTGCGGCGATCTCGGCGACGGCCCGGGCACCAGGCCCGTCCGCCGGCTCGGCCAGCCGGGGCACGTCGGCCCCGATCGCGTACCCGGTCAGGAACAGCTCGGGACAGACGAGCAGCCGAACCCCGGCGTCCGCCGCCCGCCGTGCGGCTCCGTCGAGCACCTTGATGTTCTCGTCCACGTGCCCGGGTCGTCCGGAGCTCTGGAGCAGGGCGGTACGCAACGGCGGCATGGCTGACCTCGGGCGGTGCGGGCGGGGCGGGGACGTATTGACGGTACGGTCCGCCACTGGAACCGGACAAGGCGCGACCGTTGCGCGTACACCGTCGATCCATTGCGCGCCGACGGCCTGTGGCGGCGATTCATTGCGCTTGACGTCTTTGCAGGTCAAGCAGGTGACACAGGTCTCAGCCCGACGCCTCGTCGAAGACCCGCAGCCCGGGCATCACCAGCCCGCCCGGCAACTGCCGGCCCGTCCGGCGATTGAGGACAAGGCGGCAGCCGGACGCAGCCCGGCACCCTACTCCGGCGACCCCGACGAGTACCGCCGCAACAATGGCGACAGCACGAGCACGGACTTCGTCCGCTCCACATACGGCTCGCCCGCAATCCGCTCGAGCACCTGCTCGAAGTGGCGCATGTCCGCGGCGAAGACCTGCACGATCGCATCGGCCTCCCCCGTCACCGTGGAGGCCGACGCGATCTCCGGATACCGTGCAAGCCCCTGCTTGATCGCCTCCGGCGATGTGTTGCGGCTGCAGTAGATCTCGATGAACCCCTCGGTCTCCCACCCCAGCGCCGCCGGGTCCACCCGCACCGTGAAGCCGGTGATCGCACCCTCGGCGCGCAGCCGGTCCACGCGGCGCTTCACGGCGGGCGCGGACAGGCCGATGAGCGCGCCGATATCCGCGTAGGAGCGCCGGGCATCTTCGGCGAGGGCGTGGACGATGCGTTCGTCGAGGTCGTTCAGGCGCACTTCGGGCGGTTCACTTCTCTGCGATGGCCGACGTCGGGGGCGGCAGGATGCCGCCCCCGAAGTAGACCATGGCCCCGCCCCGCCGGGCGCGCTCAGCGCATCCGGTGACCGGTCAGAACGGGAACTGCGAACGGCCGTGCTGCACCGAGATCCACTTCTGGGTGGTGAAGGCCTCGACCATCGACTCGCCGTTCAGCCGGCCGAGGCCGGAGCTCTTCTCGCCGCCGAACGGGACGATGGGCTCGTCGTGGACCGTGCCGTCGTTGATGTGGATCATGCCGGTGTGGATGCGCTGCCCGATCCGTACGCCGCGCTCGATGTTGCCGGTGTGCACCGCGCCGCTCAGACCGTACGGGGTGTCGTTGGCGATCCGTACCGCTTCGTCCTCACCGTCGAACGGTACGAGGAGTGCGACCGGCCCGAAGATCTCCTGGGAGAGGACGGGGGAATCGGCGGCCAGACCGGTCAGCACGGACGGGCTCACCAGATTGCCGTCGGTGCTGCCGTGCAGCAGGGCCGTCGCGCCGGCCTCGACGGTCTGGTCGACGAGCGAGGAAATGGCCTCGGCCTGCGAGGAGTTGATCAGCGGGCCGATCTGGGTCTCCGGGTCGGCCGGGTCCCCCACCCGCAGCGAAGCGACCTTGGCGACGAACTTCTCGGTGAATTCCTTCTCCACCGCCCGGTCGACCAGGATCCGGTTCGCGGCCATGCAGACCTGGCCCTGGTGCACGTACCGGCTGAAGACGGCCGCGTCCACGGCGTAGTCCAGATCGGCGTCGTCGAGGACGATGAGCGCACTGTTGCCCCCGAGTTCGAGCACGGCGCGCTTGAGGTTCGCCGCGCAGACCGTGGCGACGTGCCGTCCCACCTTGTCCGAACCGGTAAAGGAGATGACCTGCGGAATGGGGTGCTCCAGCAGTGCGTCACCGATCTCCGCGATGTCGGTGACCACGACGTTCAGGAGCCCGGCCGGCAGCCCCGCCTCCTCGAACACCTTCGCCACCAGCGTGCCGCCGCAGACCGGGGTGTTCTGGTGCGGCTTGAGCACCACGGCGTTACCGAGCGCCAGGGCGGGGGCGACCGACTTCAGCGACAGCAGGAACGGGAAGTTGAAGGGGCTGATGACACCCACGACACCGACGGGCACCCGGTAGACGCGGTTCTCCTTGCCCTCGGTCGGCGAGGGCAGTATCTGCCCGGAGGGCCGCAGCGCGAGCTGGATCGACTCCCGCAGGAACTCCTTGGCGAGATGCAGCTCGAAGGCCGCCTTCAGCCGGGTGCCACCCAGTTCCGCGACGATCGCGTCGCTGATCTCGGGCTCGCGCTCCTCGACGACGCGCAGCGCCCTCTCCAGCACCAGCCGGCGGGCATACGGATTGGTGTCGCCCCACGCCCGCTGGGCGGCCTCGGCGGACCGGTACGCCTGGTCCACCTCGTCGGCCGTGGCGACCGTGATCGAGGCGAGCTTCTCCCCGTTGTACGGATTGAAGTCGATGATGTCCCAGGACCCCTTGCCCGGCCTCCACTCTCCGTCGATGTACTGATGGGCCAGGTCAGTGAAGAAGGACATGAGATCCCTTACCACAGAGAGGAGGGCAGCTGATTGCGCTTCATATTACTTACATCTCAATGGGTTTGGAGCGGATCACCATGGTAACCGGGGGCCGGAATCGGACATCCCTGACGTCACGCGAGGACACCCGAAAACGCCGTTGCCCCTCACGGCACGAACGGCCGTGAGGGGCAACGGTGTTGCGGGACTTCGGAATCAACTCCAGCTGGCGTGAAGCGGCTTGCCCTCGGCGTAACCGGCGGCGCTCTGCACCCCGACGACCGCCTTCTCGGCGAACTCCTCCAGGGAGGCCGCGCCGGCGTAGGTGCAGGACGAGCGTACGCCCGCGATGATCGAGTCGATCAGGTCCTCGACGCCGGGCCGGGCCGGGTCGAGGAACATCCGCGAGGTGGAGATGCCCTCCTCGAAGAGCGCCTTGCGGGCCCGGTCGTACGCCGACTCGTCCGACGTACGGTTCTTCACGGCGCGCGCGGACGCCATGCCGAAGGACTCCTTGTAGAAGCGGCCGTCGGCGGACTGCTGGAGGTCACCCGGCGACTCGTACGTACCGGCGAACCAGGAGCCGATCATCACGTTGGACGCGCCCGCGGCGAGCGCCATGGCCACATCGCGCGGGTGACGGACGCCGCCGTCCGCCCAGACGTGCTTGCCGTACTTCTTCGCCTCGGCGGCACACTCCAGGACGGCGGAGAACTGCGGCCGGCCCACACCGGTCATCATCCGAGTGGTGCACATGGCGCCGGGGCCGACACCGACCTTGATGATGTCCGCGCCGGCCTCGATGAGGTCGCGCACGCCCTCGGCGGCGACGATGTTGCCGGCCACGATCGGCACCTGCGGGGCGAGCGCACGGACCGCGCGGACCGCGCTGATCATGGACTCCTGGTGGCCGTGCGCGGTGTCCACGACGAGGGTGTCGACGCCCGCGTCGAGGAGTTGCTCGGCCTTGCCCGCGACATCGCCGTTGATCCCGACGGCGGCGGCGATCCGCAGCCTGCCGGCCGCGTCGGTGGCGGGGGTGTACAGAGTGGCGCGCAGTGCGGCCTTACGGGTGAGGATGCCGACGAGCCGGCCGTCCGCGTCGACCGCGGGGGCGAGCTTGCGGTGGGCTCCGTCGAGCTTGTTGAACGCGTCGCGCGGGTCGATGTCCGCGTCGAGGAGCACCAGATCCCTGGACATGACCTCGGAGAGCTGGGTGAAGCGGTCGACACCGGTCAGGTCATGGTCGGTGACGACACCGAGGGGCCGCTGCTCCTCGTCGACGACCACACCCGCGCCGTGCGCGCGTTTCGGCAGCAGGGACAGGGCGTCGGCGACCGTCTGGCCCGGGGCCAGCACGATCGGCGTGTCGAGCACGAGGTGGCGCGTTTTCACCCAGGAGACGACATCGGTGACGACGTCGATCGGGATGTCCTGAGGGATGACGACGAGCCCGCCGCGGCGGGCGATCGTTTCGGCCATCCGGCGACCCGCGATGGCCGTCATGTTCGCGACGACGAGCGGGATGGTGGTGCCGCTGCCGTCCGGCGAGGAGAGGTCGACACCCTGGCGGGAACCGACCGCCGAACGGCCCGGAACCATGAAGACATCGTCGTACGTGAGGTCGTACGGGACCGAGGGAGAGTCTGTGTAGCGACCGGTGCCGGGCTCAAGAAAACGCATAACGCTTATTTTTTCATACGAAACGGAGCAGGTCGCTTCCAGGAAGACACAGCAAATTGCCCCCGCATTCGTACGTTCCGCCGAAGGAACGGAGCGGGAGTTCCGGGCAAGTGGAACCTGCCTTGCCCGCGGACCCTACCCGTACGGCAACCGAATCATTCGCGATGATCTTCCCTGGACCTGGTGACAAGGGGTCGGGTAGCTTCAAATCCGCAGGTCCCGCGGGTCACGAATACGCCCCGGAGGAACAGGCGGATGGTCACAACTTCCGTCACACGTACGACCGGAGAGGATCACGACCCACCCGTGGAGAGCGAACTGCCGGACATCTACTGCCCGTTCCCCCAGCGGACGAGTCCGCACGTCGGGCACACCCGAGTCCACCTCGACAGCTGGATCCGCAACACCGGTCTGGTACACGGTGATTCAGCCAGGGATCGCTTCGAGCAGGCGGACTTCGGAGCGTTCGTCGGCATGGTGCATCCGACCGCCGACAGCAAGAATCTCGACCTCGTCGCCGACTGGTTCGTATGGCTGTTTCTCGTCGACGACCAGCTGGACGACGGTCACCTGGGCCGCAGCCCGGAGCGGGTGCGGGACGTGGTCGCGGTGATGCGGTCCGTGATCGAGGGCGCCGGTACGGCCACCCTGTCCGACGAGGACCTTCCCGCCGCCGTGGTCGCCCTGGTCGATCTGTGGGAACGGACGACACCGACCACGGCCGCGCACTGGCGCACCCGGTTCGGCCGGCACCTGACCACGTATCTCACGACGGCCACCACCTGGGAGGCCGGGAACCGAGCCGCGGGGGTGGTGCCGTCCGAGGAGACGTACATCGCCAAGCGTCGCCACACCGGCGCGATACATGTCTGCATGGACCTGATAGAGATCGTGGCCGGGATCGAGGCTCCCGAGTCGATCCACAACGATTCCCGGTTCATCGCCGCGCTGGAAGCGTCGTGCAATGTCGTGTGCTGGGCCAACGACGTGTACTCGTACGAGAAGGAGCAGGTGCTCGGCGAGATCCACAATCTCGTCCATCTGGTCCGGCACCACCGCGGTTACGGCAAGCAGGAGGCGCTCAAACACGTCTGCGCGGAGATCGCCACGGAGACGGAGCGGTTCCTCACCGCCGAGGCCGAGCTGCTGGCCGCGTACCCGCAGCTGTCCTGGATGCTCGCACCGTACCTGGACGGGATGCGGAGCTGGATGCGCGGCAACCTGGACTGGTCACGGCAGACCCCCCGCTACAACCCGGCCGATGTGAGCCAGTACGAGGAGCCGGAAGAGTACCTGGAGGCAACGGTCCTGGGCGTGGCCCAGCACTGAACCACCGGACTAGTCGGTCAAGGCCCACTCAATCGCCGGGCGGCAAAATCAACCCCGTCCGGCGGTTGAGGACACAGCGGCCACCGGGCGGCCCCGGCAACGGTCTCCGCGACCACCGCTGCCCGCCTCCCGGCGCCCGCTCAGGCCCCGTCCGGATCCGCCCGCTCCAGCGCCGGCCGCCGCGGCGCCGCCGACTCGGTCAGCAGATAGTCGGCCGCCGCCGTATCCGTCACCAGGCTGGTGACGAGCCCGGACCGCAGCACCGCCCCGATCGCCGCAGCCTTCCGCTGGCCGCCCGCGATCGCCACCACCTCGGGGATCCGGCGCAGCCGGTCGGCCTCGACCGTGATGCATCGCTCCCCCAGGTCCCGGCCGACCCGCCGCCCCTCCTTGTCGAAGAGGTGCGCGGACATCTCGGCGGCGACGCCGAGCGACGCGTAGTGCGCCCGCTCCTCGTCCGTGAGCATGTCGTGGACGGTGGAGATGCCCGGCTCCCAGGAGCCGATGGACACCGCGGCGACCGTCACCTTGTCGAAGTACTCGAAGGCGCGGGCGATACCGGTCTGGTGGCGCAGCGCGGCGGCCGTGGCCGGGTCGGGCAGCAGCATCGGCGCGTAGATCGGGTGGGCCTCACCGCCGGCCACCTGGGCGGCCCGCCGGACCGCCTCGACCGAGCCGCGCTCGGCCGTCCCCGCGTCGTACACCCCGGTGAGCTGCACGACCGTGCACGGCGGCAGCCGGTCGAGCGCCGCCGCCATGTGGATGGTGGACCGGCCCCAGGCCAGGCCGAGCACATCGCCCTCGTTCACCAGTTCTCCGAGGAGATCCGCCGCGACCTCACCCAGGTTCTCCGGGTCCGGTGCGTCGTCCTGCTCCTCCGCGGGAGATTCGACGACAACCGCGTGACGCAGCCCGTAGCGGGCCCTGAGCGCGTCGGAGCGCTCGGCGTCCAGTTCGGCGGGGACGCGGATCTCGATGCGTACGAGGTCGCGCTCAAGAGCCGTCTCCAGGACCCGGGCCACCTTGAAGCGGCTGACGCCGAACTCCTCGGCGATCTGGATCTTCGACTTTCCTTCGAGGTAGAAGCGGCGGGCCATGGCCGCCGCCTGCACCAGCTCCGCGGGCCCCATCCGCAGGGCGGACCGTCCCGCCGACATTGCAGACACCGCGATCTCCTCACTGCTGTTCACACTCTCGATACGCCGTTCATCCTGTCAGATCCGGCGATCCTTGATCGGTCCCGTCGGACCGCGTTCATCTGCCCTTGGCCGGCCCGACCTGCAATCGGGGGCCGGAGCGGGTTCCGGCGCCGGTTTCCGCTTCAGTGGTGGCACGCCCAGGCCGCCGAGGCGGTGGCCGCTTCCGCCTTGGCACGCAGGGTGCGCACCGCTTCCGCCGGGTCCGCGGCCCCGTACACCGCCGAACCCGCGACGAAAACATCCGCACCGGCGTCGGCGCACCGCTCGATGGTGGACTCGGAGACGCCGCCGTCGATCTGGAGCCACAGTTCGAGGCCGTGCTTGGAGATCAGCTCACGGGTGCGGCGGATCTTCGGCAGCATGATGTCCAGGAAAGCCTGGCCACCGAAGCCCGGCTCGACCGTCATGATCAGCAGCATGTCGAGTTCGGGGAGCAGGTCCTCGTACGGCTCGATGGGCGTCGCGGGCTTGAGCGCCATGGAGGCGCGGGCACCCTTGGCCCGGATCTCCCGCGCCAGCCGTACGGGGGCTGCCGCGGCCTCCACGTGAAAGGTGACGGAGCCGGCGCCCGCCTCGACGTACTGCGGCGCCCAGCGGTCCGGGTCCTCGATCATCAGATGGCAGTCCAGCGGAGTGTCCGTGGCCCGGCTGAGCGATTCCACGATCGGCACGCCGAGGGTCAGATTGGGCACAAAGTGGTTGTCCATCACATCGACATGGAGCCAGTCGGCACCTTCGACTGCCTTCGCCTCCTCGGCGAGACGGGCGAAGTCGGCGGACAGGATGCTGGGGTTGATCTGGGCCATGTGCCAAGCCTGCCATGTTCCGCGCCACTTCCCCGCCCTGGTGCGGGCCAAAGCCTCACGGGATCATTACAGTTCGCGGAATCCAAGCCTCCGGCCGTGCGATACGGGCGTTTCAGCCCGCATCGGGCCCTTCGGGGGCGGTACGGGGCCCTGAGGCGGCGGGCCTGCTGCCGGCAGACGGCGGAGGGCCTCCCGCCTACGGGCCGGGCACCGAATCCGGCGGGCGGCCCGTCCGGGCGGCGGCCAGTACCCGTGCCCGGTCGCACATGCCGTCGGCCCCTGGCCGCTCTGCCGGCCTCGCGCGGCCCCCCGGCCTGCCTCAGGCGGTCCGGCGCAGCAGTGCCAGGTACATCGCGTCGGTGCCGTGCAGATGCGGCCACAACTGGACGTCGGGACCATCGCCCAGCGCGGGCACTCCCGGCATCAGCGGGCGGGCATCGACCCACTCCGCATCGACCGGCTGGCCGCCACGCCCCTTGAGCACGTCCTCGACGACGACCCGGGTCTCCGCGAGATGCGGTGAGCAGGTCGCGTAACCGACGATGCCGCCGACCCGCACCGCCTTCAAAGCCTCACGCAGCAGACCGCGTTGCAGCGGTGCGAAGCTCTCCAGGTCCTCCGGGCGGCGCCGCCAGCGCGCCTCCGGGCGACGGCGCAGCGCGCCGAGGCCCGAGCACGGGACGTCCATCAGGATCCGGTCGAAGGTGCCGGGCTGCCACGGCGGGCGGGTTCCGTCGGCGGTGATCACCTGGTACGGGCCGGGGTTGCCGGCCAGCGCGCGCTCTACGAGGCGGGCCCTGTGCGGCTGCTTCTCGGCGGCGAGCAGGGCGGCACCTCGTCCGGCGGCGAGTGCGCCGAGCAGGGCGGCCTTGCCGCCGGGCCCGGCACAGCCGTCGAGCCACCGGGTGTCGCTGCCCTCCAGCGGTGCGTTGGCGAGGGCGGCGGCCACCAGCTGGCTGCCCTCGTCCTGGACCCCGGCCCGGCCCTCCTGCACGGCGGTCAGCGCACCGGGCTCGCCGCCCTCCGCCATCCGTACGGCATAGGGCGACCAGCGGCCGGGCAGGCCGTTCTCGTCACCGAGGGCGGTGAGCAGTTCGTCGGTGGTGGAGCGGCCGGGGCGGGCGACCAGAGTGACCTCGGGCCGTTCGTTGTCCGCTTCGAGGAGGTCCTCGATCCCGGCGCGGCCGCCGCCCAGTGCGTCCCAGAGTGCAGACACGACCCAACGCGGGTGCGAGTGCACGACCGCGAGGTGGTCCTCGGCGTCCTCGTCGTACGACGGGGCGACGCGCGCCACCCAGCCGTCGAGGTCGTCCGCGGAGACCTTCCGAAGCACGGCGTTGACGAACTTGGCCCGCCCTTCGCCGAGCACCACACGGGCCAGCTCCACGCTGGCGGAGACCGCCGCGTGGGTGGGGATACGGGTGCCGAGCAGCTGGTGCACGCCCATGTTGAGCACATCGAGGACCGGCGGGTCGACCTCGCGCAGCGGCCGGTCGATGCAGGCCGCGACGATCGCGTCGTACGTCCCCTGGCGGCGCAGTGTCCCGTAGACCAGTTCGGTCGCCAGCGCCGCGTCCCTGTTGTCGAAGTCTCCCTTGGCGCGGGCCTTCTTCAGCAGCGGAGGAAGGACGAGGTTGGCGTACGCATCGCGTTCGTCGACGGCCCTGAGCGCTTCGAAGGCGAGGAACCGGACGGGGTCCTTCTTGGGGCGGCGATGCGGCTTGGCGGGACGGCGACGCTGCTGGTCGTTCACGTGAAAGGTGCTCCGCTGATGGTGAGAGGGCGAACCCTCCCAGCGTACGTCGCCGCCCAGGCCCGGGATTCCGCTAGATCCCCAGCAGCTCGCCGTGGACGATCCGCACCCCGCGGGCCCAGTCCGCGGCCCGCATCGGCTTCTTGCCCTGCGGCTGGACCCAGAGCAGCTCGACGGCGTGCGATCCGGTGCCCACGTACACATTGTTCTTGGCCGCCGACAGCTCGCCGGGCGCCAGATCGGCACGGTCCAGCACGGGCACCGCCTGAATCACCTTCAGCCGCTCCCCGCGGAACAGCGTCCACGCCCCAGGAGCAGGGGTGCAGCCGCGCACCACCCGGTCGACCCGCAGGGCAGGGGCGGACCACTGCACCTGGGCGTCCTCGACGGTGATCTTCGGTGCGAGGGTGACGCCCTCGGCAGGCTGAGGTACGGCGTGCAGCGTGCCGTCCTCGATGCCGTCCATGGTCGCGACGAGCAGTCCCGCACCCGCGAACGCCAGCCGGGTGAGCAGGTCACCGCTGGTGTCGGTAGGCCGTACCTCTTCGGTGAGGACGCCGTACACCGGGCCGGAGTCGAGCCCCTCCTCGATCAGGAAGGTCGATGCACCGGTCACCTCGTCCCCGGCCATGATCGCGTGCTGTACGGGGGCCGCGCCGCGCCAGGCGGGCAGCAGCGAGAAGTGGAGGTTGACCCAGCCGCGGGCGGGCACGTCGAGCGTGGTCCTGGGCAGCAGCGCTCCGTAGGCGACGACCGGACAGCAATCCGGGCCGATCTCCCGCAGCCGCGCCAGGAAGTCCTCGTCGCGCGGCCGGGCGGGCTTGAGCACCTCGATCCCGGCCTCCTCGGCGCGCTCGGCGACGGGGCTGGCGACCAGGCGGCGGCCTCGCCCGGCAGGGGCGTCGGGCCGGGTGACGACGGCGGCCACCTCGTGCCGGTCGGAGGCGATCAGGGCGTCCAGGGCGGGTACGGCTACCTCGGGGGTGCCTGCGAAGACGAGCTTCATGGGTGGCTGACTGCCTCTCGGGCCGAAACGTACGGTGACGAGCAACGCACAAGTCTATGGGCCGGGCGACCGGGGGGCGTACGCATGACTGCGCGCCCCTTGGATATGCACACGCGCCCCTGCACCGTGACCAGATCCCCGGCTGACGCGTTGGTCAAGAGAGATTGACCGAAGCGAGCCGCCACGATGCGGCCCGATCCCTTTCAATGCCGGTTCGAGAGGCTTCTTCATGGCCGACCACGCAACCCACGACGCCCAAGCGCGGGCCAGCCTGCATCTGTTGGTGCGGGACATCGAGCGGGTCCGGCGGCAGGTGGACGCGCTGCGCACGCTCACCGCCCAACTGGGCAACGTCTACCGTCCGCGCCGCTCCGGCCCGTCCACGGGCTTCGTCGTCTACGGCAGGGCCCCGGCCCCCACCGTCAGGCTGGCCCAGGAGTTGCGGGACAGTGTCGAGACCCTGGTCACCGCGGCAGTGGACTTCGACCGCTCGCTGGGCTTCTCCTGGGACGCGGTGGGCTCCGCGCTCGGGGTCACCAAGCAGGCGGTGCACCGCCGCTACGGCGCCCGCCGCAACGCCCGGCAGCCGGGAACGGCCGAGGCCACCGCGGAGACCGCTGTGCCACGCCCACTGCCCATTGCGCCCGGCTCCGCCAATGCGCCCGCGCTGCCCGCCGTACCCGCCGCACGCTCCATGCCCCCGCAGCCGTCGGTGGACCGCCCGTCCCTGCGCGAGGACGTGCGCCCGGGCATCTTCCCCGGCCCGCGCAACGGCTGACCACCCCACCCCCCCTGCCCCGCCGCGCCCGATGCACGGCGGGGCAGCCGCATCTCCCCCTCCGGCCTCATCCACCGAGCCGTCACCCGATGTCCGGCGGATCCACCCTGATCCGGACCTGCGCACCGCCTCCCCGGGACATCCGCGCCGCCTGCGCCGCCTTCAGCGCGGCCGCAAGCGCCGCCCCACTCCCCGGTGGCACCCTGAGCAGCGCCCGCTCCCAGAACTCCCCCGGCGGTGCGTCCCAGGGCCTGCGGGGCCTGCCTGGCTCGGCGCCCGGCACCGGGACCGGGCCGAGCACCTCGGCCTCCGGCGGCAGTTCGGCGGCCGTGAGAAACGCGGCGAGCGCCTCCGGCGAGCCGGTCACCGAGGCCATCCGGGACACCGGGGGGAAGCCGAGCTCGGCCCGTTCCGCCAGCTCACGGCGGGCGTGTCCGACCGGGTCCCAGCGCACCAGGGCCTGCACGGGCCGCAGCGTCGGCTCGGCGACGATCACCACCGTGCCGCCCTCCGGCTGCCCCCTCACCAGCGAGGCCGCGGCCGTCCAACGGCGCAGCGCCTCCTCGCCGGCCCGCAGGTCGGGGCGCCCGACCATCGCCCAGCCGTCCAGCAGCAGCGCCGCCGCGTAGCCGCCCTCGGCGACGGGTTCGGCGCCGGGGGTGCTGACGACCAGTGCCGGCGCGTCCGGCACCGAGTCCAGGATGTGGTCGCGGCCCGACGTCCGTACCGGTACCGCGGGAAACGCCCGGCCGAGCTCCTCGGCGGTGCGGCGGGCGCCGACGATCTGGGCCCGCAGCCGATGGGAGCCGCAGGCGACGCAGTGCCAGGCGGTCTCGGCCCGCCCGCACCAGGCGCAGTCGAGATCCCGCTGGTCCGGTGCCTGAAGCGGTCCGGCACAGTGCCGGCACCGGGCGGGTTCACGGCAGCGCTCGCAAGCCAGCCGCGGTGCGTATCCGCGGCGCGGCACCTGGACCAGGACGGGGCCGATGCGCAGCCCGTCCCGTACTGTCTGCCAGGCCAGGCTGGGCAGCCGGGCCGCCCTCGCGGCCCCGTCCCGCGCCAGCTCCCCGTCGCCGACCGTACGCACCAGGGGCGCCGCGATGCGCAGCTGCTCCCGGTCCGCGCGCAGCGGCAGCGCCCAGCCGCTCTCCACCAGCTGGGCGGCCTCCACCGTGCAGTTCGTACCACCGAGCAGGAATGCGCACCGGCCGTGCGCGGCCCGCAGTTCGAGCACCTCGCGGACGTGCGGGAAGGGGGCATTGTCGTCGCTGTGGCTGGAGTCCCCGTCGTCCCAGACGGCGACCAGGCCCAGATCGGCGACGGGTGCGAACATCGCGGCCCGCGTCCCGACGACCGCCCGCACCGAGCCGCGCCGAACGGCGAGCCACTCCCGGTACCGCTTCTCCGGTCCGGAGTCGGCGGTCAGCAGCGCATGGCGGCCCTCGCCGAGAAGCTCGGTGAGCGCGGCATCCACCCGCCCCGCGGTCCGGCCGTCCGGCACGACGCCCAAAGCGCCGCGCCCGGAGGCGAGCGTCGCGGCCATGGCCCTGGCGATCTCCTGGGGCCAGTGCGGTCCGGGCAGGGCGGTCCATACGGCCCGGGGCGCACCGCCCTCGGCCAGTGCCCGCAGGAACGCGGGCCCCTGGGCGTACCGCTCCCAGCTCCCCGCCGACGGCGCGGGCGGCGGTGGCAGCGGCTCGGGCGAGGGCTTGGACTCGGCCCGTCCGTTCCTGGGCGGCACGGCGAGCTGCAGCACATCGGCGAGGCTGCCCGCGTAACGGTCGGCGACAGCCCGCGAGAGGGCCAGCAGCTCCGGTCCCAGCACCGGTTCGGGCGACACGACATAGGCGAGCGCGGCCAGGGCTCCCGTGTAGTCCGATTCGGCGAGCCGCTCGACGAGGAACCCGTCGATCAGGCCGCCCCCTTCGCGCCGCCCGCCGCGGACATTGCGCCCCCCTGCCCCGAATCGCACCCGCACCCGCACTCCGGGCTGTGCGTCGGCGTCGAGCTCCTCGGGCACGGCGTAGTCGAAGTACTGGTCGAGATGGAGCACGCCCTTGTTGACCAGCACCCGGGCGACGGGCAGCTCCTTGGCGAGCGCGGCGCCGCGCCAGGTCCGCGGCTTGGCCCGCGGCACGTTGGCCTTCCGTACCGTCTCCCGAATGAGCGCAAGCTGCTCCGGGGCCCCGCCCGCGGGGTCCTCGGATCGCTCGTTGTCGCTGCTCACAGCCAAATTCCTACCAGACACCACTGACACCGGCCCCTGCGAGAGCAAACCGGCGGCCGCACGCGCCGGGGCCCGGACACCGCGTGCGGCGTCCGGGCCCCGGCGTACGGACTGGGGCGGCAGGCTTACAGCCCGGCCGCCGTACGCAGCGCGTCCACGCGGTCCGTGCGCTCCCAGGTGAAGTCGGGAAGCTCACGGCCGAAGTGGCCGTACGCCGCGGTCTGGGCGTAGATCGGGCGGAGCAGGTCGAGGTCGCGGATGATCGCGGCCGGGCGGAGGTCGAAGACCTCGCCGATGGCGTGCTCGATCTTCTCGGTCTCGACCGCGGCGGTGCCGAACGTCTCGACGAACAGACCGACGGGCTCAGCCTTGCCGATCGCGTATGCGACCTGCACCTCGCAACGGGCGGCGAGGCCCGCGGCGACGACGTTCTTGGCGACCCAGCGCATGGCGTACGCGGCCGAGCGGTCGACCTTCGACGGGTCCTTGCCCGAGAAGGCGCCACCGCCGTGGCGGGCCATGCCGCCGTAGGTGTCGATGATGATCTTGCGGCCGGTCAGGCCGGCGTCGCCCATCGGGCCGCCGATCTCGAAGCGCCCGGTCGGGTTGACCAGCAGCCGGTAGCCGTCGGTGTCCAGCTTGATGCCGTCCTCGATCAGCTGCGCGAGCACGTGCTCGACGACGAACTCGCGAATGTCGGGCGCGAGCAGCGAGTCGAGGTCGATGTCGCTGGCGTGCTGCGAGGAGACGACGACCGTGTCGAGACGGACGGCCTTGTCGCCGTCGTACTCGATGGTGACCTGGGTCTTGCCGTCCGGGCGCAGGTACGGGATGGTCCCGTTCTTGCGGACCTCGGAGAGCCGACGCGAGAGCCGGTGCGCGAGGTAGATCGGAAGCGGCATGAGTTCGGGCGTCTCGTCGCAGGCGTACCCGAACATCAGGCCCTGGTCGCCGGCGCCCTGCTTGTCGAGGTCGTCCCCTTCTTCACCTGCGGCGGAACCCTCGACCCGCTTCTCGTACGCGGTGTCGACACCCTGCGCGATGTCAGGCGACTGCGCACCGATGGACACCGAGACGCCGCAGGAGGCGCCGTCGAAGCCCTTCTTGGAGGAGTCGTAGCCGATCTCGAGAATCTTGTTGCGCACGAGGGTCGGAATGTCGGCGTAGGCCTTGGTCGTGACCTCACCCGCAACATGCACCAGACCGGTGGTGATCAAGGTCTCGACGGCGACGCGGGACCGGGGGTCCTCGCGGAGCAGCGCGTCGAGAATGGTGTCGCTGATCTGGTCAGCGATCTTGTCGGGGTGACCCTCGGTGACAGACTCCGAGGTGAAGAGACGGCGGGACACATCGCTCCCTGGGGTTGCAGCGGCTGCTGGCTGATCATTTGGCGGACGGCCGGGAGCTGCGCCCGGCACGGTCCGGAGTCAGTTTATCGGTCGCTGCCGCTCGGCGGACAACGTGTCTCGCCCTTTGGGAGTTCTGTGACCTGCGGCACGACCCGTCACTGTACGAAAATCGCCTCCCGAAAAAGCCATTTGCGCCCATATTTCAGGGGTTTTGGCTTGCGCGATGGCGTGAAACGAGAATTCATCCGAGCCGCGACGACACGAGATCCCAGACCGTGTCGGCGAGCGCCTCCTTGGGACCGAACGGCACCGGGGTCTCACCGCCGTCGGCTGCGAGGACCACCGCTTCGTTCTCCTCGGAGCCGAATGTCCTGCGCTCCCCCACCTCATTGACGACGAGGAGATCGCAGCCCTTGCGGCGGAGCTTCTCGCGGCCGTTGGCGAGGACATCGTCGGTCTCGGCGGCGAAACCGACGACGATCCGGTCCGGCCGGGCGCGTTCACCGGCGACCTCGGCGAGGATGTCGGGATTGCGGACGAGCTTGATGGGCGCGGGCTCCTGACCGTCCTTCTTCTTGATCTTCCCGGTCGCGTACTCGGCGGGGCGGAAGTCGGCGACCGCCGCCGCCATCACGACCACATCGGCGTCCGCGGCGGCCTTCAGCACGGCCTCGCGCAGCTGTATGGCGGTCCCTGCGTGCAGGACGTCGGCGCCGGCCGGGTCCGGCAGACCGGTGTTGGCCTCGATGAGCGTGACCCGGGCGCCGCGGGCGACCGCGGTGCGGGCCAGCGCGAAACCCTGCTTGCCGGAGGAACGGTTGCCGAGGTAGCGCACCGGGTCGAGCGGCTCTCGCGTACCACCCGCGCTGATCACGACGTGACGGCCGGCCAGGTCGGCTTCGACGGGCCCGCGGGCCAGCACCCGGCGGCAGACCTCGAAGATCTCCCCGGGGTCGGGCAGCCGGCCCTTGCCGGTGTCGACGCCGGTCAGCCGGCCCACGGCGGGCTCGATGACGACGGCGCCGCGACGGCGCAGCGTGGCGACGTTCTCCCGGGTGGCGGGGTGCTCCCACATCTCGGTGTGCATGGCAGGCGCGAAGACGACGGGACAGCGGGCGGTCAGGAGCGTGTTGGTGAGCAGGTCGTCGGCGAGACCGTGGGCGGCCTTGGCGAGCATGTCGGCGGTGGCCGGGGCGACGACGACCAGGTCGGCTTCCTGCCCGATCCTGACGTGCGGCACCTCATGGACGTCGTTCCAGACCTCCGTCGACACCGGGTGGCCCGAGAGTGCCGACCAGGTGGCCGCCCCCACGAAGTGCAGCGCCGACTCGGTCGGGACGACCCTCACGTCATGACCGGACTCGGTCAGCCTGCGCAGCAGCTCGCACGCCTTGTACGCGGCGATGCCTCCGCTGACCCCAAGAACGACCTTCGGCTTGTCCACTGCGTCTCCCCGCACTCGGATACGAACACCCCCATGCTGCCTCACCGCACCCGGTCCAATGGTGTCGCCCCGGACACACCACAGGCCCGGCAGCCGTGGCCGCCGGGCCTGTGGTGAAGGTGCAATTCCTGCTTACTGCGCGGGGCCCTCGATGGCCTCGGAGGTGAGCAGGCCCGCGTTGATCTCGCGGAGCGCGATCGAGAGCGGCTTCTCGTGCACGTGGGTGTCGACGAGCGGACCGACGTACTCCAGGAGACCCTCGCCGAGCTGCGAGTAGTACGCGTTGATCTGGCGCGCGCGCTTGGCGGCGTAGATCACGAGGCTGTACTTCGAGTCGGTGGCCTCAAGGAGCTCATCAATCGGCGGGTTGATGATGCCCTCGGGCGTGGTGATGGAAGAGGACACTCTCTGCCTTCCGAAGGGGGTAAAGATCAAAGAAATCTTTGACAGTGCGGAGTTCCGTACTGCCGCGCGTGTCGGCTGCGTCAGTCGCTGTCGGCACGGTGGCCGGAAGCCTCCAGCATCAAGGCTAGCAGCTCACGTGCCACGTCCTCGACGGAGGTGTTGACCAGAGTCGTATCGAACTCGGACTCGGCAGCCAGTTCGATCCTGGCGGCGGCGAGCCTGCGCTCGATCACCTCGGCGGATTCGGTCCCTCGGCCGGTGAGCCGGCGCACCAGCTCCTCCCAGCTCGGCGGGGCCAGGAAGACGAGCTGGGCATCCGGCATCGACTGCCGGACCAGCCGGGCGCCTTGGAGATCGATCTCCAGCAGCACCGGCTCGCCCGCCTCCAGGCGGTCGAGCACGGCACGGCGCGGCGTGCCGTACCGGTTGCCGGCGAACTCGGCCCACTCCAGCAGCTCGCCATTGGCGATCAGCTTGTCGAACTCGTCGTTGTCCACGAAGAAGTAGTGGACACCGTTGCGCTCGCCGGGGCGCGGCTTGCGGGTCGTCGCCGACACCGAGAGCCATACCTCGGGGTGGGCCTTGCGCATATGGGCGACGACCGTGCTCTTGCCGACCCCCGAGGGGCCGGAGAGCACGGTCAGCCGCGGACGTACGTCCGGGGGTACGGGGGACGTCCCCCGGGATGTTGCAGCCATGAAGCGATTATCCAGGTTCTCAGGGGTGCCTGAGAACGTCAGGCGGCGCTGCCGCCGAACTCGCGCTCCAGGGATGCGATCTGGTTGGAGCCGAGACCCCGGACCCGGCGGCTCTCGGAGATGCCGAGCCGCTCCATGATCTGCTTGGCGCGGACCTTGCCCACGCCCGGCAGGGACTCCAGGAGGGCAGAGACCTTCATCTTGCCGATGACGTCGTTCTCCTGGCCCTGCTTGATGACCTCATGGAGGGAGGCGCCGGAGTGCTTGAGTCGATTCTTGACCTCGGCCCGCTCCCGGCGAGCCGCGGCGGCCTTTTCGAGCGCGGCTGCGCGCTGTTCAGGGGTAAGGGGCGGAAGAGCCACGCCTACGTCACCTCGGATGTCGATCTGTCGGATACGGACCGGTGAGGAAGCTGGACGCTCCACACCAGGTGAGCGACGGACAACTTGTGTACGTCGGCTCTCGACGGAGACTAGCCGCCAAGACCGCTCGAGTCAGCGAGAACCAACGAAAAGTCCTGGTCAGCCTCAGCCGACCAGGACATTTCAGGCATAACAACCGAGTTTTTTGGTCAGGATTCAGTCAACACGCTGTTACGTGGCATGTTCACCTACCTGCGACGGCTGCCCGGACCTCGTCCGTGAGCCGTTCGGCGGCTGCGCGCAGCCCCGCGACGTCCGGTCCCTGGCTCAGTACGCCGCGGCTCACACTGGGCACCACATTGCCCACCGCGTCGCCGAAGACACCGGGCAGATCCGCGGGCGTCGCGCCCTGGGCCCCGATCCCGGGGGCGAGCAGGGGGCCGTTGATGGCGAGATTGACGCCCGCGTCCCCGAGCGTGGCACCGACCACCGCGCCGACGGAGCCGAGCGGGGTGGCCCCCTCGTTCTCTGCGGCCATGTGGTCGAGCATCAGCTGGGCCAGCGAACGGCCGTCGGCGGCGGTGGCGCGCTGAACCTCCGCTCCCTCCGGGTTGGAGGTGAGGGCGAGCACGAAGACGCCCGCGCCGGAGAGGACAGCCGCGTCGAGCGCCGGCCGCAGCGAACCGAAGCCGAGGTACGGCGAGACGGTGACCGCGTCCGAGAACAGCGGCGAGTCCTTGTCCAGGAAGGTCGCCGCGTAGGCGCCCATGGTGGAGCCGATGTCGCCGCGCTTGGCGTCCATCAGGACGAGTGCACCGGCCGCCCGCGCCTCCTCGACGGCCTTCTCCAGGACCGCGATGCCGCGCGAGCCGAAGCGCTCGAAGAACGCGGACTGCGGCTTGAGGACGGCGACCCGGTCCGCCAGTGCCTCGACGACCGTACGCGTGAAGTGCTCCAGACCTGCGACGTCGTCGTTCAGGCCCCAGGCGGTGAGGAGCGAGGCGTGCGGGTCGATGCCTACGCAGAGCGGCCCGCGGGTGTCCATGGCGCGGCGCAGGCGTGCGCCGAACGGTTCCGGGATCATGCGGTGGCCTTCCTGGTTTCTGCGCCGACGGCTTCGGCGAGGGTGGCGTACGGGGAGGCTGCCAGGCGCGCGGCCAGGCCCTTGTGGATCGCCCGGGCGTAGAACGGGCCCTCGTAGATGAAGGCGCTGTAGCCCTGGACGAGCGTGGCACCGGCGAGAATGCGCTGCCAGGCGTCCTCGGCATTCTCGATGCCCCCGACACCGACCAGGGTGATCCGGTCGCCCACCCGCGCGTACAGGCGGCTCAGGACCTCCAGGGAGCGTGCCTTGAGAGGCGCACCGGACAGCCCGCCGGTCTCCTTGACCAGGGACGGCGAGGACTTCAGGCCGAGGCCGTCCCGGGCGATGGTGGTGTTGGTGGCGATGATGCCGTCCAGACCCAGCTCGACCGCGAGATCGGCGACCGCGTCGACGTCCTCGTCCGCGAGATCGGGGGCGATCTTCACGAGCAGGGGGACCCGCCGGTCGGTGACGGTCCGGTCGGCTGCCTCGCGCACGGCGCTGAGCAGGGGCCGGAGCGCCTCGGTGGCCTGGAGATTGCGCAGGCCGGGGGTATTGGGCGAGGAGACGTTCACGACGAGGTAGTCGGCGTGGCGGGCGAGCCGCTCGGTGGACTTCACGTAGTCGCCGACCGCTTCGGCCTCGGGCACGACCTTGGTCTTGCCGATGTTGACGCCGACCGTGGTCCGGAAGACCGGCTTGCGGGCGGCCAGGCGCTCGGCCACGGCCGCGGAGCCCTCGTTGTTGAAGCCCATGCGGTTGATCAGCGCGCGGTCCGCCACGAGGCGGAAGAGACGCTTCTTGGGGTTGCCGGGCTGCGGCTCGCCGGTGACCGTACCGATCTCGATGTGGTCGAAGCCGAGCATCGACATGCCGTCGATCGCGACGGCGTTCTTGTCGAAGCCGGCGGCGAGGCCGAAGGGGCCGTGCATCCGCAGGCCGAGGGCCTCGGTGCGCAGCTCCTTGTAGCGGGGGGCGAGCGCGGCGGCGGCGAAGGTGCGCAGCACGGGGATGCGGGCGGCGAGGCGGATCCACCGGAAGGCCAGGTAGTGCGCCTGCTCCGGGTCCATCCGCTTGAAGACCAGCTGGAAGAAGAATTTGTACATCGGGGTGTCCTCGGTGTCCTCACAGAGAGGGGGACACCGTTTCCGGTGTCCCCCTGCTGGGCCTGCTAGTCGCGCGCCGCGGTCAGATGTTCCGCGTGTTCCTGGAGGGAACGTACGCCGACGTCTCCGTGGTTGAGTGCGTCGATGCCCTGGACGGCCGCGGCGAGTGCCTGGACCGTCGTGAGGCACGGCACGGACCTGGCGACGGCCGCGGTACGGATCTCGTAGCCGTCGAGGCGGCCGCCCGTTCCGTACGGCGTGTTGACGATCAGGTCGACCTCGCCGTCGTGGATGAGCTGGACGATGGTCTTCTCGCCCTGCGGGCCGACGCCCTCGGACTGCTTGCGCACGACCGTGGCGTGGATGCCGTTGCGCTTGAGCACCTCGGCGGTGCCGGAGGTGGCCAGCAGCTCGAAGCCGTGGGCGACCAGCTCGCGCGCCGGGAAGATCATCGAGCGCTTGTCGCGGTTGGCGACGGAGATGAACGCGCGCCCCTTGGTGGGCAGCGGGCCGTACGCGCCGGCCTGCGACTTGGCGTACGCCGTGCCGAAGACCGAGTCGATGCCCATGACCTCGCCGGTGGAGCGCATCTCCGGGCCGAGGACGGTGTCGACACCGCGGCCGTGGATGTCGCGGAACCGTGACCACGGCATGACGGCCTCCTTGACGGAGATCGGCGCGTCGAGCGGCAGGGTGCCGCCGTCGCCGTTCTTCGGCAGCAGACCCTCCTCGCGCAGCTCGGCGACGGTCGCGCCCAGCGAGATGCGGGCGGCGGCTTTGGCGAGCGGCACCGCGGTCGCCTTCGAGGTGAAGGGGACGGTGCGCGAGGCGCGCGGGTTGGCCTCCAGGACATACAGGATGTCGCCGGAGAGCGCGAACTGGATGTTGATCAGTCCGCGTACGCCGACGCCCTTGGCAATGCCCTCGGTGGAGGTGCGCAGCCGCTTGATGTCGTAGCCGCCGAGCGTGATCGGGGGCAGCGCGCAGGCGGAGTCACCGGAGTGGATACCGGCCTCCTCGATGTGCTCCATGACGCCGCCGAGGTAGAGCTCGGTGCCGTCGTAGAGCGCGTCGACGTCGATCTCGATCGCGTCGTCGAGGAAGCGGTCGACCAGGACCGGCCGGGTGGGGCTGATCTCGGTGGACTCGGCGATGTACGAGGAGAGCCGCGTCTCGTCGTACACGATCTCCATGCCCCGGCCGCCGAGCACGTAACTGGGGCGTACGAGGACGGGGTAGCCGATCTCGTCGGCGATGGCCTTGGCCTCGTCGAACGTGGTGGCGGTGCCGTGCTTCGGGGCCGGGAGTCCGGCCTCGGCCAGGACGCGGCCGAAGGCGCCGCGGTCCTCGGCGGCGTGGATGGCCTCCGGGGACGTACCGACGACCGGCACGCCGTTGTCCTTGAGCGCCTGCGACAGACCCAGCGGCGTCTGGCCGCCGAGCTGGACGATGACACCGGCGACCGGGCCCGCGAGGGACTCGGCGTGCACGATCTCCAGCACGTCCTCGAGCGTCAGCGGCTCGAAGTACAGGCGGTCGGAGGTGTCGTAGTCGGTGGAGACGGTCTCCGGGTTGCAGTTGACCATCACGGTCTCGTAGCCCGCGTCGCTCAGGGCGAAGGAGGCGTGGACGCAGGAGTAGTCGAACTCGATGCCCTGGCCGATGCGGTTGGGTCCGGAGCCGAGGATGATCACCGCAGGCTTGGTGCGGGACGCGACCTCGCTCTCCTCGTCGTAACTGGAGTAGAAGTACGGCGTCTTCGCGGCGAACTCGGCGGCGCAGGTGTCGACCGTCTTGTAGACCGGACGGATTCCCAGGGCGTGCCGCACCTCGCGCACGACGTCCTCGCGCAGGCTGCGGATGTCGGCGATCTGGGCGTCGGAGAAGCCGTGTCGCTTGGCCTCTGCCAACAACTCGGGGACGAGCTCGTCCGCGGCGGCCAGTTCGTCGGCGATCTCCTTGATCAGGAAGAGCTGGTCGACGAACCAGGGGTCGATCTTCGTGGCGTCGAAAACTTCTTCCTGGGTGGCCCCGGCCCGGATCGCCTGCATGACGGTGTTGATCCGGCCGTCGGTCGGGCGGACCGCCTCGGCCAGCAGCTCGGCCTTGTCGCCGGTCTCACCGGTGAAGGAGAACTGCGAGCCCTTCTTCTCCAGCGAGCGCAGTGCCTTCTGGAGCGCCTCGGTGAAGTTCCGGCCGATCGCCATGGCCTCGCCCACCGACTTCATGGTGGTGGTGAGGGTGGAGTCGGCGGAGGGGAACTTCTCGAAGGCGAACCGCGGGGCCTTGACGACGACATAGTCGAGGGTCGGCTCGAAGGAGGCCGGGGTCTTCTCGGTGATGTCGTTCGGGATCTCGTCGAGCGTGTAGCCGACGGCCAGCTTGGCGGCGATCTTGGCGATCGGGAAGCCGGTGGCCTTCGAGGCGAGCGCCGAGGAGCGGGAGACGCGCGGGTTCATCTCGATCACGATGACTCGGCCGTCGGTCGGGTCGATGGCGAACTGGATGTTGCAGCCGCCGGTGTCGACGCCGACCTCGCGGATGATCGCGATGCCGATGTCGCGCAGTCGCTGGTACTCGCGGTCGGTGAGCGTCATCGCCGGGGCGACGGTGATCGAGTCACCCGTGTGGACGCCCATCGGGTCGAAGTTCTCGATGGAGCAGACGACCACGACGTTGTCGTGCTTGTCGCGCATCAGCTCCAGCTCGTACTCCTTCCAGCCGAGGATGGACTCCTCCAGGAGCACCTCGGTGGTCGGGGAGAGCATGAGGCCCTGACCGGCGATCCGGCGCAGCTCCTCCTCGTCGTGCGCGAAGCCGGAGCCGGCGCCGCCCATGGTGAAGGAGGGGCGGACGACGACGGGGTAGCCGCCGAGCGTCTCGACGCCCCCCAGGACGTCCTCCATCGAGTGGCAGATGACCGAGCGGGCGGACTCGCCGTGGCCGATCTTGGCGTTGACGGCTTCGACGACGCCCTTGAAGAGGTCGCGGTCCTCGCCCTTGTTGATCGCCTCGACGTTGGCGCCGATGAGTTCGACGCCGTACTTCTCCAGGACACCGTTCTCGTGCATGGAGATCGCGGTGTTGAGCGCGGTCTGGCCGCCCAGCGTGGGGAGCAGCGCGTCGGGGCGCTCCTTGGCGATGATCTTCTCGACGAACTCGGGGGTGATCGGCTCGACGTACGTGGCGTCGGCGATCTCCGGGTCGGTCATGATCGTCGCCGGGTTGGAGTTGACCAGGATGACGCGCAGGCCCTCGGCCTTGAGGACGCGGCAGGCCTGGGTGCCTGAGTAGTCGAACTCGGCGGCCTGTCCGATGACGATCGGGCCGGAGCCGATGACCAGGACGGACTGGATATCGGAGCGCTTAGGCACGCTGGCCCTCCATCAGGGATACGAAGCGGTCGAAGAGGTACGCGGCGTCGTGCGGGCCCGCGGCTGCTTCGGGGTGGTACTGGACGCTGAAGGCCGGCTGGTCGAGGAGCTGCAGCCCCTCGACGACCTGGTCGTTCAGGCAGACGTGGGAGACCTCGGCGCGGCCGAACTTCGTGTCGGACACCTTGTCCAGCGGGGCGTCGACGGCGAAGCCGTGGTTGTGCGCGGTGACCTCGACCTTGCCGGTCGTGCGGTCCTGCACCGGCTGGTTGATGCCGCGGTGGCCGTACTTCAGCTTGTAGGTGCCGAAGCCGAGGGCGCGGCCCAGGATCTGGTTGCCGAAGCAGATACCGAAGAGTGGCGTCTTCCGCTCCAGGACGCCCTGCATGACGGAGACCGGATGGTCGGCGGTGGCCGGGTCGCCGGGGCCGTTGGAGAAGAAGACTCCGTCGGGCTCGACCGCGTACACCTCGTCGAGGGTGGCGGTGGCGGGCAGGACGTGCACCTCGATGCCGCGCTCGGCCATCCGGTGCGGGGTCATGCCCTTGATGCCGAGGTCGATCGCGGCGACGGTGAACTTCTTGGTGCCGATCGCGGGGACGACATACGTCTCCTTGGTCGCGACCTCGGCGGAGAGGTCGGCGCCCACCATCTCGGGGGCCTCCTTGACGCGGGCCAGCAGCGTGGCCTCGTCGGCGACGGCGTCACCGGAGAAGATGCCGACGCGCATGGCGCCGCGCTCGCGCAGGTGGCGGGTGAGGGCGCGGGTGTCGATGCCGCTGATGCCGACGACGCCCTGCTGCTCCAGCTCCTCGTCGAGCGAGCGCTGCGAGCGCCAGTTGGAGGGCACCCGGGCGGGGTCGCGGACGACGTATCCGGCGACCCAGATCCGCTTCGACTCCGGGTCCTCGTCGTTCACACCGGTGTTGCCGACGTGCGGGGCGGTCATCACGACGACCTGACGGTGGTACGAGGGGTCGGTCAGCGTCTCCTGGTAGCCGGTCATACCGGTGGAGAACACCGCCTCGCCGAAGGTCTCCCCCACAGCCCCGTAGGCGCGGCCGCGGAAGGCGCGGCCGTCCTCCAGGACGAGTACGGCGGGAGCTTTGGCGGCTCCCCGGGTGGAGATCGTCATCGTGCGGTGCCTTCCGTAGTGCTGGTGAGTTGTTCGATGGCCTCGACCCAGGCCGGGTGCTCGGCCGAGTGGTCGGAGCGGAAACCGGAGTCGATCAGCTTGTCGCCGTGCGCCCAGGTGATGATCAGCAGGCCGCCCTCGGGGAGGACCTTGCCCGCGATGCCCTTGTCGAGCCGGGCCTCACGCAGTGCGGCGGCCGGGACGAAGAAGTCGGCTGCCCCGGGTCGTACGACGTCGAGGCCCTGGTCGGTCAGTGTGAGCTCGACGCGACTGCGGGTACCGAGGCCGTGGGCGACGATCCGGTCAAGCCACTGCCCGGCGGTCGTCGAGGCGTGGTACCTGCCGGTCAGCGTCAGCAGCTTCTCACCGTCCGCGAACCCCTCCGGGGTGGAGCTGAGTTCCGGCAGATCGGACTGGAGACTCCCCCGCCACTTCCATCCCTGGCGCATCAGCCAGTAGAGGAAGGCGATGAAGACGATCAGTCCGATGACCCAGCTGATGCGAGCGGGCCAGTCGGTCACTTCGGCCGACTTCTGCTCGGCGGCGAGCTGGAGGTACAGGGGGGTGAGTGATGTCACGCGAGCTTCCCGTCGACGACCGTGGCACGGCCCCGCAGGAAGGTGTGGGTGACACGCCCGGGCAGCTCGCGACCCTCGTACGGAGTGTTGCGGCTGCGGGAGGCGAAGCCCGCGGGGTCCACCACACCACGGTAAGCCGGATCGACCAGCGTGAGGTTGGCGGGCTCACCGGCCGAGACGGGCCGACCGTGTCCGTCGAGACGGCCGATGGCGGCCGGACGGAACGACATCCGGTCGGCGACACCCGCCCAGTCGATGAGGCCGGTGTCGACCATCGTCTGCTGGACGACGGAGAGCGCGGTCTCCAGGCCCACCATGCCCATGGCGGCGGCTGCCCACTCGCAGTCCTTGTCCTCGTGCGGGTGCGGGGCGTGGTCGGTGGCGACGCAGTCGATGGTGCCGTCGGCGAGCGCCTCGCGCAGGGCCATGACGTCGGCCTCGGTGCGCAGCGGCGGGTTCACCTTGTAGACCGGGTTGTAGGACCGTACGAGCTCGTCGGTGAGGAGCAGGTGGTGCGGGGTAACCTCGGCGGTGACGTTCCAGCCCTTGGACTTGGCCCAGCGGACGATCTCGACGGAGCCGGCGGTCGACAGGTGGCAGATGTGCACCCTGGAGCCGACGTGGGCGGCGAGCAGTACGTCGCGGGCGATGATCGACTCCTCGGCGACGGCGGGCCAGCCGCCGAGACCGAGTTCCGCGGAGACGATGCCCTCGTTCATCTGGGCGCCCTCGGTGAGGCGGGGTTCCTGGGCGTGCTGCGCGACGACGCCGTCGAAGGCCTTCACGTACTCCAGCGCACGGCGCATGATCACCGCGTCGTCGACGCACTTGCCGTCGTCGGAGAAGACTTTCACTCCGGCGGCCGAATCGTGCATGGCGCCGAGCTCGGCGAGCTTCTTGCCCTCCAGGCCGACAGTGACGGCGCCGATCGGTTGCACGTCGCAGTAGCCGGACTCCTTGCCGAGCCGCCAGACCTGCTCGACGACACCGGCGGTGTCGGCGACCGGGAAGGTGTTGGCCATGGCATGCACGGCGGTGAAGCCACCGACGGCCGCCGCCTTCGTCCCGGTGAGGACGGTCTCGGAGTCCTCGCGGCCGGGCTCGCGCAGGTGGGTGTGGAGGTCGACCAGGCCGGGCAGCAGGATCTGGCCCTCGGCCTCGACGACGGTCGCGTCACCGGCCTCGATGCCGGTACCGACTGCGGCGATGGTTTCGCCGTCGATCAGGACGTCCTGGGATTCGCCGCCGAGGACCTTCGCGCCGCGGATAAGGATCTTGCTCATGGTTACTTGTTCTCCTCGGTACGGGCTGAGGTGGCGGGCGACGGGTGAACCGGGGCGGCGGGCTCGGAACCGCCCAGCAGCAGGTACAGGACGGCCATGCGGATCGAGACGCCGTTGGCAACCTGCTCGACGACCGTGCACCGGTCGGAGTCGGCAACCTCGGCGGTGATCTCCATACCGCGGACCATCGGGCCGGGGTGCATGACGATGGCGTCCTCGGGCATCTTCGCCATGCGGTCGGCGTCCAGGCCGTAGCGGCGGGAGTACTCGCGCTCGGTCGGGAAGTACGCGGCGTTCATCCGTTCGCGCTGCACACGCAACATCATCACCGCGTCGGACTTCGGCAGCACCTCGTCGAGGCTGTAGCTGACGTCGCACGGCCAATGCTCGACGCCGACCGGGACGAGAGTCGGCGGGGCCACCAGGGTGACGTGGGCCCCGAGCGTGGTCAGCAGGTGGACGTTGGAGCGGGCCACCCGGCTGTGCAGGATGTCGCCGACGATGGTGATCCGGCGGCCTTCGAGGTCCCGGCCGAGACCGGTGTCGGCCCCGACGAGACGGCGGCGCAGGGTGAAGGCGTCCAGGAGGGCCTGGGTGGGGTGCTCATGGGTGCCGTCACCGGCGTTGACAACGGCGCCGTCGATCCAGCCGGAGGTGGCGAGGCGATACGGGGCACCGGAGGCACCGTGCCGGATGACGACGGCGTCGGCGCCCATCGCCTCCAGGGTCAGCGCGGTGTCCTTGAGCGACTCGCCCTTGGAGACGGACGAGCCCTTCGCGGAGAAGTTGATGACATCGGCGGAGAGGCGCTTGGCGGCGGCCTCGAAGGAGATGCGGGTACGCGTCGAGTCCTCGAAGAACAGGTTGACGACGGTACGGCCGCGCAGGGTTGGGAGCTTCTTGATCGGCCGGTCCGCGACCCGTGCCATTTCCTCGGCGGTGTCGAGGATCAGGACGGCGTCGTCGCGGGTGAGGTCGGCGGCCGAGATGAGGTGACGCTTCATCTGGGTGTTCTCCGGGTGGCTGGAGGGTTCAGGCATGCGTGCGTGCGGAAGCTGCCCTACGGGTTCGAGGTACTCCCGTACAGGTTCGAGGTACTCCGTACGGGTGAAGTACAGCTACTGCTCGCGCGCCGGGGCGGTCTGCTGGACACCGAGCAGCACGGCGTCGCGGCCGTCCTCCTCGGCGAGCTGGACCTTGACCGTCTCCCGCAGCGACGTGGGGAGGTTCTTGCCGACGTAGTCGGCACGGATCGGGAGTTCGCGGTGACCGCGGTCGACGAGGACCGCGAGCTGCACCGCGCGGGGCCGGCCGATGTCACCCAGCGCGTCGAGCGCTGCGCGGATCGTGCGGCCCGAGAAGAGGACATCGTCGACGAGGACGACCAGGCGGCCCTCGATGCCCTCGCCGGGGATCTCGGTGCGGGCCAGGGCGCGCGCAGGACGCAGCCGCAGGTCGTCGCGGTACATCGTGATGTCGAGTGAGCCGACCGGCATCTTCCGGCCGGTGATCTCTTGGAGTTTTTCGGCGAGCCGGCCGGCGAGGAAGACGCCCCGCGTCGGGATACCGAGGAGCACCACGTCGTCGGCGCCCTTGGCGCGTTCGACGATCTCGTGGGCGATTCGGGTCAGTACTCGGGCGATGTCGGGAGCCTCGAGAACGGGGCGTGCCGCATTGCCGGTGGCTTCGTGCTGTGCGTCCATAAGAAACGGACCTCCTTCTCCGCCTCACTGGACGGACCTTAAAGGACGTCGAAATTGCGTCATCAACGTTACCAGGGCTTGCACAGCGCCCTGGTCACACCCCCGGGAGGTGCCGGTCCGAACCATTCGGCTTGACGCATCCAAGTAACGCTGCGTAACCTCACAGTGAGTTACCAGCCACGCGGCGCAGCCGCAAAAATGTTCCAGCGTCCGGGGAGCCTTATGTCCAGCGAATACGCAAAACAGCTCGGGGCCAAACTCCGTGCCATCCGCACCCAGCAGGGCCTCTCCCTCCATGGCGTGGAGGAGAAGTCCCAGGGCCGCTGGAAGGCCGTCGTGGTCGGTTCGTACGAGCGCGGCGACCGTGCCGTGACCGTGCAGCGCCTCGCCGAGCTCGCGGACTTCTACGGAGTCCCGGTGCAGGAACTCCTGCCCGGTACGACGCCTGGCGGGGCCGCCGAGCCGCCGCCGAAGCTCGTTCTGGACCTGGAGCGCCTCGCCCACGTCCCGCCGGAGAAGGCCGGGCCGCTGCAGCGCTACGCCGCGACGATCCAGAGCCAGCGCGGCGACTACAACGGCAAGGTGCTCTCGATCCGCCAGGACGATCTGCGCACGCTGGCCGTGATCTACGACCAGTCGCCGTCCGTGCTCACGGAACAGCTGATCAGCTGGGGCGTGCTGGATGCGGACGCGCGTCGCGCCGTCGCCCACGAAGAGGGCTGACACCCCTCGCAGAAACGTACCGCCGTGTCGGCGCGGATTCACCCTTTCGGGTGCCCGCGCCGACACGGCTCTTTTGTTGCCGACAACTGGCCTCCCACACGCCGAAGGGCCCACGGTCAAAAGACCGCGGGCCCTTCGTTGGCTGAACGCCACCGGAGGCTACTGCTCCCGGCGGAGGTTCGGCTTGAGGTCCTTGAACCGGGCCAGCAGCCCGTTCACGAAGGATGGGGAGTCATCGGTGGAGAACTCCTTGGCGAGCTGGACCGCCTCGTCGATCACCACTGCGTCCGGGGTCCCGTCCACCCAGATCAGCTCGTACGCACCGAGTCGCAGGATGTTCCGGTCGACGACCGGCATGCGGTCGATCTCCCAGTCCACGGCGTAGGTCACGATGAGGTCGTCGATCCGGTCCGCGTACTGCGCGTACCCCTCGACGAGCTCCATCGTGTACTCGGTGACCGGCGGCTGACGGTTGTCGGCCCGCGAGTGCCGCACCCAGTCCGCGAGGACCGTCTGCACGGACTCACCGCGCTGGTCGGCCTCGAAGAGGATCTGGAAGGCGCGCTTGCGGGCCTTGTTCCGGGCAGCCACGGTTAGCTGTTCACCCGGCCGAGGTAGTCGCCCGTGCGGGTGTCGACCTTGATCTTCTCACCCGTGGTGATGAAGAGCGGGACGCCGATCTCGTGGCCGGTCTCCAGCGTGGCGGGCTTGGTGCCACCGGTGGAGCGGTCGCCCTGGACGCCCGGGTCGGTGTGCTGGACGGTCAGCTCGACGGCGGCGGGCAGCTCGACGTAGAGCACCTCGCCCTCGTGCTGGGCGACGGAGGCGGTGAAGCCCTCGATCAGGAAGTTGGCGGCGTCGCCGACAGCCTTGCGGTCGACCATGAGCTGGTCGTACGTGTCCATGTCCATGAAGACGAAGTACTCGCCGTCCATGTACGAGAACTGCATGTCGCGACGGTCGATGGTGGCCGTTTCGACCTTCACGCCGGCGTTGAACGTCTTGTCGACGACCTTGCCGGAGAGCACGTTCTTGAGCTTGGTGCGCACGAAGGCCGGGCCCTTGCCGGGCTTGACGTGCTGGAACTCGACGACGGACCAGAGCTGGCCTCCGTCGAGCTTGAGCACCAGGCCGTTCTTGAGGTCGTTCGTGGAAGCCACGGTTGCGGAATCTCCTGGACTGAAGCTGGTGGAACGACCGAGGATGCGCGCTAGAGCGCGAGCAGCTCCTTGGTCGTAATGGTGAGTAGCTCGGGTCCGCCGTCCGCCTCGGGGCGCACGACGAGCGTGTCATCGATCCGGACCCCGCCCCGGCCCGGGAGGTGGACCCCCGGTTCGACGGTGACCGGCACACAAGCGTCCAGTTTACCCATGGCTGCAGGTGCCAGCTGCGGGTCCTCGTCGATTTCGAGCCCCACCCCGTGCCCGGTCCATGGTGCGAGGCCCCCGCCGTGGCCCGCGGAGTCCAGGAGATAGCGGGCCGCACGGTCCACATCGCGGTAGGCGGCCCCCGGCACGAGAGCCTCGCGCCCGGCCCGCTGAGCGGCGAAAACCAGGTCGTAGAGCTCGATCTGCCAGTCGGCGGGCGCGGTCCCGATGACGAACGTACGGCCGATCTCGCAGCGGTAGCCACGATAGTTCGCGCCCAGGCAGACGGAGAGGAAATCCCCCTCCTCCACCCGCCGGTCCGTGGGGCGGTGACGGCCCTGGCCGGAGTTCGGCCCGGTGGCCACGGAAGTGGCGAAGGCGGGGCCGTCGGCACCGTGGTCCACCAGGCGGCGCTCCAGCTCCAGGGCGAGATGCCGCTCGGTGCGGCCCACCAGGATGGATTCGAGGAGTTCGCCCAGGGCCTGGTCGGTGATCTCGGCGGCGATCCGCAGACAGGCGATCTCCTCCTCGTCCTTGACGACCCGCAGCTGCTCGACGGTGGCACCGAGATCGGCGAGCCGGAGCCGCGGGGCGACCGAGCTCATGGCCCGGTGGCGGGAGACCGTCAGATGGTGTTCCTCGACGGCCAGGGACTCCGCACCGAAGGAGATGGCCAGACCGGCGGCCGCGACCACCGGATCGCCGTCGGTGGCCGGCATCAGTGACACCCGCAGCTGATCGTCGGTGCGCCCGTCGGCGGGATCGCCGGTCGGGGCGTGGGGGCAGAGCAGGGCGTCCTCACCGGGGCCGAGCAGCAGCACGGCGCCCGGGGGCGCTCCGCCCGCGAGATAGCGGACGTTGGCGGGGCGGGAGACCAGAGCGGCCGCGGATCCGACGGCGGCGCACCGGTCGCGGAGCAGCCCGCGGCGGACGGCGTACACGTCTGACATGTCACGAGCCTACGAGCGGCGGCGCAGGCCTGCTCGGTCAGCGCATCCGACCGGGGCCGCGGCCGGGCCCGTCACCGGACCGGGAACACCGCCCGATGGCGGTCACCAGGCCGGGGGGCTGGCTATGGAGCGGGCGAGTATGTCGTCCAGGACGCGGGCGGTGGTCTCCACGTCGTACGTCGAGTTGTCGATGATCGGCAGTCCGGAGCCGTACCACCCGGCCATCCGGCCATGGATGCGGGCGACCTCCTCGTCCGAGAGGCGGCGGTTCCCGCTGCGGGCGGCGTTGCGCTCCAGCACGATCTCCAGGCCGGGCAGCAGAACGACGGGCAGCAGTCCGGGGCCAACATGGCGCTTCCAGCCGCCGAGGCCGACGACCGGCCGGTCCGGAAAGACGGCGTCGTCCAGGATGCAGGAGATCCCGTTGGCGAGGAAGTTGCGGGCGGCGAAGCCGCAGGTGCGACGGGCAAGACGGTACTGGGCCTCGGAGTGGTCGTTCCACCCGGCCTGCGGGTCGGCGAAGCCGGAGCGGACCCATTCGCGGACGTCGTCGAGGCTGACGTGAGCCGTGGGAACCCGGCGGCGGCTGGCCCAGAGCTTGGCCACGGTGGTCTTGCCTGCGCCCGCTGGGCCGATCAGGAGAACGGCGAGGGTCGCGCCGCCGGTGCCGGGCTCGACGGGCGGCGCGGGCAGCGGGACGGGCCCGCCGGGGGGCAACTGGATGTGCCCGGTGGTCTCCCTGGAGACAGGCGCCGGGGCGGGTCCGCTCCAGCCCTGGGGCGTGGGAGGGGTGGTGGGCGGCGGCCCCGGCGGTCCGGGGTGCTGGGCCTGGTGCGTCCAGCCGACAGGTCCGTTTCCGGGGCCTTGGGGCGGCGGCAGCGGGGCCCCCACTGCGTGCTGCATCCGGTGCCACTCCGTCTCGTACAGGCAACTGGCGCTGGTGGAACGGCAACCGTACCGTCCCCGGCCGCCGCTGAAGGAACGGTCGGGGACGGTCCACAGTGCCCGGTCGGCCGGTCGGCCGCCCGGTGTACCGGTCCGTCAGTCGGTCAACTCGTCCGCGAGGGCGCGCAGAGCGAGGCGGTAGGAGCCGATGCCGAATCCGGCCACGGTCCCCGTGGCGACCGGCGCGACCACGGAGTTGTGGCGGAATTCCTCCCGTGCGTACGGGTTCGAGATGTGCACCTCGATCAGCGGGGCGGTGCGCTGGGCCGCCGCATCCCGCATTCCGTACGAGTAGTGGGTGAAGGCCCCCGGGTTGAGAACGACCGGAATTGAACTGTCCGCGGCCTCGTGGAGCCAGCGGATCAGCTCGCCCTCGTCGTTGGTCTCCCGGACGTCGACATCGAAGCCGAGCTCCTTGCCGAGGGCCTGACAGGTCTCTACGAGTCCGGCGTACGACGTGGCGCCGTACACATCGGGCTCGCGGGAGCCGAGGCGGCCGAGGTTCGGCCCGTTGAGGACGAGGACCCGGCGGGTCACGCCGACACCTCCCCGTAGGCGGCGAGCAGCACCGCCGGGTCGGGTCCCTCCAGGACGGTGGGCTTGCCCAAGCCGTCGAGGACGATGAAGCGCAGCAGGTCGCCGCGGGACTTCTTGTCGATCTTCATGTTCTCCAGCAGCCTGGGCCACTGGTCGCCGCGGTAGGTGAGCGGCAGTCCGACGGACTCCAGGACGGTGCGGTGCCGGTCGGCGGTGGCGTCGTCGAGGCGTCCGGCCAGCCGGCCCAGCTCGGCGGCGAAGACCATGCCGACGGAGACGGCCGCGCCGTGGCGCCACTTGTAGCGCTCGTTCTTCTCGATGGCGTGGGCGAGGGTGTGCCCGTAGTTGAGGATCTCGCGCAGCCCGGACTCCTTGAGGTCGCTGGAGACGACCTCGGCCTTGACCCGGATGGAGCGCTCGATCAGCTCGGCGGTGTGCGGACCGGCGGGCGTACGGGCGCCTTCCGGGTCCGCCTCGATGAGGTCGAGGATCGCGGGGTCGGCGATGAAGCCGGCCTTGATGATCTCGGCCATGCCGCTAACGTAGTCGTGCACCGGCAGCGAGTCGAGGGCGGCGAGGTCGCAGAGCACCCCGGCCGGCGGGTGGAAGGAACCGACGAGGTTCTTGCCCTCGGCGGTGTTGATGCCGGTCTTGCCGCCGACGGCCGCGTCGACCATGGCAAGCACGGTCGTCGGTACGGCGATCCAGCGCACCCCGCGCAGCCACGTCGCCGCGACGAACCCGGCCACGTCGGTGGTGGCGCCGCCGCCGACGCCGACGATGACGTCGGTGCGGGTGAATCCGGTCTGCCCGAGCGCCTTCCAGCAGTACGCCGCGACCTCGACGGTCTTGGCCTCCTCGGCGTTCGGCAGCTGGATGGCGATGGCCTCGTACCCCTGGTCGGCGAGGTCCTGACGGACCGCCTCACCGGTCTCGGCGAGCGCCTCGGGGTGCAGCACGGCAACCCGCTTGGCGCGGTCGCCGATGAGTGTGGGCAGCTCGCCCAGGAGCTGCCGGCCGACCAGCACCTCGTACGGGTCGGTGCCCGCGCTGCCTGCGATCTGGATACGGGTGGGGCCCTGCTCGGTCATACGTGTGTTCTCCACGCCGGGGGTGACGGGGTCGTCCGTGCGCTCCGGCAGTTCCAGTGCGTCGAGGACCGCCTGGGCGACCTCTTCGGGGGTGCGCTCGTCGGTGGCGACGGTCGCTTGGGCCACCTCGGTGTACAGATGGCGGCGGGCGTCCATCAGCTCGCGCCACTGCCGACGCGGGTTGACGGCGAGCAACGGGCGGGCGGTGTTCAGGCCGACTCGCTTGACGGCCTCCTCCACGTCCATCGAGAGATAGACGACGGGGTGGTCGGCGAGCAGCGCGCGGGTCGTCTCGTCGAGCACGGCGCCGCCGCCGAGGGAGAGGACACCCGTGTGCTCGGCGACGGCGGTGTGCACCGCCTGTCGCTCCAGCTCGCGGAAGTGTTCCTCGCCCTCGTCGTAGAAGATCTCCGAGATCGGCTTGCCCGCCGTGGCGACGACGTCCGCGTCGGTGTCGCGGTAGGTGGTGCCGAGCCGGTCGGCGAGCAGCTCACCGACCGTGGACTTGCCGACGCCCATCGGGCCGACGAGGACGATCAGCGGGCCGCTCATCGGATCTGGAGGTGGTCGAGGTACGACTGAACGTTGCGGTGGGTCTCGGGGACGCTGTCGCCGCCGAACTTCTCGGCGACGGCATCGGCGAGGACCAGGGCGACCATCGCCTCGGCGACGATGCCGGCGGCCGGCACGGCACAGACATCGGAGCGCTGGTGGTGGGCCTTGGCGGGTTCGCCGGTGACGACGTCGACGGTGGCGAGCGCGCGCGGCACCGTCGCGATGGGCTTCATCGCGGCGCGGACCCGCAGCAGCTCGCCGGTGGTCAGACCGCCCTCGGTGCCGCCGGAGCGGCCGGAGGCGCGCTTGATGCCGTCCTCGGTGACCAGGATCTCGTCGTGTGCCTTGGAGCCGGGGACCCGGGCCAGGTCGAAGCCGTCGCCGACCTCGACCCCCTTGATGGCCTGGATGCCCATCAGGGCCGCCGCGAGCCGGGCGTCGAGACGGCGGTCCCAGTGCACGTGCGAGCCGAGACCGACGGGCACGCCGTACGCCAGCACCTCGACCACACCGCCGAGGGTGTCGCCGTCCTTGTGGGCCTGGTCGATCTCGGCGACCATTTCCTTGCTCGCGTCGGCGTCCAGGCAGCGCACCGGGTCGGCGTCGAGCCTCTCGACGTCCGCGGGTGTGGGGTAGACGCCGTAGGGCGCCTTGGCCGCGGCCAGCTCGACGACGTGGCTGACGATCTCGATGCCCGCGGTCTCCTTGAGGTACGACCGCGCGACGGCACCGAGCGCGACCCGGGCCGCGGTCTCCCGGGCGCTGGCGCGCTCCAGGATCGGCCGGGCCTCGTCGAAGCCGTACTTCTGCATGCCGGCGAGGTCGGCGTGGCCGGGTCGCGGGCGGGTCAGCGGGGCGTTGCGGGCCAGCGCGGCCAGTTCGTCGGGGTCGACCGGGTCGGCCGACATGACCTGCTCCCACTTGGGCCACTCGGTGTTGCCCACCATGACGGCGACCGGAGAGCCCATGGTCAGCCCGTGGCGTACCCCGCCGAGGAAGGTGACCTCGTCCTTCTCGAACTTCATGCGAGCGCCGCGGCCATAGCCGAGCCGCCGCCGGGCCAGCGCGTCCGCCACCATCTCCGTGGTGATCGGGACACCGGCGGGAAGACCCTCCAGCGTCGCCACCAGTGCGGGGCCGTGCGACTCCCCTGCGGTCAGCCAGCGCAACCTGCTCAACGGTGCTCCTCATGCTCGCGCCTGAAACTGCAACGGCGCGACCGGGTGCGCGGCCCTGGCCCGCCGCCTTTGATCCTCCCACGCCCGGGCACCCGAACCGGCCGCCGGTCCAGCAGACGGACGGATCGGTGCCCGCACATGCGTGTGGTCAGCGTGCGGCCAGTGCCTCTTCGCCGGCCTGCCGCATCGCCGCGAGCGGGGCGGGCGAGTGGCCCGTCATCTGCTCGACCTGGAGGACGGCCTGGTGCACCAGAAGGTCGAGACCTCCGACTACTGCGCCGTTACGGGCCGCCCAAGCTGCCGCGAGTCCGGTCGGCCAGGGCTCGTACAGCACGTCGAAGAGCGTGCCGGGCCGGTCCGGTACGGCATCGGTCAGCGCGTCCGTGGCGCCGGCCGGGGTAGTGGCGATGACCAGCGGGGCGTGCAGCGCCTGCTCGGCCTCCGCCCAGTCGGAGATCCTGACGTCGACGCCGAGGCGTTCGCCCCAGCCGCGCATCTCCTGGCCGCGTTCCCGGCTGCGGACGTATGCCGTGACCGGTCCCGTACAGATCTCGGACAGCGCGGCGAGCGCGGAGGAAGCGGTCGCTCCGGCACCGAGCACGGCGGCGGATTCGGTCTTCTCCACACCGCGTTCGCGCAGCGCGGCGATCATGCCGGGGATATCGGTGTTGTCGCCGGTCCTTCGCCCGTCATCCGTGAAGACGACCGTGTTGACGGCCTCCACCGACGATGCGGTCTCGCTGATGGAGTCCAGCAGCGGGATGATCGCGCGCTTGAGCGGCATGGTCAGCGACAGGCCGGCCCACGAGGTGTCGAGCCCCTCGATGAAACCGGGCAGCCCCGCCTCGTCCACTTCGAAGCGGTCGTACGACCAGTGGGAGAGGCAGAGTTCGGCGTACGCGGCCCGGTGCAGGACCGGGGAGAGCGAGTGGGCGATGGGCGAGCCGAGGACGGCTGCCCGGTGGCGCCCGTCAGTCGAGGCCATGCTGTTCCCTGAACTTCTTGTTGAGCCTCTCGTGCTCGGCGGCCGTCTTGGTGAAATCGGTCTTCTTGCCGTCGAGCGAGATGAAGAACATCCACCCGTCACCAGTGGGATTGAGCGTGGCTCGCAGGGCTTCTTCACCCGGATTGCTGATCGGACCCGGCGGAAGGCCCGCATGGTAATAGGTGTTGTAAGGGTCCGGATTGCTCCGGATCTCACTCGTGCTGATCTTGATCTTGCTCTGGTTCGTGAGGTAATTGAATGCGGAGTCGAATTCAAGCTTACGGTTCGTGACCGTGTTGTCCGGCTCCAAGCGGTTATAGACGACTTCAGCCATCTTGCGGAAGTCGTCGTGCGTGAGGCCCTCCGCCTGGACCAGGCTGGCGACGGTGAGAACCTGCCATGGGCCGTCCAGCTTGTACTTCTTGGCCGTTCCCTCGAGGTCGAGCTTGTCGTACTCCTCGTTGGCACGGGAGACCATCTTCTTCAGGATCGTCTCCGGCTTGGTTTCCTTGGTGACCGGATAGGCGGCCGGGTACAGGAATCCTTCCAGCGGGTCCTTGATGTCCTTGTCGTTGATCGCCCAGTCGGGCAGACCGAGGTCGGACGCCTCGGACGTGGCAATTCCCTTGGTCGTTCCCTTTTTGAGGTCCAACTTCTTGTCGACCATCTCGTAGATGGTGACATTGCGGTAACCCTCGGGAATCACGAGAAGATTCTGGCTGTTGGGGTCGACCATCATCTTCACGGCCTCGGCCGCGGACATCTTCTCGTGGAGCAGATAGACGCCTGCCTGGATCGAGTTCCCCTTGGGGTTCTCGGTCTGCGCGGCGACGAAGGCGTCGACGCTCTTGACGACGCCCTTCTCCTTCAGGATGTTGCCGATCTTATTGCCGAGGGCGCCCTTCGGGATCTCGACCTCGACCGAGCCGGAGCCTGTGCCCGAGTAGTCGGGTGCGGCGCCGAATTGTTTCTGCCAGTAGGTGTAACCGACGTAGACCACCCCGCCGAGACCACCGGCAAGGACCAGAGACACGACAAGGCAGGCCAAACCGTTGCGGCTCTTCTTCTTGCCCTTGCCGCCCCGGCGCTCGTTGCCACCGCGACCGCCGCGGCGTGACTCACGCGAGTCGTCGTCGTGCTCGTCGTCGTTGTCGTTGTCGTCGCGGTCGTCGGCGCCCGTGAAGAAGGGGTGGGTCTCCTCCGGCTGGACCTCCGGGTCCCAGTCGGGATTCTGCGTGGGGGCCTGCTCGGCAACGGCCTCGCGGCGGCCCGGGGGCTGCGGCGGCGGGTAGGCCTCCGGCGTGCCGTAGTAGTCGTGCGTCTCGCCGTAGCCGACCTGCGGGCCGCCGTACGGGTCGGCCTGCTGGGCTTCGTACGGCGTCGAGGCGGGTTGTTGCCCGGCGTCCCAGCCGCCGTTGTTGTACTGGGGTTGCTGGGGCTGGGGCTGGGGGTGCGCATACGGGTCCTGCGGGACTCCGTACGCGGGCTGCTGCTGGTAGTGCTGCTGCGCGTACGGGTCCTGCGGCGGCTGCTGCGCGTACGGGTCCTGGGGCTGCTGCTGCGCGTACGGGTCCTGGGGGTAGGGCTGCTGGCCGCCGTACTGGTTCTGGCCGTGGGCAGACTGCTGTCCGCCCCATCCCTGCTCCCCGTACAAGGGGTCCTCGGGATGCCACGGTTCGGAGCCGGGGCCCCGGCCATACTCAGTCATCGATCCCCTAGAGCCGCGAGACGACATTCCGTCTCTTTGCTGTGCGGTGTTTGTTCGAACACCGCCGCATCGCGCGGAACGTTACCGTATCGCGATCAGACAACCACTTCGACGCCTTCGCCGGGAGCTTTACCCGACGCCCGTTCGGACTCCAGAGCGTTCTGAAGGATCACCACAGCGGCAGCCTGATCGATGACGGAACGGCCCTTCTTGGACTTCACGCCCGAGGCGCGCAGTCCTTGACTGGCCGTCACTGTGGTCATCCTCTCGTCCACGAGTCGCACCGGAATGGGCGCGACCGAGCGCGCGACCTCCTGGGCGAAGACCCGGATCTTGGCGGCGGCGGGGCCTTCACCGCCGCCGAGGGACCGCGGCAGGCCGATGATGATCTCGATCGGCTCGTACTCCTCGACGATCTGCCCGAGCCGCCGGTGGGCCGCCGGGACATCGCGTCCCGGAACGGTCTCCACCGGCGTGGCGAGGATCCCGTCGGGGTCGCACGAGGCGACCCCGATCCGGGCGTCCCCGACGTCGATCGCGAGACGACGACCGCGGCGCATCTGCGTCATCCCCGCCGTCACGCCGTCTCGGTGACGAGGCGTTCGACAGCGGCCACGGCGGCGCCGATGGCCTCGGGGTTCTGGCCGCCGCCCTGGGCGACGTCCGGCTTGCCGCCACCGCCGCCGCCGAGGGTCTTGGCGGCCGTACGGACCAGGTCACCGGCCTTGAGTCCGCGCTCACGGGCGGCCTCGTTGGTGGCGATCACGGTCAGCGGGCGGCCGTTGGCTGTGGTGAACAGGGCCACGACAGCCGGGCGGCCGCCTTGGATGCGTCCGCGGACGTCGAGGACGAGCCTGCGCAGATCGTCGGCCGAGGTGCCGTCGGGGACCTGACCCGTGACCAGGGCGACGCCCCGTACGTCCTTGGCGGAATCGGCCAGTCCGGCGGCAGCCTGGAGGACCTTCTCCGCGCGGAACTTCTCGATCTCCTTCTCGGCGTCCTTCAGCTTGCCGAGCATTCCGGCAATCTTCTCCGGGAGCTCCTCGGGACGGCCCTTGACCAGCTCCTGGAGCTGGGCGACGACCGTGTGCTCCCTGGCGAGGAAGTTGTACGCGTCGACACCGACGAGGGCCTCGATACGGCGCACACCGGAACCGATGGACGATTCGCCGAGCAGCTTCACCAGACCCAGCTGGGCGGTGTTGTGGACGTGCGTACCGCCGCAGAGCTCCTTGGAGAAGTCGCCGATGGTGACGACCCGGACCCGCTCGCCGTACTTCTCGCCGAACTCGGCGATGGCTCCCTGCTTCTTGGCCTCGTCGATCGACATGACCTCGGCCTGGACGTCGAGTTCGCGGGCGAGGACCTCGTTGATCTTCTGCTCGACGTCGGTGAGGACCGTGCCGGGTACGGCGGCGGGCGAGCCGAAGTCGAAGCGGAAGCGGCCCGGCGAGTTCTCCGAACCGGCCTGGGCGGCCGTCGGGCCCAGTGCGTCGCGCAGCGCCTGGTGCGTGAGGTGCGTGGCGCTGTGGGCACGGGCGATGGCGCGGCGGCGGGTGTTGTCGATGGCGGCGTAGGCAAAGGCGCCGACGGTCACCTCGCCGACCTGCACCGAGCCCTTGTGGACGGAGACGCCGGGGACCGGCTGCTGGACGTCGCGGACCTGGATGACCGCGCCGCTGTCGAGCCGGATCCGCCCCTGGTCGGCGAGCTGGCCGCCGCCCTCGGCGTAGAACGGGGTGCGGTCCAGGACGACTTCTACGTCGTCGCCCTCGGAGGCGGCGGGCGAGGGCACACCGTCGACGAGCAGGCCGACGATGGTCGACTCGCCCTCGGTGGCGGTGTAGCCGGTGAACTCCGTGATGCCGGAGTTGTCGGCGACCGCGCGGTAGGCGGACAGGTCGGCGTGGCCGGTCTTCTTGGCCTTGGCGTCGGCCTTGGCGCGCTCCCGCTGCTCCCTCATCAGGCGGCGGAAGCCGTCCTCGTCCACCGAGAGGCCCTGTTCGGCGGCCATCTCCAGGGTGAGATCGATCGGGAAGCCCCAGGTGTCGTGGAGCAGGAACGCCTTGTCGCCGGCGAGGACCTTGCCGCCGGCGGCCTTGGTCTCGGTGACGGCGGTGTCAAGAATGTTGGTGCCGCCCTTGAGGGCCTTGAGGAAGGCGGCCTCTTCGGCGAGGGCGACGGTCTCGATGCGCTTGCGGTCGGTGATCAGCTCCGGGTACTGCTGCCCCATCGTGTCGATCACGACGTCGACCAGGTCCTTGACCACCGGTCCGGTGGCACCCATCAGGCGCATGTTGCGGATGGCGCGGCGCATGATGCGGCGCAGCACATATCCGCGGCCCTCGTTGCCGGGGGTGACGCCGTCGCCGACGAGCATCACGGAGGTACGGATGTGGTCGGCGACCACGCGCATCGAGACGTCGGATTCGTGCTTGTCGCCGTAGCGGACACTGGTCAGCTCGGTGGCCTTGTCCATGACGACACGCAGGGTGTCGGTCTCGTACATGTTCTGTACGCCCTGCAGGATCATGGCGAGGCGTTCCAGGCCCAGACCCGTGTCGATGTTCCTCGACGGCAGGTCGCCGAGGATCGGGAAGTCCTCCTTGCCGTCACCGGCGCCCCGCTCGTACTGCATGAAGACCAGGTTCCAGATCTCGACGTACCGCTCGTCGTTGACGGCCGGGCCGCCCTCGACGCCGAACTCGGGGCCGCGGTCGTAATTGATCTCGGAGCACGGGCCGCATGGACCCGGGACACCCATGGACCAGAAGTTGTCCTTCTTGCCCAGGCGCTGGATGCGCTCGGCCGGTACGCCGATCTTGTCGCGCCAGATCTGCTCGGCTTCGTCGTCGTCGAGGTAGACCGTGATCCACAGCCGCTCGGGGTCGAGACCGAAGCCGCCGTCCGCCACGGAGCTCGTCAGAGCCTCCCAGGCGTAACTGATGGCGCCTTCCTTGAAGTAGTCGCCGAAGGAGAAGTTGCCGCACATCTGGAAGAACGTGCCGTGCCGGGTGGTCTTGCCGACCTCTTCGATGTCCGGCGTACGGACACACTTCTGCACGCTGGTGGCGCGCGGGGCGGGCGGCTTGGTCTCGCCGAGGAAGTACGGCTTGAAGGGGACCATGCCCGCGTTGACGAGCAGCAGAGTCGGGTCGTCCGCGATGAGCGACGCCGAAGGGACGACGGTGTGACCGCGCTCCTCGAAGAAGCTCAGCCAGCGGCGACGAATTTCAGCCGACTCCATCAGTGGTCCTCATTCCGGTTGTACGAGTTGTAGGGGAGCTTGCGGTAGTTGGTGGCCTCGAGGGACCTGTCCGGTCCGACGGGCTCGGCCGCCTCGACGGCGAAATGACGCCGTACGGGGAGGTCGGGGTCGACCGGTGCCTCCAGGCCCAGCGCCTCGCCCAGTTCGGCCTCGCGCCGAGCCATGGACTCACGGACGTCCAGAGCGAAGTCCTTGAGCTTGTGGCCCGTTTCGATCGCCTTGTCCGCGGCCTGCGCCGCGAGACTCTCGGGAGTCAGCTGCTTGAGCTTCCGGTTGACCTTGGTGGTGGCCCAGACACCGGCGGCGGCGCCGGCGGTGAACCAGAACGTACGGCGGAACATCGCTGCGTCAGTCCTTCGATCCGCGGGATTTTCTGCCGTTGCGCTTCCTGCCGCGCGCGGCAGGCACGGTGCGGCCGACGATCACCTGACGACGGGCCGGCCGACGAGCAGGTTCCGGTTCCGGATTGGTCTTGCGGCCGATGGCCTGCCGTACCCCGTAACCGAATGCGGCGACCTTGACGAGCGGGCCGCCGAAGGCCGAGGCGACAGTGGTGGAGAGCGCCGAGGCGTTCGAGGTGACTTCCTGGACGTCCGTGGCGATCGCGTCGACCTTGTCGAGCTGGGTCTGCGCGGAGCGCACGGTGGCGGAGGCGTCGGCAAGCAGCGGAACCGCCTGCTCGGTCACATCCGCCACGAGCTTGGTGGTCGCCCTGAGCGTCTGGGCCAGCCTCACCAGTACGACGGCGAGGAACGAAACCAGGATCGCCCAGAAGACGGCCACCAGGATCCCGGCCACCTCTCCACCGGACACAGTGCACCGCTCTCTGCCTTGTCGCTGTCTCTGTACTGTCTCTGTCTGCATCTGCCAGGTCCGGCGACCGCTGTCGCAACAGCCGATCGTCGTCTCCCGAGCCTATCGCGCCGGTGGTCGCGCCCTGTACCGCATTACCGGCGGCAAGGACCGCAGTTGCCATAAGCCACGGCGGTCGACGGGGATGCGGCGGTACTGCAGGGGGCGGCCGACCGGATCCGGCGGTCGGTGGGGCTGCCGCTGTTCGGTTCCGCGTACTACGGGCAGCCGCGTGCCCGGTGCCAGGAACTGGCCCGCCGCGAGCTGGGCGACGGCCCCTATGAATCGGGACTGCGGGCGGGCGGCCGGCTGGATCCGGACGCGGCGGTGGCCAGGGCCCCGGCGAGCGGGCCTGCGGACCGTCCGGGGACGCCGGGGCGGCGGTCCGGGCCCCTGCCGGGCCCCGGGAAAACGCGGAGGCCCGCCGCCTCCCGTACATCGGGAAGGGGCGGGCCTGAGCGCTGGTGAGAGCGGCTACGCCTGGATCAGCGGGCGTAGTACTCGACGACGAGCTGCTCGTCGCAGATCACGGGGATTTCCTTGCGGTTCGGGTCCCGGTCAAGGCGGAAGGCCAGGGCCTTCAGGTTCACCTGCAGGTAGCGCGGGGTCTCACCGTCGGGGGCGTAACCACCCTCGCGGGCAACCTGGAAGGGGTGCTTGTCGCGGCTGCGCTCGCGGACCATCACGATGTTGTCGGGACGGACACGGAAGGACGGCTTGTCGACCTTGCGGCCGTCGACCTCGATGTGACCGTGCACGACCATCTGGCGGGCCTGGTAGATGGTGCGGGCGATGCCCGAACGCAGGACCAGGGCGTCGAGGCGACGCTCGAGCTCGACGACAAGCGCCTCACCCGTCTTGCCCTCGGCCTTCTTGGCGCGGTCGTAGGCACGCGCCATCTGGCGCTCGCTGATGTCGTACTGGGCGCGCAGACGCTGCTTCTCGAGCAGACGAACCTTGTAGTCCGAGTTCTGCTTGCGGCCACGGCCGTGCTCGCCCGGCGGGTAGGGGCGGGCCTCGAAGTACTTGACAGCCTTCGGCGTCAGCGCAATGCCGAGCGCGCGGCTCTTCTTGACCTTGGGACGCGACTGGTTAGGCACGTTCTCCAGACCTCCGTTGTAGGTTAGGTTAGGCTCACCTTACTTGAGGAGATCGCATGTCTCGCCCGGGGAACACCACACACGTCACGGACAGCACTGACAGCGTCGACACCCCTCAGGGTGCCGATACGACGGAGGACCGATCAGATCGTGGTCAGCCGCGTCCCGGCGGGCTTGAAAACACTCGGATGCCGTCAGCAGCCGAGCGCACACGAACTCTCGTACAGAGTACCTGTTCGGCAGTACTGCTCGTCCCCGGGCTGAATGCACCCGGCTCCGATCAGCTGATGCCGCTGACCAGGAACGTGGGCCCCGGCGGGGATCTGTTCCTCGAACTCCCCGCTGATTCCCCGGCCGTGCGGGCCGCGACGCACGCCGAGGACGACGAACTGACCGCTGTGCTGGAGATCACGGACATCGCCCCGGTCTCCGTACCGCACCGCATCCGCGGCCGCGCCTGGGTCTCAGGCTGGCTCACCACCGTACCCGGCATGTCGGGGCCCGGCCGGATGACGCTCCGGCTGGAGACGGGCGAGGCGTACGTCGACGATCTGTGGGGCGCCGAGGAGGTCGAACCCGACGAATTCCGGGACGCGGCCCCCGATCCGCTCGTCGGACACGAGGTGGAGCTGCTGCAGCATCTGCACGCGGTGCACGGCGAACAGCTGAACGCGCTGTGCGGGCTGCTCGGTGAGCGTGCGGCCCGTCGCTGCGCAGCTCGCCGGCCCTCCGTCGTACCGCTCGCGCTGGACCGGTACGGGCTGCGTGTGCGCTTCCGCGAGGACGGGGGGTGCTTCGACGCACGCTTCGAATTCCCCGAGCCGGTGCGGGACGTCGGCGAACTGCGCCACGCCATGCACACGCTCTTCGAGGCGGCGGCGCACTGAACGGGGGGACGGCCCCTGCGCGTCCTCCTCAGTCGGCGGACGGGCCGGAGAGCCGCTCGCGGACCCGCTCCACCACATCCGCATAACGCGCTTCCGCGCCGTAGCGCGTGGGCTGGTAGTAGTGCTTGTCGCGTACGGCGTCCGGGGCGTACTGCTGAGCGGCGATACCGCCGGGGACATCGTGCGGATACACATAGCCCTGGGCGTGGCCCAGCTTGGCGGCGCCCTTGTAGTGGCCGTCGCGCAGATGGGCCGGGACTGGGCCCGCGAGCCCCTTCCGTACGTCCTCCTGGGCAGCGAAGATCGCCAGTGTCGCCGCATTGGACTTGGGGGCGAGAGCCAGGGCGATCGTGGCATGGCTCAGGGTGAGCGCCGCCTCGGGGAAACCGATCATGGCGACCGCCTGGGCGGCCGCGACAGCGGTGGGCAGTGCCGTGGGGTCGGCGAGACCGATGTCCTCGCTGGCCGAGATCATCAGCCGCCGGGCGATGAACCGCGGGTCCTCCCCCGCCTCGATCATCCGGGCCAGATAGTGCAGCGCGGCATCCACATCGGAGCCGCGGATCGACTTGATGAGCGCACTCGCCACGTCGTAGTGCTGGTCGCCGTCCCGGTCGTACTTGACGGCGGCTCGGTCGACGGTCTCCTCCAGGGTCAGGAGGGTGATCTCCTTCTCCTGTTTGGCCAGCGCCGCACCGGCCGCGGCCTCCAGCGCCGTGAGCGCCCGGCGGGCGTCGCCGCCCGCAATGCGCAGCAGATGCGCCTCGGCGTCGCTCGGCAGCACCACTGCGCCGCCGAGTCCGCGCTCGTCGGTCAGGGCACGCTGCAGCAGGCCGCGCAGATCGTCGTCGGTGAGTGATTCCAGGGTGAGCAGCAGCGAGCGCGACAGCAGCGGCGAGATGATCGAGAAGTACGGATTCTCGGTGGTCGCCGCGATCAGCGTCACCCAACGGTTCTCCACCGCCGGGAGCAGCGAGTCCTGCTGCGCCTTGGAAAAGCGGTGGATCTCGTCGAGGAAGAGGACGGTCTCCTTGCCGTAGCCTCCGGTGGCGCGGCGGGCGCCCTCGATGACGGCCCGCACTTCCTTGACGCCCGCGGTGATCGCGGAGAGCTCGACGAAGCGCTTGTTGGTGGCGTTGCTGACCACGTACGCCAGAGTCGTCTTCCCGATGCCGGGCGGGCCCCACAGGATCACCGACGGCGGGCCCGCGGGCCCGCCGTTCCCCTCGCCGACGAGGCGGCGCAGCGGCGAGCCCGGCTTGAGCAGATGCTGCTGGCCGACGACCTCGTCGAGGGTGCGGGGACGCATCCGGACAGCCAGTGGGCTGCTGGACGGGTCCTTCTCCTGGCGGTCTTCGGCAGCTGCGGTAAAGAGGTCGGGCTCCACGTTTTGAAGCCTATGTCACGGCACCGACATCCCTGCCGGGCCGGTTGCCCGGCAGGAGCGACGGGCCGGTCAGCTGGTCCAGAAGTCCCACCAGCGAGTCAGGATCAGCATGCCGATGATGCCGATCCACAGGATCGGCGGCACCCAGTGGAACTCCATCAGTCCGTTGCGCAGCCAGTTCGGCGCGGGCAGGATCCGGTGCTCGATGTTGTGCGTGGTGACGTAGCAGAACATGAAGATCGTGGCGACCCATGCCAGGCAGCACCACAGGCAGAGGGAGTTGATGGTGTAGAGCGACTGGTACTGGAGCCAGGTACAGAAACCGACGCCGAACAACGTGCCGGCGTTCATCCCGAGCCAGTACCAGCTGCGGAAGCGCGCGCCCGCGAGGAGCGCTAGGCCGATGCCGATGATCACGGAGTAGGTGACCAGACCGAGCATCGGGTTCGGGAAGCCGAAGGCGGCCGCCTGCTCGCTCTTCATGATGTTGCTGCATGCGACAACCGGGTTGAGACTGCAGCCCGGTGTGAAGTTGGGGTCCTCCAGCAACTTGAACTTGTCGATGGTGATGGCCCAGGCGGCGAGGAGTCCGGCGGCGCCCGTGATCACCAGCATCAGTGCGAGCGCCCGACTGCCGCCGATGGTCCTCTTCCCGCCGTCCTCGTCCTGGTCGGAGGAGGGATGGTCAACCGCTGCAGTCGTCATATCGCCGTTCCATCAGTGAGTGGCCTGCTGGGCACGGTCATTGTGCCGCACCGCACCGCTGACCTTCTGTTCGATGGACATAAAGGTGTACGCAAAGCTCCGCGCACGGCCGGTACGGAACACTCGGTCCGCGAGACGCTCCGGACCATGACCGAACTTCTGGTGGAGGTGCGCGGCCCGCGCAAGCGCTACGGCTGAGTGACCGCGGTCGACAGCCTGGACCTGGGCATCCGGCAGGGCGAGGCGTTCGGAATCCTCGGACCGAACGGGGCCGGGAAAAGCACGACCGTCGAAATCCTGCAGGGCCATCGCAGCCGCGACGAAGGGACCGTTTCGGTGCTCGGCGTGGACCCGGCATCCGCCGACCGCTGTTGGCGTTCCCGGGTCGGAACCGTCTGGCAGGATGAATCCGCGCCCGCCGAGTTGACAGTGTGCGAGACGGTGACGCACTTCGCCCGCGGCTGCGGTCCTGCTCCTGTTCGGCACCGCGCTGTACGACGTCGATCTGCCGACGAGCGCCGTCAAGTGGCCGGCCTTCGGTTGAATCTTCCTTTTGGGGATCACTGCCTGCGCGCTGCTGGGTATGGCCATCAGCAGCGTGCCGAGGTCGGGACGGAGTGCGACCTCGGTGGTCGTGCTGCCCTTCCTCGTCCTGCAGTTCATCTCCGGTGTCTGCATTCCGGTCGACACGCTGCCCGAGTGGACGCTGAACATCGGCGCGCTGTTCCCGCTGAAGTGGATGTGCCAGGGCTTTCGCGGAGTGTTCCTGCCCGAGTCGGCGGTCGTGATCGAGCAGGCGGGGAGCTGGGAGTACGGGAAGGTCGCGCTGGTGCTGGGTGCCTGGTGCATCGGCGGTCTGGTGCTGTGCCTGCTGACCTTCCGCTGGAAGGACCGGCGCGACGGCTGACCGGGGTGGGCCGGTGAACCCTGTGCTCGTGGTCGCCGGACGGGCCGGTGTTCCGGTCCGTCCGGCGACCGAAAAGCTCTAGGCCAGGCGCCCGCAGATCGCCTCGGCCACGTCCGGCAGAGGTACCGCCGCCTGCTCGCCGGACTCCATGTCCTTGAGCTGGACGACGCCCTCGGCCAGGTCCCGCTCACCCGCGACGATCGTGAACCGCGCGCCCGACCGGTTCGCACTCTTCATCGCACCCTTGAGGCCGCGGTTTCCGTACGCGAAGTCCGCCGCCACACCCTCGCGGCGCAGCTGCGTGACGATCCCGAAGAGCACCCGCCGGGCCTCCTCGCCGAGCGGTACCGCGAAGACGCTGGTGGCCGCGGGCAGTTCGAGCTCGATGCCCTCCGCCTCCAGCGCGAGCACTGTACGGTCCACGCCGAGTGCCCAGCCGACCGACGGGAGCGCCGGGCCGCCGATCATCTCGGAGAGGCCGTCGTAGCGGCCGCCGCCGCCCACCGCGGACTGCGAGCCGAGTCCGTCGTGGACGAACTCGAAGGTGGTACGGGTGTAGTAGTCGAGACCGCGGACCAGCTTCTCGTCGTCCTCGTACACCACACCTGCCGCGGAGAGCAGGTCGCGCACCTCCTCGTGGTACGCCTTGCAGGCGTCGCACAGATAGTCGCGCAGTACCGGGGCGCCGGTCAGCTGCTTCTGCACCTCGGGCCGCTTGTCGTCGAGGACCCGGAGGGGGTTGATCTCGATGCGGCGACGGGTCTCCTCGTCCAGGTCGAGCTCGCGCAGGAAGCCCTGGAGCGCGTCCCGGTAGACGGGGCGGCACTCCTTGTCGCCCAGCGAGTTGAGCAGGATGCGGAAGTTCTGCAGACCCAGCGTGCGGTACGCCTGGTCGGCCAGGATGATCAGCTCGGCGTCCAGCGCCGGGTCCTCGGCGCCGATCGCCTCGGCACCGACCTGCGAGAAGTGCCGGTAGCGGCCCTTCTGCGGGCGCTCGTAGCGGTAGTACGAGCCGGAGTACCAGAGCTTCACAGGCAGGTTGCCGAGCTTGTGGAGGTTGGCCTCCAGCGCGGCGCGCAGCACGGACGCGGTGCCCTCGGGGCGCAGCGCCAGCTGGGAGCCGCCCTTGGTGGTGAGGGTGTACATCTCCTTGGTCACGATGTCGGTGGACTCACCGACACCGCGCGAGAAGAGGGCGACGTCCTCGAAGCCGGGCGTCTCGATGTAGCCGTAGCCGGAGTTCTTCAGGGGTTCGGCGATCGCCTCGCGCACCGCGAGGTACTTCGCGGAGTCGGGCGGGGTCAGGTCGTACGTGCCCTTGGGGGCCTTGAAGGTGCTCACGGAATTTCTCTCGTCACATTCCTCGTCGGGGCGCGTCCATACCGTGCAGATACGGATTCGAGGCGCGCTCGCGGCCGATGGTCGTCTGGGGGCCGTGGCCGGACAGCACCACGGTCGAGTCGTCGAGCGGCAGGCACACACGGGCCAGCGACTCGAGCAGCTCGGCGTGGTCGCCGCCGGGCAGGTCGGTGCGTCCGACGGAGCCGGCGAAGAGCAGGTCGCCCGAGAAGAGGATCTGCGGAACATCCGCGACCTCGGGCAACCTGAACGTCACCGACCCCTTGGTATGGCCGGGCGCATGCGCGACACCGAACTCCAGACCGGCCAGCTTCAGCCGGGCGCCGTCACTCAGCTCCTTGACGTCGTCCGGCTCCCCCACCGTCAGCTCGCCCATGAGCGGCATCCCGATGGAGCGGCCGAGGGCCTTCTCCGGGTCGCTCATCATGTACCGGTCCTCCGGGTGGATCCAGGCAGGGACGTCGTGCGCGCCGCACACCGGGACGACCGAGGCGACATGGTCGATGTGGCCGTGGGTCAGTACGACGGCGACGGGCTTCAGCCGATGCTTCTTCAGCGCTTCCTCGACTCCGGATGCGGCCTGATGGCCCGGGTCGATGATCACGCACTCCTCGCCCGCGGCCGGGGCAACCAGGTAACAGTTGGTCCCCCAGGCCCCGGCGGGGAACCCGGCAATGAGCACGATCGTCCTTAATGGTCGTCCGACGGTGGATTGCGACTGAGAAGGTCGCGGCAGTTCAGAGCCTACCGGCGCTCCTCATTTCACAGCTAACCCATATACGGTACGGGGCAGCCCAGGCCTCATCACACGACCTACAAGGAGATCACCCGGTGGTCAGCAGCGATCAGCGGCGGCGGCAGCTCGCCAGGGAGAAGTTCGAGCGGCAGCAGCAGCGCCGGGAGGAGGCCCGCCGCAGGACGAGGCGTCTGACGGTCGTCATCGCGTCCGTGGTGGCCGTAGCGGCGATCGTCGGGGTGGGCTCGTATCTCGCCCTCGACGACGACGGCAAGAAGGACAAGAGCGACGCGGCCGCGAGCCCGTCGGATTCGCCGTCGGCGAGCGAAAGCAGCGCGCCCGAGCCCGCGCTGAAGATCGACAAAAAGGCGAAGTACACGATGTCGCTCAAGACGAGCCAGGGCGACATCGCGTTCACGATGGACGCGGCGAAGACGCCGCACACCACGAACTCCTTCAAGTCGCTGGCCGACAAGGGCTTCTTCGACGGTACGAAGTGTCACCGGCTGACCACGCAGGGCATTTTCGTCCTGCAGTGCGGTGACCCCAAGGGCGACGGCACGGGCGGCCCCGGCTACACGATCCCGGACGAGAACCTGACCGCGCTGGGCAAGGCGGGCAAGGACGGCACGGTGACCTATCCGGCGGGCACGGTGGCGATGGCGAACACCGGCCAGCCGCACACCGGGGGCAGCCAGTTCTTCCTCGTGTACAAGGACAGCAAACTGCCGCCCACCTACACCCCGTTCGGCACGATGGACGATGCCTCGCTGAAGGCGGTCAAGGACATCGGTGCGGCGGGTGTGGCCGGCGGTGCGGCCGACGGTGCGCCGAAGAAGGCCGTGAACATCTCGAAGGCCGCTGTCGACAAGTCGTGACGCGGCCGGACCGGGCCGGCCGGTGGTGACGACGAAGGGCGGGCCGGATTATTTTCGGCCGCGCTGAGTGCGGACAGCCGGGCGGCCGGTCGCCTAGATTGGCGTTGTGCAGGGCGGGCGCTGCCCGCCCCAGGAAACTGTGGACGATGCCAGGGGGGCGAACCCTCTCGCAGGCATCAGGTGGAGGAGGCGCTGTGAGCAGCGACCCGTGGGGCCGCGTCGATGAGACGGGCACCGTGTACGTGCGTACAGCCGATGGCGAGCAGGTCGTCGGATCGTGGCAGGCGGGTTCCCCCGAGGAGGCTCTGGCCTACTTCGAGCGCAAGTACGAGGGCATTATGGTCGAGATCGGCCTCCTCGAACGGCGGGTGAAGACCACCGACCTGTCGGCGAAGGACGCCACGACCGCCATCGAGCATCTGCGTCTGCAGGTGGAGGAGCATCACGCCGTCGGTGACCTCGACGCGCTGCGCAAGCGACTCGACGCGCTGGTCGCGACGGTCGACTCGCGGCGCGAGGAGCGCAAGGCCCAGAAGGCGAAGCAGACCGACGAGGCGAAGCACGCCAAGGAGGCGCTGGTCGCCGAGGCCGAAGAGTTGGCGCAGAGCGAGCAGTGGCGCTCCGCGGGCGAGCGCCTCCGTGCGCTCGTCGACACGTGGAAGGGCCTGCCGCGACTCGACCGCAAGTCCGACGACGAGCTGTGGCACCGCTTCTCGCACGCCCGCTCGGCGTTCTCCAAGCGTCGCAAGGCCCACTTCGCCTCGCTGGACGCCCAGCGCGAGGAGGCCCGCAAGGCCAAGGAGAAGCTGGTCGTCGAGGCCGAGTCGCTCTCCGGCTCCACGGACTGGGGAGCGACGGCCGCCCGCTATCGCGACCTGATGACGGAGTGGAAGGCGGCGGGCCGCGCCCAGCGCGAGGCCGAGGACGATCTGTGGAACCGCTTCCGCGGTGCTCAGGACGTCTTCTTCGCCGCCCGCAGCGGGGTCTTCGCAGAGCGGGACGCGGAGCAGGGCGAGAACCTCAAGCTCAAGGAGGAGCTCGCGGTCGAGGCCGAGAAGCTGGTGCCGGTGCAGGACCTGAAGGCGGCCAGGGCCGCGTTCCGGGCCATCAACGAGCGCTGGGAGGCCATCGGCCATGTGCCGCGTGACGCCCGCCCGAAGGTCGAGGGGCGGATGCACGCGGTGGAGCGGGCGCTGCAGGAAGCTGAGGAGTCGGAGTGGCGCCGGACGAACCCGGAGGCGCGTGCGCGCGCCGCGGGTCTGACCGGTCAGCTGCAGGCGGCCGTGGACAAGCTGCGTACGCAGATCGACACGGCCCGCGCCTCGGGCAACAACGCCCGGGCCGACAAGCTGGCCAAGGAGCTCGAAGGCCGACAGGCGCTGCTGGACCAGGCGCTCAAGGGCCTGGAGGAGTTCGGCGGCTGAAGCAGCACCTGCCGCTGACCGGCTTGTGACAAGGCCCCCTGGGCCCGTCCCTCGGGACGGGCCCAGGGGGCCTCTCGTATGCGCGGGGTGGTCGGTCAGGGCCTGCGGGCTGAAGTGACGCGGTAGACGTCGTAGACGCCCTCCACGCCCCGTACCGCCTTCAGCACGTGTCCGAGGTGCTTCGGGTCGCCCATCTCGAAGGTGAAGCGCGAGGTGGCCACCCGGTCCCGGGAGGTCTGGACGGCTGCCGACAGGATGTTGACGTGCTGGTCGGACAGGACGCGGGTGACGTCCGAGAGCAGCCGCGACCGGTCCAGGGCCTCGACCTGGATGGCGACCAGGAAGACCGAGGACTGGGTGGGCGCCCACTCGACGTCCAGGATCCGCTCCGGCTGCTGCGACAACGAGTCGACGTTGACGCAGTCGGCGCGGTGCACGGAGACGCCGCTGCCGCGGGTGACGAAGCCGATGATCGGGTCGCCGGGGACCGGCGTGCAGCAGCGGGCCAGTTTGACCCAGACGTCCTCGACGCCCTTGACGACCACACCCGGATCGGCGTTGGAGCGGCGCTTGTGGCGGCTGCGCGAGGGCGGCGCGCTCTCCGCGAGGTCCTCGTTGGCGGCATCCTCGCCGCCGAGCGCCTGCACCAGTTTCTGCACGACGCCCGCAGCCGCGACATGGCCCTCGCCGATCGCCGCATACAGCGACGAGATGTCGGGGTAACGCATCTCGTGGGCGAGCGTGACCAGCGAGTCGCCGGTCAGGATCCGCTGGATCGGCAGATTCTGCTTGCGCATGGCACGCGCGATGGCGTCCTTGCCCTGCTCGATCGCCTCGTCGCGGCGCTCCTTGGAGAACCATGCACGGATCTTGTTGCGGGCGCGGGGCGACTTGACGAAGCCCAGCCAGTCCCGGGAGGGTCCGGCGCCGGCCGCCTTGGAGGTGAAGACCTCCACCAGATCGCCGTTGTCGAGGGTCGATTCGAGCGGTACGAGCCGCCCGTTGACCCGTGCTCCTATGGTCCGGTGGCCGACCTCCGTGTGCACGGCGTACGCGAAGTCCACCGGCGTCGCACCCGCGGGGAGCGCTATGACGTCGCCCTTGGGCGTGAAGACGAAGACCTCGTTGCGGGAGAGGTCGAAGCGCAGCGACTCCAGGAATTCGCTGGGGTCCTCGGTCTCCTTCTGCCAGTCCAGGAGCTGGCGCAGCCACGCCATGTCGTTGACGGTGTCCTGGCCGCGGCCGGTGTTCTTGGGCACGTCGGTACGCACCTTGGAGGCGCCCGCGACGGCCTCCTGCTTGTACTTCCAGTGCGCGGCGATGCCGTACTCGGCGCGACGGTGCATGTCGAACGTGCGGATCTGCAGCTCGACGGGCTTGCCGCTGGGACCGATCACCGTGGTGTGCAGCGACTGGTACATGTTGAACTTGGGCATCGCGATGTAGTCCTTGAACCGGCCCGGGACCGGATTCCATCGCGCGTGGACGGTGCCGAGCGCCGCGTAACAGTCGCGGACGGTGTCGACGAGGACCCGAATGCCCACCAGGTCGTAGATCTCGGCGAAGTCCCGGCCCCGCACGATCATCTTCTGGTAGACGCTGTAGTAGTGCTTCGGCCGGCCGGTGACGGTGGCTTTGATCCGGGCGGCGCGCAGGTCGGCCTGGACCTCGTCGGTCACTATGGCGAGGTATTCGTCGCGCTTGGGGGCCCGTTCGGCGACGAGGCGGACGATCTCGTCGTACATCTTGGGGTAGAGGATCGCGAAGGCGAGGTCCTCCAGCTCCCACTTGATGGTGTTCATGCCCAAGCGGTGTGCCAGTGGGGCATAGATCTCAAGCGTCTCGCGGGCCTTCTTCTCCTGCTTCTCCCGCTTGAGGTAGCGCATGGTGCGCATGTTGTGCAGCCGGTCGGCGAGCTTGATGACGAGGACCCTGGGGTCCTTGGCCATGGCGACGACCATCTTGCGCACGGTCTCGGCCTGTGCGGCCTCGCCGAACTTGACCTTGTCCAGCTTGGTGACACCGTCGACGAGCAGGGCGACCTGGTCGCCGAAGTCGCGGCGCAGCGTGTCGAGGCCGTACTCGGTGTCCTCGACCGTGTCGTGCAGCAGTCCGGCCATCAGCGTCGCCGGGTCCATGCCCAGCTCGGCGAGGATCGTCGTGACGGCGAGCGGGTGCGTGATGTACGGGTCGCCGCTCTTGCGCTTCTGGCCGCGGTGCCAGCGCTCGGCGACCTGGTAGGCGCGCTCGATCTGGCGCAGCGTGGACGTCTCGATCTTGGGGTCGTTGCTGCGGACCGCCCGCAGCAACGGTTCGAGGACCGGGTTGTACGGGCTGGAGCGCTGCACACCGAGGCGGGCGAGCCTGGCCCTTACCCGGTTCGAGGAGCCGCCGGAGCGGGTCGCGGGAGCGGCCGGGGTGACCGGCTTCGCCGGGGGCTTCGGTGCGGACGCAGCCGTGGAAGTGGGGGCGGACTGCTGAGTGGGCGAGGCGGGCGCGGGCCGCAGCGCCGGGGCGGTACCGGGCTCAGGGGCCGGCGGCTTCGGCTTCTCTGTGGGCTGCTTCTTCCCGGGCGTGGCTGGGGCCGCCGCGGGCTTTTCGGGCTGCGGGGCGGCGACTGGCTGGGCCTCGTCTGGCAAGAGCACTCCTCGTGCGGATCCGGGATACCCCGGAAAGGCCATCGTATCGATCCTGTGGCCGGTCCTCCCCCGGGGACCGTGAGAGCCCTCACAACGCGGGACGGGCACCCGGTTGTTCCCGGGTGCCCGTCCTTCGCGCGTGAGCCGTTGCTGCGTACGGTCGCTGCCGCTCAGACCGTGATCAGTACTTCCAGCGGGGCGCCGCGCAGGCCCTGCTCCAGACGGGCGCGCCCGGGCAGGAAGCCGAGCTCCATGAGGACCGCGACACCCGCGACCTCGGCACCGGCCCGCCGGATCAGCTCGAGCGAGGCCTCGGCGGTGCCACCGGTCGCGAGGATGTCGTCGATGACCATGATCCGGTCGTCGGCGGACAGGTCCTCCGCGTGGATCTCGATCTCGGCGGTGCCGTACTCCAGCTCGTACGCCTGGCTGAGGGTGGCTCCGGGCAGCTTCCCCACCTTGCGGACGGGTACGAAGCCGAGCCCGGCCCGGACCGCGACCGGGGCGGCCAAAATGAAGCCTCGCGCCTCAAGGCCGACGATTTTCGTGGCGCCGTGCCGTACGCACAGCTCCGCGAGGGTGTCGGTGAGGGCCGCGAACGCCGTCGGGTCCGCGAGCAATGGGGTGATGTCCTTGAACATCACACCCGGCTTCGGGTAGTCCGGCACATCACGGATCCGGCTGAGCAGGAGCTCACGGGTGCTCTCGGTAGTGCTGCTGGTCATCAGCGCTTCCCCGGGGTCCGGCCGTGGCCCCTGTGGGGCTGCTGGCGCTGGCCGACGACCGCGGCGGTGCGTGCGACGTCCTCCGGGAAATCGTCGTCCTCCTGCTCGTCCTCGGCGGACTCGCCCTTGGCGGCGGCTGCCGCGCGCTTGGCGAGGACCCGCTTCTTCAGGGCCTTCATCTGCGGGTCGCGTTCCTTGAGGTCGGCGACGAGCGGGGTGGCGATGAAGATCGAGGAGTACGCACCGGCCGCGAGGCCGACGAACAGCGACAGCGAGATGTCGTTCAGCATGCCGGCGCCGAGGACGCCACCGCCGATGAAGAGCAGACCGGCGACGGGGAGCAGCGCCACGACGGTGGTGTTGATGGAACGGACCAGCGTGCCGTTGATCGAACGGTTGGCGATCTCGCTGTACGTCCAGCGGGTCTGCTTGGTGATGCCGTTCGAGCTCTCCCTGAGGCTGTCGAAGACGACGACCGTGTCGTAGAGGGAGTAGCCGAGGATGGTCAGCAGACCGATCACGGTGCCCGGGGTGACTTCGAAGCCGACGAGGGCGTAGACGCCGACCGTGATGGTGATGTCGTGGATCAGCGCGACCAGGGCCGCGACGGCCATGCGCCACTCGAAGGCGATGGCCAGGTAGATCACGACGAGGACCATGAAGATGCCGAGGCCCGTCCAGGCCTTGTTGGCGATCTGCTCACCCCAGCTGGGGCCGACCAGGTCGGCGGCGATCTTCTCCGTCGGGATGTCGAGGCCCTTGGAGAGCTCGTCCTTGATCTGGTCGGACTTCGCGGTGTCGACTCCGCTGACCTGAATACGCAGACCACCGCTGCTGCCGAGCTTCTGGACGATCGCCTGGTGACCGGATGCCTCCGTCGCCAGGTCCTCCGCCTCGGAGACGCTGACGCTTGTCTTCGGGGTGGTGAAGACCGCGCCGCCCTTGAACTCGATGCCCATGTTCAGGCCGCTGACCGCCAGGCCGACGATGGCCGTGATGGTGATCAGGATCGAGATCCCGTACCAGATCTTGCGCTTGCCGATGAAGTCGTAACCGACCTCGCCGCGGTAGAGACGGGCGCCGAGAGTGCCGAGTCGCGACATCTCACGCCTCCTTCGGGTCAGTGGGGGCGTTGACACGGCGCGAGCGGCGCAGCGGCGGCTTGGCGCCGAGCCGCTTCGGGTCCAGACCGGACCACGGGTGACCGCTGGAGAAGAACTTCGTACGAGCCATCAGTGTCATGACGGGCTTGGTGAAGAGGAACACCACGACCACGTCGAGCAGGGTGGTGAGACCCAGCGTGAAGGCGAAGCCCTGGACCTTGCCTACGGTGACCACGAAGAGCACCGCCGCGGCGAGGAACGACACGAAGTCGGAGACCAGGATGGTGCGCCGGGCGCGCGGCCAGGCGCGCTCGACGGCCGGGCGGAGCGTACGGCCCTCGCGGATCTCGTCGCGGATTCTTTCGAAGTACACGATGAAGGAGTCGGCGGTGATACCGATAGCCACGATGGCTCCGCAGACCGCTGGGAGGTTCAGCGCGAAGCCGATGGCCGGGCCGAGCAGCGACATGATCGTGTAGGTCAGGATGCCGGAGACCATGAGGCTCAGGAGCGCGATGAGCGCCAGTCCGCGGTAATAGGCCACCAGGTAGATGACCACCAGGGCGAGACCGATGGCGCCGGCGATCAGACCGGCCTGGAGCTGCTCGCCACCGAGCGCGGCGGTGACCGAGGTGACGCTCGCCTCCTTGAACGAGAGCGGGAGCGCACCGTAGGAGAGCACATTGGCCAGGTCCTCGGCGGACTGCTGGGTGAAGCTGCCGGAGATCTCGGCGCTGCCGCTGAGCGTCGTGTTCACCTGGGGCGCGGAGACGACCTCGCCGTCCAGGGCGATGGCGAACTGGTTCTGCGGGGGCTGCTGTGCGGAGAGCTTCTGGGTGATCGTCTGGAACTGCTTGGAGCCCTTCTTGGAGAACTCCATGTTGACGATCCACATGCCGCGCTGCTGGTCGAAGCCGGCCTTGGCGTTCTCGACCTCGGTGCCGGAAACCTCGGCCGGGCCGAGGACGTACTTGGCGTCGCCCTCGGAGCTGCACGCGACGACCATGTCGGTGGGCTTGGCGCCCAGTGCGGCCTTGGCGCGGGAGGCCTTGCTGGAACAGTCGAGCTCCGCGAACTGCTTCTGCAGCTTGGCGGCGGCCGCCTGGTCCGCAGCGGATGCCGACGGCGTGGCGTCGGCCTTCGGCGTGGTGCTCGCCTTGGGGGTGGGCGAGGAATCGGCCGTGAGGGCGCCGGTGACCGCGCGGCCCTGGGTGGTGGCGCTCGCGCTCGGCGTCGCCGACGACTTCCCGTTGTCCGACGCCGAGGCGCTCGGGCTCGCGGACGGGTTGGGCTTGCCGGACGACGAGGCGCTGGGCGTCGGGGTGGGCGTGCCCTGGGCGACGGTCAGCACCGGCCGGAAGTAGAGCTTGGCGGTGGTGCCGACCTGCTCGCGGGCCTGGGCGGAGTTCGTGCCCTTGGGGATGTTGACGATGATGTTGCGATCGCCCTGTGTCTGGACCTCGGCCTCGGAGACGCCCAGACCATTGACACGGCGTTCCATGATCTGGACCGCGGTGTCCATGTTGGTCTTGTTGATCGCCGATTCCTGGCCCGGCTCGCTCTTCGCCTCAAGCGTGATGGACGTGCCGCCCGCCAGGTCGATGCCCAGTCGTGGGGTCGGCTGATCGGCAAGGAACATCCCGCCGGTGAGCGCGACCATGGCGATCAGGATCAGAGCCAGGGATCGCCCCGGCCTGCCCTGACCGCCGGCCGGCCCTCGGCTCTTCTTCGGTGCTGCCACCTTCTCGTTTCTCCCTGTCCAACCGCCCCGCGCCGGGTACGCGCCCGAGCGGCCACGAAGTGTAGTGGGGACCCGCCCCCGCAGAAGATCGCACGGTCCGGGGACTGCCGGATGCCGGTAGGGCTCGCGGCATCCCCGGGTCGTGGGCTACTTCGCGTCGGCCTCGCCGTCGGTCTTGCTCTCGGACTTCTTGCCGGACTCGGCATCCGCCGGCTCGGCATCGTCGGACTCGGTCTTCTTGCCCAGGTCGATCTTGGCGTCGTCCGAGGTGTCCTCGTCGGCGTCGGCCTCGGTCAGCGAGGAGGCGTCGTCCGGCACGACCGTGCCGTCGAGGGCGTCCTCGTCGTCACCGTGGACGATGCGGTTGTACTCCGCGTCGTCCAGGACGGCGCCGATGGCGTTCTTGGCGTAGACGGCGTGGACGCCGGGTGCGATCTCAAGGAGAACGGTGTCGTCGTGAAGCTCCTTGACGGTGGCGTACATGCCCCCGATCGTCCGGACGCCGGTGCCGGGCTGCATCTCATTGCGCATCTGGGCAGCGGCCGCCTGCTTCTTCTTGGCGGACCGCGTCATCAGGAACATGGCCCCGATGAGCACGATGAAGGGGAGGAGAGACAGGGGATTCACGGGACGAGTTTCCTTCGCACGACCGCGTTGGAAGGCGGCCTGATCTACGGGGGTGGGTACACCGACCTGTACGGGCGGCATCGGCGGAGTCTAAGCGAGTCCGCATCGATGGAACAACGCCCGGAGTCCCTCGGTGGTTCCTGTCCGGGTGAACCTGTGACGCATCACGCCCCGAACAGGCCTTGTTGTCCCTTTCCTCCGTGCTGGGGAGGTACGAGGCCGAGGTGGGCCCAGGCCGCGGGTGTCGCGACGCGCCCCCGCGGCGTCCTGGCCAGTAGTCCTTCCCGTACCAGGAAGGGCTCCGCGACCTCCTCGACCGTCTCGCGCTCCTCGCCCACGGCGACGGCGAGGGTGGACAGCCCGACGGGGCCGCCGCCGAAGAGCTTCAGCAGTGCGCCGAGCACCGCCCGGTCCAGCCGGTCGAGGCCGCGGGCGTCGACCTCGTACACCCCGAGGGCCGCGGAGGCGACGGCGCGGTCGATCCGTCCGTCGGCCTTGACCTGGGCGTAGTCCCGGACGCGGCGCAGCAGCCGGTTGGCGATACGGGGGGTGCCGCGGGAGCGGCCGGCGATCTCGGCGGCGCCGTCCACGTCTATCTCCACGTCGAGCAGGCGGGCGGAGCGATGGATGACGCGTTCCAGTTCGGTGGGGGCGTAGAACTCCATGTGGCCGGTGAAGCCGAACCGGTCGCGCAGCGGGGGCGGCAGCAGTCCGGCCCTGGTGGTGGCACCGACCAGGGTGAAGGGCGGCAGTTCCAGCGGGATGGCGGTGGCTCCGGGGCCCTTGCCGACGATGACATCGACCCGGAAGTCCTCCATCGCCATGTAGAGCATCTCCTCGGCGGGCCGGGACATGCGGTGGATCTCGTCGAGGAAAAGGACCTCGCCCTCCTGAAGGGAGGAGAGAATCGCGGCGAGATCACCCGCATGCTGGATGGCGGGGCCCGAGGTGATCCGGATCGGCGCGCCCATCTCGGCTGCGATGATCATGGAGAGAGTGGTCTTGCCGAGGCCGGGGGCGCCGGAGAGCAGGACGTGGTCTGCGGTGGCGCCGCGGGCCCTGGCCGCCTTGAGGACCAGGTCGAGCTGTTCGCGCACCTTCTCCTGGCCGACGAACTCGTCGAGGTCCTTCGGCCGAAGCGCCGCCTCGACCGCGGTGTCCTCGCCGTCCGCGTCGGCGTCGACAAGGCGCTCGTCGGTGTCGGGTCCGGTCTCGTCCCAGTTCATTCAGTCTGTCCCGCCTCGGGTGTTTCGGTGCCGTGCGATGCCCGGCCCGGCGTCGGGGTGTCCCCCAGGAGTGTCGCGCTCCGGTCAGCGCGCGCGGTTGAGCGTCTGCAGCGCGGCGCGCAGCAGCTGCGGCACGGGGGCCTGCCCGCCCTCGGCCAGGGCCGCCTCGGCCTGCGGGGCGACAGCGGTGACCGCTTCGTCGGCCTCGCGGGTGGCGTAGCCGAGACCGATCAGGGCGGCCTGCAGCTGATCGCGCCAGGAGGAGGTGACGGCGGTGCCGATGCCCTGTCGGCCGATGTGGGCGCCTACGGGCTCGCCGAGTCTGTCCTTCAGTTCGAGGAGGAGTTTCTGCGCGCCCTTCTTGCCGATGCCGGAGACGGCGGTGAGCGCCTTCTCGTCCCCGCCGGCGACCGCAATCCGCAGGGCGTCCGGACTGTGCGTGGCGAGCATCGCCTGGGCGAGCCGCGGTCCGACTCCGCTCGCGGTCTGGAGCAGCTCGAAGACCTGCCGCTCGTCGTCGTCGGCGAAGCCGTAGAGGGTGAGCGAGTCCTCCCGTACGACGAGGGAGGTGGCCAGCCTGGCCTCTTTGCCGATCCGGAGGTCGGCGAGGGTGTTCGGCGTGCACTGGACGGCCATGCCGATGCCGCCGACCTCGATCACGGCCGTGGTCGGGGCGAGTGCGGCCACGGGGCCGCTGACGAAGGCGATCATCGAGGGACCTTCCGGACGGGAACTGTAGGTGTACGGGGAACGCGCGCGGTACGGGCTGCGGCGGCGGCAGCCGCGTGTGCCTGCTGGAGGCGGTTGACGGCGGGGGCGCGCCAGATGTGGCAGATGGCGAGCGCGAGGGCGTCGGCCGCGTCGGCGGGTTTCGGCGGGGCGTCGAGCCGCAGCAGCCGGGTGACCATGGCTCCGATCTGTGCCTTGTCGGCACGACCGCTGCCGGTGACGGCCGCCTTGACCTCGCTGGGGGTGTGCAGGGCGACCGGTATGCCACGCCGGGATGCGCAGAGCATGGCGACCGCACTGGCCTGGGCGGTGCCCATCACCGTACGGACGTTGTGCTGGCTGAACACCCGCTCCACGGCGACGAATTCGGGCCGGTGCTCGTCGAGCCATTCCTCGATGCCGCGCTCGATGGCCACCAGCCGGTGGCCGAGCTCCGCATCGGCCGCGGTGCGCACGACTCCGACGCCGAGCATCGTCAGGGGCCGGCCGGCGACGCCTTCGACGACGCCGACACCGCACCGCGTCAGCCCCGGGTCGACGCCGAGTACCCGCATGGGAGGCCCCTCCGTACCGATCGGTCAACTGTTCCCGCAGGCTATCGGCTCGCACTGACAATGCGACGGGCCGACGGGGTGTGTCCCCGTCGGCCCGTCCGTGAAGGCTGTGCTGAGCGTGGCTCAGGCGTCGACCTTCTCCATGACCTCGTCCGAGACATCGAAGTTGGCGAAGACGTTCTGCACGTCGTCGCTGTCCTCCAGCGCGTCGATCAGCTTGAAGATCTTGCGCGCGCCCTCCTCGTCCAGCTCGACCTGCATGGTGGGCAGGAAGTTGGCCTCGGCGGAGTCGTAGTCGATGCCGGCCTGCTGGAGCGCGGTACGGACCGCGACCATGTCGGTGGCCTCGCTGACGACCTCGTAGGTGTCACCGAGGTCGTTGACCTCCTCGGCGCCCGCGTCGAGCACGGCACCCAGGACGTCGTCCTCGGTCAGCTCGCCCTTGGGGACGATGACGACACCCTTGCGGTTGAAGAGGTACGAGACCGAACCGGGGTCGGCCATCGAACCACCGTTGCGGGTCATCGCGACACGCACGTCGGATGCGGCACGGTTGCGGTTGTCGGTGAGGCACTCGATGAGCACCGCGACACCGTTCGGGCCGTAGCCCTCGTACATGATCGTCTGATAGTCGACGCCGCCCGCTTCGAGACCGCCACCGCGCTTGACCGCGGAGTCGATGTTCTTGTTCGGTACGGAGCTCTTCTTCGCCTTCTGGATCGCGTCCACGAGGGTCGGGTTTCCCTCGGGGTCCACACCGCCGGTGCGGGCCGCGACCTCGATGTTCTTGATCAGCTTCGCGAAGAGCTTGCCGCGCTTGGCATCAATCACGGCCTTCTTGTGCTTCGTCGTAGCCCATTTAGAGTGGCCGGACATCTGCCTTCTCCTTCGCGTCACCAAATTCGATCCGAACCCGAGAGATCCTACCGGGATCGAGTCAGCCGACTGCGCGCACCATGTCCACGAACAACGCGTGAACCCTGTGGTCCCCGGTCAGTTCCGGGTGGAATGACGTCGCCAGGGCGTTTCCCTGACGTACGGCGACGATGTGACCACCGTGCTCCGCCACCACCTTGGCCTGCGCGCCGACCGATTCCACCCACGGGGCGCGGATGAAAACGCCCTCGACCGGGCCGCCCTCGATACCGGCGACCTCGACGGCCGCCTCGAAGGACTCGTTCTGCCGCCCGAAGGCGTTGCGGCGCACGATCATGTCGATCCCGCCGACCGTCTCCTGGCCCGAGCGCGGGTCGAGGATCTTGTCGGCGAGCAGGATCATTCCGGCGCAGGTGCCGTAGACCGGCATCCCGTCCCGTACCCGCTCGCGCAGCGGTTCCAGCATGCCGAACAGGGAAGCCAGCTTGGACATCGTGGTGGACTCGCCACCGGGAATGACCAGGCCGTCGACCTCGGCGAGTTCCTCGGGACGCCGGACCGGCCTGGCCAGGGCATCCGCCGAGGCCAGGGCGATCAGGTGTTCCCGTACGTCGCCCTGGAGAGCCAGGACTCCGATCACAGGGGTGTCGCTCATCAGTGATTACCAGCCACGGTTGGCGTAGCGCTCGGCCTCGGGCAGGGTGTCGCAGTTGATGCCGACCATGGCCTCGCCCAGGTTCCGGGAGGCGTCCGCGATGATCTTCGGGTCGTCATAGAAGGTGGTGGCCTTCACGATGGCGGCGGCGCGCTTGGCCGGGTCGCCGGACTTGAAGATGCCGGAGCCCACGAAGACGCCCTCGGCGCCGAGCTGGCGCATCAGCGCGGCGTCGGCGGGGGTGGCGACGCCGCCCGCGGAGAACAGCACGACGGGCAGCTTGCCGAGCTCGGCGACCTCCTTGACCAGCTCGTACGGGGCGCGGAGCTCCTTCGCGGCGGCGTACAGCTCGTTGTTGTCGTAGCCGCGCAGCCGGGCGATCTCGTTCTTGATCTGGCGCAGGTGACGGACCGCCTCGACGACGTTTCCGGTGCCGGCCTCGCCCTTCGAACGGATCATGGCCGCGCCCTCGGCGATGCGGCGCAGGGCCTCACCGAGGTTGGTGGCGCCACAGACGAACGGGGTGGTGAAGGCGAACTTGTCGCTGTGGTTGACCTCGTCGGCCGGGGTGAGGACCTCGGACTCGTCGATGTAGTCGACACCGAGAGACTGCAGGACCTGAGCCTCGACGAAGTGTCCGATGCGGGACTTCGCCATCACCGGGATGGAAACGGCCTCGATGATCTCTTCGATCATGTTCGGGTCCGACATCCGGGCCACGCCGCCGTCCTTGCGGATGTCGGCCGGCACCCGCTCCAGGGCCATGACGGCCACGGCGCCCGCATCCTCGGCGATCTTCGCCTGCTCGGCATTGACGACGTCCATGATCACGCCGCCCTTGAGCTGCTCGGCCATGCCGCGCTTGACGCGAGCGGTGCCGGTGGCCGGGGAGTCGGCGGACTGCGGGATGGTGGGAAGCGTGGACACGGATCGACCTCACTCGGAGAAAAAGTTACTGAAAGCGCTGATTGGTGCAGTGCTGAGCAAACTCTCCGGAACCAGTCCACAGCAAGGGCCAATGGAAGGCCTGTGGATCGTTTTGCACGCGTACGAAACGGGCTGTGATCCCGGTCATGTACGAGCTCGGCCGCCTGGTCAGCTGACGGGGCGGTCCGCCAGGGCGACAGGCGGTTCGTCGTCCATCTCGAAGGCGAGCGGGAACGGGGCGTGCCCTGCCAGCCGGAACCACCGCACCGTACGGTGCCGGCGCAGCGCACGCGCCGCGCGCACCGCGTCGTTGTGGAACCGCCGGGCCATCGGGACACGACGCACGGCCGCGGCGAGTTCGAACGCCGCCTCCTCGCCGCCGGGGATCTCCTTCACGGACTCCACCTGCGCCGTCTCACCGAACACCGCCCGCAGCGCGGTGCTCAGCTCGCTCTCCGCGACCTCGCGGTTCTCCTCCTCCGCCTGACGGGCGGCGTGCGCGGCCTCGTACAGCACGATGGACGCGGCCGGGTCGAGGACACCCGATGTCGCCAGTTCCTGGGTGACCGAGGCGCGGCGCAGGAGCTGCGCGTCGAGGGCGGCGCGGGCGGCGTCGATGCGCGTGTGCAGCCGGTCCAGCCGCCCGGCGGTCCAGCTGAGGTACATACCGATCGCGACGATCGCGACGGCGATCCAGATGAGGGTTTCGATCACGGGCGGCAAGGCTACCGTCGGGGCGCAGGCGGTGTGGCCGTCCGGTCCTGGGTGCGGAAGCGGGGGCGGGGCTGGCGGGCTGCCCTCAATCGCCGGACGGGCTTGATTGAACTGCTGCGCGCCTCGCTCTGCGGGCTCGACGCGAAACGCAGATCGCCCGGCGTGCTCGAACCGGCGCCCCTGGGGCCTGTCCGGCGGATCTTCGCGGATCAGCCCGCGGCGTCTGGTGCGGTGCATCGCAAGGCGAAGGATCGTCCTCGTACTGGACGTACTTGGACGACTCCGACAACGCAGCGAGGTGCCGTGCCCGGCGTCGCGGGCCCGCGAAGATCCGCCGGACAGGTCCTGGTCCAGTTAGCTAGTCCCGTGCCAGTCCGAAGCGTGCGCGCAGGCCCGTGCGTTCGTCGGCCGCCACCGACGCCGCACCGTCCGTCACCGTCTCGTACACCGCGAGGATGTCCGCTCCGACCGTCGACCAGTCGAAGCGCCGCACGTGCGCGGTTCCCCGTTCGCGCAGCTCCGTGCGCCGCTCCGGGTCGCCGAGCAGCCGGATCGCCGCCGACGCCAGCGCGTCCGCGTCCTCGTTGGCGAAGAGTTCGCCTGCCGCGCCCAGGTCCAGGACCTGCGCGAACGCGTCCAGACCGCTGGCCAGGACCGGCGCACCGGCCGACATCGCCTCGACCAGGATGATCCCGAAGCTCTCGCCGCCCGTATTGGGCGCGACGTACACATCGACGCTGCGCAGCAGCCGCGCCTTGTCCTCGTCGCTCACCATGCCGAGGAATTCGACGCGCTCGCGCATCTCCTCGGGCAGCGAGGCGACGGCCTCCTCCTCGTCGCCGCGGCCCGCCACCAGCAGCCTGGTGTCCGGACGTGCGGCAAGGATCGCGGGCAGCGCCCTCATCAGGACGGGCAGGCCCTTGCGTGGCTCGTCGATACGCCCGATGAAGCCGATCGTGCCGCCCTGCCACTCGGCCCTGGGCTCGGCCGCGGCGAAGAAGCCGACATCGACCCCGTTGGGGATGACGACCGCGTCGCCGCCCAGGTGCTCGACCAGGGTCCGGCGTGCGTACTCGCTCACCGCGATGCGCGCGCTGATCTTCTCCAGCGCGGGCTGCAGGATCGGGTACGCGGCGATCATGGCCCGGGAGCGCGGGTTGGAGGTGTGGAACGTGGCGACGATCGGCCCCTGCGCCGCCCAGCAGGCGAGCAGCCCCAGCGACGGCGAGGTCGGCTCATGGATGTGGATCACGTCGAAGGTGCCGTCGTGCAGCCAGCGGCGCACCCGGGCGGCCGAGAGGAAGCCGAAGTTCAGCCGGGCCACGGAGCCGTTGTACGGGACGGGCACGGCCCGGCCCGCCGAGACCACGTACGGCGGCAGCGGTGTCTCGTCGTCGGCGGGTGCCAGCACCGACACCTGATGTCCCAGACGGATCAGGTGTTCGGCCAGGTCCCGGATGTGGAACTGCACACCGCCCGGTACGTCCCAGGAGTACGGGCAGACGATGCCGATCTTCACGGCCGGTCCTCCCGGTTCTCCAGGTCGGCCAGCCAGAGCCGTTGCAGCATGTGCCAGTCCTCCGGATGCTCGGCGATTCCGACGGCGAAGGCATCGGCCAGCGCCTGTGTCATCGAGGACGTTTTCTCCGTACGACTGCCTGACTCGGGCACCTCGACCGGCGGATGGATACGCGCCTTCATCACGGGCGTGTCGGCGTACGAGAGTGTCACCGGCAGCAACAGCGCCCCGGTCTGCTGGGCCAGTAGCGCCGGCCCAGCGGGCATGCGTGCGGTGTCGCCGAAGAATTTCACCTCGACGCCGGACGCCGACAGATCACGGTCGGCGACCAGGCAGACCAGGCCGCCCGCGCGCAGCCGGCGCGCCAGGATACCGAAGGCGGCGCCGCCGCTGTGCGGCAGGACCTCCATGCCGAGCCCCTCGCGGTAGGCCACGAACCGGTCGTACAGCGTCTCGGGCTTGAGCCGCTCGGCGACCGTGGTGAAGGGCACCTTGAGATCGGTGGTGACCCAGGCTCCGGCCAGGTCCCAGTTCCCCAGGTGCGGCAGGGCGAGGATGACACCGCGGCCGGTTGCCAGCCCGTCGGTCAGCCGGTGCGCGTCCGTCACGTCTATGGACGCCTTGATCCGCGCCGGACTCCAGGTGGGCAGCCGGAACGACTCCATCCAGTAGCGCATGTACGAGCGCATCCCGGCCTTGGAGAGCGCGGCGAGCCGGGCCGGGGAAGCCCCGGGCACGACCCGTGCCAGATTCGACTCCAGCCGCAGCACGCTCTTGCCCCGCCGCTTCCACACCTGGTCGGCGATGGTGCGGAAGAGGGCCCGGGCGACCGGTTCGGGGAGCTTCTTGACGGCGGTCCAGCCGAGCCCGTACAGCCCGTCGGTCAGCCGGTCCCTCAGGCCGGACTGCGTGTCACCCGGTGCGCCGCTCACCGTGCGGCCCCGCTCCCCCGGCCCGCAGCAGCGGCCTCGGCCGCGTCGGCCTCCGCGGCCTCGCGGCGCACCGTCACGACCCGCTGCACGAGAGTCACCAGGCTGCCCACGGCGACGATCCACAGTGCGATCGGCAGCAGGATCTGGATACCCGGAACACCGAACTTGTGGAGACCGGCCAATCCGGCCGCGACCAGCGAGATGACCAGCCGCTCGGCGCGCTCCACAAGACCGTTGACCGCGACCGGCAGCCCGATCGACTCACCGCGCGCCTTCGTGTACGAGACCACCTGGCCGCTCGCCAGGCAGAAGATCGCGACCGCGCACATCACGTTGTCGTCGCCGTTGCCCGCGTACCAGAGCGCGAACCCTCCGAAGATCGCCCCGTCGGCGACCCGGTCCAGGGTCGAGTCCAGGAACGCGCCCCAGCGGCTGGAGATACCGGCCTGCCGGGCCATATTGCCGTCGACGAGGTCCGAGAAGACGAAGACCGTGATGACGATCGTGCCCCAGAAGAACTCCCCCATCGGGAAGAAGACCAGCGCACCTGCCATCACCCCGGCCGTACCGATCAGAGTGACCGCGTCAGGGCTCACGCCGAGACGGAGCAACAGTGCGGCGAACGGCGTGAGGACACGCGTAAAAAATGCACGCGCGTACTTGTTCAGCATGGCCTTCCCGAGGGTCGGTGGGCCGAGCGGCCCCTACGGCCACCGGCTGGCCCATCGTAGTCACGCCCGCCGGACTCCACCGTCCGGGCATCCGGCATCGCGCCGCGGTGCACGACGTATGGACGCAACCTGACCTGAGTGGAAAGCTCGAATTACCGCGGGCGTCGCCGTAGCCGCCGCGGCGGCTCCCCCGTGCCCGTGCACCTTCTCCCCACACCGCGCCGGCTTATCTTCCCGCTCCGCGCCACTATCTGGGAGGCACGCATCATGGGCGACAAGGCACACGCACACACCGGGGCCGCCGGCAGGGCAGCGACGGCCGACCAGCCCTCATCCATACGGAACGTGGTGCTGGTCGGCCACAGCGGCTCCGGCAAGACCACCCTCGTCGAGGCCCTCGCACTGACCGCGGGCGCGGTCAACCGGGCCGGCCGGGTCGAGGACGGCGCCACGGTCTCCGACTACGACGAGATCGAACACCGCCAGCAACGCTCCGTACAGCTCTCGCTCGTCCCCGTCGAATGGGGCGGGTACAAGATCAATCTGCTGGACACTCCCGGATACGCCGATTTCGTCGGGGAACTCAGGGCCGGTCTGCGGGCAGCGGACGCGGCCCTGTTCATTGTGTCCGCGGCTCAGGAGGCCGACGCCGTGGCGGGCGCCACCCGTCCCGTGTGGGAGGAGTGCGCCGCCGTCGGCATGCCGCGCGCCATAGTCGTCACGCACCTCGACACGGCGCGCACCTCGTTCGACGAGATGACCCGGATCTGCGGCAAGATCTTCGGCGGCGACGACCCCGACGCCGTACTCCCGCTCTACCTGCCGGTGCACGGCCCAGAAGGCCCGGACGGGCACGCTCCGCTCACCGGGCTCACCGGACTCCTCACCCAGCGGATCTTCGACTACTCCTCGGGCGACCGGCAGGAGAACCCGCCCGCCGACGCCCAGCAGACCACGCTCCAGAAGGCCCGAAGCCGGCTCATCGAGGGGATCATCGCCGAGAGCGAGGACGAGACCCTGATGGACCGCTACCTCGGCGGTGCCGACATCGACATCAAGACACTCATCGACGACCTGGAGCGCGCTGTGGCCCGAGGCGCCTTCCACCCCGTCCTCACTGCGGCCCCCGCCGCCGAAGGCGCCCGCCAGGGCATCGGCACCGTCGAACTCCTGGACCTGATCACCGGCGGCTTCCCCACACCGCTGGAGCGCCCGCTCCCCGAAGTCACCCCCCTCCATGGGGCCCCGCGACCGGTCCTGACCTGCGACCCGCACGGCCCGCTCGTTGCCGAGGTCGTCAAGACGGCCTCCGACCCGTACGTCGGCCGGGTCTCGCTCGTACGCGTCTTCTCCGGCACCCTTCGCCCCGACGAAACCGTCCACGTCTTCGGCCACGGCCTCAGCGACCCCTGCCACGAGACACGTCCCTTCCACGAGGCGGAGGTACGCGTCGGCGCACTCTCCTCCCCCTTCGGCAAACAACAGCGCCCCCTCACCACCTGCATCGCCGGAGATCTGGCCTGCGTCGCCAAACTGGGCAGCGCCGAGACCGGGGACACCCTCTCCGCCAAGGACCAGCCGCTGCTGATGGACCCCTGGACCACACCGGACCCACTGCTGCCGCTCGCCATCGAGGCGCACAGCAAGGCGGACGAGGACAAGCTCTCCCAGGGGCTCTCCCGGCTGGTCGCCGAGGACCCGACCATGCGCCTCGAACAGAACCAGGACACGCACCAGGTGGTCCTGTGGTGCCTCGGTGAGGCCCATCAGGATGTGGCGCTGGACCGCCTGCGCAGCCGCTACGGCGTCCAGGTCGACGCCGTACCGCACAAGGTGTCGCTGCGCGAGACCTTCGCCGGCCCGTCGACCGGGCGCGGCAGGCATGTGAAACAGTCCGGCGGCCACGGCCAGTACGCCATCTGCGAGATCGACGTGGAGCCGCTGCCACCGGGGTCGGGCATCGAATTCGTCGACAAGGTGGTCGGCGGAGCGGTACCGCGCCAGTTCATCCCGTCCGTCGAGAAGGGCGTGCGCGCCCAGGCCGCCCGAGGAGTCGCGGCCGGACATCCGCTCGTCGACGTACGCATCACCCTGCGGGACGGGAAGTCCCACTCGGTGGACTCCTCCGACGCCGCGTTCCAGACCGCGGGCGCGCTGGCCCTGCGCGAAGCCGCCGCGGACACCCGTATCCAGCTGCTCGAACCCGTCGCCGAGATCCAGGTCCTGGTCCCCGACGACTACGTCGGCCCGGTGATGAGCGATCTGTCCGGGCGGCGCGGCAGGGTGATCGGTACCGAGCAGGCCGGCCCCGGACGCACCCTCGTCAGGGCCGAGGTCCCGGAGCTGGAGATCGGCCGGTACGCGATCGACCTGCGCTCCCTGTCCCATGGCGCCGGTCGCTTCGACCGGGCGTACGCCCGGCACGAAGCCATGCCCCCACAGCTCGCGGAACGCATCCGCGAGCAGCTGGAGAACAACCCGAATGACGCGTAATCGACTGTGTCGCCCGCCCTTGTCCACAGAGGCGGGCGGCGTATTGATCCGGACGATACGCTGTGGTCCCAGCTCAGAAGGTGTGCCGGGCACAACAGTTGGGAAACAGCCGCAGGAGCAGATCCTTGGCGGCGAGTGGGGGCGACAGTGGCCAACGACGGATTCGATTTCTCTCCCGGAGCGCAGATCCCGCTCCAGGGCGCAGGCTCACAGGCGGTGGCGACGAACGCCCTCGCCTCCGCCGCGTACCGCGACAGCCCGGTGGAGAAGATCCTTGAAGCCAACAGCGAGTGGCACAAGTCCGAAGTGAAGGCGGGCCGTTCCAAGCTCTTCAAGTCCGACTACTTCAAGCCCGACCTCGGCGAGGCATTCTCCCGCGCCGTCCAGGAACGCATGCTGGGCGGCGCCCGGAAGGCCCTCATCCAGTCCTTCGGAACCGACCCGCAGACCGTCGTCGAGCACTGCCTGTCCGCGACCCGCCTGCGCAGAGCACGCGACACCAAACTGACCGCCGTCACCGCCCTGTTCGGCTTTCTCTTCCTGCCCGGGATGCTCCTGTGGGTCATCGCCTTCCGACTGCGCGACTCGCTCGGCAACACCAAGGACAAGGCCCTCGCCGCCCTGGGCAACGCCCTGCTCCCGGTCATCGGCATCGTGGCCCTGTTCTTCCTGATCAAGCTGCCGCTCACCGGATTCCCCGCACTCTACGTACGGGCGATGATCGTCGCTCCCGTCATCGGCTGGCTCATCGCCAAACGGATCGCCGAGTCCTCCGCCAAGGACATGCGCGCCCGCTGGGAAGGACTGCTCTCCGGCGGCGGCGTCATCGCCAAAATCCCCGAGGCCGTACCCAAGAACCCGAACGAGACCTCCCGCGAGGCACTCCGCCAGGGCCTGGAGAAACTCTCCGCCGAGCAGCAGTCCAACTCGGTCTTCTACGCGGGCCCCAAGGGAATCCTCGGCATGGGAACCCGCTGGGGCAGCTGGCAGCTCGCCGAACAACTCGTCTCCAAGGAACCCGGCAAGGAATTCCACCAGTTCCGCAGCTGGGACCTGATACGGGTCATCCACGACCAGCTCAAGGTGCTGGAACGCGGCCCGCTGAACACCGGAGGGTTCCCCACCCCGTCGGTCACCCACTGGATCGTGTCGCCCGTCGGCGAGAACGCCGACTCGGTCTCCAGGCCCGACGGCGAGGACGTCGCCACCTTCCAGGTCAAGCCGCACGAAATACAGCGGATCTGCAACCACCAGCAGTTCGGCGGCGGCGACCGGCACTATCTGGGCGTCCAGTTCACCCTCTGGGACGGCCAGTTGGTCATCACGATGATGATCACGGTCACGGTGCTCTACGAAACCCTGCGCATCGAAGTCACCGGACACGCACTCGGCCCGGTCCACTCGCTCTTCACCAGCAAGCCGGCGGCCAAGACCAAGACGGTAAACAAGACCGTCCGCTTCTGGGAGACCCGCGACATCACCCTCGCACTGGTCGAACCCCGCGAAGTCGTCCGCCTCGCCCTGCGTGCCCCCTTCACCTGGTACCCGCCGCTCCTCGACTACCTGGGTGGCAAGATCGCCCTGCCCGAGCCGTTCGGCCTGCGCCACGCCTGGGCCGAGAAGCCATGGCGCCACCGCTTCATGGCCGACGACGCGATGCGCGCCGCCACCCCCGTCCTGCGCGCCGTGCACAGTGCCGCCCTGCGCGTCCTGGAGGAGAACGGCGTCGATACCGAACGCTTCGACAACCGCTCGATGATACTGAGCGGACTGGTGCAGGACCCGACCCCGCGCAAGGCCGACCTGTACGACGCATAGACATGCGCAGGGCGCCCCGGCAAAGCAGAAACCGGGGCGCCCGCCCAGAGGCAACAGCTCGGATCAGGCCGCCGGCCAGGCGTCGGCAAGCATCTTGCGCGTATCGGCGAGCAATTGCGGCAGCACCTTCGTATGCCCGACCACCGGCATGAAGTTGGTGTCACCACCCCAGCGCGGCACCAGATGCTGATGCAGATGGGCCGCGATACCGGCCCCCGCCACCGAGCCCTGGTTCATACCGATATTGAACCCGTGGGCCCCCGACGCCGCCCGCAGAGCCGCCATCGCCCGCTTGGTGAAATCGGCCAGCTCCATGGTCTCCGGACCGTCCAGCTCCGTGTAGTCGGCGACATGCCGGTACGGCACCACCATCAGATGCCCGCCGTTGTACGGATACAGATTCAGCACGGCGTACACCTTCTCGCCGCGCGCGACGACGAGTCCGTCCTCGTCCGATTTCGCCGGGATCGCACAGAACGGACAGCCATCGCCGGCCTCCGGACCGGACGGCTTGTTCTCGCCCTGGATATACGCCATCCGGTGGGGCGTCCACAGGCGCTGGAACGCGTCGGGCGTCCCCACTCCGATCTGCTGCTCCGGCTCACTCGTCATGCCGATCAGCATATTGCTTCGCTCCTGGGCAGCGTGTCGCCGGGGCCGCACCGGTCGGCGCACGGCGATGCTGAGGCGATGACCGACCAGCCCGCGGACTCCACCCCTCTTCGTTTCAGGCGCTGGGAGCAGCGCACAGAAGTGCCGCTCTTCGGCGCCTCGCTGCTCTTCCTGCTCGGTTACGCGGTCCGCGTCCTCGCCCCCCACGACGCCGAGCCCTGGCGCAGCCTCGCCCTCGCCCTGGTCGGCGCCACCTGGCTGGTCTTCGCCGTGGACTACGTCGTACGGCTCCGTCTCAGCGGCCTCGGTCACCGCTTCATCCGCGTGCACTGGCTGGACGCCGTCGTCCTGCTGCTTCCCCTGCTGCGGCCACTGAGCCTGATCCGGGTCTACGCCGCGGTCCAGCAGCGCAGGGAGCAGCCACGGCTGAGCCTGCACGCCCGCGTGATCACGTATGCCGGTGCGACCGCCCTGCTGCTCGGCTTCTCCGCCGCGCTCGCCGTCTACCACCAGGAACACACGGCGAAGGGGGCTTCGATCCGTACCTTCGGCGACGCGGTGTGGTGGGCGTGCGAGACGCTCACGACGGTGGGGTACGGGGATACGGTGCCGGTCACGGCAGGAGGCCGGGTCGTGGCGTCGGGCCTGATGGCCTGCGGGCTGGCGCTGCTGGGGGCGGTGACGGGTTCGTTCTCGTCGTGGCTGTTGCAGGTGTTCACACGGGAGGACGAGAAGAGGCCCCCGGAGGGCACGTAGCTCTCCGGGGGCCTCTCACTCCGTACCTGTCAGACCTGGACGCGGTCCTCGACGGCCTTCTGGATCTTGGCGATGGCGTCCTCGACGGGGATACCGTTCTCCTGCGATCCGTCGCGGTAGCGGAAGGAGACGGCGCCGTTGGCCATGTCCTCATCGCCCGCGATGATCATGAAGGGCACCTTGGCCTTCTGCTGGTTCCGGATCTTCTTCTGCATCCGGTCGGACGAGGCATCCACCTCGACCCGCAGGCCCTTCTTCCGGGCCTTGGCCGCGAACTCCTGGAGGTACGGGATGTGCGCGTCACCGATCGGGATGCCGACCGCCTGGACGGGAGCCAGCCACACCGGGAACGCACCCGCGTAGTGCTCGAGGAGCACCGCGAAGAAGCGCTCGATGGAACCGAACAGGGCACGGTGGATCATGACCGGGCGCTGCTTGGTGCCGTCGGGGCCGGTGTACTCCAGGTCGAAGCGCTCCGGCAGGTTGAAGTCGAGCTGCACGGTCGACATCTGCCAGGTGCGGCCGATGGCGTCCTTGCACTGCACCGAGATCTTCGGGCCGTAGAACGCGGCGCCGCCCGGGTCCGGGACCAGGGGCAGCCCCTGCTTCTCGGCGACCTGTCGCAGCGTCTCGGTGGCCTCTTCCCAGACCTCGTCCGAGCCGACGAACTTCTCCGGGTCCTTGGTGGAGAGCTCCAGGTAGAAGTCGGTCAGACCGTAGTCGCGGAGCAGGTTCAGGACGAAGGTGAGCGTCCGGTCGAGCTCCTCCGCCATCTGCTCCTTGGTGCAGTAGATGTGCGCGTCGTCCTGCGTGAAGCCGCGCGAGCGGGTCAGGCCGTGCACGACGCCGGACTTCTCGTACCGGTACACCGTGCCGAACTCGAAGAGGCGCAGCGGCAGTTCACGGTAGGAACGCCCACGCGCATCGAAGATCAGGTTGTGCATCGGGCAGTTCATCGGCTTGAGGTAGTAGTCCACCCCGTCGTCGAGCTGCATGGGCGGGTACATGCCTTCGGCGTACCAGTCCAGGTGACCGGACTTCTCGAAGAGCTTGCCCTTGGTGGCGTGCGGCGAGTAGACGAACTCGTAGCCCTCCTCCTCGTGCCGCTTGCGCGAGTAGTCCTCCATGGCCCGGCGGATGATGCCGCCCTTGGGGTGGAAGACGGCGAGGCCGGGGCCGATCTCGTCGGGGAAGGAGAAGAGGTCCAGCTCGTTGCCGAGCTTGCGGTGGTCGCGCTTGGCGGCCTCCTCCAGGAACTCCAGGTGCGCCTTGAGCTCGTCCTTGGTGGGCCAGGCGGTGCCGTAGATGCGCTGCAGCATGGGGTTCTTCTCGCTGCCCCGCCAGTACGCCGCGGCGTTCCGCATCAGCTTGAACGCCGGGATGTTCCGGGTGGTGGGCAGGTGCGGACCACGGCAGAGGTCCTTCCAGCACAGGTTGCCGGTCTTCGGGTCGAGGTTGTCGTAGATGGTCAGCTCGCCGCCGCCCACCTCGACATCCGCGCCGTCGCCGGCGTTCTCGACGGAGTCGGAGCCCTTGATGCCGATGAGCTCCAGCTTGTACGGCTCGCCGGCCAGCTCCTCGCGGGCTGCCTCGTCCGTCACGACCCGGCGGGAGAACTTCTGCCCCCGCTTCTGGATCTCCTGCATCTTCTTCTCGATGGCCTTGAGGTCCTCGGGAGTGAACGGCTTCTCGACATCGAAGTCGTAGTAGAAACCGTCCTTGACCGGCGGACCGATGCCCAGCTTGGCCTCGGGGAAGAGCTCCTGCACGGCCTGCGCCATGACGTGCGCGGTGGAGTGCCGGAGGATGTTGAGGCCGTCCTCGGAGGAGATCTCGACGGGCTCGACGACCTCGCCGTCGGCGACGACATACGCGAGGTCCTTCAGCTCACCGGCGACCCGGGCGGCGACAACGGTGCGCTCGCCGGGGAAAAGCTCGGCTGCCGTAGTGCCCGTCGTCACCACGCGCTCTTCCCGCTCGGAATCGCGTTGGATGATCACACGGACGTCTGACACCGGTCTCTCCTGACTCAGGGGGTACGCACGCATTCGTGGTGCGCGTGCGATACGAATCGTACCGAGCCGTGGGCCCCCTCTGCGAAACGGTTGAGCGCGAAGGGCCGCCCCTTGCCCGCGGCCCGCCCCCTGCGCCCCTCATTCGCCGGTGCACGCCTCCTCGAAATAGTCGACGTTCTCCTGGAGCGACTTCATCAGCCGGTCCCGTTCCGCCTCGTCCACCTGCACGGGCACAACCTGTGAGGTCCGGGTCAGCCGCCGGAAGCCGCCGCGGCTCTCCAGCCTGCCCTCCACCCGGATCGGCAGCCCCACCAGGTGGGCGTGGCCGGCGATCCGGTACGCCTCCTCGTCCAGCTCCAGCCGTACGTGCGGCACATCGGCGCCGGCCAGCACCCGCAGCCGTACGATCCCGGCGCCGCACGGTCCCGAGCGGCGCAGCCGGACGACGGCGCCGGTGATCCGTACCGTCACGACGGGTTCGTCCTGGAGGTAGCGGGCGCCCGCCCGGCGCAGGGAGGGCAGGTCGCCCGGGGAGAATTCAACCGGCTCGGGGCGGACCGGGCAGCCCTCGGGGATCCCGGCGGCGGGCGCCCATTCCAGGGCGATCCCGGCCCCTTCCGAGCCCCGGACCAGTGCGATGACGGCTTCGGTGAGTTCCCGGCTGACACCTGCCTCGACAGCGGTGTCGAAGGCTTCGAAGCCACCGGTGGCCCGCTGGTAGTCCACTGCCTCGCGAGTGGCGTGCAGGGCGTGGTAGAGCCGTACGGCGACGGCACGGCCCGGTTCGACGGGGACGAAGGCGGTGAGATCGCGGCCTCCGGGCGCGGGCCCGACGAGGATGCTCTCGAGGGCTGCCAGGGCCCTGCGGCGGTGGCGTGCGCCGTGGTAGCCGGTGCGCCCCCGTACGGCGAGCGCCCCGGCGAGCAGGATCTGCCGGGCGGCGGTGTGCAGCTGCTCCGCCCCCGTCCAGCTGGCGGCCCCGGCCACTCCCGCGACCGGTTCGGGGACCTCGCGCCACCAGCGGATCTCGTCGCTGGGTACAGCGAGGGAGACCAGGACTTCGCGGGCGGAGGGGGCGGCGCTGCGGGCGAGCGCGGTCAGCGCCTCGCCGAGGAGGTCCTCGCTGTCGGGGAAAGCGGTGGTGTCGGGGACGAGGAGACTCGTACCGCCGCCGGGCGGGGCCGGTGGTCCCGGCGGGGTCCAACGGCTGTAGCGTCCCGCCGCCCCGCCGCGGCGGTGCCAGCCGTGCCGGTCGAGCAGGGCGCCGAGGACCGCGGGGTCGACACGGGCGGGGTCGGGGATGTTCCCGACGAGCGGCTCGGGAGCGACGGGCCACGGCACCGCGGATTCACTGGGGTGCGGGCGTGTCGCTGACGGGATCGCTTCGTTGACGGACTCGTCCATCGGCCGGTGCATCAGGGTCTCCCTCCCGCCCCTACGCGGGTCATGATCTCGCAGAGCGCCCGGTCGTCGAATATGCGCGAGGTCGGGATCCGCACAGTGGTCCTGTGCCGGCCTGTCACCGCGTGGCCGGCCAGGTTGATCCAGTAGCAGCAGTGCCGCAGGTCGAGCCGGTCGTGTCCGGCGCGCAGCCAGTCGTCCTGGCTGCGCGGCACGATCATCACGACCAGGATCTTGTGCACAGACACGGGGGTCCGGGCGAGCTTCACGAGGTGTGCGTTGTCGAGCGTGAAGGAGAACGTCGGTCCGGGCGGGTGCGGCGGGATCTGGTAGGTGCATTTGAGCTGCACCTTTATGGTCACTTCGTCGTCCACGGTGTGACCGGGGGCGCCGTGGCTGACGTGCCAGTCGATGCCGTTGTCGGGAAAGGGCTGTGACAGGGAGCACCCCGCCGCGGCCGCGACGGCGTGCAAGTAGCCCACCTGGAGGGTCTCCATGCAGGCGGTGGTGGCGAGTGTGCCGCGCAGCGGTGCGATCCGCTGGGGCAGCAGCCCGCTCGGTTCGGGCTGCGCGAGCGCCATGGCTGCGTGTGCCTTCCGGGCTGTGCCGATCGGTTCTTCGTTGCAGGGGTGACGGACAACTTCCGTTCCCGTCACCTGTGTTGTCACCGCACAGGGCGGCCCGCAAACGGCGTATCAGGCAAAGGGTGCGGGTATCACCGAACCGGGCAGGGGAATCACGCCATCTGCCGTTCGGGCACGAGGAGTTCGGGGATGACTCACTGGTACGAGGGGCCGCTGGCCGCTTTTGACACCGAGACAACGGGAGTGGACGTCGAGGAGGACCGGATTGTTTCGGCCGCCCTGGTCGTCCAGGACACGACAGGCGGGCGGGTGCGTGTCACTCGCTGGCTGGTGAATCCAGGGGTGCCGGTGCCCGCCGGGGCGACCGAGATCCATGGTCTGACCGACGATCATCTTCAGCGCAACGGCCGCTGGCCGGCGCCCGTGGTGGAGGAGATGGCCCGGGCGCTGGCCGATCAGTGTGCGGCCGGCCGTCCGCTCGTCGTGATGAACGCGCCGTTCGATCTGACGCTGCTGGACCGGGAGCTGAAGCGTCATCGCGCGTCGTCGCTCGCCGGTTACCTGCAGAACGCACCGCTGTGTGTGCTGGATCCGCGCGTACTCGACAAGCATCTGGACCGTTACCGCAAGGGCCGGCGGACCCTCACCGATCTCTGCGAGCTGTACGGGGTGGTGCTGGACGGTGCACATGACGCGGCGGCCGATGCGACCGCCTCGCTGGAGCTGGTACGGGCGGTGGGGCGGCGGTTCTCGTCCCGTCTGGAGCGACTGACGCCGGCGGAGCTGCACACCTTGCAAGCCGTGTGGCATGCGGCACAGGCGCGCGGCCTGCAGGCGTGGTTCGCGAAGAACGGCACGGCGGAGGCGGTGGATCCTGCGTGGCCGCTGCGCCCGGACCTTCCTGCTGCGGCGTGATCGGTCACGGCCCGGAGCCTCTTCCCGGACATGCAGAAGCCGGTCCGTCGATTCTGCTGACGGACCGGCCTCTTCCGGGTGGGCGATACTGGGTTCGAACCAGTGACCCCTTCGGTGTGAACGAAGTGCTCTCCCACTGAGCTAATCGCCCGGGAACGGGTTGAACCATACAGGGCTCGGAGGGTCTGGTTCAAACTCCTTCCAGCCGGGCCGTGAGGCCCCGCCGTCCGGCACGCATCATCAGGGCGTGGTTGGCCCGGAACACGGCGCGTCCGGGCACCGCGAGGAGCCGCATCAGCCGTCTGTGCACCTCGACCTCCTGCTCGTAGGTGGCACGGCTCCCGGTGCCATGTGCGGTGACCGTCCACCGGGCCCAGCCGTCGAGGTCGCCGCTGAGGGTCGCTTCGAGGACCCTGGCCCGGGGGTCGCGGCGGCGTTCGCGGACGGTCATGACGAGGTCGTACGGGAGGAGGGAGCGGATGCGGGTGGTTCCGGCGGTGCCGTCGACCGAGGTGACCTCACGGATCTGCGGCCACCATCGCGGGTAGTCATCGGCGCGTCCGAGGATCTCGTACACGGCATCGGGTGGGCCGGGAAGATCCCAGATACTCACAAATCGGTAGTGACTCCAGTCCATGGACCCAGTCTGCGCGTACTCGGCCGGAGAACTGAGTATCCGAGCGCATGTCCGAAACCGTGGCTCGCGCCACACTCCCGTTCATGGAACATGTGCCGCCGCCCGCCGAGGAATTGGCGCTCCTCGATCGCGAGCTGGCCCGGCTGGATGCCCGCCGGTCCCAGTTGCTGGTTCGTCGTGCCTGGCTGCTGAGTGTGCTGACGCCGCCCGTCGCGCGCCCTGCCGCCCCGCCCACACCGTCGTTCGCCGCTCCGTTCGGGCCGCCGTCGCCGGTCCGGCCGTCGGCGCCGTTCGCGGCTCCGTTCGGGCCTCCTGCCGCGCCTGTCGGACCGCGCGGTGCGCAGAATGTGCTGCTCACCCTGGGCGGTCTGCTGCTGACGATCGCGGCGATCGCGTTCACTCTGGTCAGCTGGGGCCACATGGGCATCGGTGGCCGCTCGGCCGTGCTCGGGGTGGTGACGGTCGCGGCGCTTTCCGCTCCTGCCGTGCTGCTGCGTCGTGGGCTGCCCGCGACAGCCGAGTCGCTCGCCGCCCTGGCTTCGGCGCTGATGGTGCTGGACACGTATGCGCTGCACCGGGTGGTGGTGCCGGAGGCCGACGGACGAGGTTTCGCCGCGGTCGCCGCGGCGGTGCTGGCCGTGCTCTGGGGCGCGTACGGGCTGCTGCTCGACCGGCTGCGGCTGCCGCTGCCCCTGGCGGTGGTGAGTGCGCAGCTGCCGCTGCTGCTGTGGGCGTGGGCGGCGGGTGCGGGAGCCACGGTGTTCGGTTGGGCGTTGCTGGTGACGGCGGCGTTGGACTGCGCGATCGCGGCGTGGGGCAAGGGTGTTGCCGTACGGGTGACGGCCTGCGTCTGCTGCTGGGCGACGGGTCTGCTGGGGCTGCTGGTGGCCCTGGCGCAGTCCGTGTCCGCCGATGCGGCGTCGGCCGCGCTGGCGCCGGGTGTGCTGTTGCTCGTGGGTGCGCTGATCGCGGTGTCCGGGGCGTGGCGTGCACCGGCGGGGCTTGCGGTGGCCGGTGGTGTGGTGGCCGGGTTGTGCGGGGTGGCCGCCGTGGGTGGTGTGCTGCGTGCCGGGGTGGCCTGGGGCTGGTCGGTGCCCGTGTATCTGCTGTGCGGTGTGGTGCTGTTGGTGGCGGTGCGCGCTCCGCTGCCGCGCCCGGTCGGGCAGGGGCTGGTGTGGGCTTCGTCGACGGTGACCGTCGGAGCGGTACTGACCGCGGCGCCGCCGGTCGGCCTGTCGCTGATGGGTGCGGTGTCGCAGGTGACCCGGGTCTGGTCGGGGACGCCGGACGGTGGCGTCCGGGGCGCGCTGGGCGTGGAGAGTCCGGCGTGGTCCCAGATGGCTGCGGCACCGGTGGTGCTGCTGGTGGTGGCCGGTCTGCTGGGGGCGGTGTACCGGTCGCGGGAGTGGCTGGTGCGGGTGGCCGGGCCGGTGCTGTCGCCGGGTGCGGCGGGGCGGGGTGCGGTGGGGGCGGGTGCGGTGGCGCTCGGCTGGGCTGGGATCACCGTGCTGCCCGCAATGCTGGGGATGTCGTACGCGGCCGCCGTGTCGGTGCAATTGGCTCTGGTCGCCGGGGTGTTCGCGGTGGCGGTACGAGGTCTGCGCCGCATGGATGGTGTGGGGCTGACTGCGCTGGCGTGCGGTCTGGCCGGCGCGGTGAGTGCGGGAATGCTGTCGCTCGCGGCGGAGGCCGCCACGTACGCGGTGTTCGCGGTGCTGCTGGTGGTGTTCGGCGGGGCCGCGGTGATGCTCGGCGGCGCTGCGGCGTCGGCGGCGCGGACATTGCCGCCGACGCCGTCCGTTCAAGCGGCGCGGTCCGTAAGGGCGTTGCAGATCGTGCAGGCGGTACCGGCGTGCGGTGCAGTGGTGTGCGGGATGGTGCTCGCCCGTGCGGTCGGGGCGTCGCTGGGGCTTGCCGCGCATCAGGCGGCGCCGGTCATGCTGGCCGTCCCTGCGGTGACGGTGTTGCTCGGAGCTCGGCTGCGGGGTCTCCCGTCGGCTCTGCCCGTCGAGCTGACCGGGGCCGTGGCGGGCGTGGTGGCGGTGGGCATGGCAGTGACGGACCGGCCGTTCCTGGCGTTGGTGCTGGCGCTGTGCGGGGTACTGGCGGCGGGTACGGCCGTACGGGCCGAACGGCGGCCGGTGGCCGGGTATCTGGCGATGTCGCTGTTCGTCCTGGCAGCCTGGCTGCGGCTGTCGGCGTCGGGGGTGTCGGCCCCGGAGGCGTACACCTTGCCGGTGACGATGCCCGCTCTGGCAGTCGGTGCGCTGCGCCGGCGCCGTGATCCGGAGGCGTCGTCGTGGACGGCGTACGGTGCGGGCCTCGCGGCGACGCTGGTGCCGAGCCTCTTCACGGCATGGGCCGATCCGCACTGGGTGCGGCCGCTGCTGCTCGGTGTGGCGGCACTGGTGATCACCCTGTCGGGCGCGCGGCTGCGGCTGCAGGCGCTGCTGCTGCTCGGTGGTGCGGTGCTGGCTCTGGACGCCCTGCACGAACTCGCGCCGTACGTGGTCCAGGTCGTCGGCGCCCTGCCGCGCTGGCTGCCGCCCGCACTGGCCGGGGTGCTGCTGCTGGTGGTCGGGGCGACGTACGAGCAGCGGCTGCGCGACGCCCGGCGGCTGAAGGACGCTCTGGGCCGGATGCGCTGACCGGTGTGGCCACATGGCCGGCCCGGGTCGCCCTCATGGGCCTCGGGCCGGCCTGTGGTCATCACGTCGCCGTCAAAGGCGTACCGGACAAGGAAGTTGTCGCAGCCGAACTGCCCCTCGGAGTCGCGCAGTACGCGTTTCCCGCCGTACCTGCGCAGAAATTCGACGGACTTCCGGAAGGCATCGGAAGATGCATTTGCCCACGGGGGCTCGGGTGTTGAACTCTTTCCAGAAATTCTCGTAGTCCTGGATGGCGGCCCTGGCAGCCCGCCCCGACCCCGATATCCGGATGCCTCTTCCCGAAGAGCGAATCACGGCGTCACCCGCTGCCACGATCGATTGAATCGTTCACGGAGACGTCGCAACGAGTGAACGCGGAAATACAGAGGGCCCGTGAGACTCTGCGGTCTCACGGGCCCTCTGTCCGGGGTGGGCGATACTGGGTTCGAACCAGTGACCCCTTCGGTGTGAACGAAGTGCTCTCCCACTGAGCTAATCGCCCGGGCGCAGGCCAAACATTACCCCATGTCAGCGGCACCCCATGACCATCCCCGGGTCACTCGTGGATCTTCCACGGCATGGTGACGCCGAACTTCCAGACGTAGATCCCCACCAGCACCGCGATGATCACCAGACCGATCACGGTGAGGATGATGTTGCGACGCCGGACCTTGGGGTCGAGCGCCCGCTGAGCGGCCTCAGTGACCTTCCGCCGAGTCCAGCGCAGCACCAGCTGCGCCCAGACGAACTCGGTCGCCCAGATCGCCATGCCGCCGAAGATCACCACCCAGCCGGGGCCGGGCAGCGGCAGCATGATGATGCCCGCCACGACCACCGCGAGGCCGACCATGAAGACGCCGACCTGCCAGCTCAGATGCAGCGCCCTGGACGCTTTGATGAACCCGGGCGCCCTGGAGCCGAGCTCCCGGCCCTCCTTCGTCACATCCTCCGTGACATCTCCTGCCACACCTTCTGTCACATCCCCCGTGGCGGACACCGGATTCGCCGGTACGGCGCCCCCGCCCCGCTCGTCACTCTCCGCATTCATGGGACCCAACCTACCGGAAAGGTCTTCATCACCGGAATGGCCGCTTAACCCAAAGTTACACACCGCCGTACGAGCTACCTGAAGGAACACAAAAAGGCCAGAGGGGTTTACAACGCCACCGTAGGTGGCATGTCGATTTCGCCGACGTGCGAATCCCCGAGCGCACACTGAGCGAAAGGCCCTGGCGCTTATGAACACCACGGTCAGCTGCGAGCTGCACCTGCGCCTCGTTGTGTCGAGCGAGTCCTCACTGCCTGTACCTGCGGGCCTGCGGTATGACACGGCCGATCCTTATGCCGTGCACGCCACCTTCCACACCGGAGCGGAGGAAACGGTCGAGTGGGTTTTCGCCCGCGACCTCCTTGCCGAGGGGCTTCATCGGCCCACCGGCACCGGAGACGTCCGCGTCTGGCCATCCCGTAGTCACGGCCAGGGCGTCGTCTGCATCGCGCTGAGCTCCCCAGAGGGCGAAGCCCTGCTCGAGGCCCCGGCGAGGGCCCTGGAGTCGTTCCTGAAAAGGACCGACGCCGCGGTTCCGCCGGGCACCGAGCATCGTCACTTCGACCTCGATACGGAGCTCTCCCACATCCTGGCCGAGAGCTGAGCCAGGCCGAGAGCTGCACGGCGCCGTCCGACTCGGGGAGGCGGCGCCGCGCGGAAAACCTCATAGGGCTGACACCGACGCCGTCGCCACGGAATCCACCGTGGTGACGGCGTCGGCGCGTTCCCCGCAGCCGCGCCCGCCCCGCACACCGGCGGGCGGCCCGGGGCCCCGGGCCGCCCGCCCGCGGCCCGGACAGGCGGCCTCCGGCCACGGATACCCACAGGTGGCCGGTAAGCGCTCCCCACGCCCCTCATGGACCCTCTCGGGCCTCTGTGCGCCGACGCCGAGCCAGTAGAGTCAGCCGGCATCGGCGAGCACCCGCCCGCCGGAGGCCAGGGAGCGAAAGCGTGCTGATCCCCCACGACACCCGGATCGCCCTCGACACGGTGGTCGATCTGCTGAACACCGCACCGGAGAGCGAACCCCCGGGAAGCGGACAGCCGGAAGGCGAGCCGATCGACGGTCTCGCCGACATCACAGCGCTGTACGACTTCGCGCAGCGCCATCGCATCAGCGGCGTGGGTGAGCTCCACGAGAAGGACCTGCGCGCCGTACAGGACGTACGGACGCGCTTCGCCGCGATCTTCGCGACGGACGACGCCCAGATCGCCGCCCGGCTCGTCAACGCCCTCATCGCCGCCGCCGGCACCACACCGCAGCTCAGCAATCACGACGGCTACGACTGGCATGTCCATTACTTCGCACCGGACGCCTCGATCGCCGACCACCTCGCGGCCGACTGCGGCATGGCGCTGGCCTTCATCGTGGTGGCGGGCGAGCAGGAGCGGCTGCGGCGCTGCGAGGCGCCGGACTGCCGGCACGCCTTCGTCGATCTCTCCCGCAACCGCTCCCGCCGCTACTGCTCCAGCCGGACCTGCGGTAACCGTCTGCATGTGGCCGCGTACCGGGCACGCCGCAAGGAAGCGGCCGGCTGACCGCTCACAGCATGAAGAGATCATGCAGCGCTGCCATCAGCAGCAGACTGCCGATCACCGCGAGGAAGATCATCAAAGGGGGCTGGGAAAGCGCGAAGAGGCAGCCGCGCGGCTCTTCGGCAGGGCTTGCGGGGGCATCGCCCCGGGAGGTGTCCACCATCTCGGGACGATCATGACTCAGTCCGGGCCCCGTTGGCGATCAACACGCCTTCTTCGTGCGGGGAGTTCACCCACCTCGGGGGCCGGGCACGATTCGCTCCGGCGTCCGATCGGCCGTCACATTTTCGGTACAACAGCCGACGCGCACTTCCATCGCAGGCAACACATCGCGGACGTCGACGTTGCTCAACACCGCGCTGCGCACGCTGAATTCGAGGCCCGGCAAGTAAGCGGCCGGCTGGTCGCTGATGCGCCGCCAGAAGACATCGAAGTCCTCCAGCTCACCGGACTCCGTTCGACAGTGGCCGAGTTGGGCCAGGAACGGCGCGAAAGAGGCCGGGGGGATGGGGCCGCGGCCTCAGCGCGGCGTCGCGCTGGAGGCGCGCACCACGAGTTCCGGCTGGAGCACCACGCTGCGGTGCTCATGCGTGCCGCCCTCGTCGTCCGCCTCCTCCAGCAGGAGCTCCGCGGCCATCCTGCCCATGACGACCGCGGGTTGGCGGACCGAGGTGAGCGGTACGGCAGCGGCGGCGGCGAATTCGATGTCGTCGTAGCCGACGATGGCGATGTCGTGCGGCACCCGCACGCCCGCCGCGTACAGCGCCTGAAGCACACCGAGGGCAAGCAGGTCGTTGGCGCAGAACACCGAGGTCGGCCGCGGCACAAGACCGAGCAGCCGGGCCCCGGCGTCGCGGCCCGCCGCCACGTCCAGGCGGTCGGAGGGGATCTCGACGAGTGCCTCGGGCGGCAGGCCGGCCTCGGCGAGGGCCGACAGGGCGCCTTCGCGCCGGTCCCTGATCTGATGCAGGTCGCCGGGGCCGCTGACGTACGCCACCGAGCGGTGCCCGGCCGAGACCAGATGACCGACGGCGAGAGCGCCGCCGCGGACGTCGTCGACGGAGACCGCGCAGGTCCCCGTGCCGGACGCCACCCGGTCCACCAGCACGAAGGGAATCCGGTGACGGCTGAACGCCTCCAGGTTGCGGCCGGTCGCATCGGCAGGGGTGACCAGGACGCCGCACACCCGCTGCTCGGCGAAGAGCCCGAGGTACTCGGCCTCCTCCGTCGGGCTCTGGCCGCTGTTGCAGACCATGACCCCGAGGCCGGCCGCTCGGGCGGCGCGCTCGGCGCCACGGGCCACGTCGACGAAGAACGGGTTGCCCATGTCGAGGACGAGCAGTGCCATGATCCGGCTGCGGCCCGCCCTGAGCTGGCGGGCCGATTCGCTGCGCACGTACCCGAGCTCCTCGATGGCGGCCAGCACCCTGGCACGGGTCTCCGGCAGCACCGCCTCGGGCCGGTTGATCACGTTGGACACGGTGCCCACGGAGACTCCGGCCTGCCGGGCCACATCCTTGATCCCTGCCACACGCGCCACTCGCCCTGCCCCACTGATGCCCTCGGCCGCACCGGCCCCCGGCGTCACCCCATCGTACGGACGCCGTTACGAGGCACTCCGTCGCCGCGGGCCGGTTTCCCGGGGATCACCCGCAGCGGAATGAATTGTTTCAATCCGATCGGGACGCTAGCTCCATCCCCGTACACCGTCAAGGTGAGTCATGAATCGGTTCACTCGCCGAGGATGCAACACCCCGGAAGAGGGCGGGGTGCGGGTCAGATTCCGTGTTTCTTCAGGATGGCCTCGATGTCGCTGAAGTCCTCACCCGCCGAGGCGGACTGCTGATTCGGCTTCGCCTTCGGACGCGCCCGCGTCTGCGTCGCCGGGAGCCCGGACCCCAGGGAGGGCGCCGAAGCCGCGGGAGCGATGGCCTCGCTCCGCGCCGCCCGGGCGGCGGCCTTGCGTTCCTTACGGGTACCGACGCCGCGGCGCTCGATCGCACGAGTGGTCATGAACAGCAGCCAGGCCACAGCGAGCAACCCGAAGCCGATCCAGACGCTCGGCTTGAAGGCGATTCCGGCGACCCAGTCCACGACTCCGGTCAGCACCAGGCCGATCGGCACCAGGGAGTAGGCGGCGATCCGGGCCGCGGTGAGGAAGCGCTTCCGGTACGCGGTGACGGCGGCGATGCCCAGGCCCGCCGCGGACGCCGCGGAACAGATGGTCTCGGCAAGCATCGGAGCCTCCAGGCGCAAGGGGAAACGTCCCTTCCATCCTGCACCGGCCACCGCCCGGGCGGCCACGATCCGGGACCGCATCAGGGACATTTCAGGGCCGGGATCCTCCCCAGGTGCCGATCGGAAGCGATCCGGTCGTACGGAGCCGGAGCTGATCGGCTGCCGATTGGGACGCTCGCGCGGGCCCTGGGAGACTGGCCGCATGAGCGATTCCACCCCCGCAGCGCCCGTCGCCCTCGACGTCTGGTGCGAGCTCCAGTGCCCCGACTGTCACCAGGCCCTCACCGATGTGCACGCCCTGCGGGCCAAGTACGGAGACCGCCTCGAGGTGCGGCTGCGGCACTTCCCGCTGGAGAAGCACAAGCACGCCTACGCCGCCGCGCAGGCCGCCGAGGAGGCGGCGGCCCAGGGCAAGGACTGGCCGTACATCGAGGCGGTTCTCGCCCGTACCGACGACCTCGGCCACACCGGCGAGCCGCTGCTGATCGAGGTGGCGCGGGAACTCGGCCTGGACGCCGAGGAGATGGACACCGCCCTGATCGACGGACGCCACATGCTGATCGTCGACGCCGACCAGGCCGAGGGCAAGGCAATCGGGATCACCGGCACGCCGACGTATGTGATCGGCGACGAGCGGCTGGACGGCGGCAAGAGCCAGGACGGGCTGCGCGAACGGATCGAGAAGATCGCCGACCGGCTGCTCGCCGAGCAGGGCTGAGCCGAGGCGGCCGCTAGAGCGTCTTGGCCAGGTTGTACTGAGTCGTTCGGTAACCGAGCGACTCGTACAGCCGCAGGGCCGGTGTGTTGGAGGCGAAGACGTGCAGCCCGAGGTGGTGGGCGCCCGCGTCCAGGGTGATGCGCTCGGCCTGCCGCATAAGGGCACGTCCGTACCCACGGCCCCGGCTCTCCTCGCTCACCTCGACATCGAAGACGAATCCGGTTATTTCACCCGGGCGGTCTTCGCGCACCGACACCCATACATGGCCGACGACCGCGCTCTCGTGAACGAGGACGTGGAAATGCATGCCCGCGGTGTCCATGCCGTTCGGCAGGTTCCGGGCATGGTCGGACCGCGACTTCTGCATGGCCTGCTCGACCGGGACGCCCTGGTCGATCCAGGACTGCGCATACGTGTCGACGCTGGTGCGCTGCCAGTGCGCGAACTCCTCGGCGCTCATCGGCCGGGCGACGACACCGTCCGGGGGCGCCGGAGCCGTCCGGTCGAGGTCCTTGAGCATGTTCCGGCTGCGTTCGGTGTAGCCGAGTGCGGCTGCCAGCCGCTGGGCCCCCTCGTTGCCCGCAGGTGCTGTGAGGAACACCTGGTTGCATCCCCATCCGCGCAGCACCTCTTCGGCGGCGAGCGCGGCAATGGTGCCACGGCCCCGCCGCCGGCTCGGCTCGTCGACGCTCAGGGAACGCAGCACACCGGCCGACGCACCGAACCCCGGATCCGTGCCGATCTCGACGGCGCCGACGGGCCGCCCGTTGTCGCACACGTCGTACGCACGGCTCTTCGCGCCGTCGGCGCCTTGCTGGATCGGCCCGGTCGGCCGGAGGGTCGTGGTCATCGGAGATGTTTTATCCGCTGAGCCCCGGCCCGTCACCCTGTTTTACGGGTTCGAGGTACGGGTTCTACGGGTCGAGGTCGTTCCCGGCCCGCTCGTCGAAGATCCGCATGGCCTTGGCGGTCACCGGTCCGGGCCCGCCGGGCAGCTCCCGGCCGTCCACCCGGTGGACGGCCTGCACATCACGCAGCGTGGAGGTCAGGAAGATCTCCTCGGCCCGTTCCAGGACATCGAACGGAAGGTCGGTCTCCTCGGCCCCAGTCCACTCCACGGCCAGTGCGCGGGTGATCCCGGCGAGGCAGCCGGAGGCGACCGGCGGGGTGTGCGCCTGCCCGTCGAGGACGACGAAGACATTGGACCCGGTGCCCTCGCAGAGCTGTCCGACCGTGTTGGCGAAGAGCGCCTCCGACGCACCGTGCTCATGGGCGCGGGCGAGCGCGACGACGTTCTCGGCGTACGAGGTGGTCTTGAGCCCGGCGAGCGCACTGCGTTCGTTGCGCGTCCAGGGAACGGTGATCACGGCGGTGGTGTCGGGGCGGCGCCCCGCCTCCCCCAGGGCGACCACGAGGCCGGGGCCGACGTTGCCGCGGTCGGAGCCGAGCGGGGAGAGTCCTCCGGTGTAAGTGATGCGCAGTCGGCCGAGCGCCATCGGGTTGGCGTCGATGACGGCGGTGCAGGCGCGGCGCACCTCGTCGAGGTCGGGGTCGGGGAGGCCGAGGCCGCGGGCGGAGCGGGTCAGCCGGTCGAGGTGGCGGGTGAGGGCGAAGGGCCTGCCGTCGACGGTCTTGACCGTCTCGAAGATGCCGTCCCCCACGGTGAGTCCGTGGTCGAGCACGGACACCCGGGCGTCGTCGGCGTCCCGTAGTTCGCCGTTGACCCAAATCCTCATTACGCGGTCCTTCCAGTCGCTTCGTAAGCGCCCGACGCTACAGCGAGCAGCCGGGAGGCCTTGAGTTCGGTCTCGTCCCATTCCCGCTCCGGGTCGGAGCCCCAGGTGATGCCGGCCCCGGTGCCGAAGCGGAGTACCGGTGCGGTCCGGGTCCGGTCGATCCAGAAGGTCCGTATGCCGACGGCCAGGGAGGCGGTGCGGCGGTCGGCATCGACCCAGCCGATGCCGCCGCAGTAAGGCCCGCGCGGTGCGGTCTCCAGTTCCTCGATGATCCTGAGGGCGCTGGACTTGGGTGCCCCGGTGACGGAGCCGGGCGGAAACGCCGCGTTGAGGAGTTCGGGCCAGCCGGCGCCCTCGGCGAGCTCTCCGCGCACGGTGGAGACGAGGTGGACGAGGCCCGGGTGCTTCTCCACCACGCAGAGGTCGGGGACCGTGACCGATCCGGTGGCGCAGACCCGGCCGAGGTCGTTGCGGACCAGGTCGACGATCATCACGTTCTCGGCGTGGTCCTTCTCCAACAGATCGTCCTCGGTCCGTCCGGTGCCCTTGATCGGTCCCGACTCGACGATCCGACCGTCACGCCGCAGAAAGAGTTCGGGGGAGGCTGTGGCGATCTCCACGCCGTGCGCGGGCAGCCGAATCGTTCCTGCGTACGGGGCGGGGTTGCCGCGTGCCAGCAGCGCGGTCAGCGCGTCCACGTCCGCGGCGGCCCGGTCGGGCAGTGGCGCGGTCATCACCCGGCAGAGATTGGCCTGGTAGACCTCGCCCGCCGCGATGTACTCGCGGATCCGCCGTACACCCGCGGTGTACGCGGCACGGTCCAGGGACGAGTTCCAGTCACCGGCCGCGGGGCCACGCCAGGCGCCACGTACCGGGGCGGGCACCGCCTCGGTACGTACGGCGGCGAAGCGCGCGCAGACGAGGCGTCCCTCGAAATCGGCGGATACGGCCCAGAAGCCGGACGAGTCGAGGGCTGCGGGATCACTGGTCACGTCCTGCAGATCGGACGCGACGAGGCCGCCGAAGCGGGCCATTGGAACGAGGTCGTGCACGCCGTTGAGTCTAGGACGGCGTGCGATGACCTGCGCCGTGGCGAACGCACCTCAGCACGCTGCACAAACGCGTTTTTGTACTGGCCCGGGAATCCGCTAGAGTTCAACACGTCGCCGGGACGCGCAAGCAGACCGGGAAAGACAAGCGGACGTAGCTCAGTTGGTAGAGCGCAACCTTGCCAAGGTTGAGGTCGCCAGTTCGAACCTGGTCGTCCGCTCGCAGAAAGTGGGGGATCTTCCCGAACCCTCACTCCTGGTGGAGTGGCCGAGAGGCGAGGCAACGGCCTGCAAAGCCGTCTACACGGGTTCAAATCCCGTCTCCACCTCCAAGGACGATTAGCTCAGCGGGAGAGCACTTCCCTGACACGGAAGGGGTCACTGGTTCAATCCCAGTATCGTCCACTGATCCGCAAGGATCCCCGCGCGATTAGCTCAGCGGGAGAGCGCTTCCCTGACACGGAAGAGGTCACTGGTTCAATCCCAGTATCGCGCACGCAGTACACGCAGGTTCACCCTGCGCGATTAGCTCAGCGGGAGAGCGCTTCCCTGACACGGAAGAGGTCACTGGTTCAATCCCAGTATCGCGCACCAGCAAAAGCCCCGGTCGTCTCGGCGACCGGGGCTTTGTCGTTTCCGCGATCAGCAGCGGTGGGTATCGGTGAGCGGCCGGACGGCGGAACGCACCGCGGGCCCGGACGGAAGTCGTCCGGGCCCGCGGTCAGACGCTCATCGGTGTCGGCCCGCTCAGGACGAGAAGAGCATGCGGCCGAAGCTCTTGTGCCGGTAGTGACCGCCGTGGTGCTGCGGGGCGCCCCAGGCGGGCGCCGGGGCCGCCGGGTAGGCCTGCGGGGCGGGCGGCGCGGGCGGGGCCTGCTGCGTCCACTGCGCCTCGATGCGGGTCAGGGACTCCAGCTCGCCGTAGTCGAGGAAGATCCCCCGGCAGCCGCTGCACTGCTCGATCTGTATTCCATTGCGGTTGTACGTCTGCATCTGTGCGTGGCACTTGGGACACTGCATGGTTCGGCTCACTCCTCGCCGTCGGGTCGCCGTCGCCGGAATACATGCCCGCCGACGGTCGGTCCAGCCTACGACGAGGGCTCGGCGGCCAACTCGGGCGGGAGGGAGGCAATTCGGACACAGGCGTCGATCATCGTCTGTTCCACCTCATCCGGAGCTCGGCCCTCCGCCGCGGACTTGGCGAATGCCAGCGCCGCGGTCTGAACGGTCAGGGCCCGGGCCGGGACGTCCAGTTCGGGCCAGGGGTCGCCCTCGGCTCGCACGGCAGGTCCGCCGGCTGCCCGGTAGGCGTCCAGGAAACGGAGCCAGACCTCGGGCGGCAGCAGCCCGGCCGCGTACCAGGCTGCGGGGCGGGCGAGGTCCCATGCGGGGTCGCCGAGGCCGGCGTCGTCGACATCGATGAGCAGCCAAGGGCCGTGCGGGGCGGGGTGGCGGACGAGTTGCCCGAGGTGCAGATCGCCGTGGCACAGGAACCGGGAGCGGTGCGGGGGCGCGGCGGCTTCGTCGCGGGCCCAGGCGGGCAGGCGGTGCCACGCTTCGCGTACGGGGGCGGTGGCCGGGTCGCCGGGCCGGGCGGCGCGCATCCGGGCAACCGCGAGCGAGGCCTTGGCGGGGCCCCGCATGGGCGGGAGCGCGAGGGAGAGCGGGGTCGGGGTCAGGTGCAGCCCGGCCAGCAGGACGGCGGCCTCTTCCCAGGGGGCGGCGTCGGGGTCGCCGGGGTCGACGGGCTCGCCGTGGGGCCACAGGGTGACCGGGCGGCCCTGGATGGTGGTGGAGGGGACGGGGGGCCGGGGCTGCAGGGGTGCGAGGAGGATGCCGGCCAGGCGGGGGTCGCTCGCGAGGGTCAGCCGGGTCAGCAGGTCGGGGGTGTCCGTGCCGGGGGCGTGTGCCTTGGCGACGACGGGCCCGCTGCGGACCACCGTGCCATCCGCACGGTCGGCAAGCACTGCTGGTGGCGGGCAGGCACAGATGTCCTCGGGATGGGCGTGGGCGGCCCGGTGGGCGAGGGCGCCCAGCGCGCGTACGACTGCGGTGGTCACGGTCTCCCCCGGTGGCGGACAGGTGCGGGCGGCCCGATACGCGCCGGGCCCGCCGATGAGCGTACGCGCGTCACGATAAGACCCCGGACAGCGCGATGTCCGGTCAGCTCCCCAGCTGACCGGACAAACGCTGCCGTCCGCCGCACCCCCGTCCCCACGGGGTTGTTGGCCGGATGTCCCGGTCCGGACCGCTCTTCCGGACCCGGGGCGCCGCTCAGCGCCCCAGCATCACGCCCACGGACGACGCCTGCGTGACCACTGCGTCCCAGCCGCCGAAGACGACTACGAGCAGGGCCGCCAGAGGAAGAACCATCGCCGTCGCCACCAGCGGGTGGCGCGTACCGGACGACGGGCGGCTGCCGAACGAGGCATGCACCCTGCGTCCCCGCGTGCGGATCATGGTCCGCGCTGCCGTGTCCGCCATGGTTCCTCTCCTGACTGGATCTGGAGCGGCGGGCGTGTGACCTCGGGGGACGAGTGCTGCGCCCGCCGCTTGACTTCAACATTAAGGACGCGCAAGGCGTACGACGTCATGCCCGCGTACCGAATTCCGGGCCTCCCGGAGGATGAGCCCCGGGTAGTCGATGTACTCCCCTGGGTGGAGATCGGGCGCCTGATCCCGGGGTCATCCCGGAGGGGTGCCCGGAATGTTGTGGATCAGGTGGGCGGAGGGATGCGGCAGCAGGTGGGACGGCGACCGTGACTTCACTCACTCGCCCGCGCCGCCGCTCCCGGCCGCGGGTCGTGGGTACGTCGCCCCAGTCGCCGCGGCCCCCTCCCCACGGGGTCCGTGTCGCGCCCCCACTCGTCGGGTCCGCAGTCCTCACAGCTCCAACCCCTCGTCAGCACAGCCACTTTGATGACCCGACACCGCTCGGTGCGAGACCGGCTGTGGCCCCACTCGCCGTCATGGACCGTGCCGCGCACTGACAATCGATCGGTGGGCGAGGGCGCGGCCTCTGAGCGCCCCGGGCGCCGGGTACGTAAGCTGTGCCTCGTCAGGCGTACCAGGCAGCGGGGATGGGCAGACATGGCGATGATGCGGCTCCGGCGCGAGGACCCGCGTGTCGTCGGCTCGTTCAGGCTGCACCGGCGGCTCGGAGCGGGCGGCATGGGTGTCGTCTATCTCGGTTCGGACCGGCGGGGCCAGCGGGTGGCGTTGAAGGTGATCCGGCCGGATCTGGCGGAGGACCAGGAGTTCCGCTCGCGCTTCGCGCGCGAGGTGTCCGCCGCGCGGCGGATCCGCGGTGGCTGTACGGCGCGTCTGGTGGCCGCCGATCTGGAGGCGGACCGCCCGTGGTTCGCCACTCAGTACGTCCCGGGGCCCTCGCTGCACGACAAGGTGGCCGAGGAGGGTCCGCTGTCGGCGGCCGAGGTGGCCTCGATCGGGGCGGCGCTCTCCGAGGGCCTGGTGGCGGTGCACGAGGCCGGTGTCGTCCACCGTGACCTGAAGCCGTCGAACATCCTTCTCTCCCCCAAGGGCCCCCGGATCATCGACTTCGGGATCGCCTGGGCGACCGGGGCGAGCACGCTCACCCATGTCGGTACGGCGGTGGGCTCGCCAGGATTCCTGGCGCCCGAGCAGGTGCGCGGCGCGACCGTTACGCCCGCGACGGACGTGTTCTCGCTCGGTGCCACGCTGGCGTATGCGGCGACGGCCGACTCGCCTTTCGGGCACGGCAGTTCCGAGGTGATGCTGTACCGAGTGGTGCACGAGGAACCGCAGTTGTACGACGTGCACGATGCGCTCGCGCCGCTGGTGAGCGCCTGCCTGGCGAAGGACCCCGAGGAGCGGCCGACCACGCTTCAACTCTCCATGCGGCTCAAGGAGATCGCGGCGCGGGAGGCGCAGGGTCTGCACGAGAGCCGTCCACCCGTTCAGCGTTCGGCACAGGAACTGGACCGGCCGACCGGACGTCTCGACGGCCCGTACACCGAGCAGCAGACCCGGCGTACGGCTCCTCCGGCACCCCGTCAGCAGAAGCAACCTCGGAGCAGCCGGCAGGCCACGTCATCGAGGGCCGGGTCGCCCCGCACCGGTGGTTCGCGCCGTCAGCAGCATCAGCCTCCGCGCAACACAACACGGTCCGGCAAGCGCCCGCAGGGCACGAACGGGACGAACGGCCGGCCGGGAACGCGGCCCGGGGCCCGTAAGACTTCGACGGGGCGGCGTCCCGCCAACCCGCGGCTGCTGCGGCAGCGGCTCGTCGTCTTCGTCGTGGTCACGCTGCTGGTCGCGCTGGGCATCGCTGCGGCACAGGGCTGCGAGGGTCCGGCCCGCGGGCTGGGCACGAGCGAGAGCCGGACGCAGCCCCAGAACCAGGGCGAGGGCCAGGGCCTGCAGCCTCAGTAGGCGGTCAGTTCCGCGGGCGGCCTGATGCCACCGCGTAGAACGCGACCGCGGCGGCCGCTCCCACGTTCAGCGAGTCGACGCCGTGCGCCATCGGGATGCGCACCCATTCGTCGGCGGCCACCAGAGCCTGGGTGGACAGTCCGTCCCCCTCGGCGCCGAGCATCAGCGCCACCTTGTCCATCCGGTGCGGTGCCGCCTCGTCGATGCTGCTGGCCTTTTCGTCCGGGGTCAGTGCGAGAAGTTTGAAGCCCGCTTCCCGTACGGTCTCCAGGGCCTTGGGCCAGGTGTCGAGACGGGCGTAGGGGACGGAGAATACCGCGCCCATCGAGACCTTGACGGAGCGCCGGTAGAGCGGGTCGGCGCAGTCCGGGGAGAGCAGTACGGCGTCCATGCCGAGGGCGGCGGCGCTGCGGAAGATCGCCCCGATGTTGGTGTGGTCGTTGACGGCCTCCATGACGACCACCCGGCGGGTCGTCGCCAGCAGTTCGTCGGCCGTCGGCAGCGGTTTGCGCTGCATCGAGGCGAGGGCGCCGCGGTGGACGTGGTATCCGGTGACGCGCTCGGCGAGCTCGGGAGTGACCGCGTACACCGGGGCCGGTACCTCGTCGATGACGTCGCGCATCAGATCGATCCACTTCGCCGAGAGCAGCATCGACCGCATCTCGTACCCGGCGTGCCTGGCGCGTCTGATCACCTTCTCGCCCTCGGCGATGAAGAGGCCCTCGGCGGGCTCTCGCCTGCGCCGGAGTTCGACATCGGTCAGTCCGGTGTAGTCGTGCAGGCGGGGGTCGTCGGGGTCGTCGACGGTGATGAGATCAGCCACGGGTTTGATACTGCCTTGTCCGGTGTGTGGTGCCAACGGCTTGGGAGAAGATCCGTTACTGCTGGTTACTCGGCGGGGTGCGGGCGGCGCTCGCGCCGGCTATCCGGCGGGGAGCGATACGGAGCTCGCGCCGACCGCGACGACATCGCCGATGACGATGACGGCCGGGGAACGCACGTCTTCGGCGACAGCCCGTTCGGCGACGGTCGCGAGCGTTGCGTCGACCCGGCGCTGGGCTGCCATGGTGCCCTCCTGGACCAGGGCGACCGGGGTCTCGGGTGCCTTGCCGTGGGCGATGAGGGTACGGGCGATCGCGCCGATCTTGTCGACCGCCATCAGGAGCACGAGCGTGCCGCGCAACTGGGCGAGGGCCGGCCAGTCGACCAGTGAGCGCTCGTCGTCCGGGGCGACATGGCCGCTCACGACGGTGAACTCATGGGCCACACCGCGGTGGGTGACGGGGATTCCGGCCGCGCCGGGCACGGAGATCGAGCTGGAGATGCCGGGGACGACGGTGCAGGCGATGCCTTCGGCGGCGAGCGCCTTGGCCTCCTCCATGCCGCGGCCGAAGACGAACGGGTCGCCGCCCTTGAGCCGCACGACGGCCTTGCCCGCCTTGGCGTGCTCGATGAGCGCCTGGTTGATCGCCTCCTGGGCCATGTAGCGGCCGTACGGGATCTTCGCGGCGTCGATCACCTCGACGTGCGGCGGGAGTTCGTCGAGCAGGTCGCGCGGGCCGAGGCGGTCTGCGATGACGACGTCGGCCTCTGCGAGGAGGCGGCGGCCGCGCACCGTGATCAGGTCCGGGTCGCCGGGGCCGCCGCCGACCAGGGCGACGCCGGGGGTCCGGGTGCGGTGGTGGGGTGCGGCGAGGGTGCCGTCGCGCAGGCCCTCGACGATGGCGTCGCGGACGGCGGCACAGTGGCGCGGGTCGCGGCCGTGGGTGTCGGTGGTGAGGACGGCGACGGTCACGCCCTCGCTGCGGCCGGTGGCCGGGGTCCAGGCGGTGGCGGCGTCGGCGTTGTCGCTGCGGACGCACCAGGTGCGGGTGCGCTCGGCCTCGGCGGAGGCGGCGTCGTTCGCCGTGGTGTCGTCGGACGCGATGAGTGTGTACCAGGTGTCGGCCAGGTCCCCTTCGGCGTACGGGCGGCGCTCCCAGCGGATCTCGCCGGCGTCGGCCATCGCCTCGACGGACGGGGTCGCGGCCGGCGATACGAGGACGATGTCGGCGCCTGCCGCGATGAGCGCGGGGAGGCGACGCTGGGCGACCTGGCCGCCGCCGACCACGACGACTCGGCGGCCGCTGAGACGCAGTCCGACGGGGTACGCAGGGTGATCGGCGTGATCTGCGTGCTCGGCCATGGCGGTGCGGGCTCCTCGTACGGTGCGGGGTGCGGGCCGCTGCGGCGGTGGAGCGGCGGTGACGTGCGGGTTTGTGGGGCGGGGTCCACGATACGGGGTGGGGTGCGGGGGTGCGTGGGGCGCCTGCGGCAGGCCTGTTCCCCTGCCCGCCCTTTCCCGTGACCGGGGCTCCGCCCCGGACCCCGCGCCTCGAACGCCGACGAGGCTGGAAAACAAGCCCTTCGGTGATTGAGGAGCGGGGGTCCGGTGGAGGAGCTACTTCTCCGTGACGCCTGCCGAGTCGAACGTCGCCACCTCATGCATCGCCCGCGCCGCACTCTGCACGATCGGCAGCGCCAGCAGCGCACCCGTGCCTTCGCCGAGGCGGAGGTCGAGGTCGACCAGCGGGCGCAGCCCCAGCTTGTTGAGCGCGGCGACATGGCCGGGCTCGGCGCTGCGGTGGCCGGCGATGCAGGCGGCGAGGGACTCGGGGGCGATCGCCCGGGCGACCAGGGCCGCGGCGCCCGCGCTCACGCCGTCGAGGATGACGGGCGTACGGAGCGAGGCACCACCCAGCAGGAAGCCGGCCATCGCCGCGTGTTCGAGGCCGCCGACCGATGCCAGGACACCGATCGGGTCTGCCGGATCGGGCTGGTGGAGTTCGAGGGCCCGGCGGACCACGTCGACCTTGCGGGCGTGCATCTCGTCGTTGATGCCGGTACCGCGACCGGTCACCTCGGCCGGGTCCATGCCCGTGTACACACAGATCAGTGCAGCCGACGCGGTGGTGTTGGCGATGCCCATCTCACCCGTGAGCAGGCCCTTGTTGCCCGCCGCAACAAGATCACGGGCGGTTTCGATGCCGACCTCGATGGCCGCGAGGACCTCTTCGCGGGTGAGGGCCGGGCCGGTCGTGAAGTCGGCCGTTCCGGCACGCACCTTGCGGGGAAGGAGGCCGGGGGTCGCGGGCAGCTCCATGGCCACGCCGACGTCGACCACGCACACCTCGGCGCCGACCTGGGCCGCGAACGCGTTGCAGACCGCGCCGCCGCCGAGGAAGTTGGCGACCATCTGGCCGGTGACCTCCTGCGGCCAGGCCGTGACGCCCTGGGCGTGCACCCCGTGGTCACCCGCGAAGATCGCGACGGCCGCGGGCTCAGGGATCGGCGGCGGGCACATCCGGGAGAGTCCCGACAGCTGCGCGGAGATGATCTCCAGCATGCCGAGCGCACCAGCGGGCTTGGTCATCCGCTTCTGGCGTTCCCAGGCCTCGCCGAGCGCCTTGGCGTCCAGCGGACGGATATTGGAGATGGTCTCCTGCAGCAGGTCGTGCGGCTCCTCGCCGGGCAGCGCGCGGCGGCCGTACGTCTCCTCGTGGACGACCCAGGACAGCGGGCGGCGCTTGGACCAGCCCGCCTGCATCAGCTCGGGCTCCTCGGGGAACTCGTCGACGTAACCGACACAGAGGTACGCGACGACTTCGAGGTGCTCGGGCAGGCCCAGGGCACGGACCATCTCGCGCTCGTCGAAGAAGCTGACCCAGCCGACGCCGAGGCCTTCGGCGCGGGCGGCGAGCCAGAGGTTCTCGACGGCGAGCGCCGAGGAGTACGGGGCCATCTGCGGCTGGGTGTGCCGACCGAGGGTGTGGCGGCCGCCGCGGGTGGGGTCGGCGGTGACGACGATGTTGACCGGCGTGTCGAGGATGGCCTCGATCTTCAGTTCCTTGAACTGCTTGGCCCGGCCCTTGGGAAGCGACTTGGCGTAGGCGTCGCGTTGACGCTGTGCCAGTTCGTGCATGGAACGACGGGTCTCCGCCGAGCGGATGACGACGAAGTCCCAGGGCTGCGAGTGGCCGACGCTGGGCGCCGTGTGCGCGGCTTCGAGGACGCGGAGCAGGACCTCGTGCGGAATCGGGTCGCTGCGGAAGCCGTTGCGGATGTCGCGGCGCTCGCGCATGACCCGCAGGACGGCCTCGCGCCCGGCATCGTCGTAGCCGGGGGCGGGTGCGGAGGCGGGGGCCCCGGTCTCGTCGGAGTCGGACGCCTCGGGAACTTCCGCTTCCTCGGCCTGGAGCTCGGGCTCGGGCTGGGCCTCGGGCTGTACGGACTCCACGGGCGCGGTCTCCGTGGCCTCTGCGCTGTCCGTGGGGGCCGTGATGTCCGGTGTCTCGATGACCTCCGGGCCCGGCTCGGGCTCGGGGTCGGCCACCGTCGGAGCCTCCGCCTCGGGGACGGGCGCGGGGATCGGCTCAGAAGTTTCGGCGGGCGCGACGTTCTCGACAGTCTCGACCACGTCTGCGGCCTCGGCGGCCTCGGGCTGAGCCGGCTCCATCGCGAACACCACGCGCTCAGGCTCGGGCTCGGTATCCACGGCCTGCTCCACCACGGGGGTCGGGGCCAGGTGCGGGGTCGTCGGCACCGAACCCTCCACGGGCACGAACTGGCCCATGGGAGCGGCTTCCGCGACGTCCTCCGATGCGACGACAGCGACTTCGGCAGGCACCTCGGACACAGCCTCTGCCTGTGCACTGGCAGAAACCTCCGCCGGAACCTCGACGGGCGTCTCGACAGTGGTCGTCACCGCATCGGCCTCGGAAGCACTCACGGCCTCTGGCACCACTACCGGAGCGACCTGCACCGGCTGCACCGGCTGTGCCTGCTGTGCCGCCGGTACCGGCTCGGCGACCGGCTCCGGCACGACCGTTTCTGCCGCCACCGGGGGAACGACCGGCTGCGGCGCCTCGGCCGACCAGGGGCTTCCGCCCTGCGGCAGGATCTCACCGAGCTGCGGGCCCGGCAGTGCGGCCGCCTCGTCAACCGGCATCTCGAAGTACTCGGGCCCGGTGGTCGGCGGTCCGGCGTGCCGTGCGGGGGCCTGGGTCTGGGCCTGCGCCTGGGGCGCGCCCGCCGGTCCGCGGTCGGCGAGCGAGCGGACCACACCGCCGCTCGGCGTTCCGCCGTAGGACGGCCCGCCGTCTGCCGCGACCGGGCCGCGATGCAGCGGTCGGCGCACTGGGGCCTGGGCCTGGGTCTGCGCTGCCGTGGCCGGGGTGGGCGACGGGATACGTACGCCCCCCAGGTCGACCGAACCGGAGTCGCGGCCACCGGTCTCGTGCGTCCCCTGGCCGGTCTCGGGCAGGGTTTCGGCCACCGGCTGCTGGGCGGCGTATGCGTCCGCGACCTGCACCTGGACGGGTTCCTGCACCTGCACGGGCCCCTGGGGCTGAGCGGGAGCCTCACCGACCGGCTGGGAGTGGGCCGCGTGTGCCGAGGGCTGGGCCTGGTAGGCGCCCTGTTCGGGCAGCAGCGCCTGCGCGGCGACGCCCTCGGGGTACTGACCGGGGGCCGGTACCGCCTGCGGGTCGCCCCAGGCGCCCTGGGGGCTCGGCATCAGCAGGAGATCCTCGTCCTCGGACACATGCTCGGAGGGAGCGAGGTAGGTGTAGGCATCCGGGGCGGCGATGCCCGGCTGCTCCACCATGCCTGCGTTCTCCGGCAGTCCCTCACCCGGGATCTGGCCGGTGTCACTCATGCGTACCCCTCGCCCATCGTCAGTGCTCCTTCGGCCCATCGCCCGGGACGCCCGACCACGGCACGCCGGCGCTCGTCAACAAGAACGAGCGGTCGCGCCGCGCGGCACGAAACGGTCGCGGACGTACTGCATTCTCGCGGCCGTTCGCCGCCGCGGCAGCTCATTTCGCCACGGCCCGCTGTGGACTGCGCCACGTCGCGCATCCCCCGGTTCTGCCGTACCACAACGGGGGCCAAAACGATCCCCTTTTCCGGACATTGACGAACGAAACGACGAACGTCCAGCCGCGGTGCAACGATCGGCCAGCCTACCTCGCGCTGTACGCCGACCGGGTCAGGGGGCGAGGTCCGAACGCAGCGCCGAGAGCAGGAACACGACCGAGCGTTCGCGCTCCGACCATGCGGCCGTGTCGAGTTCGACGGACTGGAGGAGCGAACACCGGACGGTGTACCCGTTCCCGGTAAGTGCCGCGCCGAGTGCCTCGGCCTCGTCGCGCGTCGACGCATGGGTCACGATGCGCTCGGGCCGGCGCTCGGTGACGGCGGTGACGACGGGAACTCCCCCGCCCCCGATCCGTACGACATCGGGCTCCGGCAGCCGTTCCAGCACATGCGGCGCCCTGCCCTCGACGACCTGGAGCTGGACTCCGAAGGACCGGGCCGACGCCTCGGTGCGGGCGCAGGCCGCCGGGTCGCTGTCGACCGCCAGGACCGCCGCCCCGAAACGGGCGGCCTCCACCGCCAGGGCCCCGCTGCCGGAGCCGATGTCCCACAGAAGGTCTCCGGTGCGGGGGCCCAGGCGGGCCAGTTGGGCGGCGCGCAGCCCCGGGGACTCGCCCTCGCCGCTCTCGTCCCCGGCGTCCGTGGCGCCGCCCGGGTGTGCCTGAGGGGGCAGTGCCCAGCCGCGTACGCCACGGGGGTAGGCGGGGTGACGGCCGGCAATCCAGGCGCCGGTGGCCTGCGGTTCGGGGCCGCCGCCGATGACGATCACCACGTTGGGGTCGCGCCAGACGTGGTCGGCGGCCTTTTCGGATGTGACGACGCTGACCTGTTCGCGTGCGGTGCCGAGTTCCTCGCAGATGACGAAGGTGCGGTGGACGCCTTCGAGGAGCAGGGCGAGTTCGGCGGGGCCGGCGCCGGGCGAGGTGAGGACGGCGACCTTGTGGTGGGCGCGGCAGACGTTGACGGCGCGCCGCAGGGTGCGGGAGTGGGCGACGACGATCTGGGCGTCCTCCCACGGCATCCCGGCGCGGGCGAACGCGGTGGCGACGGAGGACACGGCGGGCACCACTTCGACTTCGAGGCCGTGCTCGGGTGCGCGGAGATTGCGTACGACCCCGAAGAAGCCGGGGTCTCCGTCGGCGAGAACCACGGCGCTGCCGCGGTGTCCGGCGATCCGGCGGGCGGCCAGGTCGATGGAGCCCAGGCGGATCCGTTCGGCGTTCGCCGGGACTTCGGGGAGTGCGAGGTGGTGGGCGGCTCCGGCGACGAGCGTGGCGGCCGAGAGGGCGGCCGTGGCCGCTCCGGTCAGTGGCGAGCCGTCCCAGCCGATCACGGTGACCCGATCGGCCATCTGTCGTCAGTCTCCTGGATTTGTCGCAGGTGGGAATGCCCGTGAGGGGCGGGCAGGGTGAGAGTACCCGGTTCGTACCAGTACGGTGCCGGGACCCCTTCGAGGGGTCAATTCCAGTCGTTGTAGGTGCCGTAGCCGCCCGCGTCGGCGAGCTGCTCGGCGACCCCTTCGAGGTCCTCGGGAAGCAGGCCCCAGACGATCAGGTCGGTCCTGATGTCGGTCCAGCCTCCGTCTGTGCCGTTCTCGGTCCGGGTGCGCGCTATGCAGGCGTTGCGCAGCACTCCCTCGCTGATGCAGCCGAGCTTCTGGGCGACCTGCTGGGAGGCGGTGTTGTCGGCGGCGGTGCGCAGTTCGATGCGCTCGAAGCCCTGGTCGCGGAAGAGCCACTGGGCCAGCGCCAGCACGGACTCGGTGGCGTATCCCTCGCCGCGCGCCCAGGGGGCGGTGATGTACGCGGCCTCGGTGGCGAGGGTGCGCCAGTCGGTGTTGCGCAGGCGGACCGAGCCGACGAGTCGCTGGGTGAGGAATTCGGTGACGGCGAAGACGATGCCGTCACCCGTGGTGCGCTGTGCGGGTGCGATCCTGCGGACCCAGCGTTCGGCGTCGACCTGGGTGTAGGGATGAGGGGCTTCGGTCCAGGCGGTCACGAGTTCGTCGTTCATCATCTCGATGTACGCGGGGATGTCCGCCATGTCGAAGGGGCGCAGCACCAACCGATCCGTGCTGATGGAGATGTCCGGAAAGATGGAAGTCATGCGCAGCTCCATGCCGAAGACCGTGTAAAGGCACAGCATGCAGCATCGGGCCGACGTTGTGCATGGGCGGGTCCGTACGACGGAGCCCGCGCCCCCCTGGTGGGGTGCGCGGGGCTCGTCGGACAAATTCCGTGCGGGTGTCAGGACTTGGCGGCGGTGCCGAAGGCCGGGACGACCGAGCCCTGGTAGGTGTCCTCGATGAACTTCTTGACCTCGTCGGAGTGGAGGAGCTTCACGAGCTTCTGGACGCGGGCGTCCTTCTCGTTGCCCTTCTTCACGGCGAGGATGTTGGCGTACGGGTTGCCGTCGGCCTTCTCCAGCGCCAGGGCGTCCTTGGCGGGCTTGAGATCGGCCTCGATGGCGTAGTTGCCGTTGATGACGGCGGCGTCCACATCGTTCAGGGCGCGGGGCACGGTTGCGGCCTCCAGCTCCTTGAACTCCAGGCCCTTCTTGTCGGTGATGTCGCTCAGCTTGGCGTCGGTGCCGACACCGGACTTGAGGGTGATCAGACCGTTCTCGGCGAGCAGCTGGAGGGCGCGGCCCTCGTTCGTGGTGTCGTTGGGCACCGCGATGGTCTGGCCGGACTTGATGTCGCCGAGGTCCTTGACCTTCTTGGAGTAGAGGCCGAGGGGCTCCAGGTGGACGGTGCCGACGGAGACGAGGTGGGTGTTGTTCTTCTTGTTGAAGTCGTCGAGGTACGGCTGGTGCTGGAAGAAGTTGGCGTCGACCTGGCCGGTCTCGGTGGCGGTGTTCGGCAGGACGTAGTCCGTGAACTCCTTGACCTCCAGCTCGAGGCCCTCCTTCGCCGCCAGGTTCTTCTTGACGAAGTTCAGGATGTCGGCGTGCGGCGTCGGGGACGCGGCGACGACGAGCGCCTTGGAGGTGTCGGCCTTGGCGCCGGTCTCGCCCTTGGACGCAGGGTCGGACGACGTGCCGCAGGCGGTGAGGCCGAAGGCCAGGGCGGCGGTGGCGGCGGCAGCTGCGGTGATCTTGATGTTCCTACGCACGAAAAGTGCCTCTTTCTGGTGGTGAGGGTGGTGCGCCCGGACAAGGAGTTCGGGCTTGAGCTGAGAGGAAGTCTCAGGTGGTGGTGCGGCCCCGGCGGGCCAGCAGGCGTACGGCTCCGTCGCCGATCAGCTGGATCACGGTCACGATGACGATCAGCAGCGCGACGGTGATGAGCATGAACTGGTTGTCGAAGCGCTGGAATCCGTAGGTCACGGCCTTGGAGCCGAGCCCCTCGCCGCCGACCGCACCGGCCATCGCGGAGTAGCCGATGAGCACGATGACGGTGGTGGTGACGCCGGAGATGAGCGAGGGCAGTGCCTGCGGCAGAAGCGCCTTGCGCACGATCGTCGGGATGGATCCGCCCATCGACTGGACGGCCTCGACGAGCCCGTGGTCGACCTCGCGGACGGCCGTCTCGACGAGCCGTGCGAAAAACGGGATGGCGCCGACGGCGAGCGGCACGATCATCGCGGTCGGGCCGATGAAGGTGCCGACGACCCAGGTGGTGAAGGGGATCAGGGCGATCAGCAGGATGATGAACGGCAGCGAGCGGCCGATGTTCACGATCACGCCGATGACCTTGTTCACCGGGGTGTTCTGGAGCAGTCCGCCCTTGTCGGTGAGGACCAGCAGGACGCCGAGCGGCAGCCCCACGAGAACGGTGACGACCGCGGACCAGAGCACCATGTAAAGGGTGTCGATGGTTCCCTGGGTGAGCAGCGGCTGCATTTCGGACCAGGTCACTTCGCCACCTCCTTGGTGAGCGGGGCGGGGGTCTGTACGGGGATGGAGGCGGCGTCGTGCTCCACGACCTCGGCCTGCAGGCCCTGCTCCCGCAGGAAGCCGATCGGGACGACGTTCTCCTCGAAGCGGCCGGGCAGCTCGATGCGCATCCGGCCGATCTGATTGCCGCCGACGGTGTCCATCGCGGCGCCCAGGATCGAGATGTCGATGTTGTACGTACGGGAGAGCTGCGAGATCACCGGCTGGGTGGCGGCCTCCCCGTGGAAGGTGACGTCGACGACCGTGCGGTCGGGGCCGGAGGCCGTACCGCCGACGGGGAACAGCTCGTGGGCCAGTTCGGAGCCGGGGGTGGCGAGCAGTTCACCGACGGTGCCCGACTCGACGATGCGCCCCTTCTGCATCAGCGCGGCCGAGTCGCAGATCGTCTTGACGACGTCCATCTCGTGCGTGATGAGCAGAACGGTCAGGCCGAGCTGCTGGTTGAGGTCGCGCAGCAGCTGAAGGATGGAGCGGGTGGTCTCGGGGTCGAGGGCGGAGGTCGCCTCGTCGGAGAGCAGCACCTTGGGGTCTCCGGCGAGCGCGCGGGCGATGCCGACGCGCTGCTTCTGCCCGCCGGAGAGCTGGCCGGGGTAGGCCTTGGCCTTGTCGGCGAGGCCTACCAGGTCGAGGAGTTCGAGGGCCTTGCGGGAGCGGTCCTTGCCAAAGACGCCGAGGATCTCCAGCGGGAGTTCGACGTTGTCCTGGACGTTGCGCGAGGCCAGCAGGTTGAAGTGCTGGAAGACCATGCCGATGCGGCTGCGCGCCTCGCGCAGCTCCTTGCCGGCCCGGCGGCCCCGGCCCGCGAGGGCGGTGAGGTCCTGGCCGGCCACGGTCACGGTGCCCGAGGTGGGGCGTTCCAGGAGGTTGATGCAGCGGATGAGGGAGGATTTTCCGGCGCCACTCTGTCCGATGACGCCGTACACCTCGCCCTCGCGGACGTGCAGGTCGACGCCGTCCAGGGCGGTGACCTCGCGGCCGCGCGACTGGTAGACCTTCGTGAGGCCCGAAGTGGTGATCACAGGGGTTTCCGTCACTGTCGAGTGCGCGGCGCGGTGTCCGCCGGGCACGGGGCATTCGTCTGATGAGACTCTTTGGACGTTTCGATCGGACGTTCCAAGCGGGGGTCTCGGCACGGCTGGGTGCGGCAGGTGGCCGGGACAGCGGTGCTCGGGCAGGCTCGTTCCGCCGGGTGCGGACGGCTCGGGCTCGGTCTCGCTTCGGGGCGCGAGGCTCAGGCGGGGGCCCTCAGAAGGCGCGCATTCGACACATACAACGAGCACCGGGCGTCGTGATCGCCTCGGTCGCAAGGATGCGGTTGCTCGTCGTGGTCATGCGCCAAGTAAAACAGACGTAACGTTCCGTCCGGTCCGCCCGTCCGAATAGCGGACAGCCGTGGATGGCGGTTCGAGCCGGCTCAGCCGACCGCCGTGATTTCCACTCCCTGGACTGTGACCTGCACCGATATGGCGGAGAGGTCATCGATGACGACATCCGCGTCCAGCGCGGAACGGTCGTGCGTTGTGGCCAAGGCCACGGTCTTCATGCCTGCCGCCCGTCCGGCCCGCAGCCCGGCGGGGGCGTCCTCGAAGACCACACAGCGGGCCGGGTCGACGCCGAGGCGCGCGGCGGCCAGGAGATAGGGCTCGGGGTCGGGCTTGCCGCGGGTGACGTCCTCGGCGGCGATCATCACGGGGAAGTCGATCCCCACCTCGCGCAGCCGCGCCTCGCCGAGCGGCCGGGTGGCGGAGGTGACGACGGCCCAGCGGTGCACGGGCAGCACACCGAGCAACTCCTTGGTGCCGGGCAGGATCACGACTCCGCCGGAGGCGTCCTCGACCTCCAGCTGTTCTATACGGGCCAGGGCCCCGTCGACCCGGTCCGCGGGAAGCAGCTCGGCAATGATCTCGCCTGCCGTCCGGCCATGCAGTTCGATGCCCTGGAAGTCCTCCGCCGTGATCCCGTACTCCTGGGCCCACCGGGTCCAGCAGCGGTACACCGACTCGATCGAGGAGAGCAGTGTTCCGTCGTTGTCGAACAGCAGGGCTTCGGCATGGATCTTCATGTGCATCGACACTAGGGCCTTGCCCTCGGGTCATGTCCTCCGGGTACGGGGGCGAACGCAGGGGGCCTTTTGGTCCGTAATACCCTCACCTCATGCTTGACGCCCTGACGGTCGCGGTCGCCGTGACCGCGCTCGCCCTCGCCGCCTGGTGCGGATTCGCCGCATACCGTGACCAGCCGACCAAGGACTGGCACTTCATCGGGATGGCAGTGGTCTCCCTGCTGGCGCTGGCCCAGCTGGTGGTGGGCATCGTGCAGCTGTCCCGGGGCGAACGGCCCGAGCAGGGCATGACGATCTTCATCGCGTATCTGATCGGGGCCTTCCTCGCCGTGCCCGCGGCCGGTTTCCTGTCGCTCACCGAGCGGACCCGATGGGGTTCGGTGACGGTGGCGGCGGGCGCGGTCGTGCTGGCCGTCCTCGAAGTACGGCTCTACGACATCTGGGGAAACTGACCGTGACCGACACCGATCGCACCCCCGCAGCGGCCACCGGCGAGAAGCAGCCCTTCGACCTGGGCACCGGTCCCGGCCGGGTACTGGTCTGGTTCTACGGGGTGTTCACCGTCGCGGCGGCCTCCCGCTCGATCGTCCAGATGATCCTGGACTTCGACAAGGCGCCGCTCGCCTATGCGCTGTCGGCCGTCGCCGCCCTCGTGTACGGATTCATCACGTACTCGCTGGTGCGCGGCGGCGAGAAGGCGCGCAGGTCGGCGCTGGTGTGCTGCGCCGCCGAGCTCCTGGGTGTGCTGGTCGTGGGGACCTGGACGATGGTGGAGCCCTCGGCGTTCGCGGACGCCACCGTCTGGTCCGACTTCGGTATGGGCTATCTGTTCATCCCGGTGATCCTGCCGATCACCGGGATGATGTGGCTGCGCCGGGCGAAAAACGCGTAGGCGGGGCGAGAACGCGTAACCGGCCCTACGCACTGGTCACATAAACGGGGGCGGTCGCGTCCTTCTCCAGCAGGATCATCCGGACGCCGTCCTGACCGGTCGCGTTGCCCACGGGGGCGTAACCCGCCCGCTTGTAGAGCCGCAGATTGCTCTCGCTGCGATGGCCGGTGTGCAGCCGGAAGCGAGTGGCCGACCGCTCGTCTACGAGTCCCGACTCCGCGGCCCGCAGCAGCCGGGCGCCGAGCCCGTGCCCCTGGAGCCGCGGGTGGACGCAGAGCCTCCCGATCTGCCCGGTGCCGTCCTGATCGGTGGATCCACGGACCGAACCGACGACTTCGTCCCCCAGCCGCGCCACGAACACCAGATTCGTGGCGATCTCCGCGCGCACCGAATCGAGGGTCTGGACGAGCGGGTCGATCCGGTAGTTCCCGTACAGCTCCGCCTCGCCCTGGAAGCAGAGGTACTGAAGTTTCAAGATCTGTTCGGCGTCCTGTGCCGTCGCCGCCGAGATGATCACGCTCATGCCCATGTGCGCATGCCTCCGCCCACCTGATCCACCGGTTGTTTCTCACGCTCCTTTCCCCGCGGTTCAGGAGCTACAACCTCCGCCGCGAGCATTCTGCGCAGACATCCAAGGCATCGGGAACGGATCGGACCCAAACTCCCCTGTGACATACCCAACTTCCCTGCGATTTCCCGGTAGGTGGGATCACCGGGCGCGAGCATCGCCGCCAGCAGCCGGGCGCACCGGCCGGGCAGCCGGTCCACCGCGGCGCGCAGCGCCCGGCGTTCGTCGGCGCCGACGGCGATCCGCTCCGGGCAGCCGGCCGGATCCGCGGAGGTCTCGTCACGGTAGGGGCGTTCGCGCCGGGCGGTACGGCGGGCCCTGCGGGCCTCCGCCCGTACGGCGTCCCGCACCCAGCGCGCCGTGTCCACCGGCGGCCCGTCCTGCGCGAGCCGCTCCAGCAGCCGTAGCCAGACGGCCTGTTCGAGATCGGCGGGTTCGATCGCCGCGCCTGTTGCCGAGGCTGCCGCCTCGGCCGCGGCCTCGGCGCTCACCAGTGGATACAGGGAATGGACGACCGCCGCAGGGCCGGCGGCGGTCCCCGCGGGGACAAGATCGATAAGCGTCATGCCCCGGCCGACGCACCTGTGCCGACGGCCGGTTGCCGTAGCCGGCGAGCACCACCCGACCGGGGCACGCCCCGGCCGGGTGCTGACGCAGGTGTCACTTCGCGGCGAAGTCCGCCACAGCAAGAAGAGCGGTGTCTGGATTGTCGGAGAAGATCCCGTCGATGCCCGTCACGAAGTACGCCTGGAACGCACCGAATGCGTCACCGTACGCGTTGGGGTCCGTGCCGCGTCGGAAGTCGGCAGGCAGGAAGGAGTTCTCGTTGCGCATGGTGTACGGGTGAAGGACCAGGCCCTGGGCATGAGCGTCCTTCACCAGGGTGGTCGGTGCGGTGAGCCGGCCCGCGGCGTCCTTGGGAATGATCAGGTCCAGGGTGGGTCCGATGCCCTGGGCGAAGGACGCCATCCACTTCAGGCCCTCGGGCTTCACCAGGTCGGCGACGGTACGCGGATCGCCGGACGTCACGAAGTCCCAGGGCCGCGAGCCCGCGCCGGAGAGCAGTACGACGCGCGGGGTGGCGACGAGTCCGGCCAGTCGCTGGATGCTGCCGGGCTCGAAGGACTGGAGGATGAGCGGCGACTGCTTGCGGTGGCGGTTGTAGCGGCGCAGCAGCTTGGCGAGGGGCTCTTCGAGTCCGAGGCCGAGGCCGCGGAAGTAGGTGGGGTGCTTGGTCTCGACGTACAGCCAGACCGGCTTGCCGCGCTTGCGGCCCTCGCGGTCGGCCCACTGGAGCACCTCTTCGAACGTGGGGACCTCCCAGCGGCCGTCGTAGAGCGTGTTCTTCTGACGGGTGCCGGGGATGCGCTCCTTGGCGCGGAGTGTCTTCAGCTCGGCGAGGGTGAAGTCCTCGGTGAACCAGCCGGTGAGGGAGACCCCGTCGACCTTCTTCGTGGTTTTGCGGCTCGCGAACTCGGGGTGGGCGGAGACATCGGTAGTGGCGGTGATGTCGTTCTCGTGACGGCAGACGAGGTGGCCGTCCTTGGTCGGCACCAGGTCCTGCTCGATGACGTGCGCGCCCATGTCGAGGGCCAGCTGGTAGGAGCCGAGGGTGTGCTCGGGCCGGTAGCCGCTGGTACCGCGGTGTCCTATGACGGTGGGCACCGGCAGGTCGAGGCGGAAGCCGTGGCCCCCGCCGTGGCCGCCGGACCGCTCGGAGGCGTTCCCGGAGGCGTTCTCGGCGGCGTTCTCGGCGGCGTTCTCGGCGGCATCGGCCGGTCCGCCGGCCAGTCCGAGGGCGGCCGTGCCCAGTGCGGCGGCCCCCGCTCCCAGCAGGGTTCTGCGGCCGGGACCTGCCTGCGCGCGCTGTGTCATGAATGCTCCTCGCGTGTGATGTCTCGCACCTGTCGGGCGAGGCCCGAGCGTAGGGAGTCGTACCGTCGTAGGAGCAGCTCTTGGACGAACTTGGCGGAAACACACGTCAACACTGCGTATCCAACCTGTGAACCCGATGTGCGATCTGCGAGTACCCGCGAGTATCGTCCTCACCTGCATGGACCGTCACGATCCCGCGCCCCGGCCGGCCCGGCCACTACACCGGAGGAACCGTTGTCCCGACACGCACTCATCAAGGCAGTGCTCGGACCGATCTTGCGTCTGATGTTCCGCCCCCAGGTGGAGGGTGCGGAGAACATTCCCGGGGACGGCCCGGTGATCCTCGCGGGCAATCATCTGACGTTCATCGACTCGATGATCATGCCGATCTGCTGCGACCGGCAGGTTTCCTACATCGGCAAGGACGAGTACGTGACGGGCAAGGGGCTCAAGGGCCGGGCGATGGCCTGGTTCTTCACGGGCTGCGGCATGATCCCGGTGGACCGGGACGGCGGCCGCGGTGGTGTCGCGGCGCTGATGACGGGCCGTCGGGTGCTGGATGAGGGCAAGGCGTTCGCCATCTACCCGGAGGGCACCCGCTCCCCCGACGGCCGCCTCTACCGGGGCCGCACGGGCATCGCCCGGCTGACACTGATGACGGGTGCACCGGTGGTGCCGTTCGCGATGATCGGTACGGACAAGCTGCAGCCCGGTGGTGCCGGCCTGCCCCGTCCCGGCAAGGTGACGGTTCGTTTCGGTGCTCCGATGGAGTTCTCCCGCTACGAGGGCATGGACCGCGACCGCTATGTGCTGCGGGCGGTGACCGACTCCGTGATGGCCGAGGTGATGCGGCTGTCGGGTCAGGAGTACGTCGACATGTATGCGACGAAGGCCAAGGCCGCGTGAGCTGACGCGCGGCGCAGGACATACGGAAGGGCCCGTACCCCGGTTGGTGGTACGGGCCCTTCCGTATGTCATCACAACTCGTACGGCCCAAGGCGCGGGCAGCTACTGGTGGACGATGCCGTCCTCCAGCTTCTGACCGCGCAACAGGAACCAGGCGGCGACGGCCGTCGCCAGCAGGACCGCCGCGCCGATACCCGCCGCGAGCCGCAGTCCGTCGACGAACGACTCCTGTGCCGCGGAGACCAGCGCGCTCGCCTGCTGCGCCGGAAGGCCGTGGGCCGCTTCGACGGCGCCGCCCAGCGACTCATGGGCCGCTGCGGCGTCGGCGGACGGAACGCCCTTCGGGGTGGCGAAGTCCTGGTAGACGCCGGTGACGATGGAGCCGAGCAGGGCGATGCCGAGGGCCGCGCCGAGTTCGTACGCCGTTTCCGAGACCGCGCCCGCGGACCCTGCCTGCTCCTTCGGGACGCTGGAGAGGATCACATCGGAGGTGACGGTGAAGGCGAAACCCGCACCGACGCCGACGACCAGCAGCACCGCACCGATCAGCGGATAGGCGGTCTCCTTGTGGATCAGGGTGACCGCGGTGAGCGCCAGGCCGATCGCCCCGAGACCGCCGGACACCACCAACCGCACCGAGTAGCGCCGGGCTGCCAGGCCGGCGATCAGACCCGCGGTGACCGCACCGACGGCCGCGGGCAGTTCGGCGAGCCCGGCCTCCAGCGGCCCGCGCCCCTGCACCAGTTGCAGGAACTGGGAGAGGAAGAAGACCAGCCCGGACAGACCGAGGATGGTCAGCAGATCGGCGAGGACCGCACCCGAGAAGCCCCGGTGGTGGAAGAGCCGCATGTCCAGCAGGGGTGCGGGGAGCGTGAGTTGTCTGCGTACGAACCAGCAGAGCGCGGCCAGGCCGCCGATGCCCGCGACGGCGACCCCCCAGCTCGTACCGTGCGCGGCCAGTTGCTTGACGGCGTATACGACTCCGATCATGCCGATGAAGGAGAGCACCACGCTGACGAGGTCCCACGGGCCCGGTGCCGGATTCTTCGACTCGGGGATCATCTTGGCGCCGACGACCACGAGGACGGCCATGACCGGCAGGTTGATCAGGAAGACCGAGCCCCACCAGAAGTGCTCCAGGAGGAACCCGCCGACGACGGGGCCGACGGCCGCACCCGCGGAGGCCATGGCTCCCCAGATACCGATGGCGAGGCTGCGCTCGCGCGGATCGTGGAAGAGGTTGCGGATCAGGGCGAGCGTGGACGGCATCAGGGTGGCGCCGGCGACACCGAGCAGCGCCCGCGCCAGGATCATCATCTCGGGCGTGCTCGCGTACGCGTTGAGCACGGAGACCGCGCCGAAGGCGACGGCACCGGTCAGCAGCAGCTTCTTGCGGCCGATGCGGTCACCGAGGCTGCCCATGGAGACGAGGAGCCCGGCGATGACGAAGGAGTAGACGTCGCCGATCCAGAGCAGCTGGGTGCCGGACGGCTTGAGGTCCTCGGTGAGGAAGGGGGTGGCGAGGCCGAGGACTGTGGCGTCCACGGCCACGAGCAGCACAGCGAGGACGAGGACGGCCAGGGCGATCCACCGCCCCGGACGGCGCAGCTCTTGGGAGGTTTCCGCGTGCTGTTCGAGACCGCTCATTGCTCCACGCCCCGGCGTGCACCGCCGAGCAGCAACTCGACGATCATGTACTGGAAATCCTGCCCGGCGACCCGGCCCACGTGGACGGCCCAGGCGCCGGTGGAGACGAGTCCGTAGAGGGCCTCGGTAAGCCACGCGGGGGTGAGGTCGATCCGGAATTCGCCGCGCTCCTGGCCGCGCCGGAAGAAGGCGGAGACCCGGGCATCGAGCCGGTTCCAGCCTTCGTTCACCTCGTCGCCCTCGAAGAGCTGGTTCTCGGTGACGAGGAAGGAGAGCAGTCCGGCGCTCGGCTCGACGGCCGCGACGAGTCGGCGCAGCGCCTCTTCGCAGCTCCCCTCGTCGAGCGCGGCAGCGTCCAGGGCCGCTTCGAACTCCTGGATTCCCAGGTTCTCCAACGCTTTGACCAGGGCGTCCCGTCCGGCGAAGTGCCGGTGCAGGGTGGCGCGTCCGATGCCTGCGGCTCTGGCGACCTCGTCCATGGTGGCGGTCGATTTACGGGTCAGCAGGGCTGCGGCGCTGCGCAGCACCTGCTCACGGTCGAAAGTCATGAGACAACAATAGACCATATGAGACAAGAATGTCTCACTGGTCTCACTGCAGGGGCACTGCCCCCGTGGAAGGGAGAGAGGACGATATCGGCATGAAGCCGCTGCTGCTGATCGACATCGACGGTCCGCTCAATCCGTACGCGGCACTGATGCGCCGCCGGGTCCCGGACGGCTATGCGCTGTATCTGATGCGGCCGACGGGGTGGGACTACGGGATGCCGCTGCCCGTCCTGCTCAACCCGGAACACGGCCGGGCGCTGCTGGCCCTCGCCGGGCGTTTCGAACTGGTCTGGGCGACGACCTGGAAGAACGAGGCCAACGAGTGGATCGGGCCGCGGCTCGGGCTGCCCCCGCTGCCGTACATCGACTGGCCGTCGCTGCATGGCGGCGCACCGGACGGTACGTACTGGAAGACGCAGTACATCGTGGAGTACGCGGCCGGCCGGCCGTTCGCCTGGATCGACGACGAGATCGCCGAGCAGGACCGGGAGTGGATCTCGGGGCAGGGGGCGGCCGAGACGCTGCTGATGTGGATCGACCCGCGGATCGGACTGCTGCCGGCCGATTTCGAGAAGCTGGCCGAGTGGGCGGACGGCCGCCGGGGCGGCGGACCCTGAGCCCGCAGTACGGCCGCCCAGGGTCAGTCGTTGAGGACGGTCAGATCCAGGTCCGGGAGGCGGGCCGGGTCGTTGATCACGGACATCCCGACGACCTTCCCCCGCGCGATCGTGAAGATCATGACCGAGAACCGCCGGCCCTCGCGCGTGGAGATGACGGCCACGTTCCCGTCGACCAGTGCCGGCTGCGACGACTGGGCGAACGGCGCGAACATCATCGCCTGACGGGCCACGGCCGCGGCGCCCCGCACCAGGGTCGGCGCACCGACACCACCGGCGCCGATGTCGGAGCGCACCACTACATCCGGGTCGAGTACGGCGACGAGGGCCTCGAAGTCACCGCCGCGGGCAGCGGCCAGGAAGGCATCGACGACCTCGCGCTTGCGGGTGAGATCGGGGTCCGGATCCGGATCCACCCCCTGCACCCGGCGACGGGCCCGGCTGGCGAGCTGCCGGGCCGCGGCCGGGGTGCGGTCCACGATGCGGGCGATCTCGTCGAAGGGCACGGCGAACATGTCGTGCAGTACGAAGGCGAGCCGCTCGGCGGGGTCGAGCGTTTCGAGGACGACCAGCATCGCGAGACCGACCGAGTCGGCCATCAGGGCCTGCTGCTCGGGATCGGCATCCGGCTGAGCGCCGAGCACCGGTTCGGGGGCGTGTGCCTCGGGTGCCTGTGTGTCGAGGGGCTCCTCGCGGCGGGAGCGGCGTGAGCGGAGCACGTCCAGACACACCCGCCCGACGACCGTCGTCAGCCAGCCGCCCAGGTTCTCGATCGCCCGGCTGTCGGAGCGGCTGAGCCGGATCCAGGCTTCCTGGACTGCGTCCTCCGCCTCGCTCGCCGAGCCGAGCATCCGGTAGGCCACGGCCTGCAGCTGAGTCCGGTTCTCCTCGAAGCGTTCTGCCAGGAACTCGATTCCGTCCACAGTCACATTCCTCCGTAGTGTTCCGTCAATGCGATGACGAACCGGATCTCGTAGATGTGACAGGTGGATCAGCGCCGCTCCACCGGCGCCGGGCGCGCCCGCTCAGCTCCACGGCAGCCCGGCACGATGACGCCAGTACGCCTCCGGCTCCTCCACGAGCGCATCGAGCCGGGCACGCCGCTCCTCGTCGAGGTCGACAAAGGCCGCGTGCAGGTTTTCGGCGAGCTGGTCGACGGTCGCCGCACCGGAGAGCACCACACCGGCCCACGGCTGGTGCAGTACGAGCGCCAGGGCGATCGCGTCACTGCCCAGGCCGGCCTCGGCGGCGATCTCCTGGACAACGGCGGGGGCTTCCGTTCCGGCGAGCCGGCCGTTGGCCATGGCTTCCTTGACGATCACGGTGAGCCCGGCGTCATGGGCCTCGGCGAGCGCCGCTCCGGCCGAGGTCTCCAGGGCGTTGTAGGTGGCCTGGACCGTACGGAAGAGCGGCTCGCCGTCGACCGTGACGGCAAGAGCGGCCCGGATCGCATCGGCCTGGGCGGGTCCGCTGGTGGACAGGCCGACGCTGACCCCCTCCGCAGCGAGTGCGGCGAGCCGTGCGTGCAGATCCTTGTCGGTGAGGGCCGGACTGTCGGCGGTAACCGAGTGGATCTGGTAGAGGTCGAGGCGGTCACCGAGCAGCGCGTCGGTCTCTGCGCGCTGGCGTTCGAACATGGCGAGGCTGTGGTCCTTGACCTCGTGTGCCTCGGCTTCGACGCTCCAGTCGGCGGTGTAGGTGTAGCCCCACTTGCTGCCGATGACGACGTCGCGCACTTCCGGGCGGACCGTCAGCCACTCGGCAAGGAACTCCTCCGAACGGCCGTAGGAGCGGGCCGCGTCGAAGTAGCGGACGCCCTGCGCATAGGCGGCGTCCAGCAGTTCGTGGGTGCGCTCGCGCAGCGCCTCGACGCTGCGGTCACCGGGCAGATCGCGGTCGCGGTGGAGGTTGATGTAGCCGGGCCTGCCGACCGCTGCCAGGCCGAGCCCGATGTGGGCGGTCGGAGTAGTCGCTGTGGCCGATGGGGCCTCCCCTGGTCGAGCGAAGCCGAGAGCTTGGGGAAGGGCGAAAGGCATCGTGGGCTCCTCGTCGATCGGGTGCGCTCCCCGTCAACGTAACTCAGCTCGGGAAAACCGGAAGGCGGGGAGCGTACGGCCGCTCCCCGCCTCGATTCGCCTTCGGCGCTGCCGGTTCTCCGCCGTCAGTTCTTCGCGGTGGCCCACGCCTGCTGGACGGCGAGGTCGGCCTTGACCTCGGTGAGCTGTACGGCCACGGCCGACGGGGCCGTACCGCCGCGGCCGCTGCGGGACGCGAGCGCACCGGCCACATTGAGGACCGTTCGGACCTCGGGGGTGAGGTGCTCGGAGATCTTCGCGAACTGCTCGTCGGTCAGCTCGTCGAGCTCGATGCCCTGCTGCTCGCACTCCTTGACGCACTCGCCCGCGACCTCGTGCGCGACGCGGAACGGCACGCCCTGCTTGACCAGCCACTCGGCGATGTCGGTGGCGAGCGAGAAGCCGGCCGGGGCCAGCTCCTCCATGCGCTCGCGGTTGACGGTGAGCGTGGCCATCATTCCGGTGAAGGCGGGCAGCAGGACTTCGAGCTGGTCGCAGGAGTCGAAGACCGGCTCCTTGTCCTCCTGGAGGTCGCGGTTGTACGCGAGCGGGAGCGCCTTCAGCGTGGCCATCAAGCCCGTCAGATTGCCGATCAGCCGGCCGGACTTGCCGCGGGCCAGCTCGGCGATGTCCGGGTTCTTCTTCTGCGGCATGATCGAGGAGCCGGTGGAGAAGGCGTCGTGCAGGGTGACGAAGGAGAACTCCTTCGTGTTCCAGATGATGACCTCCTCCGCGATCCGGGAGAGGTTGACGCCGATCATCGCGGTGATGAACGCGAACTCTGCGACGAAGTCGCGGGAGGCCGTGCCGTCGATGGAGTTGGCGACGGAGCCGTGCTCGAAGCCGAGGTCGGCGGCGACCGCCTCCGGGTCGAGCCCGAGGGACGACCCGGCCAGCGCGCCGGAGCCGTACGGGGAGACGGCGGTCCGATCGTCCCACTGGCGCAACCGCTCGGCGTCCCGGGAGAGGGACTGCACATGGGCGAGGACGTGATGGGCGAAGAGCACCGGCTGGGCGTGCTGCAGATGCGTACGACCGGGCATCGCGACGTCCGGATGCGCCTCGGCGAGGCCGACCAGGGCGCCCTGCAGCTCGGCGATCAGACCGCCGATGATCCGGGCGTGGTCGCGCAGGTACATCCGGAAGAGCGTGGCGATCTGATCGTTCCGGGACCGGCCGGCCCGCAGCTTGCCGCCGAGGTCCGGGCCGAGGCGCTCAAGCAGGCCGCGCTCCAGCGCGGTGTGGACGTCCTCGTCGGCGACGGTTCCGGTGAACGAGCCGTCGGCGACATCGGCTTCGAGCTGGTCGAGACCGGCGATCATGCGGTTCAGCTCGTCCTCGGTGAGCAGGCCCGCCTTGTTCAGCACTCGCGCGTGGGCGCGGGAGCCGGCGATGTCGTACGGCGCGAGCCGCCAGTCGAAGTGGACGGAGGCGGACAGCTTGGCCAGCGCCTCGGCCGGACCGTCGGCGAAGCGGGCGCCCCAGAGGCGTACGTCGCTGTTGCCGTTGCCGTTGCTCACTGCGTGCTCCTCGGAAGTACAAGGGGGTGGATGTGCAACCGCCTCCCCGCACGGAGGGTCGGGGAGGCGGTGACGTAACTACTGGGGGTCAGGCGAGGTCACGCTTCGCGGCGATCTTCGACGAGAGGCCGAAGATCTCGATGAAGCCCTGCGCCTTGGACTGGTCGAACGTGTCGCCCGAGTCGTAGGTGGCGAGGTTGAAATCGTAGAGCGACTGCTCGGACTTCCGGCCGGTGACGACGGCGCGGCCCGCGTGCATGGTCATCCGGATGTCACCGGTGACGTGCTGGTTGGCCTCGTTGATGAAGCCGTCCAGGGCGCGCTTGAGCGGCGAGAACCACAGGCCGTCGTAGACCAGTTCGCCCCAGCGCTGCTCGACCTGCCGCTTGTAGCGGGCCAGCTCGCGCTCGACGGTGACGTTCTCCAGCTCCTGGTGGGCGGTGATCAGTGCGATCGCGCCCGGGGCCTCGTACACCTCGCGGGACTTGATGCCGACGAGACGGTCCTCGACCATGTCGATCCGGCCGATGCCCTGGGCGCCGGCCCGCTGGTTGAGCTGCTGCACCGCCTGGAGGACCGTGACGGGCTTGCCGTCGATGGCCACGGGCACGCCCTCCTTGAAGGAGATGACGACCTCGTCGGCCTCGCGCGGGGTGGCGGGGTTCTCGGTGTACTCGTAGATGTCCTCGATCGGCGCGTTCCAGATGTCCTCCAGGAAGCCCGTCTCGACGGCACGCCCGAAGACGTTCTGGTCGATGGAGTACGGGGACTTCTTGGTGGTCGCGATCGGGAGATTCTTCTCCTCGCAGAAGGCGATCGCCTTGTCCCGGGTCATCGCGTAGTCACGGACCGGGGCGATGCACTTCAGGTCGGGGCCGAGCGCGGAGATGCCGGCCTCGAAGCGGACCTGGTCGTTGCCCTTGCCGGTGCAGCCGTGGGCGACGATGCCGGCGTTGTGCTTGTTGGCGGCGGCGACGAGGTGCTTGACGATGGTCGGCCGGGACAGGGCCGAGACGAGCGGGTAGCGGTCCATGTAGAGGGCGTTGGCCTTGATCGCCGGGAGGCAGTACTCCTCGGCGAACTCGTCCTTGGCGTCCGCGACCTCGGCCTCGACGGCACCGCAGGCGAGCGCGCGCTTGCGGATGACGTCCAGGTCCTCGCCGCCCTGACCGACATCCACTGCAACGGCGATGACCTCGGCGCCCGTCTCCTCGGCGATCCAGCCGATGGCGACGGAGGTGTCCAGGCCGCCCGAGTAGGCGAGTACGACACGCTCGGTCACGGGTTTCTCCTTACGGTGCAATCACTGATAGGTATAACTATGCAGCCCTCCGTATGGTTTGTCAAAGGCGCAGGTGGGCGGCGCGCCGCCGGGCCCGTGCGTGGGCGGAAAATGCCGGACTCGAACGGTCCGGGCCCTCTGGGCTCGGCCTCCGACCACACACCGGAGGCGGGTCCACTCCGTCGTCGGCCTGCGGGCCCTCGACGCCGTGGACCGCGAACGGCTGGCACCCCTCCTCGACGATCCGTCGTCCGCCGTGGTCCGTGCGGCCACCCGGGCGCTGCTGCCGGACGCGGCCGGATTCCCCGAGGAGTGGCTGCGCATCCGCACGGCACAGGACCGGCCACGCGCGGTGCGTGTGGCGGCTCGGCGACTGCTGCGCGCGGCAGGCCTGCACCGGCGTCCCACCAGCTGAAATTGCCCCACCGTCATCGGAGTTGGCGACGACAATGGCCACCATGGGTAAGACGTACGAGCGTATCGACGGACGGATCAGGACCTTCATCGAAGAGCAGCACATCTTCTTCACGGCGACCGCGCCGCTGAACGGAGAGGGCACGGTCAACCTCTCCCCCAAGGGGGTCAGCGGCTCCTTCGCCGTCATCGACGAACTGACCGTGGCCTATCTGGACTTCGCGGGCAGCAATGCGGAGACCGTCGCCCACCTCCGCGAGAACGGGCGCATCACGCTGATGTGGTGCGCCTTCCAGGGGCCGCCGAACATCGTGCGGGTGCACGGTCGCGGTGAGCCGGTCTTCCGTGACGATCCGCGGTTCGGCGCGCTGCTCGCCCGTTTCCCCGCTGTGGACCCCGGCCCGCACGGGCTGCGCGCCATCATCGTGGTGAAGGCCGAGCTGATTCGGGACACCTATGGATTTGCCGTGCCCTTCATGTCGTACGACGAGGACCGGCCACTGCACGCCCAGCGCTTCGCCCGCGAGGACGACGCGTCGCTCAGTGTCTACTTCGAGAAGAAGGAGCACGTCGCGACGAGTATCGACGGGCTGCCGGGGCTGCCGCTCCCGTTGCCGGCCATGCCGCGCGCGGAATGAGATCGAGCCGTACGGAGCAGGTCCGGGGGTGACACGCCGCCGGACGGTCCAGCGTCCGGGACATGCGCAGATCCCTGGTGATCGGTTCGGTACTGCTCGCGCCGGCGGGCTCGGTCGCGGCCCGGCCCGCCGTGGCGCCGGCTCTCCCGGGGCGGATGGCCGACACCGGGGGTGGTACCCAGTTGATCACGGCCGAGGCCCCGGCCAAGGGTTCCACGACGGGCACCGTCACCTGGTGGAATCTGCGCCGGGGCATCTGGGTGAGGGGCGGGTCCGCACCGGCCCGGTTCGGTGCGAAGGGTCTGGCCGAGGGGACGTCGCGCAAGCAGGGCACCGACACCACACCCACCGGCCTGTACGACCTGCCGTACGCCTTCGGAATCAAGGCGGCACCGACCGGCACCGTATATCCGTACCGCCGGGTCAACAGCCGGTCGTGGTGGTGCGAGGACACCGAGGCGCGGGCCTACAACCGCTGGGTGGAACCGCGGCCTGCGGACTGCCGGGCGGGTGAGTCGGAGCATCTGGCCGCGTATCCGACGCAGTACGCCCGCGCGCTCGTCATCGGCTTCAACTACGAGCGGCCGGTACGCGGACGTGGCGCCGGCATCTTCCTCCACGTCAACGGGCGTGGTGCGACCGCCGGTTGCGTCTCCGTACCGGCGGCCGCGATGGACCGGATCCTCGACTGGGTGGGCCCGGCCCGCAGTCCACACATCGCGATCGGGACCCGTTCGGGCCCGACCGCGATCACGCGCTACTGACGGACGCGGGGTACCCCGGCCGTTCAGCGCTCGTTCTGGGCCAGTCGCAGCAGGTGGTCGGCGAGCGCCTGACCGCCCGCCGGGTCACGGCTGATCAGCATCAGTGTGTCGTCACCCGCGATGGTCCCGAGGATGTCATGGAGTTCGGCCTGGTCGATGGCCGAGGCGAGGAACTGGGCCGCGCCCGGAGGCGTGCGCAGCACCACGAGGTTGGCCGAGGCCTCCGCCGAGATGAGCAGTTCGGCGGAGAGGCGCCGCATCCGCTCCTCCTTCGCGGACTCGCCCAGTGGTGCCTGCGGGGTACGGAAACCGCCCTCGCTCGGTACCGCGTAGATCAGCTCGCCGCCGGTGTTGCGGATCTTCACCGCACCCAGCTCGTCCAGGTCGCGGGAGAGCGTCGCCTGGGTGACGCTCAGCCCGTCGTCGGCGAGAAGCTTGGCCAGCTGACTCTGCGAACGCACCGGCTGCCGGTTCAGGATGTCCACGATCCGGCGGTGGCGTGCGGTGCGGGTCTGCGGCACGGACGGCCCGCCGTGCTCGGTCTCCTGCGCCTCGGTCATCGTCGTCGCCTCATTCTCCGGATCGTCCGTCCCCTTTTGCCGCGTCGAGAGCGCCGGGCAGCGCCTGGAGGAACGCGTCCACCTCCGTGTCACCGATGATCAGCGGCGGCATGAGCCGCAGGACATCGGGGGCGGGTGAGTTCACCAGGATTCCGGCTCCCTGAGCCGCCTGTTGCACCTGAGGTGCGAGGGGCTCGGTGAGCACGATACCCAGCAGCAGCCCGGAGCCGCGGACATGGGACACCAGCGGGTGCCCGAGACCCTCCACGCCGTCCCGGATCTTCTCGCCGAGCCGCTTCACCCGGTCCAGGGCACCATCGGCCGCCAGCGTGTCCAGGACGGCGAGACCTGCGGCGCAGGCGATCGGGTTGCCGCCGAACGTCGTGCCGTGCTGGCCCGGCTTCAGCAGATCGGCCGCCGGACCGAACGCGACGGTCGCGCCGATCGGCAGTCCGCCGCCGAGGCCCTTGGCGAGGGTGACGATGTCCGGCTCGACACCCTGGTGGGCCTGGTGCTCGAACCAGTGGCCGCAGCGGCCGATACCGGTCTGCACCTCGTCGAGGACGAGCAGGGTGCCGGTCGCCCGGGTGATCTGCCGGGCGGCCTCCAAGTAGCCCTTGGGCGGCACGACCACACCGTTCTCGCCCTGGATGGGCTCGATGATCACCAGCGCGGTATCGGTGGTCACGGCGGCCCGCAGCGCCTCGGCATCCCCGTACGGGACATGTGTGACATCGCCGGGCAGTGGCTCGAAGGGCTCGCGCTTCTCGGGCTGACCGGTCAGCGCGAGTGCGCCCATGGTCCGGCCGTGGAAGCCGCCGTCGGTGGCGACCATGTGGGTCCGCCCGGTCAGCCGGCCGATCTTGAAGGCGGCCTCGTTGGCCTCGGCACCCGAGTTGGCGAAGTAGACCTTGCCGCCCTGGCCGAAGAGCTGCAGCAGCCGTTCGGCGAGGGTGACGGGCGTCGGTGCGATGAAGAGGTTGGAGACATGGCCGAGGGAGGCGATCTGGGTGGAGACGGCCTCGACGACGGCGGGGTGGGCGTGGCCCAGGGCGTTCACGGCGATACCGCCGACGAAGTCGAGGTACTCGGTGCCGTCGGCGTCCCACACATGGGCGCCTTCGCCTCGGACGAGGGACAGCCGGGGGGTGCCGTAGTTGTCCATCAGCGCGTGGCTCCAGCGCTGCGAGAGCTCCTGGTTGCTCATGACTCCCCCTGTGCGTCGGGCTGTGCGTCGGGCACGACCATCGTGCCGATTCCTTCGTCGGTGAAGATCTCCAGCAGGATCGAGTGCTGGACCCGGCCGTCGATGACACGGGCGGTCTCGACGCCGTTGCGTACGGCGTGCAGGCAGCCCTGCATCTTCGGGACCATGCCGCTGGACAGCTCGGGAAGCAGCTTCTCCAGCTCGGTCGCGGTGAGCCTGCTGATCACGTCGTCGCTGTTCGGCCAGTCCTCGTAGAGGCCCTCCACGTCCGTGAGGACCATCAGCGTCTCGGCGTTCAGCGCGGCGGCGAGTGCGGCGGCCGCGGTGTCGGCGTTGACGTTGTAGACGTGGTTGTCGTCGGCGGAGCGCGCGATGGAGGAGACGACGGGGATCCGGCCGTCGTCCAGCAGCGCCTGGATCGCCCCGGTGTCTATGGCGGTGATCTCGCCGACCCGGCCGATGTCGACGAGTTCGCCGTCGATGGTCGGCCTGTGCTGGGTGGCGGTGATCGTGTGGGCGTCCTCGCCGGTCATGCCGACGGCGAGCGGGCCGTGCTGGTTGAGCAGGCCGACGAGCTCGCGCTGGACCTGTCCGGCCAGCACCATCCGCACGACGTCCATCGCCTCGGGCGTGGTGACGCGCAGACCGGCCTTGAACTCGCTGACCAGGCCCTGCTTGTCGAGCTGGGCGCTGATCTGCGGGCCGCCGCCGTGCACGACGACGGGCTTGAGGCCGGCCTGGCGCAGGAAGACGACGTCCTGGGCGAAGGCCGCCTTCAGCTCCTCGTCGATCATGGCGTTGCCGCCGAACTTGATGACGACGGTCTTGCCGTTGTGCCGGGTCAGCCAGGGCAGCGCCTCGATGAGGATCTGTGCCTTCGGGAGTGCGGTGTGCTTCCGCGCCGTGGTCATGAGCTGTACGCGCTGTTCTCGTGGACGTAGTCGGCAGTGAGGTCGTTGGCCCAGATGACGGCCGACTCGCTGCCGGTGGCCAGGTCGGCGGTGATCTTCACTTCCCGGTAGCGCATGTCGACCAGGTCGCGGTCCTCGCCGACGCCGCCGTTCCTGCAGACCCATACGCCGTTGATGGCGACATTCAGCTGGTCCGGTTCGAAGGCGGCCTTCGTCGTGCCGATCGCGGAGAGGACCCGGCCCCAGTTGGGGTCCTCGCCGTGGATGGCGCACTTGAGGAGGTTGTTACGGGCGATGGACCGGCCCACCTCGACGGCGTCGTCCTCCGTCGCGGCGTTGATGACCTCGATCCGGATGTCCTTGGAGGCGCCCTCGGCGTCACCGATGAGCTGCCGGGCGAGGTCGGCGCAGACGGTCCGTACGGCCTCGGCGAACTCGTCCTGCTCCGGGGTGATCCCACTCGCGCCGGAGGCCAGCAGCAGCACGGTGTCGTTGGTCGACATGCAGCCGTCGGAGTCGACCCGGTCGAAGGTGGTGCGGGTGGCGGCGCGCAGCGCGGTGTCCAGCGCCGGCGCGTCCACGTCGGCGTCGGTGGTGAGAACGACCAGCATGGTGGCGAGACCCGGGGCGAGCATGCCCGCGCCCTTGGCCATACCGCCGACGGTCCACCCCTCGCCGCCCGCGACGGCGGTCTTGTGGACGGTGTCGGTGGTCTTGATCGCGATGGCGGCCTTCTCGCCACCGTGCTCGCTGAGGGCGGCGGCTGCCTTCTCGATGCCGGGCAGCAGCTTGTCCATCGGAAGCAGCGTGCCGATCAGCCCGGTCGATGCGACCGCGATCTCGCCCGCGCTGTGACCGGTGAGGACCTCGGCAGCCTTCTCTGCGGTGGCGTGGGTGTCCTGGAAGCCCTGCGGGCCCGTACAGGCGTTGGCGCCACCGGAGTTGAGAACGACGGCACTGACCTCGCCGCCCTTGAGTACCTGCTCCGACCAGAGGACGGGGGCAGCCTTGACGCGGTTGGAGGTGAAGACGCCCGCGGCGGAGCGACGCGGACCGTGGTTGACCACGAGGGCCAGGTCCGGGTTACCGCTCTCCTTGATTCCCGCGGCGATGCCCGCCGCCGAGAATCCCTGTGCTGCCGTGACACTCACGGTGCGACTCCGATCGTGGAGAGACCTGTGTCCTCGGGAAGTCCGAGGGCGATGTTCATGCTCTGCAGGGCGCCGCCGGCAGTGCCCTTGGCGAGGTTGTCGATGGCACTGATGACGATGATCCGGCCTGCCGCCTCGTCGTGGGCGACCTGGATCTGTACGGCGTTGGAACCGTGGACGGACGCTGTGGCGGGCCACTGCCCCTCGGGGAGCAGGTCGACGAACGGCTCCTCGGCGAACGCCTTCTCGTACACGTCACGGACGGCCCGGGCGCTCACGCCCGGCTTCGCCTTCGCGCTGCACGTCGCGAGGATGCCGCGGGGCATCGGTGCCAGGGTCGGCGTGAAGGAGACCGTGACCGGTTCACCGGCCGCAGCGCTGAGGTTCTGGATCATCTCGGGGGTGTGCCGGTGGACCCCGCCGACGCCGTACGGGGACATGTTGCCCATCACTTCGGAGCCGAGCAGATGCGGCTTGGCCGCCTTGCCCGCCCCGGATGTACCGGACGCGGCAACGATCACGGCCTCGGGCTCGGCCAAGTGGGCGGCGTACGCCGGGAAGAGCGCGAGAGAGACGGCGGTCGGGTAGCAGCCGGGCACCGCAATGCGCTTGGACCCCGCCAACGCCGGGCGCCCGCCCGGCAGTTCGGGCAGACCATAGGGCCAGGTCCCGGCGTGCGGCGAGCCGTAGAACTTCTCCCAGTCCACTGCGTCCCTGAGCCGGAAGTCGGCGCCCATGTCGATCACGAGCACCTCGTCACCGAGTTGCTCGGCGACGGCGGCGGACTGCCCATGCGGAAGGGCGAGGAAGACGACATCGTGCCCGGCGAGGACCTCGGGCCCGGTCGGCTGAAGCACACGGTCGGCAAGCGGCCGCAGATGCGGCTGCAACGCACCGAGCTTCTGCCCCGCGTTGGAATGGGCGGTGAGGGCCCCGATCTCGACCTCGGGGTGGACCAGCAGGAGACGGAGCAGCTCCCCACCGGCGTATCCGCTCGCCCCTGCCACTGCTGCACGTACCACCATCGAAATCCTCCTCGTTGATGGCATGACTATACGCAGCTATGCACTTTTATGCAAAAGTCAACTCACGCCTAGCCGAGCGCCCGGTCGAGACCGAAGGCCGCACTGATCAGCGCCAGGTGGGTGAAGGCCTGAGGGAAGTTCCCGGTCTGCTCCCCGGTGTGGCCGATCTCCTCCGCATACAGACCGAGGTGGTTGGCGTACGTGAGCATCTTCTCGAACGCGAGTCGGGCCTCGTCCAGGCGGCCGGCGCGGGCCAGCGCCTCGACGTACCAGAACGAGCAGATCGAGAACGTGCCCTCATCGCCCCGCAGTCCGTCCGGGCTGGCCTGCGGGTCGTAGCGGTAGACCAGCGAGTCGGACACCAGGTCCTCGCCCAGCGCGTCCAGCGTGGCGAGCCACTTCGGGTCGGTCGGGGAGACGAACTTCGCCAGCGGCATCATCAGCAGGGACGCGTCGAGGACGTGGCCGTCCTCGTACTGGACGAAGGCGTGCCGCTCGTCGGACCAGCCATGGCGCATGATCCGGCGATAGATCGCATCCCGGGCCCGCCCCCACCGCACGATGTCGACGGGCAGGCCGCGATGCTGGGCCAGTCGCATGGCGCGCTCGATGGCCACCCAGCACATCAATCGCGAGTAGAGGAAGTTCTTGCGCCCGCTGCGCGTCTCCCAGATCCCCTCGTCGGGCTGGTCCCAGTGGTCGCACACCCAGTCGACCACCTCGCTGATGCTGTCCCAGTGCGCACTGGAGATGGGCTGCCCCCACTTGTTGTAGAGGTAGAGGGCGTCGGTGAGCGCCCCGTAGATGTCCAGCTGCAACTGGCCGACGGCATCATTGCCGACGCGTACGGGGGCCGAGCCCCGGTAGCCCTCGAGATGGGTCAGCTCGCGCTCGGGCAGCTCACGGCGTCCGTCGATGCCGTACATGATCTGCAGCGGGCCGGTCGTCTCGGTCACTTCGAGGGGGACATGCTCGGAAAGGAAACCCATGAAGGCCTCGGCCTCCTCCGTGAAGCCGAGCCTGAGCAGCGCATACACGCAGAACGCCGCGTCACGGATCCATACGTAGCGGTAGTCCCAGTTGCGCTCGCCCCCGATGCGTTCGGGCAGGCTGGTGGTCGGCGCGGCGATGATGGCGCCGGTCGGGGCGTAGGTGAGCAGCTTCAGGGTGAGGGCGGAGCGGTGCACCATCTCCCGCCAGCGACCGCGGTACCGCGACCGGGACAGCCACCGCCGCCAGTACCCGACGGTGGCGTTGAACTGCTGCTCCGCCTCGGACAGCGGGCAGAAGCGGGGCGCCACGTCGCCGCCGACCCGGTCGAGGGCGAAGACCGCGGACTCGCCCTCGTGCAGCTTGAACAGCGACCATACGTCCTGGCCGGCGACCTCGAGCGGCACACTCGACGTCAGCGCGAGAGTGAGTGAGGGCGATTCGAAGACCGCCTGGCCGTGCTGTACGTGCACGGTGTGCGGCTGCGCCCCGTACTCGAAACGGGGGGCCACCCGGGCGCGGAACGGCAGCGATCCGCGGACGCACACCACGCGGCGGATCAGACGGTGCCGGTCGGCCTCGCGCGAATCGTCGAGTACCGGCATGAAGTCCTGGACCTCGCCGACCCCGTCCTCCGCGAAGAAGCGGGTGATCAGCACATTGGTGTCGGGGAAGTAGAACTGCTTGGTACGCGTCGGGGCATCCGCCGCGAGCTCGAAGTACCCGCCACGGTCGGCGTCGAGAATCGAGGCGAAGACACTGGGTGCGTCGAAGCGCGGGCAGCAGTACCAGTCGATGGTGCCATTGGTGCCCACCAGCGCCGCGCTGCGCAGATCGCCGATCAGGCCGTGCTCGGCAACCGGCAGATAGCGGGGCGCGCCGACACCCGGGGATACATCGAAAGCACTGAACGTCCCGGTGCTCGCATTGGCCTCCACAGTCACAACGGACCTCCCTGAGCCTGCGCACCCCTTCTTCAGGCTAACCAGTCGTCGACGCGCAGGACAGCGGGAGTGGGCGCCGCGGTGTCCACTCCCGCTGCCACGTCGACGGGCCCGGCACCATGCCCGCCCGTCGGCGCCGAGCGCATCGATGTCAGGATGGTTCCATGACGAGCAACGTTTACTTCGATATCACCATCAATGACGAGCCCGCTGGGCGGATCACGTTCAAACTCTTCGACGACGTCGTTCCCAAGACCGCGGAGAATTTCCGTGCGCTGGCGACCGGCGAGAAGGGCTTCGGCTACAAGGGATCGTCCTTCCACCGGATCATCCCCGACTTCATGCTGCAGGGCGGCGACTTCACCCAGGGCAACGGCACGGGTGGCAAGAGCATCTACGGGGCGAAGTTCCCGGACGAGAACTTCAAGCTCGCGCACACCAAGCCGGGCCTGCTCTCCATGGCCAACAGCGGCCCCCACTCCAACGGCTCCCAGTTCTTCATCACGACCATCGTGACGTCGTGGCTGGACGGCAAGCACGTGGTGTTCGGTGAGGTCGACAACCAGGAGAGCATGGACCTGGTCAAGAAGATCGAGGCCCTCGGCTCGCAGAGCGGCCGGCCCCAGGCGAAGATCACCATCGCGGACAGCGGCGTCCTCTGACCCGCATACGGAACCGCTGAACGAGCGCGCCGTCCGACGGACTCCGTCGGACGGCGCGCTCCGTCGTATCCGGCCGGCGCAGGGACGGCCACGGCCGACCGGCCGGCGGTGCGAATCCGCTCGATAGGGTGTCGGGATGGGGAACGTGTTTCACGGCGGGGGCCGCAGTCTGTCCATGTCCAACGGAAGCACGGACGTCTTCGTCGACGTGCTCATGCTGGCCGTGTCCGAGCTCGCCGACAGCGCCTGGGACCACCGCTTCGCCACCCTGCTGACCTTGCAGGACCAGAGCGTCATCGGGCGCGGAGTGGTCGGGTTCGACCTGGAGGACGTCGACTGGGGCCGCTCCCCTCACGAGCAGGCCGCGGCCAAGGACTTCGTCCTGCGGGTGCTCGATCTCGCCCTGCGCAGGCACCGGTGGGACGAGCTGGGCTACGAGCCGCCCTTCGCCGAGGGGTTCCTGCGGCAGTACCGGGAGATGGTCGAGGCGTTCGATCCGGCCGACGTGGAGCGGCCGAGCGACGGCTTCCCCTTTCCGGGCCCGGAGGAAGCCGCCATGGCCTCGTGCGTACGGCACCGCGTCCTGTGCGCGCCGGTCCATTGGGAAGCGTGCGTCTTCTGTACGGCGCTCTGGTGATCTCACACTGCCCATGCGACAGCGCGCCTTCACAGCCCCCAATGTCAACTGTCGGTTGACACCCCCGGACTGTCAACCTAAGGTTGACGCATGGTGAAACCTGTGCGTCCAACCAATCCCGTACGCCTCGACGACCTGATCGAGGCCATCAAGAAGGTCCACACCGACGCTCTCGACCAGCTCTCCGACGCGGTCATCGCCGCGGACCACCTCGGCGATGTGGCCGACCATCTGATCGGGCACTTCGTCGACCAGGCCCGGCGCTCGGGCGCTTCCTGGACGGAGATCGGGAAGAGCATGGGAGTGACCAGGCAGGCGGCCCAGAAGCGGTTCGTCTCCAAGGACCCCGGCGAGCCCTCGGACCTGGACCCCGGCCAAGGGTTCGGCCGCTTCACCGAGCGGGCCAGGAACGTCGTGATGACCGCGCAGAACGAGGCCCGCGCCGCAGGCAACAACGAGGTGCGCACCGAGCACCTGGTGCTGGGGCTGCTCGCCGAGCCGAAGGCACTGGGTCCCGCGTTCATCAAGTCCCAGGGCGTGGCGCTGGAGGCCGTCCGTCAGGCCGCGACCGAGGCTCTGCCGGCCGCGGTCGACGAGCTGCCGGACCTCATCCCGTTCGACGCCGGGGCCCGCAAGGCACTGGAGCTGACGTTCCGGGAGGCCCTGCGGATGGGCCACAACTACGTCGGCACGGAACACATCCTGCTCGCCCTGCTGGAGCAGGAGGACGGCGCGGGTGTGCTGACAAACCTCGGCATCGACAAGGCGACCGCCGAGACGGGCATCGCCGAGGCCCTCACGCACATCGCCAACGCCTCGGACAAGGAGGCCTGACCGAAGCAGCCCGTCCGGGGTATGCGCGGCGAGAGCCGGTGCCGGTCATCCGGTGCCGGCCTGCGCGCGTCGGCCGGTCACAGTTGCCCCGTACACCGCCTCGATCAGGGCCGTCTTGCGCAAATCGTCAAAGATCCGGGGGCCCATCCGGTTCATCACTTAGCCCAGGGCGAGATCGGCCTCCGGGTCGGCGAGGCCGCAGGAGCCGCCCGCGCCGTCATGGCCGAAGGCCCGCGGGTTGGGACCGTACGAGCCCTCGGGGCCGCTCAGCCACAGCCCGAGCGAGATCTCCGTGTCATGGCCGATGCCCGTACCGAGCACCAGGTCGCGACAGGACCCCTGTCCCTCGCGGGCGCGCTCGACGGCCTCCTCGGAGAGAAACCGCCGGTCGCCCGATCTGCCCCGTCCGGCGGACTCGATGGGTACGCAACGTACCGACTGGTCGGACCGGCGGGAAGACTTCATGCGCCCACGAGAGGCGGCCGTTCAGCGAGCTCCCGCTTCGAGCCTGAGGCTCCAGCGGCCCGGCATACCGGTGAGCGTGACCGTGGACAGCGGTCGGACGTCGACGTTCCAGTACGTCGACGGCGGGGCCTTGAGCGCATAGACGAGGGCGGCCCGGACGACTGCCGGTTCGGCGACGGCGACGATGGCTCCGTCGCATGCGGGGCGGGTGTCCAGCCAGCCCCCTATCCGCGAGATGAAGGCGAGCAGCGGTTCACCGCCGTGCGGGGCGGAGCGCGGGTCCGCGAGCCAGGCGTCGACGGCCGCGGGTTCGTATGCCGTGACATCGGCGAGGGTGCAGCCGCGCCAACGGCCCATGTCGCAGTCGCGCAGGGCGGGCTGGACGAGCGGGGCGTAACCGAGCGCCTCGCCGGTGGCGCGGCTGCGTGGGGTCGGTGAGCAGTAGCGCAGTTCGGCGGCGCCCAGGGGAACCAGGGTGTGTGCGGCGAGCTGTACCTCGTGCCAGCCGGCGTGGTCGAGCGGCCGGTCGTCGTCGAAGCGCTCGGCAAGCAGTGCGGAGCTGCGCGCCGCGGCAACGAGCGAGACTCGAACAGTCATGGCGGTGATCGTGGATCCCAACGCCACGCGGGTCAAGGGCCTTCACAAGCGCTTCCGGCTCAGCCGAGCAGGATGTACATCCACTTGTGCGGGTCCTTCAGTGGCTTGAAGCCGACCTTCTCGTAGACCCCGTGGGCGTCCTCGGTGGCGAGCGTGAACCTGCCGTGGTGGATACGGGCCGCGTCCGGACGGGACGGGTCGGACGAGATCTCGTGACGCTGCTGGGGCGTGTCGTCGTTCACGGCCGGAGGTCATCCCCCCAAGCCGGTCAGGACTTCGCCGCAGGCGGTGCGCAGGCGTCGGACCCCCTCGGCGATCTCGGCCGCTCCGGCGGCCGCGGCGAAGCTCAACCGGATCTGCGGGAAAGGGGGTTCGGCACAGAAGTACGGGCGGCCGGGTGCGATGGCCACGCCCGCGCGCAGGGCCGCCGAGACCACCGCGGACTCGTCCGTACCGGCTTCCGCGTCGGGCAGGCGCAGCCACAGGCTGCCGCCGCCCGCGGGGATGTGCGGGAGCGCGAGGACGGGCAGCTCCTGCCGCAGGGCCGTCGTCATGGCGGTGCGCCGCTTCCTCAGCTCGGTCGATACGGAACGCAGATGGTGACCCCACGCCGGGGAGCCGACCAGTTCGAGCGCGGCCTCCTGGAGCGGTCGGGGTACGAAGAAGCTGTCGACGATCTGGATGGCGCGCAGCCGTCCCAGCACCGGACCGCGGGCGGCGAGCGCGCCCACCCGCAGGCTGGGCGAGGTGACCTTGGTCAGGGAGCAGACGTGGACGACCACACCGTCGGGGTCGTCGGCGGCCAGGGGTGCGGGCAGTGGCCCGGCGTCGTCGTGGACCAGGCGGCGGGCGAAGTCGTCCTCGATGACGAAGGCTCCCGCCGCACGGGCGATCCGCACGACCTCGCCGCGCCGTTCGGGGGCGAGGACCGCGCCGGTCGGGTTCTGGAAGAGCGGCTGGCAGACGAAGACGGGCGCGCCGGTGGCCCGGAAGGCGGCGGCGAGCAGCTCCGGCCGCACACCGTCGGCGTCGACGGGTACCGGTACGGGCCGCAGTCCGGTGGCGCGGGCGGCGGCCAGCATTCCCGGGTAGGTGGGCGATTCGACCAGGACCGGGGCGCCGGGCGGGGCGAGGGCGCGCAGTGCGGTGGCCAGGGCACTCTGGCCGCCCGCGGTGATCAGTACGTCGGCGGCGGTGAGTGCGGGCCCGACCTCCCGGGCGAACCAGGCACGCAGTTCGGTCAGACCGTCGGTGGGCGGGCGGTCCCAGGCGCCGGGGCGGCGGCCGGCCCTGGCGAGGGCGGCGGCGAGCGCCCGCTCCGGCTGGAGCGAGGAGTGGAGGTAGCCGCCGTTGAGCTCGATGACGCCTGGCGGCGGTGCGGTGAGCGTGACCAGGACACCGGAGGCGTCGACGGTGCGCGGCACCGCTTCGTGGCCGCCGTCGCCGCTGAGGGAGATCTCCTGCCAGGAGGTGTCGCCCGGCGGGGGCACATCGCTACGGGGCGGCGCCCGGAAGGCGCCGGAGCCGGGGCGGGTGACGACGAGACCCTCGGCGGCGAGCTGGGCAATGGCCCGGGAGACGGTGACGGGGCTGACCCGGAAGCGCTCCACGAGGGCCCGGCTCGACGGCAGCTTTCCACCTGGTGAGTAGCGGTTCAGTTCACCGCGGAGAGAATCAACGAGTTCAGCGACACTGCTACGCTCTTGCATGAAAGTTAAGGATAGCGCTACCCCCGAAAGCACGATAGCGGTTGACTCATCGACGGCTGGCACGGCGAACCGCGGTGGCATGGTTCTCGCCGGGCTCGGTGTCGTCGCCTTCTCGCTGACCTTCCCGTCCACGGCCTGGGGGCTGGAGAGCTTCGGCCCCTGGTCGCTGGTGGCGCTGCGCACCCTGCTCGCCTCCGCGATCGCGGGTGGTGTACTGCTGGCGGGCCGCGTCCCGGTGCCGGACCGCCGGCACCGGGCCGGGCTCGTCGTCGTCGCCGCCGGTGTGGTGGTCGGCTTCCCGCTGCTGACGACGCTGGCGCTGCAGACGTCGACGACCTCGCACGCAGCCGTTGTGGTGGGGCTGCTGCCGCTGACCACCGCGGTGTTCTCCTCGCTGCGGACCGGGGAGCGGCCGCCGCGTGCCTTCTGGATCGCGGCGCTCGCCGGGGCGGCCGTGGTGATCGCGTTCACCGTGCAGGAGAGCGGTGGTGCGCTGTCCGGCGGTGATCTGTATCTGTTCGGTGCACTGCTGGTGTGCGCGGCGGGATACACCGAGGGCGGCAGGCTGGCCGGGATCATGCCGGGCTGGCAGGTGGTCGGCTGGGCTCTGATTCTCTCTCTGCCGCTCGCGATGGCGGGGGCGGCCATCGCGTTGCCGTTGGAGCCGGTGCGGCTGACCGCGCACGGGGTGATCGGACTGGTCTGGGTGGCGGCCGGGTCCACCTTCTTCGGCCTGTACGTCTGGTACCGCGGGATGGCGGAGATCGGGGTTCCGCGGGCCAGCCAGCTTCAGCTCGCGCAGCCGTTGCTGACACTGGTGTGGTCGTTCTTCCTGCTCGGCGAGGAGGTCTCGGCGGCGGCGCCGGTGGCGGCAGTCGCGGTGCTCGTCTGCATCGCGGCCACCCAGCGGACGGGGCGCGCCCGGCGTCCGGGGTGAGAACCACGCACCTTCCACCGGGCGAAGTCTCTTTTCGGTCATAGACTTGTCGACAAGGACCGCACCCGTGAGGAGGTCACTCCCGATGGAGGCACACGCGGGCGACCGGCTGCTGACGCACGGCAGGACCGTGGGACAGCACGACCGGGTCGCAGAGATCGTCGAAGTGCTCGGGGCCGGGGGCACTCCCCCGTACCGCGTCCGCTTCGAGGACGGACACGAACACCTGATTTCGCCCGGTCCCGACAGCGTCGTACAGCACACCGTCGTCCGGAAGCAGGCACAGGAGACCCCGTAGCGGCCTCCGGCGGACGGCACTGCTCTTCGCCCCCCGGGCCCTGGGCGGGCCGATAGGTTCCCGGCAGCCCGCCCACAACACCGGGTGCGTCCACTCCGCTTCTTCTGTCAGCGGGGTGGACGCACCCTGTTGCGATAGTGGTCGGCCACCACCCGGTCCATGGTTCCGATCCGGTCCGTGACCACATTCTTTCCGGAGAAGTAGACATGGCCGCGCACCTGGTCGTAGGTGGCGGCGAAGTCGAGGTGGCGGGAGAGTTCGGCCGGGTCCTGCCAGGCTGCGGGCTGGGCCGGGTCACCGGCCTTGTAGAGCGCCTCGCCCACGAACAGATCGACGCCCGTGCCCCGTACGACCGCGTCCCACCAGGGCAGCAGCTTGGCGTAGTCGGCGGCGGCGAAGCCGATGTTCCAGTAGATCTGCGGGCAGATGTAGTCGATCCAGCCCTTCTCGACCCAGCCGCGGGTGTCGGCGTGCAGATCATCGTAGGTCTGCACACCCGCCTTCGTGTCGGAGCCGAGCGGGTCGGTCGCGACGTTGCGCCACACACCGAACGGGCTGATCCCGAACTGGACGTTCTTCTTGATCTTCTTGATCCGCTCGGCCGTCTCGCGCACCAGCTTGTCGGTGTTGTCGCGCCGCCAGGCGGCCTTGTCCGGGAAGCCCGCACCGTACTTCGCGTACGTGGCGTCGTCGTCGAAGACCTGCCCGGCCACCGGGTACGGGTAGAAGTAGTCGTCCCAGTGCACGGCATCGATGTCGTAGCGGCGGACCGCGTCGAGCATCGCGTCCTGGACGAAGCGGCGGACCTCGGGGATTCCGGGGTTGTAGTACAGCTTCCCGCCGTACGGCAGGACCCAGTCGGGGTGCAGCCTGGCGGGGTGGGTGGCGACCAGACGGGACGGATCGGTGTGGTTGGCGACCCGGTACGGGTTGAACCAGGCATGCAGCTCGAGCCCGCGGCGGTGCGCCTCGCGGACGGCCGTGCCCAGCGGATCCCAGCCGGGGTCCTTGCCCTGCACCCCGGTGAGGTACTGGGCCCACGGTTCGTAGGCCGAGGGCCACAGCGCGTCGGCGGTCGGCCGGACCTGGAGCATCACGGCGTTCAGCCGCCGGTCGACCGCCTCGTCGAGGTACGCGATCAGCTCGGCCTCCTGCGCGGCCGCTGTCAGACCGGGCGCGGAGGGCCAGTCGATGTTGGCGACGGTGGCGACCCACATGCCGCGCAGTTCGCGCCGCGCCACATGGTGACCGCCCTTGCGCGATGCTGTGTCCGCCGGTCCGGTGCTGGCCTGCCGGGACGGAACCGCGATGGCATCACCGGCCATGGTGATTGTGCTCACCACCCCCGCGACCACCCCGGCCGCACCCGCCACAAAGCCTCTTCTGGCCATTTGCCGCATTTCGTTGCACCTGCCGTCTCTCTGCCCTCGTCCGTCGCCCCGGTATCCGGGCGTAACGCAGAGCATGCCCGCCCCGGCCCGCAATGACTCGTAGGTCGCGGAGTAACGTCGGGGGGTCGGGGCGGGCACCGGAATCAGACGGGAACCTGCGACACGCAGAACAGCGAAAGGCACGAGGTGACGGACTCTATGGCCGACATTGCACGCGTCGGAGTGGTGGGCTGTGGCCAGATGGGCGCGGGTATCGCGGAGGTGTGCGCCCGCAGCGGTCTTGAGGTCAAGGTGGCCGAGACCACCGGCGAGGCGCTGGAGATCGGCCGCACCCGGCTGCACAACTCCCTCTCGAAGGCCGCCGAACGCGGCAAGATCACTCCGGAGGAGCGCGACGAGACGCTGGCTCGTCTGAGCTTCACCACCGACCTCGGAGAGTTCGCCGACCGCGATCTCGTCATCGAGGCCGTCGTGGAGAACGAGCAGGTCAAGACCGAGATCTTCCAGGTGCTCGACCAGGTGGTGACCCGGCAGGACGCGATCCTCGCCTCGAACACCTCCTCCATTCCGCTGGTGAAGCTGGCCGTGGCGACCTCTCGCCCCGACCAGGTCATCGGCATCCACTTCTTCAACCCGGCCCCGGTGCAGAAGCTCGTCGAGCTGATTCCTGCGCTGACGACGTCCGACGAGACGGTGACGCGCGCCGAGGCCCTGGTGCAGGACGTGCTCGGCAAGCACCCGATCCGCGCCCAGGACCGCTCCGGCTTCGTCGTCAACGCGCTGCTGATTCCGTATCTTCTCTCCGCGATCCGGATGTTCGAATCGGGGATCGCCAGCCGTGAGGACATCGACAACGGCATGGAGCTCGGCTGCGCCCACCCGATGGGCCCGCTCAAGCTCTCCGACCTGATCGGTCTGGACACCGTGGCCTCGGTCGCCGACTCGATGTACGCGGAGTTCAAGGAGCCGCTGTACGCCGCTCCCCCGCTGCTCCAGCGGATGGTGGACGCGGGCCGGCTCGGCCGCAAGACGGGCTCGGGCTTCTACCCGTACGCCTGATCCGTCTCTCGTGCCCGCACGGGGCCGGCCGGGAAACCCCCGGCCGGCCCCTTTTCGCGGTTCCGGGAGCTTCATCCCGGCCTCGGTCCGGGGGTCTCATCCCAGCCGTAAGTGATGGAGCATCATCAGCCCGGCCACCATGCCCGCGGCCGGGACCTCGCCGCGGGCGATCATGTCGGGCACCAGCTTGAGCGGTATCCACTCGCGGCGCGAGGACTCGAAGTCGTCGCTGGGGTGGCCGGTCCAGATGGCCTCCTCGGACCAGTAGAGGTGGTGCCGGGCGTCGGTGAGGCCGTTCGACGGCTCCACGGTCAGCAGCGGACGCAGCGGTCCGGGGCGCCAGCCGGTCTCCTCCTCCATCTCCCGGGCGGCGGCCGCTGCGATGTCCTCACCGTCCTCGACGACGCCCGCGGCGATTTCCCAGCCCCAGCTGTCGGTGATGAACCGGTGCCGCCAGAGCAGCAGTACCTCGTTGGCCTCATTGACGACGGTGGCCGCCGCGACGGGGCGGAGCCGGATGAGGTAATGGTCGAGATGGCGGCCGTCGGGGATGAGCACATCCGCCAGATTGACCCGGAACCAGCGGTTCTCATACACGTTTTGCTCGTTCAGATTCGTCCACTGCACAGTTTTGCCACCTTCTGACAAGTAGGTGACAACATCGCAGCAGGAGCGGGATCGGAGGGGAACGCACCGGTACCCGCGGGTACGAACTCACAGCGGTACGCGCAACGCCCCGTCGATCAGTTCGGCGGCCCGCCCCGCGTCGGCGCAGCCGCTCGCGATCAGATCCTCGCGCACCGCACGCAGCCGGTCGCGCAGCCGTTGCGACTCCATGCCCCTGGCCTGCTCCGCCATCTCCACGGCCGTGGCCGCCGCCCGGTCCGCCTCGCCCTGACGCAGCTCGATATGGGTCAGCATGGCCAGCCGGTGCACCCGGCCCCGGTCGTGCGCCGGGGTCCGCACGGCCGTCACCGCGTGTTCCCTGGCCCCCGGCAGATCGCCGAGGCTGAGCAGGGCCTCGGCCACCTGCACATCGACCAGGCCCGGCTGGACGTACCCCGTCTCGTCCGGTTCATGGCCCGGCCGGATGCGTCCGGCCTCCGACTCGGCGCGCCGGATGCACTCCAGGGCGCTTGTGGCGTCGCCGATGTGGGCGTACGCCTTGGCCTGCATCGCGTACAGATCGGCGGCCAGCGCGGGAGTGATGTGCCGGCCGGCGGCCCGTAGTGCCGCCTGCGCGAAGGCCACCGACTGCCGGTAGTCGGCGAGGAACAGCGACTGGTTGACCAGCAGGGCGATCACATAGCCGCCGAGACCCCGGTCACCGCTCGCCTTGGCAAGCCGCAGGGCCTGGTGGAAGTAGCGCTGGGCGAGCCCGTGCGCGTCGGAGTCGTAGGCGCAGATGCCCGCGACCGCCACCAGCCCGCCCGTCGCCCGGTGCAGTTGGCGCCCCATCGCGTCGCTGTAGCCGCCGCGCAGCAGCGGGGCGGTCTCGGTGTTGAGGAAGCCGACGATGCGGGAACGGGTCGCGATTCCGCCTGCCCTGCGGTACATCAGTTCGTAGTGGGCACGGGCCGCGCGCAGGGTCATTATGTCGGCCACGCAGACCCGGGTCGTGCCTCTGCGGGAGACGTCGACGTCCTCCGGCGGGTTCTCCCACTCCCAGACGGGCATCACCGCAGTGGTGCCCGTGACGGCGGCCGAGGCGAGTATGTGCGGGCGCTGCTGGTCGTCGGAACGCCACAGCGCGGTGGCCCGCTCGACGAATCCGGTGAGCGTGGATCCGGTCACGGCCGCGCCGACGCCCGGGGTCGCCATGCCGATGTCGTCCAGCGAAAGAGACCTGTTCAGCCGGTTCCCGAGCACTTCACAGATCAGGTCCGGCACCTGGCCGCGCGGGCGCTGCCCCTTCAACCACCTTGCCACCGCGGTGTGTTCGTACCGCAGGCACAATCCGCGGGAACGGCCGGCCCGGTTGATGTGCGCGGCGAGGCCCGCCCGGGAGACGGCCGCCTCCTCGATCAGGGCCTCCAGCAGAATGTTGGGCTCCGTTGCCCCCATTTGCCCCTCCGGTGGTTCGGCACGCCGAGGCGTGTCGAACCAGTGGAGCACGATTCACACGGGGGTGTGAACGCAACGCCCGAACCGTCCCGCTGCGCGCTCTGTTGCGCCGGTGCGCGGATCGGTTGAATCAGTCGTCTCGCAAGAGGCGGCCGGGTCGTCTGCTCCCCCTCGTACAGTCGACGACCCGCACCCGCGCCGTCCGTTTCCGCCGACCTGCCCGACACTCCGTGGCGGCGCGGACGGTGCGGGGAACGCCCGCGAGCGGTTCTGTGCCGCTCGGCGAGCACAGGAGGGGCGTATCCGGTCAGCGGATACGCCCCTCTTTCATGATGTGTGCCGCATGAGGCGTTACGCGCCCCGCAGCACCGCGCCCGTCCGCTCGGCGGCCAGGGCCACCGCCGCGTCGCGGGCGGCCGTGGCCTCGTCCACGGTCAGCGTGCGGTCCGCCGCGCGGAAGCGCAGCGCGTACGCCAGGGACTTGCGGCCCGCACCGATCTGGTCGCCGGTGAAGACGTCGAACAGCCGCAGCGACTCGAGGAGTTCACCCGCACCCGCACGCAGCGCCTGCTCCACCTCGGCGGCGGGGACGCTCTCGGCGACGATCAGCGCGACGTCCTGGGTCGCCACCGGGAAGGCGGAGATCCGGGGCGCCCGGAGCGCGCCGTCGACGGCCTGCTCCAGGACATCGAGCTCGACCTCCATGGCGCAGGTGCGCTCCGGCAGGTGGAGCTCCTTGATGACGCGCGGGTGCAGCTCACCGGCGTGCCCGAAGAGGGTCTCCTCGCCGTTCACCGTGACGTACAGCGCGGCGCAGCGGCCCGGGTGCCACGGCGCGTGCTGGTCGCTCCGGACAATCACCTCGACGCCCGCTTCACGGGCGATCGTACGAGCGGCCTCGATGGAGTCCGCCCAGTCGGCCGGGCGGCCCTTGCCCCACCAGCCGGCCTGCTCGCGGGCGCCCGCGAGGACGACCGCGGCGCGGCGCGGCTGACGCGGCAGCGTGGCGTCGAGCCCCGCGATCTCCTCGTCGGTGGGACGGCGGTCGACGGGCAGCCGTACGGCCTTCGTCTCGCTGCCGGTCAGTGGGGTCTCCCCTGCTCGAACGAAGCTGAGAGTTTGGGGAATGAAGGCCAGGCCGGTCTCGAAGAGCGCGAGGTCGTGGCTGCCACGGCCGTCGTTGCGCCGCAGTGCGCCGAGCAGGCCCGGCAGCAGCGTGGTGCGCAGCGCCGGCTCCTCGTCGGAGAGCGGATTGACGAGCTCGACCGTACGGCGGCGGGCGTCGTCGGTGTCGATCCCGAGCTGGTCGAGCACGGCGTCGCCGATGAACGGGTAGTTCAGCGCCTCGACGTAGCCGGCTCCGGCGAGCGCCCGGCCGATCCTGCGGTGCAGCCGCTGGCGGTCGGTGAGCCCGCGGCCGGACGGCGGCGTCGGGAGGGTGGACGGGAGGTTCTCGTAACCCTCAAGACGGATGACCTCTTCGGCGAGGTCGTTCGGCTCGCTCAGGTCGGGCCGCCAGGACGGCACGGTGACGAGGAGCTCGTCCTGCCCGTAGACGTCGCAGCCGACCTGCTGGAGGCGGCGTACGACAGTCTCGCGGCCGTAGGCGACACCGGCCACCCGGTCGGGGTGGTCCGCGGGCATCGCGATGGTGCGGGGCGCGGACGGGGCGCTGACCTCGGTGACCCCGGCCTCGGCGGTGCCGCCGGCGAGCAGTACCAGCAGGTCGACGGTGCGTTGCGCGGCCGCGGCCGCGGCCTGCGGGTCGGCGCCGCGCTCGAAGCGCTTGGACGCCTCGGAGGACAGCTTGTGGCGGCGCGCGGTCCGGGCGATCGAGATCGCGTCGAAGTGCGCGGCCTCGATGACGACCTCGGTGGTGCTGTGCGCGTCTTCCTGGACGTCCGCGATCTCGGTGTTGGCTCCGCCCATGACGCCCGCGAGGCCGATCGGCCCGCGGTTGTCGGTGATGACCAGGTCCTCGGCGTCCAGGACGCGGACCGTGCCGTCGAGGGTGGTGAGCTTCTCGCCCTGCTGGGCGCGGCGCACCCCGATCGGCCCGTCGATGCGGGTGCGGTCGTAGGCGTGCAGCGGCTGGCCGAGCTCCAGCATCACGTAGTTGGTGATGTCGACGGCGAGCGAGATCGGGCGCATCCCGGCCTTCTGCAGCCTGCGCTGCAGCCAGATCGGGGAGCGTGCCTCGGGCTGCAGGCCGACGACGGTACGCGCGGTGAACCTGTCGCAGCCGATCGGGTCGGCGACCTTGACCGGGTAGCCGTACGCGTTCGGCGCGGGCACGTCGAGAAGGGCAGGGTCGCGCAGCGGCAGCCCGTACGCGATGGCGGTCTCGCGGGCGACACCACGCATGGACAGGCAGTAGCCGCGGTCCGGCGTGACGGCGATGTCGAGGACCTCGTCGACGAGCTGGAGCAGCTCGATCGCGTCGGTGCCGACCTCGTGCTCCGGCGGCAGCACGATGATGCCGTGCGTGCCGTCGTCGCCCATGCCGAGCTCGTCGGTGGAGCAGATCATGCCGTGCGAGGTCTTGCCGTACGTCTTGCGTGCGGCGATCGCGAAGTCGCCGGGCAGGACGGCGCCCGGGAGGACCACGACGACCTTGTCGCCGACGGAGAAGTTACGGGCTCCGCAGACGATCTCCTGCGGCTCGCCGGTGCCGTTGGCGTTGGCGACGTCGACCGTGCAGAAGCGGATGGGCTTCTTGAAGCCCTCCAGCTCCTCGATGGTCAGTACCTGTCCGACGACCAGCGGGCCCTTGAGGCCGGCACCGATCTGCTCGACGGTCTCGACCTCCAGACCCACGGCGACGAGCTTGGCCTGTACATCACGGCCGGTCTCCGTCGCCGGCAGGTCGACGTACTCCCGCAGCCAGGAAAGCGGGACGCGCATCAGATCTCCATCCCGAACGGCCGGGTGAACCGGACGTCACCCTCGACCATGTCTCGCATGTCTTCGACGTTGTGGCGGAACATCAGCATCCGTTCGATGCCGAACCCGAAGGCGAATCCGCTGTACTTCTTGGGGTCGACACCGCAGGCGATGAGCACCTTGGGGTTGACCATGCCGCAGCCGCCGAGCTCGATCCAGCCCTCGCTGCCGCAGGTGCGGCAGGGGCGGTCCGGGTTGCCCACGGAGGCACCGCGGCAGACGTAGCAGACCATGTCCATCTCGGCGGACGGCTCGGTGAACGGGAAGAAGTTGGGCCGGAGCCGGGTCTTCATGTCCGGGCCGAAGAGCGCCTGGACCATGTGGTCGAGGGTGCCCTTGAGGTCGGCCATGGTGAGGCCCTCGTCGACGGCGAGCAGCTCGATCTGGTGAAAGACCGGGGTGTGCGTCGCGTCGAGCTCATCGGTGCGGTAGACGCGGCCGGGGCAGACGACGTAGACGGGGGGCTCACGGTCGAGCAGGGTGCGGGCCTGTACCGGCGAGGTGTGCGTACGCAGCACGACACCGGACTCGTCGTTCTTGGCACCGTCGGCGCCCTGGACGAAGAAGGTGTCCTGCATCTGCCGGGCCGGGTGGTCGGGCACGAAGTTCAGGGCGTCGAAGTTGAACCACTCCGCCTCGACCTCGGGGCCCTCCGCGACCTCGTAGCCCATGGCCACGAAGACGTCCGCGACGCGCTCCATGAAGGTCGTCAGCGGGTGGCGGGCGCCGGCCGGGATGCGGTCGTAGGGCAGCGTGACATCCACCGCCTCCTCGACCAGCACGCGGGCGTCCCGCTCGGCCTCCAGCTCCGCCTGACGGGCGGCGAGGGCCTTGCTCACGGCGCCGCGGGCCTGGCCCACGCGCTTGCCCGCCTCGGCCTTGGCCTGCGGCGGCAGGGCGCCGATCTCCCGGTTGGCGAGCGACAGGGGCGAGGTACCACCGGTGTGCGCGGTCTTCGCCTGGGCGAGCGCGTCGAGGTCACCGGCGGCGGCGAAGGCGGCGAACGCCTCGTCCCGCATGCGCTCGATCTCTTCCGGTTTCAGTGCCTCGACCTCGACTGGGTCGTACGACTTGTTCGGTGCCGACATCTCTTCCCGTGCTTCCGATTGGCTGGTACTGCGCTTACCGGGGGATTCCCCCGGACCCCCATGGCCCCGCTCGACGACTGGAGGACGCAAAGGTGCCAAAGGTCGAGTCTAAGGGTCACAGGATGTGTGGGAGGCCCGTGGGCTGCTCAGACCAGGTAGGCCGGCGTGCTCACAGGCAGAATAAATCGGAATTCCGCGCCGCCACCGGGGCCGCGGCCGACCGTGATCGTGCCGCCGTGCGCCTCGACGATGCCCTTGACGATGTAGAGGCCCAGGCCCGTACCGCCTCGCTTGCTCCCCCGCCAGAAGCGGGTGAAGACACGGCTCATCGACTCCTCGGGGATGCCGGGGCCTTCGTCGCTCACGGTGACGGCCGTTCCCTTCTCGTCGCTCTTCGCGGGTGCGGGTGCGACTTCGATGGTGACGGTTCCCTCGCCGTGGCGCACCGCGTTTTCCAGCAGGTTGCCGAGCACCTGGTCGACCTTGTCCGGGTCGGCCCAGACCGCGGGCAGCGGCTGGCAGGTGCGGACGAGGAAGCGGTCGGGGGTCTGGCCGTTCGCGGTGAGGGCCTGGATGTGGCGTTCGACGGCGGCGGAGAGGTCCACGGGCTGCCGTCGCAGCTCCAGCCGGCCGGAGTCGATCCGGGAGATGTCGAGCAGTTCGGCGATGAGCCGGGTGACGCGGCCCGCGTCGGCGTCGACGGTCTCCAGCATCAGGCGCTTCTGGTCGTCGGTGAACCGTTCCCATTTGGCGAGGAGGGTCGCGGTGAAGCCCTTGACGGAGGTCAGCGGGGAGCGCAGCTCGTGGGCGACGATCGCGATCAGCTCGGCGTGGCTGCGTTCACTGCGGCGGCGGGCCTCGGTGCCACGCAGCGAGACCACCAGACGGCGTACGGGACCGGTCGGGTGCTCTCGTACATACCGTGCGGAGACCAGGACCTCGCGGCCGCCGGGCAGCAGCAGATTGCGCTCGGGCTGACCGACCCGGGTGGCGAGGCCGCCGTACGGATCGGTCAGCGCCCACCAGCGGCGGCCCTTGAGGTCCTCCAGCGGCAGCGCGTGTTCCAGGGGGCGGCCGAGAGCGGCGGTCCGGGGCACGGCGGTGATCCGGGCGGCCGCGGAGTTGAAGCAGATGACCCGGCCGGTCTCGTCGGCGATGACCAGGCCGTCGGGGAGGTCGTCGGGATCGACGGTCGCATCGACGGGTCCGAGGTCCGGTCCTTCGGCCGGTTCGCCCGCCGTGCCGGGGCCTTCACCGGCGCGCGCGACGGCCACGTGTGTCTCGCGCGGCCTGCTCATGCCGACAGCCATATCCCGTACCCCACCTCTCGAACCGGTGCAGTGGGCCCCCGAGTTCGTCACCCTACTAGTCGTCGGTGACGGAGCGACACCCTGCGGGGGCGCACTGCTGCGGTCCGCCGTTCGGCGGGGTACGGGGCGTGGCGTCGGTCAGACGGCGAACTCGACGCGGTCCCCGGCCGGCCGGGCCGCCCGTTCACGCCTCATGAGTGATCCGGAGGCGAACGATCCGGCGGCCGTGCAGGCCGCGATCACCATCAGGAGCAGGGCCGCACCCCACGAGGCGCCATTCGCCGCGCCGGTCATCGCGACGGCGCTGTAACGGAACGCCTCGGGGAACATTCCGGAGACCACGGCGCCGATGGGGGCGTACGGAATCGAGAGTGCGCCGATCCCGAGCCCCACCCCGAGGTAGACCAGTGCGGGTTTGCCGGTGTCGACGAGCCAGAAGGCCGGGAAGGCGACGGCCATCGTGATGAGGCCGCCGATGGCACAGACCGTCCAGACGCCGATCCGGTCGGCGATCCGCCCCGCCACGACGAGCAGCTGGCTGGATGTGCTGGTGCGGCGGGCCGGGGACTTCGGCACGGATCTGGCCGCCGATGTGCTGGGCGGTCTCGACGGCCCCGGAGTGTCGGCCACGGAGGCGGCACGTCTACTGGAAACCGTCACCGAGCATCTGCGCGGCAGCGGCTCCATCGCGGACACCGCGGCCGCGCTGTACTGCCACCGCAACACGGTCCAGCACCGCTTCGCCCGCTTCCACGAGCTGACCGGCCGCGACGTCCGCCGCCCCGACGACGCGGCACTGGTCGCGGTGGCCCTGCGGGCCAGGACCGCTGCCACGGATCAGGGCCTGTCCGGCGGATCTTCGCGGGCCCGCGACGCCTGGCACGGCACCTCGCCGCGTTGTCGGAGTCGTCCAGGTACGTCCAGCACGAGGACGATCCTTCGCCCTGCGATGCACCGCACCGGACGCCGCGGGCTGATCCGCGAAGATCCGCCGGACGGGCCCTAGCGGCGCGGGCGCTGGGCCCGTGCGGAGGCGTACAGGCAGACGGCCGCCGCCGTCGCCAGATTGAGGCTCTCCGCCCTGCCGTGGATCGGCACCCTCACGACGGCGTCGGCCAGCGCCCGGGTCTCCTCCGGCAGGCCCCAGGCCTCGTTGCCGAAGACCCAGGCGGTCGGCCCGCCCATGGTCCCCGCGTCGAGCTCGTCGTCGAGGTCGTCGTCGCCCGCTCCGTCGGCGGCGAGAATCCGTACGCCCGCGTCCCTCAGCCCCTGCACGGCCTGCTCCACCGGAACACCGACGGCGACCGGCAGATGGAAGAGCGAGCCGACCGAGGCCCTGACGGACTTGGGGTTGTAGAGGTCCACCGAGGCATCGGTGAGCACGACGGCGTCGGCACCCGCTGCGTCGGCGCAGCGCAGCACCGTACCGGCGTTCCCCGGGTCGCGTACGTGGGCGAGGACGGCGACCAGCTTCGGCTTCGCGGCGAGGATCGCGTCGAACGGCGAGTCGAGGAAGCGGCAGACACCGATGAGGCCCTGCGGGGTGACGGTCTGCGACACCTCGGCGAGCACATCGCCGTCCGCGAGGTGCACCCGGGCACCGGCGGCGTGGGCGGCGTCGACGATGTCGGCGTACCGCTCGGCCGCCTCGATGGTGGCGAACAGCTCGATCAGCGTCGCCACGCCGTCGCTGCCGCGGTGCCCGGCGGCCTCGCGCACGGCCTGCGGCCCCTCGGCGATGAACCTGCGCTCCTTGCCGCGGAAGTTGCGCTTGGCCAGCCGCCGGGCGGCTGTGACGCGCGGCGATCGCGGGGAGATCAGTTCGGGGGTGCCCATGGTCGGCGGCGAGCCTCTCTGCGTACGGAGGTGACGGACGTACGGAACATGTCGTGCAACGCACCGGACCCGCAGACGACGAGCGCCTGCGGGTCCGGCTCAGAAGACAGGAAGTGCGACCTGGATCAGGCGGCCTTCGGGGCGTTGACGTCGCTCGGGAGGGCCTTCTGGGCAACCTCGACGAGGGCGGCGAACGCGTTGGCGTCGTTGACCGCGAGGTCGGCCAGGATCTTGCGGTCCACCTCGATGTTGGCGGCCTTCAGACCCTGGATGAGGCGGTTGTACGTCATGCCGTTCTGCCGGGCAGCGGCGTTGATGCGCTGGATCCACAGCTGACGGAAGTCGCCCTTGCGCTTCTTGCGGTCGTTGTAGTTGTAGACCAGGGAGTGGGTGACCTGCTCCTTGGCCTTGCGGTACAGGCGCGAGCGCTGACCGCGGTAACCGCTGGCGGCCTCGAGGATTGCCCGGCGCTTCTTGTGGGCGTTGACTGCCCGCTTGACGCGTGCCACTTGTTAACTCCTTGTAGCGGGGCCGTGGTTGGACTCACACGGCCCGGAAACGAATTGGTCCCGGTGTGATCGAGGTCGCGCCCCCGGATTCACCGGGGGCCGAGCCTCACTTGCCGAGAAGCTTCTTGATCTTCTTGGCGTCGGCCGGAGCCACGACGACCGTGCCGGTCAGCGAGCGGGTCTTCTTGGACGACTTGTGCTCGAGCAGGTGGCGCTTGCCGGCCTTCTCACGGAGCACCTTGCCGGAGCCGGTGATCTTGAAGCGCTTGCTGGCACCGCTGTGCGTCTTGTTCTTCGGCATCGCGCCGTTCTCTCCTCGTCAGTGGCGCCCCTCGCGGTGCGGGCACCGGACAGCAGGGGCGTCAGATCTTGGTGGGAATTCCGGGGAGACCCGGGGCCGCCTGGATGGCGGCCCCCTGAGGTCACGCCTCGGAAGGTGTCTCGGCCGGAGCCTCGGACTGCGCTTCGGCAGCCTCGCCCGCAGCTTCGGCGTCGGGGGTGGAACCCTGACGCCCCGCCTTGCGGGCGGCCTGGGCCTCGCGGGCCTCGGCCATGGCTTCAGTCTTCTTCTTGTGCGGGCCCAGAACCATGATCATGTTCCGGCCGTCCTGCTTCGGGTTGGACTCGATGAAGCCGAGTTCCTCCACGTCCGAAGCGAGACGCTGGAGCAGTCGGAAGCCCAGCTCAGGACGGGACTGCTCACGACCACGGAACATGATCGTGATCTTGACCTTGTCGCCCTGCTTGAGGAACCGGACGACGTGACCCTTCTTGGTGTCATAGTCGTGCGGGTCGATCTTCGGCCGGAGCTTCATCTCCTTGATGACCGTGTGCGCCTGGTTCTTGCGCGCCTCACGGGCCTTCATGGCCGACTCGTACTTGAACTTCCCGTAGTCCATGAGCTTGCACACGGGCGGACGGGCGGTCGCCGCCACCTCGACCAGGTCGAGGTCGTACTCCTGTGCAAGTTCCAGGGCCTTGGCAAGCGGAACAATCCCGACCTGCTCGCCGCTGGGACCGACAAGTCGCACCTCGGGAACGCGAATCCGGTCGTTGATGCGGGGCTCGGCGCTGATGGATCCTCCTCGGTAGCACCACGCGGCCGCCTGGCGGACAGCCACGTAACGTCTGTTTCGTGAGACCAACCGCACCAGCACATCAAAAATGCCCCGGACGGGACACAGGCGGGGCTCCTGGAAAACCGGAACACCGCCGCGGTCAACCGCGGGGCGCATCGGGTGGCTCCATCGTCCGTACGGAACGATGGGCGCCACCTGACCGGTGACCTGCCGTCCCGGAGGATGGCCAGGTGGGAGATCGGAGCCTCCACTTGTGGGCCGAGCACATAGGTGCCCAGCCGGTCGTTACACAAGGTTAGCAGCTCCCCCGGGCGTGCGCGAACCAGCTCTCGCCCATCGCTCCCGCAGACAGGGCGGCACCGGAGTGGGCCTATCGTATGGCGCATGAGTGACGCGACCCCCACCACCGATTCCCCCGGCTTCGACGACATGGCCCGCGACATCGCGGAGGTGCCCGCGGTCGAGGTGATCGTGACGGTCGCGGTCAATCTGATGAGCGCCGCCGCCGTGAAGCTCGGGCTGACCGAGGACGGCGACGAGCACAAGGACCTCGACGAGGCCCGCAAACTGGTACATGCGCTCGCCGGTCTGCTGGACGCCAGCACCACCGAGATCAGCTCCTTCCACGCGGCTCCGCTGCGTGACGGCCTGAAGTCCCTGCAGCTGGCGTTCCGCGAGGCATCGCTCGTACCGGACGAGCCCGGCCAGGGCCCCGGCGAGAAGTACACCGGTCCCGTCTTCGGCTGAGCCCGCCCGCCTTCCCTTTCCTACGACTTCTGACGACCGTGAGCCCCCCTCCCCGTCCCGGGCAGGGGGGCTCACGTCGTCGCGCCGAAGCCGGACGGTGCCCATCAGCCGGGGGATCAGCGCGTGAACAGGGCCTCACCGGGCGTGGTCGCATCGGCCGGGAGCAGCGCCAGGTCCAGGCCGCGCACCAGGCGGGCGCGCAGGACGTCATCGGCCGCCAGCAGTTCCGCAACCCGGCGGGCCGCGTCGGCGGGGTCCGCATCGGGTGCGAGGACGAGGGCCAGGGTGCCATCGGCCCGGCCGGGGCCGAGGTGGGCGCGGAGCACCGCGGGCTCGGCGGCGACCGCGTTCCGTACGGCCGAGGTGACCGTGGGGTCGTCCAGCGGATCGGCGCTGGTGCGACCCTCGGCGAGGGCGAGCAGTGCGGAGCCGGTCAGCTCGAATGGGACCGGGCCGGCGAGATCGAGGACGACCGTGTCCGCCTTCTCGTGCGCGGCGGCCTGCAGCGCCTGATGCAGGGGTACGGCGACGGGGCGGGCCTGCGGATCCCAGCGGGCCAGTGAGGCGGTCGAGGTGAAGGCGGGCAGGGCGCGACGGTCCCCCGCCTGAAGGGTGGGGACGGCCATGTCACTGGTCTTCTCGCGACGCAGTCCGTTCTCGTCCTCCTCCACCTCCCCCAGGACGGCGACGACAGGCACCAGGAGCCGGGCTCCCTTGAGAGCTTCGAGTACCGGGCCGATGGCCTTCCGGTCCTCGGCCCAGGCGGCGAGTGCCGCGGTGAGGGCCGGGGCGGCCGTGCCGTCGTCGTCGGAGTAACCGGGGTCCGGAATGTTCTTCAGCGCCACAGGGCGAGCGTAGTGCCTGGGGTTTCTTACCCTGGCAACCGGGGGTTTCTTACTGGCAACTGGGGGTTTCTTACCCTGACAACAGGTCGGACCCAGCCTGTTCTCAGGTGCCGTTCCTAACGTCCGGGGCATGTCCCGAAACAGATTCCGCGGCTCCGCCCTGTCCGCATCCGTGACGGCCGTGCTTCTGCTGGCGGGTTCGGCCGCGGGTGGCATCTGTCTGGCCGGCCGGTCGTCGGATCACGCTCCCCGCGCCTCGGCGTCCGTATCGTCCGTACCGGCCGCCGGGAGCACTCCGGTCCCGGCAACGACGAGTGAGGAGCCGACGGTGGATCTCGACGCGGCGCTGGCCGCGGCGGTGGAGCCGCTGCTGACCGACGTGGGTGACGCGGAGGTGTCCGTCGCGGTGCTGGACACCGGGAGCGAGGCGCGGGCGGTCTACGGGGACGGGGCGTACGACACCGCCAGCATCGTCAAGGTCGACATACTCGCGGCGCTGCTGCTCAGGGCCCAGGACGAGAAGCGCGCGCTCACCGCCGGCGAGCACGGCCACGCGACCGCCATGATCGAGTGGAGCGACAATGCCTCCGCCACCGCGCTGCTACGGGCGATCGGCGGGGCGCAAGCACTCGACGCGGCCAATGAACGCCTGGGCCTGACCGGGACGACGGCGGCGCACGCATGGGGGCTGACCCAGACCACGGCGGCGGATCAACTGGCTTTGCTGCAAGCGGTGTTCGGTACGGAGTCGGAGCTGAGCGAGGGTTCCCGTACGTATCTGCAGGGGCTGATGGGGCGGGTCGCGGCCGACCAGCAGTGGGGGGTGTCGGCGGCGGGCAGCAGTTGGGCCCTGAAGAACGGCTGGATGCCCCGGACGACGACCGGGCTGTGGGACATCAACAGCATCGGGCGGGTGAGGGCGGAGGGCCGCACCTATCTGGTGGCGGTGCTCTCGGGCGGGCAGCGGACGAAGGAGACGGGGATCGCGCTCGTGGAGTCGGTGGCGAAGGCGGCGGTGGGCGTGCTCGACGCCGCCCGGTGAGCGCGGCCTGAGCGTTGCTGGAGCTGCGTTCAGCGCCGTACGGTGGCCGGTCTGTTGCCCCTGCCTCTCCACAGCACCACGGCCAGTGCCAGCAGGACCGCTCCGAGGCCGCCCGCGACGGGGGCGAGCCAGCCTGCGGGGCTGCTGTCATGGTGCTCGGGGGTGGGGCCGGGGCCGAAGTACCGCTTTCGGTATCCGGCCTCGGCGGAGTCGGCACGCAGGCCGGCGGGCCGGAGCGTGGCTCCGGCCTTGATCGCCGCGGCGGGGTCGACGATGCCGTACCCGCGGGCGTCGTCACGGCCGGACGCCGGGGCGCTGCGGGCCGTGTCCGTGAGCAGTTGCTTGATCTGGGCGGGCGTCAGTCCCGGATGTGCGGCGCGGACCAACGCGACCGCGCCCGAGACGAACGCGGAGGCGGCGGAGGTGCCCCACTCCACGTAGTACTGATGGTCGGGGGCGGCGACGACTATGTCGACTCCGGGGGCGCTGACGGTGGCGTACCAGCGGCGGGTGGAGAACGCGGCATGTGTGCCGTACCGGTCGACGGCGGCGACCGCGATCACGCCGGGGTACGCGGCGGGGTACGAGATGTGGTCGCCCTTCTCGCCTCCGTTGCCCGACGAGGCGACGACGACGGCCCCCTTCTTCAGCGCGTACTGGATGGCGGCGTCCTCGCCCGATTCGGGGTGCGCCGACTCGCTGTCGTCGCCGAGCGAGAGGTTGATGACGTCGGCGCCGTGGTCGGCGGCCCAGCGGATGCCGTCGGCGAGGGCCGTGCCGCGGGACTCCCGGGCCTTGGCACGGGCCGGATCGGAGGCTTCGAGGATCACCCGGACCGGGAGGATCTTCGCCTCGGGCGCGATGCCCATCACTCCGTCGCCGCGTCCTGCACCATGACCGTGACCTGCGATGATCCCAGCCATCGCGGTGCCGTGCCGGGCCCAGGACCGATCGCCGCGGCCGGCACCGAAGCCGATCATGTCCTTGCCGGGCAGCACCTGGCCCGCCAGGTCGGGGAGGCTGCCGTCGACCCCGGTGTCGACGACGGCGACGGTGATCCCCCCGCCCTTGGTGGTTCGCCATGCCTGATCGGTGTGGAGCGCCTGAAGGCCCCACTGCTGGTCCCGGATGGCATCGGCCCTGGCCGGCGCCGCGGGCAGGAGCGCGAACGCGGTGGCGGCGCAGACCGCACCCAGGGCGCGGCGGTGGCGGCGGGTGCGGCGGCTCATTCCGGCTTCTCCGTGAGGTCGGTGATGGTCCGGCGCAGGCCGCGCTCGATCCGGTCGGCGATTCCCTCCGCCTCGTGGCCGAGCCCGGCCTGGGCGGCGGCCGTGGTGGCGTTCGCGGCCATCGCCTTGTCGACGGGTTGCGGATCGGTGACCGTACGCCCGTCGGCGAACCCGGAGACGGCGAACACGACGACGGGTACCTCGGTCAGTACATGGATGGTCCAGCTGGCGCGCTGCCGGTCGCCGAACCCGGCGGCGACCGTTCCCTTGACGGGGTACGTACGGGGCATCAGGTCGGTGCGCCGGTCGAGGTGCTGGTCGGTGAAGCGGCTGCTCAGCGCTCTCATGGCCTCGGTGTCGACCTCGGTGAAGATCACCCCGACCGTGGTGACACTGCTGCTGGTGGCGTCGGTGTAGGTGGCGCGGAGCATGCGCTCGCATCCGACCGGGCCGAGTGTCCTGGCCAGCAGCGGGTCCAGGGCCGACGTACAGCTGCTGTCCGGGGCGACGCCGACCCGGGTCCAGACCCGGTCGGCACCGCCGGGCCCCGCTCCGTCGCCATTGAGCGTGCGCGGGAAGAGAGTGTCCACGGGGACGCTGTGCCAGGCCGAGCGGCCCACGGTGTAGGCGCTGTGGGCGGCGGGGTCGGCCGAGGAGTCCCTGGTGAGCCAGGCGCCGGTGGCCGCGCCGCCGATCAGTCCGAGCCCGAGCACGACGCAGGTGGCGGCGGTCGCGGTCCTGACAGGGTGGCGGGTACGGATGGGGCGCAGCCGGGTGGTGGTCTCCACGGGTGTCTCGGGGAGCGGATGGCGGTACGGGTGCGGCTGCGGGTACGCGTGCGGGACGTGCACCTGCCCGGGCGGTGGCGGGGTCGCTCCTGGACGCGGGGTGAGGTCCACGGCGCCGACGGGCCGTCGACGGGTCGCGGCGGGCGGCTGCTCGGGGCGGGGCGGGGCGGTGGCGGGCGCGGGCGCGGCGGGCACGGGAGCGGCGGGTACGGGTCGGAGCCGCGCTGTGGTCTCCACGGGCGGGACTTCACAGGCGTGCGTCGGCTGAGGGGGCGCGACCGGCTTCGGGTCCGGCTCCTGCCGCTGAGGTACGGGCATCGGTACCGGGGCGGCCGATCCCACTGGCGCCGCTGGGCCGGGCATCGGCGCCGGTACTGCGGGCGGTGGCGTCTTCGGGCGGGGCGGAACGGGCACGCTCGCGGAGGCCGCGGAAGGGGCCTGCGCGGGCACCGGTGGTGGGGTCGTGGGGCGGGGCGGGACAGGAGCACGCTGCGCCTCGGTACTCATCCGCCCCCCTGGTCCTGTTCCGTACCGCGCGCGGATCGACGTCACAGGCAGGCCCGTTGGTAGCCGCGTGCCCGTCACTCTACGGGGTGGAACGGCCCCGGTGGGAGCGGGACGCCCTGCCCCTGGGCGATCTGCACAGATCATCCCCTACCCAGCGGTACGGCCGTCTGGCAAGCTGCGGCCATGACTGCGCGTGCCGCTGACCGGACCCGCTACGACCGGGCCACCGCCCATCTGGACGCCCCGATCGCCATCGTCGATCTGGATGCGTTCGATGCAAATGCCGACGACCTCGTCCGCCGGGCCGCAGGGAAGCCGATCCGGGTGGCGAGCAAGTCGGTGCGCTGTCGGGCCCTGCTGGAGCGGGTGCTCGCGCGGCCCGGGTTCGCCGGGATCATGTCGTTCACACTGGCCGAGTCGCTGTGGCTGGCGCGGGCCGGTTTCGACGACGTACTGCTGGCCTATCCGTCAGCCGACCGGTCCGCCTTCGCGGAGCTGGCCGCCGATCCGAAGCTGGCCGCTGCCGTGACGGTGATGGTGGACGATCACGCACAGCTGGAGCTGATCGACGCGGCACGGGCCGGTGGCCGCGAGGAGATCCGGGTCTGTCTGGAGCTGGACACCTCACTGCAACTGCTCGGCGGACGGGTCAGGATCGGCGCCCTGCGTTCACCGCTGCGCTCCCCCGCCCAACTGGCCGAATTGGCAAGCTCGGTGGCGCGCAGGCCCGGCTTCCGGCTGGTGGGTCTGATGGCGTACGAGGGTCATATCGCCGGGGTCGGGGATTCGGTCGCGGGACGGCCGCTGCGCTCCAGGGCGATCCGGCTGATGCAGGCCGCGGGCCGCAAGGAGCTGGCCGCCCGGCGGGCCGAGGTCGTACGGGCGGTACGGGCGGTGGCGCCGGACCTGGAGTTCGTGAACGGCGGCGGCACTGGCAGTGTGCAGCACACCGCGGCGGAGCGCGCGGTGACCGAGATCGCGGCCGGATCGGGGCTCTACGTACCGCGGCTGTTCGACAACTACACGTCGTTCACGGCGCGTCCGGCGGCACTGTTCGCCCAGCCGGTGGTGCGCCGGCCGGGTGTGGGTGTGGTGACGGTCCTCGGTGGCGGCTATCCGGCGTCCGGGCCCGCGGGTGGGGACCGGCTGCCCGTCCCGTATCTGCCGGTGGGACTGCGCTACGACCCGCAGGAGGGGCCGGGCGAGGTGCAGACCCCGCTGCTCGGCGCCCCGGCCGACGATCTGCTGATCGGCGACAAGGTGTGGTTCCGGCACGCGAAGGCCGGTGAACTGTGCGAACGCTTCGACGAGTTGCAGCTGATCGAGGGTGACCGGGTGACGGCGACCGTGCCGACGTACCGCGGCGAGGGCCGTACGTTCCTCTGAGCTCAGGGAGCCACGGAGCTGCCCACGCCGCCGCTCGTCCCGCTGTCGCCTATCGGCCGGATCGCCTCGGTGATGGCGCCCATGAGGGAGAGCGGCACGACGATCAGTGATTCGCTGCCGACCGTCCCGCCGTCGGGAATCGGCAGCGTGATGCCGTTGAGCTGGTGACGAGGACCTTGGGGTCGCCTCCGGCCGGTGACCCGCTCGGCGACGGGGAGTTCTGGTCCGCGGTGGGGAGCGGCGCGGAACTGCTCGGCCCGGCCTTCGGCTGCGTACCGCCGTCGCCCCCAGGCGATCGGGCGGCTGTGCGCGGTCCATCCCGTACCGTCCCACCACCGCTCGGTGCCCGATGTCGCGGCGTCCGGCGTTACTCATCCCACCACTCCAGGGTTCCGCCGCCGACGGGATCCCCACGAGCCCCTGTTGGCGGTGGAACTCTAGAGCGGTGTGACGTACGCCCCGGAGATACCGCCGTCGACGAGGAAGTCGGTGGCGTTGACGAACGAGGAGTCGTCGCTCGCGAGGAAGGCGACGGCTGCCGCGATCTCCGTGGCTTCGGCGAACCGCCCGACCGGGATGTGCACGAGCCTGCGGGCCGCGCGTTCCGGGTCCTTGGCGAACAGCTCCTGGAGAAGCGGGGTGTTGACCGGTCCCGGGCACAGCGCGTTGACCCGGATGCCTTCGCGGGCGAACTGCACACCGAGTTCGCGGGACATGGCGAGGACGCCGCCCTTGGACGCGGTGTAGGAGATCTGGCTGGTGGCCGCTCCCAGGATCGCGACGAAGGACGCGGTGTTGATGATCGAGCCCCGACGCTGGCGGCGCATGTAGGGCAGGGCGGCCTTGCAGCAGAGGTAGACGGAGGTGAGGTTGACGTCCTGGACGCGCTTCCATGCCTCCAGTCCCGTGGTGAGGATGGAGTCGTCGTCGGGCGGGGAGATGCCCGCGTTGTTGAAGGCGATGTCGACGGAGCCGTAGGTGTCGAACGCGGTCTTGAAGAGCGCCTCGACCTGTTCGGGGTCTGTGACGTCGACGCGCACGAACGTGCCGCCGACTTCCTCGGCCGCGGCCTTGCCCGCGTTCTCGTCGATGTCGCCGCAGACGACACTGGCGCCCTCCGACGCCAGCCGGCGTGCGGCGGCGAGGCCGATGCCGCTGGCGGCTCCGGTGATGACGGCGGTGCGGCCGACCAGGCGGCGGCAGATGTTCTCGCTGTCGGTGGTGGTCATACTGGCTCAGGCCTCCGTGCTGATGAAGACGTTCTTGGTTTCGGTGAATGCGGCAAGCGCGTCGGGGCCGAGTTCGCGGCCGAGTCCGGACTGTTTGTAGCCGCCGAACGGGGTCCAGTAGCGGACGCTGGAGTGGGAGTTGACGGAGAGGTTCCCGGCCCGGACCGACTGCGAGACGCGCAGTGCGCGGCCCACGTCGCGGGTCCAGATCGACCCGGCGAGACCGTACTCCGTCGCGTTGGCGAGCCGGACGGCGTCGGCCTCGTCCTCGAAGGGAAGAACGACGGCGACCGGCCCGAACACCTCTTCGGTGGCGACGGGTGAGTCCGGGCGGGCGCCGGTGAGGACGGTCGGCGGGAACCAGAAGCCGGGCCCTTCGGGTGCTTTGCCGCTGAGGGCGGTCGCGTCCTCGGGGACGTAACTGCGCACCCGTTCCAGTTGCGCCCGGGAGATCAGCGGGCCCATCCGGGTGTTCTCGTCGGACGGGTCGCCCACCACGACCGATTCGATTGCGGGTGCGAGCAATTCCAGGAAGCGATCGTACGCGGATCGCTGGACCAGGATGCGGGTACGGGCGCAGCAGTCCTGGCCGGCGTTGTCCAGGAACGCCATGGGTGCGGCGGCTGCGGCGGCCTCGATGTCGGCGTCGGCGAAGACGATGTTGGGGCTCTTGCCGCCGAGTTCGAGGGTGAGCCGCTTCACGCGGTCGGCGCACTTGGCCATGATCTGCTTGCCGACCCGGGTGGAGCCGGTGAAGACGATCTTGGCGACGCCGGGATGCTCGACCAGGGCGTTTCCGGTCACATCGCCCGCGCCCGGCAGGACCTGGAGGAGGTGGTCGGGAAGCCCTGCGTCCAGGGCGAGCCGGGCCAGCCGCAGGGCGGTGAGCGGGGTCGTCTCGGCGGGCTTGAGGAGTACGGCGTTGCCGGCGGCGAGGGCGGGGGCGAGGCCCCAGGCGGCGATCGGCATGGGGAAGTTCCACGGTGCGATCACGCCGATGACGCCGAGGGGTTCGAGGAGGGTGATATCGAGTCCGCCGGGGACCGGGATCTGTCGGCCGGCGAGTCGTTCCACTCCCCCGGCGGCGTAGTCGAGCAGATCGCGAACGTTGGCCGCTTCCCAGCGGGCGTTGCCGAGGGTGTGGCCGGCCTCCTGGACCTCCAGACGGGCCAGCTGTTCGGCTTCGCCGTCGACGGCGGTGGCGAAGCGGCGCAGCAGCCTGGCGCGGTCGGCGGGGGCGAGGGCGGCCCAGATGCGCTGGGCGGCTGCGGCCCGGACGACTGCCGCGTCGACTTCGGCGGCGGTGGTGGACGGGACGGTGGCGAGGAGTTCTTCCGTCGCCGGGTTGAGTACGTGGTGTTCCACCGGGTGGTCGGGCGTGGTCACGGGGTGCCTCACAGGCGTTCGAAGGAGCGGCGGAGCTCCCAGTCGGTCACTGCGGCGTCGAAGGCTTCGAGTTCGACGCGGGCCATGTTGCGGTAGTGCTCGACGACGTCGTCGCCGAAGGCCGCCCTGGCGATCTCGCTCCTCTCCCAGAGTTCGGCGGCCTCGCGCAGCGTGGTGGGGACGTGGTCGTAGTCGGCGGTGTAGGCGTTGGTCCCGCACGGCTCGGGGAGTTCGAGGCCCTTCTCGATGCCGTGGATGCCCGCTGCGATCAGTCCGGCGACGGCGAGGTACGGGTTGACGTCACCGCCGGGCAGCCGGTTCTCGAATCGCATCGAGCGGCCGTGGCCGACGACACGGAGCGAGCAGGTGCGGTTGTCGTGGCCCCAGGCGACGGCGGTCGGGGCGAAGGAGCCCGGCTGGAAGCGCTTGTAGGAGTTGATGTTCGGTGCGTAGAGGAGGGAGAAATCGCGCAGGGCGGCCAGCTGTCCGGCGAGGAAGTGGCGCATCACCGGTGACATGCCGCCGCCCTTGCCCGCCATGACGCTGTGCCCGGCCTCGTCGGTGGACCGGAGTGAGAGGTGGATGTGGCAGGAGTTGCCCTCGCGCTCGTTGAACTTGGCCATGAAGGTGAGTGCGACGCCCTCCTGGGCGGCGATCTCCTTGGCGCCGGTCTTGTAGACGGCGTGCTGGTCACAGGTGACCAGGGCCTCGTCGTAACGGAACACGATCTCGTGCTGGCCGGGGTTGCACTCGCCCTTCGCGGACTCGACAGTGAGACCCGCGGCGGCCATTTCGTTGCGGATACGGCGCAGCAGCGGCTCTACGCGGCCGGTGCCGAGGACGGAGTAGTCGACGTTGTACTGGTTGGCCGGGGTCAGATCGCGGTAGTTGCGGTCCCAGGCCTGTTCGTAGGTGTCCTTGAAGACGATGAATTCGAGCTCGGTGCCGACATGGGCCGTGTAGCCGTGCTCGGCCAGGCGTTCCAGCTGGTGGCTCAGGATCCGGCGGGGCGCGGCGGCGACGGGCGATCCGTCCTCCTGGGTGAGGTCGGCCATGACCATGGCCGTGCCCTCGTTCCAGGGCACCAGGCGCAGGGTGGAGAGGTCGGCGTGCATGGCGAAGTCGCCGTAGCCGCGCTCCCAGGAGGACATCTCGAATCCGTCGACGGTGTTCATGTCGGTGTCGACGGCGAGCAGATAGTTGCAGGCCTCGGTGCCGTGCTCCACGACCTCGTCGAGGAAGAAGTGGGCAGCGAACCGTTTGCCCTGCAGCCGTCCCTGCATGTCGGGGAAGGCGAGGACGACGGTGTCGATCTCACCGCTTGTGACGAGGACGCGCAGCTCCTCGATCCCCAGCGGTGGTGTTCGGTCTGCCACGGGATACTCCTCCTTCGGTCAGCCGGAAGGCTTAAGGTATGCGAGAGAACCATTAATTGTGAAGGGGAACGGGACGTGGCCGAGGAATGCGAGTTCACCGACCGTCCGATGCCCGTACTGCGGCCCGTCCGGGCTGGGAACGGCTTCGAGGAGGCGCTGGAGCAGATCCTCCAGGTGGTCAGGCTCGGGCTGGTGCCGGGCGGCGGGCGACTGCCGGCCGAGCGCGAGCTGGCCGAGCTGCTGGGGATCAGCCGGGTCACGCTGCGCGAGGTGCTGAAGGTCCTGCAGGACCAGGGCCTGGTGGAGAGCAGGCGTGGGCGGTACGGCGGTACGTTCGTGCTGTCCCGCACCGGCAGCCCCGGCGAGGACGAGCTGCGCCGGAAGGTGGAGTCGGTCGACATCGAGGACATGCTGCGCTTCCGCGAGGTGCTGGAGGCCGGGGCGGCCGGACTGTGCGCCACGCAGGGGCTGACGGACGAGGGGGCGGACCGGCTGCGTACGGCTCTGGCGGCAACTCACGAAGCACCTCTGCCCGACTACCGCAGGCGCGACACCCTGTTCCATCTGACCCTGGCGGAACTCTCCGGCTCCGCATCCCTGGCAGCGCAGTACGCGGCCGTCCGGGCCACCGTGAACGACCTGCTGGACTGCATACCGCTGCTCGTGCGGAACCTGGAACATTCGCAGCATCAGCACGCGAGTCTCGTCGAGGCGGTTCTCGACGGGGACGCGGAGGCTGCGCGCGCGGTGATGCGCGAGCACTGTGCGGGTACGGCCGCGCTGTTGCGCGGATTCCTGACCTGAGCGACGTGCCACCGATTCCGCTCCGGTGACAGCCTCCGGAAACGTAAAGGTATTCTCTGCCACCATTGACATCATGGAACCGAGCCCGCCCGCGCAGGCGGCCGACCGGAGGGACCCCCCGTGTCCGAACCTCTCATCGGCGTCTCCACCTATCTGGAGCCCGTGACCCGCTGGGGTGTCTGGGAGCTGCCCGCCACCCTCCTCCCGGCCGCCTACCCGCGGATGGTCCAGCAGTCCGGCGGCCTGGCCGCCCTGCTCCCGCCGGACGCCCCCGCCCGGGCCGGGGCCGCGGTGGCCCGGCTGGACGGCCTCGTTGTCGCGGGCGGCGCCGATGTGGAACCCGGACTGTACGGCGCGGAGCGCGACTTCAGGACCGGCCCCCCCGCACAGGAACGCGATGCCTGGGAGCTGGCCCTGATCAGGGCCGCACTGGAGTCCGGTACCCCACTGCTCGGCATCTGCCGCGGCATGCAGCTGCTCAATGTGGCACTCGGCGGCACCCTGACCCAGCATCTCGACGGGCACACCGGCCCGCTGGGCGCGGCCGGAGTCCTCGGCGCACACCCGGTGAAAGCCGTACCGGGAACGCTCTGCGCATCGATCGTGCCGGGGGAGTCGGCCGTCCCCACCTACCACCACCAGTGCGTGCAGCGGCTCGCACCGGGACTCGTGGCTTCGGCGCACGCGGTGGACGGCACGGTCGAGGCGATCGAACTACCGGGACCGCAGTGGGTGCTCGGGGTGCAGTGGCATCCGGAGATGGGCGACGACCCACGGCTGATGCAGGCACTGGTGGCGGCATCGACGGCCGGGCTGATCCCGGCCCGTACGCCGTCCGAGGACCTCGCACCGCCGCGGACCACGGGGGCCCGCGAGCGCTTGCGGCGTTAGCGGGTGTCGGCGGCCTCGGGGGAGCCGCAGCCTTGAAGGAGCCGTCAGCAGGACGAACCGGCGCGGGCCGGACACGATATTCCCCGCTACGTGTCCCGCCCCGTCAGCGACAGCAGATCGCGCGCCGGACCCGTCGGACGGTGGCCCGAGGGCCATACCGCGCGCAGCTGGCGCCTCAGCCGCACCCCTGCGATCGGAATCTTGACGAGGCGCCTGGAGGACAGCTCCTCGCCCAGCGCCAGTTCGCTCAGCACGCACGGCCCCGCCCCGCTCTCCGCCGCTCCCTTCACCGCGGTCGTCGAGGAGAGTTCGAGCAGTGGCTGGGCGAGACCGCCGTGCACGGCGAGGGCCGCGTCCAGGACCTGACGGGTGCCGGAGCCGTGCTCGCGCAGGATCAGCGGGGTCGCGGCCAGTTCCTGCGGGGTCAGGGACGCACGCCGGCGGGCCCACGCATGGGACGGGGCGACCACGACAACCAGGCGGTCATGGGCGATGACCGTGCCGTCGAGCCCTTCCGGCACGGACAGGCCCTCCACGAATCCGAGGTCGGCCTCGCCGACGAGCAGCCGCCCCGCGACCGCCGCCGAGTTTCCGGCGAGCAGCGAGACCGCGGTGTCCGGCCGTTCGGCACGCAGCGCTATCAGCCAGCCCGGCAGCAGGTATTCAGCGATGGTCATGGAAGCGGCCACCCGCAGTCGGGAGTCCCGCCGGTCGCGCAGCGCCTGCGCGCCCGCGTCGAATGCCTCGGCCGCCTCGACGATCCTGCGCGCCCAGTCGGTGACCAGCGCGCCCGCGTCGGTGAGCCGGGAGCCGCGCGGTGAACGGTCCAGCAGAGCCAGGCCGAGCTGCCGTTCCATCGACCGGATGCGGCTGCTGGCCGCGGGCTGGCTGACGCCGACCTCCCGGGCCGCGCGCCCTAGACTGCCGTGCCGGGCGACGGCGAGCAGCAGCTCCAGCGCACCGAGGTCGGGGACCCGGTGGGAGAGGGAAAAATGTTCTTCACCGGTCATAAAGCCACCTTATGACCTCATAGACACGGAGTCCCTGGTGGGGCCCGTCCCACGCCACGAAAATCGTGGCATGGCCATATTTCCGCAGACGCAGCAATCCCCAGCCCCGTGTTCAGCCGCCCCCCGGCTCCCTCACCTGCGGCACATCGGTCCAAACTGGTACGCGAGCGTCATGGGTACCGCGATCGTCGCGAGCGCGGGTGTCGCGCTGCCCGTCCACATCCCGGGACTGCGGGGTGCCTGCACGGTGGTGTGGGCGCTCGCGACGGTCATGCTCGCCGCCGTGCTCACGGCCCGTACCGGGCACTGGATCGCCCATCGCGACCAGGCCCGCACCCACCTGCTGGACCCCGCCGTCGCCCCGTTCTACGGATGTCTCTCGATGGCACTGCTGGCGGTCGGCGGCTCGTCGATGGTGGTCGGCCGGGACGTCATCGGGCATCAGGCGGCCCTGGCCCTGGATGTGGTGCTGTACACGGCCGGCACGCTGATCGGGCTGGCCGCCGCGGTCGCGATTCCGTATCTGATGGTCGTGCGCCACCGGGTCGAGCCCGGCACCGCGTCGCCGGTGTGGCTGCTGCCGGTGGTGGCCCCGATGGTCTCCGCGGCGCTCGGTCCGCTGCTGGTGCCGGAGCTGCCCGCCGGTCAGTGGCAGGAGGCGATGCTGCTGGCCTGCTACGCGATGTTCGGTCTGAGCCTGCTGGCCACGCTGGTGATGCTGCCGCTGATCTTCGCCCGGCTCGTCCACCAGGGCCCGCTGCCGCTCGTGCTGACGCCCACGCTGTTCCTGGTCCTCGGCCCGCTGGGCCAGTCGACGACCGCGGTCAATCAGCTCGCCGATGTGGCGCAGGGCGCGATCGGGGAGCCGTATGCCTCCGGGTTCGAGGCGTTCGCCGTGCTGTACGGGGTGCCGGTGATGGGCTTCGCGCTGATGTGGCTGGCGCTGGCCCTCGCGCTGGTGGTGCGCGCCGTACGCAACGGAATGACCTTCGGCATGACGTGGTGGGGATTCACCTTCCCGGTCGGTACATGTGTCACGGGCGCCGCGGGTCTGGCCCGGCACACCGGTCTCACGGCGTACACCTGGCTGGCCGTCGCGCTGTACGTGCTGCTGGTGACGGCATGGGCGGTGGCCGGGGTGCGGACGCTGCGCGGGCTGCTCAGCGGAGCGCTGCTCGCAGCGCCGCAGGCGCCTGCGCCAGCGACGGCCCGTACCACGTGAGGAATCGCCCGTCGACAAGCGCGGCGGGCAGTGCGGGGAACGCTTCGGGCCCGTCGTCCGCGGTGAAGCGGTACGGCTCGTCCGGCAGGACGACCAGATCGGCGCCCACCGTGTTGAGTACGTCGAGCGGGATGCAGGGATAGCGCTCGGCGTGGTCCGCGTAGACGTTCTCGATGCCCAGCCTGGCCAGCAGATCTCCGGCGAAGGTATCGCGCCCCAGCACCATCCAGGGCCTGCGCCAGACCGGTACGACCGCACGGCGCGGGGCGCGGGGTGGCGGGAGCGCGGCCCAGGCGGCCTCGGCCTCGTCCAGCCAGCGCGGCCTGGCCTGTCCGCAGGCGGTGACCAGGACCCGTTCCAGTTCCTCGAAGGCCTGGTCGAGGGTCCGGACATCGGTGACGAGCACCTCGATCCCGGCGGCCCTGAGGGCCGCGAGGTCGGGTTCGCGGTTCTCCTCCTCGTTGGCGACGACGAGATCGGGCCGGAGCGCGACGACCGCGGCCACGTCGGGATTCTTGGTGCCGCCGATACGGGCGGCGGTCGGACCGGCCGGGTGGGTGCACCAGTCGGTGACGCCGACCAGCAGGCCGGGGGCGGTGACGGCAACGGCCTCGGTGAGCGAGGGGACCAGGGAGACGACTCGCACGGCGGGAAACCCCTCTCAGCGACGCGGGTCGAAGGTGGCGTCGATGTGCTCGGCGACCGCGACGACCAGCAGCCGCGTACCGGGCATCGTGGCCCGCCAGCGGTGCCGCACTCCGCCGGACAGAAAAAGTGTGTCGCCCTGCTCCAGCCGGTACGCCTGCCCCTCGGCCTCCACCTCCGCGGCGCCCTGCACCACGTACATCACTTCGTCGTTGCGGTGCTGGAACTCGCGCCCGAGGTCGAGTTCACCGGTGAACTCCAGGGCGCTGAGCTGATGACGTCCGCGCACCACCCTGCGAACCCCGTCGCCCTCACCCGCCCGTACGACATCGACGGCGCGCGCCGAGTCCGCGGCGGCGCGCAGCCGCGCCGTGGTGGTCTCCAGGGCCTCTGCGACCCGGTCCAGGGACCGGGCGCTGGGCCGGGCCCGCTCGTTCTCGATCTGGCTGAGGAACGGCACGGACAGACCACTGCGGGTCGCGACCGCGGCCAGTGTGAGCCCCAGGGATCTGCGCCGTCGGCGGACCGCGGCGCCCACGCGGAGTGCTTCCTTGTCGTCCATGTCCGGCTCCCTCCCTCCCGACTCGTCATCCTTCCGGCTGCCAGCACATTACGCACACGGTTACGCAAGGTCGGCCGGTTGATGAACGTCTTCCGGACAGCCGGAAGGGGCGGGCCCGCCGCCGGCGGCGCCCACCCCTTCCCGTGCAGAGACCCTGTGGGAGCCCTACTGCGGAGCCATCGTGTCCACGATGCCCGGGTTCTTCTCCATCCAGGCCTTCACGGCCTCTTCCTCGTGCCCCGTGCCGCGCTTCTGGATCTGGTTCTCCAAGCCGGCAAGCTCGTCCTCGCTCGGCTTGAAGTTCTTGAACCACTTCGTCAGCTGCGGGTACCGCGTAGCCGCGCTCCTCCAGGACGGCCTTCACGAGTACGTGGCGGCGATGTCCTCCTTCCGGGCGAACCCGGCCATCCCGACGGCACGGTCACGCTCGTCCTTGCCGCCCGCTTCCTTGGACGTTTTGGCCTCGGCGACGGGGGTCCACTTGTCGGCGACGCCCGGGTTGGCCTTCAGCCAGGTGCGGACGGCCTCCTGCTCGTTGCCGGAGCCGGCCTTCTGGATCTCCGCCTCGAGGCTGGTGAGCTGGTCCTCGCTCATCTTGAAGTTCTTGAGCCAGGTGCCGACCTCGGGGTTGTCGGCGGAGAAGCCCTTGCGGGCCAGGGTGTGGATGCCGTCGCCCTTGCCCCAGAGGTTCTTGGGGTCCTCGAGCTTGGTCAGTTCGAACTGGTTGTACGCCCAGTGCGGCGACCAGAGCGGGACGACGATCGGTTCCTTCTTGGCGTACGCGCGCTTCAGCTCGGCCAGCATCGACGGCGTGGAGCCGTCGACGACCTTGTACTCCTTGTCCAGGCCGTAGCCCGGCAGGATCTTGTCCTTGAGCAGGCCCATCTCACCGGCGCTCGGCTCGATGCCGACGATCCGGCCCTTGAACTGCGAGGACTTGCCCTTGAGGTCGTCCAGCGACCGGACGTCCTTCATGTACGAGGGGACGGCCAGCTCCAGCGAGGTGGGGCCGTACCAGGAGCCCATGTCCTCGAGGCGGTCCTGGTACTTCTTCCAGTAGCTGGCGTGGGTGACCGGAAGCCAGGAGTCGGTCTCGAAGTCGATCTGGCCGTTGGCCATACCGGTGTAGAGCGCACCGGCCTCGTACTGCTGGACGTCGACCTCGAAGCCGCGCCGCTCCAGCAACTCCTTCCACAGGAAGGTGGAGGCGATGCCCTCGTCCCACGGGATGTAGCCCATGCTGATCTTCTTGCCCGCACCGATGTCCGAGGCACCGGCGGTGGTGGCCTTGTCCGAGTCGGACGAGCCGAAGAGGCCCATGCCGCCCGCGACGAGTGCGAGGACGACGATGCCGACGACCGCGACGACGGGCTGCGGGCGGTGGTTCCAGACCTTCAGTCCGCCGGCCGTCGACTGCGCCCTGGCGAGGGCTCGGCGGGCGAGCGGGGAGACCTCACGGCCGAGCGCGCTCGTCATCCGGTCCAGGTACATCGCCACGATGACGATGGAGATGCCGGCCTCGAAGCCGAGGCCCACATCGACGTTGCCGATGGCGCGGTAGACGGCGCCGCCGAGGCCTCCGCCGCCGACCATGCCGGCGATGACCACCATGGACAGGCCCAGCATGATGACCTGGTTGATGCCCGCCATGATCGTGGGCAGGGCGAGCGGCAACTGCACCCGCAACAGGGTGTTGCGCCGGGTGGTGCCGAATGCTTCGGCCGCCTCGACGAGTTCGCCGTCGACCTGGCGGATGCCGAGCTCGGTCATCCGGACGCCCGGGGCCAGCGAGAAGATGATGGTGGCGATGATGCCGGGGACCACGCCGACGCCGAAAAAGATGACGCCGGGGATCAGATAGACCATGGCGGGCATGGTCTGCATGAAGTCCAGGACGGGCCGGGTCACCGCGCTGACGGTCTTGGAGCGGGACGCCCAGATGCCCAGCGGTACGGCCATTACCAGCGCGATGATGGTGGCGACGAGCACCAGGGTGAGGGTGTCCATCGCTTCGTCCCACAGCTCGACGGAGTCGATGACGGCGAAGCCGACGAAGGCGAGCACACCCGCGAGCAGACCGCGCAGCCACCAGGCGATGACGGCGACGATGCCCGCGAAGAGCAGCGGTGCGGGGGCGGAGAGCACGGCGGCTATGCCGTCGAACATGCCGCTGACGATCGAGCTGATCGCGTCGAACAGCCAGGAAAGGTGGGTCTGCAGCCAGTCGACCGCGGAGTCGACCCAGTCACCGAGAGGAAGCCTAAACATTGGCCACCTTCTTCGCGGTGGTCGTGACGTCCTGCGGGGCCTCGGCGGGGCTCATCGGCTCACCGAGGACGGCGAGCAGCCGGGCGCGCGGTACGACACCGACGAGCTTGCCCTTGGCGTCGGTCACGGCGACCGCGACTCCGCTCTGCGAGCAGGGCGTGAAGAGCTCGATGATCGGCGTGGACTCGGTGACGGTGGCCGGGGCGGCCCTGAGGACGTCGTCGGCGGTACGCAGTTCCTCGCCGTCGTCCGTCCTGGTGCCCATGACGGTGTGCGGTTCGGCCATGACGGCGCCCGCGGTCAGCACCCGGGTGCGGTCGACGTCCTGGGTGAAGGAGGCGACGTAGTCGTTGGCCGGGGTGACGAGGATGTCCTCGGCGGTGCCGAGCTGGACGATCTTCCCGTCGCGCATCACGGCGATACGGTCGCCGAGGCGCATGGCCTCGTTGAGGTCGTGGGTGATGAAGACGATCGTCTTCTTCAGGCGCTTCTGCAGTTCGAGCAGCTGGTCCTGCATGTCGCGGCGGATCAGCGGGTCGAGCGCGCTGAAGGACTCGTCCATCAGCAGCAGGTCGGCGTCGGTGGCCAGGGCGCGGGCCAGGCCGACACGCTGCTGCATACCGCCGGACAGCTCGTCGGGCCAGGACTTCTCCCAGCCGGCGAGCCCGGTCAGCTCCAGCGCCTCGGCGGCGCGCTTCTCGCGCTCGGCGCGCGGCACACCCTGCACTTCGAGGCCGTACGCGGCGTTCTCCAGCACGCTCCGGTGAGGGAAGAGCGCGAAGTGCTGGAACACCATGCTGATCTTGGAGGACCGGACATGGCGCAGTTCTGCGGGGCTCAGGGCGGTCAGGTCCTGGCCGTCGAACAACACGCGTCCGGCTGTGGGCTCCAGAAGCCCGTTGAGCATGCGCAGCAACGTGGACTTTCCGGACCCGGACAGACCCATCACGACGAAGATCTGTCCCGGTTCGACGGTGAACGAGGCGTCGATCACCGCTGCGGTCGTTCCGTCGGCGCGCAGCTCGTCGCGGTCGGCGCCGCTTTCGAGCTTCTGCACGGCTTGATCGGGTCGTCTGCCGAACACTTTGTACAAGTGCTCAGCTTGCAGCCTTGACACATACACCTCGCGGGTTGAACCGAAAAACGGTCTGCCACCCCCTCCGGCAGACCGTGGAGCAGCGCGGATTCGGTCCGCATGGCACGTGCACTGGTTGAAACTGCTACGTGATCCGCTCCGGCTGCGCGCCTGCCCTCGCTTGCACAAGCCAAACACGAGAGTGACCCAGGTCACCCATGAGCGGCCGCCGCCGGGGGCCCGCCTCATCGCCCCGGTGTCCGCGACGGCCGGTGTCAGTGAGGTGCGGCATCATCGGGGTGTGACGCGACGCCTGATGCTCCTCGACACCGCCTCCCTCTACTACCGCGCCTACTTCGGGGTTCCCGATTCGGTGCGTGCCCCGGACGGGACCCCGGTCAACGCCGTGCGCGGGCTGCTCGACTTCATCGGGCGCCTGGTGCAGGACCACCGGCCGGACGACCTGGTCGCCTGTATGGACGCGGACTGGCGGCCGCACTGGCGGGTGGAGCTGATCCCTACGTACAAGGCGCACCGCGTCGCGGTGGAGACCGCCGAGGGGCTGCCCGACGAGGAGGAGACCCCCGACACACTGGCCCCGCAGGTGCCGATCATCGAGGATGTCCTCGATGCGCTCGGCATCGCCCGGGTCGGCGTCGCGGACTACGAGGCGGACGATGTGATCGGCACGCTCACCACCATGGCCACCGGCCCCGTGGACATCGTCACCGGCGACCGGGACCTCTATCAGTTGGTCGACGACGCCCGTGGGGTGCGGGTGCTCTATCCCCTGAAGGGGGTCGGCTCGCTCCAGCTGACGGACGAGACGTGGCTGCGGGAGAAGTACGGGGTGGACGGCTCCGGCTATGTCGATCTGGCCCTGCTGCGCGGCGACCCGAGCGACGGGCTGCCGGGCGTTCCCGGCATCGGTGAGAAGACGGCGGCGAAACTGCTGGACGCCTTCGGCGATCTGGCCGGGATCATGGCCGCGGTGGACGATCCGGCCGCCAAGCTGACGCCCTCGCAGCGCAAGCGCCTCGACGAGGCCCGGGACTATGTGGCCGTCGCACCGAAGGTGGTCCGCGTCGCCGGTGATGTACCCCTGCCCGAGTTCGACCCCGCGTTGCCCACCGAGCCACGCGATCCCGCCGCCCTCGAAGCCCTCGCGAAGCAGTGGGGGCTGGGCGGTGCCCTGCAACGCCTTCTCTCCACACTGCGCGACTGAGGTGCTAGCTTAGGTAAGCCTAAGCAATCGGAGCAGGGAGAACCTCGTGGCAGAACGACCGGCACGGCAGGCACCCAAGGCGCAGGGGGCCAAGGTTCTGCGCACCGAGCAGATCACCCCTCACATGGTGCGCGTGGTGCTCGGCGGTGACGGCCTCGCCGGCTTCGGACTCTCCGGGTTCACCGACCACTACGTGAAGCTCTGCTTCGCCCCCGAGGGTGCGGACTACGCGCACCCGTTCGACATGGCCCGCATCCGCGAGGAGCAGCCGCGGGAGCTGTGGCCCACCACCCGCACCTACACGGTGCGCTCCTGGGATCCGGTCACCCGGGAGCTGGCCATCGACTTCGTGGTCCACGGCGACGAGGGCCTCGCCGGGCCCTGGGCGATGCGGGCGGTCGCGGGCGACCAGGTGACCTTCCTCGGCCCGGGCGGGGGCTACGGCCCGGACACCTCGGCGGACTGGCACCTCCTGGCCGGCGACGAGAGCGCCCTCCCGGCCATCGCCGCCGCCCTGGAGCAGATGCCGGCAGGTGCGGTGGTGCACGCGTTCGTCGAGGTGGCGGACGCCTCTGAGGAGCAGAAGATCGTGACGCCCGACGAGGTCGAGGTGACCTGGCTGCACCGCGGTGAGCGCCCGGTCGGCGAGGCGCTGACGGCCGCGGTAAAGGAGCTGGAGTTCCCGGCGGGCGAGGTCCAGGCATTCATCCACGGCGAGGCGGGCTTCGTGAAGGAGATCCGCCGCCATCTGCGCCTGGACCGCAAGATCCCGCTTCCCCGGCTGTCCATCTCCGGCTACTGGCGGCTCGGCCAGAACGACGACGCCTGGCGCTCGGTCAAGCGCGAGTGGAACGCACAGGTGGAGCGCGAACAGGAGAGCGCGGCGTAACACCGGCTCACTCGTGTACGCCCCGGTCCCTGACCGGGGCGTACGTGTTCCCGGGGCGCCGGCTCATCCACCGGCGGCATGCACCGCCGCTCCGTCGCCGCCGCCCGAACCCCCCTCGCCGTCGCCGTCGTACGCGCGCGAGGACGCGTCCACATGCGCGAGCCGCCGCAGTGCGCTGAACATCGCCTCCCCCAGCACCGTGCCGACGACCACGCTCTCCACCAGGTCCTCGCGCGCCACCCGCCGCCCCACATAGTCGAGGTCGGCCCGCGCGACCGGTTCGGCGGCGGCCGCGTAGTCGTCGAGCAGCTCGACGAACCCGCCGTGCCCGGCCCGCCGCAGTGCGACGATCACCCCGGCCAGGCACTCGCCGGCCGGACCGTGCGCCTCGGCCCGCCAGCCGCGCCGCTCCACCAGCTCCGCCACCTCTTCGCGGGCGTCATCCAGTTCGGGCCCCGGCTCGTCCCCCTGCAACGGGGTGAGTCGCTTCGCCGCGACACCCAGCACCTTGTGCACCGGCTGCTCCGGGTCCTCGACCGCCCGGAGCACATCGCCGATGGCCGCGAGCGAGAGCCCGCCGACATCCAGCAGGGCCCGGATCAGCCGCAGCCTGCGCTCATGGCCGGAGTCGTAACTCGCCTGGTTCGGGCTGGTCAACTGCCCGGCGGGCAGTAGCCCTTCACGTACATAGAACTTGATCGTCGGCACCGGAACCCCGGACCTGCGACTCAACTCGCCGATGCGCACCGCGTGTTCTCCCTTCCGCGCTTGCCAACCCCCGACCCATCATAGATAGTTCCACTATCGGATAGCGGAAAGTTCCACTATCCATAATTGAGGGGGGTCCTCATGCCTTCATGGCGTTCATGGCACCGGCCGTTAGTTCTCTTCGCTGCCGCGATGGCCGTCATGGCGGTCGTCTCGGCCGCGGGACTGCTGGTCGACGACCGGGTCCTGGCGGGCTCGGCGATATGGTTCAAGCCGTTCAAGTTCGCGGTCTCGTTCATCGTGTACGCACTCGCACTGGCCTGGATGCTGACGCTGGTCACCCGCGGCCGGCGCGTCGGCTGGTGGGCCGGAACCGTGGTCGCCCTGTCCAGCCTGGGCGAGATGGTGATCATCACCGGCCAGGTGATCCGCGGGAAGCGCAGCCACTTCAACCACGCCACCCCGTTCGACGAGACGCTGTTCAGCGCGATGGCCGTCACCGTCGTCGTGCTCTGGACCGGAACGTTGGTCATAGCCGTCCTGCTGATGCGCGCCCGTACAGCCGACCGCGCCGCTGCCCGGGCGATCCGCTCGGGCGTGCTGCTCGCCCTGGTGGGTGCCGGATTCGGTTTCCTGATGACACAGCCCACGCCCGGGCAGCGGGCGGCCGGGGATCTCGACACCGCCGATGTGATCGGCGCGCATTCCGTCGGCGTACCGGACGGCGGCCCGTCGATGCCCCTCACCGGCTGGTCGACAACGGGCGGGGATCTGCGCATACCGCACTTCGTCGGCATGCACGCGCTCCAACTGCTGCCGCTCTTCCTGCTCGCGCTGGTCGCCCTGGCCCCGCGATTCCCCCGGCTGCGCGACCCGCAGGTCCGGCTGCGGTTGGTGCTGGTCGCCTCCGGTGCCTACGCGGCGGTCGTCGCACTGGTCACCTGGCAGGCGCTGCGCGGTCAGCCGCTGATCCACCCGGACGGTGCGACGCTCGTCGCCGCGGCCCTGATCGTGGCGGCGACCGCCGTCTTCGGCTATGGGGCGCTGAGGTCAACCGCCGTACCACAGAAGGCCGATTCAGATTCCGCCTCCGAATTCGCCGACAAGGAGCTCGTGGCATGACCGGTGCACTCTTCGAGATCTCGTTCTTCCTGGCAGCCCCGTTCTGGCTGCTCATGATCCTCGCGCCGAACTGGCGTCCCACGGCGCGTATCGCCGCATCCCCGCTCACCGTCCTGCCGGTACTTGCGCTCTATCTGGTCATGGCCGTGCCGGTCTTCCCCGAACTCTGGGACGCGGTCCGCAGCCCCGACATCGACACCTTCCGCGATCTGACGGCCCTGGCGAACGGGGCGGGGGCGATCTGGGCGCAGGTCATCGCCTGGGATCTGCTGCTGGGCCAGTGGATGTTCCTGGAAGGACGCCGGCTGGGGATCTCTCCGCTGGTGATGGGGCCACTGCTGGTGCTGACGATTCTGCTGTCGCCCTTCGGGCTGCTGGTCTTTCTCGTGCTACGGGCGGTGCTGCGGCCGAAGACCCGGTCCGGGAGCGGAATCCCGGACCGGGCCGGTCACGCGTCGCTGCGGTAAGGGCGCCCGTCAGACGGACTTCTGGTACGAGCGGAACGTCCGGGTCGACAGCCAGACCGCCGCCGCCGCAAGGACCAGAAGGGCTCCCCCGCGGCTGAGCACCAGACTCCGGTCGGGGTCGGCGGTCAGCGCCGAACGGCCTGCCACCATCGCCCAGTTGACCGGGTTGAAGTCGGCGATGTGCCGCATCCAGGACGGCATCTGGCTCGGAGCCATGAAGGAGGAGGAGAGGAAAGTCAGCGGCAGCAGCAGAAAGGTGTTGATGCCGATGATCGACTCGCGCTGGCGGACCAGCATGCCGAGCGCGTTGGAGAGCGCACCGAAGACCGTGCCGAGCAGGATCGAGGCGACGACCAGGATCAGCAGCCCGCCCGCACCGCCGGGGTAGGTGGCCCCGGCGGCCCAGCCGAGCAGCACGATGATGACGGACTGCACGGCGGTGCTGATGCCGTTCTGTACGACATTGGCGTTCATCAGCGCGTTGCGGCTGACCGGCGTCGTCAGGAAGCGGTTGAGCGTGCCCCGCTCGATCTCCTCCAGGGTGCCCATACCGGCCCACATGCTCGATCCGAGGGCGCTCATCACCACGATGCCCGGGATCAGGTAGTCCAGATAGGACGTGGTACCGAAGCCTCCGAGCTCGACGACGTTCTTGAAGAGGTTGCCGAACAGGAACAGCCAGATCACCGGCTGGATCAGCGAGATCGCCAGGAAGACCGGCTGCCGGATGATCGCCGTGAGCTGACGCTGGGTCATGTACCAGGTATGGGCGAGAACTTGACTGTTCATCGGGTGCCCCCTGCGGGGGTGAGGGCAGGGACCTGCCGGGCGTCCGCCGCTTCGGCCTCGGAGAAACGGCGTCCGGCATAGCGCAGATAGACGTCGTCGAGGGAGGGTCGGGCCACGGTGGCGGCGGCGACCGCCGCACCGGCCCGCTCCAGCGCGGCGAGCAGCACGGGGACGCCCGCGGCGCCGTCCTCGGCGCGGACGCTCACCCGGCGGCCGTCGACCAACACCTCGTACACCCCGGGCAGTCCGGTCAGCAGGGCGGTGATCGCCCTTGCATCACCCTCGGCGCGCAGCTCCATGTGGACGGCGTCGCCCCGTAGTTCGCCCTTGAGTTCGTCGGGGGTGCCCTCGACGACGACCCGGCCGCGGTCGACGATCGCGATGCGCTCGGCGAGCCGGTCGGCCTCCTCCAGATAGTGCGTCGTGAGGACGATGGTCAGCCCCTCGTCGCCGGCCAGCCGGGAGATCTCGTCCCACATGGCCGTGCGGGCCTCGGGGTCGAGTCCCGTGGTGGGTTCGTCGAGGAAGAGCACCTCGGGGCGGTGGACCAGGCCGAGCGCCACGTCGAGGCGTCGCTGCATCCCGCCGGAGTACCCCTTGACCTGGCGCTTCGCGGCGTCGGCGAGGTCGAAGCGGTCCAGCAGTTCATCGGCGCGGCGCTGGACGGCGGCGCCCCGCATCCCGTACAGCCTGCCCTGGAGCAGGAGGTTCTCGCGGCCGGTGGCGACCGGGTCGGCGCCGGACTTCTGGGCGACGACGCCGATCGCGCGGCGGACCCGGTCGGGGTGGCGCAGAACGTCGTGTCCGGCGACGGTCGCGGTGCCGGAGTCGGGGCGGGCCAGGGTGGTGAGGATCTTGACGGTGGTGGACTTTCCGGTGCCGTTGGGGCCGAGGAGTCCGAAGACCGTGCCGGCATCGACGTCGAGGTCCATGCCGCCCAGTGCGGTGACATCGCCGGGATAGGTCTTGATCAGATTTCGCGCCGCTACTGCGGGCGCACGGGTGCTCATGACAGAGCTCTCCTGTGGTCGGCGGGGTACTCGGGTCCACCGAGCACTCGGGTATGCCGAGCCGATCCGCGTGAAGAGCGCCGGGCTATCCTGGGTGTGCCGCACCTCGATCGCCTGGCTCGCCTTCACGGCATGGCCGGTCCGGGGTTCGAGACCCCGGCGGTTGCTGCTCCAACAGCTCCCACCGGGGTCTTTTTCTGCGGTGTCGCTTCTGCTACGCCTTCCGCTCAGGGTCGAGAACGATCTTCTGTTGGTCCAAGTCCTGCCATTTCTGCGGGACTTCACCGGTTTCATGGAAGGACTTCCACTCCTCGATGCCGCTGATCGAGGCGTCGGTGAGTTCCTTGTGGAAGTTCTTGATCCACGCCAGCTGTGCGTCGATCATGTGGAGCTGATACTCGGTCTCGACGACGAAGACGCGGGGCAGCTTCTCCCCCAGCTGACCGAGGGCCCCCCGGAGAGTCGCGGCCTGAACCGCCAGCGCCGCCTCCCGGGTCTCCATCAGCTCCGCCACATCCTCCGGCGGCAGCACCGGCAGAAGCGAGAGGGCCGTCTCGAAGACCGGGTACTCGACGGCCGGAACGGCGAGCAGATCGGAGAGCCAGTCGAGCATTTCCGCACGCCCGGCCTCGGTGATGCCGTAGAGCGTGCGCTCGGGGCGGTTGCCCTGCCGCTGGACGCCCGCAACCTCGACGTAACCGTGCTTCTCCAGGTTCTGGATGACGGTGTACAGCGAGCCGAAATTGATCTTGACGCTGTGTTCCTTGCCGCGCCGACGAAGCGTCTGGGCGATCTCGTACGGATGCATGGAACGCTCGGCGAGCAGCACCATGACCGTCAGCGCCAGTGGATTGCCGAGCTTGCGCCGCTTGGCCACCCACCCCCACCACCCTTCACTCCGTCTTCGAATACTCGTGAGCGAATATATCGCGTTCATCCGGACGCGTCAACCACGATGTATCGCGAATTTCGGGATGCGTGGAAGGATCTCGCGCACTGACCAATCCGTGCTGCCGTCGGCTCCGGATCACTCGGAGAACCGATGTGCGATCAGGGAGGAAGCCCGCGTGAAAGAAGCCGTGTACATCAGCGGAGCGCCCTCGGCGGGGCCCGATCTCCAGGAGCTGCTGGGGCTGGTCGCCCGGGGCGACCAGGATGCCTTCGCCAAGGTGTACGACGCGGTCAGCGGGCCCGTCCTCGGGCTGGTACGGAGCGTGCTGCGCGATCCCGCCCAGTCGGAGGAGGTCGCACAGGAAGTCCTGGTGGAGGTGTGGCGGACGGCCCCTCGCTTCCGGGCCTCCCGCGGCAGCGCGATGAACTGGGTACTGACGCTCGCTCACCGCCGGGCCGTGGACCGGGTGCGCTCGGCCGAGGCATCGGCGGCCCGTGAGCACAGGGCGGCGCTGCTGGACCGCACGCCCGCCTTCGACGAGGTCACCGAGCAGGTGGAGAGCCGGCTGGAGCGCGAACAGGTCCGTCGCTGCATGCGGACGCTCTCCGAGCTGCAACGGCAGTCCGTGACCCTCGCCTACTACCGGGGGCTGACCTACCGCGAAGTGTCGGAGCTGCTCTCCGTACCGCTCGGGACGATCAAGACACGACTGCGCGACGGGCTGATCCGGCTGCGCGACTGCCTCGGGGTCAGCGCATGAGCAATGCCGAACTGCACACGCTGACCGGGGCGTACGCCCTGCACGCACTGCCGGACACCGAGCGGGTGGACTTCGAACGGCATCTCGGCGACTGCGAGGCCTGCGCCGTCGAGGTGCGCGAGCTGTCCGAGACCGCCACCCGACTCGGGCTCGCAGTGGCCGAGACCCCACCGCGCGGGCTGCGGGACAGGGTGCTGCGGGAGATCAGGGCCGTACGACAGGAGTCGCCGTCGGGCTCCGGTCGGGGCCACTCGGACGGCGCGGCGGCCCAGGGCGACGGCACAACGGGGCGGGGCGTCGGCGGTGCGGGGCGGGGCGGCCGGTGGCCGAGGTACGCGCTCGCCGCCTGTCTCGCCGCCGCCGTCGGATTCGGCGGGATCGCCGTCCGGCAGCACCGGGCGGCCCAGGACGCCCGGCAGGAGGCGCGGGCGGCGCAGCAGCGGAACGAGCAGCTGGCCCAGGTCATCGCCGCTCCGGACGCCAAGGCCTCCTCCGGCACGATGAAGGGCGGCGCGAAGGGAACGGTCGTGGTCTCGCAGAGTGAGAACCGGGCCGTGTTCATGGCCTCGGGGATGCGGCAGCCGCCCAGTGGCAAGGTGTATCAGCTGTGGTTCGACGACCACGGCACCATGCGTTCCGCCGGGCTGATGAACATCCCGGCCGCGAGCGACGCCGTCCTGCTGGACGGCCCGGTCGACGGTGCATCGGGCATAGGAATCACGGTGGAACCGGCCGGTGGCTCCGCGCAGCCGACGTCCGCGCCGCTGGCGCTGATGAACTTTCCGGCAGCATGACCGGGGCCGGTCCGCCGGGCAGAGCCGTGACAACCCGTTGCGTGGGCGCGGCATGACCGACCGACGCCGGGAAGGGCACACCTCCATGACCGTCTCCGTGGCACTGTTCACCTCCGACCTGCGAGTGCACGACAATCCGGTGCTGCGGGCGGCGGTGCGGGACGCGGATGCCGTCGTTCCGCTGTTCGTGCGCGACAAGGGCATCCACCGGGCCGGCTTCGACGCGCCGAACCGGCGGGCGTTCCTCGCGGACTGCCTCGCCGACCTCGACGCGGGGCTGTGCCGCCGCGGCGGACGGCTCGTCGTCCGGGACGCCGACGTGGTGGCCGCTGCCCGTGCCGTGGCCGTGGAGACCGGTGCGCGGAGCCTGCACATCGCCGGCGGTGTGAGCGGGTACGCGATGCACCGCGAGGGGCGGCTGCATACGGCTCTGGCAGCCGTCGGCTGCACCCTGCACGTCCACGACGCAGTGGTCACCGCGATCGCCCCGGGCCGGATCGTCCCGGCGGGCCGTGATCACTTCGCGGTGTTCACCCCGTACTTCCGCCGTTGGGAGGCGGCAGGAGTACGGGGAACACTGACCGCGCCACGCGCGGTACGGCTGCCGGACGGCGTGAAGTCCGAGCCGTTGCCGGAACGGGCGGAGGTGACCGGGGTCTCCCCCGGGCTCGCCAGGGGCGGCGAGTCGGCCGGACGCCGACTGCTGTCCTCCTGGCTGCACGGCCCCCTGGCCGACTATGAGAGCGGTCACGACGATCTGGCCGGTGACGCAACCTCCAGACTCTCCCCGTACCTCCACTTCGGCTGTCTCTCGGCGGCCGAAGTGATCAACCGGGCGAGGCAGCGGGGCGGACCGGGCGCCGACGCGTTTGTACGGCAGCTGGCGTGGCGGGACTTCCATCACCAGGTGCTCGCCGCACGGCCGGACGCCGCCTGGGAGGACTACCGCACGCGGCACGACCGCTGGCGGTCCGACGAGGACGAGGTCGAGGCCTGGCGCGCTGGGCGCACAGGCTATCCGCTGGTCGACGCGGCGATGCGACAGCTGGCGTACGAGGGCTGGATGCACAACCGGGGCCGGATGCTCGTGGCCTGCTTCCTCACCAAGACGCTGTACGCGGACTGGCGGGTGGGTGCCCGGCACTTCCTGGACCTGCTGGTCGACGGCGACCTGGCGAACAATCAGCTCAACTGGCAGTGGATGGCGGGTACCGGCACCGACACCCGCCCCAACCGGGTCCTGAACCCGGTGATCCAGGGCAAGCGGTTCGATCCGCGCGGCGCCTACGTGCGCCGCTGGGTGCCGGAGCTTGCGGAACTGGCGGACGGCGAGATCCATGAGCCGTGGAAACTGACCGGTCCGCGCCGGGCCGCGATCGACTACCCGGATCCGCTCGTCGACCTGGCAGAGGCACGGGCCCGGTTCGAACGGGCACGCGGCCTGGACTGACGGCGCCTCCGCCACCCGCCGGTCGCGGACGGCAGGTGGCGAGGCGCCGCTCTCCCGCTCGGCCCGACGGGCGGCAGGGGGACGAATCCGCTGGTCCGGGCGGCGTACTCGGCGAAGCCGGGCAGTCGGCCATATGGCGTTCCAGCAGGATCTTTCCGCTCCCGCCGATCAGCAGGAAGCTCATCAGCAGCGGTGCCGCCGGCGTCGCCGCTGCCGCGACCGGCGCGGCCGTGCGTCGCCGCTGCCCTGTCATGCCCCTCCCTCCGGTCGCAGGCACCGACCGGACCCCCTCCGTCTCCGGGGGCTTCCGGATGCCTCCCGGCCGTGATTCGTCACAGGTGCCGTCCCGGATTGACGGGAAAACTCGCACCCGATCGAGTGACAGACCAATCCGTCCGGCGCAGGGCGACGAATCCCGGTTGTGAGTGAAGATCGAGACGATTCGAAGCGAACCGGGGCCACTTGGTCCCGGCGACCGGGCTGGGCGCGCGCCGCCCTCGCCGCGCTCAGCGGTCTGATCGCCGGATTCTGCGCCCTGGCGGTCGCCGAGCTGGTCGCGGCTGTCGTACGTCCCGAGGCAGGCCCGGTCACGGCAGTGGGCAGTGCGGTGGTCGACCGCACTCCCCCGGCCGTGAGGGACTTCGCCGTACGGAACTTCGGCACCGCCGACAAGCTGGTGCTCCAGCTCGGAATCCTGATCCTCCTGGCGCTCTTCGCCATGGCCGTCGGGGTGCTGGCGCTGCGACACCGGCGGCTCGGTTCAGCTGCCGTCCTGGTCTTCGGTCTGGTCGGGGCAGTGGCAGCGGCAGGGCGTCCGGAGGGCACGCCTGCCGACGCGCTGCCTTCGGTGGCGGGTGCCGTGGTGGCCGCAGGAGTGCTGTATCTCCTGATCGGACGGCTCACACCGGCTCTTCGTCCCTCTCCCGCGGCTGGGGAGAGGGACGAAGAGGTGAACGGCGTCTTCGACCGCCGTGGCTTCGTGGTCGCGGCGACCACTGCGGCGGTGGCCTCCGCCGGCGCGGGACTCCTGGGGCGGCGGCTCACGTCCTCCGTCCAGGCCGGAGCCTCCGCTTCACGTCATGACCTGGTCCTACCGGTACCCCGTTCCGCCGCACCGGCAGTTCCGGCGGGCGCCGATCTGAGGCTCCGGGGGCTGAGCTCGTTCATCACCCCGAACCAGGACTTCTACCGGGTGGATACGGCTCTGGTCGTGCCACGTGTCGATGCCGGCACATGGCAGCTGGAGATCCATGGCAGGGGTGTGACGCGACCCGTCACTGTCGGTTTCCACGACCTGCTGCGAAGGGAGGTCATCGAGCGCGACATCACGTTGACCTGCGTGTCCAACGAGGTCGGCGGCCCTTACGTCGGCAACGCCAGGTGGCTCGGCGTACGACTGGCCGATCTGTTGCGCGATGCGGGGGTACGCCCCCCGTCGAAGGGCGGGCCCGCCGACCAGATCGTGGCGCGTTCCGTCGACGGCATGACGATCGGCACACCGGTCGAGACGGTCATGGACGGGCGCGACGCGATGCTCGCTTTCGGCATGAACGGCGAGCCACTGCCCTTCGAGCACGGCTTCCCGGTCCGGATGGTCGTTCCCGGCCTGTACGGATACGTGTCCGCCTGCAAGTGGATCAAGGACATCGAACTCACCACGTTCGATGCCTACGACGCCTACTGGGTCAGACGGAGCTGGTCCCAGGAGGCACCGGTCAAGACCGAGTCGCGGATCGACACCCCCCGTCCGTTCGCCTCCCCGAAGGCCGGCATCGTGCCGGTGGCCGGGGTGGCCTGGGCCCAGCACCGCGGTATTTCCCGGGTTGAGGTCCGGGTGGACGGCGGGGAGTGGCACACGGCACGGCTGGCTGCCGCGGACACCCAGGACACCTGGCGCCAGTGGGTGTGGGAGTGGCCCGCCACATCCGGCCATCACACCCTTGAGGTTCGCGCCAGCGACGGAACCGGCGCCATCCAGACCGGCGATCGCGTAGGCACCGTGCCCAACGGTGCGACCGGCTGGCACTCGGTGGCGGTCGACGTGCCCTGAGCCGGGGCACACCGAGCCGGGGCGCGCCCCGACCGCACCACCGCACCACCCGCTCCACGGAGCACCCACCTGGCGTCCCCGGAGGCGTTCCTGGCGATCGGCACCACTTGTATCGCGATGCTCCATCCGGCGTACGGGATGGTCACGAGCCCGATGCTGCTGCGCCGACTGCGCGGCACGACGGTGCCGCTCGGTGCGGTCTATCGCGTGTACGGGAGGAGATCGTCCTCCGTATGCTGGCCGGATGAACCGTCTGAGCGTCGTGGATCGGCAGGACCGGGTGGCGGGTGCCGTCGTCGGATCGGCGGTCGGTGACGCGCTGGGGGCGCCGTTCGAGTTCGGTCCCGCCGGTGTGTACTCGGCCCGCTTTCCGGACGGCGCCGGCACGATGTGCGGGGGTGGCGGCTGGGATCCGGGCGAGGCCACGGACGACACCCAGATGGCCGTTCTGGTCGCGGAGTCCCTGCTGGAGCAGGACGGCCTCGACCTCCCCGACATGTTCGGCCGGTTTCGCCGGTGGGCGGCGGGTGGGCCGAAGGACATCGGCCTGCAGACCGAGGACGTCCTGACGAGTGGTGCCCCCTGGGATCTCGCGGCAGCGCTGCACTTCCAGGTCAACGGGCGCGCGGCGGGCAACGGTTCGCTGATGCGGGCCGCCGCACCGGCGGTGCACTTCGCGCGGGCGGGGCAGGTGGCGACGATGGACGCCGCCCGCCGGATCGCCGCGCTGACGCACGGCGACCGGGCCGCCTGGGAGGGCACCGCCGTGTTCCATGAGCTGATCCGGGTGGCACTGGACGGCGACGATCCGCTCGCCGCCGTCCCGGGCGCCCTGGACCGCGTACACGAGGATCACCGTGCGCGCTGGGCCACCGTCCTCGCGCCAGACTGGCATCCGGACGCGGCAACGGAGTTCAACGGTGCGGTGTGGCCGTGTCTGGGCACCGCGCTCTGGGCACTGCGCACGACACGTACGTACGAGAACGCCCTGGCCGCAGCGGTCGACGTGGGTGGGGACACGGACACGGTCGCGGCCGTGACCGGTGGTCTGGCGGGGGCGGTGTACGGCTTCGAAGCGATTCCGTCGCGCTGGACGGGGCCCCTGCACGTGCCGCTGCCGGGGTACGGGGACCGTGTGCTGCGGACGCCCGATCTGCTGGCCCTGGCCCGGCGGCTGGACAGTGCCCCACCCGGTGCGATTCCCACAGATATTCACATGTCTTGAATCTACATATAAGGGCTAGATAAGCGCAGAATGACATAGCAGGCCGCTTATCACACAAAAGCGGCGTTCGGGTCTGCAGGAGCGAAGGAGACGAACCCATGTCAAACCTCTCGCACACCGGCCGTGACATTGCCAGTCACCCCGATGTCTCTGAAATGCGCGATCGCTACGCCCGAGTGCTCGGCGGCCGTGACGTGGCCCTCGTGGACGCACCGGTGTTCCTCATCGGTCTCTACTGCGCCATCTCGCCCTGGGTGCTCAGCTTCACGGCAAGTCAGCCCGCACTCGTGACGCACAACCTGATCATGGGTATCGCGATCGCCGCGCTCGGTCTCGGGTTCACCGTCATGCCGGAGCGGATGTACGGCCTGAGCTGGGCCATCTGCGCCATAGGTGCCTGGATGATCATCTCGACGTGGGTCGTCGGCAGTAGCCCGGACCTCGGCGTCACCCTCAACAACGTCATCATCGGCGGACTGACCGTGCTGCTGGGGTTGGTCTGCGTAGGGGTGTCGATGAAGAGCGGCAAGCACTCGGCCTGAGACAAGGACACTCGGCCGGTCCGCGTGACACGGACCGGCCGAGGTACGCATCCGGTCGACGGTCTCGGCCGGCCGCTCGGCGATCCGGTCGAGCGCACGGGCGGTGAACTCGCCGTCCAGGTGCGCGACACGGGAGCGGTCGCCGATGTCGGCGCGGCCCGCGGCGACCGCGAGACCGGTCGCGGTCAGGGTCCTACCACCGACGACCAGCGCCTCCTCGGTGAGCCGGAAGCCGACCGAGCGGGGCCGTCTCGCCGTCGGCCGACACCAGGGATCCGCCGCCGATACCGAGCGAGAGGACGTCGGGGATAAGGAAGTTGGTGCGAGTGCCCGCGGCCTCGCTCTCGCCTGCCGCCTCGCGCGGGAAGCCGCCCGCCAGTACGCCGACGTCCGCGGTGGTGCCGCCGACGTCGACAACCGCGCAGTCGCCGAGACCGGACAGGAACGCGGCGCCGCGCATCGAGTTGGTGGGCCCGGAGGCGAAGGTCGCCACCGGGTAGGCGCGGGCCAAGTCCACGTCCATCAGGGTGCCGTCGTTCTGCGAAAGGAAGAACGGGGCGGTCAGCGAGACCTCGGCGAGCGACTTGGCGAACGACTCCACGATCGCGGTCGCCAGGTCGCGCAGGGCCGCGTTGATGATCGTGGCGTTCTCGCGGGCGAGCTGTCCGATCCGGCCCAGTTCGCGGGAGAGCGAGAAGTGGACGCCCGGGCCCAGCTCCGCGCCGAGGATCTCGGCGGCCCGGCGCTCGTCCTCCTCGGCGACCGGTGAGAACCCGGACGAGATGGCCACCGAGGTCAGCCCGCGCGGCGCTCGTGGCCCCGCAGGACCAGGCCGCCCGACTGGCCGCCCGCGGCCGGGCGCTCGCGCTGCCCGTCGACGGCCGGCACATCGCGCTGCGGGTGGAGGCCGGCGGCCTCGACGCCACGAACCGGCCGAAGGCACTGGACGCGGTGATGTCCCAGGCGCTGACCCTGCTCCGGACTTGGGACGGGCCGACGGCGCACCACCCCGCACCCTGCACCCCGCAAACCTCACCCCACAGAGCTGTAAGCCACAACCCCCCGCAACACCGCCTCCACCGCCTTACGCGCACTCCGCGCCACAGAGCTACCGTCCCGCGGAGCCGCAGCCGCAATCTGCCCCAGCACATCGATCACCTGCTTGCACCACCGCACGAAGTCCCCCGCCGGCATCTCCGCCTCGCGCAGCACCTCGTCCAGCGTCCGCCCCGACGCCCACATGTAGACCGCCCAGGCAAACCCCAGGTCGGGTTCACGCTGCCCGACCCCCTCCGCCTGGTTGATCTTGAATTCCTCCTCCAGGGCATCGAGCCGACCCCAGATCCGGACCATCTCGCCCATCGCGGTCTTCGCGGGCCCCGACGGCAGCTTCGGCGCCACCGCGTCATCGGCCTGCCGCGCCTCGTACACCAACGCCGAGACGCACGCCGCGAGTTCGGCAGGGTTCAGGCCCTCCCACACCCCGGCCCGCAGGCATTCGCTCGCCAGCAGATCCAGCTCGCCGTAGAGCCGCGCAAGCCGCCGCCCGTGTTCGGTGACCTCATTGCCCCGCAGATAGTCGAGCTCGGTGAGCAGCGCGACGATCCGGTCGAAGGTGCGGGCGATCGTGTTCGTCCGCCCCTCGATCCGCCGCTCCAGCTGCCTGGTGTCGCGCTGCAGCCGGTGATACCGCTCGGCCCATCGCGCATGGTCCTCACGCTCGTCGCACCCGTGGCAGGGGTGCGCGCGCAACTCCGCCCGGTAGCGGGCGATCTCCCGGTCGTCGGCTGCGGCGGACCGCCCCTTGCGGTGCCGTTCCGGCACTATGTGCCCGGCCTTGGTCCGCAGCGCGGAGGCCAGATCGCGCCGCGACTGCGGCGAGCGCGGGTTGAACGACTTCGGCACCCGCATCCGCTCCACGGCCTCCACCGGAACGGGGAAGTCGATCGAGGCGAGCCTCTTCACCTGCCGCTCGGCGGTCAGCACCAACGGCCGCGGCCCGTCGTGGTATTCGAGCCCGCGGTGCCCGTACCCATTGGTCCGTCCAGCGGGCAGCCCCGGGTCGAGGACCAGTGCAAGTCCGGCGAACTTGCCGGTGGGAACATGGATGACATCGCCGGGCTTGAGCTTCTCCAGGGACACCGCGGCCGCGGCCTGCCGCTGCGACGCGCCCTGCTTGGCGAGCTCCGTCTCCCGGTCCTTGAGTTCGCGGCGCAGTCGCGCGTACTCCTCGAAGTCACCGAGGTGGCAGGTCATGCCCTCCCGGTAGCCCTCCAGCCCTTCTTCGTTCCGCTGGACCTGCCGGGAGATCCCGACCACCGACCGGTCTGCCTGGAACTGTGCGAAGGAGGTCTCCAGCAGCTCGCGCGAGCGGTGCCGCCCGAACTGCTGCACCAAGTTCACGGCCATGTTGTACGAGGGCCGGAAGCTGGACCGCAGCGGATACGTACGCGTACCCGCGAGTCCGGCCAGCGCCCCCGGGTCCATGCCGCGCTGCCACAGCACCACCGCATGGCCTTCGACGTCGATCCCACGCCGTCCGGCCCGCCCGGTCAGCTGGGTGTACTCGCCCGGGGTGATGTCGGCGTGCTGTTCGCCGTTCCACTTGACGAGCTTCTCCAACACGACCGAGCGTGCGGGCATGTTGATGCCGAGGGCGAGGGTCTCCGTCGCGAAGACTGCCTTGACGAGCCCTCGTACGAAGAGTTCCTCGACGACTTCCTTGAACGTGGGCAGCATGCCGGCGTGGTGCGCGGCGATGCCTCGCTCCAGCCCTTCGAGCCACTCGTAGTAGCCCAGGACATGGAGGTCCTCGCCGGGGATGGATGAGGTCCGCTCCTCGACGATCTCGCGGACCAGGCGGCGCTTGTCCTCGTCGTTGAGCCGCAGTCCGGCGTGCAGACACTGCTGTACGGCGGCCTCGCAGCCGGCCCGGCTGAAGATGAACGTGATGGCGGGGAGCAGCCCTTCGGCGTCCAGCCGGTCGATGACCTCGGGCCTGGCCGGGGTCCAGATCCGGCTGCGCTGGCGCCGCTCGCGCTCACGGTCCGCCTCGCGGACCATCTTGCCGCGGCGGCGTTCACGCGGGTTGTACGCCCGCTGGTTCTCCATCCGGACGAGCCGGACCAGATCGGGGTTGACCTCGCGGCGTCCGGCGCCGCGGCCGCCGTGGTCGGTCTCCTCCTCGAAGAGGTCGTACATCCGGCGGCCTGCCAGCACGTGCTGCCAGAGCGGCACGGGGCGGTGCTCGGAGACGATGACCCGGGTGTCCCCGCGGACGGTGTCCAGCCAGTCACCGAACTCCTCGGCGTTGGACACGGTCGCCGACAGTGACACCAAGGTCACGGAGTCCGGGAGGTGAATGATCACTTCCTCCCAGACGGCGCCCCGGAAGCGGTCGGAGAGGTAATGCACCTCGTCCATCACCACATAGCCGAGGCCGCGCAGCGCCTGCGATCCCGCATACAGCATGTTCCGCAGCACTTCGGTGGTCATGACGACCACCGGGGCATCGCCATTGACGCTGTTGTCACCGGTCAGCAGGCCCACCTTGTCCGGTCCGTAGCGCTTGACCAGATCGGCGAACTTCTGGTTGGACAGGGCCTTGATCGGGGTGGTGTAGAAGCACTTGCGGCCCTGTTCGAGGGCGAGGTGCACGGCGAACTCGCCGACGATGGTCTTGCCCGAGCCGGTCGGGGCTGCGACGAGCACCCCCTTGCCGGCCTCCAGTGCCTGGCAGGCCTCGATCTGGTAGGGGTCCAGATCGAACTCGTACATCTCGCGGAAGGGCGCGAGTGCGGTGGCCAGCTCGGCGGCACGGATCCGAGAAGCCTGGTATCGCTCAGCTGGTGAGAGGTCCTCTGTCATCTTGCATACGAGCCTACCCGCCACCTCCGACAGTGACGCGATCTTTAAATCCCTGTGGGAGAACCCGGCGCGAGCACTCTCACCGCACCCGGTACACAGGTCGCGGTGAGCGGCAGCGCCCCGAGCTGTTCACCGTCCGCGTACGCGGTGACACCGGCTGCGGCCAGCTCGATCGAGGAAACCCTGTGCACGGTGACCTCGGGGTGGCTGAGGTGCGTTCCCTTGTAGACGCGGGGGAAGACCTTCAGCAGGGTGGTGCGGCTGCAGTCCCCGACGACGGTCACGTCGAAGAGCCCGTCGTCCATGACGGCGTCCGCGCAGATCCGCATACCTCCGCCGTACGTCGATCCGTTGCCGACGGCGATGAGCGTCGCCTCGATCTCCCGGACCGGTCCGCCGTCCAGCCTGATGCGGTACGGGATGGGTTTGAACGCGGCGAGTTCGGCGAGGATCGCGAGGTCGTACTTGAACCGTCCGCCGACCCAGCGCATCCGGTTGCCGCGGTCGTTGACCCGGGAGTCGAAGCCGGAGGCCAGCACGGATCCGAACCACCGCTCACCGACCCGTCCGAGGTCGATCTCGCGGACGGTAACGCCCTTGAGCGCCTCGGCGGCCAACTGTCCGGCAGCGGCCGGATCCCGTATCGGCGTCCCGAGCGCGCGGGCGAAGTCGTTCCCGGTGCCCACGGCGACAACCCCGAGCGGGGTCGTCGTCCCGGCAACGGCCTGCAGGGCGAGGGACATCATGCCGTCCCCGCCCACCGCTATCAGCGCACCGGTCCCGCCCGCGACGGCCTCGCGGGCCCGCCGCAAAGCATCGTCGGCGTCCACGCCGAGAACCGTGCGTACGGAGAATCCGGCGTCCCGCAACGCGGAAGCGGCCGGCTGCGCGGCGTGCGCGCCCCGGCCGCGTCCTGCGGTGGGATTGACGAAAAGGGTGATCTCGCTGGTCACCCGGGGGACCTTACAAGGTCAGGTGATGTCGTCGTAACCGTTGACCCGGTCAAGGTCCCCGCTCGCCTGTGCGGGCAACGACCGGCCGGACGGGACCGGTTCGATCTCACCGATGTCCTCGGGGGTGAGGTCCAGCTCCGACGCCTCGTCGTCGGCGGGTCCCGCCGCCGCGAGCTGTGCCTTGCGGCGGTCGTTGAGCAGCGAGATCGCCGTGGCCACGAAGTAGAGCACCCAGATCGGTCCGGCGAGCGCCACCATCGTCAGCGGGTCGGTACTGGGAGTGGCCAGCGCGGCGAAGACCGTGATGCCCATGATCATGCCCCGCCACCAGCCGAGCATCCGCTTACCGGTGACGATCCCGCCGAAGTTCAGCATGACGAGCAGCAGGGGCAGCTCGAAGGAGAGCCCGAAGACCACCACCATGCGCGTGATCAGATCCAGCAGATCGTCCAGCGGCAGCTGGTTGTCGAGCCCGCCCGGCGAGAATTCCAGAAGCACCCGCGCCATCGTGGGCAGGGTCTTGTACGCGAAGAAGCCACCGGCGAGGAAGAGCGGGAATCCCGTGCCCACAAAGGCGAGCGAGTACTTTTTCTCGTGCTTGTGCAGCCCCGGGGCGACAAACGCCCACAACTGGTAGAGCCAGATCGGCGAAGAAAGGACGACACCCGCCATCAAGGACACCTTGAGGGCCAGGGTGAACGGGGTGAGCAGACCGTTCAGGACGATACGCGCGCACGTACCGTCCTCCTTCTTCGCGAGTTCGGCGAAGCTGGACTCGCACCCGACCGACTTCAGTACCGGGTCGGTGAAGAACTCGATGATCCCCTTGTAGAAGAAGGCGGCCACGATCGTGACGACGACGATCCCGAGCAAGGCCTTCGCCAGCCGGTTACGCAGCTCACGCAGGTGCTCCACCAGGGGCATGCGGCCCTCTGGGTCCGTCTCCTGTTTGCGGGCAGACTTGAGCAACCCACGTCCTCATCTCGTGCAGCAGGCCGTCACCGATCACGGCGCCTGCGTCGGCCCGGTTGTCAGCGCTTGGTCGAGTCGGTCGGCTCTGCGACCGGACGCGAACTGGTCACGTCACCGGGCGCGGCCTTGATGGTGCGCGGGGCGACCTGGTCCTGGGCGGCGTCGTTCGCAGGCTCGGCCGGGGTGGCCGACGGGCTGCCCTCGGACTTCATGGCCTTGGCCTCGCTCTTGAGGATGCGGGCCGACTTACCGAGCGAGCGAGCCATGTCAGGAAGCTTCTTCGCGCCGAACAGCAGAACAATGACGACGAGGATCAGGATGATCTCGGGAGCGCCGAGCCTTCCGAACATATGCGTGTACCTTCTCACCGAGGCAGCAGGGGTGGGGCGGATCGAACGTCGGACGGACGTCCGATCGTCGTACTGTCAGCGATCGTATCCCGCAGGAGTAAACGCAGGGCAATACCCATGCATCCTTGCGATTACGGCCCATGCCTCGCTCTCAGGGCCGCTTCAGCAGCGTACCCCCCGAACCCGAGAAACTGGAGGCCGCGCCCTCCCCGATCGATCGGCGGCCCTGCTCACAGGCTCACACGATCGTGGGGCGGTACATCTAACGCAACGCTTCACCGGTGGCAGCAAGATCCGTCGCGGCCCGCTCCAGGTCCTCCGCCGCCCGGTTGATGCGCTGGGTCGTTCGTGTCACCTGACGCCCCAGACGCTGGGCCTCGATGAAGACCTTGACGGCCAGCACGCCGAGAACGGCGATCCCGAGAAACCCCAGGGCGATGGCGAGCATGGGCCAGAACATGCGCAGAGCCTCGATGTGTCTAGGTGTCCGAAGTTCTAAAGGCTGGTGTGGAGGCGCAGCGTCCGCACCCCGCCACAGGTGAGCAGCTCAACTATCCGTTCCCCGGCGGGCTTACGGACGGCCGCGCCGCACTCCGGGCAGGTGAAGGAGTAGAACGTCGTCCGGCGGCTGGCGCCCACGGCTAGGCGGATGGCGCCCGCCGCCAGCTCGAACCGCTCGCGGCAGTCCGGGCAGGCGGCCTTGAACCGTACGGAATCGGGCACCACCACGGTCGGAACACCTGACACCACAGACATATTGCTCATATCTCCCTCAGGTATCCGCTCAGGCCGGTCCGTCATAGGCAGCGAGCGCCGCACGGGCCGCCTGCTGTGCGCTCTGCGCCAGTTCCGGCGGGGAGACGATGCGGCCTTCCCGGCCCAGTCGCAGCGCGAGCCTGCGCAGTGAGGCCGGATCGGGGGTGCGCAGGGTGATCCGCAGCCCGCCGTCGGGCAGCTCCTGTGCGCTGTCGTGCGGGTAGTACTCGGCGACCCACCGGCCGCCGGGGCCCACCTCGACCACGACCTCCGGGTCCTCGGCCGCCGGCTGGACGAGCCCTTCGGACAGATCCCGCAGTTCGAGCTCGGGCGGCGCGGCCGGCTCGTCGAGCAGCCGGATCTCGGCGACCCGGTCGAGCCGGAACGTCCGCCGGTCCTCGGAGGACCTGCACCAGGCCTCCATGTACGTATGCCCCACGGCGAACAGCCGGATCGGGTCCACCTCGCGCTCGGTGAGTTCATCGCGCGCGGGCGAGTAGTAGCGCAGCCAGAGCCGGCGCCGCTCGGAGATCGCCCGGTCGACATCGGCGAAGACACCGCCCTCGGACTCGAAGGTGACCGAAAGCCGCGAGCTCGCCGCCCCCACCTCACCGGCCGCAGTCTCCAGCTTCGCGGTAGCCCGCAGCAGCGCCTGCCGGTCGCTCTCGCGCAGCCCCGGCAGCGTGGCCACGGCGCGGGCGGCGACCAGCAGCGCCGTCGCCTCGTCGGCCGCGAGCCGCAGCGGTTCCGCGACATCGTCCGGGTTGTGCCACCAGATCCGGTCGCCGTCGGTGTCGATGTCCAGCAGATCCCCGCCGCGGAAGCTCGTACCGCACATGGGCAGCACGTCGAGGTCGGAGATCAGCTCGTCCTCGGTGATCCCGAAGGCGCGGGCGACGTCCTGGACGTGGGCGCCGGGGCGCTCACGCAGATACGTCACCAGGGAGAGCATCCGGCGGGTCTGGTCGATCGCGTTCGTGGCCATGTATACGGTCCCCCTCAGTCCTTGGCCACGGCGCGCAGCCGGTCCATCACATCGGCCCGCAGATCGGCGGGTTCCTGTACGACGACGTCCGGACCGAACTCGACGAGCCAGGCGTCCAGGCCGTGTCCGTACGGAATCTCCAACTCGTCCCACCCGTCACCGAGTTCCCGGACCGATATGGCGCGCGAGCGCAGCGGGTATCCGGCACCGGCCCGCAGCCTGATCCGCGCGGTCCGGGTCGCCGTCTCCCCCGCCCAGCTCTCGACGGTCTCGCGGACGGTCACGACATCGGGCACCTCGACGGTGAAGGCCCCGGCCCGGGAGCGGACCCGGCCGGTGATCCGGGAGAGCCGGAATACCCGCTCGGCGCCACGGTCACGGTCCCAGCCGGCCAGATACCAGTGGCCGCGCCAGCACTCCAGCGTCCACGGCTCGACCTGGCGCTGCTCGGGCCGGGCGGCGTTGGCCTTGCGGTAGTCGAAGGTCACCGGGCGGCGGTCCCGGCAGGCCAGCATCAACGGCTCGAACGCGGCCTCATGAACGGGGATACGGGGTTCGAGGGCGCTGTGCACCTCGTACGCGTCCTCGGCCTCCGGCATGCCCGCGGCCCGCAGCTTCTGCAGCGCTCCGCTGGCGGCACCGGCCAGCCGCGCCTGCTGCCAGACCTTGGCGGCCAGTCCGAGTGCGGCGGCCTCCTCGGCGTCCAGCGTGATCGGGGGCAGCCGGTTACTGTCGCGGCGGGCGAGATATCCCGTGTCGCCGTCCAGGTTCTCCACGGTCTCGATGACCAGACCGAGCTCGCGCAGATCGTCCTTGTCGCGCTCGAACATCCGGTTGAAGGCGTCGTCGGAACCCGCTTCCAGGTAGGCCTCGATGGAGCCGCGCAGCTCGCGCTTGCTCAGCGGGCGCCGGGTCCCCAGCAGACACAGGGCCAGGTTCATCAGCCGCTCGGCCTTGGCAATCGCCATCGACGCCCTTTCTGTTTTGCTCTACGACCGTCGACCGTACCGCTACGCGCTGTCCGGACAAAAGCGAGGGCCCGCGCCTTGCGGCACGGGCCCTCGTATCGCACGGATGCGGATCAGACGGCGACCAGGTCGCAGACGAAGATCAGTGTCTCGCCGGGGGCGATACGGCCGCCACCGGCGCCGCGGTCGCCGTACGCGAGGTGTGCGGGGATGGTCAGCTGGCGACGGCCGCCGACCTTCATGCCCTGCACGCCCTGGTCCCAGCCGGAGATGACCTGGCCGGCACCGAGCTGGAACTGCAGCGGGGCGCCGCGGTTCCAGGAGGCGTCGAACTCCTCGCCGGTGGAGAAGGCCACGCCCACGTAGTGGACGGAGACGGTGGCGCCCGCCTCGGCCACCGCGCCGTCGCCTTCCCAGATGTCCTTGATCTCCAGGTCGGCCGGCGGCTCGCCACCCGGGAAGTCGATCTCGGGCTTCTCGATGCTCACTGACTTGCTCCTCTTAATGATGAACTGGGCAACCGGGACAGTCTTACATCTTTGCCAGGATGTCCACGGCGAACACCAGCGTGGACTTCGCGGGGATGGTCTGCTGCGCCTTGTCACCGAACCCCTGGTCCGGCGGGATGACAAGGAGCACACGGCTGCCGATCTTCTTGCCGGCCAGACCGTTCTTGAGCCCCTTCAGGGTGACCTGGGCCAGTGGGAAGGTCTGCGTCTTGCCCGCCGTGTAGGTGCTGTCGAACGTCTTGCCGTCCTTCCACAGCAGACCGACGTAGTTCACGATGACGCTGTCGGTGTCCTTCACGACGTCGCCCTTGGACTCCAGGATGTAATTGGAGACGAGCTTCGTCGGCGGGTCGGTCTTGGTGGGGATGGTGACCTTGGGGGCCTTGCCGTCGGTGTTGGTGCCGACCTTGGGCAGGTCGACATTGTCCTGGGCGACCGCGGTGCCCTTGGCGGAGGCCGGGATCGTCGTCGACTTCAGAATGTCGACGACGAAGACGAGCGTGGCATTCGGCTTGATGTCGCCCTGGCCCTGCGCTCCGTAACCGAGATCCGGCGGAATGACCAGCTCGACCCGGCTGCCGACCTTCTGGCCGACGAGGCCCTTGTCCCAGCCCTGGATGACCATGCCGGCGCCGAGGGTCAGATCGAACGGCTGCTTGCGGTCGAAGCTGTTGTCGAACGGCTTGTCGGAGTCCCAGGCCTGCCCGAGGTAGTTGACCTGGATCGCATCGCCGTTCTTGAGCGTGGCGCCGTCACCCTGGCTGACAACCCTGGTCTTCAGCTCCTTGGGCGGGTTCCCCGTGCCTTTGGACAGGGTGGGCTTCTCGCCGAACTTCGCGCCTGCGGTGATCGCGGGGAACCCGTCCTCGGAAGCGGCGGAAGCGGAAGCGGAAGCGGAAGCGGAGCCCTTTTCGTTGCCGCAGGCCGCTGTCAGCAGCAACAGGGGGACGACGAGAAGGCCGGCAAGTCGGCGCACTTGTTCCTCAGATCTCAGACGGCACAGTTGGTTGAGTCCTCGACACTCTAGGGCGTACGCAGGGCCCCGTACGAGGAACGTACGGGGCCCGCGTCGCGTCGGGAGCCGAGGTTGTCCTGTTGTCGGCTCACATACCCGCGATCAGCTTCTCCACTCGGTCGTCCACCGAACGGAACGGATCCTTGCACAACACCGTGCGCTGCGCCTGGTCGTTGAGCTTGAGATGGACCCAGTCGACGGTGAAGTCCCGCCGCTGCTCCTGGGCCCTGCGGATGAAGTCGCCTCGCAGCCGCGCCCTGGTCGTCTGCGGGGGCACGGACTTGCCCTCGAAGATCTTCAGGTCGTTGCAGACACGTGCGGCCTGTCCCTTGCGCTCCAACAGGTAGTACAGGCCGCGGCGGCGGTGGATGTCGTGGTACGCGAGGTCTATCTGGGCGACCCGCGGATGCGACATGGTCATGTTGTGCTTGGCCCGGTACCGCTCGATGAGCTTGTACTTCATCACCCAGTCGATCTCGGTCTCGATCCGGTCGAGGTCCTCTGCCTCGACCGCGTCGAGCGTACGGCCCCACAGCTCCAGGACCTGAGCGACGGTTCCGGTGCGGATGCCACGGCGGTCGACGAAGTCGACAGCCTTCTCGTAGTACTCGCGCTGCACCTCGATGGCGGACGCCTCGCGGCCACTGGCCAGGCGCACCTTGCGCTGCCCCGTGGTGTCGTGACTGACCTCGCGGATCGCCCGGATCGGGTTCTCCAGCGTCAGATCCCGCATCACGGTGCCCGCCTCGATCATGCGAAGCACCAGATCGGTCGCGCCCACCTTGAGCAGCATGGTCGTCTCGGACATGTTGGAGTCACCGACGATGACGTGGAGGCGGCGGTATCGCTCCGCGTCCGCATGCGGCTCGTCACGTGTGTTGATGATCGGGCGGGAGCGCGTCGTGGCGGAGCTGACGCCCTCCCAGATGTGCTCGGCACGCTGGCTGACGCAGTAGACGGCGCCCCGCGGTGTCTGCAGCACCTTGCCCGCGCCGCAGATCAGTTGCCTCGTGACGAGGAAGGGAATGAGGATGTCCGCGAGCCGGGAGAATTCTCCGTGCCGCGCCACGAGATAGTTCTCGTGACACCCGTAGGAGTTTCCCGCCGAGTCGGTGTTGTTCTTGAAGAGATAGACGTCGCCCGCGATTCCCTCCTCGTGCAGGCGGCGTTCGGCGTCGACGAGCAGGCCTTCGAGAATGCGCTCGCCGGCCTTGTCGTGGGTGACCAGCTCGGTCAGGTTGTCGCATTCGGGGGTTGCATATTCCGGATGCGATCCCACGTCGAGGTAGAGGCGGGCGCCGTTCCGCAGAAAGACATTGCTGCTGCGGCCCCATGACACAACACGGCGGAAGAGGTAGCGCGCCACTTCATCAGGAGACAGTCGGCGCTGTCCCCTGAACGTGCACGTGACGCCGTACTCGTTCTCCAGCCCGAAAATGCGGCGGTCCATGACTGAACATTACGCCTGATGGCCTGAGCTGAAACCGGGTTCGACAGCACCATTTCGATCATTTTCCGATCCTTGTACAGCAACGGCCGTACGCCCGGGAACTGCGAGGACCCTTCCCGTGGCCAGCAGGACCAGCAGCGCCGCCACCCCGCCGGCCCCCGCGATGGCGAAGCTCCACGTCGTGCCGCCCAGTTCGACGGCCGGACCCGCCACGGCCGTTCCCGCCGCCGCGCCCACTCCGAACGTCGTCACCAGCCAGGAGAACGCCTCAGTCACCGTGCCCTGCGGAGCATGCCGGTCGACCACGAGGAACGAGCACGCGATCGCGGGCGCCAGAAAGACTCCGGCCACTGCTGCCAGAGCGGTCATGGCGACCACCCCCGGGGTCAGCATCAGCGGCAGATAGCCCAGCGCCAGCAGCGCGACGATGACGCGCAGTCGGCGCTCCGGAGCCCCGGCCCACTGCCGCGCCCCGTACACCGCACCACCGACCAGCGCACCCAGCCCGAGCGCGGCCATCAGCCAGCCGTACACCGACTCCCGGCCGTGGCCGTCGGCGTACGCCACCCCGGCCACCGTGATCGACCCGAGCGCAAGCCCCACGAAGAAGAACGAGCCGAGCAGCGCCAGCAGTCCCGGCGAGCGCAGCGCGCCCAGCCAGTGCGCCTCACGGGGCGCGGAACGCCAGGCACGGGAGGGTTCGGAGAGGACGACGGAGAGCGCCCCCAGAACCCCTATCGCGTTGATGACGAGCAGGGCGGCGGCGGGCGACCAGAGGGAGACGAGCAGCGTCACCAGCAGCGGGCCCACGGTGAACATGACCTCCTGGGCGACGGCGTCCATCGCGTACGCCCGGTGCACCCGGTCCTCTCCGCCCAGGACGCTCGGCCACAGGGCCCGCAGACCGCCCTCCAGTGGCGGGGTGAACAGACCGGCCACCATCACCGCCCCGTAGGCCAGCGGCAGTGACTCCAGGCCCACCAGTGCCAGCAGGGCCATGCCCAGCCCGGACACCACGGAGGCCGGGAGCTGGACCCGCGGCTGGCCGTACAGGTCCACGGCACGGCCCAGCAGCGGCTGTCCGACCGCGGTGGACAGCCCGTACACGGCCGCGAGCGCACCGGCGAGGGTGTAGCTGCCGCCCTCGGCCCGGGTGAACAGCACGATCGCGATATGGGCGGTGCCACTCGGGAGCCGCCCCACCAGGGTCCCTGCCAGCAGCCGGGCGGCGTGCCGCGCCCGGAGGATGTCCAGAAATCCCGCGGCCATGTCCCGCCCCTCTCCCTCGGGCACTCTCCGTCACCCTGAGGTTTTACGTATAACTTCGAGGTTCATACGTACCATGTGCCCAGTCCGCAGGTCCACCGCACGGCGCCTGCCCCCCGACCGGACCGGAGGCCCGAGTGACCAGCGCACCACAGTCACAGCCCGCCCCGGCCCGGCCCACCAGCCGCGATGTCGCGCGGGCCGCAGGCGTCTCGCAGGCCACCGTCTCCCTCGTGCTGGGCGACAAATGGCGAGGCAGGGTCTCCGAGGCCACCGCCGAGCGTGTACGGCACGCCGCGCGCGAACTCGGCTACCAGCCCAATCTCGCCGCCCGCAACCTCCGCCTGGGCCGCACCAGGACCGCGCTGCTGGTCGTCCCCGCGCTCACCAGCGAATTCTTCGCGCGCGTCTACACCGGCGCCGCCGCGGTCGCCGCCGAACACGGCTTCGGGGTCGTCCTCTACCCGTCCCCCGAAGGCACGGGGCCGGCCAGGGATCCCTTCGCCTCGGCGCGCGCCTCCCTCGACGGGGTGATCGCCTCCTCCATGGCCGCCGGCGCACTCGACGTGCTGCGCGGCGCCGGCCTGCCGCTGGTCATGCTCGACAGCGACCCGGCGGACACCGGCGTCGCGGCACGGGTCAATCTCGACATCGCCGACGGCATGCGGCAGGTCGCGGAGCATCTGCTCGCGCTCGGCCACCGCCGCTTCGTCCACCTCGCGTCGGCGGTCGACACCTGGACCTTCGCGGTCCGTGCCCGGGCGCTCCACGACGCCCTGGGGGCGGTGCCCGGCACCTCCGTACGGACCGTCACGGCGACGCTCGACGTACAGGCAGGCCGCGAAGGAGCGGAGCACGCACTCGGCGCCTCCGGCCCCCGGCCCACCGCCATCGTCTGCGACGACGACATCCTCGCCGCGGGCGCCTGCAAGGCTGCCCGCAGGCTGGGGCTCCGCGTCCCCGACGACCTCTCCGTCACCGGTTTCGACGATCTGGCCCTGGCCAGGGCCGTCGAACCGGAGCTCACCACCGTGCAGCTGCCCGCCGAGCAGGTCGGTGAACGCGGCATGACCGCCCTGCTGGCGGTCCTGGACGGGCGCCCGGCCGAGCCCGGCAGCCTGCCCGTGCACCTGGTCGCACGGGGCTCCTCGGCGCCCCCGCCCGCGGACGGTCAGCGCTCATGACGGTGCCCCGGCCCGCCGGGAGGGCGGACCGGGGCACCGGCACAGCGGTGGACTACTCCTCGGAGGACTCCACGTCCCCACCGGAATCGGTGGACTTGGTGACATCCGTCGTGCTCGTGGGGGACTCGGTCCCCTCGCCGTCCTCGATGTCGGAGGGGGCATCCGTCGGTACGGAGCCGCCGTCCGCCTCCAGCAACCGCGCCAGCTGCCGGCCGACGATCCGCTTGAACTTCCGCTGCTGCGGCCTCGTACGGTCCAGGACCGCGACTTCCAGCCGCTCCGCCGGGATCTCCCGCTCGCTGCCGTTGGGATCGCGGGACAGCGCCTGCACCGCCAGCTTGAGCGCCTCGGCCAGCGTCATGCCGTCGCGGTGCCGCTGGTCCAGGAAGGTGCTGATCTGCTCGGCATTCCCGCCGACCGCGACCGATCCGTGCTCGTCGACGATCGAGCCGTCGTGCGGCAGTCGGTAGATCTGGTCGCCCTCCGGCTCGGCGCCGACCTCGGCGACCACCAGCTCCACCTCGTACGGCTTCTCGGCCGCACTGGAGAAGATGGTACCCAGCGTCTGCGCATAGACATTGGCCAGCCCACGGGCTGTCACATCGTCACGGTCGTAGGTGTATCCACGCAGATCGGCGTAGCGCACACCGCCGATGCGGAGATTCTCGTACTCGTTGTACTTGCCGGCGGCGGCGAAACCGATCCGGTCATAGATCTCGCTGAACTTGTGCAGCGCACGGGACGGGTTCTCGCCGACGAACACAATGCCGTCGGCGTACTGCAGCACAACAAGGCTGCGACCACGGGCGATGCCCTTCCGGGCGTATTCCGCCCGGTCGGCCATGGCCTGCTGAGGTGAGACATAGAACGGCGTCGACACCGGTTATCCGTCCCTTTCTGTCAGTGACAAGAGCATCGAAGAAGCAGCGGAACGGGGATCAGAGCAGCGCGGCGCGCGGGCCGTCGGGCTGCTCCATCCGGCGTTCCAGAATCGAGCGGGCGATCTCGGAGGATTCCGCCTCGGCCAGCTTCCGGAAGCCCTCGTCGGTGATGACGGTGACGATCGGGTAGATCCGCCGGGCCACATCGGGACCGCCGGTCGCCGAGTCGTCGTCCGCGGCGTCGTACAGCGCCTGCACGACCAGGGTGAGGGCCTGCTGCTCCGTCAGATCCTCGCGGTAGAGCTTCTTCATCGAGCCACGGGCGAAGATCGCCCCGGAGCCGGTGGCAGCGTATCCGTGTTCTTCGGAGCGGCCGCCGGTGACGTCGTACGAGAAGATCCGACCCTTCCCGCGGTCGACGTCGAAGCCGGCGAAGATCGGCACGACGGCGAGGCCCTGCATGGCCATCGCCAGATTGCTGCGGATCATCGTGGAGAGCCGGTTCGCCTTGCCCTCCAGGGAGAGCTGGGCGCCCTCGACCTTCTCGAAGTGCTCCAGCTCCAACTGGAAGAGCTTGACCATCTCCACGGCCAGTCCGGCCGTGCCGGCGATGCCCACCGCCGAATACTCGTCGGCCGGGAAGACCTTCTCGATGTCGCGCTGCGCGATCACGTTGCCCATGGTCGCCCGCCGGTCGCCGGCCAGGACCACACCGCCGGGGAACGTCGCCGCGACGATGGTCGTACCGTGCGGCGCCTCGATGGCCCCCTGCAGGGGCGGCAGGTTCCGGTTGCCCGGGAGCATCTCGGGAGAATGGTCGGACAGGAAATCCATGAACGAAGAGGATCCCGGCGTCAGGAAGGCAGCTGGTAGACGCCCGGTGCTACGAGTGTTGGCTTCCACGCGTTTCCCTCCAGGTATGCGACGGCCCTGCGCAAGGTGTCAGGATCGTCTCCCAACGTACCGATGGCCGAATTGCAGTTGATGCGCTTACGCCACGGACCCTACCCGTCCCGCGGCAGCGATCCACATGAACGCGAGGGCAGCTGCACGGCTGCGGTGCCGCTTGTGGCCGCGCGGTACGGGCCGCCCCGGCCCGCACCGCACGTACCTCTCCACTCCCCCGAGTTCACATTTGTGAACTACTGTCCACCCTTTTGAACGAAGGAACGCACGAAGTCCTCTGCGTTCTCCTCGAGTACGTCATCGATCTCGTCCAGAACCGAGTCGACATCGTCGCTCAGCTTCTCCTGGCGCTCCTTGAGGTCCTCGGACGCCTGCGCGTCCTGCGCCTGCTCCTCGACCTCCTCGGTGGAGCGCGTCGCCTTCTGCTGTCCGCCGCCGGTGTCCTTGGTCGCCATTTAGCTCACCCCGCTCGGTTCGAAGCACTTGATCAGACCCTACCTACGGGGTCCGACATTGGCCCGGTAGTTGTCTCAACGTCCGGGGGTCATCCCGATGTTTCCCCGATCGCGGCCCTTTCAGCCTCCCGACAGCACCTGGACCAGCTCTTCCGCCGTGAGGCAGCGGTCCAGGAGCTCCTTGACGTGATTACGGGTGCCGCGGAGCGGTTCCAGGGTGGGTACCCGTTGCAGTGAGTCATGGCCCGGCAGGTCGAAGATGACCGAGTCCCAGGAGGCCGCGGCCACGTCGTCCGCGTACTGTTCCAGGCAGCGGCCGCGGAAATAGGCCCTGGTGTCCTCCGGAGGCTTCGTACGGGCCTTCTCGACCGCGCCCTCGTCCAGCAGGCGCTTCATCTTCCCGCGGGCCACCAGACGGTTGTAGAGGCCCTTGTCGGCCCTCACGTCGGCGTACTGGAGATCCACCAGGTGCAGGCGCGCCGCGTCCCAGTCCAGGCTGTCCCGGCGGCGGTAGCCCTCCATGAGCTCCCGCTTGGCGATCCAGTCGAGCTCGCCGGACAGGCTCATCGGATCGTTCTCCAGCCGGTTGAGGGTGTCCTCCCAGCGGATCAGGACGTCCTTGGTCTGCTCGTCGGCGTCCACCCCGTACCGTTCCTCGACGTACTTGCGGCCCAGCTCGAAGTACTCCATCTGGAGCTGCACCGCGGTGAGCGTACGGCCGCTACGCAGCGTGATCAGATGCTTCAGTGTCGGGTCGTGGGAGACGTGGTGCAGGGTGCGCACCGGCTGGTCGACCGCGAGATCGACGTTGATGAAGCCGTCCTCGATCATGGAGAGGACCAGGGCGGTGGTGCCGAGCTTGAGATAGGTGGAGATCTCCGAGAGGTTCGCGTCGCCGATGATCACATGGAGCCGGCGGTACTTCTCGGCATCGGAGTGGGGTTCGTCGCGGGTGTTGATGATGGGGCGCTTGAGGGTGGTCTCCAGCCCGACCTCGACCTCGAAGTAGTCGGCGCGCTGACTGATCTGGAAGCCGTGCTCGTGGCCGTCCTGGCCGATTCCCACGCGTCCCGCTCCGGTGACCACCTGGCGGGAGACGAAGAACGGGGTCAGATGGCGCACGATGTCGGAGAACGGGGTTTCCCGCTTCATCAGGTAGTTCTCGTGCGTGCCGTACGAGGCGCCCTTGTTGTCGGTGTTGTTCTTGTAGAGGTGGATCGGCTGGGCGCCGGGAAGCTGGGCCGCGCGTTCGGCCGCTTCGGCCATGACGCGTTCGCCGGCCTTGTCCCAGAGGACCGCGTCCCGCGGATTGGTGACTTCCGGGGAGCTGTATTCGGGGTGCGCATGGTCGACGTAGAGGCGGGCCCCGTTGGTGAGGATGACATTGGCCAGGCCGATGTCCTCGTCGGTGAGCTGGCTGGAGTCCGCGGTCTCGCGGGCGAGGTCGAAACCTCGCGCGTCCCGCAGCGGGTTCTCCTCCTCGAAGTCCCAGCGGGCGCGGCGCGCCCGGTGCATCGCCGCTGCGTAGGCGTTGACGATCTGGGACGAGGTGAGCATGGCATTGGCGTTGGGGTGGCCGGGGACGGAGATCCCGTACTCCGTCTCGATGCCCATTACTCGCCGTACGGTCATGCGGCCCTCCTTGCCCGGCGGCGCTCCCTTGAGGGGGCGGCGCTCAAGTACCGCTGCTTGTCCGGTGCGTGTGCGGTGCCCGTCCCCGCACTGCGCGACCGGGCGGTACGCAAGAGCCTAGAGCGACTCTGCGCTGGTGGGGAGATCAATTACGTCATTGCTGCAGTGTCGCGTGAGCTGTCCGGAAAGCAACCGGCTGCGGATGCCCGGCCGGGCATCCGCAGCCGGTCTGCGTTCTACAGGTACTGCCCGGTATTCGCCACCGTGTCGATGGACCGACCGGTGTCTGCGCCCTGCTTTCCGGTGACCAGCGTACGGATGAAGACGATCCGCTCGCCCTTCTTGCCGGAGATCCTGGCCCAGTCGTCCGGGTTCGTGGTGTTCGGCAGGTCCTCGTTCTCCTTGAACTCGTCCACACACGCCTGGAGGAGATGGGAGACGCGAAGGCCCTTCTGGCCCTGGTCGAGGAAGGCCTTGATGGCCATCTTCTTGGCCCGGTCGACGATGTTCTGGATCATCGCGCCGGAATTGAAGTCCTTGAAGTAGAGGACTTCCTTGTCGCCGTTGGCGTACGTGACCTCGAGGAAGCGGTTCTCCTCGGACTCGGTGTACATCCGCTCGACGACCGACTGGATCATGGCGTGCGCAGCGGCTTCCTTGGAGCCGGTGTGCTCCGCGAGGTCGTCCGCGTGCAGGGGCAGCGAAGGCGTGAGGTACTTCGCGAAGATGTCCTTCGCGGCCTCTGCGTCGGGGCGCTCGATCTTGATCTTCACATCGAGGCGGCCGGGTCGCAGGATCGCGGGGTCGATCATGTCCTCGCGGTTGGAAGCGCCGATGACGATGACGTTCTCCAGGCCCTCGACGCCGTCGATCTCGGCGAGCAGCTGGGGGACGATGGTGTTCTCCACGTCCGAGCTGACGCCCGATCCCCGGGTGCGGAAGAGGGACTCCATCTCGTCGAAGAAGACGATGACGGGGGTGCCCTCGCTCGCCTTCTCACGGGCACGCTGGAAGACCAGGCGGATGTGCCGCTCGGTCTCGCCGACGTACTTGTTGAGGAGTTCCGGGCCCTTGATGTTGAGGAAGTAGCTCTTGCCCGCGGGCTGGCCGGTGACTTCGGCGACCTTCTTGGCAAGGGAGTTGGCCACTGCCTTGGCGATGAGAGTCTTGCCGCAGCCGGGCGGACCGTAGAGCAGGATGCCCTTCGGTGGCCGCAGTTCGTGTTCCTTGAAGAGGTCGGGGTGGAGGTAGGGGAGCTCGACCGCGTCCCGGATCAGCTCGATCTGGTCGCTCAGGCCGCCGATCTTGTCGTAGTCGATGTCCGGTACTTCTTCGAGGACGAGTTCTTCGACCTCGCTCTTGGGCACCACTTCGTAGACGTAGCCGGACCTGGGTTCGAGCAGCAGGGCGTCGCCGGGGCGGATGGTGATGTCCAGCAGCGGCTCTGCGAGCCGTACCACCCGTTCCTCGTCGGTGTGTCCGATGACCAGGGCCCGTTCGCCGTCCTCGAGGATTTCCTTGAGTGTGACGATGTCCCCGGCCCGCTCGAATTCCATGGCGTCGACCACGTTGAGCGCTTCATTGAGCATGACTTCCTGGCCGCGCCGGAGGTCGTCGAGCTCCACGCTGGGGCTGACATTCACCCGGAGCTTTCGGCCCCCGGTGAAGATGTCGCAGGTGCCGTCCTCGTTGCCCTGCAAGAACACACCGAAACCGGCCGGCGGCTGTGCGAGCCGGTCGACTTCTTCCTTGAGGGCCACGATCTGGTCGCGGGCCTCGCGGAGTGTGTTGGCGAGCCGCTCATTCTGCGCGGACACGCCTGCCAGGTTGGTCTGCAACTCGACGATCCGCTCTTCGAGAATCCTCGTATGGCGCGGAGAGTCGGCGAGCTTACGTCGCAGGACGGCGATTTCCTGCTCGAGATAGGCGACCTGGCCGGCTGGGTCTTCGGACCCCCGCCCGGGCCGGATGCCGCGGTTGATGTCGTCGTCGTGGGCTGCCACGGTCCTCACCTCCTCCAAGGGGAGCTGGACGCTTCCTGACCCTACCTGGGTGGGTGATGATTGAAACCCCTAGATCACAAAGACTGCGAGGCGTGTCCGATCTTCACCCTTGCGTTCCCCCTCGTGTCAGGGGAATACCCACCCTTCAACATCGGAAAGCGGCCGGTTGTATCGTCGAACCGTTCAACACCCGTCAGGGCTGGCTACTTTTGGTTCGGATACGCAGGAAACGGCAGGAGAAATGACCGTGCAGCAGGACGCTCCCACCGGCAGCGACACGCAGGACCTGGAGGTCTGGATCGACCAGGACCTCTGCACGGGAGACGGCATCTGCGTGCAGTACGCACCCGAGGTGTTCGAGCTGGACATCGACGGTCTGGCGTATGTGAAGAGCGGCGACGACGAGCTGCTGCAGGACAAGGGCGCGACCACACCCGTACCGCTGCCGCTTCTTCAGGATGTGGTCGATTCGGCCAAGGAGTGCCCGGGCGACTGCATCCATGTACGCCGCATTTCGGACAGAGTCGAGGTGTATGGTCCCGAGGCCGCCTGATCCGGCGGTTCCGGGCGGGCGATCACGCGCAGTGACCGATCAGGCGCTGCTCGGGGCGGCCTGGGTGGCGCGGACGAATGCGCCGCCCTGCCACTGCCAGGTGACCTCTTCCTGCTGGTCGGGACAGCAGCGCGGTACTGCGGCCGAGGAGTAGCCGAGCAGGGTGGCGGAGATGATGCCGTCACGCACCGCGAAATCGCCGACGCTCATCTTCTGGGCGGGGTCCACCAGGGTCGCCACGACCCGGGGTGTGGCCCCGCTTCCTTGCGTGAGGACGTAGACGCCGCTGGGCGGGGTGCCGGAACCGGCCGCACAGCGGACCACGGCGACGGTCTCGGGGCGGCCGTCGCCGTCGAGGTCGCCGGGTGCCTGTTTGGCCACGGTGTTCTCCAGCCCGCCGCATTCCAGGGGGAAGGTCGCCCGCTCCGGATCGGGTGCGGCGACGGATGCGGTGCCGTGCTGCGCGGTGGTGCGGTGGGGGCTCGAGGCGGAGGCCGTGGGGTCCGGCTGGAGCATGCCTGCGGCTGCGACGACAGCGGCCATGGCTGTCGCGGTGGCCAGCCAGTGCAGCGGCCTGGTGTCGGTGTGCGCGAGGTCCGGGAGCTCGGAGGGCTGCACGCGGGATGTCTCCTGTGGTTCCTGTGGTTCGAGGATGCCTGGGTGGGCGGTGCCGCCGGTAGGGCGTCCGCGGTGGCGTGGGGGTGGCCAGCATCGTGCCACACCTCACAGAGCGGGGGAACGGTGGGGTCGGCACGGACGGGCTTCCGTAGCGGCAACGAAAAGGCGCCGCCGCCGAGTTCCCGGGTCGGTCCGGGAACTCGGCGGCGGCGCCGGTACGTTGTGCGGCTCAGCCCCGGGAGGAGCCGCTCTGGCTGCCGGGACCGTCATAGTCCTCGCCGTAGGCGCCCTTGGCGGGGCGGCGGCGGCGCAGCGGGGCCTCCACACCGTCGGCCAGACGGCGGGCGGTGACGAGGAAGCCGGTGTGGCCGATCATGCGGTGGTCCGGGCGGACGGCCAGGCCCTCGACGTGCCAGTTGCGGATCATCGATTCCCAGGGCTGCGGTTCGGCGAAGCAGCCGATCTCGCGGATGGACTCGACGGTCCGCGCGAGCTGGGTCGTGGTCGCGACGTACGCGCAGAGGATGCCACCGGGCACGAGCGCCTTGGAGACGGCCTCCAGGCACTCCCAGGGGGCGAGCATGTCGAGGATGACACGGTCGACGTCGGTGTCCGAGAGGTTGTCCTGGAGATCGCCGACGGTGAGCTGCCAGGCGGGGTGCGGTTCGCCGAAGTAGCGTTCCACGTTCTGCTGGGCGATCTCGGCGAAGTCCTCGCGGCGCTCGTAGGAGTGCAGCATGCCCTGGTCGCCGATGGCGCGCAGCAGGAAGGTGGAGAGCGAGCCGGAGCCGACGCCGGCTTCCACGACGCGGGCGCCGGGGAAGATGTCGGCGAAGGCCAGGATCTGCCCCGCGTCCTTGGGGTAGACCACGGCTGCGCCGCGGGGCATGGACAGGACGTAGTCGGGGAGCAGGGGGCGCAGCGCGAGGTAGGCGACGTTTCCCGTGGTTCGGACAACACTGCCCTCGGGGGCACCGATCAGCTCGTCGTGCGGAAAAGAACCCTTGTGGGTGTGGAAATTCTTTCCGGCTTCGAGCGTGAAGGTGTAGTGGCGTCCCTTGGGATCGGTGAGCTGGACCTGGTCCCCGACCTTGAAGGGCCCGCGTCGGCGGGCGGCACCGGTCGGTTCAGACATGTGACCAGCGTACCGGTGATTCCCGGCGCGCCGACCGCGAGCCCGGGCGGTCAGGCGGCGGGCCTCGCCAGGGCGGCGACGAATGCCCGTTCGACGTCGGCGGTGGACAGCACGCCGTAGATCTCGCCGGTCTCCTCCAGGACGAGGTATTCGGTGGCGGGGTTGGCCTTGAGCCTGTCCAGGAGTGCTTCGCCGGCCAGCTCGGCGGAGATCTTCATGCCCTCGGTGAGGTCCTGGGCGAGGCTGCTGACGGCGACCCAGGGGCGGCGGTGTTCGGGGACGGAGACGATGGCCGTCTCGCGGACGACGCCCTGGGGTTCGCCGTGTCCGTCGACGACGACGAGGGCGCGGGCGCCCGCCTCGTTGGCACGGCGCAGGGCCTCGGAGAGCGGGGTGGCGGCCTCCACCGGAACGGCGCGCCGGGTGAGGGTGCGGGCACGCAGTTCGGGAAGGTGTTCGCGCAGGCGGGCCATGCGCAGGCTGTTGCCCGCACCGGTCCAGATGATGGCGGCGAGGATGGCGGCGAGCAGCGCGTCGGTGACGGTGTCCAAGCCGCTGAGGTCTCGCGGGTTGTTCCCGAAGGAGCCGGTGTGGGTGAGCAGCGGGAGGCCGATGAGGGTGACGACGGCGAGTGCGCGGCCGACCCAGGCGGCGGCGACGGTGCCGCTCATCGGCCGCCCGGTGATCTTCCAGACGACGGCACGGAGCATGCGCCCGCCGTCGAGCGGGAGGCCGGGGAGGAGGTTGAAGGCGGCCACCAGGAGGTTGGAGATCATCAGTCCGGCGAGGAGGACACCGGGCACGGTGCCGGGCGCGACGAACGTCATCCCTACGTAGAAGAGCCCGGCGAGCACCAGGGAGAGAAGGGGGCCGACGAAGGCGAGAACGAATTCGCGGCCGGGGGTCTCGGACTCCTTCTCGATCTCGGAGACGCCGCCGAAGAACTGGAGCTGAATGCGGCGCACCGGCAGCTTGTAGCGCAGCGCGACGACCGTGTGGGCGAGTTCGTGGACGAGCACGGACGCGTAGAAGGCGATCGCGAAGAAGAGGGAGACCAGATAGCGGGCCGCGCCGAGCTCGGGCAGTACCTGTTCGAGCTGACCTCCGAAGACCCAGGTGATCAGTGCGGCCACGAGGAACCAGCTGGGCGCGACGTACACGGGCACGCCGAAGGGACGGCCCATGAGCAGGCCGCCACCGGGCTCTTCGGGGCGCCGCGGTTCGCCCTTCTCGGGGCCGGCGCCGGGGTCCGTTCCCCCTGCACCGGGCTGCGGCCGCCCGCTGTCGCCGCTCTCGTCCACGAGGTCCCTTCGGTCGGTGTCGTACGGCACGATCATGCAGTGTTCGAGGGTGTGTGGTCGATGGTATGCCGCCGGCTGTCAGTGGCGGGCCGTAGGGTCTTCGACATGACCTCCCTGCCGCGGCCGCCTCAGCCGCCTTCGTCCCTGTCGCCGTCGCGGGCGAGCGATTTCATGCAGTGTCCTCTGCTGTACCGCTTCCGGGTCATCGACAAACTGCCGGAGAAACCCAGCGAAGCGGCGACCCGGGGCACGCTGGTGCATGCGGTGCTCGAGCGGCTCTTCGACAACCCGGCGGTGGAGCGCACGGCCGGCCGGGCCACGGCGCTGATCCCCGGCCAGTGGGACCGGCTGCTCGAGTCGAAGCCGGAGCTGTCGGAGCTCTTCGCGGAGGATGCCGGGGGCGAGCGGCTGGCGCGTTGGCTCTCGGAGGCGGAGAGCCTGGTGGAGCGGTGGTTCTCACTGGAGGATCCGACGCGCCTGGAGCCCGCCGAGCGGGAGCTGTTCGTCGAGACGGAGCTGGAGTCGGGGCTTCGGCTGCGCGGGGTGATCGACCGTATCGATGTGGCGCCGACGGGCGAGGTCCGGATCGTCGACTACAAGACGGGGAAGGCACCGCGCCCGGAGTACGCGGAAGGCGCGCTCTTCCAGATGAAGTTCTACGCCCTGGTGATCTGGCGGCTGAAGGGCGTGGTGCCCCGCCGGCTCCAGCTCGTCTATCTCGGCAGCGGCGACATCATGACGTACGACCCGGTGGTGGCGGATCTGGAGCGCGTCGAGCGGAAGCTGCTGGCGCTCTGGGACGCGATCCGGCAGGCGACGGAGACAGGCGAGTGGCGGCCCCGGCCGACAAAGCTCTGCGGCTGGTGCGACCACCAGTCGGTCTGCCCCGAATTCGGTGGCACTCCCCCGGTCTATCCGTTGTCAGTACGCCCGGCGGAGTCGGAGCAGGATGTCCAGGGCAGAATGGATCCGGTCCGTGCTGAGGCCGGCCGGCCTGTGGCCCTCGAAGGACCTTAAGGAGACCCTGTGGCTATCCGCGTCCTACTGGTCGATGACCAACCGCTGCTGCGTACCGGCTTCCGGATGATTCTGGAGGCGGAGGGGGATCTCGCAGTGGTGGGCGAGGCCGGTGACGGTCTCCAGGCTCTCGACCAGGTGCGGGCGCTGCAGCCCGATGTGGTGCTGATGGACATCCGTATGCCGCGGATGGACGGCGTCGAGGCGACGCGTCAGATCACCGGTCCCGGCCGGGACGGTCCGGCGAAGGTGCTGGTGCTGACCACGTTCGATCTCGACGAGTATGTGGTGGAGGCGCTGCGCGCCGGTGCCAGCGGCTTCCTGTTGAAGGACGCTCCGGCCAATGAGCTGGTGCAGGCCATCCGCGTGGTCGCCGCGGGCGAGGCGATGCTCGCTCCGAGCATCACTCGCAGGCTGCTCGACAAGTATGCGGACCATCTGCCGTCCGGCGAGGAGCCGGTGCCCGACACCCTGCACACGCTGACGGACCGTGAGCTCGAGGTGCTGAAGCTGGTGGCGCGCGGTCTGTCGAATGCGGAGATCGCCGCGGATCTGTTCGTCAGTGAGACCACGGTCAAGACGCATGTCGGCCATGTGCTGACGAAGCTCGGTCTGCGCGACCGGGTGCAGGCGGCCGTATACGCGTACGAGAGCGGCCTGGTGCGCCCCGGCGCCCAGTGAGCTGACCAGCGCGCGGACCGGAAGACGGCCCTGCAGACGGCTTCACTCCGGCCGGGTTCGGCCGGGGCGTCGTCCGTGCTCAGACGGTGCCCTTCCCCAGCTCCCAGAGCTGGAGGTCGGCGGAGGAGTTGACCGCCCACTCGACGCCGGTGAGGTCCTCGCGGGAGGCGGCGTATTGCTTGCCCTGCCAGATCGGCAGTACGGGGACGTCGTTGGCAACGATGTCCTGGAGCTGCTGGAAGGTCTTGGCCGAGGCGCTGCGGTCGGTCTCGCGGCGGGACTGGGGAATGAGCGTCTTCTGAACCAGGGTCGACTTGTAGGGCGAGTTGAGGAAGTTGTTCTTGTCGAGGAACGGCGCCGTGAAGTTGTCGGGGTCCGGGAAGTCGGGGAACCAGCCCATGCCGTAGACGGCGTAGTCGCCGCGCAGCTGTGCCGGGCGGTACTTCGCCCAGGGGGTTCCCTGGACGGTGACGTCGAACAGTCCGGTGTCGTTGAGCTGCTTCTTCAGGGTTCCGAACTCGGCGGCGGTGCCGGCGCCGACACGGTCGGTCGGGTAGTGGAGCGTGAGCTTCACCGGGGTGTCGACGCCTGCGGCGTTCAGGATCGCCGCAGCCTTGGTGGTGCTGGGTTCGCTGTACTTGTTGTAGAACGAGTTGGCGTGCGCGGTGATGCCGGACGGGATCAGCGAGTACAGCGGCTCGGCCGTGGTGCCGTACACCTTGCTCGCGATTTCACCGCGGTCGATGACCTGGGCCATGGCCTGGCGGACGGCCTTGTTCCTCACAGCCGGGTCGTTGGTGTTGAAGCCCAGGAAATGGATGGCGAGGCCGGGCATCTCGGTGAGCTTGATGCCGTCCCTGGGCTTTTCGAGCATCTGCTGGGACTGCTCGGGCGACATGGTGCGGGTCATCATGTCGATCTTCTCGTTGTCGAGGGCCTTGCCCATGGCCGTCGGGTCAGGGAAGACGTCCAGCTCGACCTTCTCGTTCCGTACCTTCAGATCCCCCTTGTAGTGGGGGTTTCTGGTGAAGTGCACCTTGACGACCTGGTTGTGCTCGACTTCCGGCTTCATGGTGTACGGGCCGGAGCCGTCCACCTGGAATCCGGTACGCGCGGACTTCGCCGCGTACTTGCTCCGCGGCACGATCCCGGCGACCGGGGTGGCGAGCTTGTACGGGAACGTGGCGTCCGGCGCGCGCAGATGGAAGATGACCTCCCGCTCGCCCTGTGTCTCGATCGTGTCGATGTTGTCGAGCAGGGCGACGGGCCCGTTGGCGGCGTCGATGCGGATGACGCGGTCGATGGAGTACTTCACGTCATCGGCGGTTACGGCCTTGCCGTCGGCGAACTTAAGACCGCTGCGCAGCTTGCAGCGGTAGCTCTCGTTCTGCGTGTCCGTAAAGGTGCAGCTCTCCGCGGCTTCGGGCACCGGCTCGCCTCCGCCGCGCGGCACATGCACCAGGGTCTGCACGGTCTGCCGGAGCACATTCCATACGCCGGCTTCGTAGCCGATGGCGGGGTCGAGCGGCGCGGGGTTGTCCTTGGAGGCGACGAACTGGTCCGTGGTGCCGACAACGATGGCGGCCTTGCCATCGCCCCCGTCGCCCGACGCGCCGCAGGCGGCGAGTGCGGGTGCGAGCAGGCCGACGACGGCCGGCAGCACCAGAGTCTTGCGGTTCATCTTGGACGCTCTCCCTCATCCGTGCATTGAGAAAGCGACATTAGTAGGCGCCGTCGGCAATGCCGGACCGGAGATGCCCCGATACGTAATCAGACGGTGCTGGGAATTAGCGGCGAGCCGTTTCCCTCGTCCGGGAAGGTTCCGTACAGGACCTCAATAATCGTGACATTTCGACACACCAAAACGGACATGTCGGTGGATCCCGAAAAGCCTTCAAAGGCCATTCAGGTGATAAAGCTCACGCCCGGGGCTCATTCTTCCCTTTGCCGTACGCCCGGCTTGAACACACTTACGTATGACAGAAAATGCACCATCCGACGCCGAGAGTTTTTCGATTTATTCACAGGAACACTCTCGGTGTGCGGATCACTGCAATCCTGTGACCAGGCCCCGGAGAAATGCGAGATCGACTTCTTCGAGCGAACGTACGACCACTCGGCCGTAGGCAGGGGCGATCGGCGCGACGGACGGTACGGCGACCACCCGGCAGCCCGCGGCCTCCGCCGCCGCGACGCCGGTCGCTGTGTCCTCGATGACCGCACAGAGCTCGGGGACCGCCCCGAAGCCGGACGCGGCGGTGAGATAGGGCTCCGGGTGCGGTTTGGTACGGGAGACCTCGTCGCCCGCGACGGTGAGGGCGAAGTGGTGGGCGCCCACCGAGTCCAGCACCCGGTCGATGATCCGCCGGTGCGAGGCGGAAACCAGGGCGGTGGGAATCTCGTGCCTGGCCAGCTCGGCCAGCAGCCGTGCCGCGCCCGGCATCAGCGGCACCCCGCGGCCGATGCGCCTCTCGAAGCGGTCGTTGAGCAGCACGGTGAGTTCGGCGAGGGTGATGTCCGCGCCGGTGACATCCATGAGGTAGCCGGCACTGCGGGTCATCGGCCCGCCGACCACCACGTCCCGCCAGGCCTCGTCGAGCTGATGCCCGAGCTCGGCGAAGACCTCCACCTCGGCGTCCCACCAGAAGCCCTCGGTGTCGACGAGCGTGCCGTCCATGTCGAGCAGGACGGCCTGCAGAGCGGCACCTTCGGCCGTGCGGGTCATGGACGCGGGAACCGTGCTGGTCATCCGGCACACCTTCCGTAAGGGACGAGAAGGCCGGCCGCCATTTCCCGTAGGGAGGGCGACCGGCCTGCACTGGACCGACCAGTGTACGACTTGTCCGGCTACCGCGCGCTGAACGGCGTCTTACCGCGCGTTGAAGTACTTCGCCTCCGGGTGGTGGATGACGATCGCGTCGGTGGACTGCTCCGGGTGCAGCTGGAACTCCTCCGAGAGATGCACACCGATCCGCTCGGGCTGGAGCAGCTCGGCGATCTTCGCCCGGTCCTCCAGGTCGGGGCAGGCGCCGTAGCCGAGCGAGAAGCGCGCGCCCCGGTACTTCAGGGCGAACATGTCCTCGACATCGGCGGGGTCCTCACTGCCGAAGCCGAGTTCGGAGCGGACCCGGGCGTGCCAGTACTCGGCGAGGGCCTCGGCCAGCTGTACGGACAGGCCGTGCAGCTCCAGGTAGTCGCGGTAGGAGTTGGCCTCGAAGAGCTTCGCGGTCTCGCCGCCGATCTTCGAGCCGACGGTGACGACCTGGAGGCCGATCACATCCGTCTCGCCGGACTCCTCGGGGCGGAAGAAGTCCGCGAGGCAGAGGCGGCGGCCGCGGCGCTGGCGCGGGAAGGTGAAGCGGGTGCGCTCGGAGCCGTCCTCGTGGAGGAGGATCAGGTCGTCGCCCTTGGAGACGCAGGGGAAGTAGCCGTAGACGACGGCGGCTTCCAGCAGGTTCTCGGTGTGGAGCTTGTCGAGCCAGCCGCGCAGGTGCGGGCGGCCCTCGGTCTCGACCAGCTCCTCGTACGTCGGTCCGTCACCGGCGCGGGCCTGCTTGAGGCCCCACTGGCCCTTGAAGAGCGCGCCCTCGTCCAGCCAGGACGCGTACTCCTTGAGCTGGATGCCCTTGACGACGCGGGTGCCCCAGAACGGCGGTGCGGGGACCGGGTTGTCGACGGCGACGTCGGAGCGGACGCCCTCCTCGGGCTCGTCGACCTCCAGGACCGCCGTGTCTCGCTTGGAGACGCGGCGCTGCTTGAGTTCGGGGAGGGTGGCGCCGGGTACGCCCCGCTTGACCGCGATGAGGGCGTCCATCAGGCGCAGCCCCTCGAACGCGTCGCGGGCGTAGCGGACCTCGCCCTCGTAGATCTCGTGGAGGTCCTGCTCGACGTAGGCCCGGGTGAGGGCCGCGCCGCCGAGGATGACCGGGAAGTCGGCCGCCAGCTTGCGCTGGTTCAGCTCCTCCAGGTTCTCCTTCATGATCACGGTGGACTTCACCAGGAGGCCGGACATGCCGATGACGTCGGCGCGGTGCTCCTCGGCGGCCTCCAGGATCGCGGAGACGGGCTGTTTGATGCCGAGGTTCACGACGTTGAAGCCGTTGTTGGACAGGATGATGTCGACGAGGTTCTTGCCGATGTCATGGACGTCGCCGCGGACCGTGGCCAGGACGATGGTGCCCTTGCCCTCTGCGTCGGACTTCTCCATGTGCGGTTCCAGATAGGCCACGGCGGACTTCATGACCTCGGCGGACTGGAGCACGAACGGCAGCTGCATCTGGCCGGAGCCGAACAGTTCGCCGACGACCTTCATGCCCTCGAGCAGCGTGTCGTTGACGATGTCGAGAGCCGGGCGGGTCTGCAGGGCCTCGTCGAGGTCGGTCTCCAGGCCGTTCTTCTCACCGTCGATGATGCGGCGCTGGAGGCGCTCGTCGAGCGGCAGGGCGAGGAGTTCCTCGGCCTTGCCCGCCTTCATGGACTTCATGTTGACGCCCTCGAAGAGCTCCATGAGCTTTTGGAGGGGGTCGTAGCCCTCTGCGCGGCGGTCGTGGATGAGGTCGAGCGCGACCTTGACCTGCTCCTCCTCGAGGCGTGCGATCGGCAGGATCTTGGAGGCGTGCACGATCGCCGAGTCGAGTCCGGCCTTGACGCACTCGTCGAGGAAGACGGAGTTCAGCACGACGCGGGCGGCCGGGTTGAGGCCGAAGGAGATGTTGGACAGGCCCAGCGTGGTCTGGACGTCGGGGTGGCGCTTCTTCAGTTCGCGGATGGCCCCGATGGTGGCGATGCCGTCGCCCCGGGACTCCTCCTGACCGGTGCAGATGGTGAAGGTCAGGGTGTCGATGAGGATGTCCGACTCCTTGATGCCCCAGTTGCCGGTCAGGTCCTCGATGAGCCGCTCGGCGACGGCGACCTTGTGCTCGACGGTACGGGCCTGGCCCTCCTCGTCGATGGTCAGGGCGATCAGCGCGGCGCCGTGCTCGGCAGCCAGCGCGGTGACCTTGGCGAAGCGTGACTCGGGTCCGTCGCCGTCCTCGTAGTTGACGGAATTCAGGACGGCACGGCCGCCGAGCTTCTCCAGACCGGCCCGCAGGACCGGCAGTTCGGTGGAGTCGAGCACGATCGGGAGGGTGGAGGCGGTGGCGAAGCGGCCGGCCAGCTCCTCCATGTCCGCCACACCGTCGCGGCCCACGTAGTCGACGCAGAGGTCGAGCATGTGGGCGCCCTCGCGGATCTGCTCACGGGCCATCTCCACGCAGTCGTCCCAGCGGGCCTCCAGCATCGCCTCGCGGAACTTCTTCGACCCGTTGGCGTTCGTACGCTCACCGATCGCGAGGTACGAGGTGTCCTGACGGAACGGGACGGTCTGGTACAGCGAGGCGGCGCCGGGCTCGGGCCGCGGGTCGCGGGGGACGAGGGCCGTGCCTCGTACACGCTCCACGACCTGCCGCAGGTGCTCCGGAGTCGTACCGCAGCAGCCGCCGACCAGCGAGAGGCCGTACTCCTGGACGAACGTCTCCTGCGCGTCGGCCAGTCCTTCGGGGCCGAGCGGGAAGTGCGCGCCGTCCTTGGTGAGCACCGGCAGTCCGGCGTTGGGCATGCAGAGCAACGGGATGCGGGAGTGTCGCGTGAGGTAGCGCAGGTGCTCGCTCATCTCCGCCGGGCCGGTCGAGCAGTTCAGCCCGATCATGTCGACGCCGAGCGGTTCGAGCGCGGTCAGCGCGGCACCGATCTCCGAGCCGAGCAGCATGGTGCCGGTCGTCTCGAACGCCAGCGAGCACAGCAGCGGAAGGTCGCTGCCCATCGCCTTGAGCGCCCGCCGCGCACCCAGTACCGCGGCCTTGGTCTGCAGGAGGTCCTGCGTCGTCTCGATGATGAGCGCGTCCGCGCCGCCGGCGATCAGGCCCTCGGCGTTCTGCTGGAAACCGTCGCGGAGCACGGTGTACGGCGCGTGGCCCAGCGTCGGCAGCTTGGTGCCGGGACCGATGGAGCCGAGCACCCAGCGCTGCTGCCCGGTGCAGGCAGTGAACTCGTCGGCCACCTCGCGGGCGATGCGCGCGCCGGACTCGGAGAGTTCGTGGATGCGCTCTGAAATGTCGTACTCGCCCAGAGCCGAGGCGTTGGCGCCGAAGGTGTTCGTCTCGACGCAGTCCACGCCGACGGCGAAATACTCCTGGTGCACGGAGCGCACGATGTCGGGGCGCGTGACATTCAGGATCTCGTTGCAGCCTTCGAGGTTCTGGAAGTCCTCGAGGGTGGGGTCCTGCGCCTGGAGCATGGTGCCCATCGCTCCGTCGGCCACCACCACCCGGGTGGCAAGTGCCTCGCGGAGGGCTTCGGCTCGGTTCCGGCTGTCGGCGGAAGGGGTCGGCGACGAGGCCATGGATGTACTCCCTGGGATGCGACGGCTGTCGGCTTTGCGTCTTCGGCGGAAGGCGCACCAGGCCAGCGTAGCCGGGCGGTGCCCGGGGCCGTCACTCCGTCCCACGGAACGGACGGCATGCTGTGCGGGGAGATGTCCGGATCGGAGTGGTGCCGCAGTTTTCCTGTGGGATCGAGCACGGGTCGACATCGACCGATAGTGTTCAGCATTGTCGAACCACAGTGGAGGAGTACGGCGCGATGGCCAAGAACATCCAGTCGCTGGAGCGGGCGGCGGCGATGCTGCGCCTGCTGGCAGGTGGCGAGCGTCGGCTGGGGCTGTCCGACATCGCCTCTTCACTGGGCCTGGCCAAGGGCACCGCGCACGGCATCCTGCGCACGCTCCAGCACGAGGGCTTCGTCGAGCAGGACGCGGCGTCCGGCCGCTATCAGCTGGGCGCCGAGCTGCTGCGTCTGGGCAACAGCTATCTGGACGTCCACGAGCTGCGGGCCCGCGCGCTCGTCTGGACGGACGACCTGGCCCGCTCCAGCGGCGAGAGCACCCATCTGGGGGTCCTGCACCAGCAGGGCGTCCTCATCGTCCACCACGTCTTCCGGCCCGACGACAGCCGGCAGGTCCTGGAGGTGGGGGCCATGCAGCCACTGCACTCCACGGCCCTGGGCAAGGTGCTCTCGGCGTACGACCCGGTGGCGCACACCGAGGCCCTGGAGGCCGAGCGGAGGTCTTTCACCCCGCGCACCGTCACCGACCCGGAGGAGTTCGAGACGATGCTCGACCTGATCCGGGCCCGCGGCTGGGCGGCCGATGTGGAGGAGACCTGGGAGGGCGTCGCCGCAGTTGCCGCCCCGATCCACGACCGGCGGCGGATGCCGGTCGGCGCGGTGGCCGTGACCGGCGCGGTGGAGCGGGTCTGCGCGGACGGGGAGCTGCGCCCCGAGCTGATCGCCGCAGTGCGGGACTGCGCCCGCGCGGTCTCCAGGGATCTGGGCGCCCGGCCCTTCTGACCACCACGGCTGGTGATCGTTGCCGACGGGCCGTCGGTAACGATCGAGTTATAGGCCACACAACCCTTGACGCCTGATTCACCTGGGGGAAGCATTGCCGTTCACCGGTCGGCATTGTCGAACAGCTAACGGAATTTCGCGTTAAGGTGTGACAGCGTCAAGGGCCGGAAAACGCCCTCACACGAGGGCGCGGACCACCGGAGGGACCCGGGGTTCGGCTTCCCTGGACGAAGGACAAAGGAGTCGCGGGTGTCCAGCTCCGACATCTTCATCGGCGAGACCATAGGTACCGCCGTACTCATCCTGCTCGGCGGCGGTGTCTGTGCCGCCGTCACTCTCAAACGCTCCAAGGCCCAGAACGCCGGCTGGCTCGCCATCACCTTCGGGTGGGGTTTCGCCGTGCTGACCAGCGCTTATCTGGCTGGTGGCGTTTCCGGCGCGCATCTCAATCCGGCGGTCACGATCGGTCTCGCGATCAAGGGCGGCACCGAGTGGAGCGACGTACCGCTGTACCTCGGCTCCCAGCTGCTCGGCGCGATGATCGGCGCGGTGCTGGTCTGGCTGACGTACTACGGGCAGTTCCGGGCGCATCTCACCGATCCGGAGATCGTGGGCGCCCAGCCGGGTGAAGAGGCCATGGTCGACCAGACATCCGCCCCGAAGGCGGGCCCGGTGCTGGGCATCTTCTCCACCGGCCCCGAGATCCGGCACGCGGTGCAGAACCTCGTCACCGAAATCATCGCCACCGTCGTGCTCGTCCTGGCGATCCTCACCCAGGGCCTCAACAACGAGGGCAACGGCCTGGGCGCGCTCGGCGCACTGGTCACCGCTCTGGTCGTCGTCGGTATCGGTCTCTCCCTCGGTGGGCCGACGGGTTACGCAATCAACCCGGTTCGCGACCTCGGTCCGCGTATCGTGCACGCGCTGCTGCCGCTGCCGAACAAGGGCGGCTCCGACTGGGGCTACGCATGGATCCCGGTCGTCGGGCCGCTCATCGGCGGCGCGATCGCGGGCGGGCTCTACAACGTCGCTTTCGCCTGAGCCGTGGCGCACAGAGCCGTAACCCTCAAGACCACACAGACTTCCGGGAGCACACCGTGACCGACGCACACACCACCGGCCCGTTCATCGCGGCCATCGACCAGGGCACCACTTCCAGCCGCTGCATCGTCTTCGACAAGGACGGCCGCATCGTCTCCGTCGACCAGAAGGAGCACGAACAGATCTTCCCGAAGCCGGGCTGGGTCGAGCACGATGCGACCGAGATCTGGGAGAACGTCCAGGAGGTCGTCGCCGGCGCCATCGTCAAGGCGGGCATCACCGCCGCCGATGTGAAGGCGATCGGCATCACCAACCAGCGCGAGACCACACTGCTGTGGGACAAGAACACCGGTGAGCCCGTCCACAACGCCCTGGTCTGGCAGGACACCCGCACCGACGCGCTCTGCAAGGAACTCGGCCGCAACGTGGGCCAGGACCGCTTCCGCCGCGAGACCGGTCTGCCGCTCGCCTCGTACTTCGCGGGCCCCAAGGTCCGCTGGCTGCTCGACAACGTCGAGGGGCTGCGCGAGCGCGCCGAGCGCGGCGACATCCTCTTCGGCACCATGGACTCCTGGGTCATCTGGAACCTGACCGGCGGCACGGACGGCGGCGTCCATGTAACCGACGTCACCAACGCCTCGCGCACCCTCCTGATGAATCTCCACACCCTGGCGTGGGACGACAAGATCCTCGCGTCCATGGAGATCCCGGCGGCCGTGCTGCCCGAGATCCGCTCCTCCGCCGAGGTGTACGGCACCGCCAAGGGCGGCGTCCTGGACGGTGTCCCGGTCGCCTCCGCGCTCGGCGACCAGCAGGCGGCCCTCTTCGGCCAGACCTGCTTCTCCAAGGGCGAGGCCAAGTCCACTTACGGCACCGGCACCTTCATGCTGATGAACACCGGTGAGACGCCCGTCAACTCGTACAACGGGCTGCTGACGACGGTCGGTTACCGGATCGGCGACCAGAAGCCCGTGTACGCCCTGGAGGGCTCCATCGCCGTCACGGGCTCGCTGGTGCAGTGGATGCGCGACCAGATGGGCCTGATCAAGTCCGCGGCCGAGATCGAGACCCTGGCCTCCTCGGTCGAGGACAACGGCGGTGCGTACTTCGTGCCCGCCTTCTCGGGACTGTTCGCCCCGTACTGGCGCTCCGACGCCCGCGGCGTCATCGCCGGTCTGACCAGGTACGTCACAAAGGCGCACATCGCCCGTGCCGTCCTGGAGGCCACCGCCTGGCAGACCCGCGAGATCACCGACGCCATGACGAAGGACTCCGGTGTCGAGCTCGCCGCCCTGAAGGTCGACGGCGGCATGACCTCCAACAACTTGCTGATGCAGACACTCGCCGACTTCCTGGACGCACCCGTGGTGCGGCCCATGGTCGCCGAGACCACCTGCCTCGGCGCCGCCTACGCCGCCGGTCTCGCCGTCGGCTTCTGGCCGGACACCGACGCGCTGCGCGCCAACTGGCGCCGGGCCGCCGAGTGGACACCCCGCATGGCCGCGGACACCCGCGACCGCGAGTACAAGAGCTGGCTCAAGGCCGTGGAACGGACCATGGGCTGGCTCGAAGACAGCACAGTCGAGGAGTAATCACAATGACCACCCCGCAGAGCGTCCCGTCGCTCGGGACGCACCCGGCCTCCGGCTCCCTTCCGAGCCGCGCCGAGACTCGGGAGCAGCTCTCCAAGGCGACGTACGACCTCCTGGTGATCGGTGGCGGCATCCTGGGCATCTCCACTGCCTGGCACGCCGCGCAGTCCGGGCTGCGGGTGGCCCTGGTGGACGCCGGCGACTTCGCCGGCGCCACCTCCTCCGCCTCCTCCAAGCTGCTCCACGGCGGTCTGCGCTACCTGCAGACCGGCGCGGTGAAGCTGGTCGCGGAAAACCACTTCGAGCGACGCGCGGTGTCCCGTCAGGTCGCCCCGCACCTGGCGAATCCGCTCACCTTCTACCTGCCGGTCTACAAGGGCGGCCCGCACGGCGCGGCCAAGCTCGGTGCGGGTGTGTTCGCGTATTCGGCGCTCTCCGCGTTCGGTGACGGGGTCGGGCATGTGATCAGCCCGGCCAGGGCTCAGCGCGATGTGCCGGAGCTGCGTACGGACAATCTGAAGGCTGTCGCGGTCTACGGCGACGACCAGATGAACGACGCCCGGATGGCGCTGATGACGGTCCGCGCGGCCGTCGACGCGGGTGCGGTCGTCCTGAACCACGCGGCGGTGACCGGGCTGCGGTTCACCAAGGGCCGGGTGACGGGCGCCGACCTTGAGGACCGTACGGACGGCACGGAGTTCGGCGTCAACGCCCGCCTCGTGCTGAACGCCACCGGACCGTGGGTCGATCACCTGCGGAAGATGGAGGATCCGAACGCGGCGCCTTCGATACGTCTGTCCAAGGGCGCGCACCTCGTGCTGAAGCGCACCCGCCCCTGGAAGGCCGCGCTGGCCACCCCGATCGACAAGTACCGCATCACGTTCGCCCTGCCGTGGGAGGACATGCTGCTGCTCGGTACGACGGACGAGGAGTACGAGGGCGATCCGGCGGACGTCGCGGTCAACGAGAAGGACACCGCGCAGATCCTCGACGAGGCGGCGTTCTCCATCAAGGACCAGCAGCTGTCGCGCGATCTGATCACGTACTCCTTCGCGGGCCTGCGGGTGCTGCCGGGCGGCCCGGGCGACACGTCCAAGGCCAAGCGCGAGACGGTCGTGACGGAGGGCCGCGGCGGGATGCTGTCGGTCGCGGGCGGCAAGTGGACGACGTTCCGCCACATCGGCCGTACGGTGATGAACAAGCTGGCCGCGCTCCCCGGGCACCCCCTCGCGGAGGACATGGAGCCGATCTCGCACCTGCCGAAGAAGCTCCCGCTGCCCGGCATCGCCAACCCGAACGCGGTGGCGCACCGGCTGCTGGTCGACGGCGGTACGCCCGGTCCGCGGATGGCGGCCGACACGGCCCGCCACCTCGCCACGCACTACGGCTCGCTCTCCTTCGACATCGCACGGCTGGCGAACGAGAACCCGGCGCTGGCCGAGCGCATCCACCCGGACGCGCCGGAGATCTGGGCGCAGGTCGCCTACGCACGTGATCACGAGTGGGCCGAGACGGCGGACGATGTGCTGCGCCGCCGCACGACACTGACGATCCGGGGTCTGGCGACGGACGAGATCCGGGCCGGCGTCGAGTCCATGCTCGGCGACCGGAACTGACGGGCTCGAACGCGTAGGTCGGGGCGGCTCCCAGGTGGGGGCCGCCCCGACCGTATGTCCGGGAGCCCTCAGCCCGGTGAACGCGCCACACGGTTTCCATACAGGTGCAATATGACGCAGGGACAGTTGAACCATGAAGTCTCCGTGCTGTCCCTCATCGGCCACGCCCCGCACCCGCTGAACGGTCAACGCCCCTCCCCCGCCGAGCGGTTCGAGGAAGTGATCGAGACCGGAGTCGTCGCGGAGCGGCTCGGCTTCGACACGTACTCGATCGGCGAGCGGCATGCCGGGCCGTTCCTCTCGTCGAGCCCGAGTGTGGTGCTCGGTGCGCTGGCGGCCCGTACCTCCACCATCCGGCTCCTGACCGGTGTCACGGTCGTCGCGATCCTGGATCCGGTGCGGGTGGCCGAGGACTTCGCGACGCTCGACCAGATATCCAGGGGCCGGATCGAACTGGTCGTCGGGAAGGGCGCGGAGGCCGGCCACTTCGACCTCTTCGGGCTCGACGAGGAGCGGCAGTGGGACCTCCAGAAGGAGAAGTACGAGCTGCTGCGGCGGCTGTGGACCGAGGAGGGCGTCGACTGGGAGGGCGAGTTCCGGCCCGCGCTGAAGAACACGACGACCCTGCCGCGCCCGTACGCCGGGGCGCCGCGCATCTGGTACGGCTCGGCGACCAGCCTCAACTCCCCCGAACTGGCGGCGCTCCACGGCGATCCGCTGTTCACCGCCAATGCTGTCCAGCCCGTGCGGCGTACGCCCGGCTGATCGACCACTACCGGGAGCGCTTCGAGGCGTACGGGCACGATCCGGCCCGCGCGCATGGACGGGCCCCAGCCGATCGGCAGCCCGCAACAGATCATCGACAAGATCCTCGGCTGGCACGAGGTGTACGGACACGACCTCCAGTCGATCACCGTGGACGGCTTCGGGCTCGGCCACCCCGAGCAGATCGAGACGCTGCGGCGGTTCGCCGAGGACATCGCTCCGGTGGTACGGCGTGAGGCACCGTCCGCGCTCTGGGACTGACCCCCTCCGGTCCCGATGGCCCGTGCGGCAGCCGCACACCTGGGACGACCTGCGGCAGAACTGGTTCATCCGCCTCTTCCGACCCGCATAATGAAGAGAGACATCGGATGTCTGATTCCAGTCCGGATCCAGGAGGACCGTCATGGCTGTCACCGACGAGGCGATCGAGAAGATCAAGGGAATGATCGTCTCGGGTGCGCTACGGCCCGGCGACCGGCTCCCCAAGGAGAGCGAACTCGCGGCGGAGCTGGGGCTCTCCCGCAACTCTCTGAGGGAGGCGGTGCGCGCCCTGTCGCTGATCCGCATTCTCGATGTGCGACAGGGCGACGGCACCTATGTGACCAGCCTCGATCCCCAGTTGCTGCTGGAGGCGCTGAGCTTCGTGGTGGACTTCCACCGCGACGACACGGTGCTCGAATTCCTCGCGGTCCGCCGGATTCTGGAACCGGCCGCGACGGCGATGGCCGCGACCCGGATCAGCGAGACCCAACTGGACGCACTGAGCTCACAGTTGGATGCCCTGGGTGCGCAGCCCTCGGTGGAGGAGCTGGTCGCCTGCGATCTGGAGTTCCACCGCGGCATCGTGCAGTCGTCCGGGAACTCGGTGCTCTGCTCGCTGCTCGACGGGCTGTCGGGGCCGACGACCCGGGCGCGGGTCTGGCGCGGTCTGACGCAGGAGGACGCGGTCAGCCGCACGCTCCATGAGCACCGGGCGATCGTGTCGGCGCTGCGGGACCGGGATGCGGAGGCTGCGCGGGCCTGGGCGACGGTGCATGTGGCGAGCGTCGAGCAGTGGCTGCGGTCGACTCTGTAGCGCGCGGGTGGGTGACCGGGGCTCCGCGCCGGGCCCCGCGCCTCAGACGCCGGCGGGGCTGAGGAATCAGCCCCGCCGGCGTCTGCGAGAACAGGTTCAGTCCTGCTTCTCGCCGCTCGCGAAGCGGGAGATGACCAGGGCGACGATGATGATGGCGCCGTTGAGGAACTGGTTCCAGAGCGCCGGGACACCGCCGAGGGTCATCACATTGACCACCAGCTGGAGCGTCAGTACGCCGGTCAGCGCGCCGAACAGGGTGCCTCGGCCGCCCTTGAGGCTGATGCCGCCGATGACCGCGGCGGCGAACACCTGGAAGATCCAGCCGTTGCCCTGGGTCGCCGCGACCGATCCGTAGTGGCCGGTGTAGAGGATGCCCGCGAAGGCCGCCAGCAGACCGCCGATGGCGAGCACGATCCAGGTGACCCGGTCCACCCGGATGCCCGCGGCTCGCGCCGCTTCCGGGTTGCCGCCGATGGCGTACAGCGAGCGTCCGTGGCGCAGCCAGGCCAGTGCGGCGCCACCGACGGCGAACAGCGCCAGGCAGATCCAGACGGCGGCCGGTGCACCGAGCCATTCGCTCTTGCCGAGGTAGCGGAAGGACTCCGGGACGTCGGTGATGGACTTGCCCTCGGTGATGCCGATGTGGAGGCCGCGCAGCATGGTGAGCATGCCGAGCGTGGCGATGAAGCCGTTGACCCTCAGCTTCAGCATCAGGAAGCCGTTGATCGCACCGATCGCGAGGCCCACCAGCAGACAGAGCGGGATCGCCGACCAGGTGGGCAGCAGGCCGAGGCCCGCGAAGCGGCCGCCCTCCGAGGGCAGGACCAGCCACATCGCGACGACCGGCGCGATGCCGATCGTCGACTCCAGTGACAGGTCCATCCGTCCGCAGATCAGGATCAGCGCCTGGCCCAGGACCAACAGGCTCAGCTCGGAGGACTGCTGGACGACGCTGATCAGGTTCTCGGAGGTCAGGAACACCGGCGAGACGATGAACCCGATCACCATCAGCACCAGAATCACCGGTACCAGGGAGAAGTCGCTCCACCGAATCAGCTTCAGCCGGTCCAGCGGGCTCTCGCCCGTCAGGGAGCCCTTCAGCTCGCTGTCGATGCCGTCGGCCGCCGGAGGCCGTACCGTTCCGGTCATTCCCTTTCCCCCACACCTTCCATGGCGGCGACGAGTTCCCCGTCGGTCCACCCGCTTGCGAATGCCTCGACCACGCGCCCGTGGAACAGGGCGAGCACTCGGTCACAGACCCGCAGATCGTCCAGCTCGTCCGAGATGATCACTGCGGCGTTCCCCTCGTCGGCGACCCGCCGCACGACTCCGAGCAGCGAATCCTTGGACTTGATGTCCACACCCGCGGTGGGCCGCACGGCCACCAGTACGCTCGGCTTGCGGGCCAGCGCGCGGGCGACGACCACCTTCTGCTGGTTGCCGCCGGAGAGCCCGGAGACGGGCTGCTCGGGCCCCTGTGTCTTGATGTCCAGCGAGGCGATCATCGACCGTGCGAACTCCCTGGTGCGGGAGGGCAGTACGGTCCCCCACGGGCCGAGCTGGTCGGTGACCGTGAGGGTGGCGTTCTCGGCGACGCTGCGTTCCAGGACGAGGCCCTGGTCGTGCCGGTCCTCGGGGATGTAGCCGATCCCGGCGTCCAGCGCGTGCGGCACACTGCCGGGGCGCACGGTCCTTCCGTGTACGGAGACCGTGCCGCCGCCCGCCTTTCGCATACCGGCCAGGGCCTCGCCCAGGGCTGTGTTACCGCTGGCCGCGGAGCCGGCGAGGCCGAGCACCTCGCCGGGGCGGACCTCCAGGTCCAGCGGTTCGAACTGGCCCTCCAGAGTGAGCCCTTCGGTACGCAGGACGGGGGCAGCCGACTGATCCCGTACCGCCGCACCGTCACCGCCCGCGTGCCAGGCGGTCGCGCCGGCGGACTGCTCCCCGGTCATCGCCGCCACCAGTTCCGCCTTGGCGATGTCGGCGACCGGGGCGCTCAGCACATGGCGGGCGTCGCGGTAGACGGTGACCGCCGTGCACAGTTCGTACACCTCCTGCAGATGGTGGGAGATGAAGAGGAACGCCACTCCCTGGCTCTGCAGTTCCCTGAGCTTGTCGAAGAGCCGCCCGATGCCGCGGGCATCGAGCTGGGCGGTCGGCTCGTCCAGGATGATCAGCCGGGCGCCGAAGGACAGCGCCCGGGCTATCTCGACGAACTGCCGCTGCTCGACGGCGAGATCGCGCGCCCGGGTGCTGGGGTCGACCTGGACCCCGTAGTCGGCGAGGAGCCGCTCGGCGCGTCTGCGGAGCTTCCCCCAGCTGATCCAGCGGGCGTTTTCGTCGAAACGGTTGAGGAAGAGGTTCTCGGCGACGGTCAGGTCGGGGACGACCATGGACTTCTGGTAGACGCAGGCGACCTTCGACTGCCAGGCCGCGGTGTCCCCGAAGGCGGGCGCGGGCTCCCCGCCGAACGTGACCGTGCCCGCGTCCGGCTTGTGGAGTCCGGTCAGGACGCTGACCAGCGTCGACTTGCCCGCACCGTTGCGACCGACGAGGGCATGGGACTCACCGGGCTGCACGGTGAGCCGGACCCCGTCGAGCGCCACGGTGGGCCCGAAGCGTTTGACAACGCCTTCCGCCTGTACGGCAGGTGGTGCCTTTTCCATCAGAACCCTTCTCAGCGAAGCGCTGTAGCAATGTTGGTGGCCTGTCCCCGGGCAGCGGTAAGGGCTTGGCCGCGTCTCGGTTCCTCGGAGCCGAGAGGGAAGCCCCCTCGGCAACGAGAGGGAGGAGCCACGGCTAGCTCTTCTTCTCCAGCTGATTGGCCCACAGTTTCGGGTCGTCCACGTTGTCCTTGGTCACCAGGGGCGCGGGAAGTTGGTCCTCGAAGCCGTTCGGGATCTTGATGATGTTCGAGTCGTGGTCGGTGGGGCCTTCCTTGAAGGTCTTACCGTCCAGGGCCGCCTTCGCGTAGTAAAGCGCGTACTTCGCGTAGAGGTCGGCGGGCTGGGAGATCGTCGCGTCGATCTTCCCGGCCTTGATGGCGTCGAACTCCTCCGGGATGCCGTCGTTGGAGATGATCGTGATGTGGCCCGGCGTGCCGGCCGGCTTCAGCAGCTTCTTCTGCTCCAGGAGCGCGAGGGTGGGCTGCAGGAAGACACCGCCGGCCTGCATGTAGATGCCGTTGATGTCGGGGTTGGCCGCCAGGGTGGCCTGGAGCTTGGCGGAGGCGACATCGCCCTTCCAGTCGGTGGCCAGCTCGAAGACCTTGATGCCGGGGAATTCCTTGTCCATGCAGGACTTGAACGCCTCGGACCGGTCGCGGCCATTGATCGAGGCGAGGTCGCCCTGGAACTCGACGACCTTGCCCTTGCCCTTCAGCTGCTCGCCGAGGTACTTGCAGGCATTGGTCCCGTACGCCTTGTTGTCGGCCCGCACCACCATGTAGATGTTGCCCTTGTCGGGGCGGGTGTCGACGCTGACGACCGGGATCTTCTTCTCGTTCAGCGTGTTGAGCGACTCGGCTATCGCACCGGTGTCCTGGGGTGCCATCACGACGGCCTTGGCGCCCTGGTCCGTGAAGGTCTGGACGTTGGCGACCAGTTTGCCGATGTCGTTCTGCGAGTTGGTCAGCGGCAGCGCCTTGACCTCGCCTGCCTTGACCCCCTTCTCCACATAGTTCTGGTACGAGTTCCAGAAGTCGCTGTCGCTGCGCGGCAGGTCGATGCCGACCTTCCCGCTGCCCGCACCGTCAGCGGTGGACTCGCGGTTGCAGCCCGCGAGGGCAGTGACTGCCAGCAGTACGGCGCAGGCTGCCGCACTCGTCGTACGCACGCTCATTGGTGTCCCGTCCTTCGTGGAGTACCGGCTCGGAGCTCTGTTGGCAAAGCGGCGGTGCATGGCGCACAGGGGTGCGGCCCGTTTGTGCGGCTCGGGCCTGTCCGGCCCTGATCGGCCGGACAGGCCCGAGGGCCGCGCACCCCTGATCAGTTCTCGGTGGGTCGCAGGCGCAGGCCCTGCATCCCGCCGTCGACGGCCAGTGCCGTACCGGTGACCGAGGCGGCGGCGGGGCTGGCCAGGTAGACGATCGCGGCGGCCACCTCGTCGGCCGAGACCAGCCGTCCCAGCGGCTGCCGGGCGCCCAGCGCGGCTCGCTCGGCGGCCGGGTCGTCGGCCTGGCCCAGGAGCCGCCCTATCCACGGGGTGTCCGCGGTGCCCGGATTGACGCAGTTGACCCGGATGCCCTCGCGGACATGGTCGGCGGCCATCGCAAGGGTCAGCGAGAGGACCGCGCCCTTGCTCGCGCTGTACAGGGCGCGTTGCGGCAGTCCGGCGGTCGCGGCGATCGAGCAGGTCTGGGTGATCGAGACGACACCGGGGCGGTCGGCCGCCGCGCGCCGCAGATGGGGCAGGGCGTGCCGGGCGGTGCGGACCATGCCGAGGACATTGATGTCCAGAACGCGGGTCCACTCGTCGTCGGCGTTGTCCTCGACCGTGCCGATGGAACCGATGCCCGCGTTGGACACGACGGAGTGCAGGCCGCCCAGTTCACCGGCGGCCAGGTCGACCGCCTCGCGCACGGCCGCTTCGTCGGTGACGTCCGCCTTGAGGGCGAGCGTGCCGTCCGGGGCGCCTGCGGTCTCGCGGTCGAGTACGGCCACGCGCGCACCGCGCGCCAGCAGCATGGTCGCCACGGCGGCCCCGATGCCTGAGGCACCTCCCGTCACCAGGGCGTTCATGCCCTCGAAGTCGCTTGTGCCGGTCATCGGTCATCCTCCTCGGTGGTGCGGCGGGCCTGCCATACGGGGCCCTCCGGATAGCGGTGTGCGGCGATCGATTCGGGGAGCATCCGGGCGGAGAAGCCCGGGGAACTCGGGGCGGCGTAACGGCCGGACTCGATCACGGTGGGGTCGGCGAAGTGTTCGTGGAGATGGTCGACGTACTCGATCACACGGTTCTCCCAACTACCGGAGACCGCCACATAGTCGAACATCGAGAGGTGCTGCACCAGCTCGCACAGTCCGACACCGCCCGCGTGCGGGCAGACCGGTACGCCGTACTTGGCGGCGAGCAGCAGGATCGCCAGGTTCTCGTTGACTCCCGCGACACGGGCCGCGTCGATCTGGACGAAGTCGACGGCTCCGGCCTGCAGCAGCTGTTTGAACACGACCCGGTTGGCAACATGTTCGCCGGTGGCGACCTTGACCGGCTGCCCGGCGCGGACTGCGGCGTGGCCGAGGATGTCGTCGGGGCTGGTCGGCTCCTCGATCCAGTGCGGGTCGTACGGCGCGAGCGCGGTCATCCACTTCACCGCGTCGGCGACGTCCCAGCGCTGGTTGGCGTCGACGGCGATCCGGACGTCCGGCCCGACAGCCTCGCGGGCCAGGGCGAGTCTGCGGACGTCGTCGCCGAGATTGCCGCCGACCTTCAGCTTGATCTGCGTGAACCCGTCGGCGACGGCCTCCTTCGCCAGCCTGACCAGCTTGTCGTCGGTGTATCCCAGCCAGCCGGGCGAGGTGGTGTACGCCGGGTAGCCCTCGGCGCGCAGCCGCTCGGCGCGCTCGGCCCGGCCCGGTTCGGCGGCCCGCAGGATCGCGAGGGCCTCATCGGGGGTGAGGGCATCGGTGAGATAGCGGAAGTCGACGAGGGAGACGAGCTCCTCGGGCGTCATCTCGGCGAGGAACTGCCAGACGGGCCTGCCGGCCTGCTTCGCCGCCAGGTCCCAGGCGGCGTTGACGACCGCGCCGGCCGCCATGTGCATCACGCCCTTCTCGGGGCCGAGCCAGCGCAGTTGGGAGTCATGGGTGAGCTCACGGTGCAGCGCGGCGAGGTCGGCCGCGGTGCGGGGCACCGGGCGCCCCACCACGTACGGGCGCAACGCTTCGATGGCGGCGGCCATCACCTCGTTGCCGCGCCCGATGGTGAAGCAGAAGCCATGCCCCTCGATGCCGGTGCCGTCAGTGCCGTCAATGCCGTCAATGGGGGCAGTGCTCAGTACGACATAGGCAGCCGAGTAGTCGGGGTCGGGGTTCATGGCGTCCGAGCCGTCCAGTTGTTCCGAGGTCGGAAAACGGATGTCGTGGACCTCGAAGTCCGTGACGGTCTGACTCATGTGCGCCCCCAGGGGAATAACATCGGACCTCTGCTCTGGTCATCCGATGTATAGCGTCACGAAGGCCCCAACGTCCAGGGTTGGGGCGAAATTGACTGGACACAGCTCGGATGTATTCAGAGACTGATGCCCTGATTCGACCGGTGATGCACCCTCGCGGGTCGGGTTCACCCGGCCGTGCACAGGGGCTGCGGCGAGAGCGGCCGGAAGCCGTAAGGTTGGTGGGTACGCAAGGGAACTTCGGAAGGAGGCCTGGGTGATCGAGCTCGAGGGGGTTCCCGAGCTGATCGACCCGGTCATGGTGGCCGCGTTCGAGGGATGGAACGACGCAGGTGACGCCGCATCCACGGCGGTCGCGCACCTGGACCGGGAGTGGAAGGGCGAGGTGTTCGCGGCGCTGGACGCCGAGGACTACTACGACTTCCAGGTCAACCGGCCGACGGTCTGGCTGGACGGCGGGGTGCGCAAGATCACCTGGCCGACCACCCGGCTCTCCGTGGTCCGCATCGGCGGGGACAAGCCCCGCGATCTCGTCCTGGTCCGGGGTATCGAGCCGTCCATGCGCTGGCGCTCGTTCTGCAACGAGATCCTGGCCTTCGCCCATGAGCTGGGCGTGGAGATGGTGGTTGTCCTGGGCGCACTGCTCGGCGACACCCCGCACACCCGCCCGGTACCGGTCAGCGGAGTCACCTCCGACCCGGATCTGGCGCGGACCATGAACCTGGAGGAGACCAGGTACGAGGGTCCGACGGGCATCGTCGGCATCCTCCAGGAGGCGTGTACGCACGCGGGCGTGCCCGCGGTGAGCCTGTGGGCGGCGGTGCCGCACTACGTGTCGCAGCCGCCCAACCCGAAGGCCACGCTCGCGCTGCTGAACCGCCTGGAGGATCTCCTCGGTCTGCGCATCCCGCTGGGCGAGCTGCCCGAGGACGCACGTGCCTGGCAGCTCGGAGTCGACCAACTGGCCGCCGAGGACAGCGAAGTGGCGGAGTACGTGCAGACGCTGGAGGAGGCCCGGGACACCGCGGAGCTTCCCGAGGCGAGCGGCGAGGCCATCGCCCGGGAGTTCGAGCGCTATCTGCGCCGCCGGGACGTCGGTCCGGGCCAGGCGCCCGGCGGGCATGCGACGGAGAGCGGCGACGCCTCGTATCTGCGCGACGCCTCCAGCGGCCGCACCCGTCCACCGAAGGCGGTCCGGCCGGACACCGGGGGCGAGACGGGACCCGGCTCGCCACCCACGAGCGGGCCCGGCCGGCAGCCATCGGCCGACCAGGAGAACGAGGACGGCGACGGCGACGACCCACAGGGTTCGTCGGAGGAATCCTCGGAGGACTGATGAGACCGGCGGAGCGCCGGGCGGGTACATCCCCGCCCGGCGCTCCGTCGTTCAGAAGCAGGTGAACCGCGCCGCGGCCCAGTCCCCGTGGTCGGGTGTGCGGCGGGGTGCCCTGCGGCATGACTATGTCGTCGCCGGTCGGGTCGGAGAACGTACCGCCCGGGGTTCGATACGGAAGGTCTCGGCGGAGACGAAGCTGACACGGGCCTCGGCGGCGCCGGCCCTCAAGTGGTAGACGGATCCGTCGGCGGAGAATCCGGTGAGGTCGCCGACCGTGGTGGTGTCCGGTTCGGCGGCGCCGGCCCGGGCTGCGCCGGGCCCCGCGAAGACGGCCATCAGCCCCAGCAAGGCTGCAAGTGCCGCCGTTCTGATGCGCGTTGATGATTGCATAGAGCGCTTTTAGCGCAGCATCGAGCACTTCACCATGAGCAAAACGGAACCGGCCCTGAACTTCGTCGAGAAGTCCAAGGCCGGCTCGTCGGATGGCGATCAGCGGGTTGTCACCGTGCGCGGCACTACAGTGCGACACCCAGCAGCGCGTCGACGGTGCGCGAGACAAGGCCCGGTGCGCCCTCGTCCGTACCACCCTCGGCGTTCTGGCGCTCGGCCCAGCGGTCCACGGCCGCCAGGGCGGCCGGTGCGTCCAGGTCGTCGGCAAGGGCCTCGCGGACCTCCTCGACCAGGGCCTCGGCAGGCAGTCCGTCGGGCCGGGAGACGGCGGCACGCCACCGCCCGAGCCGCTCGACGGCATCGGCGAGCACCTGGTCGGTCCACTCCCAGTCGGACCGGTAGTGGTGCGACAGCAGGGCGAGCCGGATCGCCGCCGGGTCCACGCCGTCATGACGCAGTTTCGAGACGAAGACCAGGTTGCCCTTGGACTTGGACATCTTCTCGCCGTCCAGGGCGACCATTCCGGCGTGCACATACGCCTGGGCGAACGGGTACTCGCCGGTCAGCACCTGGGCGTGCGAGGCGCCCATCTCGTGGTGAGGGAAGGCGAGGTCGGACCCGCCTCCCTGGACGTCGAAGCCCATGCCGAGGTGGTCCAGGGCGATGGCGACGCACTCGATGTGCCAGCCGGGCCGGCCGGGGCCGAGCGAGGCGCCGTCCCAGCTCGGCTCGCCCTCACGGGCGGCCATCCAGAGCATCGGGTCGAGCGGGTTCTTCTTGTCGGGACGCTCCGGGTCGCCACCACGCTCGGCAGAGAGCAGCCGCATCGCCTCGGCGTCGAGGTTCGAGACCCCGCCGAAGTGCGGGTCGGTCTCGACGGAGAAGTACACATCCCCGTCGAGTTCGTAGGCGGCGCCGGCGTCCCGGAGCCGCTCGACGAGCGGGACGATGCCCGGTATCGCCTCCACGGCACCGATGTAGTGCTTCGGCGGGAGCATGCGCAGGGCAGTCATGTCCTCGCGGAACAGGGCCGTCTCGCGCTCGGCGAGCTCGGTCCAGTCCTGACCGTCGCGCACGGCCCGCTCCAGCAGCGGGTCGTCCACGTCGGTCACGTTCTGGACATAGTGAACCTGCCGCTTGGTGTCGAGCCACACGCGCTGAACGAGGTCGAACGCGTTGTAGGTCGCCGCATGACCCATGTGGGTCGCGTCGTACGGCGTGATGCCGCAGACGTAGATACGGGCGACGGGACCGGGGTCAAGAGTGATCCGTCCGCCGGTCGCGGTGTCGTGGATCCGAAGGTCGCGGCCCTTGCCAGGCAGGGCGGGGACCTCAGAAGCGGGCCAGGCATGCATGCCACGAGCGTAGCCGGATGCATGTTCCGGATACGAACCGGATGCCGGATCTTGACCGAAGAGGCGGTCTTGCGCGGCGTGGGTTCATCTGCTCCGGTACGGGCCCCGCCCGTATACCCGCTCTCCCCGACCGCCGGAGTGGCTTGATCTCGTCACACCGGCGGCCAGGGGATCGACGGCCACTCACCGCTCGGCTCCGGGTGCTTCCCCGACGTCCTCAGCCCCTCCACACGTCCCCGCAAGGCCTCGATCTCGACCGCGGTGATCAGCCCGGCCAGCCGGGTGACGAGCGAGCTCCCGGGCGCCAGCTCCGCACCGAGCCGGTCCACGACCTCGACGGCCTCGGCCGTCAACGGCTCCCCCGCCCACCCCCAGAGCAGGGTGCGCAGCTTGTCGTCGGTGTTGAAGGTCACTCCGTGGTCGATGCCGTAGAGCCGGCCGTCGGGTGCGGGCAGCAGATGGCCGCCCTTGCGGTCACCGTTGTTGATCACGGCATCGAGGACCGCCAGCCGCCGCAGCCGAGGATCGTCCGCGTGGACCAGCAGTGCCGTCTTCCCCTCCCCGGCCTCGGCGAGGGCGACGGCCTTCCAGCCCTCGCCCGGCTCCTCGTCCTCGACGAGTGCCAGGAGCGGGGGCTGACCGTCCACGGAGGACTCGTCGCTGTCCGGCGCCGCTTCGATCCACAGCTGGCACATGCCCTCGCCGTATGGCCCGTCCCGCAGCACGGTGGGCGGTATGAGCCCCCATCCGGTCGCCTCGGAGATCTCGTACGCGGCCACCTCACGCTGGGCGAGCGTGCCGTCCGGGAAGTCCCACAGGGGCTGTTCCCCGGCCACTGGCTTGTAGACGCACGTAACCTCGTCGCCCTCGTGGGCGACCGTGCAGTAGAGCACCGCGTTGGACGCCCCGCGGATCTGGCCGCGGACGGTGAGCCGGCCCTCGGTGAGGAGGGTGACCAGCTCGGTGTCGGTCAGGCTCCGCGACGGTATCCGTTCTGGCGCGGGCATACGTGTCCTTCCGGGTCGAGCGGCAGGCTGCACAGCGGGCACGGCGGGCGCCCGGCGTTCACGACATCCAGGGCGCGCTTGGCGAAGGCGCGGGCCTGCGCGCCGCTGAGGCGGACCCGGAGCATCGGCGGACCGTTCTCCTCGTCCTGGAGCAACCGCTCCTCGGCCTCCGCGAGATCCTCGTCGGAGTCCACGTCGAGCTCGACCAGCGCCTGCGCCTCGACGATCATGCGCTGCTCCTCGCCGTCCCAGGCGAGCGCCATCGTGCCGACCCGGAACTCCTCCTCGACGGGCACGTCGAGCGGCGCGGTGTCGGTGACATCCATCGGCGCCACGGCGGGCACCGGAGAATTCCCGCCGGTCCGCCGCACCACTTCGTCGAGCAGTTCGTCGATGCGCTCGGCGAGCGCGGCGACCTGAGTCTTCTCCAGGGCCACGCTGGTGACACGTCCGCCTGAGGATGCCTGCAGGAAGAACGTACGACGTCCAGGCAACCCGACCGTACCGGCCACGAAGCGGTCCGGGGGGTCGTAGAGGAACACCTGACGGGACACGTCCTGTCTCCCTTGAAAATTGACGGCAGATGAGGGGCGGCCGGGGTCCGGGGGATTCCCCCGGGAAGGGCGCCTACGGCGCGTCCACCCTACTGCGCAAAGCGATCACGGCGACCCAGCGCCGCCCCCGATCGCCGCGTCCGCATCGGCGTCCGCCGCCGGTCGCCGGCCCTGGTCCGTTCCGGCTGTGTGCTCACGGGGCGCCAATGGGGCGAGGTCCCCCGTGTCACCGAGCCGCAGCAGAAAGGGCCGCAGCCTGGTGTAGCGGATCGCGGTGACCGAACAGGGGTCGGCGTGGATCCGCTGGAAGAGGTCGAGATGCATGCCGAGCGCGTCGGCGACGAGGGCCTTGATGACGTCGCCGTGCGAGCACATCACATAGGCGGCGTCTTCACCGTGCTCGGCCTCGATCCGCGCGTTCCAGTCGCGTACTGCGTCGACGGCGCGTGCCTGCATGGCGCGCATGGACTCGCCGCCGGGGAACGCCGCGGCCGACGGATGCTGCTGCACGACGCTCATCAGCGGTTCGTCGGTGAGTTCCGCCAGCTTGCGCCCCGACCAGTCGCCGTAGTCGCACTCGCTGATCCGCTCCTCGGTGTGCAGCACCAGTCCCGGCCGGGCTTCGAGCAGCGGCTGCAGGGTTTCCCGGCAGCGCTGCAGGGGGCTGCTGACGGCGGCGGCGAGGGGCAGGGCGGCCAGCCGTCCGGGCAGCGCCGCGGCCTGGGCGGCACCGCGCTCGTCGAGCGCGACACCCGGGGTGCGGCCCGCGAGCACCCCGGCCGTGTTGGCGGTGGAGCGTCCATGGCGTACGAGGATCAGGGTGGGCATACGGGCCAGCGTAGGCCGCTGCCGCCGGTGAGGTGCGCCGGGGACCGGAGCAGGGAAGAATGCGCGCCGTGATTGTGGACAGTGCGATCTACCGGGGCGGGCGTCGTACCGAAGGCCCCGCCGATCTCTCCGATGCCCTCGCGGAGGCACGGGCCACCGGGGACGCGTTTCTCTGGATCGGTCTGCACGAGCCGACGGAGGAGGAATTCGAGCTCGTCAGCAGTGAGTTCGGACTCCATCCGCTGGCCGTGGAGGACGCCCTGAGTGCGCACCAACGGCCCAAGCTGGAGGTGTACGACGACTCGCTCTTCGCGGTCATCAAGCCGGTGGTGTACGAGCACCTGAGCGACACGGTCACCACCGACGAGCTGATGGCCTTCATCGGCGATTCGTTCGTCGTGACGGTCCGGCACGGGGAGGGCGCCCCGCTCGCCGCGGTACGCCGCCGTCTGGAGTCAGAGCCGGAGGTTCTCAGGCACGGGCCGACCGCGGTGCTGTACGCGATCAGCGACGCCGTCGTCGACCACTACATCGAGGTGGCGGGCGAGCTCCAGGTCGACCTGGAGGAGCTGGAGACCGAGGTTTTCGCGCCGACCGGCGCCGTGGACACCAAGAACACCGCGTCCCGCATCTACACCTTCAAGCGGCAGATCATGGAGTTCCGCCGTGCCACTGGTCCGCTGAGCGCCCCCATGGCCCGACTGGCGAGCGCGGAGGTGCCGTTCGTCCACGAACGCTCGCAGCCGTTCTTCCGCGACGTGAGCGACCATCTGACGCGCGCCAACGAGTACGTGGAGGGGCTGGACCGGCTGCTCTCCGACATCCTCTCGGCGCAGCTGGCCCAGGTGGGCGTGCGGCAGAACGACGACATGCGCAAGATCTCGGCCTGGGCGGCGATGGCCGCCGTACCGACCATGGTGGCGGGAATCTACGGCATGAACTTCGAGCACATGCCGGAGCTCCGCTGGGAGTGGGCCTATCCGGCGGTGATCGTGCTGATGGGCTCCGTGGTCTTCGGCCTCTACCGGCAGTTCAAGCGCCGCGGCTGGCTCTGACGGGCGGCCGGGCGCGGCGCCCGGATCAGGCGAACTCGGGCGCCTGCGTCGCGGGACCGCCCAGCGCGTCGCGCCGCTCGGGCGGCGCCAGGCTCACCATGCGCCGCCACCCCACGAGCCGTTCGTACGCGTAGACCCCGTGGATCCCCGCGGCCAGCACCGCCGCCTTGGCCCGGGGCCAGTGCAGGATGCGGCCCATGTGATCCATCACGGCGAGACTGACATCGCGGTACACCCGGATCTCGGTGAGCGCGCACTCGCGCAGAATGCGCTGGATCGTGCGGCCGTGTCCGAAGCGGGCGAAGCGGAGCAACTCCTCATGGCAGTAGGCCAGGTGGTTGTCCTCGTCGTTCGAGATCATCTTCACGGCGCGGCCGAGGTCGGGGTGGTCGGCGAAGTGCTTGCGCAGCAGCGTCATCTGCTCGGAGGCGCGCTGTTCGGTGACCCGGCTGTGGGCGAGGTAGGTGATGATGTCCCTCTCGGAGAGCGGCTCCTGGCGCCCCAGCTGCTCATGGGCGAGGCCGATGCCGTGCTTCTCCAGCAGCATCGTGTAGTCGGTCTCGCGCGGAACCTCGACCGGCTGCAGCCCGCGCTTCTTCAGCAGCGCGTTGAAGATCCGGCCGTGCTTGTCCTCGTCGGCGCCGTGCCGCGCGATCTTGGGCGCCAGGGCCCGCTGGCTCTCGGGCACGAGGGCCGCGATGCGGCCGTTCTCCCAGCCGCCCTGGGACTCCCCGCTGGCCGCGATGGAGCAGAACAGCCGGAACGACTCGTCTTCGTCCAGAATCTCCTGGAACAGGTTCCTCGCCGAGAGCATCACTGCCACCTCCGTACCGGCATCCGCCCATCGCCAGTCAAATGCGACACGACCACCCGGGCAACAGGAACGCCCCCCGGCTACGCCGGACGGGCTGCAACGCTCCAGCCCGCCCGGCGATTGAGGACGGAACCGTCAGCCCGGTGCCCCCGCACCGAACCGCACGCCGTTCGGCGTAACCACACGCCCCCGAACGCGTTGTTCCGCGTAACGGCCGTGGCGGGGAGGACCCCCGAGCCCCCACCACGGCCGTAGCGCTGTCCCGGAGCCCCGGGAGCCCCCGGAAGTGCGGAGCCCGCGCTACGCGAGCCCGGACCGCTCCAGCGCATCCGTACCGGCCCGCAAAGCCGTGATCCGCTCATCGAGCGTGAACCCTGCCGGTGCCAGAGTCAGCGTCGTGACACCCGCCGCGGCGTACGCCTGCATCCGCTCGGCGATGCGCTCGACCGAACCGAGCAGCGTGGTCTGGTCGATCAGCTGGTGCGGCACAGCTGCAGCGGCGCCGTTCTTGTCTCCGGACAGGTACTTGTCCTGAATCTCGGCGGCTTCCTTCTCGTACCCCATGCGCTGCGCGAGTTGGTTGTAGAAGTTCTGCTTGCGGCTGCCCATACCGCCCACGTACAGCGCGGTGTACGGACGGAACATGTCCGCGAGGCCATTGATGTCGTCACCGACGGCCAGCGGCAGCGTCGGGCAGACGTCAAAGCCCTCCATGGCCCTGCCGGCCTTCTCGCGGCCCGCCCGCAGGTACTTCACCGCGGTGTCCTCAAGGTGCTCCGCGGACGGGAAGATCAGCAGCGCGCCGTCGGCGATCTCCCCGGTCTGCTCCAGGTTCTTCGGGCCGATCGCGGCGATGTAGAGCGGAATGTGGTCGCGCTGCGGATGGACGGTGAGCTTGATCGGCTTGCCCGGACCGTCCGGCAGCGGAAGCGTCCAGTGCTGCCCCTCGTACGACAGCCGCTCACGGGACATCGCCTTGCGGACGATCTCGACGTACTCCCGGGTGCGGGCCAGCGGCTTGTCGAACTTGACGCCGTACCAGCCCTCGGAGACCTGCGGTCCCGACACGCCGAGGCCGAGCCGGAAACGGCCGCCGGAGAGCGAGTCGAGGGTCGCGGCGGTCATCGCCGTCATCGCGGGCTGGCGGGCCGGGATCTGCATGATCGCGGAGCCGACGTCGATCGATTCGGTCTGGGCGGCGACCCAGGAGAGCACGGTCGGCGCGTCGGAACCGTACGCTTCGGCCGCCCAGCAGACGTCGTAACCGAGCCGGTCGGCCTCCTGGGCGACAGCGAGGTTGTCGCCGTCCATTCCCGCGCCCCAGTAACCGAGATTGATGCCGAGCCGCATAGCCGCTCCCCTTACTGATCAGTAACGTCCCTGAGCATCGGACTCTAGCGTGCGGCAACGGGTTCCGGCAGGGGCGACTTGATGCCGGGTTGTCCACAGGCTTCCGCCCAGTGGGGCTCTGGCCAGTAATCTCAGCGCACATGGAGCAGAGGCATCTCGGCCGCACCGGCCTTCGAGTGTCCCGGATCGGGCTCGGCACCCTGACCTGGGGCCGGGACACCGACGAGCACGACGCTGCCGAACAGCTGAAAGCCTTCTGGGAGGCGGGCGGCACGCTGGTCGACACGGCTGATGTGTACGGCGGCGGGGAGGCCGAATATCTGCTCGGGCGGCTCACCGAGGGCCTGGTGCCACGGCACGATCTGGTCATCGCGACGAAGGCGGGCAGCGTGGCCGACCCGTACCGCCGGTTCAACGGATCCCGCGGCCATCTGCTGGCCGCGCTGGACGCCTCCCTGGAACGGCTCGGTACGGATTACGTGGATCTGTGGCAGATCCACGCCTTCGACCCGGTGACTCCGCTGGAGGAGACCCTTCAGGCGGTTGACCTGGCCGTGTCCACCGGCCGCGCCAGGTACGCGGGGGTGTCGAATTTCTGCGGCTGGCAGCTGGCCAAGGCGGCGACCTGGCAGCTCGCGTCGCCCGGGGTGCGCACCCGGCTGGCGAGCACCCAGATGGAGTACTCCCTGTTGCAGCGGGGTGTGGAACGCGAGGTGCTGCCGGCCGCGCTCGATCTGGGCCTGGGGCTGCTGCCTTCCTCCCCGCTGGGCCGGGGTGTCCTGACCGGCAAGTACCGAACGGGCACTCCGGCGGACTCACGCGGCGCCTCGGAGCTGCTGGCCCCGTTCGTCGAGCCGTATCTCGACGACCCGGCCGGCCGCATCGTGGACGCGGTGGCGACAGCGGCCGACGGCCTGGCCACGACGGCGCTCCAGGTAGCTCTCGCCTGGGTGCGGGACCGGCCGGGAGTGGTGGCCCCGATCGTCGGTGCACGCAACGCGCGGCAGCTCACGGAGGCATTGTCAGTGGAGGCGCTTAGTCTTCCTGACGAGATCTGCCAGGCGCTCGACGATGTGTCGGCGCCCGTGCACCGCTATCCCGACCAGGACTGGAGCACGCTGTGACTGCGCTTCCCCGGGGGGAAACCCCCGGCTCCCCGGCCGCCGACGGCGACAGCGTCGTCGCGGACCCCTCCGCCGCCGTGCCCGGTCCGTCCCCGGAGGACGAGGGTCACGACGGCGGCGAGGGATCGACGGCGGCCGATGACGCCGCCGACGCCGCGGAGACGGAGGACGACGGCTCCGGGACCTCCGGGACCGAGGAGGCAGCCGACACCGGGTCCGACGGCATGACGTACACCGATGAAGCGGCCGACGAGACCGGCGGCACGACCGACACCGACGGGACGACCGCGGCCGACGGCGCCGTGGACGGGTCGGCTGCCGCCCCCGCACCGCTCTCCGAGGCCGAGGCCGAGCTCGCCGCCCAGCGTGAGCTGAGGGAGCGGATCGAGAAGCGCAAGGCCGAGAAGGAAGGCCCCATCGCCGCCGGTGCGAAGCTGAGCGGCCAGGCGGCCGATCTGCTGGCGGCCGTGCGTGCCGTGGAGAGCGGTGAGAGGCCCGCCGCCGCGTTCTTCGACTCGCCCGCACCCGCCGCCCCTCGCCGGGCCGCTCCCACTCCCGCTCCGGTACGCCCCCGCGCGCCCGAGCAGGTCCCGGCTCCGCAGGGCGCCTCACCGGAGGCCGTCGCCGCGGTGGCCGCCGTACTGGCCGAGGGCGGGGCGCCCAGAGCACTGGCGGGCCCGGCGGCCGAGGCCCTCGGTGCGCAGGCCGCCGATGCCCTGCGCGAGGACCCGTGGCAGTTGCTGGCAGTGCCGGGAGTCAGGCCCGAGCAGGCCGACGGTTTCGCACGGGCCATGCTGGGCACCGAGTGCGGTCCGGACGACGAGCGGCGCACCGCGGCCCTGGTCGGCTGGCTGCTGGAGCGGGCCGCGCTCCAGGGCCATACAGCACTGGACGCGACGGCCGTACGCGCCGCGCTCACCGAGCGCTCGGTGACCGACCCCGAATCAGCCGTACAGCATGCCGTCGCCGAGGGCGTCGTCCTGGTCTTCCAGGACAGGCAGGACGACCAGGAGTCCGAGGCACCCGCGGAACCCGGCGAGGACGCCGAAGGAAGCGCGGAGGACCGGGCCGGGCAGGAACCGGTGCAGGTGCTGCTCGGTCTCGACCGGTACGCACTCGCCGAGGAGAGCCTCGCCGACGGTCTGGCCCGGCTGGTCAACGCCTGTGAGAAGGACGCCGACTGGACGGAGCCGGCCTCGGCCGCGGGCTCCCCGTCGGCGGCCGAGCTGATCCGTGCGGTCGCGGCCCATGGCCTGGTGGCGCACACCGGCGGCGAGGCGGCCAGGGCCGAACCCGCCGCGCTGATCACCGCGGCCCGCGGCCTCGGACTGCGCGCTTTGGGTGCCGTGCACAGCGTCGACGGCAGGCGTCGACTGGCCGAGGCGACCGGCGATCCGTCGGCAGCCGTCACACTCGCCGGGCTGCTCTCCGGCGCGGAGGGCCCCGGGCGGGACGAGGAGGGGGCGATCGCCGTCGACCTGCTCGTCGTGCTGGACGCCCCTCAGCTGGACGTCGAAACCGCCGCGATCCTCGTGGAGTCGCTGGCCGACGGCACCCGGCTGGTACTCAGCGGCGACCTGGGAGTGCTGGGCTCGGCCGGTGCGGGGCGGGTGTTCGCCGATGTACTGGCTGCCCATACCTGCCCGCAGATCGTGTCCCGTACGCCGGATTCGGGACCGATCGGCGAACTGGTCTCAGGCATCGGCATCGGCGAGCTGAACCAGGTCGCGGCGCCCGGCAGGGAGGTGGTGATCGTCCCCGTGCGCGACGCGGGCGAGGCGGTGCACCGCACCGTGCAACTGGTCGCCGACTCGGTGCCGCGTGCCATCGGCGTACCGTCGGCCGACACCCAGGTGATCACCGTCGGCCACGGCGGCTCGGCGGGCACCCGGGCATTGAACGCGGCACTGAAGCTGCGGCTCAACCCCGGTCCGGGGCGGTTCGGCGGCTTCGACCCGGGCGACCGTGTCGTCCATGTCCCGACGCCCGGCAGGACCGTGCCCGGGGTGGTCGTCTCGGCCGACGCCAAGGGCCTGCACCTGGACTGCGCGGGTACGAAGGTCGTCGTACCGCAGGAGCGGGTGGAGTCGTCCGTACGCCACGGCTGGGCCCTCAGCGCCCACCAGGCGGCCGGAATGCGGTGGCCCGCAGTGGTCGTCGTGCTGCCGGGTGACGCCGCCCAGGGGCTGAGTCGCTCCTGGGTGTACACCGCATTCAGCCGCGGGGAGCGGCATCTGTCCGTCGTGCACGGGGTGGATCAGGCGCTCCAGCGCGCGGTCGCCCAGTCCCCGGCCCAGAACCGCACGACGCGACTGCGCACCCTGCTGGAGGCTCCGGCCGGATGACCGGGTCACGCCCTGTCCCCCGACGCAGGACGGGCTCGGTTTCGAGCCCGCCCTGGGGACGGATCAGGAGCTGTCCACCACCAGACCGGCCGGCTCCTCGTCCGGTTCGTCCTCGTCGAAGACGGCGCTGACGTCGAAGCGGCAGACCACCAGTTGCGGGTCCGCTTCGTCGAACGGTGCGCCGAGCCACTCCCCCGCCTCGGGCAGCTCCTCCGCAGCCGTGACCCAGAGCGTGGAGTCGCCCTCCTCCAGACCGAACTCCGTATGCCGGGAAGCGATCTCGTCCGGTTCGTACTCACCGAAGAGCACTCCGAGCGCGGCATGGACGCTGGAGCCCACCACCGCGGCGCTCCCGCTGGTGCGGTCGTCCGGATCGAGGTCGGCGATCCGCTGAGCCTGTGCGAGCAGCCGTGGCGGCTCCACCACCGCATAGTCGCGCCGGATCAGCACACTCAGCGCGTTCGGCTCCTCGGGACCGGCGTACGGCGGCAGGGAGTCCTCCGCACCCGGGATCTCGAAAGGGGTGACCTCGTCGTAGCGGTCGTAGAGCAGTTCGTCGTAGAACTCGGCGGCAGCGGCCAGTGCATTGAACGCGTCATAGACAGCTGGATCATCGTCCCCTGTCCGGCGTTCGACCGCCTCGAGGTGATGGTCGAGCGCGGCTTTGATCGCTTCGGCGGCGGCGCGTACCTCGGCAGCGGTGGGCTGCGCAGCATCAGACATAGTGCAGACGCTATCCGTACACGGGCTCTGCCCGCACAATAGATGCGATGCCGGAATACGAATTTGTCGATGTGTACGTACCGCGCGGGGTGTCCCGGAAGGAGACGGCCCGCCTGCTGACCGACCATGCCGAGTACGGGCACTGGGAGTTGGACCGACTGACGCTGCGCCGTGACGGCAGCCGCAGGGTGCGGCTGCGCCGACGGATCATCCGCCAGCTCCGGGCCACCTGGTGAGAAGGAGCGGGCCCCGCAGTCGCGGGGCCCGCTCCCTTCACCGTGCTTACGTCGCCGCCTCGGTCCGCTATGCGGACATCCGGGCGCGGCGGTACAACACTGTGCCCGCACCCGCCAGGAGCAGGCCCACGCTCGCCGGGACCAGCAGGTCGAGCCCGCCCGCTCCAGTGTGTGCGAGCTGCGCGACGTTCTGTGTCTCGTGCGCATTCGACACGTTGCGCGGTGGGGGTGCCGGGGGCTGGTGCTCGGTGACCGGGGTGACCGGGGTGCCGACCGGCGGCGTGACGACGTCCGGAACATTTCCGCAGTCGTTGCCGGAGGCGGGATTGAGCAGTCCGCCGATGATGACACTGTTCCCGCAGGCGTTCACGGGGATGTCGATGGGCACCGCGATATTGTTGCCCGAAAGCACACCGGGCGAGCCGCTCGTAACCCCCTCGGCCGTTGCCCCGCTCCCGGTGCCGCTCGTGACGGCCCGGTGCCTGCCGGTCCCCGCCCGGTGCGCCTGGGTCCGGTCGCCGGACTCCTGACTGTCCGAGGCGTGGAGGCCCGAGGCAGCGCTTTGCGAACCGTTTCCGCAGGTGTTTCCTGCGGCCGGGTTGAGCAGTCCCACGACGCTCACGGAGTTACCGCATACGTTGACCGGTACGTCGACCGGGATCTGGACCGAATTCCCTGAAAGCACCCCCGGGGAATTCGATGCGCCGCCGGCCGCTCCCGCGTCGGCGTGCGCGTAACCGCCACTCAGCGCGAGCACGCCGCCCGCAGCCGCCATGGTGATCAGGCCTTTACGCGTGACCTGTCGCATACGTTGTTTCCTGCCTTCTACCTTCCGGAATACCCCCGGACTTGACCGTGCGGGGGCCGATTACCCAGCGGCCCCGGAGTGCATGGCGTGCACTCCGGGGCCGACCGGATTCAAACCCTTACGGGTTGACGCACAACGTCAGGAATTGGCGCAGGTGTTGCCGAAGGTGGGGTTCAGCAGCCCGATCACGGAGATCGTGTTGCCACACACGTTCACCGGCACATGCACGGGCACCTGGATGACGTTGCCCGAGACCACACCGGGGCTGTTGACAGCGGTGCCCTGGGCACCGGAGTCCGCGACGGCCATGCCCGCACCCGCGAGCACCAGACCACCGGTGACAGCCGCAGCAGCGACGACCTTCTTGATCATTATTCCTCCTAGTTGGCAATGCGGTCCCAGCCGCGGACCGCATCACTTGTAACGAGGAAGAGGTAATTGGGCTACGAGCGTATGGTTCCTTTCACTCGTTCCGGTCAAATACGCACACGCTGACGAATGTTGACGCGGAGAATCAGCGGAAAAGCGGCAGAGACTCAGCAGTTGTCGATGAAACGGTCGAGCACCCGCACACCGAACTGCAGACCGTCCACGGGTACACGCTCGTCCACGCCGTGGAACATGCCTGCGAAGTCGAGCTCCGGCGGCAGCTTCAGCGGGGCGAACCCGAAGCAGCGGATACCGAGGTCGTCGAAGGACTTGGCGTCGGTACCGCCGGAAAGCATGTAAGGGACGGCGCGCGCGATCGGGTCCTCCGCCTTCAGGGCGATCTGCATCGCGTCCACGAGCGAACCGTCGAAACTGGTCTCCAGCGCCTTGTCCCCGTGCACGTCCTCGCGCTTCACCCGCGGGCCGAGGATCCGGTCCAGATCGGCCAGGAACTCGTCCTCGAAGCCGGGCAGGAAACGGCCGTCGACATGGGCGGTGGCCTGGCCGGGAATCACGTTCACCTTGTAGCCGGCGCCGAGCATGGTGGGAGCGGCGGAGTTGCGGAGCGTGGCGCCGATCATCTTGGCGATGCCGCCCAGCTTGGCAAGCGTGGCGTCCATGTCCTCCGGGTCGAGCGGGGTGCCGAGCGCATCGGACAGCTCGTCGAGGAAGGACCGTACGGTCTTGGTCACCCGGACCGGCCACTTGTGCCGCCCGAGCCGTCCGACCGCCTCGCAGAGCTCGGTGATCGCATTGTCGCCGTTGGTCATCGAGCCGTGGCCGGCGGTGCCGTCCACGGTGAGACGCATCCAGTGCATGCCCTTCTCGGCTGTCTCGACGAGGTAGAGCCGCAGCTTCTCGTTCACCGTGAAGGAGAAGCCGCCTACCTCGCCGATCGCCTCGGTGACGCCCTCGAAGAGGCCGGGGTGCTTGTCCACGAGATACCGGGCACCGTACGTACCGCCCGCCTCCTCGTCCGCGAGGAAGGCCAGCACGATGTCGCGCGGGGGCTTGCGGCCGCTGCGCATCCGATCGCGGACGACCGCGAGAGTCATCGCGTCCATGTCCTTCATGTCGACCGCGCCACGGCCCCACACACAGCCGTCCGCGACCTCGCCCGAGAACGGGTGGTGCGTCCAGTCGTGAGCATTGGCCGGAACCACATCGGTGTGCCCGTGGATCAGCAGCGCGGGCCTGGACGGGTCCTCGCCCTCGATCCGCGCCACGGTCGAGGCCCGGCCCTTGTGGGACTCGAAGATCTGCGGCTCCAGCCCGACCTCGGCGAGCTTCTCCGCGACGTACTCGGCGGCGACCCGCTCTCCCGGACCCGAGTGGTCCCCGTAGTTACTGGTGTCGATCCGGATCAGCTCACGACAGAGGTCCACGACCTCGTCCTCGCCCGAGACGGTCCGGGCCGTGTTGGTCTCGCTCACACTGCTTCCTTCCACTGTCGCCGTGGTGCTCCCCCTCATCCTCCCGTGCCCGGCCCGCACACCCAAGGCCCCCACCCCCCCGTCATGCGCCCTTCACACTTCCCCTGGCGTGATCGAGCACCCCCGAATGTTTGCTATTGTTTTCCACGTCGGAACGGGCCGGGCCCGCGAGACAGACACCTTGTCCGGGTGGCGGAATGGCAGACGCGCTAGCTTGAGGTGCTAGTGCCCTTTATCGGGCGTGGGGGTTCAAGTCCCCCCTCGGACACATGAAGAATGCCGATCAGGAGCGATCCTGGTCGGCATTCTGCGTTGTGCCCGCACGGTCGCACATGGGCCGGAGCAGGGTGCAACCCTGGTTGAAACGGTTCATTCCTCGCTAGCGTCCAGCAGCACGGAGACCATCGCCGAGCGAGGAGTCCCATGAACCGCACACACACGCCCGCCTTGCCCTGGTACGAGGATATGGGTCCCGGTTCGGGCGGGCTGGAGCCACGAGCCTGGTACGCGAGATCGGATTCCGGGCGGATGTCGCTGAACGGGGAGTGGCGCTTCCGGCTCTCGCCGGACGCCGCCGCGCAGCAGAACGCAGCAGCGGGTCCAGGACTCCCTCATGCGCACTGGTTAGGAACGGTGCACCGTTCTGGTTCACCGCGCGGCGGTGGACGAGCGAGCAGCTGGATGCGGCGGAGCACGCACCGGAGTTGCGGGCCGGCGAGACCGTCTGGGTCAATCTGGACGATGCGGTGCAGGGGATCGGTTCGCAGTCGTGCGGGCCGGGCGTGCTGCCGGAGTACCGGCTCCATGCGGAGGCCGCGGAGTTCTCGTTCGTGTTCTCGGCGACCGGCTGATCTGCGGCGACAGTCGGGAAGGGGCTTCCTCAGGGCGTGGTGCGGTACGGCGTGCTGCACGCCTGCCCCGGGCGACGACGTAGCATCGAGACTTTGCGCGATCTTCGTACTTCGCAAGGGGGAATGTGATGGACAGCAGACGCAGGCGGCGGGGCGCGCTCCTCGCCGGAACGGTCGCCGGGGCGGTGCTCGTATCCGCCATCGGGCTGTGGGCGAAGGACAGTTGGCCGTTCCGGGACAGCTACTGCTGGGGGGCGTGGGAGCAGAACAGCGGTGCGGCCTTCCTCGGTGACGACGGGCTCGACAAGTCCGGCTCCGAGCGGCGCGCCACCGAGTCCGCGCCGCCCTCGGCCGGCCGTCACCACGCCAGTTGCACGGTCGCGGTGACCTCGACGGTTCCGGACGACGACTCGGACGAGCCGCTCACGTTCAAGGAGCAGGTCACCGTCGAGTACGGTCCGGTTCCCACCGGGGTCGAGAAACACCGTGCCTGGATAGCCCGGTACTTCGACGGGTCGGCCTCCCAACTGCCCGACGGGCTGGACGGGCTGGTCGCCGGTGACCGGGCGATGCTGGTCCTGCCCGACACCTGTGATGTGGACGGCAGGCCGTCCGCGGTGACGATCCGGAGCGAGAGCACCGGCGACGGCCATCTGGGCAAGGTGGCCATGCCGTTCACGATCGGCAGCCGGTCCGACGTCACCCGGCTGCTGCTGGATGCCGCCAACACGGGTATGCGGAAGGCCGGTTGCGCACCGGACAAGCCCCTGCGCATGACGTCGCCCATCGTGACGGTCGCCGAGGACGACGAGTCCGCCCGGAGCCCGCTGTGCCGGATACCCGGTGTGACGCTCGAACTCGGCCGGAGTTCCCAGTACCAGGAACAGGTGGGGGTGGTCGGCGAGCAGCTCCAGACCTGTTCGGTGGTGTGGCGCGCGCTGCGGATGCCCGACGAGCCGGCGGCGCAGTACGTGATGGCGGGCGAGCCACGCCTGGTCGCGCTGTTCAAGGGGCTTCCCGAAGGTGCCGGCAACGGGCTCGTACGCACCGAGTGCAACGGGCGGCAGACAGTGTTCTACGGAAACGTCCAGTCCGGTCTGAAGGGTGCGGGCCGGCCCGACGACCGGCAGGTGTTCACGAACTTCACCAAGTCCGTGAGCAAGCGCATCGGGTGCGGTGCCGGTGAGGTCGCGTGAACGGCGAAGAGACCGAAGAGAACGAAGAGAACGGGGCAGCGGCGGTGGACGGCGAGAAGACCACAGTTCCTCAGGAGCAGGAGCAGGAGCAGGAACAGGCGCACGAGCCACAGCCGGGCCCGTCCCCGGACCAGGAGCCCGCCCCCGCGCACACCCCCGTTCTGCGCCGCCTGTTCCGCAGCCGTACCGCTCGCGCCGTCACTGCCGCCGGGCTGGTCGGTGCTCTCCTCGGCGCCGGTGCGGTGGCCTGGCGGACGGACACGCTTCCGCTGCTCGGTCCCGCCCCCTGCTGGGACTCGCTCGGCGACTCGACCATGTCGGACCTCTTCGGTGACCGCAGGACCGAGGTCGAGGAGCAGTCCCTGCAGGCCAATCCGCGCGATCGCGAACCGTCGTACGGACAGTGCCGCATCACCAGCTACAAGGACGACAATCCCCGCCGCCAAGTGACCCTGCGGGTGCACCAGCTGGACGGTCTCCGGGGCACCGACGCACACGCCTGGCCGCAGGAGTTCCTCGCGGCCGGCATGGTGTCGCTCGGCGACGGGCTGCCCGGGATGACCTCGTCGTCGCGCGCCTGGCTGGCGCTGCCGCAGAGCTGCACGGGACGGGACGAGTTCACCGGTCCCACCGTGGTGGACATCGGCATGGGACAGGCCGGACTCGACATCGGGTCGGAGTACGACCGGGAGAACCGCGCCGCCCTGACCCGCGCGCTGGTGGAGGCGACCAATGGCGTCATCCGCGAATTCGGCTGCTCCGGCACCTATCGGATTCCTCGCACCCTGCCCGCCCTCGTGGACCGGCAGGACACGAAGACCAACGCCTTCTGCGGGGTCAAGGGCCTCACCGTCCCCGCGGCGTACCGCAAGGCTCTGGAGCAGACTCGCGTCAGCGACGACGGCGGGCCCGCCCGGGTCTGCGAGTCCGGTGACGGCTACTCCCCCGTCGTGCGGATGACCACGGTGACGGACCCGGCGCTGACCGAGATCTTCTCCGGGGACACACGCAAGGCCGGTCTGCCTCTCAAGGGCTCCAAGGGGTTCGGTCGGCTCGACGGATCGCGGGGCGTCTACCGGGCGAGCTGCCAGACCGGGCCCGTGATCTTCATGGTGGAGCAGCTGGATCAGCCGACGGACGGGGGCGTCGACCTCACGCGTGAGCTGCTGCCCGGCTATGTCGCCGCCGAGGCCGAGCGTATCGGGTGCGGCCCGGAGAAGGTGACACTGCCGAACGCCTGAGTGCGGGGGGCAGGGCCCCGGCGGGCGGGCGGAACGGGCGATACTGTGCGGACACCCCGGCAGAAGATACGAGGAGCCCGCACCATGCTCACCGCTGTACCGGTCGGCGCACCCCGATGAGGGGGCGTGCGAAGCCCCCGTCGGCACCGTTGCCGCAGCGGGACGGGATCGATCCGGTCCGGCTGCGGCTCCCCGAGGATCCGGACGGCCGTTGGGCGACGGTACGCGATCACCTGCTGGCGCGGTTCGCGGGTGCGATCGGGGCGACGCGGGTGGACGCCATGCTCGCCGAGGGCCGGTTCGTCTCCGTACAGGGCCCGGTGCCCACCGACGAGCCGTACACCGCCGGCCGGTACATCTGGTTCCACCGGGATTTCGCGCCGGAGGAGCCGGTGCCGTTCCCGGTCCGTGTTGTCCACCGCGACGAGCACATCGTGATCGCGGACAAGCCGCACTTCCTGGCGACGACACCGCGCGGCCGGCACATCACCGAGACCGCGGTGGCCCGGCTGCGCCGCGAGCTGGACCTGCCCGAGCTGCAGCCCGCGCACCGGCTGGACCGGCTGACCGCGGGCCTCGTCCTCTTCGTCGTGCGGCCCGAGGAGCGGGGCGCGTACCAGACGATGTTCCGGGACCGCTCGGTGCTCAAGGAGTACGAGGCGGTGGCACCGTACGCCCCCGAGCCGGCCTTCCCGCGGACCCTACGCAGCCGCATCGTCAAGGAGCGCGGGGTCATCGCCGCCCGAGAGGAGCCGGGCGAGCCGAACAGCGAGAGCCGGATCGAGTTGCTGGAGCACAGGGAGGGTCTCGGCCGGTACCGGCTGCTGCCCGCCACCGGACGCACCCATCAGCTGCGGGTCCATATGAACAGCCTGGGGCTGCCACTCGTCCACGACCCGGTCTACCCGGTGGTCCGGCCGGAGGGTGCGACCGACGACTGGTCGCACCCGCTCCAACTCCTGGCCCGGGTGCTGGAGTTCACCGACCCGGTCACGGGCGGGCCGCGCCGCTTCGAGAGCGGGCTGCGGCTCTGCGCATGGCCCGGACCGGTGAGCCGCGGTTCTCAGTGACCGCGGGCGATCCACTCGTCCAGATGCGGGGCCTCCGCGCCGATGGTCGTGGAATCGCCGTGTCCGGTGCGGACGGTGGTCTCCGGCGGCAGGGCGAGCAGCCGGTCCCTGATCGACGCGACGATCGTCGGGAAGTGGGAGAAGGAACGCCCGGTGGCGCCGGGGCCGCCCTGGAAGAGCGTGTCACCCGTGAAGACGGTGGACAGCTCGGGGGCGTACAGGCAGACGGCGCCCGGGGCATGACCGGGGGTGTGCAGGACCTGGAGCGTCGTTCCGGCGATCTCCAGCTCCTGGCCGGCGGCCAGTTCGCCGTCCGGGGCGCGGTCCGGGTGGGTCTGCTTCCACAGCGGCAGGTCGTCGGGGTGCAGCAGGACCGGTGCACCGGTGGCGTCGGCGAGGGCCGGGGCCGCGTCGATGTGGTCGTTGTGCGCGTGCGTGCAGACGATGGCGCGCAGCGTACGGCCGTTCAGCGCGGCCTCGATGGCGGCGGCGTCATGGGCGGCGTCGATGACGATCGCCTCGGTGTCGTCGCCGACGATCCAGACGTTGTTGTCGACGTCCCACTCCCCGCCGTCGAGGGCGAAGGTGCCGGAGGTGACGAGGTGGTCGATGCGGACGGCCATCAGAAGACCACCACCGAACGCAGCACGTCGCCTTCGTGCATCCGGGCGAAGGCCTGCTCGATGTCGCCGAGCCCGATGGTCTCGGTGACGAACGCGCCGAGGTCGATCCGGCCCTGCTGGTGCAGATCGATGAGCATCGGGAAGTCGCGCGAGGGCAGGCAGTCGCCGTACCAGGAGGACTTGAGCGAGCCGCCGCGGCCGAAGACGTCGATGAGCGGCAGTTCCAGCTGCATCTCCGGGGTCGGGACGCCGACCAGGACGACCGTGCCTGCGAGGTCGCGGGCGTAGAAGGCCTGCTTGTACGTCTCCGGGCGGCCGACCGCCTCGATGACGACGTCCGCGCCGTTGCCGTCGGTCAGGGAGCGGATCGCCTCGACCGGATCGGTGGAGCGGGAGTTGACGGTGTGCGTGGCACCCATCGTCTTCGCCGTCTCCAGCTTGCGGTCGTCGATGTCCACGGCGATGATCTTCGCCGCGCCGGCCAGGCGCGCGCCCGCGATCGCCGCGTCGCCGACACCGCCGCAGCCGATCACGGCGACCGAATCGCCACGGCCGACCTGCCCGGTGTTGATGGCGGCGCCGATGCCCGCCATCACGCCACAGCCGAGCAGCCCGGCGACGGCCGGAGAGACCTCCGGGTCGACCTTGGTGCACTGACCGGCGGCGACCAGGGTCTTCTCGGCGAACGCGCCGATACCGAGCGCCGGTGACAGCTCCGTGCCGTCGAGCAGCGTCATCTTCTGCTCGGCGTTGTGGGTGTTGAAGCAGTACCAGGGGCGGCCGCGCAGGCACGCACGACACTGCCCGCACACGGCACGCCAGTTGAGGATGACGAAGTCGCCGGGCTCGACGTCCGTGACCCCCTCGCCGACGGACTCCACCACGCCCGAGGCCTCGTGGCCGAGCAGGAAGGGGAAGTCGTCGTTGATGCCGCCCTGCTTGTAGTGGAGATCGGTGTGGCAGACACCGCACGCCTGGATCTTCACCACGGCCTCGCCGGGGCCCGGGTCCGGGATCACGATCGTCTCGACCCGTACCGGCTCGTTCTTCCCCGGTGCGATGACTCCTTGCACCTGCTGCGACATACCGTGGTCTCCCTGTTTCCGTCATTTCGTGAAGATCGAACACGAACAACCGTACGCCCCGTGAGGGTGTCACGACGGCGCGCCGCGTTGGCGGGAAGCGGCTGCCGTCCACCCGGTGATTATCTAGAGTTGTTAAGGATCCTGGCAGGTCAAGGCGCCGTATCGGCGGTAGGCACGTAAGTCACGTAGCGCTGTGGTCCCGGAGTGGGGTTAGCACGAGGCTGGCGGCGGAGTCGGGCAGGGGCACGGGGCTGGGCACGTTTCCGTGTACGCCGACGTGGCGAGGTACCAGATCGCGTGGACGACGGCCGATGGGGAGGAGAGACGCCGGCTCATGGCCGAGGCCAGGGATGTCGCGCCGCGCTGTGGACTGGGGTGCTGGCGTCGCCTTTTGCCCGGTGGGCTACGCTGTGCGGCCATGAATACCGGGACGGCATTGCGCCACACACGGATTGGTGACCCGGTGCTCTTCTGAGCGCCGTACGGGCCGGTGCGGGCCCGCTGTTCGATCGAGGATCTTGCGCTGCTGCGCGGGCTCCGCCTCCGTCGTGTTGATCACAGGCTCGACACATCAACCACGACAGGAGAATTCATGCCCACCAAGACGCTGCAGATTCCCACCACGGACGGCCAGGCCGACGCCTTCGCCGCCTTCCCCGACCACGGCGAGCGGCACACAGGGGTGCTGATGTACGCGGACGGCTTCGGCATCCGGCCCGTGCTGCGGGAGATGGCCCGCGAACTGGCCGGGCACGGGTACTACGTGCTCGTCCCCAACCTCTTCTACCGGCACGGCCCGGCACCGGTGATCGACCTTCCCGAGCACATCGGAGAAGAGGTCCGGCCCGCACTCATGGCCCAGTTGATGCCCTTGATCGAGGCGCACACCGCCGAACGTGTCCTGAGCGACGCCGACGCCTACCTCAGGTTCCTCACCACCCGGCCCGAGGTCGGCGCCGGACCGGTCGCGGTGACCGGCTACTGCATAGGCGGCCTCCTGGCGATGCGCACCGCCGCGGCCCACCCCGACCAGGTGGCCGCCCTCGCCGCATTCCACGGCCCCGTGGGCGTGGACGGGCCGGGTGCCTTCGCCGAGATCACCGCCCAGGTCCACTTCGGCCATGCCGAAAGCGACCTGACGCCCGAAACCCTGGGCGAGCTCAACCGGGCCCTGGACGCCGCGAAAATCGACTACACCTCCGAGATCTACCCTGGCACCGTCCACGGGTTCACCATGTCCGACACCGACGCCTTCGACCCCGCCGGACTACAGCGCCACTGGGACCGCCTGGTCCCCCTCCTCGACCGCACACTGTCCAACAGCTGAGGCTCCGGACCGGAACCAAACCTGAAGTACACGGCTGCGACCAGCAGACAGCGCGGTGGGCCACACCGATGTCGGCATGGCCGTGGCCCACCTGGCCACCGAACGCTGGATGGCCGACGAGCAGGCCGACTTCGTGGCGCGGCGGAATTACCCGCCGTCGCCGCCGGGGCGTTCGCGGCAAGCGGGGCATCCCAGGCCGTGACGGCTGTCTCAGCCAATCCAGTCCACCCAGGTCAGCGGTATCCGCGGCAACTAACTTCGCTGAGAAGGGACATGGTCCACGGCACCTGACCGAGTAGGGGCCTGCCCAGCGTAGAAGGCTGCTGATCAGGCCCCCGTCGCAGAGCCGGAGTGCGACTTGGCGAGTGCCCCGTTGACGTTGTCGCGGCGTCGATGGACATGTTCCGTCAGCTGGCCTGGTCGGTCCGCCGCAGCTTCGCTCGGCCTCGTGGACCCGCCTGCCGCCCACGTACGTCTGAAGGACGCGGGTGTGACCTATCTCCTCGGGCGGGCCCGTGTACGGGTCCCGGTCCAGGACCACCAGGTCGGCGAGGGATCCGGGACGGATGCTTCCGGTGTCGTCCAGATGGTTCGCATAAGCCGAGCCCGCCGTGTACGCGGCGATGGCTGCGGTCAGGGGAGATGCGCTGCTCCGGGAGGAAGGCCGGCCCCTCGCTCTCGGGGGTTGTGAGCTGCTGCGCCCAGCACGCACCAGTGGGTCCAGGACCCACTCATGCGCACTGGCTAGGAACGGTGGGTGAGTCCGTCACGGTGACCGCCGAGGGGCGCTCTTCGGCCCCGATGGCGGCACATCGAACTCTCCGACGGGTTCACACGTCAACACTGTTGTCATAAGGTGCCGCCATGAGCGCGAGCGAGCGGGTGGTACCGGAGGGGGCGCGGCGCCGCAGGCGCCCCACCAAACAGGGCACGGTGCTGTCCGAGCAGCTGATCGTGGAGACGGCGTTGCGGCTGATCGGGGAGCACGGGGCGGCGGCGCTCACCGTGCGCCGGCTCGGTGCGGCTCTCGGCTGCGATCCCAGCGCCCTCTACCGGTACTTCCGGGACACGGACGAACTACTGCTCGCGGTGGCCGACGAGTTGATCGGCCGTACGTTGCGCACCTGGCGGCCGACGGGTGACTGGCGGGCCGATCTGCGCACCCTCGGCCTGCGGATGTACGCGGACTATCTGGCGCACCCTCAGGCGGCGACGCTGACCTGCACCCGGGTGACCGGCCGGGCGCATGAGATCCGGTCGGTGGAGGCGATTCTCGGGGTGTTGCGCGGTGCGGGATTCCCGGATGCCGAGGCGGCGCGGATCTACCACGTCTTCGTGGACCAGACGCTGTCGTTCGCGGCGCTGGACGCGTCCACGCTGGTGCTGTCGGAGCAGGCCCGCGCGCAGGAGGTGCAGACCTGGCCGGAGACGTACGCCCGGCTTCCGGCCGATACCCATCCGAACATCGCGGCGACTGCGGGGGTGCTGGTCACGGAGATGGAACGCAGCGGCTATCCCGCGGCGCTGGAGATGGTGCTGGCCGCGGCCGCGGCCCGGCTGCAGCACCTGCGTGCGTCGGCACCATAGGGACGGAGCTCAGGGAGCGAGTACGTACGCGCGACGGCGCCGCGGTACGGGTCTCAGGGTGCGAGCACGTCCAGCTCGTGCAGGGCGCCCACCGCGATCTCCTTCGTCAGCCGCTCCGCCGCCACCGTGTCGCCCTCGCGCACCGCTTCGGCGAGCCGGACGTGGAGGGTGACCGCGGCCGGGTCGGGGTCCTCGAACATCACCTGGTGGTGGGTGCGGCCCGCCAGGACCTCGGCGACGACATCGCCGAGCCGCGCGAACATCTCGTTGCCGGAAGCGTTGAGCACGATCCGGTGGAACGCGATGTCGTGCTCCAGATAGCCCTCCAGCTGCTGGCCGCGCGAGGTGGCGACCATGCCGAGCGCGCACTCGGTGAGGGCCGCGCACTGCTCCGGGGTGGCGTTACGGGCGGCGAGGCCGGCCGCGACCGGTTCGATCGCTGAGCGGAGCACGGTCAGGGAGCGCAGCTGGCGCGGGCGGTCGGCGCCGGCCAGCCGCCACCGGATGACCTGCGGATCGTAGACATTCCACGCCTCGGTCGGCTGTACGGTCACGCCGACCCGGCGCCGGGACTCGACCAGGTGCATGGATTCGAGGACGCGGACCACTTCGCGTACGACCGTGCGCGAGACGTCGAAGCGCTGGGCCAGCTCGTCGGTACGCAGTACCTGTCCCGGCCGGTGCTCCCCCGCGGCGATCTCCAGACCCAGGGTGTCCAGCACATGTGTATGCAGCCCAGGGCCCTGTGTGGTCATGGGCACAGCCTACGGGGCACCCCTTGGCAACAAAAAGTACGACGTTTACGTCACAACATCTTGAATAAGTCGTACGTATGGGTTTCAGTAGCGCGACGGACCGATGTCGAGGAAGACGTCGAAGAAGACAGCGAGGCACCACCAATGAGCACCCCCCACGTCGTCGTGGTGATGGGCGTTGCAGGGACCGGCAAGACCACGATCGGTCCCCTGCTCGCCGCCGAACTCGGCGTTCCGTACGCCGAGGGCGATGACTTCCATCCCGCGGCGAACATCGCCAAGATGTCGGCCGGTACCCCACTGGACGACTCCGACCGGTGGCCCTGGCTCGATGCGATCGGTCAGTGGGCGCACGGCCGGGCGGGGCTCGGCGGGGTGGTGAGCAGCTCGGCGCTCAAGCGGGTCTACCGGGACCGGCTACGGGCCGAGGCCCCCGGTGCCGTCTTCCTCCATCTGACCGGCGACCGGACTCTGATCGAGGAGCGCATGGCGGAGCGCAAGGGCCACTTCATGCCCACCGCACTGCTCGACTCGCAGTTCGCCACCCTGCAGCCGCTGCAGGAGGACGAGGCCGGCGCCTCGGTCGATGTGTCCGGCACTCCCGAAGAAATCACCCAGCGAGCCGTCGCCGCGTTGCGCCGGCTCGATAGCTAAGGATCACCACCGTGACCAGTCTCAGCGTCGAGACGCTGGCAGCGGATGCCGTCGAACCGATCACTTCGGCAGGCAACGCGCAGTTGGGCATCGCAGTACTGGCGGGCATCGCCGTCATCGTTCTGCTCATCACCAAGTTCAAGATGCACGCGTTTCTCGCGTTGACCATCGGCTCGCTGGCTCTCGGCTCGTTCGCCGGCGCCGCACCGGCCAAGACGATCGCCAGCTTCACCGCAGGCCTCGGCTCGACCGTCGCGGGTGTCGGTGTCCTCATCGCGCTCGGCGCGATTCTGGGCAAGCTGCTCGCCGACTCCGGCGGCGCGGACCAGATCGTCGACACGATCCTCGCGAAGACGAGCGGGCGGGCCATGCCGTGGGCGATGGTCCTGATCGCCTCGATCATCGGTCTGCCGCTGTTCTTCGAGGTCGGGATCGTGCTGATGATCCCGGTGGTGCTGCTCGTCGCCAAGCGCGGCAACTACTCCCTGATGCGGATCGGTATCCCGGCGCTGGCCGGTCTCTCCGTGATGCACGGGCTGATTCCGCCGCACCCCGGCCCGCTGGTCGCGATCGACGCCCTCGGCGCCAACCTCGGTGTCACGCTCGCCCTGGGTGTGCTGGTCGCGATCCCGACCGTGATCATCGCGGGGCCGATCTTCTCCCGCTACGCCGCGCGCTGGGTGGACATCAAGGCGCCGGAGAAGATGATTCCGCAGCGTCCTTCGGAGGAGCTGGACCGTCGTCCCAGCTTCGGCGCCACCCTGGCGACGATTCTGCTGCCCGTCGTGCTGATGCTGGTCAAGGCCCTGGTCGACATCGTCGTGGACGACCCGGAGCAGGGTGTCCAGCGGGTCACCGATGTGATCGGCTCGCCGCTGATCGCGCTGCTCGCGGCCGTCATAGTCGGCATGTTCACACTGGGCCGGGCGGCCGGTTTCACCAAGGGCCGGCTCTCCACCACCGTCGAGAAGTCCCTCGCCCCGATCGCGGGTGTGCTGCTGATCGTGGGTGCGGGCGGCGGTTTCAAGCAGACCCTCATCGACGCCGGTGTGGGCCAGATGATCCTGGACTTCTCCAAGGACTGGTCGATCCCGGCCCTGCTGCTGGGCTGGCTGATCGCCGTCGGGATCCGGCTCGCGACGGGTTCGGCGACCGTGGCCACCATCTCCGCGGCCGGTCTGGTCGCCCCGCTGGCCGCCGACATGTCGACGACGCACGCCGCCCTGCTGGTCCTCGCCGTCGGCGCGGGCTCGCTCTTCTTCAGCCATGTCAATGACGCCGGGTTCTGGCTGGTGAAGGAGTACTTCGGCATGGACGTCGGCCAGACGGTGAAGACCTGGTCGGTGATGGAGACCATCATCTCCGTGGTCTCGCTGGCCTTCATCCTGCTGCTGTCGCTAGTCCTTTAGGGACTGTCCGCACGGTCCTCCCCCCACAGCGCATGCTGTGACCGTGCCCAATGGCGCTCGACCGACCCGGTGCGCATGCCACGGCGTGCTTCCGGGTCGGCGAGCGCCATTGCCATGTGCCCGGCCAGCACGATCCCGATCGCGAGCGCCAGCCAGTCGTGGACGAAGGTCGCGCTCGTGCGCCACATCAGCGGTGCGAGGCCGGTGGACCACATCAGCGCGCCGGTGCCGGTCATCACCAGCACCGCGCCCGCGATCCAGGCCGCGTACAGCTTCTGCCCGGCGTTGAACTTTCCGGCCGGACGCGCCTCGGGCCGGTGGTCGCGGCGCCATACGGCCCGCAGCCACTGACGGTCGTGCGGCCCGAAGCGGTTGAGCCGGGACAGGTCGGCCCGCAACGCCCGTGACAGCAGACCGGCCAGGAACGGTACGGGGGTCAGCGCCCCGGACCACTCGTGCGCGGTGACCACCAAATGGCGACGGCCGACGAGCTCGGCGAGCTGGGGTACGTACAGACACGCCGCACTCGCCACGCACAGCAGCATCAGCATGGCCGTGATGCGGTGCACCCAGCGCTCCGCACCGCTGAAACGCCGCACACGCTCCGCGGGGTCAGGTGGTGGGGGCGTCGTCGCGGCCGTTGGACCGGCCGACCCAGGCGTCGACGTCATAGCCGAGCTCCTCCCAGTAGCCGGGCCGTACGGAGTCGGTGACGGTGATCCCGGAGAGCCATTTCGCCGACTTGTAGAAGTACATCGGGGCCACATAGAGCCGGACCGGACCGCCGTGGGAGTGGGCCAGTGGCCGGTCCTGCATGCGCAGCGCGACCAGCACATCGGCGCGGTGGGCCTGTGCAAGGGTGAGGCTCTCGCTGTAGGTGCCGTCGAAGCAGGTGAAGCGGACGGCCTTCGCCCCGGGCCGTACCGCCGCCGCGTCGAGCAGCGCCGAGAGGCGTACCCCCTCGAAGGGGGTCTCGGGCACTCGCCATCCGGTGACGCACTGGACATCGCGGACCATACGGGTCTGCGGCAGCGCCTTCAGGGCGTCCAGGCTGTATGTGGCCGGGTGGTCGACCAGCCCGTCGACGGTCAGCCGATAGTCGTCCGTACCTTTCTCCGGTACGGACGAGGCGACGGAGTAGTAGCGGAAGCCGCCGCCGTTGGGGAGCAGGCCGGTGAGCCCGGTGGGGTCCTTGTCGGCGACCGCGCCCAGCCCGGATTCCAGCGTGCGTTGCAGCACGGGCGCAGCGACGACTCCGGCGGCGCCGAGACCGAGCATGGCCAGGACGACACGGCGGCCCAGGGGTGTGCCTTCGGCGTCGGGAGGGCGGCTGTTCACCCGACCATTCGAGCATCTGCGGCCACAGGTCACCAGGGGTCGCGGGCACCTGCCCGCAACCGATGTCAACTCTGTCCATTCCCGGCACAGTTGACGCCCCCAGATCGGGTACCCGTCCCGGCGCCGCGCCCGGCCGAACATGTCAGACTTGGCGCCATGTCGAACCGTGAACCTCTCAAGCCCTTTCTGCTCACCTTCCCCGGGCCGCTGCGCGACCGGCTGGTGGGGGCGGTGCTCGCCGGTGAGAAGGTGTCGACGACCGGGCTGCTCGCGGAGTACGAGGCGGAGAAGGAGGAGCTGCCTCCGGTGGGTGAGCGGTCCGCGCTGATCGACTCGGACGGCCGGGAGGTCGCGGTGCTGGAGGTGACGGAGGTGCGGGTACTGCGCCTCGGCGACGTCGATCTTCAGCATGCGATCGACGAGGGCGAGGGCGACACCTCGGTGGCCGAGTGGCGTGCTGGTCACGAGAAGTTCTGGCACAGCCAGGAGATGCGGGAGGCGCTCGGCGACCCGGAGTTCACGGTCGACGACGACACCATGGTCGTCGCCGAACGGTTCCGGGTCGTCGAGCTGCTGGATCCCGTCGTGGGCGCGGCGGAACGGTAGGGAGGGCCCGCCGGTTTCCCACACATGCGGGGCTGGGATCTCGCGGGAATGTTCATGCCGTTCGCATATGCGCCGAAGGAGATACCGCCCGTCCCGACGGGGCCGAACAGTGGTTCCAGGGCCAAGGTTCAGGCAGCCCTCGCCCTACGGGCACCGGTCGAGCGGCGGTCCCATCACCGCGTCGAGCCCGGACGGCAGTTGCGGACGGATCTCGCCGCTCGACAAGCGGGCGTGGCGGACGCCGCGGGCCGGGCAGGACTTCGCGGGCATCCCTCAGCTCAGAGCCTGTCGGGTGACCTTCGGCCGGAGAGCGGACGCGGCATGGTGCGTGCGATTCCAAGGCGCCGGGACGGCCTCGGACGGGGCCTCCCCTGCTCGAACGAAGTTGAGCGTTCGGGGAAGGAGCTACTAGGGCATTTCGGCAACGCCGGAGGGGGTCCCCCTGGCCCTTAAGGCCTTGGGGGAGTGCGTGCCAGGCCGTGGCCGCCCGATCAGAGGTCACCCGACAGGCTCTCAGGACGTGGCCTCCGCCGCCGCCCGCCCCGCCGCCCGGCCGGAGAAGATGCAGCCGCCGAGGAAGGTCCCTTCGAGGGAGCGGTACCCGTGCACCCCGCCGCCGCCGAAGCCTGCCGCCTCCCCCGCCGCGTACACAGCGGGCAGGGGCATGCCGTCCTCGGTCAGCACCCGGGAGGACAGGTCCGTCTCCAGTCCACCGAGCGACTTGCGGGTCAGGATGTTGAGCCGTACCGCGATCAGCGGGCCGGCCTTGGGGTCGAGGATGCGGTGCGGTGCCGCCGTACGGATCAGCTTGTCGCCGAGATAGGTGCGGGCCCCGCGGATCGCGGTGATCTGGAGGTCCTTGGTGAAGGGGTTGGCGATCTCGCGGTCGCGTGCGGTGATCTCGCGGCGCAGTTCGGCCTCGTCGATCAGCGGCTCGTCGGTGAGCGCGTTCATCCCGCGGACCAGTGCGCCGAGGTCCTTCTCGACCACGAAGTCCACCCCGTGGTCCATGAAAGCCTTCACCGGGGCCGGTACGTCCGCGCGGGCCCGGCCGATCACGTCACGGATCGACTTTCCGGTCAGGTCGGGGTTCTGCTCGGAGCCCGAGAGCGCGAACTCCTTGCCGATGATCTTCTGGTCGAGGACGAACCAGGTGTAGTCGTGGCCGGACTTCATGATGTGTTCGAGGGTGCCGAGGGTGTCGAAGCCCGGGAAGAGCGGGACCGGCAGCCGCTTGCCGCGGGCGTCCAGCCAGAGGGAGGACGGTCCCGGCAGGATCCGGATGCCGTGCTCGGCCCAGATCGGGTTCCAGTTCTCGATGCCCTCGGTGTAGTGCCACATCCGGTCGCGGTTGATGTGGTGGGCGCCCGCCTCCTCGGTGATGCCGAGCATGAGTCCGTCGACATGGGCGGGGACGCCGGAGAGCATCTTCGCGGGCGGGGTGCCGAGCCGCGGCGGCCACTGCTTGCGTACGAGGTCGTGATTGCCGCCGATGCCGCCGGAGGTGACGATCACCGCCTGGGCCTTCAGCTCGAACGTGCCGGTCGTCACCCGGCTGCTCGCGGTGCCCCGGGCGGCAGCGCTCGGCTCCAGGATCTCGCCGCTCACCGTGTCGACGGCGCCCGCGGTGCGGCCGAGACCGGTGACCCGGTGGCGGAACCCGAACTTTACGAGGCCCTTGGCGACGCCCGCGCGGACCCGGCGCTCGAAGGGGGCGACGACGCCGGGGCCGGTGCCCCAGGTGATGTGGAAGCGGGGTACGGAGTTGCCGTGGCCGGTCGCGTCGTAGCCGCCGCGCTCCGCCCAGCCGACGACGGGGAAGAGCCGCAGCCCCTGGGCGTGCAGCCAGGAGCGCTTCTCACCGGCCGCGAAGTCGACGTACGCCTCGGCCCACTTCCGTGGCCAGTGGTCCTCCTTGCGGTCGAACCCCGCCGTGCCGAGCCAGTCCTGGAGGGCCAGCTCATGGCTGTCCTTGATCCGCATCCGGCGCTGCTCGGGCGAGTCGACGAGGAAGAGACCGCCGAAGGACCAGTGTGCCTGGCCGCCGATCGACTGTTCGGGCTCCTGGTCGAGCAGGATCACCGAGCGGCCCGCGTCGACCAGCTCGGCGGTGGCCACCAGACCCGCGAGCCCCGCCCCGATAACGATCACATCAGCGTCGTACGCCATGGGTTCCATCCTTGTCGGGGCGATCCGGTCACGGCCACGGTGACGGTCCGGCTCGGACGCCGGAAGTTACTCGTGCGTCAGATCCTCTGCATCGGCCGCCGCGGCGTCAACCGCCCGGTCGGCGGCGCTCCGACCGCACCCGTAGGGCACAGGCGCTATCGTCGAAACAAATCACCCACTTCTGGCCTGACTTGAGGTAGAAGCGTGTCGGTGCTGGTCCTCGTGCTCGCCGTGAGTGCCGCCTGCTGTCTGGGGTTCGGTTTCGTCCTGCAGCAGGCCGCCGCTTCGCACGCCCCGAGGAGCGACTATCTCTCCTTCCGGCTGCTGCTGGACCTGATGCGGGTGCCGAGCTGGCTGGCCGGGATCGGGCTGATGGTCTGCGGCATGGCGCTGGGGGCCCTGGCCCTGGGCAAGGGCGAGGTGTCCGTCGTCGAACCCCTGCTGGCGACCAATCTGCTCTTCGCGATGGCCCTGTCGCGCCATCGCACCGGGCAGCGGCTCGGCCGGCAGGGCTGGGCCGGGCTCTGGCTGCTGGCGGGTGGAGTCGCCGCCTTTCTGCTGGCGGGCCGGCCGCAGGGCGGTGAGGCGGTGACCAGTCCGCTGCGGCACTGGATGGTCATCGGCGTAGTCGTGGGAATCGCCCTGCTGCTCACCACCATCGCCAAACGCTCGGTGTCCGGGGTCGCCCCGGCGCTGCTCGCGGTGGCGGCGGGGTTGCTGTACGGACTCCAGGACGCCCTCACCCGGGTCACCGGCCAGCGGCTGTCCACCGAGGGCTGGTCGGCGCTGGTGACGGCGTGGCAGCCGTACGCGGTGGCGGCGCTGGGGGTGACGGGTCTGCTTCTGGTGCAGAGCGCGTTCGAGACGGGCCCGCTGCGGGTCTCACTGCCTCCGCTGACCGCGTCCCAGCCGCTGGCCGGGATCGCCTGCGGGATCGGCTTCCTCGGCGATCAGCTGCGCACCGACACCGGCGCACTGGCCTGGCAGGCGGCTGGTCTCGCGGCGATCGTCGTCGGGATCGTGCTGCTGGGACTGCATCCGGCGATGCCGGAGGGGCCCGTGGGCGGGCGCCGGGAGAAGAGCCTCCAGCCGAACTGACCGGCGTCTGTCCGGTCACAGGGGGCCGTCCGCCCTGGCTATTAATAATGGCCAGCATTAGAGTGGCTGTCATGGCGAGAACGTCTGGGCAAGAGACCAGGGACAAGCTGATCCGCGCGGCCGAGGAGATCTTCGCCGCGCAGGGCACGGACGGCGCCCAGCTGCGGGACATCATCCGGCTGGCCGGGCAGAGCAACCCCTCCGCGGTCCAGTACCACTTCGGCTCCCGGGCCGGGCTGCTCGACGCGGTGATGGAAGGCCGCCAGACCCGTACCGAACAGGTGATCGCACCGCTGCTCGACGAGCTGGCCGGAGACTGTGGCGTACGGGAACTGCTCACCGCGCTGGTGACGGCCGAGGCGAGCTTGCTCGCCGACGACCGGGGCCGCCGCTGCCTGCGGATCTCGGCCCAGCTCAGCCATGAGACCGGACTGCGGACCGGCCGGTTGCACCCCGCCCTGGACGGCACCGCCTACGGGCGGCTGATCGGCCGCATCGGGGACTGCCTGGGCGCACTGCCCGGGCCCGTGCGCCTGGAGCGCCTGGACCTGGCGCTCACCCTGATCGGCGCGGCGCTGGCCGACCGCGCCCGCCAGCGTCTCGACGGCACCCGGCCGCTGACCGGCGAGGAGTTCTTCCTCGCCGATCTCGTCGAGACCACCACCGCGTTCCTGCACGCGCCCGTGCCGGGCGGCGCGTGAACCACCCGCACCATATGAAGGACTGTGTCATGACCGACAAGAACAAGCTCAGCGACAAGACCGTCATCATCACAGGCGGCGCCCGGGGCCTGGGCGCCGAGGCCGCCCGCCTCGCCGTTGCGGGCGGCGCCCATGTGGTGATCACCGATGTGCTCGACGACGAGGGCGCCGCCACCGCCGCCGCTCTCGGGGCGCAGGCCCGCTTCCTGCACCACGACGTGACCTCCGAGAAGGACTGGCAGCGCGTCGCCGAATTCGCCGTCGCCGAGTTCGGGCGGATCGACGGCCTGGTCAACAACGCAGGCGTATCGACCGGTCAGCCGCTGGAGACCGAGACGGTCGAGCACTTCCGCAAAGTCATCGACATCAACCTGACGGCCGTCTTCATCGGCATGAAGACGGTGATCCCGGTGATGAAGGAGAACGGCGGCGGTTCGATCGTCAACATCTCCTCGGCCGCCGGTCTGATGGGCCTCGCCATGACGTCCAGCTACGGCGCCTCCAAGTGGGGGGTCCGCGGTCTGACGAAGGTCGGCGCGGTGGAGCTCGGCACGGCGAAGATACGGGTGAACTCCGTGCACCCGGGCATGGTCTACACGCCGATGACCGCGTCCGTCGGCATTCAGCAGGGCGACGGCAACTACCCGAACACCCCGATGGGCCGGGTCGGCGAGGCCCCGGAGATCGCGGAGGCGGTCACCTTCCTGCTCTCGGACGCCGCCTCGTACATCACCGGCGCCGAACTGGCCGTGGACGGCGGCTGGACCACGGGCCCGACCGTCAAGTACGTCATGGGCGAGTGATCACTGTCAGTGGCCTGATGTTGGATGAGGGGCATGACTCCTTCTGACGAGATCCTGGACATCGTCGACGAGAACGACGTGGTCGTGGGGCAGGCCCCGCGCGGTGAGGCGACCGCGCGGGGCCTGCGCCATCGCTGCGTCTTCATCGAGGCCAGGGATGCCGAGGGCCGGCTCTTCGTGCACCGCAGGACCCCGGCCAAACTGGTCTTCCCGTCCCACTACGACATGTTCGTCGGCGGGGTGGTCGGGGCGGGCGAGTCGTACGACGAGGCGGCGCTGCGGGAGGCCGAGGAGGAGCTGGGGGTCTCCCGGCTCCCCCGACCCGAGCCGCTGTTCAAGTTCCTCTACGAGAGCGCGGAGCACTCCTGGTGGAGCCACGTCTACCAGGTTCGGTGCGAGCTGCCGGTGAACCCGCAGGTGGAGGAGGTCGCCTGGCACACGTTCCTCACCGATGCGGAGCTGGAGCAGCGGCTCGACGACTGGGAGTGGGTGCCGGACGGCCTGGAGACGTACCGCCGGCTGCGCGCCTTCCGGGCGGGCGGGACAGCCTCCTGAGCCGGGGCTCGATTGCCGGTCGTAAGGTTCACGCGTGATCGAATTCGTACAGAGTCTGCGGCTGTGGTTCGCGCCGCAGCGAATCCGCGAAGAGGGCGACACCCCCGACTACCGGTTCTCGCTCGCCAACGAGCGCACCTTCCTCGCCTGGATCCGGACGGCTCTCGCGCTGATCGGCGGTGGTTTCGCGGTCGACCAGTTCCTCCCGGAGCTGGCGTGGGGCATCCGCACGGGACTGGCGCTCGCGCTGCTCGCGGCCGGTGTGCTGTGTGCGCTGCGGGCGGTCAATCACTGGGTGCGGTGCGAGCGGGCGATGCGGCGCGGGGAGGACCTGCCGGTCTCCCGGTTCCCGACGCTGCTCGGTCTCGCGGTCGCCGTCGTCGCCGTGGCGATGGTGGTGGTGGTCCTCTTCGGCTGGGAGGGCCGGTGACGGCCGACGGGCGCGACCCCGGACTTCAGCCCGAGCGGACCAGGCTGGCATGGCGGCGTACGACCCTGTCCTGCACGGTGGTGGCGCTGCTGGCGGTCAAGCAGGCGCTGCACAGCGGGTTGAGCCCGGCCGGGATCGTCGCCGTGGCGCTGAGCGCGCTGGCCTGGCTGGGCTTCCTGCTCGTGGCGCACCGGCGGGTGCTCATGATGGGGACCGCGCGGCCGCAGCCGCTCTCGGCGCGCTGTGCGCTGACCGCGGGGGCGTGCACGGTCGCGCTCGCGGTGTTCGCCGCGGCCATGCTGTTCTGAGGTCCGGCACCGGGCGTGTCAGACGTCCGGGGCGTCCCAGGGGACGGTGACGACGATCTTTCCGCGGGTGTGTCCCTGCTCGTTCAGCCGGTAGGCGTCCGCCGCCCGTTCCAGCAGGAAGACCCGGCCCACATGGACGGTGACGATGCCCTGCTCGGCCAGTTCTGTCAGATGGGCGAGGTCCTTGACGTCCGGGCGCACGAAGGCGTAGCGGCCGCCGTACGAGAAGACCTCGCCGTCCGCGATGGAGGCCGGCCGGCCCTCGGGCTTCAGTACTTCGGCGGCGGCCCGGAGCGCCTCGCCTCCGACGGTGTCGAACGCGGCGTCGACCCCGTCCGGGGCCGGCGCCCGCAGCGCGGTCAGCGGGTCCGTCACCAGCGCGGGATCGAGGGGGTCTGCCATCCGGGCTCGGCCTTGCGCATCGCGGCCGCGTCGTCGCGCTCGCGCATCGTGCCGTCGTCGTCGAGCCAGCGCCGGTGCAGCACGGCCAGGCGTTCGCGGTCGAGCTCGACGCCGAGCCCGGGTGCGTCGGAGACGGTGAGCCGGCCGCCTCGGAAGACATGGCGGGTGGTGATGACGTCCTCGGTCTGCCAGGGGTAGTGGCTGTCGCAGGCGTAGTCGAGGTTGGGGACGGTGGCCGCGACGTGGGTCATCGCGGCGAGGCTGATGCCGAGGTGGGTGTTGGAGTGCATGGAGAGTCCGATGCCGAAGGTACGGCAGATCCCGGCCAGCTCACGGGTGCGGTGCAGGCCGCCCCAGTAGTGGTGGTCGGAGAGCACGACCTGGACGGCGCCGCGGGCGAAGGCCTCCGGGACCTCGGCGAGGGTCGTGACGCACATGTTGGTGGCGAGCGGTACGTCGGTGCCCGCGGCGACGGCGGCCATCAGGTCCGTGCCGCTCGCCGGGTCCTCCAGATATTCGAGTACGTCCTTCAGCTGCTCGGCGACGTACAGCGAGGTCTCGACGGACCAGGCGCCGTTGGGGTCGAGGCGCAGCGGCTGCCCGGGGAACTCCTCGGCCAGGGCACGGATCGCGGCGATCTCCTGGTCGGGTTCGAAGACGCCACCCTTGAGCTTGAAGGACGAGAAGCCGTGCTCGTGGGCGAAGCGCCGGGCCTGGGCGACGACTCCGGCCGGGTCGACGGCGGCGCCCCAGTCGTCCTGTTCACCGCCCTCGGGGTGGGTGGCCCAGCGGTAGAAGAGGTACGCGCTGTACTCGACGCTGTCGCGGACCTTGCCGCCGAGCAGAGCGTGCACGGGGAGGCCGAGGGACTTGCCGAGCGCGTCCAGGCAGGCGACCTCGAAACCGGAGACGACCGAGAGCCGGAGCTTGTCGGCGGTCTGGACGCCGCGCAGCCCACCGGCGTCGACACGCTCGTCGGCCGCGCGTGAATCACCGCACACCTCGTCGGCCAGTGCGAACAGGCCGTTCAGATCGCTGACCGGGCGTCCGACGAGGGCGGTGGCGAGCGGCTGGGCGAGTTCGAGGTACTTGCCGTCCCCGTAGGTCTCCCCGATGCCGGTCACACCGCCGCGTGTGACGACTTCCACGATGAGCCGCGGGGTGTACGGCTGGTGGACGCCCTGGGTGTTGAGCAGGGGCGGGTCGGCTATCAGGATCGGGGTCAGCCGGACTTCGTCGATCAGCAGCTCGGTATTCATACGTGAACCTTATTCAGGAATGCGACTGAACGCCAGACTCCGGCCCGAGTCGGAGCGGAGTCCACGCACCGGATTCCGGGAGTTCGCTGGACGGCATACCGACTGGTCGGCATCATGAACTCCGACCGTCTTTCACCCCGGAGGTGCGCACGATGAGCCCAGTCCACCCGCCAGGTCTCGACGTCGACCGGCTGCGCGGACATCTCGACCGCGAGCGGCCGGGTCTGGTGAACGGACCGCTCGAAGCCCGGCTCATCGAGGGCGGCCGCTCCAATCTGACGTACATCGTCACGGACGGCACCGGCCGCTGGGTCGTGCGCAGACCTCCGCTGGGTCATGTGCTGGCCACCGCACACGACATGAAGCGCGAGCACCGGGTGATCAGTGCCCTGCACCCCACGGCCGTTCCGGTGCCCGAGCCGGTGCTGCTCTGCGAGGACGACTCGGTGATCGGGTCGCCCTTCTACGTCATGGCGTACGTCGAGGGCACCCCGTACCGCACGGCCGAGCAGCTGGCCCCACTGGGCGCCGAACGCACCCGGGAGGCCGTCCTCGGTCTCGTCGACACCCTCGTCGAACTGCACGCCGTGGACCCCGAGTCCGTCGGGCTCGGCGACTTCGGGCGCCCCGAGGGCTTCCTCGACCGGCAGCTGCGCCGCTGGGGCAAGCAGCTGGACGCCTCCCGCAACCGCGAACTGCCCGGCATCGACGAACTGCACGCCGCGCTCGGCCGAGAGCTTCCCGTCTCCCCCGCGCCCACCGTCGTACACGGCGACTACCGCCTGGACAACGTCCTGATCGGCTCCGACGACCGGATCAAGGCCGTTCTCGACTGGGAGATGTCGACGCTCGGCGACCCGCTGACCGACCTCGGCCTGCTGGTGATGTACAGCTCCGACCTCGGTCCGACGAAGTCCCCGGTCTCCACCACCAGCGGCGCGGCCGGCCATCCCACCCCCGCCGAGCTGATCGAGCGCTACGCCGCACGCTCCGGCCGGAACACCTCCGCCATCTCCTGGTACACGGCGTTCGCGTGGTTCAAGCTCGCCGTGATCCTGGAGGGCATCCACTACCGCTACACCCTCGGCCAGACCGTCGGCGCCGGCTTCGACCGCATCGGCGATCTCGTCCCCGTCTTCATCGAGCACGGCCTCACGACCCTCCAGGAAGGCTGATCCCCCATGGACTTCGCATTCGACGCCCGTACGGAAGAGTTGCGCACCAAGCTGCTCACCTTCATGGACGAGCACGTGTACCCGGCCGAGACGATCGCGCACGAGCAGCGCGCACTGCTCGCCTCCCCGTGGGACACCCCGCAGATCGTCGAGGACCTCAAGGCCGAGGCGCGCAGGCAGGGCCTGTGGAACCTCTTCCTGCCCGACGCGGAGTACGGTGCCGGGCTGACCAACCTCCAGTACGCCCCGCTCGCCGAAATCACCGGCCGTTCCCCGCAGTTGGCGCCGACCGCGCTCAACTGCGCGGCGCCGGACACGGGCAACATGGAGGTGCTCTTCCAGTTCGCCACGGACAACCAGAAGAAGCAGTGGCTGGAGCCGCTGCTCGCAGGGGAGATCCGGTCGGCGTTCGCCATGACGGAGCCCGAGGTGGCCTCGTCGGACGCGACCAACATCGAGACACGCATCACGCGGGACGGTGACAACTACGTCATCAACGGCCGCAAGTGGTACATCTCCGGGGCGATGAATCCGGACTGCCAGATCTTCATCGTGATGGGCAGGACCGCGACTGCCGATGGCCCGGACAGCACCGACATCCGCCGCCAGCAGTCGATGATCCTCGTCCCGCGCGACACGCCCGGCCTCGAAGTGCGGCGCGCCATGCAGGTGTACGGCTACGAGGACCACTACCACGGCGGCCACGCGGAGGTCGTGTTCACCGATGTGCGGGTGCCCGCCGCGAACCTGATCGGCGAAGAGGGCGGCGGCTTCGCGATCGCCCAGGCCCGTCTCGGCCCGGGTCGCATCCACCACTGCATGCGGCTGATCGGCATGGCCGAGCGGGCCATCGAGCTGATGTGCAAGCGGGCGGTGTCCCGTACGGCCTTCGGCAAGCCGCTCGCCCAGCAGGGCGTCGTACAGAACTGGATCGCGGACGCGAGGGTCACGGTGGAGCAGCTGCGGCTGCTGGTACTGAAGACGGCATGGCTGATGGACACGGTCGGCAACCGGGGTGCGCACACGGAGATCCAGTCCATCAAGATCGCCACCCCGCGTGCGGTGGTCGACATCCTCGACCGGGCGGTGCAACTGCACGGCGCGGGCGGCGTCAGCCAGGACTTCCCGCTGGCGGAACTGTGGGCGGCGGCGCGGACGTTGCGGCTGGCGGACGGGCCGGACGAGGTGCATCAGCGGTCGTTGGCCCGGCGGGAGATCAAGCGGTACGTGTAGGCGGTGGCCCGGGCGGGGTCGGTGGGTGCGAGGGCCCGCCCGGTTGCCGTTTTGTCCTCAATCGCCGGACGGGTTCGGAATGTTGCCGGACGGGCTTGAATTTCTGAGCCGGTCGAGGACGTCCGTGTAGAGGGAGCGTTTGTCGGGACGGGCGTGGGCGGCGGCCTGGCGGAGGGCGGGGATCGCTGCCTCGCTCATCCCGACGAGCCCCTCGGCCGCCGTCCTGCGCACGACGGGATGCGGGTGCGCGAGCTCCGTCTCGTCGAGGGTGTGCAGTGCACGGGCCAGGTCCACGCCGATGGGTATGTCGACGTGCCCGCGGAGGTACGCGCGAAGAACCGGCAGCCGGGCCTCGGGCTCGGGCCACTTCGCCAGTGCCAGGGCGGCGGTCTCCCTGCGGCCTGCGTGAGTTGACCCCAGCATGTCGAGCAGGCGCTCCCTCAGGGCCGCAGAACGGGGCTGGTCGAGGTCGTCGATGTGTACGTGCCGGGGCAGCGGCGTCGCGGCCCGGGCGGTCTCGGCGATGGTCCAGGGCGGTGCGTCGAGGGGCTGAAGAAGCGTCATCCAGTCGAGCAGGGCGGCCCGGACTTCGGGGTCCGCGCGGTGGTGGACCTCGATCAGTGCGGTCAGCCGGTCCCGCGAGCCGACCCTGCCGTCGTCCTGTCGGCGGAACTCCTCCAGAGTGTCCGGTGCGCGCACCGCGTCGTCCAGCGCCGCCCGCCATGCCCGGGTCCCGGCGGGCACGGGTGCCGCGGTGCTCTCCGGGGCTGCGAACGCCTCCCTCAGCACGGCGGCCTGGGCCTGCCAGGGGTCGGCGCCGAGCCGGGCCGACGCGAGTGCCTGATCGAGGTCGGCGCGGACCAGCACCGCGCCGAGGCGGCGCAGCAGCGTCAGCGTGGACCGGCTCGGCGCCGTGGGTGCGGGACGCAGTGCCCGTACCGCAGCGGCGACGGCCGGTCTGCCGGTCGCCGTCAGCATCGGCGCGACCGCTTCGAGTACCGCGATCAGGTCGTGCCGGACCTCCTCCCGGGCGTCCACGAGCGCGTCGAGCAGGACCCGTGCGGACCGGGCGAATGCCGTCAGCTCCCCGGCCGCCCGGGGTGCGGGGCAGATGCGCAGCGCGAACCGCACCAGCCTGTCCCGGGCCGCGGGCCGGGAGCCGGCCAGCCGGAGCCAGTCCGTGAGCATCGGCCGCAGCTCGTTCAGCCGGTCGGGGTGGAGCGGCGCGTCCCTCTCGGCGACGCGCAGCGCGACCGAGGGATTCCAGCCCCCGGCCACCAGCGACCTGATGTCACGGTCCGCCGCGCTGTCCACCGATGACCGCTGTGCGACGGCCGATGCGGTGATGCCATGCCTGGCCAGCGGTATCGCCAGATCCTTCACGTCCCCGGAGGCAAGACCGACCCGGCCGTCCGCCACCAGGGAGAGCAGGGTGGCCGCCACCGGTGACGCCTGGTCGTCCAGCGCGAGGACCGAGCGGGCGCCGAGGACGCCGTCGAGGCCCGCCAGCAGCAGTTCGCGGGTACGGCCGTCCCGGCTGTGCTCGGCGGCGGCGAGAAGTGTCGCCGCGTAGGCGTCGCCGAGGACGGCGCGCAGGGCCGCGACGAGCGTGCCGCGCAGCCCGGGGTTGTCGTGGCGCCCGAGCCAGAAGAGCAGCTTGGGCAGCGCCGCCGGTGTGCCCGCGCGGACCAGCACCTCGGCGGCGGTCTTCTTGATGTTCATGTTCGGATGGTCGAGACATGCGGCGATCGCGGTGCACGCCCAGTGGGCCTGTGCGTGACCCAGTGCGAGCAGGGCCTGCCGGACGGTCTGGATGTCCTGGGCGGTGGTCAGCGAGATCAGGGTCGCCGACAGCGCCTGTGCGTCCTCGCCCGTGGCGTCGCGGGCGAGCAGGGCGATGACGTGTTTGCGTACGTGCCGGTCGCGGTGGCGCAGCAGCCGGTGCACCCGGGCGCGGGTGCCCGCCCAGGGGGCCCTGAGCAGCAGTTCGAGCAGGATCGCCCGCTCACGGTCGGACAGTCCGGGCCGGTCCAGCAGATCCAGTGCCATGGTCGCGACGAGCGCGTGGCCGGCCTCTTGCGTATCTGCCGTGTCGAGCAGGCAGACCGGCCGGATCGCGCCCCGCTCGTGGAGACGGCGGCCCAGGGCGTGCACGGCGTCCAGGACCTCTTGGGGCACCACGGGCTCACCGCCCGGCTGTCCGTGTTCCCACTCCTGCAACGCCGCCTGCTCGGCCACGATGCGCAGCAGCAGGTCCGCGATGGCCGGCAGTGTGCCGGCGTTGCCGTGGTCCGCAAGACGGCACAACGCCGCCACCGGCTCGTCCGGGTTCAGATGGGAACTCAGCAGGGCCAGTTCCCGCTCGTCCGGGCCACCCAGGTCCGCCGCGATGCGCGCCGGCAGGTCGACGGGATCCAGCCGTACGAGGAGGGCGCGCCGGTGGGCCGGATCGCGGGTCAGCTGCCACAGCAGTTCGAGGGCGCGGTCCCGTACGGCGTACAGGTGAGGCGCGATCGCGTCACCGGCCAGGCCCAGCCCTTCTCGCAGGGCCAGTACCGTCCGCTGCCCTCCGATGGCCTCCAGAGCGTCCAGGGCCGCGGCGGGTGCCGAGGGCAGCAGAGCGATCACGGCGTCTTCGGCATCCGCATGGCGCAGCTCCCGGATCGCGTCGAGGAACGGACCGGGGGCGGGGGCCGAAGGAAGTACGCGTGCGATCGCGTCCCCGATCGGAAGCTCGCCCGTTCCCTGCCTGGCCAGGGCCACCAGCAGGGCGAGCCGTCGCGGCCTGCTCGGATCATCGGCGGCCGCCTCCGTCAGTACCCCGAACGCCTCCTTCCGGCAGGTGAACAGGATCGTCGCGATCTCACGGGGCGGGATCGAGTGATCGGCCAGGGCCAGGCCGATCACGGCCGGAACTTCCGGACCGTCCACGAAGTGCCCGCGCCGGTGGAGACCGCGCAGACACGTCACCGTCGGCCCGCCGAACAGCAGCGGATCGCGTGCGGCGACGGCCGTGAGTTCAGCGATGTCGTCGCGGTCCGCCAGATCGCCGAGCAGTTCCATTCCCCGTCGGCGAAGGCCCGGCGGAAGATCCGGATCGTCGATGATCTGCCGCAGCAGGGCGTCGTGGCCATGGCGGGCGGTGGCCGCGAGGGCAGCATCGGCCACCGCGGGCCTGTCCCCCGCCGAACCGGCGGCGAGAAACGGAGAGAGGCGCCCCTGCGGCAGCGGCTCCATCGCCGCCCACGGCTCGGTGAGTTCGCCCAGCGCGCCGGCGACGACCCGGTCGCTGTCGGCGTCGAGCAGGCCGATCAGGTCTTCGCGGACCAGCGCGGGAGCCAGCAGTCCGGCGTGCAGCCCCTGCCGCGCGAGCCGCAGCGCCTCGGCCTGCAGCACGGGGTCGCCGCTGTCCGCCAGCACGTCCACAAGTTGAGCCGGCCGATGCGCCGCGGTGATGCCCGTCTCCCGTACGGCCTGGTAGAGGAGTTCGCCCGGGACCTCGTCACGGATCACCGCCGGCTCGTCGAGGAGTTCGGAGCGCAGCCACGCGATCCTCACCCGTACCGGCAGCCCGGCCGTGCGCCATGGCGGGCGGGGGCAACCCCAAAGACGGTGGCCGAGTCGCTCGTAGAGCCCCGCCAGGAGGAGATCCGCCTCCGGCGGCCCCATCAGCGATACGGGCAGCAGCCCGGCGAGTTCGGCCGTCTCCCCGTCGTCGGACGGGCGGCCCGCTGTCACTCGCTCGGTGAGCAGGACCAGCCCCAGATGACGCAGGGCGGGGTCATCGTGCCGGATCAGACGTCCGAGGACTGCCGGTGGGCAGTCCTGCCCGTCCAGGAGCCTCGACAGCCGTCCGGCGTCGGCCCGGCGTACGGCATCTTGGAACTGTTCGTCGGCCGGCTTCACCGTCGGATGCTAACCGGGGCACTCCCGGCTCCACCAGCGGATTTCGCCCCCGTCAGTAGCCGCCGAACGGCACATGGTCCGCCAGTGCCAGTTCGCGGGCGAAGGCCCTCACACGCAGCAGGCACCGGGCGACGAGGCGGACGGCCGGTGTGTGGCGCGGGCCGTATGCCGCGGCCCAGAGCGCGGGGACGTGTGCGGATGGCTGGATATGAGTCATATATCCAGCTTCGACCCGTACCGGCGGTCGGTCCAACAGATGGTTCAGCTGGCTGCGATGCGATCCGATTGCCTGGAGGAGGCTGGCACGGACGCGAAGATCAGTATCGAGGTGCCGCCTTACGGCCGGGCGAAGCTGAACGTGGAGAAGCTCCACGCGCTCGGCGAGCCGAAGTCGCTGGCGTGGCTGCGTGGCCGGGTCGAGAAGATGCTGCCGAAGATCGACCTGCCGGACCTGTTGTTCGAGGTGCACGCCTGGACCGGGTTCCTGGACGCCTTCGTGCACCTGGGCGACGGCCGGACCCGCACGGGTGCCGATCGTGCAGTACTGGGGCAAGGGCCTGCTCGCCTCGGTCGACGGCCTGCGTTTCGTCGTTCCCGGCGCCGAGTCGGCGGGCGGGTACGGGCCGCTGGAGGCGCTGGCCCGCAACAAGGGGAGGACCAGCTCGGCTCACTCGGCCTGGTCCTGAACGCCGTGGTGCTCTGGACGACCCGCTACATCGACGCCGCCGTCGCCCAGCTCCGCGCCGAGGGACACGAGATCCGCGACGAGGACATCGCCCGGCTGTCCCCGCTCAAGCACAAGAACCTCAACGTCCTGGCCGCTATGGCTTCACCGCCTCCATCCCGGTCGTCGGCGGCCTGCGTCCGTTGCGCGACCCGGACGCGGTCGAACTCGACGATAACAACGAGGGGACGGAGGACTGACTGTTGCGGTTCACAAGGTCGTTGCCGATGGTTGACGCGGTGCTGCCCACCGCTGCGTCCATGCGGGTGTCCAAGCCTCGCTGCCGGAGCGGTCGGGCTGTGTGGAGCCGAGGTAGTTGCGGAGTGTGGTGAGTGCGGGGTGTGGGTTGTCGCGGCGCCAGATCAGTGAGTGCGGGTAGACGGGCGTCGGGTCGGTCACCGGGATGCGGCGCAGGCCGTGGTCGGCGGGCCAGATGAGGCGGGTGTGCTCGCCCATGAAGGTGGCCAGGGCCGGGGTGTCGGCGATGGTGTCGAGGAGCGCGTCGGAGCCGAAGTTGGGGCCGGTCGCCTCGATGGTGAGGCCGAACTCGGCGACGAGGCCGTCGTAGTAGGCGGCCCACTCGGTACCGGGGGCGATGCCGGGCATCCAGATCCGGTGCCCGGCGAGCTGGGCGACGGTCACCGACCGGGCGCGCGCCAGTGCGTGGGCGGGGCCGGTGAGGAGCTGGAGTGGCTCGTCGAGCACCCGGACGGACTCGATGTCCTCGGGAAGGGGCCGACCGGGCGCGGCGACGGCGCGGAAGGACGCGTCGATCGCACCGGACCGGATGGCGGCGACAGCCGTCTCGATGTCGAACAGCCACACCACGTCGAGCTCGATCTCGGGGTGCGCGCGGTGGAAGCCGCGCATCAGGCCCGACGCCGCGCTGCGCGAGGCGAGCACGTCGACGCGCAGCGGACGGCTGCCGGTCCGTACGGACGCGACCGCGCGCTCGGCGACGCGCAGCAGCTCGCGCGCGTGGGGCAGGAGCGCCTGCCCGTCGATGGTGAGCTCGGCGCCGCGCGCGGTGCGGGTGAACAGCCGCACACCGAGGTTGCGCTCCAGCGCCGCGATGCGCTTGGAGACAGCCTGCTGGGTGACCGCCAGCTCGGCGGCGGCTTCCTGGAACTGCCCCGCGTCGGCGGCGGCGACGAAGGTCCGGGCGGTGTCGAGGTCCACGCCAATGCACCCTAGTGCACAACGTTCGGTTGTGACTCCCCGGCATATTGGTTGTTTGACCCGCTGTTGTGCCGCCAGCTTTGCTCTTACCGGTCAACGTCGGTTTGTTCGGGTGGGACATCAAGGGGTGCGCTGAGCGTGGTGGGCAGGAGACGGTTGGGCCGGCAGTTCGGGTGGCTGTGGGCGGCCTACGCGGTCAGCACGTTCGGCACGCGGCTCGCGTTCGACGCGTTCGCTCTGATCGCGATCCTTGTGCTGCACGCCGGGCCGACCGAGGTGTCGGTGCTGGCGGCAACAGGGCTGGCGGTGGGGGCCGCGGTGGCGGTGCCGCTCGGGCCGTGGGTGGAGTATCGCCGCAAGCGGCCGGTGATGGTCACGATGGACCTGACCCGGTTCGTGGCACTGATGAGTGTCCCCGCCGCGTACGCACTCGGCCTGCTCAGTTTCGTCCAACTCCTGGTTGTGTCCGTCGTCGTCGGTGCGGCCGACATCGCCTTCAACGCGGCCAGTGGCGCGTATCTGAAGGCGCTCGTGCGGCCGGAGGACCTGCTCGTCGCGAGCGGGCGATTCGAGTCCACGACCTGGACCGCCACCGTGCTCGGACCGCCGGTCGGCACAGCCTCGATCGGGTTGTTCGGCCCGGTGATGACCGTGGTCGCCGATGCGGTCAGCTATCTGCTCTCGGCCGCGGGGATTCGTGCGATCGGCGGCAGCGAGCCGCGCCCCGTGCGCACCGGTACGCAGGGGGCGCGGCTCCGGTTCGGCGACCTGCTCGAAGGGTGGCGGTACATCCTGACCCACCCGGCCCTGCGCCCCCTGTTCTTCAACACGGTTCTGGTCAGCGGCCTGATCATGGCGACCTCGCCGCTGCTCGCCGTCCTCATGCTCGGCGACCTCGGGTTCGCCCCCTGGCAGTACGGCCTCGCGTTCGGCCTGCCCTGCGTCGGGGGCATCATCGGCTCACGGCTGGCCCCCCGACTCGTCGCACGGTTCGGACGGCACAAGGTCATGCTCACCGCCGGGACGCTGCGCGCGTGCTGGTCGCTCGGGCTGGCCTTCATCCGGCCCGGCGTGGTCGGGCTCGTGCTCGTCATCGCAGTCGAGTTCGGACTGATCACCTGCATGGGCGTATTCAACCCGGTGTTCGCCACATACCGGCTCGACCAGACAGCGACGGACCGGATCGCCCGAACCCTGTCGGCCTGGTCGGTCTCCAGCAAGGCGACTGTCGCGGCCATGACCGGGCTGTGGGGCCTGCTGGCCGGCATCACCGGCCCCCGCACCGCAATCGCCGTCGCCGGTCTTCTCATGCTGATCACCCCCTTCCTACTTCCCCGGCATGACCACACGCCGCACCACGAGCGAGATCTGGCCCGGAGCCCGACGTGACACACCGCAACTCGCCACCTGCCCGAAAGCATGCTGCGGCTGGTCCGCCGATGCGCGTCCCGCCCAATCACTGGCTGCCCACGAGTAACTCGGTGGCGCGCCAGCTGCACTGCCGGACGTTCTGGTCACAGCCGCAGCCGCAATGCCCCTGCTCGACCTCCGTCTGAAGCCACTGGCCGGCATGGGCGTCGACCAGCATCACCAGCAAGGAGAACACTCGCGTGAGCACTGCCCCCGCGCTCGACCCCGCGCGCACCGCCCTTCTCGTCATGGACTACCAGCCCGCGGCCCTGGCCCTTCTGCCCGAACGCTGGGACTGCGAAGCCCTGCTGGCCCGCATGGAAGGTGCCATCGCCGACATCCGCGCCAGTGGCGGCACCATCGCCTACGTCCGCGTCGGCTTCACCGAGGCCGACTGGGACGCGATCCCGGCCGCCAACAAGTCGTTTGCCCCGCTGGCCCAGCACCGCCTCATGCACCACGAGGACCCTGCCACCGCCATCCACGAGCGCCTGACGCCCCAGCACGGCGACATCATCGTGCGCAAGATCCGCTACGGCGGCATGTCCACCACCGACCTCGACGAGCAGCTACGCGAGCGCGAGATCACCACTCTGGTCGTCTCCGGCTTCAGTACCAGCGGCGTCGTCCTGTCTACCGTCATCGACGCGGCCGACCGCGACTACCAGCTCTACGTCCTGTCCGACGGCGTCGCCGACCCTGACACCGAAGTCCACAACATCCTGCTGCATCGCGTCTTCCCCCCACGGGCCCACATCATCGACACCGCCGAGTTGCGCACCCTGCTCCGGGCTGACTGACTCGAACCGCCGAGCCAATCCCACCCACGGCCGCCGCACCCGCACTGTGCTGGCGGCCGCCCGCACCCCCGGGCACCCGGCCCAGCAGCACCCCAGAACTCTCATAAATGGTCATCTGTGAGAGTTCCGCGAGAGGCCCGGAGGCGCTCACGTTTCCCAAGGCGCCGTTCGCAAAAGTCCTCTCGAAACCCGCATGTTGTGCGAGGCACTTCTGAGAGGCTGCCGTCATGGATTTGACGCCCGATCAGGCAGCATTTGCGGTAGAACATCACGACTGCCCGAAGCTCACCATCAAGGTCGGGAAGAACGCGGGCAAGTCCCCATCGGTCGCCTCGCTCTACCGGGCCCTGGCCGAAGCTGAGGCCGCCACGGTGGACGACGGCCTGCCGCTCAGGCCCAAGCCCGTACGCATCCGCCGCCCCGAGGACCCGCTCACCCACGAAGAGATCGACCTCCGCGAACGCCTCCAGGCCCAGCCCCGCCCGAACGCGGAGCAACGCGCCGGGCCATCGGCTGGCGACGGCCGGGCGCACCCCGATCAAGGATCTCGCCGACGAGCCGTTCGTGGACTTCCGCGCGGGCACCGGTCTGGAGACCGCGGTGCGGAGGCCGGCCGCGCACTGCGGTCCGGAGCGCTGGATCACCTGTGACGTCACTCGGATCCGGCTGCTCGTCGATCTCGTGCGGGCCGGGATCGGCGTGGCGATCGTGCCGCGGCGGATCGGTGAGGCAGCGGGGCTGCCGTGTGTGAGCATCCGCCGGCCGGAGCCCGGCCGGACGGTGGTCCTTGCAGGGCGGGCGCCTCGCCCCGGCAACCCGGCGGCTCAGGCGCTCCTGGACCGGCTGACCGGCGGCGCTCCCCAGGTGGCTAGGGACGCAGGGCACGCAGCAGCAGGTCGGCCAGGTGGTCGGCGACCTCCTGCTGGCTGAGCGGGCCGTCGGGCCGGTACCAGGTGGACAGATGGTGGACCGAGCCGAAGTGGTAGTCGACGATCAGGTCCGCCGGGGTGGCCGTGGAGAACACTCCGCTCTGCTGCCCCTCTTCCACCAGGGCCCGGAAGCGCTCGTGGTAGCGGCGCCGCTCCACCCGTACTTGCTTGTTCTTCTCCGGGCTGAGGTGGTGCATGGACCGGAAGAAGATCGAGGCGTCGTCGAGGTTCTCGATGGTCGTGACGACCACGTCCGCGGCGGCGTCGCGCAGCCTTTGTTCGACCGGGGCGTCGGCGTCCGCGAAGGCGTCGAGGCGCTCCTGCTGAAGCCGGAGCACCCGGGCGTAGACCTCCTGGAGGAGGTCCTCCTTGGAGCCGAAGTAGTGGTAGAGCGCACCCTTGGTGACGCCTGCCGCCTCGACGATCTCCTGGACCGAGGTGCGGTCGTACCCCTGCTCGGCGAAGAGCCGGGTGGCGGCGGCCAGCAGCCGCTGAGGGACGGGGGCCGTGTCCTCGTCCGTCGCCTTGGCCATTGCCGCCACCTTCCTTCCGTACCGTGCGTGAACCCGTGCTGTGCGTGAAACGGTCTACCGGGGGGAACGCAGTTCCCGCCTGAGGATCTTCCCACTCGCCGTCTTCGGGAGTTCGGCCAGGATCTCGACCTCGCGCGGGTACGTGTACGCGGCAAGCCGTTCCTTGCAGTACGCACCCAGTTCCTCGGGGTCGACCGTGGCACCGGCCTTCCGGGCGCCGAGGGGTGCGAGCACGAACTGCGGGGTGTTCTGCAGCATGATCGCGACACGGTCGCCGCGCTCCAGGCCCTCGGCGGCGAGGTGGCCGGCCACGGAGTCGGAGAGCGCGTCGGTCTCGCGGTAGCTCAGACGTCCGTCGAAGTAGGCGAGCGCCGGATGCCCGGGGCTGCGGGCGACGGAGGAGCGGAAGGCGTGGACCAGGGTCTCGGCCGGGCCGACGGGGGCCCGCTGGGCCTCGCTGAGCAGGGAGATCCAGGGCTTTGCCGCATAGATGGACTCGGTCATGCGCCGGTCTCCTCCCACTTCTGCTGGAGGTGGTTCATATTGCCGAGCCAGTGGTCGGTGTCCTTGGTGCGGGCTCGGTAGAAACCGGCGACCTCTGGGTGCGGCAGGACGAGGAAGCGATCCTCGGCCATGGCGTCGAAGAGCGCGTCGGCGACCGCCTCGGGCTCGATGGCGCTGGGGGCGAGGACGAGCTCGCCGGCCGATCCGGCGGCGGTGAGCATGTCCGTACGCACGCCCTGCGGGCAGATCGCGTGGACCTTGATGCCGCAGTGGCGGTAGGTCAGCGAGAGCCATTCGGCGAAGGCGACGGCACCGTGCTTGGTGACGCTGTACGGTGCGGCGCCGATCATCGTCAGCAGTCCGGCGGCGGAGGCGGTCGAGACGAAGCGGCCGCTGCCGCGCTCCAGCCAGTCCGGCAGCAGCGCCCTCGCCGCGCGGACATGGGCCATCACATTGACGTCCCAGGCGGCGGCCCAGACCTCCTCGTCGGCGAAGACGTCGCCGGGCGAGGCGAGGCCCGCGTTGGCGCAGTAGATGTCGACGGTGCCGTCCAGCGCGTCGCGGGCGGCGTCCACGATCTGCGAGGCGTCACCGGTCACGGCGGTGCCGCCGATCTCCTCGGCCAGCGGCTTGATCCGGGCTTCGTCGAGGTCGTTGACCACGACCCGCGCGCCTTCCGCGGCGAATCGGCGGGCCAGAGCGGCTCCGATGCCTCCTCCGGCCCCTGTGACCACTACGCCCGCGCCCTGCACCGTACTCATCCGGTCCCGCCTCTCTCAGCCGACTGCCTCAGCAGACTAACCAGTCGGTATGTCGTAGTGGAAGGGGTTGACACCGCTCGGGCGGCACTCCTGTCACAACCGACTCGTCCGGCTCATTCCGTATGACCCGAACGCGCGCTAGCGTGCGTGACCATGACAGACGTCGCGATCATGGAGGTAGCTGAATGAGCCTGTCCAGACGTGGTTTGCTGGCCGCCGGCGGTGCGGTGGGAGCCTTCGCGGCGACGGCGGCCGGTACCGGGGTCGCGACCGCCGCTTTTACGCCCGGCAAGGGGCACGGCCGGGTCCGCACCGGCTTTGACCGGCTGGCCGCGGACGGCTACGCGCTGCTGAAGGGACAGAAGGTCGGGGTCGTCACCAACCCGACCGGGATCACCTCCGATGTGCGCCACATCGTCGATGTGATGCACCCGGACGAGCGGGTGAACCTGGTCGCGGTCTTCGGACCCGAGCACGGCTTCCGCGGCACCGCTCAGGCGGGCGGCTCCGAGGGGCGGTACGACGACCCGGCGACCGGACTCCCCGTCTACGACACGTACTTGAAGAGCGGGCAGCCGCTCGCCGATGTCTTCACCGCGTCCGGCGTGGACACGATCGTCTTCGACATCCAGGACGCGGGCGCCCGCTTCTACACATACATCTGGACGCTGTACGACTGCATGGAGGCGGCGGCTCTCGCGGGCAAGCGGTTCGTCGTCCTGGACCGGCCGAACCCGGTGACCGGGCGGGCGGCGCTCGGGCCGGTGCTCGACCCGGCGTTCTCCACGTTCGTGGGCCGCCGGGAGATCTCGCAGGCGCACGGCATGACGGTCACCGAGCTGGCGCTGCTCTTCAACGCGGAGTTCCTGGCCCAGCGGCCGGTGGACCTGCACATCGTGAAGATGTCGGGGTGGAAGCGCTCGGACTTCTTCGATGCGACCGGGTTGCCTTGGGTTCCGCCGAGCCCCAATATGCCGACGCCGGACACGGCGCTGGTCTACTCGGGGACCTGCCTGTTCGAGGGCACGAACCTCTCCGAAGGACGCGGCACCACCCGGCCGTTCGAACTGCTCGGCGCGGAAGGCATCGACCACCGGTGGGCAGCGGCCGCGAACGCGCTCGATCTGCCCGGAGTCGCTTTCCGCGAGGCGTACTTCGCGCCGACGTTCTCCAAGTTCCAGGGCAAGACGGTCGGCGGGGTGCAGCTGCATGTCCAGGACCGCGAGGTCTTCGATCCGGTACGCACGGGGATCGCGCTGCTGGTGACGGCGAAGCGGACGTGGGGCGGATTCGCGTGGCGCTCCGACAACTGGATCGACAAGCTCACCGGCAACACGCGGGTCCGCACGATGATCGATGCGGGGGCGGACACCGATGAGGTGGTAGGGGCGTGGGCGGAGGGTCTCGCCGCGTTCCGGGCCGCGCGGAAGAGGTATCTCCAGTACCGGTGAGACGGGCCGGGCGGGTCCGAGGGTTCGGGCCCGCCCGGCGCACCGGTTCCGTCCCCAAACGCCGGACGGGCCGGAAATGCCCTACCGGTGGGCGGGGAACTCCACCACCTGCTGGTACGTCGGGCGGTTCTGCCAGTGGATGGACTTCTGGGCGATCCCACCGAGCGGCCGGTGGGCGATCGAGTCCGTGCACCACTGCTCGCCGGCCTTGCAGCTGTCGTCACCCGGGTAGACCTCCGTGGCCGGCTCCGCCGCAGCCGCCTTCAGGGACCCCAGCAGCGCGTCACGGCAACCGGCGGTATGACCCGCCGATAAGGTGAACACCAGTCACCTTTTCCGAATCACCACATGCCGCCGGATGAGGCCCCATGACGATGAGTCATCTCGCATGGTGGACGTCACCCTATTTCGATGGATCCGAATCGGGCAGCCGTACGTCCATTCCTTGACGCCGAAGCACGAGCGACGGAGGTGGCAGTGCAGTGGCCGGATTCCGGAGTCTTGCAAGACAGGTCCGCGATCCGCGGGGCGACCTGGCGCTGCGGCGGTATTCGCTGCGCAAGTGCCTGGAGAGGTTCGCTCCTTACGGGCATCGGGCGACCTGGGATCATCTGTGCGCCCGGCATGGGATCGAGCCCGAGGACCGGTCCCCCGATCCGGTGCGGCTGATGCGCGCACTGGACGAACTGGAGGCGGCGAGGGCCGTCTGGCTCGGATACGAGGCAGGGTTCGCCGAGCGCCGCAGGCGGGAGAAGCGCGACGGGCTGCGCAGGCCCGGCGCGTTCGACGACTGGCACCGGCGCACCTGGGGCGGCCACGGCGTCGCCCGCTGCGAGGACCCGACGGTTCACCCCTCGGCGCCGCTCGCCGAGGTTCTCGGCCGGCTGATCGCCGCACTGGAGGCGGAACCGGGCGCGTCCTGCCCGGTGTGCGCGAGCGCCGAGATCGTCTGGCGGCCGGATCTGGAGTGCGAGCCGTGGTCGGGGGCGGTCTGCACGGGGTGCGGGATCGTGGTGCCGCAGCCGGTGCTCACACCGGGGGCGCTGGCGAAGGCTCGGAACACACGGCGCCGGGATCTGGCGTCGGCGGCGTGACGGACAGCGAGAGCACCCGGCGCGCCCGCCAGGCACCTGAGCGGCCGGGCCCCCGCTGCTACGGACAGTCGGCCGACCGGCGCTCCGGCATCAGGCGCGAGCCACTGATCCGCTGACCGGAGATGTCGTCCGGATTGGAGAGCACACAGTTCTCCAGCGACAGACAGCCGCAGCCGATGCAGTCGGTGAGATGGTCCCGCAGCCGGCCCAACTGCTCGATGCGCTCGTCCAGTTCGGAGCGCCACGCCGCGGAGAGCCGCGCCCAGTCGTCACGGTTCGGGGTGCGCTCCTCGGGGAGTTCGGCGAGGGCGTCCCGGATGGTGGCGAGCGGGATTCCGACCCGCTGCGCCGCACGGACGAACGCGACCCTGCGCAGCGCATCCCTGGTGTAGCGACGCTGGTTGCCGCTGGTGCGGCGGCTGCTGATCAGGCCCTTGGCCTCGTAGAAGTGCAGGGCCGAAACAGCGGCGCCGCTGCGTGCGGAGAGCTGGCCGACCGTGAGTTCATGGAGTGTCTGTGGGATCTGGGGCACCCCTCCAACCCTACTTGTCCGCCCCCGGCCGGTCCGTCGTTGACAGGAACGCACCCGCCAACCATGCTGAGCAAGCGCTTAGACAGGAGCGCGACGCCGGATGGCCGAGAGCTGGAAGGGCAGGGACCAGGGACATGGCAGAGCCGAGGATCTTCACGTCCGCGCAGGAGCTGCGCGACGGGGTGGGCGAGCAGCTGGGTCACAGCGAGTGGCTGGAGATCGAGCAGAAGAGGATCGACCTCTTCGCCGAGGCCACCGGTGACCACCAGTGGATCCATGTGGACCCGGAGCGGGCCGCGACCGGGCCGTTCGGCACGACGATCGCGCACGGCTACCTCACGCTCTCGCTGCTGCCGGCCCTCGTACCCCAGATCATGCGGGTCGAGGGCATGAAGATGGGCATCAACTACGGGACGAACAAGGTCCGCTTCCCGTCCACCGTGCCCGTGGGCTCACGACTGCGCGCCACGGGCGTCCTGAAGAACGTCGAGGAAGCCGGGGGCGGCGTGCAGGTCACCGCCCTCGTCACGATCGAGCGCGAGGGCGGCGACAAGCCTGTATGCGTGGCCGAGTCGGTGTCGCGCTACTACTTCTGACAGTGCGGCTGCTCCTGACTGCGTGGCCCGCCACCGCTACCGCTTGCCGGCGACCATGCGCAGCACGAGGTCGGCGTACAGCTCGCCGACCTCGTGCGGCGTCCGGCTGCCCTGCGCGTTGAACCAGCGCGCCACGTCGATGCAGAGCGAGAGCACCGCGAGCGTGGTGCCCGGGATGTCGGGGACGTCGAATTCCCCGGCCTGCACGCCCTCGCTGATGATCCGGCGCACCACCGCGTCGCTCTTGCGGCGCAGCTCGACGATCTCGGTGCGGTGCTCCTCACCGAGAGCGTCCAGTTCGTACTGGACGACGCGGGCCGTGGTGTGCCGTTCGGCGTGCCAGCGGACGAAGGACCGTACAGCCTCGGCCAGCCGCTCGGCGGCCGTGCCCCCGCCGTCGGCGGCTGCCTCCAGGACGAACAGGGCGCGGTCGTGACCGATCCTGCTGATCCGGTGGAGCAGCTCTTCCTTCGTCTTGTAGTGGATGTAGAGCGCGGCGGGGCTCATCCCCGCCCGGCCGGCGATGTCGCGGGTGGTGGTGGCGTGGTACCCGCGCTCGGCGAAGGCTTCGACGGCGGCGACGAGGAGCCGCCTGGCCGCCTCGGGCGTCACCTCGGCCCACGGCGCACTGTCGCCGTCGGTCTCCTCCGCCGTGCTCATCGTCACTCGCCCCTCTCGTCAGCAGGACGAACACCATACCCCGAACCTGAGCAAGCGCTTAGGGTCCGTCCGGGCGGGATCGTCAGCGCTCCCGGAAGGGGTCGTGCTCCGCGAGGATCTTCTCCAGCCGGGCCTGGTCGACCCGGCTGACGATCTGCCCCGCTTCCTGACGGTCACGGATGACCTTGGCCAGGGTGAAGCAGGAGGTGACGAGGTAGAGGACGCCGATCGCAAGGAATCCGCGGACCCAGGCGTCGGCGTCCAGGAAGTAGATACCGAGGGTCACCGCGGCCATCGCCACCCCGAAGGACGCGACGGCCTGGCTGTAGAAGGCCGAGGTGCTCTGCTGCTTGACCGATGCTGTGTCACTCATGCCGCCCAGCATCGGCCGGCGTGCTGTGCGCCACATCCGTCCCCGTACTCAGTCCGGTACTCAGACTCCCGTTCGATCGGTGGCGAAGGGGTCAGAAGGCGGAGACCCCCGTCAGCGCGCGGCCGATGATGAGCTTCTGGATCTGACTGGTGCCCTCGTACAGCGTCATCACACGGGCGTCGCGCAGCAGCCTGCCGACCGGGTACTCGTCGATGCAGCCGTAGCCGCCGAAGACCTGGAGGGCGTTGTTGGCGGCGCGGACGGCGGCCTCGGAGGCGAAGAGCTTCGCCGTGGAGGCGGCGGTGGCGAAGTCCTCGCCGCGGTCGATGAGGTCGGCCACCCGCCAGGTCAGCAGCCGGGCGGCGTCGACGTCGACGGCGATGTCGCTGATGAGTTCCTGGACGAGCTGGTAGCTCGCGATGGACTTGCCGAACTGCTCGCGCTCGCCCGCGTAACCCACGGCGGCGTCGAGGGCGGCCTGCGCGATACCGACACAGCCGGCCGCGACCGACATCCGCCCCTTGGCCAGGGCGGACATCGCGATGGAGAAGCCCTTGCCCTCCGGGCCCATGAGCGTCGAGGCGGGCACGCGGACGTCATCCAGGACCACCTCGGCGGTGGCCTGGCCGCGCAGGCCGAGCTTGCCGTGGATGGTGCGGCGGCCGAGGCCGGGGGTGTCGGTGGGGACCAGGAAGGCGGATATGCCCTTGTGACCCGGGGTGTCGTTGGTGCGGGCGAAGAGCAGCACCACATCGGCCCAGGTTCCGTTGGTGATGAACATCTTGCTGCCGTTGATGACATACGAGTCGCCGTCCCGGACGGCCTTCGTCGTCAGGTTCCCGGCGTCCGAGCCGGTGCCGGGCTCGGTGAGGCCGAAGCAGCCGATCGCCTCGCCCGCGGCGAGCTTCGGCAGCCAGTGCCGCTTCTGCGCCTCGTCACCCCAGGCCGCGATCGTCTTGGCGACCAGGCCGAGGGATACGGAGACGATGCCGCGGACCGAGGAGTCGCCGCGGCCGAGCTCCTCGGTGACCAGGCAGTACGCGAGGTGGTCGCCGCCCGAGCCGCCGTACTCCTCGGGGACGGTGAGGCCGAGAAAGCCGACGGAGCCCAGCTTCTTCACGATCGACTTGTCGACGTTCTCGACTCGGTCCCACTCCACGGCATGGGGTGCGATCTCGCGGGCGACGAAGTCCTTGGCGAGCTGCCGGACGGCTTCCTGCTCCTCACTGAGCTCCAGATTCATCCTTCGACTCCCCACTTTTAATTAGCACTGCTAGTTTTTCGCTTGCAGGCCCTACTATGTGCCGCATGGCCCGACCGCGCAAGCCCCTCCTCAGCAGAGACCGCATCGTCGAGACGGCGAGCGCACTCGTGGACTCCGAGGGGCTCGACGCCGTCTCCACCCGCCGGCTCGCAGCCGAACTCGGGGTCAGCGGACCCTCGCTCTACAACCACTTCCGCAACAAGGACGAGATCCTGGACGCGGTCGCGGACGCCGTGTCCGCCCAGGTCGATCTGTCGATGTTCGACGAGTCGGACACCCGCGACTGGCGCGCCGCCCTGCACGACTGGGCCGTCTCCTATCGTGCGGCGCTCACCGAGCACCCGCACATCGTTCCGGTACTCGCCCAGGGCCCGGGACGCCGCCCCGCCGGTCTGCGGGTGGCCGACGCGGTCTTCGGCGCGATGGTCAGGGCCGGCTGGCCGCCCGCCCAGGCGACGTACATCGGGGCCCTGATGCGCTACTTCATCACCGGCTCGGCCCTCGGTTCGTTCGCCCGCGGCTTCGTCGACGACGAGACGGCGTACGACCCCGCGGACTATCCGCACCTCGGCCAGGCCCATCTACTGGCCGACCGCCGCCAGAAGGTCGACGAGGGCGCGTTCGAGACCGGACTGCGAGCGCTGGTCGACGGCCTTTCCCTCCAGTACGAGCAACTGGCGTCCGCCGGGACTGTTCGGCCGGCACCGAAGCGTTCCTGACGCATCCTGGAACACATGGACGTGGCAGGCGAGCCGGACCCGCTGATCGTCGGCCCGGCCTCCCAGCTCTTCGAGCGCGGCGAGATGGAGGCCCGGCTGCTCGCCACGGGGCGGGCGGAGGGCGGGCCGACGACGTAACGGACTACTGGAACACCACGAGTGCCCGTCCGCCCTTGCCCGCGATCATGTTGTCGAAGGCCGCCGGGATGCCGTCCAGCGCGATCCGTTCGGTCACCATCATGGAGAGGTCGAACCTGCTCGCCAAAATGTGCTCGGCGAGGACCGGCAGGTCGCGGGCCGGGTCGCTGTTCCCGTACACACATCCCGTCAGCGAGCGGCCCCAGTGGAAGATCTCCAGGGCGTTGAAGGACACCAGTTGGTCCTTGCCGCCGATGCCGACGACCGTGGTGCGGCCGCCGCGGCGAGTGGAGTCCCAGGCGCCCCGGATGCTGGCGGGCCGTCCGACGCACTCGATCGCGACGTCGGCACCCTGGCCGCCCGTGAGCCCCCGGACCGCGCGCGGGGTGATGTCGGAGGCGATCACGTAGTCGGTGGCGCCTGCCCGCCGGGCCAGTTCCTCTTTCTCGGGGGACACCTCGACGGCGATGATTTTCGAGGCGCCCGCGATCCGGGCGGACTGGAGCACGGCGAGGCCGACACCGCCGATGCCGAACACGACTACGGACTCGCCGGGGCGGACCCGGGCGCTGTGGTGGACCGCGCCGTATCCGGTGAGGACAGCGCAGCCGAGCAGGGCGGCGTCGGTGAGCGGGATGCCGTCGGGGGCGGGCAGGACGCAGTTCGCGGCGACGACGGTCTCCTGCGCGAACGCCGCCACATTGAGGCCGGGGTGGAGTTCGGTGCCGTCGGCGGTACGGGCATGGATACCGGCCGCACCGGACAGCGCATGGGCGCAGAGCCAGACCTCGCCGATCCCACAGTGGTGACAACTGCCGCAGTAAGGAGCCCAGTTGAGAACGACACCGTCGCCGGGCGCGACATGGGTGACGCCCTCGCCGACCGCGACGACGGTGCCCGCACCCTCATGGCCGAGGACGGCGGGGACGGGCACCCGCATGGTGCCGTTGGACAGGGAGAGGTCGGAGTGGCAGACGCCGGCGGCGGCGAGACGGACTCGCACCCGGCCGGGGCCGGGCTCCGGGAGTTCGATGTCGGTGATCTCCAGGGGAGCTCCGACGGCAGGCAGTACGGCGGCGCGGACCACGAACAGGCTCCTTGACGGTCGGCAGCGGGGATCGGGGCAGGGGCGGAAAGGTCAGAACTGCAGCGACTTCGTCTGGAGGTACTCGGCGAGCCCGTGCGAACCGAGCTCGCGGCCGACGCCGGACTGCTTGTAACCGCCGAACGGGGCGAGCGGGTTGAACCGGCCCCCGTTGATGTCGACCTGCCCGGTGTCCATCCGGCGGGCGAAGGCCACCGCCTCGGCGTCGTCGCCCGCCCAGACCGCTCCCGCGAGCCCGTACACGGTGCCGTTGGCGATGCGCAGGGCGTCGTCCTCGTCCTCGTAACGGATGATCGAGACGACCGGGCCGAAGATCTCCTCCTGGGCGATGGTCATCTCCGGGGTGACGTCGGCGAACACGGTGGGGCTGACGAAGTACCCCTGCTCGCACGGGGCTTCGGGGCCGCCCGCGACGAGGCGCGCACCCTCCGCCACACCCTTCTCGATGTATCCGCGCACCCGTGCGTGCTGCTTGGCGTTGACGAGGGGGCCGATGCGGTCGCCGTACTTGGTGGCGGCTTCGGCGGCGAGCGCCACCGCCTCGTCGTACTGGGAGGTGTGCACGAGCATGCGGGTCCAGGCGCTGCACGTCTGGCCGGAGTTGCCCATGACGTTCGCGATGCCGACGCCGACGGCCTTGGCGAGGTCCGCGCTCGGCAGGATGACATTGGCGGACTTGCCGCCCAGTTCGAGGGCGACGCGCTTGACGGCCGCGCCGGCCGTGGCGCCGATCTGCTTGCCGACGGCGGTGGAGCCGGTGAAGGAGACCAGGTCGACGCCCCCGTGCTCGGCCAGCGCCTGTCCCGCGACCGGGCCGAGGCCGGTGACCAGGTTGAACACGCCTGCGGGGATGCCCGCTTCATGGACGGCCTCGGCGAAGAGCTGGGCGGTCAGCGGGGTGTCCTCGGCAGGCTTGAGGACCACCGTGCAGCCCGCCGCGAGCGCGGGGGCGACCTTGGCGACGATCTGGTGCAGCGGGTAGTTCCATGGCGTGATCGCGCCGACGACGCCGACCGGCTCGGCGTACACGGTGGAGTTGCCGACCTTCTCCTCGAAGGCGTACGAGGCGGCGAGCTCGGCGTACGAACCGGCCACCAGGATCGGCACGCCCGCGTGCACCGCCTGCGAGAACGGCAGCGGGGCGCCGAGTTCGGCGGTGACCGTCTCCGCGATCTCGTCCTTGCGGGCGACGAGGACGTCGCGCAGGGCGGCGATCTTCGCGGCGCGCTCGGCGGGCGGGGTCGCGGCCCACACGGGCAAGGCCTCACGCGCGGCGGACACGGCGGCGTCGACGTCCTCGGCGGTGCCTGCCGGGACATGGGCGATGACCTGCTCGTCCGCCGGATCGACCACCGCGATCAGGTCCGTGCCTGCGGCGGCCCGCCACTCGCCGCCGATGTACATCCCGTCGTGGGCCTTCATCGCATTCCTGCTTCCTACTTATTGCTCGTTGTTGAGCATTCGGATATTTCGCTCTCCGCACGAGCACAGTTGTGCTGACGTGCTGGAGTCCTGGTCCATCGGCAGTCGGGACCGTTGGCGGTCGGTACGTTCCTGCAAGAGCTGTTTCACCCGCGTGTGCGGGGTGAACAGGGTGATGTCGGGATCACCGTCTCTGTGCAGGATGTTGACCGCTCCGGCGTGGTCGGCTTGCCACACAGCCCCGCACTCGGTGCAGTGAAGCCGGTCCCCTTTGCGGACACCAAGGATGTTCGTAAAGGGGACGACTTGTGATGTGTAGGCAGCGTTGACCAGCCGCACCGCAGAACCTCTGCGGTCCGACACGGCATTGAGCGCTTCCGCGGTGACACCCTTGGTCCACGCGGCGAGGCGTCGGTTCGTGTTCTTCCCCAGCTTCTTGACGCCGGCGAAAGTCTTGGTGAGGTCTTCGGCCACGATCACGGCCGCCTTGTCGGCAACCGCGTGCACGGCCTTGAAAGTGAGGTCGCGGACTCGGCACTGCCACGCGGCTGAGCGCCGGTCACGCTTGAGGGCGCCGAGGTTGTTGTCACGGATACGCCGGGCTTTAGCCAGGTCGCCGCGCTGTTCGGCCTTCTCCGCGATGCTGCGGAGTCTGGCCCGTCGGGCGTTCTTGACCTTCCGGTGATCGGACTCGGAGGTCAGCAGGTCGCCGAGCCGGGTTCCGTGGTGCCGGCCGTCGGAGTCGGTGAGGACCTCGGTGTATCCCTTGTCCACGCCGATCGTGCGGGTGCCGACGGGACGTTCGGAGGACTTCATGTCCTTCGCGTCGATGGCGTAGTGCACCTCGACCCGGTTGCTGCGCAGGACAAGCCGCAGCGTGCCGGTCGGGGCAACCGTGGTGTTCAGCGGGATACGTACGAGCTGGCGGCGCTCCAGACCGGGCACGGCGAGCCAGACGTTTCCGCCCTCGGTGAGGGTGAAGGTCTGGTACTGGTCGGCGCGGACCACGATCTGGTTGTGGGTGCGGTTGCGTCCGCGTTTCCAGTGCCGGCGCATCTGCCGGGCAAGGAACGGGTCATCGGACCAGGTGTCCCGCTTCAGCAGCTTGAACAGTCGCTTCCGCTCGGCCTCTTCCCTGGTGCGCCGGTTGATCGCACGGCGGACCTCGACCTTGGCCGCTTCCCGGTTGGCGGCGATGTCGGCGACCGCGTCCCGCACGGTCTCCTTCCACGCGTTCGCCAGGACACCGAAGGTCTGCGCGGTGCCGTCGACGATCCACACATCACGGATCTGCCGGTCCGACCACGCGAGGCCGCCCACCGAGCCGAACTGCCGCCACACCAGCGAACGAACCACACCAAGCCGGCGAGCCTGCTCCTCGAGCCGGCTGTACTTCCCGTCGTTGAGGTTCTTCGAGTAGGCGACGCGAGTGACTTTCACCGGCCACCGCCGGCCAACTCGTCCTTCAGCGTCTTCTCGTAGCGTCGCAGACCATGCAGGCGGCCAGAGAAGGTGTGCACGATTGCCAACAGGTCCTGCACCATCTCTTCCTGCGGCGACAGTGACTCCTGATTCGCCACCACGATGGTGCAGCCGTTCTTCGTTGCGACGTGCTCCAAGTAGTCGAACCCGAACCGGGCCAGCCGGTCCTTGTGCGCTATCACCAGCGTGCCGACCTCGCCCCGCTCGATCGCATCCATCAGGGCGAGGAACTTCTTCCGCTGGAGGTTCATCCCTCCGCCGACCTCGCGAATCCACTGATCGACAGCGAGACCGCGGCCCCGGCAGAACTCCTCCATCGCCTGCACCTGCGAGGCCAGATCGTCCTTCTGGCCGGGCGAGGACACCCGGCAGTACACGATGGTCTGACGTGCGGATTCGTCGAAACCAGGCTGGAGCACCTGCCGCACGTCCGCATCGGTGAAGTACCGCTGACCGGACACGCGTTGCGGCGCGATACGACCCTCGCGCTCCCACCTGCGAATGGTGGAAGCGGAGCGGCCAACACGCTGCGCGAACTCGCTGATCCGGTACATGCTGCTCACCGTACGCAACTCTGCACATGAGTAGGCAAGAAACAGGCACTAGATGTCAGCTCCCGGGTTGCCGTGGCTATGGCGTAGTCGCCCACGCCCCAAACTAGCGCTGTTAGTTTTTGGGCGCCAGGGGCCATTCCCATGGCTCCCGTCACGGTGTCACGCCATGCGCCGGAAGTCCGCCCGCCCTGGCCGGCAATGCGCCAGTAACGGCCTCCTCCCCGTGCTCTGACCGGAAACGATCAACGGGCGGGTGTCAACCGGGCTCGAGTCGGTTGGATGTGACGATACGTCCGATTGACGCGAGGAGACGGGATGGCGGTGCCGGTCAGGGTCCACGGCTGCCACTCGGTCGGCGACGACACCCCGTGGGGCGTCAACCGGCGCCGCAAGGGCATCGCCCCCACCTGGGCCGCGCCCAAGTCGATCCGAGCGGCGCGTCCCGACGGCGCGCCGATCTACGTGATCCTGGACAACCTGTCCGCCCACAAGAACTGGCGCATCCTGGGCTGGGCAGCCAGAAACAAGGTCCGACTGTGCTTCACCCCGATGAACGCGTCCTGGGCGAACCCCATCGAGGCACACTTCGGGCCGCTACGGCAATTCACCCTGGCCAACTCGAACCGCCCCAACCACACACGGGAGTTGCACCGCTATCTGCGCTGGCGCAATCAGAACGCCCGGCACCCCGACGTACTGGCCGCACAACGACGTGGACGCGCCTGCATCCGCAGCGAGAAGGGCATTCGTTGGGGGCGCCCTGCCGTCGTCACCTAACCGGTCACTCCGGCAAGGTCGGCCCGGTCAGCCACGCCGGGTGATCTCCTTCGGGCCGTAGAGAGCTGCGGCTTCCCCGGTGATCAGCGCCCAGTAGCGGTCGCCAAAGGACCAGTGCCACCATTCCGTGGGGTAGTTCACCAGGCCCGCAGCCACGAGCACATCATCCAGCATCTTCCGGTTGGCACGGGCCTCCTCGCTGATGTTGACGGCGTGGGTGTAGCAGGCACCTTCGCTCTTCTCCGGGTCCGCATTCATCCGCGTGCCCAGGTCCAGCTCGTGCCCACTGGTGTCGGCCAAGGTGAGGTCGACGGCCGCGCCGGCACTGTGCGGGGCGATGTCGGGCGGGGACACATACCGGCTCGCCGCCGCACGGATCTGCTCATCGGACCATTCCGAGTGGCTGGCTCGCAGCCCGTTGGCGTACTCCTCGAAGTACTCCCGCTGAAGTGAGGGCGGCCGGTACCCCTCGACGAACAGCAGTCGCAGGCCCTGCGGAAGCATCGCCTGGGCCTTGAGTAACCGCTCCAGCACCCCCTCCCGCAGGTACGCGAAGGCGTCTGCCGGGTCCTGATTGCGTACGTCGACGAGCAACGAGCCGCCGCGGCGGACGTCCACGAGACGTTCACCGCATTCCTCAACGGGTATAACAGCGACCTGCGGGTCCGACATCAAGACGATCTCACTCATGACGCAATCATCCCGCACAGGTCAACCCGGCGACCCTTTCCGGTCACAGCACTGGCGTCAGGCACCAGCCCGCCCCATCCCGTACTTCCCCTCATAGGTCCGGGTACGGGACCGGCTCCCCCGTACCAGTCCAGGAGGAGCAATCCATGCACCTGCCCCGATCTCCCGGCGCAGATCCGCCGCGTGGGCGGCGGCCGTGCTGATCGGCCCGGCCCCCGCCTTCGCGCAGTCCGACATTGCCGTTACCGGTACAGCCGCGAAGAGGAACTGCTGTCGGGTCACCCGGAGCGGGCGGCGCGGCGGGCGGCGGGCGAGACGGTGCGTGCGCAGCGGGTCGGCGAGCGGCTGTCGGAGACCGATGCCCGCACGGTGCATGCGGCCGCGCTCGCGGCGCTGGGCCGGGAGGCGGCGGCACACGAGGAGTTCGGGCGGGCTGCGGCCCTGGCCAGGGGACTCCCCTATCCCGCAGGGGCGTTCGCGGTGGATGAGGCCGGCGGGACGGACTGGACCGCCGCCCGTACCGGATTCCCCGGCTGACCGGGCGGTCCGGGCGGCCGTTGTCAGCCGAGCTCCGCGGCCTCCGTGCCGGGGCTCTCGAACTGGGTGCGGTACAGCTCCTCGTACCGGCCGCCGGCCGCGAGGAGTTCTTCGTGGGTGCCCCGCTCCACGATCTGCCCGTTCTCCACGACAAGGATGAGGTCGGCCGCCCGTACGGTGGAGAGCCGGTGGGCGATCACGACTACCGTGCGTCCGGCGAGCGCTTCGGTGAGCGCCTCCTGGACAGCCGCCTCGGAAGTGTTGTCCAGGTGGGCGGTGGCCTCGTCGAGGATGACGACGCGCTGGCGGGCCAGGAGCAGCCGGGCGATGGTCAGCCGCTGGCGTTCGCCGCCGGAGAGGCGGTAGCCGCGTTCGCCGACGACTGTGTCGAGCCCGTCGGGCAGCGAGGCGACCAGACCGTCCAGGCGTGAGCGGCGCAGCGCGTCCCAGAGGTCCTCCTCGGTGGATTCCGGCCGGGCGAGCAGGAGGTTGGCGCGGACCGACTCGTGGAAGAGGTGGCCGTCCTGGGTGACCATGCCGAGGGTGTCGCGCAGGGTGTCGGCGGACAGGTCGCGTACGTCGATGCCGCCGATGCGTACCGAACCCTCGTCCGTGTCGTACAGGCGCGGCAGCAGTTGCGCGATGGTCGACTTGCCCGCGCCGGACGAGCCGACGAGTGCCACGGTCCGGCCGGGCTCGGCGCGGAAGGAGACCCCGCGCAGCACTTCGCTGCCGCCGCGGGTGTCGAGGGCCGCGACGTCTTCGAGCGAGGCGAGGGAGATCTTGTCGGCGGACGGGTAGCCGAAGCGTACGTCGTCGAACTCCACGGACACCGGCCCTTCCGGGACCGTCCGTGCGTCCGGCTTCTCCTCGATGAGCGGCTTGAGGTCGAGGACCTCGAAGACCCGCTCGAAGCTGACGAGGGCGCTCATCACCTCGACCCGCGCCCCGGCAAGGGCGGTGAGCGGCGCGTACAGCCGGGTCAGCAGCAGTGCCAGGGAGACGACCGCGCCCGCGTCCAGCTGCCCGCGCAGGGCGTAGAACCCGCCGAGCCCGTAGACCAGGGCGAGCGCCAGCGCGGACACGAGGGTGAGGGCGGTGATGAACACGGACTGGGCCATGGCCGTGCGCACCCCGATGTCGCGCACCCGGCCCGCTCTGGCGGCGAATTCGGCGGACTCGTCGCCGGGCCGGCCGAAGAGCTTGATCAGTGTGGCGCCGGGTGCGGAGAAGCGCTCGGTCATCCGGGTCCCCATCGCGGCGTTGTGGGCTGCGGCTTCCCGCTGGAGCCTCGCCATCCGCGTACCCATGCGGCGCGCGGGCAGCACGAACACCGGCAGCAGCACCAGTGCGAGCGCGGTGATCTGCCAGGAGATGGAGAGCATGACGCCAAGGGTGAGGAGCAGCGTCACGACATTGCTGACGACGCCGGAGAGTGTGTTGCTGAAGGCGCGCTGGGCGCCGATGACGTCGTTGTTGAGGCGGCTGACGAGCGCGCCGGTGCGGGTGCGGGTGAAGAACGCGATCGGCATGCGCTGCACATGGTCGAAGACGGCGGTGCGCAGATCGAGGATCAGCCCTTCGCCGAGGTTCGCCGAGAGCCATCGGCCGACCAGGCCGAGTGCCGCCTCCGCGACGGCGATCACGGCGATGAGCAGGGACAGCCGTGTGACGGTGCCCCCGTCGTCGCCGGTCACGATCGCGTTGACGACGCGGCCGGCGAGGACGGGGGTGGCGACCGCGAGCAGCGCCGTCGCCACGCTCAGGATCAGGAACAGGGCGACCCGGCGCCGGTGGGGACGGGCGAACGCGGCAATGCGCCGCAAGGTGGCTCGGTCGAAGGGGCGTCGGTCGGCTTGCGCGTTCATGACGTTGTGGAGCTGCGTCCACGCGGTGGCTTCCATGCTCATGGAAGGAACGTACGACCTCCAGTGGGCTTGAGGTCAACCGCCCGGATTGGTGACGGCGACCCGGTCGCCCAGCGACATCACCTCGGCCTGATCGTGCGTCACATGGACGGTGGTGACGCCTGACTCGTTGGTGAGCTGCGCTATTTCTGAGCGCGGCCCCGCCGCGAGCAGGAGCGCGCCGAGCATGACGGGGCGCAGCAGCCAGCTCCTGCCGGGCTCTTGTGTGCGGGGCACGGTCAGATGATTCCGAAGAGGAGTCCGGCGCCGAGCACCACGAGTGAGGTGAGCGCGGCCCACTTGACGGTGAACCTGGTGTGGTCGCCGAACTCGACCTTCGCCATGCCGACGAGGACATAGACGGCCGGGACCAGCGGGGACGACATGTGCAGGGGCTGTCCGACCAGGGAGGCGCGGGCGATCTCCAGCGGGGAGACACCGTGGGCGGCACCGGCCTCGGCGAGCACGGGGACAACGCCGAAGTAGAAGCCGTCGTTGGACATGAAGTACGTCAGAGGGATGCTCAGGATGCCGGTGACGATCGCCATGTGCGGGCCCATGCCGTCGGGGATCGCGCCGACGAGCCAGTCGGCCATGTGGTCGACCATGCCGGTGCCGGAGAGGACGCCGGTGAAGACGGCGGCTGCGAAGACCATGCCGGAGACATTGAGGACGTTGTCGGCGTGGGCGGCGATACGGGCCCGCTGGTCGGGCATATGGGGGAAGTTGACGGTGAGGGCGAGGGCCGCGCCGAGCAGGAAGAGCACCGGGATCGGCATCAGTTCCGTGATCATCGCGGTGAGCAGCGCGACGGTGAGGCCCGCGTTGAACCAGTAGAGCTTGGGGCGCAGGGTGGCTCGACCCGGGTCCAGGCCCTTGAAGCCGTCGTCCGCGTTCGCTTCGGCGTCTTCGGCTTCGTCGCCGTCCGCGCCCGTGCCCGCACCGCTTCCGCTTTCGCCGGAGCTCTTGCGGGTACGGTCGCTGCCGCCGCCCGCCCCGACGAGAACCGTCTCCGACTCCGTGACCGTCTCGGTGGCCAGCACCTCGTCGAGGGTGAGCGTGCCGAGCCGCTTGCGCTCGCGCCGGCCCAGCACGACGGCCAGGAGCAGGACGGCGACCAGTCCGACGCCGAGCGCGGGAATCATCGGGACGAAGATGTCGCCCGCGTCCAGCTTGAGCGCGGTGGCGGCGCGGGCGGTGGGGCCGCCCCAGGGAAGGGTGTTCATGACGCCGTTCGCCGTGGCGGCGACACCGGTCATCACGACCAGGCTCATCTTGAGGCGCTTGTAGAGCGGGTACATCGCCGAGACGGTGATCATGAAGGTGGTGGAGCCGTCACCGTCGAGCGAGACGATCGCGGCGAGCACCGCCGTACCGACCACGATCCGCATCGGGTCGGCCTTGCAGAAGCGCAGGATGCCCCGCACGATCGGGTCGAAGAGGCCGACGTCGATCATCACGCCGAAGTAGACGATGGCGAACATCAGCATCGCGGCGGTCGGGGCCAGATTGCCGACGCCCTCGATGACGTAGTCGCCGAGCTTCGCGCCCTTCCCTGCGGCGACGCAGAAAAGCGCGGGGATCAGGACCAGCGCCGCGATCGGCGACATCTTCTTCATCATGATCAGGACCAGGAAGGTCGCAATCATGGCAAAGCCGAGGATTGTCAGCATGTGGGATACCTATCGCTCACCCTTGAACTCCCGCCGGAGTCGGCGGTGCGGATGACGTTAGGGCGCGCCTCGCAGCGTTAACAAGATGTTGACATGCGAGCAATACGAGCAAAACCCCAGGTCAACGCGGTGATCACGTGATGGGCACAACCGGCGGCACCCCTGGGTCACGGCGTCCGGTGTCGCGGCGGGCGCCACCGCCACCGGGATGCCGTTGAGCACGGCGGCGCCGGAGAGCGGGAAGAGCGCACCGCCGGGGCGGTCGAGGTTGCCGGTGAGGATGTTGAGGACGTCGACGAGCCGGCCGGCGAGGGTGCCGTGCGCCACGGTGCAGCTGCCGATGCGCCCGTAGACGGCGGCGGTGGGGGCGGCGGCCGGCTCCCGGGCGATCGTACGGATGGTCGCGGCGTTCATGTCGCACGCCTCGGCGACCGCCTCGGGGGTGAACTCCCGGACTGCTTCGGCCACTTCGCCGATTCCTTCGACATGCTCGGCGAGTACGCCGGGGTCGGTGAGCTTCTCCTCGAAGAGTATGCGGGTGAGTGCGGCAAGGAGGAGGGCTTCGGTGCCGGGGCGGATGGTGACGTGCCGGTCGGCGAGGCGGGCGGTGCGGGTCGGGTCGGGTCAGGGGACGGGCCGTGGGACGAGGGCTCGCGGTCAGTCCAGGACTTGTGCGAGGTAGGCCCGGAGCAGGACACGGGTCTCGCCGACGATGGCCCGGTCGCCCGACGGGTCGGTGCGGAAGGCGAGTTGGAGGAGGGCGTCGGCGGCCTCGACGCAGACCAGGATCGTCCGGAGCAGCTCCTCGTCGGGGGAGCGGCCGAGGTGCCCGGAGAGCAGTCCGGCGAGCCTGTCGGCGACCCGGTGGTTGGCGTCACCGGCCGGGTCGTCGTCGGGGGCCGGAACGCCGAAGTCGACGAGGGCGAAGCCGGCCACGGAGCGCTTCATGGCCAGGTATTCGTCCAGGACGGCATCGATGGCGCTGCGCCAGTCGGCGGCCGGGATGGCGGCGAGGCGGGCGGTGATGCGTTCGGCGTAGCTGTCCAGGTTGCGCCGGGCGAGTGCATCGGTCAGCGCGCGCTTGTTGGAGAAGAACCGGTAGACGGAGCCGATGGGGACCTCGGCGCGGACGGCGACGGCGCGGGTGGACAGCTGCTCGTATCCGGTCTCGTCGAGGAGTTCGGCGCAGGCGTCGAGTATCCGGGCGAGGCGTTCGGCGCTGCGCTGCTGCACGGGGGCGCGGCGGAGGTTCGTGTTCGCATGGGGCACGGGATCCATGATGCCGTGGGTCTCCTCTGCGGGTGGCAGGTCGGTACCGGTGCGGCCGTCATGCGATGAGCAGGGACAGCCCGCCGATGGTGTACGTGATCATCAGGACCAGCAGCGGGAGTTGCCCCGCCACGGCGCGGCCGGGCGGGAAGAAGCGCACGGACCTGTCGTGGGCTGCGATGACGCCGAGTACGTGGCCGAGGACGATCGCGACGACCTGGAGCGTGGCGACGCCGCCCGGACCCAGGAGCGGCTCGGGCGGGACGGGATTGTCAGTGCCGGATGCCACCATGACTGTGCGCGGCCCTTCGGTGACGAAGAGTGTGAAGTAGTGGGCGATGAGATAGCCGAGGGCGATCGGGACGAGTGAGTGCGCGAAGGCGGTGAGGGGGTGGCGGAGTTGACCGGAGATCAGCCGGGTGACGCCGGCGCAGAGGGCATAGAGGGTGGCTACGAGGGCGACGGCGCCCAGGAGTCCGAGCGTGGCCGCGGTGGTGCGGCCCAGGGGTGAGGTCTGGACCGTGGCGATCCAGGAGGGGGCGTCCGAGAAGCCGTCGTAGGCGGTGGAGCCGAGCATGACGCAGACGGTGGCGACGAGTCCGGGGGTCTGCGGGGTGGCATCGAGGCCGTTGAAAGGGGAGCGGAGTACGAGGCAGCGGTCGGCGGGGCGGCGGCCGAGCGGGGAGAGCCGGGCGAGCAGCCCCGAATAGACCTCGAAGGCGTCCGCGTGGTCGAACCATCCGGCGCCGTGGCGGGCGGCGCCTGCGAGGTGGGCGGCGGCGTAGAGGGAGAGGAAGAGGAGGAGGGCGGTGGTCGATGCGGGGTCGGGGGCGACGAGTTCGAGCCAGGTGAAGGCCAGGAGCCCGGCCGCGGCGGGCCGGAGACCGAGGCGCAGGGGAAGGGGGCGGCCTGCGGCGGGATCGCGGCCGAGCGCGCGGCAGCCGAGGAGGTGGACGGTACGGAGCGGGTTCAGCAGTCGCCAGACGGGGCCGAGAAGGAGTGAGGCGGGGACGAGCCCGACCCAGAGGAGTACGTAGACGGCGCCGGGGGCCGGGTTGCGGTCCGGGTCGTCCGGACCGAGGAGGAGGTGGAGCGTGACGAACAGGGCGGCGGCCAGCCCGAGTGCGCGCACGGCGATACGGGTGGGGCGCGCATCGGCGAGGCGCTGGACGGCGGCCGGGAGCGGGCGGCCCGCCCGGTCGCCGCGGAATCGGGAGGAGGACCAGAGCAGGCCGAGCGCGAGAAAGGAGACGAAGAGCGCGGCGAAGGCCCCGGCGAAGGCGTAGAAGGGGGACAGCGGAAGGTCGTGCTGGGCGCCGATGCCATGGGCGAGGACGCTCACCGTACGACGAGTTGGGTCAGGAGCAGGTCGGACTCATGTGTCTCGACTTCGAAGAGCCCGGTGCGGTCGGCGGTGAACGTGAGGGTGACGGTCTTTCCTGCGGGCAGCCGGGCCTCCTTGTCGTAGCCGTGGACGTGGAGGGTGTCGGCGTGGTCGCTGCGGACCCGGAGTTCGATGATCCGGCCCTTCTTGATCTCGGTGCGGCCGGGGGCGGGGCTGACCTTGCCGTGGGAGACGACGATCTCAAGTGTCGTGTCGGGCCGGGGCGTTTCCGGTTGGTGCGGCGCGGGGGCGGTGGGCTGTGCGGAGGCAGTGGCGAGGGAGGTGGTGGCCTGGATCGGGGCGGAGTTCACGGCCCAGGCGGTGTGGTCGTCGGCGTAGAGGCGGGCGGTGAGGCCGGCGCCGCCGCCGGCGCTGCGGACGAGGGAGTCGGGGAGGTGGTACCAGGAGCCGTAGACCCGGGCGAGGGGGTGGCCGTCGAGGAAGAGGCGGGCGTGGCCGCGCCCGAGGAGAGCGGCGCCGCCCACGCTGTCCGGGGTGAACCGGAAGTTCTGTACGGAGAGATGGACGTTCCACCCGTCCTCGGAGTCCGGCCGCACGGCGACCGTCACCGCGGGGGCGCCCTTGGCGTCGACCTGGCGCAGCCGGTGGCCGGAGCCGTCGTCGGCGGCGAGGAGCCGGCCGACGCTGCCACTGGTCTGCTCATGGCTGGTGCCGGGTTTGTGGTGGGTGGTGGCTCGCCCACCACAGGCGCTCGCACCGAACACGAGGGCGCCTGCGGTGAGCACGGTGACGGCTGCGACGCCCGGCCGGGCGGGCCGCAGTCGCCTGCGGGAACGCTTCACGATGCATCTCCTTCCGGAGCGGCGGCCTGGGCGGGGGCCGGGGCGGCAGACGCGTCCACGCCCGCGTCCGGAGCAGGGCCCTCCTCCGAAGCTCCCCGTTCGCCGTGCCTGGCGGCGGCCACGACGGCCCACACCACCCAGATCACACCGAGCAGTCCACGGACCCAGGCCGGGCTGAGCGGTATCCACGGGATCATGAACACGGCCTTGTCGACGGCGTCGAGCAGGGTGAGCGCACCCAGGACCACCGTGGTCCAGCCCAGCCAGGGCCGTTCGCCCCGCAGCACGAGCCCGATCCCGGTCCACCACACCCCGGTCAGCAGCAGTGCCAGCGCGGGCACATAGGTGGAGGCCAGCCCCGTCGTCGATCCGGCCACATCCAGCCCGAGGCCGATCGCACCGAGCACCGTGACCGCGGTGGCGAGCCCGCTGCCGCGCAGTCTGCGCCACCACAGCACCCCGCCGACCAGCGCGAGCACCACCGCGACAGCCAGCGCCACCTGTACCTCGATGCGCTCGACGCCACGTGCTCCGTACCAGTCGCAGCCGGCCGGCAGCCGTCGCGCCTGCACGTTGTAGTCGGCGCAGACCAGCAGTTGGGCGAGTTTGACCGGTTCACCGACGAGCCGGTCGGTGCGTCCGGACACGGCGCCGCGCTCGGAGCCGCAGGTGGGCAGGGTGCGCGGGGAGGACGGCCCGGTGTCCGACTGCCAGCAGTTGCCGTCGCCCTGGCCGTCCCACCACACGTCGGTGCGGTTGGGCCGGGAGTTGCCCGCCTTGTCCGTGCCGAGGTGGTTGCCCGCGTACCGGTTGTGGTGGGAGGTGTCGGTCTGCTTGGACAGCGCGCTCTCACCGCGGATGAAGGCGGGGACCGCGGTCAGGACGAAGGCCGCGCGCTTCTGCCCGTAGATCCAGTTGTTCTCGTACAGGTTCCAGTTGCCGCCGGCGGTGATGATGCCGGAGCCCGGCGGCATGGAGATCTGCGGGCAGACGACCCCGTCCTCGTAGCCGCGGTCCACGGGCGGCTTGGCGCAGGTCCCGTCGGCGACATACGGGTAGTAGTCGGCGTTGTTGTCGTGGATCAGGTTGCGTTCGAAGCGGGCGTGGTTCTGCGGCAGTCCTGGATGGCCTGGGAAGGCGCTGTCCATCGAGGCGCCGCCCATGTTGTGGTCGAACTCGTTGTCGTGAACGTAGACGGAGTCGCCCGCGGTGCCGGAGTAGCCGACCATGTTGTGGTGGCTGCGGCAGCCGGTGATCTCGATCGAGTAGCGCGGGACCTCGTAGCCGTACCCGTCGTTGATGTCGGATGCGCTGCCGGGGTAGATGCCGGAGTCGCCGTTTCCGTACGACTCGCAGTTCTTGTACAGCCCGTGGTCGCTCGCGAAGGTCAGAAAGCCGTACTCGTCGTTCCACCGGGTGAGGACGGAGTCGATGACGAATCCGTCCTGCGCCAGGACATACAGGGAGTTGAACGTGGTGCGCTGGGCGGTGAAGTTCTTGAAGTAGATGCCGTCGGAGCCGTCCGCGCGGATCGCGTTGAGCTTCTGGTACTTGGCGTCGATGACGACATCCGTGCGCTCGGCGCCCGTCCCCTCGATCTGAAGGTTCTTCTTGCCGAGGATCGCCACCAGGTTCTGGTTGTGCGGGCACTGCGTCTGCTGCGCGTAGGACAGGATCTGGTAGCCGAGCTGGGAGTTGGGCGCCTTCAGACGAGTGCATTCCCCCGCCGGTCTGGGCAGTGAGGGCTCCTCCTCGTACAGGCCGGGCAGGATCGCGATGTTCATGCCGGGCCTGGCGACCGCGTCGACGGCCTGCTGCAGATGGCGGTAGCCGGACTTCAGGCATCGGTCGAACAGCTTCAGGTTCCGAGCCCGCAGCCCGTCGGGGAAGCCGGATATGCGGCGCTCGAAGTCCGCCCGGTCGCTCTTGCAGACCAGCAGATCCGGTTCGCCGGTGCGGTACACGGGGACGCTGCCGGTTCCGTCGGGCAGGGTGACCGGACGTTCCTCGTGCGCCTGGGCGGCCGGAGCCGCGAGGAGGGCGACGGCGAGCGCCGCCAGGACCACCAGAAGTCTTCGTGTCCACGACATGTGCGCGAGAGTAGAGCATTGTTCAACTTTTGGAACCCCCTGTGCACCACGAATGCCGTTGACGCGCCCCGATCCGATTCCTACGGTTGCCCATAGGATTTCTTCGGCACCGGGAGCGCACATGAGCGACATCGAGCAGGCGAGGAAGACCGCGGAAGGGCTTGAGCATTCCGCCGGTTTCGGCAATCAACACAGCTCGGAGGCAGTGCCGGGAGCGCTGCCGCACGGCCGCAACTCGCCTCAGCGCGCACCCCTCGGGCTCTACGCGGAGCAGCTGAGCGGCTCGGCCTTCACCGAACCGCGGGTGCACAACCGCCGTTCCTGGCTCTACCGGATCCGCCCGTCGGCCGCTCATCCCCCGTTCGTCCGTATCGACAACGGCGCAGTGCGCACTGCCCCGTTCACCGAATCCGTGCCCGACCCCAACCGGCTGCGCTGGGATCCACTCCCCGAGCCCGCGGCCGGGACGGACTTCCTGGCCGGCCTGTGGACCCTCGGCGGCAACGGCGACGCGTCGCAGCGCACCGGCATGGCCGTGCACCTCTACCACGCCAACTCGTCCATGACCGACCGGGTTTTCAGCGACTCGGACGGCGAGCTGCTGATCGTCCCGGAGCAGGGCGGCCTGCTGCTCCGTACCGAACTGGGCCTGCTGCGCGCCGAACCGGGGCACATCGCACTGATCCCACGCGGCGTCCGCTTCCGCGTGGAGCTGCTGGATGCCACCGCCCGCGGCTATGTCTGCGAGAACTACGGCCAGCCGTTCACCCTTCCCGACCTCGGCCCGATCGGCGCCAACGGCCTGGCGAACGCCAGGGACTTCCTCGCCCCCGTCGCCGCGTACGAGGACGACGACCGCCCGGTGGAGGTGATCAACAAGTTCTGCGGGAACCTCTGGTCCGCGACCTATGACCACTCGCCGCTCGATGTGGTCGCCTGGCACGGCAACCACACTCCGTACGTCTACGACCTGCACCGTTTCAATGTCATCGGCTCGATCAGCTACGACCACCCCGACCCCTCGATCTTCACGGTGCTGACCTCTCCGTCCGACACCCCCGGTCTGGCCGGCGTCGACTTCGTCGTCTTCGCGCCGCGCTGGCTGGTCGGCGAGGACACCTTCCGGCCGCCGTACTTCCACCGCAATGTGATGAGCGAGTACATGGGCCTGATCGAGGGCGCGTACGACGCGAAGACGGCCGGCAAGGGCGGCTTCGTCCCGGGCGGCGGCTCGCTGCACAACATGATGTCGGCGCACGGCCCGGACCGGGAGACCTTCGACCGCGCGAGCGAGGCGGAGCTGAAGCCGCAGAAGATCGACGACGGTCTCGCCTTCATGTTCGAGACCCGCTGGCCGGTGACGGCGACCGGGCAGGCGGCTACCGCCGACCATCTGCAGCGTGGCTACGACGACGTGTGGCAGGGTCTGAGCCGCAACTTCAGGCCGTAGGCAACGACGCCACTTCTCGGCCCCCGCGTCGTCGCGTCCGCTGTGTCGCAGTACGGAGAGACCAGGTGACCCAGGTGCCTCAGAGGCCCAAGATGCCCCAGGGGCATGCCTTCGCCCCCGATTCGCTGGTCCTGAACCGCAAACTGCCGCTGTGGTACCAGGTCTCGCAGTCGTTGCGCGCCTCGATACTGGGCCGCGCCAAGGACGCATCGGCGCGGCTGCCGACCGAGGAACAGCTCGCCGCGCACTACGGCGTCAGCGTCCTGACGATGCGCCAGGCGCTCAAGGAGCTGGAGACGGAAGGGCTGATCAGCAGGCACCGGCGGCGCGGCACCTTCATCGAGCCGCGCGCCCGCCGGGTGTCACCGGTCCGGCTGCTGGGCTCGATCGATGCGATCGTGGCCCAGCAGTCGGGCGAGCGGACCGTGGTCCTCGGCCATGGTCCGGTGGCCGTGCCGGGAGACCTCACCGAGTACTTCTCCGACTGCGCGGAGATCGTCAGCTACCGCCGGCTGCGCCGCGACGGGGAGAGCGACGAGCCCACCAACTGGGCGGAGAACGCGGTGCATCCCGAGGTCGCGGCCCGGCTCGATGTGGCCGATCTCGAACGCTGGCCGATGACCAAGGTGCTGCGCGACCGGGTCGGTGTCCGGATCGCGCGCATCACCGACACGGTCGAGGCGCGCCTCGCCGACCCGGCCACCGCCGAACTCCTCCAGGTGCCGCTGCTGAGCCCGATCCTGTTCTACACGGGCGTGACGTACGACGGGAGCGGCCGGGTGGTGGATGTGGCGCAGATCCGCTACCGGGGCGACCGGTTCTCCTTCTCGGTGACGGTGGAGGCGCACTGACGGCCCGCCCTCCGGCGCCGTTACGATGCCGGAGGCGGCGTGGCGACGGGGAGGACGACACGGTGGCAGCACGGGCGGCGGCCGGAGCCGGCGGGGACGACGGCATCCCGCTGCTCGACGACCTCATGCCATGGTCCGTACGGCCTCTGCGGACCGGGCGCTCCTGGGTGACCGCCCCGGATGCCGGTTCGCTCAAGGCCCGTTGGGAGCGGCTGGTTCGGGCGGAGGCCGCCGAACAGGAACGGCTGTTCCGGCCCACCCGTTCCCGTACCCCGCAGACCCCGGTGGCGGCACTTCCCGGACAGGCCGCCTCCACGGTCCGGTTCGCCCGCGAGACCGGACCGTGCCCCGAGCCGGTACGAATCCTGCACGGCCCTTTCGACGAACAGTGGCTGCTCCCCGATCACCGGCTGATCGATGCCGCCCGCCCCGAGCTGTGGCGGGTCTCCGACGGGCACCAGCTCTTCGCCGTCGAGCACGGTTACCTGCCCCAGGACGCCGGCCCCGCTCTCTCCGTGACGGCGCTGTTGCCGGACGGTCACTCCCCCGCCGGCCGGCCGGGCCGCATCCGGCCGCTGTACCGGCGCCCCGGCGGTCTCGAACCCAATCTGGCCCCCGGACTGCTCGCGCTGTTGCGGACCCGCCACGGGGATGCGGTCACCGATCGGTCCGTGCTGGCGTGGACACTCGCGGCGGCCCGCCCTTCCCCGGCCGGGTGCGTGGTGCCGCTGCCCGCCGACACGGAGCGCTGGTCGGCGGGGGTGGAGCTGGGGCAGGAGTTGCTGCGATTGCAGCTGCGCGGCGCCCGGGGTGGGGAGCGCCCGCGGCTGCCCGGTGGGCGGCGCCCCTATGTGCGGGCCGCGGTTCCACCCGTACCGACTGCCCTGGAGTACGACCCCGACGACGAGACGCTGACGCTGGACACGGGCCGTATCTCGCCCGTGCCGGCCGGGGCGTGGGAGTTCCGGGTGGGCGGGGTCCGGATGCTGGAGCTGTGGTTCGAGCGCCGTACGGCGGCGGCCGGAGCGGAGGACATGGACAGCCTGGAAGCGGTCAGGCCCCGGGCCTGGCCCCAGGAGTGGACCTCGGAGTTGCTGGAACTGATCACCGTGCTCGCCCTGCTCGACGGACTCCGGCCACGGCAGGAGGGCCTGGCCGACGGCCCGCAGATCACGGCCGACGATCTCCGCGCGGCAGGCGTCCTGCCGGTCCCTGCCATGGCCCGGCGGCCCGCATCGGTGCTCGACCATCAGGAGGAGGGCCCGGACGGGCAGTTCGCGCTGCTGTGAGCGGGCGACCTGGCCCCACTCCCTACCGGTCGAAGGAGTCCAGCACCCGGCGCAGCGCCCGGTCGAAGACCCCGTCCAGATCGATCGGCCCGGGGTCCTCGGCGAATCCCGCAGCCATCCGCGGATACTTCCCGGTCGCGATCTGGCTGATCAGGTAGCCGGTGCGTGCGGCGTGCTCCTGCTCCTCGGACCAGGGCAGTGACCGGCTGCGCTCCGCCGTGGCGATCTCGTTGGCCACATAGGTGGTGACCACACTGGTGACCATGGCGATGAGTTCCATCTTCTCGCCGAAGCGCGCGTCGACCCCGTCCAGGCAGCTGAGCGAGTACTCCAGATACCGCAGGGCGTTCGGACTGAAGCCGTACACGGGTGACATCAGCCGGGGCACCCAGGTGTGGCGGTGCATCATCTCGCGGGCCTGATGGGCCAGTGCGATGAGATCGGCGCGCCAGTCGCCGGACGGTTCCGGGAACTCGTACCCGCCGCTGACCGCGTCGAACATCAACTCGCACAGGTCCTCCTTGCGCGGCACGTAGTTGTAGAGCGACATCGTGCCGCAGCCGAGCTCCGCCGCGACCTTCCGCATGGACACCGCGTCGAGGCCCTCCGCATCGGCGATGCGGACGGCGGCTGCCGCGATGTCGGCGCGGCTGAAAGCGGGCTTGGGGCCGCGGCCCGCACGCTCGGGGCGCGCCCAGATCACTTCGGGTACAGCGGGTCGCCCCACCATTGATCACCACCTCTCCCACCATCGTAGTTACGTACACCGTACGTAGTGCGGTACGGTAGGCCGCATGACAACTACGTACGCTGTACTTAGTGAAGGTCTGGAGAAGCACTACGGCGACGTCCATGCGCTGCGGGGACTCGATCTCGCGGTCGCCGAAGGCACCGTCTGCGGAGTGCTGGGGCCGAACGGCGCGGGCAAGACCACCGCCGTCCGGGTCCTCACCACGTTGACGGCCCCGGACGGCGGAAGCGCCCGCGTGGCGGGCCATGACGTGGTGCGCGAGGCGGGCGCGGTGCGCGCGGCAATCGGCGTCACCGGGCAGAACGCCTCGGTCGACGGTGAGCTGTCCGGCCGGCAGAATCTGCGGCTCTTCGCCAAGCTGCTCCGGTTCCGCGGCGAGGCCGCGCGCGCCCGCGCCGACGAACTCCTGGAACGCTTCGAGCTGACGGAGGCCGCCGACCGCCCGGCCCGCACCTACTCGGGCGGCATGCGCCGCCGCCTCGACCTCGCCGCCAGTCTGCTGACCCGCCCGCGGGTGCTCTTCCTGGACGAGCCGACCACCGGACTCGACCCGCACAGCCGCAACCAGATCTGGGCGGCGGTACGGGAACTGGCCGGCCGGGGCACGACCGTCCTGCTCACCACGCAGTATCTGGAGGAGGCCGATCAGCTGGCCGACGACATCGTGCTGATCGACCAGGGCCGGGCCGCCCACCGCGGCACCCCCACCGAGCTGAAGGCCCGCATCGGCAACTACGCCGAAGTGGTCGTCTCCCATGAATCGGCGCTGGTCCCGGCGGCAGGCGTCCTCGATCAGCTCACCGGCACCGAACCGGTGCTCGACCACGAGCGCCGCACGGTGGGCGCCGTCGCGACCGACACCACGCTCACCCTCCCCCGTATCGTCCGCGAACTCGACGCGGCGGGAGTACCGGTGATCGACGCGAGCCTGCGCCCGCCGACGCTCGACGAGGTCTTCCTCCGCCTGACCGACCGCGGCGACGGCCGCACCTCCCCGCCCCTGAAGGAGACGGCAGCATGAGCAGCACAGCACTGGCCCACGAGCAGACCGTCACACCCGCCACAAGCACCCCGATCGCCGATGCCCTGGCCATGCTGGGCCGCCATCTGCAGCGGATCAAAGCAGCGCCGGGCGTAATGATCCTGACCCAGACCATGCCGATCACGATGCTGCTGTTCTTCGGGTACGTGTTCGGCAGTGCCCTGGCCATGCCGGGCCAGGAGTACCGCGCGTTCCTGGTGCCGGGCCTGCTGGCGGCGACGGCGGCCAACGGCATCATGGTCGGGATGTTCCAGGCCTCACAGGACTGCCACCGCGGGGTGATGGACCGGCTCCGTACGCTGCCGATGAGCCGCGCCGCCGTACCGTTCGGCCAGACCGCCGCCGATCTGCTGACCACGGCCATCGGCATGATTCCGCTGATCCTGGTCGGACTCGCGGTCGGCTGGCGGATCGAGGGCGGTCCGCTCGCCGCCCTGGGCGCCTTCGGGCTGCTGCTGCTCCTCCGGTTCGCCACGTCCTGGCTGGGCTGCTGGCTGGGCCTGCTGATCCGCAACGAGGAGATCGCCGGTCAGCTGGGCAGCGCCACCTTCATCCTGCCGCTGCTGTCGAGTGCGTACATCCCGACCGACAATCTGCCGCACTGGCTGCGGACGATCGCGGAGTGGAACCCGATCAGCGCCATGGCCTCGGCCACCCGCGAACTGTTCGGCAACGCGTCCCCGGCCGCCGACGCGGCCTGGCCGGTCGCCCACCCGGTGGCCGGAACGCTCGCGTGGTCGGTGGCGCTCCTCGCGGTGTTCGTGCCGCTGTCCGTACGGCGTTACGCGCGCGGCGGCGAGTGACCGCCACCGCGCGCCGCGCTCACCGGGGCAGCGTGGCGGGCCGGTCCAGGGTGCCGAGCAGGCTGATGAAGCTGCGGGTCACACATGTACACCTCCGGGGGTGGGGTGTCGTGCACTTGCCAAACGATCAGCAGACTGGACCCGGAGTTTTCTGCGTCAACATCTCGGGATGACGAAGATGTTACGTACACGATAGGTACGAGTGGGCGGACGTAGCCGCAGATGGCCGCCGTGCCGACGCCCGACGAACACACCGAAGCGCTGCTGCGAGCCCTGGGGATGACGGGAGAGCAGACAGCAGCGCAGCGCCGGGACGGTGTGATCGCCTGCGCGGCCCCGAGCGGGGGGCCTGGGCGACGGACCCTGGCCGGGGAGCCCGGGCGGTGAACCGAAGCGCGGTCGTGACGGGCCGTCGAGTCAGTGGCGGCTGCCGAAGAGCGAGCGTCGCAGTCGCCGCAGCGGCGCGAAGAGCGAGACCCGCGCACTCTTGCTCCGATGGCTGTGGGCGGCATCGCGCGAGGTGAGCTCACGCATCAGCAGTGTCGCCTCCGCAGCCTCCCGCTGCGGGACGGCAGGGCCGCCGAGCACCGCGAGATGGCGGTCGAGGCGCGAACTCGTCGCACTGCTCCCGCATGTGATGGCAGGCACACGCGGCCTGCTGCGCATCGTTATCTGTTCCATGTCACTCCCCACCCGTACGAGGGCACCCGGCCCGGGCAGGTTAACCCTATCCCCCCGCGACGACACCCGTGTATCCCGGTCACAGGATTGAGCACACACATACGGAGGCTGACGACCAGCTGCTCAATCCGCCCGATTCCAGGGCGAGTTGGACAGAACGGAAGCGGTTCGGCCGCAATGAATCGACGGGGTGCCGGACGGAGACCCCTGCGGACGGGGCCTCCTACCCGTCAGGCGGCTGAACGGGCCCGGCACATGTACTGGGTGGGGGGTCAGGCGGCCGAGTTGAGGCCGGGCAGGTAGCCGCCCGACTGTCCGGCCGCGGTGGGGTGGTACGACTCACCGATGTTGAGCCAGTTGAGGCTGTGCAGCCAGGCGCTTCCGGAGCAGATCTCGTGCCCGGCGAAGTTCCCCGCGACATCGGCGAAGGTGAAGCCGTGGTCGGCGGCGCGCTTGGCGGTCGCCGCGTTGAGGTAGTCGGCGGCACCGTTGATCGCGGTGCGCACCTTGTCACTCAGGCCGACGACACAGCTGCCACCGATCTTGTAGAAGCGCGGGTAGCCGAGGACGACGACATGAGCGGACGGCGCCTTGGTCCGGATCGCCGAGTACACCGAGTCGAGGTTGCCGGGCAGGGTGGTGTCGACATAGCTGCGGGCCGTGGCGATCCGGCTGAGGCAAGTGGCCTCCGACTGGAGGACACAGGTGGTCATGACATCGGAGAAACCCGCGTCATTGCCGCCGATGGAGATCGAGACGAGGTCGGTCGAGGCACTGAGGGGGCCGAGCTGGTTGGCCTTGACATCACCTGTGCGGGCACCGGAGCAAGCGGTGAAGCCGAAGGACGAGGGCGAGTTGGCGGCGGCCCAGAGTGCCGGGTAGGCCTTGGTGCTGCGCTTGCAGTCACCGCTGGCACTGTCATAACTGCCGGATCCGACACCCGAGGAGTACGAGTCGCCGAGGGCGACGTAGTCGACGGCCTGAACAGACTGTGCGGCGTTGGCGGTGGCCGCTCCGGTCAGAGCGAGTACGGCTCCGAGCACGAGCGAGGACGAGAACGCCACGAGTCTGGACATTTTCATGGAACCTCCCTTGGACCGACCGGCAGGATCTCCGCCTGGTCTGCCGTGTCCGTGGTAGCAGTACCCACACCCTCACCGGAAGTGTCCATGCCAAGTTGGTCCAATGAGTTCTCCTGCGCGTCCTGCTGAAGTTGCGTCATGTCCGCGGTCCGCCCGCCGGAAGCAGGGAGGAAGGTGGCGAAACCTGGGTGCGCCGGGTGCCCCCTTGCCGGATCATGGGCGCCATGTCTGCCAACCCTGAGTCCGCTCTGCCGATCCGGCTCACCGTCGACGACAGCGATTCCCCGTCCGACGTCGTCGACGCGCTGTTTCTCGGCCGCTTCGCGACGGGCGAGCAGCCGTACTCGCACAGCTCCTCCCTCGACCGCGTCAAGGCCGGGGCCACCTTGCTGCCCCCGGCCGCCAAGGTGCTGCGCGCCGCCCGCGACGACGACCGCAGCGCCACGCTCGCCGAGGGCGACGGCTGGACGCTGCTCATCTCGCGGTGGAACCGCGGCGCCGATGTCACGGTCACCGCGACCAGCCCGGAGCTGGCGCAGAGGATCCTCGGCCAGGCGACGGACGGCGCCCAGGACGAACCGGAACCGCAGCCCGAGAATGTGACGATGGGCTTCTGGTACGTGTCCCCGCGCCGCGGCCCGTACCGCACCACCCGGCAGATCGCCGCCGGTACGTGGGACGAGGTCCGCGACAACTACACGGCGCCGGTGGCCGATGCCATGGACCGGCTGATGAAGGTCACGCCCGACGACATCGCCGGCCGGCTGCTCCTGCTGCACGGCCCGCCCGGCACCGGCAAGACGTCCGCACTGCGCACGCTCGCGCGCTCGTGGCGGGACTGGTGCCAGGTCGACTGCGTGCTCGATCCGGAGCGGCTCTTCAACGATGTCGGCTATCTGATGGACATCGCGATCGGTGAGGACGACGGCACGGCGAAGGGCCGTTGGCGACTGCTGCTTCTGGAGGACTGCGACGAGTTGATCCGCGGCGAGGCCAAGCACACGGCGGGCCAGGCACTGTCCAGGCTGCTGAACCTCACCGACGGGCTGCTGGGCCAGGGCCGCAATGTGCTGGTGGGCGTCACCACCAACGAGGACCTGGAGCGGCTCCACCCGGCCGTGGTCAGGCCCGGGCGCTGCCTCGCCAGGATCGAAGTGGGCTCACTGAGTCGCAAGGAGGCGGCGGCCTGGCTGGGTACGGAGGAAGGGCTGGGCCGCGAGGGCGCCACGCTCGCCGAGCTGTACGCGCTGCGGCGCGGCAGCAGTCCCGCGTCGGTGCCGAAGCAGGATTCCGGTGCGGACGCGGGCCTGTACCTCTGAGCCCGGCGAAACCAAGCCCGTCCGGTACTTGAGGACGTCTTTCAAGCCGTCCGGCGCTTGCGGACGCCCTTCGAGCGCGTCCGGCGCTTGGCAAACCGGCGGCCGGACGGCGCCCGGACCCTGCCCCGCCCCGGCCCCGACTCATCGCGTCGCGTACGCCGCCCGTACCGCGTCCTCGGCCAGGGACAGCGCCTCGGCCCGGGACAGGCCCAGTCGCCGGGCCTGCTCCGCGTATTCCTGCGCCGCAGCCGCCGCATGCCGGTCCGCCGCATCACCGGCAGCGGCGATGAACGTGCCATTGCGGCCGCGGGTCTCGATCACCCCGTCGGCCTCCAGCGCCCGGTACGCCTTGGCGACGGTGTTCGCGGCGAGGCCGAGCTCCTCGGCGAAGCCGCGTACGGTCGGAAGTCTGAAACCGACGGGCAGCGCGCCGGAGCGGGCCAGTTCGGAGATCTGTGTGCGCAGTTGCTCGTACGGGGCGGTACCGGAATCCGGAACAAGGGCGATCTTCAGGGTCACGCACTGATTGTCCCCCACCGCCGGAAAATCAGCGGCGCCCCGTGCGGGAGCACGCGTAACGTCCGGCCCATGACTGTCCTCGTTCGCGACTTCCTGCCCGCCGACGCAGAGGCCTGGGTGCAGGTCCGGCGCGCCGCACTGCCCTACATGGTGACGACTCCCGAGCAGGTCGCCTTCGATCTGGCCTCCGCCCATCCCGACCAGCGCTACCGGCTGCTGGTCGCCGAGAAGGACGGTGAGCTCATCGGGACCGCACAGGTCGGTCTCGTCCACGACAGCCCCGAACCCGGCCAGGCGTTCTGTAATCCGTACACACATCCGGACCGCACCGGGCACGGGGCAGGTGGGTTGCTGCTGAGCACGGCCGAGGAGTACCTGGCGCGGGAGGGCGCGCTCGCGCTCTACACCTGGGTGCTCGACACCCCGTCGAACCGCGCGTTCGCCGAGAAGCGCGGCTATGCGCCGAGCCGCTCGGCCCATTTCCTCCACCTCGATCTGGCCAACGGCTCGCTGCCGCCCCGTCAGGAGCTCCCGGCGGACGTCCAGCTGCGTACCGCCGCGGACTTCGCGGACGATCCGCGCCCGCTCTTCGAGGCGGACGCCGAGACCACGGCCGACGAGCCGAGCGACACCCCGGCCGAACTGTCCGACTACGAGGACTGGCTGAATCGGACCTGGCGCCACCCCGGGCTCGACCACGAGTTGACTTCGGTCGTGGTGGTCGACGGGAAGGTGGTGGCGTTCAGCGCGGCGCAGACCGACGGCCTGACCCGCTACATGTCGGGGATGACCGGAACCCGTCGGGCGTACCGCAACCGGGGCCTGGCCAGGCTCGCGAAGAACGACTCGCTGCACCGGGCGCGCGCCGCCGGGTACACGGACGCGTACACCGGCAATGACGCGGACAACGGTCCGATGCTGGCGGTCAATCGATGGTTCGGCTACGAGATCTGTGCCACGGAGGTGCGGTTTGTCCGCAAGCTCGGCTGAGACCGCGCTGGTGGTCGCCCTGGTGAAGGCCGGGCGGACCAAGATCCGTTACCCGGCGGATGTGGTCCGCGACGACGGCACCCGGGTGACGGTGCGTGCGCCCTGGGCGGCGCCGGGGATCCGTGACTTCGGCTTCGTACGGTTCGAGCCTGGCGATGTGTTCACCGAGCACTACTGGCGCGACCGCTGGTTCGCCGTGAAGGAGGTCCGTACAGGCGCGGGCGAACTCAAGGGCTGGTACTGCGACATCACCCGTCCCGCCGTGCTGCGGGACGCGGAGCTTCTGGTCGAGGACCTGGATCTCGATCTGTGGGTGTCGGCGGACGGCTCGTCCGTGCTCCGTCTGGACGAGGACGAGTTCGAGGAGAGCGGTCTCGCCGAACGCGATCCGACGGCGGCCGATGCGGCCCGCCGGGCGCTGGACGAGCTGGAACACCTGGCCCGCGCGGAGGGCCTCGCGATGCTGCTGGCCTGACCGGCGGAGGTACTCGTTCCGGGTTCCGGGCGGACCGCCGCACGGTCCACCCGGAACCCGTTCCACCGCTTCCGCCAGCCGTCAGCAGCCAGCCGCCGGCTCGATGGCCGCAGCGGAACAGAGGGTTCGGCATGGCGGGGCCCACAGGAACCCGGATGCCCGCCTCCTCGGCCGCGGCCCGGTCCGCGGCCGACCACTCGGATTCGCCGCGCAGGGGCACGGGGACCTCACGGGCGATGCGGGGGTGGGGGTGATCCGGATGTCTCCGCCGTCGCCCGCACCGGTGCTCCATGTCCGTCGGCGCCACCAGGGAGAGCACGCCCGCTTTGTACTGAATTTCCGTGAGTTCGGTCCGGCCCTGCCGCCGGAACCGCACGACGGACACCCCTGACCGCCGGAACGCAGTTCCCGTGATGACCAGTTGATCTACAGTGCTCAGGTCAGTTCCCCACCCGGTGACCTGAGAAGGAATCACGGATTATGCCCACTGAGACGTTCGAGTTTCAGGTGGAAGCGCGCCAGCTTCTGCAAATGATGATCCACTCGATCTACTCGAACAAGGACGTGTTCCTGCGCGAACTCGTCTCCAACGCCTCCGACGCGCTCGACAAGTTGCGGCTCGAAGCGCTCCGCGACGACTCGCTCGGCGCGGACGTGTCCGACCTCCACATCGACATCGAGACCGACAAGCAGGCCCGTACGCTGACCGTGCGGGACAACGGCATCGGGATGTCGCACGACGAAGTGGTCCAGCTCATCGGGACCATCGCGAACTCGGGCACAGCGAAGTTCCTGCGTGAGCTCAAGGAGGCCGAGGACAGCGCCGCGGCCGAAGGGCTGATCGGCCAGTTCGGTGTCGGGTTCTACTCCAGCTTCATGGTGGCCGACGAGGTCACGCTGCTCACCCGGCGCGCAGGCGAGAGCCAGGGCACCCGCTGGACGTCGACCGGCGAGGGCACGTACACGATCGAGACCGCCGCCGACGCCCCCCAGGGCACCTCGGTCACGCTCCGGCTCAAGCCGGAGGACGCCGATGACCGGCTCTACGACTACACCTCTCCCTGGAAGATCAGGGAGATCGTCAAGCGGTATTCGGACTTCATCACCTGGCCCGTCAGGATGGCCCCGGAGACCGCTGCCGACGACGCCGCGGACTCCGGGGCAGGGGCCGACGACGCCCCGCGCGAACCCGAGACCCTCAACTCGATGAAGGCCCTCTGGGCGCGCTCGCGCGACGAGGTCACGGACGACGAGTACCACGAGCTGTACAAGCACATCAGCCACGACTGGATCGCCCCGCTCGAAACCATCCGGCTGCAGGCGGAGGGCACCTTCGAGTACCAGGCACTTCTCTTCATCCCGTCGCACGCGCCCCAGGACCTGTTCATGCAGGGGTACAAGCGCGGCATCCAGCTCTATGTGAAGCGCGTCTTCATCATGGACGACTGCGAAGCGCTGATGCCGCCGTACCTGCGCTTCGTCAAGGGCGTCGTCGACGCTTCCGACCTGTCGCTCAACGTGTCGCGCGAGATCCTCCAGCAGGACCGCCAGATCCAGTTGATGCACCGGCGTCTGGCGAAGAAGGTGCTGTCGACGGTCAAGGACATGATGTCCGCCGACCCGGAGCGCTACGCCACGTTCTGGCGGGAGTTCGGCCGCGTCCTCAAGGAGGGGCTGCTGAGCGACTTCGAGAACCGCGACGCCATCCTCGGTGTCGCCTCCTTCGCCACGACCCACGACAAGGACGAGCTGACCACTCTGCGGCAGTACGTGGAGCGGATGAAGGACGGCCAGGAGCACATCTACTACCTCACGGGCGAGTCCCGGCAGGCCATCGAGAACTCCCCGCACATGGAGGCGTTCCGGGCCAAGGGCGTCGAGGTGCTGCTCCTGACCGATCCCGTCGACGAGGTGTGGGTCGAGGCGGAGCCCGAGTTCGACGGCAAGCAGCTGCGGTCCGTCGCCAAGGGCGAGGTCGACCTCGGCACCGAGGAGGAGAAGAAGGAGGCCGCGACCGAGCGCGAGAACCGGCAGCAGGAGTACGCGGATCTGCTCGCCTGGATGACGGACCGGCTGAGCGAGACCGTCAAGGAGGTACGGCTCTCCTCGCGCCTCACCGTCTCGCCCGCCTGCATCGTCTCGGACACGCACGATGTGACGCCGGCCCTGGAGAACATGTACCGCGCCATGGGCCAGCCCGTCCCCCATGTGAAGCGCATCCTCGAACTCAACCCGGAGCACCCGCTGGTCAGCAGTCTCAACCGGGCACACGCCGAACGCGGCGAGGATGCCGGCACCGGCCTGGAGGAGACGGCCGAACTCCTCCACGACCTGGCGCTGCTGGCCGAGGGCGGCGAACTGGGCGACCCGTCGCGCTTCGTCAGACTGATGGCCGACCGCCTTGAGCGCACCCTGTGAGTGAAAAACGCAAGCCCTAGTCCCGGCGCCGCGCCCATGCATCGGTGTGCGGCGCCGGGTCCTCCGGCGCCGGACGGGCCTGCTGGAATCCGGCGACCAGCTCCACCTCGTACCCCGCCGCGTCCTCCAGATAGGCGGCGATGTGCCCGTCCCCGCCCGCGTGCGGGTAACGGTCCGGGAAGAGCGGCTGCCAGCCGTGCTCCGGGGCCCCGGCCACCAGTGCGTCGAGGGTGGCCCGGTCCCGGACGTGGAACGCCAGGTGGTTGAGCCCGGGACGGCGGCGGTCGTGCGTCTCCCCGGTCAGGTCGGATGACTGCTCGACCACCACATAGCTGTCGCCGCGCCGCCAGCTCCGCCCGTGTTCCCAGTGCTGGTACGGGACATGGCCCAGCTCGCCGAGCAGCCAGCCCCATCCCTGTTCGGCCGCCGGCAGATCGGGCACCCACAGTTCGATGTGGTGCACCCCGCCGGTGCGGGCCCCGCCGGCCGGCAGCGGGACGGCGCGGCGGATCGCGTGCGGCTGGTACGCCACGGTGTCGCCGTCCTCGTGCCAGTGGATCAGGAAGTGCTCCCCCGCGCGGTAGCCGTCGAGTCCCGCGCGGCAGTAGGCGACGATGTCGTCCGGCAGGGCGTCCAGCGGGAACCACGCCAGCTCGGAGCACTTGTCCGGTTCGCGGTTGTACGGCGGGCGGCCGGGGTCGTACTCCGCCTCGAAGAACCAGCCGGTCCTGGGACTGCCGCCGGGGCCTCGGTGCTGCATGACCAGGGCGACCCGCAGCTCGTCCGGGCCGAGTTCGACACCGATCTCCTCGGCGGCCTCACGGATCACCGCCTCGCGGACGTCCTCACCGTCCTCGACATGTCCGGACGGGCCGTTGAACAGCCCGTCCGCGTAACCGGTATTGGCCCGGCGGGCGAGCAGGACGTCCGGGCCCCGGCGGAGGATCAGATGCACATCGACGACCTCGGTGTGCCGGTGCGGCGGTTCGGCGCGGGCCACCAGGGCGTAGCGCTCGTCGTCGACCTGCTTGCCCCACAGGGTCGGATCGTCGGAGAGCCGCTCGTGGTGGATGCGTTCGGTGAGCTCCGAGAGAAGTCCGGTCAGCCGCTCGGAGGAGAGGCCGACGCCGCCCCGGACGCCTTCGATCAGGATCAGTCGGCCGCCGGGCCGCAGCAGGGTGAACCAGTGGCGCAGGACTGCCGCCGGATCAGGCAGCAGAAACACGACATGTCTAGCCATGATCACATCGAACTGCTGCTTTCCGACCGGTGGTTGGGCCGCATCTCCGAGAAACACCCCGGTACCCGTCCCGGCGAGCTTGGCCCGTGCCTGCTCCACCATGCGCGGCGACCGGTCGACGGCGGTGACCCGGTGCCCCTGCCCGGCGACGAGCAGCGCAAGGCTTCCGGTGCCGCATCCCAGGTCGAGCACCTCGGAGCGCTCACCGGGCAGCCAGCTCTCCAGCCGCTGCGCCCAGGCGTGCCGGACCGCCGGGTCGAGCAGCCCGTGATCGGGCTCCTCGTCGAAGGAGTCGGCTGCGGAATCCCAGTCGATCGTCGTCATGGGTCGATCGTGCCATCCGGCACTGACAACGGCGCTCCGCGGGCCGGATCGTGATCGGCTTGCGGTAGTGACGGCCGTCCCACCACCCGACGCCTCAAGTGATCCATTTACGGTCGGTCCTATGCCGTTGCGGCGGCCTGGTCGGCAGTTGGGACAGAGGGCCTACCGCCGGACTGCATGAAGAACAACAACACGCCGGCAGCCGTGAAGATCACGCCGACGGCGATGTAGAGGGCGTGTGGTGTCCAGCCGGCATCCAGCAGCCACCCAGCGGCAGTGGGGGCGACGATGGCACCGACGCGGCCGACACTGATGGCAGCACCGACTCCCGTAGCGCGCAGACGGGTGTCGTAGATGGCTGGGGTCAGCGCGTAGAGACCCGCGATGCACCCGTTGACGGCGACGCCGACGACTGCACCGAAAGTGAAGGCCAGGGCAAGATTTTCGGTCGAGACCGCGAACGCCACCACGAGCAGACCGGAGGCGAACAGATAGCCACGGTTCACCTTCACCAGTGCGTAGCGGGCAGCCAGTACGCCAAGGAGCGCAGTGCCGAACATTCCGCCGAGATTGAGCAGGGTGCCGCCGGTGAGACCCTGGGTGGAGGACATGCCGGCTTCGACGAGCAGGGTCGGCGTCCAACTGGTCACGAAGTAGAAAGCGGCCATCACCAGGAAGAACGCGGACCACAGCACGAGCGTGGCACGGCGCAGGCCCGGTGCCAGCAGGAGACGGAATCCAGCACTCAGCCGGTGAGCAGCGGCAGGGTGGGGAAGCGTGTCGAGTTCCGCGTGTCCCATGCGCCGGGCAAGGTTGTTGATTCTGGAGAGAGCCCCTGGCGGCCTCTGCGTGATGAGGAAGTCGAGAGACTCCGGTAGCAGGAACAGCACCAGGGGAATGGCGACCACGGTGGCCATGCCGCCGGCGAGGAAGACCGAGCGCCATCCGAAATGATCGATGAGGGTGACGGACGCGAGGCCGCCGACTGTCGCGCCCACCGCGTAACCGGTGGAGTTCAGGCTGACGGCCAGGCCGCGCCAGCGGCGGGAGGCGAACTCGCCGGCGATGACGTTGCTGGACGCAAGAACAGCACCGATGCCGATGCCCGTGACAATGCGCAGCAATCCCAGTTGCTGCCAGTTCTGACTCGTCGCGGACAGTAGCATGCCCGCAGCCGCCAGCCCCAGACCGCCCAGTATGACGGGCTTTCGCCCAATCCGGTCCGCCCAGGGTGCCACGAGCAGTGCTCCCACAGCCATACCGATGAGGCCACAGCTGAGGAGGAGCCCCAGTGTGCCGGAACTCAGATTCCACTCGCTGGAGATGGTCTTCCCGGTGAAGGCCATGACCAGGACGTCGAACCCGTCGAGCGTATTCAGCAGGACACACACACCGATCGCGCTCCACTGAAAACGGGTCATGGGCCCGTTGTCCAGGGCCTCGCGCAGGGGCGCGCTCACCGGACGACTCGCTGGGTGGCATGAAACTCGAAACGCATGAACATGGGGGCACTCCGTTGTCGACTGCGATAGGGCCGACGCCTTTGAACCAGCTCACATCCAGCGGCTCGCTCCAGCAGTCGGAGCACACATGGTCCGAATCCGGCGCGGCTGCAACCAGCCTCTTTTCCGTATGCCGGGAAACCATTTACTTCGCGAGAAAGACGGTCAGGAAACGGGCACGTGAAGTGCGCGGTTGATGGCACGGGCGCTGGTGAGGACGAGGTCAGCCAGGGCGGCAGGGGTGGCAGAGCCGCAATGCACGACAAGTGAAACGGCCGCGACGACCTCTCCTTGCGGGGACCGCACCGGCGCGGCCACCGAAAGCGTGTCGAGCGACAACTGTCGGTCGCTCACCGCGTAGCCGCGTGCACGAACCTGTGCCAGCACCCCTCGCAGCCGGTTGGCATCGGTGATCGTATAAGGCGTGTTACGTACGATGGGCCGTTCCAGCACGTCGTTCTGGACGGAGGCCGGTGCGTGGGCGAGCAGGGCCAGCCCCGCGCCTGTCGCGGTGATGGCGAGTCGGCCGCCTACACGCGTGAGTGTCGGGACTGCGCAGCTTCCCCCGATCCGCTCGACGAACACTGCCTCCGTGCCTTCGCGCACGGCCAGCTGCACATTTTCGCGGGTGACCAGCGAGAGATCCTCGAGGTAGGGCAAGGCTCGCTCGCGCAACCCCTGACCGCGTGGTGCCAGCGAGCCGAGCTCCCACAGGCGCAGCCCGATGCGATAGCGTCCCTGGGCGTCACGCTCCAGTGCTCCCCAGGTGAGCAGTTCTCCCAGCATCCGGTGGACGGTTGACACGGGCAGTTGCGCTTTTCGCGCCAGCTCGCTGAGTGACAGGTGAGGGGACTGGGCGCTGAAGGCGTCGAGGATCTGTAGGGCGCGGCTGATCACAGGTCCCGTACCGGAGGCGCCTTTGGCCTGTGCTTTTGGGCTGTGTTCCGGTCCGTCGTCCCCGGTTGCGCGAGAGTAATCTTGCAGCAATGGCTGACTCCTCGGACAGATGGAGAGTTCACAAGTCGTCCTGATCCGGCCGGTGGATGAGCCGCGGTGCAGGAGGCTGTCAACTGCCTGTCGGCGACGTGACTTCCATGTCGGCGATGGTGCGCAGCACACTCACGGCCGAAGCGCGTTCACTGGCGGGCAGAGCCGACAGAAGCTGTTCGTTGACGCGTTGCGCGGGCGGGATGAGGGAGCTCAGAAGGCGGTCGCCATCGTCGGTCAGACTCAGCAGAGTGCGTCTACGGTCCGCCCCGTCCCGCACTTGATTGACGTACTCCTGATCGGTGAGGCGGCGGACAATGAGATTGACGGTGGAGCGGTCCAGCGAGGTGACGGAGGCGAGAGTGCGTTGATCGATACCGGGCTGCTGCCGCAGAGCGTTGAGAACGGCGAATTGCTGAGAGGTGACCTCTTGGGAAACCTGAGCAGCCCACATCGCGGTATGCACCTGCTCCGCGCGGCGGATCAGATGCCCGATGTAGTTCTCCAGGTCCAGTGCGCGTGCCACGGTGTTCCATCTTTCTTCCGCTGAGGTGGTGCCCTCCTCCCGGACGGCAGGCCCATCCGGGAGTCTACGAGCGAGCGGCATTGCCCCGGTGCGCGCCGTCCCGTCAGCGGGAGTGGTGCCCGGGGCGTTGCGCGTAGGCAGTGGCCCCCGACCCGTCCACGCCGACTTCGAGGCGTCCGACGCGCTCGATCTCCAGCACGACGCGATCGCCGTGGCTGAGCGGGCCGACACCCGCTGGGGTTCCGGTTGCGATCACGTCACCGGGGTGCAGTGCCATGACGGAACTTGTGTAAGCGATGAGCTCTCGCACGCCGAATATGAGATCTGCCGTATTGGTCCGCTGTCGTGTGGTCCCGGCGACGTCACAGCGAAGGTCCAGCGTGTCCGGGTCCGGGATCTCGTCCGCGGTCACGATCCAGGGTCCGATCGGAGTGAAGGTGTCGAAGGACTTGCGGGTGGAACGGTCTTCGCCGGAGCGGACGGTGATGTCCAGGACGCAGGTGTATCCGAAGACGTAATCCAGCGCGTCGTCACGTGAGACGTGGGAGGCGGCGCGTCCGATGACGACGCCCAGCTCGCCCTCCTGGTCGGTCCGCTTGTCGGTGTAGGGCAGGAGGATGTCCTGACCCGGCCCGATCACGGAGGAGTTCGCCTTGAGGAAGACGCCGAGGTCGGCGACCGAGGTGGTGTACTCCATCTCGGCCTTGTGGTCGAGGTAGTTGACGGGAGCGCCGATGATCTTCCCCGGGCGAGGAAGGGGCGCTTCGAGTGTGGCCCCGGCCAGGGGGGTGCGGGGGGCGCCGGTGAGGTCCAGCGGGCCGGTGTGGCCGTCGGCCAGGCGCTCGATGTGGCGGTGCAGCGGGCCTTCGGGCCCGTAGGGGCCGGTGCCGGCGAGCTGTTCGGTCACGTCGATGATGTCGTTGCCGTCGACGAGTCCGAGCCGGCCCCGGTTGAAGAGAGTCAGACGCATGTCATGTTCCTTGCTGTGGTGAGCGGTTGGACGTCCGGGATGTCAGGCGCCGGGGTCGGATGCCTCGGTGCGGTACAGGCCGAGCGAGCGCATCACCGGTTCGTCACTGTAGGAGAAGAGGACGGCGTCCTGGGAGGCGGACGCGTTGAGGTGCCGGTACGAGGCCCAGCCGGGGACTGCAAAGGTGTCGTGTTCGGACCAGTCCAGCCGTACGCCGTCGACCACGGTGGCACCTTCGCCGCGGACCACGTTGAAGATCGTGGACGCTGTGTGCCGGCGGCCCGCTCCCTGGAAACCGGGGCGCAGACGCTGCACCCGGCAGCCGATCGTCGGCATCACCGGGCCACCGGTCCAGGGGTTGGTGTACTCCAGCACGATGCCGTCGATGTCGCTGCCCTCAGCGGTGTCCGCGACGGCGTCGAGGGCGCGTGCGGTCTCCGCCCAGGTGTAGCGGGTGACGGGTGAGTTGGGCCCGTCGGGGGTCAGCCAGGCCGGTGTGAGGCGGCCGTGCAGGAACTGCCGACTGCCCGCGTCGTCGGGTCGGGTGACCGGCTGCAGACGCTGCGGGTACTGCTCGTAGAAGCCCGCCTCCAGTGCGTTGACCAGGGGATAGTCCAGGGCGTCCAGCCAGATCATGGGCGCGTCACCCTGGTGGGTGTGGTCGTGCCAGTGCCAGCCGGGCGTCAGCAGCAGGTCGCCGGGGGCCATGTGGACGCGTTCCCCGTTGACGGTGGTCCAGGCGCCGGTGCCCTCCAGGATGAAACGGAACGCGTTGGAGGTGTGCCGGTGGGCCTGGGCGGTCTCGCCGGGCAGGATGATCTGCAGCCCGGCGTACAGGGTATTGACGGTGGCCGGCGGGTCGGTGAGACCGGGGTTGACCAGCATCAGTACCCGGCGCTCGGCCTCGTCGAGGGACAACGTCTGCGAGAAGTGCAGCAGGTGAGGGCGCAGGTCCTGCCAGCTCCAGCGGTGGGGTACCGCCCGGCTGCGGGGCTCGGCGGGGAAGAGGTTGCCGTAGAAGCGCCACAGCGGGGCGGCACCCAGGTTCTCCAGAGCCTTGTAGGCGACGTCGTCGGTCATGGTGGTCCTCCGTACGGTCGGTCAGGCGGCGGAAACGATGTCGGGGGCCGGTGTCCACACCCAGGAGATGTCGTCGAAGTCGTGCGGGGAACGGGTGGCGAGCAGGGCGTTGCGGACGGTGGCGCCCATGCCCTCCAGGTGGCACAGTTCCCCGAAGCTGCGGGCCGTGGTCTGGATCAGGGACGCCCGTGCCTGGCGCCGCTCGGCATAGGAGGCGAAGGCGTCGGCCGCGTCTGCGGACTCGACCAGCGCACGGCCGAGGGCTGCAGCGTCCTCCAGGGCCTGGCAGGCGCCCTGGGCCAGGTACTGGAGCATGGGGTGTGCCGCGTCGCCGAGCAGGGCGATGCGTCCGTATACCCAGGTGTCGACCGGTGCGCGGTCGAACAACGGCCAGCGACGGTCGCGGGAGACCAGCGGCAGTGCGGCACGCACGGCCGGGCACGTGCCGGCGAACCGCTCCTCGAGTTCGGCCTCCGTGCCCCAGTCGTCCGACTCGGGCCGGTAGTGGTCGCTTTCGAAGACCGCGACCTGGTTGTACAGCTCCCCACGGCGCACGGGGTACTGCACGAGGTGCATACGGGGGCCGGCCCACACCATCACCGCCTCCGAGGCGGCAATCTCCGACATACGGCCCGTCATCCGGACGGTGGGCAGCGCGCCGCGGAAGGCGACGTAGCGGGAGCAGACCGGATCACCGTCGCCGACCAGTGCCTGGCGCAACACGGAGCGCAGCCCGTCGGCGGCCACCACCGCGTCGGCCTCCAGGACCTCCGTGGTCCCCGCGAAGTGCAGGCGGACGCCGGAGCCGTCCTGCTCGACGCGGGCGACAGTGCGTCCAGTGTGCAGGGTGATGGCGGGATGTGTCCGGCAAGCGGTCAGCAGCGCCGTGTGCAGGTCCGTGCGGTGGGTGACCAGGTACGGGTGGCGGAAGCGCTCACGGAACGCGTCGCTGTGCAGGTCGAGTTCGGTGATCCGGTCGCCGTTGAGGGCATCCATCATGACCAGCCGGGGCGGCACGACGGCCGTCTGCCGCACCTCGGCCAGGACGCCCAGTTCTTCCAGTGCCAGGGATGCGTTGGGGGCCAGCTGCAGGCCGGCTCCGATCTCGCCGAACTCGGCCGCCCGTTCCACGAGCGTCACCTGCCTCCCCGCGCGGGCGGCGGCCAGGGCGGCAGCCAGCCCGCCGATGCCTCCGCCGACCACGGCGAGTTGCGGGGATGTAAAGGACGACGGCATACGGCCTCCTCGTTGAGACGGGGGATGGGCGGCGAGCGGAACGCGGGGCGGTGCCTGCAAGCCAGCCGGAACAAGTAATCAGTACACCAATCATTGGTGTACTGACGATATTAGGTGCGGGTTACAGAGCGGTCAACGGGTCCGAGGAAGGTTTTCCGCAGCTTGCGCGGTGGTGGAGCGCCATGCCCTGGTCAGCAGGCGGCCGCGACACCGTCGAGGCGGAGCGGCGCCGGAGCGTACGGCTGCGGGTCAGCGTCGAGCAGCCGGTCCGGTCGGCGTAGCGCACGGAGAGCGAGAGCCCCCGGCACACCTGCCCGTCCCCTCGCATCCTGGCCCCCAGCTCCTCGGTGAGCGACATGAGCGCGCGGCGCCGCCGCTCCCGGTCCAGCTCGTCGCGCGGGAAGGACCGTTCGGCGGCGATCGACCGGGACCCCGCGTCTCGCGCAGCGGCCCCTCCGGATCGGGGTGGGGGAGCGGACGGGCGTCCGTCCATGCCGGGCCTCGATGCATGACGAAGAGGACGTCCCCGCGAACGGGATGACTACGACCCAAACACTCGCTGAGCGTCCATCAGCACCTGCCGCAGGCAACGCCCTTGTTCCATGGCCCCCTTGACAGCCCCGTGAAGCCTGGCCATGATCTCAACGAATTCAGTAAAGATCCATCGCCAATGCAACGCAATCAGTTCCTTAGGGCGCAGTTAGCAACCCATATCGTGGAATCTGACCATGGAGGTGAGGCGAGTCACCGCGGCTCCACCGACCCCCAACGGCGACCTCCACCTCGGGCACCTCGCGGGCCCGTACCCCGGTGCCGACATCTATGCGCGCGCCTGCCGGCTGCGCGGCCGTCGCAGCGTCTTCGCCACCGGCCCGGACGTGCACCAGAGCTGTGTTCCGGCCAAGGCCCGGGCGCTGGGAGCCGAACCGCTGGAGATGGCCCAGGGGTTCGCGGACGAGATCGCGGGGATCTTCGCATCCGCCGACTTGGCCGTCGACCCCTACGTCCGCCCCCAGCACTCGGCGTTGCACCGGGAGACGGTGACCGCGTCTGCACCGACCTGGTCGATCCGCGCTGCACCACGTGCGGAGCCCAACCGTCCCGCCGGGAGTACGAGAGGCTGGTGCTGCCCCTCAGCCAGTACGCCGACCGGCTCGCCTCCTACCACCGGCACACTGCCATGAGCCCCCAACTCCAGTCCCTCTGCCAGGACATGCTGGAGCGCGGGCTGCCGGACATTCCCGTCAGTCACCCCACCGACCGGGGCCTTCCGGTGCCCGTCGAGGGCTTTGAGGACCAGCGGATCTACGTCTGGGCCGAGAGGGTCCCCGACTACTTCGCTTCCTTCATCGAGGCACTGGGCGAGAGCGGCGAGGCCGCCGACTGGCGGAGCCTGTGGAACAGGCCCGACACCGAACTGGTGCAGTTCTTCGCCTTCGACAACGGCTACTTCCACACCGTGCTGCGCCCCGGCGTCATCTCGGGTTCAGACGCCTTCACTGCAGCTCAGAGCCCCGTGGCAGCGTGAGGGACATAAGGCACGAAGGGAGCGCCAGGCAAGCCGATGGAAGTCCGGCCCTGGACTACTCATAGACCTTGGCTGCTTGGAGCGCGCGGGCGATGAAGGTCCAGTCACCGCCTGCTGGAAGCTCTTTGCCAAGGTTCTGATAGAAGCCTGGGGAGTCATGCACCCACGCGGCGAGGGCTTCCAGGAAGGTGGCGAGGGTGTTGTTCTCCCACACGTCGCCTTGCTGCAGGAAGTCCTGGTGCAGCCTGCGGACGAAAGCGGCCAGCTCCTCGCGGCTGCGGATCTCATCATCTGGAGTAAGGGACATGCCGGCAAGTATCCGGTGGGCCCGTAGGCGCCCCTCTAGGCCTCAGGGTCGACAGAAGTGCGTTTGTAGTGACATGGGTAGGGATAGGAGTCCCCCCCCGTCCGCGTAGACAGTCCCATCCATCTGCAGCTCTCCATGCTCCAAAAAGAATTACAGAAACTGGATGTCGTTGTGATTCTTGAAATTAAGTACCAGATAGGGCGGCAGGCCAGGGTCTTTGTTGACCCCATGTCATTTCCCGTCGGATGAACGGCGTGTCACCTGCGCGTCCGGCACGGGGCCGTCCCACTCGACCGGAAAGTCTTTGCTGGAAAAGGTGCAATCGTCACGTAGTCGAAGTATCGGCGATCCGCATTTCCGCTCCCCGTCCCATCGGCCGACCAATTCGGAATGAGTTACGGCCTCTGGAGTGACGACGGGTTTGCCTGTCCGCGCACGAGCTGTGCGGGCTGCTGGACCGGGCCGGTTTCCAGGTCGCTGACGTGTACGGCGACTACGACCTGAACCCCTTTCACGTGCACGCGCCGCATCTGATCATCACGGCCCAGCGCGCCTGAATCGTCCATCCATCCCCGCACTACGAAAGAGAAGTGATCCGCCGTGACCTCGACGACTGCCCTGTCCGATGTGATCCGTACCCAGGCCGACGCCCTCGCGCGGCTGGCCGACACCGACCTGTCGGGCCCCGCGGAGAGGCTGGCCGGAGCGCGGCGCGTCCTGCTCATCGGCACCGGCACCAGCCAGCACGCCGCCGAACTCGGCGCCATGATGCTCAGCCACGCCGGGATCGACGCCCGCTGGTCCTCAGCCGCCCTGTTCGCTCGCTGGGGGGCGCCGCTGCGCGAGGGTGACGCGATGGTGGTGATCACCCACACCGCCGAGACCGCCTTCGCCCTCACCTGCCGGAAACAGGCTCTGACCGCTGGGGTGCCGGTCGTCTCCGTCACCGGCCTCGGGTCCGGCTGGCCCGAGGCCGTCGAGACCGTCGAGCGCGAACGGTCCGAGACGTACACCGCCGGCTACACTGCCGCGCTCGCCGTCCTCGCCGGCATCGCCGCTCGTCTGGGCGCCGAGGAGTACGGCCCCCAGGCGCTGCGGCGTACCGCCGAAGCGGTACGGGCGGCGGTGGCCGACCCGGGGATCGACGAGATCGCCTTCCCTGCCCGATCCCTGGCCCTGATCGGCGCCGGCCCGTGGGGCGTCAGCGCGCGGGAGGGCGCCCTCAAGATCCGGGAGGCGTCGCGGACCCTCGCGGAGGGCTTCGAGGCGGAGAACTACCTCCACGGCTCGGCGGTCCCGTTCGGCACCGCCGACGGACTGGTCCTACTGGAGCCCGCGCGGGACCCGGACGGGCTGGTCGCCGCGCTCGGCGCGGCCGCGCGCCTGGAGGGCATCACCGTCAGCACCCTCGCCGACAGCACCGAGGACCTGCCGCCCGTCCTGGCCCAGCTGCCGATGACCGCCCGGCTTCAGCTGCTCGCGGACCGGTTCGCCGGAACACGATGCCAGAACCCCGACGTGGCCATCGTGGGCGCCTGGGCGGAGAAGCACCTGTGGACCCTGGGCGCCCCCACGGCCTGATGTGAAAATCCCCCGATACGTCAGCGGAAGACAGACACCGAAATGCAGCGGCTCGCGCGCCAGGCCAAAGATCAACGCAAGGCCGGGTGGGAGGAGCGGATCTGGAGGTCGCGGAAGAACGGCGACATCGCCGAGGCCCTCGCATGCGTTGGTCTGCGGCATGCTGCCCGCGTTGGATGCGGCGGAGAGCACCCCGCCGAGTCCTGCAGGACCTGGCGGCGGCCCTGACCGCGTCGCAGGATCTGGAGCCGCAGGCCTGGGGCGTCTCCGAATCCGGGGACCTGCACTGGAGCTGACGCGAGCGGGCTCACCCCTTATACAGCCGCCAAAATCCCGCGAACATCTCCGCAACCGGCGGAACCACCCCCTCCGGCATCCTCTCGGGCACGACAGAAACGATCGCACGTTCGAATCCTGAGCTACAGTTATCGAACGAGCGTACGATTGAAGATATCGGGCGGACGGTTCAAAGGGGGCGAAGCGATGGAGGTGCGACATGACGGGCTTCGCCCACCTGCACGTCGCATCCGGTTACTCCATGCGCTACGGCGCCGCCCACCCCGAGCAATTGGTGCGGCGGGCGGCCGAGCGGGGCATTTCGGCGCTCGCGCTCACCGATCGGGACACGGTCACCGGTGCCGTCCGGTTCGCGGAGGCCTGCGCAAAGGAAGGAGTCCGGCCGATCTTCGGCATCGACCTCGCAGTGGAGGCCGTCGCACCCCCTCCTCCCGCACAGCGTCGCCGCACGCCGGCGCGCGGTGGTGCGGATGTGGTCGAACCGCCTCTGCGGTTCGTGCTGCTGGCGCAGAACCGGACGGGATGGGCACGGTTGTGTCGCATCACGTCGGCCGCCCATGCCAGTGCTGCGAGTGCCACGCCAGGCGGAGCGCCGGTAGTGCCGTGGGAGGCATTGCGGGAGTACGGCGGTTCTGGCCTGACGGTGCTGCTTGGCCCCCTCTCGGAGCCGGTCCGAGCGCTGGCCGCGGGCCGGGAGGATGTCGCGATGAAGCTCCTGGCTCCGTGGCAGGAGATCTTCGGAAGCGGGGTGCGGCTGGAGGCTGTCGCGCAGAAACGTTTTAGCGTCGGTCCGGGGTCCCTCCGTCTGGCCGCCCGCACTTTGGCCTTGGCCGACCGCACCCGCACCACCGCCGTGCTTTCCAACGCGGTCCGTTACGCCGACCCCGACCAGCACCGACTCGCCGATGTCCTGGACGCCGCGCGGCTGCTGCGGCCCATCGACTGGCGCCACCTGGACAGCAGGCAGCGCTGGCTCAAGGACGAAGGAGCGATGGCGGGCATCGCGCAGTTGATCGCCGAATGTGCAGGCGCGGGCCCTCGGCGGGCAGACCGCCTGATGGCAGATACCGCAGCCACGGCTGCCGCGTGCACCGTGGATCCTGCGACGGATCTAGGGCTGGGCACGCCGCACTTCCCGGAGCCGCAAGTGTTCGGAGCCGAGCCTGGGGCGGGCAGCGTGGCACAGTTGCTGCGCCAGCAGTGCGAGGCCGGTATGGCCCGGCGTGGCCTCGACCGCGACCGCGTCGCACTCGACCGGCTGGACGAAGAGCTCGCTGTGATCTCCAAGTTGAACTACGACTCGTACTTCCTCGCCGTCGGCCAGGTTGTGGCCGACATCCGGGAGAAGGGCATCAGGGTCGCTGCCCGCGGCTCGGGCGCCGGTTCGGTGGTCTGTCACGCGCTGGGCATCGCCACGGCCAACCCGCTCGACCACCACCTGCTGTTCGAACGCTTCCTGAGCGTGCGCCGGGCGTCGCTCCCGGACATCGACATCGACGTAGAGTCCGCCCGGCGGCTGGAGTGCTACGACGCGATCTTCGAGCGGTTCGGCAAGGAACGGGTGGCGGTCACCGCCATGCCTGAGACCTACCGGGCCCGCAGAGCTCTGCGAGATACCGGCCTGGCGCTGGGCATAGCGCCGGCAGAGGTCGACCGGATCGCCAAGAGCTTCCCGCATCTGCGGGCCTCGGACATCACCGGTGCGCTCGCCGAGCTGCCGGAACTGCGACAGCTGGCGTCCGAGGCGGGACGATACGGGCCGCTGTGGGAGCTTGCCGAAGGCCTCGACTCCCTGGTCCACGGCATGGCCATGCACCCCTGCGGCGTGGTCATCAGCGACGCGACCCTCCTGGACCGGCTGCCGGTGCAGCCCACGCCGCAAGGCGACTACCCCATGGCAATGGCGGCAAAGGAGGAGATCGAGGCGCTGGGCAACATCAAACTGGACGTTCTGGGTGTCCGTATGCAGTCCGCGATGGCCCATGCCGTCTCTGAGATCGAGCGGACGACCGGCAACCACATCGATCTGGACGACCCGGAGCAGGTGCCGCTCGATGACGTCTTCGCGTTCAAGCTCATCCAGGAGAGTCAGACCCTGGGTCTGTTTCAACTGGAGTCACCTGGTCAACAAGATCTTTTGTCCAGGTTGCAGCCACGCGATCCTCAGGACGTCATCGCCGACATCAGCCTCTTCCGTCCCGGGCCGGTCGCGGGCGGCATGCCCGAGCGGTACATCGCCGCACGCCATGGCGGCACACCCACGTACGCCCATCCAGACCTTGAGCCAGTGCTCGCTGACACCTACGGCGTGACTATCTGGCACGAACAGATCATCGAGACGCTCTCGGTGATGACCGGCTGCGACTACGCGCTGGCCGAGATCGCGCGGCGAGCACTCGGCGAGAAGGAGCGACTGCCCCGAATCAAGGGCTGGTTCCACCACCAGACACGCGCCCGCGGCTACAGCGTGGAAGTGCGGGACGAGGTCTGGAAGACCATCGAGGCCTTCGGCGCCTACGGCTTCTGCCGGGCGCACGCGGTCGCCTTCGCCGTACCAGCCCTGCAGAGCGCCTGGCTCAAGGCGCACTACCCGGCATTCCTGCTGGCCGGCCTTCTCGAACACGACCCCGGTATGTGGCCCAAGCGCGTCCTCGTCTCCGACGCCCGTCGGCGTGGCGTGCCGGTTCTGCCCGTCGACATCAACCACTCCAAGGTGAAGCACACCGTGGAGAAGGCCGACGGAGAGCAGTGGGGCGTGCGGCTCGCGCTGTCCGCGGTGCACGGCATCAGCGAGAAAGAGTGCGCCCGGATCGAGGAGGGCCAGCCGTACGGATCGCTGTCGGACTTCTGGCAGCGGGCCCATCCCGGCAGACCGGTCGTCGAACGCCTCGCGGAGATCGGCGCCCTGAACTCCCTCCACGACGGACGCCTCACGCGCCGCGACCTGCTGCTGCAGATCGCCGAACTCCACCGGGCCTCCCGCACCCGATTCGTGGGCAAAGGCCAACTGCCCATCGACACGAGCGCCGTCGGCGGAGCGGAGCCGAGCGGCCTGCCGGAGATGACCGGACGCGAAGCCCTGAGCGCCGAGTTGAGCACCCTCGGCATCGACGTCTCCAAGCACCTGATGGAGCACCACCACCGACTGCTGCGCGAGATCGGCGCGACCGATGCGGCCCACCTGGCCGGAATGCGCCCCGGTCAGCAGGTCATCGTCGCCGGCGTACGGGCCTCCACCCAGACCCCACCGATCGCCAGCGGCCGACGCATCATCTTTGTCACCCTGGAGGACGGCTCCGGCCTGGTCGACCTGGCCTTCTTCGAAGACTCCCACCCGGCCTGCGCGCACACCGTCTTCCACAGCGGGCTGCTGCTGGTCCGCGGCACGGTCCAGGTACGCGGCACCCGCCGCACCGTCGTCGGCACCATGGCCTGGGACCTGGACCGGATCGCCGCAGCCCGCCGCGACCACGGCCCCGAAGCCGCCCTCGCCCTCCTCGGCGCCGGCCACCCGCACCCGACCCCCGCGCAGCCGCGGCGGACCCTGGTCAACGGCACCACCGGGGCTCGGCTGCACCCGTACGCCGACCTGCAGCCCGCCGGCAGTCGTTCGGCCGACCTGAAGAAGTTCGGCTACACCAGCCCAGGGAGTGCAGGATGACCACAGGTCAGCGGCACATCGCCCACCTCCATCTGCACGCCGCTTTGAGCGAGGCTCAGTACGACGACATAATCGAACTGATGTCTGGCGTCACGCCGCACGTCCAGGCCATTCCGCCCAACGCCGTCCAACTCGACCTGACATCGGCGCTCAGGTACTTCGATCTGTCCCCCTATGACCTGGTCCAGATGGCGAAGCTCAGGCTGAAGGCCCTCTACAACATCGACAGCAGCGCCGGGCTCGCGAGCAACCGCATGCTGGCTGTCATGGCGGCCGACGCGTCCGCGCCGGGAGACACCACCTGGGTCCCCACCGGACAAGTGACCGATTGGTTGTACCCGCGACCGGTCACCGCTCTGCCGGGGATTGGCCGCGCCACAGCGGAGACGCTCAGCAGGTACGGCCTGCACACCATCGGCCAGATCATCGACATGCCTCCGGTTACCTTGCAGCGACTTCTCGGCGCGGGTCCTGCTCGGCTGCTGGCCGAACGCGCTCGTGGCCACGATCCCCGCCCGGTCACCCCGTTGGAACCGGCAGCGCACCTGATCGCCGACCTCGTGCTGGAGCGGGACTGCCTGGACCCGGCACAGCATCACCGTGCGGTCCTGGGGCTTGCCGACCAGATTGGCCAACGCCTGCGTGGCGAAAGCCAGATCACCAAACGGCTCACCCTCACGGTGCGGTACGCCGACCGCAGCTCCACCACGCGTACCCGCGCGCTGCTGGAACCCACCAACCACTCACCCGCCCTCGCGGCAACTGCCCTGGGTCTGCTGAACGCCCTGGGGCTGCAGCGAGCGAGAGTCCGCGCCTTCGCGATCCGCGCCGACGGCCTGCTGCCAGCCAATGGTGCCTACCGCCAGCTCTCTCTGGATCCCAGCGATACCCGTGCCCGCGCAGTCGAAGCTGCCGCAGACCGTGCCCGTCGACGCTTCGGGCCGGAGGCCGTACGTCCAGCCACTCTGGGCCGACAGCCCGCTTTGTCCGAGAACCACGCGCAGGAGGGCGGGCCCAGGTGCGCGGCGCAATGACCGTCCGGGCCCGCAGGGTGTGGACACCACGGGCGCGCGCCGCGGCATCGGGGTGGGAGTCCATCGCCTGAAGGAGACGCTGGAGAAGGAGCGCCAGTCCACCTGCCGGCAGCGCCACGTGGCAGAAAAGGGGCGTTCGGCCGGAAACGGGCCGCACGCCCCTCGTGCTGCGCCTGTTGGCGCCCTGCAGGCTGCCGGGCCGGACGGGGGTGACCGGCCCGGCAGCCCATGGACGCGGCACGGCACGGGGGATGAAACCGCACCGCGCCCGTCCTGGCCGCACCGGCACGGGCCGAGGCGGCCAGGAGCCTTTACGGTGTCGCACTCTCGGCCTTCGCCGCCGGCTCGGCCGACTCGGTCAGCAGCGGTGTCTTGTCGCGCGCCGGCAGCAGCGCGACGACCAGGACTGCGGCGACCGCAGCGAGGCCCGCACAGATCAGCGACACCGTCGACATACCGGCCACGAACGCGTCCCGTGCCGAGTCGGCGATCGTCCCGGCCTGTGCCGCGGGGAGCTTCTCGGCGGCCTGGAGGGCGCCGGCCACGTTGTCCCGGATTGCTTCCTGTGCCTGCTCCGGAAGGGCGGCAGGGATGTCATCGTCGACGTTGTTACGGTACGCGGAGTTCAGCGAGCTGCCGAGGACGGCGACGCCGACGGACGCGCCGATCTGCCGCATGCTGTTGGCCAGCGCGGATCCTGCACCGACCTGGTCGGCGGGCAGGGAACTGAGGATCGCGTCCAGCGTGGTCGGCATCGTGAAGCCCAGCGCCAGGCCCATGACAGCCAGCGCGGTACCGGTGACCAGGAACTCGGTGTCGGGATCCACAGTGGCCAGCAGGCCGAGTCCGGCGACCCACAGCACCATGCCGACGGCGACGATCACCTTCGTGCCGATCCTGCCGACCAGGCGGCCGCCGACACCCGCGGCGATGATCAGCGCGCCGATCATCGGGAGCAGGCGCAGCCCGGTGTCCATGGCGTCCTTGCCCTGCCATGGATGCTCCTCAGCAGGCGCAAACTCAAAGTCGATGTAATGCCGGGCAGCGGCCCGGCAGGACAGGGCCACGATCGGCACAATCCGTCGTGGCCGGAGTGCGCACGAGCGCACCGAGAAGCCCCCTGAGCAGTTCTGTGTTGCTCAGGGGGCTGATACGCAGTCCCCTCTTGAAGTCTTCTGGGCGCCAGGGCCCGGCTGCCGCGAGCGGCAGCCCTTGTCAGGTCAGTTGCAGCAGGCGCATCCCGGGGCGCAGCCGCAGGTGTCTTCGGTTCCCGTGGGCTTCGCGTCGGCCTGCAGCGTGCTCAGGCCGGCCGGTGCGCAGCAGCCGTCACCGCGCCATGCCTCCCGGCCTTCCTTGACCGCGATCGCCGCTATGACCAGCGCGGCGACCGGGTCCGCCCACGACCAGCCGAGCGTGGTGTTGGCGACCAGGCCCACCAGCAGCACGGCCGACAGGTAGGTGCACAGGAGCGTCTGCTTGGAGTCCGCGACCGCCGATGCCGATCCCAGCTCGCGGCCCGCCTTGCGCTGCGCGGCGGACAGGAACGGCATGACGGCCAGCGACAGGGCCGCGAGCACGATGCCCGGGACCGACGACTCCGCTTCCCCGCTGCCCGTCAGCGCGCGGATCGCGTCCACGCTCACGAAGGCTGCGAGGGCGAAGAACGACACGGCGATGATCCGCAACGCCTTCTTTTCCCGCGCTTCGCGAACTGCGTGCTCGCGTGCGGAGAACTGCCAGGCCACTGCCGCCGCGGAGGAGACCTCAATAATCGAGTCCAGCCCGAAGCCCACCAGGGCGGAGGACGATGCAATCGATCCCGCGGTGATCGCGACGACCGCCTCGACCACGTTGTACGCGATCGTGGCGGCGACCAGCAACCGTATGCGGCGGGCCAGGACCTCGCGGCGGGCAGGGACAGGTCCGAGGGATGTCTCCGCGGTCATCAGCAGCAGCCCTTCTCGTCCGTGTCGGGGCAGGTGCTGTCCGCAGCGACAGCCAGAACGGCCTCGCGCAGGTCGTCCAGCGCGTGTCCCAGCCGGGGGTCGGCGAGCTCGTACCGGGTGCGGCGGCCCTCCGGCACGGCCACGGCCAGGCCGCAGTCCCGCAGACACGCCAGATGGTTCGACAGGCGTGTGCGGGAGATCCCGAGGGCGTCGGCCAGGTCGGACGGATAAGCGGGAGCTGCGCGAAGGGCGAGCAGCAGGCGGCAGCGGATCGGGTCGGCGAGGGCGCGGCCGAACCGTGCCAGCACCTCGATGTCGGTCGCGAGATTCAGCACAAGCGAAACGATACACAGGATCCTGAATTCAGGGAATCGTGGATAGATGCGGGTCAGCGGGCAGCCGCTGCCTGCGGGAGGCATCGCGCGGGCAGGTGGTCCCGGGCTGCTCAGTGGCCGTGCGGTTCGCCCCGGTGGATCGGACCGTGCGGGTCCTCGCAGTGTCGCGCCGGAGTCACACCACTCCCAGGGGCGGCGACTTGGAGGACCTTCTCCGGCTGGTGGTCCACCTGGAGCGTCGTGTGCGTGATGCCGTGGTCGCGAGCGACAAGGCGCTCCAAATCGCGGCGCACCGCGTGGCAGTCGCCGCCGGTCTCGACCAGCACGTGCGCGGACAGTGCCGCCTCCTGGGAAGTGATCTGCCAGATGTGCAGGTCATGGATCTCCGGGCGGCGAGCCGCAGCGATCCGGGTCCGGCGCCTTGGCGTCCATGGTGAACGGCTTCGAGGCGCAGGTCGTCGCCGTAGATCTCCACCATGGACCCAAGTTTCGAACATTCGTACGATACTCCGGGCGCGGGACTCCCCCGGGCCGGCGCTCCGGTCAGCCATTCGGCCCGGTCCCACCTGCACGAACGGCCGACGCCCCGGACCGTGGGAGCATGACTTTCGCTGACGAGGTGAAGAACGCCGTCACTCCACGGGCCGCGCTGCTCGTGATCGGTGTGCTCGGACTGCAGCTGCTGTTCATCGCGTCCTACGTCGGGGCGCTGCACAAACCGAAGCCGACGGACGTACCCTTCGGGGTCGTCGCACCCCGGCAGATGTCCGCACAGCTGATCACCGAGCTGAAGAATCTCCCTGGCGGCCCGCTGGACCCCCGTGCGGTCGCCGACGCGGCCACGGCCCGCGAGCAGATCCTGAACCGCGAGATCGACGGCTCCCTGATCGTCAGTCCCCAAAGCACGACCGACACCGTGCTGGTCGCCTCCGGCGGGGGTGCCGCGCTGGCCGACACCCTGACGAAGATCATCACGAAGGTCGATCTGACCCAGCAGCGCACAGTGCGGTCCGTGGACGTGGCCCCGGCCTCCGACCAGGACTTCGACGGGCTCTCGTCCTTCTACCTGGTCGTGGGCTGGTGCGTGGGCGGCTACCTCTGCGCCTCGATCCTGGCGATCAGCGCCGGCTCCAAACCCGCCAACCGACAGCGCGCGGTGATCCGGACCGGCGTCATGGCGCTGTACTCCATCGTGGGCGGGATCGGCGGCGCGATCATCATCGGCCCGATCCTCGGCGCCCTGCCCGGAAGCTTCTGGGGGCTGTCGGGGCTGGGGGCGCTGACCGTCTTCGCGGTCGGCATGCTCACCCTCGCCCTGCAGGCCCTCACCGGCATCGTCGGCATCGGCCTGGCCGTCCTGATCGTGGTGATCGCGGGCAACCCGAGCGCCGGCGGCGCCTTCCCGCTGCCGATGCTCCCGGACTTCTGGCGAGCGATCGGCCCCGCGCTGCCGCCCGGGGCGGGCACCTGGGTGGCACGCTCGATCGCGTACTTCAAGGGCAACGCGGTCACCGGACCACTGCTGGTGCTCTCCGCGTGGGCGGTGGCGGGCACGCTCGTCACACTCCTGATGGCCATGCGCCGCACACCGGATGATGTCGCCGGTGACACCGCGCCCGTGGGCTCGACGACCGCCTGAACCCAGCGGATCGTGGCAGCGCGAGCGCTCATCGACATCCGGGAACCGCGCGCTGCGGAACGTCCGGCCGGGTCTCCGGTCGCATCCTGAAGGATCGTGAGGAGACCCGGTGTCCGCTCGATGTGACCTCCGTCGAGGGCGTCGGCGACTGTGTCGTCCGGATCTGCCGGGGCGCCGTCGAAGTCGGTGAAGAGCAGCGCACGCAGCTCGGGGCTCGGCCGGAATGGCCCTCCGCGTCGGCTGGAGCCTCGTTGCGGCCCGACACGTACGGACAGTGCAAGGCCGTGCGTACAGTCGTGCTCGGGGGCCCGTTGCGAGGGCCGCACGGAAGACAGGCGGAATCTGGATGACGGACATCACCACAGTCGACTGGTGGGAGCTGTTGCCGGCCGACATCCGCCGGCAGGTCGACGGATATGTCCTCCAAGACGCACGTCTTTCGGCGCTCCGCGTTGTCTTCGAAGCCGGCCGTACCCACGGTCTGGGTCTACAGATCTGCGCACGGGCTTCGCAAAGGCGCTCCGAGCGCAACCCCGACCAGACGTCATCGTGATCCTGACCGACGGGCAGACGCCCTGGCCGAGCGCGCAACCACCGTGCCGGACGGTGGTGGGTCTGTTCCCTCGGCAGCAGGCAGCCGGGTCGTGGGACGAGGACGATCCCGATTACGTCCCGGACTCGCCGCCCGCGTGGGCACGAACGGTTGACATCGGGGCGACTCCCGCTGCTCGGTGAGCCCCCCAGGGGATCCGCTCGATCACGCCGCCCATGCGCTCCGTGCCCGAGTAGGGGCAGAGACCGCCGCCAAGCCATTCATCCGCCCCGGGTACTGTCCGCTTGTTCGAAACGAGCCCTGAGTCAGAGGCTGCACGCGGGAGGGACGTCATGAGTGGTCCGGAATCGGTCGACAGTACGTGGAAGCTGAGCAACGAAGAGGGCGGGGTGCTCGCAGGCCGGTGGTGGAAGTGGGCCCTGTCCGCCCCTGACGGTCGCAGTCCGGTCGAGGACACAACGGGCGAGCACGCCGCCTGGAACCAGCCGGACGACCTCTGGTTCCTGGCCGGCACCTACGGCGGCCACGTGGTGCGACGCTGCGCGATCCCCTCGGACCGGCCGGTCTTCTTCCCTGTGCTCAATATGCAGCACACCAGGTCGTACTCGAGGATCCCCCAATCCTTGACGGTGGCAGAGGCCACGGCATCGCTCAACAGCATTCCGTTGCCGCTGCAGGAGTTCTCCGCGCCGTTCAGGACGGGGCTGACCCAGCGCTACGCGTGGGGCATCTGGGGTGGCATCGCGTCGCTGACTCCCGGCCAGTACGTACTGGAGATCAAAGCCAGGGCTACGAACGGTTTCTGGGTCGACACCACCTACCACCTGGAGTCGAAGGCCTCCTGATCCGGACCGCTCTGCGAGTGGTCCGGCGCAGGGCGGGGAGCGGCGGTCGGGCGCTGAGCTCTGACCGTGGGGGTGATGGCCCTGGACAGGGCCACCGGCGCCCGCCTCCACCCCCGTAGCTCTCCGAGAGCATCGCTTCCGCCCAGACCCGTCTCGGTGGAGGCGTCGCGAACTGTGCAGCCCCAGCGGCTCGCATGGGCGTCGATCAGGAGAAGGCCGCGACCCGAGTCGGCATCGGTGGGGACGGGGACCGGGTGGCGGCTGAGGCGGGAGGCGGTCCGAGCGGATGTCTGTCACCTCGACGCGGACCGCCTGAGGCAGAAGCAGGAGCGCCAGACGGAAGTGGCGGCCGGGAAGTCTGCCGTGGTGCTCGCGTTGGCCGCGAACTCGGTGGTGACGAGGGCGATGGTTCGAGCAGTCTCGGAGTCGTACGGGCTGCCGCACCCCTCGGTGAGCTGCTGGACCGCAGGGTACGGGTCAGCCGGGCGCCATGGGGGGTGCTGCTGAGGCGAGGCTGAACTCGGTGCTGGGGCGAGTGGTTGGTCCGAACAGCCCGACCGTCGAGCGGCTGCGCTATCGCCTTTCCAGTGTCCACTTGCCCCAGGTGGAGATGGCGAGGAAGCCGCTGCCCGGGATGGTGACCACGCCCCGGATGTCGCTGTGCCGGGTGAGAGTCCTGGCCTCGCCCCCGGAGACAGACGTGAAATGCAGTTCACCGTGTTCGGCGGCACCCAGCCAGGCAAACGACACGCGTGCGTGGCTGTCGAAGTACACAAGTTCCTCGTTCCTGCCGCACACGGTGTCCGCCAGCACAGGGAGTTCAGCCGCCTCGACGGTTTGCAGGCGCCAGCGGGAGAAGCCGGTCCCTGAGCTCGGCTTCGGCTTGTCCCGAGTGACCTCCACCCGGTTGTAACCGGCGGGTAGCAGCACTCTGCGCACCCCGGGCCCGTATGTGTACAGCAGTTCCCCGCCGTGCACCTTGCGCGTCGTCGATCGCCGCAGCGCGTGCACCCTGAACGATGTGGTCAGGCCCCCCTTGAACTCCAGGGGGACCGGCCGCTGAGTCCCAGCAGGCTGTGGTATCTCAACTTCCCGCCCTCGCCACCCGCTCGCCCGGAACCGGCCCTCTGTCGGCATGGACTCCCCCTCCTGCTCACCAGGTCCGAACGTAATGGATGCGACGCTCCCGCCGACGTCGTTCCCATAAGACCGACCGGCAATTGGGGGGCGGCCTAAGTGTGGGGGGATTCTCTCCCTGGCGTCCGCGTGTGCGGTGCGCCTCGAGCCGGGTTCCTGGTTCCTCCCCACTGATGGGCGGTTCACTTCTCGACCACTCTCAACCGCCGGACGACAACTCCTCCGGATATCACCTGCACCACCACCGCCGGTGCACCAAAATGCCTGCGCACAGCACTGTCACTGACATGCCATACGATGCGCACACCTGTTCACAACCCTTCCGTTTGAGGATTCCCACGTCATGACTCTCGGTGTCACGTCCCGTTCCCTGCGCGGTATATCCGCTGTCGTAGCCCTGCTCTCGGTCGGAGCGGTGGGATGCTCCGAAGCCCTCGACAGCGCAAAGACCGGCGCCAAGAAAGTGGTTCGCCAGCGATCGGTCTTCTCGCTCGCGACCGGCGACTGCTACAACCCGAACAACGGGGCGCCCAAGGGCGAGGAGTTCAGCGTCGAGGTCGTGCCGTGCAAGGAACCGCACAAGGGCCAGGTCGTCGGTGACTTCAAGATCGACGGGCAGTCGGCGTACCCCGGTGAGGACAAAACCGCACAGATCGCCGACGAACGATGCCCGGCCGAGGCGCAGAAGTTCACCCCCGACGCCTGGGCCCTGCCCAAGGGCGTCGACGTCTACTACTACTCCCCCACCAAGGAGAGCTGGGCGACGGGCGATCGGGCCGTGACCTGCACGTACACCAAGGAAGCGGGCACGTTCTCCGGTTCGTTGAAGAGCAAGCCCCTGGACGCCGACCAGCTCGCATACCTGAAGGGTTCGAACGCCGTCTACGAGGCCCTGTGGACGAACCAGCCCGAAGCAGAGCATGTTGAGGACGACTTTGCCGGCTACAAGAAGCAGGCCAAAGCCGTTGCCGCCGCGCTCGACACCCACCTCACGGCCCTGAAGAACATTCAGCAGCCGGAGACCGTCAAGCTCCGTGCACGGCTGAAGGAAACCGCCGATGCGTGGGAAAAGGCCGCCTCGGCCGGTGACACCGACGCCTTCTACCTCGCCTACGACCGGGCCTTCACCGGTATCGACCCGGGCAAAACGGTCGCCGCCCGCAAGGAGCTGAAGCTCGCCACCACCGTCCCGGCGGACGAAGCCGAGGTCTGGGCCGGCTGACCCGGTCGGATCACGTCGTCCGGCCGGGCCCCTGCCGGACGGCGGGGGCCACCGCCGGATCCGGCACGTCGGCCTGCGTAGGGCCTTCGGTCCCGGCATCCTGGATATGACCACGTGCCGGGACCGAAGAACAGCCCCGGAGCCTGAGAACGCCTAACGAAATGAGTGGCGGGGAACATTAGGCTCGGTGGTCATGAGTCAAAGTGGTTCGCAAGCGGCAGCATTCTTCCGAGACGTCCGCCAGAGCCGAGTTGTCTGGCTTGTCCGGGATGACGACGGAAGCCCAACTTCCCTCTCCGCGGACGGCACGCGAAGTCTTCCCTTCTGGTCGACCTCGGCCCGCGCCCAGAGGGCGGCGAAGATCTGGGGGCATGGGCTACGGGTCGAATCCATGTCCCTGGAAGACTGGCGCGCCCGCGAACTGCCCGATGCCGCCCGGGAGGGACTCCTGATCGGCATCAACTGGAGCGGGCCGCGCCTCGTCGGCTGGAGCTTCACCCCGATGGAAGTTCTCAACCGACTGGCGGCGGCTGACTAGCTCACGGGGTCGCTCGCCAGAGCGCGCAGTCGCCGCCAGCAGATGAGTGCGCATCCGAGGGTGAGGAAGGCTTCGTGGATGTCGTCGCGAATCTCCCAGCGGGTCCGCAGTCGACGCAACCAGTGCAGGTGGGCGAACGCGCGCTCCACAACCCAGCGTTGCTTGCCGAGGCCGGAGCCGTGCTCGGTGCCGCGGCGGGCGATCGACCCGAAGCCGAGTTCCTGCGGCAGGTGTTCCCAGGCGATCCCGGTGTGCAGCACGAACAGGATGCCCTGGAACACCAGCCGGTCCGTATGCCGCTTGCGTCCTGGATGCCAGGTCCGACGCTTGACCTTGGGCAACAGCGGCTCGATCACCGCCCGCAACTCGTCATCGACTTCCCACGGCTTTGACCGAGCCACCCCGTACCCCCGGATCATCAGTCCCGGAGTGATCCAACCACTTGGAAGATCATTTCGTTAGGAGTTCTAAGTAAAGATCGACTGGACCCAGCTGTCCTCCGTGCCGCGCTCAGGAGGAGCAAGCCACCTCCGCCCAGACCGTTTTGGTGAACGCGTCGCCAACGGTGCAGCCCCAACGGTCCGCGTACGCCTCGACGAGCAGCAGACCACGGCTCGATGCCGCGTCGGCGGACACGGGTCCCGCTGCCGGGATGGGCGGCAGGCGCTCCGGGCGGGTGTCGGTCACCTCGATACGAACGGCGTGGGGCAGAAGGAGGAGCGTCAGCCTGAAGTCGCGCCCGGGGAGGCGCCCGTGGGTAATGGCGTTGGCGGCCAGTTCGGCGGTGACGAGGGCGACGGCTTGAGCAGTCTCGGAGTCGTACGGACTGCCGCACCACTCGGTGAGCTGCTGCACGGCGAGGGTACGGGCCAGCCTGGCGCCACGGGGGGTGCTGCTGAGGCGAAGGCTGAACTCGGGTGCTGGGCCGAGTGGTTCATGGGTGCTTTCCTGTTGCTTCACGACGCCATCGTGGAACTCGGCAGATATCGCTGACCAGGCGCGATGACCGTACGGGATATCGGTGGTACGGGCCGGACGGATTTGCGCCGCCCTGAGTTGTACGGGTCTTGTACGGGAGCCGTACGGGGCAGGGGCCGTGTCCCTGGAAACGTCGATTGCGTTGAACCTTGCCCAGTCGTAGTGAAGTTGAGGAGCACTACGGGTATTTGCGGGCGGGGCGTGAACGGTGGCGGAAAGGGCGTGAGGGCAGTGCGGGATACGCGGAACAGCCGCGCGACGAAGACAAGGGAGGACAACGACCTGCCGGGGGTGTGGGTGGCCTACGGCAAGCTCCTCCAGCACCTGCGCAAGCGGGCCGAGTTGAACCAGCAGGCGCTCGGAGATGCCATCGGCTACTCCCTGGAACAGGTCGCCTCGGTCGAGCAGGGGCGGCGACCGGCAAAGGAGGCGTTCACCGTCGCGGCGGACCGGGTGCTGGCTGCGGGCGGCTTGCTGGAAGTTCTCCAGGTCGATGTGGACCGGGCGAAGCTCCCGCAGTTCTTCCGTAACTTCGCCCTCATCGAGGCGGAGGTGCTGAGCCGCTTCTCGTACGACCCGCTGCTGGTGCCGGGCCTGCTGCAGACGGAGGCGTACGCACGGGCCGTGTTCGGCGGCCATTGCCCTCCGTTCAGCGAGGAGATCATCGACCAGCACACGGAAGCGCGACTGAGCAGGCAGAAACTTCTGACGCGGGATCCGCTGGCGGAACTGTCGTTCATCATCGGGGAGGAGGCGTTGCGAAACCCGGTGGGCGGCGGGGAGGTGATGCGGAAGCAGTGGCAACGCCTGCTGGAGGTGGGCTCGTTGCGGTCGGTGGAGGTTCAGGTGATGCCTGCCGGGCTCGGATTCCACCCGGGCCTGGACGGGCCCTTCGTCCTGGTGGAGACGAAGGAGCTCCGCCGCCTCGGATACATCGAGTCCCAGGAGGTCGGGTGCGTCGTCAGTGATCCGGCTGAGGTCAGCGCCTTCGGGTTGCGATATGGCAAGCTGCGATCGCAGGCCCTGAACGTCGAGGCGTCTGCGCGGCTCATCGAACAGCTGGTGGGAGAGACATGAGCGTGGAGCAGGTAACCGAGAGCGTTGACGAGCTGCACTGGTTCAAGAGCAGCCACAGCGGATCGGGCGGCGGCGACTGCGTGGAAGTGGCTGCCGGCCCCGGTGCGGTGTATGTACGGGACTCGAAGGTCGCGGGTGGCGGACCGGTGCTGCGGGTCGGGCGGGGCGAGTGGGTGGCGTTCGTGACGCTCGCGCGGGGGTAGCGCCGACGAGGCTTCCTGATCGGAATCGACGGGCTCGCCCGCATCACGTGAGGTGATGCGGGCGAGCCCCGGCAGGCCGGATCGAGAACTGCCCGAAGGCGCCGCACGATTACGCGCCCCCGTACGCCCCCACGGTTTCCCAACAGACAGTCCCGGTAAGCGCTCTGATGAGCCATCATCGAATCGGGCGGGAAAAGTCGGGCACGCGGTGCCCGCACCATACAGAGGAGGCGCGGAGTGCGTAATCGGGTGCGCGCAACGGACGGGCGGCATCTGGTGGTGGAGCGTCTGGGCGATCCCCGCGGCAGACCGGTCTTCCTGCTCCACGGAATGCCCGGCAGCAGGCTCGGTCCGGCTCCGCGCGGCATGGTGCTGTACCAGCGCAAGACACAGCTGATCACCTATGACCGGCCGGGCTACGGCGACTCCGACCGGCTGCCGGGCCGCTGTGTCGCCGACGTCGTTCAGGACGTACGGGCCATCGCGGACCACCTCGGGCTGGAACAGTTCGCCGTGGTGGGCCGATCCGGTGGCGCCCCGCACGCCCTGGCCTGCGCCGCGCTGATGCCCGAGCGGGTCACCCGTACCGCCGCACTCGTCGGGCTGGCCCCCTGGGGCGCCGACGGCCTGGACTGGTTCGACGGGATGGCCGCCTCCAATGTGCTGGCGTACTCCACCGCGGCGGCCGATCCGGACGGGCTCGCGGAGTCGTTCATCTCGCGGTCCGCGGTGATCAGGAAGAACCCGGTCAGGCTCATCGACGATCTGCGCCGGGAGCTGACCGACTCCGACCGGATGGTGGTCAACGACGCCGGGGTCCGCACCATGCTGCTGCGCAACTACCGTGAGGGGCTGCGCACTTCGGCATGGGGCTGGATCGACGACGCGATCGCTTTCAGCCGTCCATGGGGGTTCGACCCTGCGGACATCACGGGTCCGGTGATGCTGTGGCACGGCGAGAAGGATGTGTTCTCGCCGGTGGGCCACTCCCGCTGGCTGGCCGAGCGCATCCCGAACTCCACCGTCGTGGTGGAACCTGCGGCCGCGCACTTCGACGCGCTGCACGTCCTGCCCACGATCCTCAACTGGCTGCTGGAGCCGGCTGCCTGCTGAGGAACGGACCCAAGAGGGACAGGAAAAGACAGGGAGCGTCCGGTGGCGGCCGGACGCTCCCGTGGCTCATACCGCCGTCGGTTCCAGTTCGCGCTCGAACCGGCGCTCGTCCCGGGCGATCCGGGTCATCGGGTGGTCGTCACCGAGCTGCCGCGACAGCTCCTCGACCGTCTCCGTCCTCAGCCGCAGCGCCTCGTCCTTGCGCCCCATCGCATCGAGCGTGACCGCCATGTTCGACATCATGGCCAGGGTCTCCGGGTGGTGCGCACCGAGGACGTGCCTGAGCTGTCCTGCCACCTTCCGTTCGGTCTCCAGCACGATTTCGAGATCGCCCCGTTCGGCCGTCGCATTGGCCAGGTTCATCACGCAGAACAGGGTGTTGGGGTGCTCGTGCCCGTACACCTCCCGCATCGTCGCGACCACCCGGGTCAGCACCTGCTCCGACTCCTCCACCGCGCCGGCCCCCAGCAGGTAGACGCCGAGGTTGTTCAGGGCGGCCAGGGTGTACGGGTGCTTCTCCCCCGGCACCTTCATGTACTGGTCGACGACCTCCTGCGCGGTGTCCCTGGCCTCGGCCGCCTCGCCCGCCGCGAACAGGTCGGCCGCCAGATTGAGGTCGCAGGCCAGCCATTCCGGGTTGGCGGCGGTGTACTTGGCCCGGTACCGGGCGCGGGTGGCCACCGTGAGCCTGCGGGCGTCCTCCAGTCTGCCCGCCCGGCGCAGCGACACCGCCAGGCTCTTCGCCGCGCTCAGCGTGCCGGGGAAGGACCGGCCGAGCGTGGCCTTGTAACTGTCGTACGTGCGGCCGAGGATGCTGACCGCGTCCTCGTACCGCCCGACGTCACGCAGGTCACGGGCCAGGTTCATCGCCGAGGAGAGGCTGTACGGGTGTTCCGCGCCGAGCACCTCGACCCGCCGGTCGAAGACGTCCTGGTCGATCTCCCTGGCCTTGGCGTACTGCCCGATCGACCGCAGGGTGAACGCCAGGTTGTTGGCCGCTGCCAGGGTCCTCGGATGCGAATCGTGGAAGATCTGGTTGAACCCGTCGGTGGCCTCGGTCGCCAGCTCGATCGCCATGGTGTACTCGCCGAGCGTGCCGAGGTCCGTCGCCAGACTGCTGGTGCTCATGTACGTGTGCGGATGCTCCGGTCCCAGGACCTCCCGCTGCGTCGCCAGGGTGATCTCGTCGAGCTCCTTCGCCTCCACGTAACGGCCGCGCGAGCGGTAGATGTTGGCGAGGTGGAAGCAGAGGTAGAGGTACTGGATGTCCCGCTCCCCCAGCGTCTCCTTCCAGATGGCGCGCAGCTCCTCGCCTAGGGCGGCAGCGGTCCTGAAGTCACCTCGCTTCCAGAGATAACGGACCCGGTCGATCAACAGCCTGCGGGCCTCGGGCTCCTTGCAGTTGCGGGCGTCGGACGGGACGAGGTGCGGCCAGAGGGTGGCGAACTGCGGCCAGGTCGAGGGGTTGTCGATCGGCTCGTCCTCATCGGGCCGGGCACCCGCCAGAATGCGGTGGACGGCATGCCGGGCGTCGCGCTGCTCCTCCTCGCTGAGCTGTGCCCGGATGACGGCCTGGACGAGACGGTGCACCTGGATGGAGTTGGAGACCTGGTCGACCTTGGCGAGGGCGAACCGGCCGATCTCCCGGATGACCCGGCCCAGCACGAGCTTCTCCTGGAGCGAGGCGTCGTACGGCTTCAGCGCCTCGATCATCTCCTTGCTGTACAGGAGGTTCCCCGAGATCGGCTCGGGGGCGAAGAAGGCGCAGAGCTGGAGCAGCCGCACCGCGGCGGGCGAGCGCTCCTTGAGCCGTTCGATGGAGATGTTCCAGGTCGCCGCGACCGGCTGCGGGTAGCCGGCCGGCTGGTTGAGCGCCAGGACCTCGGGGGCCTGCTGCGCCAGCTGTTCCAGATAGGTGTCGATCGGGGTGGCGGTCTCCGCGATCCAGGCCGCCGCCTGTTCGACGGCGAGCGGCAGGTCACCGACCGCGGTGGCCACCTGGGCGGCGTCCTCGTCACTCAGTCCCGGGGCCCGGCGCTGGAGGTGTTCGATGGACTCCTCGCGCAGGAAGACGTCGACGGGCAGTGCGTCGCCGTGCTGGGACCAGGCCTGGTTCCGGGAGGTGACCAGGATGTGTCCGGAGCCGCCCTGCGGGAAGTAGCGCCGGAGCCGTTCGGGGTCGTCGGCGTTGTCGAAGACCAGCAGCCAGCGGTCCGAGGGCACGCCGCGCCGCAGCAGGTCCACGGCTTCCTGGGAGGCGGCCGCCATGTCGTCGCCGCCCTGCGCGCCGAGCCGGACGGCGAGCTCGGCGAGCCCGGCCACCACGTCGTCGGTCTGTTCGGAGGATATCCACCAGACCAGGTCGTAGTCGGCCATGAAGCGGTGCACGTACTCCAGGGCGACCTGGGTCTTGCCGACACCGCCGAGTCCGTACAGGGTCTGCGGTTGCGGCAGCACGACGGCCATGCCGCCGCCGAGCTGGTCGCGCATCCGCTCCAGGACCAGGGAGCGGCCGGTGAAGCCGGGGTTGCGCGGCGGTGCGTTCCAGATCCTGGGGACGGTACCGGGGAAGCGGGGTCCGGGCGACACACTGTCGGTGAGCTGTACGGGCCGGTCCAGGGCGCGCAACAGGGCGGCGGTGGCATGCACCTCGTCGAGCCGGAAGAGATCGACGGGGTTGCGGTCGATGTAGGGCGCGGACAGCCGTACGTCACCGACCCTGAGCGGCAGCAGATGGCGCCGGCCACCGCCGGGGTCCTCCGCCACGGCACGCTCCCAGAGGTTCACCGCGCGCTGCGACTTGAGGTAGGCGCTGGAGAGCAGCACCACGGTACGGGCGGCGTTCTCCGCGGCGGCGGCCGCCGGTTCCGGGGTCTCCCGCTCGGCGGACACATCACGCGGTACGACGCGGAACCCGGCCCGGGTGAGCACGGATTCGATCCAGTCGGCCCACATCCGGTTCTCCGCCACATAGCTGAGGAAGAGATCGGCGGGCAGCGCGGGCCTGCGCCGGGTGAACGCGTCACGGATGCGCAGCCGTACCTCTTCGCCGACCGGCGGCATCGAGGTGATCTGCTGGTCGGTGATGACGGAGGTGAGCCGTTCGAAGGCGGAGAGCAGTGAGTTGGTGAGACCTGCCTCGTCGCCGAAGGTCGCGAGGGTCTCCTCGTAGGCGTAGTACGGGCGGTACGGAATCTCCACCGCGCCCCAGTAGGCGGTGAGTTCGTCCCCGGACAGATCGCGCGGGAGCCGGTCGAACTTCAGCCGGGCCAGCGCCCGTCCGGCATCGGCCTTCTCCTTCTCGCCCTCGTCGATGCGCATCGGGACGGGGAAGATGGAGATGGGGCGGCCGGTGTAGCGCTCGGAGATCTGCCGGGCGACGGAGGCGGCGCCGTCTATGGACTGGTCGCTGAGGGTGAAGCAGTCGACGAGGACGTCGGGCAGGTGGACGGTGCAGATGTCGGCGATGTCGCTGAGGCCGGTCCGGCTGTCGATGAGGACGTAGTCGTAGTTGGCCTTCATGTCGTCGCGCAGGGCGTCGAAGAAGTGGCCGCCGCCGAGCCGGTCGTAGAAGTTGTCCCAGTCGAAGGTGGAGACGGTCGCGGAGTATTCGCGGTTCTGCCGTCCGGCGGAGACGAAGTCGAGGGTGCCGCCGTGCGGGAATTCCCAGCCGAGCGCCTCGGGTGTGAGGGATACGGCGTGCGGCTGGATACGGGCGTAGTCGCGGTGCCAGTCGTCGGCGCGCTGGACGGGGCTGGTCGCAGCCCACGCGTACTCGGTGATCAGATCGATGACGCCGGTGGTGGCACCGAGTGTCGACGGGTCGAGGAACGGGTGGAAGAACCGGTGGAGCCCCGGTGCCTCCAGGTCCCAGTCGACGGCCAGTACCCGTTTTCCGTTGGCGGCGAGTATCCAGGCGGTGTTGGCCAGAGCCATGGTGCGCCCGGTGCCGCCCTTGTACGAGTAGAAAGTGACGATGCGCCCGTCACGACTGGCCGTCATCCGTGTCCTCCGCATCCGTCGCAGGGTCATGTGTCTCGGGGGTGTAGTACGTCTGCGCCATCGGCCCCATCAACCGTGTTCGTTCGGTGTGTCCGCCACCGGTGGCGGGTGGGTAGACCGCCGCGTGTCTCAGGTACTGCTGGGCCGCCACCTCGACGACCTGCGGCAGGATCTGCCCGAAGGCCTCCATGCTGGGTACGCCCTTGGCGGCGGCGCGGCAGTAGGCCCGCCCCTGGCGCATCTTGGTCGGCATGGTCTGTTCGAGTTTCTCGGTCAGTTCCGCCTCGGCCGCCCTGCTCTCGTGGTCCTCGCGATTCCACGGCACGACCATCGTCACCCAGGGGCGGTTCTCGGCGTCGAAGGCGGCGAGCCGCCGGCGCCGGTCCTCGTCCTGCAGGGCCCAGCGGTCGACGAGCAGGATCTCCGGTCTGCTGGGCGGCTGTTTGCCCTCCGGGTGCCCGGACTCCTCGTCGAAGGAGGAGATGGTCGCCTGGTAGTTGAGGGAGCGCACCAGGTCCTCGGCGACATAGGCCAGAGGGCGGGCGGCGGCCGGATGGTAGGGATTCCAGTCCTGCGGGTTGTCGCCGTAGCACTCGGCGTTGCGTCCCTCGGGCAGGTCGTGTCGGGTGGGAGCGGCGATGGTCACCTGCATGGGGCGGGGCCCGCCGAATCCGCTGTTCGGCGGGCCGAAGGCGCTGGGGGCCAGCCGGTAGTCGACGGGGCGGCCGGTGCCGATCCTTATGGTGTCGGCGACGTTGACGATGCGCTTGGCGAGTTCGTACACCGCGCGCTCGTACTCCTCGGTGAAGAGCTTGAGTTTGATCAGTCCGTAGAGTCCGTCGCTGACGTAACGGTCCCCGAAGTCGCGGTGGTTGAACTGTAATCTCTCGGCGGGTCCCGGGAGTTGGCTCGGCGGTACCGGCACCCAGAGCGCCGGGACGATCGCCTCGGCCGGCTGGTTGGAGCGGGCCCGGTAGTGGATGGCGCGCTGGGCGAAGGCGTACCACTCCTTGCCGCACATCTCGCTGGCGAAGTAGCGCGGCGAGAACAGCGGAACGAACACCCGGCAGGTGGCGAGCACCTCGCCGAGCCGCTCCGACCAGCCCTCGCCGGAGCGTATCTCGCGGTCGATGAACCCGGCGGGGGCGCCCGCGGGCAGATCGGTCATGGCCATCACATGGCCGCAGAGATCCTGGAAGAGCCGCTCGACCCACATGTCGGGGTCCGTTCCACCGCCGTACCCCGGTGTATGTGCATAACTCAAGAAGAAGTACGGCCGATGGTCCGCCGCTCGCTGCTGCGTTGTTGCGTGCACACGACCCCCGTCCTGTGTGAGCACCCGCACCCGAGGATTGAAGTGAATGCGAGCGAATTCATCATTCCGGAGCGGACGTTGCTCCACCCCCATGGCGTTCGGTCATTCAACGCCAGTTTTCAGTCATACGTTCCCAGGTTCAGTCGATCATTCCTTGATCGAATTCGGTCTGCGTCCGTTCCTCCCAGTTGTCCTGTGCGTACCGACGACCCCGGCTAAACCGGAATGCGAGCCTCAGATCTCTTTTCGCATCTGATCCAGCAGCCGTTTCCCACTGATGGTCAGCTCGGCGGCACCCTCCAGCGTGTCGAGGGCCTGCGGTACGCCCTCCAGATAGCTCGGCTCGAAAGCCCCCAACGCCATCCGCTCATAGGTGTCGGCCAGCAACCGGGAAAACGGAACTGGTTCTTCCCGCCAGGGCATCCGATGTTCCCAGGAGCCGTCTGCCGCGTAAAGATCCGTGACATCGCGAAGCGCCCGCAATTCGGCCCGACGGAAGCCCCGCAGCAGCGCGAACGCCAACTCCTGCGCGCTGCCGTCCGGGGAGATCCCCAGAGCGCCGTATCCGTGCCGCCCGACGGCGGGCTCCGCCGGGGCCAGACGGGTCAGCGGTGTGAGGGTGGTGAGGCAGCCCGCCATCTCCCCGGTACGCCCGGGCGCCTTCGCCTCGATCAGCGTCCACGCCGCGCCGGTCCTGGCCTCCAGGTCGGCGGCGGCCCGGTCGTCGAGGGCGTCCGCGGCGGGCACGGAGAAGCATGTGCGGTACGGGTCGAGGTCGTCGAGCACGAGGCCGGGCATCGAACCGGGCGTCGCGAGCCGGCGCAACGGCCGCCAGCCGGGACCGGCCGCCTCCGGCCGTACGACCCGCAGTTCGGCCGCGTCACTCCCTTCCCGCCGGACCAGGAAGCCGTCCTCGGTCGCCCGCACCAGTGCCGTGCCGTGCTCCCCCGCATCCGCGATCCGCAACTCGCCGAGACCGGGCAGGAGGATCCTGCCGCTCGAGAAGGTCACCCGTACGGGCAGATCGAGGCCGCCCCGTACGGCGGCGGCCGCGAGATACACCGGCATCCGACGCGCCACCTGCACGGCCCCGGGCCGCTCGTGGACCAGCTCCAGCGCCTGGAGCAGCCAACTGCGGGTGTAGGGATGGGCCAGCACCTCGTCCAGACCGCGGGCCCCCTCCTCGGACGCCTCGATGGTGGCGGTCAGCTCCCAGGCGGCCTCCCACCGCTCGTCGCCCCTCCGTCCGATGTCGGCGTTCAGCTGGGCAAGCAGGGTGCGGGTGAGGTCCTGCTGGGCGGCGAGCAGCTCGACGGGCTCGGCCACCGCGGGTGCGACGAGGGCCGCTGCGCTGCGCGCCTCGATGCCACGCACCAGGGCCTCCAGATCGGCGCAGTACACGGACGGGTTGTCGAATGCGCCGGACGGCCCCGTGGAGCGGTACCGGTGGGTGTAGAGGCCACCTCCGCACGAACGTACGACCGGGCATCGGCGGCAGGTCTCGCTGACGCCGGCCAGTCCGAGCTGGCGGGCCCGCACCCCGGGGTGGGCCGCGACCTCGTCGAAGGTGTGGGTGAAGACATCGAATCCGGTGGCCGCCGCGCCTTCGTAGGCGCTCTTGAGCGAGTCGACCTGCTCCAGTTGGCCGTCGGTCTCGACGACGACGAGATCGGTGGGGGCGAGCCCCAGGGACTCGGTGAGGCTGGGGCCACCGCTCAGTGTGGACAGCACCGAGGAGAAGAGCCGTACCGGCACCGGGCGCCCCTGCTCCTGCCAGCGGTCGAAGACCGCGAGAAGCCAGTCGGCGTAGGCGCTGGGCGAGCTGTCCGGGCGGGGTGGCGGCTCGTCCCAGGTGGCGTGCGGAAGCAGGAAGTCGATGAGCGGCGGGTCGAGCTCGGTGAGAGCGTCGAGGACCGCGCGCGGGTCGTTCTCGATGTCGACGGTGCACAGGAGCCCGAGGTTGAGATGACGGTAGCGCTCCTGCTGAAGCAGCTCGACGGCCTTGAGGACCAGAGGGTGGCTGCTGCGTCCGTCGGCATAGCGGCGGTGCCGGTCGTTGGCGGCTCGGTCGCCGTCCAGGGAGATGCCGACCTTGACGTCGAACTCGTCGAAGAGGTCGAGATAGCGCGGGCTGAGCTGGAGTCCGTTGGTATGGATACGGAGGTCGAGCTCCGCGATGCCTTCGAAGGCGGAGGTGAGCTCTTCGCAGACGCGCCGCAATCGGGCGGGGCCCGCCAGTAGAGGCTCCCCTCCGTGCAGGATCACTGACACGGAGGGCAGTGCATGTGTCTTGGCATGCTCGGCCAAACGTTGAGCAGTCCGGAAGATGACATCATCAGAGATTGTTCTCGGCCGGGTTCGCCAGCTCTGATCTGCATGTTCATAGACATAGCAATGGTCACAGGCAAGATCGCACCTGCTGTGAACCTTGAGAACGACTTCGCGGAAAGGGACCAGGGGTCCTGTCATTCCACCAGTCTAGCCAGCCCGAAGGGGTGCTCGGGGCATTGGTTCGGAGTGCCGAGGCGTCGGTTCAAAGTGCCGAGTTGAAGGTCGATGCCTGGGTGGGGCGACCGGCTGACGCGGCATGCACACGACCGAGCTTGCGGGCAGCAGAAGTGCCGCGGACATCGATCTCGGCGAGCGGCACACGGTTCTTCTTCGCAACAGCGAAGGAGAGGGAGGATTCAGAGGTCTTCACGGCCGTCCTTGAGGGGATTTGTTCCGATGGAATGGTTCCAGACAGGAATGCAGCAACGGTATCTTCACCATTGCAGTGTCCGGCGGCACGACTTTACTCTCATGGCCTCGGTTGGCAACTGAGGACGCCCAATTGGAACAAGAGCGTCATGTGGGACCGTCCCGGATCGAACAGAACCACCGATTCCACCATTGAGGTGACGACATAACCGCAGACGGGAGTGAACATGACGGCGATTCCCGGACCGCTGCAGAGCATGGTGTTCAGGAACGCCGACCTGCCGGCGCTCTTCCATCACACGGACGCGTCGGCCATCGCAAGCCAGCGGGAGGCCGTGAACACCACCCGTGTCCAGCTGATTCTACTGGTCATCGGCGCAATGCCGGCCACGGTGCCCTGGCACCTGGAGATAGCTGACACGTTTCAACTCACCGATGCCATAGGCGTGTTGGCCTATGCGGGTGTCCTGATCACGATGTACCTCACCGCCCAGCGCAAAGCAAAGTCGCAATGGCAACTCAACCGCTCGGCAGCAGAGTTCATCAAGTCGATGTGCTGGCGTTACTCGGTGCACGGCTCGCCTTTCGACACCACCACCCAGCACCCCGAGGCGGTGTTCGCGAATCGCCTCGAAGAAGGTCTTCAGGAGCTCCGGAAGGTGGGGTGGACCGACCCCCGCGACCTGACGGCGGATTCGGGCGGGCTGATAACGGACTCCATGCGCGATTTGCGGAACAAGGCATTCACCGTGCGCAAGGAGACATATGTACGGGACCGGCTGATCGAGCAGCGCAGTTGGTACCGCAGGCGTCAGGAGGTGTCCCGGCGGGCCACGCTCGTCTGGTCGACCACCATTGCCGTACTGGCGGCGCTCGCCCTGGTGTTCGCGCTGCTGCGGACGTTCTCCGTCGCCCAGTCCTTCGCACTGACGGGGGTGCTGTCGGCCGCCGCGGCGGCCTGTCTGGCATGGAGCGAGATGCGCCGCCACCACCCGCTGATCTCGGCCCACTCGCTGGTGGAGCAGGATCTGGAGGCGATGCAAGTGGCGATGGAGACCACGCTGACCGAGCGTCAGTGGCCGCGGGCGGTTTTCGAGACCGAGCGCATCGTCTCCCCGCAGCACACCGACTGGCTTGCCCGGCATCAGATGTGACGAATAATCAGTCGGGGCCGACGCGACGGTCGTATACGAAGAGGGCCGCGTGAACCGGTCAGCCGCGCTCCACGCCCTCGCGCCAGATCACTGTGACCGGGCGGCCCAGACTGCGGGCGTACGTCACGATGTCGCCGGTGCCGCCGAAGCCTCGGGCCGGCCTTCCGTCCCACACGGCGAGCAGCCGGTCGCAGTGGTCGGCGATGTACGCGCCCGCCGCGTAGTACGCCTCGTCGGTGGAGTGCGGGTAGTCCAGCCGGACTTCCCGGACCGCCCGGTCCTTGAGGGCCTGGTAGCGGGCGAGTTCGGCTGCGTCGGCGAAGCAGGATTCGTAGTCGCCGCTGGGGATGACCACGGTCAGATCCGCACCGCGGGCCAGGGCGAGGTCCGCGAAGAGCTGGTCCGCCCCCACCGCCAGGCTGGAGAGGGCCTCCAGGGAGCCTTCGAAGCCGCAGAGCGCCGCCTGTAACCCGGCCAGCACATGGGCGTGGGCCTCCTGCGGAATGCTGCGATGGCCGGTCACTCCGATGCGTTTCACGGACCTGGAACCCCCTGAGGTGTCTGCCGGGGGTTCCCGGAGGGCATCCCTCCGGAAGGCACAGCATCCGCCCCCGTTTGCTCCTGCATGACCGACCTGCCCCACATCCTCTCAAAAGCCGCGGGGTGAACGGGAGCCCCCGCCCCAGGATTCGGGCGGGGGCTCCGTCTCGGCCGACTGCCCGTTCGAGGGCCGGACCGGGGTGCCTGGCGTCAGTAGACGCTGACCCCGTACGCGCTGAGCGCCTCGGTGACCGGCTGGAAGAACGTCGTACCACCAAAGGAGCAGTTGCCGCTGCCGCCCGAGGTGAGACCGATCGCCTTGGAGCCGGAGTAGAGCGGACCGCCGGAGTCGCCGGGCTCCGCACAGACGTTGGTCCGGATCATGCCGTAGACGATGTCTCCACCGCCGTAGTTGACCGTGGCGTTGAGGCCCGTGACGGTGCCGCTGTGGATGCCGGTGGTGGAGCCTCGGCGGGTGACCGACATGCCGACGGTGGCGTTGGCCGCGCTGGTGATGTCGACGCTGCCGACGGTCCCCGGGTGGGCGAGTGAGGTGTTGTCGTAGCGCACCAGGCCGTAGTCATTGGTCGGGAAGCTGGATCCGACCGTCGGGCCGATGCTGGTCGAGTTGGAGGAGTTGGTGTACCAGGGCGGGTTGCCGTCGGTGCAGTGACCGGCGGTCAGGAAGTAGTAGGTGCTGCCGCTGCGGACGTTGAAGCCGAGGGAGCAACGCCAGCCAGGGGCGTAGATCGCGTCGCCGCCGGACAGCAGCTTGCTGAGCTTTCCGGCGGTGCGCTCGATCCGCAGGGCGCCGGCGTTGGCTCCGGCGGACTGCTTGATCTGCTTGATCTCGGCCTGCGAGACCGTGCTGTCCACGGTGACCACGAGGGTGTCGGTCGCCGGGTCGATGCTCCAGGCGGTCCCCGCCACATCGGCGCCGAGTACCGCGTCGCTCGCGGCGGAGAGCTGCTCGGCGCTGAAGGTTGTGGTGGTGTCGGCCTGGGCGGAGGGGACAGCGAGTGCGGCGACGGCGACAATGCCTGCGGCGACGGCGACAGCCCTGCTGCGTCTCGCGGTACCGCTGAGGGGGATGGTGCGCTTGATCCTCACTTTTCATTCCTCCCGAGGGGAAGTCGGGGATCCGCCTGTGGGGTGATCGGACCCGTGAGGCGCAGTCGTTCGCACGGCATGTCCGCTGTGCGGATATGCCGTGCTCCTGACAAGCGCTGTTCGGGAGTATTCAAGGCGTCAACTTCTGGCGCAAGAGGGCCTTCTGGCCTGAACTTGTCGGGCTGCACAGGCGCCCCCGGCAGCACATGGACTGCCGGGGACGTTGCATCCGAGGGGGATGTGTCAGTGCGTCAGCCGTCGACGCGGTTCCGCTCCCCCACCTCGACGGCGATGGGAAGGGTGTTGCCGGGCGGCGGGAAGGGGCAGATGAAGTGGTCCGCGAAGGCGCAGGGCGGCAGCAGCGCACGGTTGAGGTCGACCGTCACACTGCCGTCCTCGGACGGGGCCGCGGGCCGCAGGAACCGGAAGCGATAGCTGCTGTTGCCACTGGTGGCATCTGCGAAGACCGCCCAGAGCGAGCCATCGGGCTCGACCGCGACCTGCAGTGTGTGCTCCGTGCCGTCGACCTCGAAGGCGATCTCGCCCGCGAGTCCGAGGCCGCGCTCGACTCCGTCGGCGTTCTCGACCCGGACCGTACGGGCGCTCTCGTACGGGCGGAAGGTGCCCGGCAGCGCCCAGCGGGCGTCGTACGGGGTGGCCTCGATGTCCCGGAAGGTGCGCCGCGCCACGGAGTCCGGGTCGAAGTCCCGTACCGCCCAGAGCCCTTCGCGACTCAGCACGACAAGTCGCCGCTCGCCGTGCGCGACGCGGGACTCGCCGATCGGGCCGCGGTCGGCGGTGAGGCGGACCCGGCCGGTGAAGGGCTTGCCGTCGACGCTCAGACCGTCCGCGGCGGTGGCACTGAGCACCAGCTCCTCGCCGTCCTCCCGCCACTGCCCGGGCACCCCTGGAATGTGGCCCTCCGGGTAGTCGGAGAGCCAGTGGGTGCCGGTGAGGGAGAGCGGTCCGTACGGTGCGGCGACCGTGGCGGTGCGCTCCTCGTGCCAGTGCTTCCAGTCCTGTGCCGCCTGCCCGGAATCGTGCGGCTGCTGTGCGTCCGTGCTCATGCGATCAACCTTTCCATACCGGCTCCGCGAGCCCGAGATGCGACCGCAGTGTGGGACCCGTGTAATTCGGAGCGGAATGCACCGCGCTCCTGGAGAAGCGGGACGGCCCGGTCGACGAAGTCGTCCAGGCCGCCCGGGGTGAGATGCGGAACGAGAATGAATCCGTCGGCGGCATCGGCGGCGACGAACTCCGTCAGCTGCGCCGCGACCGTCTGCGGGCTGCCGATGAAGGACTGCCGCCCGGTCGTCTCGATGACGGTCTGCCGGATGGACAGCCACTTCCCCTTCGCCTCGACGTCGGCCTCGTCTTCAAGAAGGGCACCCCGCCGGCGCCCGCCTTCCAGGCCGCGGTGAACGGCCTCAAGGCGGAAGGCACCTACGACCGGATCCTGAAGAAGTGGGGCATCGGCGCGTCGGCGATCAAGACCTCTCAGATCTCGCCGCCCGAGATCAAGTGATCCGGCCCTGGCCGGGGCCGGGGCAGCCAAGTCCCGCCCGGCCCCCGAGGCCGGACACCTCGCCTCAGCAGCTGCAGTCGCACCCGCAGTCGCAGCAGTCACAGGATTCGCAGCAGTCCCCGCAGTTGCTGCAGCAGTCACAGGCGTCGCAGCAGTCGCACTGACTGCACAGCCCCTCGCGGCGCCGATGGGTCCACGGGTCGTTGAAGGTGCCGCAGCACATCTGGCAGGTGCAGGCCAGTCCCGCCCACACCAGGCAGCCCGCGATCAGACCGCGCCGGTCGCGCGGGGGCTCGGGCGGGGGCTGCGGCGGGCCGACGGGGCTACCGGGGTTCGGCGCGTACGGATTGCCGGGCAGCGGCCCGAAGGACCCTGTCTGCCGCAATCCTGACGGAGTGACAGCTTTGTCCAGGGCCGGGCTGCCTGCCCGGTGCGAGCATGCCGTAGTGCCGAAAGCCCGGTCCACCGACTGCCGCAGTTCGTGCACCAGCAGGACATGGGCCAGCTTGTCGTCGGTGAACTCCGCGTCGCGCAGTGCCAGCCGCACGCCGCGCAGCGCGTCGTCGCAGAGCCGCCGGGCCTCGGCACGCGTGGTGCCGGTCGCGGTGAGCGGGTTCCAGGCACCCGACGCGGCGTCAGCTTCCTGGTCCTCCACGGAATCCAGCAGATGCGCCAGGCGTCCGAAGAGGCGGCCCGCCTCGGCCAGCGGCTCCGCATTCTGCGGCTTGCCCGCGAGTGTCGCGGTGTGGGCGAAGGCCGCCGCGGTGGCGGTCTCGGTGGGCTCGGTGACCACGAGCAGCGGGGTGCCGGGCCCGGCGAGCAACTCGATGCCGGTCTGCCGGTCGACGGCGTCGACGAGCAGCGCCGTGTCGAAGCCGAGCTGTGCGCCGGTGCGCGCGCCGGCCCGGTCCCAGCCGGCGGCGACCCGGCGCGCTGCGGCGGCGACCGGGCGGCGCTTCAACAGGCCGTCCCCGTCGGCGACGTGGTCCCGTACCTTGGCCGATGCCAGCACCAGGGAGACGGCGGCGGCCAGCCTGGCTCCCTCGCCGCGGGCGACCGGAGCGGTCCGCATGGCGCGCAGCGGGCAGGGCCCCGCGGTACGTCGCCATCCGGTGGCACGCTCGGACTGAGCCTCCGTCAGAACCGAGACGATCAGACCGTCGTAGTTCGTGACGATCCGGGCAAATTGCCCGTGGTCGGAACGGAGTGCCAGACAGAGCCCGCAGAGATGGGCCATCCACTCGGTCCTGAGCCCCTCGGACAACCGGTGGGCACAGGGCCTGACGATTCCGAACACGACGATCCCCCGAGAGTCGTTCACCTGTGCGCCGCACTCGTGCGCATGCGCGACGTGCATCGTATCGAGGGCTCCGTTCACCCGTACGTCCCCCATGTCACCCGTACGGACCGGTGCATCGTATTTTCTTTCTTTCAGGCCCCTGATGCAGGAGGAACCTTGACGAACCGCCACATCTTCTGCACCAGTACCGTCACGAATCCCCTGCGCGCCGACTATCCACTTGGCGCACGATCCGCATCATGGACGACCATAGGGATACGAAAGAGATGCGGAACATCACGGAACCGCGGTGAGAGGAGGCGTCCATGGGATCGGTGCGCAAGGCGAGTGCCTGGCTGGGCCTCGTAGAGGACAACGACGAGCGGTACTACGACGACGACGAGTACGCCGAGGGCGCACAGACCGGGACCGGTCGGGCCTGGATGACCGACCCCCGGGTGCAGGTGGCCTCCGAGGCGGCCGAGGAGACGGACCGCCGGATCGCCACCGTCACCCCGGACAGCTTCCGGGACGCGCGAGCGATCGGAGAGCTCTTCCGGGACGGCGTCCCGGTGATCGTCAACCTCACGACCATGGACCCCACCGACGCCAAGCGCGTCGTGGACTTCACGGCGGGGCTGACCTTCGGACTGCGCGGCTCGATCGAGCGCGTGGCCACCCGGGTCTTCCTACTGACCCCGGCCGACACCCAGGTGGTCAACGGCGAAGCCGTCGGCCGACCGGCCGACGGCTTCTTCAACCAGAGCTGAGCAGGGCGCTCGCCGGACCGCTCTACCGGAACGCGTCGAGGCCGGTGAGCGCCTTGCCCAGCACCAGCTGGTGCATCTCCACGGTTCCTTCGTAGGTGAGCACCGACTCCAGATTCGTCGCATGGCGCATCACCGGGTACTCCAGCGAGATCCCGTTGGCGCCGAGGATCGTGCGCGAGGTACGGCAGATCTCGATCGCCTCCCGCACATTGTTGAGCTTTCCGAAACTGACCTGTTCCGGACGGAGCCTGCCGGCGTCCATCCGCCGGCCCAGATGGTGGGCGAGCAGGATGCCCTTGTGCAGTTCCACGGCCATGTCCGCGAACTTGGCCTGGGTGAGCTGGAAGCCACCGATCGGCCTGCCGAACTGCTCCCGGGTCTTCGCATAGTCGAGGGCAGACTCGAAGCTGGCGCGCGCCGCGCCCATGGCTCCCCAGACGATGCCGTAGCGGGCATGGCTGAGGCAGCTGAGCGGGCCGCGGAGACCGGTGACCCCGGGGAGTACGGCATCGGCCGGCAGCCGTACCTCGTCGAGGACCAGCTCGCTGGTGACCGAGGCGCGCAGGGACCACTTGTGCTTGATCTCGGGCGCCGAGAAGCCCGGGGTGTCGGTCGGCACGACGAATCCGCGGATTCCGCCGCCCGCGCCGCCCTGGCCGGTCTGCGCCCAGACGACGGCGACTCCGGCGACCGAGCCGTTGGTGATCCACATCTTGCGGCCGGTGAGCACCCAGTCCTCGCCGTCGCGCTTGGCGTACGTACGCATCCCGGCCGGGTCGGAGCCGTGGTCCGGCTCGGTGAGGCCGAAGCAGCCGATGATCTCGCCGGCCGCCATGCCCGGCAGCCACTGCTGCCGCTGCTCCTCGGAGCCGAAGCGGTGGATGGCGTACATGGCGAGCGATCCCTGTACGGAGACGAGGGAGCGGATTCCCGAGTCAGCCGCTTCGAGCTCCAGGCAGGCCAGTCCGTACTGGACGGCGGTGGCGCCCGCGCAGCCGTACCCCTGCAGGGACATGCCGAGGGCACCGAGCGAACCGAGCTCACGGGCCAGCTCACGGATGCCGGGCAGCTCGCCGCTCTCGTACCACTCGGCGATGTGCGGCAGGACGCGGTCGGTGGCCCAGTCGCGGACGGTGTCGCGAATGGCGAGGTCGTCGGCGCCGAGCAGATCGTCGATGCCGATCGGGTCGGCGGGGTCGAAGGGCGGGAGCTTCGAGGACTCAGTGGTGGACATGAGGGTGCCTCCGGCGGCTCGCACGATACTAAAACTAGCAGTGATAGTTATGGTGTCGCACCGACGTTACGGCTCAGTGTCCCGCCCGTCCAGAGCCGGTCGCCTCGGCGGGTCGGCGCCGTGCGGGCAGCGGGCGCGGCCGCTGCGTACGCCCCCCGGCGGGCGCCTCGTGCGCACCGTGGAATTCCGGCGCCTCGCTCCGCCCCGGGGACTCATGGACATCGTCGGCCTCCTGGGGTTCACGGACACCCGGTGACGGGCACTCCATCACCCGCGGCAGCCGCAGCGCGGTAAGCGCTCCGACCAGCAGCAGAGCCGCGCTGACCAGCAGCGTGACATGCAGCCCGGTGATGAAGGAGTGGCGGGCCGTGGAGCGCAGCACCTCGCCCAGCGGACCGCCCAGCCGGTCCGCCACCTGGTATGCCTCACCCAGCGAGTGGGAGGCGGCCGCACCGTCCCCGGCGGGGACGCCCTCTTCGGGAAGCTTCGCGAGTCCGGCGGCGTAGGCGGCGTTCATGACGCTGCCGAGCAGGGCGATCCCCATGCCCGCGCCCAGTTGGTAGGAGGTCTCGCCGATCGCCGCCGCGCCGCCCGCCCGGTCGGCGGGGGCCTCGCTGAGCATGGATTCGTACGCCCCGAAGAGCGTGGACTGAAGCCCGAAGCCCAGTGCGACGAAGGCCGCGGTCAGCAGGCCGGGCCGGTCGTGCTGCCCCATCGCCGTCAGGACCAGCACTGAGGCGGCCGTGAGCACGAAGCCCCAGCCGACCATCCGGCGCGGCCCGATGCGGCGCAGGGTGTACGAGCCGGTGGCGCCCGCGGCCATGGCCGCGAAGGTGAGCGGCAGCAGCCGCAGACCGGTCTGAAGCGGGCTCAGACCCAGGACCAGCTGGAGGTACTGCACGGCTATCAGTTCCAGCCCGACCAGAGCCAGCATGGCGAGGATGATGCAGCCCACCGCGGTCGAGAAGGCGGGCCTGGCGAACATCCCGATGTCGATCAGCGGATGCGTACGGCGCTTCTGACGGCGCACGAAGGCCATGAGCAGTACGGCCCCGATCAGCAGCGGGGCCAGTGTGGCCGGGCTCAGCAGCCCCTCACCGGTGCCCGCCCGCTTCACTCCCAGGACCACACCGAGCACTCCGGCCGCGGCCATCAGCGCGCCCAGCACATCCCACGGGCCGTCATTGCTGCCGCGTGACTCGGGGAGCAGCAGGCGGCCGACCGGCAGGATCAGAGCCATCAGCGGGATGTTGATCAGAAAGACCGAGCCCCACCAGAAGTGCTCGACGAGGAAGCCGCCTACGACGGGTCCGGTGGCGGCGCCGACGGCGGCGACCGCGGTCCAGACGCCGATCGCCACGGCCCGTTCGCGCCGGTCGGGGAAGACCTGCCGGAGGATCGACAGCGTCGCCGGCATGATCATCGCCCCGCCGACGCCGAGCAGGGCACGCGCCGCTATCAGTACGCCGGGGCTGTCGGCCATCGCGGCGATCGCGGAGGCGACACCGAAGAGGGCATAGCCGAGCAGCAGAATGCGGCGTCGGCCGACGCGGTCGCCGAGGGTGCCGAAGAGGATCAGCAACGAGGCGCAGACCAGTGGATAGGCGTCCACGATCCAGAGCAGACCGACGGCGCTGGGCTGCAGGTCCTCGGTGACGGCGGGGACGGCGACATGGAGCACGGTCGAATCGAGCGCGACGAGCAGCAGACTGAGGCAGAGGACGACGAGGACGACCCATCGATTGGCACCGTCGGCGGCTGAGCGCAGCCGGATTCGGGCTGTGGTCGTCCCGGACATGCATGTACCTCCCAAAAGGTCCCTCGCGCTCGGCAGGCCAGCCGGGGGGTGCAGCGGTTCGCTGTCCCTCGGGGCCCGGCATCGACGGGCGAGTGATCCGTCAGCGTACGCGAGTTCGGAGCACTCACACGTGGTCCACCTCATACCTCGATGGGCCGTGGAGTGTGGTGTACGCCACGCCGAGCCGCCGCTCGGGACCCGCTCGGACCCGCACGAACCCGCGCGGACAGCTTGCGCACCCGGCACAGAAGGTACTCGGCGTGACTCCTGGAGCACGCGCCGGGCCCGCACCGAAAGCACTGGGTAACCGGTCGAACACTTTCCGCTCCACCTCTCCGGGGGGCCGCAGAAATTCATACCGGCACCCTTGCGCTTTTCCGTCCGCACCCAAGCACCCTTCCGAAATGAGTGCGAAATCAATAGCGCAGAGGCCCATCGATACGCTTCTTCGGGTCAGGAATTAAGGCCCGACTGAGACATAGTCCACATCACATCGTCATCACAAAGAGACCGGATCGACCTGTTCGCGCACTAACTCGCTGTAACGTCGATTGGGTGCGTACCGACATCTTTGCCCGCCTGGACCGGGAGCCGGAGCCGCCGAAGATAGAGCCACCGCGGATGAGCCGTCACCGCATCGCCCTCTTCTGCGGGACGTTGGCGTTCTATCTCGCCATCGTCGTTGCCGTGCTGACCTCTTCCTGGCTGGTGACTCTGGACTGGAAGGTCATGCTCTTCCGGCCGTACGAACAGTGGCCGGAAATCCATGCCTTCCTCGACTACTACATCGTGCTCGGCCAGCGCGGCCCCACCGCCACCATGGTCGCCTGCTGGCTCGGCTGGCGCTCCTGGCGGCAGCACACGCTGCGGCCCCTGCTGACGCTCGCCGCCGCGCTGCTGCTGCTCAATATGACGGTCGGCGCGGTCAAGATCGGCCTGGGGCGGCTCGGTCCGCACTACGCGACCCAGATCGGCTCCGCGGAGCTCTTCGCCGGCGGCGATATATTTCCGTCGGGCCACACCGCCAACGCGGTCGTCACCTGGGGGATCCTCGCCTATCTGGCGACCACCCCGCGGGCCCGGCGCTATCTGTCGGCCACGTCGGCGATCGTCTCGCTCGGCGTCGGACTCACCACCGTCTACCTCGGCACGCACTGGCTCAGCGATGTGCTGCTGGGCTGGGCGGCGGGACTCCTGATCCTGCTGGGCCTGCCCTGGGTCGAGCCGCTGATCACCCGGGCCGAGGCCTGGATCTTCGCCCAGCGCGAGAACCTCCGGGGACGCGGCCGCCCCGTTCCTTCCGTGCCCGTCGCGGCCGGAGGACCCCGGACCGTACCGCTCCCGCAACTGGACGGCGGCGGCTCCGCGGCAAAGAGCCCGGTGCTGGAGCCGGTCGCCGCGGGAGGACACACGGCGACCACAACGGGCACGGTCACGGGCGCGCGCTCGCGTGCACACCCGGCGCCCCCGTCGCATCTGGTGCGCTCGGAGCGGACCCCGGTCACCCCGGCCGGCAGCCGCCGCCCGCCGCACGCGGACCGTACGCCACGCGGCGGCACCACCCCTGCCCGCCCGATGACAGGCGGCTGAACACCCCAGGAGCAGTGGGGCCGGTACGCACAGCCGCTCCCCCGCACGGTGAAGGCCCCGACTTCGGTCGGGGCCTTCACTCATGCCGGGGCCCGGAGCCCAGGGCGCAGGGGTCCTCAGCCCACCCAACAGCGGGTGACGACGGCATCGGCGACCTCGAAGTTGATCCGTCCGCTCTGGAACTCCATGGTGATGATCGCGCCCGGCGGCAGGGATCTGACGGTGCTCCAGCCATGTCTGCGGGCGCGCTGCTCGGCCGCGTCGACGGGGAGGCCGACGTACGCACCGGGTGTGTCGTCCGGCTGGGCGGGAGGGGTCGGTATGGGTGCCATACCTCTCACGGTAGGCGGCCGCGGACCACGACGGAAGCCGGGGCGCCGACCACCGCACGGCATCCTCATGTCCCTCGGCGGTCACGCTTGTGTCACAGGATCACGACACGCGTGCCGCTCGGATCACGCCACCCGAGCATGCGACCCGCGACCGGACACACAGTAATCACACAGGCCGGGAAGCGATCACACGAAAGGCCCGAAAACAAAGCGGAATATTCTGTATCGAACAGCTGGAATTTCCGGGTTGAATAGCCTGAGTAAATGAGCATGCCACCGGGAATTCACGCTTCCTTATGGCAGCCTTATCTTTTGGTCACAAAATCCTTACCGCGGGCCGGGGACAGCCGCCCACTGCCACCCGTATAGCGGACAACCCGAATCGTCCCTGTATGGGGACGCCGGTGGAAGCGCTCAGTCCAGGGCCCGGGACAGCCGGTCCCTGGCCGCCCTGATCGCGTCATTGAGCTCCGGCGGTTCGACGACCTCGAAGTCGATCCCCAGCAGCATGACGTGGATGACCAGCACATCGAGACTCGCCGCCCCGGCGCGCAGCAGGCAGCTGTCGGCGCCTTCCGCCTCCAGCACCCCTGAGGACGGCGAGATCCGGTCGGCCGCGCGCTCGATCCCCACCTTCAGCCGGATCAACGCGTGCGTCGCGTACACGGTGGTCGAGATTCCCTTCGAGACATAGGCGGCCAGATCCTCGGCCGGTGCGTCGCGGGGGACGAATCTCGGGCCGTGGGGCGGCGTGGGCGTGATCCGGTCCGCGCGGAACGTGCGCCAGTCCGCGCGGTCCAGGTCCCAGGCGACGAGATACCAGCGGCGCTCGGTGCACACCAGCCGGTGCGGTTCGACGGTCCGGCGCGATACGGAGCCGGAGTGGTCCCGGTACTCGAAGCGCAGCCGCTCGCTGTCCCGGCAGGCTCCGGCCAGTTCGGTGAGAACACCCGGATCGGCGGTGGACGCGCCGGGTCCGCGGAGCAGCGGCACGGTGAAGGTGTTCAGCGCGTTCACCCGGCGCCGGAGCCGGTTCGGCAGCACTTGTTCGAGCTTGGCCAGGGCGCGTACAGAGGTCTCGCCGATGCCCTCGACGCCATTGCCCGCCGCAGTGCGCAGCCCGACGGCGACGGCGACGGCCTCCTCGTCGTCGAGGAGCAGCGGCGGCAGCTGGGCACCGGCGCCGAGCTGGTATCCGCCGCCGGTGCCGGGGCTGGCGTCGACCGGGTAGCCCAGTTCGCGCAGCTTGTCGACATCACGGCGGACGGTCCGCGGGGTGACCCCGAGCCGTTCGGCGAGATCGGCGCCCGACCAGTCCCGGTGCGCCTGGAGCAGAGAGAGCAGGCGCAGCAGTCGTGCCGAGGTCTCCAACATGGGTCGAGTCTGCCAGGGGTTGCGGACAGCCTGTGTCCGCAACCGGCTGCCGACGGTCTACCGGGCCTGCGCCGGATCCGGTACGAGCCGTACGCACAGATCGTTGTCGGCCGAGTAGCAGGGGATGGCGCGGGCACCCTCCCCTGCGCTGCGGCCCGGGTAGACGAAGCTGTTCTTGCGGTCCCAGACGTCGTCGAGGATGCGGGAGATCCGTACGCCGCCGGCCGGCTCCCCGGCGCCCGTCCCGGGGAGCAGCCAGAGCGTCCACAGCTGCTGCTCGGTGACCGGCCCGGTGCCCAGCCGGTCGAGCGGAAGCGTGAAGGAGAACGTGCCTTCCTTCCCGGCCACCGACACCCGGCAGACCCTGTCGGGGGCGCCGGCCAGTCGCGCCTCGACGCGGGCGTCGTCGCCGAGGCGGGTCCCGTACAGCGTGCCCTCGACGGTCATCCCGCCCCCGTCGAAGATGATCGGCCCGGCCTCGGCGTGCGGTGAGCGGACCCAGCAGCGTACGGCGAGCCGGCCGTCGACGGTCGGGTAGGGGATACGGACCGCGATCCGCCCGGTCTCCGGTGTGCGGTCCATGAGGAGCCGCACATCCCTGATTCCGGGCTCGACGGCCACCGCCCCGTCGTCGTCCGCGCCCGGCTCACGCACATAGACGTCCCAGCGGCCTTCGGCGGGCGTCACGGTGCTTGGCAGCACCGCTCGCAGCCGTCCCCCGCCGAGTGGGCTCAGGGGTAGCCGTACGGTGTCGCCGTCGCCGCCCGTGCCTTTGGCCCCGCGCAGCCGCAGAAGCAGTTCGGGCGTCTCCGCCGCCTCGCGGCGACGGAGGTCGAGGTCGAAGGTGATCCCGCCGTCGGGGCCTGCGGTGCAGTCGGCTCGTGGCGTCTGTCGCTCTGCGGAGACGGTCATGCGGGCTTCCCCCTGCGGATGACATCGGCGGCCTTGTAGCGCAGGGCGTACGCCCCGTCCAGCACGGTGCCGCGGGCTCGGTGCAGTGTGGTGCGCAGAGCGCCGTGCGAGCGGTCGCGCGGGGCTCGGGAGGCGAGTTCGGTGAAGAGCCGCTCATGGCGTTCGGCGATCCGTGACGGGTCGAACCGCTGCGACGCGGCCAGCGCGGCGCGTCCCGAGCGGTGCCGCGCTTCGTCGTCGCCGATCAGACCGAGCAGGGCGTCCGCCACCGCAGCCGTGTCACCGACCGGCACCAGCCGTCCGTCGGTGCCGTCCTCGATGATCTCGCGGGGGCCGTGCGGGCAGTCGGTGGCCACGACCGGCAGGCCGCAGCGCATCGCCTCGACGATGGTCATGCCGAAGGACTCGCGGTCCGAAGTGACTGCGGCGATCGCCCCCTTGGGCCACTCGGCCTCCAGCGGGTTGACCGGACCCATCAGGAACACATGGTTGTGCAGGCCGAGTTCACCGATGAGCGCGAGCAGCGCCTGGCGTTCGTTCCCGGTCGCGTCGCCGCCGCCGTAGATGCGCAGCCGCCAGTCCGGACGGACGGCGACCACGTCGGCGAACGCCCTGACAAGCAGGTCGTACCGCTTGACCTTGTGCAACCGGCCTGCGGCGATCACCCACTTGCTGTCGCCGTCGGCGGGCGCGATCCCCGGCTCGGGCACGCTGTTGGCAATGGCCTCGATCCGTACGCCGGGCAGCTTGAGCCCGGTCCGGTAGGCGCGGGCGTCGGCCTCGGTGACGGTGGTGACCGCGTCGAGCAGCGCGTAGCGATGCCCGATCTCGCGCCGCAGCCGGTAGCTGTGGCTGTCGAGGGTGAGGTGCTCCTGCCCGATCCGGACCGGACCGCGCCGGGCCTGCCTGCTGATCTGCACGTTGAGCCCCGGCCGGGTTCCGACCACGACATCCGCGTCCAGGGAACGCAGATGATCCGCCACCCGCGCGTCGGTCAGCCTGCTGTACTGGCGGTACCTGCTGTCGCCACGCGGGAACACGGTTGCGGGACGGGCGTGTTCGGCCGCGTCGCCGTCGTATGACGGGCTCTTCTTCCGCAGGTCGACGAGATGGCTCATGCGCACGCCTTCGGGGGCGCCCAGTGCGGGGATGTCGCGGTGCCGGAAGACCGAAACGATCTCGATGTCATGGTGTCCGGCCAGCGCCCCGGCGAGATTGAACGTCGTACGGATCGTCCCTCCGACCCCGTAGGCGTTGTGGAGCAGGAAAGAAATGTGCATGAAACGCCATATCTCCTGGTTCGACTGGTCGGTGGGGGACGGCACTGGCCAAGACGGCGTAGACGGGCCGGGGGTTCACCCTGAGCATCGGCCAGTTTCAGCCATTCTCATGCTCACCCGTTTTCCTGATTTGTCGATGTATCGGTGAACCGGTCCATGACCGAGTCGACCACATCGCCGTACGACCAATCAGGATAAACAGGTCGTAATCGGCCTCTCGAATCCTGAGATTCACCCTCGGCGTCGGACGGTTCGATTACGTTCCCTTTCTCGCGTGACCCCGGCCGCAGATCGCCCGTTGTCTTCTGCATGAGCCGGGAACCGCCCGGCGCACGCACCGAGTTCGAGGAGCCACCCGTGCCGCGCATGCTCGACGTCAGCGAGGACGTACGCGCCGAGATCGGCGACGCCGAAGCCGACCGGCTGCTCGTCGGCGACAACGCCCCAGGCAGTTACGACTGCACCTCCTGCCGCACCCCCGGCGACTCCGAACAGGAACGCACCAGCACGGTGCTCTTCGTCGGTGACGAAACCGCTGTCCTCGCCTTCGCGCACGCGACCTGCATCCCCTCGCAGGTCGTCCAGGTCGCCGAGGAGCAGCTGCAGGGTGCCGTACGCAGCATCACCGGCAGCGACACGGAGCACCCTGAGTACCCGGAGGGCCTCAGCCCCGAACAGGCCGTCCTCGGGATCACCAGCGGCCTCGTCCTGATCGACGACGAGCTCCACCCGGCCCTCGTCGTCGAGCCGACCGGCGCGATCGCCCGCCCGGGCACGGACGGCAGCCGGGGCGACGAATTCCTCCAGCTGCTGCTGGAGCAGGGCTTCCACCCGGTCCACCGGATGGACCAGATGCCCGCGGTGCTGCACGGCTGGTCGATCCTGCTCGCCATGGGCCGGCTGCACGCCGTGCTCCAGCCCGGCACCGGCGGCGGCGCCCCGGTCGCCTGGTGGCAGGCGCATGCGCCGCTCCAGGTCACCGAGGGCTGGCGGACCGCGGCCAACAAGTCGCAGACCGTGCTCGTCTTCGCCGCCCCGGCGGGGGCGATCGGCCAGCAGCCCCGCGAGGACCTGCTGCGCGACGCTCTGGACAGGGCCGCCGCCGGCGGGCTCCTGGTCGCCGCGGCGATGCCGCTGGCCGGGACCTGATCATGGCCGTCGGCGCCTCGCACCCACGGCGAACAGCTATTTCTCCGCCGGGCCCGCATCCGACGGACAGTGGGGTCGTTGGCACGTACGTGCACTCATACGACTCCTCCCACCAGCGCCCGAGCCCGATCCCTTCCATGCGTCCCTCGCAGGAGCCATCGGGCGGTCAGTCCCAGACCCCGATCTACGACGCGCTGTACTCCGAGTACCGCCGGTCGTTCCGGGCGCTGCCGGGTGATCGTAGCGGCGAGGAGCATCTCGGCTTCATGGCCTTCGGCGCCGGGCTCTTCAGCAGCCGCGTCCCGCTCAGCAGCCACTCCGGTCTCTCCGGCCTCACCACGGGGCTTTCCAGCGGTCTTTCCGTACCCAGCGGGGCCACCGGACACGGCAGCGGCCCGAGCACGCACACCGGCAGCCTCGGCTCCTGGCAGCGGGTGGGCCGGCACTCCGGGCGGGCCCAGCCTGCGGCGCTGCCCCCGGGATCGGGATCGCGAGGGGCCTGACCGTACGACGGAGCCCCGGACCATTTCGTATGCGAAAGGGTCCGGGGCTCCGTCATGGGGCCTTGCGTACTACTTGTTGCGGCCGCGCTTCTCGCGGACCCGCACCGAGATGTGGATCGGGGTGCCTTCGAAGCCGAACTCCTCGCGCAGCCGGCGCTCGACGAAGCGCCGGTAGCCGTGCTCCAGGAAGCCCGAGGAGAACAGCACGAAGCGCGGCGGCTTGGTGCCCGCCTGGGTGCCGAAGAGGATGCGGGGCTGCTTGCCGCCGCGGACGGGGTGCGGGTGGGAGGCGACGATCTCACCGAGGAAGGCGTTCAGCCGGCCGGTGGGGACGCGGGTCTCCCAGCCGGCGAGGGCGGTCTCGATCGCCGGGACCAGCTTCTCCATGTGCCTGCCAGTGACGGCGGAGACGTTGACCCGCGGGGCCCACGCGATCTGCGCGAGCTCCGTCTCGATCTCGCGCTCCAGGTAGTAGCGGCGCTCCTCGTCGAGGGTGTCCCACTTGTTGTACGCGATCACCAGGGCGCGCCCGGCCTCCACGGCCATGGTGATGATGCGCTGGTCCTGGACGCTGATGGACTCGCTGGCGTCGATCAGGACGACAGCGACCTCGGCCTTCTCCACGGCGGCGGCGGTGCGCAGCGAGGCGTAGTAGTCCGCGCCCTCCTGGAGGTGGACACGGCGGCGGATACCGGCCGTGTCAATGAACTTCCAGGTGATGCCGCCGAGCTCGATCAGCTCGTCGACCGGGTCACGGGTGGTGCCCGCGAGCTCGTTGACGACGACGCGGTCCTCGTTCGCCACCTTGTTCAGCAGCGAGGACTTGCCGACGTTGGGGCGGCCGATGAGGGCGATCCGGCGCGGTCCGCCGATCGCGGTGCCGAAGCGCTGGGCCGGGGCCTCGGGAAGTGCTTCGAGTACGGCGTCGAGCAGGTCGCCGGTGCCGCGGCCGTGCAGCGAGGAGACCGGGTGCGGCTCGCCGAGGCCCAGCGACCAGAGCGCGGTGGCGTCCGCCTCGCCGCTCTGTCCGTCGACCTTGTTGGCACACAGCACGACGGGCTTGCCGGCCCGGCGCAGCAGCTTGACGACGGCTTCGTCGGTGTCGGTCGCGCCGACGGTCGAGTCGACCACGAAGACGACCGCGTCGGCGGCCTCGATCGCGTACTCCGCCTGGGCGGCAACGGAGGCGTCGATGCCCAGCACGTCCTGCTCCCAGCCGCCGGTGTCGACGACCTTGAAGCGGCGGCCCGCCCACTCGGCCTCGTAGGTGACGCGGTCGCGGGTGACGCCGGGCTTGTCCTCGACGACCGCCTCACGGCGGCCGATGATCCGGTTCACCAGCGTCGACTTGCCGACATTGGGGCGGCCGACAACGGCGAGCACGGGAAGCGGTCCGTGACCGGCCTCACCGATCGCGCCCTCGACCTCTTCGGCGTCGAAGCCCTCCTCCGCGGCGAGCTCCATGAACTCCGCGTACTCGGCGTCGCCAAGCGCTCCGTGCTCGTGGTCCGAGCCGTCGGAGTGAATCTGGTCGTTCATGAAGTCCGTTCCTCTTTGCATCATCATCGATGGGCCACGACCACGCGGCCCACTACTCAAGTCTTACCTAGCGCCCGGTGAAACGCCTGGCCTCGTCCAGGTGGGCGGTCAGCCGCCCCTGGATCCGCACCGTCGCCTCGTCCAGTGCCTTGCGCGTCCGCCGTCCGCTCCCGTCGCCCGCGTCAAAAGCATCGCCGAAGACGACATCGACCCGGCTGCGCAACGGCGGCAGTGCCGATATCAACCGTCCGCGGCGCTCGGTGCTTCCCAGTACGGCCACGGGCACGATCGGCGCCCCGCTGCGTACCGCGAAGTATGCGAGTCCGGCACGCAGGGAGGCGAAGTCGCCCTCGCCCCTGGTGCCCTCGGGGAAGATCCCGAGCACCCCGCCGTTCTCCAGCACGCCGAGGGCGTGGGCGATGGCGGTGCGGTCGGCGGTCGTGCGGTCCACCTTCAGCTGACCGATTCCGCGCAGGAACGGGTCGAGGGGGCCGACGAACGCCTCTTTCTTGATCAGGAAGTGGACGGGCCGGGGCGCGGTGCCCATCAGCATCGGACCGTCGATGTTGTGGGAGTGGTTCACCGCGAGTATGACGGGTCCGGAGGCGGGAACCCGCCACGCACCGAGGACGCGGGGCTTCCACAGCCCGTACATCAGCCCGATGCCGATCCCGCGCCCGACCGCTGCGCCGCGCAGCGTGGGCGAGCCCGTGGCTTGGGTCACTTCGCGGCCCGCTTCTCCTCGACGAGGGTGATGACGCACTCGATGACCTGCGGGAGGGTCAGCTCGGTGGTGTCCACCTCGACGGCGTCGTCCGCCTTGGCCAGCGGGGAGGTCTTGCGGCCGGAGTCGGCCTCGTCCCGCTTGATCAGCGCCTCCTTGGTGGCGGCGAGATCGGAGCCCTTGACCTCTCCGCTGCGGCGGGCGGCGCGCGCCTCCGGCGATGCGGTGAGGAAGATCTTCAGGTCGGCGTCGGGCAGCACCGTGGTGCCGATGTCGCGGCCCTCGACCACTATGCCGCCCTCGGCGGCGGCGGCGATGGAACGCTGCAGTTCGGTGATCCGCGCACGCACCTCGGGGACCGCGCTGACCGCGCTGACCCGGGAGGTGACCTCCTGCGTACGGATCGGCCCCGAGGCGTCCTCGCCGTCGACGGTGATCGTCGGGGCGGCCGGGTCCGTGCCGGAGACGATGACCGGCTTGGCGGCGGCGGTCGCCACCTCCATCGCGTCCTGCACATCGATGCCGTTGTTCAGCATCCACCAGGTGATCGCCCGGTACTGGGCGCCGGTGTCCAGGTAGCTCAGGCCGAGCTGGGCGGCGACGGCCTTGGACGTGCTCGACTTGCCGGTGCCGGAGGGCCCGTCGATGGCGACGATCACTGCGGCCGGGGCCGTCCGGGCGGCGGCGCTTGCGGTTTCCACGGTGGTGGACACCTTCCTGGTACACGGGGTGAGCGGGACGGGGGCGCGCGAACCCGCCCCGCACAAGGTTACCGAGTATCGGAGTGGTCCTCTGCACCCCTGTGGACAACCGCCTCTCGGGCCCGCCGCCCCGGGCCTACTGGCGCAGCGACCAGCCCCGGTCGCGCAGTGCCGCGCTCAGTTCAGGGGCCGAGCTCGGCTCGACCATCAGCTGGACCAGGCCCGCCTGCTGCCCGGTGGCGTGCTCGATGCGGACGTCCTCGACGTTGACCCCGGCCCGGCCGGCATCGGCAAAGATCCCGGCCAGTTCGCCCGGGCGGTCACTGATGAGCACGGACACGGTCTCGTAGGAGGCGGGGGCAGTCCCGTGCTTGCCGGGCACCCGGACCCGGCCCGCGTTGCCGCGGCGCAGTACGTCCTCGATGCCTTCGGTGCCTTCGCGGCGCTTGTCGTCGTCACCGGACTGCAGACCGCGCAGCGCCCGTACCGTCTCGTCCAGATCGGCGGCGACCCCGGCCAGCACGTCGGCGACCGGGCCGGGGTTGGCGGAGAGGATCTCCACCCACATCCGGGGGTCGGAGGCGGCGATCCGGGTGACGTCCCTGATGCCCTGACCGCAGAGGCGTACGGCGGTCTCGTCGGCCTCCTCCAGGCGGGCGGCGACCATCGACGAGATCAGCTGCGGGGTGTGGGAGACCAGGGCGACGGCCCGATCGTGCGCGTCGGCGTCCATGACGACCGGTACGGCGCGGCAGAGCGCGACCAGCTCCAGGGCGAGGTTGAGGACCTCGGTGTCGGTGTCACGGGTCGGGGTGAGGACCCAGGGGCGGCCCTCGAAGAGGTCCGCAGTGGCGGCGAGCGGGCCCGATCGCTCCTTGCCGGCCATGGGGTGCGTACCGATGTACGGCGTGAGGTCGACGCCGCGGGCCTCCAGCTCGCGGCGCGGGCCGCCCTTGACGCTGGCGACGTCGAGGTAGCCGCGGGCCACGCCGTCCCGCATGGCGGTGGCCAGCACCGAGGCCACATGGGCGGGCGGCACGGCGACGATCGCCAGGTCGACGCGGCCCTCGGGCGCCTCGTCCGTACCGGCGCCGAGCGCGGCCGCGGTGCGGACCGATTCGGGGTCGTGGTCGACGAGGTGGACATGGATGCCGCGCCCGGCCAGGGCGAGGGCTGCGGAAGTGCCGACGAGGCCCGTTCCGATGACGAGGGCGGTTCTCACTGGGCGATGTCCTTGCGGAGGGCGGCGGTGGCGCCGAGGTACACGTGCGCGATCTCGGACTTGGGAAGGTACGTCTCGACGTGCGCGAGGATGCGCACCACGCGGGGCATGGCCCCCACGATGTCCAGTTCCTGGGCGCAGATCAGCGGTACGTCGACGATACCGATCCCGCGTGCCGCGGCGGCCGGGAAGTCGCTGTGCAGATCGGGGGTGGCCGTGAACCAGATGCTGATCAGATCGTCCGCGACGAGGTTGTTGCGCTCCAGGACGGCGGTGAGCAGGGCGCTGACCCGCTCGTCCATGTGTCCGGCCTCGTCCTGATCCAGCTGGACGGCTCCACGGACCGCTCGTACCGCCACGTCGTGCTCCTCGCTCTTTCGTACGTGTCGCGCCTGCTGTCCGCCTGCGTGATCTTTCTGCGCGATCAGCCTAGAGGGGCGGCGCGGCGGGCGGCCGGGGTGCTCTCCCAGTGAGACGGGGCGGTGGCGTGCACGTGCCGGAGCGCGTCGGCCGGAGGGCTCCGCCTGGTGGCGAAGGCCTCCGGCCGCACGGAGTGTTCCGGAGGAACACTTCTTTCTGCACGGTGAACGGCCCTTGCGGCCGCCCCGGTCTCAGAGCTGCTGTTCCCGGACCAGGTCCTCGATCGAGCGGCCCTCCGGGACCTCTCCCGACGGGGTCAGTCTGTCGACCGCCGTCGGCAGCGACCGGGCGATCTCGTCGGCCGCCTGTTCCGTGGAGACCCCGGTCTCCTGGGCGACCTTCTGCAGGGTCCCGTCCGGCAGCGCCTCGGCGATCTGGGCGCCGCTGACCGCCTGGTTCTCACCGGTGCCGACCCAGGACTGTGCCTGGTCGACGAGGCCGGACTCGGTGAGCATCCCGATCAGACCTTCGAGCGCGTTGCCACCGCCGCCCGTACCGCTTTGGCCGTTGCCCAGCGCGCCCAGCAGCGCGCCGAGGATGTTCCCGGCGCCGCCGGAGGCGCCGCCCTGGCCGCCGCCGCCCAGCAAACTGCCCAGCAGGCTGCCGAGGTCGTTTCCCGCCATGGTTCTACCTTTCCGGAGGAGATGATTTATCGACAATGTCGATCAGAACCCGGGCTTCTGCCACTTGAGCGGGGCGCGTCCGCCGTCACACAGCGGTCGCCGGACCGGTCCGGCGGACATCGGCCAGAAGCGCTGCCTCCGCGACATCCGGATGCTCGCTGTCCCGCAGCGCGGCCAGCTGTTCCGGCCAGGGATCCGCCCACCGGGTGTTATCGCCCGCCCGGACCACCAGCTCCACCACGGCCAGCCCCGCAACGGCCGACCCCCGCGCCCGCAGCGCGGCCACCACCGTGCCGATCGCCGCGATCGGCAGCACCGGCCGCGGCCCCCGCCACTCGTACCGGATGGCGTCGAGCGGGCCCGGCCGCTCCCCCGCGAGGGCCACCCACCGGTCCCACCGCTCGACCATCCACTCGTCCGGATCCGTCAGTGACAACAGGGCCGCCGACAGCGCCACCCCGGACGCCACCTGGACGAGCCCCGCCGCCCGGAGAGCCTCGGTAACGGCATCCAGGGCGGCGACCGGGCGCGGCCCGTACCCCCGCTTCAGCGAGTCGAGGACCAGCAGCGCGTCCCGCCGCTCCCCCTCGTCCACGGAACGGACCTGGCTCACCACCGCATCGAGCGCGCCCTTCAGCCCTGACCGTCCCTCCTCGGTGGTCGCCCACTCGCACAGCAGGCGCGCCGCCTCGTCGCGGACCCCGCGCGGACGGCCGCTGTCGGTCACCGCGGCGGCGACGACTTCTCCGACAGGGGCGGTGACCTCCGTGCCGAGGAGCGCGTGGACGGCGGCCGTCGCGGACGCCTTCTCCCCCGTCGCCACCGTGTACGCGAGGAACCGGCGCAGGGCGTCGGCGGCCGACGGCCGGTCGGGCCGCGCCGCCATCACCCGTTCACGTACCGCAGCATGGTGCAGCTGCGCCGTGAACCGCTCCGCGATACCGGCGACGTCCATGCGGGTCACGAGCACCCCGACCATCGTGGCGTGGACGTCACGATGCTGACGGGGTGCGTCCCATCCGGCCAGCACGGCCGCGAAGGCCGTCGGCGAGGACAGCGCGGACAGCCCGCGCACGGCCGCCTTCCGGCTGCCGACGGACCCGGTGACATCCATGACGACCCGGCTGAACCGCGCAATTGCCTCGTCGTCCGGCACCGTGTCGAGCATGGCCCGCACACCGGTCATCGCTGCCCTCCCCCGTACCCCGCCGGTCCCGGCGTGTCCGAGCAGGAAGTCCAGGGTCTCGGGATGGGCCGGTACTCCGCCGCTGTCGGCGGCGCGCTCCCCCAGCGCGGTGAGGGCAGCCGCGGCAACGGGCTGCGGTGCCGTCCCGGCCAGCAGGCGCAGACTGCCCGTTTCCCCCAACAGGGCGGTGGCGTCGGTCCGTTCCAGCAGCGGCACCTCGTCGGCGGCGGCGATAAGCGACAGCTGCGCATCGAGTGCGGCGCGCTGGCGCGGCAGCCAGCGCCCGAGGACGCTCCGCCGCATCCGCGGCGCCCAGTGCGGCGGCAGCCCGGAGCCCAGGACCGTGTCGAGCAGATCGGTACGGCGACGGGCGATCGTGCGCCAGACGACCGGCACGACGACCGACAGGGGAATGGCGGCCAGGAGTTCGGCGCAGCGTTGCTCCCGGGTGGCCGGATCGGCCAGCCACAGTTCGGCCGCCCGCCGGGCCTGTCCTCCGCCCGACAGGCCCAGTGCCGCCGCCCGGCCGATCGCCTCGTCCAGGGCGGGAATGTGCGGGAGATGACGTACGAACAGGGCGCCGAACGGCACGAGCCGTCCCGCGGACCACGGGCTGCCGAGCTCCCACACTCCGACGGCCGCTTCCCTGCCCAGCGGCAACGGCCGGACGGTTCCGGAGCCGCGCGGGTCGGCGAGGACCTGGATCAACAGCCCGATGACCGCGGCGGCCCGTTCCAGGTCACCGTGGCGGGCGGCGCTCACCGCCGTGCGCCGCAGCCAGTGCTCGGCGGCCACGAGCGATGCCCGGGTCGAGTCGCGGGACTGCACCGTGGTCATCGCGGCGTCCCGCAGAGCCGTGTACGGTGCCGCGTCCAGCAAGGAATCCGGGACGGTGCCGGCCGCGGCCAGGGTCGCTCGGCGTACCTCCTCCTGGTCGTGCCAGGCCCGTTCGCAGGAGGTGAGGACGCGTGCGTACTCCTCCGGATCGCCGTGCCGTGCGGCGCAGTCCAGCAACGCGGGCCAGGCTGCTGCCCGTTCGAACGGGCGGTGCGCGGCGGCGAGTTCCCGAAGGCGGGGCTCGCCCTCGGGCAGCGGGAGCAGGGCCGCGATGAGACTGTGAGGGTATGTCCGGCGCCCGGCCCGTCCGTTCAGCCAGCGTGTGGCGATCTCTGCCCTGTCGGTGGGTGCGAGGGCGGCGACGCCGCCGAGTTCGCCCCGCCAGTCGGTGAGCCCGTCGGCCGACCGTGATTCGACCACTCGCCGCCGCCGGGCCGGTGGCAGCAGGGTGAGCAGCGGCTCCGGCGCCACGCGTGGCCCGAAGGGCCGTAGCTCCCTTGGGGATTCGACGCGCAGGACACCCATGAGCAGGGCGATGTCCTCCTGTGTGCAGGCCGTGAGAGCGCTCAGCACCCGTCGCGGCAAGGGTTCCGGAGCCAGGGGCAGGCGTTCGGTGCCGGTACTTCGCAGTGAGGCCAGTACGGCGGCGGGGTCGCGCAGCAGCGTGGCCGTCGCTGTGCCGGTGACCAGATGAGGGGCCCGGTCGAGCAGCAGCATCCCGGCTGCCGGATCGCGGGCGCTGAGGCGGGTCACGAGGTACCGGCTGCGTCCGCGCAGGCCCCTGGGTTCGGACCGGCCGACGCTCCCCGCGGGCAACCGGTCGGCGAGATGGGCGGCGAGTGCGGCCGGTGCGGTACGGGCGAGGGCGTGCAGAACCCCGAGCGGCACCTGGACCAGCCTCGGCAGCCACTCTTCGGCCGCGTCGGGCGTACAGGCGGGGAGCAGCCGGGCCGTGTCCTCGTCGCCGTGCCGTTCGTGGACCTGTGCGAGCAGTCGGTCGGCGAGCGCGGTCCGGCGGGACAGCCGGAGGATCCGGTACGTGTGATGGCGTACGTACCGCAGATCACCCAACGCCAGTTCTTCCAGGGCCTGTTCGTCGACCGGAAGCCTGATCGCAGCGGCCAGGGCGCGCGGTCTGAGCAGCGGATCGTCCAGTGCCCGGGAGACGGCGTCGAGGTCGCGGCGGACAACGGCCAGGAACAGCGCCAGCCGGCGTTCATCGGGGTTCCCGGCGTCCAGGGCCGTGTGCGCGGCGCGGTAGGCGGTGTCGCCCAGGGAGCGGGTGTGTTCGGCGATGGCCCGCATACGGGCCGGGTACGGCAGGTGTTCGAACCTGGTGTACAGAGCGGTTACTTCTTCTCTGGGGTACGGAGGTGTCGTCATCGCACTCACCGGAGGGTGGCGCGGCAAGCCTTTCCGATCACCGTCATGGTGGTGATCGTGACACCGAGGATCTTCCGGTGCAACACGTTTTCGCCCACGTACCCTCGCCGGCATGATCACCCCTGACCTCGAGGCTCTCGTACGCGACCACACGGTCTACTCCTGTGTGATGGGCTCACGCGCCTTCGGGCTCGCCACGGACGGCAGCGACACCGACCGGCGCGGCGTCTTCCTCGCGCCGACCCCGCTGTTCTGGCGGTTCGACAAGCCACCGACGCATGTCGAAGGCCCGGCACAGGAGCAGTTCTCCTGGGAGCTGGAACGCTTCTGCGAGCTGGCCCTGCGCGCCAACCCCAATGTGCTGGAATGCCTGCACTCGCCGCTGGTGGAACACGTCGACGCCTTGGGCCGTGAACTCCTTTCCCTGCGTGGGGCGTTCCTGTCCCGAATGGCCCATCAGACCTTCGTCCGGTACGCGTTGGGCCAGCGCAGAAAGCTGGAGGCGGACGTACGGCAGTACGGGGCACCGCGCTGGAAGCACGCCATGCATCTGCTGCGGCTGCTGACCAGCGGCCGGGATCTGCTGCGCACGGGCGAGCTCGTGATCGAGGTGGGGCCGGCCCGGGAGGAGCTGCTGGCGGTCAAGCGCGGCGAGGTGCCATGGCCGGAGGTCGAACGCCGCATGACCCGCCTGGCCGAGGAGAACGACGAGGCGGCCGAGTACTCCCCGCTCCCCCCACAACCGGACCGGGCTCGCGTGGAGGAGTTCCTGATCCGCACCCGCCGGGCGTCCGCGCTCTCGCCCGACCAGGGGTGAACGCCCCGCCCTGGAGGGCGCCCCCGTGAATCCCGCACCCCTCGGACGAGCGGAAAATCAAGCCCGTCCGGCGGTTGAGGACAAAGACGCCCACCCCTTCAACCGCGCACGCACCACGAGATCGTGCAGCCCGTCGAACCCACCGGCCACCTCGGGAAGCCCCGATTCAGCCTGTGCCTCGTCAAGCACCCCGTGCAGCATCTCGACGTCCCGGGACACCACCGCACCGTCCACGCCGCCCGCTCCCCCATGCTCGGCCTCGGCCTTCGCGTCGATCAGCTCGGGCAGATACGCCGGAGCCGCCACCTCCCCGAGGAGCGTCGGCAGATGCGCCCGCACCTCACCGCTGCGCATCAGATGGATACCGGTGAGCAGCGCCCGGAACGTGTACAGCAGCGGCTTCAGTTCGCCCGTCTTCTCGAAGAGCCGCCACTGAGTGTTGGCAAATCCCCGGTAGTGGTGCGCGTGATTGCGGGTGAGCACATCGGGCGTCAGATCCACCAGTTCCGCGTGCGACTCACTTGTGTGCACTACGAGCGGAGACAGCAACTGCTCCAGCACGTAGCCGTTCGGTTTCAGCATCAACCGGACGAACTTGCGCAGATCGTGGGTGACGAGGTCCCACTCGACCCCGTCCCGGTCCCACATCCGCGAGCGGGTCTCCTCGGGCCGGCGCAGCCCGAGGAGATCGTCCGCGGGCAGGAGATGGACCCCCCGAAGGTCCACATCCGAATCCCTGGACGGGAACCCGTACAAATGCGCCCCGGAGACCGTGGCGAACAGCAGCGGGTGGCGTTCCTCGGCGAGCACCGGGCCGAAGTCCGTGACCGGCAGCCCGGCCTTCTGGAGCTGCTTCGTTTCCATACGCATGGATCAAGCGTCCCAGAGTGCCCCCAGCGACAGCAGATCACTCCGGTACTCGATCCGCTCCGACCAGTCCTTGGGCCAGGCCCCCGCTCCCAGGTGCGCCCCGGCGAGCGCGCCGGTCAGGCAGCCGAGGGAGTCCGAGTCGCCCCGGGTGCAGGCGGCCCGGCGGAGGGCGGTGACGGGTTCTTCGGGGAAGAGGAGGAAACAGTGCAGGGCAGTGGCAAGGGCCTCCTCGGCGATCCAGCCGTCGCCGGTGGTCTCGCACGGGTCGGTCTCCGGGGACGGGTCGCGCAGGGCGTCCTGGACGCGGGCCAGGGCGGTGAGGCACTCGTCCCAGCCGCGCTGGATGTACAGCTCCGGCGAGGAGTCGCCCGCGTACCGCCAGAGGTCGCCGAGCCAGCGCGTGAGGTAGCGGCTGCTGTTCTCGTACGCGTAACTGCGCAGCTGCCCGATCAGGCCCATCGGCTCCGCACCCTGCGCCAGCAGGTACACCGCGCGGGCCATCAGGTCGGACGCGGCGAGGGCGGTCGGGTGGCCGTGGGTGAGGGCGGCCTGCAACTGGGCGGCGCCGGAGCGCTGTTCTTCGCTCAGCCCCGGCACGAGCCCGACCGGCGCAACCCGCATATTGGCGCCGCAGCCCTTGGAGCCGGTCTGGCTGGCCTCCTGCCAGAGCCGGTCGCTGTCGAGCAGGCGGCAGGCGGTCATGCAGGTGCGGCCGGGGGCGCGGTTGTTGTCGGGCGAGTGGTACCAGTCGACGAACTCCTCGCGCACCGGGCGGACCAGCCGCAGCGGGGTGAGCAGCCCGCGGTCCATGGCGGTACGGATGCCCCGCCCCAGGGCCAGCGTCATCTGCGTGTCGTCGGTGACGATCGCCGGCTTCGGCAGTCGCATCCGGCGCCACGGCCCGCACTTGGCGAGGATCGACGGCACGTTGTTGAACTCGGTCGGGAAGCCCAGTGCATCGCCGAGCGCGAGCCCGGTCAGTGCGCCGGTGGCGGCCTGTTTGGTGATGGTCCTGGTCACGATCACGTGGTTCTTCCTTCCGGTCTCAGGAGTGGAGGGTGCAGAGCGGTGGCGGCACCCGCCCGGTAGAGCGCGGCCGGCTTCCCCCGTCCGCCGGTGCGGCGCGGCGATCCCTCCACGACCTGGACGAAGCCGGGCGTGGTGAGGACCTTGCGCCGGAAGTTGGGCCGGTCCAGCTCGACACCCCAGACCGTCTCGTACACCTGCTGGAGTTCCCCCAGGGTGAATTCGGGCGGGCAGAAGGCGGTGGCCAGACAGCTGTATTCGAGTTTGGCGCCGATCCGGTCGTGCGCATCGGCGAGAATGCGGTCGTGGTCGAAGGCGAGGGGTCCGAGGGCTCCGGCGTCCCACCACCGGGCGCTGGCCGCGTCGCCGCCGCCGTGCGGTTCGGGCAGGTCGGGTACGAGTGCGGCGTAGGCGACGGAGACGACCCGCATCCTCGGGTCGCGGTCCGGATCGCTGTAGGTGCGCAGCTGTTCCAGGTGGAGGGCCGAGACGGTGCCCTCGGTCAGCCCGGTCTCCTCGGCGAGCTCCCGCCGGGCGGCGTCCTCGGCGGACTCGCGGGGCAGGACGAAGCCGCCGGGCAGCGCCCAGTGGCCCTTGTACGGGTCCTCGCCCCTTTCGACGAGCAGGACGTGCAGCCGGGTGCCACGGACCGTGAAGACGGCGAGGTCGACCGTGACCGCGAAGGGTTCGAAGGCGTACGGGTCGTAGCCTGCGGGGACACCGGCGCTCATCGGTGCTCCGGAAGGGGTGCGGCGAAGTTCCAGCCGGCGGCGAGCAGGGTGTCGACGGCGGCGACCGCGGTGGCCAGGCGTTCCTGGTGGGTTCCGGTGAGCTCGATGAACTCCCTTCCCGTGCGGTTCAGTTCGGCCCGGAAGCGGTCGGTCATCCAGGGCCGCAGCTCCTCGCCGTCGCGCAGTCCGTCGTCCTCGAAGGCGACGCCCTCATGGTCGGTGAGCAGCCACAGATGGTGGGCGACCCGGTCGGCGGTCTCCTCGACGAGCGGGTTGCGGCCGCCGATGTACCGCTCGTGCCAGACGGTGGTCGCGAAGGAGTCGGTGTCGCAGAAGAGCACGGGCGACCCGGTGCGCGCGGCCGCCTCCTCCTTGGCATTCTGCACCTGGGCGATCTGCGGGAAGTCGTCGGTGGTGAAGGCGACGTCCTCCCACTGGGCCCCGGGCCACCGGGTGCGCAGCGCGGCCAGCTTCTGTTCGCTGAACTCCCGCCCGTACTCGTCGACGTAACGGGTCTGTGCCCAGACTCCGCCGCGCCGCCGGTAGTGGTCGGCGAGGGCGCGAGCCATCGTGGTGGTGCCGGTGGACTCGGCGCCGAGGACGACGATCCGGCGGGTGAGCGCGGCCCGTACGGGCGGTTCGAGGAAGTCCCAGCAGCCGACCGGGTCCTTGCGGACGGCGGTGCCGGAGACCGGGAAGACCGTGCGGTCGGGGTCGACGCAGACGGACTCGGCACCGAACCGGCGGGCCAGTTCGTCCCCGTACGACTCCGAGGTGAAGACGGCGTCCACCGGCTCGGGGACGGCCCCGGTGAAGACGGCCATGTGCGCGTCCCAGATCACCGGGTCGTGGAGATCCATGCGGATGTCGTCGACGGCGCCCACGACCCGCACGTCCGGGTGCACCTCCCGCATCCAGGCCACCCGGTCGGCGAGCGGCACGGACTCGACGGAGGCGGCGCAGACCAGAACGGTCAGCCGCTCGCAGCGGTCCTGCGCGGTGCGGACGAGGTGGTGGTGGCCGGCGTGCGGCGGGTAGAACTTGCCGAGGACGAGCCCGTGCGCGAAGCGCTTCATGCCGCTGCCCCGTGGAAACCGACCACTCACAGCGACCCCCCACGCCCCCGGCCCACGCCGACCTCGTACCCGGGTGCCGCCGCCATCTCCACGGGCTGCCGTTGCTGCACGGCGAGATCGCGCTGCCAGTTGCGCAGGCCGATCAGGCACAGCGTCAGGAAGCCGACGTACAGCAGGGAGGTCAGATAGAGCTCCTTGTACGCGTACAGCGGGATGTACACCACATCGGCGGCGATCCAGAGCCACCACGACTCGACGAGCTTCCTGCACTGCCCGTACGTCGCCGTCAGGGACAGCGCGGTCGTCAGGGCGTCCCAGAAGGGCACGGTCGAGTCGGTGGCGTGGTCGAGCAGGACGGTGAGGGCGAAGGCCCCCACCACCCCTGCCGCGAGCAGCCAGGCCCATTCGGTGCGCGTGGTGCGCCGCACCGGCAGGTCCGGCGTCCCCGGTCCACCCCCGTGGGTCCAGGTCCACCAGCCGTACGCGGCAAGGGCGATGAAGACGATCTGGAGGCCGGCGTCGGCGTACAGACCGGACTGGGCGAACAGCAGGATGAAGAAGAGGTTGTTGGCGATGCCGATCGGCCAGTTGGCGAGGTGCTGGCGGGCCACGAGCCAGACACACAGCGCTCCGCTGCCGAAGCCGAGCACCTCGGTCCAGCTGACCGGGGTGTCAAGGACCGTCACCAGAGGTTGCTGCAGGGGATCGAGGAATTCCGCGAGACTCACTCCCGCCTCCTTAATAGTCACTCTGACTATAAAGGCGGAACGGTCGCAGCAAAAGGCCCGCGGCCGATTCCTGTTCGAAAATCGAAAGCAGGAACCGGCCGCGGGCCTTGGAACGGACGGAGCCGGGTTACAGACCGACCTCGCGCATCAGCATGCCCACCTCGGTGTTGGTGAGGCGGCGCAGCCAGCCGGACTTCTGGTCGCCCAGCGGGATCGGCCCGAAGGACGTCCGTACGAGCCGCTCGACCGGGAAGCCGGCCTCGGCCAGCATCCGGCGGACGATGTGCTTGCGGCCCTCGTGGAGGGTCACCTCGACCAGGTAGTTCTTGCCGGTGTTCTCCACGACCCGGAAGTGGTCGGCGCGGGCGTACCCGTCCTCCAGCTGGATGCCGTCCTTGAGCCGCTTACCCAGGTCGCGCGGGAGCGGTCCCTGGATGGCGGCCAGGTAGGTCTTCTTCACGCCGTACTTGGGGTGGGTCAGCCGGTGGGCCAGCTCGCCGTGGTTGGTGAGCATGATGATGCCCTCGGTCTCGGTGTCCAGCCGGCCGACGTGGAAGAGCCGCGTCTCACGGTTGGTGACGTAGTCGCCGAGGCACTGGCGGCCGTCCGGGTCCTCCATGGAGGAGACGACGCCGGCGGGCTTGTTCAGCGCGAAGAAGAGGTACGACTGGGCGGCGACGGTCAGACCGTCGACCTTGATCTCGTCCTTGTGCACATCGACGCGCATGCCCTGCTCCACGACGATCTCGCCGTTGACCTCGACGCGGGCCTGCTCGATCAGCTCCTCGCACGCACGGCGCGAACCCATGCCGGCCCGGGCGAGGACCTTCTGCAGCCGCTCGCCCTCCTGCTCGGCGCCCGGGTGGGTCTTGGGCGTCCTGATGTCGGGCTTGCCCGCGTACCTGTCCCGGTTGCGCTGCTCGATCTTGGCGTCGAGCTCACGCGGACGGGACGGGGCGCCCTGGCGACGCGGGCCGCCGCTCCTGCCGCCGCCGGCCTGCGCGGGCTTCGGGCCGCCCTTGGCGCCGCCGCGGGCCGCTGCGCCGCGGCCCTTGCGGGGTCCTTCGCCGCTCTTCTCCCCCGTGGAGCCCACGTCGTAGCGGCGCTCCTCGGGCCGGGGTCGGCGGGGACGCTGCTCCTGCTTGTCGTCGCGCCCGGCGCCGGCACCCCGGGGATTCCGGTTGCCGCCGCTCTTGCCGCTGCCGCTTCCGCTGTTCCTGCCACTGCTTCGCATCAAAATTCCGTCTTGTCGTCTGCGTGAGTATCCGGGGTGTCCGGTGCGTCCGGATCGAACGACGGCACACCCTCTAGCGTCTCAGCCTCGATCGCGTCCGCCTCGGGAAGGAAGGGCGCGAGCTCCGGGAGCTCATCCAGGCCACGCAGGCCCATCCGCTCCAGAAAGTAGTTCGTCGTCCTGTACAGGATCGCACCTGTTTCGGGTTCCGCGCCCGCTTCCTCGACGAGACCCCTCTGCAGCAGGGTCCGCATGACCCCGTCACAGTTCACACCGCGGACCGCGGAGACCCTCGACCGGCTGACCGGCTGGCGGTAGGCAACCACCGCCAGGGTCTCCAGGGCCGCCTGCGTGAGACGGGCCTGCTGGCCGTCCAGGACGAAGCCCTCGACGGCCGCCGCGTACTCCGGGCGGGTATAGAAGCGCCAGCCGCCCGCGACCAGCCTCAGATCGAAACCGCGGCACTGCACGGTGTACTCGTCGGCCAGCTCCCGCAGCGCGTCGGCGACGGCTCTGCGGGGCCGCTCCAGCACCTTGGCGAGGTGCTCCTCGGTGGCGGGCTCGTCGACGACCATGAGGACGGCCTCCAGGGCGGGCTTGAGATCAAGATCCGCGACGGTGGAGCCGGTGGTGTCCTGCTGACTCATGCCTTCACATCCTCACAGACGTCCTGCACCTCGGTATCGAACTCGTCCGTCACGACGGGCTCGGCCCCCTCTCCCCCGGCCCAGCGCACCAGGAGCTCCCCGAGCGCCTCGTCCTGGTCGAGCGCGACGGCCTTCTCCCGGTACAGCTCCAGCAGCGCAAGGAACCTGGCGACGACGGTGAGGGTGTCCTGGGCGTCCTCGGTGAGCACCCGGAAACTGATCTCCCCCGCCTCCCGCAGCCGCGCCACCACGATCTCGGCCTGCTCCCGCACACTGACCAGCGGTGCGTGGATGTGGTCGACGTACACCTGCGGCTCGGGCTTCGGCTGCATCGCCTTCGCGGCCAGCTTGGCGAACCCCTCGGCCCCGATGCTGATGACGACCTCGGGCAGCAGCTCGGCATGGTGCGGCTCCAGCCCCACTGTCCGCGGAAAGCGCCGCCCCTCCGACTCCAGCCGGTCACTGAAGATCTCCGCGATGCGTTTGTACGCGCGGTACTGGAGCAGCCGGGCGAAGAGCAGGTCCCGTGCTTCGAGCAGCGCCAGATCCGCCTCGTCCTCCACCTCGGCGGCGGGCAGCAGCCGGGCGGCCTTCAGATCGAGCAGGGTCGCGGCGACGACGAGGAACTCGGTGGTCTGGTCCAGATCCCAGTCCGGGCCCATGGCGCGGATGTGCGCCATGAACTCGTCGGTGACCTTGGAAAGTGCGACTTCGGTCACATCCAGCTTGTGCTTGGAGATGAGCTGCAGAAGCAGATCGAACGGCCCCTCGAAGTTCGCCAGCCGAACAGTGAACCGCCCGTCGTCGGCGGGCTCGGGGGGCGAGCCCGGGGTCGCCCGTACGACGGACTCGGGGGGTGAGCCGAGTGTTGCCGGTACGGCGGGCTCGGGGGGCGTTACGGCGGTCCCGGCGGCCGCTGCCGCATCGGCCACCGATGGTTCCGGGGACGCTTCCGCGGCTTCGGGAAGAGACGGGGTGGCGCATTCACCCTCGATGCCCCCGCCCCCCGCCGGCCCCGGCGCAGGCCGACCGCCCGGGCCGCGGCCCAAGGGGCGGCGAGGGGTACGGGCGGGCTCGTCGGTCGTCGGCATGAAGGTCCCAGGGGCAGCGGGATACGGGCGGCGGGCAGTGGCCCGTACGGGGCAGGCCGGACACCCGGCCGGCGGCGGCACTCCGGGCAGGCTACCGGCGCCCCACCGGTCAGCGACCGCGCAGCCGCCGTACGAGGATGCTCGCGTCGCCCCGCGACTCCAGGTCCGCGAGAACCACCGCGACCGCCTCGCGGACGATCCGCCCGCGGTCGACTGCGAGCCCGTGCTCCCCGCGAAGCACGAGACGGGCGTGTTCGAGGTCCATCAGTTCCTCGGCCGAGACATAGACAGTGATCTTCTCGTCGTGACGCTCGCGGCCGCTGGGCCGCCGGTTCGCCCCGCGCCCGCCTCCGCGCCTGCGCTGCTGCTGAACGGCAGGGGCGGGAACCGCCTCCTGCGCGGACGACGGCGCGGGCGACTGCGTGGACGGTGAGGACTGCTGAGGCCTGCGCCCCGACTGCCCTGCCACCGCGCCACGGTCACCGCCGCGGCTGCGCGATCCTCCCGCGTCGGCGTCGGCCGCGGAGTGCTCCTCCCGCGAAGGGGCCTCGGTGCCGGCTGCGGCCTCCGCCGCGCCCGCCCCGGATCCGTCGGCCGCGGGATCGCTCTCCCCCGCCGGACCGGGCACCCGGGCCTCGCCGTTCGCCTTGCGCCGCCGGTCCGCGGGGGACGAGGCCTGCAGCCCCATCCCCCCGGTGGTACGGAACAGTTCGTCGGCCCCGGGCAGACTCACTCGGCGTGACACCGGGCGAGCACCTCCCTGGCGAGCTGGCGATAGGCGGCGGCACCGACCGAGTTGGAGGCGTACGTGGTGATGGGCTCACCGGCGACCGTGGTCTCCGGGAAGCGCACCGTGCGCCCGATGACCGTGTGGTAGACGTGATCGTCGAAGGCCTCGACGACGCGCGCGAGGACCTCGCGGCTGTGCACCGTACGGGAGTCGTACATGGTGGCGAGGATGCCGTCGAGCTCCAGATCCGGGTTGAGCCGCTCCTGGACCTTCTCGATGGTCTCGGTGAGCAGCGCCACACCTCGCAGCGCGAAGAATTCGCACTCGAGCGGCACTATCACCTTGTGGGCCGCCGTCAGGGCGTTCACGGTGAGCAGCCCCAGCGAGGGCTGACAGTCGATCACGATGTAGTCGTAGTCGGCCATCAGCGGCTTCAGGGCGCGCTGCAGCGTGGACTCCCGGGCCACCTCGCTCACCAGCTGGACCTCGGCAGCCGACAGGTCGATGTTGCTGGGCAGCAGGTCCATGTTCGGGACCGCGGTCTTCAGCAGGACCTCGTCGGCCGACATGCCCCGCTCCATGAGCAGGTTGTAGACCGTGAGGTCGAGCTCCATCGGGTTGACGCCGAGCCCGACCGACAGGGCTCCCTGCGGGTCGAAGTCGACGAGCAGGACGCGGCGCCCGTACTCCGCGAGTGCGGCACCCAGGTTGATGGTCGACGTGGTCTTGCCGACGCCGCCCTTCTGGTTGCACATCGCGATGATCTTCGCGGGACCGTGATCGGTCAGCGGGCCCGGGATCGGGAAGTAGGGCAGGGGCCGACCGGTCGGGCCGATCCGCTCGCGGCGCTGGCGGGCAGCGTCGGGCGCGAGGGTGGCCGCGTACTCCGGATCGGGCTCGTACTCGGCGTCGGGGTCGTAGAAGTGCCCCTGGGGCACCTCGTCGAAGTCGGCGAAGTGGGCGGTCTCTCGGCCACTCTCGTTGCCGGCCATGGCGTTCACGTTTAGGCCGTCCATCATCTGGGGGGCTGTCGTCATGTGCTGGTGGGTGGCGAAGGTGCGGACAGCGACGGAGCCGACAGCCTCCAGCCCGTTCGGGCTCTGGCCCCGTGCAGGCATCCCTGGTTGAACACCCCCGGGAGTAAATGTCGACTCATTCACAAGTCGTCTTACCTCCTTGGACGTGACCAGGAAACTTATCGATAGGTCAGCGTGGCACCATGCCGACGATTGGCGACTCTATGGCGTGTCACCGCTCCGCAGCAACACAATCCGCCGGACCCGGCCCGATGTGTCGGCAATCGAACACCTCCCTGTCAAGGGCACGCAGCCACCCGGGCACACTTCTAGCGGGTGCACGAATCGGTTGAAGGGTTACGTTCGAGACGAGTTGAACGGGGGCCTCACAGGGGCCCGGCATGCGTCCGGCCGGACCTTGCTGAGCAAGGTCCGGCCGGACGCATGAGGTTGACGGAAGATGTTGACCCGTCAGCCGAGAAGCGAGCTCAGCTCGACGTGCTCCAGGCCGAGGGACTCGGCCACCTCACGGTAAACGACCTGCCCGTCATGGGTGTTGAGGCCCTTGGCGAGTGCGGCGTCACGGCGCAGCGCCTCGACCCAGCCGCGGTTGGCGAGCTCCACGATGTACGGCAGCGTGGCGTTGGTGAGGGCGTACGTGGAGGTGTTCGGCACCGCGCCCGGCATGTTCGCGACGCAGTAGAAGACCGAGTTGTGGACCATGAAGGTCGGCTCGGCGTGCGTCGTCGGACGCGAGTCCTCGAAGCAGCCACCCTGATCGATTGCAATGTCGACAAGTACACTTCCGGGCTTCATCTTGGCGACGAGCTCGTTGGTGACCAGCTTCGGGGCCTTCGCACCGGGGATCAGCACGGCGCCCACGACGAGGTCGGCCTCGATGACGGCCTTCTCCAGCTCGAAGGCGTTGGAGACGACCGTCTTCACCTTGGTGCCGAAGACCTTGTCGGCCTCGCGGAGCTTGTTGATGTCCCGGTCGAGCAGCGTGACGTGGAAGCCGAGACCGACGGCGATCTGCGTGGCGTTCCAGCCGGAGACACCGCCGCCGATGACAACGGCCTCAGCGGGCGCCGTGCCCGGGACGCCGCCCGGCAGCACGCCGCGGCCGCCGACCGAGCGCATCAGGTGGTAGGCGCCGACCTGCGGGGCCAGCCGGCCCGCGACCTCGGACATCGGGGCGAGCAGCGGCAGCGCGCGGTTCGCGGTCTCCACGGTCTCGTACGCGATCGCGGTGGTACCGGACTCCAGCAGCGCATCCGTGCACTCGCGGGAGGCGGCGAGGTGCAGGTAGGTGAAGAGCGTCTGGTCCTTGCGGAGGCGGTGGTACTCCTCGGCGACCGGCTCCTTGACCTTGAGCAGCAGGTCGGCGGTGGCCCAGACCTCGTCGGCGGTGGGAAGGATCTGCGCCCCGGCGGCGACGTACTCCTCATCCGTGATGGAGGAGCCGGCCCCGGCGTTCTCCTCGACGACGACCTGGTGGCCGTGGCGTACGAGCTCGTTCACACCGGCGGGCGTGATCGCCACGCGGAACTCGTTGTTCTTGACTTCGCGGGGGATGCCGACCTTCACGTCGATCACGGTCCTTGGCTCAGAGGGTTACCCGGACATAGCTATACATACCCGGATAGACACAGCGTAAATGGAGACACCGCGAACGCACGCGGCAGAGCCATTCTAATGAAGGGCTTCGCGCTGTCTAGCCTTACAAAGCATTAATTTTCACTCACCGCACTACGGATTTCGTAGGCTGCACCCTTCTCTCCCAGCAATCTGTCGGCCAAGCCCCGGTGCAGCCGGGCCGCAGCCGGGTCGCCCAGCCGGTCGAGCGTGTCGGCCAGCCGCAGCTCCAGCGCCGCCTGCAGCCGTACGTCCCCGGCCCGCCTGGCCCACTCAACGGCCTCCTGACAGGTGTGCAGCGACTCCTGCGGCCGGCCCGCGTACTCCTGCACCCGAGCCGCCTCGCTCAGCGCCCGTGCCTGGGCCGGCACATCGCCGAGCCTGCGGTACCCGGCCGCGGCGGCCCGCCAGTTCCGCAGTGCCTCGCCGTACCGGCCGGCATAGGTGTGGACGGCGCCGAGCCGCCCGTACAGCCGCGCCTCGTCGGCCCGCTCGCCCTGGGTGAGCCGCTGCGCCAACGCCCGGCCGTACCAGTCGGAGGCCCGCTGGAAGTCCCCCAGCTCGGCGTAGGCACCGCCTACGGATTCCATCGCACGGCCGGTGGCGTACGGATCCTTCGCGGCCCGTCCGGCGTCCAGCGCGGCCCGGTAGCGGGTCAGCGCCTCCTGCGTACGGCCGGTCCTGGCATCGAGGTCGGCGAGGTTGAGCAGTGCGGCGGCCCGTTCGCGCGGCAGCTCGCGCCGCTCGGCGACTGCCAGAACCAGACCGTGCAGCCCGTACAGCTCGGGCGCGGCCGCCTCGGTGCCCTGGTGCACGGCCAGCGCCCGCACCAGTGCGGCCACCAACCTCCTTGCCAGAGTGTCGAGTTCACCGTCCTCGACGGCGAGCCTGGCCGAGGCCAGCAGGGCGGGACGGCGGATCCGCAGCCATTCGGCGGCCGCATCGGGGTTGGGGAAACGCAGCGAGCGCGGCAGCCCGGCGAGCTTGCCGCGGGCCGGGGAACCCTCGGGGTCGGTGACCGCACGGCAGGATTGCAGCAGCCTTACGGTCCGCTCCAGCATCCGGGCCCTGGCGAGCTGGATCTCCGTCGGCCGGTCCCTGTCCTCCAGCAGCGCCCGCAGCAGCGGAGCGAGGCAGCCGGGCACCTCGTACTGCGGCTGGTCCGCCCCATTGGTACGCAGCAGTCCCAGGGCCACGAAGTCGTCGAGGGTCGTCTGGGCCGCGGAGACGGAGCAGCCTGCCAGGGCGGAGGCCGTGTGGGCGTCGGCGAGTCCGGCGGGGGCAAGGGCCAGCAGTCGCAGTATCCGGGCGGCGGTCGGCGGCAGGGAGTCATGAACCAGCCGGAAGGCGCGCGCCAGCGGACGGGCGCCGGTGGACCGCTCCGTGTCGTCCGGCAGCTCGCGCAGCTGTTTGGTGACATCGGCGACCGACGCCATGGGGTGGGCGGCGAGCCAGCCGCCGACCATGACCAGGGCGGCCGGCAGGCCGGCGCACTCCTCGGCGAGGGTCTCGGCGGTCCGCGGGTCGACGGTGATCCTGACCTGGCCGATGATGCGGGCGAGCAGCCGGACGGCGGAGCCCGCGTCCAGGCCCCCGATGGTGCAGGGGCGGACACCGGGGATACCGGTCAGCGGGCCCTCGGAGGTGGCGACGACCAGGCAGTCGGGGTTGTCCGGCAGCAGCGGGTCGACCTGTTCCGCATCCACGGCGTCGTCGAGGAGCAGCAGGGCGCGGCGCCCGGCGAGCGCCTCGCGGACCATTTCGGAGAGCTCGTCCCCGTCCGCGCCGGGCGGCCCCGTCACACCCAGTTGGTCGAGCAGCTTGCGGGCGGTGCGCTCGGTGGGGACGGGTGCGCCGCCGGGGTCGGTGAGCCGGGCCCGGAGCAGGCCGTCGGGGTGGTCGCCGGTGGAGAGCAGCCGGCTGGTGAGCTCGCCGGCGAGGGCGGTGCGACCGGAGCCGGGGCGTCCGGCGATCAGCAGGACCCGGGCGCGGGCGGCCTTGCGACCGGCCAGGGTGTCCAGTCCGGCCCGCTCGATGTCGGCTCGCAGCGCCTTCAACTCGCGGTCGCGGCCGAAGAATTGGGGTGGGACGGTGTCGGACGGCTCCTCGGTTCCCGCCGCCTTGGCCGGGCCGCTGGTGTCCACCGCCTGCTCCGTCACGGGCCACGCTCCACTTCGCTGCACGCGTTGCCCGCCGGGACTCCGGCCAGGGCGTTCCGAGCGTAGTTCAGGCGTGTAGACGAATTCCGTGGGGCGTGGCGTAGAGGTCCCCCGATCGGATCAGAATCTTTTCCGATCGGAGGACGCCGGTGAGCCGTTCAGCGGCCTCCACGGGCTGTCGGACCTCGAACGATCCCTGCGAACGCGGGACCTCGAACGATCCTTACGAACCGTCAGGCCACTGACCGTCAGGCCTCGAACGGGCGGGCCGGCCACGGCGCCTCGGCCGGACGCAGCGACTCGATCCCGTCACCGGCGAGCACCGTCGCGAGCGAAAGGACGCCCACCACGAGGCAGTTGTTGTGCAGATCCCCGGCGAGCACCCCCCGCACCAGCTCCTGGAGCGGTACCCGGGCCAGCTCCATGTCGGCCTCCTCCTCGGAGACCGCGAAGCGCTCCCCGTCGGCCTCGGAGAGATTCCGGGCCAGGAAGATCCGTACGGCCTCGTCGCAGCCGCCCGGCGTGGTGTAGACGTCGGTCAGCACCCGCCAGTCCTCGGCCTTGACGTACGCCTCCTCGTAGAGCTCTCGCTGGGCAGCGTGCAGCGGGTTCTCACCGGGGATGTCGAGCAGTCCCGCCGGGATCTCCCAGAGCTTGTGGCGCACCGGGTGGCGGTACTGCCGCAGCACGACGACCCGGCCCTCTTCGTCGAGCGCGAGAACGGCGACCGAGCCCGGGTGGACCTGGTAGTCGCGGCGTACGACCGTGCCGTCGGGCATCACCACTTCATCGGTGCAGACGCTGGTCTTGTTGCCGGTGAAGGGCGTCTCGGTCGCGGTGACCTGCCACTCCTCGGGCGTGTCCTGGAAACCCATCTACGTCCTCCCACAAAAAACAGAAACCGGGGCACGCATCCTCAGTGGATCCGTACCCCGGTCAACGTTAATGCCTGCGTACCGCCGGACTACTTGCCCGACGCGGTGCCCTGCTTGCCACCGGTTCCGGCACCCGTCTTGCGCTCGACGGCCGCCTTCACCAGACCCGCGAAGAGCGGGTGCGGGCGGGTCGGGCGGGAGCGGAGCTCCGGGTGCGCCTGGGTGGCGACCAGGTAGGGGTGGATCTCACGCGGGTACTCGACGTACTCGACGAGCTTGTTGTCCGGGGAGGTACCGGAGAAGACCAGACCGGCCTTCTTCTCCAGCTCGGCGCGGTAGGCGTTGTTGACCTCGTAGCGGTGGCGGTGGCGCTCCTCCACGTACGGCTGGTCGTCGTACGCCTCACGGACCAACGAGCCCTCGGCGAGCTTCGCCGGGTACAGGCCGAGCCGCATGGTGCCGCCGAGGTCGCCCGCGCCCTCGACGTACGCGAGCTGCTCCTCCATCGTCGAAATGACGGGGTGCGAGGTGGCGGCGTCGAACTCGGTGGAGTTGGCGTCGGGGATCTCGGCCAGGTTGCGCGCCGCCTCGATCACGATGCACTGCAGGCCGAGACAGAGGCCGAGCAGCGGCACCTTGTTCTCACGGGCGTACTGGATGGCGCCGATCTTGCCGTTGACACCGCGGTCGCCGAAGCCGCCGGGGACGCAGATCGCGTCGACGTCGGAGAGCTGCCTGGCGGCGCCGGCCGGGCTCTTGCAGTCGTCGGAGGCGACCCACTTGACCTTGACCCGGGCCTTGTTCGCGAAGCCGCCGGCCCGGATGGCCTCGGTGACCGAGAGGTAGGCGTCGGGCAGGTCGATGTACTTGCCGACGAGCGCGACGGCGACCTCGTGGTCGGGGTTGTGGACGCGGTCCAGCAGATCGTCCCACGTGGTCCAGTCGACGTCGCGGAACGGCAGGTCGAGCTTGCGCACGACGTAGGCGTCCAGGCCCTCGGTGTGCAGCACCTTCGGGATGTCGTAGATCGACTTGGCGTCCACGCAGGCCACCACCGCGGCCTCGTCGACGTCGCACATCAGCGAGATCTTGCGCTTGATGGCGGTCGGTACGTCACGGTCGGCGCGCAGCACGATGGCGTCGGGCTGGATGCCGATGTTGCGCAGCGCGGCGACGGAGTGCTGGGTCGGCTTGGTCTTCAGCTCGCCGGACGGGCCGATGTAGGGCAGCAGCGAGATGTGCACGACGAAGACGTTGTCCCGGCCGACCTCGTGGCGGACCTGGCGGACGGTCTCCAGGAACGGCAGCGACTCGATGTCACCGACCGTGCCGCCGACCTCGGTGATGACGACGTCGACGTCGTCGGTGGCCATGCGGCGGATGCGGTGCTTGATCTCGTTGGTGATGTGCGGGATGACCTGCACGGTGTCACCGAGGTACTCGCCGCGCCGCTCCTTGGCGATCACCTGCGAGTAGACCTGGCCGGTGGTGACGTTCGCGGACCCGTCGAGGTCGACGTCGAGGAAGCGCTCGTAGTGGCCGATGTCCAGGTCGGTCTCGGCGCCGTCGTTGGTGACGAACACCTCACCGTGCTGGAAGGGGTTCATCGTGCCCGGGTCGACGTTCAGATACGGGTCGAGCTTCTGCATGGTGACCCGAAGGCCGCGCGCCTTGAGCAGGGCACCGAGGCTGGAGGCAGTCAGACCCTTGCCGAGGGAAGAGGCGACACCCCCGGTGACGAAGATGTGCTTGGTCGTCGTGGATGTGGGCTGCATAGCCAAAGGGGGCTCCCGTGGTCGCGATCGTGAGGTGCGTACGGCGTTGCCGTCCGGAGATTCCGGAGGTGCCGTCGCTGCGGTTCGGGGGCCTCGTCTGCTGTTGCCGACGACCACCGGTCCACGGGCTACCAGGGTATCAGCGACAAAGGGAGCCTGCTTCCGGCCACACCCCACACGCTGACCGCACAAGATCAACGTCGGCCCCTCCCGCCCCACCCGTTCGGCTCAGGCGCTTCGCTGAGACCGTCGCGCAGATCATCCGGGTGCGTCGTATCCTGCTCGGACACTCGCTCCGGGCAAGGTACCGAGCTCGCAGGTTCCCCCACAACGCCCCCTTGCGACGACCTCATTACCCGCAGTAATGCCCCACGGGGCGACATGGCCGTTCGACTGGAGACGCACGTGGCCGGGCGCATCGAGGATTACGCACTCATCGGAGACATGCAGACCGCCGCCCTGGTCTGCCGGGACGGCACAGTGGACTGGCTGTGCCTTCCCCGCTTCGATTCGCACGCTATTTTCGCGGGACTGCTGGGTACCGAGGAGCATGGCTTCTGGCGCCTGGGACCGGCGCGGGAGGACGGGGCGGAGCCGCCGTCCGCGGACCGCCGCCGTTACCGCGGGGACTCCCTCATCCTGGAATCGGAATGGGACACACCGCGCGGAACGGTCAGAGTGACCGATTTCATGCCGCCTCGTGACGGTGCACCGCAGGTGATCCGGATCGTGGAGGGGATCAGCGGCCGGGTGCCGATGCGCTCCGAGCTGCGGATGCGGTTCAGCTACGGGCGGGTCACACCGTGGGTGCACAAGGTCGACGGCCGTACGGTCGCCGTCGCCGGCCCGGACTCCGTCTGGCTGGACACCCCCGCCGACACCTTTGGCGAGAACCTGACGACGTACTCCGATTTCACGGTCGCGCCCGGGGACCGGATCGCGTTCACGATCAGCTGGCAGCCCTCGCACCACGAGCCGCCCGGCCTTCCGGACCCGGAGAGTTCGCTGGTCGCGACCGCGGACTTCTGGCGTGAATGGGTCGAGCAGTGCACGTACCACGGGCCCTACCGCGAGGCCGTGGTCCGCTCCCTGATCACCCTCAAGGCCCTGACGTACGCGCCGACCGGCGGCATCGTCGCCGCGCCGACCACCTCCCTGCCGGAGGACATCGGCGGCTCCCGGAACTGGGACTATCGCTACACCTGGCTGCGTGACGCCGCGATCACCCTCTCCTCCCTGCTGCGCACCGGCTACCGCGAGGAGGCCCGCGCCTGGCGCGAGTGGCTGCTGAGGGCGGTCGCCGGCGACCCGGAGAACCTGCAGATCATGTACGGCATCGCGGGCGAGCGCGAGCTGGGCGAGGCCGAGCTGGACTGGCTGCCCGGTTACGAGAACTCCGGCCCGGTCCGGGTCGGCAACGGCGCGGCGGGCCAGCTCCAGCTGGACGTGTACGGCGAGGTCATCGAGGCACTGCACCTCGCCCATATGACGGGCCTGACCCGCAACGACTACGCGATGGGCCTCCAGCTCAAGCTGATCGAGTACCTGGAGAAGCACTGGGGCGAGCCGGACGAGGGCATCTGGGAGGTGCGCGGCCCGCGCCGCCACTTCGTCCACTCGAAGGTGATGGCCTGGGTCGCCGTCGACCGCACCATCAAGTTGATCGAGTCCGGGGACGCGGAAGGGCCGCTGGAGCGGCTGCGGGAACTGCGCGACGACATCCACCGCGATGTCTGCGACCGGGGCTACGACAAGGAGCGCAACACCTTCACCCAGTCCTACGGGTCGAAGGAGCTGGACGCCTCCCTCCTCCTGATCCCCCAGATGGGCTTCCTGCCGCCGGACGACAAGCGCGTGATCGGCACGATCGAGGCGATCCAGCGCGAGCTGTCCACGGAGGACGGCTTCGTGCTGCGCTACCCCACCAAGGGCGAGGACGCGGGCGTCGACGGCCTGGAGGGCGACGAGGGCGCGTTCCTGGCCTGCTCGTTCTGGCTGGCGGACGACCTGGCGATGATCGGCCGGGTCGACGAGGCACGCCAGCTCTTCGAGCGGCTGCTGTCCCTGCGCAACGATCTGGGCCTGCTGGCGGAGGAGTGGGACCCCCGGCTGCAGCGCCAGGTGGGGAACTTCCCCCAGGCGTTCAGCCATGTGCCGCTGATCGACACGGCACTGCGCCTGACGGCGAGCGGGGCGTACGTCGGCTGACCTCGGGGAGGGGGCGGGCCCTAGGAGGTTGCGGCGAGCGGCATCATTGCAGCGGCCCCCCGCTCTCCGCTCCGGTCACGACGGGCAGCCCCGAAGGCAGCCCCCACTCGCTCCAGGACCCGTCGTACACGGCCAGCTCGCGGTACCCCGCCAGCTCGGCCCCCAGCGTCAGCACGCAGGCGGTGACGCCCGATCCGCAGCTGAAGAACAGCCGCTCCCGCTCCCCGGCGAGGGCTGCGAACGCGGCGCGCAGCTCCTCCGCCGGGCGCATCCGGCCGTCGCGCTGGATCTCACCGAAGGGCAGATTGACCGCCCCCGGCATATGGCCCGCGCGCAGCCCCGGTCGTGGCTCGGCGACCGCGCCGGAGAACCGCTCCCTGGAGCGGGCATCGAAGACGGCCGCGGCGGGGTCGGCCAGGGCCGCCACCACCTCGTCGCTGCCGACGACCAGCCCCACGCGCGGCCGAGCTGTGAAGTCGCCGCGCGCCACGGCAGGCGCGGGCCCGGCGTTCTCCAGCGGCAGCCCGGCGTCGGTCCAGGCGGGCAGGCCACCGTCGAGCACCGCGGCCCGGTCGAAGCCCATCGCTCGCAGCATCCACCAGGCACGCGCGCTGGAGTAGATGCCCGCAGCGTCGTAGACGACGACGGTGTCGGTGTCGTCCACGCCGAGGGAGCGCAGCTCCTCGGTGAATCTGTCGGCGTCGGGCAGCGTGTGGGGCAGTGGTCCGGAGTGGTCGGACAGTGCCCCGTCGATATCGAAGAGCCGCGCTCCCGGAATCCGCTGCTCGGAGCCCCGGTGCGCGCCCACCGAGGCATCGAGGACCACCGGCCCGCGCTCGCCCAGCCGCGCCGCGAGCCAGTCGGCCCTGACCAGCGGGCCGGGAAGTGGGCCCGCAAGGCCTTCCCGGCCTGAGTACGCCGATATGTCGTCGCCCACGCGTCTGCTCCAGGTCCGGTCCGGGTATGAGGGCCACTCGGCCCGAACCGTGCGGCGGTCACAAGATCGCAGCGGCCCTCGGCCCGTGTCAACAGCGGTTCCATGCCCCCGGGCATGCCGAAAGTGGCTGATCGATGCCGCTGCCCCCCCCGGTCGGCGGACTCCCCCGACGGCTCCCCGACGACGCCTCCGGCGCCCGGGGCCGGTACCTTCCTGAATCAGGGCGACTGCCCACCCGACCCGAGTGGAAACGCGAGGCCTGAGTCAGTGGAGACCCAAGGCGGAATCACCGTGCAGCGAGCCCTTGAGCTGCCGGGGCTGCGCAGCGGGCTCCCGGAGGTGGTGGCCGCCGCGGACCGGCTGAACCGTACGGTGCGCTGGGTGCACGCGGGCGAGGTCCCGAACATCGCTTCGCTACTCAAGGGCGGTGAGCTGCTGCTCACCACCGGTCTGGGGCTCGGCACCCGCCCCGCCGAGCAGCGCGCCTTCGTCCGCAGGCTCGCCGACCGCCAGATCGCCGCCCTGGTGGTGGAGCTCGGACCGCGCTTCAGCAGGCTGCCCGCATCGATCGTGGACGCCGCGCGCGCGGCCGGTCTGCCGCTGGTGCAGCTGCACCGCGAGGTGCCGTTCGTGACGGTGACCGAGGAGATCCACACCGAGATCGTCAACGGTCACTACGCGCTGCTGCGGCAGGCCGAGGACGTGCACCGGCGGTGTACGGAGGCGCTGCTCGGCGGCGGCGGGGTGCCCCAGGTGCTCGGCATCCTGGCGGACTTCACGGCCAACCCGGTCTTCCTGGAGACGGCGGACGGCCAGCTACTGTACGCGGCGGGCCCCGGGTCCGGCCCGGTGTCCGCCGATCCGCTCCAGGTGTGGGACGGGATGCGCGGCGACCGGGCGGCCCGTGAGACACCGCCCACCGGTTCGGTGCTGGTGGATGTGCCGGGCGGCGGCCCTGGAACCGGTTCGGTACGGGCCAGGCTGGTGCTGCTGGCCGTGGCCGGCCCGCTGGTGACAGTGCACCGGATGGCGGCGGAGCGGGCGGCCGGCATCCTCGCCGTCGTGTTGATGCAGGCCCGCCAGGAGGAGGAGCTCGCCGCGCGCGGCCGGGGCGACTTCCTGACGGATCTCGCCGAGGGCCGGATCACTCCGGAGGACGCGCCGGCGCAAGCCCGCGTACTGGGCTTCAAACCGGGTGAGATGCCACTGCTGCCGGTGGTCATGCGGCTGGCACCCGAGCTGTCCGTGTCGGGGAACTGGGCACTGCTGGCGCGGGCGGTGCTGGAGGAGCTCTCATCGGTGGGTGTGCCGGTGCTGCTCGGTGTGCGGCCCGTGGAAGGCCGGGTTCCGGTGCTCCTGGGGCTGCGGTCCGAGACGGAGCGCACGGCGGTCGCGGACCGGGTCGCGGCGGCGCTGCGGGCGGGTGTGGAGCGGGCCGGTCTGGAGCGTGCAGGATCGTATCCGCCGGTCGTGGTGGTGGGCGTGGCGGGCGGCTGGGCGGCGGCCGGTGCGGGGCTGCGGCACGCCGCGGAGACGGCGACGGCCGCGCACGGTCTCAGCGACCGGCCCTGGTACGACGCCCGGCGTCTGGACATCGATCTGCTGCTGTGGCGGCTGCGGGACCATCCGGATCTGGCGGCGTTCGTGGACCGTGCGATCGGTCCGCTGCGCGATCACGACCGCACCTCTCGCCCTCCGCTGCTGCCGACGCTGGAGACGTATCTGGCCCACGCGGGCCGCAAGGCGGAGACGGCACGCGAACTGCATCTGAACCGTCAGACGCTGTACAACCGGCTGGCCCGCATCGGCGAACTGCTCGGCACCGACCTGGACGACCCCCAGGCGGTCCTGGCGCTGAGCCTGGCCCTCCGGGCCCGCCGCCACACCTCGTAGCTCCGGACTCGTCCGACGAGCAGCCGATCACCTCGTCCGCGCCACCGCCAACGGCTTCGTCAACTCGTCATAGATGCTGAGAACTTGAGCGATCGTGTCGTCCTCCGTCGGCCAACTCGCGGCCTGCACAAGCCCCGCGGCCACCAGCTGCGCGCGCCGCTCCGGATCACCGAGCAGCCTGACCACTGCCCGCGCGAGCGCCTCCGCATTCCCGTACGGTACGAGCTCCGCTCCGTCCCCCACGAGTTCGGGCACCCCTCCGACCGCGGTGGCGACCAGCGGAACGCCGAGCCGCAGCGCCTCCTGGGCCAGCACCGAGCGGGCCTCCCACCGGCTGGACAGCACGACCAGATCGGCAGCGGCGAGAAGTTCTGCGATGTCGTCGCGGCTGCCGATGAGCCGGACGGGCAGTCCCTCGTTCCTGATCCGGCGCTGCAGAGCGGCCCGCTCCCGTCCCTCCCCCACGATGATCAGCAGCGGTACGGGGTCGAGTTCGCGCCATACCCGTGCGGCATCGAGCAGCATGTCGTACCCGTGATGCGGTACGAGACTCCCGTACGACACGATCAACGGCCGTTCCACCACACCGAGTTCGGCCCGCGCCTTGCCTTCGTGGACACCGGCGGGAACGCGCGGCACGGGGGCGGAGACCGGCGAGAGCCGGGCATCGCGCGCTCCTCGGTGCCGCGCCCGGTCGACCAGGTCCGATGTCGTACCGAGCACAACTGCCGCCGCACGGGCGGCTCTTCGCTCCATCAGATGAAGCAGCCGGCTGCGGGCTCCCTCGGCGTGGGCACGAGCGTGCCAGGTGACGACCAGCGGAATACAGCGGCCGCCGAGCGCAAGAGTGGCGCGTACGGCGGCGTGCAGACCGTGCGCGTGGACCACGTCCGCCGTCAGGCAGGCGGCACGAAGCGCGGCAACGGCGGCGGGATCACTGCGCCGCGGTACGGGGGCGAACCGGGCACCCGCACCGGAGAAGCCGTAGGCGTGGTCCAGTTCGGCCGGGGCACAGACGGTGACGTGCACGCCTCTCGCCACCAGCCCTGCGGCCAGCGAGCTGACGTGGGCGCTGCTGCCCGCGCTGCCGCCGCCCAGGACTTGGACCGTACGCAGCTGTGACACGTTGAATGGCTCCCGGGGCTCCCGAGTGGGCGGTGATGGCACCGCCAAGGATGCCAGTCCGTACGCACGTTCCGGCACAGTCGAGCCGCTGTCCCGCTGCATACAACAGCAACCGGCCATGACGCACCACTCGCACGGGTGAGGAGGCGGCGTGATGTTGCCGCGTCCGTGGACCCTGTCAGCGGTCCGACAGCATGTGGGCGAGTCGGCTGATCCGGTCCCCGTACACCGTCGCCGCGACAAGCCCCGCCGCATGGGCGACGAGCCCGGCCCGGCCGCGGCCCGCGACGATGGCGACACCGAGTGCGGCGCCCAGGGCGTGGGCCCCCGTGTCCCCGATCATGGTGCGCTCACCCAGGTCGTCGGCGACAAGGGCTGCCGCGGCCCCCATGGGCGCGGCGGCGAGCGCGCCCGGCAGGCCCGGGGCCCCGAGGACGAGCACGGTGGCGGCGGCCACGGCGGGCCGTACATCCGCCAGATTGACGAGGTGCGCACTTCCGGCGATCACGACGCCGGCGAGAACCCGGTCGACGGGCCGCTCCTTGAGCAGCGCACCGGCCGCAAGCCCCGCGGCCCCGATTCCGAAGAGCTTCACCGCGCCACTGGTCACCTCGCCGTCCCGCAGCGCACCCAGGTGGGCACGGAACCCGCGGCGCGGATCGTCCGCACCGACGAGGTCGTCGTAGGCACCGCAGCCGCCGGCCGCGAGAACGGCGAGCACGGCGGCGCACCGGGTACGCGCAGGCAGTGGGAGAACGGCGGTGCCGGCTGCGGCGCCGAGAGCGACGGCCGGCCCCGCGTACAGATCGACGGTACGGCCCGCGTAGTTGGTTCGCTGCCAGCGCCTGCGCGGCCGGGCCCGGAGCGCTCCGTACGCACCCCTCGCGACGGCGGCGGCGACGGCACCGGACACTGCGGCTTTGCTGAACGTTGCTCCCATGCGGGCCAGGCTACGCAGCGGCCCGCCGGGACCGTCCGGCGGGCCGCTGCGTCCGCAAATCGCCGGGCGGACTCGATTGACAAGCCCGCCCGGAGACTGAGCACGAACACGCGCCCGGCGGCCGCGAAGCCCCCGCTACCCGTCGGCCCGCGCCGCGGCCAGCAGCTCCTCCGCATGGGCCCGGGCCGTCTGCGAGTCCTCCTGGCCCGCGAGCATCCGGGACAGCTCCCGTACCCGGTCCTCGCCCTCCAGGACCGTGACTCCGCTGCTGGTCACCGCCCCGTCGACCGTCTTCTCGACCAGCAACTGCCGGTCCGCGAAGGCCGCCACCTGCGGCAGGTGCGTGACGACGACGACCTGCGCGGACCTGGCGAGCTTCGCCAGCCGCCGCCCGACCTCGACGGCCGCCTTGCCACCGACGCCCGCGTCGACCTCGTCGAAGAGGTACGTGGGTACGGGATCGGAGCCGGCGAACACCACCTCGACGGCGAGCATCACCCGGGACAGCTCACCGCCCGACGCGCCCTTGGCGATCGGCCGCGGCTGGGCGCCGGGGTGCGGGGCCAGCAGAAGCTCGACCTCGTCGGCGCCGGACGGCCCGTAGACCACACTCCGCCCGCCGATCTCGATGCCGGATGCCTCGTCCGCCGCCTCGGTCTGCCGGATGTCGAAGGAGACCCGGGCGTGCGGCATGGCGAGGGATGCCAGCTCCGCGGTCACCGCCTCGGCGAAGCGCTCCGCCGCCCCCGTACGCGCATCGGTCAACGCCTGCCCGAGGCCCGAGAGTTCGGCGCGCAACGCATCGCGCTCCGCCGTCAGCTCGCCGATGCGGTCGTCGTCGCCCTCCAGCTCGGTGAGCCGGGCGGCCCCTTCCTCGGCCCAGGCGAGTACGGCGGTGATGTCCTCGCCGTACTTACGGGTGAGTCCGGTGAGCGCGGCCCGCCGCTCCTCCACCGCGGCGAGCCGCAGCGGATCGGCGTCCAGCTGGTCGGCGTACCCGGCCAGTTCGCCCGCCACATCGGCGAGCAGGATCGAGATCTCGCCGATCCGGTCGGCGAGCGCGGCCAGCGCCGGATCGTGGGCCCGTACGGCGTCCAGGGACCGTCCGGCGGCCGCGACCACGGTCGTCGCGTCGACGCCCTCCGGGTCCTCCGGGTTGCCCGCGAGCGCGGTGTGTGCGAGGGCCGCCGCGGAAGCGAGCGCTTCGGCATGGCCGAGCCGCTCGGCCTCGGCGGCCAGGTCGCCGTCCTCACCCGCGAGTGGTTCGACCGCGGCGATCTCGCCCAGCCCGAAGCGCAGCAGATCCGCTTCCTGGGCGCGTTCGCGGGCGCGCGTCGTCAGCTCGTCGAGCTCCGTGACGACGGCCCGCAGCCGCCGGTAGGCCGCCGCGTACTTGGCGTGCGGCACGGCGACACCGTCGCCCGCGTACCGGTCGAGGGCCTGCCGCTGCCGCGCGGGCTTGAGCAGCCCCTGCTGGTCGGTCTGGCCGTGCACGGCGACGAGTTCGTCGGCGAGTTCGGCGAGCACCCCCACCGGCACGGACCTGCCGCCGAGATGCGCCCGGGAGCGCCCCTCCGCGGAGACGGTACGGCTGATCAACAGCGCGCCGTCGTCGAATTCGGCCCCGGCCTCCTCGGCCCGCAGGGCCACGGCGTCGCCGTCGGACACCGTGATCCGCCCCTCGACGACCGCGGCCTTGGCCCCGATCCGTACCAGGGCAGGGTCGGCACGCCCACCGAGCAACAGCCCCAGGCTGGTGACGACCATGGTCTTGCCCGCGCCGGTCTCACCCGTCACCGCGGTGAAACCGGGTGACAGCTCGACCACCGCGTCGTCGATGACTCCGAGCGACCGTATCCGCATCTCCTCCAACACGGACATGACCTTACGAGGTCCGGGCCCCGATGTGCGACGGGCCCCGCCTGCCGGGGTTCACTCTCCCGTGTGCTCCTGGAGCATTCGCACCGCCACCGGGGGAATGTCCGCCGGTCAGTGCGGCGCGCCCCGCCACCCCGAGACGGGCAGTGCGAACTTCGCCACCAGCCGGTCCGTGAACGAGGCGTGGTGCAGCCGGGCGAGCCGCACGGGCACCGCGCCACGCCGCACCTCGACCCGCGCCCCCGCGGGCAGCTCCACGGTCCTGCGCCCGTCGCACCACAGCACTCCGTGCGGGGTGTGCTGCTGGACCTCGACGGCGAGCACCGAGGTCGGCGAGGTCACCAGTGGCTTGGCGAACAGTGCATGGGCGCTGATCGGCACCATCAACAGCGCCTCGACCTCGGGCCAGACGACGGGGCCGCCCGCCGAGAAGGCGTATGCGGTCGATCCGGTCGGGGTCGCGCAGACGATCCCGTCGCAGCCGAACCCGGTCACCGGCCGGCCGTCGATCTCCAGGACCACCTCCAGCATCCGCTCGGGCGACACCTTCTGCACGGCCGCTTCGTTGAGCGCCCAGTCGGTGTGGACGATGTCGCCGTTGCTGTGCACGACGACGTCGAGCGTCATCCGTTCCTCGACCTGGTACGCCCGGGTGACGACCCGGTCGACGACCTTGTCCAGGTCGTCCCGCTCGGCCTCGGCGAGGAAGCCGACCCGGCCGAGGTTGACGCCGAGCATCGGCACCCCTGAGGCGCGGGAGAGTTCGGCGCCGCGAAGCAGCGTGCCGTCCCCGCCGAGCACGATCAGCAGCTCACAGCCGTCCACGGCCTTGGGCGTGGTATCTGTGACAGTCTCGACGGACGGCGGCAGCGGGAGATCGGCCGCCTCGGTGGCCAGCACCCGTACGCCGAGGCCGCTGCGCAACAGTCCCTGTACGACCAGCTCGGCGCTGCGGATCGCGGCCGGGCGCCCGGTGTGTGCCAAAAGAAAGACAGTTCGTGCCGCATTCGTCGTCAACGAGGCCCCTCCGCCACTGCACGGTCGACATCTGCGGGATCCAGCTCAGGTGCTCCGGCCCGCAGCCACAGAAAGTACTCGACATTTCCCGAGGGCCCCGGCAGTGGACTCGCCGTCACCCCCTGCACTCCGAGGCCCAGCGCCCAGGCCCGGCGCGCCACCTCCCGTACCGCTTCGGCCCGCAGCTCGGGGCTGCGCACCACGCCGCCGCTGCCGAGCCGCTCCTTGCCGACCTCGAACTGCGGCTTGACCATGAGGACCAGGTCCGCCTCCGGGGCGGCGCAGCGCGCCAGAGCGGGCAGGACCAGCCCCAGCGGGATGAACGACAGATCGCCGACGACCAGGTCCACCGGCTTCCCGTCGATGGCTTCCAGCGTCAACTCCCGTACGTTGGTACGGTCCTTGACGGTGACGCGCTCATCGGACTGGAGCGACCAGGCGAGCTGCCCGTAGCCGACGTCGACGGCGACGACATGACCGGCGCCGGCCCGCAGCAGTACGTCGGTGAAGCCACCGGTCGACGCCCCGGCGTCCAGCGCCCGCCGCCCCTCGACCTTCAGCCCGAGGGGTACGAAGGCGGCGAGGGCGCCGGCGAGCTTGTGCCCGCCGCGCGAGACGTACTCGGGGTCGCTGTCGTCCTTGATCACGACGACAGCGGCGCTGGTCTCGACCTGGGTGGCGGGTTTGGTCGCGGTGTTTCCGCCGACGGTCACCCGCCCTGCGGCGATCAGCTGGCTCGCATGCTCGCGCGAGCGGGCGAGCTTACGGCGTACCAGCTCGGCGTCGAGGCGGCGACGTGCCACTCCTGCCACGTTCGGTTCAGCTCCTGTTGTTGTACGAGGGCATCGGTGCGGGTACCGGTGCGGGTGCGGGCCTGGCGTCCAGCGCGGTCAGCGCATCGCGCAGCCCACCGTGTACATCCTCGTACACCTCGATGTGTCCGTCCGCCGGGAGGTGGTCCGCATCGGCGAGACGCTCCAGCCGTGCGTCGACCTCGGCGTTGCCGGTGGGGGTGCGTACGAGGCCGAGGGGCGCGGGTGCGGCGGGCTCGACAGGGGTTGCGGCGGCCGGGGCCACGCCCTCTTCGGACGGTTCTTCCGCCACGGCCACGGGTGTCACTCCGGGCGCTGTTCCGGCTGCCGTCCCGGACTCCGGCATCGAGTCGCTCATGCGGGAAACGCTACCGTGAAGGGCTGCGGTACCGTCGGTCAAGATGGCGACCATGGCGGAGTGCCGCAGCGCACTCGACAAACTTTCCGACAACCTCGCGAGGGCCGACGGCGACGTGCGCAGCGCGGCTGCCCTCGACCGCTCGCTGAGCTGTCACATCAAGGACCTCGACGTCACCTTCACCGGCCGGCTGGCCAATGGCCGGATCCAGGTCCTGGACACGGTCGACGGCCCGCCCAGGGACAAGGCCGAGATCCGGCTCGCGATGACCGGCGATGACCTGGTGGCCATGGTGAACGGCGAAATGAACTTCGCCAGGGCATGGGGCGCGGGCCGGGTCCGCCTGGAGGCAGGCTTCCGCGACCTGCTGAGGCTCAGGTCGCTGCTGTAGCCGCGGGGCGGATCCGCTTTCCCGGCCGGTCCCGCCACTGGGGGCAGGCCCCCGTTCGGTCAGCCCCCTGCCGACACCCCGGCAGCCGCCTTGCCCTGCACGCCCACCGCGCCGCTCCGCGGCTTGCGCGCGGCCGGCACCACCAACGGCGTCCCGGTCTCCGGGTCGTCGATGACCTGGCAGCGCAGCCCGAAGACCCGCTCCACCAGCGCCGCGGTGACGACCTCGCCGGGTGTCCCCTCGGCGATCACCTCGCCTTCCCGCATCGCGATGAGGTGCGTGGCGTACCGCGCGGCGTGATTCAGATCGTGCAGGACGGCCACCAGGGTGCGCCCCTGTGTCTCGTGCAGCTCCGCGCAAAGATCGAGGACATCGATCTGGTGCTGGATGTCGAGGTACGTCGTCGGCTCGTCGAGCAGCAGCAGCGGCGTCTGCTGGGCGAGCGCCATGGCGATCCAGACACGCTGCCGCTGTCCGCCGGACAATTCATCGACATAGCGATCGGCAAGTGCGTCGACTCCGGTAGCAGCCATCGATTCCTCGACAATGCGTTCGTCGTCCGGCGACCACTGGCGCAACAGCCCCTGGTGCGGATATCGGCCGCGCCCGACGAGGTCGGCGACGGTGATGCCGTCCGGCGCGATGGAGGACTGCGGCAGCAGCCCAAGCGTCTTGGCGACCTTCTTGGCCGGCATTCCGTGGATCGTCTGCCCGTCCAGGAGTGCCCGCCCGCTGTTCGGCTTCAGCATCCGCGAGAGCGCGCGCAACAGGGTCGACTTGCCGCAGGCGTTGGGGCCGACGATCACCGTGAACGAGTTGTCGGGGATCTCGACCGAGAGATTCTCCGCGATGACCCGCTGGTCGTAGCCGAGGGTCACCGAGTCCGCGGTGAGGCGCTGCATGGTCGTACTCCCGGAGTCGAAGGTTATCGGGTGCCCGGGTCGTCCCTCGCCACGAGCGGAGGCCGGGGCCGAGCCCGGTCGCCCGGCGGGTCGGCCATCCGGACGGCGACACACCGAGCAGAACAAAGTTAGGTTAGCCTACCCTCCTCTTGACTCAAATTGCCGGGAGCCACCCTTCACAGCCCCAGCCTGGCGACCGCCTTCCCCGCGTCCAGCCCGCACGAGCCGTCTCCGGCGTACGACCACGCCGCCCCGCAGAGCGCCCGCAGCCCGTCGAGCACGTCCCCGTCCCCTTCGAGCACCAGGTCGCCACCGCGCACCGACGCCGTCCAGCCGCCGCAACCGAACCCATCGCCCGCCCGCACCACCTCGGGCTGCCCGGTCAGCAGCCCCCGCAGATCCGCGTCCACATACGTCGGCCGGTGCTTCGGCTCGGCGGCCACCAACTGCGCCGCGTCCGTCACCCCGGTGAGCACCAGCAGCGAGTCCACACCGCCGTTGAACGCGCCCTCGATGTCCGTGTCCAGCCGGTCCCCGACCACCAGCGGGCGCTCGGCCCCGGTCCGCAGCACCGTCTCCCGGTGCATCGGAGGCAACGGTTTCCCGGCGACCTGCGGCTCGGCCCCGGTCGCAATCCGTACGACCTCCACCGCCGCGCCGTTCCCCGGCCCGATCCCCCGGGCACTCGGAATCGTCAGATCCGTGTTGGACGCGAACCACGGCACCCCCCGCGCAATCGCGTACGCGGCCTCGGCGAACCGCCCCCACGTCATGTCGGGCCCGCCGTACCCCTGCGCCACCGCGACCGGCTCGTCGTCCGCCGATTCCACCGGCACCAGACCACGCTCCCGCAGCGCGACGCGCAGTCCCTCGCCGCCCACCACCAGCACCCGCGCCCCGGCCGGCAACTGATCGGCCATCAGCCTGGCCACCGCCTGCGCCGAGGTGATCACATCGGCGGGCTCGGTGGGAACCCCGAGTTCGGTCAGATGCTCGGCCACCGCGGCCGGGGTCCGCAGGGCATTGTTCGTCACATACGCCAGGTGCATCCCGCCGTCCCGCGCCGCTCCCAGCGACTCGACGGCGTGGACGACCGCATGACCGCCCGCGTACACCACCCCGTCGAGATCGAGCAGCGCCGTGTCGTACGCCTCGTTCAACGCAGTGCTGCTGCTCGGCCTGGTCCTGCTCGCCTGACTCATTCTTTGCGCTCCTCATTCCATACTTCTGTCCAGATCATCGCGCATCCCGGCCACACACATACGATGCAGAAATGAACACATCAGGTCCGGCCGGGCAGGGACTGCGTCTGATTCCGTTCCGTGGACTGCGATATGTCCCCGAGCGGGTCGGCAGTCTTGCCGCGGTGACCTCACCGCCGTACGACGTCGTCGTGCGCCCAGACGGGCTGCACCACCTGGAGTCGGCGGATCCGCACAACATCGTCCGGCTGATCCTGCCGCAGGCCGACACGGCCGCGGACCGCCACACGCAGGCCGCCGAGACCCTGAACCGCTGGCTGGCCGAGGGCATACTCGCTCCCGATCCCGAGCCCGCGCTGTACGTCTACGAGCAGAGCAATGCCGAGATCCTGCAACGCGGCATCGTCGGCGCGCTGGCGCTCTCCTCCCCCGCCGACGGCATCGTGCTGCCGCACGAGGACGTGATGGCCCATGTCGTCGAGGACCGGGCCAACCTGATGCGCACCACCGCGGCCCATCTCGAACCGCTGCTGCTCACCTACCGCAGCGAGGGCCACCCGACCGGCGCGACCGCCGTCATCGAACGGACCATCCACCGGCCGCCGCTCCTCTCCACCACCACCGAGGACGGCTACAGCCACCGGCTCTGGGCGGTCACTCACCCGGCCGACCGGGCGGAGATCGAGGCCGATCTCGCCCACCATCAGGCCTTGATCGCCGACGGCCACCACCGCTGGGCCACCTACCTCCGCCTCCAGCAGGAGCAGACAGCTCCCGGCCCCTGGGACTTCGGCCTGGTCCTCCTCGTCGACACGGCCCTCTACCCGCTCCGGGTCCGCGCCATCCACCGGCTGCTGCACCGCTTCCCGGTCGCCGACGCACTCGCCGCGCTCAACGGCCTCTTCCGCATCCGCGACATCGAGGGCCCGCTCCCCCGGGCCCTGGACGCACTCGCCGAGGCGGCCGCCGAAGGCAACGCATTCCTGCTCGCGGGCGACGGCGGCTTCCACCTCATCGACCGTCCCGACACCGGCCTGCTGTCCCGTACGATTCCGGCCGACCGTCCGACCGCCTGGCAGAACCTCGACGCGACGGTCCTGCACGCGGCTCTGCTCGACCACGTCTGGCAGATCCCCGACACCCCGGAGCACATCGCGTACATACACGACACCGCGGCCGTCGTCGAACAGGCCGAACGTCACAATGCCACGGCGGTCCTGATGCATCCGGTACGTGAGGAAGTCGTCCGGGATCTCGCCCGACAGGGCGTCACCATGCCCCGCAAGTCGACTTCCTTCGGCCCCAAGCCGGCCACCGGCCTGGTCCTGCGAAGCCTCGCCCTCGGCTGACCCCCGCAGCAACAAAAAAGGGCGGCACCCCTTCCGGAGTGCCGCCCTTCCTCATGCCTTACGACTCGGACGTACCGTCCCCGTCCTCGTCCTTGCCGTCGCTCTTGTCGTCATCCGCGGCGGCGGCCGGCGCCTGAGCGGCGTCGTCCTCGTCCTCGTCCTCGTCCTCGTCCTCACCGAGGGCATCGACGAACTCGACACCGTCCAGCTCGGCAAGCCGGTCCGAGGAATCGGTGGCGCCGTCCTTGTCGGCCTCCAGCGCCTTCCCGAACCACTCACGCGCCTCGTCCTCGCGCCCCGCCGCCAGCAGCGCGTCCGCGTACGCATAGCGCAGCCGCGGAGTCCACGGATGCACGGCGCTCGAGGCGAGCTCGGAGCTCTGCAGCGTGACGATGGCGGCATCGATCTGCCCCATGTCCCTACGGGCCCCGGCAGCCACCAGACGCATCTCGACCTGACCGGCCTTGTCCAGCTTCTGTACCTCGGGCTCGCCGGCCATGGCCATCGCCCGCTCGGGCCGCCCGAGTCCGCGCTCGCAGTCGGCCATGACGGGCCACAGCTCCACGGAACCGGTCATCCGCTTGGCCGCCCGGAACTCCGCCAGCGCCTCCGAGTACTTCTGCGTCGCGTACGCGGCGAACCCGGCCGCCTCACGCACGGCAGCAACCCGCGAGGCCAGTCGCAACGCGATCCGCGAGTACGCGTACGCCTGCTCAGGGTCCTCGTCGATCAGCCGGGCCACCATCACGAGATTCCTGGCCACATCCTCGGCCAGGGTCTTCGGCAGGCTCATCAGCTCCTGCCGCACGTCCTTGTCGATCTCGTCACCGGTGACGTCGTCAGGAATCGGAAGCCGCTTGATGGGCTCACGATCCCGGTCGTCACGCCGCTCGTACCCACCACGGTCGTCGCGACCGCGGTAACCACCCCGGCCACCGCGGTCGTCCCGCTGCCCGCGGTAACCCCCGCCCCGGCTGTCGTCCCGCCGGAAACCGCCGCCGGTGCCACCACCGCGGCTGTCGTCCCGCCGGAAACCGCCGCCGGTGCCACCACCGCGGCTGTCGTCCCGCCGGAAACCGCCGCCGGTGCCACCACCGCGGCTGTCGTCGCGCCGGTAACCGCCACCACGGCTGTCGTCGTCACGGCGGGGACCACGCGAACGGTCATCACGCCGCTCGAACCCACCCGCAGGACGCCCACCACGGTCGTCATCACGCCGCGGACCACGGTAGCCACCGCGGTCATCATCCCGACGCGGACCACGGTCACGATCACGATCACGGTCATCTCGCCGGAACCCACCACCGGCACCACCGCGACTGTCATCCCGCCGGAACCCACCCGGACGCTCATCCCGCCGATCATCTCGCCGGAAACCGCCGCCGGTGCCACCACCGCGGCTGTCGTCGCGCCGGTAACCGCCACCACGGCTGTCGTCGTCACGGCGGGGACCACGCGAACGGTCATCACGCCGCTCGAACCCACCCGCAGGACGCCCACCACGGTCGTCATCACGCCGCGGACCACGGTAGCCACCGCGGTCATCGTCCCGACGCGGACCACGGTCACGATCACGGTCATCGCGCCGGAACCCACCACCGGCACCACCGCGACTGTCATCCCGCCGGAACCCACCCGGACGCTCATCCCGCCGGAAACCGCCGCCGGTGCCACCACCGCGGCTGTCGTCGCGCCGGTAACCGCCACCACGGCTGTCATCGTCACGGCGGGGACCACGCGAACGGTCATCACGCCGCTCGAACCCACCCGCAGGACGCCCACCACGGTCGTCATCACGCCGCGGACCACGGTAGCCACCGCGGTCATCATCCCGACGCGGACCACGGTCACGATCACGGTCATCGCGCCGGAACCCACCACCGGCACCACCGTGACTGTCATCCCGCCGGAACCCACCGCCGGAACCACCACCGCGGCTGTCGTCGCGACGCGGCGCACGATCCCGGTCGCGGTCATCGCGGCGGAAACCGCCGCCGCCGCTTCCACCGGTGGGCCGGCTGTCGTCACGCCGGTAGCCACCACGGTCGTTGTCCCGGCGCGGTCCGCCGGATCGGTCGTCGCGACGGCCGCTGAAGCCGCCTCGGTCACCACCGTCCCGGCGACGCGGCTCGCGCTCCGAACGATCGTCGGGAGAGTTGGGGGACATCGGTGTGACTCCTGTCATCGGGTACTACAAGACATTCTCGCGCAGCCGGACACCCGACGCGCTTCGACAAAACAAAAGGACCCTTGGTCCCAGCGTGAACGCTGGGACCAAGGGTCCTTGAAAGATTGTTCGGCGGCGTCCTACTCTCCCACAGGGTCCCCCCTGCAGTACCATCGGCGCTGAAAGGCTTAGCTTCCGGGTTCGGAATGTAACCGGGCGTTTCCCTAACGCAATGACCACCGAAACCCTATCGGGTTCTAGCGAACAAGCACACTTTTCAATTAAGCAGTGAAGCTGTTCAACCGGTGCGACTGTTCGCAACCCGGGAACAACACAGTGGACGCGAGCAACTGAGGACAAGCCCTCGGCCTATTAGTACCAGTCAGCTCCACCCGTTACCGGGCTTCCACATCTGGCCTATCAACCCAGTCGTCTACTGGGAGCCTTAACCAATCAAGTTGGTGGGAATACTCATCTCGAAGCAGGCTTCCCGCTTAGATGCTTTCAGCGGTTATCCTTTCCGAACGTAGCCAACCAGCCATGCCCTTGGCAGAACAACTGGCACACCAGAGGTTCGTCCGTCCCGGTCCTCTCGTACTAGGGACAGCCCTTCTCAATATTCCTACGCGCACAGCGGATAGGGACCGAACTGTCTCACGACGTTCTAAACCCAGCTCGCGTACCGCTTTAATGGGCGAACAGCCCAACCCTTGGGACCGACTCCAGCCCCAGGATGCGACGAGCCGACATCGAGGTGCCAAACCATCCCGTCGATATGGACTCTTGGGGAAGATCAGCCTGTTATCCCCGGGGTACCTTTTATCCGTTGAGCGACAGCGCTTCCACAAGCCACTGCCGGATCACTAGTCCCGACTTTCGTCCCTGCTCGACCCGTCGGTCTCACAGTCAAGCTCCCTTGTGCACTTACACTCAACACCTGATTGCCAACCAGGCTGAGGGAACCTTTGGGCGCCTCCGTTACTCTTTAGGAGGCAACCGCCCCAGTTAAACTACCCATCAGACACTGTCCCTGATCCGGATCACGGACCCAGGTTAGACATCCAGCACGACCAGAGTGGTATTTCAACGACGACTCCACAACCACTGGCGTGGCTGCTTCAAAGTCTCCCACCTATCCTACACAAGCCGAACCGAACACCAATATCAAACTGTAGTAAAGGTCCCGGGGTCTTTCCGTCCTGCTGCGCGAAACGAGCATCTTTACTCGTAGTGCAATTTCACCGGGCCTATGGTTGAGACAGTCGAGAAGTCGTTACGCCATTCGTGCAGGTCGGAACTTACCCGACAAGGAATTTCGCTACCTTAGGATGGTTATAGTTACCACCGCCGTTTACTGGCGCTTAAGTTCTCAGCTTCGCCGACCCGAAAGTCAGCTAACCGGTCCCCTTAACGTTCCAGCACCGGGCAGGCGTCAGTCCGTATACATCGCCTTACGGCTTCGCACGGACCTGTGTTTTTAGTAAACAGTCGCTTCTCGCTGGTCTCTGCGGCCACCCCCAGCTCATGGAGTAAATCCAATCACCAGTGATGGCCCCCCTTCTCCCGAAGTTACGGGGGCATTTTGCCGAGTTCCTTAACCATAGTTCACCCGAACGCCTCGGTATTCTCTACCTGACCACCTGAGTCGGTTTAGGGTACGGGCCGCCATGAAACTCGCTAGAGGCTTTTCTCGACAGCATAGGATCATCCACTTCACCACAATCGGCTCGGCATCAGGTCTCAGCCTTAACGTGTGACGGATTTACCTACCACACGGCCTACACCCTTACCCCGGGACAACCACCGCCCGGGCTGGACTACCTTCCTGCGTCACCCCATCGCTTAC